>NZ_JAFEMB010000002.1 GCF_016892705.1 Microvirga pudoricolor
GTCCTGCGCCCGTTCCACGGCGTCCCCAGCCCGGCGGGCCGGCGCAGCCCCCCGAGGCGGCCCCCCCTGCGGCCCAGCCGGCCCCGGTCGATCCGCGCGGCCCGGCTCCGATCCCTCGGCGCGACTTCCCGGCCGGTCCCGACGGTCGT
Source organism: Microvirga pudoricolor (assembly GCF_016892705.1). Classification (GTDB taxonomy): domain Bacteria; phylum Pseudomonadota; class Alphaproteobacteria; order Rhizobiales; family Beijerinckiaceae; genus Microvirga; species Microvirga pudoricolor. Next base: position 150 of record NZ_JAFEMB010000002.1, read on the forward strand.
CCTCTGCCTCCTGGGGCACGGCCCGTGCCGCCCGCAGGCCCGCCTCCGGCGCCACAGGCGGCTCCGCCAGCCGGGCCGAACCAAGCTCCGCTCGTCGCGAGACCGCGTCCTGGCGAACCGCCGTTCCCGGGACAGCCGGGCTTCCCGCCGCAGGCTGGGCCCGGACGTCCCTACCCCGGCGCCGGTCCCCTGCCGCCCGTCGTAGGCGACCGGGAGTTCGGCGAGCGTATCGACGATCTGCGCGGCAGACGCCGGGAGCGCGTGGAGGATGGCGGCCGGCGTGTCATCATCGAGGAGCCCGGCGACCGCCGGATCATCCGCGAGGGCGACCAGCTCATCATCCGGCACAACGAGACGGAGCGCTTCCGCGAAAGCTATCGCGGCGCGGATATCCGCACCCAGCGGCGCGGCGATGTGGACGTGACGGTCGTCCGCCAGTCGGACGGCGTCGAGGTGATTACGGAGCGCGACGAGTACGGCAACCTTGTGCGCCGCATCCGTCGCGACCCGGCCGGTCGCGAAGTCATCCTGATCGAAAACCGCCGACAAGGCCTCTCGCGCACACCCTACGGCTACGTGGAGGAGGACATCGTTCGCCTGCCGCCGCCGCGGGTCACCATCCCGCGCGAGGAGTATATCGTCGAGGTGGAGGACGCCTCGCAGGAGGACCTCTACGAGGCTTTCACGGCCCCGCCTGTCGAACCGATCGCCCGAGCCTATTCCCTGGACGAGGTACGTCAGAGCCAGGTCCTGCGCGAGCGGGTCCGCCGGGTCGACGTGGATACGATCACCTTCGATACAGGCTCATGGGTGCTCTCGCAGAACCAGGTGGGCGCCCTGACAGGCATCGGCCAAGCCATCCGGCGGGCGCTCGACCAGAATCCGAACGAAATCTTCCTGGTGGAGGGCTATACGGATGCGGTCGGTTCGCCCGAGGACAACCTGTCGCTGTCGGATCGCCGTGCCGAGACGGTGGCGACGGTCCTGACACAATCCTACGGCGTCCCGGCCGAAAACCTGACCACCCAGGGCTTCGGCGAGCAGTACCTGAAGATCGACACCCAGGCTCCGGAGCGGCAGAACCGCCGGGTCACCATCCGGCGCATTACGCCCCTGCTTCAGGGACAGCGCTGACCGCCGGACCGATACTCTCGCGCAAAGGGGCCTACGGGCCCCTTTGTTTCGTCCGGATGGGCGGCCGTCACCATTAACCGCATGAAAATGGTCGAGATGTATCGTAAGATCAGTACATCCTCGAGCAGGCATTCGAGGGAGAGGCCCGATGGACAAGCATTCCCTTGAAGGACACCATATCCTCCTGGTCGAGGACGAGTATTTCATCGCGGACGACATGGTCGGCTATTTCGAGCAGAGCGGCGCCGTCGTCATCGGCCCGGTCGGGAGCGTGGAGGGCGCCCTGAAGCTCGTGGCCGCGACGGATCGGATCGATGCCGCCGTGCTCGACCTGAACCTGCGCGGAGAGATGTCGTTTCCCATCGCCGACGCCCTGCAGGCCCGAAACGTACCTTTCGTCTTCGCAACAGGCTATGACGGCGCAGCAATCCCGCAGCGCTATGCCGGAATCGTCCGCTGCGAGAAGCCCGTGGCGCCCCGCAAGCTCGCCGAGGTCCTATTCCGATAGGGCGCGCGCCTCTCAGCCGCGCGGGAACTCGAGGCCCATCTCCCGGTAGCGCTCGGGATCGTCGCTCCAGTTTTCTCGCACCTTCACGAAGATGAACAGGTGGACCGGCGTCTCGGCGATCTCGGCGATTTCCTTGCGGGCCAGCTGACCGATGGCCTTGATGGTCTGGCCGCCCTTGCCGAGCACGATCTTACGCTGGCTGTCCCGCTCCACGAACACGGTCTGCTCGATGCGCACGGAGCCGTCCGGGCGCTGCTGCCACTGGTCCGTCTCCACGGTGGACTGGTAGGGCAGCTCCTCGTGCAGGCGCTCATAGATCTTCTCCCGGGTGATTTCCGCCGCCAGCATCCGCAGGGGCGCATCCGAGATCTGGTCCTCGGGATACAGCCAAGGGCCTTTCGGCATCATGGCGGCAAGCTCTTTCTTCAACCGGTCGATCCCGCTGCCGGTCAGTGCCGAGATCATGAAGGTGTGGGTGAAATCCACCTTCTCGTTCAGGCCGGCGGCCAGTTCCAGAAGCTTCGAGCGTTCGATCAGGTCGATCTTGTTGAGGATCAGGACCTTCGGCTTCTTGAGCTCCGGCAGCTTGGCCAGGATCGCCTCGGCCTCCTCGTCGACGCCGCGGCGCACGTCGAGCAGGAAGGCGACGACATCCGCGTCCCCGGCCCCGCCCCAGGCGGACGTGACCATGGCGCGGTCCAGGCGCCGCTTGGGTTTGAAAATGCCTGGCGTATCGACGAAGATGAGTTGGGCCTCGCCCTCGATGGCGATCCCCCGCACCAGGGCCCGGGTCGTCTGGACCTTGCGCGAGACGATTGAGACCTTCGAGCCCACGAGTGCGTTCAGGAGGGTCGATTTGCCCGCATTGGGCGCGCCGATGAGGGCGATGAAGCCCGCCGTCGTCGCGGTGTCGTCAGGCTGCGCCATGGCTGTCCTCTGTCCAGATCCCCTCCCGCAGGAGGAGGCTGCGTGCGGCCGCCTGCTCCGCCACGCGCTTCGAAGCGCCGAGGCCGTAGGCGTCCTGCTTCTCCTTGACCTTCACGGCGATCCGAAATTTCGGCGCGTGGTCGGGTCCGCTCTGTTCCACCACCGCGTAGACCGGGGAAGGCCACCCCTGGCCCTGGGCCCATTCCTGCAGGGCGCTCTTGGGATCCTGCAGGGTCTGGCGCGGCTTGTCCATGAGCCCTCCGAAGGCTCGTTCGACCAGGGCCCTGGCTTCGTCGTAGCCCCCGTCGAGAAACACCGCCCCGATGATCGCCTCGCAGATATCCGCCAGGATCGTGGCGTTGCGCCGCTCCCCCGCATGGGCCTCACCGGCCCCCAGCTTCACATGGGGGCCCACATCCCACGCCGCGGCGACCTCGGCGCAGGTCTCCCGGCGCACCAATTCCGACAGGCGCCGGGACAGTTCGCCCTCGGAGGCGTCCGGAAAGGCTCTATAGAGGATCTCGGCGATGCTGATGCCCAGCACCCGGTCTCCGAGGAACTCGAGCCTCTGGTAATTTCCGCCGCCGGACGGCTTCGGGGCGCTCACATGGGTCAGCGCCAGGTTCAGGAGAGCGGGGTCCTTGAAGAGGTAGCCCAGCTTCTCCTGCAGTGGCTCCAGCGATGTCTTGCGGGTTGCCACGGGCTCACTTGATCCGTTCGAACATGCGGTTCCAACGGATATAGCCCGGCCATTCCCAGGGGCGCCAGAGGGAAGCGTTCTCGTCGATGGAGAAGAAGATGATCTCCGCCCGGCCCACGAGGTTCTCGAACGGCACCTCGCCGACGCTACCCTCGTCGCGGGAATCGGTGGAGTTGTCCCGGTTGTCGCCCATCATGAAGAAGTGGCCCGGCTTCACGGTGTAGACGTTGGTGTTGTCCCAGTAGCCCCGGTCCCCGTCCTTTTCGATCACGAAATGGCTCGTGCCCTCCGGAAAGGTTTCCTTGTACTGGGGTACGGAAACGGTCCGGCCGTAGACGTCCGTGGTCTTGTAGTCCTCGACCCGCTCGCGCTGGACGGGCTTGCCGTTGATGTGCAGCACGCCGCCGATGACCTGGATCGTGTCGCCCGGCAGGCCCACAACGCGCTTGATGTAGTCAGTCGAGTTGTCCTTCGGCAGCTTGAACACCACGATGTCGCCGCGCTTCGGATCCGAGCCGAAGATGCGGCCGGACATCACAGGCGGCCCGAACGGGATCGAATAGCGGGAGTAGCCGTAGGAATACTTGGAAACGAACAGATAATCCCCGATCAACAGGGTCGGAATGAGCGAGCCGGACGGGATATTGAAGGGCTGGAACAGCACCGTCCTCACCACGACCGCGATCAGCAGGGCCTGGACGATGACCTTGATGGTCTCCCAGACGCCGCTCTCTTCCTTGTTGATAGCCTTGTCGCTCACCTGACACCCATCCGTTGGGACGAAGGACGCTTCATATCGCGTCGATTCAGGCGCGGGTCTATCCTATGCAGGGATTTGCCGCAACGCGGCTGCCGCACGGCTCAGGCCGCGGGTACCGCCTCGATGATGACGAAAGCCTGGGCGAGGGGCGGATCGTCGGTGAGCGAGACGTGGATCCTGGCCTCGTGGCCGGGCGGCGTCATGGCGCGCAGGCGTTCGAGGGCACCGCCCGTCAGCCGCAGGGTCGGGCGGCCGCTCGGCAGGTTCACCACCTCCATGTCCCGCCAGAAGACGCCGAGTCTCAGGCCCGTGCCCAAAGCCTTGGAGCAAGCCTCCTTGGCGGCGAAGCGGCGGGCGTAGGAAGGCGCCCGCGCCGCCCGGCGATCGCTCCGCGCCCTCTCACCCTCGGTGAAGATCCGGTGGGTGAAGCGGTCCCCGAAGCGCTCCAGGGATTTCTCGATCCGCCGGATGTCGCAGAGATCGGACCCGATGCCCAGAATCATGTGCTCCTCCGACGCGCTCAGGCGATTCCGGCCCGACCCTGGTCCATGGCGGCCCGCATCGCCCGGACGGACTCGTCGAGGCCCATGAACAATGCCTCGCCGATCAGGAAATGGCCGATATTCAACTCGGCGATCTGGGGAATGGCCGCGACGGCCTGCACCGTATCGAAGCTGAGGCCATGGCCCGCGTGGATCTCCAGACCGATCCGGGCGCCATGCTCCGCCGCCCGGCGCAGCCGCTGGAGCTCGAAGGCGATCCTGTCCTCGTCCCCCTCGGCGACGGCCTCGCAGTAGGTGCCCGTATGGAGCTCCACCACGGGCGCGTGGAGTTCGCAGGCCGCATCCATGATCTCGACCTCCGGCTCCACGAAAAGCGAGACCCGGATCCCGGCCTCGCTCAGCTCAGCGATGGCGGGCCGCAGGGCCGCCTGGGCGCCGACGATGTCGAGGCCGCCTTCCGTCGTGCGCTCCTCGCGCTTCTCGGGCACCAGGCAGGCGGCGTGCGGGCGCCAGGCCAAGGCTAGGCCGACCATCTCCGGGGTCGCGGCCATTTCCATGTTCAGGGGAACGAAGAGCTGGCGCCGGAGCCGCTCCATGTCCTCGTCCCGGATATGGCGGCGGTCTTCGCGCAAATGGGCCGTGATGCCGTCGGCCCCCGCCAAGACCGCGAGGTGCGCGGCCCGGATCGGATCGGGATAGGGGCCGCCGCGGGCGTTTCGTACGGTGGCGACGTGGTCGATATTGACGCCGAGGCGTAAGGGGAGAGCTGTCATAGGCTCCGTTTTAGCTCAGGAGCCGCCGCTGTCGAGCGGGAAGCCTCGCGTTCTCAGGTTGTTGATGGCGTTTGCCCGTACACCTTGAGCCGCCCCTCGTCATCAGCGGGCTAGCCCGCGAGGCGGGGGCGTCCGACCATGTACCACATGGTCAGCCCGGCTCCGGTTCCGCTGAAGAGCATCAGCGGCAGGACGAGAAACCACCTCTCCAGAAACGTCCCGTCGTCGGGCACGATCCAGTACATGGGCGGTGCGATCGAAAGGAACAGGACCGTGTTGACGATCCCGAAACCCGCGCAGGCGGCCATGTAGAAGGCGGGGCTGTGCCAGTTCATGAGCCGCCCCAAGGCCGTCACGAACACGAATGGCAGGAAGAGGACGACCACCCCCGTGGTCCAGCAATAGACCCAGAAGACGAGCAGGATCAGAAGGAAACCTGGAATGCCCGCATTCAGGAACGCGGCCGATGCGGTCCCCCTCAGAATGGCTGAAAGCGCGGCTGCCACCATGAACGACAGGGTGGCGACCGTCACCACCCAGATGTATCCCCGCCAGAGACGTTCGTCCCGGTAGTGGTCGAGCAGTGGAAGCATGGGGCTGGGACTTTCGGTCCGTTGCAAGCCTGATCGCGATGGAATGATATAGCAGGATATTGTGCCGGCAAGGCCCCCGCCCGTCGCTCGCCGCTGAGGCGGCTCCGGAGCCCCGATTTCAGGGGACCGGCGGCGTCCCGGCCCGGGGCTCGATGAAGCGGCCGTAGAACCACCAGATGGCGGTGCCGCCGGAAATCCCGGCCACCATGCTCCACGGCCAGGTGGTCAGGCATTTGTCGAGAAAGGTCGGCACCTCCCAGGGCACCCAATAGATCGGCGGATCGATCAGGACGAAAACGGGCGTCACGAGGATGCCGCCGAGCACCCCGGCACACCAGTAATAGACGATGCCCCGAAGGGTGAAGACCTGGCCGACATAGATGATCGCGAGAAAGAACGGCATCGTGGCGATGAGGCCCGTGGTCCAGTAGAAGATCCCGAAGACACCCCACAGAAGGGCAAAGCGGAGGAAGCCCATGGTCTCGATGGCGATCCCCGTCGCGCCGGTCGCGATCGAGACCAGGAGAGTCACGACGTGAAACGTCACCATGGCGGCCGTGACTCCCCACAGCAGCCCCAGCGGGCTCCTGCGGTTCGGCAAGGACGGGATCTGCGACCGGAAGGTGATGGCGTGCTCCTAAACGTTATTGCGTTTGCTATAACAGAGGTGCGTTCGCCGATCTATAAACCTAGAAATTGCATTGTCCGGCAGGCCCATGCCGCTGGTTGGCTTGCTCTTCGCTTTCGAACCCGCTATAGACCCCGCTTCGCGTTCGCTCCGGCCGGGGGCTGAACGGACGGCGTCGTTTGGCCATGGCCTTCGGTGCAGGAGCTTCGGCTCCGTCGTCCCGTGTCTCCGCCTTCGAACAACCGCTCGGGCCTTACGGCTCGAAGGGCTTGGCGCCGATCGGACGCGCGAAACCGGCTCCTGACACACAGTTTCGTGCCTGAGCTCAACTCACCCGTGAGAAAGGCCCATTATGCCTCTCTATGAGCATATCTTCATGGCCCGCCAGGACGTGACGTCCCAGCAGGTCGAAGCGATGGTCGACCAGTACAAGGGCGTCATCGAACAGAACGGCGGCAAGGTCGAGAAGACCGAGATGTGGGGCGTGAAGTCCCTCGCCTACCGCATCAAGAAGAATCGCAAGGCGCATTTCACGATGTTCAACCTCGACGCCCCTGCTCCGGCGGTGGCCGAGATGGAGCGTCAGATGCGGATCAACGAAGACATCCTTCGTTTCATGACCGTGCGCGTGGAAGAGCTCGAGACCGAGCCGTCCGTGATGATGCAGAAGCGTGATCGCGACGAGCGCAAGGACCGCGAGCGCCGCGAGCGCGACGGCGGTGGTGGCTACGAAGGCGAGGAGGCATAAATCATGGCATTTGGTGCTACTGGTGGCGCGAGCGGCGGTGGCCGTCGCCCGTTCTTCCGTCGTCGCAAGACCTGCCCGTTCTCGGGTCCGAACGCGCCGAAGATCGACTACAAGGACACGAAGCTCCTGTCCCGCTACATCTCCGAGCGCGGCAAGATCGTTCCGTCCCGCATCACGGCCGTATCGGCCAAGAAGCAGCGCGAGCTCGCCCAGGCGATCAAGCGCGCCCGCTTCCTGGGCATCCTGCCTTACGTGATTCGCTAAGACCTTCCGGGCCGCGCTCAAGGCGCGGCCCGTCCTTCGACCGAACATTCGCCCGACGGTGAAAACCCGCCGGGTCAGTTGGGGCCGGGCGGCCTCTAACCCTGCGCTAGAGCAGTGGGACAGCGGGAACCATGAATTTCATCCTGACAGGAATCGGCGCGGGCCTCGCTTCGGCCCTTCTGACGATGGTGATCGTGAAAGCGACGCCGCTCGCCGCCTTCCTGTATCTCCTCGCTCCCCTCCCCATCCTCATCGTCTCGCTCGGTTGGAACCACCGGTCCGGGCTGGTGGCCGCCGTGGCCGGAGCTCTCGTCCTGTCGGCTATCGGGAGTCCGCTGCTGGGCGTGGCTTTCGCGCTGATGACCGCCCTGCCCGCCTGGTGGATCTCCTATCTGGCGCTCCTGGGGCGCCCCGTCGAAGGCGGCATGGAATGGTATCCGGTCGGACGCCTGCTGCCGTGGATCGCCGCGACGGCCGCCGCCTCCTTCGTGGCCGTGATCGCGCTGTCGGCGCGGGGTGACTTCTCGCTCTTCCAGGATGCCGTGCAGCGGAGCGCCCGGGAGGCCTTCCAGTCGTTCGAGAGCTGGCGCGCCGCGAATGGCGGCGAGGCCGCGCCTGCCGATGCCGCGGACGACGCCGCCGAGGCCATGTCCCTGCTCCTGCCCTTCCTGGCCGGCGCGGTCTCGACCCTCACCTTCTCGATCTATCTCTATCTGGCCGGCCGCATCGTCCTCGCCTCCGGCCGCCTGGCCCGGCCCTGGCCGGACGTTCCCGCCCTGATCATGCCGCCCGGAACGGGGCTCGCCGCCATCGTAGGCGCCGTAGCCATGGCCCTGATGCCGCCCACGGGCTTCGCGGGCTTCCTGCTCCACTGCGTGATGGGCGGCGCCTTCATGGCCTTCGGCCTCCAGGGCCTCGCCGCAATTCACGATCGGACGCGGGGCCGCTCCGGGCGAGGATTCCTGCTGACCGGCCTCTACACCATTCTGCTGTTCGGGCAGGGCATCGCGATGATCGCCCTCTCCCTGTTCGGACTGGCCGATTCCATCTTCAGCCTGCGCCGGCGATTCGGCGGACGCGGGCCGAAACTACCCCCAACCCCTTCAACCTGATCACAACATTCAAGGAGAAAACCAATGGAAGTGATCCTTCTCGAGCGCGTCGCAAAGCTCGGACAGATGGGCGAAACCGTGAAGGTGCGCGACGGTTACGCGCGCAACTTCCTCCTGGCCCGCGGCAAGGCCCTGCGCGCCACCAAGGCCAACAAGGACCATTTCGAGGCTCAGCGCGCCCAGCTCGAGGCCCGTAACCTCGAGCGCAAGACGGAAGCCCAGGGCGTCGGCGAGAAGCTCGACGGCCAGAGCTTCACGATCATCCGCCAGTCCGGCGAGACCGGCGTGCTCTACGGCTCGGTGTCGACCCGCGATCTCGCCGAGACCGTCTCGGCCGGCGGGTTCTCCGTGAACCGCGACCAGTTCGCTCTGAACCAGCCGATCAAGTCGGTCGGTCTCCATACGGTGCCGGTCGTCCTGCACCCGGAGGTCGAGGTGAACGTGACGATCAACGTCGCCCGCAGCCCCGAGGAAGCCGAGCGTCAGGCCCGTGGCGAGAGCACCACGACCCGCGAAGAGCTGAACCTAGACGATCTCGGCCTTGAGGTCGGCGCCGCGCTGGCCGAGGCCGGCGGCGACGAGGAACTCTGAGACGAGCGGCCCGGAGCCGTGTTCCGGGCCATTTGACCGAAGGGTCCCAAGCCTGGCCGCTTGAGGTCGTTCCTATTTTGTTCTAGATTGGCGCTTCCTGTCCGAGTCGGTGGGGAGCGCCTTTCCTTTTGGCAGCCGAGTCAAGCGGCGCGCGCCGAAGCGCGGGCGTCGGTGTGAATCAGTGAGGACATCGAGGACAATCCGGCGAGATGGGGCCGGACACGAAGGATGTGGTCGGACGGCAACCTTCCGGTCACCGATTCTGGTCTAAGAGGCTTGTTCAACCCTTTTCGGAGCGCCAGATGGCCCAAGCCAATGCCCTGATCGCCCGCCTCGAAACCGTCGAGCAGCAATATCGCGCGGCCCCGAGCAACATCGATGCGGAACAGGCCCTTCTCGGCGCGATCCTGGTCAACAACGACGCCTATTACCGGGTCTCGGACTTCCTGGCGCCCGAGCATTTCTTCGAGGACCTGCACCGGCGCGTCTATGAGGTCGCCACCACGCTCATCAAGCAGGGCAAGGTCGCGACGCCGATCACCCTGAAGACCTTCTTGGGCGACCAGGATCTAGGCGGCGTCACCGTCTCTCAATACTTGGCCCGCCTCGCGGCGGAGGCCACCACGGTCATCAACGCCGAGGATTACGGCCGCACGATCTCGGACCTCGCTACGCGCCGAAACCTCATCAATATCGGCGAGTCCATGGTGAACGTCGCCTACGACGCACCGGTCGATTCCTCTCCGCGAGACCAGATCGAGGATGCGGAGAGGCGCCTTTACGCGCTTGCCGAGACCGGCCGCTACGATGGCGGCTTCCAGCGCTTTTCCGACGCCCTCACGGCCGCTATCGACATGGCGGCGGCTGCCTACAAGCGCGAGGGGAAACTCTCGGGCATCTCGTCCGGCCTCGTCGATATGGACCGGATGCTCGGCGGATTGCAGCCGTCCGATCTCGTGGTCCTGGCGGGCCGTCCCGCCATGGGCAAGACCTCGCTCGCCACCAACATCGCCTTCAACATCGCCAAGGCCTACGAGTCCGAGAAGCAGCAGGACGGCACGCTGAAAACCGTCAACGGCGGCATCGTCGGCTTCTTCTCGCTGGAAATGTCGGCCGAACAGCTCGCCACCCGTATCATCGCCGAGCAATCGGGTGTGCCGTCCTACAAGATTCGCCGCGGCGACATGCGCGAGGACGATTTCTACAAGATCACCGAAGCCGCCCGGGTCATGCAGTCGATCCCGTTCTACATCGACCAGACCGGCGGCATTTCCATCGCGCAGCTCACCGCGCGCGCCCGGCGCCTCAAGCGCCAGCGCGGCCTCGACCTCCTCGTCATCGACTATCTTCAGTTGCTCTCCGGCTCGTCCAAGAAGGGCGAGAATCGCGTGCAGGAACTGACCGAGATCACCACCGGCCTCAAGGCGCTCGCCAAGGAGTTGGCCGTGCCGGTCATCGCCCTGTCCCAGCTCTCCCGCCAGGTCGAAAACCGGGACGACAAGAGGCCGCAGCTCTCGGACCTGCGTGAATCGGGTTCGATCGAGCAAGACGCCGACGTGGTCCTTTTCGTTTACCGCGAGGAATACTATCTGAAGAACAAGGAACCGAAGCCCGGCACGGAAGAATACTTCAAGTGGCAGGCTGAGATGGACCAGATCCACGGCAAGGCCGAGGTCATCATCGGCAAGCAGCGTCACGGACCGACAGGCACGATCCAGCTTGCCTTCCAGGCCGACGTGACCCGCTTCACGAACCTCGCCGACGAGGACAAGCTTCCCGAACGGATGGGCGATTGACGATCACGACACCGCAAGCCGGCACCCGCGGCCCGATCCCGGCCGAGGAGGCCGGCGGACTTCTCACCATCGATCTCGACGCCCTGGCGTCGAACTGGAAAACCCTGCGTGACCGCGCGGGCACCGAGACGGCGGCCGTCGTCAAGGCGGATGCCTATGGGACCGGCATCGAGCAGGCCGTCCCGGCGCTCGTCGATGCGGGTTGCGGCACGTTCTTCGTGGCCCACATGGCCGAGGCGAAGCGCGCACGCGCCGCGGCGCCGAATGCCACGATCTACGTGCTCAACGGTTTCCTGACCGGCACCGCCGCCACCTATTTGAACTTCGGCATCCGGCCGGTCCTGGGTTCCTGGCCCGAAATCGACGAGTGGGCGGCCTTCTGCCGGGCCCAGGGCAAAACCTTCCCGGCCGCGATTCATGTGGATACGGGCATGAACCGCCTCGGACTGCGCGTCGCGGACGGCATGGCCCTCCGGGGCGACCGGCGCCTCGAGGATTTCGAGCCGGCCCTCCTCATGAGCCATCTGGTGAGCGCTGAGGACCCGGCCCACGAGATCAATGCGCGCCAGATCGAGGCCTTCTCGGCGGTGGCAGCCACCCTGCCCGGCATCCCAGCCTCGCTCGCCAACTCGTCCGGCATCTTCCTGAAGGACATGCCGCGCTTCTCCCTCGCCCGCCCAGGCTACGCTCTCTATGGCGGCAACCCGACGCCGGATGCAAAGAATCCCATGGAGCCCGTCGTGCGGCTCGAAGGCCGCATCCTTCAGCTCCGCTCCGCCGAGCATGGCGAGACGGCGGGGTACAGCGGCGCTTGGACGTCGAAGGGCAGGCGGCGCCTGGCGACCCTTTCGGTCGGCTACGCGGACGGCTATCCCCGTTCGGCGGGCAGCACGGACGCCAATGTGGGCCAAACGGGCCTCGCCATCGTGGCCGGGCGGCGGTGCCCCTTCGTGGGCCGCGTCTCCATGGACCTCATAATCATCGACGTGACGGACGTGCCGGAGGATGCCGTACGCCAGGGCGACACCGTGGTGCTGATCGGCGACGGCCTCGACGTCGACGAGGTCGGGACCCGTGCTGGCACCATCGGCTACGAAATCCTCACGGGCCTCGGGCGGCGCTATGCGCGCACCTATCGCGGAGGCGTCGCCTGATGGCCAAGCGTCATCCCGCCTTCGTTTGCCAGGAATGCGGCGCGGTCTACAACCGCTGGAAGGGCAAGTGCGAGGCCTGCGGCGGCTGGAACACCATCGTAGAGGAGCAGGGCTCCGCCAGTCCGATGGCCGGTCCCGTGGCCACCCGTCCGTCCCGCGCCAAGGGTCGGATCTTCCCGCTCGAGGGCCTGTCCGGCGAGACCAAGGAGGCCCCCCGGACGCCCTCCGGCATCGCCGAACTCGACCGGGTCACCGGCGGCGGCTTCGTGAAGGGATCGGTGATCCTGCTCGGCGGCGATCCCGGCATCGGCAAATCCACGCTCCTGATGCAGGCGACCGCAGCTCTGGCCCGGGGGGGACACCGGGTCGTCTACATCTCCGGCGAGGAGGCGGTCGCCCAGGTGCGCCTGCGGGCGGAACGTCTCGGCCTGTCCGACGCGCCCGTGGAGCTCGCATCCGAGACCAATGTCGAGGACATCATCGCGACCTTGTCCGAAGGCAGCCAGAAGCCTGCTCTGGCCATCATCGACTCGATCCAGACCATGTGGACCGAGACCGTGGAATCGGCGCCCGGCACGGTCACCCAGGTGCGGGGCAGCGCCCAATCCCTCATCCGCTTCGCGAAGACCACGGGCACCGCCGTGATCCTCGTGGGCCACGTGACCAAGGACGGCCAGATCGCCGGTCCCAGGGTGGTGGAGCACATGGTGGATGCGGTCGCGTCCTTCGAGGGCGATACGGGCCACCATTTCCGAATCCTGCGCGCGGTGAAGAACCGCTTCGGGCCCACGGACGAGATCGGCGTGTTCGAGATGTCCGACATGGGCCTGCGGGAGGTGTCGAACCCCTCCGAGCTGTTCCTGTCGGGCCGCGACCTCGCAACCCCCGGCACCGCCGTCTTCGCCGGCATGGAGGGCACTCGTCCCCTGCTGGTCGAGATTCAGGCGCTTGTCGCTCCCTCGCCCCTCGGCACGCCCCGACGCGCCGTCGTCGGCTGGGACCAGAACCGCCTCTCCATGATCCTGGCGGTGCTGGAGGCCCATGGAGGCCTGAAGCTCGGCATGCACGACGTGTATCTCAACGTGGCGGGCGGCCTTCGCATCACCGAGCCCGCCGCCGACCTCGCGGCGGCTGCTGCTCTCGTGTCCTCTCTTTCCGGATCGCCGCTGCCGCCCGACACGGTCTATTTCGGCGAGATGGGCCTGTCCGGCGCGATCCGGCCCGTGGCCCAGGCCCAAGCCCGGTACAAGGAAGCGGCCAAGCTCGGCTTCGCCAGCGCCGTGGCGCCCGCGTCCAAAACCGAGAAGGGCGAGCGCGCGCCGTTGCGGGCCTCATCCATCGGGCACATCACGGATCTGGTGGCGGGCATCGCTGCGAGCCGTCCACGAGGAAAACCCGCTCTCCATCGCAGCGAAGGGTGACGGAGCGTATTCTTGAGGCTATACGTCCGTCACCTTGGCCCTAAAACCAAGGTCTCGTGTCCACCTGCGCGTTAGGCCCCAGCCCATGCCCGTTCCGATTCTGGATCTCGTCGTTCTCGGCGTCGTGTTGATTTCGGCCCTTCTGGCCGCCGTCCGTGGCGTCACCCGCGAGGTCCTCGCCATCGTGGCCTGGCTGGCGGCGGCGGCGGCCGCCTGGTTTCTCCACCCGGCCGTGCTGCCCACCGTGCAGCAATACATCAACAACGCCACCATCGCCCTCGTGGCGGCCATCGGCGGCATTTTCATCGTGACCCTGATCATCGTGTCGATCATCACGGTCAAGATCTCCGACCTGATCCTCGACTCCCGGATCGGGGCCCTGGACCGCACGCTCGGCTTCGTCTTCGGCGCCGCGCGCGGCTTCCTGATCTGCGTGATCGGCTGGATCTTCCTGGGATGGCTTCTTCAGGGCAAGAATCCCGAATGGGCCACCTCCTCCCGCACGCGCCCGATGCTGGAGAACACCGGCAACAACCTGATCGCCATGCTGCCCGACAACCCGGAAGGCCTGCTCCAGCAGCTGCGCAAACGCGACGGGCAGGACGCGGACCCGGCGGAACCGGCCGAGCCCGACCCGCAGCGCGGCGCCCCGGCCCCGGCTCCGGCCGCCCCGGGTGCTCCCGCGGCGCCGCAACGGCGAAGCTGAGCCGCCTGTGCAGGAACGCATACAGTCCTTGGTGTTTATGCGGGAAAGCTTGAGAATGACGGCCGAGGCCGAATTAAGCCCCGGAAATTGTTGAGAAGTCCTGCGCGCACGTCAGTGCAGCCGCGACACCGACAGGCATTGGCGTAAAGTCTAAGGGCGATTACATAGGGCTCACGCGCCGCCGGCGCATTCCAAGGAAAATGATGATGTCTGCACGGTCAGAGACTTGGCAGGGGGAATCTTGGCAGGTTGAGCCCCGTCAAGTCGACCTCGACCTGGATGGCGACACCCTGCGCGAAGAATGCGGCGTTTTCGGCATCTATGGTCACCCGGACGCGGCGGCGATCACCGCGCTGGGCCTCCACGCGCTCCAGCACCGCGGCCAGGAGGCGGCCGGCATCGTCTCGTTCGACGGCCACGTGTTCCACCTGGAGCGGAAGCTCGGCCTCGTGGGCGACGGCTTCTCCGACCGCAATGTCATCGAGCGACTGGAAGGCGTGTCGGCCATCGGCCATGTCCGCTATTCGACCACCGGCGAGACCGTGCTGCGCAACGTGCAGCCCCTTTTCGCCGAGTTGGACGGGGGCGGCTTCGCGGTGGCCCATAACGGCAACCTGACCAACGGCCTGACGCTTCGCCGCAACCTGATCCGCGACGGCGCCATCTGCCAGTCGACCACCGATACCGAGGTGATCGTCCACCTGGTGGCCCGGAGCCGCCAGAAGCTCGTCGTGGATCGCTTCGTGGAGGCGATCCAGCAGATCGAGGGCGCCTATGCCCTCGTGGCCCTCACCAACAAGAAGCTCATCGGCGCCCGCGATCCGCTCGGCATCCGCCCCCTCGTGCTCGGCGAACTCGATGGCCGCTACATCCTGGCCTCCGAGACCTGCGCACTCGACATCATCGGCGCCCGCTTCGTGCGCGACATCGAAAACGGTGAGGTCGTGGTCATCTCGGACGACGGCATCGAGTCGTTCCGCTTCGCGCCCAAGCAGGCGCCGCGCCCCTGCATCTTCGAGTACATCTATTTCGCCCGTCCGGATTCCGTGGTGAACGGCCGCAGCGTCTACGACGTGCGCAAGAGCATGGGCCGGGAGCTGGCCCTGGAATCCCCGGCCGATGCGGACGTCGTGATACCGGTGCCGGATTCGGGCGTTCCGGCCGCTCTGGGCTTTGCCCAGACCTGCGGCATTCCCTACGAGCTCGGCATCATCCGCAACCATTACGTCGGGCGTACCTTCATCCAGCCGACCCAGTCCGTGCGGGAGCTCGGGGTGCGCATGAAGCACTCCGCCAACCGCTCGGCCATCGCGGGCAAGCGGATCGTGCTTGTGGACGACAGTCTCGTGCGGGGCACGACCTCGGTGAAGATCGTCCGCATGATGCGCGAGGCGGGCGCCAGGGAAGTGCATTTTCGCATCGCGTCTCCGCCCATCACCCATCCGGACTTCTACGGCATCGACACGCCCGAGAAGGAAAAGCTTCTCGCAGCCACCCATGATCTCGAGGCCATGCGGCAGTATATCGGCGCAGACTCGCTGGCGTTCCTGTCGATCGAGGGCATTTACCGGTCCATGGGCGAAACGAACCGAAACGCGGCGCAGCCGCAGTTCACGGACCATTGCTTCACGGGCGATTACCCGACGCCGCTGACGGACCTGTCCGTGGCGACGCCGCGCCGCCTCGCCCTTCTGGCGGAAGCCGACTAACCGCAGGTCATTTTCATGGATAAGCCTCTTTCGAACCGCGTCGCGGTCGTCACCGGCGCGTCGCGCGGCATCGGCCGGGCGGCGGCCCTGGCCCTGGCCGAGGCCGGCGCCCATATCGTGGCGCTGGCGCGCACCCAGGGCGCACTGGAAGACCTCGACGACGCCATCAAGGAGAAAGGCAGCTCCGCCACCCTGGTGCCGGTGAATCTGAAGGATCTCGCGGCCATCGACCGCCTCGGCGCGGCGGTTCACGAGCGCTGGGGCAAACTCGACATCCTGTTCGGCAACGCGGGCGTCCTGGGCGAACTGTCCCCCATCACCCATATTGACCAACCTGTGTGGGACGAGGTGATGACCGTCAACGTGACGGCCAATTACCGCCTCATCCGCTCCCTGGACCCGCTCCTGCGGGCCTCCGATGCCGGGCGCGCGATCTTCGTATCCTCCGGCGCGGCCCACAAATGCCTGGCCTATTGGGGCCCGTACTCCGTCTCGAAAGCGGCCCTCGAAGCCCTGGTGCGCACCTACGCGGCCGAGACGGCCACGACTCCGGTCAAGGCGATGCTGGTCAATCCCGGCCCCTTGCGCACCGCCATGCGCCAGAAGGCGATGCCGGGCGAGGATCGCATGACCTTGAAGACGCCCGAGGATCTGGCGCCCCACATCCTGAAGCTGGCGCTGCCCTCCTGGACGGTGAGCGGCAAGATCTACGACTTTCCGGGCGGCGGGAAGGTTCTGACGCCGCAGATGCCGGTTTAGGATCGCGTTTCTGGAGTTCCCTGGATCATCCTTCGAGACGCCCGCTGCGCGGGCCCTCAGGATGAGGTTGAGAGAATTCTTCGCTTCGAGAGTCCAGGCAGCGCGTCGAAATCACCTCGTATCAACGCCTCTTTCTTTGCCCTCGACCAGCCTTTAATCTGCCGCTCGTACGAAATTGCTTCGATAATGCTGTCGAAGTGAACGGAATAGACGACAGACACCGGCCTGCGGTTCAGTGTGTAACCTGGGAAAGTCCCCTGGTTGTGCTGGCTCACCCGAGTATCGAGATCGTAATGACGGCTGGTGCCGACGTAATAACTGCTGTCTGCACACTTCAGAATGTAAAGCCAGCAGCCATTCATCTTCGAAGATCCAATCCTCTGCGCTCATCCTGAGGGCCCACGGGGCGGGCGTCTCGAAGGATGATCCAGGAAGCACCGTAGACGCGACTTAACTCTTTCGCCCCTTATCGAACGGGTTCTGCCCCATCCGCAGCGAGATCCGGATCGGAACCCCTGGGAGGTCGAAGGATTCGCGCAGGTTATTGACCAGATAGCGCGAGTAGCTCTTCGGCAGGGCATCGAGCTGGTTGCCGAAGACCGCGAAATGCGGCGGACGAGACTTGATCTGCGTCATGTAGCGGATCTTGATCCGACGGCCCGAGACGGCCGGCGGCGGATTCGCCTCCAGAGCTTCGCCCAGCCACTGGTTCAGCTTCGCGGTGGAGATGCGGCGGTTCCAGGTCTCGTACACCTGAAGAACGGCTTTCATGAGCGGATCGATGCCGCTTCCGGCGAGCCCGGAGAGGGGCACCACCGGGGCGCCGCGCACCTGCGGCAGCAGGCGGGTGGCCTTCTCCTTGAGGTCCTTCAGAAGACCCTGCTGGTCGGCGACCAGATCCCACTTATTGATGCCGATCACGAGGGCTCTGCCCTCCTGCTCCACCAGGTCGACGATGGACAGGTCCTGCTTCTCGAACGGGATCGTCGCGTCGAGGAGGATCACCACGACCTCGGCAAATTTCACCGCCCTGAGGGCGTCGGCCACCGACAGCTTTTCGAGCTTGTCCTCCACCCGCGCCCGTTTGCGCAGGCCCGCCGTGTCGAAGAGCTTGATGGCCCTGCCCCGCCAGTCCCAGTCCAGCGAGATCGAATCTCGGGTGATCCCAGCCTCCGGACCCGTCAGGAGCCGATCTTCGCCCACCATGCGGTTGATGAGGGTGGACTTGCCCGCGTTAGGACGACCCACGATGGCGACCTGAAGCGGCTTGCTCGGATCGTCCTCGTCGCCCTCCTCCGCGTCGTTCGGGTCGGGGAAGAACGGCATCAGGGCTTCGAACAGATCCGCCAGCCCTTCGCCATGTTCGGCTGAGAACGGGATCGGATCGCCCAGACCGAGGGAGAAGGCCTCATAGGCGCCGGCCATGCCGCCCGCACCCTCGGCCTTGTTGGCGATGAGGATCACGGGCTTGCCGGAGCGGCGCACCATTTCGGCGAAGGGTCGGTCCGCAGGCAGGATGCCGACCCGGGCGTCGATGACGAAGAGCAGCACGTCGGCATCGCCAATGGCGGCCTCGGTTTGTGACCGCATGCGGCCGAGAAGCGATTCCTCTTCGGCCTCTTCCAGGCCCGCCGTATCGACGATGCGGAATTCGAGATCGCCCAGGCGCGCCTCGCCTTCGCGGCGGTCCCGCGTCACACCCGGCCGGTCATCCACCAGGGCGAGCTTCTTGCCGACGAGGCGGTTGAACAGGGTGGACTTGCCGACATTCGGCCGTCCGACAATGGCGACGGTAGGCGTCATGTCACGGGCTCCCGTGTGCGGCTGAAGGGATTACTGGGTGGCCGGGATCGGACCGCCTGCGACGAGCGCGGTGTAGATCTCCAGGCGCTGGCGCAGGCCTGGAGGCGTCTCGCGGTCGGCGGCGATCTGGTCGAACCAGCGGCCGGCGAACTCCATGTCGTTGGCCTTCAGGCCGGACAGCCCGAGAAGCTCCCGGGCCGAATGACGCCAGGGGTTCGACGGGACCGCGATCCGCTCCAGGGCCGGCCGGAAGGTGGCAGGGTCGGCGATGTCGCTGCGCAGCCAAGCGGCGCGCACGCGGGCGAGGTCCTGCCACAGGGCGGGGACATTGGAATCGGCGGCCAGAGCGTCATAGGCGGTGGCGCCGTTCTCGGCGCTTTCCTTGCCGAGATCCGCGGCGAGGCGGAAACGGGCCAGGAGGGCGTAGCCGCCCGAGGCGTCCTTGGCCAAAGCCTCGAAGGCCGCCTGGGCCTCCGTGTCCTGCCCATTCGCGCGGGCCAGCTTCAGGGCCTCGTCGTAGCGGACCGCATCGGCTTGGGCGCGGGTTTCCTGGTAATGCTCCCAGTAACGCCATCCGCCGACGCCCGCCACCAGCAGGATGAGGGCCCCGATGATCACGCCGTTGTACCGCTTCCAGATTTGGGCGACCCGGTCCCGGCGGTATTCGTCGTCGACCTCGCGGATGAACTCGTCGTTCGGCGCCATAATGCTCCTGCGGCCCAGGCCGCCTCCATAAAACCAGTGGGTCGCCTAGCATAGGCTTCCCGCGAAGGCGAGAGGCGGGGCGCATATGGCGACCGGAGCGCCGGGCGGTGCGGCAACCCGCATCAGATTGAGCAACCTTTCTCTGGTATTTTGTTTCGAAACGTGAATAAGGGTGACCATCTTCTTGCGCGGCCAGTGATCGGGTCGCGGGGATATTCCTTAGGGAGTAGCCTTAAGTCGGAATTGTAGCTGACGCCCAAGCCTGATTTACGCTGTACGCCAAGGATATAGGATCGAAGACATGGGACGCTTCCTGGCTCTGAGCCACGCGATCGATCGACTGAACGGCGGGGTCAGCGTCATCGCGAGCTGGCTGGTCCTGTTCTCGTGCATGATCAGCGCCGGGAACGCGTTTTCACGCTACATGTTCAATGCATCCTCCAACGCCTGGCTTGAGATCCAGTGGCAGATGTTCGCCGGCATCTTCCTCCTGGGGGCCCCTTATGTGTTCAAAATGAACGAGCACGTGCGGGTGGACCTCTTCTACGGATCCCGAAACGACCGTCAGAAGCTCTGGATCGACGTTTTCGGCCTGATCTTCTTCTACTTCCCAGCGGTGATCTTCATCCTCTACCTGGCCTGGCCCTTCGCGATTTCCAGCGTCTATTCGGGGGAGACCTCGTCCAATGCGGGCGGGCTGATCCTATGGCCCGTGAAAATGCTGCTGCCGATCGGCTTCTTCTTGATGGTGCTCCAGGGCGTCTCCGAGATGATCAAGCGCATCGCCGCGCTCCGAGGCGAGGCTCCGGCGGGCGAGATCGCCGCGTACGAGAAACCCTTGCAGTAAGCGACGCCCGGCAGCCGCCGAACCTTCCGAAAGACCAAAACGATGTTGGATTACGGTCTCACAGCCCCGCTGATGTTCGTCGGGCTCATAGCGTTCATGCTGCTGGGCTTCCCGGTCGCCTTCTCCCTAGCGGCGCTCGGGCTCTTCTTCGGCCTCATCGCCATCGAGATCGGCTACTTCACCGTCAGCTTCCTGCAGGCGCTGCCCTACCGGATCTTCGGCATCATGTCGAACGAGCTCCTGCTCGCGATCCCGTTTTTCACCTTCATGGGCGTGATCCTCGAACGATCCGGGCTGGCGGAAGACCTGCTCGACGGGACCGGGCAGCTTTTCGGGCCGATCCCCGGCGGCTTGGCTTATGCGGTGATCTTCGTCGGCGCGGTGCTCGGCGCCATTACCGGCACGGTGGCCGCATCCGTGATCGCCATGGGAATGATCTCCCTGCCGGTCATGATGCGATACGGCTACGACATGCGTATCGCCACAGGGGTGATCGCGGCATCCGGCACCATCACCCAGCTTATCCCGCCTTCCCTCGTGCTCGTGGTGCTGGCCGACCAGCTCGGCGTCTCCGTCGGCGACATGTATCTGGGCGCCATTGGGCCGTCGATCCTGCAGGTGGCTCTGTTCGTGCTGTTCATCGCCGGCGTGTCCATCCTCCAGCCGCACCGGGTGCCGCCCCTGCCGCCGGAGGCGCGGACCCTGCACGGTTGGCCCCTGATCAAGAAGGTTCTGTGGGGCATGGTGCCCTCCATTGTCCTTATCTTCTTGGTGCTCGGAACGATCTTCATGGGCCTCGCGACGCCGACCGAAGCGGGCGCCATGGGTGCGGTCGGCGCCATCGCCCTCGCGGCCCTGCACCGCCGCCTGACCTGGAGTCTGTTGTGGAACGCCATGGATTCGACCATGCGTCTCACCGCGATGGTGATCTTCATCCTCATCGGCGCGACGGTCTTCAGCCTCGTGTTCCAGGGCGTGAACGGCGGAAAGTGGATCGAGCATATCCTGTCGGGCTTGCCCGGCGGCCAGCTCGGCTTCCTGGTCTTCGTGAACATCTTCGTGTTCTTCCTGGCATTCTTCCTCGATTTCTTCGAGATCGCCTTCATCGTGATCCCGATGCTGGTGCCCGTCGCCAAGTCGCTCGACATCAACCTTGTCTGGTTCGGCGTGCTTCTATGCGTGAACATGCAGACCTCCTTCATGCACCCGCCCTTTGGCTTTGCCCTCTTCTATCTCCGGGGCATCGCACCGAAGGAGGTAAAGAGTTCAGACATCTACTGGGGCTCAATCCCCTGGATCATCCTCCAGATCATCCTGGTTCTCATCGTCATTCTCTGGCCGGGGTCTGTGACCTACTGGATCGGGGAGCATTCGGTGATCGACCAGACCGAGGTGCAGAAGACACTCGACAACCTGACGATCCCCGGGCTTGAGCCAGGCGGATTGCCGGGCTTGGACCAGCCGCCGAAGTTCTGACGATGCCTGAGGCCGGTTCGCGAGCCGGCTCCTTCCCATGGACTTGCCTGGTCGCCAGATCGCCTTCGGGTGTCCATCACAATGTGTGATCGATAGATCTGAAGACTAGCGAGCGCCGCGAAACTTCGCTAATGCCCGGTTGAGATTGGCCCTACCCACGAACCGGGAGGATTGGCTGTGGCTGGACTGCTTCAACTGTCGCGCGGAATCGACGCCCTCAACGAGCGCATCGGCAAGATCGCGGCCTGGGCCATCGTGGTGGCGATCCTGGTCTCGGCCATCAACGCCATCATCCGCCGCATCTTCGGCGTATCGTCCAACGGCTGGCTCGAGCTGCAGTGGTATCTGTTCGGCGCGGTCTTCATGCTCTGCGCGTCCTGGACCCTCAAGGTCAACGAGCATATCCGCATCGACATCATCTCCAGCAAGCTCTCCAAGCGCGGGCGGGACTATATCGACCTTTTCGGGAACCTCTTTTTCCTCTTCCCCTTCGCCGCGCTCATGCTTTACCTGTCGGTCCCCTATTTCGAGCGGTCCTTCGCGTCGGGCGAGGTCTCATCGAATGCGGGAGGGCTGCTGATCTGGCCGGCCAAAGGCTTGATTCTCCTCGGCTTCGCCTTTCTTATCCTCCAGTGGCTCAGCGAGCTCATCAAACGGGTCGCCATCATCCGAGGGGACCTCGTCGATGAGCATGAGGCGGTCCACAGCGCCGAGGCGGAGGCGGAACGCCTCCTGACCGAACTCGGCACGGCCAACAACCCCAAGACCGGAACACCTCCGGGCGATGGCATCAGCTAACCCTTTCTGATCCCACGCAGATTATTCCGGAGCTGCCCCATGGCCCAATTCATTGCCCAGAACCTCGCGCCGATCATGTTCGGCGCCCTCGTGATCTTCCTGCTCCTCGGCTATCCGGTCGCCTTCGCGCTGGCCGCCAACGGGCTGCTGTTCTTCTTCATCGCCGTCGAGCTGGCGCCCCTGGCGCCGGAGACCATCACGCTCTCCTGGCCCCTCCTCCAGGCCCTGCCCGACCGCATTTTCGGCACCATGTCGAACGAAGTGCTCCTGGCGGTGCCCTTCTTCACCTTCATGGGACTCGTGCTCGAACGCTCGGGCATGGCCGAGGACCTTCTCGACACCATCGGCCAGCTCTTCGGCCCAGTCCGTGGCGGCCTCGCCTATGCCGTCATTTTCGTGGGAGCGCTCCTGGCAGCCACCACGGGCGTCGTGGCGGCCTCGGTGATCTCCATGGGCCTGATCTCGCTGCCGATCATGCTGCGCTACGGCTACGACCGGCGCCTTGCCTCCGGCGTCATCGCGGCCTCGGGCACGCTGGCCCAGATCATTCCGCCCTCCCTCGTTCTCATCGTCATGGCCGACCAGCTCGGCCGCTCCGTGGGCGACATGTACGAGGGCGCCTTCATTCCGGGCCTCGTGCTGACGGCGCTTTATGCCGGCTACGTCTTCCTGATGTCCATGCTCTACCCGAAATCGGCCCCCGGCCTGCCGCCGGAGGCCATCGGGTACCGGGAGCCGGACGGGGCGCGCGGCGTGTGGCAGCTTGGCATCCTCGTCCTGTTCTCCGGCCTGATGGGCTATTACGCCCTGTCGCAGACGGAGATCAAAGGCGGCTCGGACTTCGTGATCCTGACGATCTGCGCCTCCACCGTTGTGGCACTCATCTGCGCCATCATGAACCGCTTCCTCGGGGCGAGCCGGGTCGCCCTCTCGGCCGTTCTCACGGCGCTGCTCATCGGAGCCTACGTGCTGCTCCTGCGGGGAGGCCATGAGAACTATGCGTTGCTGGCCGAGATGCTGGTGGCGGGCGCCCTCTACTCTCTCATCGTCGGCTTGGTGGAGCGCTTCACGGGCGTGCGCCTCATGTCCCGGATGGCCGAGCAGGTCACCTTCGTGATGGTGCCGCCCCTGCTGCTGATCTTCCTGGTGCTCGGCACGATCTTCATCGGCGTCGCGACCCCGACGGAAGGCGGCGCCATGGGCGCGCTCGGTTCGGTGATCCTGGCCGCCATCAAGCGCAAGATCGACAACAACCCGGCGCGCTTCAACTGGACCCTGCTGCGGCAGGCCACGGAGGCGACCGCGAAGCTCTCGGCCTTCGTCCTGTTCATCCTGATCGGCGCCCGGGTGTTCTCGCTGACCTTCTATGGCGTGAACGGCCACATCTGGGTCGAGCACCTCCTGACCTCGCTTCCGGGCGGCCAGGTGGGCTTCCTGATCGTGGTCAATATCCTGGTGTTCCTGCTGGCCTTCTTCCTCGACTACTTCGAGCTGGCCTTCATCATCATCCCGCTTTTGGGCCCGGCCGCCGACAAGCTCGGCATCGACCTGATCTGGTTCGGCGTGATCCTGGGCGTGAACATGCAGACCTCGTTCATGCACCCGCCCTTCGGCTTCGCCCTGTTCTTCCTGCGCTCGGTGGCCCCGAAAGTGCCTTATGTCGACCGGCTTACGGGCAAACGGATGGAACCGGTGACCACTGGCCAGATCTACTGGGGCGCCGTGCCCTTCGTGGTGATCCAGCTCATCATGGTGGCCCTCGTGGTCACGTTCCCCCAAATGGTGATGCACTACAAGGCGGCCGGTGCCGTGGTCGATCCGGCTGCCGTGCAGCAGAAGCTCGACGCCATCACGATTCCGGGCTTGGACGGTCCCGGCGGCCTGCCGCCGATCAATCTCGACGAGCCACCGAAGATCCAGTAGGCAGTCTTTCCAAGGGGCGGTCTCCAAACGGGGCCGCCCCTTTTCTTTCGGCACAAGAGCGCCGGCGACGGTTTGCGGTGTGGAGCTGCGGGACCAGAGAAGACTGACAAGTCGTCACTTAAATCACAGAATGCATTTTATGAGTTGAATGCAACCTATAATCAAATGCAGCGGTGCAAAACTGCAACGATTTAACTAAACACTTCAATTATCTTTGTAACGTTTGGTAATCCCCTCTATTTGGAGGGCGCGGAACCTAAAGCCAAGCTTGTATGGCCCCGGTTGGGGGCGAGCCAAAAAGGCGAGCCACAACCATGGAACGTCAAGAAATGGCTACCGAAGCTGAACTCCTATCGATTTTCAATGCGGCCGTCGCTGAGGACGCCGAAATGAGCGTGCTGCTCGCCGCGATCGAGCAACATGCCGCCGAGATTCTCGAAGCGCCTGACTTCGCCCTATATGACACGTTTCCCGACGGCCTCGGACGCCAAGGTGCCGTCGCAACTGGTGTCAAGGAGGTAGCCAAGCTCTTCGGAGGCTACACTTTCGCGTCGTTCTCCGATGTCAAGGCGGCCCTCACGCTGCATGTGAATACGGAGTTCAACAAGCAGAGCTTCATCCAGGCTCTCGACGCAGCCACGGATGTGGCGTCCATGGTCGTCGCGCTTGAGGGTACGCTCGCATCCGTGAACGCTGATCGGCAGGCATTGATCGCGTCCTGGAGCACATCCGATCTTGAGGCTGTCACTGCGCGCGTGGCTGAACTCCGGGCTGACGACTATACGTTGGTACTGAAGGCCATCAGCGATCGCATCGCCTCAAACCCGGCCTTCATCGAGGACCTCGCCGAGAGCCTGCTTGAGGCTCGCGCTACTGGTGATGGTCACTTCTTCGGTGTGGTGGAAATCATCGGCGCCATGGACGCTGCGAACGACGCCATCAACTACGCGCCCGTCGTCGCTGGCGAAACGGATTATAGCGTGGAAGAGGATGGTTCAGTCAGCGATGTGATCGGTGGCTCGGACGTCGACGGCGACGAACTTGAATACGCCTTGGCTGATGACGGCGCACCCGCGCATGGCACGGTTACGTTCTCTGACGGCCGCTTCACCTACACGCCGGCGGCCAACTTCAACGGGACCGACACCTTCACGGTCGTCATCTCAGACGGTGACCTGTCGATCGAGAAGACTTTCAACATCACCATAACCGCCGTCAACGACGCGCCGACGGTCGATGCTGCCACGGCGACCTTCACGACGAGCCGGAATACGGCTCTCACCGAAGACGTCGGCGCTTCTGATGCTGACAGCGACACTCTCAATTACGCAATCAAGGACGGCGCCGCCCCGACCAAGGGCACTGTGACGTTCGAAGGCGGCCAATTCACTTACACCCCCGCCGATGATGCGACTGGAAGCGATACTTTCACCATCGTCGTCACCGACGGCAACGGCGGGAGCATCGAGAAGGCCGTCACCATCAACTTCTCGGCCAATTCCGGCCCGGTCGTTGATGCTGCCACGGCGACGGTCACCACCGACGAAGACAATGCACTGACGGCTGCTGTCGGCGCATCCGATGTGGACGGCGACACTCTCACCTACGCCGTTAAGACTGGAGCAGGTCCGTCCAAAGGCGCGGTCACGTTTGCAGACGATCAGTTCACCTACACCCCGACTGCCAACGCCAATGGTCAGGACACCTTCACGGTCGTCGTCTCCGATGGCCTTGCCACGGTCGAGAAGACCTTCACGGTCAACATTACGCCCGTGAACGACGCTCCGATCGTCGATTCTGCCACGGCGACCTTCACCACCAGAGAGCGGTCCCCCGTCAGCGGGGCAATCAATGCCTCGGACGTCGATCTCGACACCCTCCAATACGCGGTCAAGAGTGGTTCTGAACCCCAACAGGGAACCGTGACCTTCGCGGAAGGCCGGTTCACCTATACGCCGGCGAACAATGCAACCGGCAGCGACAGCTTCACGGTCGTCGTTTCAGACGGGAACGGCGGAAGCGTCGAGAAGGTCTTCACGATCAACCTGACGGCGAACCGCGCTCCGACGGTGGACAAGCCGACGGACACGCTGGCGACGAACGAGGACGTGGCGCTTACTGCCGATGTCGGTGCGTCCGACTTGGACGAAGATGTCCTGACCTATACCGTGAAAACGGGTGCTGGTCCTGCCAAGGGCGCTGTGACCTTTGCAGACGGTAAGTTCACGTACACACCGGCGGCTAATGCGAATGGTACAGACATGTTCACGGTCGTTGTCTCGGACGGTGTCGCATCCGTCGAGAAGACGTTCACGATCAACGTGACAGCGGTTAACGATGCACCGGTCGCCAACGCCAACACGACGTTCACCACGAACGAAGATGTCCAGTTGGTAGCCGATATCGGCGTGACGGACGTCGACGGCGACACACTGACTTACGCTCTGAAAGCGGGTGGAGCCCCGACGAAGGGGACCGTAGCGTTCAAGGACGGCAAGTTCACCTACGTGCCGGGCGCGAATCTCAACGGTTCGGATAAGTTCACGGTCGTTGTCAGCGATGGTCACGGCGGTTCTGTTGAGAAGACCATCTCCATCAACATCAACCCGGTGAATGACGCTCCTTCGGACATTCGTCTGTCCAACAGCAGCGTGGCCGAGAACTCAGCCAAGGGAACGCTCGTGGGAGCCCTGTCGGCTCTCGACATCGACGGCGATGCCGCTTTCACCTATGCGTTGGTTGACGATGCCGGCGGCCGGTTCGCCATCCAGGGCGGCAACCTGGTCGTAGCGGACGGCACCCGTCTCGACTTCGAGCAGGCCAGCAGCCACATGGTTTCGGTTCGCGTGAACGATGCCGGCGGCCTGAGCTTCATCAAGGCCCTCAAGGTCTCCCTGACGGACGTTCTGAACGAGACCTTCATCGGCACGGCCGGTAACAACGTGTTCGTCGGCGGCGCGGGCAATGACAAGTTCATGGCCGGCGTCGGCAAGAACGTCCTGACCGGCGGCGCCGGAAAGGACACGTTCGTGTTCGACGCGAAGCTCGCCAAGGGCAAGAACGTCACGAAGGTGACCGACTTCAAGGTGAAGCAGGACAAGATCGCCCTCGACGCCTCGGTCTTCAAGAAGATCGGCAAGGGCTCGGAGGCGAAGCCAGGCAAGCTGAAGAAGGATTTCTTCAGCTTCAGCAATGCTGTCGACGATCAGACCCCTCAGATCGTCTACAACAAGAAGAACGGCGCCCTCTCCTATGACGCCGACGGTGTCGGCTCGAAGGCGGCGGTTCAGTTCGCCACCCTGTCGAAGAACCTGAAGTTGGCCGCGACGGACTTCCTGATCGTCTGATCCTATCGAGCGGACCGCCTGAGCGGTCCGCTCTGACAGGCTGGGTCTCAGATTACAGGATGGTCGATTTTTCGACCGCACCGGGAGGGCAGGCTTCGCGGGAGGCCCGCCCTTCTTGTCATGCAGGCGGAAGGCCGCGCGACGGATCGCGCGGAGCACCGTTGCGTCCGCGTTCAGTTTTGTTGATCGAAGCGGAACGAGAGGTCCTTGAGCAGGGACACGAGCTCGGGCTGGCGAGACGTCTGGGTCTTCTTCAAGATCCGCTTGATATGCAGGCGCACCGTGTCGGATTTGATGCTCAGCGTGCTGGCGATCTCGCTCGTATCCTGCCCCTTGGCCAGCGCGACGGCAATTCCCGCCTCGGCCGTCGTCAGATCGAAGGCCTGCTTGAGCACCGGCACGGCCGGGCTCTTTTTGTCCAGAGGGTCGGCGACGATCAGGATGGCGCGTCCTGATTGAAAAATATCGCGCACGGCACCCAGGATCGGCATTCCTTGGACCCAAACCGGCTCGGTTTCGCGCCGCGAAACCTTGAGCCACCGTGGATCCGGCGGGACATCTCCCTCAGCGGATGTCAACAAGGCCTTGATGAACTGCTTGAGATGAGCCTTCGACTCACGCGCACAGGCCGCCAATTCGCCGTTCTGGAGCAAGAACGCGGTGCCCAGGAGGTGCTCCGCGCGGCGGTTCATGGCCGCCACCTGACCCGTCGCGGTTAGAATGAAAGCGGCATTGCCGACCTTGTGAAGAGCCTCCAGGGTCGTCGAAACCTGCGACGCGTGGAATTGCCTGGAGAGGTAGAACGCCTGCTGGATGTGAGGCAAGAGCCGGTCCAGTTCGGCCTTCTCACCGCTCTCGAACCCCGGGCGGCTCATTCGGCGTTCCATGGTGAGATAGACCGGCTGATCCGGCCTGGGATAGAAGATCGCCGCCGCGAAGGGGCCGAAGCCGTTTCTGCGGATGAACTCGGCGTTGAAGGGCAGATGGGTCCTTTCCTCTTCCGTGAAAAGCATCTGATCCACGGCCGAAAAGGCCTGCCCGCGCGCGATGGCCTGCATGCGTTTCAGCCGATCGTTTTTCCCGTTCCAATTGTTTTTCGTAAAAGTCTTGACGAGTCCTTCGAGACCATCCGTCCAGATCCAACGCTCCCCTATACTCGGAAGCGGCGCCATCAAGGCTCCCTCAGCCGTGAAATATAAGCTGATTTTCTCAAGCACATGACGCCATTCTTCTTCAGAAGGAACAGCCTTATAAATGCTTCCAACTAGAGAGAGGCGTTCAAAATCATCAAAATACATTAGTAAGTACTTTATATGACTCAGCTTGGGGATTGTTGATTCATGTAAACTAGTTTCAAACAAGTTTATATTTCGAATTATAATAAATTCCTCGCTTAGTCAACCATATATGCTTTTGTATAACGTAGAGGAACGTATCCCGTTTGGGTGATGCGGAACTTCAATCGTGGAGTGTATCCGAGGTGATGGGGGCCCGCAGCAGGCGGGAGCCAAAATCAAGGATCGACAAGACCCATGGCGACTGATCTAGAAATCCTGACCGCGTTCAACCAGGCGGCCGACGCAGAGTCTCTGGTGAGCGCAATCGAGACTCACAAGGCCGATCTGCTTTCGAATGAAGACCCCGACAACAACGGGCCTCTGTTGAGCGATCTGGCGCAATACGACACCTTCCCGGCCGGCTTCGGCCGTCAGGAGGCTGTCGCCAACGGCCTCACCACCTTCAAGGTGACGTTCGGCGCCTTTCAGTCGGTGGACGATATCAGGCAGGTCCTGACCCTCAACGTGAACACCGAGTACGCCAAGCAGGAGTTCATCCGGGCCATCGACGGCGCCGTCGACGCCGACGGGGTCGAAGCCGCGATCGTCGCCTTTGCCGGTCAGCTGAGCGACGACCGTCAGGATCTGATCGAGCTTCTCTCCGGCCTGGGCGCTCCGGCGGCAGGCTTGGTCGCATATCTCCAGACCGAGTTGTATACCGTCGCATTCAAGTACGTGGCCGATCATCTCGACGACGAAGGTTTCGTCTCCGCTCTCGCGCAGGACCTCTTCGCGGCTCGGGAGCAGACCCCGCAGAAGCAGTTTTACGGTGTGCTGCCGGTCGCGGCGGCGATTGACGAAGCCACGGGCGCAGCGCTGCTCGACGCTGTCAACAATGCGGCGGACGAGAACGAGATCATCGCCATTCTGGAAGCAGCCAAGGGTGATCTGCTGAATGGCGCCGACCTCGCCAACTACGACGCCTTGCCGGACGGCCTTGGACGCCAGAAGGCCGTTGGCCTGGGCATCGAGGAGTATCGCGACCTCTTCGGCTCGTTCGCGACCCTCCCGGATCTGCAGAAGGCCGTGAAGCTCCATGTGACGACCGAGTTTCACAAGCAGGAGCTTATCACCGGCATCGACGCGGCGACGGACGTCGCCTCGATGAAGGCCGCTTTGGGTGAGGCCGTCGACAATGCAAGCGAGGATCGCCAGGCCCTCATCCTCGAGTGGAGCGGCGTGGAGCAGCCGGACGCCGTCCAGGCCCGGGCCGCGGCCCTCTCCTACGACGTCTACACCTCGGTTCTGAAATACGTCGCCGACGGCAACGAGGATCCGGACTTCGTCTCGTCGCTCGCCGAGACCCTCGTGGAATCCCGCACCGGGCCCTTCTTCGGGGTCACGGCCATCGTCAACGCGATCCTCAAGGCCGATAGCGGCGCCCTGGTTGCGGCCGTCAACGCTGCCAAGGCGGATCCGGACGCTTCGACCATTCTCGATCTGATCAACGGCTTCACCGGCCAGCTGACCGATTCGACGACGGCCGACCTTCTTGACGACCTCCCCCTGAACGGCGGACGCCAGCAGGCCGTCGCGCTAGGTGTCCAGGAAATCGCGAGGCTTTTCGGCAACTTCGAGAACATCGAGACGCTGCAAGACGCCGTGACAACCCAGGTCAAGGTAGAGCACAACAAGTATGTGCTGATCAACGCGCTGGACGGCGCGGTCGATGCGGATGCCATGGCGGAGGCCATCTCCGACACGATCCAAGCCGTGAATGCCGACCGACAGGATCTCATCGACGCCTGGTCCGAGAGCGATTTGCCGGCCGTTCTGGCCCGGGTGGCTCAGCTCGAGGCGGACCCCTACACCAAGGCTCTCGTGGAAGTGGCCGCGCATGTCGACAACGAGGCCTACCTCTCGAAGATCGCGGGTGCGGTCTACGAGGCGCGCCTCGCACTCGACGGCGACAAGTTCTTCGGCGTCGGCAAGATCGTCACGGCCCTCCAGGCCGCGAGCGACGATGCCATCATTGAAATCTTCAACGATGCCACGGAGCAAGCCACGTCCTCGAACGTCGCAAACCTCATGGCCGTCATCGACGAGTTCGCAGTTTCTCTGCTCGATACCGACGCCTACGCCTTGTATCAGCAGCTTCCGGACGGCGGCGGACGCCAGAAGGCTGTCGCGCTCGGAGTCGATGAGATCAAGGAGCTGTTCGGCGCCTTCGCCAGCGTCTCGGACATCAAGGCGGCGCTGAGCCTCCATGTCGAGACCGAGTTCAACAAGCAGGCCTTCATCACGAGCCTCGATGGCGCTGCCGACGAAGACGCCATGGTCGACGCCCTGCGGGACACCGTCGCGGCCGTATACGAGGACCGCGCGAGCCTGATCGCCGAATGGTCGACGAGCAGCGACGAAGACGTCCAGGACCGGGTCGCCGCCCTCAGGGCCGATCCCTACACCCTGGCCCTCGCCGAAGCCTACGCGAACCTCGACGACGACACCTACATCATGCAGCTCGCACGGGAGGTGTTCGAGGCTCGCCAGACGGGGGACGGCCGCTTCTTCGGTGTGGCGGAAATCGTGACCGCCATGAACGCCGTCAACTTCGTACCGGTCGTCGGCGCTGCCCTGACCTTGGTGACGAACGAGGACGTCGCGATCACCGGCTCGGTCGGCGCCAGCGACTATGACGGCGAGGCCCTGGCCTATACGTTGAAGGCGGGCTCGGCTCCGACGAAGGGCGTGGTTCAGCTGAACGCGGACGGGACCTTCGTGTACACGCCCGGTCAGGACCTGAACGGCAATGACAGTTTCACGGTCGTCGTCACGGATGCCCGCGGGGCGTCCGCCGAGAAGACCATCGCGATCGGCATCAACCCGGTCAACGATGCTCCGGGCGATATCGGGCTGTCCAACGCGGTCGTGGCCGAGAACTCGGCTTCCGGCACGGTGGTCGGCTCCCTGTCGGCCTTCGATCTGGACGGCGATTCCTCGTTCAACTTCGCCCTCCTCAATGACGCCGGCGGCCGCTTCTCGGTCCAAAACGGAAACCTCGTCGTGGCCGACGGCCTCGGCCTCGATTACGAGCAGGCCACGAGCCATACCATCATCGTGCGGGCGACGGATGCCGGCGGCTTCACCTTCGACAAGGCCCTGACGGTCTACCTGACCGACGTGGTCGGCGAGCAGGTGGCGGGCACGGCCACCAGCGACGTGATCGTGGGCGGTGCGGGCCGTGATGTCATCTCGGGCGGCCTCGGACGAGACATCCTGACCGGCGGCAAGGGCAAGGACACTTTCGTGTTCGACACCAAGCTGACGAAGAACCGGAGCAACGTCGACACGATCACGGACTTCAACGTGAAGGACGACACGATGAAGCTCGACAACGCCATCTTCAAAAAGCTCGGCAAGGGCACGGAGAAGAAGCCCGGCAAGCTGGACAAGGACTTCTTCACCGTCGGCACGAAGGCTCAGGACGCCAACGACTACCTGATCTACAACAGCAAGAAGGGCACCCTGTCCTATGACGCCGACGGATCGGGCAAGGGCGCCGCGATCGTCTTTGCAACCCTGTCGAAGAACCTGAAGATGACGGACAAGGACTTCCTGATCGTCTGATTGCGCTCAGGTACGACCGCAACGAAAAACCCCGCCGGGCAACCGGCGGGGTTAGTTATCGATGACAGGGGCCTCTCGGACGCTCAAGAGTAAGCGCGACATCGTCAGGAGAAGACCGACCCATAGGTCTCGGGTTTGAAGCCGACGATCACCTGACCCTGCCGGTCGAGCACGGGGCGCTTGATGAGGGACGGGTGCTCCAGCATGAGGGACAGAGCCTTCCTCTCGTCGAGGCCGTCCTTCTCATCATCCGGCAGCTTCCGAAACGTCGTGCCCGACCGGTTGAGGAGAGTTTCCCAACCCACCTGACGGGCCCAACCCTCGAGGCGCGCCCGGTCGATGCCCTGGCTCCTGTAATCGTGAAACACATAGGGCACGCCAGCCGCATCGAGCCAAGCACGCGCCTTCTTCATCGTGTCGCAGTTCTTGATCCCGTAGAGGAGGGACATATCAGTTGTCGCCATTCTTATCCTTAGCCCGAAAAGTGACAGGTGAAGGCTAACTCGGGTTCGCCCTTAGCGAGGTTTGCGTTCTATCTTAATTCTGGATGACTTTTTTGGAATAAGTTAAGACGGCATATCCTTTTCTCGGCGTCGAACCGATGTGAGATCATCCAGCCAATATCCAATTGACCACCGATGCCACGTCTTTACCACCGCCGAAGCAATCCCACAGAAGAACCGCAGAAGCGAGATCCTTGGAAACCGGTTTTCGTCATCTTCAGGTATATCGCGCCAAGGCCTCATCGAGTGAGGTCCAGTTACCTACCTCGGCGCCCGTGCGATCATAGATCAAGAAACCGTGGACCTCCGTTAGAGGCTCTATGTATGTCAATTGCGCCAACTGAATTCCCTCGCGAAGTCGGGGCGCCAGTTCAGCGATCTCACCATCCATAACCGCTTTGAGTGTGCAGTATGCGGCGGCCCATGCAGCATCCATTGTCGCAAACTCTTCGGCGATACCTTCGTACGGAATGGGTGCTTTCAACGGCGGAAAGATCGCAAGTTTCGCGGTGTATGTCATGGCTTGATCATATCAATAAGAAATACAATTACAATGGCCTTTCTTGATGATCTCGTCGAATACAAAAACCCTCAACTGAAAAAACACTGAGATAGAAGAGCAATTTTCAAAACAAAGCACAGACTTATAATGTCAGTGAAGCACAATATGCCTTCAAACTGCGCAATTTTACGCTCACCGCCCTCTAAGCAACCTAGGCCAAGACCTCGCGATAGCCGGCTCTAGCGCTCCAGCACATCGATCATGTCCACCCGCGTCGCATGCCGCCCGCCTTCGAACTGGGCGTGCAGGAACGCATCCACGATCTCGAGCGCCAGCCCCTCGCCGACCACGCGGGCTCCGAGCGACAGCATGTTGGCGTCGTTGTGCTGGCGGATCATGCGGGCGGAGAACGGATCGCTGCAGACGCCGCAGCGGATGCCCTTGATCTTGTTCGCCGCCATCATGATCCCCTGGCCGGTGCCGCAGAGGACGATACCGAACCGGCAATCCCCGGAAGCGACGAGCCGCGCCGCCGCCTCGCCGTGCTTCGGATAGGGCGTGCTCTCCGGTGTCGTCGGCCCGATATCCACCGCCACCCAGCCAGCTGCCGCAAGATGAGCCGCAATCGCTTGCCTGAGCGGTATGGCGGCGTGGTCGCTGGAGAGCACGATGCGGTTGGCGGTGACCATGGATCCTTGACCTTTCGCGGAGGATGCGTGTGGGTGGGAGTCGACGATGCGCCCTCACTCCCACTCGATCGTGCCGGGCGGCTTCGAGGTGATGTCGTAGGTCACGCGGTTGATGCCCTTGACTTCGTTGATGATGCGGGTCGCCACCTGGCCGAGAAACTTCATGTCGTAGGGGTAGAAATCCGCCGTCATGCCGTCGACGGAGGTGACGGCGCGCAAGGCGCAGACGTGGTCGTAGGTGCGCCCATCCCCCATCACGCCCACGGTCTTCACCGGCAGCAGCACCGCAAAGGCCTGCCAGATCTCGTCGTAGAGGCCGGCATTGCGGATCTCCTCCAAGTAGATCGCATCGGCCTTGCGTAGGATGTCCAGCTTCTCACGGGTGATCTCGCCGGGCACGCGGATGGCGAGACCCGGGCCCGGGAAGGGGTGGCGGCCCACGAAGGCGTCGGGCAGGCCGAGCTCGCGCCCGAGCGCCCTTACCTCGTCCTTGAACAGCTCACGCAGCGGCTCCACGAGCTTCATGTTCATGCGCTCGGGCAACCCGCCCACATTGTGGTGGCTCTTGATGGTCACGGAAGGACCGCCCGTGAAGGATACGCTCTCGATCACGTCCGGGTAGAGCGTGCCCTGTGCGAGGAAATCCGCGCCACCGATCTTCTTGGCCTCCTCTTCGAAGACGTCGATGAAGAGTTTGCCGATGGTCTTGCGCTTCACCTCCGGGTCGGAGACGCCCTCCAGCGCACCGATGAAGAGGTCCTGCGCCTGCACATGCACCAGCGGGATGTTGTAGTGATCCCGGAACAAGGTCACGACCTGCTCCGCCTCGGCCGCGCGCAGCAGGCCGTGATCCACGAACACGCAGGTGAGCTGCTCGCCGATGGCCTCATGGATCAACACCGCCGCCACGGCGGAATCGACCCCGCCCGAGAGGCCGCAGATCACGCGGCCCCGGCCGACTTGGTCGCGGATGCGGGCCGTCGCCTCCTCGCGGAAGGCTTTCATGGTCCAGTCGCCCCGGCAGCCGGCAATGTCGCGCACGAAGTTGCGGATCAGGATTTCGCCCTGGGGCGTATGCACCACCTCCGGGTGGAACTGCACGCCGTAGAAATGCCGGGTCTCGTCGGCCACGATGGCGAACGGCGCGTTGGGGGAGACCGCGATGGCCTCGAAGCCGTCCGGCAGCTTGGTGACGCGGTCGCCGTGGCTCATCCAGACCGGGTGTTTCTCGCCCTTGTGCCAAACGCCCTTGAAGAGAGGGCTGTCGCGCAGGATCTCCACCTCGGCCCGGCCGAACTCCGCGTGGTGCCCGCCCTCGACCTCGCCGCCAAGCTGCGCCGCCATGGTCTGCTGCCCGTAGCAGATCCCGAAGACCGGCACGTCGGCCGAGAACAGGTCCTGGGGAGCGCGGGGCGAGGTCTCCAGGGTCACGGATTCCGGCCCGCCCGAGAGGATCACGCCCTTAGGCTTCATGTCGCGAAAGGCCTCGGCGGCCTTGTTGAACGGCACCACTTCGCAATAGACGCCCTCCTCCCGCACGCGCCGCGCGATGAGCTGGGTTACCTGGGAGCCGAAATCGACGATGAGGATCTTGTCGTGGGAGTCGGTGGTCTGGGTCATGGGCAGGGCATCGCGGCTGAGAGGGATTGTTTGAGCTAGGCTCTTAACGGGTTTGGGCTGAAAAGTCCCATCATGTGCCGCGCCTCAGGATCGAGAGGTAGAATCCATCGGTTCCCGTCCGGGCCGGGGTCAGCTGAAGCCCGTGCGCGGTGACCCGGACCTTATCCTTCAGCTGGGGTAGACCGGCCTCCCGCAGGATTTGATCGACGGGGGCGGCGGACAGGGACGGCTCGCGCTCCAGAAGGCCGGCCACCGCGTCGTCGTTCTCCTCGGGCAGGATCGAACAGGTGATGTAGGCGATCCGCCCAGCCGGTTTCAAAAGCCTTGCGGCCCGGTCGAGGACGAGAGCCTGATCTTTCAGCCGGGCCTCGAGGCTGCCGGGGCGCAGGCGCCATTTGGAATCCGGGTTACGCCGCCAAGTGCCGCAGCCGGTGCAGGGAGCGTCCACCAAGACGAGGTCGATCCGGCCGTCGAGATCAGTCACGGCATCGGCCTTCGCACGGGGTGTACGGACCTGGACGTTGCGGACACCGGCGCGGGTCAGGCGCTCGTGAATGGGCGCGAGGCGGCGGGCGTCGGAATCGGTGGCATAGAGCTGGCCGTGATTGTCCATCATGGCCGCCAGCGCCAGGGTCTTGCCGCCGCCGCCCGCGCAAAGATCGACCACCTGCTCGCCCGGCTTGGCGCCCGACAGGAGCGCCGCGAGTTGCGAGCCCTCGTCCTGGATTTCGATCCAGCCCTTGATGAACTCCGGCTCCGACTGGATCGAGGGCCCTCGTCCATCCTCGCTCGGTGCGATGCGAAGACCGAGGGGCGAGAGCGGCGTCTCGACGGCGCCGAGATGCGGCAGGGCGTCGTGCGCCTCCTCGCGGCCCGAGACCTTCAGGGTGTTGACCCTCAGGTCGAGTGGCGCCCGCGCGGTCAGGGCTTGCAGCTCCGGGACGAGATCGTCTCCGAAGACCCGGCGGAGAGAAGGCTCGATCCAGTCCGGGAAATCGCCGGCGGCGGGCGCGGGCGCGTCCTTGAGCGAGCCGGTCTCGAGGCGCTGGCGTTCCGCATCCGTGAGAGGCTGGGGTGCGAAGCGGTCGCCGGAGAACAGGTTCGCGATGGCCGGCCCGTCCAGGCCACGCTGGAGCCTGAGCATCCCCATGACGACGGCGCGCGGTGTTCCGTCGCCCATGACCCAGGCAGCGGAGGCCTTCCGGCGCAGGGCGTCATAGACGAGGCTCGCGATGGCGGCCCGGTCCTTGGACCCGGCGAAGCGATGGGACAGGCCCCAGTCCTTGAGCGCGTCCGTCACGGGACGGCGGCGGGCCTCGATGTCCTCCAGAACCTCGATGGCAGCGGAGATGCGGGCGGCGGGTGTCATCGTAAAACCACACTCAAGCTGGGCCGTAAAATTGTCATAATATTACCTGGATTCCATCGCGATCGGACTTGTATGACGGGTGCGCGTGCATGCCGCACGACACATTCCGGAGAGCTTACCGATGATCAACCTCGCCCGCATCCTGGCCCTGGGCCTGACCCTCGCCATTGCGGCCTGCGCCACGACGCCGCCCCAGACCATGACGGCGCCCCCCGCCAAGCCTCTCGATGCCAAGACCCAGCTGGAGAGCGGCCGTCGCATGTGACCGGAAGGGCGGCGTCCCCACGTCGCCCTATCCGACCCCGGCCTGCGCCGCGAAAATCCGCAGAGCGAAAACGACCCACATGATCATCAGGATGATCACGCCCGCCAGATAGGCCATGAACCGCAACGGCACCTGATTGGATGTGGTGTGGACGAGGGCATGGACCAACCGGCTCGCCACGAACATCCAGGAGAGCACCACGAAGAGCATGTCCGCCTTGCGGGTGATCATGGCGAAAGCCACGAGCACGAAGAACAGCAGCGGGATCTCGAACTGGTTGCTGAAGGCGTTGGCGGCCTGCGTGGCGCGATTGGGCCAATTGCGCTCGCCGAGAGCGATGTCCTTCACCTTCACCTCGCCCGAGCGAAGCGCGCCCATACGGGAGCGCCCCATCCAGAGCAGCAGGGCGAAGATCAGGCCGACCTGGACGAAGACGGGCAGAAGGATCGCGGATACGCTCATGGGGTGCCTCAGCTGCGGGTCGGATAGTTCGGGCTCTCCCGGGTGATCGTCACGTCGTGGACGTGGCTCTCCCGCAGGCCGGCGCTGGTGATGCGGATGAACTGCGCCTTGTCCTGGAACTCCGGCAGCGTTGCGGCACCCACATAGCCCATGGCGGCGCGGAGGCCGCCCGCGAGCTGGTGCAGCACGGCGGATACGGGACCCTTATAGGCAACCTGTCCCTCGATGCCCTCAGGCACGAGCTTCAGGGTGTCCCGGACCTCCGCCTGGAAATAGCGGTCGGCCGAGCCGCGCGCCATGGCGCCCACAGACCCCATGCCGCGATAGGATTTGTAGGAACGACCCTGCCACAGGAACACCTCACCGGGGGTCTCATCCGTGCCCGCCAGAAGCGAGCCTACCATGGCGCAGGACGCGCCCGCCGCGAGGGCCTTGGCGAGATCGCCCGAGAACTTGATGCCGCCGTCGGCGATGACCGGCACGTCGGCCTTCGCGCCCGCCTCGACGGCCTCCATGATGGCGGTGAGCTGGGGCACGCCCACGCCTGCCACGATGCGGGTGGTGCAGATGGAGCCGGGGCCGATGCCGACCTTGATGGCGTCCGCGCCCGCGTCGATGAGCGCCTGCGCGCCCTCGCGGGTCGCCACGTTGCCGGCGATGACCTGGACCGAGTTCGAGAGCTTCTTCACCCGGGCGACGCTATCGAGCACCTTCACGGAATGACCGTGGGCCGTGTCGACCACGATCACGTCGCAGCCCGCATCGATGAGCATCTCGGCCCGCTCGAAACCCTGGTCGCCCGTCGTCGTGGCGGCGGCGACCCGAAGCCGCCCCTGCTCGTCCTTCGAGGCGCTCGGATAGGCGACTTGCTTTTCGATGTCCTTGACGGTGATGAGGCCGATGCAGCGGTAATGGTCGTCCACCACCAGGAGCTTTTCGATGCGGAACTGGTGGAGGAGCCGGCGGGCCTCCTCCTGGTTCACGCCCTCGCGGACGGTGATGAGCCGATCCTTCGTCATCAGTTCGGAGACCGGTTGGTCCGGGTGGGTCGCAAAGCGCACGTCGCGGTTGGTCAGGATGCCGACGAGCTTGCCCTTGGAGCCGTTGGGCCCGCGTTCCACCACTGGGATTCCGGAGATGCCGTGGTGCTTCATGGTGGCCAGGGCGTCGGCCAGGGTCTCGTCCGGGTGGATGGTGATGGGGTTCATTACCATGCCCGATTCGTAGCGCTTCACCAGGCGAACCTGCTCGGCCTGCTGGTCCGGCTCCAGGTTGCGGTGGATGACGCCAAGCCC
The DNA here is from genome assembly GCF_016892705.1 of Microvirga pudoricolor. Classification (GTDB taxonomy): domain Bacteria; phylum Pseudomonadota; class Alphaproteobacteria; order Rhizobiales; family Beijerinckiaceae; genus Microvirga; species Microvirga pudoricolor. The sequence continues at coordinate 39,444 of NZ_JAFEMB010000002.1, forward strand.
CCCGTTCTGGGCCATGGCGATGGCCATCCGGCCTTCGGTGACCGTGTCCATCGCCGAGGCGATGATGGGCAAGTTCAGGTGGATCGTCCGGGTCAGACGGGTCCCTACATTCACGTCGCCGGGCAGAACCTCGGAGCGGCCGGGCCTGAGCAGGACGTCATCGAAGGTCAATCCCTCGATGATCTCTTCGAGAATGCGGGCCATGGCCAACTCCTGATATGAGCTAAGGTGGGTTACGCCGCAGCGCGGCATAGAGTTGGCGAGGGTCCGTAGCATGGGCTTTAGCTTTCGCCTAGGGGACCCGTAAGACGGAATCGGCAGGTCAGCCCCGCGCCAGCGCTTCTTTGCAACGGGGGAGCGTCGCGCTAAGTCCCAACGGTTATGCGTCAGTCCCGCCTGCTGCCCCTGATCATCGCCACCGCCCTGTTCATGGAGAACACGGATTCCACGGTGATCGCGACATCCCTGCCGATGATCGCGCAGAGCCTGGGCGAGGACCCGATCGCGCTAAAGCTTGCCCTTACATCCTATCTGGTCAGCCTCGCCATCTTCATCCCGATCTCGGGCTGGATGGCGGACCGGTTCGGGGCGCGCACGATCTTCCGGGCGGCGCTCGGAGTCTTCATGGTGGGGTCGCTCGCCTGCGCGGCCGCGAACTCGCTTCCCGGCTTCGTGATGGCCCGCTTCCTCCAGGGGATGGGCGGCGCCATGATGGTGCCTGTCGGACGTCTCGTGATCCTGCGGAGCGTTCCACGAAACGAGATCGTCTCCGCCCTGGCCACCTTGACGGTCCCTGCCCTCATCGGCCCGGTGATCGGCCCGCCTCTGGGGGGCTTCATCACCACCTATTTCGACTGGCGCTGGATCTTCTTCATCAACATTCCCATCGGGCTCGTCGGTATCGTGCTCGCCACCCTCTACGTGCCCAACATCAAGGAGGAGAACACCCCGCCCCTCGACTGGCTGGGATTCATCCTGTCCGGCATCGGTTTGGCGCTCCTGATGCTGGGGTTCGCGTCCGGCGGGCGCCACCTGATCCCGGTCGAGGTGTCGGCGGCTTGCGTGGTGATCGGCGCGGCGGCCCTGGCCGCCTATTACTTCCACGCGAAGCGCACCCCTCATCCGGTCATCCAGCTGAAGCTCTTCCGGATCCCGACCTTCACCATCAGCATCCTGGGAGGCTCTCTCTTCCGGGTCGGCATCGGAGCGATCCCCTTCCTGCTTCCCCTCATGCTCCAGATCGGGTTCGGCCTCAGCCCGGTCCAATCCGGGTCGCTCACCTTCATCGCGGCAGTCGGCGCCCTGTTCAGCAAGACGTCGGCCAAGAAGGTGCTCGAGTATATGGGCTTCCGGGCGCTCCTGACCGTGAATGCCGTGATCGGAGCGGCCTTCGTGGCGGCCAACGGGTTCTTCACGCCATCGACGCCCTATTGGCTGATCATGAGCTTCCTGTTCGTCGGAGGATGGTTCCGATCGCTCCAATTCACGAGCATCAACGCCATCGCCTACGCGGACGTATCGAATCGGGATATGAGCTATGCCACGAGCCTGTCAGGCGCGGTCCAGCAGCTCTCCCTCAGTATCGGCGTCGCGCTCGGCGCCTTCGCGTTGGAGACCGCCGCCGCGTATCATGGGGACCCAGGCCTGGCGGCCAGGGACTTCGGCCCGGCCTTCATCACCGTGGCGGTCGTGTCGAGCCTCTCGGCTCTCCTGTTCTCACGCCTCGACCCCCGCGCAGGGGCCGAACTGTCCGGTCACCGCAACGTGAAGCGGCAACCCCCCTCGACCGGCCTCGGAGATGGCATGGAAGGCTCCGCTGGGCGCACTATGTCCACCGCCCAGAGTGGAAAAGCGACCCCGATGGACCGAGGAGACGCCGATGGACCAGAAGATCATCGACCTGTATGACGACTTCACCCATGGTGGGATGAACCGGCGCGCGTTCCTGGACCGGCTGGCGGCGCTCGCGGGCAGCACGGCCGCCGCGACGGCCCTTTTGCCGATCCTGCAGAACAACTACGCCCATGCCCAAACGGTGGAGGAAGCTGATCCTCGCATCACCGTCGAAACCGTGGACATTCCTGGGGTTTCAGGCTTGAAGGGCTATCTGGCGAAACCAAAATCCGCCACCGGAAAGCTGCCGACGGTCCTCGTCATCCATGAAAATCGGGGTCTGAACCCGCATATCAAGGACGTGACCCGTCGGGTCGCCACGGACGGCTTCATTGCGCTCGGGCTCGACTACCTCTCCCCCGCTGGCGGCACCCCGGCGGACGAGGAGAAGGGCCGCGAGATGATCGGCCAGATCACCCCTGCCAACGCCGTTGCATACGGGAAAGCCGCGGTCGCCTACCTGAAGGCGCTGCCGGACGGAAACGGCAAGGTCGGCGCGGTCGGCTTCTGCTGGGGCGGCGGCGCGGTGAACAATCTCGCGGTCAACGATCCGGACCTCGCGGCGGGCGTCGCTTATTACGGCGGGCAGCCCAAGGCGGAGGACGTGCCGAAGATCAAGGCGGCCCTCCTCCTGCAGTATGGCGGGCTGGACGAGCGCATCAATGCGGGCATTCCCGCCTATGAAGCCGCTCTCAAGCAGGCGGGCAAGACCTACGAGATCTTCGTTTACGAGGGCGCCAACCACGCTTTCAACAACGATACCAATGCGGCCCGGTACGACAAGGCCACCGCCGACCTGGCCTGGAGCCGGACCATCGGCTTCCTGAAGAAGTATCTGGCCTGAGGCCTAATCATCGAAGGCTTCGACCGCGATGCGCCGTCCGATCATGAAGGCATCCGCCACGAGACGGAACGGCGCGTCGTCCACCTCGGATCGGCCTGTGTTCAGCAGCTCGTCGAAACGGGCATAGATGCCCTCGTATTCTTCCGCCTTCTCGTCGACGACCACGCGGCCGTCGATCTCCAGGCGGCTGCCGCCCCCGGAGAGCTTGAGCCTTCGTCCCTCCTGTGTGTCGATCTCGATGTCCCAGCTCTGCGGGCCGGTCTGGCGCCAATCGAACACCGCCTTGAGGTCGCCACCCTGGCTCGACGTGAAAACGAGGTCCGCCGCGATGGGGGCGTCTCGGTTCGACGGGAATTGAAGGTCCGATTTCGTCACGAAGACGGGCTCGGGCATGATGCGGGTGACGATGGACAGAGCGTTGATGCCCGGATCGAAGACGCCGAAGCCGCCCGCCTGCCAGATCCATTCCTGGCCCGGATGCCAGTGCCGGACATCCTCCTTCCAGGTCACGAGGAGGCGGGTGATGGTCTGCCCGGCCAGAGCCGCCCTCGCCTCGTCGACGCCCCGGTTATGCTGGGCGTGCCACGTCGTATAGACCGTCTTGCCCACCCGCTCCCCGAGAAGCTTGAGGTCCTGCAGCTCGCTCAAGGTCGCGGCCGGGGGTTTTTCCAGGAGAACGCTCTTGCCCGCCAGCAGCGCCGCGCGAGCGATCTCGTGGCGCACCTGCGGTGGCGTGCAGATCGAAACCGCCTCCAGCTCCGGAAGCTTCAGAAGATCCCGCCAGTCCGTGAAGGTATGCTGCGCATCCTCATGCGTGAGCCCCCGCTGGCTGGATACCGCCAGGAGCTCGAAATCCGGGTTGCCGCGGATCGATGGGAGGTGCTGGTCCTGGGCGATCTTGCCGAGGCCGATGATTCCGATCCGATGCAGCGCCACGATCCCCTCCCCATCCGGCCCTAGGACCTATTCGTCTTCGGCCTGTTCCTTCGACCCACGGAAACCGGTGGCGAGCACATAGAGTTCCGCCGAATCCGAGCGGCTCGCAGAAGGCTTCACGTGCCGGACCACGGCGAAATCCCGCTTGAGATCGGCCAGAAGCTGACTCTCGGTGCCGCCCTGGAACACCTTGGCCACGAAGGCACCGCCAGGCGCGAGGATCTCGCGGGCGAAATAGATTGCGGCCTCGGCCAGGCCCATGATGCGAAGGTGGTCCGTCTTCTTATGGCCGGTGGTGTTGGCGGCCATGTCGGACATGACGATATCGGCCGGGCCGCCCAGCATGTCGATCAGCTTGCCGGGGGCGGTCTCGTCGAGGAAGTCGAGCTGGATGAACTCGACGCCCGGCAGCGGGTCGATGTCGAGCAGATCGATGCCCACGACCTTTCCCTTCGCGCCTACCTTCCTGGCCGCGATCTGCGCCCAGCCGCCCGGCGCCGCGCCAAGGTCGACCACGCGCTGACCCGGCTTGAGAAGATGATACTTCTCGTCGATCTCCAGCAGCTTGAAGGCCGCGCGCGAACGATAACCCTCGCGCTTGGCGCGCGCCACATACGGGTCGTTCAGCTGGCGCTCCAGCCATTTCTGGGACGACAAGGAGCGCTTGTGGGCGGTCTTGACCCGTTGCTTCAGGTTCCGCGTGCCGGAACCGCTTTTCTCGCTCACCGATGGCTCTCCCGATGCCAGACGCTGTCCTCTCGCATCATGTTCATCAAAATTCCCTCGCGCAGGCCCCGGTCGGCGATGCGCAGGCGGTCCGACGGAAACGCGCGCCGGATGGCTTCGAGGATCGCGCAACCCGCGAGCACGAGATCGGCCCGCTCCTTGCCGATGCAGGCATTGCCCGCCCGGTGCTCGAAACTGGTGCCGATCAGGCCCTCGATCACGCGGGTGATCTCGCGGGACTGCATCCACAATCCGTCGACACGCCGGCGGTCGTAGCGCGGCAAGCCCAGATGGATGCCGCCCACGGTGGTGACGGTGCCGGACGTGCCGAGGAGATGGAAGTCCTTGGCGCGGGAGGCTTGCGCGGCCACGACGGTGAAATCGAGAAGCAGGTCCGCGACCTCCTCCACCATGCCCTCGAAGATGTCGCGGGTGACGTCGATGCCGCCGTGGCGCTCCGCGAGGGTGACGACCCCGACCGGGAGCGAATCCCAGGCCCGGATCCGCTGAGTGGGGTCCGAGTGCGGGCTGGTGGCCTGCCCGTCCAGCCAGGCGATCTCCGTCGAGCCGCCGCCGATATCGAAGATGATGACCGAATGGGCCTTCGGATCGGCCAGCGCGGCGCAGCCCGTGACGGCCAGATAGGCCTCCGTCTTGCGGTCCACGACCTCCAGCTCGAGGTCCAGGTCGCCCCGCACCCGCTCGATGAAAGCGGGTCCGTTCGCGGCGAGACGGCAGGCCTCGGTCGCCACGAGGCGCGCGCGCCTGACGTCCCTCGCCGACATCTTGTCCCGGCAGACCCGCAAGGCGTCGATGGTGCGCTCGATGGCGTCCGGGCTGAGCTGGTTGCCGAGGCCCAGCCCCTCGCCGAGGCGCACGATGCGCGAGAAAGCATCCACGACCCGGAAGCCGAAGTGGGAAGGCTCCGCGATCAACAGGCGACAGTTGTTGGTGCCGAGATCGAGCGCCGCATAGCTACGCGAGGACCGGCGGCTCGGGGGCCGGGGGACAGTCCAGGGCGTCGCGAGGCCCGAACCTACGACGGTATCGGCCCTTTCGTCTCCCGCCTCGGCAATCGCGTCGTTCTTAACGGTCAAAACACAATCCTTGGACGCCTCGTATCCGGCGTCCCATTCGACCCGAAGATTAACAACCGGGAACCGGCTCTGCCAAGGGCAGATCCGCGTGGCAGAACCGGTCTCCCGTGGGAATCGCGGGAGAGGCCGGTGGGCTCACATGGAAAAACCCTTGAAGCGGGCTGTCAGGTCCATCAGCACCTCAGCCCCGACATTGCCGAAGGCGACCCGCAGGTTGTTGTCCTGCCCCGGCCCGAAATAGCTGCCCGGCAGGCAAAGGACACCCCGTTCCGTCGCCAGCCGCTCGGCGACCTGCTGCGCCGTGTGATCGGCGAAGGGGTGCCGCAGATAGGCGAAATAGGCTCCGGCCGACTCGATATCCCAGTCATAGCAGGACCGCATGGCGGCCTGGAACACGCTCGCGCGCCGGTTGATCTCGACCCGGTTCTCCTCCCGCCAGTCCCGCAGGTGCTCGATGGCCCAGGGCAGGACCGTCTGGGCGGGACGCGGTGGGCAGATCTGGAGGCAGTCGAGAATCTTGGCGGCCTGCCCGATGAGGCTCGGACCCGCCGCGATGGCACCCATCCGATGGCCCGGAATGGCGTAGGACTTCGAGAACGAATAGAGTTGTACCACCGTGTCGCGCCAAGTCGGATTGGCGAAAAGCCCATGGGGCCGGTTCACGCCGCTTGGCAGAAAGTCCCGGTAAGTCTCGTCTATCACGAGATAAATGCCCTTGCGCCGGCATAGATCCGCGAAGCTCTCGATGAGGTGGTCGGGATAGACGGCGCCGGTGGGATTGTTGGGTGTGACGAGGACGATGGCCTTGACCTTCTCGTCGATCAGCAGCTCGGCGTCCTCCACGCGAGGGGCGTACCCCTCCTCCTCGAGGCAGCGCAGCGCACGCGGGTCAACGCCCAGCATGTCCAAGGTCATCTGATAGTTGAAGTACCAGGGCGTCGGCAGCAGCACCGCGTCACCGTGCCGGGCGAGCGTCATGACCGTGGCAAAGAAGGCCATGTTGCAGCCGGCCGTGATGGCGATGTCGGCAGGCTCGATCCGCGCCTCGTAGAGCCTGGACAGGTCCGCCGCATATGCGGCCCGAAGGTCGCCATCGCCCTCGATGGCCCCATACCGGGCCACGTCGGGTGAGCCGGACGCCGCCGACAAGCGCTCTAGGAAGGCGTGGTGGGGTGCGTTGCCGGGCACCGCCTGAGATAGGTTGATCGCCGGTCCATGGGCGCCATCATAGCGGTCCAGCCAAGCGCGAGCCTCCGGAATTGGCGGCGATCCGACCTTCGTGACGAGGGGATTCAGAATGGGCGACGGGGTGGACCGCATGAACGAAGCTCGGGTCGGCGGCGGGAGATTGCCTGGGCGGGATGGGTGGAGGCCATTCGGCCGAAGGGTGCAGGATCATGCCTACACATTCCTGCGGACACGCGCCATTGCCGACCTCATGGAAACTGGAAGTGGGCCGACAGTCCCAGGTTTCCAGGGGCAACTGACCTTAGTTGCCCCAAAGTCACACGACTATAAATCCGCGTGAACACTTCAAGAATTAAGACCAAGTTCCTCGACAACGCCTCTACGATGGCTGCGAACGGCATTTTGACTGCAATAACAGAACATCGTCTTTGCGGTTCGTGATCGATCTCGGACGAAAATCGTCCTCGTCTTGCAAGAGTAGGGTAACGCCATGATCCGTCTTCGCTCGCAGGTGAATGCAACGCCCCATTCCTGCAGTGGATGGAGGCTGGCGGCGGCAGCCGGCGCCCTGGCAGGAGGCTCCCTGTTCGCCGCGCCCGCTTCGGCGCAGTTCATTTGTGCCGACGAATTCGGCTTACCCAGCGGCGCGTCGGCCGTTGCACCGGGCTCGGTCGCGTGCGGCACCCAGGCAAACGCCTTAAACGCGAATGCGACTGCGATCGGCGATCAGGCCCAGGCTACGGGGTTCAATTCGGTAGCGATCGGGGCGGGCTCGATCGCGAACGAGGCCAACACGGTATCTTTCGGCTCCGGCGGCGCGACGCGGAGGCTCACCAACGTGTCTGACGGAACGGCCGCCACAGACGCTGTCAATTTCGGCCAGCTCGACGACCTCTCCGACAGCGTCGCCGCCCTGGCGTTCTTCGTCGGCTTCGACACGGGCGCCATCATCAGCCTCGACACCCGCATCGACCGACTCGAGGACGGAACGGCGGGCCTCGTCCGCCAGGCCACGAACACGTCTCCGATCACGGTCGGCGCGCAAACCCTTGGCACCAGCGTCAGCTTCGCCAATTCGGGCGGAGCATCGCGCACCCTGACGGGCGTAGCGAACGGCACCGTCGCGGCCGGGAGCACGCAGGCGGTCACGGGCGACCAGCTCGACAGCGTCGCGGACGCCCTCGGCGGCACCCAAACGATCACGGGCGGCCGGCTTGGGGTGTCCTACACCCTCTCCGGGACCACCTACACCGATGTCGGGTCGGCGCTGGGCGGGCTCGATACCCGGGTCGCCACGAACACCACCGACATCAGCAACCTGACGACGACCGTGAGCACGGTCTCCGGCAACGTCACCACCCTCACCAACAACATCACCAACGGCACCATCGGCCTCGTCCAGCGCGACGCCGTCACGAACGCCATCACGGTTGCCAGCACGTTCGGCGGCACGTCCGTGAACTTCGCCGGCACCGACGGTGCGCGCGTCTTGAGCGGTGTCGCATCCGGTGTCGCGGGAACCGACGCGGTGAATGTCGGCCAGCTCAACGCAGCCCTGTCGGGCGTCGGCGGTTATGCGCCGGTCTCGGCCAACAACACGAGCGGCTTCGCCAATCCCGTCGCGAGCGGCCCGGATGCGCTCGCGGTCGGCTACGGCTCCACGGCCGCTGGGGCCAACGCGTTCGCAGCCGGCACGTCGAGCCAGGCGGGCGGGGCGGCAGCGACGGCGGCAGGCAACGGCAGCAACGCCTCTGGCGCCAACAGCGCCGCCTTCGGCCAGGGCAGCCTTGCAAGCGCGGCCGGAGCGACCGCCCTCGGACAGGCCGCCAGCGCCTCAGGCGCGGGAGCCACCGCCTCCGGCAGCACGGCCCTGGCGAGCGCCGCCGGGACCTCGGCCTTCGGCTCGGGGGCTCAGGCGACCTTCGCGGGCGCCACCGCCATCGGCTCCGGGGCGCGGGCGACCGCCGATCCGACCACCGCGGTGGGGTTCGAGGCTGCCGCCACGGGCAACAACGCCTCCGCGTTCGGTGGGAACGCCGTCGCGTCCGCCGCAAGCGCCACGGCGCTCGGGCAAGGTGCCGTCGCGAGCGCCAGCGGGGCCACCGCCGTGGGCCAGGGGTCCCGGGCGAGCCATGCGGGCGCCGTCGCGATCGGCACCGGCGCCGTCACGAGCCGCCCGAACCAGGTCGCGGTCGGCACGGCCCGAAACACCTACACGCTGGCGGGCGTGACCTCGGCCGGGAGCCGGGCGGCCCAAAGCGGTCCGACCCAGTTCGTCACCTCCGACAGCGCGGGCAATCTGGCCACGACCGCCATCGACCTGAGCGGTATCGACAGCCTCAACTCCCGCGTCGGCAACCTGGAATACGGCTTCGCGGCGCTCGCCGATTACGCCGTCGACTCCCGCAAGGAAGCCCGCCGGGGAACGGCTGCCGCCATGGCGATGACCACGGCGCCGATGCCATCCCTGCCCGGCCGCACGAGCTGGGCCGTCAACGGGGCAACCTTCCGGGGCGAGTATGGCGTCGGCGCCTCCATGGCCCACCGCCTCGACACGGCGGCCCCCATGGCGATCACTGCGGGCTACGCCTTTGCGGGCGACGCCAACCATGGCGTGCGGGTCGGCCTAGCGGGCGAGTTCTGAGGCGTGGCGCTCATCGGTTCGAGGTTTTTTGGGCTTGGGGTCTTGGGCCTCCTGGCGCTCCAGGCCGTGCCGGCATCCGCCCAGGCGCCCTCCCTGGCCCCCTCGGGGGCACCAGCCGCCGCCACGGCTCCCCAGACCCGTCCCGCCCAGATCGACCGCAACGGGGTGCTGATCCTCATCCGCTCCGTCCTGCTGGCGGTCCATCAGGCCAACGAGACGGGCAACTACACGGTGCTGCGGGAGCTGGGATCGCCGGGTTTCCAGGCGGCCAACACCTCCGCCCGCCTGTCGGAGATCTTCAGCAACCTGCGCAGCCAGAAGATCGACCTGTCGGGGGTCACGGTTCTCGAGCCGAGGCTGACCGTCCTGCCGGAAATTACCCCGAACGGCCAGATGCGCATGGCGGGCTTCTTCCCGTCCGTGCCACTGCAGGTGAATTTCGAGCTGATCTTCGCGCCCGTGGAAGGCCGTTGGCGTCCCTTCGGGATCGGCATCAATGTGGGCCAGTCGGGCCCGGTGGCCCCAGCGCCGCCTCCCCCCGAGCCGCCCCAGGCGCAGGACAAACCCGCGCCCGCCGCCAAGCCAGAGCCGGCAAAGCCAGCGCCGGAGCCCGCGAGGCCGCGACGCCCGGCCGTGCCACCCGCCTCCGAATAAGGAAAAGGGCGGCCCAGATGTCCCCGAGCCGCCCCCCAATCATTTCGTCGTGCGGGAGACTTAGTCCTTGGCGCGTTCCACGTACGAGCCGTCTTCCGTCATGATGACCACGCGGGTGCCGGCCTGGATGTGGGGTGGCACGAGGGTGCGCACGCCGTTGGACAGCATGGCGGGCTTGTAGGACGAGGAGGCCGTCTGGCCCTTCACCACCGGCTCCGTCTCGGTGATCTCCAGCGTGATCCGGGCCGGCAGCTCAATGGCGATCGGCACGCCGTTATGGACGCTCAGCATCACGGCCATGCCCTCCTGAAGGTAGGCGGCCTGATCCCCGATGATGTCGTCCTGGACGGCGAGCTGCTCATAGGTCTCGGGGTTCATGAAGTGGTAGCCTTCCCCGTCGCTGTAAAGGAAGGTGTGCTCCCGGTCCTCCACGAAGGCGCGCTCCACCTGCTCCGTCGTGCGGTAGCGCTCGGACACCTTCACACCGTCCGAGATGCGGCGCATGTCGAGCTGGGTGACGGGAGTGCCCTTGCCGGGGTGGATGTTCTGGGCGGTCAGAACCACATAGAGACGGCCGTCCATGTCGACGACGTTGCCTTTACGCAGTGAAGAGGCGATGACCTTCACGGGACGCTTTCCTTGTGACAGAGGTGGATGCACCGCCTGTGCCGGGGAGCCCTGCCTTCAGCGATACGGAATATCTCTGTGCCGCACCTATCGCATCTCGGCGCAAATCGCCAGTCCGTGACCTTGGTTAGTTTTCAAGAGACGCCTTCGATGACCAGCCCATCCGCCGCGCCCTCCCCCTGGTGGATGCCCCATATCCACGCGGACCGGCGCCCCTTCCTCCTGGCTCGCAACCGCATTCAGGGCGCTTTGCGCCGGTTCTTCGAGGCTCGGGATTTCGTGGAGGTCGATACCGCCACGCTTCAGGTCTCTCCGGGCAACGAGGCCCACCTTCATGCCTTCGCCACCCAGGCCCTTGGCCTGGATGGAACGAAGCAGCCCCTCTACCTGCATACATCCCCCGAATTCGCCTGCAAGAAGCTCCTGGTGGCGGGCGAAGAGAGACTGCTGTGCTTCGCCCACGTCTATCGCAACCGGGAGCGCGGCCCCCTGCACCACCCGGAATTCACCATGCTGGAATGGTATCGGGCCGGTGAATCCTATGAACGTCTCATGGCGGATTGCGGCGAGTGTCTCGGTCTCGCGGCCGAGACCGCGGGGGCGACGAGGCTCCGTTTCAGGGGCAGCGAGGCCGATCCGTTCCGGGAGCCCGAACGCCTGAGCGTGGCGGAGGCCTTCGAGCGCCACGCGGGCATCGACCTGCTGGCCACGATCGCGACCTCCGGGGAAACCGACCGGGACGGCTTGGCCAATCGGTTGCGCGCCGCCGGGATCCGGGTCGCGGCTGACGACACCTGGGCCGATCTCTTCAGCCGGGTGATCGTGGAGAAGGTCGAGCCTCGGCTCGGCCACGGCCGTGCCACGATCCTGGACGAATACCCCGTGGCCGAGGCCGCCCTTGCCCGTCCGGCCGCCCGCGATCCCCGGGTTGCCGAGAGGTTCGAGCTGTATGCCTGCGGGGTCGAGGTGGCCAACGCCTTCGGGGAGCTTACGGATGCGGCCGAGCAGCGACGTCGGTTCGAGGCGGAAATGACGGAAAAGATGCGGGTCTACGGTGAGACCTATCCCCTCGACGAGGATTTCCTGGCTGCCCTGGCCCACATGCCGGAGGCGAGCGGCATCGCGCTGGGTTTCGACCGCCTCGTAATGCTGGCGACGGGGGCATCGCGGATCGACCAGGTGCTCTGGGCGCCGGTGCAGGAACCGACGCCGGTGCCGGCCCGATGAGCGCCGCCCGCACCCTGCGCACGCCCGATGCGCTGTCCGAGCGCGGGTTGCTCGATCCCGCGGAGCTGCCGGCCATCCGCACGGTCGCAGAGCGTTACGCCGTGGCCGTGAGCCCCGCCATCGCCGACCTCATCGACCCCGCCGATCCGGATGATCCCATCGCGCGCCAGTTCATTCCGCAGGCGGCCGAACTGACATTGGCGCCCGAGGAGCGGGCCGATCCCATCGGCGATCTCGCGCACAGCCCGGTCGAGGGCATCGTTCACCGCTATCCGGACCGGGTTCTGCTCAAGGCGGTTCACGTCTGCCCGGTCTATTGCCGGTTCTGCTTCCGGCGGGAGATGGTGGGGCCCCAGGGCCTCGGGACCCTGTCTCCGGACGCGCTCGACCGAGCTGTCGCATACATCGCGTCCCGGTCTGAGATCTGGGAGGTGATCCTGACCGGCGGCGACCCGCTCGTGCTGTCGCCGCGCCGCTTGGCCGATATGATGGAGCGGCTGGCGGGAATCGACCACGTCAAGGTCGTGCGTTTCCACACGCGCGTCCCCGTGGTCGACCCGGACCACGTCGATGCGGAACTGATCGCAGCCCTGAAGGCGACGGGCAAAAGCACCTATGTGGCCCTTCACGCCAACCATCCCCGCGAGCTGTCGCCGGCTGCCAGGGCGGCGTGCGCCCGGCTGGTCGATTCCGGAGTGTCGATGATCAGCCAGTCCGTTCTGCTGAAAGGGGTGAACGACGATCCCGAGACCCTGGCGGCTCTCATGCGCGCTTTCGTGGAAGCCAGGATCAAGCCGTATTACCTGCACCATCCGGACCTGGCGCCCGGGACCGGCCATTTCCGGCTGTCCATCGCGGAAGGGCAGGCCCTGGTGGCGGGCTTGCGGGGCCGGGTCTCCGGCCTTTGCCAGCCGACCTACGTGCTCGACATTCCCGGAGGCCACGGCAAAGCCGTGATGAGCCCGAATGCCGTCGAGCATCGCGGCGAAGGCTGCTATGCGGTCACGGATTTTCGCGGGGGGACCCATGCCTATCCGCCGCCTGACGATCCTGTCCCGGCCGGAGGCTGACTCCGCCCGTCGCACGGCATTTGCCGGTCAGGATTCGGCGCCGCCCGGCGGATCGTCCTGCGGAGCCCGGTCCTGCGCGCGCGCGCTCTGCGTGCTGCCATCGTCCTGCGTGATCGTCTGAACGGCCTTGAGCCTGTCGCGCCAATGCTGCTGCCGCCTGGTGTCGTCCGGGTTCGGATCGTCGGCCTCGCGGGCACCACCCTCGAAGAAGATCGAAGCCGCCGCGACGATCAGGACGGACAGGATGAGCCTCGATACGATCATGGGGAGCCCCTTTGCGTCGTTTCCAAAGTCGAGGCCAAAGATGGCTTCTTTATGAAACAGAGTAGCGAGCGTCTCTCGCTGGGAGCTCAGTCGAAACCGCCCTTCTGTCGGCCCTGCTTAATCTGGGAACGTTTATTCTTGCCTTCGAGCCTTCTGAGCTTGGACGAGTAGGTGGGCTTGGTGGGCCGGCGGGGTTTGGGACGTTCCGTCGCCTGCCGCACCAGTTCCACGAGCCGCTCCAGAGCGTCCTCCCGGTTCCGTTCCTGGGTGCGAAACCGCTGGGCGGTGATCACCAGCACCCCCTCGCCAGTCAGGCGCCGACCCGCGAGACGCTCAAGCCGTGCTCGCACATCCTCCGGCAGGGAGGGCGACCCTCGAACGTCGAAGCGCAACTGGACGGCGGTTGCAACCTTGTTGACATTCTGGCCCCCTGGGCCGGAGCCGCGAATGAAGGTCTCCTCGATTTCCCGTTCGTCCAGACGGATGGATGGGGTCACGACGATCATGCGGGCCTCGGCTCGAAGGGAAGGCAGAGCGTTCGGCTCCGCCTGCGACGGGTCTAGCACGGCGACAAGCGGCGACGCCAACGCTTCCCACCCCCATATACCTACGCTTCACAACCAAAGGTACATAGACTGATCTTGTCTGATCGTTAGTTGTATCGATACTCTATATCCAGCGGATCGTTCGGCACCCATGGCCAAAACCCCCTCTCGCTCGCAGAGACAAGACGTCCTCGCCCATCCGGGATCCAAGCCGGAGGTCACGATCGCCACGGGTCTCTCGCCGGAGGAAACCGCTCGCTATATCGCCGAATTTTCGGCGGAGCTGTCCTATCTGGCCCGCAGGGCCAAGCTCGATCTTCTGGCCTATCTGCTCGACATGGCCAAACTTGAGGCCGCCGGGCTCGCCCGCAAGGCGAAGGACGACTGACCTAGCGCAGCAGCGACACCGCGTTGCCGCCGTGGCGCTCCAGGCGTCCAGCGATCTCGAGTTCGAGCAGCGACGTCTGCACGGCGCGGATCGACAGGCCGGACTGACGGACGAGGTCGTCGACGGAGACCGGCGAGGGTCCGAGCAGGTCGAGAAGGCTCTGCCCTTGCTCCTCCAACGCGACCGCCGTTTCGGTCTCGCCTTCGAAAGCTTCGACCATGCGCGAAGGCGCCGGCTCGATTCCCGGCAGGTCGAGTTCGTCCCACAGGGATTCCGCCCAGGACGAGCCCGGCTCCTCAGCCGTCCGGTCCGAGCGCGGTCCCGCGGCGATCAGGGGTTCGAGAGCGCTCGTCACGTGGGACACGTCGGCGCAGAGCGTGGCGCCGTCTCGGATGAGATCGTTGGTGCCCTCGGCGCGGGGATCCAGGGGCGAACCCGGAACCGCAAAGACCTCGCGCCCCTGCTCCAGCGCGAAGCGGGCCGTGATCAGGGATCCCGAGCGCCGGGCGGCCTCGACCACCACGACACCGTAGGAGAGGCCGGACACGATCCGGTTTCTCCTCGGAAAATCGCGTCCCCTTGGCTCCCAGCCCATCGGCATCTCGGACACGACCGCGCCGCCGTTCTCGACGATCGCGTTCAAGAGCGGCTCGTTCTCGGACGGATAGATGCGCTCATGCCCGCCCGCCAGGACGGCGACGGTGCCGGTCGCGAGGGTTGCCCGGTGGGCCCGGGTGTCGACGCCCCGGGCGAGGCCCGAGACGACCACATAGCCCGCTTCGCCCAAGGCCCTGGACAACCGTTCGGTGAAAGTCAGGCCCACGGCGGATGCATTGCGGGAGCCCACGACGGCCACCGAGGGCCTTGACAGGATTTCCACGGAACCGCGCACGGCGATCAGCGGCGGGGCGGTGTCGATCGCCTGCAGCGCCTTCGGATAATCCGGCTCGCCCATGGCCACGAAGCGTGCGCCGAGCCGCGCCGCCTGGGCCATCTCCTTTTCGGCCTCCGCCCGGGTCGCGACCTTCAGGAGCAGACGGCCGCTCTTGCGGGCGATCTCCGGCAAGGCCTCCAGGGCAGGGCCCGCGCCGCCATGCTGGTTGACGAGCGCCCGAAACGTGCGCGGGCCGATCCTCTCGGATCGGATCAGGCGGAGCCAGTCGACGCGCTGCTCCTCGGTCAGTCGCACGCCCGTCATCCCTTCTGCCCGATCTTGCCCTCGGTCCCGGCGAGAAGCCGTTCGATGTTCTCCCGGTGCTTCCACCAGAGCAAGGCCGTGAGGATGATGGAAACGCCCGCCATGCGCGGCTCATCCAGAAACCAAAGGACCACAGGCGTGACGGCGCTGGCGATGAGAGCGGAGAGCGAGGAATAACGGCTGAGGAAGGCGACCGAGAGCCAGATCGCCGCGAAGGCGAGGGCCGCCACGAATTTTAGCCCGATCAGCACACCGATGAAGGTCGCGACCCCCTTGCCGCCCTTGAAGCCGAGCCAGACTGGGAAGAGATGGCCGAGGAACGCGCCCATGGCCGCAATAGAGGCGCCCTCGACGCCCCAGCGCCAGGCGATCAGGACTGGAACCGTGCCCTTCAGGGCATCGCCCACGAGGGTCGCCGCTGCGAGGCCCTTGCGGCCCGTGCGCAGAACGTTCGTGGCGCCGATATTGCCGGACCCGACCTTGCGAATGTCGCCGACGCCCGCCAGCCGGGTGATGATCACGCCGAATGGGATGGAGCCGAACAGGTACCCCAGGAGCAGGGCGCCGAAGATGTAAGGCCAGTTCTCGGAATCAGCCATCGTGTTCCCTTCAAGGCGTGGTGCGGTCGAAAACGATCCTGCCCGCAACGATGGTCCGCGTCACCTGCCCTTCCAGACGGGCCTCGTCGAAAGGCGTGTTCTTGGAGACGGAGCGAAGGTCCCGACGGTCGAGCACGTAAGGGCTGTCGGGATCGAACACGATGAGGTCGGCCGGCGCGCCGCGCTCCAGGCGACCGCCAGGCAGACCAAGGATTTCCGCGGGCCGCGTCGACATCGCGCGCAGCACCTGGGGCAGGGTGATGTCGCCCGCGTTCACGAGACGGATCGCCGCCGAGAGCAGGGTTTCCAATCCAACGGCCCCGTGGGCGGCCTCGGCGAAGGGCAGGCGCTTGGTCTCTACATCCTGTGGATTATGGTCCGACACGATGACGTCGATCACGCCCTCGGCAAGCGCCGCGATCACGGCCTGCCGGTCGTCCTCGTGGCGAAGCGGCGGGGAAAGTTTCAGGAAGGTGCGGTAATCGCCGATGTCGTTCTCGTTGAGGGCGAGGTTGTTGATCGAAACCCCGCAGGTGACGGGAAGCCCCCTCGCCTTCGCTGCCTTCACGATCTCCACCGAATCGGCACAGGAAATCATGGCGGCGTGGTAGCGCCCGCCTGTGAGCCGGACCAGGCGCATGTCGCGCTCCAGCATCACGGTCTCGGCCTCGCGGGGGATTCCCGGCAGGCCGAGCCGTGCCGCGAACTCGCCCTCGTTCATGACCCCCTGCCCCACCAGGTCTGGGTCTTCCACGTGGTGCAGAATGAGGGCATCGAAATCGCGGGCATAGGTGAGCGCCCGGCGCATGACCTGGGCGTTGGTCACCGAACGACCCGCATCCGTGAAGGCGACGGCGCCCGCGTCCTTCAGAAGCCCGATCTCGGACATCTCATGGCCTTCGAGGCCTTTGGTCAGGGCAGCGGCCGGGATCACGTTCACGATGGCGGTATCTCGGGCGCGGCGCATCACGTAGTCGATGAAGGCGGGATCGTCGAGGACCGGGTTGGTATCCGGCATCGCCACGATGGTGGTGACCCCACCCGCCGCTGCCGCTTCGCTGGCCGTCTTGAGCGTTTCGCGATGGGCCGCGCCGGGCTCGCCCGTGAAGGCCTGCATGTCGATGAGGCCGGGTGCGAGGACTTGACCCTCGCAATCGATGGCTGTGGCATCCGTAACGTAACCGATCCGTGGGCCGAGATCGGCGATGAGACCGTCGCGGACGAGCAGGCCACCATGGGACTCGCGACCATTAGTAGGGTCGATCAGGCGAGCATTGGTCAGAAGGAGGGGGCGTTCGGAAATCATGCAGTACCTTCTTCCCCTCTCCCCTCCGCGGGAGAGGGTGGCCTGCGAAGCAGGTCGGGAGAGGGGCCGAGCTCGGCTTCAATCGCCTGACGGACGGAGTCAAGAACGACGTTGCCGTTGCCGAGCATGAGATCGTTGGAGAACCGCAGAACCCGGAAGCCCTGGGCCCGCAAGAAGGCGTCGCGCCTCATTTCATGAGCCTGCTGCTCTGGCCGCTCATGAGGCACTCCGTCGAACTCGACGATCAGGCGCGCAGCGGCGCAGAGAAAATCCGCAATGTAGGGCGTGATCGGCACCTGCCGCTTGAATTTATAACCATGGAACCGCCCTGCCCGCACCTGCTGCCAGAACAGGTCTTCGGCGCGTGTGGGGATGGAGCGCTGCTCATTGGCGAACGAGCGCAGGCTCGGGGTGACGTTGTTTTTCTTGATGACCACGGCCCCTCTCCCGGCTCACTTCGTTCGCCACCCTCTCCCGCATAGGGGAGAGGGGGTTTCTCAGCGGTTCAGCCTCACCCGTTCGCCATATTCGCAGCGAGCGCTTCCAGCACCGCCATGCGCACCGCAACGCCCATCTCGACCTGCTCGCGGATCAGCGATTGCGCGCCGTCGGCGACCTCGGAAGCGATCTCGACGCCCCGGTTCATGGGGCCGGGATGCATCACGAGGGCATCCGGCTTGGCAAAGCTCAATTTTTCCTGGTCCAGGCCATAATAGCGGAAATATTCCTTCACTGAGGGCACGAAGGAACCGTTCATGCGCTCGCGCTGGAGACGCAGCATCATGACGATGTCGGCGTCCTTGAGGCCCTTGCGCATGTCCGTGAACATCTCGAAGCCCAGCCGCTCGATGCCCGGCGGGAACAGGGTCGTGGGGCCGACGAGGCGCACCTGGGCACCCATGGCGGCGAGCAGGATCATGTTCGAGCGCGCCACGCGGGAATGAAGGATGTCGCCGCAGATGGCCACGACCAGGCCCTCGATGCGGCCCTTGTTGCGGCGGATGGTCAGGGCGTCGAGGAGCGCCTGGGTCGGATGCTCGTGGGCGCCGTCGCCCGCATTCACCACGGAGCAGTCCACCTTCTGGGCCAGCAGATGCACCGCGCCCGCCGCGTGATGGCGCACGATGATGAGATCCGGCCGCATGGCGTTCAGCGTCGCGGCGGTGTCGATGAGGGTCTCGCCCTTCTTCACCGAGGACGACGCCACCGACATGTTCATCACGTCCGCGCCAAGCCGCTTTCCGGCAAGCTCGAAGGAGGATTGGGTGCGGGTCGAGGGCTCGAAGAACAGGTTGATCTGCGTGCGCCCGCGCAGGGTCGTCTTCTTCTTCTCGACCTGACGGCTGACCTCGACCTCCTGGTCGGCGAGATCGAGCAGAGCCTGAATGTCGAGGGCCGATAGCCCTTCGATCCCGAGCAGGTGGCGGTGGGGAAAAATGGGGGGCTGAAGAGCGCTCATCTTAAGGCACCGGCTATACGGGGAGATCGCCGGAGCGGCAAGCGCGCAATCCTCGAGGGGCAGGGTTTTCCAGGGCGTTTGCGGGGGAGCCCTACCTTCCCCTCGAGGGGGAAGGTCGCCGCGAAGCGGCGGGATGGGGTGGGAAGCGCGGCATTGATTAGCGTTGTGATTCCACCCCACCTCGGCCATTGGCCGATCCTCCCCCTCAAGGGGAGGATAGAGGCGCCCCCCGCTTGACTCGAACAATATCCATTCGACACTTCGGAGCCGACTTCCAGAGGAGTGCCGGCATGGCGCCGCCCAAGACGAAAGCACCTTCCAAGGCCAAGGCGAAAGCCGAGACGGAGTCCGAGGAGCGCCTGGACGCGGAGGTCGAGGCCAGGGTCGAGGCCAAGAGCGAAGCCAAAACCGCTCCCGCCCCCAGGGCCGAGAAGCGGCTCAAGGTCATCGACAACCCCACCATCACCGAGCAATTCGCCAATCAGGTGCTCGACGTGCTCCTCGTGAACGGCAGCACCGTGTCGATCACCATGGGGGCCAAGCGCAACATCCGCGACGCGATCTTCGGGGAACGCGAGACCGTGGTGGCGGTCAACACGCGTCTCACCGTGGACGTCCAGACCGCGGAGGCCCTGCGCAACGCCCTCAACCGGGTGCTGCTCATGGCCAAGCAGGGGCCGGGCACCATCAACTGATCCTTGATTGCCCCGGGACGGCCCGATGAGCGAAAATGCGACGGCAGGACGCGTTCGGAGGCTGCATTGAACCATTCCTTGGAGTTCATCGAGACCCACGAGGCCTTCAATCAGCCGCCGCCGCTCCGGGACGTCAACCTCGTGGCGTCGAACCGGCCCCTGATCGATTGCCTGGAGGCGAACGGCCTCGCCTACGGGGCATCCGGTCTCACAGAGTTCGGCGCCCGCTGGGGCTCCTTCGACCGGCTCGAACTCGGGCGACTGGCCAACGAGAACCCTCCCCGCCTCCGGACGCACGACCCGCGCGGCGTGCGGATCGACCGTGTGGAATTCCATCCGGCCTATCACGGCCTCATGCGCGCGAGCACCGCCGACGGCCTCCACGCCTCGTCCTGGGACCAGGCCGATCCGGCCCAGCCGTCGGGACACGGCCATCTCCTGCGGGCGGCACGGCTCTACACGGTCGCGGGGGTCGAGAGCGGCCATGTCTGCCCCATGACCATGACCCACGCGTCCGTGGCGGCGCTGGCCTCAGCGCCGGAGCATCTGCGCACATGGCTGCCCAAGATCACGTCGCGGGACTATGACGAGAGCTTCGTGCCCTTCTGGGAAAAGAAGAGCGTCACCCTCGGCATGGGCATGACCGAGAGGCAGGGCGGAACCGATGTTCGGGCCAACACCACCCGCGCCGAGCCCGTCCGGGACGACGAATACCGCCTGACGGGCCATAAGTGGTTTCTGTCCGCCCCCATGTCCGACGCCTTCCTGATCCTGGCCCAGACCGGTGAAGGTCCGACCTGCTTCCTCGTGCCCCGCTTCCGGCCGGAGGGCAGCCTCAACGGGCTTCACTTCCAACGTCTGAAGGACAAGCTCGGGAACCGCTCGAACGCGTCGTCCGAGGTCGAGCTGGCGGGGGCGTTCGGCTGGCGCGTCGGGGAGGAAGGGCGTGGGGTGCGCACCATCATAAACATGGTTCAGCTCACCCGTCTCGACTGCGCGGTAGCCTCGGCGGGCCTCGTGCGCATGGGCCTGGCGCTGGCGGTGCACCACGCCCGGCACAGGAGCGTCTTCGGGCGCCGGCTGGTGGACCAGCCCGCCATGCAGGCCGTGCTGGCGGATCTGGCCCTGGATGCGGAGGCCATGACCGCCCTCGCTCTTCGGGTCGCCCATAGCTTCGACCATACGGGCCGGGAGGCGGAGGCCGCCTATGCCCGTCTCGTGACGCCCGTGGCCAAGTTCGGCATCTGCAAGGCGGCCCCGCGCCTCACTTTCGAGGCCATGGAGTGTCTCGGCGGCAACGGATACGTGGAGGAGAGCCCCCTGCCCCGCCTCTACCGGGAGGCCCCGGTCAACGCTATCTGGGAAGGGTCGGGCAACGTCATCGCCCTGGACGTGCTGCGGGCGGTGGGCCGGGACGAGGACGCAGCCTTCGCGCTCCTGCACGACCTCCTGGAGCAAAACCGCGACCTCCCGGGCGGCCCGGAGGCCGTGCTGTCGCTTCAGAGCGCCCTGCTGGCTGGAGACCTCGAGGCGAAGGCCCGGGCGGTCACGGACAAGCTCTACCATCTCACCGCAACGGCCGCGCTCGCCCGGTCGGCTCCGCCCGAGATCGCGCAGGCCTATGCCCAGACCCGATTGGCGCAGCCTGCCCGGATGGTTGGGGCCAACGATCTCGGACATGCCCTCAAACCCTTGCTGGACCGCGCTTTTGTCACCATATAAAGGAGCGTCGGCGAGAGGTGGTCTCACGAGTCGATTTGACTTGTCGGCCGTCATAAATCACTTATCCGCTCCCCACGGTGGTCAGGGCTGACTGCCGATTTCGTCAGGACGGGCGCCGTTCCGTCCGGGCTACCGTAGGAATCCGTTCATGAAAGTCCTTGTCGTCGAGTCGCCTGCCAAGGCCAAGACGATCAACAAATATCTGGGCAGGGATTACGAGGTGCTGGCCTCCTTCGGCCATATCCGCGACCTGCCCGCCAAGGACGGCTCGGTGGACCCCGAGGCCGATTTCCGCATGGTCTGGACCCTGGAGGACCGGGGTTCCAAGCGCGTGGCCGAGATCGCCAAAGCCATCAAGGGAGCCGAGAAGCTCATCCTGGCCACCGATCCGGACCGCGAGGGCGAGGCCATCTCCTGGCACGTGCTCGAAGCGCTGCGGGAGAAGCGCGTGCTCAAGGACCTGCCGGTCGAGCGCGTGACCTTCAACGCCATCACCAAGGATGCCGTCCAAACGGCTCTGCGCCAGCCGCGCCAGATCGACCAGGCCCTGGTGGACGCCTATCTGGCGCGCCGGGCGCTGGATTATCTCGTGGGCTTCACGCTGTCGCCGGTGCTGTGGCGCAAGCTCCCGGGCGCCCGCTCGGCGGGGCGCGTCCAATCCGTGGCCCTGCGCCTCGTCTGCGACCGCGAACTCGAGATCGAGACCTTCAAGAGCCAGGAATATTGGTCCCTGATCGCTACCCTCGCGACCCGGGAGGGTGCGGTCTTCGACGCCCGGCTCGTGGGCGCGGACGGCAAGAAGATCACCCGCCTCGACATCGGCAAGGGCGAGGAGGCCGAGGCCTTCAAACGGGACCTGGAGCTCGCGACCTTCACGGTGACGAGCGTCGAGGCCAAGCCCGCCAAGCGGCATCCCGCCCCGCCCTTCACGACCTCGACGCTCCAGCAGGAGGCCTCGCGCAAGTTGGGTCTGGCGCCGGCCCAGACCATGCGGGTCGCCCAGCGGCTCTACGAGGGCGTGGACATTGGTGGCGAGACGGTGGGTCTCATCACCTACATGCGAACGGACGGTGTCGACATGGCTCCGGAGGCCATCCAGGCCGCCCGCCGGGTCATCGGCAAGGAATACGGCGACCGCTACGTGCCGGGCGCGCCCCGCAAGTACACCGCCAAGGCCAAGAACGCCCAGGAGGCGCACGAGGCCGTGCGGCCGACCGATATGAGCCGCCTGCCCAAGCAGGTCGCGAAATATCTGGAGCCGGAGCAGGCCCGCCTCTACGAGCTGATCTGGATCCGCACCATTGCCAGCCAGATGGAATCCGCGGAGCTGGAGCGCACCGCGGTGGACATCGCCGCCATGGTGGGCCCCCGCAAGCTCGACCTGCGCGCCACCGGCCAGGTGGTGAAGTTCGACGGGTTCCTGACGCTCTATCAGGAGAGCAAGGACGACGAAGGTGGAGAGGACGAAGGTCGCTTGCCGCCCATGAAGGCGAACGATCCGCTGGAACGCCGCCGCATCACGGCCAACCAGCACTTCACGGAGCCGCCCCCGCGCTATTCCGAGGCCAGCCTCGTCAAGCGCATGGAGGAGCTCGGCATCGGACGCCCGTCCACCTACGCGGCGGTGCTGCAGGTCCTGCAGGACCGGGAATATGTGCGCATCGACAAGAAGCGCCTCGTTCCCGAGGACAAGGGCCGTATCGTGATCGCCTTCCTGGAGAGCTTCTTCAGCCGCTATGTGGAATACGACTTCACGGCGGATCTCGAAGAGCAGCTCGACCGGATCTCCAACCATGAGATCGACTGGAAGCAGGTCCTGCGCGACTTCTGGCGCGATTTCTCGGCCGCCATCGGCGAGACCAAGGAGCTTCGCACCACCGAGGTGCTGGACGCCCTGAACGAGCTGCTCGGTCCCCACATCTTCCCGGACAAGGGCGACGGCTCGAACCCGCGCACCTGCCCGACCTGCGGCACCGGCCAGCTTTCGCTCAAGCTCGGCAAGTTCGGGGCCTTTATCGGCTGTTCGAACTATCCGGAGTGCAAGTTCACCCGCCAGCTCGCCACCAACGGCGCGAACGGCGACGGCGACGCGACGTCCGAGAATGGCGGCCAGCCCGGCACCAGGGTTCTCGGCGACGACCCGGAGACCGGCCTGCAGGTGACCCTGCGGGACGGCCGATTCGGTCCCTTCGTCCAACTCGGCGAGGGAGAGAAGCCCAAGCGCTCCTCCCTGCCGCGTGGCCTGTCACCGGCCCAGGTGGACCTGGAAAAGGCCCTCAAACTCCTGTCCCTGCCGCGCCAGGTGGCGGTTCATCCTGAAACGGGCGAGCCGATCCTGGCCAGCATCGGCCGTTATGGCCCTTACGTTCAGCATGGCAAGACCTATGCGAATCTCGGCAAGGACGACGATGTCCTGGAGATCGGCGGCAACCGGGCGATCGACCTGATCGTCGCCAAGGAGAGCGGTGCGGGCGGCTTCCGGCGGGGCGCGGCCGATCCGGGCCGGGCGCTGGGTGAGGACCCGTCGAACGGCAAGGCCGTGGTGGTGAAGGCCGGACGGTTCGGGCCCTACGTGACCGACGGCGAGACCAACGCCACGATCCCGAAGGCCATGTCGGCGGACGCGATCACCCTCGACGAGGCTGTCGGGCTGATCCGGGCCCGAGAGGCCATGGGGCCGAGCAAAAAGCCCGCGCGTGGCAGGAAGGCCGCCTCGAAGAAGGCCGCGACCGCCAAGACGGCGACCAAGACCACCGCGAAGAAGGCACCAGCCAAAAAGGCTGCGGCTAAGACCAGTGCCACGAAGAAGGCCCCAGCCAAGAAGCCGGCGGCGAAGAAAGCGGCAGGCAAGTCGAAGTCGGCTTGAAGCGCGGCTTCAAAAACAAAAGCGCCGCCGCTCAAACGAGCGGGCGGCGCCTCAACGATGGGGTTGGACGCTTAGAGGAAGGCCACGATCGTCAGGGCGACGACCACGCCGACCGCGACGGTTAAGAGGCTCAGGCCGAGGGATCGTTTCTCGGGGGCAGCGTCCGGTTCGTTGAAGGCGAACGCCTCTCCGGCCACGCGCGCCGCGCGGGTCAGATGCAGGTTTCTCGCCGAACCGAAAGAAGTCTGGGCTGCCACGGTGTCCTCCTCGCATTACCGAAAGCTTAACCAATCAACGTGAACCTGTTTTAAACGGTTCCTGTGACGATGCCGTGAACGGACATTTTCCCGGCGCCGGTCTGGAATACGCCCTCGAGGCCATGATAGGAGGCACCGTCGTCAACGCAAAAGCGGCTTTAGTCTTAGGGGCTAGGCAGCTGAGTCTTTTTAGGCGAGAAGTTGTAACTGGGTCACAGCTTGTGACCCAACGACGCTCTTCCTGTTTACGGTTTGTTCACGTATGTAATGGGGGATGAGACACCATGCAAAAACACGCGAATCATCTCGGACCAAGGTTCGAATGACTGACAACGATGATCTCTTCAATGGCGGCAGCGCCTCCGCGAAACGTGCCGCAACGGCAGCCGCCAGGAACGCCGCCGTGAAGGTCTCGCGTGCGCCGCAGGGCGGCACCCTGGACGAGGTCGGCTACGACGCCTCCGCCATCGAGGTTCTCGAAGGCCTGGAGCCCGTGCGCCGCCGTCCGGGCATGTATATCGGCGGCACGGACGAGAAGGCCCTGCACCACCTCTTCGCCGAGGTGATCGATAACGCCATGGATGAGGCCGTGGCCGGGCACGCCACCTTCATCGAGGTGGAGCTGGAAGAGGACAACTGGCTGTCCGTGACCGACAACGGACGCGGCATCCCGGTGGACCCGCACCCGAAATTCCCCAAGAAATCCGCCCTCGAAGTGATCATGACGACCCTGCATGCGGGCGGCAAGTTCGACTCGAAGGCCTATGAGACCTCCGGTGGCCTCCACGGCGTCGGCGTGTCCGTGGTGAACGCGCTCTCCGAGACCCTGGACGTCGAGGTCGCGCGCGGGCAGACCCTCTATCGCCAGATCTTTTCGCGGGGCATCCCCAAGGGCAAGCTGGAAACCGTCGGACGGGTCCTCAACCGGCGCGGCACCAAGGTGCGCTTCAAGCCGGATCATCAGATCTTCGGCGAGGACGCCCATTTTCAGCCTCGCCGCCTCTTCAAGATGGCGCGCTCGAAGGCCTATCTGTTCGGCGGCGTCGAGATCCGCTGGAAATGCGCGCCCTCCCTCATCGAGGGCGAGGCGAATGTCCCGGCCGAGGCCGTGTTCCGCTTTCCCAACGGCCTGAAGGACTACCTGGCCCGGGATATCGAGGGCAAGGAACTCGTCACGGATCAGGTCTTCTCCGGCAAGATCACCAAGCAGGGCGGCCACGGGTCCCTTGAATGGGCCGTCGCCTGGATGGCGAACGAGGACGGGTTCTCGTCCTCCTATTGCAACACGATCCCGACGCCGGAAGGCGGCACCCACGAGAACGGGTTGCGCATCGCCCTCCTCCGGGGCCTGCGCGAGCACGCGGAACGCGTCGGCCAGCAGAAGCGCATGGCGGCCGTCACCACCGACGACGTGATGGCCACCTGCGCGTCCATGCTGTCGGTCTTCATCCGCGAGCCGGAATTCCAGGGCCAGACCAAGGACAAGCTCGCCACCGTGGAGGCGGGCCGCATCGTCGAGAACGCGGTGCGGGACTCCTTCGACCACTGGCTCGCCGCCTCGCCCCAGCAGGCCAACAAGGTGCTGGACTGGGTCATCGACCGGGCGGAAGAGCGCCTGCGCCGCCGCCAGGAGAAGGAGGTCGCCCGCAAGACCGCCACCCGCAAGCTGCGCCTGCCCGGCAAGCTGGCGGATTGCTCGAACGCGGGCGCGGCGGGCTCCGAACTGTTCATCGTCGAGGGCGATTCGGCGGGCGGCTCCGCCAAGCAGGCCCGCGACCGCGCCACCCAGGCGATCCTGCCGCTGCGGGGCAAGATTCTCAACGTGGCCTCTGCCGGCAAGGACAAGCTGCACCAGAACCAGCAGCTCTCGGACCTGGTCCAGGCGCTCGGCTGCGGCACGGGCTCAGGTTATCGCGACGGGGACCTGCGCTACGAGCGCGTGATCATCATGACGGACGCGGACGTGGACGGAGCACATATCGCATCGCTCCTCATCACGTTCTTCTACCGCCAGATGCCCCGCCTCATCGATGCGGGCCATCTCTACCTCGCGGTCCCGCCCCTCTACCGCATGAGCCAGGGCACGAAGACGATTTATGCCCGCACGGACGCCGACCGGGAGAAGCTCCTGAAGACGGCTTTCAAGGGCAACGGCAAGATCGAGATCGGGCGCTTCAAGGGTCTCGGCGAGATGCTGCCGGGCCAGCTCAAGGAAACGACCATGGACCCGAAGAAGCGCACGCTTCTGAAAGTGGTGATCGCGGCCGAGGAGCGCCCCGAGACCGGAGACGCGATCGAGCGCCTGATGGGAAACAAACCCGAAGCGCGCTTCGCCTTCATCCAGGAACGCGCCGCGTTCGCGGACGAGGCGGATCTGGACATCTGATCATTGGGCTGACCGGGGCCGATCCTCCGTCAGTCTGAAGCTGCCTCCCGCTGGAGCCAGGCGCAAAACTGTGCCGCTCCCGCGCCGCGCCGCTTTCGATAAAGGGCAAAGTAGCGCTTCCCGCTGGTCAGGAAGCCGAAGGGAGCCACCAGCCGGTTATCGGCGATATCCCTCGCCACGAGATGCCGAGGGGTCAGGCAGATGCCGAGGCCGGCGCTGGCGGCCTCCAGCGAGAAATAATAGTGCTCGAACTCGGGCCCCTCGGGTATGGGCGGCTTCAAGCCGTGCCGGGTAGCCCAAACCTCCCAGGCATCCGGCCGGGTCTTGGTTCGCAGCAGCATCGCTGCCGGAAGTGTCGCAGGCGACTCCAACGCCAGCATTGCCGCTAGGCCCGGGGCGAGAACCGGCCCCAGTTCCTCCGGAAAGAGGTCGACGTGGACGGCGTCGGCAAGATCCTGCAGCCTCGGATCGGTTCCGTCTCCCACGGAGATCACCACGTCCAGCGAGCCCCGTTCCATGTCCAGATGCCTGTCGGTGCCGCTGAGGCGCACGTTCAGGCCGGGATGCTGCGCCTTGAACCGATACAGGCGCGGGATCAGCCATCGCATCATGAAACTGCTCAGGCATGACACGTCGATGGTCCCGTAGTCCGGGCGCCTGACGTCTCTGACGACAGCCTCGATCTGGTCGAACGCCACCGTGAGGCGCGGCAGCAAGGCGGCGCCTTCCTGGGTCAGAACGGGACTTTTGCGGGGACCGTCAAAAAGCTTCAGCCCAAGATATTCCTCAAGCCGGCTGATCTGGTAGCTGACCGCCCCGTGGGTCACGGAAAGCTCGTCCGCAGCCGCGTTCATGCGTCCGAGCCGGCCAGCGGCCTCGAAGGCCCGCAGGGCGTTCAGGGAAGGCAAACGTCGCTTCATAAGACGAGTTTAACTCACATTATAACAGTGTAAATCTCGTTTTTGACGGGTCGATTGCTGCGTTATGAAACCCGGCAGACTTCACCATCGAGGACGCAAGATGCCCATCATGAGAACGGCTGTTCGCAAGGACACCAGCCGGCAGACCCGCGACGCGATCGTCTCAGGAATCCATCAGGCCATGGTCGATGCCATCGGGATGCCCGAGGACGAACTGTTCAATATCGTCTCCGAGTATGATCCGAAGGATTTCCACTACAGCAGGACCTTCAACGGCATCGCCCGCTCCGATAACTTGGTCCTCATCGAAATCACGATGCGCCGGGGTCGGAGCGACGCCATGAAGCGCGAGATCTATCGCCTGATCACCGTCAATCTTGAGAAAAGCTCAGGTATCTCACCCAAAGACGTCTTCATCTTCGTCCATGAGAATGACTATTCGGACTGGTCCGTGGGCAATGGAATCGGCGCAATGGCCCTCGTTCAACAAAGAGGCACGGACTTCTGACGCGGCCCCGGCCTACCTCGGTTGCGACGGCTGCCGGGCAGGGAAACTCCTTTATACTCCCCTCGTCCGCTTGAGGTGCCGGGGAGCAGAATGGTCAGTCGGCAGGCGCAGATGTTCTGGAATCTCCTGCGGGTTGCCCCCAAGCAGGTCGATCTCCCGATCGCCCAACGTCGTGAGGCGGGGGAGCATGCCGAAGATGCGACGGCGGAGCCGACCGGCGTGACCTATCGGCCCGCTCCCGAGGTCGGCGGTTTCGTCGCCCTGCCCGAGGGGCCTCCGCCGCCATCGGCCATCCTCTACCTTTTCGGTGGCGGCTACATGCTCGGCTCGCCCGCTTCGCGCCGGAAAACCGCCGGTCATCTGGCGAAGGCATGCCAGACGCGGGTTCTTGTCCCGGCCTATCGCCTCGCCCCTGAACACCCCTTTCCGGCCGCGCTCGATGATGCGGTGCTGGCGTACCGTTGGCTTTTGTCCCAGGACGTCAAAGCATCGAAGGTCATCATTGCGGGCGATTCTTCCGGCGGAGGGCTCGCCTTCGCGACGGCTCTCGCCTTGAAGCGACAGGGTCTCGATCAGCCCGCTGGGATCATCGGGCTCTCGCCCTGGGCCGACCTCACATGCCAGGGCGCCAGCATGGACGAGTGTGCGGAGCGTGATATCGAATGCACCCGGGTGTCGCTCCTGCAGATGGCGCAGTGGTATCTGGCGGGAGCGAGCCCGGCGCAGCCTTTGGCGTCCCCGGTTTTGGGAGACTTATCCGGCTTGAAGTCGGTGCTTTGCTTGGTGGGCAGCGAGGAGATCCTCCTGGATGACAGCGTTCGTCTGGTCCGCAATGCCGGACTTGCCGGAACGGACGCCACGTTGCACGTCGCTCCCGGCATGCAGCACATCTATCCGATCTGGGCCGGAGCCTTTCCGGAAGCCGATGAGGCCATCTCGATGATCGCCAGCTGGGCTCGATGCCGCCTCGGAAACTAACGGGGCATCGCTATCCTTTCCGATGGATCGAAAATTTCTTCGAAAAAGTTGGAACCGCTGTCCAGGCCCGGCGTTGTATGGACATCACCGGCTCGCTCTGCCCCCAAGAGCCGGTCTCCTACAAGGCCCCCTACTCGGGGGCCTTTCTTTTTGTTCATAAGGCCTTAGGAGCATTTATAGGGCTAGCAATCGGGGCCGGCTGACATCATCTTGAGTGGGATCCCTGCGCTTGCCGGATTGCCTTAGCGGCTACCCGCGACAAGTTGTCAGCGGATCAGCTGCATCCTTCGAAGGCATTCAAGAGTCCTCCCGCATTGGCCAGACGCCCCAAAGCCCCCGCCCCCTCCCTCCCGACCCGGGAGGAACTCATGAGCTTCATCGCGGATTCGCCCCGAAAGGTGGGCAAACGGGAAATCGCGAAGGCCTTCGGCATCCATGGTGGTGACCGGATCTGGCTCAAGCAGGCCCTCAAGGAACTCGAGGACGAGGGCGCTATCGACCGGCGCCACAAGAGCGTTCACAAGGCCGGGCAGCTTCCGCCCGTTGTCTTGGCCGACATCAAGCGTCGGGACCAAGATGGCGAGCTGATCGCGGAGCCGGCCGAATGGAATGCCGACGAAGACGGCCCGATCCCCACCATCCTGGTCACGTTTCCCCATAAGCCGCGCCGTGACCAGCCGACGCCCGGCGTGAACGACCGAGCGCTGATCAGGGTCTCGCCGCTCAAGGGCGACATCCACAGATATACCGGCCGCGTGGTCAAGATCGTGGCCCGCCAGCGCAGCCAGGTGCTCGGCATCTTCCAGGCCATGCCGGAGGGCGGCGGCAGGATCGTACCGGTCGAGAAGAAATCGCGCGACAAGGAGCTCCTCGTCCGCCCCGGCGACGAGAACGAGGCCCAAGACGGCGATCTGGTCTCCGTTTCCTTATCGAAGCCGAGCCGCTTCGGCCTGCCCCAGGCCAAGGTGCAGGAGCGCTTGGGCTCCGTGAAATCCGAGAAGGCCGTCAGCCTCATCGCGATCCACGCCCACGGCATCCCCAACGTGTTCTCCAAGGAAGCCCTGGCCGAGGCGGAGTCCGCCAAGCCCGTGACGCTCGCGGAGCGCGAGGATTGGCGAAAGCTGCCGCTCGTCACCATCGATCCGCCCGACGCCAAGGACCACGACGACGCCGTGCACGCGGTGGCCGACGAAGACCCCGACAACCCGGGCGGGTTTGTGGTCACCGTGGCCATCGCGGATGTGTCGGCCTATGTGCGGCCCGGCTCCGCGCTGGATCGCGATGCGCTGGAGCGCGGCAACTCGGTGTACTTCCCGGATCGTGTCGTGCCCATGCTGCCGGAACGGATCTCGAACGACCTCTGCTCCCTGAGGCCCCTGGAAGATCGCCCAGCCCTCGCCATGCGCATGATCGTGGACGCGGACGGCCGCAAGAAGAGCCATGGCTTCCACCGGATCATGATGCGCTCGGCCGCGAAGCTATCCTACCAGCAAGCGCAGTCCGCCATCGATGGAAGGCCGGACGACACGACCGGCCCCATCCTCGAGCCGATCCTCAAGCCGCTTTGGGCCGCCTATGCGGCGGTTAAAAAAGCACGCGACATCCGCGAGCCGCTGTTCCTCGACCTACCCGAGCGCAAGATCGTGCTGAAACAGGACGGGACTGTGGACCGGGTCCTCGTGCCGGAGAGGTTGGAAGCCCACAAATTGATCGAGGAGTTCATGATCCTCGCCAACGTGGCGGCGGCCGAGACCCTGGAGAAGGCGGGGTCCGACCTGATCTATCGGGTCCATGACGAGCCATCCCTCGAGAAGATGAAGTCACTCGGCGAGGTCCTCGCTTCGGTCGGCCTCAAGCTGTCTGCGCAAGGCGCGCTCAAGGCCGAACTCTTCAATCGCATTCTCCGGTCGGTCGAGAACTCCGAAAACCAGCTCTTCATCAACGAAGTGGTGCTGCGGTCCCAATCCCAGGCCGAGTATTCGGCTGAGAATTATGGCCATTTCGGCTTGAACCTGCGCCGCTATGCACACTTCACCTCCCCGATCCGTCGCTATGCGGACCTCATCGTGCACCGGGCTCTGATAACGGCTCTGAAGCTCGGCAAGGATGGGCTTTCGCCCGACACCAAGCGCCAGCAGCTCATCGAGATCAGCGCCGGCATCTCCACCGCCGAGCGCCGCGCCATGGCGGCGGAGCGCGAGACCATCGACCGCCTGATCGCCCATCACCTCGCCGACCGGATCGGCGCGACGTTCGATGGGCAGATTTCCGGCGTCACCAAGTCCGGACTGTTCGTGAAGCTGCACGACACGGGCGCCGATGGCTTCATTCCGGCAGGCACCATCGGGGCGGACTATTACCGGTTCGAGGAAGGCACGCACTCCATGCGCGGCGAGCGGACGGGCGAGACCTTTCGACTTGGCGACAACGTGAAGGTGAAGCTGGTGGAAGCCGCTCCCGTGGCGGGCGCCCTTCGCTTCGAGTTGATGTCGGAGGGCCGCTACAGCAAAAAGCCGCATGGCGGAAAAGGTGGCGGCAAGGCTAAACGGGGGCCGGACGCCAAGAAGGGCGCGACGCGGGCTCAGTCCCGTCCCGGCAAGACGCGGGTCAGAACCAAGAGCAGGCGTGGCGGCGCCGCATAGGCAAAAGGCGCGCAAGCGTCAGATGGAATCGAGATGTCGGACGTGACGGTCGCCTCACCGGGCGAAAGCCCCAATGCCTACCGGTCCATGAAGAACGGGTTCCTGTGCCGCTGCCCCGCCTGCGGCCAGGGAAGGCTGTTCGGCCGGTTTCTGAAGGTCGTGGACGCGTGCGACGTCTGCGGAACGGAGTTCCACCATCACCGGGCCGACGACTTTCCGCCCTACATCGTCATGTTCATCGTCGGCCACCTCATCGGCTACGGCGTTCTGACGGCGGAGACCCGGTTCGAGGTGCCGCTTTGGCTTCACCTCGCGGTCTGGCCGGCCCTCACCCTGATCCTGTGCGTCGCACTGCTTCAGCCCATCAAG
This sequence comes from Microvirga pudoricolor, assembly GCF_016892705.1. Lineage (GTDB taxonomy): Bacteria > Pseudomonadota > Alphaproteobacteria > Rhizobiales > Beijerinckiaceae > Microvirga > Microvirga pudoricolor. The sequence continues at coordinate 71,452 of NZ_JAFEMB010000002.1, forward strand.
GGCGTTGTCGTGGGCTTGCAATACGCGCTAGGGATGCACGGATTCGCGGCCGCACGAGCGGCCCGAACCGCCAGGAACGAGAGCGTCGAGGAGAAGGCCGGTGTCGGAGACGGAGCAGAAGGCCCCCGTGCGCCTGTATATGGAGCGTGACGTCAGCGCTCCCAAGCTTCGCCCCAAGGACGCCGCGACCCTCATCATCATCGACCGGACGTCGAAGCGCAGCCCCAAGGTTCTGATGGGCCGGCGCAGCATGAAGCACAAGTTCATGCCGGGCGTCTTCGTGTTCCCAGGCGGCCGCACGGAGCCCAGCGACCGGCTGATGTCCGTGGCGGGAGCCCTCCATCCCCGGGCCGAGGAAGCCCTGATCGCCCGTGTGTCGAAGGGAAGCGCCGGACGCGCCCGAGCCCTGGCCCTCGCGGCGATCCGGGAGACCTTCGAGGAGACGGGTCTCCTGCTCGGAACGAAGGATTACGGCGCTCCGGAATCGGTCCCCGCAGGCTCGAGCTGGGCAGCCTTCCAGGAAAACGGGGTCTTTCCGGACCTCGAAGGCCTGCAATTCGTGGCCCGCGCCATCACGCCCCCGGGGCGGAGCCGCCGGTTCGACACCCGGTTCTTCGCGGTGGACCGCACGGCCGTCGCTCAAGAGGTGGAGGGCATCCTGGGTCCCGACGCGGAGCTGAGCGAACTCGACTGGATGACCTTGGAGCGTGCCAAATCCCTGGACCTACCCCTGATCACGGAGATCATCCTGGGAGAACTCCAGGCCAGAATCGAGGCGGGGTTCCTGCATCAGCTTCCGGTGCCGTTCTTCCATTTCCGCAAGGACCGGCAAATCCGTGAAACGCTATAGTTTGCTTCGCCTTAGGCCGCGATCCTGCGCCGAAAACGGCTCCTGCCCTTGACGAAAGGCCCGTTATCGGGCATGGATCCCACGAGATTTCGGCCGGGCTCGCCCGGCCCTTTGTATTTCGGCTCAAGCCGAGCATCCATCAAAGAGGTTCTACCATGGCCAAAGCCGCCACCATCAAGGTCAAGCTCGTCTCCACGGCCGACACGGGCTATTTCTACGTGACCAAGAAGAATTCGCGCACGATGACCGACAAGATCGCCATGAAGAAGTACGATCCTGTCGCCAAGAAGCATGTCGAGTTCAAGGAAGCCAAGATCAAGTAATCGGCTTCTCTGCGAGTTCTTTTAAGTTTTGACAAAACCGCCACCACGTGGCGGTTTTTTCATGTTGGATCACAGGCGGTCCAGCAGGAGCCCCTGCGGCCCCGATGGAACCTGCCCTCTCACTCGGCTGGGGCGGCCGGCGTGACACCCGTCACCTGGGCTGAAGGCTCCTCGCTGAGCCAGCGGTACAGGATGCCGCCCAACACACCGCCGACCAATGGTGCGACCCAGAACATCCAGAGCTGCGCCAGCGCCCAGCCGCCCACGAACAGCGCCGGACCCGTGCTGCGGGCCGGGTTGACCGACGTGTTGGTGATGGGAATGCCCACCAGATGGATCAGGGTCAGCCCGAGCCCGATCGCGAGGGGCGCGAACCCGGCCGGGGCTTTGCCGTGTGTGGCTCCCATGATGATGAACAGGAACATCATCGTCAGCACCACCTCGGCCACGAAGCCCGAAGCCATGCTGTACTGGCCCGGAGAATGAGCGCCGTACCCGTTGGCCGCGAAGCCCTTGGCGAGATCGAAGGTCGGTGAGCCGGTCGCAATGGCATAGAGAGCGGCCGACGCAATGATGGCCCCGATGACCTGCGACACGACATATGGCAGGATATCTTGCTTGGGGAAGCGCCCCCCGGCTGCAAGACCGATGGTCACGGCCGGATTGAGATGGCATCCTGAAACGTGGCCAATGGCATAGGCCATGGTCACGACGCTCAGTCCGAAGGCGAGTGAAACGCCGAGCAGGCCGATGCCGACATCGGGGAAGCCGGCGGCGATCACGGCGCTGCCGCATCCGGCGAAGGTGAGCCAGAAGGTGCCGATGCCCTCTGCCACGCAGCGGTGAATGTTCTGTGAGTTGTGCAGGTCCATGGGCTCCTCCCTGGGGTTTACGCAAACCACGCGGTGCTGGAGCGACGTCGACACAGCTGTCGATCAAAGGCGGCCCGTCGGGAGCCGAGGCAGAACGCAGGACGCTTCTTGGTGAAAGCAGAATACGCCCGGACGACCGGGTTGCAAAGCCGGGCTCGCGAGCGATCCTTTGTGTTTCCCGTCTTTCGTCTCGTGGGCGATGAGCCGGCTGCGGGCGACCATGCAGCGACCTGCCCCGCCCGCGTGATCGCTGCGGCGACCCGTGCGCCTCTCGCGGCGGCTGCCGCGTGAGCGCCAAACCGTGTCGCGCACCCCTTTCCCATCCTCCGTGAGCCTAACGCCTCAATGGGATGGATCAAGGAATGACCGGAAATTCTCGAGCCAGGACGCCAGCCAGAGTTCCAGGCCCGCCTTGGCTGCGTTCTCCGTCGGCCCATACCCCCAGGCATCCTCCTGGAGCGGGCTCGCCCAGATCCAGAACTTGTTGCTCCCGTCATAGGTGATGTTGCCGACCTCTATGGCATTGACGAAGCCGACATATCGGTTGAGCGGCACGCCCGCCACGCTGTCCCGCTTCCATGAAATTCTGCTCATGTCCTGGGCCGCCTCTCCGTGAAGTGTCGGAACTAGATCAACGGACGGCTGGCGCAAGCCGTCAGGAAGACCGGGATGTCGGCGGCCGTGGCGCCTGCTATGCAACGCCATCGGGGAAAGGGAGGCGGGACGATGGCCTGTTGGCATGGCTCTCGGGAGAGCGCTCGTAAAGGCACACGGAATCGCTGTCGGATGCGCTCGTCGTGAAGGGCACATCCAGGCCTGAGGCCACCGTTGCCCTCCTGCTCGCCGGGACCGCCGGGTACGTGGACGGGATGGGTTTTCTCCACCTGGGCGGCCTGTTCGTGTCGTTCATGACCGGCAACTCGACCCGCCTGGGCGTCAGCCTCGCCGAAGGCCGCTGGGGCGAGGCCGGACTGGCGGCGGGGATCCTGGCGCTCTTCGTGGTCGGGGCCACCACGGGAGCCCTCATCGGAGGAGGCGGAACGCCATCCGGGCGGCGGCGGGTTCTGGTTGCGGTCGGAGCGCTCCTGGCCGCGGCGGCCCTGTCCGAAGGCTCTTCGGTGCGGGGCTTGAGCATTGCCGCCATGGTCCTGGCCATGGGGATCGAGAACGCAGTGTTTCAGAAGAACGGCGAGACGGGGATCGGCCTCACCTACATGACCGGCACCCTCGTGCGGGCCGGCCAGCGAATCGCCGCGGCTCTGCGGGGTGGCCCGCCGCTGGCCTGGACGTCTAGCATCACCTTGTGGGCGTCCCTGACCGCCGGGGCGCTTGTCGGCGCGTGGAGCTACGCCCAGGTCGGGATGACCGGACTCTGGGTACCGGCCGGGCTCGCCTTCATGCTCGCGGGTGTCGCGCCCCTCCTGGGGCCCGGACGCGACAGCGACCGCTCGGAGCGGGCACGGGAGAATCAGCGGTGACGGGAAATGGTGGCCAGCTGGAGGTAGAGCTGAGGAGGCAACATCCACCTCCAGCTTGGCCGAGCCCTCGAACCCAGGAGATGCGGCGGACCTGAGCATCAAAGGCATGGAAGACCCGCTTGCGGCGGGAAAGGCGTGACCAGAAGAAAATCAGAAACCGGAAGCCCTTGCAAGGGAACCGGAATTCATTCTCCCCAAGATCGATGTTCTCTATTTATCCCTGTGGAGGAATGTGGACAAGAGCCTACCTCCGGAAAGCTTGAGTTAACCCCTTCAGGCGGCGCTGCGCAGGAAGGTTGCCGAGCGAGGTTCGGGAGCGGGAGCGGGAGCTGGCGCGGGCTCGGCCGGACGGCCGTCGGGGACTTTGCTCCCGTCCAGGTCCAGGATCTGAGCCATGAGACGGCGCTTCCGCCCCGCGAGGCGCACCCTGGCCAGAAGTTCGCTGCGGTCCACGGGGCGGGCCAGCACGTCGTCCACGTTCCGGTCCCGGCAATCACGGGGGATCGGCTCGCCTTCGTCGAGGAGCAGAAGCGTCCGGCTCGGGTTCGGGTCCACAGGTTCGGGAACGGGCGGCCAGGCGGCATCGCGGATGATCACGTCGAACTCGCCCAGCAGGCTGCAATCGGCTCCCGGATCGTCGCTCACGCAGACGACCTCGCACTCCGCCGACAGGATCTCCTCGATCCGCGAACAAGAGCGCGGATCGCCGTCCATCACCAGGACTTTGAGGGGAAGGTTGACGTCGCAGGAATAGTCGAACGCGTCACTCCCGCGCAGGACCGCGATGCGGCGCTGGTCGTCCTGCAAGGCCTTGAAGGCCGCCAGGTTGCGCATCCGGAGCGCCAGCAAGCCGTCCGAGAACGGAGCGGAGAGGCATTCATCCGCGCCCGCGTTCAGGGCGTCCAGCCGCAGGGCCGGACGGGTCCGGTCGCTCATCAGCGCCACGGGCAGGTGGCGCAGGGTCGGGTCGCGCTTCAAGGTGGCGCAGAATTCGAAGGCGTCGAGCCCAGTCTGGGCCGCGTCGACAAGGACGAGGTCCACATGGCCCTTGCAGCACAGGAGGAGGGCATCATAGGCCGTGGTGGCGACGGCCACGTCGAAGGACGCCCCTGTGAGACTACTCTCGATGGGAGCGGTCTTCGGGAAGGCGGAATCGAGGATGAGGATTCGCGCCGTCATGGGGGGCTGGCGTCCACATCGAGATAGGTTTTCACGGTCGCGATGAACTTGGCCACGGAGATGGGCTTGGACAGATAGGCCTCGCAGCCCCCTTCGCGGATCCGCTCCTCATCCCCCTTCATGGCGAAGGCCGTGATGGCGATCACCGGGATGGACTTCAATTCCTCGTCGGCTTTGAGCCAGCGCGTGACTTCCAACCCTGAAACCTCAGGCAGCTGGATGTCCATGAGGATCAGGTCCGGCTTGTGGGCCCGCGCGAGCTCCATGGCCTCGATTCCGTGCCCCGTCTTCAGGGTCGCGTAGCCGTGGGCCTCCAGAAGGTCGTTGAAGAGCTTCATGTTGAGCTCGTTATCCTCGACGATCAACACCGTCTTCTTCATTGCCGCAGCCTCAACGCCAAAAACACACTTCACCGGCCCGCTTATTCACCCGATGATAGACCTAACCCGAAACATATTGATGAATTACGAATCCCCTGGATCCAAATGCCGCTCCACAAGATCACCCCCGATCAAGCCCAGACCGTCGCCCTCCAGGTCTTCACGGCGCTGTCCAGCCATGGCGGACGCTTGGCCCGCTTCATGAACATCTCCGGCCTCACGCCCGAGACCATCAGGGACGCGGCGCAAGAACCCGGCTTTCTGGCCGGCATTCTGGACTACGTCGCGTCCGACGAGGCCCTGCTGCTGGAGCTTTCGAAGGAAATGGACACGAAGCCGGAACAGATCATGGAAGCCCGTGCCACGCTGTCGCCGTCCGAGTTCGAGTAGCACCGTGATACAGGCCGCTCCGTTCTGCCGGGACTGCCTCACCCTGTCGGGCAAGGCCTCGACGGGCGGTCGCTGCCCGGCCTGCGGATCCCCTCGCCTGCTGGAACATCCGGAACGGGACCTCCTGACGATTGCCCACGTGGATTGCGACGCCTTTTTCGCGGCCGTGGAAAAGCGCGACGATCCCAGCCTTGCCGACAAGCCCGTGATCATCGGGGGCGGCAAGCGTGGCGTGGTGTCCACGGCCTGCTACATTGCCCGGACCTACGGGGTACGCTCGGCGATGCCCATGTTCAAGGCTCTCAAGGCATGTCCGCATGCGGTGGTGATCAAGCCCAACGGCGACAAATACCGGGTCGCGGGCCGGGCGGTGCGCCAGTTGATGTTCGAACTGACGCCTCTCGTGGAGCCGGTCTCCATCGATGAGGCCTTCATGGACCTCTCGGGGACCGAGAGGCTCCATCACGCCAGCCCGGCGATCACCCTGGCGCGCTTCGCCAGACGGGTGGAGGACGAGCTCGGCATCACCATCTCGGTCGGGCTGTCCTACAACAAGTTCCTGGCCAAGATCGCGTCCGACTTCGAGAAACCGCGCGGCTTCTCCATCATCGGACGCGGCGAGGCGGCGGATTTCCTGGCGGACAAGCCGGTCTCCATCATCCCCGGCATCGGGGCCGCCGCTCAGGGGAGGCTGGCCAAGGCCGGCATCACGAAGATCGCGCACCTGCGCGAGGTCCAGCAGAAGACCCTGTTCGACGCGCTCGGGCGGGATGCGCAGCGGCTCGCGCGGATCGCCTGGGGCGAGGATCACCGCCCCGTGAAGGTGGAGCGGGAAACCAAGAGCATTTCGTCCGAGACCACCTTCGATACGGACCTGCGCTCCTTCGAGGAGCTGGAGCCCGTCCTGTGGCGCCTGTCGGAGAAGGTGTCGGCCCGCATGAAGGCATCCGGCTTCGCAGGCCGCAGCGTCACCTTGAAGCTCAAGGACACGGAGTTCAGGCTCCTCACACGCACCCGCTCCGGACTGCCCGCCACCCAACTCGCCTCGCGCCTGTTCGAACCGGCCCGCGCCCTGCTGAAGCAGGCCTGCGACGGGACAGCCTATAGGCTCATCGGGATCGGGGCCGCCGATCTCTGCGACCCGGCGGAGGCCGACAAGGGCGACCTGGCCGACCAGAGCGTGGTCCGCGACGCCCACCGGGAGGCGGCCATCGATCGGATCCGTGAGAAGTTCGGCGTCGGAGCCCTTCAGAAGGGCATCATGCTGCGCTCCCGTCAGCGCTGACAGGCGCTGGCGGAGGAGAGGTCCAGGCTCTTGAGGTCGCCCTTGAGGGCGAAATCCCCGTAATCCAGCTTGAGGGCTCGGCTGATCCCGTTCTCGTAGAGGTCGAAGGAGATCGTGTAGGCCGGGGTCTGGTCGCCGTTGGCCACGTTGAAGTAGCTGATCGTGACGGGCCAGCGGGCGACCCCCGCGAGGGCGTCCTTCCTGACGGCCTCTTCCAGATTCGCGCCCGCGCCTCCCTCGATCTTGCGGCCGATCAGCGCCAGCGTGTCGTACACCTTCGTGCCGCCGTCCGACCCGTCGTAGATCTTCACCGACACGGTGTTCTGGCCGGCCCTCGCGGCCTCGATGAGCCGCTTCATGTGCTCCGTGGGAAAGACGGGATGGCCGCCCGCCGAGAACCCCTTCTCCTTGCCGCCCTTGAGGCTGACCGACAGGTTCCCGTCGGGCCGGACCTTGGCTTCCCCGTCCACATTGTCGGTCGGGGTGCCCTCGGAGGCGGACTCGGTCTTGAACCGCATGGAGTTGCCATCGCCCGACTCGAAGGTGGCGGTGCGAACGTCCAGGGTTCGCGATCCCGTCTCGGAGCCGTTGAGGATCGTGACCTGGCGGTACTTCAACGTATAGCCGTCGCAGGCGTCGCCGCCGAAATCCATTGCGATGCGGCCGGTCGCGCTCTCGACCCCGCGCGAGCCCGTGGAGCGCACCAGCGACAGGTCATAGACCGCCCTGTGGGGCACGAGCTGGACCGGCGTGGACGGTTGAGTCTGCGCTGACGCTGCGGAAACGGAGGAGAGCAAAAGGCTCGACAGCAGGATCAGGCTTCGCATGGATTGTCCTCGTACATGAACAGGGAAGATAGAGTCCGGCCCCCTCCTCCGCAACGTCCGGCTTGCCTATCGAAGGCGGTTCCGCCACAACCGGGCCGTCATCGAACCCGAGAGGCTCGCCATGAGCAGCATCGACACCAAACTGAACGACCTCGGCATCACCCTGCCGACCCCCGCCGCCCCGGTGGCGAATTATGTCGGTTTCGTCCGCACCGGCAATCTGGTGATCATTTCCGGTCAGCTCTGCCTGGGCACCGACGGCAAGATGGCGGATGCCCACAAGGGCAAGCTCGGCGCCGAGATCACCCCGGACGTCGGCCAGCAGGCGGCGCGCCTGTGCGCCATCAACCTCCTGGCCCAGCTCAAGGCCGCCGTGGGCGACCTCGACAAGGTCGTGCGCTGCGTCCGCCTCGGCGGCTTCATCAACGCGGTACCCACCTTCGCCGGCCTTGCCCCCGTGATGAACGGCGCGTCCGACCTCATGGTCGAGGTGCTGGGCGACAAGGGCCGCCATGCCCGCTCCACCATCGGCGTCGCGGAACTGCCGCTCGACGCCTGCGTGGAAGTCGAAGGGATGTTCGAAGTCCAATGAGCACGCCTTCCTGGCTCGTCGCGAAGCCCATCGCCCATCGCGGCCTCCACAACAAAGCCAACGGCATCGTCGAGAACACGATCTCGGCCGCGGAAGCGGCCATCGGTCACGGCTTTCCCATCGAATGCGACGTCCAGCTCACGGCGGACGGCGAGGCCATCGTGTTCCACGATTTCGACCTGAACCGGCTGACGGCCGAGCAAGGCAAGGTCGTGGACCGCACGCTCGCCAGCCTGACGACCATCGCCATCGCGGGCTCGGCCTCCGACAGGATCCCGTCCCTGAAAGGTTTCCTGGACACGATCGACGGCCGGGTGCCGCTCGTCATCGAGATCAAGAGCCTCTTCAACGGCGACATGCGACTGACGGAGCGGGTCTGCGCGGTCCTAGCGGAGTATCGGGGCCCGTTCGTCCTCAAGTCCTTCGACCCGGATATCGTGGCGCATGTGCGCAAGATCGCCCCTGACGTGACGCGCGGCATCATCGCCCAGCTCGAGTACAATTCCTCCTCGGACGGCTTCCTGTCGCCTGAGAAGAAGCACGCCTTCGCGAATCTTCTGCACTTCCCGGAATCGCAGCCGCAATTCCTGTCCTGGCACGTGAAGGACCTGCCCTCGGCCGTTCCCAACCTTTTCCGCCATCTTGGCCACCTGCCGGTGATGACCTGGACGGTCAGGAACCCGGAGGACCGGGCTCGGGCTGAGGCCTATGCCGACCAGATGGTCTTCGAGGGCTTCCTGCCATAGCGGCGGGCGCCTCGGATCCTCATCCTGAGGGCGGCCATCTCGAAAACTCTGGACCTCATCCTGAGGGAATGGCGCAGCCATTCGTCTCGAAGGATGATCCAGTGTTCCCTGGAGGCGCTCCGCTGGGGCCCTCCTTCGAGACGGGCTGACGGCCTCCTCAGGATGAGGTCTTCGAGACGGGCCTAGCGGCTCTCCTCAGCATGATGTCCAAAACGGGAGAGCAGTCTTCGTCGCTGCGGTGAAGTGGCCGGCATTCTTGCCACCTCGCCCCCTGAGACCTACCTTCAGGTTTCGAGCGGTGAGTTTCCCGGCCCAGTGTCCTTCCAAGTCAAGATCGCCCAAGGTTTGAAGCCTGTTTCGGCCGACGCGTGGGATGCCTGCGCCCGTTCGACCGATCCGGGAACGGACCCCTCCAACCCCTTCGTCTCGCATGCCTTTCTGTCGAGCCTGGAGGATTCCGGTTGCGTCACGGGAGCGAAGGGCTGGATGCCTCTCCACGTCCTTGTCGAGGACTCGGCCGGAACGCTGCTCGGTGCCGCTCCATGCTACCTGAAGTCCCATTCCATGGGCGAGTACGTGTTCGACCATTCCTGGGCCGATGCCTACGAGCGCGCAGGCGGGCGCTACTACCCGAAGCTTCAAGCCTCCGTCCCGTTCACGCCGGTCTCCGGGCCCCGCCTCCTCGTGCCCGACAGTGACAAGGCCGATGGGGTCCGGGCTCATCTCATCGGAGGCCTGGACGCCTTGCGCGAGCAGACGAAGGCGTCGTCGATCCACGCCACCTTTCTCCAAGACAAGGACGTCCAGTCTTTCGAGGCGGCAGGCTTCCTCTTGCGCGACGACCAGCAGTTTCACTGGTTCAACGAGGATTACGGGAGCTTCGAGGATTTCCTGGCGGCCCTCTCATCTCGCAAGCGCAAGGCCATCCGCCGCGAGCGGCGGGACGCCCTCGCGAACGGCATCACGGTGGAATGGCTCCGGGGCCGCGACATCACGGAAGCGCATTGGGACGCATTCTTTTCGTTCTACATGGATACGGGCTCGCGCAAGTGGGGCCGCCCCTACCTGAACCGGGGATTCTTCTCGCTGATCGGCGAGCGCATGGCGGACCGGATCCTTCTGGTGATGGCCAAGCGAGCCGGGAGCTACATCGCGGGCGCGATCAATTTCGTCGGCGATACGCGGCTCTATGGGCGCAATTGGGGCTGCGTCGAGGACCACCCCTTCCTGCACTTCGAGGTCTGCTACTATCAGGCGATAGACTATGCCGTCGCCCATGGCCTCGACCGGGTCGAGGCGGGGGCCCAGGGCGAGCACAAGCTGGCTCGGGGCTATCGGCCAGTCATCACGCACTCGGCGCATGAGATCGCCGATCCGGGTTTGCGGGAGGCGATTGCGGCTTATCTCGACCAGGAACGAGCCTATATGGCCAAAGCTGTGGATGAGCTGGCCGAGGCCGTGCCTTTTCGGCACACCGACGAGTGAAATCAAGCCGACAGCACCCGACAATGCGGCAGCCTGGAAGGCTTACAGGCGGGCTCCTGCGGTACCCTAGAAAGCCGACGTGATGGTGCTGAGGCCGTTGATGATGGCCGAGGGCGACGTCCCGAGGGCATCGAGCCCGCCGACCACGAGCCAATAGGTGCCGACGATGATGATCGGCACGAGGATCCAGCCCATCAGCTCTTCGAGCCAGACGCGGCGGCGGCGGCGCAGCTCGCGCTGCTCCCGCCAGGAACGACGGGCGGGAGCCGCCACTTCCGTGGCGGCTTCCAGGGGTCCTTGATGAATGTCGGACGTCATGCTCTGACCAGCGGAACCTTCGGTACGGTGCGGATGCCTCCGCCTCCATTACCACCGGTCCCCTTCGGCTTGGAGGACTTTTTTGCCCTGGGGGCCGAGGCCGCCTTTGGCTTGGCCCGCTTCCGGGCCGCCTTGGCGACGTCCTTCTCCGGCTTGGGCTTGGTCGGCCCATCCAGGTACTCGAAGCCGAGGCTCTGGAGGCCGATATCGTCCGTCTGGACGACCACCCGAACCGTGCCGCCGTCCTTGAGCTTGCCGAACAGGACCTCGTCGGCCAGGGGCGTCTTGATGGTCATCTGGATCAGGCGACCCATCGGGCGGGCGCCCATGGCCTCGTCGTAGCCGTGCTCCACCAGCCAGTCGCGGGCCTCGTCAGACAGCTCGATGCCCACATGGCGGTCGGCGAGCTGGAGTTCGAGCTGGGCCACGAACTTGTCCACAACCTTCTCGACCACTTCCTTCGGCAGGTGGCCGAACGAGATCGTGGCATCCAGACGGTTCCGGAACTCCGGCGAGAACAGCTTGTTGATCGCCTCCATGTCGTCGCCCTCGCGCTTGGCGCGGGTGAAGCCATAGGCCGGGCGGGCCATGTCGGCGGCTCCTGCATTCGTGGTCATGATGATGATCACGTTGCGGAAGTCGACCTGCTTGCCGTTATGGTCAGTCAACTTTCCGTGGTCCATGACCTGGAGCAGGATGTTGAACAGGTCCGGGTGGGCCTTCTCGATCTCATCGAGAAGCAGGACGCAGTGCGGATGCTGGTCGATGCCGTCGGTCAGCAGACCGCCCTGGTCGAAGCCCACATAGCCGGGAGGCGCGCCGATCAGGCGGCTGACCGTGTGACGCTCCATGTACTCCGACATGTCGAAGCGCAGGAGCTCGACGCCCAGGGAGGCCGCCAGCTGCTTGGCGGCTTCCGTCTTGCCGACGCCCGTCGGTCCGGCGAAGAGGTACGAGCCGATGGGCTTGTCCGGATCGCGCAGGCCCGCGCGGGCCAGCTTGATGGCGGAGGTGAGCGCATCGATGGCCTTGTCCTGGCCGTACACGACCCGGCGCAGGTTGTCCTGCAGGTTTGCCAGAACCTCGGCGTCATCCTTCGATACGGTCTTGGGCGGGATGCGGGCCATCGTCGCGATGGTGGCCTCGATCTCCTTGATGCCGATGGTCTTCTTCCGGCGGTTCTCCGGCACGAGCATCTGCGAGGCGCCCGTCTCGTCGATCACGTCGATCGCCTTGTCGGGCAGCTTTCGGTCGTTGATGTAGCGGGCCGAAAGCTCCACGGCGGCCTTGATGGCCTCGTTGGTGTAGCGGAGCTTATGGAACTCCTCGAAATAGGGCTTGAGACCCTTCACGATCTCGATGGCATCCGGCACCGACGGCTCGTTGACGTCGATCTTCTGGAAGCGGCGAACCAGCGCCCGGTCCTTTTCGAAATACTGGCGATATTCCTTATAGGTGGTCGAGCCGATGCAGCGCAGGGTCCCCTGCGCCAGGGCGGGCTTGAGGAGGTTCGAAGCATCCATGGCGCCGCCGGACGTCGCACCGGCCCCGATGACCGTGTGGATCTCGTCGATGAACATGATCGCGTTCGGATGCGCCTCGATCTCCTTCATGACCTGCTTGAGGCGCTCCTCGAAGTCGCCCCGGTAGCGGGTGCCGGCGAGCAGCGTGCCCATATCGAGGGCGAAGACGGTGGCATCGGCCAGGACCTCGGGCACCTCGCCGCTGATGATCTTCCGGGCCAGGCCTTCGGCGATGGCCGTCTTGCCCACGCCGGGATCGCCCACGAGCAGCGGATTGTTCTTCTGGCGGCGGCACAGGACCTGAATGGTCCGCTGAACCTCGAGCTCACGCCCGATGAGCGGGTCGATCTTGCCGTCCCGCGCCTTCTTGTTGAGGTTGACGCAGTAAGCCTCGAGGGCGTCGCCCTTTTTCTTCGGCCGGGCGTCGGATTCCTCGGAGGCGGGCCGCTCGGTCGATTCCTCCTCGGTGCCGCGAGGCGTGCGACCCTCGACCATGCCGGGGCGCTTGGCGATCCCGTGGCTGATGTAATTGACCGCGTCGTAGCGGGTCATGTCCTGCTCCTGCAGGAAGTAGGCGGCATGGCTTTCGCGCTCGGCGAAGATCGCCACGAGCACGTTGGCACCCGTCACCTCGTCCCGCCCGGACGACTGGACGTGAATGACCGCACGCTGGATCACGCGCTGGAAACCGGCAGTGGGTTTGGAATCCTGACGCCCATCGGCCACGAGGTTGGCGAGTTCGCTGTCCACGTACTCCACGAGATTGCGACGGAGGACGTCGAGGTCGACGTTGCAGGCGCGCATGACGGCGGCGGCGTCCTGGTCGTCGACCAGGGCCAGCAGAAGGTGCTCCAGAGTGGCGTATTCGTGCCTGCGCTCACCCGCGAGGGCGAGGGCTCGGTGGAGGGCTTGTTCAAGACTGCGAGAGAAGCTCGGCAAGGGCCTATCCTTTAAGAGACGGTGTCTCGGCTAGTTCTTTTCCATGACGCATTGGAGAGGATGCTGGTGCTTGCGGGCAAAGTCCATCACCTGCGTCACCTTGGTCTCCGCCACCTCATAGGTGAAGACGCCGCACTCCCCGACGCCGTTCTGGTGCACGTGCAGCATGATGCGGGTGGCATCCTCCCGGTTCTTGTTGAAGAACCGCTCCAGCACGTGAATCACGAACTCCATGGGAGTGTAGTCGTCGTTCAGAAGGAGAACGCGGTACAGATTGGGTCGTTTCGTCTGCGGCTTGGCTTTCGTGATGATGGCGGTTCCGGAACCGCTGCCGTCACGATCGTCGCCAGCCGGCCCCTTGGGTCCGGCCGCCCGCAGCGGATGCCGGCCCTTGTCGTCGAAGGTCTCTGATGTCATCAGCCACATGTTCTTCCGACCGACTCCCCCGGGATAGCTCGATTTCGAGGCTCCGCCTGTGGGGCGGGCTCGACAGTCGTCCGAGTGTATAGTCGCTCTTTCCTGTTCTCCAGATCAACAAGATGGGAAGTCGCAGGCCAAAGCGGTAGATCCCGATCTCGTGAGCGGCCGCCGCGAAACGTCGCGCCGGTCCGAAAACGAAAAACGCCCGGCCTTTCGGTCCGGGCGCTTCAAGGTCGTTCGGTCGCGGGCGATCAGGCCGCGAAGGGCTTCTTCACGAAGCCTTCGAAAGGCTTGAAGGTCTCCTTGGCGAGGGCGGTGTAAAGCTCGCCCATTTTGGCCGACTGGGCCACGAGGTCCTCGTAGGTCGTGCGCATGTAGGCCGACTGGATCTCGATGGCGGTCTCGAGGGTGCGGGCGCCCGTCAGCTTCTCGAGGGTGCCGGTGCCCGTCTCGAAAGCCTTCTTGGCGTAATCGGCGGTCTCGGCCGCGATGGTCTGGCTGGCCTTGGTGAAGGCGCCCATGGCCGTCATGGTGGCGTCAAGGCCGTCCTGGCCCATCTTCTGCATCTGGTCGTAGGGTTGGAACATCTGAATCTCAGCGCCGCAACGCTGCCTCTGTTGAGAAATCATTCGCTGGTGGCGACGATCAGCCTTATAGTGCAGCGCACAATATGTGTCAATATTTTTGTGCACTGCACAAATTTGCCTTTCGCGAGAGTCTCGTTAACTTGCGCGTAACCGCAATCTCCTACCGTCCAGGACTGTGTTGTGCCGGCAACGATCTCCTCGACGAGACGGCCGGTGGGGGCCTGAGACCAAGGACAGGGACGGTAACAGGATGAGTTTAGTACGCGTTTGGGCTGGGCATGGGAAAACCTTCGGGGCCGTGATGGCGATCACGGCTTCGTTCGCCATCGCTCTCTCCACTCCCGCGGAAGCGGCGCGCAAGAAGGCGGCACCGAAGGGCGGCGGCTACAGCCCGCCCTACGCGACCATCGTCGTGGACGCGAAGACCGGCAAGGTGCTCCAGGGCGAGAACGAGGACGCTCCGCGCATCCCCGCCTCTCTCACGAAAGTGATGAGCCTATACCTCCTGTTCGAGCAGCTTGAGCGCGGCCGGATCCGCCTGGACACTCCCCTGACGGTGTCGGCTTACGCGGCCTCCCAGCCGCCGACCAAGATCGGCCTGCGGCCGGGCTCGACGATCGATGTCGAGGACGCCATCAAGTCCATGGTCACGCTCTCGGCCAACGACGTGTCCGTGGTGGTCGCAGAGAACATCGCCGGGTCCGAGGACGCCTTCGCCGACATGATGACCAAGAAGGCTCGGTCGCTGGGCATGAGCTCATCCACCTTCTACAACCCGCACGGCCTGCCCCATTCGCCGCCCAACATCACCACGGCCCGGGATCTGTCGATCCTCGGCCGGGCGATCCAGGATCGC
The DNA here is from genome assembly GCF_016892705.1 of Microvirga pudoricolor. Taxonomy (GTDB): domain Bacteria; phylum Pseudomonadota; class Alphaproteobacteria; order Rhizobiales; family Beijerinckiaceae; genus Microvirga; species Microvirga pudoricolor. The sequence continues at coordinate 86,502 of NZ_JAFEMB010000002.1, forward strand.
TTCCCGAAGTATTTTTCCTATTTCTCGACCCGTTCGTTCCAGTACGGCCAACGGACGATCCGCGGTCATAACCGGCTGCTCGGCAAGGTCGAGGGCGTGGACGGCATCAAGACGGGTTATACCCGCCTCTCGGGCTTCAACCTGCTCACCTCGGTGAACACGGACACCCGCAGCGTCGTCGCCGTCGTGCTTGGCGGACGTTCCGGCGCCTCCCGCGACCAGCAGATGACAGCCTTGGTCCAAAACCATCTGTCCCGCGCCTATGCGGGCAATCGCACGGCTCCCCCGGTTCTCGAAGGCTCACGCCCGACCATGGTCGCCGATGCGTCGCCGCAGCCCACGGTCGGTCTCAACGTGGAGACCACGGCCACGACCGCACCGGCGGCGCCCGTCAAGGTCGCGTCCGCCACTCCGGCAGCCGCTCCCATCGCGGCTCCGGCTCCGACGGCCGAGGCCCGCAAGCCGCTCGATCTCAACGCGCTTCGTCCGGTTGTCGCTTCGGCCGCGGGTGCGAGCTCGACCACGACGCCCTCCTCCACCGTGCGCTGGCAGAAAGGCCAGGAGCCCCTGCCCCTGAATGCGCAGGCCTATGCGGCACTGCAGCCCCCCGCCGCGCCCGCCGGACGGCCGTCCGCGCCGGCCGAGCCCGCGGCGGCCGCCAAGACCCAGGAGCGCGTGCCGGCCGCGACCGCCAAGGCCGCTCCGGCTCCCGAGCCGAAAGCCTCCCGCCCGAACGTGACGGAGTGGGTGATCCAGCTTGGCGCCACGGACGACGAGGATAAGGCGAAGGATATGCTCGCCTCCGCCCGTTCCCGCTCCGGAAAGCTCCTGGCGAAGGCTGCTCCCTTCACCGAGAAGGTGAACAAGGACGGCTCGACCCTCTACCGCGCCCGGTTCTCCGGCTTCAATGAATCGGGTGAGGCCGAGAAGGCCTGCAAGGCGCTCAAGCGTAGCGGCATCGCCTGTTTCGCGACCCGCAGCTAGCTGTCACGGAAGGCCGCCCTCCACGGTTCGAACGGCGCGGCCTCCGCAGACATAGATCCGAAACGATCCCGGAGAGCCCGTCCGCTTCCGGATCCAAGGGGTCAATTTCAATGAGAATCCAGGAGCGACGTGCGTTTCGCGCCGCTCCCCCAAATTCAACCGGATCGCGCGTGGAGTATCAGCGATGTCGGCTCAACAGGACTTCCTTGGCCTCATTCACCCGGGTCGCGAGATACGTCGTGCCCCCCTGGTCCGGATGGAGCTTTTTCATCAGCGTCCGGTAGGCACGCTGAATGTCGTCGACACTCGCGCCCGGTTGAAGCCCCAGGACTTGGTAGGCTTCCTCCTTCGTCATCGCGCCCGGCTGCGCCTGACGTCCCGACCGCGTGTATCCATTGGCTTGAGCGTTTTCACGCCAAGAGGAAAACCGGCGATCAAGATAAGCCTCTAGGAGCGCCAACCCCTCGGGGTCGGCCGCCTGGCATTCGCCATGAAGCCGGCTCAGGCTCCCTGGGTCGAGGTCCTCGAGGCGGCGTCCGTGGAAGGTGCCGGCGAGAACCAGGCCCCTGACGGCCCCCGTCGCATGGTCCAGTTCGACCTCGATCAGGGCCGAACGCATCCGCGAGGTGCGCTTCTCTCCAATGCCGAACCTTCGCAGCGGCGCCGGGAGGCTGGCACTCCACCCCAGGAGCCAAGCCCCGATGCCGCCAGTGAGCAACGCCATGTCGAAGCGCCCGCGCATGCCCAAGATGACGGCAGCCCCCAGCGCCATGATCCCGCCCACGACCTTGAAGGCGCGCGCCAGCGCCTTGGCGTCGCTGCGAACGAAAGTCTTGGAAAGCCACCACAGCAGGAGAACCGCCGCGATTCCGAAGAGCAGCATCATGTCCTTTTCCCTTGCCGCATCGTGCCAAGAAAGCGGCCCCGGTTCTCGTCGGCGCGAACCCTCGGGCGTTCTCTGACGATGCGCGATCTGGAGGATGCGGCGTCGGATTCGAAATCACGTCCGGCTTTCGAGTCCGACGCTCTGAGGGACATGTGAGTGCCGTTAACCCTGTTGTAAATGGGTCATGTTCATCCTGAAGGCCGACGAGGCCCGCAATCTGGGCGCTATGTCAGGCCTCGCGGCTGGGGATCGAGAGCCCGCGCTGGACGGCGGGACGCGCCAGCCCTCGCTCCAGCCAGGCGGGAACGTTCCGGAGCGAATCGAACTCGACGAGTTCACCCGCCCCGTAGAAGCCGACGAGGTTGCGAACCCATCCTAAGAGGGAAATGTCGGCGATGGTGTAATCGCCGCCCATGAGCCATTCACGGCCGTCCAGTCTCGTTTCGAGAACCCCAAGCAGGCGCTTCGATTCGGCGCGGTAGCGCTCCAGGGGCCGCTTGTCCTCGATCTCGCGGCCGGCAAACTTGTGAAAGTAGCCCACTTGGCCGAACATCGGTCCAACGGCCGCCATCTGGAAGAAGACCCACTGGATCGTCTCGTAGCGCCGGGCGGGGTCGGACGGCATCAACTGGCCCGTCTTCTCAGCGAGATAGAGCAGGATCGCGCCTGATTCGAACAGCCCGAAGGGTTTTCCGTCCGGCCCGTCGGGATCGAGGATGGCCGGGATCTTGCCGTTGGGGTTGAGCGACAGGAATTCGGGTCCCCAGGTCTCGTTCTTGCCGATATCGATGAGATGAGGCTCGTAGGGCAGCCCCGTCTCCTCCAGCATGATCGAGACTTTCACGCCGTTGGGGGTCGGCAGGGAGTAGAGTTGCAGACGGTCCGGGTGCTGGGCGGGCCAACGGGTCGTGATCGGGAAGGCGGACAGATCGGCCATGAAAGGTCTCATTTAAGGGCTTCGACAGGATGGGGTGAATTTCTCCTCCCGTCCGTCGCCTGTGGCAAGTCCCCCTGCGGGTTGGCCTCGACGTGCAGAGACGACGAAGGCGGCGCCCCCAATGGGCGCCGCCTTGCCATGAATTCCTTCGTGAGACGTGACCTGGTGCTAGTGCAGCATCCGCGCGGCGCCGATCTGGCTCTCCCGGTTCCAGGTCTGGATGACCACGCCGTTGATCCCATTGTCGTGAAGGCGGTCGCTTAGGTCGATGAAGTGGCGTTCCGTTTCCTCGACGTCGATCTCGATCTGGTCGTCCTTGACGATTTCCATCTCGGAGGCTGCGTATCGCTCATAGGCGGCCGACATCTCGGCATAGGCGAACGCGACGGGAAGGGTTCGAAAGATGGTGGTGAAATCCTCGTCGAGATCGCCCGTCTCGAGATCGCGCATCTGGACGAGATACCCGTCGACATGCTCGCAGACTTCATAACGCCAGTGCCGGCCCTCGGACGCTACCAGAAGCATCGCAACCTCCACTCAACTATACCGCTGAGCCAATGCGAATCGGAGCTTTGCGGTTCCATGCCGCTACCTGAGGCAAAAGGCTAACGCCGAAATCCCACCTCACCCCGGACGCGACCGGTCATCCGGACGCTCGTGCCGTTTCCAAGGTCGATGAAACCTTCCCGACCCTTGAGAGCGCGCTGATCCAGGTTCTCGGGGCGCGACGGCAGGCGGCCGACCTCGCAGCGGCCTTGCGGGCGCGCGGAGCGGGACGAAGGCTCCGGCGGCGGGCAATCTTTGGCCAGGGCGGGAGCGGCCGCCGTCACGACCGCGATCAGGAAGGGTAGTGCCGAAAAGACGCGCTTGTTCATCACAGCAATCCCAGATCGGCCAGTTCTCGCCGCATTGCCTCCGGCATGGTCATGACGTCGCCGCCATGTTGCCCGAGGTCACGCGGCGCATCCTTGCCCTTCAGATAGCGCCAGCCCTGAAACGCCCGGCAGGGTCTCGATTCGACAGGGGTGAGCGTCGGCTCCAGCACGAGATGGCATCGACCGATGCCGTCGGAATCCGTGAAGGGCCGAATGGCCAGCAGGGGCTGCCGACAGGCCACCTGCCCTTTGATGACCCAGTACAGCGACCCGTCCTTGAGGAGCTCTCCCGCCCGTTTCGGCACCATGCGGGTCGTATGGGTCTGCTCGTAATCGCGGCCCAGGCGTCGATGATGGGCGCGGTTCTCCTCTATCCATTCCTGAAGATCGGCGATCGAATCGCAGCCGACGCAGAGCTTGATGAGGTGCAAAGCCATGGGTTCTCTTCAACCATATTTCCGGGCCCGAGGAAAACCTGTCGCCACGCCGCAGCGGCATGGGGCGCAGGATTGCACTGGATCCATCGCGTCTTCGGATCCCTACGTGTTCGAGGTTTCTTGGAGCCATCTTGGAGGCTTCTCGGAGTTTCGCACGGCACGGCGATGATTGCCTCTTGCAATCCTCCAGGGTTTCACCCACTCTTGTTGCAAATAATTTGCAACTGCAAGAACGGCCATGGACAATTCCCCCATTTCTCTTCTCGAACGTGCCGCGTGGCGGCGCGAGCGCTCCATGCCGTCGATGCCGGAGGTCAGCGGATCGATCCCGATTCGGGGCGGTACGCGCTGGCGGCGCGCACTGGCCTTCATGGGACCGGGATACCTTGTGGCCGTCGGCTACATGGATCCCGGCAATTGGGCGACCTCCATCGCCGGCGGTTCGCGCTACGGCTACGCGCTTCTCACCGTGGCGCTCGTGTCGAACATCATGGCGATCATTCTCCAGGCGCTGTGTTCGCGGCTCGCGATCGCGACGGGCCGGGACCTCGCCCAAGCGTGCCGGGACGCCTATTCCAAGCCCGTGGCCTGGGTGCTGTGGGCTCTCGCTGAACTCGCCATCTGCGCCACGGACTTGGCGGAGGTGATCGGCACGGCGATCGGCCTCAACCTGCTGTTCGGGGTCCCGCTCGAGATCGGCGTCCTCGTGACCGCCCTCGACGTGTTCCTGATTCTCTATCTGCAGAACCTGGGCTTCCGCTGGGTCGAGGCCTTCGTCATCGCGCTGCTTGCCGTCATTGCGGTCTGCTTCGGCATTCAGATTGCCCTAGCCGATCCGCAATGGGGGCTCGTCATCCGCGGCTTCGCGCCGACCACGGAGATCATCACCAACCCGGACATGCTGTATCTCGCTCTCGGCATCCTCGGCGCCACAGTGATGCCGCATAACCTCTACCTGCACTCGGGCATCGTCCAGACCCGCGCCTACGGCGACACGCTGCCGGAAAAGCGCGAAGCGCTGCGCTACGCGACACTCGACTCGACTCTCGCGCTGATGTTCGCGCTCACCATCAACGCGTCCCTGCTCATCCTGGCGGCGGCGGCGTTTCACCACACCGGACGGACCGAGATCGCGGAGCTCGGCGAAGCCCACACGCTCCTCCAGCCCCTCCTCGGCTCCGCCATCGCGCCAACTTTGTTCGGCCTGTCGCTCCTGTGCTGCGGTCTCAACTCCACCGTCACGGCCACCATGGCGGGTCAGATCGTCATGGAAGGCTTCATCAACTTCCGGCTCGCTCCCTGGCTGCGCCGCCTCGTGACACGCGGCATCGCCATCGTGCCGGCAGCGGCCGTCACCATCGCCTACGGGGAAAGCGGCACCGCGAAGCTGCTGATCTTCAGCCAGGTCATCCTGAGCCTCCAGTTGCCCTTCGCGGTGATCCCGCTCGTCACGCTCACGGCATCGAAGGCCAAGATGGGCGTTATGGTCGCGCCGCGCTGGCTGACCGTCGTAGCGGGCATCATCGCCGCCATCATCGTGGCCCTGAACATCAAGCTGCTGGTGGATTTCGTGCTCGGCTAGCCGCCTGTCAGCGGACAAAAGCCGACTTCGGCGATTGAACGAGGACTAGGCTCTCCGCCTCACGATGGCAGTCAACCCTTCGGCGAGGCTGAAGCTTGCGAGGATGATGAGGAAGGGTTCGAGGGGAAGGCGGTAGCGCGGGATGCCGTGGGTCACGGTGTGAATCGCCGTCAGGTAGGCTGCCAGGAGAAGGATCGGGACGATCAGCAGCCATTGCTGAAAACTGAGCCGCAGGAGCGCGAAGACCGCAAGCCCATAGACGGGTACGACCGTGACGAACGAAATGGCGTTGACGGCTGCCGAGTCCGATCCCGGCATGGGATTCCAGAACCGGAGAAACCGCTCCATGCAACGCTGGAGCCAATGGATCGGATCGGATGTGATGTAGTGCAGGGCCGCATCGACCATGGCCCGATCCCGGGCGATGGGATCGGCGATGCCGTTGAACCGCTCCCAGGCCGGAGCGAGCGCCTGGAAGTCGAGGCCGACACGGTCGAACAAGGCGGAATTCTCGATCACGAGCAAATTGCCCATGCCCAGATCGAGGCGCACGAAGGTGTGGTAGAGGTTCCAGTTATGCCACCACCAGGGGGCCATCAGCGCCCCATACACGAGCGCATAGAGCCCGAGGCGAAGGGCGACCGTGCGAAGTCCCGTTTCCCTTCGTGCGATGCAGAAGGCGACGATCAGGAGAGGCGCCAGGAGGTCGAGCGTGGGACGGGTCAGGATCGACAGAACCACGCACACGCTCCCGACGGCGAAGCGTCCCCGGTAGAAGCTCAGGAAGGCCAGGAGCAACAAAGCGATATAGATCGTCTCGGTCAGCCGCATATGAGCGTAGAAGACCAAGGATGGGGAGAGCGCAGCCATCAGCCCGGCCAGGAAGGCCGCCAGCCGCGACCGGAAGAGGTCGAATGAAATCAGTTGGACCACTGCGGCTGAAAGCGCGGAGACGACCCCTTGCAGGATGAGGATGCCGTTCGGTCCGAGCACACTGATCGCCAGCGGATAGAGCGGCATGTAATTGCCGGAGCTCATCGCGCCCGTGGACAGCAGCGCGTGTCCGGTCGCCTGGTAGACCGCGGTATCGGGCCAGTCGCGAACAGGGACGAACAGGTGCCACACGATCCTGACGACGAGCGCCAGGATCGTGACAACCATGAGGTCCTGAGACGGGACCCGTGCCAGGGCGGCCGTTTCGGCCCGGTTCCGGTTCTCCGCCCTCACCCCGCTCTCCAGCTTCGGCGGCTCAAGGCTCAGGCCGCCTGCAGGCGGCTCAGAGCTTCTTCGATCTTAGCCTTGCGTGACAAAGCGTCGTCCCGGCGATCGCGCTGCTCGTCTACCACTTCTTCCGGCGCACGCGCGATGAAGTCGGCGTTCCCGAGCTTGGCGTCGATCTTGCCCACATCGGCGACGATCTTCTGAATCTCCTTTTCGAGCCGCGCGCGCTCCGCCGAAAGATCGACGACGCCCTCGAGAGGAAGTGCCGCGACCTCGCCCCGCACGAGGAGTTGGACCGAACTCTTCGGAGCCGCCTCGACGACGCTGATCTCGGACACCCGAGCCAAGCGCTTGATGGTATCGTTCCAGCGCTCGGCCCGTGCTTTCACGTCGGCGGAAGGCGAGACGAGGGAGAGCGGGATCTGAGCTCCTGCCGGGACGTTGGTCTCGGCCCGTGCCGAACGGATCTCCGTCACGAGGTCGACGACCCAGCCGATTTCCGCTTCTGCGCCGTCATTGGAAAGCCCCGAGAGGTTCGACCATGGCGACAGGGCCAGGATCCGTTCGCGGGCGGGGCCCTGCCGGCCTTTGATCTCCCACAATTCTTCCGTCAGGAACGGCATGAACGGATGGAGAAGCTTGCAGATTTCATCGATGATAAAGGCAATCGTGGCGCGCGTCTCGTCCTTGGCGGGCGAGTCAGGCCCCTGGAAAACGGGTTTGGCGAATTCCAGCATCCAGTCGCAGAACACGTTCCAGACGAAGCGATAGGCCGCGTTCGCCGCATCGTTGAACCGATAGGCCTCGATGCCCGCCGTGACCTCGGAGAGCGCCTTGGCGCATTCGCCCAGGGCCCATTGGTTGAGGGTTTCCTTCACGGATGCGGGATCGAAACCTTCGACCCGCACGCAGCCGTTCATCTCGGCGAAGCGCGCGGCGTTCCAGATCTTCGTCGAGAAGTTCCGATAGCCCTCGATCCGCTGTGTGCTGAGCTTGATGTCGCGTCCCTGCGCGGCCATGGCCGACAGGGTCATGCGCATGGCGTCGGCGCCGAACTGGTCGATGATGTCGAGGGGATCAAGGACGTTGCCCTTGGACTTCGACATCTTGGCGCCCTTCTCGTCGCGAACGAGGGCGTGGATGTAGACCGTCTCGAACGGCACTTCGTCCATGAAGTGAAGGCCCATCATCATCATCCGGGCGACCCAGAAGAAGATGATGTCGAACCCGGTGACGAGCACGTTCGTCGGGTAGTATCGCTTCACCTCCGGCGCGTCGTCGGGCCAGCCGAGGGTCGAGAAGGGCCACAGGGCGGACGAGAACCAGGTGTCGAGCACGTCCTCGTCACGGACCAGATCGACGTCCCGTCCATGCTTGGCGCGGGCCTCTGCCTTGGCGTCCTCCTCGCTCAGGGCCACGTAGACGTTGCCGTCCGCATCGTACCAGGCCGGGATCTGGTGACCCCACCAGAGCTGGCGCGACACGCACCAGGGCTCGATATGCTCGAGCCATTGGAAGTAGGTCTTCTCCCAGTTCTCCGGCACGAACGTGGTGCGCCCGTCCTTCACGGCACCGAGCGCCCGTTCGGCCAGGGGCTTCACGTTCAGGTACCACTGATCGGTCAGATAAGGCTCGATGACCACGTTGGACCGGTCGCCATGCGGGACCACATGCGTATGCGCCTCGACCTGCACGAGGTCGCCGCGCTCTTCGAGCAGGTCGACGACGCGCTTGCGGGCGATCGCGCGATCGAGACCGTCGAGCTCCATGACGGCGCTCAGGTCATCCGACGCGGGCAATCCCACCAGGAAATCGTCGTTGCCTTTCAGAAGCATCCCGGCTTCGACGTTCAGGATGTTGATCAGGGGCAGCTTGTGGCGGCGGCCGACCTCGAAATCGTTGAAGTCGTGAGCCGGCGTGATCTTGACCGCGCCCGTGCCCTTCTCGGGATCGGAGTACTCGTCCGCCACGATGGGAATCCGGCGACCGATCAGCGGCACGAGGGCGAACTTGCCAATCAGGTCCTTGTAGCGTTCGTCATCCGGATGGACTGCAACGGCCACATCGCCCAGCATGGTTTCGGGCCGGGTGGTGGCGACCGTGATGAAACGCTCAGGCTCGCCCTCGATGGCGTAGCGGATGTGCCAGAGATGGCCCTTGACCTCGACCTGCTCGACCTCGAGATCCGAGATCGCCGTCTGGAACTTGGGGTCCCAGTTCACGAGGCGCTTGTCCTTGTACATCAAGCCCTGCTTGTACAAGTCGACGAAGACTTTCAGCACGGCCCGGGACAGGCCCTCGTCCATGGTGAAGCGCTCCCGCGACCAATCGCAGGACGCGCCGAGACGCCTGAGCTGGCTCTGGATGCGCCCGCCCGACACTTCCTTCCATTCCCAGACCTTGGCCACGAACTCCTCACGGCCGAGCTGGCGCCTGTGAATCTGCTGCTCCATGAGCTGGCGCTCGACCACCATCTGCGTGGCGATGCCCGCATGGTCCATGCCGGGCTGCCAGAGGACGTCGCGCCCGCGCATGCGCTCGAACCGGCAGAGGATGTCCTGCAGGGTGTTGTTGAGGGCGTGGCCCATGTGGAGGGAGCCGGTCACGTTCGGCGGCGGAATTACGATGGTGTAGGGTTCGGCGCCCAGCCGTTCCGGCCGGCCGGCCTTGAAGGCCTCCTCGGCCTCCCAGCGATCGGCAATGCGCGCCTCAACGGTCGCGGGGTCAAACGTCTTGTCCATCATGGCGAAAAACCAGCAATTGGGCGCAAATGCGCATCGATGGGGTTACAAACCGAACCCGACCGGGGAAGTCAACAGAAGAGGGAGCGGCTCCAGGCTCATAGGCCTTGGGCGCAAGGGCGCGCGGCCTGCGCTCAGGCGCGGGTGACCCGCTCGATTTCGGCCTGTACCAAGCGCTCGACGATGCCGGGAAGGTTCTGGTCGAGCCATGCCTTCAGCATCGGGCGCAGCATCTCCTTGACGGTGTCCTCTAGGGTGGACGCGGCGGCTGCCTGGGGGCGCGGCTCAAGACGGCCGAAGGCGTTCGCCACCGAGGCGCTGACCGTGTTGGACAGGAGCGGGCTCGCCGGAGCGCCGTCATCCGGCGCGGCGGCTGATACGGAAATGGCGGTGGCAGGCTCGTCCACGGCGGGCGAAACGGGCTCATCGTTCTCGCTCGCGGGTGGGGCTGCCTCCACGAGCGGACGGAGCGCCTCGGACTCCGGCGTGTCTTGTGAGTCGGGCTCGTCCTGATGCGGAACGGCATAGAGGCCCGGGTGGGGGCGCGAACTCGCGATCATATCTCCTTCGTCGGAGATGATCCGGCGGATGGAGGCGAGGATTTCTTCCATCGAAGGTTCGGACACCTTCGGGTTTGCTGAACTCATGCGCCGCATCCGGATCAAAAATGGCGAGACGGGCGACCTTAGCCCGTCAAACGTTAAATTAGTTCAGCCACCTCCCATCCGGCAAGCTCACGGGAGGAATGTCGCTCGGGCGCGGCCTGGACTCTCCGGCGGCCTCAGCGGCTTATGGAATGTTCAGCGGCCGTCAGGCGTCGTCAGGCCGTGCCACAGGTCCTTGACCTGATCGAAATGCTCCTTGGCGCTGTAATGTGCGACATTAAGCCCGAGAGCGCGGGAATTCAGGCGACCGGAGGCTTGCACCACGGCGTAGGAGGCCACGACGCGGTCGCGCTGGGCCGTGATGAGATTGACGCGCGCGTTCAGCAGTTCCTGCTGGGCGTTCAGGACGTCCAGAGTGGTCCGCTGGCCGACCCGAGCCTCTTCGCGGACGCCGTTCAGCGCGGTCTCAGAGGCCTCCACCTGCGCCTGCGCGGCGAGGATCTGGGCCCTGGCGGCCTCGAGCTGGCCCCAGGACGAGATGACGGCGGCGCGCACCTGATCGCGGATCGAGTCGGATTCGAGCCGGCGCTGCCCCGCCGTTTCCTTGGCCTGGCGGGTGCTGGCGGAGGCGACGCCGCCATCGTAGAGCGGCACCGACAGCTGGATCGTGGCGGAGGCCGAGATGGCGCGGTCGCCGAAGCTGGTATTGTCGAACCGGTTGGCGACGGAACCGCTCAGGCCCACGGTCGGCGCGAGGGCGCCTTCCTCGATCTTGATCTGAAGTTCGGCGGCGTCGACCCCATGGAGCGAGGCCTTGATGGCCGGATGCTCGCTGAAGGCGACCTTCAGGGCCGCGTCCACGTTCCGGGGCAGAAGCCGATCGAGCGGTCGGCCCGGCGCCAATTGGCGGGGCTCGACACCGATGGTCTGGCGGTACACCGCGATGCTGGTGCGCAGATTGGCCTCGGCGAGGCTCGCCTGCGAGCGGGCGGCCGCGAGGCGGGATTCGGCCTGGGCCACGTCCGTGCGGGTGACTTCGCCCACGTTGAAGCGGTCGCGGGTCTGGCGAAGCTGCTCCTCGATGACCTCGACGTTGTTACGCTGCAGGTCGAGGATCGCGGTATCCCGCAGCACGTTCATGTAGGACGAGGCCGAGTTGAATAGGGTGTTCTGTTCGTCGTTCCTCAGGGTTTCGCGAGCGCCGAGGGAGGCCGACTCGGCCTGCCGGACGGAGTTTTCGGTGCGAAAGCCGTTGAAAAGGTTCTGATCCACCTGAACGCCGTAGCCCCGCGGACGGAGCTTGCGGGTCGTCTCCTGGTGGCTCGACTGGGCGGAGGCGGGAATGTCCCCTTCCACGATGGAGAGGCCCGCATCGGCGGTAGCGTTCACGCGGGGGCGGTAGCCCGACTTGGCCCGAGGCACGTTCTCGTCCGTCGAGCGCACTTCCGCGCGTGTCGCATTGAGGCTCGGGTTATTCACATAGGCTCGGGACAGGGCGCTCTCCAGCGTCTCGGCGGAAGCAGCCTGAAGACCCGCAATCGCAAATACCGAAGTCATCATGCCCAAAAGAGCAGTCCGACCATCGAGGATTCGAATGTTTTTCACGCCTACCTGCCCATCAACTGAACGCTTTGGCCCGGAGTTGAGCCATTTTTTAAAAGTTTGATTCACCAAAACACTCAAAGCGCGACAATAAACATTAGGGGCGAGTCGGCAATTAGCCCCTTGGGTATCGGGCTCAATAAAAGTGCGGGTGGCGCAAAAAAGCGACACCTGTTCGGATGTGTTTACAAAGACTTAAAAGACAAAGGCCGGCTTGGGCTGAAAGGCCGGAATCACCGGGGCGGCGGCGTCGAAGAGTTGTCGGGACCCGAATGCATCGCCCGTACGGACGTGGAGCATGGTTCGTGCCGAGCGTCCGTCTCCTTCGATGCAAACGAGACGGCCGCCATCGGCCAGCTGGCTCAAGAGGGCGTCAGGCCGGAGATTCACGGATCCGTTGACGAGTATGGCCGCATAGGGAGCGTTTTCGGCCCAGCCCTTGTCGAGGGGGCCGGCCTTCACGGTGACGCCCGCCACACCCTGGGCCGCCAATGCATGCTTGGCGGCCTCGGCCAGGGCCTCGTCGGCCTCGAGGGCCGTCACGTTGGCGCCGACCTCCGCCAGCACGGCGGAGGAGTAGCCGCGCCCGCAGGCCACGTCGAGAACCGCCATGCCGGGCTCGATCTCGAGCGCCTGGATCATGCGGGCCTGAACGGCGGGGGCGAGCATGAACCGGGGCTGCGCCCCCTCGCTCACGGCGATGTTCTGGTCGATATAAGCGAGCTGCTCGCGGCCCGGCAGCACGAAGCGCTCGCGCTGAATCGTGCCCATGGCGTCGAGCAGGGCGATGTCGTTCACGTCGAAGGTGCGCAGCTGGCTGTCAACCATCGTGCGGCGCGCATACGCGAAATCGACCATCAAATGCCCCATCAGGAAATTTTTGGAGGCCTCGCCCGGAATCGAACCGGGGTGCAAGGATTTGCAGTCCTCTGCGTAACCACTCCGCCACGAGGCCTTCCGTAGAGCCGCCGACGCGGCTGGTGCTCCATAGCAGAGCGTCGCACCAAAGAGCAACCTCCCAAAGTGATTGTGGACAGACAAGATGGGGGTTGCAACGGCCCGAACCCTGATATATGCCCTCGACCACACCGGCTGACAGGGCGCTCGCCTTTCCGTCGGCCCTGCCGGACGATCGGTTCCGGCACTGGTGTGGTGATATTCCGGCGTGGCGCAGCGGTAGCGCAGCGGACTGTTAATCCGTTGGTCGTAGGTTCGAATCCTACCGCCGGAGCCATCACCCTCCTCCCCCTTTTTTTCTCATAGCCTCGAAGACGGTTGGGCCCTCCCCTCGGGGGTGCGCATCTCCTTCCATACACCTCGCTGCCCAGCGCTTCCGTAGCCGAACGTCATATCGGAAATCCCAGGATGCGAGCGCTTCAGACGCCAGGCTGCCCACGGGCACCGGAAGCTTGGCCTTGCCCGTCCCGCTCCAGCGCGGACGAATCTCCTGGCACAAGCGGACAAGGAAAAGCCCAGGCTCCGGGGCGAACGGGCGGGGTGCCTTCGCACCTCCTGCCGCGCCTGCTACGGGCCTGGGCTGAACGGTTACCAGACGGGCGCTCGCATCGTCAGGCGAGCGCGGGAAAGGACCGGGCCGGAGTACATCCGTCCTGGCACGGCCTCATCGCGGCTGCGGTGACGCCCGCCGCCGTCGAAGTCCCTGTCATGTCCGCTGGGGTCAACCTGATATGGGGGTTGTTACGCAATCCGCAAGGGCTTGCCGTAGGTCCATCGCGGAGGATCGCATAGGGATCAGACGACGGAAGACACGGTCCCGGCCCCCTGGGACAAGACCGCCGCGAGAAGCCCGAGACCGCGCTCCAGTTCGACCCGGTTCTCGGCCGCGCCGAGCGAGACCCGGATGGCGTCCGGCGCTGCCCCTACGGCGAACGCCTCGCTCGGGACCAGCGCCAAGCCCGACTGCCGCGCTTGCCGGTTGAGGTCCCCCTGCCGCCAACGATCCGGCAGGGTCAGCCAGAGGTGGTGTCCCTCCGGATGCGCCTGGAGGTCCATCCCGCGCAGGATTCGGCGCGCAATCGCCTGTCGGGCCGCACTCTCCTCGCGAATGGCGGCCGTGATCGCATCGAGCGTACCGTCTTCGATCCATCGGGTGGCCAGGGCTGTCATGAGCGGCGGCGCCATCAGGGATGCGGCCCGGATCCGCGCCGCGAGATTCAGCGCGTCGGCAAGCGCGGGGGTCGCAACGAAGGCCGTTCTCAGGGCGGGTGTGGCGCATTTCGACAGGGTCGCGATGTGCCAGGTGAGATCGGGCGCCAGAGCGGCGATCGGCGCCGGCGCATGCCGGGGCAGAGCCCCGTAGGCGTCATCCTCGATGATCGCGATGCCGTGACGGCGGGCGACTCGGATGATCGCCTCGCGCCGCGACTCGGTCATCGTGGCCGTCGTCGGATTGTGGATGGTCGGGACGCAGTAGATTCCGCGCGGACTCTCCCGCTCGCAAGTCACCGCGAGGGCGTCGGCCAGCATCCCCTCCCCGTCCATGGCCACGGGTGCGAGCCGCACGTGGAGCTGCTCCGCGATGGCCTTCAGGCCCGGATAGGTGACATCCGGCACGCATAAGGTCTGACCAGGCCGCACGAGAATCTGGACGACCGCATGAAGGGCCGTCTGCGCTCCCCCCGCCACGACGAGCCGATCGATGGAAACAGGGCCGAGACGCGCCGCGAGCCAGCGGGAAGCGGCCAAGCGGTCCGGCCGGGCCCCGGCGCTCTCCTGGTAGTTCAGATGCATGAGCCCATGCGGCCCCGAGAGCACCTCCGCGACGCCATCCCTGATGCGCTCGCGCAACTTCGCGCCGGCCGGTTGCGGCGGCATGTTCATGCTCAGGTCGATCATGGGCGGTGCTGCGGGCGTGTTGCCGCGGGCGAAAGTCGGCCTCCCGCGCACGAAGCTTCCCCGCCCGGCGCTCGCCTCGATCAGACCCAGTCGATGCGCCTCGTTGAAGGCTCGCGTGATCGTGGTGAGGTCGACGCCGAGCTCCCTCGCAAGCTGGCGCTGTGGCGGCAGGCGGTCTCCCACCTTCAAGCGCCCGGATTCGATGTCGACGGCCAAAGCTCCCGCGATGGCGAGATATTTGGGACCGGTGCTTTCCGCGATCTGCGGCATCCAGGACACCATGCGTTCTTGACCCCGACATTTCAGAATTGTATGCATAGTCCCGAACTGAGAAGCATACATCTAACCGACCTTGCTCGTTGCCGAGCAGCCTAATGCCGCAATTCATATCACGCATTGTATGGTTTTACAATCCATACATGCTGCGAGATCCGACGCAGAACCGCAGGAATGACCGTGACCAAGCCCATGTCCGCCCGGGATACCGTTCTCAAGTACGGCCTCAGATGCCGCTGTCCCCGGTGCGGGCAGGGGCAACTGTTCGACGGCTTCCTGACCTTGGCTCCGCGTTGCGGATCCTGCGGGCTTGACTATTCGTTCGCCGATCCGGCGGACGGTCCCGCGTTCTTCGTCATGATGACCATGGCCATTCCGGCCACCGCCCTGGGGGTCTGGATTGAGCTGGCCTACGAGCCGCACCTTTGGGTCCACCTGCTCACGACCCTGCCCTTCCTGTTGCTGTGCTGCATCCCGACCATCAGGCCCTTCAAAGGGATGCTGGTGGCGAGCCAGTACTTCTACAAGGCCGAGGAAGGACGCTTCGAAAAGGCGAAGCCACCCCGCGATCCGTCCGCACGCGGGCCGGACCGCGCTTTCGGGAGCTGAAGGCAGCTCGGGGCGGCCACCGCGCCGGAACTTACCCCCGTGCTTCGCCGTCTATCCGAACCTGTCGCAAGCCAGCACTCCTGCGACGGACACACCCGGGAGGCTTCAGATGTACAGGGGTTTTGGCGTCACGGTCACGGTTCCGCAGCCCGGAGGCGAACCGAAAACGGCTCCGCTGGTGGTTGTGGCCCGAGACGAGACGGATGCCGAGCTCGTGGCGGCGCAGGCTGCCGGGCCGGATGCCCATGCCGAGACCCTGCGCGAATTGACGGAGGCGGAGGTTCTGGCCCATGAGCTCGACCTCACCGCGCATGGCAGCGCAAAGGTCCTGCCCGTTCTCAACCTCTAGCCCGGCGGATGCAGCGGGCATGCCGCATGCCCGCCCTCCCCGTTCAAGCCGAACCGCTACCGCACCGGCGGCGCGTACACGATGCCCCCTTTGGACCACAGGCGATTGAGTCCCCGGTCCAGTGCGAGTTTCGTCCCCGGTCCGAGATTGCGGTCGAAGCCCTCGCCGTAGTTGCCGACTGCGCGCACGACTATGAAGAAAGCCTCAGGGCGGTGGCGCGGTCTTTCCTTCGGTGCTCGAGGCTAGACCGTAACATCCGTCGCGAAGTCTCATCTGTGAGGGGCGTTACATGCGGGTGCACGAGGCCTCGCGGGCGATCCGCACGCGGCGGGATCGATGGAACCTCCGTCCGGGTCGGGCGATTGTAGGAACAAGTGGATGGGCGACGGCAGGACTGATCACCCTCGACCGGGCCTGGAGGCCCTCCCATCCGTCAAAGGCCTCGTGCTCCCCACGGCACGGGGCCTTTCATTTTGGCGCCCGGCCGCATGGCGCTGGAATATCCCGTGTTATAGGCTCGGGTCGTGAACCCGGCGGCTGTCGTCCGGCGCCTCGGCGCGGTCGTGCAATCCATAATCGCGGATGACCGTCGCAACCCGAAGTCGGTAATCCGCGAAGACCCCCTGGCGGCCCTCCCGCTGCGTGGCCCGGTGGCCCGGACGGTTGCGCCAGCGCCGCACCGCGTCCTCGTCACGCCAGAAGGACAGCGACAGGATTCGGCTGGGATCGGTCAGGCTTTGGAAACGTTCGACCGAGATGAACCCTTCGATCTGCCAGAGATCGTCGCGGAGGGCGGATGCGAGGTCGAGATAAGCTTGCCTCTGGCCCTGGGCGGGCCCCACCTCGAAGATTACGGCGATCATGACCCGACCGTCTGCGCGTGAGGAGCGGAGACCAGGCGCAGAAACGTGCGGTCCTCCCGGCGGATGAAGCGTTCTCGCTTGGCGAATTCGAAGTTCTCCCTGCCGAGGCGATCCTGGCGAAGGCGCTCGCGGTAGGCCTCGTATTCGGCGAGGCTTCCGACGGTGTACACCCCGTAGGCAAGCGTGCTGGAGCCTTCGTGCGGTGCGAAGTACCCGATGAGGCCGGCACCGCAACGGGGAATGATCTGACCCCAGTTGCGCACATAGGCTTCGAAGGCATCGACCGCGCATGGGTCGATTTCGTAGCGGATGAAGCAAGTGATCATGCTCGGTTATCCTCCCGAGCCCGTTGTAGCCCATGCTCCGCCAGCGATGGACGGGATCGCTTCGGCCGTGACCGAAGCGACGGGAGCCCCAAGGCGCCCGCCGCCGGACGCCGGCCAGAGGGATCAGGATCGAGGCGGCAGCATCTCAATGCCGTAGCGGGCACCCGCTGAGACGATCCGTGGAATGTCGGGCGGCGTCATCGGCGGGAAAACCGATGCATCGGCCACCGGCTCCCCGGCCTCCGCAAAGAAATTCTCGTGCAGGCCGCCCGGCAGGTTGATGATCAGCATCCGGGCCGGGGCCTCGCCGCCATTGCGGAATCCATGCGGCGTTCCACGGGGCACGAAAACGAACGACCCCGGCCCACGCAGCGACTTTTGCTCGCCGAGAATGAACTCGTACTCGCCCTCCAGCACATAGAACGCCTCGGCGTCGTCACGCTGGAGATGGGGGGGCGTGCCCTGGCCCGGCGCGGTGCTGGTCTCCACCAGGGAGAAGAGCCCCTCGGTCTCGGCCGCCGTAGCCTTGAACGTGATGAGGGTTCCCAGCAGATGAACGGTGTCGCCTGCCCGGGGATGTGAATGAGCCGTGAGGGATGCCATGATTGTCTCCTGATCCGCAAAATGATACGATTATCTCTTAATGAGATTGTCGTCTCATAAGAGGATTGATGTGAGCAGTCAAGATTCCAAAGAGCGCGTTCGGCAGAAGCAGCGCACCCGCAACGCGCTGCTGGCGGCGGCGCGGGAACTGCTGACGTCCGGGAGGCAACCGACGGTGTCGGAGGTGGCCGACCATGCGGGCATCTCGCGGGCGACCGCCTACCGCTATTATTCGGCGCCCGAGGTGTTGGCTCAGGAGGCGATCCTCGATGCGGTTGCGGCGCAGTTCGAGGGCCTAGCCGCCGGAATGACGCGGGGCGACGACCCGGCGAGGAACGCCGAAGACCTCGTCGCGGCCGTGCTTCGCATGGTTCTGGCGAACGAGGCGCTGTTTCGAACGTTCCTGACCCTGGCCAGCGCAGGCGATGGTCGACCCACCCGTGGCGGCCGAAGGGTCCGATGGATCGGAGCCGCTTTGGAGCCTCTGGCGAGCAGGCTGCTGCCTGGAGACTTCGATCGCCTCGTGAATGCCCTGTCTCTCCTGGCCGGAATCGAGACTGTCGTCGTTCTCAAGGATGTGTGCGGCCTCGATCCGGACGCTATGGAGAACACCGTCCGATGGATGACCCGCGCGCTCGTGGCGCAGGCCTTGGAGGCCGGATAGGCGGCCGAACCGGAGAGGGAGCCCGGGGGTTTCACGGACGTCCGTCGGTCTCGCGGTAGAACAGCATTCCGCCGTGATGCAGCACATCGTCGATGAACTCGCCATCGGCGGTGAAGCCGGTGTCGTCCCAGTAGTCGATCTTGGTGCCGCGCACCTCGTAGCGCCCCTGATAGGCGCTCCTGCGGTTCCCTCGGGCCTCGTCGTAGCGGCCGTTCGGGAGAAGCTCCTGGCGGATGTGGCCGTCCTTCGTGACCCACATGCCGAGATAAGGATGGCCTGTCATCGTCGTGTCCTGAGTTTGCGGTTGAGACGGGTTCGTCGCTTGTCCGTGCGCCCATGGCGCAATGGCTATCGCGGCGACGAAAGCGAGAGGAACGATGGATTTCGGCATCGGATGGCTTCCGTGTCAGTGCGGGCTTGCGACCGGGCGGACGACGATCTCGCTCACATCCACCTCCGGCGGCTGCTCGATCGCATACCGGATCGCGCGTCCGATGGCGGCGGGATCGATCGCGTTCTTTCGGAAGTCCCGCATGGCCTCGCGGGCCGTCTCGTCGGAGATCGTTTCGGCGAGCTCGCTCGTGACGACGCCGGGCGAGATGACGGTGACCCGCAACCTGTCGGTCTCCTGGCGCAGGCCGTCGGAGATCGCCCAGACCGCGTATTTGGTCGCGCAGTAGACGGCCGCCGTGGGCGAGACCCGATGGGCACCAATGGACGCCACGTTGACGATGTGCCCGGAACCTCTGGCCTCCATGGCGGGCAATACGGCGGCGATGCCGTTCAGAACGCCCTTGATGTTGACGTCGATCATCTGGTCCCACTCGTCGACCTTCAACGCTTTGAGAGGGGACAGCGGCATCACGCCGGCGTTGTTGACCATGACGTCGATGCGGCCGAACTCGTCCAGCGTCGCGTTGACGACCCTGACGAGGTCGCCTCGGGACGTGACATCGAGCGGGTGGGCGCGTGCCACGCCACCGGACGCCTCGATGCGGCTGACGAGGTCTTGCAGGCGTTCGGTTCTGCGCGCCCCGACCACGATCGTATGCCCGGCCTTCGACAATTCCAGGGCCACGGCCTCACCGATTCCGCTGGATGCGCCCGTGATCACGACAATCTTGCTCTCGGCCATCTGGTTCTCCTCTTATGCTCCGGGGACCGGGCTCATCGAATGCCGGGCCCCTCCTTCCCTTCGAGAGGTAATCGACCTTGCTTGCTCGTTCGAGTTGCCAATCACGAATGATGCGTTCAGTATTTGTCACCAATGAACCTCGATTTGGCAGGCATCACGGTTTTCGTCACCGTCGCGGACGCAGGCAGCTTCCGGGCGGCCAGCGAGCGGCTTGGCGTGACGCGGTCCGCCGTCAGCCAGTCGATCCGGCGCTTGGAGGAGCGGATGGGCGTCGCGCTTCTCCAGCGGACCACCCGAAGCGTTCACCTGACCGAAGCCGGGGATCGGCTCTACCAGGCGGTACGCCCCGCCCTGGACGATTTGGGCGCCGCGGTGGAGGCCGTGGGCGAAACCCGCGACCGGCCGAGGGGAACGCTGCGCATCACGGTCTCATCTATCGCGGAACGGTTCCTAAGCGGCTCCCTGCTGGCGGGCTTTCTGGCCGCCTATCAGGAGATCCGCCTCGACATCACCGTCAGCGACGAGGAGTTCGACATCGTCGCCGAGGGGTTCGATGCCGGCGTGCGCCTCGGCGAGGTGATCGAGCAGGACATGGTCGCCGTTCCCGTGTCGGACGAACAGCGTCAGCTCGTCGTGGGATCCCCGGCCTACCTGGCGCGGCACGGCAGGCCCGAGCACCCGAGGGAGCTCTCGGAGCACCAATGCATCGGCTGGCGCCCCAGTCCGCGGGTAGCGCCGTATCGGTGGGAGTTCGGCGAGGACGGACGCGACTTCGACGTGGCCGTGAACGCTCGAGTGAACACCAACGACATGCGAGTGATGATCAGGCTCGCCTGCGCGGGCGCGGGCCTGACCTTCGGCATGGAGGAGACCTTCAGGCCCTATCTCGCGCGGGGCGAGCTGATCCCGCTGCTTCAGGACTTCTGCCCGCCGTTTCCGGGCTTCTATCTCTACTACCCGAGCCGCAGGAACGTGCCGCCGAAACTGCGCGTCCTCATCGATCATCTGCGTCGGAACCGACGGCGGGACCCGCCCGCCGTACGATCCTGACGGCACGGCCGAGCCGTTGCGGTCACTGTGTCTGCGGGACGCGGGCGATGACCTTGATCTCGAAATCGAACCCCGCGAGCCAGTTCACGCCGACGGCGGTCCAGTTGGGATAGGGCTTCTCGGGGAACGCCTTGTCCTTCGCCGACAGGACGACGCCGAACTGCGTCTCGGGATCGGTATGGAAGGTCGTCACATCCACGATGTCGTCGACGGTGGCACCCGCCGATTTCAGGACTTCGGACAGGTTGGCGAAGGCGAGCTGCACCTGCTTTTCGAAATCGGGCTCGGGCGAGCCGTCCTCCCGGCTTCCCACCTGACCCGACACGAACAGGAGGTCGCCCGATCGGATCGCGGCCGAATAGCGGTTGATCTCGTAGAGGGCCTGCCGGCCGGCAGGGAAGATAGCTGTGCGTTGGGACATTCGTGTTCTCCTCGGATTGGGCGGCTTGCTGCCCCGTCGGCAGCCGACGGTGGCGGCCATGGCGGCTGAGCCCGAGATAGCTCCAGCCTATTCCCATGATTAGACGTTGCAATCGGCATGGGCCGATGCAAAATCGCCATCAATGATGCGCCCCTCCCTCAACGATCTCATCGCCTTCGTAGCGGTTGCCACCCATCGCAGCTTTCGCAGGGCGGCCGAGGAGCTTGGGACCGCGCCCTCGACCCTGAGCCACGCCATGCGGGCCTTGGAAGAGCGGCTGGGCGTGCACCTCCTCCACCGGACCACCCGAAGCGTCTCGCCCACAGAGGCGGGGGTGGAACTGCTCGGACGCCTGCAGACCACCTTGGCCTCCCTGGACGACGCGCTGAATGCCGTCACAGCCTTCCGGGGCCGCGTGGCAGGTACCGTCAGGATCAATGCCCCGCGGCTGGCCGCCGTCCTTCTCGTTCGCGACATCCTCCCGCGCATGGCGACCCGGTTTCCCGACGTGACCGTCGACGTTGTGGTGGAAGGCCGGCTGGTCGATATCGTGTCCGGAGGGTTCGATGCCGGCGTGCGCCTGACCGGGACGATCCCGAAGGACATGGTCGCCGTGCCGCTCGGGGAGCCGATCGGATTCGTCTGCGTCGCGTCGCCTGCCTATCTGGCTCGGGCGGGTGAGCCCGAAACGCCCGACGACCTCCAACATCACCGCTGCATCGGTCACCGCTTTCCTGGCGGCAGGCTGTATCGCTGGGAATTTGAACGCGCCGGGCAGGAACTGACCGTCGACGCCATGGGTCCGCTCGTGCTCGACGATGAGGAGTTGATGGTCGAAGCGGCCCTACGGGGCCTGGGCATCGCCTATGTGGCGACCTGGGCCGCCGAGGAATGCATCGCCGACGGTCGACTGCTCCCGATCCTGTCCTCCTGGATGCACAAACCCGAGCAGGCCGCGGTCTACTACCCCGGCCATCGCGCCGTTCCGCCTGCGCTGCGGGCCTTCCTCGACGTGGTGAGGGACGCAAGGCCCGTGGCGCCTTAGGCCTCGCGCCCACCATCATGGACGCCTTCGAGCACCTTGCGGGAACGCAAGCGGCGTTGCCGCGGGCCGGTTCTCGACATCTCGCGCCGTAGCCCATACGTGTTTCGGCGTGGATGCGGAGAGGACGGGATGGACAAATCGTTCGGGCCGAAGCGAGAGCACGCCCTCACCCGGGAGGCCTTGCAGGACGGCTTCGTCGATGCCCTGATCGCGCGTTCGGGAACGACCCTGCGGGTCATGAGCGACGACGAACGCCGGCAGTCGCTCGAAGCCACCCTCGCGGCCCGGCCCGTGGCGGGCGATGTGTGGCTGTTCGGCTACGGTTCGCTCATCTGGAATCCGGCCTTCCGGTATGTCGAGCGGCAAGCCGTGTCGATCCGGGGCTGGCACCGCCAATTCTGCCTGTCGACTCCCATCGGACGCGGCACGCCGGAGCGGCCCGGCTTGGTGCTAGGTCTGGATCGCGGCGGGGCGTGCAGGGGCGTGGCATTCCGGATCGACAGCGCCTCGGCGCACGACGAGCTCGAACTGGTCTGGCGCCGCGAGATGGTCACCGGCTCATACGTGCCCCGGTGGGTCAGGCTGCAGGGGCCGGAGATGCCCCCCACCACGTACGGCATCGCCTTCACCATCAACCGCGCGGCTCCCAATTATGTGCGCCCTGTCTCCGAAGCGAGCACCGCGCAGGTCATCGCGACCGCCTGCGGTGCCCTCGGAACGTGCAGTGATTATCTCTTCGACACGATCCAGGGCCTGGAAGGTTTCGGAATCCGTGACGGACACCTCGAACGGATCGCGCGTCTGGTGAACCAGGCACAGGCTTGATCGCCGTCCGGCGAAGCGGGATCCTCCCGCGAAACCCGCCGTCGCATCTGGATCGTGGGCGCCGCTCCGCCACATTCACCCCGGCGCCGTGACACCGCCCTTCCGCGAAAAGAGGATCCCATGGAATACACGAAGCTCGGCCGGACCGGCCTCGACGTCTCCAGGCTGTGCCTGGGCTGCATGAGCTACGGCGAGCCTGATCGAGGCGCGCATCCCTGGACACTCCCGGAGGCCGAGAGCCGCCCCTTCATCCGCCAGGCTCTCGATCACGGGTTCAACTTCTTCGATACGGCCAACGTCTATTCGGACGGAACCTCCGAGGAGATCGTCGGCCGCGCCCTCAAGGAGTTCGCTCGGCGCGAGGACATCGTTCTCGCCACCAAGCTGAACGGGCGCATGCGGCCGGGACCGAACGGGGCCGGCCTCTCCCGGAAGGAGGTCTTCACGGAAACCGATGCGAGCCTGAAGCGCCTCGGAACCGACTATATCGACCTGTTGCAGATCCACCGATGGGATCCCTCGACGCCGATCGAGGAGACGCTCGAAGCCCTCAATGACGTGGTGCGGGCCGGCAAGGTTCGCTACATCGGCGCGTCCTCCATGTATGCCTGGCAGTTCGCCAAGGCGCTGGCGCTGTCCGAGAGGCATGGCTGGGCCCGTTTCGTTTCGATGCAGAACTACGTGAATCTCCTCTACCGGGAGGAAGAGCGGGAGATGCTGCCTCTATGCCGGGCGGAAGGCATCGGCGTGATTCCGTGGAGCCCTCTCGCAAGGGGGCGCCTCACACGGGACTGGGACGAGACGAGCGCGCGCTCCGAGACCGACGCATTCGGCAAGACCCTCTATGCCGCAACCGCCGATGCGGATCGCAAGGTCGTGGAGGCCGTGGCGAGGGTCGCGGCGCAAAGGGGCATTCCGCGCGCGCAGGTCGCACTGGCCTGGGTCCTGGCCAAGCCGGGCATCACCGCCCCGATCGTCGGCGCCACCAAGCCGCATCATCTTGACGATGCGGTGGCGGCCCTATCGGTGGAGCTGACACAGGACGAGATCTTGGCGCTCGAGGAGCCGTATGTGCCGCATGCGGTCACAGGGTTCTCGTGATCCCGGTGCCGATGCGGCGAGTGCTCAAAGTTTGGTCATGGGAGCGCTCACAGGTTCGGCATCAACGCGAAACTCTACGGGGCGCAAGCGGTTGAACCGCCGTCCCGGCACGACGCTCCGCCGTTCCGGGAAGCCCTGTGACAAAAAGAGGATCGCATGTCGCCCATTTTGTTTGAGCTGTTGCCCCTCCTTGGGGCCTTTTCGATTTTCCTGGCGATCTGCTCCCTCGAAGGAGCTCCCTAGCCACGGCCTTGCCGCCGCACTTGCAATCTTCGGCCGGATGGCCAAGCTCCCGACGGACTCTCCGGATTGCACCAGCTCCGGAGCGAGAGTGGAGCCGGCTTGCCGATGGACCGTCCTTCCATCCCTGAAACCCACACCGACCCGTCGGTTTCGGGCGTCGCCCTGAAGGTCCAGATCGTCGTCATCGGCGCCGGCCAGGCCGGCCTGTCGGCGGCCTATCATCTCAAGAAGATGGGCCTCGTGCCCCACAAGGGCTTCGCGGTCCTCGATCGCTCCCCGGAGCCTGGAGGCGCTTGGCAATACCGCTGGCCGTCACTCACCCTGAGCACTGTCAACCGCATCCACGACCTGCCGGGAATGCCTTTCTCCGATGCGCTCGATACGAACGACGCGGAGGTGCGGGCGAGCATTGCCGTCCCGCACTATTTCGCCGCTTACGAAGAGCGTTTCGCGCTTCCGGTCTACCGCCCCGTGACAGCGACGGTCGTCTGTCCGAGGGATCCCCTGTTCCGGGTCGAGACGGATCGAATTCAGCTCTCGGCCCGGGGCATCATCAACGCGACGGGGACCTGGGAGAACCCCTACATTCCGGAGATCCCCGGCGCGGCGCGGTTCCAGGGACGCCAGTTGCACACCAAGGATTTCCGCACGGCCGGTGAATTCGCAGGCCGGCACGTGATCGTCGTGGGCGCGGGCATCTCGGCGATCCAACTCCTCGACGAAATCTCGCGCGTGACCGCGACCACATGGGTGACCCGCCGGGAACCGACATTCCGGGCGGGTCCGTTCGACGAGGAGGCCGGCCGCGCGGTGGTGGCTGCCGTGGAGGACCGCGTGCGCCATGGCCTGCCGCCCGCCTCCGTCGTCTCGGTGACCGGGATCCCGCTCTCCCCGGCTGTCGAGGCGATGCGGGCTCGGGGCGTGCTGAACCGGCGCCCAATGTTCAGCGAGATCGTCGAGGACGGCGTCCGCTGGGCGGACGGGACCATTCTGCGCGCCGACGTGATCTTGTGGTGCACCGGGTTTCGAAGCTCTCTCGATCACTTGGCGCCCCTGATGCTGCGGGAGCCCGGCGGGGGCATCACCATGACAGGACGTTTGGCCACTCAGGTGGCCCGGGACCCGAGAGTGCATCTGGTGGGCTACGGCCCTTCCGCGTCCACCATCGGGGCGAACCGGGCAGGCCGGGCCGCCGCCGAGGAGATCATCGCCTTCTTGGGACTGCCCTGACGTGACCTCACGTGATGCCGGAACCAAACTCGCGTAAGGGTTTTGAGTGGCGGGCTGGCGCTGCTTCCAGAACTCGGCAAAGCCTTTCATCAGGCTGCGACGCCCCATCACCGATCGCCGCGAGGAGGAGCCCGACGCACCCATGACCGACGCGACCGGCAGACACCCCTTCCTGTTGACCACCGCCGCGCCCAACCGGCGCCAGCGGCGGCTGGCCTGGGGCATTCTCGCGGCCTTGGCATGCGCATTGCTCGTGGCGGCGCCGTTCGCGCGCCTGATCCTGCCGGGGACCGAAATCGTGATCCCGGCCTACGCGGCGGCCGCTTTTCTGGTGGAGATTCTCACGTCCGCCCTCCTGTTCGCGCTGTTTTCCGTCGACCGCTCCCGCTCGGTCCTTCTCCTGGCCACGGGCTACCTGCTCTCGGGGCTCCTCGTCCTACCCTGGGCGCTGACATTCCCGGGCGTGTTCACGCCGCTCGGCCTCGACCCCGACATTCAGGTCACGCCCCTGATCGCCGCCGTCCGGCGACTCGGCTTCGCGGGTATCATCCTCGCCTATGCGCTGGCAAAGAAGGGCCGGCCGGGCGACCGGATCCGCGGCCCCGTGGGCCGGGTGATCGCGGGGCGCGTCGCACTGGTGCTCGCCGGAGCGGCCGGCATCGTGCTCCTGGCCGTGCTTGGGGCGGGCCGGTTGCCGGCCTTCATGCAGGACGCCAGAAACGTCACGCCGCTCTGGAGCGTCGTCCCGGCAGCCTCCGTCGCTCTCTACTCGGCGGGCCTTGCGGCACTCTGGACCCGTTCGCGCTCCACCCTCGATCTCTGGCTCATGGTGGTTCTGGGCACGCTGCTGATCGAGATCCTCCTGATCTCCTATCTCGGCGGCGCGACCCGCCTCAGCGTCGGCTGGTGGGCCGGCCGCTTTTTCGGACTGGCGTCCGCCAGCGTGGTTCTCCTCGTCCTCCTGTCGGAGACCACGACCCTGCTGGCTCGGCTGGCCCGTTCCGTGCGTTCGGAACGCCTGGCCCGCGAGAGCCGGCTCACCGCCATGGAGGCCCTGTCGGCCTCGATCGCCCATGAGATCAACCAGCCCCTTGCGAGCATGGTCACCAGCGCCAGCGCCGGCTTGCGTTGGCTCGACAAGGACGTCCCGCGCGTCGGCGAGGCGCGTTCGGCACTGGAGCGCGTGGTGCGGGACGGGCATCGGGCCCGGGACACCGTCGACGGGATCCGGAACCTCTTCAGGACGGACACCCGGGAGCGCGTTCCCGTGGACCTCAACAGGCTCATCGAAGGGATCGTTCGGCGATCCGAGGAGGAGACGCGTCTCGGACAGGTTTCCATCGAGACCCGCCTTCAGCAAAGTCCCCTTCCCGTCACGGCGAATCCGTTGCAGATGGAACAGGTCGTGTCGAACCTCGTGGCGAACGCGGTCGATGCCCTGAGCACGGTCACCGACCGGCCGAGAATCGTGCGGGTGACGACGCGTTCGCAGGGGGGATCGGCTCTCGTGACCGTGGAAGACACGGGCCCCGGGATCGCGGCCGATATCCGAGACAGGATCTTCGATCCATTTTTCAGCACGAAGCCGGAGGGCATGGGCATGGGGCTGATGTTCAGCCGTTCGATCGTCGAAGACCATGGCGGGCGGCTCTGGGCATCCGACAACCGCCCGTCCGGGGCCGTCTTTCACTTCACCCTGCCAAGCGGACCCGCATCCGGCGCGGAGGCAGGCCGGTGAGCCGGGAGGGAGCGGTGGTGTTCGTCGTGGACGACGATTTTTCCGTCCGCGAGTCCATCGAGGATCTCCTGCGTTCGGTCGGCCACGACGTACGGTCCTACGATTCCGTCGCGGCCTTCCTGGAAGACCGCCGGGTCGATCATCCGGCCTGCCTCGTGCTGGATGTCCGCCTGCCGGATACGAGCGGGCTGGAGTTCCAGCAGCTTCTGCTCACTCAGGGGATGAATCTCCCCATCGTCTTCATCACGGGGCATGGCGATATTCCGATGTCGGTGGCCGCCATGAAGGCCGGCGCCATCGAGTTTCTCACCAAGCCCTTCCGTGACCAGGACCTCCTCGACGCGGTTCATGCGGGCATCGCCCTCGACCGCCGCCGCCGGGCGGACGAGGAGACGCTGGCTTCCCTGAAGGAGCGCCATGCCTCCCTAACGCCCCGCGAGCAGGAGACCATGGCGCTGGTCGTGAACGGACTCATGAACAAGCAGATCGCCGCGGCGCTCGGGTTGAGCGAGATGACCGTGAAGGTGCATCGCGCACATGTGATGCGCAAGATGAACGCCGCCTCACTGCCGGAGCTCGTGCGCATCGCCGACAGCCTCGCCGGGATGACCACAAGGGCGTAGAGACCCGACACCACAGTTCAATTGAACACAGGGCCCCGGCCTTGCCATGGTCTGCGCGGCGCCGAAGCTGCGGTGCCGTCACCCGGACGAGACGTCAGGCTCCACGGGGCTCGGAAAGGTTTCCCGGATGCCGGGCGTCCTGATGATCGCAATCGTGGATGACGACGAATCCGCCCGCGAGGCGGCTGTCGACCTGGTCAAGGCCCTTGGATTTCGCGCTTCCGGGTTCGGATCGGCTGCTTCGTTCTTGGAGTCGGAGGATCTGAGCCGGATGGATTGCCTGATCGCGGATGTACGCATGCCCGGCATGAGCGGGCTCGATCTTCATCTCACCCTGGCCGGATCCGGTGTCGCCATTCCGACGATCCTCATGACGGCCTATCCGGACGAGTATGCCCGGCGGCAGGCGCTCGTGGTGGGCGTCAAGCGCTACATCCGCAAACCCTTGGAGCCCGAGGAACTCCTCTCCTGCATCCGCGCCGCGGTCGGCCATGCCGCCGCGTCGGGAAACGGGGACCCCCAACCCTCCTGAGGCGCTCCCGCCCAACCCTCGATCCATGAAGGAGAAGACCATGACCACCAAGGCCACCCCGACCCCTGGCGCGCAGCTCGTCTCGCCCGCCGACCACACCCTGATCATGATCGACTTCCAGTCGCAGATGGCGTTCGCCACCAAATCGATCGATGCGGTGATGCTGCGCAACAACGCGGCTCTCGTGGCTCATGCGGCGGCGGGTTTCGGCGTGTCGACCATCCTGACGACCGTTGCGGAGAAAAGCTTCTCGGGACCGATGTTCACCGAGATCACCGATGCGTTTCCGGGTCAGGCGCTGCTCGACCGCACGTCCATGAACACCTGGGAGGACGCCCCGGTCATCGAGGAGATCAACCGGATCGGCAAGAACCGGATCGTCCTGTCTGGGCTCTGGACGTCCGTTTGCATCATCGGCCCTGCCCTGTCGGCCCTCGACCAGGGTTTCGAGGTCTACGTGATCGCCGATGCCTGCGGCGACGTGTCGGAGGAGGCCCACGAACGGGCCATGGAGCGCATGGTCCAGGCGGGCGCCCGGCCCATGACGGCGCTTCAGTACCTCCTGGAGCTCCAGCGCGACTGGGCGCGAGCCGGCACCTACGACATGACAACGGGTATCGCCAAGAAATACGGCGGCGCCTACGGGCTCGGTATCATCTACGCGAAGTCGATGTTCGGCGCGAGCGAGGGATCCCACTCCCAGGCGGCCGAATAGCCCTCACGGGCGGGCCCGGCGCCGGGCCCGCCCGGACATCCATCTCGGCCCGCCCGGCAGGATAGGGAACCTCACATGTCCACCCCCCAAGACCGCATTCCAGACCGCAGCGCGGACCTCACCCCTAACCGCCGCATCGTCGTCGGCGGGCTCGGGGCGCTGGCGGCCGGGCTCGGCCTGCCGCACAGCCTGGAGGCGCAATCCATGAACACGACCGCAGACCTGATCCTGCTCAACGGCAAGATCACGACCCTCGACCGCGAGAAGCCGGAGGCCTCCGCGGCGGCCATCCGCGACGGCGTCTTCATCGCGGTAGGCGCCGAGACCGAGGTGGTGCCCCTCGCCGGCCCGGCTACGCAGCGCATCGACCTCAGGGGACGCCGCGTCATTCCGGGGCTGATCGACAGCCACATGCACATCATCCGCGGCGGCCTGAACTACAACATGGAGCTGCGCTGGGACGGCGTGCGCTCGCTGGCCGACGCCATGCGCATGCTGAAGGAACAGGTGGACCGGACCCCGGCCCCGCAATGGGTGCGGGTCGTCGGCGGCTTCACGGAGCATCAGTTCGCCGAGAAGCGCCTGCCAACGCTCGACGAGATCAACGCGGTGTCGCCCGACACGCCCGTCTTCATCCTGCACCTCTACGACCGTGCCATCCTGAACGCCGCAGCCCTGCGCACGGTCGGCTACACCAGGGACACCCCCAACCCGCCCGGGGGCGAGATCCAGCGCGACGCGCAGGGCAACCCCACCGGTGTACTCATCGCCAAGCCCAACGCCACGATCCTTTATGCGACCCTGGCCAAGGGTCCGAAGTTGCCGCCCGAGTACCAAAAGAATTCGACGCGCCATTTCATGCGCGAGGTCAACCGCCTGGGCGTGACCGGCGTCATCGACGCGGGCGGCGGATTTCAGAACTACCCGGACGATTATGCCATCATCGAGGAGCTGCACCGCGACGGCCAGCTCACGGTGCGCCTCGCCTACAACCTCTTCACGCAAAAGCCCAAGGAAGAGCTCAAGGACTTTCAGACCTGGGCGTCGCAGGTGAAGCCCGGCCAGGGCGACGACCTCTATCGCCACAACGGCGCGGGCGAGATGCTGGTCTACACCGCCGCCGACTTCGAGGACTTCAAGTTCGAGCGGCCCGACATGCCGCCGTCCATGGAAGCGGACCTCGAACCGGTGGTGCGGCTCCTGGCCGAGAACCGCTGGCCCTGGCGCCTGCATGCCACCTACAACGAGACCATCACCCGCGCCCTCGACGTGTTCGAGAAGGTCAACCGGGACGTTCCCCTGCAAGGCCTGAACTGGTTCATCGACCATGCGGAGACCATCGACGACCGCAACATCGACCGCATCGCGGCGCTCGGCGGCGGCATCGCGGTCCAGCACCGCATGGCCTTCCAGGGCGAGGACTTCGTGGCGCGCTACGGCAACAAGGCGGCCGAGCGGACCCCTCCGATCCGCCGCATGATGGAAGCCGGCGTCCCGGTCGGAGGCGGCACCGACGCGACCCGCGTGGCCTCCTACAACCCGTGGGTTTCGCTCTCCTGGTTGGTGACGGGCAAGACCCTCGGCGGACTGACCCTCTATCCCGCCGCGAACAGGCTCGACCGCGAGACCGCTCTGCGCCTGTGGACCGAGGCCAATACCTGGTTCTCGAACGAGGTCGGCAAGAAGGGACAGATCAAGACCGGCCAGCTCGCCGACCTGGCGGTTCTCTCGGACGACTATCTCACGGTGCCGGAGGATTCGATCCAGGACATCACGTCCGTTCTGACGCTGCTCGGCGGAAAGCCCGTCCACGGCGATGCCGAGTTCAAGTCCCTCGGGCCCGCCCTGCCGCCGCCCATGCCCGATTGGTCGCCAGTCGGCCGTTTCGGCGGCTATCAGAAGCGGGCCGAGAGCGCCGACCAGGCCAAATACGCCTTCGCGGCCGCGTGCGGCTGCGCGAGCAGCTGCGGCGTGCACGGACACGCACACGTGGGGGCCTGGACCGCCAGCGTCCCGGCCTCCGATTCCCGGTCCTTCTGGGGAGCGCTGGGCTGCTCCTGCTGGGCGTTCTGAGGAGGTATCATGCCCGACATCGCCCTGCCCCGCCCCATCGCCAGAATCCTCGACCTCCCGGCCGCCGACTACGTCGTCCGCCTCGCGCTGGCCTCTCCGTTCCTGATCAGCGGGATCGTGAAGCTCTTGGATTTCGGCGGCGCGGCCGGCGAGGTCGCCGGGCTGGGGCTGCAACCGGCGGCGCCCGTCGCGGCGGACGTGATTGCCGCGCAGCTCGGCGGGTCGGTTCTGTTCCTGACCCGCCGCTATTGCTGGCTCGGAGCCGGGATCCTGGCCGTGTTCACGGCCCTCGCCACGCTCGTGGCGCACCCGTTCTGGGCGTTCGACGGGCCCGACAGGGGCCGTCAGACCGCAACCTTCTTCGAACATGTCGCCATCGTGGGCGGATTGGCGGCTGCGGCCATGACCGTCCATGGCGCGAGGCCGGGACGATGACCGGATCGTCAACCCCTGCGGCCCATAACGGCGACTCGCCGCCGCCCGGCACCTTCGCGCCGCTGCACCACCGTCTCTTCGCCGTCATCTGGGCCGCGACCGTCCTGGGCAATATCGGCACCTTCATGCGGGATGTGTCCTCGTCCTGGCTCGTCACGGACCTCTCCGCCTCACCGGCAGCGGTGGCGATGATCCAGACCGCCGGAACGCTTCCGGTCTTCCTGTTCGCCATCCCGGCGGGCGTCCTGTCCGATATCCTGGACCGCCGGCGCTTCCTCCTCATAATCCAGGTCGGGCTCGGCCTCGTCAGTTCCTCGCTGGCCTTCCTGGCCTGGACGGGCAACGTGACGGTCGAGAGCCTCGTCCTGTTGACCTTCCTCGGCGGCACGGGCGCGGCCCTCGCCACTCCGGCCTGGCAGGCGATCACGCCGGAACTGGTGCCCAAGGCCGAGGTGAAGGGCGCCGTGGCGCTCAATTCGCTCGGCATCAACATCGCCCGCTCCATCGGTCCGGCCCTGGGCGGATTCATTCTGGCGGCCCTGGGCGCGGCAGCGGTCTACGGCCTCGATGTGCTCACCTACGTGATCGTCAGCGCCGCCCTGCTCTGGTGGCGCCGGGAGGCCGATGCCGATACGGGCCTTCGCGAGCAATTCGGCGGTGCCCTCAGGGCCGGGCTCCGTTATGCCCGCGCCAGCCGGGACCTTCACCGCATTCTGTGGCGCGCAGTCCTGTTCTTCGCCATGTCGAGCGCCGTGTGGGCGCTCCTGCCCCTCGTGGCGCGCCAGGAGATCGGAGGCGGTCCCGGCTTCTACGGCCTCCTCCTCGGCAGCGTCGGCGCGGGTGCCATCGGCGGGGCTCTCCTTCTCCCGCGAGCACGGGCGCGCCTCGGTCAGGACGGGCTGGTCCTCGCGGCATCGCTGACGACGGCCTGCGCCACCGTCCTGCTGGCCCTGACCGACCTCGAGATCGTGGCCATCGTGGCCACCTTCGTGCTCGGGCTGGCCTGGATCGCCATGCTGACGACCCTCAACAGCACCATGCAGGCGATCTTGCCCAACTGGATCCGCGGTCGCGGCCTGGCGATCTATCTCACGGCCTTCAATGGGGCCATGGCGGCCGGAAGCTTGGGCTGGGGTCTGGTCGCCCAGGAAATCGGGGTCGACGCCACCCTTCTCGTCGCCGGGGCCGGTCTCGCGACGGTGGCGTTGCTGGCCCATCGCGCGAAGCTGCCCTCGGGGGAAGGCGATCTCACGCCATCTCAGCACTGGCCCGAGCCCGCCATGGCCGAACCTGTCGCCCACGACCGGGGACCGGTAATGATCACGATCACCTACAGCATCCGGCAATCCGATCGTCCGGCGTTTCTCGCGGCCCTGTATCGGCTGTCCGAGGAGCGGCGCCGCGACGGCGCCTATGCCTGGGGCGTCTCCGAGAACGCCGCCGATCCCCAGCACATCGTCGAATGGTTCTTCGTCGAATCCTGGGCCGAGCACCTGCGCCAGCACAAGCGCGTCTCGAAGACCGACGCCGACATCCAAGCCGCGGCGCGCCGCTTCCACCAGGGGCCGGACGCCCCTAAAGTCGAGCACTTCCTCGCGGTCGACAGGCCATCGGGGAAGCTCATCAGAACGTGATGAAGGAGACCATGCCGATGACCGGATCACATAGCCCTCCCGTCACCATGACCCGACGCGATGCCCTAGCGGCGGCAGCCACGCTCTCGGCCTCTCTCGCCCTGACCGGCCCGTCAGACGCGGCCACACCTTCCACCCAAGCGCAAGGAGCACAGACCATGGCGACAGTCACGACCAAGGACGGCACGGAGATCTTCTACAAGGATTGGGGCCCGAAAGACGCCCAGCCGATCATGTTCCATCACGGCTGGCCGCTCTCGGCCGACGATTGGGACGCCCAGATGCTCTTCTTCCTGCATAACGGCTACCGGGTCATCGCCCATGACCGGCGCGGGCACGGACGCTCTGCACAGGTGAGCGAGGGCCATGACATGGACCACTACGCCGCCGACGCCTTCGCGGTGGTGGAAGCGCTCGACCTGAAGAACGCCGTTCATATCGGTCACTCGACCGGCGGCGGCGAAGTGGCCCGCTACGTGGCCAAGCACGGCGAGCCCAGCGGCCGCGTCGCCAAGGCCGTGCTGGTGAGCGCCGTTCCGCCGCTCATGCTCAAGACCTCGAACAACCCCGAAGGCCTGCCGATCGAAGTGTTCGACGGCTTCCGCAAGGGTGTCGCCGACAATCGGGCGCAGCTCTATGTCGACGTGGCGTCGGGGCCGTTCTACGGCTTCAACCGCGACGGCGCGAAGGTCTATCAGGGCGTGATCCAGAATTGGTGGCGCCAGGGCATGATCGGCTCGGCCAAGGCCCATTACGACGGCATCAAGGCGTTCTCCGAAACGGACCAGACGGAAGACCTCAAGGCGATCACGGTTCCGACCCTCGTCATGCATGGCGACGACGACCAGATCGTCCCGATCGCGGACGCCGCCATGAAGTCGATCAAGCTCCTGAAGAACGGCACCCTCAAGGTCTACAAGGGCTTCCCGCACGGGATGCTGACGACGCATGCCGACGTCATCAACCCGGACCTGCTGGCCTTCGTGAAGGGCTGAAGCGGCGCGACTGCCGGACGCTCCCGCGCGAGCCAAGGCGCGGGAGCGTCGAGCAATTGCTAAGGCAGGCTGCCTCGGCACGTTTGCCGGCAGGTTCCGGGCGGCTGCCTGATCGGGCCGACGAAAGGAAACCTCGAGGGCTGAGCGCTTCTTGGTGTGTTCGTCGCGGGATGCTCCAAGGATCGCCTAAACCCGTTCCGGCACCGAGCCGCCGACCCGCTCCGCGGGTTTCCCCGCATTCCACAGGATGTGAACAAAGCAAGAACATTACTCTGGCCGACCCCATCGCGGGACGATACCGTCGTTCGTCTCAATGGGAGGTGACGATGACGGTTCGGGCGCAAGCCGGTGACGAGGCGGATGACAGGGATGCCGACGTCGCGGCGGTGATCCAGGCCTGCGGCGGCGATCCCAAAGCTGCCGTCAGGGCCCTCCTGATCGAGCAGGAGATCCTCGAACAACGCATCGGGCGGCTAGCGGCGGCTCTGTCGTTCGGATACGTCCGCGGCCGAACCGACGCCACGCTCGGCGAGAACCGCTGACCCGCAGATTCGGCGAAGGGCTCGTCCGCCGGTTCGGGACGTCCTTCAGGAGCCGGACACGCCCGCGACCTGGGCACCTGGCGACCCGACATCGGCAGGCGCAGGCGCCCCTGCTCCGTTCATGGCTCTGCGCTGCTCCGCCATCTCGCTCACGGCGCTGCGAAGAGCCGGATGGCGGCCCATGAACTGGTTGAAATCGCGGTTTTCCAGCACCAGGAACTGGCAATAGTCGATCGCCGTGACGTCGGCGTTCCGGCGTGCATCGTCGACCAGCGCCATCTCGCCGAAGAACGCGCCATGGTCGAGCCGGATCTTCCGGTCGCCGACCGTCACCTCCACCGCGCCGGAGGAGATGAAATACATCCCGTCGGGGCGGTCTCCACGCCGGATCACCCGCTCGCCCGGCGCCGCAGATTTGGGCCGGAACAGAAGCAGCAGCTCCTCCTGCTCGTGACGATCGACCAAGGCCAGCACCGGGAAGGTGGCCAGCAGCGCCTGAAGCTCCAGGTCTCTTTCCCGATCCCGATCCTCGCTGCGTTTGCGGTTGGCCTCCAGCTCGGCCTCCAGGGCATGATAGCGCTTGAAGCCGTAGTCGGCCGCCCGCGACGGGTTGTCGATGCCGAGCCGCTTCCTGATCTTGTTGACCACATGGAACGACAGCGGGTTCAGGGTGATCGACAGAAGCGCTCCCGCCAGGATCAGGTCCCGACCTTCGTTCGGCAGCAGGCCGAGGGCCATGCCGAGGCCCGCCAGGATGAAGGAGAATTCGCCGATCTGGGCGAGGCTCGCGGCCACGAGCAGGCCCATGTTGAGCGGATACCGCAGGGCCAGCACAATGCCCAGGGCGATGAGCCCCTTGCCGATCACGATGAGAGCGAGAACAAGGAGCACCGAGAGCGGGTCGCGGACCAACACCATCGGGTCGAACAGCATGCCGACGGAGACGAAGAACAGGACCGAGAAGGCGTCCTGCAACGGCAGCGATTCCTCCGCGGCCCTGTGGCTGAAGCTCGATTCGCTCAGCACGACCCCTGCGAAGAAAGCGCCAAGCGCGAAGGACACTCCGAAGACCTTGGCGGAGCCGTAGGCGATGCCGATGGCAAGGGCCAGCACCGACAGGGTGAACAGTTCACGGCTGCCGGTTCGCGCCACCTGCTTTAGGAGATAGGGAACCACCTTGGGCCCGAGCAGGATCGCCAGCGCGACGAAGAGGGCGACCTTGCCGAGAGTGACCGCAAGGGTCATCCAAACGGGTCCCTCGGCAATCGGCGCCGCGTGGGCGCCCGACCCCGTCGCCGCATGCCCGCCCAGGACCTCGGCGAAGGCGGGGAGCAGCACCAGGGTCAAGACCATGGCGAGATCCTCGACGATGAGCCACCCGACCGCGACTCGTCCATTGGAGCTTTGCAGGAGGTTGCGCTCCTCGAGGGCCTTCAGCAGGACGACGGTGCTGGCCACCGACAGGGTCAGGCCGAAGACGATGCCCTCGCCGAGGGTCCAGCCCCAGAGATGGGCGAGCCCCGCGCCCAATGCCGTCGCCGCAACGATCTGTCCGACGGCGCCCGGCACGGCGATGCTGCGGACGGCCATGAGGTCACGGACCGAGAAGTGGAGCCCAACCCCGAACATGAGCAGGATCACGCCCATCTCGGCCAGTTCGGCCGCCAGGGCGCCGTCGGCCTCGAAGCCCGGCGTGAAAGGCCCCACGCAGATCCCGGCGACGAGATACCCGACGAGGGGCGGCAGGCGAAGGCGGTCGGCCAGGTAGCCGAACGCAAACGCGAACACGAAGCAGACGGCGACCGTAGCGATGAACGTGGCTTCGTGCATGGAATCCTGCCGAGTGTGGAGTTTTCCCCTTCTAAGGCATAGTTCCGTCCTGGGCCAACGGCAGACTTACGCTGCGGAGCTAGGGCGGGTCGCAACAGGCCGCCCCCGGATCGGCGTGTCCCGTCCCGCCTGCGCGGCACAAAACCTGCGGGGACGGCTTTGCAAGTCGCGGCAAGGCGTGGGATGGTCCGCTCCCCGATGTTTCGACGAGACCTTGCGCACTGCCATGACCGCCACGACTCCCCTTTTCCGTGAAGATGCCTATCTGGAATCCTGCCCGGCGACCGTCATCGAGGTGACGCCCGAGGGCGGCGTGGTTCTGGATCGGACGGTATTCTACGTCCAGGGCGGGGGCCAGCCCGGCGATACCGGCGCGCTGCGGGCCAGCGACGGCCGAGAGATCCCGGTGACGAACACGGTCTATTCGAAGGACAGATCGCAGATCCTGCATCTCGTGGCGCCGGAATCGGCGGCTGCGTTCAAGGCCGGCGATCAGGTCGAGGCCAAACTGGATTGGCTCCAGCGCTACCTGCGCATGCGGGTCCACACGGCCCTCCATCTGCTCAGCGTCGTCCTGCCCTATCCAGTCACGGGCGGCGCGATCGCCGACGGCGAGGGGCGGCTCGACTTCGATATCCAGGAGGCGGGCCTCGACAAGACGGACCTGACGGAAAAGCTCAACGCCCTGGTGGCCAAGGATGCGGCCGTCACGGACCGGTGGATCACGGACGAGGAGCTCGACGCCAATCCGGGCTTGGTGAAAACCATGTCGGTCAAGCCCCCGCGCGGCTCGGGCAAGGTTCGGCTCGTGGAGATCGAGGGCATCGATCTCCAGCCTTGCGGCGGCACCCATGTGCGCCGGACGGGCGAGATCGGCATCGTGGTGGTGACCGATATCGAAAAGAAGGGAAAGCAGAACCGCCGGGTTCGCATCTCCCTGGCCGAGTGAGGCCGAACTCCAACCGTGAGAATCACCATGGCCGATCCATTCGTCACCACCGCCTGGCTGCAGGACCACCTGAACGACCCGGATCTCGTGGTCGTCGACGGCTCCTGGTATTTGCCGGGACAGAACCGCGACCCGCAGGCGGAATACATCGCCGGACACATCCCCGGCGCCGTGCGCTTCGACATCGATACGATTCGGGACGTCTCCTCCCCGCTGCCCCACATGTTGCCGAAGCCTGAGAGCTTCGCCGAGGCGGTCGGCCGCATGGGCATCACCAACGATACCCGGATCGTCGTCTATGACGGCTCAGGGCTGTTCGCGGCCCCGCGCGTCCGGTGGATGTTTCAGCTCTACGGCGCCCGCGACGTGTCTCTTCTCGAAGGCGGCTATCCGGCCTGGCAGCGCGAGGGGCGGCCGGTGGAGACCGGCGAGGCCCGAACCCGGCAGGCCCGGACATTCCAGGCCACCTTCGATTCGTCGGTCGTGGCAGGCGTCGACGAGGTCCAGGCAGCGCTTCGGGACGGGGACGCCCAGGTGGTGGACGCCCGGCCAGGAGACCGTTTCCGGGGCGAGGCTCCGGAGCCGCGTCCGGGCGTTCGCGCCGGCCACATCCCCGGCAGCCACAGCCTGCCCTTCAGCGACATCGTGCAGGACGGACGGCTGAAGGATCCGGCCGGAATCCGGGAAGCCCTGACGCAGGCCGGAATCGATCCGGCCAAGCCGGTGATCGCCAGCTGTGGCTCCGGCGTATCGGCCGCGATTCTGTCGCTCGCCCTCGAGACCACGGGCAAGCCGGCTCAAGCGATCTATGACGGGTCCTGGGCCGAATGGGGCTCACGGGAAGACCTGCCCGTCGAGACGGGTCCGGGCGGAAGCCGCAAGCGCTGACGAAAAAAGCCCCGGTCGAACCGGGGCTTTTTTGAGCGGGGTCGCTCCGGCCGATCCCTAATGCAGGATCTGGCTGAGGAAGAGCTTGGTGCGTTCGTGCTGCGGGTTCTTGAAGAACGCGTCGGGGGTGTTCATCTCGACGATCTGGCCCGCGTCCATGAAGATCACCCGGTCGGCCACCTGGCGGGCGAAGCCCATCTCGTGGGTCACGCAGAGCATCGTCATGCCCTCTTCGGCAAGGCCCACCATGGTGTCGAGCACCTCCTTCACCATCTCGGGATCGAGGGCCGAGGTCGGCTCGTC
The DNA here is from genome assembly GCF_016892705.1 of Microvirga pudoricolor. GTDB lineage: Bacteria > Pseudomonadota > Alphaproteobacteria > Rhizobiales > Beijerinckiaceae > Microvirga > Microvirga pudoricolor. The sequence goes on from NZ_JAFEMB010000002.1 coordinate 125,225, forward strand.
AAACAGCATGATCTTCGGGCTCATGCACAGCGAACGGGCGATGGCCACGCGCTGCTGCTGACCGCCGGAGAGCTGGCCCGGATACTTGTTGGCCTGCTCCGGGATCTTCACCCGGGTCAGGTACTTCATGGCGACCTCTTCGGCATCCTTCTTGGGCATCTTCTTCACCCAGATCGGAGCCAGGGTGCAGTTCTCCAGGATCGTCAGGTGCGGGAACAGGTTGAAGTGCTGGAACACCATGCCGACCTCGCGGCGCACCTCGTCGATGCGCTTGAGGTCGTTGGTGAGTTCCGTGCCGTCCACGATGATGCGGCCCTGCTGGTGTTCCTCCAGCCGGTTGATGCAGCGGATCATCGTGGACTTGCCCGACCCGGAGGGTCCGCAGATCACGATGCGCTCGCCGCGCCGGACGTTCAGGTTGATGTCGCGCAGCACGTGGAACTCGCCGTACCACTTGTTCACGCCCAGCATCTGAACGGCGGGCTCGGCCCGAGGATCGACGGTCGCGGAGGTCTGGATTGCGTTTGCTGTCGTTGCCATGGTGCTCACCGGTTCTGACCTGCCGCAAGACGACGCTCGACTCCGAGGGAGTAGCGAGACATGCCCCAGCAGAAGATGAAGTAGAAGAAGGCCGCGAAGGCGTAGCCCGTATAGCCGATCGTGGGAGCCGACCAGCTGGGATCGATGCGCGACGCCTCGATGGTCTTGACGAGGTCGAAGATGCCGACGATGGCCACCAGCGACGTGTCCTTGAACAGGCCGATGAAGGTGTTGACGATGCCGGGGATCACGATCCGCAGGGCCTGCGGCAAGATGATGAAGACCATCATCTGCCAGTATTTTAGGCCGAGCGACATGGCGCCCTCGTACTGGCCCTTCGGCATCGCCTGGAGGCCGCCGCGCACCACCTCCGCCATGTAGGCGGAAGCGAACAGAGCCACGCCCACGAGGGGCCGCGCCAGCCGGTCGATGGTGATGTCGCCGGGCAGGAAGAGCGGCAGCATCGTGTTGGCCATGATCAGCACGGTGATCAACGGCACGCCGCGCACGAACTCGATGAAGATCACCGAAGCCATGCGGATGATGGGAAGGCGAGACCGCCTCCCCAAGGCCAGCAGGATGCCGAAGGGCAGCGAGAACACGATGCCCACGGTCGCCACGATGAGGGTGACGAGGATGCCGCCCCACAGGCCCGTAGGCACGTGGTCGAGCCCAACCCAATCGGATCCCAGCAGCAGGATAAAGGACAGGACCGGGAACACGATGAAGAAGTAGACCGCGCCGACATCCCGGCGGGGCGCCTTCAGCCACAGGAGCCAGACCACGCCGATGGCGAGGAGCACGAACCAGACGTCGACACGCCAGCGCTCCGTGATCGGATAGGACCCGTAGATGAAGTAGTTGATCTTATCCCACACAAAAGCCCAACAGGCGCCGACCGGATGGCCGGCGGTTTCCGCCCGGCAGGCATCCCGGTCCGTGCCGGTCCAGACCGCATCGATGAAGAGGAACTTCACAAGGGGCGGAATGGCCACATACAGCAGGTAGAAGACCACCAGCGTCAGGATCGTATTCGGAATGCTGGGGAACAGATTCTCCCGCATCCAGGCGATGGGGCCCCGCGCCAGATTCGGCGGCGGCAGGGCCTCGTGGGACTTGGTCTGGATGAAGACCGGCGTTTCGACGGAGGATGACATGGTTGCGCTCCTACCGTTCGACGATCGCCACGCGGCGATTGTAGATGTTCATCACGAACGAGGTCACGAGGCTGATCGTCAGGTAGACCGCCATGGTGATGACCACCACCTCGATCGCCTGGCCGGTTTGGTTCAGCACCGTTCCCATGAAGACCTGCACGAGGTCCGGATAGCCGATGGCAACAGCCAGCGACGAGTTCTTCGTGATGTTGAGATACTGGCTCGTCAGCGGCGGAATGATCACCCGCATGGCCTGCGGGATCACCACGAGGCGCAGGTTTTGGGCGGAGGTGAGCCCCAGGGCCGAGGAGGCTTCGGTCTGTCCCTTCGAGACCGCCAGGATGCCGGCTCGCACCACCTCGCCGATGAAGGCCGCCGTGTAGGTGACGAGCCCGAGAAGGAGCGCCACGAACTCGGGATAGACCGTCATGCCGCCGCGTAGGTTGAAGGTGCCCTTCACGGGTACGTCGAAGCTGATCGGATTGGCCCCGAAAAGGGCGAGCAGGATCCACATCAGGACCGGCAGGCCGACGACGAAGCCCAGCGAGATCCAGTTGATGGGGTAGAGCTTGCCCGTGGCGGCCTGTTGCTTCCAGGCCCAGCGCCGGAACAGGATCGTGGCCACGACACCCACGGCGAGGGCGACCCAGATGACCCAGGCGTCGCCCGCGAAGAGCGGCTTGGGCATGAAGAGGCCGCGGGCGTTCAGGAAGAAACTGTTGCCCACATTGATGGAATCGCGCGGCTGCGGCAGCGGCGCCAGGACGGCGTGGTACCAGAACAGCAGCTGAAGCAGCAGAGGAATGTTCCGGATCGTCTCCACGTAGACCATCGCGACCTTGGACACGATCCAGTTCTTCGACAGGCGCGCGATGCCGACGATGAAGCCCAGGATGGTGGCGAAGACGATGCCGAAGGCGGAGACCAGGAGCGTGTTCAGGAGGCCGACGATGAAGGCGTCGCCGTAGGTCGAGCCGGCTGCCGAGAAATTGATCAGCGCCTGATTGATATCGAAGCCGGCGGTGTTGTTCAGGAAGCCGAATCCCGACGCGATCTTGGCGCGCTGGAGGTTTTCGGCGGCGTTGGTGACGGCCTCGTAAATGATGAAGGCCACGATCGCCACGAGGACGACCTGATAAAATATGCCGCGCACTTTCGGATCGTAGAGAATCGATCCTTTTGGCGCCTCTTGGGAAACCGTTGTTTGCACTGAACTCCCCCGCCAGCGGATTGGTTGTTTTTGCCGCTCAAACGTTCATGCAAGGATCGCGCCATAAAAGCGCGATGGATAGGAAAAGGGCGCCCGGTCGATCCGGGCGCCCATCCTGGCTTAGCGAACCGGGATGCCGTATTGCAGGCCGCCCTTGGTCCACAGCGCGTTCTGGCCGCGCTTGATCTTCAGGCGCGATCCTTCGCCGATGTTCTTCTCGAACACTTCGCCGTAATTGCCGACGTGCTTGACGATACGGTAGGCCCAATCGTTCGGCAGACCGACGGCCTCGCCGTACTTGCCTTCCGTGCCGAGCAGACGCTTGACCTCGGGGTTCTCCGAGCCCTTCATCTGGTCGACATTCGCCTTGGTGATGCCGAGCTCTTCGGCGTTCAGCATGGCATTATGCGTCCAACGGACGATGTCGCTCCACTGGGCATCGCCCTGGCGGGTCGCGATGGCGAGCGGCTCCTTGGAGATGATCTCCGGCAGAACGATGTGATCCTCGACGTTGGAGGCCTTCAGGCGCTCGGCGTAGAGGCCCGAGGCGTCCGTCGTGAAGGCGTCGCAGCGGCCGGCATCGTAGGCCTTGAACGTCTCGTCCGCGGTCGCGAAAGCCACGACTTCGTACTTCATGTTGTTGGCACGGAAGTAGTCGGCGAGGTTCAGCTCGGTGGTGGTGCCCTGCTGGGTGCAGACGGACGCGCCGTTCAGCTCCTTGGCGGAGGACACGCCGAGCGACTTGCGGACCATGAAGCCCTGGCCGTCGAAATAGTTGATGGCCGGGAACTCGAGGCCGAGCTGCGTGTCGCGGGACATGGTCACCGTCGAGTTGCGGGCCAGCACGTCCACCTCACCGGACTGGAGCGCCGTGAAGCGGTCCTTGGCCGTCAGAGGAATGAAGCGCACCTTGGTCGGGTCGTCGAAGATCGCCGCCGCCATGGCGCGGCAGAAATCCACGTCGAAGCCGGTCCAGTTGCCCTGGGCGTCCGGAACGCCGAAGCCGGCGAGGCCCGGGTTCGAACCGCACTGCACAAAACCCTTCTGCTTCACGCCGTTGAGCGTCGCCTGGGCGGAGGCGCCGGAGGCGATCAAGCTGGCCGTAAGGCCGAAGGCGATCGATACGATGGCCTTTTTCATGTCTTATTATCTCCCAATACATACTTACCGGTGGATCTTTGCTTGGATCCTCCCGGACGTTCCCCGGTGACCTTGTTGAGCCGATCCCTAGGGACGGCACCACATCCATCACATTCCATGATCGATGATCGGTCAAGTCTTGATGGGAGGAGGGACCGTTCAGGGGTTGACGCCGCGACGGACCCTGCCTCACATCGAACGTCCGCTAACATCATCACGTGCCAATGTCCAAGCCCCCCTCCCAGCCGACGACGTTCGGCGACCGCACCCGCCTCGTCCACGCGGGCCGGGACCCCTCCGAGCAGCACGGGTTCGTCAACACGCCGATCTACCGTGGATCGACGGTTCTCTACCCGACGACCGACGACCTGTTGCACCGGCGCGGCCGATATTCCTACGGCACCAAGGGCACGCCCACCACGGAAGCCCTTGAAAAGGCTTGGACGGAGGTCTCGGGCGCCGCCGGCACGGTGCTGGCGCCGTCGGGCCTTGCCGCCGTCACCGTGGCGCTCCTGTCGTGCCTGAAGGCGGGCGACCATCTCCTGATGACGGACTCGACCTACCGTCCGACCCGCCAGTTCTGCGACGGGTTCCTAAAAAAATTCGGTGTGGAAACCACCTATTACGATCCGTCACTCGGCACCGGAATCGAGTATCTCATCCGCCCCAACACCAGGGCTGTCTTTACGGAAGCGCCGGGTTCACAATCGTTTGAGATGCAGGATATTCCGGCTATATCCGAAGTCGCTCACCGTCATGGCGCCGTGGTGCTCGTCGACAACACCTGGGCAACTCCCCTCTTCTTCCCGCCGCACAACCGCGGCGCGGACATCGCCATCGAGGCAGGGACGAAATATCTCAGCGGCGGGTCGGACCTGCTCCTGGGCCTCGTCTCGGCCAACGAGCGCTGCTTCAAGGCGCTGCGCGAGACCTACGATCTGTTCGCGATGTGCCCTGGTCCGGAGGATGTGTTCCTGGGACTGCGAGGCCTGCGCACGATGGCGCTCCGCCTGCGCGAGCACGAGAGGCAGGCCCTGGACATGGCCCGATGGCTGCAGTCCCGGCCCGAGGTCGCGCGGGTGCTCCATCCGGCTATCGAGACCGATCCCGGCCACGCGATCTGGAAGCGGGATTTCTCGGGCTCCTCCGGCCTGTTCTCGGTGATCCTGAAGCCGGCCTCCGACAAGGCCGTGGCCGCCATGCTGGACGGCCTCGCCCTCTTCGGCATGGGCTATTCCTGGGGCGGCTTCGAGAGCCTCGTGATCCCCTTCGATTGCTCGACCTATCGCACCGTCACCGAATGGAAGCCCGGTGGCCCTGCCCTGCGCTTCCACATCGGCTTGGAAGACCTGGACGACCTCAAGCGCGATCTCGATGCAGGGTTCGCACGGCTGCGGGAGGCAGACGCCAAGGCGGCTTGAGAGTGCTGCTTCGGGCTGGAAACCGGCAAGATGTTATAATATACTAATTCTTCCGTTCGCCTCGCTCCGAGCCTCCCCTTGCACCGGTTTTTTGTCGAGAATGCCCGCTGGATCTCCGCGGGCTTCCTTCTCCTCTTCGCCTCGTCCGTCGGGCAGACGTTCTTCATCGCCCTGTCGGGAGGCGAGGTGCGGCGCGCATACGGCCTGTCCAATGGAGAATACGGCACGCTCTTCATGGCGGCGACGCTCACGAGCGCCCTTGCGCTGGTCCAGTTGGGCCGCCTCGTGGATCACGTCTCGGCGGGCCGCGTCGTCGCCCTGATCTTTCCCATGCTGGCTCTCGGGGCCGTCGGCTTCGCGCTGTCGTTCGACCTGCTCACTCTGTTCCTGGGCCTTTTCGTGCTGCGTCTCTTCGGCCAGGGCATGATGGTTCATACGGCCTATACGCTCCTGGGACGCTGGTTCTCGGCGGAGCGCGGTCGGGCCGTGTCGCTGGCGGCGCTCGGCCTCAATGCCGGAAAAGCCATCCTGCCCCTGGGGCTTCTGGCGCTCTCGAACGCCCTGGGCTGGCGCCAGGCATGGCTGGCGGCGGCCGCCGCTTTGGTCCTCGTGATGCTTCCCATCGCGGCCGTCCTCGCGCGCGTGGAACGCTCTCCGGGAACAGCGTCCGGCGGCGGCCGCAAGGGGTCTGCCCGGGACTGGACCCGCGCCGAGGTTCTGCGGGACCCGTTGTTCTACTGGCTGCTGCTTGGGATGATGCCGCCGGCCTTCATCAGCAACACGATCTTCTTCCACCAGGTGCACTTGGCCGAAATCCGGGGCTGGGGCCTGGATACGTTCGCGCTGGGCTTCACGCTGTACGCGGTCGTCACCGTCTTCAGCACCTTGGTCGCCGGGCAACTGGTCGACCGTTTCTCCGCCCTGCAGATCCTGCCCACCTATCTTCTGCCCTTCGGGCTCGCCTGCCTCGCGCTCGGCACCGTCGAAGCACCATGGGCGGTCCTTGCCTTCATGGCGCTCTATGGGATCGCGGACGGGCTCTCGCTCATTTTATTCGGCAGCCTCTGGCCCGAGGTTTACGGCACCCGTCATCTCGGGTCGATCCGCGCCGTTCTGATCGCCACCATGGTCTTCCTTTCGGCAGTCGGCCCCGGCCTGTCCGGTGTGCTCATCGATGCCGGGCTCGCCTTTCCGGTTCAGGTCGTGGCGATGGGGGTCTATTGCGTCCTGATCTGCCTCGCGCTGCACGGCGTCTCGAAGCGGGTGGCGGCCCGGATGGCCCTTCCGGCCTGAGCGGACGTCAGAGCAACAGCGGGCGTCAGGTCACCTCTTCGGCCTCGATCGCCTTCTTCCTGCGGTCGCGGGCGATGAGCATCAGGTTGCGCACGTAGATGAAGATCGAGAAGGCCTGGCCCAGGATGATCACGAGGTCCCGGCGGGCGAAGCCGTAGACCAGGGTCATCAGTCCGCCGCCGATGGACAGGAACCAGAAACCGACCGGAATGACGCTGCGCTCGGCCTTCTCGCTCGCGATCCACTGCACGAGGAACCGCGCCCCGAAGATGAACTGGGCGATGACCCCGAAGGCGGCCCAGAAATCGAATCGGGCGACGACCACGTCGTAGAAGTAGAGGCCCAGGTCGTGGGACAGGCGCATCAGCATCGGAGTGTCTCCATCAGCGGACCTCGTGCGCGACGGGAACGCGGCGACGCCGGCGCAGCAGCCACCAGACGCCGAACAGGTCGAGAATACCAACCCAAAGGCGGTCCAGAAGGCCGTAATTCGACCGGCCGGCATGGCGGGGCCGGTCGACCACGTCCACGTGGGCGATCCGGTAGCCCTCGCGCTTCACGAGGGCGGGCATGAAGCGGTGCAGGGCGTCGAAATAGGGCAGCGCCAGGTACACATCCCGCCGGAAGACCTTCAGCCCGCAGCCCGTGTCGCGGGTGCCGTCCTTCAGGATGGACTGCCGCACGCCGTTGGCGATCTTCGACTGCCAACTCTTATAGGTGCCGTCCTTGCGCCCCACCCGTTGGCCGGCCGCCAGGGCCGTGCCGGGGTCGTCCAGGGCGGCTACCAGTTGGGGGATGAAGGCCGGGTCGTTCTGGCCGTCCCCGTCCAGGGTCGCCACGATGGGGCCATGGGCATTGCGTACGCCGGTCCGCACCGCCGCGCTCTGGCCGCAGCTTGCTTCATGGCGGATGAGGCGCAGCCACGGCCGGGTCCGGCGGGCCTCCTGGATCACCTCGACGGTCCGGTCCGTCGACCCGTCATCCACGTAGACCACCTCGAACGGGCCGATGGCCGAGCAGGCCCGCTCAATCTCGTCGACGAGCATCAGGATGTTGTCGGCCTCGTTCCTGACGGGCACCACGATGCTCACCTGAGGGCTGGAAGACGTTTGATCCATGGGACGAAAGCTCTTGGTGAGCCGGCCAGCCTCAAGGCACGGCCGAATAGGCGCCGATATCGACCCGGCGACCGCTGTTAATATTGAACCCGATCACCCGCGTCGAGAGCGCCGGCTCGAAACCGAGGCGTTCCGTCTCGGCCCGAAAATCCTCGTCGAAGCGCTCGTCCACGAAAACGATGCGGCACCCGCCCTGCTTCAGGAAGGCGGCGGCCTCCGATCCCGTCTCGAGCATCTCGAGTTTCGTGCCGGTCAGGAAGACGAGGCTCGGCTCGCGATATCCCAGGGTTGCGACCGCCGGATCGGCGCAGCCCAGGTTGCGGGCGACCTCCGCGAGCCGCGGCGACAGCTTGAGGGAGCGAAGGTCGAGCTGCGCGAAGCCGAACACGCCGAGCGCCAGGAAGGCGGCTGAGATCAGCGACGCCAAGAGGCTGTGCACGACGCGGGCGCGGACGAACAGGAACCACGCATAGAACGCGAGCGCCGTCGACAGCACCAGGGGCGGCAGCGCTCTGTAGGGCAGCGTCTCGTCGAAGGACCAGCTCACCGCCGAGACGCCGAGGGTCAGGCCCAGGGGGATGAACGGGATGAGAAAGGTCGAAACCCTGGCCAGTGGGCGGTGCGGCCCCAGGAACCCGCGCGCCATCGCGATGACCACCAGAATGGCGATGGCGGGATACAGCGGCATAACGTAATGCGGCAGCTTCGTCGGCACGGCCTCGAAAACGAGCCAGGCCGGGACGATCCAGGCCAACAGAAAGGCGACGGCATCGTCCCTCCGGTTGGTCCAGGCAAAGCGCACCGCGATGGCCGCCAGGATGGCGCCGGGCCAGAAGGTGGCGAAGAAGGCCGCGAGATAGAAGCCCGGCGGCGCCCAGTGGACCTTTTGGGCGGTGCCGACCTTACCCAGCATGTCGTGGCCGACGGACGCCGCGAAGAACTCCCCGTGGCTCTTGACCGCAATGGCCGCGAACCAGGGCAGCACGACCACAAGCGTGAACAGGAGGCCGGGCCAGGGCTTGAGCACCGACAGCCAGCGGAAGGAGCGTTCGCGCCAGGACAGGACCAGGGCCGCCAAGCCCACGAACATGAGGACCAGCGGCCCCTTGATGAGAGCGCCGAGCGCGAAGCCGAGCCAGAAGGCCGCGAGGGTCCCCAAGGGCAGACGCCCGGCGCCGCGGCTCAGATAGGCTCGCGCGAGCCCGCCCATGGCGGCAACGCAGCAGGCGAGCAGCGCCGCGTCCGTCTTGGCCAGCCTGGCCTCGACCATGAGGATGACGGAGGCCGCCATGAGGGAGGCGGCCAGGAAGGCCCCTCGCCTCCCCAGGAAGGCGAGCGCGGCCCAGTAGGTGAGCAGGACGGCCGACAGGGCGCCGGCGAGCGAGGGGAGCCGATAGAGGGCGATGGTCGTGCGTGCGTCGGAGATCCCGAGGTGTTCTCCCAGGGCGACCACGCCACTCTGGATCCAGTAGATTCCCACCGGCTTCTTGTGCCGGGCCTCGTCCTGGAAGCGGATGTCCACGAAGTCGCCGGTCTCCAGCATCTGCTTGGACGCTTGGGCATAGCGCGGTTCGTCCCGGTCCATGGGCTGGAGCGTCGAGAAGCCGGGCAGGAAGCAGGCGAGCGACAGCAGGATGAGGAGGGCGCATAGCCGCGCATGGCTGCGCTCGAACCAGACCACCGCCCGCGACGCGAAGGCCTCGCGTCTGGTCGGGCGCAGTTGGGCATCGGCGACATTCATGCGGGAGCTCCGGCGACGGGACGCCTGTTCTCGGGGGCTTCATGGGCCCAAAGGCCCGCGCGACCGGCGCTCTTCCCTCAAACCTGCCGGGAAGTCAAATCGACGGATGGTAGCGGGCGCCTCGGCTCAGACCTTGTTGCGGTAGGCTCGCCGCACCGGAAAGCGGATCAATGTCGCCTCTCCGGTTTCCGGGCCCGAGACCCGGTTGCGTCCCCCGGCTTTCGCCCGATACAGCGCGGCGTCGGCGCTCGCCAGGTGATCCTGGAGGCCGAGACCCGAGGCCGTCGCGCAGCCGATACTGACGGTGGCCCGAAGGGCGCCGCCCTCCGACCGGGCGAGGTGTGCGTCGAACCCTGCGCGCACGGCCTCTGCCTTCCCTCTCGCCTCACCCTCGCCGGCCGGGATCAGGGCCGCGAATTCGTCGCCGCCGAGGCGCCCGAAGGGCTGGCCCGGCAGGATGGTCGCGAGGGTATCGGCGAGGGCTCGGAGGACGTCGTCGCCGGCCTCGTGCCCGTAATTGTCGTTGATGGCCTTGAAGTCGTCGAGGTCGAAGACAAGGCAGCTCACCGCCCCTCCGCCGTGCCTCGCCAGGAAGCGCTCCGCATCCGCCGTGAAGGCGCGGCGGTTCGGGATCCGGGTCAGGGGATCCACGAGGGCAGCTTGCCGGAACGCGAACTCGCCCTTCTCCTTGGCCATGGACAGGAACAGGAAGGCCAGGCTCGGCAGATACAGCAGGAGCAGGAAGGCCATGCCGGAGGACCAGCGGCTGGCGAAAAGCTCACGCAGGGCCTCGACGGGCGGCATGAGGCCGACGATCAGGCGGATTGTGAAATAGGCGGCGGCGCAGCCCACGACGAGGACGAGCGCCTTGCTCGAGACGAGGCGCAAGGGTGCCTCGCGCCACAGCTCCCACATCATGAAGCCGCAATAGAGGCTCCCGACGGCGGCCATCAGGACCATGCGGGCCTCGAACCACTCGCTGAAGAACGGCCAGAAGGCGAGCCAGACACCAGCCCCCACCAGCGCCAGCGGCAGCGGCGCCGAGCGTCCGTTGAACACCCGGCACCCGAGATATTGCAGACCGAACGCGGCCGCGAGGAGCGCGTTACCGCTCATGACGGAGACCGGCGGCGCGCCCATTCCCCGGGCTCCCACCAGGGCGATGCTCCCGGCGCACAGCCAGAAGCTCAGGCCCCACCAAGCCAGAGCGGTCTCGGTCCGGTTCTGAAGCCAGGAGAACAGCAGAAGGCCGCCGGACACGGCGGAGAGCATCACCGAGGTGAGGCCGAAGGCGATCGGATCGAGATGCATGGCAGGTGTCGCGAGGGGCGGTACACCCTGCAACCATGTCCCTCACCCAACGTCAATAGCAGTCCGTCATCACAATTTCACGAAACGAGAACCAGGGTTGAGAACACTTTTATAATATTTGTTATAGCGTTATAGATCCGGCATAGCGAAGATTGGCGGATCCGATGGACGAAGAGATACCGGTCATCAATTATTTCGTGGACGAGAACGTCCCCGACACGACCCACATCGGCATCGTGCAGAAGCCGGACGACTCCCCTACCCTGAATTACACCATTCTGGCGCCCGGCTTCACGCCCTTCCGGCTCGTGCGCAATCCGGACGACGGCGGAAAGCTTTACCTAGCGCCCCGGGAAAACTTCAACCTCAACTACGAGGCCAAGTCCGACCACCGCTACATCGTCCACGTGATGATCGAAGATCCGGACGATCCCGACTTTTTCGAGGATCGGGTCTTCATCGTCTACATGAACGACCTGAACGAGACGCCCGTCGTCAACCTGCCGGCTAGCGCCGGGTCCACGGTGGACGACGCTCTCATCAAGCCCTTTCGGGACGTGCAGGTCACGGACGAGGACATCGGCGAGACCGTGACGGCCACCGTCGCCTTCGACCCGGCTCTCGGCACCTTGTCGGATCTCGGCCCGGGCACCTACGACCCTTCGGCCGGCACCTATACGGTGTCGGGGAGCGTCGCGGCCGTGAAGGCCGCCCTGCAGAACCTTTCCTTCGACCCGCGGGACCGGGCCGTCGCGGCAGGCTCCATGGAGACGATCTCGTTCTCCCTCAGCGTGACCGACGGCGAGTTCACGGTCGTGAAGTCCGTCGCGATCCAGTCGACCACGCGGAACCATGCGCCGGCCGCCCTCTCGCTCTCGAACGCCGCCATCGACGAGAGTGAGACGGCCGTCACGGTGGGAACCCTCACGGCCACGGATTACAACGGCGACAGCCTGACCTTTACGCTGGTCGACGCGGACGGCAACGAGACGACTGATCCCCAGTTCGAGATCAAGACCAAAGTCATCGCCGGGAAGACGACGCATACCCTCGTCACTAAGGGCGGAATCGCGGTCGCGGCCGACGAGACCCACACGATTCGGGTCAAGGTCAGCGATGGCCATGGCGGCGGCACGACCGAAACGTTCGCGATTACCGTCCGCAACGTCAACAAGGCCCCAACGCCGCCGACCCTCTCCGGAACGGAGGTCGACGAGACGGCGCCCGTCGGAACCGCAATCGGCGTCCTGGCCGCCAGCGACCCCGATGGCGATCCCCTCGCCTATTCCATCGTCGATGCCGATGGGAATGCCGTGACGGACGGCCCCTTCGCCATCAAGGTCACCGACCTCCCGGACGGCACCCGCCTGGTGGAACTCGTCACGACTGGCAGCCTCACGGTCGCGGCCACGACGGCCTACCCGCTCCGGATCCAGGTGAGCGACGGGAAACCGGGTGGGGCGGCCTTCGCGGATTTCACCATCACGGTGAACAATGTGAACCAGGCACCCGTCGATCTGGCCCTATCGGGGCCGCACAGCATCGACGAAAAGGTCGAGGCCGGGACGGTGGTGGGAATCCTGAGCGCCTCGGACGGCGACGGCGACACGCTTACCCTCACCATCGTGGACGAGGCCGGCAATCCCACTGAGGATCCCTGGTTCGAGATCGGGAAGTTTCTCGAAGGCGGTTCGACGGTCCACAAGCTCGTGGCGAAGGCGGGGATCAGCGTCCCCGATACGGTGAGCCATGACATCTGGATCAGCGTCAGCGATGGCCATGGCGGCGCGACCCGGCAGACGTTCAGCATCACCGTCCACGACCTCAACCAGGCCCCGGTCGACCTGAGCCTGACGGGCGATACGATTCTGGAAACGGCGGCGCCCGGCACCACCGTCGGAACGCTGAGCGCAACGGATCCCGACGGTGACGCCCTGTCCTACGCCATCGTCGATGCGGCGGGCTCCGTGATCGCCGACGGCCCCTTCGCGATCCGCGAAACCCTGCTGCCCGATGGCTCCACGCTCGTCGAGCTTGTGACCCGCACGGCCTTCAGCGTCGAGGAAGAGACGCCCCATGCGGTGCGGATCCGGGTGAGCGACGGCAAACCCGGAGGGATGGCTGTCTGGGACTTCACGGTCACCGTGCAGAACGTCAACCAGGCGCCGACCGGGCTTGCCCTGTCGAACCTCGTCGTGAACGAGGGAGGCGGAAACATCGTCGGCCTGCTGTCCGCAGCGGACCCCGACCTGAAGGACGTGCTGACCTACACCATCGTCGATGGAGCGGGCGACCCGGTGGACGATGCCTATTTCGAGATCGTCTCCGCCGAGGTCGAAGGCAAAACGGTCCATCAGGTCGTCACGCGGCCCGGAACCGAGGTGCCGCGCTCGCTGGTTCACGACCTCAGGGTCAAGGTCTCGGACGGCCATGGCGGGGAAGCATTCGCAACGTTCCAGATCGCCATCGAGAACGTCAACAAGGCTCCTACAAACCTCGCCCTGCTCGATCCCGTGGCCCTGGACGAGGACGCTCCCGAGGGCACCGCCTTCGGCGTGCTCCAGGCCGAGGACGGTGATCCGGACGACAGCCTGTCCTACACCATCGTGGACGAGCACGGGACCGCCGTCGACGATCCCTACTTGGCGATCGCCTCGGCCTTGGTCGACGGAAAGACGGTTCATCGCCTGGTGACCAAGGGCGGGCTCAGCCTCTCGTCGACCCTCGTTCACGATGTCTGGATCCAGGCCGGAGACGGCCATGGCGGCTTCACGCGCGAGCGCTTCACGGTCACGTTCAACGACGTGGAGCATGCCCCCGAGGGACTTTCGCTCCTGGGAGAGGATGGCGTGGACGTGACGGCCGTCCTGGAAAACCTGCCGGAAGGCGCGTTCGTCGGGACCCTGAGTGCAACCGACCGGGATGGGGACAGCCTCAGCTACTCGATCAAAGACCCTGACGGCATCTTCGAGATCGTGAAGCACGGTCTCGTCTACGAACTGCGCGTCGCCGACCCGACGAAACTCGATTTCGAGCGGCCGGAGGGGTCGAGGATCAACGTCACCATCCTGGCGGATGATGGCAAGACAACGCCCACCGAGCGCGTTTTCGTCCTGGACCTGGTGGACCAGAACGATACCCCGATGGGAATCGTCCTGACGCCCTCGGGGAACATCATCCGAGAGAACGGAACCGCCGTGACGGTCGGGACCCTGACGACCCAAGACCAGGACGTGCTGGACACCTTCGTCTACCAGATCGTTGACGAAGACGGAGACGACGCCTCGGGCAGTTCCCCCTTCGAGATCCGGACGACCCTCGGCCCGGACGGCGCCAGGATCGCGGAGCTCGTCCTCAAAGCGGGCCTGCAGATCGATGCGACGCAGGACTTCCCCCTCTGGATCAAGTCCACGGACGACCACGGCGCATGGGTGGTCACGCCGCTTTCCGTTACGGTCGAGGCCAATCGGGTCACCGAGGCGGTCACCTTCACGACGGAGCATGGCGGCGCCACCGCCGTCACGTCCATCGCCGAGAACCTGCCGGACGACACCCTCGTCGGCTATCTGAACGCGGCGGATCCGGACGGCGACCCGCTGACCTATACGTTGCGCGACCCCGACAACAGCGCCTTCAAGATCGTCGAGATAGGCGGCCGCGTCGAGATTCGCGTCAGGGACGCGGCCCAACTCGATTACGAGCGCTACACGGGGGTCCCGGAGGTCGGCTTTGTCGTGTTCGTGAGCGACGGCATCGACGCTCCTGTCGCGCGGGAATTCGTCCTCACGCTCGAAAACCTGAACGACAACGCTCCCACGCTCAGCGACCTGCCGGCGCCGATATCCATCATGGACACCGGGCTGGCTCAGCTCCTCGCGGGCGTGACCGTCGGCGACGCGGATGGCTCGAGCCTCGCCGTCACCGTCACCTTCGCCAAGGAGAACGGGGTTCTCGTGGTCCCGGCGGGAGGCGCCGGAACCTACGATCCGGCTACGGGGACCTACACGGTCACCGGCGACGCCGCCACCGTTACGGCGGCGCTGCGCGCGCTCACCTTCGATCCGGCCTTCAAGAACGGCTGGGCGGGCAGCACCGAGACCACGACCTTCGCGATCGTCGTCGATGACGGGGCGAATCCGGCGGCCAGGGGCGAGGTCAAGGTGATCGCGACCACGGAAAACCGTGCTCCGACCGCGCTCGCGCTGGACGGGAGCCATGCTCTGGAAGGCGCTGCGGGCGGGACCGTGATCGGCACGCTCTCGGCCCAGGATCCCAATGCGGGAGAAGCCTTCACCTATACGCTCCTGGACAACGCGGGCGGCCGGTTCGGCATCGCCGGGAACCAGCTCGTCGTGCTCAACGGCGCCCTCCTCGATTTTGAGGCCGCCCCATCCCACACGGTCAGGATCCAGGTGAAGGACGGGGCGGGGGCCACCTTCGAATCCGCCTTCAGCGTGTCCCTTGGCGACGTCAACGAAGCCCCCACCGATGTCGCCCTGAGCCAGGCCACGGTACGTGAGCTCTCGGCGAGAGGAACGACGGTCGGAACCCTAACGACCCGCGACCAGGACAACGGGGACGCGTTCAGCTATAGGCTTCTCGACGACGCGGGCGGCCGTTTTGCCGTCGATGGCGACCGGATCGTGGTGTCGGAGGGCGTGAGGCTCGATTACGAGCAGGCTGCCACGCACCGAATCGTCGTCCGGGCGACGGACAAGGGTGGACTGAGCGTCGACAAGGCCATGCGGATCGAGGTGCTCGACTGGGCCGCGGAGTTCACGGCGGGCTCCGCCGGCGACGACGTCATCATCGGCGGAGCAGGCCGCGACACCCTCGGCGGCGGTGCCGGCAACGACAGGATTCTTGGCCGAGGCGGCAACGACATCCTGTCGGGCGGCAGCGGGCAGGATACGTTCGTTTTCGACACCAAGCCCAACCGGAAGAACAATCTGGATCGAATTACGGACTTCAACGTCAAGGACGACACGATCCAGTTCTCCGGGTCGTTCTTCACCAAGTTCGTCAAGAAAGGCGGCCTGAAGAAGGGCGCTTTCGTGACCGGCGACAAAGCCCTCGATGGCGGCGACCGAATCATCTTCGACAGGAAGAAGGGCGCGATCCTGTACGATCAGGACGGTGCCGGCGGAAAGGCGGCGGTCGAGATCGTGAAGCTCGACGGGGCCAGGAAGCTGAAACTGACCCACAAGGACTTTTTCATCGTCTGAACGGAAAAAGGCCCGGAGCCGATGCTCCGGGCCTTTCTTGTCGACGGGAATGGCGCAAGCCGGCTCAGTGCTTGGCCTCGCCTTTCCGCTTGGAGCGGCGTGAGAGCATGTTGAGGCCTTCGACCAGAGCCGAGAATGCCATGGCGCTGTAGATGTAGCCCTTCGGAACGTGCGCCCCGAAGCCCTCGGCGATGAGGGTCATGCCGATCATCAGCAGGAAGCCCAGCGCCAGCATGACGACCGTGGGGTTCGCCTGGATGAAGCGGGCGAGCGGGTTGGCGGCCAGGAGCATGACGGTCACGGCCACCAGAACGGCGATCACCATGATCGGCACGTGGTCGGTCATGCCGACCGCCGTGATGATGCTGTCGACCGAGAAGACGAGGTCCAGCACCAGGATCTGCCCGATGGCCGCCGCGAAGCCCAACTGAGGCTTTTTGGTATCGAACATGTCCTCGTTGGGATGGGGGTCCACCGAGTGATGGATCTCCTTGGTGGCTTTCCAGACCAGGAACAGGCCACCCGCGATGAGGATGAGGTCGCGCCAGGAGAAGCCATGGCCGAAGACCTCGAACACCGGCTCCGTGAGTTGGACGATGATCGCCACGGTGCCCAACAGGGCGAGACGCATGATCAGGGCGAGGCCGATGCCGATCCGCCGGGCCTTCTCCTGCTGGTGAGCCGGGAGCTTGTTCGTCAGGATCGAAATGAAGATGAGGTTGTCGATGCCGAGCACCACTTCCATGGCGATCAAAGTCGCCAAGGCGACCCACGCGGTGGGGTCTGCTGCGAGCATCATGAGGCTGTTCATTGTAGGGTCCGTGTTGATTTGGTCCGGAGGGACGCCGATATCCCCGTTGGGAAGACCCATACGGTCGCACCAAGCGCGGCCTTGGGACCGATTTGGGGATTGGCTCGGCTTCATCAAGATGGCCAAGCCGGCGATCCGGTCGATTTCGACCGAAATTCGACGCCGTTACGGGATGACCGTCGCCGCAAGAGCCCGTCGGGCCAAATCCCACGGCCCATCTGTGGCTGAAATGGCACAACCATCAAATGTGATCAGATTCTCACCGTCTGGTGATCGATCTAGCATTGAACCTTCGCCGTTCCAGTGGCGTTACCTGAGCGGCAACGAAACCCGTGCAAATCAAAGAATTACGGTCTCTCTAGATGTTCAACTTCCCCAAGGTTAAGCTCCGGTCCGCCCCTCTCCTGGCGACCCTGGCGATCTCCTGCGCCCTGGCCGGCTGCGTCACGACCCAGCAGCCCACGGCGCAGAGCGTCCGCTTCGGCCCGGACCCGAGCTATGTGGCCATGTACGGTCCCCGTCCCAACGAGGCCTTCCCGCTTCCCGCCACAGACATCTCGGAGGTCGATCCCAGATATCTGCGCCAGGAAGTGGCCTATAGCGGCCGCGAGCGGCCGGGCACGATCGTGGTCGATACGGGCAACCGGTTCCTGTACCTGATCATGGAAAACGGCCGGGCCCTTCGCTACGGCATCGGCGTCGGCGCCGAGGGCATGCTGTGGAGCGGCCGGGCCCGGGTGGGGCGCAAGGCCTCCTGGCCGCGCTGGACCCCCACAGCCGACATGATCCGGCGCGATCCCAAGCGCAATCGCCCCTGGGCCGGCGGCATGCCGGGCGGTCTCGGGAATCCGCTCGGGCCGCGCGCGCTCTATCTCTACCAG
This sequence comes from Microvirga pudoricolor, assembly GCF_016892705.1. Lineage (GTDB taxonomy): Bacteria > Pseudomonadota > Alphaproteobacteria > Rhizobiales > Beijerinckiaceae > Microvirga > Microvirga pudoricolor. The sequence goes on from NZ_JAFEMB010000002.1 coordinate 143,073, forward strand.
GGCGACACGGACACCATGTATCGCCTGCACGGCACGACCGAGCCGTGGTCCATCGGCGAAGCGGTGTCCAGCGGCTGCATCCGGCTGTTCAACCAGGACATCATCGACCTGTTCAACCGGGTGCCCGTGGGAACGCCTGTGGTGGTGCTCAACCATGCGCCGGGCTTCGATCTCATGGCGGAAGCCCCCCGCCCCACTGCGGGCTGATCCTTCGATACGGTCCGGCGCCCGGCGCCGGACCGTCCCTCTAGAACGGGTTCGATCAGCCGCGCTAGCGCATCGCCGTCCGCTGCCGCCGCTCGTTCGGCAGCATCGAGTAATGGGCCCGCTTCGCCTCGTACATGCGCAGGTCCGCCCTTTTGACGACCTCTTCCAGCCTCTCCCCAGGCTCGCTGGTGGCCGCCCCCATCGCCATGCTGAGCCCCGGCCCAGAATAGAACTGGTTGTTGATCTCGATGAGGCCCGCGAGTGCTTCCATGGTCACGGCCCCGTCGCGCTCGTCGGTGCCCGGCAACAGGATGGCGAACTCGTCCCCGCCGATCCGCGCGGCGCAGCCGGGACTTTCGATGAGCTTCTCCAGCACCTCTCCGGCCCGCCGTAGCATCGCGTCGCCGGCCGCATGGCCGAGCCCATCGTTGGCTTCCTTCAATCCATTGAGATCGATGGCGATGACGGTGACAGGGAACGGGCCCTTGCGCTCGAGCCGGTTGAGCTCGTCGGCATAGAAGGAGCGGTTGTAGAGCTTGGTCAGCGGGTCGTGATTGCCGAGAAACTCCAGATAGGCTTCGGCTTTCTTCCGGGCGGTGATGTCCGTCAGGGCGATCTGCACCAGGGACCAGTCGCTCTCGTGGCCGGGCAGCACCGAAAACTGGAGATGAAGGTGGATGGCCTCGCCTCCGAGCGAATAGTTCACGACCTCCCGTTGCTGGAACAGCTTGCCGTTCCAAAGATCCACCAGCTGCTCCCGGAAGGGCTCGTGCATGTCGCCCCGGAACACCTCCTTGAGGTTTCTCAGCAGGCTGGCCTTGTCCGGCGCGCCGAACAGGTCGAGGGTGTGCCGGTTAACGTCGAGGACGACGATCTCGGCCATGCAGCGCTCGACGAATTCCGGGTGAACGTCCGTGAAGACCCGGAAATCGACGATTCCTTGCGCCCTCACAGTGTCCAGGAGACCCTTGATGGCGCTGAAGTCCTCGACCCAAAGCGAAACCGGCGAATGCTCGAACAGGCCGCGGGCATATTCCTCGCTCCGCGCGAGTCCTCGCCGGGCGGTCTCGCGCTCGGTGACATCTTCCGTCGAGACCAGAACCTGCTCCCAGGTGCCTTCATGGCCGGGAAGGATGCTGCCCTTCAGCTGAATGTCCAGGCGCCGGCCCGATATGGTGTAGTTGACCGCCTGGCTGACGAATTCGGTGCGGCCCTCCCAGAGCTGGACCAGCTCCTCGATATGGGTCGTCAGCATGTCGCGGGTGAAGATCCGGTCGAGATTCCCCACGAGGTCGGGCAGGTCCCGCGCCTCGAACAGGTTAAGCGTGCGGTCGTTCACCCGCAGCACCCGGATCCGGTCGGAGCAGGCTTGGACGCGGCTCGAATCCTCGGAGAGGAAATCCCGCAGGGATGTCACGCCATCCCGGCGCCATTGCTCGAAGAGCTCCCGGATCCCACTGTAATCCTCCAGCCACAGGGGCACCGGAGCCAGTTCGAACATCCCCATGTCCGCTACCTGCCCGAGAGCCCTCTGAGACGCCGCAACGGTATTTTCCGCAGGATTCATGAAATCTATCCGGCCCTGACCATTAATCCGGCCGGTCATCGCTGAGCCGGCCGCAATGACAAGTCTCTATCAGGTTCAGGTTTAAAATATGATCGACGGTGCAGCCACCGGCCATCGGCCAGCCGCCCGCGGGCAGCAAAAAGGGCGGTTCACAAACCGCCCTTGACCAGGATTGAGGGCATTCGGCCCTTGGCGTTTACTTCTTCCGGGAGCCGCCGCGCTTGGTATTCAGGAGTTCCTTGATGGCCTTGGCCTGCTCGAACTTTAGGTTCTTGGACGCGGCGATCTTCACGGGCTCGCCGGTCTGCGGGTTGCGGCCCTTGCGCGCCTTGCGATCGGCGACCTTGAACTTGCCGAAGCCGAAGATCGCCACTTCCTCGCCGCGCTTGGCGGCCTCGGAGATGCGGTCGAAAATGCCCTCCACGAGGTCCCGGGCGAAGGTCTTGGTCAGCTCGTGCTCTTCGGCAATGGCGTCGATCAGATCGTTCTTGTTCATCAGCTTCCCCTATGGGCTAAATCCGAAGGTCCGTCTTGACCGATTTTGTCGACGGGTCAAGTTATCGCTACGTCATTTTATCCCATATCCGCCCTGAAATGCGCGGGAAGCGGGCTGTTTCGAGGGAGATGTCCGCGAGGGCCAACCCCGACGGATAAGAAACATCCACCAAGGTCCGACGACCCGTTAGAGCGATGTTATTAGGCATATTGTCCTTGAGACGAGCCGTCCGAGGGCACCTGTCACGCCATAATCCCTCGGGGTTAACTCCCGAGATGCGGCCATAAGCAACGTCGGGATACCTAAGGATCATTTAATCTTACGTTAATAAAGTTAATATCCAGCCAAGCCTAAAGTTAAACTCATAAGAATGTAGGCAGTGCCAACTTTAGTCTCACCAGGGGGTCAGCGGGCCGTGCATACATCGTCGGAAGTCGTGATCCCATCTAAGCTCCCAGGGCTACTCCGCTATTGGCAATCCTTCCTTAAACGTTCGGCTCAGGGCCGGAGAGCGTCGGGACGGCGGGCGGGCACGCCCGTCAGATCGTCCTGGCGGTCGCCCGCCTTGCCTCTGCCGCGCCAGGAGAGCGGAGCTCCTCAGGTCGCTGGCGACCCCAGGCCCGCCGTCAGCCGCACCCCCCACCCGGGTTCGGTGGCGCCGGATTCGTCTCCCGCATCCCTGGATCGGGTGCTGCGCGATCTCGCGCGGGCCCATGAGGCGCGGACGGGAACGCGGGTGTACTGCGCGGTCACGGACCTGCCTGAGCACCTGCCGATGATCGTGCAGACGACGGTTTGCCGCTTCATTCGCGAAAGCCTGGACCTCGCCTGCGAGCAAGCTTGCGCCAACGATCATAGGGTTTCCGTCTGGTGGGACGGCACCTCCCTCATGGTCGAGATCAAGGACGAGGGAGCATGGCCTCCGGTTGCGAAGGAGCCGGAGCGCCCGGTTCGTCTCGGCTTGGTCGGGCCTTGGGATTTGGACAGCGTCAGACATAACGAAAAAGACTGACGAGAACACGACCGGCAACAACACTCATGGGCCAGCGATCGGCGGCCCGACATCGAATGCGGGGAACTACATGACCAACAAAATGCGCGTCGCCGTCATCGACGACCACCCACTCTACCGAAGCGGCGTCGTCTACACCCTTGAGAGCCAGCCGGACATCGAGGTGATCGCTCAGGGTACGAGCGCCTCGGACGCGCTTCACGTGGCATCCGCCCTTTCGCCGGACGTCCTGATCCTGGACGTCAACGTTCCGGGCGGCGGCCCGTCCTGCCTGACGCAGCTGACGACCCATTGTCCGATGGTGAAGGTTCTCATCCTGGGCAAAACGGGCGAGGGTGCAGAGGTCTGCGACGCCTTGCGCAACGGCGCCTCGGGCTACATCCTGAAGGGCACGAGCCCGGACGAGCTGGTGCAAGCGGTCCGCGGCCTCGGTCGGGGCGAGGGCTACGTGTCCCCTGCCCTCGCAGCCAAGCTGCTGGCGCAATCCGGGCCCTCCCAGCCCTCGAGCGAGATGCAGGACCGGCTCATTCATCTCAGCGGTCGTGAAGCTCAGATCCTGTCCATCCTGGGATCGGGCCTCAGCAATCGGGAGATCGGCGACAAGCTCGATCTCAGCGAGAAGACGATCAAGCACTACGTGACCGGTATTCTTCAGAAACTGAAGGTGCGCAACCGCGTCGAGGCGGCCATCCTGGCTTCCGAGCATGTTCCGCAGCAACCGACCCTGCACTCCTGAGCGGCGACCTAGAGGGCGAGACACATCTGTGGGGCGGGCGACAAGGCTGACTCGTGCGCGAGCAGCCAACGCTTGCGTTCGATTCCCCCACCATAGCCCGTCAGCGCTCCATCCGAACCGATGACCCTGTGGCAGGGAACGACGACCCCGATGGGGTTGGCCCCATTGGCGAGCCCGACGGCCCGGACGGCCGAGGGGCGGCCGATCCGCCGCGCCAGTTCACCGTAGGAAATCGTCGTTCCAGGCGGGATGGATCTCAGCGCGGTCCAGACCTCGCGTTGGAAGGGCGTGCCGGCCGTCTCCACGGGCAGCGCCTCGATGGCACGGAGATCACCGTCGAAATAGGCTCCAAGAGCCGTGGACAGTCCCCCGGGATCGTCCCGTCGCTCCAGCGCGTATTGGCCTTCTCCATAATGAAGACGCAGCAGGCGGGCGAACCGAGGCTCGTGCTCCGTCCAGTCCACCGATCGCAGGCGCCCGCCGTCGTCGGCCAGCAAAACCAGCTCCCCGATGGGGGTCTCCATGCGATCCATGTAAAAGCGCAGAATGCTCATGGCCCCCTCGAAACGAGCGACGCCCCTGCATTCTGAACCCTGGCCGAGCACTGCACCAGGGGGCGCCGGCCGGATCCACCGGATCCTACGCTCCACGACGAAAGAGGGGTCCCAAGGGCCCCCTCTCATCGCGTTCAGGTCTCGTTCGTGTCCAAGCCGTGCAGGCGATCAGACGACGAAGAAGTCCTTATAGGTCATCTTCAGGTTCGGCTTGAGGGTCGCGATCTGAACCTGTGCGGCGGCACCCGTGCCGTCGCGATCATAGTACAGCGCGCCATTCGACGAATCGTAGATGATGCGGTCGTCGGCATCGTGCGCCTCGGCACCCTTCCAGAAGGCGCCGGCCTTCAGCTGGGTCGGGTTCTCCATGGTGCCCTTGCCCAGTCCCTTGAAGACCTTGTCGTCGAGCCAGACGGAGTCGTCGCGGACCTTGAAGTCCGTGATCCGAGCAATGTTCGGCTCTCCCTTCAGGGATTGGTGGAAGATGAACGCGTCCTTGCCGGCGCCGCCGGACAGGATGTCGTTGCCCAGGCTGCCGAAGATCTTGTCGTCCCCGGCCCCGCCATAGAGCTTGTCGCGTCCGAGGCCGCCCATGAGCTGATCGTTGCCGGCCTCGCCGTAAAGCACGTCGTTGCCAGACCCGCCGAACAGCATGTCGTCTCCGTCGCCGCCGCGCAGGCGGTCGTTGCCGGATTCGCCGTACAGGCGGTCGTTGCCGGAGCGCCCGAACAGCAGGTCGTTTCCGGCGCCGCCGAACAGCGCGTCGTTCCCGACCCCGCCGTCGAGAGTGTCGTTCCCGCTCATGCCGTCGATGCCGTCATTGCCAAGGCCGAGGCCGATGTAGTCGCCCTCACCGAGGACGATCCGGTCGGCGCGCCCCGTCCCGCTGAAGAACGTGTCCACGATGCCGTTGCCGCCGGTTCCACCGCCGCCACCGCCGCCAGGCGGATTCGCCGGGTCGGACGGGGGTGAGCCCGGATCGGACGGAGGAGGTGTGGGCACGTTACCGTTGACCGACACGACCACCTTGTCGTTACCGCCGCCGCTGTCGCCGAAATAGAGATACTTCGCGCCGGACGTGATGGCCTGCGCCAGAGTGAACGTCAGGAGTCCACCCTCGCCAAGCGAGATGGAGCCATTGTCGCTGCTTCGGGTGCCATCCAAATCGCCGAGGGTCGCCTTGGACGGGTCGTAGACGTCCTGAGTCGTCCCGAACAGATAGGGCGCGTCCCACTCTCGCGGGTCACCGGACTGGTAAGCCTGACGATAACCCGGGCTGAACAGCACACCTCCGGCACTGTAGTCGAAGACCGGATCGCCGGTGAGCGTCGCGACTGAGTCGGCTCCGTTGGTCAGGGTGCTCGAGACCTTCACGAAGTCGAGGTCGAATCCGGAAGCGGCACCAGTGCCGCCCGAAGTGACGCTGTCATCCTTGAAGGTGATGCTCAAGATTTCGCTCAGGCCACTCTGGCTGAGATCGATCCGGTAGATACCGGTTTCGCCGTACTTGCCGACAAGAACTGGCGTCAACGTAGCAGTAACCATGACACTCCTCGATGAACTGACGTTTCCCCGCATTCGTGCCATCTATACTGGTGTTTCTAGAGTATTAGTTTCAACTGCTCATAATCTCCCCATCAGATGTGAACTACTATTTTCATTTGATAGGATTACTACTGAAGTATTTCTATGCAGCAGAATAACTTATCCTCAAGAGACAGGAACGGAATCGCCTTCAACCCGAAGAGTGCAGCTGCCGAGGGGATGCGATCCGCTGTCCCTTCCCGGCATCGCGGGAAAGTTGCAAAGGATTGGCCGATGACGAGGACGCCGATGAGTCGCAAAACCATCATTTGCCTGGGCTGCGCATTCTGGGACACCATTTTCAAGGTCGATCGCATCCCCGGCCATGGAACCAAACTGCTGCCGGAAATCGCCGTTCAGGCCGCTTCCGGGATGGCGACTGCGGCGGCCGCCACCTTGGCGCGCCTCGGTGCTCCCGTGCAGCTCTGGGCGCGCGTGGGGAGCGACCCGACCGGCGAGACCTTCCTTCGCGACATCGGGCATGAGGGTGTGGACGTTGCCCGGGTCCGACGCATCGACGGGGCCAGAACGGCCTTCTCGACCGTACTGGTCGATCCATCGGGGGAAAGGCTCGTGGTCCCTTACACGGATCCGAGCCTCCAGACGGATCCGAGCTGGCTTCCCCTCGAAGAGGTCCCGGCGGCCGCGGCCGTCCTAGTGGATGTACGTTGGCTCGAAGGCGCCGAATCGCTGATGCGGGAAAGCCGCCACCATGGTGTCCCCGCCATTCTCGACGCGGACGTCGCACCGCCGGACATTCTGCGACGGCTGATTCCGCTGGCCGATCACGTGCTCTTCTCCGAACCGGCTCTGGCGTCTCTGACAAACGCCGGGGATTCCCGTACGGCACTGCTGGAGATGGCGCGTTCCAGCGAGGCTGAGGTCATCGGCGTGACCCTGGGAGAGCACGGGGCTCTGGTCTGGGAACGAGCGCGGCCTGACGAGATCCGGTCTTTCCCGGCACCATCCATCCAGGCTGTCGACACGCTCAATGCGGGTGACGTCTGGCACGGGACCTATGCGTTTGGCCTCGTCTCCGGCTGGTCTCTCGAGACCAGGGTGCTGATGGCGAACGTGGCGGCCGCGATGAAGTGCGAGAGCTTTGGAGGCAGGCTCGGGGCGCCGACCCTTTCCCAGCTCGTCGAGCGGAGCGGCCGCGAGTTCCCAGGGTGCGGGCTCACGGAACCGCTACCGACACAGTACCTTTAATCGAAGTAAAGATCGTCCTCGATGCGAGACATTTCATCGCGCATCCCGAGCATACAAGACATATCATTACGCCTTGCAATCAATTAGATGAAAGCTAATAAGACTGTTTTCCGCAATGCATGTTCATTTGGGCCGGATTGGCGACCATGGTTCGCAAACTCGACGATCAAATCAAGTCCGAGCAGAATAAAGTCGTCGGTTTTGGGTGGGCTGTACTGGCTTTTACTCTGATCGCGATCGTGCTCGTCTATATTTGGCTCGACGACCCGCTACAGATCGAAAGCATGCTGGGCCTCGCGCCGGAGGCGGAGTGAGGCCCAACCAAGCGGCAGCGGGGAGGCTATTTGACGGCCGGATGGTCGGCCTGCAATCCGCCGGCCGGGCCGAGGCGCCAGCGCTCCGGCGCGATGAAGACCCGACGCCTGCGCTCCGCCTCGAAGGCCTGGGGCGGGCGTGAATTGTCGATGAATTTCCCGATCTGCTCCTGGAAATCGGCCCCGTTGCGCCAGAAGCCCACATTCACGAAGGTGGTCCAATTCGGATCGAGGTTCCACACCATCCACGGATACTGCTTCTGATCCTCGACGCGGCTGAGATATTCGCCGATGAGGCCTGTCCGGTCCTTGATGGTGGCCTGCGTGGACCAGTAATCGAGAAATTCCTTCTCACGCCCCTTCTTGATGCGCCACTCGACGAGAACGATACGGATGGGCGTCGTATCGGGAGCCGTAACGGTGGGTGCCGGCTGCCGCGGGATCGGCCTCGGAGCTTCCTGCGCCAGGCCGGCGCCCGGGAAAGCGAGCAGCGCTAAAGCAAGTCCCGAAGCGGCTATCCGATGTGCGCGTTGCGCTCGTGCGAAGTCGAAAGCTATCCCAAACACTTGTGCCCCCAAGATGTTGTCGTCGGAATTGTCAGGGAGATCGCCTCGAAAGGCAAAGCTAATTTCCGGTTGTAGTCTGGAACCTTGCAGCCCCTCACAGCCTTGACGATCCCCATTCCTTCCTTTCCATGTCTGACGGCGGTATGACACTCCGCCATAAGGGTTAGAGCTTGAGCGATCGCGTCGAATATTGGTGGGTGACCTGGCATTCGGACGTTCAACCCGCTGAAGTCGTCTTCCGGGGCGGCATTCCCTTTCATGTCCGGCTGATCGGATCCGCGGATGTCATTTCCGCGACGGACATCGACCTGATGGAGCGCCTCCCGCTGGCACCGGCGCCCGTCATTCGCGAGAAGACGGTGGAGGCGCCGGCGGAATCGGATCGCTCCATCAAGCTTCTTTGGCTCATCGGCTTCATCGTCATCACCCTGATCCTTTGGTTTTCCGGCAACCTGTTCGACGCCATCAAGTGAGCTCGTCCCGGCATCGTTGAGACGGCCGACAAAGCCGCCGGATGTGAAGCGCTTCACATCCGGCGGACCGTTTCGGTGCGACCATGAAGGTCCGAGGTACGTCCCCACCTCGGATGGGCGCTCCGTTCTCCCTTGGCGCCTTTCCTCTGTGAGGTCGCGTCGACCTCGACTTCGGGCCGCCGCCTGCCGGTGGCCCTTTTTTTGGCCGGCCCTTCCCACGAGGTGGATCGAGCAGGTCCGTCTAACCCGAATGCAACCGGGGCGACTTTCTTCCAGGGTCGAGCTATGGTTTCTTTACGGAACCTGATGCTAGGCTTGCGTCAGGGTCACTGACCTAGAGGAATTTCGATGCCTTCCCTGCTTTCAGCCGCTCTCGTCGCCGCCTCTCTGGTCATCCCCGTCGCCGAAGGTCTGCCGGCGTTCCCGACCAGGGCCACCTGCGAGACCGGCATCCGCGCCATGGGAATCGACGCGGGCCAGTCCGTGCAGCAATGCGTCACCGACGAGACCTCGGCGCGCGCCGACATCGAACGGGAATGGGCGCAGTATCAACCTGCCCTGCGCGAGCGCTGCGTGGCCGAAACCCAGATCGACGGAAGCCCCAGCTACGTCGAGGTTCTGGAGTGCCTTCGGATCGGCGCCAACAAGTCGCCGCAATAAGCCGGCGCCGCACGCCCCCGAACGCGCAAAGGCCTCGCTCGTGGGAAGCGAGGCCTCTCTGCGGTGCGGAAGCCATTAGGCTTCGGTCGAGGGTGATCAGTCCTGCCATGGCGCGCCGTATGGAATGACGATAGGCCGAAGCGCGGCGGCATTCCATTCAGCTTTCGGATATCATCCGAAGGTCCGAAATTGATTGCCCGTTCAAGCGCCAAGGCCCGCCGGCGGGGCCGGCGCTAGGGCTCGACATGCGCGGCATGAGCGATGCGTGCAGCGGCGTTATGCATCGTGATGTTGCGGTCCACGCCGATGGCCTGCCAGATTCCGATGTCCCGCACGGTTTGCCAGCCGCCGGGCAACCTCGCCTCCTCGGGAATGCCGTGGAGCGGACAGCCGGCGGCGCTGAGGCGGGCCCGCCTGCGGTCGACGATGGCGAGAAGGTCCTGCCAGGGGCCGACGACCCAGTGTGCGGCAGCGTCGAAGGCTTCGACGTCACCGGCGAAGATGGCGGCCTCGTAGGGGCCGAGTTCGGCCTCGAGAGCTCCGGTGGCCGTCTGGATGTCTTGGGCGGCGGCATAACGCTCCGCGGCGCAGTCCTCGGCGGAAGCGCCTGTCGAGAGAATCGCCGTGGCGAAGAACGCGGATGCGATCGCGAAACAGTACGGACGCATGACTTCCTCCTCTGGAAGAAACATCGGTCATGCTGTCCCCGGGCGCGTTCGCGCTTGCATTCGAAAATACCACAGCTTGTCGCGGGCCGGAACCGGCGCGGCGTCCCGCCGAGAGGAAAGCATCCCGGTCCCGGGTGCCGCGGTCTCGGTCACGACGTCCACCATTTCCGCACGTCTTGCCCAAGGATGGGGCAATCCGCGTGATCCCGTCATTGGCCTGTCACGAGCGCCGGGTTAGCGTTCAGGTGTTGCGGGGGCACTTCGCGACATTCACGCGCCAGCCGGAGCGGATCCTCCATCTACCGGCTGGCGCGACCATCGGTTTCCAGACCTTTGCCGCCAGAGCGGCGGCGAAGGTCCGATCGGTGGGGCAGGCGGCACGGATGTACTGCCCCTGCCCCACCTTTCATTCCCTTCATCCGCCAATCCCCCGCCATCCGTTTCCGCGAGCGAGCCATGCGGGGTGCGCCACGGCACGCCCGGCCGTTTCGCTTCGCCTATGGTCCAGCTAGGCATTTCCGCCTAGGACGTCGGGGCGATACATCCATGGCAAGGCAGGTCAACCGGGGCGAGATCGGCACGCTCGAAAGTTTCTCCGTCGGGCTCCTCGACGACAGGGACGTGATGGCCGTCATTTCCTTCGCGCGCAGCATCGAAGACTTCATATGTGGGGAATGGCGGCATGAGGGCATCAGCATGTCGGCCCATCAGGCCCGCGCTCTGGCGCAGGCTCTCCTGCTGGCCGCCCAGACGGCCGACATGGGACCGACGCCGACGGCCGTGTGCTCGTGAACGACACCTCCAGCCCGTGGTAGTTCTTTGTAGGGTCATGGACCCAAGATCTGGCGATTCAGGCTAAGTATTAAAGGAGCCCCAAGCCGCGCTATACTTGCGTCGCATCGAGATGTCAGGGGTTTGGCATGGCGGACGAGACTTGGATCGATGAGTTCATTCTGGAGGTGAAGAAGCTCGCCTACGACATGCCTGTTCCGAACCCCTATACGCCGATGCTGCTCTCCCATTGTCTTGCGGCCGAGCGCAAGCGGCGGGAGGAGATCTTCGAAATCGAGGATGCCAGGTTCCGGTCTCTCTGCGACGTGCTGAGCACGCTGGCGGCGGACAGCAGGGGTGGTCGGGACGTGGAACGCGAATCTGTTCGGGAGCATGTCACCTCCCCTTGAAGGATCGAGGCAGCGTACCCATATCAGCCTCGACCCGGTCGCGATCTCACGCTTGACCGGAGACGGCCACGAGCCGAGACGATGACGCCGGATGTACGCGCATCGTTTCGCTTCCGTGGCCGTTGTCGTTTCAGACCCCCTCCCCACCCCGCTGTCCTTTGCGATACGGCTAAGGTTATATTTCCAAATGGCCTAGCTTCCGCTAGGAAAACATCCTGTTCGTTCCGATAGGATGCGTCCATGAAGCTCTTAGGCATTGTCTTCGGGGCCTGCGCCGCCCTGATATCCTCCGCCGCGATGGCGGCCTGCAACGACGCCGGCCGATGCTTCGATCAGTGGGGCAACATGATCCCGACGGCGCAGGAGAGGCGCTTCGACGAGCAGGGGCGGATGCGTGTCAACATCGCCAACGAGACCCGGCACAGCTTCGATGCCCAATGGGTCTATCGCCGGGACCGCAACGGGCATCTCTGGGCGCACAGCGCCGCAACGGGCGTCTCGTTCAACTACGATACGGGACAATACGTGATGGCGGGCGATCCCGTCCGGCGCTAGAAGCAAGGCTTGCCCGACACTTGGCGGTTACTGTATTGCATCCTGGGTCAGAGCGTGAGCCCCAAGCCATGAAGATCCTGTCAATCGCCTGCGCGGTATCATGCCTTGCCGCGCCCGCCCAAGCGCAAACGACCGGGCCGGCCAACACCCTCCAGGACATGAGGCCTGCCCTGTGGGCCTGCTGGCAGCCGCCGGAGGGCGTATCCCACTTCCAGGTCACGGTGGTGTTTACGCTCACCCGCAGCGGGAGCGTTCTCGGAAAGCCCCGCATCACCTATTCCAGGTTCAGCGGCGACGCGGACGAGCAGAGACGGATCATGAGCGCGATCCTCGGCGCCCTGGACGCCTGCACGCCCGTGAATGTCACCGACAGCCTCGGAGGCGCCATCGCAGGGCGGCCCTTCACCATGACGTTCACGCCCCGGTCCTATCGGAGCTGACCCCCCCGCGCCGCCCCGGGGCTCTCATCATGGATACTCCCGGGACGGCGCCTCCTGCGCCGATCAATGCATCGGGGGGATGTTCTGGTTCATGCGAAACAGGTTGTGCGGATCATAGCGCCCCTTGATCTGGGACAGGCGCCGGAAATTCGATCCGTACACCTTCTCGATCCGGTCCGTTTCGTCTTCGGGCATGAAGTTCACGTAGGCGCCGCCGGTGGCGTAAGGCTCCAGGGCCCGGAACAGCCGCCGGGCCCAGCCGATGCAGGCGTTATCGTGTCGGCTCTCCTGCCAGCGGGTGTGAACGTTCATGGTGAAATGGGCGTTCCGGTGCGTGTAGGCCGTCGCGTTCTCCGGGACCCGGCTCATGGCGCCGCTGAGATGCCCGATGAAGACCTCGCATTCCGGGCCGGGCAGGGTTCGGATGGCCTCGACGAACTCGGCCACGACCTCATCGGACAGATCCATGAAGTCGTGGCTTTTCCAATAGTTGCGGGCCCCGGTCGTCAGGAGCGGATCGAAGATCGCCTGCCAATCCACGAAGGCCATGGGACCCACGATGTCGGCGATCGGCCGACCGAGCGAGCGCAACTCCCGCGTGGCCTCCTCGCCCTGATCGAGGCTGCCCCCATAGCACATGGCCAGCACCAGAATCTCGCGGCCGTGCCATTCCGGCGGCAGGAACGGCAAGGGCGGAGCCTTTCGCATGACCACCCAGCAGGTCAGCTCCTCGGGAGCCCGGCGCGCAATCTCGCGGTAGGCGCGCAGGATCGCCTCGGCGTCTTCGAAGGGGTGCACGACAAGGCCGGCCGTGACCTGCGGCCCCATGGGATGAAGCCTGAACTCGAAACTCGTCACGACACCGAAATTGCCGCCGCCCCCGCGAATGGCCCAGAACAGGTCCGGGTGCTCGCCCTCGCTCACGTGCACGAAACTTCCATCCGCCAGTACCATGTCGGCGGAGATCAGGTTGTCGATGGTCATGCCGAACATGCGCGAGGTCCAGCCGAAGCCGCCCCCCAGGGTCAGGCCCGCGATGCCCGTCGTCGAATTGATGCCCATCGGCAGAACGAGTCCGAAGGCCTGGGTTTCCCGGTCGACGTCCTGCAGGAGCGCGCCGGGCTCGACCCACGCCCGACGCGACACCGGGTCGACCCGAACGGAGTTCATGAGCGTCAGGTCGATCTGCAGGCCACCGTCGCAGACCGCGTTCCCGGCGATGTTGTGGCCACCTCCGCGCACGGAGAGCACGAGGTCGTTCTCGCGTGCGAAGTTCACGGCCCGCATCACATCGGCGGCGCCTTCGCAACGCACGACGAGGCCCGGCGAGCGGTCGATCATGCCATTCCAGATCGTGCGGGCCTCGTCGTAGCCGTCCTCGTCCTTCAAGCAGGCACGTCCCCGCAACTGGCCGCGGAGCATCGTCAGCCCGTCCTCCGGGATTTTGGTCTGGTCGCCTTTGACTGTTCTGATGAGAAGGTCGGTCATCGTCTTTCTCCCGTTCCGGAGCCGGTGATCGGCTCCGCCGTATTCGGATCGGGGATCCGAACCCTGCCGGGCGCAGCCCGCACCCGGCGAAACTGACGAAAACGAGACTACAAGGTTAATCCTGCCTATATCGGATAATAATCTTGCAGGTTAGATGAGATATTTATCCCTATTCGAGCGAAAGGATCGTAATATTTCGCACATCACGTGCACCAATATTTGATATCAATGTTCATGATGAAACGACAAAATCCCTAACTCTCGTAAATCTGATCCGCCATTACTGATGCAGGTGCCAAAGCGCACTTCCAGCGAGCTTCGACAGGTCCAAGCTCCGGGCACGACAAAGAGTGATTCCGCCAGAAGGGGTTGTGTCATGTGCTTCATCACCAAAAACACGATCCGCAGGGAAGATGCCGGCCTTGAGCGCATCCGGATCCCGGTCCTCTCAACCCTGATCGCGGCGCTGGCCCTGGTGAGCGTGGTGTCGACGATCCTGACGATCTGGGAATAGCCGCGAAACCGCGACGGCACCGATATTGACCTGACGTCTCTTATGACGAGGATGCATCTCCCCTGCCCGACCTCGGCAGGACGAGGAGACCTGCGTGACCGATCCCGTTCCGGTGCTGTCCGTCGAAAAGCTGACTCTTGGGCTTCCCGGTCTTGCGGACCGCCGGCATGCCATTCAGGACCTGTCCTTGGCGATCATGCCGGGGGAAACGCTGTGCGTGGTGGGTGAGTCCGGGTCCGGCAAATCCATGACGGCGATGGCCACCATCGGTCTCCTGCCGCGCGGCGTGAACGTGCTCTCCGGCGGAATCCGCCTGGCCGGACGGGATTTGCTGTCGCTCACGGAAGCGCAATGGTGCGATGTGCGCGGCCGCGATGTCGGCACCGTCTTCCAGGAACCGATGACGTCCCTCAACCCGGTGATGCGCGTCGCGGACCAGATCGCCGAGACGTTCCGGGCCCATGGTCTGCTGAACCCGGCCGAGCGGGACCGGCGCACCCTGTCGCTTTTGAGCGAGGTCAATCTGCCGAACCCGGAGTTGATCGCCCGTGCCTATCCCCACGAATTGTCGGGCGGGCAGCGCCAGCGGGTGATGATCGCCATGGCGCTGGCGCTCGAGCCTAAGCTTCTGATCGCCGATGAGCCCACGACGGCCCTGGACGTCACCACGCAGGCACAGGTGCTCAAGCTGATCGACAATCTTCGGCACAAGAAGGGCACGGCCGTCCTGTTCATCACCCATGATTTCGGCGTGGTGGCGGAGATCGCCGACCGGGTGGCGGTGCTCCAGAACGGTGTGCTGGTGGAACAGGGACCGGTGGATCAGATCCTGCACCGGCCCGAGCATCCGTACACCCGGCGCCTCCTGGCCGCCGTTCCGTCCCTTACGCCGCCTCCGCCCAAGGCCCTTACGGGCGAGCCGATCTCCATCAAGGTGGATGCGCTCACCAAGACGTACGGCGGAAGGGGCTGGCCGCGCAAAAGCCGGGAGGTGCAGGCGGCCGACGCGGTCTCCTTCGAAATCCGGCGCGGCGAGACCCTGGGTCTCGTCGGCGAATCCGGGTCCGGCAAGTCGACCGTCGGCCGCTGCGTCCTCAGGCTCGTCGAGCCGGACGGTGGCAGCATCACCATCGGGGATGTGGCCTTCGGCGCCCTCACCCAGCGCCAGCTGCGACCCGAGCGGCGGCGAATCCAGATGGTCTTCCAAGACCCCTTTGCGTCGCTCAATCCTCGCCGCACCGTCGGGCAGATCATCGCGGAGGGACCCATCACCCAGGGAGAGACCCCGTCGAAGGCTCTCGACCGGGCCCGCCGCCTCCTGGATCAGGTGGGTCTCAGCGAAAGCGCCGTGGACCGCTATCCGCACGAGTTCTCCGGTGGCCAGCGCCAGCGCATCGGCATTGCCCGGGCGCTCGCCATGCGGCCGGACGTCCTGGTGGCCGACGAGGCGGTATCCGCCCTCGACGTATCCGTGCAGGCGGAGATCCTGAAGCTGATCAGAGGCCTGCAGGCCGAGTTGGGCCTGGCGATCCTGTTCATCACCCACGACCTACGGGTGGCGGCCCAGCTGTGCGACCGGGTGGCAGTCATGCAAAAAGGCCGGATTGTGGAGATGGCCGAAACCGCGCAATTGTTCGCCAGCCCGAAGGACGCCTATACCCGTCAACTCCTGGCAGCCGTTCCCGGCGCCGAGCGGATGGGTTAGGCGAACCGCCTTTCGGCCCCACCGATCAAGCAAGAACGCCTCAGGAAGGAAAAGCCCGTGAACGATCAGCTTCGCCAGCCCGTCGCACCGGACATGGTCCATGCCAACATCATCGGCGGCCA
Organism: Microvirga pudoricolor; assembly: GCF_016892705.1. Classification (GTDB taxonomy): domain Bacteria; phylum Pseudomonadota; class Alphaproteobacteria; order Rhizobiales; family Beijerinckiaceae; genus Microvirga; species Microvirga pudoricolor. The sequence goes on from NZ_JAFEMB010000002.1 coordinate 159,124, forward strand.
GGACGTGGAGGCCTCGGACGGAGACCTGCTCGACGTGCTGTCGCCCGCGGATGGGCTCCTCCTCGCTCGCATCGCTTCGGGAACCGCCCGCGACGTGGACGCCGCCGTGAAGGCGGCCCGAGCGGCCTTCGAGGGCGCCTGGGGTCGGCTGACCGCCACGGAACGGGGTCGCCTGCTGATCAAGCTCGCCCATGCCGTGGAGGCGGATGTCGAGACGCTGACGCTGCTGGAGACCCGGGACGTCGGCAAGCCTCTGGCGCAGTCCCGCGCCGACGTGACGGGCCTGGCGCGCTACCTCGAATATTACGGCACCGCCGCTGACAAGCTCCATGGCGATGTGATCCCTTATCTCGGCACCCATTTCGTGGGCGTCGAGCGGGTCCCGTTCGGGGTCACGGGGCATATCGTCCCCTGGAACTATCCGATGCAAATCTTCGGCCGTTCCGTTGGCGCGGCCCTCGCGGCTGGGAACGCCACGGTGGTCAAGCCCGCCGAGGACGCCTCGCTCACCATCCTGCGGGTCGCAAAGCTTGCCCGCGATGTGGGCTTCCCGCAGGGCGCCCTCAACGTGGTGACGGGCCTCGGCCGGACTGCGGGCGCGGCGCTGACCTCCCATCCGGGGATCGATTTCATCTCCTTCACGGGCAGCCCCGAGACCGGAACGGCGGTGCAGACGGCTGCGGCCCAGAACCATGTCGGCGTGACCCTGGAGCTTGGCGGCAAGTCGGCCCAGGTGGTGTTCGACGATGCGGACATCGAGCGGGCCCTCCCCGTCCTGGTCAACGCCATCATCCAGAACGGCGGTCAGACCTGCTCGGCGGGCAGCCGCCTTTTGATCCAGCGCGGCATCTTCGACGACGTGGTGAACGCGGTGGCCGCGCGCTTCAAGGCGCTGCGGGCGGGTCATCCCGAGCGGAGCCCCGACCTCGGTCCTATGATCAACCAGGCCCAGCAGCGCCGGGTGGAGAAATACCTCGAAAAGGCCCGCCAGGACGGTCTGACGGTCGCGGGCGAAGGCGGAATCGCGGCGGATGCGCCCTCGGGAGGCTACTACGTGCCCGCGACCTTCCTGGCTCCGGTGCCGCACGAGAGCACCCTGTCCCAGGACGAGGTGTTCGGTCCTGTCCTCGTCGCGACCCCGTTTGACGACGAGGCCGAGGCGATCCGGCTCGCCAACGGCACGGCCTATGGGCTCGTGGCGAGCGTATGGACGCGGGACGCGATGCGGGCCACCCGCGTTGGCCGGTCCATGCGGGCGGGCCAGGTTTTCGTGAACTGCTACGGCGCGGGCGGCGGCATCGAGCTGCCCTTCGGGGGCTTCGGGAAGTCCGGCCACGGCCGTGAGAAGGGGTTCGAGGGGCTGGTCGAGTTCACCACGACCCGCACGCTGGTGATCGCGCACGGATAGCCGGGCTACCAACCAAAAAACCTCATCCTGAGGAGCGGCTTCAGCCGCGTCTCGAAGGAGGGCTCCAGCGGAGCGTTTCCGGTGCCAACTGGACCATCCTTCGAGACGAATTGCTCCGCAATTCCCTCGGGATGAGGTTTCATAAGTTCAAGTTCAAGTTCAACCTCAAACAAACGACAGGGAAACACTCATGAAGCGCCTTGAAGGCAAGGTCGCGCTCGTCACGGGCGCGGGATCCGGTTTCGGCCAAGGAATCGCCGAAACCTTCGCCCGCGAGGGCGCGAAGGTCGCGGTCATCGACATCAATGCGGACGCGGCGCAAAAGGTCGCCGCCGCCATCGGCGACTCGGCGATTGGGCTCGCGGCCGACGTGGCCAAGGCCTCTGACGTCAGGACCGCCGTCGAGAAAACCCTGGAGGCTTTCGGGCGCCTCGACATCGTGGTCAACAACGCCGGCATCAGCCACCGCAACCGGCCGATGCTGGAAGTGGACGAGGCCGAGTTCGACCGGGTCTTCGCCGTGAACGTGAAGTCGATCTACCTGTTCGCCCAAGCCGCCGTGCCGGTGATGCAGGGCCAGGGCGGCGGCGTGTTCATCAATGTGGGCTCGACAGCGGGCCTGCGCCCCCGTCCAGGCCTGACCTGGTACAACGGCACGAAGGGCGCGGTGCACACCATCACCAAGTCCATGGCGGTGGAGCTCGCCCCGAACCAGATCCGCGTCTGCGCCCTGGCTCCCGTGGCGGGCGAGACGCCTCTCCTCGCCACCTTCATGGGCGAGGACACCCCGGAGAAGCGCGCGGCGTTCCGGGGCAGCATCCCGCTGGGCCGCCTCTCCACCCCCCAGGATATCGCGAACGCCGCCCTCTACCTGGCCTCCGACGAAGCCAGCATGATCACCGGCGTCGTGCTGGAGGTCGACGGCGGGCGCTGCATCTGATCGGGCGAATGGTGAGTGGCGCGTGGAAGGACCTGCCGCTCACCCACCCGCTCGCGACCTTTTGCGTCCCCATTCGCCATTCGCCACCCACCAATCGCCAAAACCCCTTCCATCCGGGCTTCGAGTGCGGCTAATCTCCATCCGCTTGAAGCCCTTACCGGATGGAATTAAGTTCAATGTCGAAGCGCATCCTGGCCGCAGCCCTACTGTTCTCGGCGAGCCTCGTCCCGGCCTATGCGGCCAAGACCTCCCTTGTGGTCGGCATGCCCATCGAGCCGCCGGGCCTGGACCCCACCGTGGCGGCGCCCGTGGCGATTCGCGAGGTCACCTGGGTCAATCTCTATGAAGGCCTCGTGCGCCTCGACCGGACCGGCAAGGTGCAGCCCCTCCTCGCCAAGAGCTGGGAAGTCGCACCGGACGGCCTGACCTATACCTTCAAGCTTCAGGACGGCGTGAAATTCCACGACGGGTCGACCTTCGATTCCGCCGACGTCAAATTCGCCTTCGACCGCGCCCGGGATCCGAAATCCACCAACGCCCAGAAACAGATCTTCGCGCCGATCGCGTCCATCGAGACGCCCGATCCGTCCACGGTGGTAATCAAGCTCAAGGAGACGTCCGGCAACTTTCTCTACTACCTGTCCTGGGGCGACGCCGTGATCGTGGCGCCGGAGACGGCGGAGAACAACAAGGCGAACCCGGTCGGCACCGGACCGTTCAAGTTCAAGTCCTGGACGCGAGGCGACCGGGTCGAACTCGTGCGCAATCCCGATTACTGGCAGAAGGACAAGACGAAGCTCGAGACCGTCACGTTCCGCTTCATCAACGACGCCCAGGCCCAGGTCGCGGCCCTGCGCGCCGGCGACGTGGACGCCTTCCCGAATCTCGGCGCGCCGGAACTGTTCGCGGAATTCCAGAAGGACGCGCGCTTCAAGGCGGTCGCGGGCAACACCGAAGGCGAGACGGTCGCGGGCCTTAACAGCGCCAAGAAGCCCTTCGACGACCCGCGCGTGCGCAAGGCGCTCATGCATGCGGTCGACCGGAAGGCCCTCGTGGACGGCGCCTATTCCGGTTTCGGCCGGCCCATCGGCAGTTTCTTCTCGCCGAACCATCCCGCCTTCGTAGACCTGACGAGCGTCGTTCCCTACGATCCGGAGAAGGCCAAGGCGCTGCTCGCCGAGGCAGGCGCGAGCAACCTCTCGATCACGATCAAGACGCCGCAGATGGCCTATGCCAGCCGCTCGGCGGAGCTTCTGTCGGCGATGCTGGCGGAAGTGGGCGTCGACCTGAAGATCATCCCCACCGAGTTTCCGGCCAAGTGGATCGAGGAGGTGTTCAAGAACAAGGATTACGACGTCACCATCGTGTCTCACACGGAACCGCTGGACATCGATATTTTTGCCCGCGACACCTACTATTTCAATTACAAGAACGACAAATTCAAAGCCGCCATCTCTGACGCCGCGAAGACCACGGACGAGAAGGCGCGCTTTGCCAAATATGCCGAGGCGCAGAAGATCCTGGCCGAGGACGTGCCTGCGTTGTTCCTATTCCAGCTGCCCAAGCTCGGCGTGTGGAACGCGAAGGTGAAAGGCCTGTGGGAGAACTCCCCGATCCCGTCGAACGACGTGACGGAGGTGACGTGGGACGAGTGAGGCCGATCCTCCGACGATCCAGATATCGACCGAAGCGTTCAAACTGTCGTCATGGCCGGGCTTGACCCGGCCATCCACGTCCTGCGACGTGGCATCGTGAATGCCCGGCTGGGCCCTCGGATCCAGGCCGAGGAGGGCATGAGAGCAGTGGTGTCACGCCCGTCAGGTAACCTGTTCGTCTCTGCTATCCCCAACAACCGGCATACTAAGATCATGAAAGCCCCACGCGTTTAATGCTCCGCCTGATCGCCACCCGCCTGCTGTCCCTCGCCATCACGTTGATGGCCGTGTCGCTGGCCATCTTCCTCATCCTCGAAGTGCTGCCCGGCGATCCCGCCGCCATCATGCTCGGCACCGCCGCGCGCGAGGACACGCTGGCGGCCCTGCGGCTGGAGATGGGGCTCGATCGGCCCGCGCTCGTGCGGTATCTCGAATGGGTCGGCGGCATCCTGCACGGCGATCTCGGCACCTCCTTCACCTACAAGCTACCGGTCTCGACACTGGTGGCCGAGCGGCTTGCCATCACGGTGCCGTTGAGCCTGCTCGCGATCCTGATCTCGACGGCCCTGGCGCTTCCCCTCGGGGTCGCGGCGGCGGCCAAGCGTGACGGGCCGGTGGATAAAGCGGTTCTCGTGTTCAGCCAGCTCGGGGTGGCGGTGCCGAACTTCTGGATCGGCCTGCTCTTCATCCTGTTCTTTTCCACCTATCTCGGCTGGTTCCCGGCGGGAGGTTTTCCGGGATGGGCGGGCGGCATCGTGCCCGCCTTCAAGGCGCTCCTGTTGCCCGCCGTGGCGCTCGCCCTGCCCCAGGCTGCAGTGCTGACCCGCGTCACGCGCTCCGCGACCCTTGAAGTGATCGGCGCGGATTTCGTGCGCACCGCCCGCGCCAAAGGCGTCGACCGAAGCGCGACCCTGCGGCGTCACGTGGTGCCCAACGCACTGATCCCGGTGACGACGATTCTCGGCCTTCAGCTGTCGTTCTTCTTCGGCGGCGCGATCCTGGTGGAAAACGTGTTCAACCTGCCGGGCCTCGGCCGTCTCGCCTATCAGGCGCTGGCCCAGCGCGACCTCATCGTGATCAAGGACATCGTGCTCATCTTCGCCGGCATCGTCATCGTGGTGAACTTTTTGGTCGATATCGGCTACGCGCTCCTCGACCCGCGTCTCAGGAGTCGGTCATGAGGGGCATTATGCGCCTGCGCCCCAACACAACGCTCGTCGTCGGCGGCATCCTGACCGCGATCCTGATCGCAACGGCCCTGCTGTCACTTGTCTGGACGCCTGAGCTCCCGACCCGCGTGCGCGTGGCCATGCGGCTGAAGGCGCCACTGGAAAACGGCTTCCTCGGCACCGACCACTTCGGCCGCGACGTGACCTCTCTGTTGATGGCAGGAGCCTGGAACTCGCTTGCCATCGCGTGGCCCGCCGTGCTTCTGGGCGCCGCCATCGGCACCGCCATCGGTTGCGCGGCAGCCGCCTGGAAAGGCATCGCGGACGAGATCGCCATGCGGGCGTCCGACGTGGTCTTCGCCTTTCCGGCCGTGCTCTCCGCCATCATGATCGGCGCCCTCGTGGGCTCGGGACCGCTGGCCGCCGTGCTGGCCATCGCGGTGTTCAACGTCCCGGTCTTCGCCCGCGTGACACGCGGCGTGGCGCTTCAGATCTGGACGTTGGACTATATCTCGGCGGCGCGCGCGCTCGGCAAGCACCCCATCAAGATCACGCTCCAGGATGTGCTGCCCAACATCGCCGGCGCGCTCATCGTGCAGGTCACGATCCAGCTCGCCCTGGCGATCCTGACGGAGGCGGGACTGAGTTATCTCGGACTCGGCGTCCGGCCGCCCAACCCGAGTTGGGGCCGCATGCTGAGCGACTCGCAGACCTACCTGTCACAGGCCCCCTGGCTCGCGATCGCGCCGGGCGTCGCGATCGCGCTCTCGGTGCTGGGGCTCAACCTGCTGGGCGATGGCCTGCGGGATGCATTGGACCCGACTCTGCGCGGACGCGGCGTCCCGGCCTGAGACCTTCCGCCTGACCTTTGCCTCAAGGATCGCCGGTCAGAGCGCGGTTCTCAAAGCGTCGGCCAAGCCCGCTTGTCCGGGCACATGTCCTCCCAGGCCCGGCTCAGGCGCAGGACGCCCACGTCGTCGAAGCGGCGGCCGGTGATCTGGAGGCCGATGGGGAGGCCGGAAGCCGTGAAGCCCGCGTTGACGGAGGCCGATGGCTGTTCGGACATGTTGAAGGCTACCGTGTAGCCGATATGCTCGAACGGCTCCTCCGGGTCGTGGACCGGCGAGGCCAGCTCGGCGTGATAGGCCGGAACGGGAGCGACGGGCGAGATGACGAAGTCGAAATCCTTCGTGGCCGCGACGGCCGCATGGCGCATCACGTTCATTTGGCTCATGCCCGCATAGACGGCGCTGCCCGTGAGGGCCTTTCCGCCCTCCGCCCAGGAGAGGATGTAGGGCAGGATCAGCGCCCGCTGGTCATCGCTCAAGGGTCCAATATCGGCCCAGGCGCGTTGGCGCCAGAACACGTCGAGGCCGTTCAGCATCTCCCGGGTCACGAAAGCCGGCACCTCATCGACGATCGCTCCGGCTTCCTCGAACCGCTTTGCGGCAGCCTCGACGCAGGCCCGCACCTCCGGATCGAGCGGAATGCCGATGCCGGCCTCCATCATCACGCCGATCCTCAATCCCTTCACGTCGATGCCGAGGTCGAGCCAGGGCAGGTCCTGCGGCGGCAGGCTCATGGTGTCGCGCCAGTCCGGGCGCGAGAGGCTGCGCATCATCAGGGCCGAGTCCTCGACGGTGCGGGTCATCGGCCCGGCCACGCGGGCATAGTAGGGCGGATCGATGGGGACGCGCCCGAAGCTCGGCTTGAGGCCGAACACACCGCACCAGCCCGCTGGGAGGCGGATCGAGCCTCCGATATCCGTTCCGATGTGGAAAGGACCGTATCCGGCCGCAGCCGCAGCCCCCGCGCCCGCGGACGAGCCGCCGGGGTTCTTCGTCAGGTCCCAGGGGTTGCGGGCCAGAGGGTGGAAGCTCGAGAGGCCCGAGGAGAGCATGCCGTAATCAGGCATGGTGGTCTTGGCCAGGATCACCACGCCGTCCTCGCGCAGGCGCGCGGCGGGCGGGGCATCCTCGTCCGCCGGCAGCAGAGGCCTCGCGGCGGTGCCCAACGGGACCGGCGTGCCCTTGGTGGCGATGTTTTCCTTGATGGTCGCCGGAATGCCGTCGAGCGCCCTCGCCTCCCCGCGCCGCCAACGCTCTTCCGACGCCCGTGCGTCCGACAGCGCCGCTTCGGGGTCGAAGGCGTAAAGCGCCTGGAGCTTCGGCTCATAGGCTTCAATTCGTGAAATGACCGCCTTTACGACCTCGACGGGGGAAATCCGCTTTGCATGGAATCCCTCCAGAAGCTCCGCGCCGGTCCAATCGGCCAGATCCGCTGCGCCCTCACCCTTCCTCGACGACATTTGCACGCTCAACCCACCGACTCCCGGCATCATTCGACTCGGCGGCCATGCTGCGGCATGCGCCCGCCGGGGTAAATGGGCTCGTAGGGCCTATGCGGGACAAATCGGGCGGGGGCTGTGTCCGGCGCATGGCTGGCTCTACCCGGCCCCGACCTCGGAATCGAGACGGTAGACGTTGGTCGCCGCAGCCGGGTCGTCCGGCTTGGCCGGGCCCTTCCGGAGATTGTCGCGCAGGACCAAGTCGAGATCCTGCTGGATCGCCAGGAACTCGTTCCAATTGCGCGTTGTGACCACAGCCCGCAGTTCGACCTTGGGCTCCTCCTCCGCTCCCTCGTGGAGGCGGACCCGCACGCTCGTCGGGTCCACCTGCGGGTGACTGGCCACCGTGGACACGATGGCGGCGATCTGTTTCCGGATGGCGTCGCTGTCCCCCGGCGCCCTGATCTTGACCGTCCGGTTGAACGGCATACCGTCCCGGTTCGAGAGGTTGATGAGGTTAAGGTTCACGAACACCGAGTTCGGCACCGTGATGAGCGTGCGGTCGAGGCCCCGGATGCGCGTCGAGCGGATGCCGATGCCCTCCACCTGTCCCTGCAGGTCGCCGAACCGGCACATGTCCCCGACCCTCACGGGCCTGTCGGCGAAGAGGATCAGCCCACCGATGAAATTCTCGATGGTGGGCTTGGCCGCCAGCGCGATGGCCAGACCGCCGACGCCCAGCCCCGCCAGGATGCCCGCCAGGGGCAGCCCGAGATGAGACGCGCCGTAAACGAGGATGCAGCACGCCACCGCAATGCCCATCGTGCGGATCGCGGCCCGCGTCAGGCTGGCGTCGATGCTCTCCGGGCGAAGGCGGGGCGACTGCTCGGCGATCTGCGCCAGAGCGTTGGACAGGGCAACGACGCCCCAGACGAGGGCCAGGAAGGAAACGCCCTCCAGGATGTCGTTGAGCCCGGCTTCGATCCGCCCGGTGATGTTGATGTGAAAATCCGCCACGTACAAGAAAGCCCAAGCCGTGAGGACCGTGAGACCCGGAGGAGCGATGGCCCTCACCAGGATGGGGAAGGTCGTATCTCCCCGGACGCGCCTCAGGCTGTGCAGGGCCGCCAGGAGCCAGGCCTTCAGGAGAACGGCCAGAAGCATGAGCCCGGCCCATTGCCAAATGGCCTGCCCCGCGACCCGCTCCCGCAGCACATCCGGCAGGGCCTCGATGGCCGGATACCATTTCGGCGGCAGAAGATGGCCCGGGCTCTGGGTGTAGAAGGCGTAGAAATCCTCTCGTCCGTGGAGGTCCGGAAGCCCCTTCACGCCGTCGTAGAACTCGTCGAGGCGCTGCACGGTCTCGCCCGAGAACAGGTAGTCGCCCGCGCGCGGGCCGGAGCTCATGCGCACGATGCGGATTTCGGTTCCGGGGATCGTCCAGCCTTGGAGAACCCGGGCGTCCGAGCCGACGGCCTCCGGGCCCGGGATCGTGGTCGAAGCCGGCATGGGGGATCGGTCGAGGATCTCCTTGAGGAGAAGGGTCGCCTCAAGGGCCCGGTTGCTGCGGTTCACCGGCGGAATGTCGCTCAGGTCGAGGGAACGGGCCGCCCGCGCCAACAGGGCCTCGGCCCGCGCGACCTTCGCCTTCACGGCGGGACTGCGAAAGAAGCCGGGCTCCGCCTGGAACTCCCTGTAGGCATCCATGAGGATCGCCGTCGCCTGGTCGACGCTCTGCTGAAAGTTCTGGAGCGTCGCGCGGGGACTCGACGTATCGGGCGGCGTGAGCGGCCCGAAGGCTGGGGTTTGAGCGATGGCCGATCCGCTCTGAAGAACCCACAAGAGGATCAGGACCGCGAGGCCGTGGCCTGCCGTGAAGAACCGAGGTTGAAACAGCCTCGCAGCCATGGGAGCGCTGCCCTTACGCTGATGATCCGCGCCATTGGTAGAGACTTCTCCGGACCGGATCAAGAACGGGCGCCGTTCCGGCCCTGCGACCTTGAGGAAGAACGCTGGAGGACGAAGGCCCTTTCCTTGGAAAGGACAACTGTACTATGGAACACTTTAAATCCTAGAGGAGCCTTCAAATCGCTTCCGGCCTGGGATCAATGCCCGACGGCCTGGCCGCGTTCGACCCCAGGCCAGGAACCCGGAACCCGCAGGATACTACTCCGTCATGACCTGGATGAGCGGCTTCACCTGGATTCTCGCCCTCGATTGGCTCGGCGCGGCGCTCGCCATCCTCGGCGCCTCCATGCGCACCATCATCCCGCTCCGTTGCGTCGGGATCGCCGGCAACTTCGCGGGGCTGATCGCCGCCGTGACCATGCTCCGCTGGCCGAGCCTGGTCGTGAACACGATCCTTTTGCCCCTCAACCTCTGGCGCCTCGTCCAGATGATCAAGCTCATCAAGAAGGTGAAGACCGCCGCGAAGGGCGACCTGTCCATGGACTGGCTCAAGCCTTTCATGTCCCGGCGCCCCGTGAAGACGGGCGAGATCCTGTTCTCCAAAGGCGATGCCGCCAACTGCATGTACTTCACGCTGAGCGGCCAGTACCGCCTGCGGCAGCTGGGCATCGAGATCCTGCCCGGCCGTGTGGTGGGCGAGATGGGCTTTCTGTCCCCCGACAACCGCCGCACGCAAACCCTCGAATGCGTGCAGGACGGCGAAATCCTCAGCATCACCTATGACGAGCTGAGGCAGCTGTATTTCCAGAACCCGGAATTCGGCTTCTATTTCCTCCGCCTGGTGAGCGAGCGGATGTTCTACAACATGGAGCGTCTGGAGAACGAAATCAGCGTGTTGCGGGCGGGCGCGGAGGAAAGGATCGTGACCGAGAGCATCCCGACCGTGAATGACCATTCACCGGCGTCCAGCCCAGTTTAGAATATATCTAATATATTGAAATCACAGGGTTTTTCCTTGACCATCACGGTCCGCCATGCATTTTCGCGTGCCAGTGTCCGACGCCGAGCGGCGCACGGGCATGCATTTGGAGGACCAACATATGTCGATCCGCTTCGGGAAGATTGCCCTTCTGGCCTCGGCCGGGCTCATGCTCGCCTCGGCCGCGCCAGCCCTGGCCCAGGAGATCAACCTTTACACCTACCGTGAACCCGGCCTGATCAAGCCTCTCCTGGACGAGTTCACGAAGGAGACCAAGATCAAGGTCAACACGATCTTTTTGTCGAGCGGCCTGGAGGAGCGCATCAAGGCGGAGGGCGCCAACAGCCCCGCCGACGTGATCCTCACCGTCGATATCGGCCGTCTCCAAAACGCCAAGGACCTCGGCATCACCCAGCCCATCAAGCTCGAAGCCCTCGACAAGGCCATTCCGGCCACCTACCGGGATCCGGAGGGCCACTGGTACGGGGTCTCCACCCGCGGACGGGTGGTCTATGCCTCGAAGGACCGGGTCAAGCTCGACAAGCTCACCTACGAAGAGCTTGCCGATCCCAAGTGGAAGGGCAAGATCTGCATTCGTTCCGGCCAGCATCTCTACAACGTGAGCCTGATCGCCGCCGTGATCGCCCACAAGGGTGAGGCGAAGGCCGAGGAATGGCTCAAGGGCCTGAAGGCCAACCTCGCCAAGAAGCCCTCGGGCGGCGACCGCGAGCAGGCCAAGGACATCCTGGCGGGCGTCTGCGACATCGCCATCGGAAACACGTACTACGTGGCGCTCATGCGCAACGGCACCAATGCCGAGCAGAAGACCTGGGGCGAGGCCATCAACGTGGTGCTGCCCACCTTCGAAGGCGGCGGCACGCACGTCAACATCTCCGGCGTGGCGCTCGCCAAGAACGCCCCGAACAAAGCCGACGCGCTGAAGTTCATCGAGTTCATGGCCTCCGACACGGCGCAGCACATCCATGCGGACGTGAACTCCGAGTATCCGGTCAAGAACGGCATCCAGCTCAACGAGACCGTGGCGTCCTTCGGCCAGCTCAAGCCCGACAGCCTGCCGATCGCCGAGATCGCCAAGCAGCGCAAGAAGGCGAGCGAGCTCGTCGACAAGGTCGGCTTCGACCAGTAAGACCGTGCACGAAGCTCCTTCGTGTCCCATTCGAAGAGGCGCCGCTCGCGAGGGCGGCGCTTTTCCATGACTGTATCCCGGCTCCCCGCCTCCCTTCGAGCGCTGCCTCGCCACGTTCGGCCGATCCCGTTCTGGATGACGGCTGTCGTGTCCCTCGCGGCCATCCTCGTGCTGACGCCGCTGGCGTCCCTGGCGCTCGACGCCCTCAAGGGCGATCCCGACCTCTGGCCCCATCTCGCCGCGAACGTCCTGCCCGCGAGCCTGAAGGACACGGCCCTTCTTCTGGCAGGCGTCGCGGCGCTGGCCGGGTCCATCGGCGTCGTGTCGGCCTGGCTCGTGACCGCCCACCGGTTTCCGGGGCGGGACGCCCTGCGCTGGCTCCTGCCGCTTCCGCTCGCCATGCCCACCTACATCACGGCCTATATCTACGTCGAAATCTTCGACGCCGCCGGGCCGGTCCAGATGGGTTTGCGAGGGCTCGTGGGCTGGACGTCCCGAGGCGATTACTGGTTTCCGGAAATCCGTTCGCTGCCTGGCTGCATCCTGGTCATGTCCGTCGTGCTCTATCCTTACGTCTACATCGCCGCCCGGGCGATGTTCCTGACCCAGAGCGCCAGCATGATCGAAGTGGCGCGCACTCTTTCGGCCGGCCCCTTCAGGCTCTTTCGCGTCATCGCCCTCCCCCTGGCCCGCCCGGCCCTGGCGGTGGGCCTCGCGCTCGCGCTGCTGGAGGCCCTCAACGACATCGGCGCGAGCGAGTATCTCGGCGTGCGCACGCTCACGGTCTCAGTCTTCACGACCTGGCTGAACCGGGGCAGCCTGCCGGGCGCCGCCCAGATCGCCTGGCTGATGCTCACCGTGGTGATCCTGCTCGTGGCGCTCGAGCGTTACGGACGCCGGGACCGGCGCTACGCCGTTCCCACGCGCAGGCCCCGTGTGGCGCAGCCCATCCGCCTGCCGGGACCTGCCGGCTGGGTTGCGGCCGCCGCCTGCGCCCTGCCCGTTCTGATGGGGTTCGTTCTGCCCCTCGGCTTTCTGGTCCGGGAGGTCCTGCGCCGCGACTGGGTGGGGCTCCTGCTCGATTCGAGCTTCCTGGGCCATCTCGCGACGACGCTAACGGTCTCCACGGTCGCGACCGCCGTGACCCTGTCCCTGGGCATCGTCACCGTGGCGGCCTCGCGCCTGTCCCGGTCGCCCCTCATGAACGTCGCGAAGGCCGTCACCGGCCTGGGCTACGCCATCCCGGGCACCGTGCTGGCGCTCGGACTGCTCACGCCCCTCGCCTTCGTCGACAACGGCTTGGGCAATTTCTGGCGCGCGGCCACGGGCGAGCGCTTGGGCCTGCTGATCATGGGATCGACGGCCGGGATCGTGATCGCGTACCTGATCCGCTTCCTGCCCATCGCCGTGGGCTCGCTCTCGGCGGGTCTTGACCGGGTCTCACCAGGGCTGGAGGACGCCGGGCGCATCCTGGGCGCGAGCCCGCGCGAGCTCATCTGGAAGGTGCAGCTTCCCCTGATCCGGCCGGCACTCGCGGGCGCGGCCCTGCTGATCTTCGTGGATTGCATCAAGGAGCTGTCCGCCACGCTGCTCTTGCGCCCGCTCAACGTGGAGACGCTGGCGACCTTGATCTATGGCAACGCGGCGCGGGGCTATTTCGAGGACGGCTCGCTCGCCGCCCTCGTGATCGTCCTCATCGGGATCCTGCCCGTCATCCAACTGGTCCGCAGCGCGGAGACGCCCCGTAGGACGGCGTCCCCGTCCGGCTCCTGATCAGGCCGCGCTCGAGCGCGGGGCCTGGCCCAGGGCGACCTTGAAGGGGGCCTCCGTCTTGGCCTTGATCTCGTCCTCGGTCACGCCGTCGGCCAGCTCGATCAGGGTCATGCCGCCCGTGCCCTTCTTGTCGATGGCGAAGACGCCCAGATCCGTGATCACGAGGTCGACCACGCCCGCTCCCGTCAAGGGCAGGGAGCAGGCCGAAAGCAGCTTCGGCTCCTCGGTGCCGTCCTTGGCCTTGGCCACGTGCTCCATGACGACGACCACCTTCTTGACGCCCGCCACGAGGTCCATGGCGCCGCCCATGCCCTTCACCATCTTGCCGGGAATCATCCAGTTGGCGAGGTCGCCGTTCGCGGCCACCTGCATGGCGCCCAGGATCGACAGGTCGATATGGCCGCCCCGGATCATGCCGAACGAGTCGGCCGACGAGAAATAGCTCGTGGTCGGCAGCTCCGTGATGGTCTGCTTGCCGGCATTGATGAGGTCGGGATCCTCCTCGCCCTCGAAGGGAAACGGGCCCATGCCGAGCATGCCGTTCTCCGATTGGAGTTGGACGCGCATGCCCTTGGGAATGAAGTTCGCCACTAGGGTCGGAATGCCGATGCCCAGGTTGACGTAGAATCCGTCGCGCAGCTCCTTGGCGGCGCGGGCGGCCATTTGTTCGCGGGTCCAGGCCATCAGACTTCCTCTCCTGCGGCGGCGGGCGTAGCGGCCGATTCACGCTTGCGGGTGGTGCGCTGCTCGATGCGCTTGACCGGGTTGGACACGTGCACGAGGCGCTTCACGAAAATGCCGGGGGTGTGAATGCAGTCCGGGTCGATCTCGCCCGGCTCCACGAGGTGCTCGACCTGGGCGACCGTCATCTTCGCGGCGGTGGCCATCATGGGGTTAAAGTTGCGGGCTGTCTTGCGGTAGACGAGGTTGCCCTCCCGGTCGCCCTTCCAGGCGTGGACCACGGAGATGTCCGCGAACAGGCCGCGCTCCATGACGTATTGCTCACCGTCGAACTCGCGGACCTCCTTGCCGTCTGCAATGATGGTGCCGACTCCCGTTTTGGTGAAGAAGGCCGGGATGCCGGCGCCGCCCGCCCGGATGCGCTCGGCCAGCGTGCCCTGCGGGTTGAATTCGAGCTCAAGCTCGCCGGAAAGGTATTGCTGGGCGAAGAGCTTGTTCTCGCCCACATAGGACGAGATCATCTTGCGGATCTGGCGGGTCTCCAGGAGCAGGCCGAGGCCCACCCCGTCCACGCCGGCGTTGTTGGAAATGAACGTGAGGTTCTTGGCACCCGAATCGCGGATGGCCTCGATGAGCGTGTCGGGGATGCCGCAGAGGCCGAAACCCCCTGCCATGATGGTCATCCCATCCTTGACCAAGCCGGCCAGCGCCGTGCGCGCGTCGGCATAAACCTTATCCATGGAGCCTCCCGGCCAAAATATGTGCAGATCGTCCAATATGTCGCCTGTTCTGCGACGAGGTGCCACCCTGCATGGCGGCCTCAATTTAGACAATCCCTTCATATGAATATATGACGATGCATCCGACGGCTCCCCAGCCCGAGAGCCCGTCCCTTCGGCCGTTCCAGGGCCCAACCGTTCCAGACCTTCCCGATGTCCCGCCGTGTCGTCCTTCTCCTCGCGCTCGCCGCGCTTGCCGTCCTCGGAACCGCCGCCGTTCCGTGGACGCTGACGAGCGGGCGCCTGACGGCCTCGATCGCCCGCAATCTCATGGACAACTATGGCGTTGCCATGAATGTGGCGGGACGCAGCACCATTGCGTTCCTGCCGGTGCCGCGGGTCAAGTTCGAGGACGTGTCGCTGGCGAGCGCCGGTCGTGAGGTGACCACCGAAGGCGGGACGCTCCGGGCGGAGCTGCGCCTCTGGCCCCTCCTGGTGGGCCGGATCGAGCTGTCCGAGGCCAGCCTGACCGATACCCGGGTCCAGGTCGCCCCCGAACGGGCTCGGGCCTTCGACTGGGTCAAGGCCCTCGCGGCCCGTCAGGACAAGCCCCAGGACGTTCCGCGCCTGGTCCTGGCCGCCTCGTCGATCCGCTGGGCGGACGGGCGTGACGGTCAGGTGGAGGACGTGAACGCCGTGATGAACTGGCCGGACACCAGCGATACCCTCGATGTCGTCGGTTCGGCGACCTGGCGCCGGGAATCGGTTCGGATCTCACAGTTCTCCATCCAGCCTTCCATGCTGGCGTCGGATCGGCCCAGCCCCTTCGTCATCAGCGCCAGCCTCCCGTCGGGCCGCGTGGCGCTCAGCGGCGAGGCCCAGCTGGGCGAGGACATCCGCGTGACGGGGCAGAGCACGATCCACGCCGCTTCCATCCGCGACTTTTCCCGCTGGAGCGGCCTGGACGTTCCCCTCGGTCCCATGATGCAGGCCCTCTCCGTTTCGGGTGAGTTTTCCCTGACGCGCCGGCGGCTGTCCTGGCCGTCCGTGGTGGTCACCCTCGGGTCCGACCGGCTCGAAGGCACGCTGTCCGTGCGCCTCGAAGGCGAGCAGCCCGTCATTGCCGGGACCCTGGCGGCGGAAACGCTGGACCTCTCCGGGTTCTTCGAACCCTTCGCCGAGGCCCGGACCTATGCGGGCACCTGGAACGAGAGCGCCATCAGCCTTGCCCAGAGCACGCGGGGCAACCTGGATCTGCGTCTCTCCGCGACCAGCGCCCGTCTCGGCGCACTCAAGCTCTCCGACATGGCCGCGAACGTTCTCGTCAGGCCGGGCCAGATCGAGGCTTCCCTCGGGCGGGCGAGCTTCCACGATGGTTCCCTCAAGGGCCGCCTGATCCTGGCACAGGCCGGAACCGGCACCGACGTGAGGACCCAGGCCTCCTTCACGGGGATCGACCTGGGGGCCTTTCTGTCGTCCATCGGCGAACCGCGCTGGATCACCGGCCGTGCCCAGGGACAGATCCAGTTGGAAGGGAGCGGCGAGACCGTGGCCCAAATCGTACGCCAGAGTCAGGGCAGGACAAGCCTGACGGTCAAGGAGGGCGAACTGATCGGCATCGGCCTCAACGACGTCCTGCGCCGGATCGAAAAGCGACCCCTGGCCGCCTCTCTCGACTGGCAAGGTGGGCGCACCGCATTCGATACGGCACAGGTCGGCCTCACGATCAACGCGGGGGTGGGCGACATCACCGAGGGCCGCCTCACGTCGCCCCAGGTGATCACGACTCTCAAGGGACGGGTCCTCCTGGCCGAGCGTTCCCTCGACCTGAAGGCGATGGTCGATCCCGCCGCCCCCGCGACCGCCATCTCGCCCATGATCATGTTCGACGTGGACGGAGGCTGGGATTCGGTTCGGATCACGCCCGACGCCAAGTCGCTGATCCAACGCTCAGGCGCCGCCAAGCCGCTTTTCGGGCCGGTTCAGGCCGCTAAGCCCACCAACCCGGTCGCCAACGCCCAGTAAAGCCGCAGGCTAGCCGGCGGTCCGGTCCGAACGGAGCAGGGAGCGTTTGCTGAGAAGCGTTGCCGTCAGAACCCCCACGGCCACGATTCCGATAAGAATGGTCGACGCCGCATTGACCTCCGGCGAGAGGCCCAACCGGACCTGGGAATAGATGCGGATCGGAAGGGTCGTGGCTCCGGGCCCAGTGTTGAAGCTCGCGATGACGAGATCGTCCAAGGACAGGGTGAAGGCCAGCAGGAAGCCCGCCACGATGGACGGCGCGATGAGCGGCAGCGTGACGGAAAAGAAGGTACGCAGCGGCGGAGCCCCGAGATCCATGGCGGCCTCCTCAAGGGACCGGTCGAAGGTCAGGAGGCGCGCCTGCACCACCACCGTCACGAAGCACATGGTCAGCGTCGTATGCGCCAGGGTGATCGTCCAAAAGCCGCGGTCCAGCCCGATGGCGACGAAGAACAGGAGCAGCGACAACCCCGTGATGACCTCCGGCATGACCATGGGGGCGTAGATCATCCCCGTGAAGAGGGTCCGGCCCGTGAAGCGCCCGTAGCGGGTGAGCGCAATAGCCGCGAGGGTGCCGAGGATCGTCGCGGCGGAAGCCGACAGCAGCGCGATCCGCAAGGTCACCCAGGCCGCCTCCATAAGCGGCTCGTTGCGAAAGAGCGCGCTGTACCATTGGGTCGAGAACCCGCCCCAGACCGTCACCAGCCGGGACGCGTTGAAGGAATAGACCATCAGCAGCAGGATCGGCAGGTACAGGAACGCGAATCCGAGGACGAGCGAGGTCACGTTGAAGAGGCTGAGCCGCCGGTTCATCGCCGCCCCTCCAGCTGGCGCGATTCCACGTCGCGGTAGATCACGATGGGAACCACCAGGATCAGGAGCAGCAGGATCGCCACCGAGGACGCCAGGGGCCAATCGCGATTGGAGAAGAACTCGCTCCAGAGCTGCTTTCCGATCATGAGAGTCTCGGAGCCGCCGAGGAGGTCCGGGATCACGAACTCGCCCACGGCCGGGATGAAGCAGAGGAGCGAGCCCGCCACGATTCCCGGCATCGCCAGCGGCACCGTAATGGTCCAAAACGCCCGCCAGGGCGGCGAACCGAGATCGAGGGCCGCCTCGATCAGGCTGTGGTCCTGCTTTTCCAGGGAGGCGTAGAGCGGCAGCACCATGAAGGGCAGGTAGGCGTAGACGATCCCGATATAGACGGCCGTCTCCGTGTTGAGGATGTTCAACGGGTCGCCGATCAGCCCGAGGCCCATCAGAGCCTGATTGAGAAGGCCCTCCGGCTTCAGGATCGCCACCCAGGCGTAGATGCGGATGAGGAAGCTCGTCCAGAACGGCATGATCACCAGGGCGACGAGAAGCGGGCGATGCTTCTGCGGCGCGCGCGCCATGGCATAGGCGATGGGAAAGCCCACCAGAAGCAGGAGCGCGGTCGAGATGGCGGCGATGCGCAAGGACGAGAGCGTCGCGTCGAGATAGAGGCTGTCGTCGATGAGCGTCGCGAAGTTCTCGAGGTCGAGGCCTGAGAAGAAGGCCGCGATGTCGCTCCATTCGAAGACCGGCCGGTAGGGCGGCTGCGCCACCGCCGGGTCGGACAGGCTGATCTTGAAGACGATCAGGAACGGCAGCAGGAAAAACACCGCCAGCCAAAGGTACGGCACGAACGGCACCAGCCCCGGCCCCAAACGCTTCAGGAAGGAAGGTCCGGCCATGGTCATTCCGCCAGGATCACGGCCGCGTCGGGCGCGAAGGTGATGGTGACCTGCTCGTCCCAATCGATGGGGTTCTCCACGAAGCGGGACGCATTGGCGCGGGAGATGCGCATGATCTCGCCGGAGGCGAGCTTGACCCGGTAGACCGTCCAGTCGCCGAGATAGCCGATATCCCAAACCTCGCCGGTCAGAGCGTTCATGGTGCCGGGCTCGGGGGCACCGCGCCGGATGGTCATTTTCTCGGGCCGGATCGCGATGGCGACCCCCTGCCCCTTCTCCAGAACCTCATCCGGATCGTCGATGGTGAAGGGCGCCTCGGCCGAGGCCGTTGCGACTCGCCAGAGTCCGCCTTCCTGCCCCATGACCTTGCCCTCGATGATGTTCACGTCGCCCACGAACTCCGCGATGAAGCGGGTCTTGGGCTGCTCGTAGATCTCGCCCGGCGTCGCCACCTGGACGATGCGCCCGTGATCCATCACGGCGATCCGGTCGGCCATGGTCATGGCCTCCTCCTGATCGTGGGTGACGACGATGAAGGTCATGCCGAGCTCGTGCTGGATGTCCATCAGCTCGAACTGGGTCTCCTCTCGCAGCTTCTTGTCGAGAGCCCCGAGGGGTTCGTCGAGCAGCAGCACCTTGGGCCGCTTGGCCAGGGCGCGAGCGAGCGCCACGCGCTGCTTCTGGCCGCCGGAGAGCTGGTCCGGGCGACGGCGCGCCAGGCTCTCGAGCTGCACGAGGCGCAGCATCTCGGACACCCGGGCGGCGATCTCATCCTTGGGCAGGCCGTCCTGGCGGAGCCCGAAGGCGATGTTCTTCTCCACGCTCATATGAGGAAACAGCGCGTAGGACTGGAACATCATATTGACCGGGCGCCGATAGGGCGGCACGCCCGCCAGATCCCGGCCCGCGAGGGTGATGCGGCCCGCCGTCGGCTGCTCGAAGCCCGCGATCATGCGCATGAGCGTGGTCTTGCCGCAGCCCGACGGGCCCAAAAGGCAGAAGAACTCCCGATCGTGGATGTCCACCGACAGGTGATCCACCGCCACGGCGTCGCCGAAGCGCTTGGTGACCTGCTCGACGCGGATCAAGGGAGTGGCGGAAGGGTCGGCCCAGGGCGCGAAGGTGCGGCGCACGGCGCCCACCGATGGGTTCTGGCGGAAGGAAGACAATTCGGCGGGCACTCTTCGTGAAGAGACGAACGGGATCGGACGGACGGCTCGGCAAACTAGGCCGATCGGGCGCCGAGAACAACAGTCTTACACAACGCGGCGGCCGAGGCTCCGGGACGCCTCTCAACCCCTCATTTCACGCCGAGCCAGATGGTGTGGCGCGCGCCCCGCTTGCGGTTGGCGCGCACGCCTACCTCCTCCACCCGGAAGCCCGATTTTCGCAGGCGTCCCGTGAAGCGCCCGTCGGGAGCGGAGGACCAGACGGACAGCACGCCGCCGGGCGTCAAAGCCGCGCGGGCCGCCGCCAATCCCGGCCAGTCGTAGAGGCCGTCATTCGATTCGCGGGTCAGTCCGTCCGGGCCGTTATCGACGTCGAGCAGGATTGCGTCCCAGGAGGACCGCCCCGCCCCGATCACCGCGCCGACATCGGCCTCGAGAAGGGTCACGCGGGGATCCTGGAGACTGTCCCCGAAAACCTCCGCCATCGGGCCCCGCGCCCAGGCGATGACCGCCGGCACCAGTTCCGCAACGGTCACGACGGCGTCCGGCGGGAGGACGGCCAGAGCCGCCCGCAGGGTGAAGCCCATCCCCAAGCCCCCGATCAGCACCGCCGGCCTGGGCCTGTTGCGGAGTTTGGCGCAGGCGAGCTCGGCCAAGGCCTCCTCCGACCCGCTGAGGCGGCTGTTCATCAACTCGTTCGACCCCAGCATGATCGAGAATTCCGAGCCGCGACGCTTCAGCCGCAGTTCGTCCGTGGTGCCGGGAATCGTTGCCGTGTCGAGATGGACCCAAGGTATCATCGGCCGCAGTCAGTCGTAGTTCGAGATGGGGGCCGGACCATACACGATTTACGCCCCACTGCTGCCCCCTGTTCCTCCCCGCAGATATGGGTTGGGACGACCGGTTGAGCGATCACCACGCATTCACATCCGTCATGCGCGGCCTTGAGCCGCGCATCCACGTCTTTCGAGGTGGACCCGTGGGTGTCCGGATCAAGTCCGGGCATGACGGTCGAGAGATCCGCTCTCAACCGACGCGGCGAGCGCTCCGGCGTCTCCACCCCTCGCCCCGGTTCAGGGCGGGATCACGTCCACCTGGATGGAGGCATAGAAGGCCGACACGTTGGCGATCTCGTCGTCCGTGAGTTCCTTGGCGACGATGTTCATCGACTCGTTCTTGCGCTCGCCCGTGCGATACTCGTTGAGGGATTTGGCCAGGTAGTTCTCGATCTGCCCGGCCAGATTGGGCGCCTCCGGGTTCTTCGATAGCCCATCCATGCCGTGGCAGGCCTGGCACAAGCCGGCGACCTTCTGGCGGCCCGCTTGCACGTCGGCCGCCCCGGCGGGGCCCGCCGCCAGCGCGGCGAACCCGAGGGCGAGGCCCATCAACCCCATCCGCATCCGCCCCTCCCGCATCGGCCGGTCCCCCGCCTACTCGCCATAGGAGATGCGGTAGACGGCTCCGGCCGTGTCGTCCGAGACCAGAAGGGAGCCGTCGAGGAGCATGGCCACGTCGACCGGACGACCGAGATACTCGCCGTTCTCGGTCAGCCAGCCCTCGGCGAAGACCTGCGGCTTATCGGCCGTCCCGTCGGGTTTCAGGGGCGTGAACATGACCCGGGCGCCCACGGGCTTGGTGCGGTTCCAGGACCCGTGCTGCGCCGAGAAGATGCCGCCCCGATAGGTTTCCGGGAACATCTGGCCCGTGTAGAACGCGAGCCCCAGATCGGCCGCATGGGGCGCCATCTCGGCCTGGGGCGGAACGGTGTCGCTCGGGACGGCGTCGTCCTTGTACTCGACGGTGCGCACGTTGCCGCCGCCGTAATGGGGGAAGCCGAAGTTCTGGCCGGCCTTGGTGGCCCGATCCAATTCGCCCGGCGGCTGGTCGTCTCCCATGCCGTCGACTTGGTTGTCGGTGAACCACAGGGTCTTGTCGGCCGGGTTGAACTCGATGCCGACCGAGTTGCGGATTCCGGTGGCATAGACCTGACGGTTCTTCCCGTCCTGATCCATGCTGACGATGCCTCCGATGCCGTTCTTGGCGAAGAGGTCGAGCTTGTCCTTCGGCGGCACGTTGAAGGGCTGGCCCAGCGCCACGTAGAGCCGGTTATCGGGACCGATCCGGCACACGCGGGCGGTGTGGTTGTAGCTCTCCTCGGAGGGCGGGATCAGGTCTCCCTGCTTCACCACCTGGAAGGCGGCGACGTCCGGTCCCTCATAGAAGAACTCGGCGGCCGGGAACTGCAGGACGCGGTTCTGCTCGGCCACGTAGAGGACGCCGTCCCGGGAGAAGCAGACGCCGTTCGGAATCTTGAAGTCGACGGAGGGCGCGAACGCCTTCACCTCGTCGGCGACCCGGTCCTTGTCGCGGTCGGTCACCGCATAGACCTGGTTCTTGCGGGTTCCGACGAAGACCACGCCCGCATTGGGCCCGACCGCCATGTGGCGGGCGTCCGGCACGAGAGCGTAAAGCTCGATCTTGAAGCCAGGCGGCAGTTTCACTTTCTGGAGGTTGCGCTTGATCGCATCGGCCCGCCGTCCCTCCTGGGGGATCGGCTTGGGCTCGGCCGTGCCCGTGCTCTTGAACGACGACAGGCGCTCCAGATTGCCGGTCGGGGCCTGGTTGGCGGGTTGGGCGATTGCCTGCGAGGCGAGGACGAGCGTCGACACGGCCGTAAGCCACAAAGTCTTCATGGTCTCCTCCGCTGATAGGGCCTGGTTTTTGTTCTTATGGCCAAGTTATTCTGCATCGCTTCGGCAGGTCTTCAAGATGCAGCGAAGCAAATTTGTGTGTTTTTCTGCATTGCGCTGCAGCAAATACTATTCCCAATACAGGCTTCGGGGGTGTGCACATTAAAAGAAGGGCCGCGGTCTCGCCCGCGGCCCTTCCGTCCTTTAGTGCCCGCCTCCGCCGCCCGGCGGCGCCGCGCGGGGTTTTTTCACGAAGGGCAAGGCGACGAGGAGCGCCAGGAACAGGAACGTCAGGAGATAGAACGTGTCCGCGAAGGACATGACGAGAGCTTCCCGCCGGACCATGCTCGACATGGTCTTGACGGCCGCGAGGTGGGCGTCCGAGCCGAGGCTCTGGAAGCCTTGCGTCATGGCGTTGAGACGCTCCACCGCGGCGTTGTTCGCCCAGTTGACGCTGTCGTGCAGGCGCTGGAGGTGCAGGTCCCACCGGTCGTTGATCACCGTGTTGATCACCGCGAGGCCCACGGCCCCGCCCAGATTGCGGGTCAGGTTGTAGAGGCCCGATGCGTTCTTGATGCGGACGGGCGGCAGGGTGCCAAGCGCGACGTTGTTGATGGGCACCATGCAGATCATCAGGCCGACGCCCCGGAAAATCTGGGGCACGAACAGCTCCCAGAAATCCCAATCCTTGGTGATGCCGGTGATCATCCAGGTGCCGATGGCAAAGGAGCCGAACCCGATGGCCATCATCAGGCGGGGATCCATGCTGCGGGAGAGACGTCCGGCGATCGGCGCCGTGAGGAACATCGCCGCGCCGGACACGAACATGGTCTCGCCGATCTGCAGGGACGAGTAGCCCCGGACTCGCGCCAAGTAGACCGGATACAGATAGGTCAGACCGTAGAGGCCGATGCCCATGACGAAGCTGAAGGCGGAGCCGGCCGCGAAATTGCGGTCCGTGAAGGCGCGCAGGTCCACGATGGGCTGCTTGGCCGTGAAGGCCCGGTAGAAGAACAGGATCGCGCCAAGGACGCAGACGACGGCGAGGATCGCCACGGCCTCGTCCTGGAACCAGTCGTTGTTGGGGCCCTCCTCCAGCACGAATTCGAGCGAGCCCAGGAAGGCCGCCATGCCGGCGAGGCCCGCCCAGTCGAAGGATTTCAGCAGGCTGAGATCGGGCTCGTCGAAATCGACGAGCAGGTAGGTCGAGACGGTCACGAAGATGCCCGGCACCACGTTGACCAGGAAGAGCCAGTGCCACGAGAAGATATCGGTCAGGTAGCCGCCCAGCGTCGGGCCGATGGTGGGCGCGAGCGTTGCCACGAGGCCGATGATGGGCGAGATGACGGGACGCTTCTCGGGCGGGAAGATCGTGAAGGCGGAGGCGAACACGGTCGGAATCATGCCACCGCCGATGAAGCCCTGCAGCGCCCGGTAGACGATCATCTGGTCGATGTTGGTCGCGGTGGCGCACATGAAGCTCATGAAGGTGAAGCCGCCCGACGCGATCACGAACATCCAGCGCGTGGACAGCACGCGGGACAGCATCCCCGAGAGCGGGATCATGATCACCTCGGCGATGAGATAGCTGGTCTGGACCCAGGAGATCTCGTCGGAGGACGCGGACAAGCCCGCCTGGATTTCGGCCAGCGACGCCGAGACGATCTGGATGTCCAGGATCGCCATGAACATGCCGAACACCATGCAGAAGAACGCGAAGGTCCGGCGCTTATCGAGGGGCGCCGGGCCCGCGTGCGGGGCAGGGTTCACTGGTTTTCCGATGGCGGCTGAAGCGGCCATGATGTGGCTTTCTCTTGATCTCGTTAAAGCCGATTCCAACGCCACCGACCTCATCCTGAGGGCCCGCGCAGCGGGCGTCTCGAAGGATGGACCAGAGATCGCTGGAGACGCCTCGCCCTTCGAGACGAATGGCTTTCGCCATTCCCTCAGGGTGAGGCTGTGTCGTGCCTCTCCTCGTTCCTACCGAACGCTCGCCGTCTTGGTGGCCTGCTCGTGCTCGCGGGTATCGACGTTCACGACGACGGAGAGGCCCGGCCGCAGGTAGCCCTGCTGGACGACATCCGGATTGACCTTCACCCGTACGGGCACGCGCTGGACGATCTTCGTGAAGTTGCCCGTGGCGTTCTCGGGCGGCAGGAGGCTGAACACCGAACCGGAGGCGGGCGAGACGCTCTCCACGGTGCCGACGATGTCGCGGTCCGGGAAGGCGTCCACCTCGATATGGACCTTCTGGCCGGGCTGGACGGAGGCGAGCTGCGTCTCCTTGAAATTCGCGTCGATATGGACCGAACTCAGGGGAACGAGCGCTGCCAGCCGCGTGCCGGGCTGCACATAGGTTCCGACCTCGACCGCCTTGTTGCCGATCACGCCGTCGATGGGCGCGCGGATCTCCGTGAAGGACAGGTCGCGGGTGGCCTTGTCCACGGCGGTCCGCTGCTCGGCGACCCCGCGCTCGGCCTCCACCTGCTGGGCGGCCAGCACCTCCACATTGGCCTGAGCGGCCAGAAGGGCGGCCTGGGCGCTCTTGACGTTCGCCTCGCCCCGGTCGCGGGCGGCCTTGGCGGCGTCGAAGGTGGCGCGGCTGGCATAGTTGGACTGGGAGAGCTGGAGCTGGCGGTCGTAATCGGCCTCCGCGCGCTCGGAATCGGCTTTCGCGGCGGTGATCTGCGCCTCGGCCTGGGCCACGGAGGCGCGTCCGGCCTCGATCTGGCGGCCGATCCGCGCGACGGCGCTCTCCTGCGTCGCGAGCTTGTCCTTCGCGGCCTGGAGGGCAAGGCTGTAATCGCCCGCGTCGATCCGGGCGATCACGTCACCCGCTTTCACGCTTTGATTGTTGGTGACCGCGACCTGATCCACATAGCCCGAGATCTTGGCGGACAGGATCGTGATGTCGGCCTGGATGTAGGCATCGTCGGTGGAGACCATGAACCGGCCCGTCTGCCACCAATGCGCGCCCTCATAGGCGCCGAAACCGAGGGCCGCGAGCGCGACCGCGCCCAGAACGATCTTTTTCACCGCGCCGGACTTCTTCTTGGGCAGGACGTCCTCGGCCTTGGCGGCCACAGGCGCAGCTTGGTCTTGAGGAGGTTCGGCGGACTTGGCGGTCGGCACCGACTCGGCCGTCGGCGCAGACTCGGTGGCCGGCACCGGCTCGGACGGCTGGGCGGGCTCACCCCGGCCGCGCTGCGAAAACTCTTCCCGATAAGCCATGGACCACCTCACGACCGCAGGCTAACGTGTGACCGAACCGTTCGGTCAATGAGCTTGCCGGCCTGGAACAAACAAGGTATGACGCCTATATGATTTGACTGAACGGTTCGGTCAATAGGCATCTTGTGACAAACCGCACATGAGTGACATGCAGGACAAGGATCGCCCGGACACCCGGCCGGTGGCCCCCGAGGGAAGTGCCGAGAACGCCAAGCGGCGCCAGATTCTCGACGGAGCCCGGCGGGTCTTCCTGGCCCAGGGCTTCGATGGCGCGAGCATGGGAGAGATCGCCAAGGTGGCGGGTGTCTCCAAGGGCACCCTGTATGTCTATTTCGACAGCAAGGAAGCCCTCTTCGAGGCCCTGACCCTGGAGGAGAAGAAAGGCTTGGCTGAGGTCTTGTTCAAGCTCGATGTCGACGACCCGGACGTGCGGGCCGTGCTCACGCGTCTCGGGCGCACCTATCTCGAGCATATGGGCAATCCCGCCCACATTTCGTCCGTCAGGATGGTCATCGGCGCGGCCGAGAAATTTCCGCGCCTGGGCCAGACGTTCTACGAAGCAGGCCCGCGCCAGGGCCTCGCCCGACTGGGCGCCTATCTCGATAGCCAGGTCAAGGCCGGCCGCCTTTCCATCGCGGATACGCGGATCGCCGCCCAGCACTTTCTGGACTTGTGCCAGTCCGGCACCATGCGGCGCCTGCTCTTTGCCTATGGCGGACCCCCGACCAGGGAGGAGATCGACGGCAACGTGACGAACGCCATCCGGGTCTTCTTCGCGGCCTACGGACCTGATGCCGGGCGCTGAGCCCCGTTGAGGCCGAAGACGCCGTCGAGCCAGTCCAGGATCCGGCGGTTGAGCAGGGAGCGGTTCATCATCTCGCAATGATCCCCGGCACCCTCGGGGGCGGTGAACCTGATGAGATCCTTCGGGCACGTGAGCTTATCGTAGAGGGCCTGTGCGCCCGCCGCCAGGGTATCCTCCTCGGCGGCCGTGATCAGGGTCGGACAGCGGATCATCTCGGCGCGCCCTTCCATCAGGGTGAAAGGCTGGATCGCCGCCAGATACTCGGCGACGCTGTCGACCCCATGCACCCAATAGCCGCGCTGCTCGATCATCCAGCGCATCTTCCGGTCCGCCATCATCCCCTCGACCCGGGCGATCAGGCCAGGGTCGAGACGGCGCAGATCCGCCACCGCTTCCGGCGACACGCCAGACCGTGTGAACATCGAGCGGAAGCCCGGCGCGAGGCCCGGCTGGCCGGGGTCGGCGATGCAGGCGGCGATCCGATGCTCGCCTGAGGCTGCACGCGGCGCGAGATAGCCGCCCAGGCTCCAGCCCGTGATGGCGATGCGGTCGGGATCGAAGATGGGCTGCGTCAGCGCGAAATCGACCACGGCCGTCACCACGGTCTCCCAGTCGGCCCGCAGGGGCACGCCCTCCTCGACCAGCATCCCGCCCTGGCCGGGGCCGTCGAAGAGCAGGCAATGGTACCCGCGCCGCGAGGCCGCCACGGCGCTCGCGAAATACATGTCCGCGATGGTGCCGTCATAGCCGTTCGTGAGGATCAGCAGGGGCCGACGGCCCCTCGTATGGCCTTCCGCGGGGATCAGGTAGGCCGGCATGCCGTGGCCCTCGAACGGAATGCGGATCGGCGCGACGGGCGGATCCGACAGCGCCATCGCCTGATCGAAGGTCTCCGTATGGCGGCGAAAGGCCGTGACCACGCGCGGATCGACCGGCGCGCCGTAGATCGGATGGTACGAACTCGCGTAAAAGCAGCTGGCCCTGAGTAACCCTTCGCGAGCGCCCGTTCTCCGGCCGCGAGCGAGATCCGCCTCGGCTTGTGCGGCTAAACGGTCGGCCGCGGCGATCCAGGCGGCGTAGAACGCGTCGTCATCGCCGTCTCCGACCGCCTTGGCGACCGCCAGAACCTCACCGAAATCGGCGCCTCCGTAAGGGATGTAGCCCAAGGGCCAGGTTCCGAACTCATCGTGAAAGTCGTCCTTGAACAATAGGCCCATGAGATCCTCCCTCCGGCTCCGCCCCGAGGAATGAAATCATGACGCGAAAGCTTGCCGCAGCGTCAAGCTTGTTGTTCGGACCCGTCCGCCGTCATGAGGGAATCGAGCAGGCCCGGGAACCGCTCGTCGAGATCGGCCTTGCGCAGGCTGATGAGGCGCTTCGTTCCCTCCGGCCGGACCCGAACGAGGCCGGCCTCCCGCAGCTTCGCGAGATGATAGCTCAGCCCCGTCTTGGACCCGAGATGCAGGAACCGGCTGCACGTCATCGGCTCCCCGGCGCCGCGAGCCAACATGCCGACGATAGCCAGCCGCGTCTCGTCGCCCAGGGCGGCGAGCACCTGGGCCAGGGCCATATCCTCGGTCTCGGGGTGGAGCGGTTCCGTCATGGGCCCAACTTAGCCACCGGAGGGGGATAGTTCAACAGGCCTTGAACTTCTTCTTGACACGCTCCCCTAAAGCCTCAATTGTTCAACAAATTTTGAACAAAGGTTCTCCTCATGAACAGCCGCCTTTTCTGGCTCGCCCTCGGCACCTTCGCCATCGGGGTCGAGGGCTTCGTCGTCGGCTCCCTCCTGCCCCAGATCGCCGCCGACACGCGGGTGAGCCTCGTCCAGTCCGGTTATCTCGTGGTGGCCTTCGCGCTCACCTACGCAGTCGGATCGCCGATCTTGGCGGCGGTGACAGGCCCCCATGACAGGCGTCTCATCCTCTCCGGCAGCGCCCTGGTCTTCGCGGCCGGTGCCCTCGCGGCCGGCCTGTCGTCGGGCTTCGCCATGCTTATGGGCGCGCGCCTCGTCATCGCGGTCGCGGCCGGACTTTACACGGCCACGGCCCAGGCGACCGCGGTGGCCATCTCCCATGCCGACCACCGCGCCCGGGCCATCTCCATCATCGTGGGCGGGACGTCCCTCGCCGTTGCCTTCGGGGCGCCGCTGGGCGCCTTTGTGGCCTATCTGGTGGGCTGGCGCGGCACCTATTTCTGCATCGCGGTCGCGGGGCTTCTCGCCTGTGCGGCGATCTGGTTCATGCTGCCGAAGGGCCTGCGCGGCTTGCGTCTGCCGCTGAGGACGAGACTGGCGGTCCTCTCGCAGCCGGGCATCCGGCCGGCGCTTCTCACGACGCTTCTCTACATCACCGGGGGCTTCGCGCTCTTCACCTATCTGGTTCCCGTGGCGACGGACGTGTTCGGCATCGGGCGGGCCGCCCTCCCCGCGGTGCTCCTGATCTACGGGCTCGGGGCGGCGGTCGGAAACGCTGTCGGCGGCCAGCTCGCGGATCGATGGGGCGCCCGGCGCACGATCACGGCCGCGATCGGGTCCAACGCGGCGATGCTGGCCCTGTTCTCGCTCATGGGCCACCTGCCCCAAACCATCGGAGCGCCTCTCTTCGTGGTGGGCTTGGCCTTGTGGGGGATGCTCACGTGGTCGTTTCCGCCCGCCCAGGCCAGCCGCATCCTGACGATCGCCCCGGACGCCGCACCGCTCGCCCTCTCGCTCAACGGCTCGGCCCTCTATCTCGGGGTGGCGCTCGGCTCCTTCATCGGCGGCCTGATGATCCAGCACGGCGCCATCGCGAGCCTCGGATGGGTCGCGGCCCTGTTTCCCCTCTGCGCCTTGGCCGTGGTGATCCTGTCCGGCGGCAGCACCCGTTCCGCCCCGCTCCCGGCCGAGGCGCGCTGACCCGT
Source organism: Microvirga pudoricolor (assembly GCF_016892705.1). Taxonomy (GTDB): domain Bacteria; phylum Pseudomonadota; class Alphaproteobacteria; order Rhizobiales; family Beijerinckiaceae; genus Microvirga; species Microvirga pudoricolor. Next base: position 188,326 of record NZ_JAFEMB010000002.1, read on the forward strand.
CGCCCATCGGGCGGGACTGCGCCATATTGCGTGCCTGGAGGTGAGGCATGCGGCTCGGGATCGTCATCGCCAACGCGGTTGCCATCGCGTTCTGCGTCGCGGTCTGCGCGCTGATCGTCGCCCTGATCGGACGCTTCGCCTTCATGGGAGCGCTGCTGACCGGCCTCGTGACACTGGTGATCGCCTATAACGTCGAGATCGAGGACGGCTCGGCCATCGGATCGAGCTGGACCCCGGACCTTTACGCCTCCCAGCAGCCGAAACGGCCGCTCACCCCCGAAGAGAGTGCAGCCCGCTTGGCCGAGCGGCGGGAGCGCCTCGCGGTGCTCGCCATCGTCAAGCATTGCGGCGCGGCCCTCGTCACGGTCGGGGCGCTGGGCTTCTACTTTCTCCAGCTCTAGGCCGAGGCGGCGTTCGCCCTTAACCCAGCTCGAAGGTCGTGATGCCGTAGATCTTCGACAACGGGAGCCGTGGATCCCGGCCGCGATACATGCGCGCGGTCTCGAATACGGGCGCGAGGCCATGACGCTCCGCCAGGGCGACGGCGTCGCGGTTCGGCTCCGGCAGATCGAGGAAGACGGGCCCACCGCCGGCCTCGGCAGCAAGGGCGCGGAACAGGAGATCGGCCTCGCCTGGCCCTTCCGCGAAAAGCGGCCCGATCTTGTGGCCGTTCCGACAGGCGCGCACGACCCCATAGCCCTGGATGCTCCCGTTCTCGACGAGGGCGAGGGATCTGCGCGTCCCCGGCGCGAGCCAGCATCCGAGGAAGGCTTCTCGGGAGCCTGGAAAGAAGGCCCGGTCATAGGCCAGCACCGCATCGGCCCAATCCGGCGTTATGGAGCGTAAGCGGGGGTCGCCTGAGGGCTCGAAGACGGGCGCTCCGCCGTAACGGATGTTGCGGTGAGCCAAGCGGAATCCCGACCGGGCATAGTTGTCCTGCTGCGCCACGACCCCGTCGAGTCCGATCGTGCAGCCCTCCAGACAGGCCAGGCCGGCCCGCCACAGGCTCATCCCGTAGCCGCGCCCCCGGAATTCCGGCCGGAGGATATAGAAGCCCAGGAAGCCGAAACCGCCTGGATAGCGAACGACCGAGATCGAGCCGACCGGCTGGCCTTCGAGACGGGCGATCAGGAAACCATCCGGATCGGCGGCGCGGAAGCAGGCGGCGTCGTCCAGGCCCGGATTCCACCCTTCGGCCGCCGCCCACTCGACCGCAAGGTCGAGATCGGCGGGCTCCATGACCTTGATCGTCAACCCTTGGGAGGCCGGGCTCATCGCGGCCTCAGGCCTCTTCGCGCAGGGCCTCGGCGACGCGCTCGCGCAGGACGTCCGGCTGGCGCAGGACCAGGGCGCCGCGGGTGCGCTCGATCAGGCCCTCATGGGCCATCATGGTGAACTCCCGCGTGACCTGCTCCCGGCGGCAGCCGATGCGGGCGGCCAGGATATGGTGGAAGGGCGGAGGCGTGACCACGCGCTCGGCGGTGGCGCCCCGTGGCGAGGACAGCCGCAAGAGTTCCGAATAGAGCCGGTGGCGCAGGTCGAGCACCGTCTGCTCCACGAAACGCTCGTTCAGTTCCCGGATGCGGGAGGCCATCACGCAGAACAGGCGCTCGGCCACGTCGCGGTTGGTGTAGACGATGTCCCGGAAGACGGTGGCGGGCATCACGCAGGCCTCGCCCCGCGTCAGCGCCGTCACGTTGGCGGAGCGCTTGATGCCGTCCATGGCGGCGAGTTCGCCGAACAGCTCGCCGGACTTCATTTCGTCGAGGATCACCTCCTTGCCGGCGGCGGTGCGCATCAGCACCCGCACGTCGCCGGACAGGAGGAAGTACACGTCCGTGGAAGGGTCGTCGAAGTCGACGAGGATCTCCTCCGGGTCGAACCGACGCCAGTTGGAGCGCGCCTCGAAGGACGCGAGATCGATATCCAATCCCTTGAACAGTAGAATGCTGGCGAGCCGCGCCATTTGTTCCCCCCGGACGCGTTATTGCTGAACGGCGCTATAGCATAAGTCAAGCAGTGGGAAGAAGCCTATCGGACCGTCATTGGAAAAAGACTTTTCCTGCCTCAGCGTCAGGCCTTGATGATCTTGTGGCTCGCGATCCCAGCTTTGGCGCAGGCGTTGCGGGTGTCGATCACGAGCCTGGCATGTTCGACCACCTGGCCGTAATCCACCGCGTCATGGTCCGTGGCGATCAGCACGGCATCGTACCCGGCCAAGGCCGAGGCCGTCAGGTCGACCGACCGGCGCCCGGTCAGCGCCCCATGCCTGCGGGTTGGCGGCAGGGCCGGGACGTGGGGGTCGTGGAAGTCGACGGCCGCTCCCCTCGCCTCGATCAGCTCGATGAGCTTGAGGGACGGGCTTTCGCGCATGTCGTCCACGTTCTTCTTGTAGGCGACGCCCAGGATCAGGATTTTGGAGCCGCTGAACGCCCGCCCGCCGCGATCCACCGCTTCCGCCAGTCGGTCGACCACGTGGTAGGGCATGTGCGTGTTCACCTCGCCGGCCAGTTCGATGAACCGGGTCGCGACGTCGAACTCGCGGGCTTTCCAGGTGAGATAGAAGGGATCGATGGGAATGCAGTGGCCGCCAAGGCCCGGGCCCGGATAGAAGGGCATGAAGCCGAAGGGCTTGGTCTTGGCGGCGTCGATCACCTCCCAGACGTCGATGCCCATGGCGGCGTAGACGACCTTGAGCTCGTTCACGAGGGCGATATTCACGGCCCGGAAGATGTTCTCGGTCAGCTTCACGGCCTCGGCGGTGGCGGTGGACGAGACCGGCACGGTCTTCACCACGAGCCCTGCATAGAGCGCGTCGGCGAGGGCCAGGGCGTCGGGTCCGTCGCCCCCCACCACCTTGGGGATGGTCGAGGTGCCGAAATCCGGATTGCCGGGATCCTCGCGCTCCGGCGAGAAGGCCAGGAAGAAATCGCGCCCGCTCTTGAGCCCCGTGGCCTCCAGGATGGGTTTGAGGACCTCGTCCGTCGTGCCCGGATAGGTCGTGGATTCCAGGACCACGAGCTGACCCCGCCGCAGCCGGGCCGCGATGTCGCGCGCGGTGCGCTCCACGTAGGACAGGTCCGGCTCGCGATGCTTCGTCAGGGGCGTCGGCACGCAGATCAGCAGCGCGTCGGGCTCTCCGAGGCGACTGAAATCGGCGGTGGCCTCGAGCCGTCCGGTGCGAACCGCCGCCGCCACGGGCTCGGATCCGATGTGCCGGATATAGCTCTCGCCCCGGTTCAGGCTGTCCACATAGGCCGGGTTGATGTCGAAACCCAGAACCTGGAAGCCCACCCTCGCGGCGGTGAGGGCCAGAGGCAGGCCCACATAGCCGAGGCCGATGATTCCGATCGTGGCCTGCCGGGACCGGAAGCGTTCCAGCAAAGCCGCCACGTCAACGGTTTCCGAACTTCTGGCCGACATGCCCGCACCCCTCTCACGCCGCGCTTTGTCTGGAGGGGATGGCTGGAGCCGTCAAGCCGGCCGAGCGACCGGGCGGGGATCAGGCGGCGCGGCGCGTGATCCACGCGCCCCAGAACAGGCTGGAGAAGAACCGGAGGGGCGGCTCGAATCCAGCCTCGGCCAGGAGACCGGCCACGGCTTCCTCGGAATGGGGCGGGTCCGCGCCTTGCAGGATTTTGCCGAGCTTGGCCTCGACCTCGCCGGGCCCGGCGCCCTTCATCCGCCAGCGCGTGCCCCAGGCCTTCAGCAGAAGCGGCTGGCTCGCATAGGCGTAATGATTCCCGGCCAGGATGAGCGGAGCGCCCGGCTTCAGCCGCTCGGCCAGGGACCGGAGGATCGCGCGTTTCGCGTCGTCGCCCGGCAGATGGTGCAGAACGCCGATCAGGGTGGCGGCGTCGAACCGGTCGCCGACGGGCAGGTCGGCGACGGTTCCCAGCACGACCTCGGTCCGGTCCAGGAGGCCCGCCTCGGCGAGACGCGCCGTCGCGAGGTCCATCATGGCCTCGGACGGGTCTACGGCTGTGAAGCGCCAGGACGGTTCGAGGGGCGCGGCCGTGACAATCTCCCGGGCGCCACCCCCGGCGCCCGCCACCAGTACCCGCGCCTCGGTCCCGCTGCCGAGGGCTGCCGCCAGCATGCAGGCGGCGAGCTCGTGGCAGGCGTCGTAGCCCGCCAGGGCGATGCGGCTCTGGGTCTCGTATTCGCCGGCCCGCGCCGGGTCGAACTTCCCGGCGGCCTCGGTCGCTGCCGTCATCGGAACCTCCTCGCTGAAACGCATCCCCAACCGATAGACCCTTCGCGACGCCCGTGGAACCGGTCACGGTCCCACCATGGAGAAGCCCTGCCCTGCGTCGCGCGTATGGAAGCCTTGCCACCGCCCGCGTCCCGCGCCAAAAGGCGCCCATGATCCACGCGAACGACATCACCTACCGCATCGGCGACCGGCTGATCCTCGACCATGCCTCCTTCAACCTGCCCACCGGCAGCAAGGTCGGGCTCGTGGGACGCAACGGCGCGGGCAAGACGACCCTGTTCCGGATCATCCTGGGCGAGATCGCCACCGAGAGCGGCAGCATCGCCCTGCCCCGCAACGTGAAGATCGGCGCCGTGGCGCAAGAAGCGCCGGGCGGGCCGGAGAGCCTGATCGAGGTGGTGCTGGCCGCCGATACGGAGCGCACGCGCCTCATGGCCGAGGCCGACACGGCGGACGGCTTCCGCCGGGCCGAGATCGAGACGCGGCTTACCGATATCGGCGCCCATTCGGCCCCCGCCCGCGCGGCCGCGATCCTGCACGGCCTGGGCTTCGACGCCGAGGCGCAAGGGAGGCCCTGCTCCGACTTTTCCGGCGGCTGGCGTATGCGCGTGGCGCTGGCCGCCGTGCTCTTCACCGAGCCCGACCTGCTGCTGCTCGACGAGCCCACCAACTACCTCGACCTCGAGGGCACGCTCTGGCTCTACGATTACCTGGCGCGTTATCCCCATACGGTGCTGATCATCAGCCACGACCGCGACCTGCTCGACACCTGCGTCAACCACATCCTACATCTCGACCGCGCCAAGCTGACGATCTATCGCGGGGGTTACACGTCGTTCGCCAAGCAATATGCCGAGAAGCGCGAACTGACGGCCAAGATGCGCGTGAAGCAGGAAGCCGAGCGCAAGCACCTTCAGGCCTTCGTGGACCGCTTCAAGGCCAAGGCCTCCAAGGCCCGCCAAGCGCAGTCCCGCGTGAAGCGGCTGGCGAAGCTGGAGCCCATCGCGGCCATCGTCGAAGACGACGTGCTACCCTTCAACCTGCCAGGGCCGGACCGCATGGTCGCGCCGCCCCTGATCACGGTCGAGAGCGCCGCCGTCGGCTACGGGGAGAAGGTCATCCTCGATCGGCTGAACCTGACGCTTTCGCCGGACGACCGGATCGCCCTGCTCGGCTCCAACGGCAACGGCAAGTCCACCTTCTGCAAGCTCATCGGCGGCAAGCTCGACCCGATGAAGGGCGAGATGAAGCGCCCCACCAAGATGGACGTGGCCTATTTCGCGCAGCATCAGCTCGACGAGCTGAACCCGAAGGCCACCGCCTTCGACCACGTGCAGGCCCTGATGCCTGACGCCCCCATCGCCCGGTCCCGCGCCAAAGCGGCCCAGATCGGTTTTCCCGGCGCGAAGGCCGACACGCCGGTCTCGTCCCTGTCGGGCGGCGAGAAGGCGCGGCTGCTCATGGGGCTGGCGGCCTTCCACGGCCCGCACCTGCTCATCCTCGACGAGCCCACGAACCACCTCGACATCGACAGCCGCACGGCCCTGATGGAGGCCATCAACGACTACACGGGCGCGGTGATCCTGGTAAGCCACGACCGCTTCCTCATCGAGGCCTGCGCGGACCGGCTCTGGCTCGTGGGCGGCGGCACGGTGAAGCCTTTCGACGGCGACATGGACGATTACCGGCAACTCGTCCTGTCGGGCGACCTCGATCCCGGCAAGCGCTCGGACAAGGAGCAGCCCTCGGGGACGTCCAAGGTGGAGGAACGCCGCGCGGCGGCCGAGAAGCGCGTGGCGCTGGCACCCTTGCGCAAGCGGCTCGACGCGCTGGAGGCCCGCATGACGAAGCTCTCCGACGTGATCGCCAAAGTGGATTCGGCGCTGGCCGACGGCAGCGCGTTCCTGAAGGACCCGGCCAAGGCCACGGAGCTGTCGAAGATGCGCGCCGAGGCGGCGGATACGCTCGCTTCCGTGGAAGAGGAATGGCTGGCCGTGAGCGGCGAGATCGAGGCGGCTGGGGTGTAGCTAGTCTCCCGTTCAAGTCTCATCGCTCGAAGCCTCATCCTGAGAGTCTGGCCGATAAAGCGCGACTTGCTCTCCTCCCCCTTGTGGGGAGGAGTTGGTGGTGGGGGTGTGAGCGCGAACTTCGATGGGTCTGGAGCTGACACCCCCACCCTAACCCTCCCCACAAGGGGGAGGGAAACTCGCGCTCCACATTTATGAGCCAACCTCTGTGGAAACTGCGCACCAATTCGTCTCGAAGCCTCATCCTGAGAGCCCGCGCAGCGGGCGTCTCGAAGGATTGTCCAGATCGCGCTGGAAACACTCCGCTGGAGCCCTCCTTCGAGACAGGCCTGACGGCCTTCCTCAGGATGAGGTTCTGCGAGATAGCAGCGCCTCAAGGCTTCACGATCCGGTCCAGCCCGTTATCGACGAAGAAGTACAATTCGCGTCCGCCGGGCTCGGAATAGAGCACCTGCACCTCGCGCCGTCCCTTGCCCTCGCCCACGAGCACATCGGTGGCGGGCTTGCCCTTGAGGCGCACGAGGTCGCATTCGGAGATGCCCGGCTCAATGGCCGCCGCCGTGCCGGAGGCGGCTCCGGTGCACCGGCCGTCGGGCCCGAGCACCGGGCCGAAATTCGGCGTCGCCGGAGCGGCGGGCGGGGGTCCGGCCGGTGCCGGGATCGCCGCCACGGGCGCGACGCGGCCGCTGTTGCAGGCGGAGAGGCCCAACCCGGCGAGGATCAGGAGCGGCACGAGGCGTGGGAGCATGCGGTCAATCCTTAGCGGGCGCCGTGTCGCGGGCCCGCAATGCGTCGTCGTAGAGGCGCCGGGCGTCCCGGAGGAAGTCCTGGCGCGAACCATCGCGCGAATAGAACATGTGACCGCCGCCGTAAACCTGAAGCGAGACGCGCTTCTCGGGCCCGTAATCCGGCAACTGGTTCAGGAGAAGCTGGTTCGCATAGTAGGGCGTCACCAGATCGGTGAAGCCGTGGACCACGAGAACGCGCATCTTGGCATCGAGCGCCAGGGATTGGCGCAGTTCGTCGAGGTTTTCCACCGCGTCTCGCCCGCCGCCCCAGCGCCAAGCGCGGTTGACCGCGTTGTTGAGCAGTTCGTAGCGCCCCTCGGCCTTGTAGTTGAGGGTCCGGGTCAGGTGGTCGAGGATCGCGCTGGTGAGCGGCGCCGTCAGCCCGGTGAGCACCGGATCCTCGAAACGGGCGAAGAACGCCGTCGGGTCGGGGTCGTAGCTCGCCACGTCGGCGTCATAGGCGCTCACCACCTCCCCGCTCGAACGGCGGATCTCGCGCTGGAACGCCCCACCGCTGACCCGCCCCCCGAGACGCTTCACGAGCGCGGGATCGAGCCCCGTGAACTCGGCGACGCGGCGGCTGGCGCGCTCGACCGCCGCCGGGTCCTGCAAGCCGCGCAGCAGGTCGGCCATGTACTCGCCCGACGCATAGGCCTCGACATCCCGCATGCCGTCGCGGGTGACGGGGCCGCGCATGGCCCGGTTGGCGGCGGCGAGCGAGGGCAGACGGCTCACGTCCATCCAGGGCGCGGCGGAAGACTGGTCGAGCCAGTCGAAATCGAGGACCGGCGACACGAGAACGAGGCCGGACAGGCCGATGCCCTGGTCGCTCTGGAGCTTCTGGGCGAGCAACGGTCCCCGGAATCCGCCATAGCTCTCGCCCACGAAGAATTTCGGCGAGAGAAGCCGGTCTTTCTCCTTGAGCCAGCGGGTGACGACCGCCGCGAGCCCGTCGATGTCGCCGCCGACCGAATAGAACTGGTTGCGGGCCTGCTCGCCGCCGAGGACTCGGCTGTAGCCCGTGCCGGGCGGATCGATGAAGACGAGATCCGTGAAGTCGAGCCACGTCTCGGCGTTGGGCACGAGCGCTGGCGGAGCCGAAGGACTGATGCTGGCCGCGCCGACCGGCAGCCGCCAGGGACCGATGGCCATGAGGTGGAGATAGGCCGATGAGGCGCCAGGTCCCCCATTGACCGCGAAGGTGACGGGCCGCGTTTTCGCGTCCGTGTCGTCCCGCGTGTAGGCCACATAGGCGATATCGGCCTGGGGACTGCCCTGGGGGTCGGTCAGGGTCAGGGTTCCGGCCGTGGCCGTGAAGCTCAAGGTCCGGCCTCCGATGTCGAGGCTATGGCGGGTGACGGAATCGCCGGGCAGGCGGGCGGCGTCGGGCCGGGCGGTCTGGCGTTGCTCGGATTGCTCGGCGCGCTGGCCCTCCTGTCTTTGGGCTTCGGGTCTCTGCGCCTCCTGCGCCCAGGCGGGCGCCGTCAGCCCCCAGCACAGAGCCGCCACCAACGACAACCGAACGATACCCGACATCCGCATCTCCTCCCGCACAGGCTCCAACAGATGGGAGGGGGACGAAGCCGGACCAGAGGCAGCGACCTTTAGGCCTTGCGTTGCCAGCGTCCGCGTTCGTCCTGCTGCCAGTAGGTCGCGTCGTGCCCTTCGGCCTTGACGGCGCGCCACTGGTCCCTCGCACGGGCCAAAGCATGCACATCCGTGCCGTCGAACAGAATCACCATTCGTTGATAGCCGCCGGCATCGGGCGGAAGGTCCGCGCCCTCGACCAGGAATCGGATCGACGCGCCGTTGGGATTGCCCTCCCCCATGGTGATCAGAACCGGCTGGTCGGCCGCATGGGCCTCCCGGTCCGTGCCGTGGGGCAGGAAGCTCTCGTCCGCGTAGGTCCAGAGGTTTTCGTCGAGCGCCGTGAGCCGCTCCTCGGTGGTGACCTGGATCACGGCTTTCCAGCCGCGCTCCAGGGATTTGGAGAGCAAAGCCGGAAGCACGGCTTCGAGCGGCTGGTTCTGGAGATGGTAGAACAGGACTTCGGCCATGGGGTGGTTTTAGGGCTGACGCGCAGGAGAGGAAGCGGGACTGCGTGGGAGGCTGCGCTCAGGCGCCTCGACCGTCATCCCCGGACTTGATCCGGGGACCCACGACGCACGTCGAAAGACGTGGGTGGCCGGGTCAGGCCCGGCCATGACGGCGGAGTTTGCTCGAAACTTCACCCCTCGTAGTTGTCCCTCACCAGCCGGTCGAGCAGGCGCACGCCCCAGCCGGACGCCCAGCCTCGGTTGATCTCGCTCTGGGGCGAGCCGAAACCGGTTCCGGCAATGTCGAGATGGGCCCAGGGCACGTCGTTCACGAAGCGCTGGAGGAAGGCCGCCGCCGTGCTCGATCCGGCATGGCGGCCCGCCGAATTCTTCATGTCGGCGAATTTCGAATCGATCATCTTGTCGAAGCCCGGCCCCACGGGCATCCGCCACACCTTCTCGCCCGTCGCCTCGCCCGCCGCGCTCAGGCGTCCGGCGAGTTCGTCGTCGTTGGAGAACAGGCCCGCGTATTCCTGGCCCAGCGCCACCAGGATCGCGCCCGTCAGGGTGGCGAGATCCACCATGAAGCGCGGCTTGAACCGGTCCTGCACGTACCAGAGCACGTCGGCGAGCACGAGGCGGCCTTCCGCGTCCGTGTTGATGATCTCGATGGTTTGGCCCGACATGCTCTTCACGATGTCGCCGGGCCTCTGGGCGTTGCCGTCGGGCATGTTCTCCACGAGTCCGATGGCGCCGACCACGTTGGCCTTGGCCTTGCGGCTCGCCAAGGCCTGCATGAGGCCGACCACGCAGGCGGCGCCCGCCATGTCGCCCTTCATGTCCTCCATGCCGCCGCCGGGCTTGATGGAGATGCCGCCGGAATCGAACACGACGCCCTTGCCCACGAAGGCGACGGGCGCCTGGCCGGCCTTTCCGCCGTTCCAGCGCATGATGACGATGCGGGCCTCCCGGCGGGACCCTTGTGAGACGCCCAGGAGCGCCCCCATGCCCAGTTTCCGCATGGCGCGCTCGTCGAGGATCTCGACCTCCACGCCAGACTTGCGGAGGGCTTCGGCCCGGACCGCGAACTCCTCCGGTCCCAGCACGTTCGGCGGCTCGTTCACGAGGTCGCGGGCCATGACGATGCCGGCCGCCATGCCGTCGCGGGCCTTCTGGACCCGCTTGGCAGCAGCCGGATCGGCGACCGCGAAGGTCAGCCGCGTCGCCCCCTGTCCGTTGCCGTTGCCATCGTCCTTCTTGGTCTTGTAGCGGTCGAAGCTGTACTGGCGCAGGCGCGCCCCCAGGGCGAGGTCCGCCAGGGCATCGGGGGTGGCCTGGAGGCCCGGCATATCGGCCAGGATCGTCGCCTGGCGTCCCGTAACCTTCCCGGCGATCGCCCCTCCGAGCTGAACCCAATCGAAGGCCGCGCGATCCTTCTCGCCACCGACGCCGACGACGATGAGCCGGTCCGCGGCCAAGGAGGCCGGGGCCGCCACCGCCATCACGGAGCGGGCCTTGCCCTTGAACTGCTCCGCCGCGGCCGCGCGGACGATCAGGTCGGCGACCTTGGGGCCGAGCTGCTTGGCGACCGCAGGGACGAGCTTCAGGTCGTCTCCGACGAATACGACGCAATCCCCACCCCCCAGGGCGCCGGGAGCCTGAAAATCGACCTTGAGGGGTTCGGCCATGGATACCTCTATGTTCTGGCTGAAGGGCAGCCCGGAACCGGCTGCGACGTTTGGTGACATACACCATCCGGCTCCCGCGATCACGCCATCTCTGCCGCGAAAGCGCCGCACTGAGAGCGTGTGGAAGGGGGGCCGGCCTTGCCTGCTTTCCTGTAACCGAGTACCCAAGGCGGCGACGCCTTACGGCGAAGGTTTCCCATGTCGCTGCTCGAACGCTATATCCTGAAGATCACCTTCAACGCCTTCATGGCCTGCCTCGTGGCGCTGACCGGCGTGATCTGGATCACCCAGGCCCTGCGCGAGCTCGACCTGCTGACCGGCAAGGGCCAGACCATCATCATGTTCTTCACGGTGACGGGCCTCTCCCTGCCGACCCTCATCACCATCATCGCGCCGGTGGCCCTGTTCATCGCGACGATCTACGCCCTCAACAAGCTCAACAGCGACTCGGAGCTGATAGTCATGAGCGCGGCCGGGATGCCGCCGGGCCGCATGCTCCGGCCGTTCCTGGCGCTCAGCGCCGGGGTCTGCCTCGTGGTCGGCTTCATGACGGTCTACATCATGCCCGCGAGCTTCCAGGAGCTGCGCGACCTCGTGACGAAGATCCGGGCAGATTTCGTGTCGAACATGGTCAAGGAAGGCCAGTTCACCACCCTGGATAACGGGATCACGTTCCATTACCGGGAAAAGTCCGGCGATGCGCTTCTCGGCATCTTCATGCAGGACCTGAGGGACAAGGACAAGCCTGTCGTCTACCTAGCCGAACGTGGCCAAGCCGTTGATATGGATGGGCAATCCTATCTGGTTCTGGAAAAGGGCAGCGTCCACCGCAAGGAGCCGAACAGCCGCGACACCTCCATCGTGGCCTTCGAGCGCTATGCGGTCGACCTGTCGGCCTTCAACCAGGATGGGGCGGACGTGGTCTACAAGCCCCGGGAGCGCAGCACGACCCAGCTCCTGGTGCCGGACACGAACGAGTTCTACTACCAGTTCCAGGCCGGGCGGTTCCGGGCGGAGCTGCATGACCGGCTCTCCGCGTGGCTCTATCCCCTGGCCATGATGATGATCGCCTTCGCGGCCTTAGGGGACGCCCAGACGACCCGGCAGGGGCGCGGCATGGCCATCGCGGCGGCGGTGGTGGGCGTGGTGGCCCTGCGCATCGCGGGCTTCGCGGCCTCCAGCGCCGTGGTGCGAACCGAGTGGGCCATCGTCGGGGTCTACGGGGCGCCTCTGCTGGCCATCGGCATCGCGCTGGCCCTGAGCCTGCGCGGCTCGTCCATGCGCGCCTTGCGTTCCCGCCTGAGCCGGATGACCCGCGCCCTCCCGCTCCCCGGCCGCGCCGTGACCCGGAGCGCCTGACATGCTTCTCGGCGCAACCCTCGGGCGGTATTTCTCCACCCAATTCCTCAAGACGATCTTCATCGTCTTCGGCACTGTCTTCGCCCTCGTCTACACCCTCGATTTCGTGGAGCTGATGCGCCGGGCGGGCGACGCCGAGGGGGCCACCGCCGACAAGATGGCGCTCCTGGCCCTATTCCGTACGCCCTCCGTGGCCGAGCAGGTGATGCCGTTCGCGGTACTCTTCGGCAGCATGGCGGCCCTGCTCCAGCTCAGCCGCAAGCTCGAGCTGGTGGTGGCGCGGGCGGCGGGCATCTCGGCCTGGCAGTTCCTCCAGCCCGGCCTCCTGGTCGCCCTGGCGCTGGGCGTCATCTCCGTGACGGTCTACAACCCCGTCTCCGCCCACCTGAAGCAGCGGGCCGCGAACCTGGAGACCAAGATCTTCAACCGGGCGTCTCTCGCCGTGGGCAAGGAGATCTGGATCCGGCAGAGAAGCAAGGACGGGCAGGCGATCATCCGGGCCGCCGCCGCGAGCGGCGACACCGCGACGATCACCGGCGTGACGGTGTTCACCTTCAACGACAACGGCACGTTCGAGCAGCGAATCGAGGCCCCGGAGGCGACCCTGCAGGAGGGATTCTGGGAGCTGAAGGACGCCCGTGTCCTAACGGAAACGGAACGTCCACAGACTTATGCCCGCTACGTGATCGCCTCGAATCTCGTGCCCTCCCAGGTCCGGGAGAGCTTCATCGCCCCCGATTCCGTGCCGTTCTGGAACCTCAGGGACAGCATCTACCGCATGGAAAGGGCCGGGCTGGACGCCACTCGCTATCATCTGCAATACGATATCCTTTTGGCCCGTCCCTTGCTCTTCATCGCCATGGTTTTCGTGGCCGCTTCCGTCTCGTTAAGATTCTTTCGATTTGGTGGTGTGGCCGTTATGGTTCTCGGTGGCGTCGCTGCGGGCTTCGTGCTTTATGTGGCCACTGAACTCATGGGGGAGCTGGGGGCTTCCGGGCTCATAAGCTCGGCAGTTGCGGCCTGGTTCCCTGCTGTAGTAGGCAGTTTGTTAGGTACCCTCGCTCTACTGTACCAAGAGGACGGCTGATGGTCCTTTGGGCGAGGTTTGGTCAAGGAGTGCGCATGGCACAAGGCAAGACAACGATCGCATCATCTGCGGTCGCGATGGCGCTCTTCTGCGCTGTCGGGTCTGTGCCGGCGGGCGCGCAGACGCTCAACGACTCGTTGCGTTCGCAGTCCCAGGCCAAGCCCGGCCAGGAGCCGGATCGCCTGCTCGTCGACGCCAAGGAAATCATCTACGACAACGACAAGAACACCGTCGCGGCGGCGGGCGATGTCGAGCTGAACTACCAGGGCCGAACCCTTCAGGCCGACCGCGTCACCTATGACCGGAACACTGGCCGGGTCTATGCCCAGGGCAATGCCCGCCTGACCGACAAGGACGGCACGGTGGCCACGGGCGAGCGCTTCGAGCTCACCGACGACTTCAAGAACGGCTTCATCGATTCCCTTCGCGTCACCCAGAGCACGACCGACGATAAAGGCCCCGTGACCACGCGGTTCTCCGCCCCGCGCGCCGAGCGCGCCGCCGGCGAGACGACCACGTTCGAGCGCGGCACCTACACGGCCTGCGCGGCCTGCGCGGACGATCCGGAGCGTCCGCCCCTGTGGCAGGTGAAGGCCGCCAAGATCATCCACAACAACAGCGAACAGACGATCTATTACGAAGACGCCACCATGGAATTCTATGGAATTCCCGTGGCCTATCTGCCGTATTTCTGGACGCCGGACCCGACGGTCAAGCGCAAGACGGGCTTTCTGGCCCCGCGCTACAGCATGTCCGACTCGCTGGGATACGGCTTCAGCGTTCCGTTCTTCTGGGCGCTGGCGCCGAACTACGACCTGACGGTGACGCCCACCTACTACACCCGCCAAGGCCTCCTGGCACAGGCGGAATGGCGCCACCGGCTCGCGACCGGATCGTACAACGTGCGCGCGGCCGGCATCTCGCAGCTCGACAACGACGCCTTCCTGGACAGCCCGCTCGGCCCCGGCGACCGGCGCAACCGCGGCTCCTTGGAGACCTCCGGCCTCTTCCACCTCAACGAGCGCTGGAAATGGGGCTGGGACATCACCCTGGTGTCCGACAAGTGGTTCCTGACCAATTACGGGATCAAGAGCGAGTCGCTCAGCGCGATCTACCTGCGTGAATCGATTTCGACCCTCTTCCTCCAGGGGCAGGGCGACCGGTCGTTTTTCGACATGCGCGGCTACTACTTCCAGACGCTGGCCACCTACGATTGGCAGAAGCAGCAGCCCATCGTGGCGCCGGTCATCGACTACGACAAGCGCATCAACGGCCCGGCCGGCATCGGCGGCGAGATCGGCATCAACGTCAACGTGACGAGCCTCACCCGCGAGGCGGCCCAGTTCCAGTCCACCACGAATGCCAACGCGCGTTCCCTGTTCGGCCTCTACGGCACCTGCGCGGTCTTCTCGCCCGAGAACTGCCTCGTGCGCGGCATTGCGGGCAATGCCACCCGCGCCTCGGCGCAGCTGTCCTGGCGCCGGGAGTTCATCGATTCCGCCGGACAAGTCTGGACCCCGTTCACCTATCTGCGGGCGGATTCCTTCTGGACCTCGCCGCGCTTCACGGGCTACCAGAACGCCGCGCTGGGCAACTTCCTCAGCAGCGACGACGACTACGCCCTCCGGGCCATGCCGGCCGTGGGCCTCGAGTACCGCTTCCCCTTCGTGGCCGATCTCGGCTCCAACGGGACCCAGGTGCTGGAGCCCATCGCGCAGATCATCGCCCGGCCCAACGAGACCCGGATCGGCGACCTGCCCAACGAGGACGCCCAGAGCCTCGTCTTCGACGACACCTCGCTGTTCGACTGGGACAAGTTCTCGGGCTACGACCGGGCCGAGGGCGGCGTTCGCGCGAATGTGGGCCTGCAATACACGGTGAAGTCCGGCGACTTCACGGCCAATGCCCTGTTCGGGCAGTCCTATCAGCTCGCCGGCGCCAATTCCTTCAACAAGCGCGACCTGGTCAATACCGGCCTGGATTCGGGCCTCGATACGGACCGGTCCGACTATGTCGGGCGCCTGCGCATCGCGCCGAACAACAACTTCATGGTCTGGACCCGCGGCCGGTTCGACGAGCAGGACTTCTCGCTCCAGCGGATCGAGGCGGGCGCCACGGCGAACTTCGCCCCGTACCTGCCGGTCTCGGCCTCTCTCACCTATGCCCGCTACGAGGCGCAGCCGGATCTCGGCTTCCCGCGCCGTCGCGAGGGCCTGCTGTCCTCGGCCCAGTGGAACATCACGCCCAACTGGTACGTGACGGGATCGGTGCTGCTCGACCTCGACCGCTATCTCGAGGCCCGCGAGACCTTCATCTCTAACTACCTGATCAATCCCGAGACGGCCTACTACGCCCGCAAGAACTCGACCCATGTAAGCTCAATGTCCTTCGGTCTGGGCTACATGGACGAGTGCACGACCTTCACGGTCCGCTACTCCGTGACCCCCACGGACATCGCCATCAGCTCGGGCGAGAAGGAGCGCAACCGCACCATCATGTTCACGCTGGAGCTGCGCACGCTCGGCGAGGTGGCCGTGAACCAGAATCTCGGCAACTCCACCGCCAGCGAATCCGGTGTGGCGAACTAGGTGGCAGGCGACGGCGGGCGTCCCCTCGTCCTGACCCAAGGCGACCCGGCGGGGATCGGGATCGAGCTGACCCTGCGGGCCTGGCAGGCCCGCCATGCCGAACGACTTCCAGCCTTCGGTGTGGTGGCGGATCCCGGGCATCTGAGAGAAGTCGCGAGGAGCCTGGGCTGGGACGTGCCGGTCGAGGCCGCCCGCTGCTCGGACATCGCCGCCATGTTCGACACGGCCCTGCCCGTCCTGCCTCTCGGCCGATCCGTGCGCGCGCAGCCGGGCCAACCGGACCCGGCCCATGCGGCCGCCACCATCGAGTCGATCCGAAACGCCGTCGATCTCGTGCGGCGAGGCGAGGCGGCGGCCCTCGTGACCAATCCGATCGCGAAGCACGTTCTGTACGAGGCAGGCTTCGCCCATCCGGGACATACGGAGTTCCTGGCGGCGCTGGCGGGCGAGGGGCAAGGGGAGGCTCCGCACCCCGTGATGATGCTCTGGAGCGAGGGCCTGGCGGTGGTGCCGGTCACCGTTCACATCCCGTTGGCGCGGGTGCCCGGCGCGCTCACGACGGACCTGATCGTCCGGACCGCCCGGATCGTCGCGCGGGAATTGCGCGAGCGCTTCGGCGTCGCGCACCCTCGCCTGGCGCTCGCGGGCCTGAACCCCCATGCGGGCGAGAGCGGGGCGCTCGGTGCCGAGGACGAGGCGGTCATCCGGCCCGCCGTCGACACGTTGCGGGCGGACGGCCTCGCCGTCCAAGGCCCCCTGCCCGGCGACACCATGTTCCATGCCCGCGCCCGGGCGGGGTACGACGCGGCGCTCGCCATGTATCACGACCAGGCCCTGATCCCGATCAAGACCATCGCGTTCGACGAGGCCGTGAACGTCACCCTCGGCCTACCCTTCGTGCGCACCTCTCCGGACCACGGCACCGCCTTCGACATCGCCGGAAACGGTATCGCCCGGCCCGACAGCCTGATCGCGGCCATCCGGCTGGCGGCCCGGCTGAGCCAGGGTGGCCGCCCGTCATGAGCCAGATCGACGATCTTCCGCCCTTGCGCGAGGTGGTGCAGGCCCACGGCCTCATGGCCAAGAAGTCGCTGGGCCAGAACTTTCTCTTCGACCTCAACCTGACGAGCCGGATCGCCCGCTCGGCCGGGTCGCTGGACGGCGTCACGGTGGTGGAGGTCGGCCCCGGTCCCGGTGGCCTCACCCGCGCCATCCTGGCCTCCGGAGCCCGCAAGGTCATCGCCATCGAGCGCGACGCACGATGCCTCCCGGCCCTCGCCGAGATCGCCGCCCGCTATCCGGGCCGGCTCCAGGTGATCGAGGGCGATGCTCTGAATTTCGATCCGCGTCCCCTCATCGGTGACGAGCCAGCCAAGATCATCGCGAACCTGCCCTACAATGTCGGCACCACCCTGCTCACGGGCTGGCTGACCCAGGAGGTCTGGCCGCCCTGGTGGCAATCGCTCACGCTCATGTTCCAGCGGGAGGTCGCGGAGCGGATCGTGGCCGACGAGAGCGATCCGAAGGATTACGGCCGCCTGGGCGTCCTGTGTGGCTGGCGCACGCAGGCCACCATCATGTTCGACGTGCCGCCTTCGGCCTTCGTGCCGCCGCCAAAGATCACGTCGAGCATCGTGCACATCGCACCGAGGCCCGATCCCATTCCGTGCCGGGTGGAAGCGCTGGAGGCGGTGACGCGGGCGGCCTTCGGGCAGCGCCGGAAGATGCTGCGCCAGAGCCTGAAATCCCTGGCGCCGCAGCCCGCCGCCCTGATCCAAGCCGCCGGCCTTCTCGAAACGGTTCGAGCCGAGGACGTGCCGGTCTCGGGGTTCGTGGCCCTGGCCAACGCCTATGACGCGTCAAAGCGCGCGCCGCGCGATTGAGCCGCTGTCTCGCAGCCCTGGTGGGGCCTAGTCGAGGGTCTCAGCCAGCAGCCCCTGCACGAACTGCTCCAGGCCCACGAGGCGGTCGCGCTTCAGGCGCTCGGCCGCCTGGATGGCCTTGAGACTCGCATAGGAACGGCCCAGGTCCTCGTTGACGATGACGTAGTCGTATTCTTCCCAGCGCTCCATCTCGACCCGCGCATTGGCGAGCCGCTTGGCAATAACCTCCGGCGCGTCCTCGGCCCGCCGCTCCAGGCGGGCCTTCAGCTCCCTGAAGCTCGGCGGCAGGATGAAAACCGTCACCACGTCGTCGGGCAGCTTCTCGCGCACCTGGCGGGTGCCCTGGTAGTCTATGTCGAAGACCATGTCCTGGCCCGACGCCAGCGTCTTCTCGACCGGTTCGCGAGGCGTCCCGTAGAAGTTTCCGTGCACTTCCGCCCATTCCAGGAGCTCGTCCCGGTCACGCATCGCCAGGAATTTTTTCTCGTCGATGAAATGATAGTGACGCCCATCGATTTCGGAGGTTCGCTTAGGCCGCGTCGTCACCGAAACAGACAGGACGCCTGCATGATCTTCCACGAGATTGCGCGTCAGCGTCGTCTTCCCGGCGCCGGAGGGCGACGACAGGATGAGGATCAGGCCGCGCCGACCGACCAGAGCTTTCGAATCCTCGTTCACGCCATCACTCCACGTTCTGCACCTGCTCGCGGAATTGCTCGATAACGGCTTTCAGTTCAAGCCCGATTCTCGACAGGGACACGTCATTGGCCTTCGAGCAGAGGGTGTTGGCCTCGCGTCCGAATTCCTGGGCCAGGAAGTCCAGGCGGCGCCCCACGGGGCCGCCCTCGCCCAAGAGGGTCCTGGCGGCCTCCACATGGGCGCGCAGCCGGTCGAGCTCCTCGCGGATGTCGGCCCGCGCGGCGATCAGCATGGCCTCCTGATGAAGGCGGGCCGGATCGAGCTGGGTCTTGGACTCCAGAACCTGGGCGATCTGAGCATCGAGCTTGGCCCGGATGGCCTCCGGCTGCCGCGCCGGTGCCGCCTCGGCTTCGTCGACGAGGCGCGACACGGTCGCGAGCTGCTGCTCCAGAACGCCCGTCAGGGCCTGCCCTTCGCGCAGCCGCGCGGTCTTCAGGGAATCGATCAGCCGGCCGATGCCCGCCTTGAGATCGGCGGCGAGCGCCGCGTCCTGACCGGGCTCGCCGCCCTCCTCGTCGATCTCCACGACTCCCCGGACGTTCAGGAGACCATCAAGGGAGGCCGGTTGGACATTGGCCGGCAGGTTCAGGCCGGACACGGCCTGGAGCAGGGAGTCGAGGACTTCCCGATTGACCCGCACCTTCGGGGCGGCTGCGGCGCGGCTGAGCGAAAGGTTGAGCTGCCCCTGTCCCCGGCTGAGCGCCTTGAGGATCCCGGCGCGGGCGTCCTCGCCCACGGCGTCGAGACTGGAGGGCGTGCGCACGCGAACCTCGAGGCCACGCCCGTTAACGGTCTTCAGCTCCCAGGCCCATTGGTACGACCCCGTGGTTCCGGCCTCGCGGGCAAAGCCGGTCATACTCGCAATGGACATGGAAAGAGCGCCTCATGGGTTCGGGAAGGGAGGCGCGACCATAATGGGCGCCCCCTCCGACCACAAGGCGGATCAGGGCTGGCGCAGGGCCGGAACGGTCTTCGGGGTGTTGAGGTCGAAGGTCTTGTTCTTGAGCGGGTCGCGCTCCGTCCCTTCGCTGGCGTCGAAGCCCCGCGCCCGGCCGGTCCGGCCGCCGGGACGCGCGCCGGCGGGCTGATCCTGGGCGACCGTGGAGGTTCCGCCGACGCTGCCCATGTCGTCGTCGGGCTCGACCTTGTCGACCTCGTCGGCATTGCCGGCCGCAGCCTTGGCCTTCTCGATCTGTCGCCAGCGGGCGACGTTACGGTTGTGCTGATCGAGCGTCTCCGCGAAGGCGTGCCCGCCCGAGCCGTCCGCCACGAAATAGATGTCTTTGGTGCGCGACGGGTTGGCCACCGCCTCCAGGGCCGCCCGGCCCGGATTGGCGATGGGGGTCGGCGGCAGGCCCTCGATCACGTAGGTGTTGTACGGGGTCGCCTGGGTGATCTCGGCCCGGGTGATGCCGCGGCCGAGGGTGCCCTTGCCGGCCACGAGCCCGTACACGATGGTCGGGTCCGATTGCAGCTTCATGCGCTTGGTGAGGCGATTCATGAACACGCCCGCCACGCGGGTGCGCTCGTCGGCGCGGCCGGTCTCCTTCTCCACGATGGAGGCCAGGATGACCATCTCCTGTGGGGTCTTGACCGGGATCTCGGTGGAGCGCCGTCCCCAGATCTGCGTGAGCGCCTGCTTCTGGGCCGCCTGCATGGCGTTGACGATCTGCTGGCGGGTCATGCCGCGCTCGAACTTGTAGGTGTCGGGCAGCAGCGTTCCCTCGCGGGGGGTCTCGAGGATGTCGCCCGCCAGGATCTCGTTGTCGTAAAGCCGCCTGACGATCTGATCGCTGGTCAGGCCCTCCGGGACCGTGACGGAATGCAGGATCGCCTTGCCTTCGACGAGGGTGTCGATGGCGGCCTCGATGCTGGTGCCGGCCTTGAACTGGAACTCGCCCGCCTTGAGCTGGCCGCGCTGCCGGTTGAGGAGCGCGTAGGCCTCGAACAGGAAGGGCTGATTGATGACGCCCTCCTGCTTGAGCATGGAGGCGATCTCGTTGGTGCCGGTGTTGCGCGGAATCACGACGATCTTGTCGGCCTGCAGCGGTCCGGGCGCCGTCACCTCCTTCTCCAGGATGCTGATCCCGAAGATCGCGGCGCCAGCGATGGCGATGAACAGGGTGAGCAGGCCGCTCATGGTGGCGAGCAATCCGCCTCGCCTCCGGCGGATGCGCGGCGGAGGCGGAGGCGCCGCCATGGGCTTGATCGCCTCGCTGGGCGACCGGGGCGCCACACGGGGCTGCTGATCGGTTTCCGGGGTCTCGACGGGAAGAAGGAGCTTCTTTTTTCTGCCAAACATCTCGGAGCTATCTGTGATGACGACCAGCGGGCCTGCCGCGCCGCCACCCTAACAGGGAATATGGCGAAAAGCCGTAAGAATCAGACCAAAACTTGGGGAGCGGCGCCCCGTTGCGCGGGTCGGCGGACCCGCGCGGCATCCTGTTTGGATGGAAGAGGCGCGGGCCTGAGCCCTGCGCCGCGTCAGGCCGCGCGGCGGAAGACCAGCGAGGCGTTGGTGCCGCCGAAGCCGAAGGAGTTCGACAATGCGATGTTGACCTCCCTGCGCTGAGCCTTGTGCGGCACGAGGTCGATGGCCGTTTCGACGGACGGGTTGTCGAGGTTCAAGGTCGGCGGGATGATGCCGTCGCGCATGGCCAGGATCGAGAAGATCGCCTCGACCGCGCCCGCGGCGCCCAGGAGGTGACCGATCGCCGACTTGGTCGATGACATGGCGAGTTTGCCGGCCGCGTTGCCGACGATGCGCTCCACAGCCTTCAGCTCCAGCTCGTCGCCGAGGGGCGTCGATGTGCCGTGGGCATTGATGTAGTCGATCTCGGAGGCCGAGATGCCCGCCCGCTTGATGGCGGCGGACATGCAGCGGTACGCCCCGTCGCCGTCCTCGGACGGCGAGGTGATGTGGAAGGCGTCCCCCGACAGGCCGTAGCCGACGACCTCGGCATAGATCTTGGCGCCGCGCGCTTTCGCGTGCTCGTATTCCTCGAGCACCACGACGCCCGCGCCCTCGCCCATGACGAAGCCGTCGCGGTCGCGGTCGTAGGGGCGAGAGCCCCGGGTCGGGTCGTCATTGAACCCGGTGGACAGCGCCCGGCAGGCGGCAAAGCCCGCAAGCGAGAGTCGATTGATCGGCGATTCCGTGCCGCCCGCCACCATGACCTCGGCGTCGCCCAGCGCGATGAGGCGCGCGGCGTCGCCGATGGCGTGGGAGCCCGTGGAGCAGGCCGTGACGACCGCGTTGTTGGGGCCCTTGAGGCCGTGCATGATCGACACGTAGCCGCCCGCCAGGTTGATCAGGCGGCCGGGAATGAAGAAGGGGGAGATCCGGCGCGGGCCGCGCTCGATCAAGGTCGCGGAGGCCTCGTAGATGCCGCCGATGCCGCCGATTCCGGAACCGATCAGGACGCCGGAGGCGCATTGATCTTCATAGGTCGTCGGCTTCCAGCCGGCGTCGTCCAGGGCCTGGGTGGCCGCTGCCATCGCGTACACGATGAACGGATCGACCTTGCGCTGCTCCTTGGGCTCCATCCACTGGTCGGGATTGAAGGTGCCGTCGGAACCGTCCCCGCGGGGGATCTGGCAGGCGATCTGGCAGGCCAGATCGGCGACTTCGAAATCCGTCACGCGGCCTGCGCCGCTCTGGCCCTCGATGAGCCTTGCCCAAGTGGGCTCGACACCGTTGGCCAGCGGAGTGACCATGCCCAAACCCGTGACGACCACACGCCGCATTTGTCCTGCCCCTTACGCAATAATGGCGCCGGATGGCAATTGCCGCCCGACGCCATGCAGCTTCTTAGGCCGCGTTCTTCTCAAGGAACTTGATGGCGTCGCCCACCGTCACGATGGTCTCGGCGGCATCGTCGGGGATCTCGACGTTGAACTCTTCCTCGAACGCCATGACGAGCTCGACGGTGTCAAGGCTGTCGGCGCCCAGGTCGTCGATGAAGTTGGCGTTGTCCGTCACCTTCTCGGCGTCGACGCCAAGGTGCTCGACAACGATCTTCTTCACGCGATCAGCGATGTCACTCATCGTATTTTCCTCAGTGGCTACCGCCTCAGGAGTTGGGCGGATCAAGAATTCGTTTCAAATCAGCAGCACAGCCCTTGGGCTGGAACGGCCGTTCTGCATGGTGCAAAGCCGTATTTTTGTGCGCCGGTCAACCCCTTCAAGCCGACAGGACCATGCTTAACACAGGCTTATCGGCTCTGGCGAGGGGGCCGAACGGTTCGCGAACAGGTTCCGGACCTGCCCGCAAATCCTTCTAGAACATCGCCATTCCGCCATTGATGTGCAGCGTGTGGCCGGTCACGTAGCCCGCCTCTCCGGACGAGAGATAGACGACCGCGGACGCGATCTCGTCGCCCTGGCCCAGCCGCGCCATGGGGATGGTGCCCAGGATGGCGTCCTTCTGCTTGTCGTTGAGAGCATCCGTCATGGGCGACTGGATGAAGCCCGGGGCCACGCAGTTCACCGTGATGTTCCGGCTCGCCACCTCGGCCGCGAGCGCCTTGGTCATGCCGATGAGGCCCGCCTTCGACGCGGCGTAGTTGCCCTGCCCCGGGTTTCCGGTGGAGCCGACCACCGAACCGATATTGACGATGCGGCCATAGCGCCGGCGCATCATGGTCTTCACGGCCGCCCGGGAGAGGCGGAACGAGGCGGTCAGGTTCACGGCGATGACCGAATCCCATTCCTCGTCCTTCATCCGCATGAACAGGTTGTCCTTCGTGATCCCGGCATTGTTGACCAGGATGTCGAGGCCTTCCATGGCGCTTTCGGCAGCCGGCACAAGGGCTTCCACGGAATCCTTGTCGGACAGGTTCGCCTCCACCACGTGGACGCGATCCCCCAGGGACGAGGCGAGCTCGTCGAGGGCGCTGCGGCGGGTGCCCGAGATCGCCACGGTGGCGCCCTTCGCGTGGAGCGCCCGGGCGATGGCGCCGCCGATGCCGCCCGTGGCTCCGGTGACGAGAGCCTTGCGGCCGGTCAGATCGAACATAGGGCTCTCCTTATGGGTTCAGGGATGCTTTGAAGGCCGCCACGTCGTCCGGCGACCCGATGGCGGTAGCCGAAGCGCCCGCCGCGATGCGCTTCACGAGGCCGGTCAGAACCTTGCCGGATCCGACCTCGTAAAAGGAGTCCACGCCCTGCCCGGCCATCCAGGCCACGCTCTCGCGCCAGCGGACCGTGCCCGTCACCTGGCGGACGAGGCAGTCGCGGATCCGGTCGGGGTCGGTGACGGCGGCGGCCTCCACGTTCGTCACCACGGGCACGACCGGTGCCTTGACCTCGACGCCCGCCAGGGCCTGCCGCATGGCCTCGGCCGCGGGCGCCATGAGGGCGCAATGGAAGGGCGCGGAGACGGGGAGCATCACGGCGCGCTTGACACCGCGCTCCTGGGCGATCGCCACCGCTCGCTCGACGGCGGCCTTGTGTCCTGAGACCACCACCTGGGCGCCCCCATTGTCGTTGGCGGCGTCGCAGACTTCGCCCTGGGCGGCCTCTCGGGCGATCTCCAGGGCGGCATCGAATTCGAGACCCAGCAGGGCCGCCATGGCGCCCTGCCCCACGGGCACCGCGCCCTGCATGGCATTGCCTCGGATGCGCAGCAGGCGCGCCGTGTCCGCCACCGAAATCGCCCCCGCCGCCGCGAGCGCGGAATATTCCCCAAGGGAATGCCCGGCCACATAGGCGGCGTCGCGGGCCAGGTTCAGCCCGGCTTCGGCCTCGAGCACGCGCATCGCCGCCACGCTGACCGCCATGAGGGCGGGCTGGGTGTTCGACGTGAGGGTGAGATCCTCGGCCGGCCCGTCCCACATGAGGGCGGACAGCTTCTGGGACAGGGCCTCGTCGACCTCGTCGAACACGGCCCGGGCCTGGGGGAACGCCTCCGCCAGGGCCTTGCCCATCCCAACCGCCTGGCTGCCCTGCCCTGGAAATATGAACGCGCGTGTCATCGAGGTGACGCCCTTCGAAAAAAGTCGCGCGGGACTCGCATCCGTGGGCCGAGGTGTCAAGGTTCGAAGGCGGATTCAGCCCGCGCGGTCCGAAGGATCCGGCGGGCCGGACGATTGCCGAGATCCGTTTCCACCCCTACAAGGCGCGGTCGCATCGCCTTGAGACCGACATGAAACGTTATGCCCCGCTCGCGAAGCAGCTTGTGAAATTCGCCGTCATCGGCGGGTGCAACACGCTGCTGACCCTGAGCATCATCGTGGGCCTGTCCCACGGCTTCGGCGTGTCGCCCTATGCGGCGAATGCGGTGGGCTACGTATGCGGCCTCGCTCTGAGCTACGTTCTCAACCGGGCCTGGACGTTCAGGTCCCACTCGGATCACCGCAGGTCCGTGCCCCTGTTCCTGCTGGTCTTCGCCGTGGCCTACTTGGCCAACCTCGCGACCCTGGCCGGGCTGATGCCGGGTCTTGGAGAGGTGGCGGCCCAGGTCGCGGGCGCCGTGGTCTATACCGCCGTGTTCTTCATCGGCAGCCGGACCATCGCGTTCCGCGACCGCGCGCCCGCCTCCGGCTGAGCCGAAACCTTGCCTTCATGGCCAAAGCGTATACTCAGCGTCGCACTGATTTTGTTGCTCATTCATCAAGCTAATGCCGATTAATGCTTTCCCCATGGATCCCAGCGAGGGCGATCGCAGCCTTCAGTGGCGCTGTCTGGCCCTCGTCGTCGTCGCCGCGATCCTGTCCCGTCTCCTGCTCGCCTTCATCCCACCCCTGTTCGGGGTGGGAGGCGGTGGCCTCTACTGCCAGTTCGATTGCGGCTGGTACCGGACCATCGCGACCGCCGGCTATCACCTGAAACCGGCAGGCCACGACGCCCAGGACGCGGCCAACTGGGCGTTCTTCCCGCTGTTCCCGCTCAGCGTGAAGCTGGCGCGATGGCTCGTCGCCAAGGCGTCCTACGTGGATGCGGCCGCGGCCATCAACTCCGCGCTCTTCGTGCTGTCGTGCGTCCTGCTCTACAAGATCAACCTGCGCTACGCATCGCCCCTTCAGGCCGCCCTGGGATCGGTGGCCTTCGCGTTCTTTCCGATCAGCTTCTATTTCTATGCGCCCTATACGGAATCCTGGTTCCTGTTCCTGTCGGTTCTGGGCCTGTACTTCCTTCAGCGAAAGCAGTTCATCCGGGCCGGGGTGGCGGCCGCCTTCCTGTCCGCGACCCGCAACCAGGGCATTTTCTTCGCCGTGGTCATCCTCGCCTATGGCATCGAGGCGTATCTGGCTCTCCGGGGCGAGGATCTCGCCCGTCGGCTGCGCCTGGGCTTGGACGTGCTTCTCGCGCTGGTTCTGACCCCGGTCGGCATGATCCTGTTCGCGGCCTACCTATATTGGCTGGTGGGGGATGCGTTGGCCTTCGTTCACGTCCAAAGGGCGTGGGGGCGGGGCTTCGAGAACCCACTATGGGTCATTCTCGGCATCGTGCGCCTGGGCGACCCCTATGGCGTGTACGCGCTCTTCACATTCATCCTGGCGGGCATCGCCGTCACCTGGCTCGCCTGGATGCGCCGCTACGGCGAGGCGGCCTTCGCGGCGCTCTGCGTCCTGTCGGCGGGCATCTCGGGCTCCTTCTCGTCGATGCCGCGCTACGTTCTGGCGTCGGTGGGCCTGGCCCTGTTCGTCACCGCCGTCCTGCCCAGGCTTCCCCGGCCCGTTTTCTGGGTATTCCTGGCGGGCGAGGTCGTTCTCCTCGCCGCCTTCGTGGGCCAATGGTTCAGGGGCGCGACATGGCTGGTGTGACGGGCTTCTCTCGCGAACTCCGATCGACCCCGATCCTGGTCCGGTTGGCGCTGATCGGGCTCGGACTCGTTGTGAACCTCGCCTTCGTGGCCATGGTCCTCAATCCGCGGGTGTCGCCCGAATATCGGGACTATTACATCACGAAGGCCTCCCAGGTCTGGCCGAAGGGCGCGTATCCCGTCCTCCGGACGGGCGATGTCCTGTACGCGAAGGGGGCCCCCGCGCCCCCGACGGTCGTCGGCACGGGCTGGTCGTCTCCGAACCCGGACGGCCTCTGGTCGGAGCGCCCGTCCGCCCACCTCATGGCGAGGCTCCCGCCCGATACCGGGGGCGCCCGGCTGGTTCTCACCGGCGCGCCGTTCCTGTGGCCTGGGCGGACCGAACAGGTGGCGGACATTCTCGTCAACGGGCGGCCGGCCGGCTCGCTGCGCCTGACGAGCCTCGCCGAAGGGGACTACCCGATCGATCTTCCGGCCGAGCGGATCCGGGAGCGGGACGGCTACGTGAACGTCGAACTCCGGTTCCGGGACCTCAGGTCCCCGAGCAGCCTGGGGATGGCCAACGATTTCAGGCTGCTGGGCGTCCGCATGACGGGCTTGCGCCTCGAGGCCCGATAGCGGGCCCTTTGCGGTTCCCCTCCCCTTGCCATCCCGCGGCATCCGTTGTAATCAGCCCCCTTCCCGATATTCCATAACCTCGAGAAGGAGCCTCTTCATGGCTCGTGTGACCGTCGAAGATTGCATCGACAAGGTCGATAACCGGTTTGAGCTCGTCCTGCTCGCCAGTCATCGCGCCCGCCTGATCTCCTCCGGCTCGCCCCTCACCATCGACCGCGACCGCGACAAGAATCCCGTCGTCGCCCTGCGCGAGATCGCGGACGAGACCATCGCTCCCGACGATCTCAAGGAGCAGCTGATCCACTCGATGCAGAAATACGTCGAGGTGGACGAGCCCGAGGCCGAGACGGTTCCGCTGCTGGGCAACACCGCCGCCGCCGCGACCGCCGCCGCTTCCAGCGACAGCCCGGACGACGTGCAGTTCGACCGCATGAGCGAGGACGACCTGCTGCGCGGCCTCGAAGGCCTGGTGCCTCCGACCCACAGCGCGGACGACGACGACCGCGAGTAGGCTTGAACACCCAAGCATCTGGAGCCCGGTCCCGTGACCGGGCTTTTTTATTTGGCAGCCATGCTCCGGCCGGCCTTGCGGCGGCTTCCCGTTGTACAATATCCTTTTAACCTCAGCCTCTTATGAAGCCGCGAAGGAAAAAGCCGCCGCATGATGCGCCAGTATGAACTTGTCGAGCGGGTAAAGCGCTACAACCCCTTGGCCGACGAGGCGCTTCTCAACAAGGCGTATATCTATGCCATGCGGGCCCACGGCACGCAGAAACGGGCCTCCGGCGACCTTTTCTTCGGCCATCCCCTGGAAGTGGCGGCGATTCTCACCGACCTGAAGCTCGACGACGCCACCATCGTGGCGGCGGTCCTCCACGATACGGTGGAGGACACGGAAGCGACCCTCGACGAGATCAACAAGATGTTCGGGTCCCAGATCGGGGCCCTCGTGGACGGCCTGACCAAGATCAAGCGCCTCGACCTCGTCTCCAAGCAGGCCGCCCAAGGCGAGAACTTTCGCAAGTTGCTGATGGCGATCGCCAACGACGTGCGGGTGCTCCTCGTCAAGCTGGCGGACCGCCTGCACAACATGCGCACCCTCCAGTTCATGACCCCGGAGAAGCGCAAGCGCATCGCCGAGGAGACGCTGGACATCTATGCGCCCCTGGCCGGCCGCATGGGCATCCAGGAGATGCGGGAGGAGCTGGAAGACCTCTCGTTCCAGAACCTGGACCCGGAGGCGTACGAAGCCATCAGCCGGCACCTGCGCGACCTGACCGCCCGCAGCGAGAAGCTCGTCGACGTCATCGAGAAGGACCTGACGGCCAAGCTGGAGGCCAAGGGCATCACGGCCGAGGTCTCGGGGCGGCAAAAGCGGCCCTATTCGATCTGGCGGAAGATGGAGCGCAAGTCGGTGGCCTTCGAGCAGCTTTCCGACATCTTCGGCTTCCGCGTGATCGTGGACAGCATGGACGATTGCTACCGGGCGCTGGGCGTCGCCCATACGTCCTGGCCCATGGTCCCGGGACGCTACAAGGATTACATTTCGACCCCGAAACAAAACGATTACCGGTCGATCCACACCACCGTGATCGGGCCCGGCAGCCAGCGCGTGGAGCTTCAGATCCGCACCCAGTCCATGGACGAGGTAGCGGAGTACGGCATCGCGGCCCACGCGCTGTACAAGGAAGGCGTCAACGACAATTCCCGCCTCGCCACCGAGAGCCGCGCCTATCAATGGCTGCGCCGCACGGTGGACCTGCTCGCGGAGGGCGACAACCCGGAGGAGTTCCTGGAGCACACCAAGCTCGAACTCTTCCATGACCAGGTCTTCTGCTTCACTCCCAAGGGCCGCCTCATCGCCCTGCCCCGCGGCGCGACGCCCATCGACTTCGCCTATGCGGTGCATACCGATGTCGGCAATACGGCCGTGGGCTGCAAGATCAACGGGCGCATCACCCCCCTGCTCACGGAGCTCCAGAACGGCGACGAGGTCGAGATCGTTCGGTCGGAGGGCCAGACGCCCCCGGCGGCCTGGGAATCCCTCGTGGTCACCGGCAAGGCCCGCGCCTCCATCCGGCGGGCGACGCGTACCGCCGTGCGCCGCCAGTACACGGGCCTCGGCCGCCAGATCCTGGAGCGGGCCTTCGAGCGCGGCAACAAGGCCTTCTCGGACGACAAGCTGAAGGCAGCGCTCCCCCGGCTCGCGCGCGTCTCCATCGAGGACGTTCTCGCCGCCGTCGGCCGGGGCGAGATGTTCTCCGGCGACGTGGTGCGGGCGGTCTATCCCGACTTCAAGGACGACCGTCGCGGCGCGGGCGAGCCCTCCGTGGTGCCCCAGCCCCTCGGCGAGGGCGAGAGCCAGCCGGCGCCGGGCGGCATCCCGATCCGGGGGCTCAACACCGACACGCCCGTGCGGTTCGCGCCTGAAGGCGGCGCCGTGCCGGGCGACCGCATCGTGGGCATCCTCACTCCCGGAGAGGGCGTCACGATCTACCCCATCCATTCGCCCGCCCTCGCCGACTTCGACAACGAGCCCGACCGCTGGGTCGACGTGCGTTGGGACGTCGAGGCGGGCGACAACCAACGTTTCCCGGCCCGCATCAAGCTGCAATCCATCAACGAGCCTGGGTCCCTCGCCCAGATCGCGCAGGTCATCGCCGACCATGACGGCAATATCGATAGCGTCCAGATGAAGCGCCGCACCCAGGACTTCACGGACGTGACCATCGACATGACCGTCTGGGACCTCAAGCACCTGAACGCCATCATCGCGGAACTGCGCGCCAAGCGCGTGGTGAGCCGTGTGGATCGGGTGAACGGCTGAGCGCGCTCTCGCCGAAGGCCAGGATTCCGTGGAGCGGCGCGCATGCGTGATGTTTTGGGGTCGACGCTGTCGGCCCGCTTACGCTAAGCAACCCCGACCCTTCCAGCATCAGGCCGTGCCCATGACCTCCGACGAAGCTCTCGACGAATTCCGCTCCGCCGGAGCCCTCCTGGAGGGGCACTTCATCCTCTCGTCCGGGCTGCACAGCCCCGTCTTCCTTCAGAAGATGTTCGTGTTCATGGATCCGGCCCGCACGGAGCGGGTCTGCCGGGCCCTCGCCGAGCGCATCACGGAAGCTTACGGGGCGGTCGATTACGTGGTGTCGCCGGCCATCGGCGGCATCGTGCCGGGCTACGAGACGGCCCGGCATCTCGGCTGCAAGGCCATTTTCGTCGAACGGGATGCCGGCGAGTTCGTCCTGCGGCGCGGCTTCTCGATCCCCGAGAACGCCCGCGTGGTCATGGTGGAGGACATCGTGACGACGGGCCTGTCCTCGCGGGAATGCCTTGCGGCCATCGGGGCGCATCCGGGCCGGATCCTGGGCGCCGCCTGCCTCATCGACCGCTCCGGCGGCAAGGCCGATCTGGGCGTTCCGCTCGTGTCCCTCGTCCAGCTCGATATCCCGGCCTATCCGGCGGATCAGCTGCCGCCGGACCTCGCCGCAATGCCTGCCGTAAAGCCGGGAAGCCGCAACCTTACAACGTAAAATTCCTTTGTAATTTCATGCTCATAAGCAAGAATCTTCAGGTCAAGTATTCTTGACACGAACAAATAAGCCAGCTTTACTCTCGCGGTTGAAATTTATTACTCAGGAATAATGGTAACGGGCAGCCTGTTCCCGAACGCCGCAAATACGGATCGCTACTCAATTTCAGTCGCGAAGAGTTTTGATGTCGTTTTTCATGACAAGCTGCAGGCCTTCTCCTGGCGAGTAGAACGCGAGAGACAGTAATGGCCAACCCACAAAGGATTGCCCTCTTTATCGACGGTGCCAATCTTTACGCTACGACAAAAACTTTAGGGTTCGATATCGATTACAAGCGGCTGCTCAAAGAATTTCAAAGCCGCGGCACACTCGTCAGGGCCTTTTACTACACCGCCCTCGTGGAAGACCAAGAATACTCCTCCATCCGTCCGCTGATCGACTGGCTCGATTACAACGGCTACCGCGTCGTCACCAAGCCCACCAAGGAATTCGTCGATTCCACCGGCCGCCGGAAGGTGAAGGGCAACATGGACATCGAGCTGGCGATCGACGCCCTCGAATTGGCCCCCTACATCGATCACATGGTCCTGTTCTCGGGGGACGGCGACTTCCGCTCCCTGGTCGAGGCCATGCAGCGCCGGGGCGTCCGGGTGTCCGTCGCGTCCACGGTCACCACCCAGCCACCCATGGTGGCCGACGAGCTGCGCCGCCAGGCCGACGAGTTCCTGGACCTCTCGCAGCTGGCATCGCGCATCGGGCGCGACCCGGTCGACAGGCCCCAGCGCGCGCCGTCCGAACTCGGCGACGCCCGCCCGGAGCGCCCGCGCTATCAGCCGCCGGGTCAGGCGGGAGCGGGGCTCGAACGGCGCTACGGCATCCGCCAGGCCTCCGACGGCGACACGGAAGAGTAGGGTATCGGGCGCCCCACGGGGGCATGCGCTCACGCTCCTGTCCGCACGAGGGGGCTCGACAGGTCGAAGGCGGTCTGCTCCTGATGAAGGGGCCGGGATCCTGATGCCTCGTGCGGCCGCATCGAAGGCGGCCCTGATCACCACCGGGAGGCGAGGAACCGCCCAACCGGTCGTGCTGTCCTGCCGCATGCCTCGCCATGGACACGGCCCGCAGCGGTGTCGCGGGGCTTCCGAAAGGAGCGCCCAAGGCGCTCCGTTACGTCAGCCCTTGTCCCGCATGATCCGGGCCTTCTCGCGGTTCCAGGTGCGCTCCTTGTCGGCCTCGCGCTTGTCGTGCAGCTTCTTGCCGCGTCCGAGGCCCAGCTCCACCTTGGCCTTGCCCTTCTCGTTGAAGTAGATCTTGAGCGGGATCACCGTGAAGCCCTCGCGCTGCGTGGCGCCCAGGAGCTTGTTGATCTGCCGCCGGTGCAGCAGCAGGCGCCGGGGACGCCGGGTCTCGTGGTTGAAGCGGTTCGCCTGCAGGTATTCCGGAATATAGGCGTTGAAGAGAAAGAACTCGTCGCCCGACGGGCCGGCATGAGAATCGCCGATATTGGCCTTTCCCTCGCGCAGGGACTTCACCTCCGTGCCGGTCAGCGCGAGGCCGGCCTCGTAGGTGTCCACGATCTCGTAGTTGAACCGCGCCTTCCGGTTGTCGGCGACGATCTTGGTGGCGGAGGGCGTTCTGGCCATGGGCTTCGCGGTGAACCTTATGCGTTGGTCAGGCCCGCATGGACCATGGCCGAGCGGACAACCTGCCGCGTCCCCTCGGAAACGGGGATCATGGGCAGGCGCACATCCTCCGCCATCAGGCCGAGAACCGAGGCGGCGTACTTGACGGGTGACGGGTTGGTCTCGACGAACAGCGCCGCATGGAGCGGCATGAGGCGATCCTGGATCGAGAGAGCCGCGGCATAGTCGCCCCCCTGACAGGCGACCTGCATGTCGGAGCACAGCCGGGGCGCGACGTTGGCCGTGACGGAAATGCAGCCATGACCCCCATGGGCGTTGAAGCCGAGCGCCGTGGCGTCCTCGCCGGACAGCTGGATGAAGTCCGGGCCCATGACCTGCCGCTGGTGGCTGGCCCGGGCCATGTTGGCGGTCGCGTCCTTCACGCCCACGATGTTTTTGAGTTCGAACAGGCGCGCCATGGTCTCCACCGACATGTCGATCACCGAGCGGCCGGGGATGTTGTAGATGAAGATCGGCAGGCTCGTGGCGTCGTTGATGGCCTTGTAGTGCTGGTACAGGCCCTCCTGGGTCGGCTTGTTGTAATAGGGCGTGACCACGAGAAGCGCATCCGCCCCCACCTTTTCGGCATGGCGGGCGAAGCCGATGGCCTCCGCCGTGCTGTTGGAGCCCGCGCCCGCGATGACGGGGACGCGGCCTTTCGCCTCGTCTACGCAGACCTCGACGACCCGTTCGTGCTCCTTGTGGCTCAGCGTCGGGCTCTCGCCCGTGGTGCCGACGGGAACGAGGCCGTGGGTGCCGTTCTCGATCTGCCAGTTGATGTGGCCACGCATGGCCTCCTCGTCCACGCCATCACCCTTGAACGGCGTCACGAGAGCTGTGATCGAGCCTTTGAACCGGTTCATATGCTGGGCGCTCCTGGCGGATGGATCGTCGCTGCGGCCTGAAGTCATGGGCCTGATTGAGATTGGGACAGACACATAAGGGCTGCGGCGCTTGAGCGCAAACCTCGTCCTGTGGAGTTCTCCTAACCCTTTGGTTAGTATTTCCTCAAGATCATTGTCTCGCGATCCCGAAGATCGCGACCTCAATGGGGGCATCATGAGTCTGACAGCGTCTACCTTGGCCCGCCTGCTGGCGTCCGCCGCCGTCGTCCAGGTCTGGTCGCTCGCCGCTCTCGCGAGCGAGCCGCCTCCTGGACCGATGCTCCACGAGGCCCGCGAGACGCTGACGACCTCGGCCCTCGAGGACCTGGTCCCCCCGCCCCCTCCGGCCCTGACCGATGCGGACTACCTGCCCCTCGTCCTCAAGGCCTACCGGCAGGGCGACCCCATCGAGGCCGATATCTTCGAGTCCAAGCTGAAGCCTGCGGGACTCGCGGCCGCGGAATGGTTCAACATCCGGTCGGGCCGGTCCCTCACCTACGACCGCATCCGGGCCTTCCAGGAGACGAATCCGGACTGGCCGGTCTCGACCCTGCTCCGCCGCCGCGCCGAGGAGGCGTTCCTGGCCGCCCGCAAGCCGTCGGCCGAGGTCCGCCGCTTCTTCGCAGAGAGGGCACCCGTAACCTTGGGCGGGAGGATCGCCCAGGCTTTCGCCCTCCAGGCCGAGGGCCAGGAGGCGGAGGCTGCGGAGAAGATTCGCCAGGTCTGGCGCGAGGATACGTTCGGGGGCGATGTCGAGGACCGGATCCTGGACCGTTTTCCAGGCCTCATGACTCAGGCGGACCACCGCTACCGGATGGAGCGCCTCCTCTTCAAGGAGGTCTGGGGCGGGGCCACCCGCTCGGCCGAGCGCGCCGGCAAGCCCTACGACACCCTCGTGAAGGCCCGGCTCGGCATCTATCAGGGCAAGAAGAAAGCCGAGAAAGCCTTTGCGGCCGTGCCCGCCTCCCTGCGCTCCGACCCGTCCTACCTGTACTCGCGGGCGCTCTATCTGCGCCGCAGCGGCAAGGTCGAGGACGCCGCCCGGATCATGGCTCAGACGCCCCAGGACCCCGAGCTCCTGGTGGACGGCGATTCCTGGTGGGCCGAGCGGCGCTACGTGACCCGCGAATTGCTGGACGACCGGAATTACAAGCTGGCCTACGAGGTCGCGAGCCGTCATGGAGCCGAGTCGCCGGCCCAGGCCATCGAGGCGGAGTTCCATGCGGGCTGGATCGCCCTCCGGTTCCTGGACGATTCCAAGGCGGCCGCCGGGCACTTCGCCAATGCGGCCAACAATGCCTCGACGCCCATCTCCATCGCCCGCGCCGCCTACTGGCAAGGCCGGGCCGCGGATGCGGTCGGGGCCGCCGACGAGGCCAAGGCCCATTACCGGCGAGCCGCCGAACGGCCGACGACCTATTATGGCCAGCTGTCCCTGACCCAGCTGGGTCAGAAGCTGTCCCTGCGGGCTCCTGCTCCGCTGACGGAGGACGAGCGCAGGGCCTTCGAGGACACGACGCCCTACAAAGCCGCCAACCTGCTCCAGCAGATCGGCGAATCCGATCTTGCCCTCAGCCTCTACACCGAGCTGGCGCAGACCATGGACGATCCGGCGCGGCTCGACATCCTGGCGGCCTCGGCCACGGCGCAGCAGAACGCCCGGGCGGTGCTGGCCATCGGCAAGACGGCGGTGCAGCGGGGCCTGCCCCTGGATGCCCATGCTTATCCGGTGGCAGGCATCCCGGATTTCGAGCCCGTGGGCGACGAGGTCGAGACCGCCATGGTCTACGCCATCGCCCGCCAGGAGAGCGCGTTCAACCCGAAGGCGCAGTCCGGCGCGGGGGCGCGAGGGCTCATGCAGCTGATGCCGGCGACCGCCAAGCGTACGGCTCAGCGTTTCGGGGTCCCCTACGATCCGGATCGCCTGCTCTCCGACCCGTCCTACAACGCGAAGCTCGGCTCGGCCCATCTCGGGGAGCTGATGGAGGATTGGAAGGGCTCCTACATCCTGGCCTTCGCATCCTACAACGCGGGCGGCGGCAACGTGAAAAAATGGATCGACGCCTATGGCGATCCGCGCAAGCCTCAGGTCGACATGGTCGATTGGATCGAGCGGATTCCGTTCTACGAGACCCGGAATTACGTCCAACGCGTGATGGAGAACCTCACGGTCTACCGGCAACGCCTGGATTCGAAGCCCGATCCGAACGGGACGGAGTACCAGGTGTCCGACCCCACCGAGTATTGATCGCCTGAGCCCCGTGACGAACGCCATGACGAATACCGTGACGAGCCCCTATCGCGACCTCTTCGTGTCCGCCGCCGACGGCCTGCGGCTGTATGCGCGGGATTACGGCCCCGTCGCGGGCGATGCGCTGCCGGTGGTCTGCCTGTCGGGCCTCTCCCGGAACTCGAGCGACTTTCACGCGCTGGCTTTGGCCCTGTCGCAGGATTCCCGTCGACCGCGCCGGGTCCTGGCGCTCGACTACAGGGGCCGCGGGCGCTCCGAATGGTCGCCGGATTGGCAGCAATACGACGTAAGGGTCGAACTCAACGACACCTCGCAGGTGCTGATCGCGGCCGGGATCGAGAAGGCCGTCTTCGTCGGCACCTCTCGGGGCGGCCTGATCATCATGGCCCTTGGAGCCCTGCGGCCGGACGTGCTGGCGGGCGCCGTGCTCAACGATGTCGGACCCGCCATCAGCCCGGAGGGCCTGCGCCGTATCCGGGGCTATGTGGGAAAACTGCCCCAGCCAGGCACCTTCGCGGAAGCGGCGGAGGTCCTGAGGACCATGTCCGGCGGCCAGTTTCCCAACAAGACCGGCGCGGAGTGGGAAGCCCTCGCGCGGGGCACCTGGTCGGAACGGGACGGGCGCCTGGTTCTGTCCTACGACCCCAACCTGATGAGGACCCTCGAGGCCCTGGACCTCGACGCCCCACTGCCCGACCTCTGGCCGTTTTTCGACACGCTGAAAGCGATCCCCGTGATGGCGATCAGGGGCGCCCGGTCGGATCTCCTGACGGCCGAGACCTTCGAGAGCATGCAGGAGGCCCATCCCGGCCTCGCCGCCGTGACGGTTCCGGACCAGGGCCATGCGCCGGAATTCGAGGGCGAACTCGTCGAACGGGTCAGGGATTTCGTGGCCGGTGTCGAGGCCGGGCTGGCCGAGACCCGGGCCGCGTGAGGGCTCATCGCCCGATTGCCCTCGCCTCCTGCCCTCACCCCTGCCCCTGGCCTTGCACCTTCGGCCCTTGCGACTCTCCCGATAACGCGAGCGTCCGATGGCTCGCCAAAGCCGCCTCAGCCCCCCGGCCGAGAATGAAAAAAGCCCCGGTGTTTCCACCGGGGCTTCTTTGAACCGGATCGGAGATCCGATTAGAAGTCGCGCTGAACGCGGACGCGGCCTTCCCAGGCGTGGTCGGCCGAGTTGATCGGCAGGCCCGTGCCCACGAAGGTGCGCGGGTCGAGCTTCACGTACATGGCCTCGACGCCGATATCCAGGCCGGAGACCGGCTGCCAGAAGACGTTCGTGCCGACGCGCAGCTCGTTGAAGTCCGCGAGCGGGGTCGCGCCGGAATAGGTGACGCGAGCGTACGAACCGAACACGTTCTGACGGATGCTCTGGGTCCAGTAGTGACGCAGGCCACCGGCGATCGACCAGCCGCGGCCGGTGCTCAGGTTGCCGTTGGCATTGACGTAGCCGTCGACCAGGGCGCCCGAGACCGTGCCGGTGCTGAGGCCCAGGCTGCTGCTGGAGCCGCCCGTGATGTAGGCGAGAGCGCCGTTGGCGTAGACCGCGTTGAGCCACAGGGCATCGCCCGGAGCCAGCATCGGCAGGTTCACGCCCACGTTGGCCTGGACCGCGTAGCCGTACTCGGTATCGACCGTGTCGGAGAACGTGCCGATGGCGTAGGGGTTCGCGACGCGGATCTGGTGACCGGCGGCGGAGAGCTGAGCCGAGCCCCAAGTGCCCGCATACTTGATGTTGCCGACCACGTCCGGAGCGCGCTGGCCGCCGTACACGTCGGGACCGGTGAGACCGGCGCGGAGGAGACCGGCGCGGCGCTCGATGCCGTCTTCCAGCGACAGGGTGGCCGAGAAGCCGTTGCCGAAGGTGAAGGTGTAGGCGATCAGGTCGACGTCAGGCGAATCCGAGAAGCGCAGGGTGCCCATGTGGCCCGTGGGCAGGTCGCCGTTGTCGAAGAACGTCGTGACGCGACCGGCCGTGAGGCCGCCGAACTGAACGAACGCCTGAGCGAGGTTCGACGTGTTCGTGATCGTGCCGTTGGTGCCGGAGCCCGGGAAGCCCAGGCCGCGGTTCAGCTCGTAGCGCACCACCGAACGGAGCAGGCCGTAAGCGGTGTTGGTGCGGGCGTCGAGCTGGATGCGGCCGCGGGTGAAGAAGCCGACGGCGTCCGAAGCGCGGGTGCCGGGGGTGTTGTAGCGGTAATCCGCACGAACACGGCCGGAGACGCGCAGGCAGGTATCCGTGCCCGGGATATAGAAGAAGCCGGCGCCGTAGGTGGAGCAGACCTTCACGTACTCGACCGGCGCCGCCTTCTTGACGGGCAGGTCGGCTGCTTGAGCCCCGGCAACCGCTGCGAAACCGGCAGCAGATCCGAGGATAAGGCTCTTAACGAGCTTCATTGATGACCTCCAAAGTTTTCGAGACCCTGGGGGGCCGGGCTTTTGTGCCTCGACAGCTTCAATGAAGCTAACGGACGTCCCATTTCCCCTGGTGCTCAACCGCCCGACTGATTTGTTCTTGGCGGCCGAACAACGACCGGGGTGCCCCCGTCGCGAATGTCACATTATCCAGGCAAGCCTGGCAGGCAACCGAATGGAGGCGGAAAACGGGCCGATCGAGGGCCTTTCTGGAACGATGTTGCATCAAAGCAACGTTCTGACGATACACTTTGGTGTGAACGGCCGTTCCATCGAATGGAATTTAACAAGCCGTTAAGATTTCAGGGCTTTTTGGAGGAAAGGCCATGCACCGAGCGAAGCCGATGGGGTGCAGGCCAGCCGGTTGCCGGCGGTCCACGCGGTCTTCTGCGGTCCCACGCGCCGTGGGACTCGGGTCACGGGAGAACCTCCGGCAGGGAGCGAATCCAGCTGCCGGAGGCGAGTCGCCTCGCCGGGTTTCGCCGCTCAGGCCTCGGCCGCCTTGAGGACACCGCGCCGGATCTGGTCCTCCTCGATCGATTCGAACAGGGCCTTGAAGTTGCCCTCGCCGAAGCCGTCGTCACCCTTGCGCTGGATGAACTCGAAGAAGATCGGCCCGATGGCGGTCTTGCCGAAGCGCTGGAGCAGGACCTTCGTGAAGCCGCCCTCGACCACGCCCTCGCCGTCGATGAGGATGCCGTTGCGCCGCAGCCGCTCCAGGGGCTCGCCGTGCTTGGGCAGGCGCTTGTCGATTCGGCCGTAGTAGATCTCGTTGGGGGCCGGCATGAATTCGAGGCCCGCCTCGATGAGCTGCTCGATGGACTCGTAGAGGTCCAGGGAACCCAGGGCCACGTGCTGGATGCCTTCGCCCTTGTACTCCTGGAGGTATTCCTCGATCTGGCCCGTCTCGCCTGCATCCTCGTTGATCGGGATGCGGATCTTGCCGTCGGGGCTGGTCATGGCCCTCGAATGCAGGCCCGTCATCTTGCCTTCGATGTCGAAGTAGCGAATCTGCCGGAAGTTGAAGAGCTTTTCGTAGAAGCCGGCCCACTCGTTCAGCCGTCCCCGGTACACGTTGTGGGTCAGATGGTCGATGTAGTGGAGGCCGACGCCCTTCGGCTTCGGGTCCGGCTCGCCGAGCCATTCGAAATCCACGTCGTAGATGGAGCCCTTCTGGCCGTAGCGGTCGACCAGATAGATCTGGAGTCCACCGATTCCCTCGATCGCCGGGATGGCCAGCTCGTTGGCGCCGACCTTGATCTCCACGGGCTTCGCCCCAAGGGAGATGGCACGGTCGAAGGCCTGCTTGGCGTCGACCACCCGGAAAGCCATGGCGGGCGCGGACGGGCCATGGTCCTTGGCGAAGCGCTCCGCGAAGGATCCCGGCTCCGCGTTGAGGACGAAGTTGATGTCCCCCTGCCGGTAGAGGGTCACGTTCTTGGACCGATGCTTCGCCACGAGGCTGAAGCCCATGGTCTTGAACAGCCTGTCGAGTTCCTGCGGGTTCGGATGGCAATACTCCACGAACTCGAAACCGTCGGTTCCCATCGGGTTGTCATCCGAGATTGCCGGGGGCGGGGCGTCGTGCGGGAAAGGTCCCATGTCTTCCTCCTGTTTTTCGTCCGCCTCGAAGGAGGGCGGACGCGTCGTCACGGCCGGTCCGTCAGACCGCGTCCGGCTGGCGTTCCGGGGCGGCCTCACGAAAGGCGTCGAGTTCCGCGCAGGCGGCGTCGACCGCCACGATCCGCGGATAGTCCTCCAACGGCACGTCGAAGCGGCGCGCGTTGTAGACCTGCGGAATGATGTAGAGATCCGCGAGTGTCGGCCGGGACCCGAACGCGAAGGGGCCGGGGCGGATCATCGTTTCCAGGGCTTCGAAGCCCTGGCGGATCCAATGGGCGTACCAGGCCGACACGCCTGCCTGGTCCTGGCCGAGTCGGCTCTTCAGGTAACCGAGGACGCTCGTGTTGTTCAGGGGATGGATGTCGCAGCCGATCAAACTCGCGGCGGCGCGAACCCGGGAGCGCTCCAGCGGATCCGACGGGAGCAGCGGGGGATCCGGATGGACCTCCTCCAGGTATTCGAGAATCGCCGGCGACTGGGTGAGGATGATGTCGTCGACGGAAAGGACCGGCACGCGGCCCTGGGGATTCACGGCCTTGTAGGCGACGCCCGTCTGCTCCCCTTTGAGAAGGTTGACCGGGATCGCGTCGTAGGACAGCCCCTTCAGGTGGAGGGCAATCCGGACTCGGTAGGCCGCCGAGGACCGAAAATAGCCGTAGAGCTTCATGCCTCCTCTCCCGGCTCCGGACCGAGGGAGCGGGCATGGCGGCCGAGCTTGTCCACCAAGCCGAAGAAGGTCTTCTGTTCCTCGGGCGCCAACACGGACAGGAGACGCTCCTCGAAGGCCAGGGCCTCGGGGGCCAGGGCCACGTAGATCGCCCGTCCTTCCGGCGTCAGCTCGAGCAGTTCCTCGCGCCGGTCGTCCGCATTGGCCTTGCGCAGGACGAGGCCCCGCTTCTCCAGCACCGCGACAGCGCGGGAGACCGTGGATTTGTGCATGACGCCGTGATTGGCGATGTCGCGGGCGGTGCGGAACTCGTACTGCCCAAGGGTCACGATGATCCGCCAGCCGGGAATCGTGAGGCCGAAGCGCTTCTCGTAGATCTGCGAAAGGGCGTTCGCCGTCAGGGCCGCCAGGACGTTGACCCTGTAGGGCAGAAACTCTTCGAGGATCACCAGAGGCTGGGCTTCCTCCTGCTTTCGCAGTGCCGACCGACGCGCCATCACCCACCTAACCGTTGCCGGTGCAACCAATAGATCACATTCGTTGCAAGAGCAACTAGATCGCCCGGGGGCTTGGGCAAGACCTGGTGGGAAAGAAGAGAGGGCCGGGCGCGGCCGGACGGACCCGTTCGAGGTCAGTTGGGGCGGGAACGGAGGCCGCGCCGGGTGGGCGCGGCCTCCGCCGGTCGATCAGGAGCGCCCGCGCGTCCGGATCATGAAGGTGTCGAAGGCGTATTCGTTGAGCTGCCACCAGGGCAGCACGTCCGTCCGGTAGGCGACGACCGAATCGTAGGCTTTCTTGAAGTCCGCGTTCTTGGCGGAGAGCTCGCCGTAGACCTCGTTGGCGGCCTTGAGGGAGGCTTCCATGATGGGCTGCGAGAAGGTGCGCAGCTCGGCCCCGGCGCCGATCATGCGGCGGAGCGCCTGCCCGTTCACGGCATCGTATTTCTCCAGCATCCATCCGTTGGCGGCGGCGGAGGCCTGCGCCAGGATCGCCTGGTAGGTCTTCGGCAGCTCGTTCCATTTCTGCTGGTTGACCAGGAGGTGGAGCATGGCGCCGCCCTCCCACCAGCCCGGCGCATAATAATATTTCGCGACCTTCAGAAAGCCGAGCTTCTCGTCGTCATAGGGGCCCACGAATTCGGCCGCGTCCAGGGTGCCGCGCTCCAGCGCCGGGTAGACGTCGCCAGGGGCGATCTGCTGCGGCACGACGCCGAGCTTGGTCAGAACCGTCCCGCCCAGGCCGCCGA
Organism: Microvirga pudoricolor; assembly: GCF_016892705.1. Taxonomy (GTDB): domain Bacteria; phylum Pseudomonadota; class Alphaproteobacteria; order Rhizobiales; family Beijerinckiaceae; genus Microvirga; species Microvirga pudoricolor. Next base: position 229,382 of record NZ_JAFEMB010000002.1, read on the forward strand.
TGCGGAACTTCAGGCCGTTCAGGTCCGCGACTTCCTTGATCTCCTTGCGGAAGAAGCCGCCCATCTGGGTGCCGGAATTGCCGCAGGCGAATCCCACGCAGTTGTAACGCGCCAGAACCTCGTTGATGATTTCGCGCCCGCCGCCGAAGGCCCACCAGGAGTTCTGCTGGCGCGCATTGAGGGTGAAGGGCAGGTTTGTGGCGATCGCCAGCGAAGGCTCCTTGCCGATGTAGTAATAGGTCGGCGTATGGGCGCATTCGACGGCGCCGTTCTGCACGGCGTCCATGGCCTGAAGGCCGCCGACGATCTCGCCTGGGGCGAAAACCTGGATCTGGAACTTGTTGTCCGTGGCGTCCGCCACGTACTTGGCGAAGGTCTGGGCGGTTCCGAAGATCGTATCGAGGGATTTCGGGAAGCTCGATGTCAGGCGCCAGCGAATCTCGGGCGCCGATTGGGCGATCGCCGGAGCGGCGACGGTGGTCGCGGCGGCGGCAAGGCCCGCTCCCGTCAGGAAGCTACGTCGTTTCATAGTAGGGGTCGTCATGGGCTTAACCTCCGTCATATTTTGGGTGGTGCGTTCAACGAAACGAAACCGGCTGGTGAGAATGAAACTATCGTCCCTCAAGCAAGGCCGTGACGGCCGACTCGTCGTCGTCTCCCGCGACCTGACCCGTGCAACAGATGCTTTTTTCATTGTTCCGACATTGCAACAAGCCCTGGATGATTGGGAAAAGGTCGAACCCCGCCTGCGCGATCTGGCGGAGGAACTCGAGCACGGTTCGGTTCCGACTTTCCGCTTCCACGAGCACGACTGCGCGTCTCCCCTGCCCCGCGCCTATCAATGGGCCGACGGCTCGGCTTACGTGAACCATGTCGATCTGGTGCGCAAAGCCCGCGGGGCCGAGATGCCTGCCTCCTTCTGGACCGATCCCCTGATGTATCAGGGCGGCTCCGACTCCTTCCTGGCGCCCCGCGACCCGATCCTGATGGACGACGAGGCGCACGGGATCGATTTCGAGGGCGAGGTTGCCGTGATCACGGGCGACGTGCCCATGGGAGCCACCCCAGACGAGGCGGCGTCGCAGATCCGGCTCGTTGTGCTGGTCAACGACGTCTCCCTGCGCAACCTCATTCCGGGCGAGCTCGCCAAGGGCTTCGGCTTCTTCCAGTCCAAGCCCTCCTCCGCCCTCTCGCCCACCGCCGTGACCCCGGACGAACTCGGGGATGCGTGGGATGGCCGCAAGCTCCACCTCCCCCTGCGCTCGACCCTGAACGGCAAGCCGTTCGGCTGCCCCGACGCGGGCACCGACATGACCTTCGACTTCGGAACCCTCATCAGCCACGCGGCCAGGACCCGCCCGCTGGCCGCCGGCACCGTCGTGGGCTCCGGCACGGTTTCCAACCGGGACACGGACGGAGGCCCTGGCCGTCCCATTTCCGAGGGCGGGGTCGGCTATTCGTGCATCGCCGAGCAGCGCACCGTCGAGACCCTCCGAAACGGGTCCGCCACAACCCCGTTCCTGAGCTTCGGCGATACCGTCCGCATCGAGATGAAGGACAAGGGCGGGCACACGATCTTCGGCGCCATCGAGCAGCAGGTCGTCGCTTACGAGCGCGAGGTGTAGGGCCTCCCTTCTCCCGCCTTTCGAGCCGCCGAGGCCAAGCGAAACCTTGACTCCATGATATTGGACGGATAATCCAATATCATGGAAAACAGTCAGGACATCAACGCGCGCATCGCCGGCCGCTTGCGGGGCCTTCGCCTCGAGCAGGGTCTGACCCTGGAAGGACTCGCGGACCGGACGGGTGTCAGCCGCTCCATGCTGTCCCTCATCGAGCGCGGCGAAAGCAGTCCCACCGCGGCGATCCTCGACCGGCTGGCGTCCGGCCTCGGGATCGCCCTGGCATCCCTGTTCGCGGACGAGAAACGTCCCGATGCATCGCCCTTGGCGCGTCATGCCGATCAGACGGTCTGGCAGGACCCCGGCAGCGGCTACCTGCGCCGGGCTCTCTCGGCGCCCGGTTATCCTTCGCCCATCGAGCTTGCGGAAGTCCGTCTGCCCGCAGACGCGCGGGTCGCCTACGAGGCCGCCGCCCATCCACGCGGTCTCGGCCAGCAGATTTGGCTCATCGAGGGCCGATTGGACCTCACGGGCGACGGCCGAACCTTCAGCCTCGAGGCGGGCGACTGCCTTTCCATGCACTTGGACGCGCCGACGATCTTCCACAATCCCGGCCCTCGGGAGGCGCGCTATCTCGTGGCCATCGCCAGGGATCCGCGCCATGCGTCGCCGAGCCACTCATCCTGATGAGGCTTCCATGAAAGAGCACACCAAGGCCCGATCCGTCACCGGGAGCACGATTCGCGTTGCGGCCCTCACCTCGCAGGAAGCCATGTCGGCGATCGGTGCCCTCTCGGCGGTGCTGATGGACTGCGTCGAAGGAGGCGCATCGGTGAGCTTCATGACCCCGCTCACCCGGGAGCGCGCCGAGGCCTTCTGGCGGGGGGTGGCCGATGGCGTGGAACGTGGCGGCCGCCTTCTGCTCGCGGCCCAGGACGAGGCGGACGGCAGCATCGTCGGCACCGTGCAGGTCGTCTTCGCCGAGCCCGAGAACCAGCCCCACCGGGCGGACATCGCCAAGATGCTGGTGCACCGTCGGGCGCGACGGCGGGGGGTGGGCGCCATGCTCATGCGCGCCGCCGAACAGGCAGCCGGCGCAGCGGGCAAGTCCCTGCTCGTGCTCGATACGGTGACGGGAGGCGACGCGGAGCGCCTCTACGCGCGGCTGGGATGGACCAGACTGGGCGTCATCCCGGACTACGCCCTCTGGCCCCAGGGTGGTCTGTGCGACACGACCGTCTTTTACAAGCGGGTCGCGCACGATTGAACACTTCGTCCGAAGGGAAATATCTAAGGTTGCATTAACGAAGTTTTCAACAGTGAATCCGATTGCTAATTCGGGAGATAGACTGCAAACTCAAGTCTAACTGGCGGCCACGATCGGTCTAAAATGCCGATCTATTAACCTAAAGTTGAGGTGGCGTCCGCTATCTCCGGCTCCTAAGTGGCTTGCGGGAGCGTGGCAGGGATTAATGATGGATGAGCCCGACGAGGAGAGGAACTCGTTCTACAGTTTCCTGTCCAGCAGCTGGCTCGGCGTCTGGATCAACCGGTTCGCCTTCGCCTGTGGCTTGGTCTTCCTGATCGTCGCCCTCATCCAAGCCGGACATTGACCGGCCGAGATTCCACGTCGCCCCCCGATTGCCGCGAGTGTGCGCTCGCTCACGCCACCATGGCGGCGATGCCGGTAACGTTGCGGCAGTTGAAGGTTGGCACTCGAGGCCGGACGGCTTCCCGCCGGTTCCCGGACGAAGCGGCGAACCGATGCGAGAAGGAGAGCGCATCATGGAACAGATCCAGTCCCGCGACACGCTGGAATCCGCCGAGAAGGACTTGACGTCCTACGAACGCGAACCGGTCTCCGTCTGGGCATTCTTCGGCGTCGGCCTTGCCATCGGGTTGCTGTTCATCTCGATGATCTGACGAAGCGACCGGCATTCCGGGCCTCGACGGCCCACTAACGAGAAAGGGCCGCCCGTCGCCGGGCGGCCCTTTCTGTCGAGAGGATCCTTCTCGAACGGTTGATATCACATCGCCCTGGGAGCAGCGCCGGTCATCGACTGGACGTGATCCAGGTGCATCTGGAGGGTGGGCAGGGTCTCCTTCGCGAAGACCACCATCTGGGCGTCGTCACCCGTGTTGGAATAGCTCGTGAACAGGGCCACGGCCTCCTGGTGCGCCGCAAGCTGGGCCTGGAGATAGGCGGCGTTGAAGTCGGATGCCGTGCGGACGCTGTCGAGCATGGCCTGATGCTTGTCGTTCAGCATCGGACGCGGCGGCGTGATGCCCGAAGCGCGGGCGGCGGCCATCATCTTGCGGCCGGCCATGTTGTGGTCCCGGATCATCTGCTGCGCGAAGCGGCGCACCTCGGGGTCGCGCGAGCGCTGGAGGGCCAAGCGGCTCGACTGGATCTCGAAGGTGTTCGATGAGGTCGCCGACGGCACGAACTGGGCCGTCGAGACGACGGCCACGGGCGGCGGGGCGGATGTCATAGGGGTCATGCAGCCGGCGAGGCCGAGCGCCAGGACACCGGAGACGAGGGCAACTTTCAGGTTCATGGGAATTTCCTCACGCGGTTCGACGTTGGGTGTCGAGCGGACACTCAAGAACGGAACAAGATCATCTCCGGTTCCTGGGCCCTGTGAGAAAGTTTTTCTATTGTCCCGCTACCGAACCGGATTGAGCGCCCCAGCCGGCGATTTCGCGACGGGACGCGTCGAGAATCTCCTCGGACAACGCCGGATCGTCGACGGCCCGCGACAGGACCATGGCTCCGACCAATCCTGCCAGGGCAGCAAGAGCCCGCTCCCGCCGCGCCCGCTCCGACCGGCCCGGCATCGCCCTCGCCAGCAGGTCCAGCAAAGGGCGCACTCCAGCCGTGAAAGCCTTGCGAACGGCCGGCCCCTGCCGGGCGACGTCGGATCCGAGCGCCGGCATGGTGCAGCCGCGCCCAGGGTGGTCGCGGTGGGCTGTCGAGAGGTAGGATTCCACGATGGCCGCGAGAGGGTCGGCCGACTGGGCTTCGAGCAACCCCTTCCACTTGGCCTGCGAGCCCGCGAGGGCTTGTGCACAGGCTTGCGCCACGAGGTCTTCCTTGGACGCGAAGTGACCGTAGAACCCGCCATGCGTCAGTCCGGCGCTCTTCATGAGGTCCGACACGCCGATGCCGTCGAAGCCCTTCTCCCGAAAGAGCCGGCTCGCCGCGTCGACGATACGCTGACGGCTCTCGGCCGCCTTCTCCTTGGATACTCTCACGGCGCCGCTCCATCCGGGATCTCAGGGGATTGACAGATTATATGACGACCATCATGAATAAGCAAACATGACGACCGTCATCTAATTTGACGTGCCCTCCCTGGCCGACGGCAAAGGTTGATTGCTGATGCATTCCGCTTCGATTGAGTCGCAGCCGCATGGGGCCGCACCCGACACCGGCTGCATCAAGTCGCGCGGGAGCAAGGGCGCGGGCCCTCCCCCGTTCGTCCTCCCCGCTGCGCCCCTTCGTCCGTCTCGCGAGCTCTCGACATGAAAACCACTGTTCTCTCCCGCGCCCTCGCGCGCCGCCACATCCATTACGGCTGGGCAGTCGCCGGGATGACCTTCCTGACCATGCTGGTGACGGCGGGCGCGGTCGGCGCTCCCGGCGTCTTCATCCTGCCGCTGCAGAAGGAATTCGGCTGGAACACCGCCGACATTTCCGCCGCCCTGGCGGTCCGGCTCGTGCTCTTCGGCCTCATGGGACCGTTCGCGGCGGCCTTCATGAACCGCTTCGGCGTCCGGCGGGTCGCCGTGACGGCGCTGGGGCTCGTGGCCTGCGGGCTGTTCGGCTCCCTTTGGATGACGACGATCTGGGAGCTCGTGCTCCTCTGGGGCGTGGTCGTGGGCTTCGGCACGGGCCTCACCGCCCTGGTGCTGGGCGCCACGGTGGCAACGCGCTGGTTCTCGAAGCGCCGCGGCCTCGTCCTGGGCTTCCTGACCGCGAGCACCGCCACGGGACAGCTCGTCTTCCTGCCGCTCCTGGCGCAGCTCACGGAGCTCTACGGCTGGCGCACGCCCCTGGCCCTCATGTTGGGGCTGATTGCGCTTGCCATCGTGATGGTCCTGGCGCTGATGCAGGACAGGCCCTCCGATCTCGGCCTGCCGCCCTATGGCGACGCGGCGATCATCCCCGCCCCGGCACAGTCCCAGCGCCTGCGGGATCTGGTCACCTCTCCGCTGATCGCCCTGCGCGACGCGGCCGCGACCCGAACCTTCTGGATTCTGTTCGGAACGTTCTTCGTCTGCGGTGCCAGCACCAACGGCCTGATCCAAACCCACTTCGTAGCCCTGTGCGGCGATTTCGGCCTCGCGGCCGTCGGCGCCGCCGGGATCCTCGCGATGATCGGCCTGTTCGACTTCATCGGCACCATCGCGTCGGGATGGCTCTCCGACCGTTACGACAACCGCTGGCTCCTGTTCTGGTACTACGGCCTTCGCGGCCTGTCCCTGGTCTACCTGCCGTTCACGGATTTCACCCTCTACGGCCTGTCCCTGTTCGCGGTCTTCTACGGTCTCGACTGGGTCGCGACCGTGCCGCCCACCGTCAAGCTCACGGTGGAGCGCTTCGGAAGGGAGCGGGCCAACATGGTCTTCGGTTGGGTTTTCGCCGGACACCAGCTTGGCGCAGCAACGGCGGCCTATGGGGCCGGGTTCTCCCGCACCGAGTTCGCCACCTACCTGCCCGCCTTCTTCATTGCCGGCACCCTATGCTTTCTCGCGGCGCTCGCCGTGCTCACGCTCGGACGGTCCGGAACGGAGACGGTTGCGGCCGCACCCGGTCCGGCGCCCGCGCGGGCCTGATGGAGCACCGTCCATGCACGACGAACCCTCTCCAACCCGGCAGCGCATCGTGCACTGGTCGGACCCGAAGGCGGCGGCGCGGGCGGGCCTTGCCCTGGCGGGCATCGACTATCTGAAGGCCCTGGCGCGAGGCGAGCTGCCGCCGCCGCCCGCGATTGCGCTGCTCGGCATCACCCTCGATCGGGTCGAGCCTGGCTTCGTCGTCATGGGTCTTCCGGTCGGCGAGCATCTCTACAACCCCATCGGCACGGTTCATGGCGGCATGATCGCGACCCTGCTCGATTCGGTCATGGGATGCGCGGTCCACTCCCAGGCGCCGTTGGGCGGGGCCTATACCACCCTCGAAATCAAGGTGAACTTCCTGCGCGCCCTGACGGTCGGGGTCGGAGCCGTCCGCGGAGAGGGACGCGTCGTCCATTTCGGGCGCCGGCAGGCGGTGGCCGAGGGGAAGGTGGTGGATGCGGGCGGCCGCCTCTACGCGACGGCAAGCACCACCTGCCTGGTTTTCGAGCAGCCCGGCCGCGCCTGAGAATCCTTCAGCCGCCGAGCTCTTCCCGCAGCATCTCGACTTCCAGCCACCGGTCCTCTGCGGCGGCGAGGTCCGATTGAAGCTTGGACAGGGCCGCGCCCGCCTTCTGGAATCCGGCCGGGTCGCGGGTATACAGGGTCGGGTCGGCCATGATCTCCTGCACCTTGGCGATCTTGGCCTCCATCTCGGCCATCCGCTGTGGCAGGGTCTTGAGATCGTGCTGCTCGTTGAAGTTGAGCTTGCGCTTGGCCTGGGACGCCTCGGACGGAGGCGGAGCCTTCGCGGCCTTCGGCCTCGCGTCCCGCTCGGCCGCCCGGGCCTGAACGCCCGCCCCGCGCTGGGCGATCATGTCGCTGTAGCCGCCCGCATACTCGACCCATTTTCCCTCCCCCTCGGAGACGAGGACGGATCCGACCGTGCGGTCGAGGAAGTCGCGGTCGTGGCTCACCAGCAGGACCGTGCCGGAGTAATCGGTGATCATTTCCTGGAGCAGGTCCAGGGTCTCGAGGTCGAGGTCGTTGGTGGGCTCGTCGAGAACCAGCAGGTTCGAGGGCTGGGCAAGGGCCCGGGCCAGCATGAGGCGGTTTCGCTCGCCGCCCGAGAGCACGCTCACGGGGGTCCGGGCCTGCTCGGGCGAGAACAGGAAGTCCTTCATGTACCCGACGACGTGCTTGGTCTGCCCCCCGATGGTCACCGTGTCGCCGCGCCCGCCCGTGAGCGTCTCCGCCACCGTGGCGTTGGGATCGAGGCTCGCCCGGCGTTGGTCCAGGGTCACCATCTGGAGGTTGGCCCCGAGTTTCACGGTGCCGGAATCCGGCGCGAGGTTGCCCGTCAGGAGGTTGATGAGCGTCGTCTTGCCGGCCCCGTTCGGACCGACGATGCCCAGCCGGTCGCCGCGCAGGAGGCGTAAGGACAGGTTCGTCACGATGGGCCGCCCGTCGAAGGCCTTCGAGACACCATCCGCCTCCACCACGAGGGTACCCGATTGCTCGGCCTCCGCGAGGGTCATCGACACGGTCCCGACAGCCCTTTTGTGATCCTTGTATTGTTGGCGCATGGTGTGCAGGTTGGCCAGCCGCCGCACGTTGCGCTTGCGCCGAGCCGTCACGCCGTAGCGCAGCCAATCGGCTTCCATGGCGAGCTTCCGATCGAGCTTGTGGTGCTCCAGCTCCTCCTGCTCCAGCACGCCGTCCCGCCAGGACTCGAAGGCTCCGAAGCCCTGGTTGAGCCGGCGGGTGATGCCGCGGTCGAGCCAGACCGTCGCCTGGGACAGGCTCTCGAGGAACCGCCGATCGTGGCTGATGAGGATGAGGGCGGAGCGTAAGCCCTTCAGCTCGCTCTCCAGCCACTCGATGGCGGGCAGGTCGAGATGGTTGGTCGGCTCGTCGAGCATCAGGATGTCCGGCTCGGGCGCCAGCACGTGGGCGAGCGCCGCGCGCCGCCCCTCCCCGCCCGAAAGCCGCCTGGGATCTTCCTCGCCCGTCAGGCCGAGCTGCTCCAGCAGATACCGCGCCCGATAGGGCTCGTCCCCGGGTCCAAGGCCTGCCTCCACATAGGCGAGCGTGGTCGGGTAGGCGCTCAGATCCGGCTCCTGGGCCAGGTAGCGGATCGTCGCGCCGGGCTGGACGAAACGGGTGCCCCGATCGGGCTCGATGAATCCGGCGGCGATCTTCAGGAGCGTCGATTTGCCGGAGCCGTTTCGTCCCACGAGGCAGGCGCGCTCGCCGGGCGCGATGGACAGTTCGGCGTTTTCGATGAGAGGGGTGCCGCCGAACGTGAGGGCGACATCCTGAAGGGTCAGAAGCGGAGGAGCCATGACGTGCTCGTGACATCTCCACGCCTGGGGCGCAAGCCCGATCCACCTGTGCAGCGGACCCGGATGGGCCTATCTTTTTACCGCCCTAGTATTCAAGCTTGATGCTCCCAAGCTTCGCCGTTCGAAGCCCATCGACCCTGGTTCTTGAATGAGTCTGACAAGGCGCCTGCTCCTGGTGGCCCTGATCTCGGTCCTGCCGGCGATCGTGATCTGGACCTACACCGAGGTCTCGCTGCGACGCGCGCGAGAAGCGGAGATCAACGGTCTCGCCCTGCGCCAGGCCCAGCTCGCGGCCTCCGAGATCGAGCGGATCTTCGAGGGCGTGCGCAGTCTGCTCGTGGCCGTCGAGGAAGTGCCGTCGGTGCGGGATTTCAACGGGCCCGCCTGCACATCCTATCTCGGCAATCTCCGGGCGAAGGTGCCTTATCTCGACGCCGTGGTCGTGCTCGACCCGAACGGCCTCGCCCGCTGCCAACACGGCTCGGCCACCTACGACGGATTCGCCGACAAGCCGTACTTTCGCGATGCCCTGAAGACGGGCGACCTCGTAGTGGGCGACTTCACCCGCGTGCGTCTGAACGCGCCGTCCACGCGGCCGATCCTGCCTCTCGCCCTCGCGTTCCAGGAAGCCGACGGCAGCCTCGGCGGGGTCGTGGTGGCGGCCCTCGACCTGGATTGGCTCGGCCAGCAACTGAGTGCGCGGGCCGTCCCCCAGGACGGGTCCCTCACCATCGCCGACCGCAACGGCGTCATCATCGCCCGCCAGCCCCTGTCGGAGCGCTTCATCGGGACCCGCATCCCGGACGGCTACATGAGCTACGTGTCGGCTCCCGCGTCCGGGGCCTTCGAGGCCCTGAGCCAGGACGGCGTGAAACGGGTGATTGGCTACGTGCCGGCCACCCTGGCGCGGGGCGTCTACGTCAGCGCCGGGATCTCGTCCAAGGTCGCCTTCGACGGCATCAACCGGGCGGCGAAGCGGGGTTTCCTGCTCATCGCCGCTGCCCTGCTCCTGGCTCTCTCGCTGTCGGGCCTCATCGGCCGGGCGTTCGTGACGAAACCCTTCGACACCATGCTGAAGGCCGTGCGCGCCTGGCGCCGGGGCAATTACGACGCCCGCATCGGCATCCGCCCCGCGGCCGGCGAATTCGGCATGCTGGCGAGCGCCTTCAACGATCTCATGAACGACGTATCCGAGCGCCAGAAGGCGCTCCAGGCCAGCGAGGAGCGCGCCCGCCTCGCCCTCGACGCGGGCCAGATGGGCACCTGGTGGTTCGATCACGACACCAAGACCAGCGGCTGGTCACCGCAACTGGCCCAGCTCTTCGGCCAGCCTTCCGACAAGGGCTCCGTGACGGTTGCCGAGTGGCAGAGCTATCTGCATCCCGACGAGGCGGACGCGGCGGTCGCCAAGTTGCGCGCGTCCGTTTCGCGGGACGGCGAGTACGAGGACGAGTACCGGATCCGGCGGCCGGACGGCGAGGTGCGCTGGGTGAGCGCCCGGGGGCGCACCTTCTTCAACACCTTCAGGCAACCCGTGACGACCATCGGGGTGATCCAGGACGTGACCGCCCGCAAGCTGTCCCAGGACCAGCAGCAGCTCCTGCTCGACGAGCTGAACCATCGGGTCAAGAACACGCTCGCGACGGTGCAGTCCATCGCCAGCCAAACGCTGCGATCCTCGAAGGATTCGGCAACCTTCAAGAAGGCCTTCGAGAGCCGCCTCCTGGCGCTGTCGAAAACGCACGACCTTCTGACCCGCAACTCCTGGCGCGACGCAGACTTGCATGCGATCGCCGAGCAGGAACTCGCGCCCTATCGGCGGGAGAACGGCGGCCGCGTCTTCCTGCGCGGCCCCCGCGTCAACCTGCCGGCCCGCATGGTCATCAGCTTCGGCCTCATCATCCATGAACTCGTCACGAACGCCGCCAAATACGGCGCCCTTTCGAACGCGTCCGGCCAGATCGAGCTGCGCTGGGTCATCGAATCGGCGGAGAGCGGCCGCCCGCAGCTTCGCCTCGTATGGACAGAGACGAACGGGCCGCCCGTGACCGAACCGGCCCATCAGGGGTTCGGATCGCGCCTCATCCGGCGCAGCGTCGAAGGCGAGCTGAACGGTGGCTTGACCATGGATTACGAGCCGGCGGGGCTTGTCTGCGAGATCGTCGTTCCCCTCGACTGATCGGGTCCTACCGAAGCACCCATTTGAGCAGCCTCTCGACGCGCCGCCCATAAGGCGGACGCGTCAGGGCGCTGCCGTTGAACCGGGACTGGTGGAACACCGCCTTGGCATGGCTGAAGGTTCGAAATCCCGCCTCGCCGTGATACGCGCCCATGCCGCTGTCCCCGACACCCCCGAAGGGCAGCTCCTCCTGCACGCAATGCAGAAGCGTGTCGTTCACCGTGACGCCCCCGGAGACCGTGCGCTCGAGGGTCTGGGCGACGGTCTGCCGGTCGTCGCTGAAGAGGTAGAGCGCGAGGGGACCCGGCCGCGCATTGATGTAGGCGTAGGCATCCTCCAGGCTGCGGTAGGGGACGATGGGCAGGATGGGGCCGAAGATCTCGTCCCGCAGGGCAGCCGCCTCGTCCGGCAATCCGGTGAGGATCACCGGCGCGAGGGTGCGGCCCCCAGGCCCGGTTTCGGCGTCCAGGCTCCTGACGCGGCCGCCGAGCCGCCGCGCATCCTCGACGATGCCCAGCAGGCGCTCCCGGTGCCGTTCGCTGATGATCGCGCTGTAGTCGGGATTGCCCTCGAAGGTCGGATACAAGCGCAGGGCCGCGGCCGCGAAGGCGTCGGCGAACGCGGCCTCCTGCGAGGCGTGGACGAGAACGAAGTCCGGCGCGATGCAAGTCTGGCCGGCATTGAACAGCTTGCCGACGGCGATCCGCTCCGCAGCCTTCGCGAGCGGATAATCCGGCCCCACGATGGCGGGTGTCTTGCCCCCGAGTTCCAGTGTGACGGGCACAAGGCGCTCCGCCGCCGCCTTCATGACCTCGCGCCCGACCGCCGTCGAGCCGGTGAAGAACAGGTGGTCGAATTTCAGGCGGGAAAATGCCCTGGCGACCTCCGGCCCGCCCTGCACGACGGCGACCTCGTCGGGCCGGAATAGCTCTCCCAACAGGGATGCCAGCAGAGAGGAGGTCTCCGGCGTCAGCTCCGACGGCTTGATCATCACCCGGTTCCCCGCCGCGATCGCGCCGACGAGCGGCAGCAGGGTGAGTTGCACCGGGTAATTCCAGGGGCTGATGATCCCGACGAGGCCGAGCGCCTGGTAATGCACGCGACCCCTGCCCGGCCGGAACATCATGCCGATCGGGCGGCGCTCCGGCCTCATCCAGGCGCGCAGGTGACGCCGGGCGTGACGGGCTGCCGTCACCACGGGAAACAGTTCCGCCAGCCGGGTCTCATCGGCCGAGCGGTGGCCGAAATCCCGGCTGATCGCCTCAGCCAGGTCCGTGCCGTGCCGGATGACCATGCGGGCGAGGTCTTCGAGGGCCTCAGCCCGGCGCTCCGCCGGCAACGGCCCATGGGCCGCGAGGGCGCTGCGCAGGGCATCGAAGGCGGTCGTCAGATGCTCGTCCGGTTCGGAAAACAATGCGTTCATGCGTCAAGCTGGTTCGAGGCCGCCACGGGCGGATAACTATGGCGCCGAACCGCGAAGGCGAATCCGCGCCGCCATCATGCCTCGTAGACGGCCCTGGCGGCCTTCTCCAGGGCCTGCATCGCCAGGCGATAGGGACCCGGCCCGTGGCTGATGCGGGCCACGCCCAGTTCGCCGAGCCGCGCGGCGGGCGGCGTCGCCTGCCCGGCCATGATGTTCACGGGAAGCCGCGAACCCTCCACGACGCGACCGATCAGCCTTTCGTCGGCGAGCCCTGGGACGAAGAAGCCGTCCCCGCCCGCGTCGGCGTAGGCCCGGCCGCGCTCCAAGGCCAGGTCGACCAGGCGGTCGTCGTGCTCGTCGGAAGGAGCCTGGAGGAAGACGTCCGTGCGGGCGTTGAGGAAGGCCGGGATGCGGAGGGCATCGGCCGCCCTCCTGGCCTCCTTGAGCCGCGCCGCCTGGTCGTCCGGCGCGCGCAGGGACCCGTCCTCCGGGAAACTGTCCTCGAGGTTGCAGCCGATCGCGCCGGCCTGCAAGGCCCGGGAGACGGTTTCGCCCACGGCCCGGGGATCCGCGCCGTAGCCGCTCTCCAGGTCGACGGTGACGGGAAGATCGGAGGCTTCGACGATGCGCCTCAGGTTCGCGAGACACAGTTCGAAGGGCATCGCTTCGCCATCCGCGAAGCCGTTGGCGACCGCGACGGACCAACTGCCGGTCGCCAGGGCCTTCGCGCCGCTGGCCGCCACGATCTTGGCGCTGCCGGCATCCCAGGCATTGAACAGAACGACGGGGTGGCCCGGCACATGCAGGGCCCGAAAGGCTTCGGCGCGCTGGAGTTGGTTCGTCATGGGATCCTCACGGTTTGATGGCTGTGGCAGTGGCCCGGCGCTCATGTTCGAGGAGCCATTGCTTGCGCCAGATCTTGCCGCCGTAACCGGTCATCGACCCGTCCGCGCCGATCACGCGATGACAGGGCACGATAATGGCGACCTGATTGGCCCCATTGGCGCGGGCGACCGCCCGGACGGCGTCGGGGCGGCCGATGGCTTGGGCGAGATACCCATAGCTGCGGGTTTCACCCGCCGGAATCGCCCGCAGAGCCTCCCAGACGTGGGACGTGAACGAGCTGCCGCGCTGGACCACGGGCATGTCGAACGCAAGCGACGCGCCCGCGAAATAGCGCTCGACCTGTTCCGTCACCCGGTCGAGCATCGTGTTCCGCCCGAAGCAGACCGGACCGACGGTCTTGCGCAGGCGGTCGATCTCTCCCGGAAGGGCCGTCCGGTCCGCGAACTCCAGGAGATGCAGGCCGGCATCGTCCGCGATGGCCAACATCGCCCCGATGGGGGTGTCGATCCACCGGGCCGTGAGGATCGACCACAGGGCCATGCGGGCCGGCGGATTGCCGATCAATCCGGTGATGGCCTCCCGGAAGCCGCTTCCGGATTCGTAACCCGCGTCGAGTTGGGCTTCCATCACCGTTCCACCCTGCCGCAGCGTGCCGACGGCATGACCCAGCCGCGTCGAGCGCGCATAGCGGGCGAAGGTCATGCCGTACTCTCTCTGGAACGCCCGGCGCACCGTCGAGGCGTCATATCCGAAGGCCTTCAGGTCGGCGGCGCTCCAGCGCCGCTCGGGCTCGGCCTCGACCTTGCTCCGCAGGATCTCGACGGCGTCACTCACGGGCCTTTTCGCATCCAACGGTCGGCATCTCAGGCATGGGCGAAACCCCGCTTTCTCGGCTGCGTCGCGGCTTCCGAAGAACGTCACGTTGGCGCGCTTCGGCTTGCGGGCCGGGCAAGTCAGGCGACAGAAGATGCCGGTCGTCCGCACGCCCACGAACGCAAAGCCTTCATAGGCCGGATCGCGGGCCAGGAGGGCCGCGAAGAGGGTATCGTCGCTGGGTAGAAACATGCCCCTTTATAACGGGCACCGCGCGCGGGTGTCGCCGAAAAGGAGGCGTCGATTTCGTGAATCCCGTCAGAGAGGGCGTGCCATTCCCCTTCCTCCAAAAAGAAGATCCCGTTTCGCCTATAGGAAGATTATTTGAATCAATTCAGATTCAGAGAGTCTATGAGTCATCTATATGGGACGGCGAATTCTCCAGCTTTGCCAGTGCTTTAACCACTATTGTCGTATTGAACTCTGCGCGACGATGCATTGAACTCGGCGTGGGTGCGTATCGAACTCGGCGTCGGAATCGGGCCGCTCCGCATGGGATTCAGCGCGCCTCCGCATCGGATTCAGCGGGGCCGATCGCGCAAACCTTTGAGTTTTCAGGCCTTGCTGACGGGGCTCTCGCATAGAACTCTGCGCAGGTCCCCTGAACCGACCCGCATGCCGCGCCCAGCCCCCTCGAAGCGTATCGAACTCTGCGTGGATGTGATTCGAAATCCGGATCCGTATCGGACTCTGCGCGCCTGCACCCGTATCGAACTCTGCGCGACCGAAATTTGCCCGAAACCGACTCATTTCCAAGGACTTGGTTAAAGCTTTGGATAACTCCGGATTCTGCGAAAGCCCATGGATCCGACTCGGAATGGGAGTCGTTGCGAGTCAGCGAGCCCGCGTTGCGGCTCAGCTCATCCGAGGACCCTATGAGCATAGACGAGCAGATCGCAACGATCCGTGACGCCGACCTGCTGGCGGAAATCGAGAAAGCCCGCGGACACTTCATGTTCAAGACGCTCGTGGAGCATATCGCCCACAAGCAGGCTCTGCGCGACAAGGAACGCGAGGCAGAAACCGGCCTCGCTCACCGCCGGGCCGCCATGAGCCGCGATCAGAGACGCCGGGACGCCGTGCGCGAGGTCATCGAGAACGAGCCGAGCGCGCCGGACAACATCCAGCACATCCACAGCGTTCTGGCCCTCTGCGGCCTGCCCTACCGGGAGCCGAAGGGCGAGCGGGAATTCTTCCGGGAATATGGACGCAACACCCTCAGCATCATGGCCGGACGCCTGAAGGACCCCCGAACGGGCCAGATGGAGATCCAAGGCCTTCCCTACGGCCCCAAAGCACGCCTGCTGCTCCTTCACCTCTGCACCGAAGCCGTGAGGCAGCGCAGCGCCAAGGTGGAGGTGGCCGACAGCCTGTCGGGCTTCATCAAGCAGATGGGCTTCCCGGTCACCGGCGGCGACCGAGGGACCCTCCGGCAGTTCAAGGAGCAGCTCAACCGCCTGGCGGCCTGCACCATGCAGATCGGCCTTTGGGACGGCGCCGCCCGGTCGAGCACCATCAACGTGCCGCCCTTCCGTCAGCTCGATATCTGGCTGACCGGCAGTTCGGACCAAGGGCTGCTCTGGTCCAACACCGTCCAGTTTCACACGGAATTTTATGACAACCTGATCCAGCACGCGCTTCCGGTCGACATCCGGGCCGCCCGCGCCTTCGCGGGATCGGCCCGCAAGCTCGATATGCTGTTCTGGATGGGCTACCGGCTGCGAACGGTGCAACGACCCCTGCGCCTGACCTGGGACAACCTCCACAAGCAGTTCGGAGCCGACAACGCCAGCCTGCGCAGCTTCAAGCAGGCCTTCAAGGGCGATCTGGCCCACATCAAGGAGGTGTTCCCGCGCCTGCGCGTGTCCCTCGACGACAACGGCATGCAACTCCTGCCGACGGATCCTAGCGAACTCCTGGTGGCGCCAAGACGCGCCAAATCCGAAAAGCCCATGATTTCAGCAGCTTGATCGCGCAGACTTCGATTCGCCCGATCATCCTGTCATGGCTGGGACGTCATCCCGTCGATGTCGATGGTCCAAACTCTTTCAGTGGCCGGCACCTGGCAGCTCGCCCCAGGGGCGTCCGCCTTGCAGGTTCCGTTGGGCGCATCCCACCGGGCGCTCATGACGATGAGCTGCCGGTCCTTGCGGAATCCCTGGATCTCCAGGTTCGGGCCGCTGGCCGAGATCAGGAAATCGGGCTGCCAGTCGAGAAAGTGCGCGAAGAACCGGTCAACGATCTGCATCTGGTCGCCCTTGTCGAGGCCCGCCCCCTTCCAGCGAACCCGGCACGCGCGGCCCGCAATCTCCGGCGCCCGCTTCACGGACCCGGCACTGACGGCCGGCTTCACCCCCAGATCGGCCTCGACCAGCCGGGCCAGCGCCTGGCACTCGTCCTCGGGCATCGCCCTTACCGTCTCGGCCGCGGCCGCGTTCAGGGACCCGCATACCCCCAGCACTGCCAGGGCGGCCCATAGGCTTCTTCTCATCGTCATGCCTCCCCGGCCGCCTTCGACGCCATGGTCGGACCACAGGCCTTCGCCCCCGTTCTAATCGTCCCGGCCGCGCGAGAACAAGCCCGCGGTTCGCCGGGCCCCGAGAAGCCACCCCGGTTTTGTTCGGATGAACTTTCGAAGAGGATTGACCAGCCCAGCGCCAGACCCTAAGAACTCCGGCTACGGAGACGTGGCCGAGCGGCTGAAGGCACTCGTTTGCTAAATGAGCATACCCCAAAAGGGTATCGAGGGTTCGAATCCCTCCGTCTCCGCCACCCCACTTTCTGATCCTGTAGTTTCCTTGCTCAGCAAGGGTTTCAGCGACGATTGGCTGCTTTGACGTTGAACGTTCCCCTGGACGTTTTCAGGGTGTGCCATGGGCAATCTTCCCGCATTCTGTCCCCTTGAGCCGACGTCGGACGAAGGCTGCGACATGCTGGTCGGCTATCGCGATGGCTATTTCGGCCTGCCTTCGCCGGGAATCACGGCTGCGATCGCGTCCTGCTGAGCGGCTTTGGTGTCCTGCCGGAAGAGGACGAGAGCGCCGGCTCGGCTGATCCGCATGCCTTCACCGGCCTGGGATCCCCTGGCGCTGCCGTGCGGCCAACACCAATGGTCCAGACCGAAGGACGGGCCGTATCGAGGTAGGCTCGCCGAGCTGGATCCGGAGAATTCCAACCGCGGGTAAAAGCTTGGCACCGAGACTGGACATTGAATGAGCTGAGCGGAACCATAGAACCGAGGGCACATCCAGTCTTGGGAGGCCCACGTGACCAGGATTATACTGCTTAGCTTGCTGCCAGCGGTCCTTGCGGGCTGTGCGAACCTTTCGGAAATCGGCGACTACGACAAGTCAGGCGGTCAGCGGGTGGCCGTGAGTTGCCGGACTTATACGGTCTACGACCGGCCCGGGGCACAGCAGCCGGCATTCATGGTGATGGCGTACGGGGCAAGCGAGCTATCGGCTGTGTTCTGCCGCCCCGATCCCCCAAGCCGATACCTCGCAGGCTTTGAGAGCGTTCGATACAACGTGGCGGCAAAGAGGTTCCTCGCGGACAAGAAGGCTCCGAACTGCCGAGTGACGAAGGCCACTGAGCTAAGCCTCATTCATACCGAATTCGAATATCGATGCGGTTAGCAAGATCCGCCCTGCTTTGACGGCTTTGCCCACTGCCGCGTCGGAGCCTCTCGGCAGTTCTCATAGGGACTACGCGTCTTTGTCCTGAACGAACCATCACAAGGATCATCAGCCCTTGTTCAGAATACTGGGCCCATCATCTCCTCATCGTCGGGCTATGGGACGACCTCGGAGGATAGGATTATGTCCGTCGCGAAGTGGATCTTAGGTATCGCAGGAGCAAGCCTGCTGTCCGGCTGCGTACAAGCGGCACCCTATCCGGGCTATAGTGCGGTCGACGCTGGCCCTGCTTTCGTTCAGCAGTCTCAATTCTACTTCGATGACGGGCCGCCCCCGCCGCCGCCCTACTATGGACCTCCGCCTCGGGCCTATTATCCTC
The DNA here is from genome assembly GCF_016892705.1 of Microvirga pudoricolor. Lineage (GTDB taxonomy): Bacteria > Pseudomonadota > Alphaproteobacteria > Rhizobiales > Beijerinckiaceae > Microvirga > Microvirga pudoricolor. The sequence continues at coordinate 247,523 of NZ_JAFEMB010000002.1, forward strand.
CGCCGCCTCCACCACCGGTCTACTACGGCCCACCTCGGCGTGCGTACGGACCGCCTCCTGGTGCCTACTATGATGGCCCGCGCGGTCCTGGCTATGGGCCTCGGCCGGCCTACGCCCCCGGTCGCGGCTACGGGCCTCCGAGGGTCTACACGAAAGACCAGGTCCGCGCTTGGAACAGGATGAACGGCTTCTGATCGGAGTCTCCGCGTCAACCGTGCTCATTTTCGTGTCCGCCTCCCGAAGCGGATCCGCCGGTCGGTCTCAGGAGCATTCGTGCTGAGAGGCTGAGGATTCCCGTAAGCAATGTCGTCGTGCTGTCCGACCTTGGTAAGGGCGTGTCGACCGTACGATGGCGCAGTGGTTCACTAAGCGCCGGTGCTGCGATCGAGCGTCCTTTCGAGTTCGGCAACGAGTTCCTTCACCAACTCGCGGTATTCGTCGCTGCGTGCCGCCCCCAACGGAGACGTCGACCGCTCCCAGTGCAAAACGGCTTCCTGCGCCTCGACCAGATCCTCGCACAGGGACAGGAAGCCATCGTCGGCCGTGGCCAGTTCCGCGATGGCATGTCCCCGATCGGGGAAGCGGGCAATGGCGGCCTGGACGGCGTGATGCATGGCAGGATCCCGTTGCCGGGGTTCGAAAGGCACAGATGCCTGATCCGGCATCGGTCATCGTCACCGGGGGCGGTCGGTTCGGGAAGTAATATACTGTAGGCACGCGCGGAGCCGCCTCGCATAGGCAAGGAGCGGGGTGTCATCCTGTCCAGCTAACGGCCACGAAGCGCGTGGCCTCCGAGGGGCGGATGCCCCTATCCTGCGTGCTGCGCCCGCTGGTTTAGCCGAACCCTGCCACCTCGATGCGCCTTGAGGACCACGGCTCTGGCGCGAGGCCGGGGGTGTAGGTTACTGTAGGTTACGGCAGAAGGGGTGTCCTGAGGGTCCCGAACCAAGAGGCCGGTCCATGTTCGGTGGAAGCGAAGGCACGAGCGATGCCTCCGCGCAGGCGCGGTTTCCGCCAGCGACGGAAGACGTGCGTGCCCAGCTTGAGGTCCTCCTCGCCAGCCCTGGCCTCGATTGTTCCGCGCGAGCCCGCCGGTTCCTGCGCTACGTTGTGGAGGAGACGCTCGCGGGCCGCGCCGAGCGCATCAAGGCCTATGCCATTGGTACGGAGGTGTTCGAGCGAGGCTCCAACTTCGATGCCCAGGGCGACCCCGTCGTGCGCATCGAGGCCGGACGGTTGCGCCGGGCCCTGGAACGCTATTATCTCTCGGACGGACTGACGGACTCGGTAATCATCACCATTCCCAAGGGGGGCTACGTTCCGCACTTCGCCTGGCGCGCACAGCCGGGTGTGGAACCTCACCCTGCCGCAGAGGCGCTTGAACCTGCCGCCGGGCTACCGTCGCGGAGCTGGACACCGTTGCTTCTCGCGGCTTCTGCCGCACTCGCCTTGCTGGCCGGACTGGTCTTCTGGGCCCCTTGGCGCAACGGGGTATCGCCCGCATCCCAGGCATCCGCCACAATGCCTCCCGAAAGGCCTACCCTCATCGTGATGCCATTCGCGGCGCTAGGCGGATCTCCGGACGCCAGCACTTACGCAGATGGCCTGACCGAGGAGGTTCTGAGCCAGTTCGCCCGCTTCAAGGAGATCACGGTCCTCGGCCGGGAGACGTCCCGCAATATCCCGCCGGGAGCCGATGCTGCCGGTATCCGTCAAGCCCTGGGGGTGCGGTACGTGCTGGAAGGAAGCGTCAGGACCACGGCGAAACGCCTGCGCATCACGGGTCGGCTCGTCGAGGCAGGCACAGGGTCCGTCCTGTGGTCCCAGATCTATGATGAGGACACGAACCTGCGCGACCTCCTGACGATACAGGATGACGTCGCGCGCCAGGTCGCCACCGCGGTGGCGCAGCCCTACGGCGTCATCCAGCGCGCCGACCAAGCCCGCTCCCGCCCGCAAGTGCCGGATGATCTGGAGGCCTATGCCTGCACGCTGAAATTCTACGATTACCGGGTCGCGCTGTCCGAGGAGAGCCATGCCACCATCCGTGCTTGTCTCGAGAGGGCCGTGGCGTTGCATTCCGACTATGCCACCGCCTGGGCGATGCTGTCGGTCCTGTATCTCGACGAGGATCGGTTCGGATTCAACGCGAGGTCGGGTTCGATCTCGCCAATCCAACGCTCGCTCGAGGCCGCCCGGCGCGCGATCCGCCTCGATCCAGAGAATGTACGGGGCCTTCAGGCTCTGATGATGGCGCTGTTCTTTGCCCGTCAGCCCAAGGAGGCCTTGGAGGTCGGTGAGAAGGCGGTGGCTCTGAACCCGAACGACACCGAGCTGCTGGGCGAGTTCGGCACACGCCTGGGTCAAGCCGGGGCCTGGGCGCGCGGCGCCGAGTTGCTCGAGGAGGCGATGGCCCGCAATCCAGGTCATCCTGGCTATTACAGCGGGACACTGGCCGTCTATGCCTACATGCAGCGTGATTATGAGAGAGCCGAAACCCTGATCCGGCAGGCAGCGCTCGATCGGTTTCCCCTCTACCATTTCGTGGCCGCTGTCATCTATGCCCAACTCGGCAAGGCATCGGAGGCGAAGGAAGCGCGCGACCGTTTCCTGCGCATGCGGCCGACCATCTTCGCGCACTGGGACGACGAGATGGCCAAGCGGAACTATCGACCCGAAGACGCGGCCCACTTCGCCGAAGGTGCCCGCAAGGCCGGCTTTCCTGTGCCGGATCGCACGGCGGCCGAACTCGCTCTCCAGGCCGCGGCACCGCAGCGCTGACCAAACCCTGGCGCTGTCCAGGATCGCCGACGGCGGCGCGGTCCGCCCTTGAGGCAGTGATTTACTTATCACTGCCTCGGCGGTGACCGGCGCCTCCAACATGTAAACTACACGATGCTACAGGCGCAAAACCTCCGCCGTTGCTAGCGTCCCGACATGGCGACCCCAGAAAATTCGCTCACGGAAGCGTCGGGGAGGAAGCCGCCGAACGCGAGGGAGAGATGTCATGACAGTGGATCTGACCCGCCGACAGGCGGCCATCGGTGCCTTGAGCCTCCTTGCCGGAACCACGATGAGCACCGGCAGCCAAGCCTATCTGGGCGAATTGTCGGGCATCGATGAAGGGCTTGAGGACTTCTGGCTTGCCACCGACGCCTATATCTACGGCTATCCGCTGGTCACCATGGAGATGACACGACGGGTCATCACAAACGTAGCGGCCCCCGAAGGCACGCGAGCCCCAATGGGCCAGCTCATCAAGATGCGGCAGTATCCCGACGCGACGTTCCGCGATGTCACTGCCCCCAATGCCGACACGCTCTACACCACGGCCTTCTTCGATGTCGGACAGGAGCCCTGGATTCTGAGCCTACCGGATATGAAGGACCGCTATTTCCTGATGCCGATGCTGGACGGCTGGACGACGGTGTTCCAGGTTCCGGGCAAACGCACCACGGGCACGGCTGCCCAGACCTATGCCATCACGGGGCCGGACTGGTCCGGCACGCTGCCGGCCGGCGTCAAGCAGTACAAGTCCCCCACCAATATCGTCTGGCTGCTCGGCCGCATCTATTGCACCGGGACACCGGAGGATTACGCCGAGGTGCACGCGCTTCAGGACCAGGTCAAGCTGGTGCCGCTCAGCGCCTATGGCAAGCCGTATATGCCGCCCGCCGGCAAGGTCGATCCCTCGATCGACATGAAGACCGCTGTGCGCGATCAGGTGAACCGCTTGGATGCGGTTGCCTACTTCACCCTTCTGGCCGAGCTGATGAAAACCAATCCGCCCTCGGCCGCCGATGCTCCCGCCCTTGCGAAGTTCGCCAAGATCGGGCTCGTCTCCGGACAGGACTTCGACGCAAGCAAACTGCGCGCAGATTTCGCCAAACGCATCCCGGAGATCGCCAACGACCGGATCATGATCCAGTTCAAGATCAATAAGGATGTCCGAGACATCGACGGCTGGGCCTTCACCACCAAGACCGGCATCTACGGCACTGACTACCTGATGCGGGCTCTTATCACTGCTATCGGCCTTGGCGCCAACCGTCCGCAGGATGCAGTCTATCCGACCTCGCAGAAGGACGGTGACGGACAGGCCTATGACGGAGCCAACAAGTACGTCATGCGCTTTGCCAAGGGTCACTTGCCGCCGGTCGAGGGCTTCTGGTCGCTGACGATGTACAACGGCGGCTACTTCTTCGTGTCCAATCCGATCGACCGTTACTCGATCAGTGCCCGCCAGGACCTGAAAGCCAACTCGGACGGATCCGTCGACCTCTACATCCAGAAGGACTCGCCGGGGCCGGACAAGGAATCGAACTGGCTGCCGGCGCCGGCGGGAAAGTTCATCCTGATGTTCCGGATGTATTGGCCCGACGAGAGCACACCCTCGATCATCGATGGCACCTGGACGGTCCCGCCGGTCAGGAAGGTCAGCGATCGCGCTTAGAAGCGCAGACGGCCTTACCGCTCAAACCAGAGGAGGAAGCCATGTCGAGAAGCGCACTTGCCATCACCATCTTCGCCCTGACGGCTACGACGGCCCTCGCCCAGGTCGGACCGCCGACGTCTCAGCGCACCTGCGGCGCCAACCGTCAGCTTGTCATGAAGGACGGAGCGGTAGTTCTCGACACCTCACCATCCACCTACGCCCGTTTCGTCAGGAGCGCGGCGCAGTGCCTCGTCGACCAGTTCCCGGAGCCGGCCTGGGTTCCAAGCTCGAACAACCCACAATGCTTCATCGGCTATCGATGCAAGGACGGGTCCGACGACTTCTAAACATGAATATCCGACGGCCCCCTAAGACCCGTGAGCAGGAGGCGAACGACCGTGGAACAGGCAGCGTTGCGATCACAGCGACGGACTAAAGCATTGACGAGAAGTTTGGAATTTCCATCCGCCGCCTTAATGTTAACGTCAAGTAATCTCGCCCACCATCACAATATGCCGGGGTCTTCTGGCCTCGGCCATTACAACCGACATCGACTTCGTACAAACGCGATACTTTACGATATGGTCTAGGAATGCTGTCAGATAGCAAACTGAGCAGGGATGTGCTCTGTTATGCCGGTTGGGTTGCGAGGAGGTCCTGGTGATAGGGATTGCTCAGACCACACGACCTGTCGAGCGCGTCCGGTTCCTGTGTAGGATGTTGTTCCTTGGGCTTTGCGGACTTGTCCTCATAAGCGGCACTCTCCGCGCGGCCGAACTGGCACAAGCGCGACCCTCTATCGAAACTCTTCCCGTTCCATCGTCGTGGAACTTCCGCACCACACCCTATGGCTGGCTTACCGCCTTGTCAGGCACCCAAACCGTGCGCGGCCGCTCCGTCAGGGTCAATGCGAGTTTCGTCGATATCCTCGAGAGGAGCGATACCCTCGTGGGCCTGATGGGCAACGTCGAAGCTCGCAACGGCCGGTTCGCGCTCTATGGCGATGTGGTCTGGAGCAGCATTGGGTTCAAACGCGACGGCGTCAGGGCTCGCGCACCTGCGCCGGGCGTGACGGCTGCCGTTAGCCGCACGTTCAACTTGGATATCCAGATGGCCATCGCGGAGGTTGGGGCGTCCTACGAGATCGCTCGCGTCGGCGATCTCGGGCTGGATGTCCTTGGCGGGGTCCGCTACTGGCATCAGGAAGCGGACCTCTCGTTCGCGGCTGACCTCACCGCAGCGGTCGGCGATCTCGCCTGGGTGAACGGACGTGCTTTTGCCCGCTCCGGTTCCGTTGACTGGCTCGATCCCTTAATCGGCGGCCGGGTGCGCTACGCAGTGGCGCCGGGCCATGAGCTTTTCATGCGCGGCGACATCGGCGGCTTCGGCCTCGGAAGCGAGTTCTCGTGGCAGGCCATGGGCGGCTACGGCTTTGACTTCGACACCTATGACGGCGTCACGATCTCGGGGGTGATCGGTTATCGGGCGCTATCGGTGAATTATACGCAGGGCGCCGGCCATCGCCGCTACGAGTTCGACATGGTCCAGCACGGACCCGTGCTCGGCTTGAGCTTACGGTACTGAACCGCGATGGACCGGGCCCAAGGTATGATTTTGAGACCTGCGCCTCTGGGGATGGCACAAGCCTGGCGCATAAGTCTCCCTTTGGCTGCCTCCACAGGGATGGGGAGCTCGTCACGTCTGCCACATGCCGTGGAAGCCGGATCACACGGCGGCGCAGGCGGCGATCTCGCCGAACGGGCGCAGAAATGGGGAGCCTGGCCGGGGGCGGTTTTAGTTGGGCATTCAAGACCGGCAACCGGCAGGTCAACACGCAGTTGGGGGCCTATACAATATCGAGAGACCTCCGACGGCCCAGATTGGCAGCTGTGGCCAGAAGCTCGGCTGCCGTTTCTTGAGAGAGGTTTAGGAAATGCAGAAAATTAGATAAGTTGATGCGAAACTAGAAACAAATAAGTGAAATCTGAACGTTGATTGAGTGTTTTTATCATGCATTCAGTCCAATATATATTGTAAATTACTAATATAAATATCGGTATTCGCCGAATATTATTTGTGAATGTTGCATAAATACAATAGCAATGCTTGTTGAACTGATGTGAAGTGGCATTGCTCGATCACTCAAGGAGAGCTGTGATGAAGAGACTATTATTGGCAACAATTGCCTTGTCGGCGCTCGCCGCTGGAGCGAGCGCCGCTGACCTTCCCTCCCGCGCTGCTCCAGCTCCGATAATCGCCGTGGCTCCAGTCTTTACCTGGACCGGGTTTTATGTCGGCGTGAACGCCGGTTATGGCTGGAACACCAGCAGCAACAACAACGGTTACTATGACCCGTTGCTTGGCTATTACGGTGGTGGCGGCGGAGACGACGGCGGCTTCGTCGGGGGTGGCCAGATCGGATACAACTACCAGGTCGGTCAGTTTGTCATCGGTGCTGAGACGGACATCCAATACGCCGACATTGGCAGCAATGGCGGATACTTCGGCTCGGTCTATGGCAACAGTGACTCGGGCAACTGGTTTGGCACTCTTCGCGTGCGTGCCGGTGTCGCGTTCGACCGCGCGCTGATCTACGCCACGGGCGGCTTTGCCTATGGCGATGTCGGCAACCGTAACAGCTTCGTGTTTCCGGGCGTCGCAAACTACTACTACGACAACGGCAATAGTACGAATACGGGATGGACGTTGGGCGCTGGCTTCGAATACGCCTTCACCGACAACCTGACAGCCCGCATCGAAGGGCTATATGTCAGCCTCGACTCCGACAGCAACAGCTACCTGTATTCCGGGTATTACAACCGGACCGACAAGGGCGAGTTCGGTGTCATCCGTGCTGGTCTGAACTATAAGTTCTCCAGCTACTAACGCCGCTGCAGCTCATGGAGTTGGAGACCCGGGAACGACCTCTGGGCCTCCAGCTTTTTTGCCAGACCATTCTGAACGCACCGACATCCAAGCCGCCGCAGCATCGAGAATGGACGGACAAACGGAGCTGTCGAGGTCATGGCTGCAATTCATGCCGGAATGATTCCAGCTCCAGCTGACCCAGCCGTTCATCGGCCGGTTTGAGACAAAAGCCAACGCTCTGCAGGGACGACAGGCGCGCAATCCTTCATTGAGTGAGGCCGCCCATTTTATCCTTTAAGTTGAGACAAGGGCGGGCTGACTGATGCTCCAGGGTGCATCCCGGCGCTTAGCCTGAGAGCATCGCCTCCACTCATTGCCGGATCGTTGGGCGATTGTTTCGGCAATCGGTCTGACGATGCGCCCGGCGGGACAGATTTAACGGAACGGACGCGGTCGGACGTCAGACTCGCGCGCTCACAATTTTGTGACCTGGCGAGGCGCGGCGGTTGTTATGAGCCAAAATTCTCCCGGCTTTGGCGTCTGCCCCTGCGGCTCAACGACAGACCGATGGGAACGGGCGGCTCCGGGCGATCGCCCTGTTTGCGAAGGGCCACGCGGTCATTCCGTTGCAGCGTAAGGTCAAGCCTGGGAACCCTGTCGGCCCTCGATGGCCGGGAACGGATTTCGTAACCCAGGACCTCCACCCCCGCCCGGACACCCATGGCCGTCCAGGGCGCCGCCCTCGATCCTCCCGAGCGGCGTCTCCGGCCCGGTGTCTGGTGCCAGCCGACAAGCGCCTTTCTGCGGTCGGCCTCTATACATGCGCGACATGTCAACCATATTGGGCTGTATCAGACAAAAGCTGGAGTACTGCGCGCTCCCACCCGGAAGGAGATCACTTCACCCATGTCCAGTGGCATGCCCCTCCTGGCCATCGTCATCCTTCCTTTCATTGGAAGCCTCATCGCCGCCATGCTCCGCCAAAATGCCCGTAACGGGGCCGTTTTCCTGGCGGGGGGCATCGCCCTTTCCTGCACGATCCTCACGGCCTTGCAGTATCCGGCGGTTCGCAACCGGGGCGTCCTGCGCATCGGCGTCGAGTGGATTCCGACCCTCGGCTTGGATTTTTCCATGAGGCTGGACGGGTTCACCTGGCTTTTCGCCGTACTCGTCACGGGGATCGGCTGCCTGGTCGTGCTCTACGCGCGCTACTACATGTCGCCGGCGGACCCGGTTCCCAGGTTCTTCGCATTCCTGCTCGCGTTCATGGGCGCCATGATGGGCATCGTGCTCTCGGGCAACCTCATCCAGTTGGTCTTCTTCTGGGAGTTGACCAGCCTGTTCTCGTTCCTCCTCATCGGCTACTGGCATCACAACGCCAGCGCCCGGGATGGCGCCCGGATGGCTCTCACGGTCACGGCCACGGGCGGCCTGTGCCTGCTCGTCGGCGTCCTCCTGATCGGCCACATCGTGGGCAGCTACGATCTCGATCAGGTGCTGTCGTCCGGCGACCAGATCAGAAACAGCCCCCTCTACCTGCCCACGCTGATCCTCGTTCTGCTCGGGGCCCTGACGAAGAGCGCTCAGTTTCCCTTCCACTTCTGGCTGCCGCACGCCATGGCGGCTCCGACCCCCGTCTCCGCCTACCTCCACTCGGCCACCATGGTGAAGGCCGGCATTTTCCTCCTCATCCTGCTCTGGCCGGTGTTGTCGGGGACAGAAGCCTGGTTCTATATCGTGGTGTCGGCGGGCCTGTGCACCCTGCTCCTGGGAGCCTATGCGGCGATCTTCCAGCAGGACCTGAAAGGGCTCCTGGCCTATTCGACCATCAGCCATCTCGGCCTCATCACGCTCCTGCTCGGTCTCAGCAGCCCTCTCGCGGCCGTCGCGGCCATCTTCCACACCATGAACCACGCGACCTTCAAGGCGTCCCTGTTCATGGCGGCCGGCATCATCGACCACGAGACCGGAACGCGCGACATCAGGCGGTTGAGCGGTCTTTTCCGTTTCATGCCCATCACGGCCACCCTAGCGATGGTGGCTGCGGCCGCGATGGCCGGCGTGCCGCTGCTGAACGGCTTCCTGTCGAAGGAAATGTTCTTCGCCGAGGCGGCCGCGTTCCACATCGACTCGCTTCTCGATCACTCCCTTCCCTATTTCGCCATGCTGGCCAGCGCCTTCAGCGTGGCCTACTCCCTGCGGTTCATCCACGGCGTCTTCTTCGGCCCCCCCGCCACGAACCTCCCGCGGACTCCGCATGAACCCCCGCACTGGATGCGGTTCCCCATCGAGCTACTGGTCGCCGTATGCCTGCTCGTCGGTATCGTGCCGGCCATGACTATCAAGCCCTTCCTGTCGACAGCGGTTTACGCCGTTCTGGGGCCGAATACGCCCTATTACAGCCTCGCGATCTGGCACGGCTTCAACGAGCCCCTGCTCATGAGCGTGATCGCACTGGTGAGCGGCATCGTCCTCTACCTGCTGCTGCAGGGATACCTCGCCAAAGGCGTGGAGGGACCCCCGCTCGTGCGCAGGCTCAAGGGCCAGCGGATCTTCGAGCGTATCCTCGTCGAGGTGTCGTGGCGCTGGGCCCGCTCGCTGGAGCGGCTGTTCGGCACCTATCGGCTACAGCCCCAGCTCCGGCTCCTGGTGGCGTTCGCGGTGGTCGCGGCGCTCTGGCCGCTCTATCGATTCGGCCTGGCCATGGGGTCCCACCAGGGCACGGCTCTGGATCCCGCCTTCCTCCTGCTGTGGATCGTCGGCGGCCTTTGCGCCATCGGCGCGGCCTACCAGGCCAAGTTCCACCGGCTCGCCGCCATGGTTCTGCTCGGCGGGGCCGGATTGATCACGTGCATTACGTTCGTCTGGTTTTCGGCGCCCGACCTCGCTATTACGCAGCTCCTGGTCGAGATCGTCACCACGGTGCTGATCCTCTTGGGCCTGCGCTGGCTTCCGAAACGGTTCGAGGGTGAAGGCGACGCTCTTTCGCTAGGCTCCAGGGTCCGCCGGGGACGCGACCTCATGCTGGCGGTTGCGGCGGGATCCGGCATGACGCTCATCGCCTATGCCGTGCTCACGCGCCCTCTCCCGGACACGATATCCCGCTTCTTCGTCGAGAAGGCGTATTCCGAGGGCGGCGGCCGCAACATCGTCAACGTCATCCTGGTCGATTTCCGCGGCTTCGACACCTTCGGCGAGATCGTCGTGCTGGCCATCGTGGCGGTCACGGTCTTCTCCTTGCTGCGTCGCTTCCGGCCGGCTCCCGAGAGTGTCGAGGCTCCGGAACAGCAGAGAGAGCAGAACGCCCACGACAGCGCGAGCCCCGACCGGGCGGTCGGCGATACCCTGTCCGATTACATCACGATCCCGGGCATCATCATGCAATGGCTCTTTCCGGCGATCGGGCTGGTCGCCATCTACCTCTTCCTGCGCGGGCACGATCTGCCGGGCGGAGGCTTCGCAGGCGGCGTCACCATGTCGATCGCCCTCATCCTGCAGTACATGGCCGGTGGTACACGCTGGGTCGAGGCGCGGCTGCGCGTGCTTCCGATCCGATGGATGGGCCTCGGGATGCTTTGCGCGGCGGCGACCGGGATGGGATCCTGGCTCTTCGGCTACCCGTTCCTGACATCCTTCTTCCAGTATCTGACGGTCCCGGGGATCGGAAAGGTGCCGGCCGCCTCAGCCCTCCTGTTCGATCTCGGCATCTTCGCGGTCGTCGTCGGCGCGACCGTGCTCATCCTGATCGCCCTGGCGCACCAATCCGTCAGGGCGCCGCGGATCGCCCGTCCGCCCTTGCCGGCCGCAACCGACATGATGAAGGAGGATGTGTGATGGAACTCATCCTCGCACTCGCCATCGGCGTCCTGACCGGATCGGGGGTCTGGCTGCTCCTGCGCCCACGCACCTTCCAGGTAATCATCGGCCTGTCCCTCCTGTCCTATGCCGTGAACCTGTTCATCTTCGGCATGGGCCGGCTCCGGGTCGGGGCGGCGCCAGTCCTCGAAAATCCGGACGCCGTCGATCCCTCGCTCTATGCCGATCCGCTGCCGCAAGCACTCGTCTTGACCGCCATCGTCATCAGCTTCGCCATGACGGCCCTGTTCCTGGTGGTCATGCTCGCCTCGCGCGGCCTGTCCGGAACGGACCACGTCGACGGACGGGAGGAGTCGTGATGCCAAGCCTCCTGGATCACCTGATCATCATCCCGATCGTGCTGCCGCTGATGGCCGGAGCCGCGATGCTGCTCATGGCGGAGCGAAGCCGCAGGCTCAAGGCCGGAATCGGTATTGCATCGGTCGTTTGCCTGCTGGTCGTCTCCATCCTCCTGCTCCTGCAAGTGGACACGATGCCCGCCGGATCCAGCGTACGGACCTACCGCCTGGGCGACTGGCCGGCTCCCTTCGGAATCGTGCTCGTGCTGGACCGGCTCTCCGCTCTGATGCTGGTGCTCGCGAGCGTGCTCGGCCTTGCGTCGCTGCTCTATTCCCTCGCGCGCTGGCACCGGGCCGGCCCCCGCTTTCACACCATCTTCCAGCTTCAGCTCATGGGGTTGAACGGCGCATTTCTGACAGGCGACCTCTTCAATCTCTTCGTGTTCTTCGAGATTCTGCTCGCGGCTTCCTATGCTCTCGTCCTGCACGGAGATGGAAGCGCCCGGGTCAAGGCCGGACTCGCTTATATCGCGATCAATCTCACGGCCTCGCTGCTGTTCCTGATCGGCGTCAGCTTGGCCTACGGCGTGACGGGGACGCTCAACATGGCGGATCTCGCCAGCCGGATCCCAACGCTTTCGCCCGACGATGCGGGACTTCTGGCGGCCGCCGCCGCCATCCTGGGAACCGCTTTCCTCATGAAGGCCGGAATGTGGCCGCTCAACTTCTGGCTTCCCACCACTTATGCGGCCGCTTCCGCCCCTGCCGCCGCCCTCTTCGCCATCATGAGCAAGGTGGGAATCTATGTCGTCCTGCGATTGTGGCTGCTGATGTTCGATACGGATGCCGGCCCGCTGGCGGGGTTTGGAGCCAACGGGCTTCTGATTGGGGGAATGCTCACGATCGCCTTCGGGACCGTTGGGGTGCTGGCTTCGCAATCCCTGCCGCGGCTCGCCGGATGCAGCGTTCTGGTCTCTTCCGGAACCCTGATCGCGGCCATCGGCACAGGCAACGGAGCGGTCATCGGCTCGGCATTGTTCTACCTCGTCAGCTCCACCTTGGGCATCGCGGCCTTCTTTCTGCTGGTCGAGCTGGTCCAGCGGTTGCGGGATCCCGGGGCCGACGTCCTCTCGGTCACGATGGAAGCCTACGGGGAAACCGACGACGACCTTGAGGCGGAGGTGGGGGTGGCCATCCCAGCGACGGTGGCCATCCTGGGCGGCAGCTTCGTGGCTTGCGCCTTGCTGCTGGCGGGGCTACCGCCTCTGTCAGGATTTCTCGCGAAGTTCGGCATGATGGCGGCCATGCTGAAAACGGACGGAAACGGCGTCTCGGCGTCGAGTTGGACGCTGATCGCCCTTCTCACGATCTCTGGACTGGCGACCCTGATCGCCATGACACGGAGCGGCATCACATCGTTCTGGGCGCGCATGGACGATAGCGTTCCGAGGGTACGGGTCATCGAGATGGCTCCGGTCCTGGGGCTGCTGCTGCTGTGTCTCGGCCTGACGGTCGCGGGCGGTCCGGCCATGCGATACATGGAAGCGACGACGCAATCGCTGCGGGCCTCGCAGGAATACGTCGGCGGCGTGCTTTCGGGTCACCCGTCCGGGACGGGTCCCGGGGAGAATGCCCGATGAGCTGGCTTCTGCCCTATCCCCTCCTGACGGCCGCCTTGCTGGCCCTTTGGCTCTTGCTGAACCAGAGCGTTTCGCCCGGGCAGATCATCCTCGGGTCCGTCCTGGCGATCCTCGCCGCGTGGATGATGGCAGCTCTCAGACCGCAGAAGCCCCGCATCCGCCGGCCCGTCGCGGTGTTCCGCCTTGCCGGCATCGTCCTGGTGGATATCGTGCGCTCCAACCTGGCGGTGGGCACCATCATCCTGAGTGCGCGCAAACCGGGCTTGAATGCGGGCTTCATGACCATACCGCTCGACATGAAAAGCCCTCAGGGACTGGCGGTCCTGTCCATCATCATCACATCGACCCCCGGCACGATCTGGCTCAACTACGATGCGGCGAAGGGAACCTTGCTTCTCCACGTCCTGGATCTGGTGGACGAGACGGTTTGGATACGGACGATCAAGGGCCGGTATGAACGTCTGCTGATGGAGATCTTCGAATGAGCGAATTCCTTCTGACGTGGTCCCTCGTTCTCGCTCAGATCCTGCTGGGCCTTGCCATGTGCTGCGCCACGTTCCGCCTCGTGACGGGCCCGCGCGCGCAGGACCGAATCCTTGGGCTGGACACGCTTTATGTAAACGCGATGCTCATGGTGGTGACGTTCGGTATCCGATCCGGCAGCAGCCTGTACTTCGAGGCTGCCTTGGTGATCAGCCTCCTGGGCTTTGTCGCGACCGTGGCTCTCGCCAAGTTTCTCATGCGCGGCGAGGTCATCGAATGACACTCGCACACGACTTTCCCGTCTGGGCCGCGATCCTTGTCGCATTCTTCGTGCTGGGCGGATCGGCCATTACCCTGGTCGGATCGCTTGGGCTTCTGCGCCTTGGCACCTTCTACGCCCGCACCCACGCGCCGACGCTCGGGGCAACGATGGGCATGGGAACCATCTTGTGCGGGTCCGCTCTCTACTTCAGCGTGCTGGAGACGCGGCCCGTCGTGCACGAAGTCCTGATCGCGGTCTTCATCACGCTCACGACGCCCGTGACCCTGATGCTGCTTGCCCGAGCGGCTTTGTACCGTGACCGCGCGGAGGGCAGCCCCGATGTTCCTGCGGCGGAGAGGATGGAGGAGGCTCCTCAGAGGCCCGAGAGCGCTGAGAACAGATCCGAACACGAGGAGCCGGCACGGTAGAAGACCGGCGGCTGGCCCAAGGGCGCATCGACCGTGACGTCTTGTCCGCCCGTGAACCTGCGCCCGGACCATGGATGCACCCAGTCGGCTCCGCCGGGCAGGTAGACGCTCCATTGGCTCGCGCCTGCCTGCGAAACGGGCGCCACGAGCAGGTCTGGCCCATACAGATAGGCGTCCTGGATCGTGTAGGTGCGCGGATCGTCCTCGAAATGAAGGAAGAGCGGGCGTTGCGCGGGCACGCCTCGCGCCGATGCCTCGGCTACCAGGGATTTCAGGTAAGGCGCCAGATGAACGTAGATGCGGGTCATCCGGGCAAAGTGGGCCAGAACCTCCTCATCCTGGTCGATTTGCAGGTTATCGCGGGGACGGTTGCCCTCATGGGTTCGCATCACCGGCGTGAAGGCAGCCATCTCGGCCCACCGCATGCACAGTTCCGCGGTTCTCACATTGCCGAACAGGCTGGTGTAACCGCCGATGTCGGAATGGTGATAGGCGTTCCCGAGGAGACCTGACGACAGGGCGCCGGAGATGACGGTCACGAGTCCGTCGTGGCGGCTGAAATCGACGGACTGATCGCCTCCCCACAGCAAGGGACAGTACTTCTGGACGCCCGTGTAGCCCGCGCGCATGAAGAACAGCGCCTCGCCGGTCTGTCCACGGCTTGCGACCGCACGGGCATTCACCTCAGCCCAGAGCGTCGGCCACGCATTGTGCATCAGGCAGGCGTCGACCCCATTGGCAAGCTTCACGTCGATGGGCAGGTACTCCCCGAAATCGGCCATCCACCCGGATAGCCCGTAATCGAGCATGTTCCGGCCGATCACCCGATCGGCGAACCAGGCGGCGGCGTCCGGATTCGTAAAATCGATGACGCCGCAATCGAACTCGCCGAAATCGACGAGGGCCGTCTTCCCGCCGCCATCCGTGGCGAAATAGCCGGCGGCCTCCGCTTCGGGAAACAGTGAACCATCGACGGCCAGGTAGGGATTGACGTAGCCCAGGAAGCGGATGCCCCGCTCCCGCAGTTGCGCGATCCTTTGGGGCAGGTCCGGGTAGCGCTCCTCGTTGGCCCTCCAATCCCAGAACAGGCGCGCCCCGAAAGACGTGTGGCGCAATCCCACCCAATCCTCGCACCAGAGGCCTGAGACCTTCGCCCCCGCCCTGACGATGGCGTCGAGCCTCTCGAAGGAACGGGCACCGTCCTTCAGGCCGACGATGGCACCGTCGTAGACCCATTCGGGCAGGGGCGGCTGCCGGCCGAAGCGGGCGGACAGGGCCTCCACGAGGTCGATGAATGTCGGTCGCGCCGTCAATTCGATCCGATCCGGAACCGCCCAGGTTTCGATCTCGTGGAAGCTTTCGCGCCGAAAATCGAGCACTGAGTAGGCGGTGGTCTCCACATGCAAGGCGTAACGCCGGGAAGAAAGGTAGGTCGGCTGCGGGTAGTTGGTGTTCCAGTAGTCGCCGCCCGACTTGCCGGTCACGTCGGCCTTGAACGTGATCTCGGTCGACTTGTCGCGGCCGACGCCGGGTTCCGAGGTCCAGATCGGGAACCGGCGTCGGCGCAGGTCGAAATACGACATCTGCTCGCCACCGCCCCAGATGTGTTCGTCCGCTTCGGCCGCGACCCGCAACCAGACGCGATTGATCGAGGAATCCTGCGACGAGAAGGCGATGACGGCGTCCGCGCCCTGCCCTGTCACGGTGAGGATCAGGCGGGCAGGCTCTCCGGCCGATGACGAAAATGCGATGTCCTGTCCCGAGACGGCGGTGTGGCGCAGGGGGGTCCGCTCCACGACATAGTCCTCGATGTCGAAATTGCCGCGGTACATGTCCATCCGTTCCTCGCCCCGTCCGACGAAAAGGCACGGAGCATCGTGCCGGTGCCGAAGGATGGGCCTGTTGTCGAGGATGAGATCGAAGCCGTTGGGAACTGGGTGGAGGTGCATGGGGCGCTCAGTTCTGGGTCAGGCCGGCATCGACGACGAAATTGGCTCCGGTGCAGCCGCTGCTCTCGTCCGACGCGAGGAAAAGGGCCAGCTTGGCCACGTGGCTGGGGTCGAGGCGATACTTCAGGGCCTGGAGATCGATGAATTGCTGGTTCAGCTCCGGCGTGAGCCAAAGCTTCTCCTGACGCTCTGTCAGGATCGCGCCCGGCACGATGCAGTTCACGCGAATTCCGGAGGCGCCAAGTTCCCGGGCCAGGGTGCGCGTCATGCCGTTGATGGCAGCCTTGGCGGTCGTGTAGCCGACCATGCCGGGCCGGCCGCGCATCCAGGAGATCGATCCCAGCATGAGGACGGACCCGCCGCCCCTTTTGGCCATCCCTGTGGCAACGGCCTGCGTGGCGAAGAACTGATGGTCGAGATTGAGCGCCAGGGCACGCCGCCAGTATTCCGGCTCCACCTCGGAGAGATCGTGCCGGTCGTCCTTGCCGGCGTTGTTGACCAGCACGTCGACGCTTCCACGCTCGCTCTCGATCCGCGCCAGCGTGTCGCGAAGGGACGGGATGTCTGTCACGTCGCAAGGCAGGAACAACGCTCCGGTGGAAGACGCGAGAGCTTCCCCTCCCTCCCGGTCGATATCGAGGAAAGAGACCCGCGCGGCCTGGCTCACGAAGGCCCTCACCATCTCCTCGCCGATCCCGGACGCGCCGCCCGTGATCACGACGGAGCGGCCTTGCAAGGAGCGGTAGAGGGCGGTTGTGTAATCGAACGGCATCGTTCCTGCAGCCTAGACAGTGGGATCGAAGGAGTTTTCAGGAAGGCCGGGCACATCCACGGGCATCGAGAACAGGCTGCCCGAATGCGGAAGGCGCGCCAGCTCCTCCGCTGAACGGCCCGTCCGAGCCGACGTGACATAGAGTGTCTTGAGATCGGGGCCGCCGAACGCCACCATGGTGGGACAACGGGCCGGCACCGGGTGCTCCGCCAGCAACTCGCCAGCCGGGCTATACCGCTGGATGCGGCCGCCATCGAAAAGGGCGGTCCAGTAGCAGCCCTGCGCGTCGACCGCCGCACCGTCCGGGCGGCCTCGGTCCGTCTCGGTCGGTTGCAGGCGGACGAAGATCTGCTTGCCCGTCGCGTCCCCGGTCGCCGGATCGTAGGCGTAGCGCCAGACCGTGAAGGTGGGGGTGTCTGCGTGATAGAGCGTGCGGGCATCCGGCGAGAACGCGACGCCGTTCGATGTCAACAGACTGCCCGCCATCACCGCAAGTCCTCTGCGGTCGTAGCGGTACAGATGGGCCTTGCCGCCATCTTTAGGCTCGTCGATGGTGCCGGCGAAGAAGCGGCCCACAGGATCCACACGCCCGTCATTGAAGCGGCTCGTCTGCTGATCCTCCGGGTTCTCCGAGAGCATCGTTTCGCGCCGCCCCTGCGGATCCAGCGTCCAGAGGCCGGACCGGAAGCCGGCGATGAAGCCGCCACCCTTTCGGAACCCGATGCAGCCGATATCCTCCGGCATGGGAACCACGGTGTGCGCGCCCGTGCCGGGGCTGAATTTGTGGAGCGCCCTGCCCTTGATGTCGACGAAGAAGAGCGCCTGCTCGTCGACGGACCAGATCGGGCATTCGCCGAGCTCGGCTCGGACGTCGAGGGCCAGGGAGAGCGCCATGGCCGTGCTCAATAAGCCGCGGCTGGCGCGGTCGCCTGCGCCGGCTGATCCCGCAAGTTTCCGAGCCAGTCCGTCGCCCGCCCGGTCATCATGGCTATATCGGACGCGACGGCCGCGAAGTCGTAGCCGTAATCGAGAAAGCGGCGCACCATCTCGGGGTTGGGGCCGACGATGCCGACGGGCTTTCCGGCCGCGTGCGAGGCTTTCGCGGCCTCCTCGATCAGGCCCTGCACCTCGGGATGTCCGATATTGCCGATATGCCCCATGGCGGCGGATAGGTCGCCGGGTCCGACGAAGAGCGCATCGACCCCCGGCACGGCCGCGATCTCGGGCAGGCGCGCGATGGCGTCCGGGGTTTCGAGCTGGACGATGACGGCCACTTCACCGTTGGCTCGCTTCAGGTAATCGGTCGCCTTCCCGAAACGGGATCCGCGATGTACGGCGGCAACACCCCGCACACCCTCAGGCGGATACTTGGCGAACGACACGGCTTGCCGTGCCTCCTCGGCGTTCTGCACGAACGGTACCATGATCGTCTGGGCCCCCGCGTCGAGCACCCGCTTGACCAGGACTTGATCGTTCCAGGCGATGCGCACGACCGCGTCCGCCGGGGTGCAGCCGACGGCGCGCAGGATGTGGGCCAGGTCCGAAACCTCGATGGGAACGTGCTCCATGTCCACGACCAGGAAGTCGAAGCCCGTGTACCCCATGGCCTCGGCCGTGGCGGGCGCGGCGGCCATGAGCCATGTTCCGAGCGGGGGCCTGGGGCCCTCGCCTGTCAGCCAGCGTTTGAATCGGTTCTGGATGTCGACCATCGGATCCTCAGAAAATCGCGGGTTCGGCCACCGGGCCAGGAGCGCTCAGGAAGTCGAAGTCGCACCCCTGGTCGGCCTGGGAGACGTGCCTTTGGTACAGCGCCGCGAAGGACCGTCCGTAGACGGGAGCCGTGGGTGTCCATTCGGCGCGCCTGCGCTCCAGTTCGGCCGGGTCGACCCGCATGTCGAGGCGTCCGGCCGCCACGTCGAGCTCGACGATGTCGCCTGTCCTGAGAAGGCCCAGGGGTCCTCCCACCGCTGCCTCGGGCGCCACATGCAGGATGCATGTTCCGTAATGGGTGCCGCTCATGCGTCCGTCGCAGACCCGCACCATGTCGCGCACGCCTTGCTTCAACAGCTTCTTCGGAATCGGCAGATTGCCCCACTCGGGCATCCCCGGCGCGCCGACGGGCCCGGCATTGCGGAGCACCAGAACGCTGTCTTCCGTCACATCGAGGTCGGGGTCGTCGATCGCCCGGTTCATCTCAGCCGGGCTGTCGAACACGATCGCAGGGCCCACATGCTTCAGGAAACGCGGATTCGCGGCCGAGGATTTCATGACGGCCCCATTGGGCGCGAGGTTGCCGCGCAGCACCGCCAGGGTCTTGCCGCGGGACAGCGGCACCACCGGGTTGCTCGGGTCCCGGATCACGTCGTCGTTCCAGCATTCGGCTCCGGCGATGTTCTCTCCGAGCGTGCGTCCGTTCACGGTCGGGGCGTCACGGTCGAGGTGAGCGTCCAGCTTGTTGAGAAGGGCCAGGAGTCCGCCCGCGAAGTAGAAATCCTCCATCAGATACTCGCCGGAGGGGAAGAGGTTGGCGCAGACCGGGACTTTTCCGGCCATGTCGGACATCTCGTCGAGGCCGAGGTCGATACCAGCGCGGCGGGCCATCGCGACGAGATGAACGGCGGCGTTGGTCGAACCGCCCAGCGCCATATAGGCCACGAGGCCATTGCGGAAGCTGCCCGCGCCGAGGAGACGGGACGGCTTCAGGTCCTCCCAGATCATGTCGACGATCCGCGTGCCGCAGGCCGATGCCATGCGCGCATGTCCGCTGTCCACGGCCGGAATGGAAGAGGCTCCCGGCAGGGTCAGGCCCATGGCGTCCACGATGGACGTCATGGTGGACGCCGTTCCCATGGTGTTGCAGGTACCGGCGGACCGGGTCATCCGGCTTTCCAGATCGACCCAGTCCTGCGGCGAGATGTTGCCGGCCCTGAGTTCGTCCCAGTATTTCTTGGTATGCGTGCCCGCGCCCGTCTTCTGGCCGCGCCACTGGCCGTTCGACATAGGACCGGCCGGGCAATAGATGGCCGGGATGTCCATGCTGATGGCGCCCATCAGAAGCCCCGGGGTGGACTTGTCGCAGCCGCCGAGCAGCACGGCGCCGTCGACGGGGTGGGAGCGCAGGATCTCTTCCACCTCCATGGCGAGAAAATTGCGATAGAGCATGGTGGTGGGCTTCACCATGACCTCGCCGACCGACAGGGCGGGGATCTCCACCGGATATCCCCCCGCCTGCCAGACCCCGCGCTTCACCGCCTCGGCGCGGTCGCGCAGGTGGGCGTGGCAGGGGCTGATGTCGCTCCAGGTGTTGACGATGGCGACCACTGGCTTGCCGAGAAATTCCTCCCGCCGCATGCCCATCTGCTGCGTGCGCTGACGATGGGCGAAGCCGCGCATGTCATCGGACGCGAACCAGCGCTGGCTGCGGAGTTCCCCGATTGTCCGACGTGCCATTCCACCGTCCCTTCACACTTCGTTCGGGCAAGGAGCGGCGCCGAAAACGCGCTCCGCCCACCCTTCAATTCGTCCGCGCCGGATGCTCCAGCGCCCGCATCACACCGCGCAGTTCCGCGAGGCCCTTGAGCCGCCCGACCGCCGTATAGCCAGGATTGACCCGGCGGCCCGAGGTCAGGTCGTCGACCATGCGGTGTCCGTGATCCGGCCGGAAGGGGATCTTGCCCCCATCTGGACGCTTGCGATCCTCGCGCAGGAGCACGTCCAGCACCGCCACCATGTCGACGTCGCCGTCCAGGTGGTCCGCCTCATGGAAGCTCAAGCCGTCTCGGTCCCTCTTGGTCGCCCGGAGGTGAGCGAAATGGATGCGGGACGCGAAACGATGCGCCAAGGCCGGCAAGTCGTTGTCCGCCCGCACGCCGAGGCTGCCGGTGCAGAAGCACATGCCGTTCGCCTCGGACGGAACCGCGCCGAACAGGGCGGCGTAATCGTCCCCGGTCGAGGCGACGCGGGGCAGGCCGAAGAGCGGCCGCGGCGGATCGTCCGGATGGAGCGTGAGCTTCACGGACAGCTTCTCGGCCACGGGGGCGACCTTCTCCAGGAACTCGATGAGATGCTGGCGGAGCTTGTTCGCATCGATGCCCCGGTAAGCGGCGAGCCGCTCCCGAAAGGCGTCGAGACTCAGGGCGTCGGTCGTCGATCCCGGCAGACCGGCCGCGATGGTCTTCGTCAGGCGCTCGACCGCCGCATCGTCCAGGGCGTCCGCGAGCGCTTTCGCGCGCTCTCTGGCGCCCTGATCGTAATCGTTCTCGGCGCCGGGACGCTGGAGGATGTACAGATCGAACGCCGCGAAGGCGTCCTGTTCGAACCGGAGGCCGGTCGCGCCCGTGGGGAGGGGCCAATCGAGATCCGTGCGGGTCCAGTCCACGACGGGCATGAAGTTGTAGCAGACGATCTTCAGGCCGCCTTTCGCCGCCGCCTCCAGGCTCGCGATCCAGGCCGCGATCGACTGCGTCGCTCCGGCGCCGTGACGCTTGATGTCGTCCGCCACCGGGATGCTCTCGATGACGGACCAGGACAGGGGCGACCGGCCGGGAGGCGTGGTCTCGATGATGCTGCGGTGACGCTCCACATCCTCCAGCGTCCAGGCCTCTCCGGGCGGAACGTGGTGGAGGGCGGACACGATGTCGGTGGCTCCGGCCTGCCTCACCGTATCCAACGTCACCGGGTCATTGGGTCCGAACCACCGCCACGCCTGCCTCATCGATCATCCTCTCCCGCTGTCTGACATCCGACTCATGGGCCCACGATGTTAGTAGGCTTTCTCGCCCTGCACGACCCGGACCGTTGCGCCCTCCGACCGGATGCGGAGCTGATCCAAGCCGGCGACCGGCCGCACCGTGATCGCCTCGAAGGCGGGCTTGTAGGATCCGTCCGCGTCCACGGACAGGGTCAGGCCAGCCTGTTCGCGGAGCAAGCGGAACCGAAGCTCCATCCGGCCCTGCCCTTTCCAGTCGGTCGTATCGCCGTCGTCCTCATAGAGGAACCCTTCGGATTCGCCGGCGGGCGATCCGAAGACCAGGAGGTCGCGCTGCGTGTCGAGGCTCGGGTCGACGCGGTCCGTCTGCCGGGTCACGGGGATCATGGCCCCGCAGCGGACGAAGAGCGGCAGGCGTCCGAGGGGCGCCTCGACCCAGATCGTGCGACCGCCCTCGAAATGCCGGCCGTCGTGGAAGTCGAACCAGCCACCCGGATGGTCGGGCAAGTAGACGCTGCGCCCGGTCGCGCCCTCGTCCAGCACGGGGGCCACCAGAATATCGGGCCCCAGCATGTAGCTGTCCTGGACGTTCAGAGCCGATGCGTCGCCCGGGAAATCGTAGAACAGAGGACGCACCACGGGCTCGTTCGCTCGGGAGGCCCGCCACATCTGGGTGTAGAGATAGGGCATCAGCCGGTAGCGCAGGGTGATGACCTCGCGCACCTGCGGGATGACGCTCTCATGCATCCAGGGGAGGTTGACGACGCCGTTGTCCTTCCAGGAATTCATGACCATGCGGGGCCACAGGGCGCAGAACTCCACGAAGCGGCAGAACAATTCCGGGTTCGGGCTCGGGCCGTGGAAGCCGCCGACGTCATGTCCGATGTTGAACATGCCCGACAGGCTCATGTTGAGCCCTTGGGTGAGGTTGTAGCGCAGGGTTTTCCAGGCCGTCTCGTTGTCGCCGGACCAGGTCTGGGCGTAGCGCCAGATGCCCGCGGAACCGCCACGGGTGACCGAGTAAGGCCGCTTGCCCGGCGAATGCTCGGCTTGCGCCTCGTAGGACAGCTTCGTCATGAGCAAGGGCTGCGCGGCGCGCGCGAGCTGCTGAGCGAAGGGACGCCCGTCACCGTCGCAGACGGCGTCCTCGTCCCAGATCTCGTACTCGTTGTTGTCGTTCCAGACCGTCACGACCCCATAATCCAAAAGGGCGGTCTGAATGCCGTTGCGCCACCAGGCCCGGCCGCCGGGATTCGTGAAGTCGACGTGGTATCCAAGCCCGTCCCAGAACTGCGCGATGGCGGGCTCGCCGGTGGAACCGTCACGGACCAGAATGTCCTGTTGCCGGGCCTCCGCGAGGCGCGGGTGATCGTCCAAAAGACATGGCTTGAGGTTGGTGACCGGCTGCATGCCGGCCTCCTTCAGACGCGCCATGGTGCCGGCCGGATCGGGGAACTTCGCCCGGTTCCAGTTGAAGGCGTAGCGGCGATGGCCGATGGAGGTGTAGCCGGATCCGAAATGGAAGCTATCGCAGGGGATCCGGTAATGGCGGCACTTCTCGATATAGTCCGTGATCCGCGCATCCGCGTCCGGCGCGTCCGCGATGGTCATCGAGGTGGTGGCGAAGCCCAGCGACCATTTCGGCGCGAAGGCCTGCCCGCCCGTGAGCCAGGAGAAGCGGCGCACCACCTCGGGCACGGTCGGTCCCGCGAGCACGTAGTAGTCGAGGTCCCCGTCACCGGCGCTGTAGGAGCGGAACAGGCCGTGATAATTGTCGATGGTGCAGCCGAGATCCATCTCGCCGACGGCCAGGTTGTCGTAGAAGACGCCATGGGCGCCGGCAGGGCCGTCCACGAGGACGAACGGGATCATCTTGTAGAGCGGATCGCTGAGCTCCGCATCGAAGCCGCAAGGGTCCACGGCGTCGATCTTGAAGCGCCGTCCCGTGTGATCGAGGGGGCCGGCCTTGTCGCCGACGCCGTAGTGCCGCTCGCCCTCGTGCCGGGCCATGACGTGCTGGATCGCTCCGGTCTTGCGCGACAGGAAATAGGCCTGGGTCGTACGATCCGACAGGAAGGGACGCTCCTCGCCCGCGCGGCGCCACGCGATCCCGAAGGGCGAGAGGGTGACCAAAGCCGACAAACCGGCGCCTTCGACGACCACCTGCCCGTCCCGCTCGGTCACGGCCGCTTCGGGGCAGGCAAAGCCCTCGTTCGAATCCCGCGGCCGCCCCTCGTAGGGGGGCTCGAGCCCGCCCGGCGCGATGGTCCAGCCACGGTCGAGGCGATAGCCGCCATCCGCCTTCATCACCACCCGGCCGATATCCTTCTCCAGGATCCCGACCCGCAGGTCCGCACCCAAACCGATATCGAACACGGCCCAGATCCCGTCGCGGCCGCGATAGCGGGCCTCGGTCAACGCCTTCATCGAAACTGTCTCCTCAGCACTGTCAGCGAATGCGGATCGCGTGTCCGTCCGCATCGAAAAGGTGAAGCGCCTCTCGCTTGAGGCGCAGGCCAAGCCTCTGGCCACGCTCGTGTCCGGCCTGCCCGTCCTGGCGCACGGTGATCTGCGGCAGCCCGGGGGCGGAACCGTAAAGGTAGGTTTCCCCGCCGAGCTGCTCGACGAGATCGAGGGCGATGACCACGTCCGCCTCGGCTTCCGGCACGACGTCGATATGTTCGGGCCGCGCCCCGAGGGTGATGTCGGAGCCTACGGGCGCAGATCCCGTCGACGGCACCGAGACCGGGCGCGTCTCGTTGCCGATCGTCACCTGGTTGGGGGCGGTGACGCGAGACGGTAGCAGGTTCATGCGGGGCGACCCGATGAAGCCCGCCACGAACAGGTTCGCGGGGTGATTGTAGACGTCGAGCGGGGTGCCGATCTGCTCGATGCGGCCGGCTCGGAGCACCACGATGCGGTCGGCCAGGGTCATGGCCTCGACCTGATCGTGCGTGACGTAGATCATCGTGCCGCCGATCTCGGCATGGAGAGCGGCGAGTTCCTTGCGGGTGGCAACGCGCAGCTCCGCGTCCAGGTTGGACAAGGGCTCGTCGAACAAGAAGATCTTGGGGTCGCGCACGATGGCGCGGCCGATGGCGACGCGCTGGCGCTGCCCGCCCGAGAGCGCCTTGGGCTTGCGGTCGAGATACTCGGTCAACCGCAGCATCTCGGCCGCGCGGCGCACACGCTGGTCGACCTCCTCGCGCGCAAGCCCCATGTTCTCGAGCGCGAAGGCCATGTTCTTGTACACGCTCATATGGGGGTAGAGCGCATAGGACTGGAACACCATCGCGAGGCCGCGATCCGAGGCCGGCACATTGGTCACGGTCTGGCCGTCGATGCGGATCTCGCCGCCGCTCACCTGCTCCAAGCCCGCGATGACCCGCAGAAGCGTGGACTTGCCGCAGCCCGAAGGCCCGACGAACACGACGAATTCGCCGTCCTCGATCGCGAGATCGACGCCGTGCAGGATCGTCGCCGCGCCATAGGACTTCACGATACCGGAGAGCTCGAGGTCAGCCATGAATCAACCGAACGGTTTATTTCATCCCGGTATTGGCGATACCGGTGGTGATGAAGCGTTGCAGGAACACGAAGACGACGGCGACCGGGGTCAGCGTCATCACGGTCATCGCCAGGAGATACTGCCATTGGGTCTGCAATTCGCCCTGGAAGGCGTTGAGACCGATCTGCAGGGTATAGACCTCCGTCTTCGTCAGGACGGCGAGCGGCCACAGGAACTCGTTCCAGCGCCACATGATCGAGAAGATCGTCAGGACCGCCAGGGCCGGCAGGGTCAGCGGCATGACGATGCGCCAATAGATCTGCCACTCGGAGGCCTTGTCCATCCGGGCCGCCTCGATGAGGTCGCGGGGGAGCGTCAGCATGTACTGGCGCAGCAGGAACACGCCCGTCGGCGTCGCGGCGCCCGGCAGGATCACCGCCCAGAGCGAGTTGACGAGGCCGAGCTTGGTCACCACCAGGTAGACCGGCACGAGAATGATCGTGATCGGGATCATCAGCGTGCCGATCACGGCCAGCATGGCGGCGTTCTTGCCCTTGAACTCGTAGATGGACAGCGCATAGGCCGCCATGGAGTTGATGAGCAGCGTGATGAGCGTCGCCACCACGGTCACGAAAACCGAGTTGGCGAGGAATTGCGGGAAGGCGAAGCGCTCCAGGGGCTCGGTGTAGTTCTCCGTCGCCAGCGCGAACTCGCGCACGGGCACGCGCTTGTCGATCGCGACGCGAAACTGCTGCGTCGGGTCAGCGGGATCGACCATCTGGGCCTGGATGCCGACCCGGCGCACCTGCGCGAGCACACGGCTGCTCCCATCCTCCATGGTGACGGTGAACAGCGGCAGGGGCTGCGGGAATCCCGGCAACGTCACTTCCTTCTGCGACATGGGCAGGAGGGAGGGCGGGAATTCAAGCAGGCTCGCCTGCGTCTTGAAGGACGACAGGCCGAGCCAGAGGACGGGTCCGAACATCAGGAAAACGCCCAGGATCAGATAGGCGTAGGCGGCGATGTCGGTCCAGTGCCAGCTTTTGGCGTCGCGGCGGGCGGTGACGATGGTTGCGATGCTCATGATGGCCTCACGACGACTTGCGTTGGGTGTAGGCGAGCTGCGCCAGCGTCAATGCGAAGAGCACGATGCCGAGCACCACGGACGCCGCCGCCGCGAGGCCGAAATTCTGGACCTGGTTCGAGAACGCGGTTTCGTAGATGTACTGCACCACCATCAAGGTGGAGGTCCCGGGACCGCCGCCCGTCAGGACGAACACCTCGTCGAAGGTCTGCACGGCCCGGATCAGTGCGAGCACGATCACCACGACAAGATTGGGCCAGAGAAGCGGCAGGGTGAGGCGCCAGAACACGCGCCAGCGCGGCGTCGCGTCCATCTCGGCGGCTTCGTAGATGTCGGACGGGATGGCCTGCAGGCCGGCAAGGAGGATGAGGGTGTAGAACCCCATATGGGACCACACCGACACGAAGATGGCCCAGAACATCGCCCAGGTCGGCTCGGTGAGGAACAGAACCCGGTCCCCGCCCATGGCCGTGATCCAGGCGTTCAGGATGCCGTCCCGCTGCAGGATCCACTTCCAGATGAGCGCGACCACCACCGGCGAGAGGAGCACCGGGAAGAAGTAGACCGCCCGGAAGAAGCCGCGGCCCTTGATCTTCATGTTGAGGACCACGGCGGTGAGAAGCGACAGCCCCACCATCGCGACGACCTGGAAGAAGCTGAACGTCACGGTGTTGTAGACGCCGCGCCAGAAATGGTCCTCGCGGCAACTGCTGGGATCGGCGTAAGAGCCGCATTCGAACAGGTAGGAATACTGGCCGGAGCCCACATAGGGGCGCTCGGACGGGAAAAGGGCCGGTCCCCCGGTTACCGAATACCAGAAATTGATGGCGATCGGCACGAAGACGAAAAGGCCGAAGAAGAACAGGTTCGGCAGCAGGAAGACGTAAGGCATCCGCCGCTCGCCGATGAGCCGCTGCAGGGCCGCCATGGGCCAGTCGACGATCCGCGCGACCTGCCGCAGGAAAGGGCTCGTCCGACGCGTCTGGGCGCTGCCTGCCAAAGCGGAGGACGCCGGAGGATTCTTTGACGAGAGGGTCATGCTGCCTCGAACCGCAACGGAGCTGTCCCGGACGGGATCGTCCGGGACATCGTTTTCAGCCGTTACTTCTTGTTGCGCTCGGCGATCTGCTGCTCGACATCCGCCGTGATGCGCTTGTAGGCCTCGTCGAGGGTCGCTTCGCCCGCGATCGCCTGGCCCAGCCGGCTGATCACCGCGTTGAAGATCACGCGGTTGTTCACATAGCCCTGGAGCTTGTTGGCCACGGGCGACAAACCGGAGACGCCTTCGCTGAAGACCTTGAGGGCTGCCTTGCCCTGCGGCGAGGCGTCCTTGTAGTCGAGGCCCTTCTTGGCGAGGCCCAGGTGACCCGGCACGAAGAGGGAGCGCGCATAGAACTCTTCGGCCACCGGCTCGCTCGCCAGGAACTCGATCAGGCGCGCGACCTCCTTGGGATGCTGGGTCGTCTTGATGCCCACGAGCGCCGCGCCGCCGGGCATGCCGGAGCAGTTGGCCGGGCCGCACGGGGTCGGGACGGCCACCCAGTCGAAGGCGTTGCCGATGGTCTTGTCGAACTGGCCGATCTGCCAGGAGCCCGACTCGTACATGACGACCTGGGCGTTCTTGAACTCGTCGTTGGCGCCGCGATAGGCGGTGCCCGCCACCGAGCCCCACAGCTCCTTCGACATCACGCCGTTCTTGTGCCAGTCGTAGACGAGCTGCGCGCCCTTCTTGAAGCCGTCATCGACCACAGCGGGCTCGCCCTTGTCGTTGAACACCTGCGCGCCCTGCGTGATGGCGAGGCTGAAGAAGCGGTGGCCGGAACGGTCGATGGCCACCGGGAACGGGGCCTGCACCTTGGCGGCCACGTCCTTGGCGGCCTTGGCCCAATCCTCCCAGGTCGCCTTGGGAGCGGGCATCGGGATGTTGGCCTGCTCGAACAGGGTCTTGTTGACGAACGGCCCCGTCAGGGTGAGCTGGGTCATGTAGCCGGGAATCGAGGACGTGTCGCCCGGCAGGCGCATCCACTCGAGGAAGGGCCCGAAATTCGCTTCGAAATAAGCCGGATCCTTCAGGTGCGGGCGCAGGTCGAGCATGTAGCGGGCGACGCCGCCGAGATCGGCCACGCGGGCGAGGTCGGGCCCCTGCCCGGCCGCCAGCTGCACCGGCAGGTTCTCGTTGATGGCCTTGAACGGCACCTGGTCGAGAACGACCTTGATGTCCTTGTTCTGCTCCTCGAAGCGGCGCAGGAGGCTGTTCATCACCTCCCCTTCGTTGCCGTCCGAGTACCAGGTCATGCGCAGGGTCGTCTGCGCCTGCGCTTGGCTGAAGCCCAGGCTTGCAGCCACGAGGGCGCAGCCCAGAAGCATCCTTCTTGTTGCCTTCATCAATTCCTCCCGTTCGTTATCGTTGTGACGGACTTTGTCTTGAATCTGTGGCGCCATAGGGGCGCGAGATGCGCGGGCGAATGCGCAGCCCTAGGCACGCGAACGGGCGGCGAAGCCATCCGCACGGCCGGTCCCACCCATGTCCGGTCATGTTTTGGCAAACGTTTGCCTAAACCGTCTATTATCCTTTAGGCTAGGCCTTGGGACGATGGGCCCTGCGGCGTCGACATGGCGCTCAAAGTGGTGAAGAAGGTCGCATGACCAAGCAGAGACCGCTCCGGCAAAACCCCGTTTCGCTGGCCACCGTGGCCAGCGCGGCCGGCGTGTCCATGGCGACGGTGTCCCGGATCGTGAATGGGGAAACCCGCCGCGCCTCGGCCGAAACCGTGGAACGCGTGCAGAAGGTGGTGGCGGCGCTGGGCTACCGGCCGAACCATATCGGCAGAACCCTTCGCCGGCGCGAGAGCCGGATCGTGGCCATGCTGTCCCCCAATCTCGACAACCCCGCCATGGCGGCCATCGCGGATTCCGTCGAGACGGCCTTGCGCTCGGCGGGCTACGTAATGATCCTGTGCGATACCCATGACAGGGCCGACCTCCAGGACGAGTACCTGCATGCCATGCGTTCGCAGGTGGTGCAGGGCTACGTGGTGGTCAACGCAGTGCGAAGCGAAGGCCTGTCGGAGGCCGTCTCCCGCGGCGATCCGGTCGTCTTCGTCGGCCGCCGCAACCCAGATGGCGGCGGCTCCTTCGTGGGCATCGACAACCGTGGCGCCGGAGCGGACGCGGCGGACCATCTCTGGGCCAGGGGGATCCGGGATCTGGCTCTCATTCACCCCAGCCAGGGATCATCCGCCACGCGCGACCGCGTCGAGGGCTTCGTCACGCGCCTGACCGAACTGGGATGTCCGCGGCCATCGATCCGCAGCGCGGCGGCCCCGGGCCTGCGCCATCTCGAGGCGGGCTATGCCGCCGTCCGGGCCCTCGTCGAAGGCGAAGCCGGGCGACAGGACTGGCCGGCGGGCCTGTTCTGCCCGAGCGACCTGATGGCCTACGGGGCGTACCGCTTCGCGCAGGAAAACGGCATCCGCATTCCCCAGGATTGCAGGTTTGTCGGGGTCGACGACAACGCTCTCAACGCCTGGATCGCGCCTTGGCTGACTTCGGTTCACATCCCTTATGTCGCGTTCGGCGAGAAGGTGGTGGATCAGCTGAAGAATCTCTGGGCGGGGGAAGGGCCCTCGGAGGACCTGCTGCCGCACGAACTCATCGTCCGTCAGGCCTGAGCCAGGCTCAAGGCGATGTCCAGCCGGGGGACATGATCGGCGGGGCTCCGGCGATCATGAGGGGGCTAGGCCGCAAGATGGCGGGATCGCCGCCCGCCGTCGAGGCCGACAGGAGCGACGGCAGCTCCGGCATCCACAGGACCGGGCTCTGCGCCAGGGAGGCGACGGGGAAGACATCCGGCGCGGCGGTGGCCAGCACGATGCCGGCCTGCGTCGAGGGATTTGGGCAAGGCCCGTCCGCGGGGCAGTCCCGGCGCAGGGGACGGGCGGGCTGGAGCACCCTCACCTGCCCGGCGAAAGCGAGCGCTTCGGGCCGGCTGACCTCGCCGAGAGAGACACCGCGGCGCCACAAGGCCGCGAAGGTCGGGTGCTGGCCGCCATCCGCATAGGTGGTCCGGATCGCCGCCCGGCCCTCCTCCAGCAGGACGGCGTCGTGATCCTCCTCCATGGCGCGCCAAGCCAGGATATTCGCCTCACTGTCCGGGTCCTTGGACGGCTGGAACGCGTAACGGCCCGCCGCGACCCGCACATCAACCTCCTGGCGCGTCGCCTCGAAGCGGTCCGAGCCTTCCTTGAGCTGGCGCCAGAACGCGATGTTGGGGTCCAGGCGATGCGCGACGAGGTTCTCGGCCGTCATCCTAAACGGGAAGGCCTGGAGCTGAACCGCCTTCTGGCCACCTCTGAACGCCTCCCGCATGAGGGCGTAGATCTCGGCGATGCCCGCATCCGTCATGGCGTAGCAGCCCATCGACGAGCAGGTGCCGTGCACCATCAGAGCGGTGCCCGTCGCGCCCTGCGCCCGGTCGTAGGCATTGGGAAAACCCGTGTCGAAGGACAGATAGTACCTGGAATTCGGATTCATCAGCTTGGGCGTGATGGCGTAGAACCCCTCCGGGGCCTGCCTGTCGCCCTCCTTGCGCTTCGGCCCGAGCTGACCCGACCACCGGCAGATCGGAAAGGTTTTCAGACGCCCGTACCGGCCGTCCGCGCCACGCTTCCAAACCTCCAGCTCCGCTTCCCGCTTGTAGAGGCGGATCAGCATCGGGCTGGCCGGGCCGGTGTTCTTGGTCTGCATCAGCGCCAGGGTCGCCGGCGGAATCGGCGCCTCGTGCTTCGGTACTCCGGTGCTCGCGGCGGCCTGCACGCTCGTGCCTGCGAGGGCGGACGCCAGGACGATCCCCGCGAGCGCGAGGGCGGGCGTGAGGGCGCGTCCGAGCCTGGAGAACATGAACAGCATTCAGTCCGAGCGATGCCTAGGGCGAAGAAACCGGGTGAGGTGTACCACTGACAGGCAATTGCGGCCAGACCGAGGGAGCGCGGCATCTGGGCAATCCTACCGGGAGGCTTTGCCGATCCAGCGCTCCAGGGGCGACGCCAGGGCCGTGGTCAGGATGACGATGGCGCCGCCGATGCAGAGGGAAAGGGTCGGGACTTCTCCGAAGTAGAGCCAGCCCGCGAAGGCCGAGAATACGACCGATAGGTATCCGATGGGAGCCAGGAGCCGCGCCTCCTGCTTCTGATAGGCCTGAAGCCAGCAATATTGCCCGAGCTGGGCCAGGATCCCGACCAGGAGGATGCCGGGCGCCCTGTCCCAGGGGATGGGCACCCAGACCAAGGCCGCCGGAACGGATGTGAGGGCCGCCAGGCCGATGGTGTAGAACAGCATCAGCATGACGGTGTTCTCGCCCGCGAGGCGTCTGGTCTGGATCACCGCAATGGAGCCGAACAGAACGGACGCGAAGGCGGCGGCCAGTCCGAGGTTCCAGGGCACGGAACTCGGCCCGACCATCACGAGGATCCCGACGAACCCGACGGCCGTCAGCGTGTACCGGATCCGGCTGACGCGCTCGCCCAGCAGGAACGCCGCCAACACCAAAAGAAGAAGCGGACGCGTGAACCCGATGGCCGTGACCAGGGCAAGCGGCAGCGACGCGAAAGCCGCGAAGCTGAAGGTCAGGGCGGCCGAATTGGACGCCACCCGGATCAGATGGCTTCGCAGATGGGACAGCCGGGCCAGCTCCCGGCGATGGCGCCAGGCCAGGGGCGCGACGGACACGAGCCCGACCAGGGACCGCAGAAAGACGAGCTGAACGGCCGGATAGGTCGCCCCTTCGGCCTTCACGATAGCCTGCATGGTGGTGACCAAGGCCATGTCCATGAGCAGCCAACCGGCGCTTTGCCAGAGCGGCACGGAGGGCTCGGCTGCAACCGTTTCCGGGGCTTCGGCCATGGGTTCAGGCGGGCTGGACCAGATTGGCCATGAGCCGGAAGGCGCCCGGAACCAGCTTGTCCATCTGGTGGTGCAGGACCAGGGCCACATGGGTGTGGCGGCCACGGCCGATGCGCCCCGACACGAGGCCGCCCTTCAGCGGAGCCTCGCCCGGGTCGTTCACGGCAATGAGCGATTCATATTCGGGGCTCGCCTCGGACACGAAGTAGAGGCCCCGCTCCTTGTCCCAATCGGCCCAGTCCTGGGGACCGATCCGGTTCGGGGAGGTCAGCAACGGGTGATCGGGAGCCAGGATCGTGACGGGGGCCGATGGGTCCGTCACGCGCCAGCGCAGGGATGGGCTTCCGATCACGAGACGGCGGGGCGGCGTATGGTCCGGGTCCCAGGCATCCGTCGGCCGATGGTAGAGAGTCACCAGATGGCCCCCCGCCTCCACAAAGCGGCGGAGCCTGTCCGTGGCGGCTCTCAGGTCCGGGCGCAGGCCGAACGCGAAGATGCCGACCACGAGAGTCGTGAACTCTGACAGGTCGCCCGCGGACAGGTCCGCGGCGTCGAGGTCGGTCACGTCGAGGCCAAGCCGCCGAAGGTGGTCGCCCACCCCATCGCTGCCTCCGCCCGCATAGCCGATGCGGACGCCCCCGGGCAGCGCCACATCCAGGGTCAGCACCTTGAGGTCCACCGGAGCGACGAACGCGGCCGGCCGGATATGAGGGTAGGACAAGGGCCGGACTGCACTGGCAGGCGTGCCGTCCACCAGCGGAACGAGGCTCGCGAGCCCGACAGGCCCAGCCTGCGGGGGCTCTACGATCCACCGGGCGCACTCCTGGCGAACCTCCCAGCCGGGCGGCGTGTCCCATCCGGTCGCGGGCGTCCCTTCGGTCTCGACCGCGAAGGGCCCCTGCCCTCCGCCTTGCCGGAGCACGACGAGAGCCGGGTCGATGGACAGCGAGTGCCGGGGCACGACCGAGACGGCCTCGTCCAGGTCGCGGTCCACCGCGATTCGATGGCCGTCGACCGTGCCCGTGATCCCAAGACCGATGGGCCCGTTGCCGCCCATCGGATCGAAGGTCTCGGCGTAGTTGCCCGTGAGCGCCGCATCCGCCGGGATCGTTATCGCGAACCGCCGAAACCCGCCGTTGCCACCTGTTTCAACGGCTTGGAAACCATGCGGAAGGCGCGGCGCGATCCGGAGATCCGACCAGCCGGGAGCGTCAGCATGGACGTCCAGGGTGAGCGTCGCGCCCGGATGGGCCGGGCCGGTGACGTCGGCGCGCACGGAGCCCATGCTCAGCTCCAACAGGGCAGCGTCGATCTCCCGCTGCTTGCGGCGCAGGCGATGTCCGATGCACCCCAGCGAGACAGGATCCGCTCCCGCGAGTGCCGATCCGATCAGCCGGCCCGCATGGGCCAGGGAGGCGGCGATCCGCCCACGATCCGGAAAGGATCCGACCGCTTCGCGGATACGGTCTTCGGCCCCCCGGAGCTCGGCGGTCCCAGAACCGGTCAGCCCCCCCTCGCCGGCGAGGTCGGCAATGCTCGCCGGCAAGCCGTCGCGGATGTCGGTCTCGCGAACCGGTGCCCCCCCGGCGCGGTGCTTGAGATGCAACTCCCACCGGTCGGTGGCGCTGTCCCGCCAGACGCCCATGCCCTGGGATGCGTGGGCGGCACGGGACCATTCCCCGAGCTGGCGGAAGGTGAGGCCCGTGACGGCATCGCGCGCCGTCTCGACAGCGAGCGTGGCCGGCGGCGGCGGCACCTCGTCGTCATAGGCATAACCCGCCCCTGACCAGGCGGGCAGGTAGAACTTGGAGACCTGCCACGGCTCCAGGCCCTCAGCAGCGTGCGCCGGAAACGTGGCGGGGTCAGCCGCCATCGCGAGGGCGGCTTCCGCCGCCTGCGTCATGGCGCGGTGGTGTCCATGCTGCCCCGGCACGTCGAGAAAGGTCGGGATCACGATGTCGGGCCGGTACCGGCGGTAGGCGCGCACGAGCCGTTCCAGGAGCCGCTCCTCGCCCCAGCGCCGAAGCGTGTCCGGGCCGTTCTTGGAGAAGCCGAAATCGTGCACGGGATCAGCCGGTCCATGGCCCAGCCAGGCTATGTCGGCGTCGATCCGGCGCGCGGATTCCTCCATCTCGGCGGTGCGCAAGACCCCCAGCGCGCCGCCTCTCTCCGGCCCGAGGGCGTTCTGTCCGCCCTCCCCCCGTGTGGAGCAGGCAACGACGATCCGCATGCCGTAGGCGAAGCGCAGGGCCGCCAGCAGGCCGTTGGCCTCGTCGTCCGGATGGGCGCCCGTGTTCATGACCGTGACCACGGATGCGAGGCGGCTCAGGTGGCGGTGAAGGCGGACCAGCGCGGGCTCGTGGACGGCTCGGGCAAGGCGGCGGTGGTCATCCGGCAATGAGATTCTCCTGGTCTTGCAGTTCTGCGGCCCGCGCGCGGGCCGTGTCGAGGCGCGGCGTCATCGTCTCGAGAAGAGGAAGGGCCGCGGCGCCGAGGGCGGCTGTCATGCGGCCCGTGCGGCCCAGCAGGAGGCGCGCCTCGCTGCGGTTGCGGCGGCTTGCCACCGAGAGCGGCAGCGGCTCCATCGCCCGGACGAGGTCCTCCAGGAGCGCGGTGGGAAGCGCGCCTCCGAGGATGATGGCCTCCGGATCGAGGAGGTTCTCCAGCATCGCGACCTGCGGCGCCAGATATCGGGCGGCATCGCGAATCCAGGTGGCGACCACCGGATGCCCCTCGCGATGAAGGCGCTCGATATCCGCATAGGCGGCGTTGCGAATGCCGGCCCGCTCGAGACGCCCCGTGAGCGCGTGGACGGACGCATAGGCCTCCAGGCATCCACGCTGGCCGCAGGAGCAGGGTTCGCCGTCGCGCGCGACGGGAATATGACCGATCTCGCCCGCATTGCCGCGCGCCCCACGCACCGGATGCCCGTCGATCACGATGCCAAGTCCGAGGCCGCGTCCGAAATAGATCAGGCAGAAGGTCTTGAGGTCGCGGGCGACCCCGTGAAGCCGCTCGCCGACGGCGGCCGCATTGGCGTCGTTGTCGACCGTAACGGGTGCGCCGAGCGCATCGCTCAGGCCGGCGGCCGCGTCGAAGCCGAGCCAGCCCGACAGGGTGGTGGGACCGACCGACGTCATGCCGTCCACGTCGAAGGGACCCGGCATCACGACACCCACCCCCAGCAATTGTGGGACGGTGCCCGCGAGCTGGGCCCGCGCCGCCGCGATCTCCGCCCGGATGGCCGGCAGGACGGTTGCCGGATCGTTGCGATCCAGCGACTTCGTTCGCTGCGCCCGCACCTTGCCGCCGATATCCACCAGAAGCGTCGCGATATGGTCGGCAGCAACCTCGATGCCGGCGGTCATGCCGCCGTCGGGGTTCACCGCGAACTGGATCGGGGGAAGGCCGCGCCCGGCCCGCAACCGCCCCAGCTTGATGAGGAGGCCGTCCGTGACGAGGTCGTCGACGATGTTGGACACCGCCTGCGTGCTCAGATGCGCGTAGCGGGAGATCTCCATGCGGCCAAGAGGACCCCATTGCCGGACGACGTCGAGAACCACGCGGCGGTTATGGGAACGATTGCGCTCGGGGTTGGTCCCGATCGTCGACTGCGCCGCGGCCTTGTTCTTTGCCATCTCAGCTCTCCCAGGCCGGAAGATGAACCCCAACAAAGAATAACTCAAGTGAATTATGTTATTGACAGAGCCACGGCTCTGGGTGAGCCTTCGGGCCGGCTCGGCATTCCACGCGGTCGCCCATACGATGACCGATGCAGCCGCAGGCTCGGCAATAACGGAGAGGGAAATGCGTTTGAAACATCTGCTCGCGAGCGTCGCGATGAGCGCCACGGTCCTGGCGGCCACGGGCGCGAAAGCGGTCGAGATCGAATACTGGCAATACGTCTTCGAGACCCGCGTGAAGGCGATGGATCAGTTGATCCAGAAGTTCCAGGCGGCGAACCCCGACATCAAGGTCAAGCAGACCACCTTCCCTTATGCCGACTACCAGACGAAGGTGGCGGCCTCGATCATGGCGGGCCAGGGCCCTGACGTCGTGCAGCTCTTCTACGGCTGGACCGACAATTTCATCTCCGGAAAGATGATCCAGCCCCTTCGCGCCTCCGCTTTCCCGGCGGCCGACATCGAGCGTGATTTCTTCCCGATCGTGAGCGCCATGAAGCGCGGCAACGACTATTACGGCCTGCCCACCGCCGTGCGCTCGCTCGCCCTGTTCTACAACAAGAAGATCTTCAAGGACGCGGGGCTCGATCCCGCGAACCCGCCCAAGACCCTCGACGAGTTCGTCGCGGCGGCCGAGAAGACCGCCAAGCGCGACGGCGGCGGCAACCTCACCCAGGCCGGCGTCACCATGGACATGACGGGCCAGGATCACCAATGGTGGCGAGAGGTTCTGATCCGCCAGAACGGCGGCCAGCCCTACACGGACAACGACTCCAAGGTCGCCTACAACGACGAGGCGGGCCTGAAGGCTCTCACGTTCTACATCGATCTGCAGAAGACCAAGAAAGTCGGCCAGGTGGGCTTCATGGACGAAGGCCAGGCGGCGTTCCGCGGCGGCCTCGCGGCCATGACCATCGACGGCACCTTCCGCCTCGGCTCCTTCAACACCATCAAGGCGTTCGAATGGGGCGTCACGGAACTGCCCGCCAACGCGAAGGGCGAGCGCAGCAACTATGCCAGCTATTTCGCCAACG
This sequence comes from Microvirga pudoricolor, assembly GCF_016892705.1. Lineage (GTDB taxonomy): Bacteria > Pseudomonadota > Alphaproteobacteria > Rhizobiales > Beijerinckiaceae > Microvirga > Microvirga pudoricolor. The sequence goes on from NZ_JAFEMB010000002.1 coordinate 284,432, forward strand.
CCATCACCACGAAGGCGCAGGGCGAGAAACTGGCGGCCGCCGAGAAGTTCCTGGCCTACATTTCCTCGCCCGAGGCCATGAAGGTCTGGCTCGAGGTGGTAGGCGAGTTGCCGGCCCGGCGCGCCGCGGCGCTCACGCCCGAGAATCTCGCGAACCCGATTTACGGTCCGTTCCTCAAGGGCCTGGAATATGCCCACACCACCGAGTTCAAGGACGAGATGGCGCAGCGCCAGGTCGCCATCGACATGGTGAACCGTGTGCTGATCGGCGGCGAGACGCCCAAGGATTCACTTGCGAAGGCGGCAACGGCCGAGCAGGCGATCCTGGATCGCGCGGCCAAGCGCTGAGCGCTGGTCGATCCGCCCGCGAGGGCATCTTGAGGCAGACCCCAAGGAAAATCCCATGAGCGCAACGGGAACGGAGGCCGCCGCAGGCGGCCTCTGGTCGAGGCTGAGCCTCAGCCAGAAGCAAGTCCTTTGGGCTTGGGCTTTCCTTGCGGTGCCGGTGCTGTTCTATACCGTCATCCGTTTCTGGCCCACGGTCCAGGCCTTCTACCTGTCCGCGACGGACTGGAACGTCATGAGGCCGGCGAGCTATGTGGGCTTCGAGAACTATCGGCGGCTCTGGAGCGATCCCCTGTTCTGGCAGGTGTTTCGGAATACGTTCGCGTACCTGCTTCTCGGGACGCCGATCAGCCTCCTGCTCTCCTTCGTCGTCGCCTATTATCTCGACCGCGTGCGGTTCATGCATTCGTTCATCCGCGCCCTTTACTTCCTGCCGTTCCTCACGACGGCGGCCGCGATGGCCTGGGTGTGGCGCTGGTTCTACCAGCCGGTTCCCATCGGGGTCATCAACGACATTCTCGCCACGTTCGGCCTGCCGCAGCAGCCCTTCCTGCGTTCCACCACGCAGGCCCTGCCGGCCGTGCTGGCGCCCGCGATCTGGGCGGGCCTGGGATTCCAGATCATCATCTTCCTGGCCGGCCTGCGCGCCATCCCGTCCACCTACTACGAGGCCGCGCGCATCGACGGGCTGTCGGAAGGCGCGATCCTGCGCAAGATCACGATCCCGCTCCTCAAGCCGACGCTGGTGTTCCTGGTCGTGTTCTCGTCGATCGGGTTCCTGCGCATCTTCGACCAGGTCTACAACATCAACTCGAACGATCCCGGCGGCCCGCTCAACTCCACCAAGCCCCTCGTGCTGATGATCTACCAGACGGCCTTCAGTTCCTACGAGATGGGCTATGCGGCCGCGCAGACCGTGGTGCTGTTCCTGATCCTCCTGGTGATCTCCCTAGTCCAACTGCGCATCATGAGGGATCGCTGATGGCCGCCGCCCAATCCCTTCCGGCCCTGCCCATGAGCAAGGTCAAGCCTGGTCGGGTCGTCGCCTGGACGCTCCTGTTCATCGGTGGCGTCATCATGGTCACGCCCCTCCTTTTCATGCTGTCCACATCCCTGAAGGATGCCTCCCAGGTCTACGACCTGCGCATCGTCCCGGCGGCGCCGACCCTGGAGAACTACTGGCAGATCCTGGGCGACGGACGGTTCCTGCGCTGGCTCGCCAACTCGACCATCGTGGCGCTCTCCGTGACGGTCTCGAACGTCTTCTTCGACAGCCTCGTCGGCTACACGCTGGCGAAGTTCAGGTTCCGGGGGCGCTACATCGTCTTCGTGGCGATCCTGTCGACGCTGATGATCCCCACGGAGATGCTCGTGCTGCCGTGGTACCTCATGGCAAGCCAGTTCGGATGGCTCGATTCCTACTGGGGCATCATGTTCCCGGGCATGATGACCGCCTTCGGGACCTTCCTGATGAAGCAGTTCTTCGAGGGCGTGCCCGACGACTTCCTGGAGGCCGCGCGCATCGACGGCCTCAACGAATTCACGATCTGGTGGAAAATTGCGCTCCCGCTCGTCACGCCGGCTCTGTCGGCACTGGCTATCTTCACCTTCCTGGGAAACTGGACCGCCTTCTTCTGGCCCCTGATCGTCACCACGAGCGCCGAACTCTATACGCTGCCCGTGGGGCTCTCCAGCTTCGCGGTCGAGCAATCCATCCAATGGGAGAAGATCATGACCGGCGCGAGCATCGCCACGCTGCCGACGCTGATCATCTTCCTGTTCCTCCAACGCTACATCGTCCGCGGCGTCATGCTGGCGGGACTCAAGGGCTGAGCCGATGACCGCACCCCCTCCCTACGATCCTTCGACCTTCCCCGATCCGGTCTACAAGGAAACCGTGCTGCGCCCTCTCTTCGACGGTGCGAAAGACCATCATGTGGACGCGTTCCGAGCCATCGACCGCGCTCATCTGGTGATGCTTCACGAGACGGGCATTCTCTCCACCGAACAGGCAAGGCCCATCGCCGAAGCCCTTGTGGCGATCGACCGGGAGGTGGACCCGAAGGAATTGACCTATACGGGAGAGGTCGAGGACTTCTTCTTCCTGATCGAGAAGGAATTGCGCAAGCGCCTCGGCCCCGATCTTGCGGGACGCCTTCACACGGCCCGCTCGCGCAACGATATCGACCACACCCTGTTCAAGCTCGGGTTGAAGGACAGGATCGACCCGCTCCTCAAGCGTCTCCTGCATTTGGCCGAGACGCTCGCGTCCGTGGCCGAACGGGAGAAGAGCACTCTGATCGTGGCCTATACGCACGGCCAGCCCGCACAGCCCACGACCTTCGGCCACTATCTCTGCGCCGTGCTCGAAACGCTGCTGCGCGACATCGCCCGCCTGGAGGCCGCGCGGGATATCGTCGATCGCAGCCCGATGGGGGCCGCTGCCATCACCACGAGCGGGTTTCCCATCGACCGGCATCTGATGGCTCACCTGCTGGGCTTCAGCCAGCCGCTCCAGAACTCCTACGGCTGCATCGCGTCCGTCGACTACACGACGTCGACTTACGCGGCCATCGAGCTGACCTTCCTTCACCTCGGCCGCTTCATCCAGGACCTGCAGTTCTGGACGAGCTTCGAGGTCAGCCAGGTCTATGTGCCCAACGCCTTCGTGCAGATCAGCTCGATCATGCCCCAGAAGCGCAACCCCGTGCCGATCGAGCACATGCGGCACCTCGCCTCCCAAACCGTCGGCCGGGCCCACGCGGTGCTGACCATCATGCACAACACCCCCTTCACCGACATGAACGACAGCGAAGGCGAAAGCCAGGGCTTCGGCTATGGCGCCTTCGAGAGCGGCGGCCGCGTGCTCGATCTGCTGGCGGCCATCGTTCCGGCCCTTCAGGTGAACGAGGACCGCGTGCGGCAGAACATCCGCCGGAGCTGCATCACGATCACGGAACTCGCCGACAGCCTCGTGCGGCTCGAAGGCCTGTCTTTCCGCGAGGCCCATGAGATCGCCTCTGACGTGGCCCGGGCCGTCGTCAAGATCGGCGGCGACATCGCGACGGACGGATTCGACGCCTTCCTGGACGCCTTCGAGGCATGCGCGGGCCGGGCGCCCACCGTCGAGCAGGCCCGGTTCGCCGAGATCGTGTCCCCTGAGAACTTCGTGGCCGTGCGCGATCGCTTCGGCGGGCCCGCCCCCGAAGCGCTCTCCGAAGCGCTCGCGGGCTACGGCGAGACCATCGCGGGCATCCGCGACCGCATGCTCTCCGCTCAGGAGCGCGAGGCCGCGTCGGCACAGGATCTTCAATCCCGATTTTCCGCATTACTGGGAGCTCGCTGATGGCGACCATCGACATCGACCGACTGGTCAAAGCCTATGGGCGCACCCAGGTCGTCCACGGCATCGACCTGTCGATCCGCGACGGCGAGTTCGTGGTTCTCGTCGGGCCGTCCGGCTGCGGCAAGTCCACGACCCTTCGCATGATCGCGGGCCTCGAGGAGATCACCGGCGGCCAGATCCGCATCGACGGCCGGGTGGTGAATGAACTCCAGCCGAAGGACCGGAACATCGCCATGGTGTTCCAGAACTACGCGATCTATCCGCACATGTCGGTTGCCGACAACATCGCGTTCGGGCTGTATCGCGCCAAGCTTTCGAAGGCGGAGAAGCGCGCCCGCGTCGAGCAGGTGGCCCAGACCCTCGGTCTCACGCACCTTCTGGACCGCCGCCCCTCGGCGCTGTCCGGCGGCCAGCGCCAGCGCGTCGCCATCGGGCGCGCCATGGTGCGCGATCCGGCCGCCTTCCTGTTCGACGAGCCTCTCTCGAACCTCGACGCCCAGTTGCGCACGCAGATGCGCATCGAGATCAAGCGCCTGCACCACAAGCTCGGCACGACCTCCGTCTTCGTGACCCACGATCAGGTCGAGGCGATGACGATGGCCGACCGGATCGTGGTGATGCGCGACGGCCATATCCTCCAGGTCGGCACGCCGTTGGAACTGTACGAGAAGCCGGTCGACGTGTTCACGGCCCGCTTCATCGGGAGCCCCACCATGAACCTCCTGCCCGCCAACCTGCGGGAGGACAAGGCGGTCCTGGCGGGCGGAGGATCCGTTGCCGTTCCCCGAACCGTCGCTCCGTCCTCCGACATCCTCGTGGGCGCCCGTCCGCAGGATCTCGTTCCCGGTCCCGCGACCGATGGCGGCCTGACCGTCTCCGGCACCGTGGCCGTGGTGGAAACCCTGGGTTCGGAGACCCTGGTGCATCTCGAAGAGGGAGGGCAGACCGTGATCGGCTCGGCCCCAGGCCGGCAGATCCCCGCCATCGGGGAGCACCTGACCCTTCACGCACCCGCGGACCGCCTCTACTATTTCGACAAGGCGTCGGAAAAAGCGTTGGCGGCCCGATGACCGGCACGGCCGGCGCGCCCATCCTGTGCCTTGGGCGGACCTATTGCGACATCATCTTCACCGGCCTGCGCGACCTGCCCTCCCTGGGCCGCGAGCGCTTCGCCGATGACGTCGCCATCGCGGCCGGAGGCGGCGCCTACATCACGGCCGCACACCTCGCGGCGCTCGGGCGGCCCGCCATCCTGCTGACGCGGCTCGGAACGGACCTGCTGTCGAGGGGCATCCACGAGGAGATCCAGGCCAGCGGCGTGGATCACGCCTACGTGGAGCACTCCGAGGATGCGGGCCCGCAGCCCACGGTCGCCCTCGTGAAGGATCGCGAGCGCGCCTTCGTGTCCCGGCGCGCCGGGTTCTCCCGGCCCTCGACCTTGGAGCGCGCATTCGCGTCGTCGGGCGCCAAGCATCTCCACATCGCGGAATATGCCACTCTCAAGGACAATCCCGATCTGGTGGCCTTGGCTCATGCCCACGGCCTGACCGTTTCGCTCGACCCGAGCTGGGACGACGAGCTGATCCGTACAGGCTCCGGGTTCTTCGAAGCCTGCCGCGGCATCGACGTGTTCCTGCCGAACCTCGAAGAGGGCGAGGCCTTGACGGGCGAACGGGGGCATGCCCCGGTGCTCGAGGCGCTTCAAGAGGCCTTCCCGCTGACGGTTCTCAAGCTGGGAGCGGCCGGCGCCCGAGCCGCCCTGGGTTCCGCGCGGCATGCGGCCGCCGCCCCAGCCGTCCCGGTGCTCGACACCACAGGAGCGGGCGATGCCTTCAATGCCGGCTTCCTCCATGCCTGGCTGCAGACCCGCGACATCGGCCAAGGCTTGGCCTCGGGGATTCGCTCCGGCTCGCTTTCCGTTCAATCCGTGGGAGGTGCCCCGCCACGGCGCTCGGCTCCGGCAGCATGACCTGACGAGATCGGCATGTGATGCAGCGCACACATGGCTGGGTCGCGTTGTGAGAGGATGAACATGCGAGGTGACATCCCCATTTCGCTTTTGATGCGTTTCCTCCCTGACGCATCGTTCCTCTGGAGGGCTGTCCTGCCCCTCATAGACTTCAGGCCGCTGCCCCCAGCGGCCTTTTTCTTGCCTTCAGGGTTGTGCCCTGCCGCACGCCGCCAAGCTCCGACGAAGGTCTATAAGCTGAGCAGGAACCTAGGCGGTGAAAAGGTGTTGAATCGCCGGTTTCGTTCTCGTGGGCGTTGTAATGTTGGACCGATCCGAGCTGGTCTTGATTGTAAGGGACATCAGCCTTGCGGCGGCGGCCGTCCTCGGCGTCGCGCTGGTCCTGGGGGCCATGTCCTGAGAAGCGAGGTCAGCTCGCATCGGTCCGCATCGACCGTTTGACAGCCCATCCCGATCCAATGGTATAGCCTCTCTCACGAGAGACTAACCATGCCCTGGCATCCCACCGACCTCGATGATCGATCCCTCGCGCATCTCCTGGATGCCCTGACGGATAGCGGACAGGCGATCTCCATCTACGATGCGGACGATTGCCTTCGTTACGCCAACAAGACCTATTGGGACATCTTCATCAAGGACTTCGAGGGATCTTACAGCTTTTCCGACATCCTCCGCTACGGCGCCCGTCAAGGCATCGGAGTCAAGGTCGATGGGGGTGACGTCGAGGCTCTCATTGCCCGCACCTACCTGAGGCGGCGCAGCGACACGCGCAAATCCTTTGAGACCGACCTCCTGGACGGTCGGTGGTTCTGGATGGACCAGACGACCCTGGCGAACGGCTGGGTTTTGACGGTCGGGGCCGACATCACCGCCTTGAAGCACAACGAGAAGACGCTTCGGCATGCTCACGAGGAGGCGCTGCTGGCGTCTCGCACCGATCCCCTGACGGGCTTGGCCAACCGGCGGCATATCTTGGAGTTGCTGGACGAGAGCTTGGCGGCCAACAAGCTCTCGGGAGCGGGCCTCTGCCTGGCCGTGATCGACCTCGATTATTTCAAGAGCGTCAACGATACCTACGGTCACGACGCGGGCGACGTGGTTCTCCAGCACTTTGCCGACGGATGCGCGGACAGGCTGCCGCAGGGCCGGCTCGGCCGCATGGGCGGCGAGGAGTTCCTGATACTCCTGCCCGACGCACGCCTGAACGACGCCGTCCGGATCGTCGAGGATATCCGCGGCAGCCTGCCCCCGGTCAAGCTGATCGAGGGCGCCTTGGACCTTCCCTACACCTTCAGCGCGGGGGTTACGGAAGCGCTGCCCCACGACGACCGGACGACCATCCTCTACCGCGCGGACCGGGCGCTCTACGACGCCAAGGCAGCCGGGCGGAATTGCTCGCGCTTCAGCTTCGAGCGGGATCTGCTGCCCTGAAACGCCACGACCGGAGCCCTCGAGCGTCCAGCCCCTCACGAAGGGGCCGCGTCTCTCCGACGATCAATACCTTCCCAAAAGGAAGAAGGCGTTAACTCTTTGTTTACTATATGAAATGCAAACTATGGTAACCGAATGATGAACGCGTATCAGGCAGTGAGTTTTCAAGATGAACTATGACGGCGCAAACCGTGGCACGGATCATCGCCCTCTCGACCTCGACGTCCAACGCCATATCGGCAGCGAACTCCAAAACACCTTTAGCGAAATCGAAAAAGGCCCCCTGCCCGACCACCATGTAGAACTTCTCCTCGCTCTGCGCCGGGTGGAGCGCGAATTGCAGCGCGAGCAGAAATAGCCGCCTCCTGCCTTCTCGAGAAGCGACACGGGCGGCCTCATGCCCAGGGCGGTCTCAGGCCACGGCCGATCGCCCGGCAGGCACTGCCTTCAGAAATACAGCCAGCCCAGAACTGTCGGCACAGCAATCGTTGCGGCCCATCCATAGAGTCGGGCAGCAAACTTGAGGCTGAAATCAAGGTGATAGCCGTCATGATTCATAATAACGGTACATAACCACACGAAGTGAGCTTGTGTCCAGTTGGGCTTTTGTCCTACTCACCGCGCCGCGACGGGCCATTCCTCTTCGTCAGCGATCTCACGGGCGTCGGCGGCTGTGGGCCCGAGGCCGGGCCTCTTCCATGGGCCGATACACGATTGCCCCTTCACGGGACCCATGCCAATGTCCCCGCGTTCCCGTATCGGAAGGCGCCTGTGATGCGATCTGGATGGATGTTCGTCGCGGCCTCGGGCCTCGCCTGCCTGAGCCCGACTACTCCCGTCCGCGCCGAACCCTTCGTCGACAAGGCCGTGATTGTCAGCCGGCACGGCGTGCGTCCGCCCACCAGCCAGAAGGCGCTCGATCCGCTATCGGTCGACCCATGGCCGTCCTGGCCCGTCCCGGACGGTGATCTGACGCCGCGCGGAGCCACTGCGGCAACCCTCATGGGCGGGTTTTACAGAGCCCGCCTCGGCGAGTCCGGCCTCCTGGCAGCCGGATGTCCCTCCGCCGGCGAGGTCTTCGCCTGGGCCGACAAGTCGGAGCGCACCAAGGCCACGGCCAATGCGCTGCTGGAAGGCTTGTACCCAGGGTGTGGACTGAAGGCGGGATTCAACGCCAAAGAGGCCGGTCCTCTTTTCCACCCAATCGCGTCAGGTGTTGCGCCTGTTGACCGGGCCAAAGCGCAGGCCGAAATGATGCTGGCCCTCGGCGGAAGTTTTGAGGCCGCCAAGGAGCGCTACGCGGACGATTTCCAGCGCCTGGCCAAGGTCTTGCGCGGGCCGACCCCGAAGGCTTGCGCGAAGGCGAAGCTACAGGCCGGATGCTCCCTGGTCGACCTGCCCTGGTCCATCGCAACCGTCAGCAAGGGCCGTTCCGTGGCCCTCAAGGGTCCCCTGGACTGGGCCGGTACGGTCGGGGAGGTGGTTCGCATGGAATATGCCAACGGCTTTCCCCTGGACCGGGTGGCCTGGGGACGTGTGCCCGACGCCAATGCCGTGAAAGCCATTCTGGCACTCCACACGGCCTATTATGACGCGAGCCTGCGGATACCGGCCATCGCCCGGCCGAACGCATCCCAACTCCTGAATCAGGTCTCCTTGGCCTTGCGGCAGGACACGCCCCTCGCTCAGCCGGGCGGTCCACCCTCGTCGAAGCTCGTGCTCATCGTCGGGCACGACACCAACATCGCCACGATGCAGGCGGCCATGGGAGTCCGGTGGTCCCTGCAGGGCTATCCCGACAACGACACGCCTCCGGCCGGGGCCTACCTGTTCGAGCGCCTGCGCGATACCGCCACCGGTTCGTTCTCGGTGCGCCTGTCCTATCTGGCCCAGAACCTGGATCAGATCCGGAACCTGACGCCGCTCACGGGCGCATCCGCGGGCCCGGAGACGATTGCGCTCACCCTTGCGGGATGTCCGCCGGCGCCTGCCGCCTGCGGGCTTTCCGATTTCACGAAGGCCCTTGCGGCCGGGATCGACGCGAACGCCGTAGCCCCCGTTTCGTATCGACCGGAATCTCCGGGGCCCCGGAACTGAAGCCGACCTGTCGCGAGGCACATCCATGCAACTCTCCGATCTCGAAATGGTAGGCCGCCTGCTCCTGGCCGCCGTTCTGGGTAGCACCATCGGTTTCGAACGGGAGCGCCTGCTCTGGGCGGCCGGCCTGCGCACGCACATGCTCGTGGCGGTGGGCTCCTGCCTCATCATGATCGTTTCGGCCTTCGGCTTCTCGGATGTGCTCGGGACGCCCAACGTATCCCTCGACCCGTCCCGCATCGCCGCCCAGGTGGTCTCCGGCATCGGCTTCCTGGGCGCCGGGGCGATCCTGCTGCGCGGTGAGATCATCCGGGGCCTCACGACAGCCGCGAGCCTCTGGACGGTGGCGGGTATCGGGCTTGCGGTCGGAGGAGGCCTCTACCTGGCCGCAACGGCCGCGACCGTGATCATCCTGGTCATCCTCGTGGTCTTGAAGCCGCTCGAAGCTTGGTACAGGCAGAAGCGGCAGACGGTTCAGATCCAGATACAGGCTCAGCACGGCGCGTTCACGATCGACGCCGTGCGCCAGGCGCTCGGGTACCGCTCCGACTCCGTTCGCCAGTTCATCTCCTGCCAGCTGGACCAGAGCGATACCGATGAGATTACCGTCGCGTTCGAGCGCATTTCGCACGACGAAGCCATGCACATCGCCGAGCAACTCCGAAAGCTTCCCGCCGTGAAGACCGTCGCCCTCGTCTGACGCGGCCCGCCGATGACCTGCCCTTAAGGATCGCGCCTTAGGCTGCCCCGCATGAATCACAGTGGAGACATCGATTCCGGGAACGGTGCATTCGTTCAGTTTTCCGTTGGAAGGCGGCACGTCTATGTCTGGACGGAACGTGAGGAGGATGCGTGGCTCGCGCTGAGGCAACTCAGGCTCGAAGGGCGTGCGGGGGTCTACCGGTGGCAGGCGGAGCGGCAACCAGACGGATCCATCTTCGTTTGGGATGCCGTGAGTCTCGCCGGGCAGGCTAGCGCACGGCCACCGGAACGCGAACCAGATCCCGGTCCCAAGTGACCTTGCAGTCGCGCAGTTGATAGCGGGTCATGTAGAGATAGCCCGAGTCGCCGACATCCTCGAAGGACGGCGTTCGGGCGTCGGGATCGATGATCGACGGATAGAAATAGCTCGTCGAGGCCGGGCAAGGCCGACTCCAAAGCAGGCGCGCCTCCATCACGAGAGCCGGCGGACTCCAGGTCACGAGATCCCTCGAGACGGAGGCGAACATTCCTTCCGTGACGGACCCGTCCGGGCTGCGTCGCCTGTCGCCGAAGACGGCGATGACCGCCCCGGTCCCGCGATGCGTGGCGATCCCGCCGATCATGCGGCCGATCAGATGCGGCGCCACGGGCTCGCAGACGTGCTCCAAGGGGGGCTGACGCTCGCCCTGGAAGGGGTCGGTGAAAGAGACGGTGAAGGCCCTTCCGTCCCAAGCCCGCCATGACGCAGGATCGCCGAGGTCCTGCGTGCGGACCAGGCAGTTTCCGCGTTTCTGGCCGCGATAGGCATCGGCGAAGATGAAGGCGTAGTACCAACCGTCCCGCTCGATGATGTTGGTCGGATTGGAATATCCGACCCGGGCGGAACGATCCGTCGGAAAGCCATAGCCCAGCGTGGCGACGACGGGCGGCCTGTCGCCCTTGATCGGCTCGAAGAGGCGGCCGCCGTCCCGCGACACCAGGGCCGTCACCGTGTTGAGCAGACAAGGGCTGTAGCGGCCCGCGGGGCATTGGCCCGGCGTTCGATCTCCTCGCAGTTCGGTATGGGCCAGCGCATACACGGTTCGCCCGTCGCGGGTATGGACCCCTCCGATCCAGCTGAGGTCGTCGAAATCGGAGAGCCGCTTGGACTCCCGGCCCTCGTAGATGACGCCGCAACGGGGCTTCACGGCGCCCAAGGCCGGCCCGGCCATGAGCCTGTTGTCGTTGTGGCTGATGATGAGGTTGACGGTCCCCTGCGAGTCCTTGAACGCTCGCGCCGGGGCATCCGGAACGTTCGTTCGGACACACGCATCGCGAGACCAGTCGAAGACCGTCTCTACGTCTCCCGTCGGCACAATGCGCAGGGGAGAGCCCTCCCCGGCCCGCACCGCTCCCCAAACCAGGCTCGCTGCCACGAAGGCCGCGAGCCCGATGAGGGATCTTGCCTGCACGGCCATTAGGCCACCTTTCGCACCGGCTCTTCGACCTTTTGCATGACGTCGACCATCTTGTTGTCGACATTGTTCTCGACCAGGAACTGGCGCATCTCGCGATAGGTGTGATGATAGGCCCGGTTGAACTTGTCGAACAGGGACTGGTCCCAATATTGCTCCAGGCTGAATTCCTTGCCCGAGAACACGTCGAAGCTCGGGATCTGGAACGTTTCCGCAAACTCCACCGTACGGCTGTCGTACGTGAAGTAGATCGACGGCGTCCCATTGGCCAGCGCCATGAGATTGCCGTGCAGGCGATATCCCAGAACGAGATCCTTGTGCTGCACGAGGTCTTCGTAGTCGGCCACCACGTCGGAGTAGAACAGGCGCTCCCGGTGGAGCTTTTCCATGGTCTCGTCCAGGTACCAGTCGGCCACCCACTTATTCGCCCGGAGCGCCGCGAAAGCCTCTTCCCGTTGTTCCGGCGAGCCGAAGACGATCTTCTTCTCCTCGACCTCACCCTGAGCCATGAGAACCACATCGAACCGCTCGGCCAGATTCTTGACCAGGTCCCGGTGGAAGGTGAGGTAGCGCTCGATGTTCTGGGCGTAGGAGGGCGAAACCTCCCGCCGCATGGTGATGCCGGCTGTGCGGATCTTGTCCAAGGCGGGCAACTTGATCTGCATGTTCGGGTTGTTGCGCCGGAAGGCCGTGGGGCAGCCGATGATGCGCACGTTGCGGATGCCGAGATCCCATAGAACCTGGGCCGAGTACGCACCCCGAACGCCGATGGACGTCGTCGAATCCGCCATGAGCCTCAGGACCGTTTTGGTATCCTGGGACAGCTCGATCTTGCCCTTCACGGGAGCCTGAGCCCCGATGCCGAAGGCGATGACCGGGATCTTGAGGCGCTTGAGCACGCTCACGGCCTGATCCCATTGCATGTCGTTATGAACGTAGTTCGAGCCGCGCAGGAAGACGTAGTCGTATTCCTCGTTGATCCGGTCGATGTCGTCGAGCTTCGGCTCCATGATCTTCAGGGGGCTGAGCTTTTCGAAGTTGAGCAACTTGAGCGACGAATCGAACACGAAGGCGTCGCCGATGTTGTGGTAGTGGTTGATGTGGTTCTGGATGTCCTTGTAGCCGTACCAGCGCACATTGTCGTGGTCGTAGACTTCACCGGACGGGCTCATGACGAGAATTTTAGCCATGGGTTGATCTCCTGGTTCGATGGGATGGGTTGCGCACCTTACGCGGACAGCGCAGGGCGGTTGTCGAGCTGCCGGATTTCGGCGATGGTCTGGTAGAGATCCAAATGCTGGCGGGCGCATTCGTCCGACCCGATGGGCCGCCGGATTCCGGCCCGCATACGATCCCAAAGTGTTGCGTCCGTGAGCGCTTCGACCATGCGGTCGATGAGGTCCTCGGACGAGCCGACACGAAAGTGAAGACCGTTGACCCCGTCCGTGATCTTCTCCGCCACGCCACCGATATTGCTGCAGATCATCGGGCGGCCGTGAAAGAAGGATTCCTGGATCACGATCGGAGAGTTCTCCCACCAGATCGATGGGATGATGGTCCAGTCGATGGAGCGCATCAGGCGCGGCATCTCGCCGTTCTGATAGGCCCCGTAGAAACGGACGCGGGATCCGGCGCGCTCGATCAGTCTTTCCACCTTGTCCTGGAACGGCTTGGGCTGTCGCTCCAGGTTGCCGCCGAAGATCATGAGCTGCGCGTCGTCGCCCCAGACCGCGTCCGGGATGCGCGATACCGCATCCAGCAGCACATCGACGCCCTTGAAGGCCGTGATCTGGCCGAAATAGGCGAAGCGCGACCTTCGTCCCCCCGGCGCCAAGGGTCGCGGGGCGGCCGGCTCGACGATGTCGAGGCCGTTCTCGATAACCGTGAACTTCGCCCGCTCGAGTCCCCACTCGACATAGCGGTCGACCAGAAAATGGCTCGGCGAGATGAAGTGATCGGCCACCTCCAGCATCCCGCGCACGAAATGCTCCCGGCGAAGGAAGCGGGCCGGGGAAATCTCCGGGAAGCAGGCGTTGCAATCGGCAGGCGAGGCCTGCTTGCACAGGGCCGCGTTTCGCGTTTTCACCATCTGGCCGTGGTGATGGCAGATGGACAGATACTCGTGGAAGGTCACGACGATGATCGTGTCGGGCAGCGCTCGCCGCACCGCATAGAGGCATTCGAGCCCCAGGCCGATGAAATGGTGGAAATGGATGACGTCGGGCTTCAATTCCCGGACGACGCGCAGGAAATCGCGCTCGACTTCCTCCGTATTGTGGTTGGACAGCAGGAAATGGTCGTAATCGTCCGCGTGGTAGAGGATCTCGCCTTCCTTCTGGCGCAGGCTCAGGAGCGCGGTCTCGCCGTGCCGCACCACGGGGTGGCCCACCCGGGCGAGAAACCGTGACGTTACGTCCTCGATCTCATTGAGGCCCTTGTGCAGGTTGTAGGAGGCGATCTCGGCTCCCCCGAGGGACAGGCTCGGGTGGCCGTGGGAAACGACTAGGACCCGGAAGGGACGTTTGCTCATTCTGCACCTCGCATATTGGCAATGAGAAGCAACCAGCGCCGGTCGAAGCTCCACCGGTCCACCCGCTGGGTCAGGCGTTGCCAGGGCAGCCCGGAACCCGTGGCGGAGCCGTCCGCCGAGACCATTTCGACATCCGGAAGCCAGACGGAGGGCGTCCCCGCGAGCTTGAGCTTCAGGCAGAGGTCGCGGCCCTTCTCCTTCGCGCTCACGTAGGAGCGGCTGAACCCACCGATCTTCTCGAACGCGCCTCGAGACAGGATGCAGCAGGACGCGGAGCCGGCGATCACCTCGGCGGGTTCGGCCCCCTGGATCACGTCCCGCGGGTAGCCGAGGAACTGGTCCATGAGCTGCCGCTTGTCCGGATCGAGCCTCGTTCCCGCGAAGCAGATCGAGTTGTCCTCGAACACAATCGTAGGGCTGACCAGAGCCTTGCCGCTTCGTCCCCGGTAAGCCTGTTCGAGAAGCGAGAACCATCCCTTCTGGCGGGGCAGGACGCCCGCCGACAGGAACAGGAAGGCGTCGAGCTGTCCCGCGCGGGTCGTCGCGGCCTCCAGGCCATCGCAGGAATCCTGTGCGCCCTCGCAAGCGACAAGCCGGACCGCCAGCCCATAGAACCCGGCCATCCGCTGGACCTCGGCGGCGATCCTGCCGAAGGTCTCCAAGGGCGCGGACACGATGATCGGCAGCGCGCAGGTATCGGGATCAAGGGCGAGCAGCGACAGGGTTATGAGAATTTCCTCCGCGTCGCTGCCTCCCCCGACGATGAGGCCGGTGCCGCTCGCGGTCTCGTCGAACCCGAAATCCCGAACGTCCACCACGCTCGGGCGTGGGTGGTCTCCCCCTTGAATCATCGGGCCGATATGGGTCTCGATCGCCATCGTGGCGGCGGCCGAGCGCGGATCGAGAGCCGCCATCACCCGGTCCAAGGCCCTGCGGGACGGCGTGAGGGTCGGCTTCAATGGGTAGAAGGTCGCACCGTCCTCGCCCAGGGACAGTTCGAAGTAGACCGGCCCGCCCGCACTGACCAAGCCTGGGACGAACGCGAGGAAGCCATGGTCGTGCCGCTGCGGGTCCAAGAGGCCCATGAAGGCATGGTCATGCTGGAACGACGTGGTGACGTCCGTGCGCGGAAGACGGGTCCAAGTCCTGTCGACCACCCCCGATTGCCCGCCCGCATGGAGGGTCACGGAGGCGACCAGCCGCCCTGGGTCCAGCATCCAGCCGCCGACCAGCATGCCGCCGGAGGGGAGCTCCAGCACCATGTCCATGCCGATCCGAACGGGTTTTCCGGAGGTCGACACGGTATCGCGGCCGTCGAAGCGTTCTCCGGCCCGGCGAAGCACCGTGATGGTGTCGGGCCCTGCGGCGGCTCGGGGCAGGACGTCCCTGATATGGGCCGGCACATCGGTGGGAACGAGGTGGACCCGGCGCTCGTAGACGTCCAGCGCATGCCAGCCGTCCTTCCCCCGGAAGAAGACCCGGTCGATCTTTCGGGGGTCGAGGGGCTTCTCACCGGATTGCAGGATGCCCGCGAAGCCATGCCCTGCCCCGCCGAGATCCTGGCGCTCGACCCGCGCGCTGCGGAAGTCTGCGGCCACGATCCCGTCATGGGCGATCAGGAGCCGCGTCTTGTCGGCCGGAAGTTCGTTGCACCACCCCTGCAGGAACACGTCGCCGGTGTCGAGGGCGCCCATGACTTCGATGAAGCCGTCGTCCCGGGCGGCGGCGGTCAGGACCGCCAGCGCGGCCGCCAGCCGCTTGGGGCTCGGCTTGCCCGATATGAGCGCCTGGGCGACGCCGTCGGCGACCTGGGGAAAACCGGCGGCGGCGTCCTGCGACAGGATGGTCATGAGGCTCGGAAGCGGCAGCGCCCGTCGCACGAGGGTGTAGCGCGCCGGATAACCCTTCCGACGCATGACGATGGACCGGACGCGCACCCGGCCGACGACCTTCACGGGCACGATAGCCACGAATCCCAGCCTGGCTTCGGCGGGAGCGTCAGGCCGGGGCCACGTCACGACCCCGGCTTTCATGGATAGAGCCGGGTCGCCGTTGAGGAGTACCGGAACGATGTCCGGCATCGCGTCCGTGACCCCACTGACCAGGAGGAGGTCCTCCCCGATGGGAGACGCGATCGCGGTCTCGCCGTCCGTCGGAAGCCCGAGCTGGTCGAGGGCCAGGGCGACGCCGGCCAGGAGTTCGCTGCGGGAGGGGGCCATATCCGGGTCACGTGGGGTAGCAGGCCGTGCTGATAGGGTCATGAGCCGTCCTAGCGAAGCGCGATCGCGAGAGTGGAGACGGCGCTGGCGGCCGATATGACCGTGAGCGCCACGATGAGGCCGACGGCGCGGCGCATGGGCCGGTCGGCGGTCTTGGTCAGGTCCTTGATCCGGTCGTCGAAGCCCGCGATCATCCGGTCGAACCGCATCAGGAAAACTTCGATATCGGCGATGCGTTGGGCCAGTTCGCCCTGCCCGGCCCGGGTCACGTCGAGGGCGGCGCCGATGCCATCCTCCTTGGACGACATTTTCTCCACCTGTTCGGCGGTCCCCCGCATCAACTCCGCGGCCTCGCGCAGGATGAACTGCGAACGGCGCTGGGCCGCGATGAGTACCTCGAGCTGGTCCATGACCCGGCTGAGCGGGGCGTTGATGGCGGCTTCCGTCACGCGCTCGTTCTGGCTCGGCACGGGCAGCACGACCTCTTCGCCGGTCGAACGCGACACCGCGACGACCTCCAGCCCCTCCGGCTCCGCGGCGGCCGCTTCGGGCAGTTCGACCTCGAAGGCATATCCGCCGTCGCCGATCCCGTTGCGCCTCAGGTCGATGCGCGGCCTGTCGGCCGTGGTGGACGAGATCGTCCTGCCGCGGAAGAGGACACGAACGAGAAGACGCTCCTGGGGCTGGGTCCGGTCCCAAACCCATCCGTAGAGCCTTCGTCCGTCGACGGCATCGAGTCGCCCTTGGATGTCGGGCCCGGCAACCGGAGCGGCCACGGGAATTTTGTTTTCAGCCGTGCTCATGCGGCGCTCGCTTGCGATTGCGGGGTTCCGGCGAGTTCGCCGTAAAGGGCGAGATGCCTTTCAGCCACCTCCTCGATCGATGGAGGCGGCTTGATACAGGAGACCAGACGGTCCCAGAGTCCGGGCGTGTCGGCCGCGACCCTCATCGTCCGGGCCAACGCCATCGGATCGTCGGGGCGGACGTGCAAGCCGTCGACCCCGTCGCGCACGGCTTCAGCCATCCCGCCGATCCCGCTGACGATCACGGGCCGGCGATGATGGAAGGCCTCCTGGATGACAAGGGGCGCATTCTCCCACCAGATGGAGGGAACCACCACCCAATCCACCATGGTCATGAGGCTGGGAATATCGCGGGGTTTATAGGCGCCGAGGCGAACGACGTTCGGGGCGGTCTCCTGCGCCAGTGCGTCGATCTCGCTCAAGAAGCTCTCGGCCTGGAAGGGCGCGCCCCCATGAATGCGCAATTCGAAACCATCCAGTTCCTCGGCGATGAGCCTCCGGCTCGCTTGAAGCAGCACGGACGCGCCCTTCCAGGGATTGAGATTGCCGAAATAGCCGAAAACCGCGCGGCGGCCGTCGTGGGACGTACGATGCGGCGCAACCTCTGCCTTGGGCCGGCCATTGGGCTGAACCTCGATCCTGGCGGGCGACAGCCCCCATTCGATGAAGCGCTGCCGGATGAAGGCGCTGGGTGCGATGAACCGGTCGACCTGGGCGAACAGAGTCTTGAGGTGGGTCTCCCGAAGCAGGAAGCGATCCGCCGACAACTCCGGAAAGCACGACTGGCACCGGTTGGGAGAGGACCTATCGCAGCGTTCGCGCCCTTTGGTGCGCATCATCAGCCCGTCATGCGCGCAGATGGCGTAGTAATCGTGGAGGGTCATGACGATCCGGGCATCCGGGAGGATGCGTCGTACGAGGGCGATGAACTCCGCTCCCATCAGCAGGACATGATGGATGTGGACGACCTCGGGCCGGAACTCTTCCAAGAGGCTGACCAGATGGGGCACGACACCGAAGGTGTCGATCTGGCTGAGATAGAAGGCGTCGAAATGCCCGCACCAGAGCACGACCTCGTCGGGCGCGTCTCCGACCGCCTGGAAACTCGTTCCGGGCCTCGGTTCGCGATGGACGCGGTTTGTGGCCGCGAGGAAGAGAGCGTCCGTGTCCGGCCGCGTCCGATAGACGCGGAAAAGATCGTGGGCGAAGATCTCGGTTCCGCCGGGATGCAGGTCGGGGTGGTTGTGGGCGACGACCAGGACCCGCATGTCAAGCCGCTTTCCCAGGCCTGCCGGCGACGACGATGTCTTGGTAGTGAGTGCTCTCGGTTCCGCGCCAGTGGCCGAGCCCGATGCTCAGCGTCTCCAGGCCGGCCTTCTCGACGGCACCGTCCACGATCAGGGGATCGAAGCCGATCGCGCCCAGCGGAGCCGAGGGATCCCCGTACCAGGTTCCCTCGTCCTTGCCGGCCGTGAACTTCGGCCGCGCGCCGGCCCGCTCGAGATCCTCGGGCAAGACCAGGAAGGCCGTCATGAAAAGGCGCCCGCCGGGTGCCAGAAGTCGTGCGGCTTCCCGGGCGTATGCGTCGATCTCCTTCGGCGGAAGATGAGTCGCCACGGACACCATCGCGATGAAGTCGAAGCTGGCGTCGGCAAACGGCAGCACCACATCTTGGCCCGCAAGAGATCCGCCCGGATTATACAACTCGTGCGCCAAGTCGATCTGGCAGAAGCGGAAGTGAGGGTAGACGGGCGTGATGTTCTGCGTGCACCACGTGATCCCCTCCTTGACGGGATCGACGCCCTCGTAGCGGCCGCTCATGGGATCGAGATACTGCGTGAGGGGAACGGCCATGCGGCCGATGCCGCAGCCGATGTCGAGGACGCGGTCGGAAGGACGCAATCCACCGATCCTGACGAAGTGCCCCAGATACTCGGCCCCGATGGCGCGGTAGTCCCCGTCCCCGACGAAGACGTTTTCCGGATCCGGCGCGGGCAGGAAGCGGTTGCCTTCGATGGATCGCATCAGCCAGGAGAGCCGCTGGTTCTCGTCCTGCGGCAACGAAGCCTCTTGGGATGCATTCTTGATGCCGGCCTGCGCGTTCATGCAGCTTTGCTCCTCGGCCGGCCCGCGCGGACCTGCCCTTTCATGATGTCGGTAATGAGCGTTCCCCAACGGGCGCCATGGAGTGCGCAATTGTACTGCCAAGCGATGCCGCGCATGTAATCGGCGTTCTGGGCCATGGATTTGCGCTCGAGGTGGTAGAGTTCCACATCCGGCACGTAGAGGATCCGGCGCTCCAGGCTGACGGCCTTCAGGCAAAGGTCGCTGTCTTCGTAGTCGCCGATGACGTAATCCTCGGTGAACCCATTCACCCGCTCGAACAACGACCGCGGCATGACGAGGCATGCACCGGTCACGGCCGGCACAAGACGCTCCTGCGTCGCGGGGGCATAGTGGCGCGGCATTCCCTTGAAGTAGTGATGGTTCAGCCAGCGGCCCTGATGGTCACGCTCGAAGTACATGCCCGCGTGCTGCAACGACCCGTCCTCGAACAGCAGCTTCGGCCCGACGATCCCGATCCGTCGGCGGGCGTCGAGCTTGGAGGCCAGTCCGTCGAGCCAGCCCGGGGCGGTCGGAATGATGTCCGAGTTGACGAGAGCCAGCACGTCGCCCTTCGCGAACGCCGCGCCCGTGTTGCAGGCATGGGCGTACCCTGCATTGCGGGCCATCACCACGAGTGTGACGGGCAATCCGTAGATGAGATGGAGGCCCCTCAGGATCTGCTCGACCTCGGTCGCCTGATCGGGAGAGTCGAGCACGTAGATCAATTCGGCCGAGCGCCGGAACGACGGGTCCGTGGCGAAGGATGCGATCTGGAATCGCAGGAAGTCGAGAACCTTGTAGAGCGGAATGACCACGGACATCCTGGGCCGACTCGACGGTGTCCCGATCGCGATGAGCCGAGGGGCCGGCCGCTGGGCTCCGGCCCGGGCGTGCAGATTCGCCACCACGGGCGCGATGACGTCCGCAAGCAGCCTTTCGTCGACGAACTGGGGCGGAACCGCCCGGAGCGCCTGCGCGCGGGCCTCAACGGGGTCGGCTGGCTGACGCCTCGGCACGAGAGGGTGGTAGGCACCCGATTTCATGAGCAGCCGGAAGCGCGGTTGAAGCAGGGGCACGCCTGACGGCCGGTCCGCCGGAGACAGCGCCACGAAGCCGGAGGCGGCGAATGGCGGGCGGTCAGCCGCATGCACGGTCAAAGGGTAGCGATGAAGAGCGGGCGTGAGTTCGCGCATCGCCCCATCCGCACCGGCGGCGGCCAATCCGGATGTCAGCTGGGAGGGGTCGTGCACCCACCCCGCCACCAATGTTCCGGCCTCTGTCGCGAGGGCGCATGTCACCTCGGCGGACAGGCCGGAAGCGCCTCCCGAGACACGTTGCGGGTCGAGGGGTGCCGAAATCTGGATTTCGATGGCGGCCGAACGCCCGGCTTCGGACTGTGCGGCGATCTCGGCCAGGAGATGCTCACGCAAGCCCGGCGCGCCCTTGGCGTGCTCCCTCAGCCATTGGGCGAGCGGGTGAACGGCCGCCTGAGCCGGCTGCACCGCCCGGACGCGAAGCCCGCTTTGACCGGCGAAAGCGAGGAAAGCGTCCTTGCCCGTAGCCAAGGGGGAAGGCGCCAGGCAATGGAAGACGTCGGACGAGCCCTGCCGGCCCCGCATGCGATGGGGGCGCGAGCGGATGCGGGCCATGCCGCTGGACGACACCAGATAGACTTGATCGTCCGCGGCGCCAGGTTTGTCCAGCACCGCCCGCAGCACGACCGCGTCTTCGGGCGCACGTGCAACGACCGACGCCATGGGGGTGTCCGATGCGAGCGCCCGCAGCAGGGCGCGAACGGTCCGGTTGTAGACGGGATCGCGCTGGAGCTTGAAGAGATTGCTCCAAACGCCCACGAGGGCGGATAGCAGGGCTGCTTGCCCGGGAGCTGTCGTATCGCTCAGAAGCGAGAATGGAGAAGCAGCATCGAGGTCTCCGCTCGCGCGAAGATGGATGCCGCTGGTGAGGCCCTTCGGCCCCGTGGACAGGGTCAGGGACAGACCGGCAACGTGGCGGCGCAGAACCCAAACAAGTCGCGTTCCGCCATTGACGAGAGGAAGCTTGAGGGACGCTGTCGGCGCAACGGCCGTCCCGTTATCCGCCGCGAGCGAGGGTAAGAGCAAGCCGGGCATGGCGACATCCCAGACGACAAGAACCACGCCCTGGCCTAGGAGCGCGGCCCGTGGTCCATCCTGATGATCCACGTCGTGTTCGGTCTCGATTGCGTCAAGCAGCGCCATGCGATGCGTAAGCCCCGTTGGGACGGGGCCGTCGCGGAGAGCGACGGCCCCGGATCATTGTCAATGGACGGTGAAGTAATCGCCCGGATTGGTCTGGACGTCGTCGGCGTCCACATTGACGAGCGTGATCGTGTCGCCGTTGCCCAGGTCCACGAGCGTATTGTCGCCCACTTGATGCAGGCGGCCCGCCAAATCGTCGGCCGACTGGATGTCCGTGCCGTTGATGCCCTTCGAGATCTGCAGGATATCCTCGCCGACCTTGAAGTCGAGAACGACATCGTTGCCGCCGCCGCCGGAGAACGCGAACACGTCCTTGCCAAGGCCACCCGAGAGGATGTCGTCCCCGGCACCACCCTGAAGGATGTCGTCGCCCGAGCCGCCGCGCAGGATGTCGTCGCCGGCACCGCCCTGAAGCAGGTCATCGCCGGACTCGCCATCGAGGATGTCGTTCCCGTCGCCGCCCTGGAGGATGTCGTTGCCGTTGCCGCCGCGCAGGTAGTCGTCGCCCGCGTTGCCCTGGAGTATGTCGGCGTCGTTGCCGCCGAAGATGATGTCGTCGCCGGCGCCGCCCTGAAGCAGGTCGGCTCCGGCGCCGCCGAAGAGAATGTCGTTGCCCGCGCCGCCGAAGAGCACATCGTTCCCATCGCCGCCGAACAGAATGTCGTCGCCGGCTTCGCCGAAGATCGCGTCGTTGCCGCCGCCGCCGAACACAAAATCATCGCCGCCGTGGCCGAAGATGACGTCCGGGGAACGCGTGCCGAGCAGAACGTCGTCGTATGCGCCGCCCTCTAGAGTTGCCATACCTGTCTCCTTGGAGTCTGGCCGTGCGGAACCGATCCGCCGGTGTTTTGGTCTGACTGGTTGTACGGCCAGGCTGTGAGTAGATTTCAGTTCCGAGAGACCTGAATCAGTATTTAATGCCTACCGCAACGCAACACTGCAGGAACATTTATAGGTTGTAAAGCGCAATCCATCAATAAAATCATCCTTAAGGATAGTTTTCTGAAGCAGTTGTACTTGGTACAATACGCTATATTTAAATTTATATTTTGTATCTATATTAATATGAAATTCGAAACATGTTTTATGTAGTATTTTTAGATCCTTCAAAATTAAAAAGGCCCCGGCAGCGGGGCTGTCGGGGCAAGGTGGGGGAACGATGAGCGGTTGCGCTCAGTGAGCCTTCACTCCTCGCGGAAGGATCGATTGAAGCTCTCGGTGATGGGCGACAGGAGGTAGTCGATCGCCCTGCGCGGTTTATTGATGATCAGAACCTCGGCTGACATCCCCGGATACAACCTGACGTCGGGATTGGCTGCCAGACTTTCGGGAGAGATCGATGCGCGGGCGATGTAGAATGCGGAATCGTTTCGCTCGTCGATCTGCTGATCGGCTGAGAGGTAGGTCACCTCGCCGGTCAGAGGATGCGTACTGCGGTTATTGTAGGCCGTGAGGCGCACTTGGACCGGAGCACCGGTGCGCACCGAGTCGATGTCGCGCAAACCGACCTTCGCCTCCACGATCAACGGCTCATGCTCCGGCACGATGTCGAGGATCGCCTGCCCGGCCCCGATGACGCCGCCTGGAGTTCGGGTCCGGATGTCGGTGATGACGCCGTTCTGGGGCGAGACCACGATCACGCGCTTGAGGACGTCGCCCGCGGCGCTGATCCTCTCCATGGTGTCTGCCAGCTCGAGCTGGCTTGTCTGAAGGTCGGACGCTACCTGCTGCTGGAAGTCGTTTCCGAGCGACAGAATTTCCAGCTCAGCCGCGCTCCTGGCTTGCTCTGCCTTGGCCTTGCGCCCGACGAGTTCGGCAGCCCGCCCGACCAGTTCGCTCTCCCGTGTCTGAAGCTCGGTGAGCCGGGGACGCGGCGCATAGCCTTTCTCGACAAGGCCGGAGACAGCGGAAATCTCGCGGGCCAGAAGATCGGCCTGTCGCGTATTGGCCTCCGTCTGTGCCTTGATGGCGGTCAACTCGGCGTTCTGCTGCTCGACGGTCTTCTGCTGGATCTCAACCCGCCGCCTGAACATCTCCCGCCTGGCCTGGAAGACATTCCGTTCAGCCGTGACCACCGCGGACGCGATCGGGCTCGGTGATTCATCGAGAGTTGCGGGGAAATCCAACTCCGTCAGGCCACCCTGCTCTGCGCGGAGCCGAACGAGCCGGGCTTCCAGTCCGAGTCGCCTGGCCCGTAATTGCTCCAGCTCCGATTTGGCCCGCGTTCCGTCCAGTTGAAGGAGCGGCTGACCAACCCGGACGACGTCACCCTCCTGAACCAGCAGCTTTTCGAGAATCCCGCCCTCGAGATGACTTACCGTCTTTCGCTTGGAATCGACGATGACCGTCGCGTTGGCGATGGCCGCGCTGTCGAGATGGGCCGCGAAGGCCCAGCCCGCCAG
Organism: Microvirga pudoricolor; assembly: GCF_016892705.1. GTDB lineage: Bacteria > Pseudomonadota > Alphaproteobacteria > Rhizobiales > Beijerinckiaceae > Microvirga > Microvirga pudoricolor. Next base: position 308,072 of record NZ_JAFEMB010000002.1, read on the forward strand.
TCCGCCCACGCCGCCGATGATCGCCACGAGGCCGGCGATGACGGGCATGCGGAGCGAGGGGCCCTTCGGCTCCTCCGCCTCGAAGCGCTCGACCCAGTTCCGGTTGTCGTCCGGCCTTGACGGGATGACGGACCGAGACGCCTGAGCCACGATCTCAGCTTTGGCCATGACGAACCTTTCTCCGGCTCGCGTCCGCTTCCGTCACCATCGCGCCTCCGTCCTTGCGATCGAGATTGATGACGTCGGCGCGTGGCCCGAACTGGCTGATGCGGCCGTCCTGAAGCACCAGGAGCTTGTCTGCGACTTGCATGATGGATGGGCGATGAGCGATGAGGATGACGATCGTCCCATCGGCGCGCAGCGCATCGATGGCCCGGATCAGCGCGCGTTCTCCTTCGGTGTCGAGATTGGCGTTCGGCTCATCGAGCACCACGAGACGGGGCTTGCCGTAGATCGCGCGCGCCAGGGCGAGACGCTGCCTTTGGCCTCCGGACAGCAGATAGCCGCTGTCCCCCATCCGCGTGTCGTAGCCCAGCGGCAGGCGCCCGATCATGTCGTGCACGTCCGCCTGCCGGGCCGCCTCGATGACCAGCCGGGGGTCGGCCTCTCGCATGCGGGCGATATTCTCCCGGATCGTTCCGTCCAGGAGCGAAATGGACTGGGGCAGGTAACCGATCATGTCGCCGAACGAGCCCCGCTCCCAGAGGAACACGTTGTGACCGTCGAGGTAGATGCCGCCCGCCGTCGGTTTGAGCACGCCCACCAGCAAGCGCGCGAGGGTCGACTTCCCCGCGGCCGAGGGGCCTACGACTCCCAGCACATCGCCTGGCGAGAGCGTGAAGGAAATTCCCTTGAGGATCGGTACATCCATTCCAGGCGCCGCATAGACCAACCGGTCGACCGTGAGGTCTCCGCTCGTGCGCGGAGTGGGCGTGGTGTCCCGTTTCGGAGTTTCGTTCTCCAGAAGGCTGCAAACCCTCTTCCAGGCAGCGTGGGCGAGCACCCATTGTCGCCAACCGTCCACCATCGAGTCGAACGGCAGCAGCAGCCGACCCATGATGATACTGGAGGCCACCATGGTGCCGGGGCTCACCTCCTGCCGGATCACCAGGACGGCCCCCACCGACAGCACCACAATCTGCATCATGTAACGGCACGTTCGTGTAATGGAGGACATCATCCGTCCACGGCGGGCCGCAATGTCCGTGAGATCCAGAGCGCGGATCTGTCCGCCGCGCCAACGGCGGGCCAGGGCGGGGAGCATGCCCATGGCCTCGATGGCTTCCGCATGCCGGAGCGTGGCGCTGACATCCGCGATGCCGCTGATCGATGCCTCGCTGGCGGCCTTCAGCGTGTGGCGGGTTAGAAAATCCGAGCAGAGGCTGAGCACGAAGAGGATGACGGCCGAGGCCAGGGCAACCAGACCGTAAAGGGGGTGCAGGGCGAAGAGAACCGCCAGGAAGATCGGACACCAGATCGCCTCGAGCGGGACGCTGATGGAATTGCCGGTCAGGAAGCTGCGGATGTCGTTCAGATCCCGAACCGCCTGACCGGCCCGGGCGGCGCCCTGCTGAAGGGAGGCCGCGACCGCCGCCTGAAGAACGGGCAGGTTCAACTTGCGCAGGAGAACGCTTCCCATCACCTGGAAAGTGAGCGCGCGGACATAATCCAGGATCCCGAAGAGAATGAGCCCAAGGCCGGCCACGACGATCAGCATGACGAGCGTATCGATGCTCTGGCTGTTCACCACCCGATCATGAACTTGCAGCATGAAGAGCGGAACGGTCAGCTGAAGAATATTGATCACCGCGCTGAGCAGCCCGGCATAGAGGAGGCCCAACCAGAAGGCCTTGCGGGCGTTCCGAATAATGTCTGCAGCTCGAACGGTGCTCATTCGAGAAGCCCCTTTTTGAACAAAATGCAAGCATAGTCGGCAATCGAAAGGCAAATCGACCGCACTGAGGTAGGAATTTGTCCGGATCTATTTAGCGCTCGACAAATCACGTTACTAGCATATGTTAATTTTCTCGATTGTCACCCTAGAATAGATCAATGCGGTGATAATCAATAACAAAATATAGAAGACATTATCTTTGGGAAACGCCTCGGAAATAGTTCGAATTTCGAACCAATCACTCGAGACGTGGCAGGTACAGAATGGAACATAAGTCTATCGACGAGCTTACCGCTCTGGTACAGATCTCGGCTGCGAACTTTCCCTCTTACTCACAGTCCGGTTCGCAGCCCGTCCCGGCTGCGGCGGCAGTTCATAAGGATGCCCCCAAGGAGCCCATGGAAACGGTTGAAGACACCACTTCCGTTGCACATCTCGACCTGGTGCGTTTGGTCGAGCGTGTCCACCGCCGTTATCTCGATCTCTTCCGCCTGGATCTCGGCCGGCTCGGCGTCGACGATCTGAGTCCGTCGCAGGTCCTGATGCTATTCACGATCGGCAATGATGAATTGTCGGTTCGCGACCTTATCGACCGAGGCTATTACCTCGGCTCCAATGCGTCGTATAACCTGAAGCGGCTCGTCGAGACCGGCTATGTGGACCGCAATGCCTCGGAGCGCGACAGACGCTCCGCCCGCATCCGGCTCTCGGACAAGGGTCGCAAGCTCTGCGAAGATGTGCGCAAGCTCGATGAGTCCTACCAGCGCCTCGTCGCACGGACCTCGCAGGAGGCCCGGGAACTCGAGATCGCCTTCAAGACTTTGAGGCGCCTGGAGCAGGCCTGGACGAGTACCCTCCGCTACGGCGAGACCCAGCCCCTCTGACGGACAACACCTTCTTTCCGGCTGATGCAACCCTATAATAGGCTGCACCCGGTGTCGCCTTGTGAGCTTCAGGACAATTCTTATGGCACGTTTTCTGGTTACAGGTGGGGCCGGCTATGTCGGAAGCCATACAGTTCTCGCACTCCATGAGCGCGGCGACGACGTCGTAGTGGTGGACGACCTCAGCATGGGTCACCGGGGCGCGGTGCCGAAGGGAGTCGAACTTGTTGTCGAGGATTTGGGAAATCAATCCCGACTTCGCGAAATCTTCGCCGGTTGGACGTTCGACGGCGTCCTGCATTTCGCCGCGCGCTCCCTGGTCGGCGAGAGCATGCGCGAGCCGCTCCACTATCTTGCCGAGAACGTCAACAACACCCTGCGAGTCGCCGAGGCGGCGATCAAGTCGGACTGCAAGCGCTTCGTTCTTTCCTCCACCGCCGCCTTGTTCGGGATGCCTGATCGTATTCCCATCGACGAGGAATCGCTCCTGTCGCCGATTTCGCCCTATGGCGAATCCAAGCTCATGGCTGAGAAGGGCCTAGAATGGGCCGGGAAGATCCATGGCCTCCACTGGACGGCCTTACGCTACTTCAACGCCGCCGGCGCCGACCCGGAGGGGCGGCTGGGCGAAGATCACACGCCTGAAACCCATCTTATCCCCCTCGCGATCAATGCGGCTCTCGGCTTGGGACCAGAGCTGACGGTGTTTGGCGACACTTACGAGACGCCTGACGGCACCGCCGTACGGGACTATGTGCACGTCACCGATCTGGCGGATGCTCATCTGCGCGTCCTCGACCGTCTCGCGTTGGGTCAGGGCGGACGCTATAATGTCGGGAATGGAACGGGCTATTCGGTCTTGGACGTGATCAAGGCCGTGGAGCGTGTGTCGGGCCGAAAGGTCCCCCACAAGATCGGGCCGCAGCGTCCCGGCGACCCACCTGTTCTTCTTGCATCGAACGAGCGACTGATCAGGGACACAGGCTGGAAACCCCGCTTCGACAAGCTTGAAGCGATCGTCGAAACCGCATGGCGATGGCGCTCCGCCCACCCCGCCGGCTTCGAGACTGCAGCTCCTCTGCCAATTGCAAGCTGAACCCTTGCATCGCCCCCCATGGCAAGGCCCCTTTCGGGGCCTTGTCGCATTCCTCGGGTCGCGCGCCGACTATCGACTCAATGCGATCCGTTTGAGGAATTGCGCCGGCTTCAACCCGTTGGCCTCCAGAAAGCCTACATAGCGGGCCGCGGCCTCGGCTCTATGCCGATCATAGGTGTCCGGGTCGAAAGCGATCAGCTTGTTGAGCCGCGAACGGGTCAGTGGCATCGTCAACTCGCCCGCATCGACATAGGGTACGCCGGTATTCTCACAGAGCTCCCGTGTTCGGGAGTCGATGGTGATCGTCAAACCCATACGAGCGGCCTGAAGCCCAAGGGCCACGCCATGATAGCGGCATCCGACCGTCAGGTCATGCTGGCGAAGGACATCCATCCAGGCCGGAACGTCGTAGTAGGAGCGGACGTAATTGCGGCACCAGTTCCTGAACTCTTCGGCCGTATAGTGCGGGACCGTATGCTTGTGGATCTCGGCTAGGGCCTTGGCGTCGCTCTCATCGAAGATCCCGCGCGAGATCTTGATCATCTCGCCCATGGACTGCACGATGTACTGGCCGGGCGCGACAGGATCCATCATCAGGCTGATGAGCTGGTGCTCGATCTCCCTTGTTTTCGCCCAGGCCTGATGTCCGGCCGCGACCGCGATCGCGCGCGGAAGTTCGCGCTGCTTCCAATTCGCGGCGATCTTCTGCCCGAGGCCCGGCTCCTGATTGATAAAATGGGATGGGCATCCTCCAGCCAGCGAGCCCGTGATACCGAGCTTGTCGAGTTGGCCACTCGTGTAGGCGCCACGCGTATAGATGTTCGATGAGGACGAGGAGGGATTGGAGGCTGCGATCACCCGCGCCCACCTCAATGTGCCCTCGCTCAGCTCGATGTCGTGATCGTAGCTGTTTGCTTGGGCGCCGAGCCCGATTGCCACGACCGGCAGGCCGGACTTGTGAAGATTCTCGGCCATCGACCCGTAATCCGTGTGATGCCCCAGTTGATTGGCACACGGGATCACGACGATATCGGCGTTCTTCTGGAGCGTTTCCGCCGTGACACTCCATCCGAAGAACTTTACGGGATTCGCGATCTGACTGGCGATGGCATACACAAAGGCCAAATTGCCGTTGTTGTGACCGATTCCGGTATAAAGCTCGTCGAACGACGCGTTGGCATAGAGTCCCAGTGAGGGTGATCGCCAAAGCACGGCCACGCGCGCTGGCGCGGAAGATGCTTTGGCCGGCCTGGTGGCGGCAGCCGGCTCAAGCAAAGCAACGTCCTGGGGCATCGATCCTGATCCTTGATGTCAAACCAAACGCGGCCACTTTCAGTTCAAGAGGCCAAGAGAACATCAAATTATGATCAACAATATTAGCCCGTCAACGATAATACTTCTCCGATGTTAGCGCTATAAAGCAACTATTGAACCAATAATTTACTCCGAAAATGTTTTCAATTTTCGTTTCTTTCCTTTTGAAGAGTCTTCCAGATCCCTTGAGCCGTAGCGACCACCCGACCGCTCACATGGATGCTACCGCTCATGAAGATCAGTGAGCGAGTCTTGCGCGTGATCCGCGTTTCAGCCTGCACGAACTCCCCGACATCCACGGCGGCGATGAAATGGGTGTCGAGCTGGATCGTCGCCTGCGGCGATCCAGCGTTGGCCTCCCAGGCCGACAAGCCTAGAGCTTGGTCCGCGAACGTCATCAGCATGCCGCCATGCAAGACGCCACGCCGATTGCAATGCATGGGGCGAACCACGAACCCGAGGATAAGCCCATCGTCTCCGCGTCGTTCCCAAATTGGACCGGCCATCTCGATGAACCCTGGCTCATCATTGCGTTGAACCCAGCCGTCGAGAGAGGGATCGAAGAGGGGTGCGTCGTCCATCGAGGTCTCGCCCGCTCGCCTGTTATGTTCTCTGGGTCTCGGATTGCAGCCGCGCCAGATCGGCATCGCTCATTCCAAGCTCACGCTGCAAAACCTCCTGCGTGTGCTCCCCCAGTCGTGGCGGCGCCTCGGGCATCCGCACGGGTGTTCCCATGAGACGCAGGGGTGACGTCGTCAAACGCACATGCCCATGCTTGGCATCGGACACATCCGATACCAAGCCGCGCTCGGCGATCTCGGGCGCGTTGAAAACCTCTGGCACCGATCTCACCTGCCCGGCCGGTACCCCTGCCCGCTTGAGACGCGCGATCCAGTCGAGGGTGGTGCGCGACCGGAAGTGCTTCGCAAGATGCGGGATCAACGTCTCACGGTTCATGACGCGCTCGCGGTTCTTCTGGTATCTCTCGTCGTCAGCCAATTCCAGGTCTTCGAGCACTTGAACACATAGGGCGCGGAATTGCTGATCGTTGCCCACTGCAAGCGCGAGAACGCCGTCAGCGGTGTCGAAGAGCTGATAAGGCACGACTGTCGCGTGAGCATTGCCGTAGCGCTTCGGCGGGGACTGGGTCTGCAGGTAACCGGAGCCGACATTGGCGAGCAGTGCCACGGCGGAGTCGAACAACGACGCGTCGATGAGCTGTCCCTCTCCCGTCTTTTCCCGCGCGATCAACGCGGCCAGGATGGACTGGACGGAGTTCATGCCTGTGATGATGTCGGTAATCGCGACACCGTGTTTCATCGGCGTGCCGTCCGGCTCACCTGTGATCGCCATTAGGCCGCTCTCGGCTTGGATGGCGAAATCGTAGCCAGCTTCGTCTGCGCGGGATCCTGTTCGCCCGTAGCCGGAAATCGAGCAATAAATCAAGCGCGGATTGAGTTCACGAAGCTGCTCATAATCAAGCCCGAAGCGGGACAGCGTTCCCCGGCGATAGTTCTCGACGAGCACGTCCGCCTTCGCGGCCAACTCCCGCACGGCCTTCTGGCCTTCCGGTCGGCGAAGGTCTACCGCCACGGACAGCTTGGAACGGTTGCAGCACATGAAATACGTGGACTCGCCATCGATCTCGGGTGGCCGCCAGCTCCGCGTATCGTCGCCTCGGGTCGGCTCCTCGATCTTCCACACTTCGGCGCCGAGGTCCGCAAGGGTCTGCGTGCACCAGGGACCGGCGAGAACGCGTGAAAGGTCGAGGACCTTGATTCCATCGAGAGGGTGCATGGGTTTACTCGGCCGCCATCATGTGAAGCCCTGGCCCAAGGTGCGCGGCGCCGTCGATCTGAATGAGTTGCCCCGTCATCAGGGCGCCCGCCGGACTCGCCAGATAGGCCACGAGTTCGGCGACCTCTTCCACGGATGTCGGCCGTCGCATGGGCGTGGCGGCTACCAGCCGCTCCAGCATGGGCCGCGCGGCCTCCCCCGCCAGTCCGTCCGTCACGACGGTTCCAGGGCCAAGGCAGTTCAGGCGGATGCCGTCCTGCGCCCATTCGAGAGCCAAGGAACGCGTGAGGCCGAGAACCCCCGCGCGGGCGGCGATGGAATGCGACAGGCCCATGGAGCCGCGGTCGACGCCCGACAAGGATATGCTGACCACCGAGCCGCGGCTGGCCTTGAGGTACGGATAAGCCGCCTTGGTGACCGTGAAGATCGACGAGAGATTGAGGTCGATGACGGAATCCCAGCCGCGCCGTGAGATTCCAGTCGCCGGTGAAAAGAATTGTCCGCCCGCATTGTTCACGAGAAGGTCGATCCCATTGGCATCGCCCTGCTCTTTGATCAGCGCCTCGATCGCATCCACCTCGCGAACATTGCAGGCCTTATGGTTGAATGTGCCGGTCATTCCGGACACCAGGGACGCCGTTTCTTCGAGCATCTCCGTGCGCCGGCCCGTTCCGAACACGGTCATGCCCAGTTCCACCAAGCGTACCGCGATGGCACGACCGATGCCCGAACCGGCTCCGGTGATGAAGGCGGATCGACCGGCGAACAGGCCCTTCCGCAACACGGACACTTGTTTGGGGTCGAATTCAGGCTCACTCATGCGGGCGTCTCCAGGTTCTTCAGGTCGTTGTGGCGGCGTTGGCCGCCGACTTGCGGTGCGGGAGAGCGCGAGATGCGCTCGCCGTCGAACAGCGCCGGATAAGCCGGAATGTTCTCGCCGGACGGGAGGCTTCGGCTGACTGCCCCGGGTCGAACGGCCCTGATCATCTCCACCGCCTCTCCCGGCTCCCGCACGATTCCGGCTGGGATCTGCAGATCCCGCATGACGTCCAGTACATCCTTGCGGTCTCGCGGTTCGGTCCAGGCCGATACCAATGCGTCGAATTCGGCCGCGCGGGCGATGCGCTCACTGAGGGTCAGCATTTCGCCACCGACGACGTCACGGAGCTTCGACCAGTAGGAGTCGAGCCCGCCATAGATGTAGACGTGGCCGTCCCGGCATCGATAGATGTTGGACGGCGCCGAGGCGCGGTCACGATTGCCCGTTGGGGGGACAAGCTTGCCGCCCTCCGATACCATGAGCGCAGCGGGCCCCAGGAGCATCGCGGAGGCGACCTCCATCATCGTGATGTCGATGATCGTCCCGCCGACGCGGTCTTGGTCGGCCAGAGCCATGGCGGTTGACAGCCCCGCATACATCCCGGAGAAAAAATCAGTGGGCCAGCTCGTCGAGATGCGCGGGCTTCCGTCTTCGGCCCCGTTCAGCCACGCGAAACCGCTCTCGCATTGCGCGATGGTATCCATGCAGGTGCGGTCATCATCCTGGCCGTAGCCGGACACGAGCGTTGCGATCAGGTGGGGAAACCGTTGGCGGATAGAGGCGGCATCAAGGCCGAGACGACGAAGACCGCCTGGCGCCAGGTTGCACACCATGGCGTCAGCATCGGCGAGGAGCGCGAACAGCTTGTCCCGGTCTTCCTCGCTACGCGTATCGACGACGACGCTCTCCTTGGAGGTGTTGAACGAACGGGCATAGACGCTTCCGAATTCGGTCCCCGGCAGACCTCGCGAGCCATCACCGGATGGGGCTTCGATCTTGATGACATCGGCACCGAAATCGGCAAGCAGCTGCGCTGCCGTCGGGCCCGCGATGAACTGCGACAGCTCGATCACGCGCTTCCCCCGCAGGGGCTGTGGCAGGGGCATGGCCTACTCCGTGATGACACGCTTCGCCTTATGGACGGTTCGCGGCAGGGTACCGGCCGGCAAGGCTTCGACCACGAAACGCACCTGGAGGGCTTCGCGAAGCTTGTGGGAGAGTCTCTCGCCGAGATCGTCAGGCGCACCTTCGGCCCGCTCGACGCGAAGCTTGACACCGGTCAAGAACCCGGACTTTGGATCCTTCACGGAATCGTCGATGACGATGACATACTCGTTCGTCGTGCCGGGGAAGGCGCGGACGATATCCTCGACGGCGGACGGGAACAGGTTGACGCCACGCACGATCAGCATGTCGTCGGCACGGCCCATGACTCCGCCGACGAGCCGCGCATGAGTTCGACCGTCCGGAGCGGGCGTGCGGTCGCGGACCACGATGTCGCCGGTCCACCAGCGGACCAGCGGGCAGGCCTCCTTATCGAGATGGGTGAGGACGAGAACGCCTCTTTCCCCGTCCGCGACCGGCTCCTCGGTCGTCGGATCGAGAATCTCGACATAGATATAGTCTTCCGCGAGCTGGGGGCCGATCTGCAGCGCGGTCTCCCATCCGATGGGCTGGCATTCGAGGGCGCCGTAGCAGTCGAACATCTTGGCGCCCCAGAGCCGCTCGAGGCGCTCGCGGGTGCCTGGAATGCTCGCGCCAGGCTCACCGCCGACGCAGACCATCTTGACGCTCGACCCGGCTAGGTCGAAGCCCATTTCCTCCGCGGCCTCGGCCACATGCGCCATGAAGGAAGGCGTGCCCATGACTGCTTTGGTGCCGTACTGGCGGATCGTCTCGAGCTGGCGCTTGGTATCGACGGCACCGCCCGGTATCACGAGAGCTCCGAGTCTCTGTGCAGCGAGCGTTGCGCCCAGGCCACCCACGAACCACGAGTAGTTGAACATGCACTGAAAGACGTCGGAGGCGCGAAGGCCTTGAGCGTACATATAGCGGGCATAGATGTCGGCCCAGCGGTCGATGTCCCTTTGGGTCCAGAGAACCGGCGACGGCTGGCCTGTCGTGCCGGAGGAGAAGTGAACCCGAACGGCCTCGGTGGTGCTGACGGCGCTGAAAGTGCCGAAGGGGGGATCCCGGTCGAGCCCCTTGACATAGTCCGACTTGCGGGTCAGGGGCAGCTTACGGATGTCATCGAAGCTCTTGAAGTCTCCGGCCGCGAATCCGGCGTCCTGGAAGACCTTCTTGTAATGGGCGCTTTTGTCCTGCACACGCTCGAGCTGGCGGCGGAGCGCGGCGAGCTGGTGATCCTCGATCTTATCCCTCGACCAGGTCTCAACCTCGTCCCAGATTTCCCCGGAAAAAGGGCGTTGCTTGGCTTGCATCACGTGGCTGCTCCTTGAGTATTCCCCGCATCGCGTAATCGGCAAGCGTCTTCGCGATGACCATGATATCGTCGTGCTTCTGCAGGCGGCGCGGCGTGTACCAGACCGTGGCCCAGTTCAGCGCTCCGAAAAACGGCTTGGTGGCCAGGCGCGCGGGCAACTCGACGAAGTCGCCTTCCCTCACGCCTTGGTCGATGACTTCCGCGAAGATCTGCTCGTAATCGTCTCGCAGCCGGATGACCGACCGCAGCGTCTGGGCATGGCGCGAAGCGCCGGCGGCCAGCAGCTGCTTTTCGAGGCCCTGCACGGCCACTTTCTGGATCGGCAGCTCCATCAGGAGGATTTCCGTATGCCGCAGGGCCATTCTGCTCAATCGGTCCGATGCCCTGCCCGGCCCTTCCGCGATGGGCTCGATCTCGCGCGTCAGGCGCTCCATCGCGACCGTCTGGATGTCGAAATACAGGTCCGCCTTGCTCTTGTAATAGTGGTAAACCCGACCCTTGGTGGCCCCCATCCGCTCCGCGACGGCATCGATGCTGGTCGCCGTGAATCCGAGCTCCATGAAGAGTTCGGCGGCCGCTCGAATGATTTCTTCCCGTGCTTCGTTGCCGACGTCGAGGGGGATGGGGGCCTTCTTGTGCATCATGCGACCGATCGATTAGGGGTTGGGATGGAAACGTTGTTTCTAGCATCCTCAACCTCCTTGCGCACCGCCCTGGCCAAGACGAGACGCTGAATTTCGGAGGTTCCTTCGTAAATTTCCAAAATCCTCTGGTCGCGGTAGAGACGCTCGGCCACATTGGGCTTGCAATAGCCGTACCCGCCCCAGATCTGCACCGCTGCGTCGGCCGCGCGATGGGCGACCTCGGACGTATAGAGCTTGGCCATGGCGCCGAGATTGGCGACGTCCTCGCCGCTGTCGTAAGCCCGAGCGGCCTCGTAGACCATCATACGGGCGGCGGAGATTTCCGTCGCGATGTCGGCCAGCTTGAAGCCGATACCTTGGTTCTCGATAATGGGATGGCCGAAGGCTTGCCGCTCCACGGCGCGCCGGGACGCCTCGCGATAGGCCGCAAGCGCGATGCCCAGGGACTGAGCCGCCACCATGATGCGCCCGACGTTCAGCGTCTGGAATGCCAAGCGCAAGGCTCGGTTGACCTCACCCACCCTGGCGCTGTCAGGCACGACTACGTCGAGCTTGAGGTTCGACGTCTGAGTGCCACGAATCCCCATCTTGTCGGACAGTTCGTCGATAACGGCGCCGGGCTGTTCCTTGTCCACCATGAAGGCGGAGATGCCGCGGCCTCCAGCGCTCGGGTCCGTCTTGGCGAACACGACGTAGTAGCGGGAAGCGCCGCCGTTTCCGATCCAGTACTTTTCGCCTCGGATGCGCCAGCCGTCGCCCTCTCGAACGGCCGTCGCTTCGATTGCGGCGGCATCAGAGCCGGTCGAGCGCTCCGACAAGGCAAAGCTGGTGCCGGTGCCCTTGGCCATCTCGCCGAGATAGAAGGCCTTCTGATCTTCGCGGCCGGCCAGGAGGACAGGAAAGGCGCCGAGCTGAGCGGCGCACAGGATGGCGGCCGTCGAGCCGCATCCCGTCCCGACGGTCTCGACGACGGCAACAGTCGAACGCAGGCTGGCGCCCTGCCCACCATAAGCCTTGGGAATGAAGAGCCCGGCCAGATCGCTCTCCACGAGCTTGCGGACATTTTCCCAGGGATAGCGCTGATCCCTATCGAGTTCCTCCGCCAAGGGCTCGAAGTGTTCGGCGGTCAGGCTGGCCGCAAGAGCCTGCCAGCGCTGCGCGTCTTCGTCGAGGGCGGGTTGCCAGATCACGGCCATGGACGTCTTCCTTAGAGTCTTGTTTCCGAAACGGGGGATGGGCGGCGCGCGAAGAGGCCGGTCAGGGGCTGGAACAGCCCCAACAAACCTTTCGGCAGGAACGCCAAGGTGATGACCAACACGCTGCCCAGGATGATTTTGTCGGTATACCCGCCGAAGGACAGGAACTTCTCCTGGACCTGGATCAGCGCGACCCCGATCAGAGGGCCCAGCAGAACACGCCGTCCGACAAGAACGACGGCCGTCAGCATGAGGATCAGGAAGTAGGTTTCAAGAACGTCGGCGCTCACGTAGGCACGCTGGTAGGCGTAGAGCCAGCCGGCCGAGGCCGTCACAGGGGCCGAGAACAGGAAGACTTGGAGCCGGGTGCGCTGCAGGTCGATGCCCGACATGGTGGCGAGGCGCGGGTTGAGGTGGCTCATCATGGCCGCCTGTCCGAGGCGCGAACGCCGGAAGCAATAGACGACGTAGATGGCGATCAACAGGAGGATATAGGCGATCGGCCACAGTTCCTGGTCGTTCTTGGCCGAGAACGCCAAGGGACCGAGCGAGAGATTGAAGGCCGGAATGCCGCGAAGCCCGTCCGAACCGCCCAGAAAGGACCAGTTCTGAGCGAGGTTCGCGCCAACCACCGCCACGGCGTAAGTGACGAGAGAGAATGCGAACTCTCGCAAGCCCAAGGTGATGTAGCCGAGGGCAGCGGCGATCAGGGACACCACTACGAGAGCTCCGAGGAGCGTTGCGATGGGCCCGAATCCCGGCCCGGTCGACAGGAGAGCCGTCGTGTAGGCACCCACGGCGAAGAAGACCGTGTGCGCCAAGCTGACCTCACCTAGATCGGACACGACGGTGTCGAGGCCGTAGGACATCACCGCGAAGATCGCGATCAGCACGCAGGCGCTGTAGACCGCTCCCGAGCCTCCCAGGAGGGTGGGCACGAAGAAACCGGCCAGGGCGAGAACGGCGATGAGCACGGGACGAAAAGCCGAGTTCATGTCAACGCCCTCCCGGATTAGCGGCTAGACCACCCGGGCGCAGGACCAGCACGGCGATGAGAACGGCAAAGGCTGCCGCAGTCGTATAGGCCGGAGACACGAGGGCGCCGAACAAGGCGGTGAAGAGCCCGAGCGCGAGCCCGGCCACGTAGCTGCCCAGGACACTGCCGATCCCGCCCAGCACGACCACCACGAAGGTCATGATGACTTCCTCGAATCCCATCGATGTCAGGATAGGGGTGCGCGGCGCCACGAGGGCTGCCGCGAGTGCGACCGCCGCGCCCTCGAAGGCGAAGACCGCCAGATAGACGCGTTTCACGTTGATCCCGGCGAGCTGCGCCAGTTGCGGATCCTCCGCCACCATGCGGGTCAGACGTCCGATCCGGGTGCGGTCGATTACATATTTCAGCGCGATGAAGAACAGGATCGCCGTGATGATGATGGCGATGTCCTGATAGGTGAACCAGAGATCGCCGATGTAGATGTCCTGCAGCGACAGAGGCGTCTCGAGAATCTGGCCCGTGGACCCGAAGAACAGAGCGGCGCAGCCGTGGATCACGTAGCCGAAGCCGAGCGTCACGATCATGATCGAGACGAGATCCTGCTTGAGGGTCAGCTGGAGCAGAACCCTCTGCATGATGTAGCCGACGATGACACCCGCCAGCATGGCGATCGGGATCGCCACCACGTAGGGCAACCCGAGCCGCGAGATCGTGTACCAAGACACGAAGGCTCCGAGCATGTACATCTGCCCGTGCGCGAAGTTCACGAGCCGGGCGACGCCGAGAAGCACGGTCCAGCCGATCGCGACCAGGGCGTAGGCGTGGCCTAGAACCAGGCCGTTGATGAGTTGCTGTGTCAGGTTCATCCAGCGTGGGCTCCGAGATAGGCCTCTGCGATGCGGGGATCGTCCCGCATGGCGGCGGCAGGTCCTTCGGCGACGATGCGGCCGCGCTCCAGGAGGATCAGGCGGTCAACGACCTCGATGGCGGCCCGCACATTCTGTTCGACGAGCAGCACCGTCAGGCCGGAATTGACGAGGGAGCGGACCGTTTCGAGCACGGTCGAGACGAGCCGAGGCGCGAGCCCGATGGACGGCTCGTCGAGGAGGAGCGCCCGCGGTCCAAGCCTCAGCGCACGGGCGATCCCGAGCATTTGACGCTCGCCGCCCGAGAGTTGCGAGCCGAGATGGTGGCGGCGTTCGTGCAAGCGGGGAAAGAGCGAATAAACCTCATCGACGCTGTACGCCCTGCGTCCGTCACCAACCTTGACGTCACCGAGGGCCGCGAGATTTTCCTCCACCGTGAGCTGTCCGAAAACAAGCTTGCCCTCCGGGATCAGCAGGAGTCCGGAATTCACGCGCTCATGGGTCTCCAGGCCTGAGATTTCGCGCCCGTCGAGCCGGACGTTACCGGACACTTTGGGGGCTCCCCGGGACCAGCCCAGAAGAGCATTGACCAGGGTGGACTTGCCCGCCCCATTGGCGCCCACGACGCCCACGAGTTCCTTCTCCTGCACGGCAAGGCGTGGCAGGTTCAAGGCCAGGTTGCCTCCGAAGGCGACCTTCAGGTCGGTCGCCTCAATGACGGGTGTGGTGCTCATTGGACACGTCCCAGATAGGCTTCGAGGACACGAGGGTCGGCCTGGATTTCCTTCGGCGTCCCGGAGGCGATCGGGCGGCCCTGCTCCAGGACGACGATCCGATCCGCCACGGACATGATCAGATCCATGTGATGCTCGATCACCACCAGGGCGAGCCCCTCGGCCTTGAGGTCCCTGAGAAGTGAGATCAACCGGTTCATGTCGGCTCCACCGAGGCCCGCGGCCGGTTCGTCCAGCAGCAGGGCCTTGGCGCCGCTGCCGTAAGCAAGCGCGATGGAGAGCATCCGCTGCGTTCCATAGGGCACGCTTCCCGGCTTGAGGTCATGGAATTCCGCCGGGATGCCGAAGCGGACAAGCCTCTGGGCCGCCTCCTCCATGGCACGGCGCCGCCGGCGCGCCTCCTGGAAAGGAAGCGCGATGGACGGCAGGAGCCCCGTGCCGTAGCGGTCATGGAGCATGACGACCATGTTTTCGAGGACGGTCAGGTCATGAAACGAGGCGTTCTGCTGGAACGCCCGCTTCAGTCCGCGCTCGGCGAGGCGGTCGGGCGGAACGGCAGTGACGTCCTCGCCGAGGAGAACGACTTTGCCGCGCCGCCGCACGAGATGCGTCACCGCATCGTAGCACGAACTCTTGCCCGCTCCGTTGGGGCCGATGATGCCGAGGATTTCCCCAGCGGCCACCTGCCAGCTGACTCCGTCCAGGGCCACGAGGGCGCCATAGCTGACGCCGAGATCTTCGACCTTAAGCACAGGTTGGGTTCGCGCCTGCATCCGTCGGACCCCGCTCAGTTCGAAGCCGGCAGCATGACGATCTTCTGGCCTTCCACGGTGAAGGGCAGATGCTTGCTTTGAAGCTGGCCGTTGGCCTGGAAGGTGACGTCGCCGAACACCGTGCCCTTGAAGGAGCCGCCGCGAATGCGCTTGGCAACAGGTTCCTTGTCGAGGGTCTTGAGCTCATTCACGGCCATCGCCCAGACTTGAAGGGAAGTGGCGCCCAGAGCCATGAACTTGTCAGGCGTATATTTGAACATCTCCTGGGTCTTCGCCACGAACTTCTTGTTCGCATCGAAGGACGCGAAAGGCTCGACATCGGGGAAATAAATGTCGGCACTGATGAGACCGTTTGCGGCATCGCCCGCCACGGAGACGACGCTGGGCGCCACCGTTCCGACCGCTGCCACGAACGGGCCCTGGAGGCGGCTCTGCTTGGCCTGGCGGATCAGGGCCGGCAGCCCGAGGCCCTCGTTGGCGTTGATCGCGACCGTCACGTCGGGGTTAGCCGCCTTGACGTTCGTGAGCGCAACACGGAAATCGGCTTGGGCGAAGGGAAACTTCTCTTCGGCAACCTTCTCGTATTCATAACCGAGCTTCTTGAGCTCGGCCTCGATGGAGGCTTGCGCTCCATTGCCGTAGGCATCGTTCTGCGTCAGGAACGCGATGCGCTTGGCTTTCGCGGTCTTGGCGAGGTAGTTGGCGATGACGGCACCGTCCTGCGAGTTCGAGCTGTTAAGACGGATCGCCAGCGGATTGCCCTCCCCGGACAGGATGGGGTCCGCCTTGGACACAGCCGTAATGTCGAGGATGCCGGCCCGGTTGATCACCGGCTGGGTGGCAAGCGTCACAGGGCTGTTCCAGCCCTCGATGATCACCGATACGCCGGCCGATATCAGGTCGTTGGCACGCGACACGCCAACGGCCGGTGTGGACTCGTCGTCGCGCGACAGGATCTCGATGGGACGGCCCATGACGCCGCCTGACTCGTTGATGATGGCCGCCATCGCCTGGATGGCCTGCGTCACGTGCTGACCCTGCGGGCCTGCGCCGCCGCTCAGCGGGAAGATGACACCAACCTTGACCGGGTTCTGCTGTGCTTGTGCTGCCGTGAGCGCGAAGGTGCTGATCGCTGCGGCAACGAGAATCGTAATGGTCTTCATGAGTTCTCTCCCTGGAAAAAGCGCCGTTCATCGGCTTTTGCTTTTCTTGATGGCCTCGTTGTCGGCCCATCTCGGACCGGGGTCATAACGGATCGGTACTATCGCGCCAGATCGACGACGATCTTCTGATCCTGGACCGTGAAGGGATAGATACGGGATTTGAGCTGCCCATTGGCCTCGAAGGTCGCGTCACCGAAGACCGTATCCTTAAAGGATCCGCCGCGAATGCGCTTGGCCAGCGGCTCCTTGTCGAGAGTCTTCAATTCGTTGGCGGCCATGGCCCAGACCTGCAAGGCGAAGGCGCCAACCGCCATGAACTTGTCGGGCGTGTACTTGAACATCTCCTCGGTTTTCGCCACGAACTTCTTGTTCGCCTCGTAGGAGGTGAACGGCTCGACATTCGGGAAATAGATGTCGACCCCCATGACGCCGTTTGCGGCGTCTCCGGCCACCGAGATGACACTGGGCGCTACCGTTCCAAGGGCGGCGACGAGCTGCCCTGGAAGGCGGCTCTGCTTGGCTTGGCGGATCAAGGCCGGCATGCCGAGGCCTTCATTGGCGTTGATGGCGATTGTCGCATCGGGATTGGCCGCACGCACGTTGGTGAGCGCGATGCGGAAGTCGGACTGATTGAAGGGAAACTTCTCCTCGGCGACTTTCTCGTAGGCGTAATTCATACGCTTGAGTTCGGCCTCGATGGATTCCTGGGTTCCGTTGCCATAGGCGTCGTTCTCCGTCAGGAACGCGATGCGCTTGGCTTTCAGCTTGTTGGCGATCAAGGCTGCCACGGCCGCGCCGCCCTGGGAGTTCGATGCATTGAGGCGGATGGCGAGAGGATTGCCCTCCCCGGACAGGATGGAGTCGGCGCTGGCGAACGCGGTGATGTCGAGAATGCCGGCCCGGTTGATCACCGGCTGCATTGCCAAGGCGACAGGGCTGTTCCAGCCCTCGATGATCACCGACGCGCCGGAAGAAATCAGGTCGTTGGCGCGTGACACGCCGACGGCCGGTGTGGACTCGTCGTCCCGCGACAGGATCTCGATGGGACGGCCCATGACGCCGCCTGACTCGTTGATGATGGCCGCCATCGCCTGGATGGCCTGCGTCACATGCTGACCCTGCGGGCCTGCGCCGCCGCTTAGCGGAAGGATCACGCCGACTTTGATTGCATTCTGTTGGGCGCTGGCATTTGTCGCGGCCAGGATGCCTATCGCGGCAACGGCCAGAAACCGAAGAGCTCTCATTGATGTTCTCCCATGATCAGGCGCCGTTGGTCGGCCACTCATTACGATAAAGATACTGATGGGTATGGAGACTCGTCAACCCACTTCGCGGTTTCGTGAGCGACCTTAGACCAACGTCTAAACTCGTCGCACATCGCATAATCCAGATTTTTCTCGCTGCGCTGCAGCGCCGCCGCATGGTGGATTTAAGCCTCCCACCCACAAACCGGCACATTGGAATGAATAGCTATCCGTTTGAAAAGATGATAAATAATTTCGTTCTCCCCGAGCTACTGTGCTTGGAAACGCACAGGTGCTCGATTGTCGACACACCGCACAAAAGTAGGCACGGAACACGCATGGGCTTTATGGACCGCGATGCGGTCATGTCGGACATACGGGCCGCAAAATGTCAAAACGGCTTGCAAACATACTGCTGAGTATCTAACCTCACGGGAAATGAATATGTACTTGGCGAGCTTGGATGGGATGCCGGATTCTTTCGTTCGAACCACCCGCGATGGCGCGGTCCTGGTCGTCTTGATCGACAGGCCGCAGGCTCGGAATGCGCTCAATCCTGGGATCCTGACGGCAATCGCCGCCAGTCTCGCCGCGGCCGACGAGAACCCCGAAATATGTGCCACCGTGCTGACCGGCGGCCCCGGCAACTTTTCGGCCGGTGCGGATATCGACGTTTTGTCGGGACACTCACCGGCGACTTATCTGGCCTCGCCGACCCGTAGGGCGTTCGAGAGCATCGCGCGGGCGGAGAAGCCAATCGTCGCAGCCGTCGCCGGCTATTGTTTGGGGGGAGGCTGCGAATTGGCCCTCGCCTGCGACTTGGTCGTTGCGGGTGACAACGCCGTGTTCGGCCAACCGGAGATTAACCTGGGCTTCATTCCCGGTGCCGGGGGAACACAGCTATGGCGGCCCCGTGCAGGCGCTGGCGCCCAAGCGGATGCAGCGCTTCTGGGCGAACTCATCGACGTCTGGGAGGCAAGGCGCATCGGTCTTGTCGACGAAGTGGTTCCTGCGGAAGCCGTCATCGACGCGGCACTCGCCAAGGCCAGGACGATCGCCGCCAAGGCTCCGCTGGCAAGCCGGGCCGCCAAGGCTGCCCTCAAGAGTGCTGGACGGATGTCCATGCAGTCCGCCCTGGAATACGAGGTGACCTTAATGGCGGGACTTCTGGCCACGGAGGATGCTCAGGAGGGCACCAACGCCTTTCTCCAGAAGCGTCCGCCGCAATTTAAGGGACGCTGAACGCCATGGCCCCGCCGCTCTCTGAACAGGCGATCCGTTTCACCCTGTCGACCGGTGCGACCGACGCGCCGTCGCAGTTGCGCCGTCTGCTGCGCGTAGCGGCGCCGCCGCAGGTCCTCGTGATCGACGGCGACTTCTCCGGATCCTTCGCCGATCCATCCGAGGCGAACGACCTGATCAGCGTCCTGACGGACGCGAACCTCCCCGTGATCGCCGCCCCGTCGGGTTCCATCGGGCCGCAAGGTGCCGCGATCCTGCTCTTGTGCGACCAAGTTGTCCTCGAGGCGGGAGCGGCGCTTTCCGGACACTGGCGCGACGGTCCGTGTCTCGCTGCGTTGGCCCATCGCCGCCTCGGCCCGCTTCTGGCCAGAGCGATCTTCTTCGACGACCGGACGGATCTTCTCGATATCCTTGCCGATGCCGGCATCGCCAAAAAAGCGGACGATCCCGGTGGCAGCCTGGACTCGATCCTGTCCAGACTGGGCGGCAGATCCGCCTCGATGGCCAAGAGAGCCTTGAAGGCGGCTGCGGAACTCCCGTTCCGGGAAGCCCTGAACTACGACCGCTGGCTTCACGGTCGAAGCGGAGACGAAACACGATGAGCACGGATTCCCGCTTCGACGGACCTGGGCCCGACGACGTCTGGCGCGATGCCTTGCGGCAGGAGCGCTTCCTGATTCAGCGCTGCAGGAATTGCGAGCGCCATCGCTTTCCGCCTGCCCTCGTCTGCGCCGCCTGTGGCGGATCGGACCTCGTATGGGTGGAGGCATCGGGGCGGGGTGTCGTCTATGCGTCGACCGTGGTCCGTGAGCGCGAGGGCAGCTACAACGTCGCGCTCATCGACCTGGCCGAAGGCGCGCGCCTGATGAGCCGCGTGGACGGTTTGGCTCCCGAGGCCGTTCGAATCGGCATGAGCGTGACGGCCCGGATCGAGACCGCACCGGAACCGATCCTCCTGTTCCATGCCACCGATGGAGGCGTCCTATGAGTTCGTCCTTGCGCGGACGCGCGGCCATTGCGGGCGTCGGCAACACCAAACGCTGGAACGCGCCCGGCCGGACGCCCTTCGATCAGCTTCAGGAAGCGGTCGTGCTGGCCCTCGAGGATTGCGGGCTTGGCTTGAAAGATGTGGACGGGCTCTTCTGCGCCATTTCGTCCTCGGGCCTGCCCGTTCTCAACGTCGCCGAGCGGCTCGGTCTCAAGGTGCGCCATGCGGACGGCACGATGGTCGGCGGCGCGTCCTTTCTGTTCCACCTTCAGTCGGCCGTGGCTGCCCTGGAGAACGGCCTCTGCGACGTTGCCCTGATCTGCTACGGCTCGAACCAATTGAGCGCGGGCGGGCGTCTCGTGTCCATGCCTGACCCCCAACCTTACGAAACGCCCTACCGAGCCCGCTATCCGATCTCCAGCTATGCCTTCGCGGCGGCGCGGCACATGTACGAATACGGCACGACGCGGGAGAATCTTGCCGATGTAGCGCTCGCGGCGCGGGCCTGGGCCAATCTCAACCCGGACGCCTTCGCGCGCGGCCCGCTCGCCCGCGAGGAGATCCTCGCATCACGCATGGTCAGCGATCCACTGACCCGCGCCGATTGCTGTCTCGTGACGGACGGAGGAGCCGCGCTCGTGATCACGCGGGCGGATCGCGCCAAGGACCTGAAGAGCCAGCCGATCTATGTTCTCGGCACGGGAGTTGCGGTCAGCCACCGTCAGATCGCCGCGATGCCGGATCTCACGACGACGGCGGCGGTCGAGTCGGGCCGCCGGGCTTACGCGATGGCCGGTGTGAAGCCGACGGATATCGACCACGTGATGGTCTACGATGCTTTCACGATCACGACGCTCCTGTTTCTCGAGGATCTCGGCTTCTGTGCCAAGGGGGATGGCGGGGCCTTCGTGTCGAGCGGCGCTACCGCGCCGGGCGGGGGCCTGCCGGTCAATACGAACGGCGGCGGGCTCTCCTGCAATCATCCCGGCATGTATGGACTTTTCACGGTGATCGAGGCGGTCGAGCAACTGCGCGGACGGTGTGGCGAGCGACAGGTAGAGGGTGCCGAGCTCGCCCTCGCCCACGCCAATGGCGGCGTGCTATCGAGCCAGGCGACGGCCATCCTGGGGACGGCCACAACTCTTTAACGAACAAGGTTTTGAGATCATGCCAGGAATGTTGGACGGAAAGGTCGCCATCGTCACGGGCGCCGGACAGGGCGTAGGACAAGCCATTGCGAACGGTCTCGCGGAGGCCGGTGCCGCTGTTGTCGTCAACGATGTAGGCGTCACCCTGACGGGCGAGAACCAAAATGCCTCGGCAGCCGACGAGGCTGCAGCGGCCATCAACGAGCGGGGCGGCCGAGCGGTCGCGAGCCGGGACTCGGTTGCCGACACCGCGAGCGCCGGGAAGATCGTGCAGGCGGCTCTCGACACTTTCGGGCGCATCGACATCGTCGTGAATAACGCGGGCATCCTGCGCGACGCGATCTTCCATCGCATGACGCCCGACGAATGGCGCGCCGTGATCGACGTCCACCTTCACGGGAGCTTCAATGTCAGCCGCGCGGCCGCGACGTATTTTCGGCAGCAGCAATCCGGC
This sequence comes from Microvirga pudoricolor, assembly GCF_016892705.1. Classification (GTDB taxonomy): domain Bacteria; phylum Pseudomonadota; class Alphaproteobacteria; order Rhizobiales; family Beijerinckiaceae; genus Microvirga; species Microvirga pudoricolor. The sequence continues at coordinate 329,769 of NZ_JAFEMB010000002.1, forward strand.
TCGTACGTTCACATGACGTCGACGGCCGGGCTCATCGGCAATTTCGGCCAGGCGAACTACATGGCGGCCAAGCTCGGAATCGTCGGCCTGTCCCGCGCCATTGCCATGGACCTCCAGCGTTTCAACGTCCGGTCCAATTGCATCGCGCCCTTCGCCTGGAGTCGGATGGTGAGTTCCATTCCGACGGAGACGGAGGCGGACAAGATTCGCGTGGCGAAGCTGAAACAGATGACGCCGGAGAAGATCGCCCCCATGGTGGTGTTTCTCGGATCCGACGCCGCCAAGGACGTCTCCGGCCAGGTCTTCGCGGTGAGGAACAATGAAATCTTCCTGATGAGCCAACCGCGCCCGATCCGCGGCCTGCATCGCGGCGGAGGCTGGACCCCCGAGGCTCTGGCCGACCAGCTTCCCGGCGCTTTCGGACCGTCCTTGACCCCGCTCGAGCGCTCCGCCGATGTCTTTTCCTGGGACCCCGTCTGACCATGCCTCTCGATCCCGACAAGCTTTACGCACTTCCCTTCCCCGAGATCCGCCACGCCTATACATGGCGTGACACGGTCGTCTACGGCCTCGGTCTCGGTTTTGGGCTAGATCCGACCGACGAACGCCAGTTGCGTTTCGTGGACGAGACGAAGCTCGTGGCCACGCCCACCATGGCCAACGTGCTCGCCTATCCGGGCTTCTGGATGCGTGATCTCGACACGGGCATCGATTGGGTCAAGGTCGTTCACGGGGAGCAGGCCATGCGCGTGCACCGTCCGATCCCGCCCGAGGGTGACGTCGTGGGACGGACCCGCATCGTCGACATCGTGGATAAGGGGCCCGGCAAGGGCGCGCTCGTATTCGCCGAACGCGAAATCAGCGACGCCGCCACGGGCGAGACGCTCGCCACCCTCCTGCAGACAGTGTTCTGCCGTGGGGATGGCGGGTTCGGCGGAAGCTCCACCTCGCCCCGGACGCCGCATCCTCTCCCGGATCGGGAGCCCGACCTGAGCCTGGATATGCCGACCCACCCGCAGATGGCTCTGGTGTATCGCCTGTCGGGTGATTTCAACCCGCTCCACTCCGATCCCGCCGTCGCCCGCAAGGCGGGCTACGACCGGCCGATCCTCCACGGCTTGGCGACCTATGGAGTCGCGGGGCACGCGCTCCTCGCTGGTCTTTGCGATTACGCCCCGGAACGCCTGACCTTCATGGACGGACGTTTTTCGTCTCCCGTGTTTCCCGGCGAGACGATTACCGTCGACATCTGGCGCGAGGGAGCCGGACAGGCGGCCTTCCGGGCCAGGATCAAGGCCCGGGACGTGGTGGTGCTCACCAACGGACGCTGCGAATTCGCATCGTAAGACCGTCCCAGGCGGCGATTGACATCAAAAAACTCCAGAAGGGTGGACCATGGACTTCAACTTGACCGACGACCAGCGCGCCTTGCAAGAAAGCGCCCGGCGCTTCGCGCAGACCGAGCTGCCCGCGCTCGCTCAGGAGGTCGAGCACACCGCGCATCCCGTGCCCCAGGCCTGGATGAAGCGCTATGCCGAGATGGGTTTTCTCGGCATCAACGCCGACCCCGACCTCGGCGGCCTTGGCCTCCCCCATCTCGATGCTTTCATCGTCATGGAGGAATTCGCCAAGGTGTCGGTCGGAGTCGCCTTCCCGATCTTCGAATGCTGCGCCGGTCCCGTGCGGATCGTGGAGCGGCTCGGCAAGCCTGCCCTCAGAGAGAGGGTCGTGCCAAAGGTCGTCGCGGGCGAAATGCTGGTGGCCATTTCCATGTCCGAGCCGGACGCGGGAACGGCCCTCACCGACCTTCGCACCAAGGCGCGCATCGAAGGCGACGAGATCGTTATCGACGGATCGAAGCGGTGGTGCTCCGGCGCCGGCCACTCGGAAGGCTATGTGGTGTTCTGCCGGTTTGACAACGCACCCGGCGCCAAGGGAATCGGGGCCGTGTTCGTGGACAAGGACACGCCCGGCCTCACCTTTGGGGCTCAGGAGGAACTCATGGGCTTCAGGGGGGTGCCCTCGGCCGACATGAGTTTCGACAATGTGCGGGTTCCCGTGGACAACCTCTTGGTCGGGCCTGGCGGGTTCCCAAGCCTCATGGGTTTGTTCAACATCGAGCGGCTGGGCAACGCCACGATGGCGTTGGGCGTGGCGGCAGGCGCGCTGGAACAGGTCACGGCCTATGTCCAGGACCGCAAGCAGTTCGGCAAGGCCATCGTGGACTTCCAGGCCGTGCAGATCCGCCTCGCCGAGATGGCTCTCAAGGTCGAGGCTGCGCGCTTGCTGATTCACCGGGCCGCCGCCAATGCGGGGACCGGTCTTCCGGACGCACAGGAATCCGCCATGGCCAAATGCTACGTCAACGAGGTAACCCGCGAGGTCACGGGCGCGGCGCTGCAGCTCATGGGAGGCTACGGCTACGCCAAGGAGTACGGAATGGAGCGCCGTTTTCGCGATTCCTACGGCTGGGGCATCGCCGGTGGCGCCATTGATATCCAGAAGATCAACATCGCGGCAGGGCTTGTGGGCCGCCGCTTCGACCAGCGCCGATAGCCGAGCGGGCCGATGGCGAGGAAGACCGTTCTCATCGCGGGAGCCAGCGGCGTCGTAGGGCAAGCCGCGCTTGAGCATTTCCTCGGACGCGACGACTGGGACGTCGTCGCCCTGTCGCGCCGGCCTCCCGACGTGATGCCATCGAGACCGTATCGTCACCTGCCTGTCGACCTGCGGGACGCGGGGTCCTGCCGGATGGCGGCTGCCGGGCTGGAGGACATCACGCACGTGGTCTATACGGCCCTGTACGAAAAGCCGGGACTTGTGCGGGGCTGGCGCGACCCCGAACAGATGGAGATCAACCTCTCCATGCTGCGGAACCTCACCGAGTCGCTGCTCGCAAACGCGCGCGGCCTGCGGCACATGAGCCTGCTCCAGGGCACGAAGGCCTATGGTGTCCACCTTCACCCGATCGCCGTTCCGGCACGGGAAAGCTGGTCCCGCGACCCACACGAGAATTTCTACTGGCTTCAGGAAGACTACATTCGCGCCATCGCCGCGACGGCCGATCTGGGCTTCACCATCTGGCGGCCGCAAGTGATCTTCGGCGACGTCGTCGGCGTCGCCATGAATATCACGCCGATCCTGGGCGTCTATGCGGCCATCTGCCGGGAAGAAGGGCTGCCCTTCGGATTTCCGGGCGGACCCGCCTACCTGCTGGAGGCGGTCGATGCACGGCTTCTCGCCAAAGCGCTCGCCTGGGCCACGACAGCGCCGGGCGCACGCAATGAGACCTTCAACATCGCCAATGGCGACGTCTTTGTCTGGCAGAATGTATGGCCGGCCATCGCCGATGCTTTGGGCATCGCGCCCGGGCCGGAGGATCGCCGGTCGCTGGCCGCCTTCCTCGAGGGCAAGGACGCGGTCTGGGACCGCATCGTCGTCAAGTACGGCTTACGCCCCCTGGCGCTGAAGGAAGTCCTGGGCGAGTCGCACCACTATGCCGACTTCACATTCGCGACCTTTGCCAAGTCCTCCGCGCCGCCTCCCGCTCTTGTCAGCACCATCAAGCTGCGGCAGGCGGGATTTGGGGACTGCATCGATACCGAGGACATGTTCCGCGACTGGTTCCGCATCCTCCGGGACAAGCGGATCCTGCCGCCCCTCGCAGCATGACACCAAGGCGCCGGACAGACGTGCGCCGACCCAGGGAGGAAACCTTGTCGAACCAACGATGGACGCAGCGCCCCGAAGGATCCAACTGGGGCGACTTCGGCCCGGATGACCAAATCGGACGCATGAACCTCCTGACCCCGGAGCGGCGTCTCAAGGCGATCCGGGAGGTCGAGCACGGTCTCACGTTCTGCCTGAGCCTGCCGCTGGACTATCCGGGCGGCAACGAGCTGTTCGCGCTGCGCAAGGAACCGCGCTTCTTCTACGAAAAGCGTGGGACCGGGCACAACTACAACTTCCGCCTCTCTCAGGTGTGCGGCTGCTTCTCCGACGTGGTGTCCGACGACGCCGTCATGCTCTACACCCAGTACTCCACCCAGTGGGACGGCCTGGGCCATGTGGGCCAGATGTTCGATGTCGACGGGGACGGGGTGGCCGAGAAGGTCTACTACAATGGCTTCCAGGGCGGCGTTCATGTGGTCGGGCCCGACGATGCGCAGAGCGATCTGGGGGCGCATGCAATCGGCATCGAGAACCTGGCGACGGCCGGGGTCCAGGGCCGGGGCGTGCTGGTCGATCTGGAAAAGGTTCACGGCCGCGAGCGCGTACTCGTCGGGTATGACGGCCTCATGGGAATGATCGACGACCAGAAGGCGAGCGTCGAGACAGGCGACTTCCTCTGCCTCTATACGGGCTTTGCCGACCTCATCCTGGAAATGGGCAAGAAACCCGATGGGGAAGTCCTGGCGAAATCCTGCCCGGTTCTGGACGGACGCGATAGCCGGCTGTTGAACTGGATCACCGATTCCGGCATCGTGGCTATCTGCGCCGACAATTTCGCCGTGGAGGCCTATCCGGCTCGGCCTGGCGAAGGCGACGCTTATCCCGGGCTGCCGCTGCATGCTCATTGCCTGTTCAAGCTCGGTCTCAATCTCGGCGAGCTCTGGTATTTCGGCGAACTTGCACGGTGGCTGCGCCAGAACGGCAAGACCAGCTTTCTCTTGACTGCCCCTCCCCTACGTCTCACAGGCGCCGTGGGATCGCCGGCCACCCCCATCGCCACCGTTTGAGGCGCTCATTCCGTAACGTATCGAGCGTAGAAGCCAGCATTCGTCGTCGCCGTGCAAAATCGATGGGCGAGTGCTCATTCTTTATACAGGCGTTTGATTAGAATTGGTCCTGCCTCTTCTGGAGAAGACCTTCAACCAGGATTTATAAAGACGCTTCCGGGTTAGCCGACAATCCATGAGGCGTTGATGGCTCAAGAGGCAGGCCGAGGCGAGGTCGAGTTCGCTCATGTGACGAAGGCCTATGGGCCTTCGCTGGCCGTGGATGCGATCGACCTGAAGATCCCGGCCTCGACCTATTGCTGCCTCCTGGGACCGTCCGGGTGCGGCAAGACCACGAGCTTGCGCATGCTGGCCGGGCATGAAGCGGTGACGTCCGGCGACATCCTCCTCGACGACGCGAACGTGACCCTTCTGCCCCCTGCCCGGCGCGGAACGGCGATGATGTTCCAGAGCTACGCGCTTTTCCCCCATCTGACAGTCGCCGAAAACGTCGCCTTCGCCCTCAAGATGAAGGGCGTGCCGAAGGTGCAGCGCCTGCTCAAGGCAAAGGACATGCTGGAGATCGTCGATCTCGGACGTTTTGCGGAGCGGCGGCCCTCCCAGCTGTCGGGCGGCCAGCAACAGCGGGTTGCCCTGGCGCGGGCGTTGATCACGAGCCCATCGGTGCTGCTGCTCGACGAGCCCCTTTCGGCCCTTGACCCGTTCCTGCGCCTGAAGGTGCGGGGCGAGCTCAAGCGACTGCAAAAGAGCCTCGGCATCTCCTTCGTCCATGTCACGCACAGCCAGGACGAGGCATTGGCTCTATCTGACCTCGTCGTCCTGATGAATGGCGGCAGGATCGTCCAGAAGGGAACGGCCGAGGATCTGTTCTCCCGGCCCAGAACCGCTTTCGTGGCCCGGTTCATCGGCGCCCACAACGTCATCGACCTCGGCGACCGCGCCATCGCAGTCCGCACCGACCAGACCAGGCTCATTGCCGGTCACTCGGACGATTCCAATACCCGCGAGGCGACCGTGAAGACGGTGGAATATGCAGGGACCGGCTTCTCGATCCAGCTCGTGGACGATCGCGGAAGCGACCTGACCGCACTCGTGCCCGAGCAGGACTTTCGCGGGGCGCCGATCAGCGAAGGCGAACGGGTCCGGGCCACCTGGGCGCCTCAAGCCGCCCACGTTCTCGAAGGCGGGGCCCGATAAATCCGCCAGTCAACACCCAATAAGGCAAAGGGGATCAGGATGAAGACAACCGGCAAGACCACCGATCTGTCCCGGCGACAGATCCTGAAAGGCGGCGCGGCGCTTGCGGGAGCAGCCGCCGGCACCGCGATCACGGGCTTCCCTGCCGTCATCGCGGCGGAGCCAGTGACGCTGCGTTACCTATCGACCGCCACGAACCAGTCACCCGCCATCGCCGAGCGCGCCGCAAAGGATCTCGGCATCAAGATCGAATACGTCACCGTCACCACGGACGACGTAACCAAGCGTATCATCACCCAACCGAACTCCTTCGACCTCGTCGATACGGAGTATTTCAGCCTGCGCAACCTCGTCCCGTCCGGCAACCTGATGGGCCTGGACGCGAAGAAGATCAAGCTCGTCGACAAGCTTGCTCCCGCCATCACCAAAGGCGAGATCGGCGGCAAGAAGATCGGCAACCAGGGCACGGCGCCCAATAAGGTGATGTATCTGGAAGGTCAGAATTCCAAAAAGTTCGCCGCTTCGCCGACGGAGTGGATTACCCTCATTCCCACAACCTACAACGCGGATACTTTAGGTATTAGGCCCGATCTCGTCGGTCGCCCCATCGAGAGCTGGGCGGAGCTGCTGAACCCTCAGTTCAAGGGCAAGGCTTCGATCCTCAACATCCCGTCCATCGGCATCATGGATGCCGCCATGGTCATGGAAGCCACCGGCAAGCACAAATACGCCGACAAGGGCAACATGACCAAGGAGGAGATCGACCTCACCATCGCGACCCTCATCGAGGCCAAGAAAGCGGGCCAGTTCCGGGCGTTCTGGACCGACTTCAACGAGAGCGTCAACCTGATGGCCTCGGGCGAAACGGTGATCCAGTCCATGTGGTCGCCGGCCGTGACCGCGGTTCGCCTCAAGGGCATCCAGTGCAAGTTCCAACCTTTGAAGGAGGGCTACCGCGCCTGGGCATCCGGCTTCGGTCTGCCCAGGACCCTCAAGGGCAAGGAACTCGACGCCGCCTACGAGTTCGTGAACTGGTTCCTGTCCGGCTGGGCGGGCGCTCATCTCAACCGGCAGGGCTATTATTCCGCCGTCCTCGACACCGCCAAGGAGAACATGGAGCCCTATGAGTGGGCCTATTGGATGGAGGGCAAGCCTGCCGAAAAGGACATCAAAGGTCCCGATGGCGGCCTTCTTGAGAAGGCGGGTGCGGTTCGCGACGGCGGATCCTACAGCGAGCGAATGGGCGCCGTGGCCTGCTGGAACTCCATCATGGATGAGAACGCGTACATGGTCCGCAAGTGGAACGAGTTCATCGCCGCCTGACCGCGCCGCGCTCCACGGGGCCGGGAGAATCCGGCCCCGCCTCCTCCGCTTCTGAGACGACAGGCAGGCGATGCTTCACCACGCGCGTTGGACGTCCTATTGGCAGGCCGCACCCCTGGCTGCGGTCTTCCTGGCCTTCTTCATCCTGCCGTTGATCGTCACCCTCGTCGTCAGCTTTTGGAGCTACACCGGCTATTCAATCGAGCCCGCCTTCATCTGGGATAATTACAGGGACGCATTCGACCGCTGTGTCGAATCCCTGCCGGACCTGTGCACCACGTTCCGCACCTATCTGTCGACGCTCAAATTCTGTCTGACGGTCTGGCTCCTGACACTGGTGATCGGGTTCACCATCGCCTACTACCTGACGTTCGAGATCAGGAGTTCGACGGTGCGCCTCGTGCTGGCGCTTCTGTGCACCATCCCGTTCTGGACGTCGAACGTGATCCGCATGATCTCGTGGGTGCCGCTCCTGGGCCGCAACGGCCTCGTGAACCAAGCCCTCATGGGCGCGGGCTTGGTCGAGCAGCCTCTCGACTGGCTGCTCTATTCGAACTTTTCGGTCATCCTGGCCTTCGTGCACATCAACACGGTGTTCATGATCGTGCCGATCGCCAATTCCATGTCCCGCATCGACCGGTCCCTCGTGGAGGCCGCCCGGGATGCGGGGGCGACGGGGTGGCAGATCTTGTCCAACGTGATCATCCCGCTCTCGAAAACCGGCATCGCCATCGGTTCGATCTTCGTCATCACCGTGGTCATGGGGGACTTCATCACCATCGGCATCATGGGCGGCCAGCAGATCGCATCGGCCGGCAAGGTGATACAAACTCAGATCGGCGCGCTGCAATTCCCCATCGCGGCCGCGAACGCGGTCGTTCTGCTCGCGGTCGTGCTGATGATCATCGCCCTCCTCGTTCGCTTCATCGACATTCGCAAGGAGCTCTAAGACCATGAGCGAAGGGCGCTCCCGCAGCTTCTACGTGCTGTCGTTTCTGTTCGGGCTGTACGTGCTGTTTCTGTACGGCCCCACCATCACGATCGTGACCCTATCGTTCCAGGGACCGAACGGCGGCATGACGTTCCCGCTGAACGGGGTCTCGCTCCATTGGTTTCGCAACCTCTGGGCTGGGATCGGTGTCCCCTACGTCATGGACGCTCTCCTGAATTCGCTGAAGCTCGGGGCTCTGGTCACCGTTCTCACCGTGGCGATCTCGCTCATGGCAGGCCTTGCCTTCCGCAGGAGCTTCAGGGGCCAGAGCCTCCTGTTCTACACCGCTATCGCAAGCCTTATCCTGCCATCCATTATCGTGTCCCTCGGCATCGCGCTCGAGTTCCAGATCGTTGACCAGAGCGTGAAGGCTCTTGGCGACAGCTACGAGATCGACGCCATCCAGAGCGGCTATCAGACCGCCATGGGGCTCATGTCCTCCGGTCTCGGCGCCCACCTGACCTGGACCCTGCCCTTCGGCCTCCTGATCATGTTCGCGATCTTCAACCGCTTCAATCCGGCCTATGAGGAGGCGGCGCGGGACCTGGGCGCCACGTCCTGGCAGACCTTCCTGCACGTTCTCGTGCCCATCATCGCGCCGTCCCTCGTGGGCGTCGTCCTGTTCGGCTTCACCCTGTCCTGGGACGAAATCGCCCGGTCCAGCCAGGCGGTCGGCTCCGACAACACTCTTCCCCTGACCCTCCAGGGTTTGACAACCACCGTGACGACGCCGGTGATCTATGCGCTGGGCACGGTGACGACCGGCATCTCCTTCGCGGTGATCATCCTGGCGCTCGCCGCGGTGCTCTTCGCCCAGAAACGACGCGCGAGGCATGGATCGGACGCCGGCAAGGGCCTATTGTGAATCCCATGCGCATTCTTGTCGTCAATCCCAACACAACGGCCTCGATGACCCGCAAGATCGGGCTGGCCGCCTCCGCCGCCGCCGCTCCGGGAACCGAGGTTGTCGCGGTGAATCCGGAAGACGGTCCGGCCTCCATCGAAGGCTATTTCGACGAGGCCTATTCGGTGCCGGGCCTCCTCATGGAGATCAGCCGAGGGGAGCGGGCGGGATTCGACGGCTACGCGATCGCCTGTTTCGACGATACGGGCCTCGAAGCCGCCCGGTCGCTGGCGGCCGGACCCGTCATCGGCATCGGCGAGGCCGCCTTTCATTGCGCGAGCCTGATCGCGGGCCGGTTCTCGGTGATCACGACCCTGTCGCGCTCCGTACCGGCCATCGAGCACAATCTCGGGAAGTATGGGCTGGCCGCCCGCTGCGCCCGCGTCAGAGCCTGCGAGGTTCCTGTTCTCGCCCTCGAAGACCAGGCCGGGGATGCGCGGGCGAAAATCTCCGCCGAAATCGAGGCGGCCATGCGCGAGGACCGCTGCGAAGCCATCGTGCTCGGGTGCGCCGGAATGGCCGATCTCACGGCGGAGTTGTCGGAGCGCCACGGGCTTCCGGTTCTCGATGGCGTGGCCTGCGCGATCAAGCTGCTGGAGGGCCTGGTCGGACTTGGGCTCAAGACGTCCAAGATCGGAGGCTACGCGACGCCCTTGAGCAAATCCTACGCCGGGCGCTTCGCGGCGGAAGGTCCGGGCGGATCCTGAGTTTCGCCTGCAATTGCGGCGTCGATTTCGTTGCGGCTGGGCATGCCGCCCTGCGCGCCCGGCTTGAGGCAGGACAGGGAGGCCGCGATGCAGGCCCGTTCCATGGCGTCCTCGAGCCTCAGGGCCTCGGCGATGCCGACCGCCAGCACGCCCACGAAAGTGTCCCCTGCTCCGGTCGTATCCAGGGGCGTGACCGCCTTCGTGGGAACGTGCAGGCGTGTTCCGTCCGGTTTCATGGCGAAGGCGCCAAGCGACCCGGCGGTCACGAGGCAGGTCAGGCCGAATTCCTTCGCCAGGGCCGACGCGGCACCCTCATAGGTCGAGACGTGCTCGATTCCGGCGACCGACGCCGTCGCCTGGGCTTCATGTTCGTTCACCACCAGGATGTCGGTGGCGGCCAGCGCCTCCCCGATCGTATCGCGTTCACCGTCCCCTGGAGCGGGCGCGAAATTCCAGACCACTTTCGTGCCGCCCTTCCGGGCGCGCTTCGCCGCCGCAACGCTTTCCACAAGCGGCACTTCCATTTGCAGGACGAGAACCGAGGCGATGCGAAGAACGTGGTCGCTCAGATCGGAGGCGCGCACCTCCATGTTCGCCCCACTCGCCACCGTGATGGCATTCTCGCCCGAGGCGTCCACCGTAATGAACGCGCAGCCGGTGGGCTCTGAAACCAGCCGGACGCCCACCACGTCGACGCCGCTCTGCAGGAGGTTCGCCCGGCAGGTCTCTCCGAACGCGTCGGGCCCGATGGCGCCGGCCATGGCGACGGAGCCGGGCTCCCTGACGGCGCGCGAGGCAGCTACCGCCTGGTTGGCTCCCTTGCCGCCGAAGAAACTGTCGGCCCGGCGGGATAGCACGGTCTCCCCCGGACGGGCGATGGCAGGGACGCGGGCGACGAGGTCCATGTTGATGGATCCGAATACGACGATCATGCCAACCCGCTCCGCATCGAGGACTGAAGAAGCTCTAGCCTTCGTTCATCTGGCGCGGATTGGCAACTCGCCGGGTGGGACGTCTCTCAGGCCGGCAACGTGACCCCGTGGGGACGCCGGTCCAAGGCGGCGCTCCACAGCGTCAGGGCCAGGGCGGCGCCCACCAGGAGCGCACCGACCCAGGGGGTCGCCCCGAGTCCCAGGGGCGAGGACACCACGGCGCCACCGATCCAGGCCCCCAAGGCAATGCCGAGGTTGAACGCCGCGATGTTGAGGGCCGAAGCCACGTCGACCGCGCCAGGACGGTGCTGCTTGGCCAGTTCCACAACGTAGAGCTGCAGGCCCGGCACGTTGGCGAAGGAGAGGAAGCCGAGCGCCGCGAGGGTGACCAGTGTCCAGGCCGGGGAGACGGCCGTGAAGCTGAAGGCGATGAGGACGAGAGCCTGGAGAGCGAAGAGACCCAGGAGGGCACGAACCGGGTTCCTGTCGGCAACGCGCCCGCCCACGATGTTGCCGACCGCGATCGCGGCGCCGTAAAGCACCAGGATCAAGCTGACGCTTGAGGCCGCGAAGCCGGTGACCTGTTCCAGGATCGAAGCCAGGAACGTGAAGGCCACGAAGGTGCCGCCGTAGCCCAAGGCCGTCATGGCGAAGACCAGGAGCAGGCGGCCGCTGCCGAGGACCCTCACCTGATCGAGCAGGCTGGCCGGAGCCGCCTTCGACAACGTGCGGGGGAGCAGGAGCGCGATGCCCCCGAAGGCGACGACGCCCAGGCCCGACACGGCCCAGAAGGTCGCCCTCCAGCCGAAGGTCTGGCCGATGAAGGTGCCCAGCGGCACGCCCGTCACGATGGCGACCGTGAGCCCCATGAACATCAGGGCAATAGCCGATGCCCGCCGGTTCTCCGGCACCAGGTCGGCCGCGATGATGGCGCCGACAGAGAAGAACACCCCATGGGCGAACGCCGTGACGACCCGGGCCGCCAGGAGCATCTCGTAGGTCGGGCTGAGGGCCGCCAGGGTGTTCCCAAGGACGAAGAGCCCCATGAGCCCGAGGAGAAGCGGCTTGCGCTCCAGGCGCCCGGTCAGGGCCGTGAGGATCGGCGCCCCGAAGGTGACGCCGAGCGCATACACACTGACGATCAGACCCGCCAGCGGAAGGCTAATGCCGAGGTCATCCGCCACCGTAGGCAGGAGGCCGACGATCACGAATTCCGTGGTGCCGATCGCGTAGGCCGCGATGGTGAGAGCAAACAGAGCGATAGGCATGGCAAATCCGTTGGCGTCCGCATGGCGGAAACGGGTTGGGACTGGCTAGTCCGGGACCGATTGGGATGAGCGGAATATGAGCCCAGGGGACTTGCACGTTAACCCATGACAATGGATCAATACCTATGAATTGAATTCAAAGGTGATGCATGGACAACCGTGCCGGGGAAATGGGCATTTTCGTCCAGGCGATCACGCTCGGAAGCTTCTCCGCGGCGGGCCGCAGTCTCAGGCTCACACCGTCTGCGATCAGCAAGGTCGTGAGCCGAATAGAGGATCGTCTGGGCACGCGCCTCGTCGTTCGCACGACGCGAGCGCTTCAACTGACGCCCGAGGGCGAAGTCTACCTCACGCGGGCCCGGCACATTCTGCAGGAGATCGACGAGGCGGAACGGATCGTCTCGGGCGGAGCGGAGGCGGTGCCGCGCGGTCGCCTGCGGGTCAGTGCCTCGGTTGGATTCGGCGCCCTGCACATCGTGCCGATCTTGCCGGAATTCCTGAAGCTCTTTCCTCAGGTGGAAGTGGATCTGTCCCTGACCGACGGGATTATCGACCTGCTCGAGGAGAAGGCGGACATCGCCATCCGCTCGGGGGTGCTGAGGGATTCCAGCCTCAAGGCCCGGAAGCTTCTCGAAAGCCGCCGCATCGTGGTGGCGGCTCCCGACTATCTGGCGCGAAAGGGCGTGCCTGAGACCCCTGCTGATCTGTCCCGGCACAACTGCCTGCGGTTCAACTTCCTCTCAGGCGCAGACGAATGGCCCTTTCGCGACCTGACCACCGGCGCCTCCTATCGAGCGCCAATCACCGGGAACCTCTTGGCCAACAACGGGCCGACGCTGCGCCGCCTTTGTCTCGAGGGAGTGGGACTGGCGCGGATCGGGCAGTTTCACGTCCAGCCCGATATCGAGGCCGGGACGTTGGTCCCGGTCCTCGAGAGCTATAATCCGGAGGATATCGAGCTGATCCATGCAGTATTCGCCGGACACGAGCACTTGGCCGCTCGCATCCGCGCGTTCATCGACTTCCTGACCCGAACCCTTCACCCGGAGGCCATCGCCAAGCCGCCTCAGTAGTGCATCCGGCGCTGCGGGCGGCATGCAGGCTCAGATGCCCCAATAGTAAGGCACGCGCCAATAGTCGTGCAGCTCACGTTCCCGTTGGCGATCGGACCACTCGTAGTCCTCGTTTTCGCGATAGAAATCAGGCGATCCGCGCAACTGATCTTCGGTGATGTCGCTGCGATAGCCGCCCAGGCCCGTGTCGTAGGTCAGCTTGTTCCAGGGAATGGTATACTCGTCTTCGCCCATCCCGAGAAAACCGCCGAACGACATGACCGCATAGGCAACCTTCCCGCTCATCTTCTCGATCATGAGACGTTTGATGGAACCAAGACTTTCGCCCTTCTGGTCATAGACCGTCGTGCCTTCGACGCGGTCGCTCTCGATCAGGGGCTTGCCAGTCATGACGCCCGGTGTGTCAGTCGATGCCATCGTCTCCTCCTGCATTCCGCTTTCATGGGGACGAAGACAGCCTGTGCCCGTCCTTGGGATCCGGCACGGCCGCGCTTCATCTGGCGGACCAACGCCCCTGCCTCGAACCCGTTCCGAGCCGACTCGGGAGGTGTTCCTAAAGGGGCTGCGAGGGCTTGGTGCGATCCTTCAAAGACGGCATGTCGGCGCCCGGAAGAAACCGGGTGGCGAGCCACATGACGGTAACGATCAACAGGGCAAAGATCAGACCTGCAACAGCGATCTGGTACATTCCCGCGCCGGCCGCCATGCCGATGGAACTTGTCATCCAGAGACTGGCTGCCGTCGTGACGCCGTAGACGCTCCCGCGCGCCACGAAGATGACGCCCGCGCATAGAAATCCGATGGCCTGGGCCAGCCCTTGGATGGCGCGGGTCGGATCCATGTCCACCTCGGCGTTTGTCGAGAGTTCCTCGAAGAGTTCCAGGGCGATCAGCATCGTCATGGCGGAGCTGAGGGCGACGAGCATATGGGTGCGAACGCCCGCCGAGATCCCTCGCACCTCCCGGTCGAGCCCGAGCAGGAGTCCGAACGCCGATGCGATACCGAAGCGCAACAGCAATTCTTCGAAGGGGATGACGGATGTGCCGAGCCAGTTGCCCATGCCGGTTCCTCCTCAGTGGCGAAAAGCCCGTTTATGCAGAACAAACCGGCCCTCCGGCACTCTGTTCCAGGCTAACCACATCCTAAAGTCCGAAAGGATAGGTTTCAGGCAATTCTCCCGGCCGATGCTCTGGCCCGAGAGGTGTGACGGCCCTGGTCTCGTCGAACCAGACAAAGGCGTCGAATTGCCGTGACAGCGAGGCGTCGGCATAATGGCTCATAAGCTCGGTCTCGGGCCTGTAGATGACCCCGATGAAACGTTCGAGGCGCATCTCGGCGAGAGCAAGCCTAACAGCATCGTGGCGGCTGAAATCGAGCAGGAAGCGTGGGATTCCCGTATCGTGGCAAAGGCGCTCGTAACTGTCCCGACGGGATGGACGCACGTCCTTGACCTCCATCTCACCCTCCCAATCCGAAGCCGCCGCCACGGTGCCCGAATGAGTGCCGAAGCCTATGAGGGCCGCGTCCTGCCCAAAGTGCTCGCGACAGAGTTGTCCGATACTCAACTCGTCCCGGAGTATGCCCATTTCCGTGTAACGCGCGTCACCGACATGGGAATTGTGCGCCCAAACAACCGCCTTGGATTCCGATCCGCGTGCCGCCAGGACTTGGCATAGGGTTTCGAACATATGCGTGTCGCGCAGGTTCCAGGATTCCGCGCCGCCATAATACATGACGCGGTAGTAACGCTCGGCGGAAGCCACGAGCCGGGCGTTCTGCGCTGCGTCGAGGCAGCTGTCGCCGTCCTCCTGCGCGTAAGCCAGCTCGTTGGAGAGGAGCTCCCGGCATTGCTGGATCACCGGCTGCTCGCACTTTCCGTATCCTGCCGACAGCGCGGCCCGCCCGTAGTCCGACGGCTCCCGCTGCCAGGGCGTGAGGCAACCGTAGCGATGCCTCGCCACGTCCGCCGCTGCCGGATCCACATCGTCCAGATAAGCCAGAACGGCCGCGATGGACGCGCCCATGTTGTAGATATCGAGGCCGTAGAAGCCGGCGCGCTGCTCGGGAGCAAGTTGACCGTTGTGATCTCTCAGCCAACCCACGAAGGAATCCACATCCGTGTTACGCCACATCCATGTAGGAAAGCGCCTGAAAGCAGGCCCCGCTCGCCCCCGGGCTTGGCGGTGGCGCACGAACCGGTCGATCACCGCCGCGTCGGGCCAGTCGGCTTCGACCGCTACGATATTGAATCCGTGATGATTGACGAGGTGCCGGGTAATCGCCGCGCGGGCGCGGTAGAACTCCGACGTGCCATGACTCGCCTCGCCCAGAAGCACCACCTTCCTGCCGGCAAATCTGTCGAACAGACGGCCGAAGCTTGGATCGTCGAGATCCGGAAGAGGCTCAGCCACCCCCGCGATCATCTCCGGCAGCGAAAGGCCGCGGGCGGGGCTGGGCCCATCTCTCAAAGCGGCGCGCCTCCCATCTTCCGTCCATCCCTGCTCGCCGATGAGAGGCACGAACATCACGGACCCGAGACTCTCCTCGTCGAAATCCGTGTGCCCTGCCCTCGTGACCTTGAGCAGAGTCTGCCGGCCTTCTTCCAGGCCGACCGGAATCACGAGCCTTCCGCCGATCGCCAGCTGCTGCTTTAGGGATTGCGGAACGTCTGGCCCGCCGGCGGAGACCAGAATGGCGTCGAACGGAGCCTCGTCGGGCCAGCCGCGCGTGCCATCGCCCACATGAACGAGGACATTGGCGTAGCCCAGGCGCGAGAACCGCTCCCGGGCGGATCCGGCCAGGGAGCCGTGACGCTCCACGGCATGGACCTGACCCGCAATCCGGCTGATGACGGCCGCTGCATAACCCGAGCCCGCTCCCACTTCCAGAACCCGGTCGCCGGGACGGATCTCGGCGGCTTCGATCATAAGGGCGACAATGTAGGGCTGGGAGATGGTCTGTCCCTCGCCGATCGGGAGTGGCCCGTCCTCATAGGCTGCATCCTCGAAACCGGCTCCGACGAAGGCTTCCCTGGGAACCTCGCGCATGGCATCGAGCACGCGCCGATCCCGGATGCCGCGGCGGGCAATCTGGGTGTCCACCATTCCGTTCCGTCTGCGAGTGAGGTCCCTCATGGCCGAGCGCTCCTGAGACCGCGAAGCGACGGGTCCCCCGGCCGTCGCGCTCCGGACGACAAGGGAACAATCGACGCTGGACATCGTGGTTCCGTGGCAAGCCTGGAAGGTTGGTCAGGACACCTTGGGAACCGCCATGCCGCGCTGCACCGCCGGCCGGTCGCCCACCGCCTTGAGCCAACGCTCCATGGACGGCTTGGAGGCCAAGCTTTCCGCCAGCACATCCTTCAGGAAGGTTTTGGCGGCAATGGTCCATGGATAGGTCGCCATGTCGGCGATGCCGTAATCTTCTCCGGCAAGGAAGGGTGCCTCCGAGAGGCGTCGCTCCAGGACCCCGAGCAACCGGGCCGCTTCATCCGTGAAGCGGCCGATCGCCAGCGGCGCTTTCTCTTCGGAGCGCTTCGCGAAGAAGCCGAGCTGTCCCAGCATGGGGCCCTGGCCGCCGACCTGCCAGAAAAGCCATTCGAGAGCCTTGTAACGGGCCGGTCCCGAGGGCGCCAGGAAGCGCCCGCTCTTGTCGGCCAGATAGACCAGGATGGCGCCGCTTTCAAAGACGGAGAGAGGCCCGCCATCCGCCTCGTCGTCGACAAGAGCCGGGATCTTGTTGTTCGGGGACACTCTGAGGAATTCGGGCGAGAACTGCTCGTCCCGGCCGATATCGACCGGCTTGACCTCATAGGGCCAGCCCAGCTCTTCCAGCATGATCGGGACCTTGCGGCCGTTGGGCGTGGTCCAGGTGTAAAGAGTGATCATCGGCTCCTCCCGTCGCTCCGAGCCTGGGGCGCTCCAAGGCGGTGAAACTAGGGCTCGCCGAATCGAAGGCGACGGGGTGGCTCGAACGCTACTCGTTCGTTCTGTAATAGGGTTCGACGGCACCCTTGAGCTTGACCGTCATCTGGTTTCCAAATCGGTCCTTGGCAGTGCCGGCCGCCAGACGCACCCAGCCCTCGCTGACGCAATATTCCTCGACATTGGTCTTTTCGGCCCCCTTGAACCGGACACCGACCCCGCGCTCGAGAGCTTTGGCGTCGTAGTGGGGGCTGTCGGGGTTGACGGACAGGCGATCGGGAGGGGTATCGGTCATGGGTCGGGCCTTCAGCTGTGTCATTCACGGGCCGGGATACCCCATCGGCCCCATCCTTTCACGCATTTTCAGCGGTCTGGGACGGTGTGAGCCAAAAAGCGGTGGCCAGGGAGCGCGTTGGGCTGCCATAAGGCCCATCGGCAGCGATTGCCCTGGAGGCGGCGGAATGGTGAAACGGATCGGATCGACGGCCTGGCGCGTGCAGGTATCAGGCGACGGTGAGATCTTCTCCCTTGGCGTGCGCGCCGATACCGGTCGCGAATACGATGTCCTGCTCGGAACGGTGGATTCCTCTCCCATCATCACCGACCTCTTGAGCGAGATCGCGCGGGTCCATCGGGACAAGCCACCTCGGACGTTCAAGGAAGGCGCCGGCCCGCTGCATCCCCGGAGCGTTCCCCTGAAGCCGCTGAGCACCCGCATCGACACGACCGGCGAGACACCCTTGCTGATCCTGGATTTCGGCGGCGCCGTGCTGAAGGTCGCCATCGACCCCGCCGAGTTGCAGCAAGCCTTGGAATCCTCTCGGAAAGCCTGACCCTAGGGGACGCGGAAGACCTCGGGAAAGGTCCGAGGGCCGCCTGTTGGACCGGGTCAGACGACGAAGAAGTCCTTGTGGGTCATCTTCAGTTTCTTGGACAGGGTCGCGATCTGGACCTGCGCCGCTCCGCCAGCGCCGTCGGCATCATAGTAGAGAACACCCTTTTTCTTGTTGTAGATGATCCGATCATCGGCGTCGTGGGCCTTTGAGCCGAGATGGAAGGCATCCTTCTTGAACTTGGCGGGCTTGAGGGCTGTGCCCTTCTTGCCCAGGGCCTTGAAGATCGCATTCTCGAGATGAATCGAGTCGTCCTTCACGTTGAAGTCCGTGATCGTGTCGACGTTGGCGTTCTTCTTCTTGGCGACAGTCGTGTCGAGGACGAACACATCCCGCCCGGCGCCTCCAGCGAGGCGATCCCTTCCAAGCCCACCGTAGATCTTGTCGGAGCCCTCTCCGCCGGAGATCGTGTTGTCGGCGGAGTTGCCGGACGGAACCAAAGGTCCGGTGCCCATGCCCTTCAGATGGTTCAGGTACGCGTCCAGCCTGAAGCTGACCGAGGTCAGAACCGTGTTGACCCCACCCGTATCGACGATCCGGTCGCCGGCATTGTCGATGACGTAGGTGTCGTTGCCGTCACCGCCGACGAGCCTGTCGGCCCCTGCCCCGCCGTCCAGGGTGTCGTTCCCGCCGGTACCCGTGATCACGTTGTTGAAGGCGTTGCCCGCCAGGCCCAGGCTGGAGGCGCCCGCTACCGCCGTGAGGTTCTCGACATCCGTTCCCAGGGTGTAGGAGAAGGACACCAAGGCCGTGTCGTTTCCGGCGCTGTCTATGATCTGGTCGGCGGCCTGATCGAGCACATAGGTATCGTCCCCGGCTCCGCCCCGCATCACATCGGCGCCGGCCCCGCCATCGATGACGTTGGCGGCGTCGTTGCCGATCAGCGTATTGGCCCCGCTGTTGCCCGTCAGGTTGATCGCGCCGGATCCCGAAGCGGTCAGGTTCTCCAGGAAGGCCCCGAGCGCGAAGCTGACCGACGTAACGACCGTGTCGACCCCACCGGACCCGGACGCTTCCACAACCTGGTCACCCGCATTGTCGACGATGTAAGTGTCGTCGCCGCCTTGTCCCTGCATGACGTCCGCGCCGGCACCTCCATCGATCGTATCGGCTCCCGCGTTGCCCCAGACACGGTTGGCCGAGGCGTTGCCAGTCAGCGCCGCTCCCGTCGCGGATGTCGCGACGAGGTTTTCGACATTGGCGCCGAGCGTATAGCTGCCCGAGGTGCGGACCGTATCGGTGCCGCCGCCTGCCGATTCATCGATCACGTCGGACGAATCCACGACATAGACGTCGTCGCCTGCGCCACCGCGAAGGACATCCGCCCCGAGACCGCCATCGATCGTGTCGTTCCCCTCTCCGCCTATGATGGTGTTGGCCGAGGCATTGCCTGTCAGCGCATAATCGCCCTCGCCCGTGACGCGCAGGATTTCCAGCCTATCCGCAAGCGTATAAGTCTCCGCCGTCGCATCGAAGGCCAGTTCGACCGTGTCTGCATCGTCGGTTCCGGCTTCGACGATCACATCTCCAGCCCGACGCAAGATGTAGGTGTCGTTGCCGCCGCCGCCACGAAGCTCGTCCGCAAGCCCGTCATTGCCGGCGCCGCCGTCCAGCGTGTCGCTGCCGCCCCCGCCCGTGATGGTATTGGCAAGGCGATTGCCCGTCAGGCGGAGACTTCCGGCCCCGTCCGCAGCCGTCAGGTTCTCGACATGGTCGCGGAGGATGTAGCTGACGGATGTGACAACCGTATCGATGCCGCCCGCATCGCCTCCGCTCTCGTTCGTTTCGATCACATCATCGCGGACATCGTCGACGATGTAGGTGTCGCTTCCCTGGCCGCCCTGCATCCGGTCGGCGCCGCCGCCGCCGTCCAGCGTGTTGTCGCCGAGATCCGCGATCAGGATATTGGCACGGCTGTTGCCTGTCAGCGTACGGACCTCGATCCCGGTTCCGGCCCAGAGCTGCTCGACATGCATCGCCTCGGTGAGCGTGAAGCTCATGCCGTTCCTGACCACGACGACCGTGTCGTTGCCCCCGCCGAGACCCTCTTCGACCACGTCGTTCTCTTCGTCGACCTCGTAGAAGTCGTCACCCAGGCCACCTGCCATGGTGTCCGCTCCCAGTCCGCCGGAGATCATGTTGTTCCCTTCATTGCCGATAATCCTGTTGGCGCCGGCGTTGCCGGTCAGCCGGACGGAGCCTGCCCCCGGGGCTGCCGTCAGGTTTTCCACGTTGTCCCTGCCCTCCAGGCTGTAAGAGACGGACACGATGGCGGTGTCCGTGCCCGCTCCGGAAGCCTCGATGATCGTCGAGCCATTCCTTCTGATCACATAGGTGTCGTCGCCCAGGCCGCCTTCCAGACGATCCGTTCCGCCGCGTCCGTCGATCACGTCGTTGCCGCTACCGCCGATGATGGTGTTGTCGAACGACGAGCCCGTCAGGCTCAAGCCATCCGTGGTCCCGTCAGCGGCCCGGAGCACCTCAATGGAGGCATCGTCATCCAGGGCAAAGCTGCCTGCAACCACCGCCGTGTCTGTGCCTTCACCGCTCTTCTCCACCACCTTGTCTCCGCTGGCGAGATGATAGGTGTCGTCGCCGACGCCGCCCTGGAGAACATCCCCGCCCCCACCGCCGATCAGGGTGTTGTTCCCGGCATCGGCGATCAGGATATTGGCATGGCTGTTCCCTGTCAGAACCTGGACGGCCACTCCGCTCTTGGCGCGAAGCTCCTCCACGAGCATGGAATCCGTCAGGGTATAGCTGATCGCTTCCGTGAGAATGACGGTATCGAACTCACCTGCCGTTGCCTCTTCGACGATGTCCGCTTCGTCGTCGACATAGAAGATGTCGTCGCCAGCGCCGCCCTGCATCGTATCTGCGCCGCCCCCGCCCCTCAGGATGTTCGCGCCCGCATTGCCGATCAAGGTGTCGCCGGCATCGCTGCCGGTCAGCGCGATATCGGCGAGCCCTTCCACGGCCTGCAGGATTTCCACGTGGGCCGCGATGGTGTTGTCCACGCTCGTGACCATACGGTCCGCGCTGCCGGACAGAGCGCCATCGGCCTCGATCACGAGATCCGTCACGCGGCGGACGATGTAAATGTCATTTCCGTCGCCGCCCTCAAGGCGGTCGGCGCTGTCCTTCGCGGTTCCGCCCCCCGTCAGGACATCGTCCCCGCCAGCACCGATGATGGTGTTGGCAAGATTGTTGCCCTCCAGCGTGACGCCGTTGGTCGAGGCGTCGGCCTCGACAATTTCGATGGATTCGTCGTGCTTCAGCGAGAAGTTCGCATAGACGATCGCCTTGTCGTTGCCCTCGCCGCTTTCCTCGATCACCACATCGTTCGCGTTTCGAATGTGGTAGATGTCGTCTCCGAGGCCGCCGCGCATGACGTCCGGCGCTCCGGAAGCGCCGCCGTCCAGGACATTGCGACCGCTGTTGCCGATCAGTTCGTTGGCGAAACGATTGCCGGTGAGGCCCACGTCATCGCCGCCGGTGGCGCGCATCACCTCGATCTCGGCGTCCACCGAGAGCGCGTAGCTGAAGGCCGTCTCCACTGTGTCGCGCCCGGCACCTTCACGTTCCACGATCGTGGCGGCGGGATCGGCCAGCCGATAGGTGTCGTTGCCGCCGCGGCCCTCGAGTCGGTCCGCACCGCCGGCACCCACAAGCGTATCGTTGCCGTCCGCTCCGATGAGGCTCTCGGCGGCGCCGCTGCCTGTCAGCGTGACGCTGCCCGCAAGGTCGCTTGCCTGCAACACCTCGACATTGGCCGCTATCGTCAGGCTCACATCGGTCAGGATGACGTCGTGGCCCGTGCCCTCTTCCCGAACGATGTCCGTCGTACGGTGCACGCGATACGTGTCGTCGCCGTCTCGGCCCTCCAGGACATCCGACTCATCGCCTGACATCCCGCCGTCGAGGCTATCGTCGCCATTCCCACCCACGATCGTGTTGGCGAGTTCGTTGCCCACGAGGCTGACCGACCCGGCTCCCGCGCCGGCTTCGAGGATTTCGAGGGATGCGCCGGCTCCGAGGGTGTAATGGCCGTAGGCCACAACCGTATCCATTCCCTGGCCGGCCTCTTCCTCCACGGTGTCGTCGGCATGGCGGACATGGTAAGTGTCGTCGCCATCGTGTCCCCGCATCACATCGGCCGCGCCACCCATGCCGCCATCGAGCACGTTCGTGGCATCGTTTCCAATGAGGGTGTTGGCATAGGCGTTGCCGGTCAGGTGGACGGACGCCGAACCCGTAGCCTGGAGGATCTCGATCTCGGCATCCGCTCCGAGCGCGTAGCTGAACGATGTTCGGATTGTGTCGGTTCCGCCGCTCACCGCCTCGACAATGACCGCCAAGGCGTCGCTCAGCTCGTAGGTGTCGTCGCCACTCTTGCCCTCCAGCCGATCGGCGCCGCCGGCGCCGACCAGAACATCGTTTCCGCCCGCGCCGATCAGGGTGTTGGCCGCCGCATTGCCCGTAAGGGTGACATCCCCCGCCCCGGCACTGGCCTCCAGCGTCTCCACATTGGACGCGATGGTGAAGCTGACGGCGGTGACGATCCGGTCTGCATCGCCGGCGCCGGTCTCTGACACTACATCCGTGGACCGATGAACGACATACACGTCGTTGCCGGATCCTCCCACGAGACTGTCCGCACTGTCGGCGGCCGCGCCGCCGCCATCGAGCGTGTCCGCTCCTGCGGAACCGATGATCGTGTTCGCCAGATTGTTGCCGGTGAGCGAGAGGCTTTCGACGAAGGCATTCGCCTGCAGGACCTCGACCGAAACGTCCTTGCCCAGCGTGAAACTTCCCAGTGCAGTTGCCGTGTCGCGCCCTTCGCCAGCCTTCTCGGCGATCTCATCCTCGCTGCGCACGATATAGGAGTCGTCGCCCTTCCCACCGATCAGGCGATCGCGCACGGCGTCGTTGCCGCCGTCGAGGGTGTTCTTTCCATCCAGGCCGGTGATGGTGTTGGCAAGGCCGTTTCCGACGAGGGTCAGATCGTCGTTGGTCGCCGCCTCGAGACCTTCGATCTCGTAACCTCCCGCCAGGGTAAAATGGGTGGAGGACCGGATCGTGTCGAAGCCTTCGCCCGCTTTTTCGGTAATGATATCTTCGGCGCTGTCGATGATGTAAACGTCGTCTCCGTCCCGACCGGAGAGCGTATCGGCGCCGAAGCTGCCGACGATCGTGTTGGCTCGTTCGTTGCCGTTGATGACCTCCGCCTGAAACGAGCCCGTTAACGTCAGACCGTCGACGCCCGCGTAGCCTTCGAGCGTTTCGATGCCCAGGCCGATGCTGGCGCTGACATGCGCATAGACGATGTCGCTTCCGCCCTCGAAATCGATGGCGACGGCGTTCTGCCGCCGGACATGGATCTCGTCGTCGCCCATGCCCGCGAAAATCTGGACCGCGATCGGGTTGCCGAAACCGTCCGTGGCACCGGCCGGTCCGGAATCGAGGGTGTCGTTGCCCGAACTGCCTTGGATCAGCGTCGTGTACTTGCTGCCGACCAGGTTGAATGCCGTTTTCGTCCCGCTCGGCATGGCCTTCAAGGTCTCGACATGGGAATCCGCGCCGAGAGCGAAGTCGACATAGGCCTCGACGGTATCGTTCCCAGTGGCGCCGACGGCCTCGATGACGATGTCGTTCGAGCTGCGGACCCGGAAGGTATCGCTACCGCCGCCGCCTTCGAGCGTGTCCGCGAGGCTATCGATACCGCCGTCGAGAAGATTGCCGCCACCTTCCCCGACGATGTGGTTCGCGAGTTCGTTCCCGATCGCGGCACTGTTTCCTCGCAGGGTGATCAACTCGATCTCGATGCCGGCGCCGAGGGCGAACGGACCGTATCCGCCGTCCACCACGACGACCTCGTCGTCGCCGTCCGAATCGGCAATGACCTGATGGCTTCCGCCCGCCACGAAATACGTATCGTCGCCAGCGCCTCCATTCATGGTCGCGCCGAACCTGAGCGTATCGGCTCCGACACCGCCGATCAGGCGCGAGGCGTTCGAGAGCGTGACGCCTTGGGTCTGGACGGGGTTGACCTCAAGGATCTCGATGTAACGGTTCGTCCCAAGCTTGGCGACATCGAAGTCGACAGTCGTGTAGAGCCGATCGAAGCCTTGGTCCTGGTATTCGACCACGACATCCTTGAGGCTGTAGATATAGTAGACGTCGTTGCCGGTGCCGCCCTCCAGCGTATTGCCGTTCGCACCGGCCTCGCCGCCATCGAGCGTGTCATTGCCCGCTCCGCCGACGAGGCTGTCGTCCCCGCCTTTGCCGTAGATCTCATCCTCGGAATCGTCGCCGACATGGACATCGTTGCCGTCCGTCCCCTCCCAGAGCACTCGCACACCGACCGCCATGGGTGCGACGCCCTGCTGCTGCATCGGCGCTTTCGTTTCCATGGATTGAGCGGCCGCCTCCCGCTCCAAGCGCTCCAGCCCGGACGAAACGCCGTCGATCCAATCGCTCTGCGAGGGGATGATCAGCAGGTCCGGAGAGCGGGCCTCGTCCGATTTGCCGTCGACCTGACCGTTGCGATCCATTGCCATGTGAGCCCCCGCCAGCTTTGACCAAACGGCATATGCGCCGTCGCCAGTATATAACGTTATCACATACGATTAGCTGGGCTTGGTGGAACTGCAAGCGGTTTGGCAGCGAGTCGTGACAGGAGGGCTTGGCCTTTTGCGTCATCGCAAGGTTCCAAGACGATAAACTTCAATGTTTGAAGTGATTTATGGGGTTAGAGCGATCAGTTCAGGCGTAAACTCTTGCACTCGCGCAAGACTGACGGAGCAATCGGGCCGTGGGGCGGCGACTTTCGGGGCCTAGTTACCGCAAGGTTCACGCCCTCTTCTCACTGAATTGCAAGCGCCTTATCTATACAATCTTGAGTTTAGTCTTTCGCTTGGATCTGTCGTTAGACCCCGCTCGCATGTTTCTCGCATGGTGGACCATTGGGATCGTCCCCTCCGCCAGCCTCGACAGGCCCAGCGCGGAATAAGCCTCAGTCCTCGGCCTTGGGGGTCTGTGGCGCCCCTCCGAATCCCGTAGCCTTGAGGCGGCGGAGCGACTGGATCCTGCGCCGCTCGTAGTGCTTGGCCATGCGCAGGTGCCTCGAAATGGCGTAGTTCATCGCGGTCAGGAAGCCGTAAGTGCCCCGTAGGGCATGGCGCCGCCCCACATACGCCTTGAGAAAGGCGGCGGGCAGCTCGACGAAGACTCGCCAGGTGGGGATGGAGATTCCCCGCTTCTCCAGGTCGATGGCCTGCTGATCCGAGTAGCGATTGAGCTTATCGATCTGATCGCCGAGGGAGCGCACGGACCAATGGTGAACCACGTTCCTGAGCGTCCCGACGGTCGTTCCGGGGGTGAGGTCGACCCGGTCGTGAACCAAGGACGGCGAGTATCGGCCGGCATCCCGGCGGTACAGACGCACGGGCCAAAGCGTATAGGCCATGGGGTGAGGGGCACTTTCGCCGGGAAAGATCTCTGCAATGCCGATCCGATAGGCTTGGCGTGGCGGCTCTCCTCCCGCGAAGAGCGCTTCGATCTCGGCCGCAAGCGCGGACGGCACGACTTCATCGGCATCCAGGTTGAGCAGCCAAGGGTGCCGGCACTGCTCCTCGGCGAAGCGCTTCTGAGGGCCGTAGCCGGACCAGGGGTTGAAGATCACCCGGGCGCCCAGGGCTTCCGACACCTCTTGGGTGCCGTCCGTCGAGCCGGAATCGACCACCACGAGATCGTCGGTCAGGGACCGGATCGCCTGAATGGTATCGGCGATGCGATCTGCCTCGTTCTTGGCGATGATGAAAACGGAGATCGGAAGCATTGTTCGGGACCAGGGGCGCCGCCTGCCTAAACGGGGCGGCTGGCCGTGGCAAGGCCAAGGAGCGGTGGAGGGCGCTCCTTTCGAGCAGCGCCCTGCGTCTCCCTATTTGGCCGTCGCGGCCTCCGGGGGCGCCTCGTGGGCGTCCGGCTCGCCCCTGGCGATCTGGAAGCGGGCCATGAGGGGGAAGTGATCCGATGCCACCTTGGACAGCTTCGTGCGAACCGGGGCGGCGCTCAGGACATCGATGGAGCGGGATACGAAGATGTGGTCCAGCCGCAGGATCGGCGCGCGCGTGTGGAAGGTCGGCTGCGGCTCCCCGGATGGATTCCATAACTGAGCATCCAGAAGCTGGCTGGCCATGAGCCGGTAAGACCTGGACCGCGGCGGGGCGTTGAAGTCGCCCAGGAGAATGGCCGGATCCAGGCATTCCCGGTGGCTGATCCATTCCTCGCCGCACAGCGCCGTGGCCTGAGCCAGCCTTTCCCTCGATCGCAGGGACAGGTGCGCATTGACGACGTTCAACGTCTGGCCCCCCACTTCCACGGTAACCCACAACGCGCTCCGCTTTTCGAAGGCGGGACCCGGCGAGATGCTGGGCAGCCGGTCGGACCGCACCAGCCGGGACGGATGCCGCGTGAGGATCGCGATGCCGTACTGCTCGCCCAGCACGCGGATCGTGGGCTGAAAATGCAGGTCCATGCCCAGGCGATTGGCCACCATCACGGCCTGATCGGCCTGTCCCTTGCTGAGCCGGCCCGCCCTCACCTCCTGGAGCGCCACGATATCTGGCTCGCAGGACGCGATGACGTCGGCGGTTCTCTCGGGAGCGATTTTTCGGTCCGTTCCGAGCCAGCGATGGACGTTGTAGGTGAGGATTCGGAGCATTCCGTGGGGGTTTCTGCGAGAGCGGGCGAAGGGGTTCAAGGGTCGGCTGAGGCTGTGGCCGCACCCGCATCATAGGCAAGGCCATCCCGGCTTCCTACCCTCGGGACGGAAGGGACGCACGTCGTACCGCTTGAAAAGCGAAGAATGGGCAGGCAGGCAGTCACGAGGGCTCGTCCGGATCCGGGTCGAAGGCGGTCGACCCGCCTCGGGGCTCAATCCTGCCGCCGTCGCAATGGTTCCGGCAAGAGACATTTTTCACGCCTGCCTTGCATCCGGATGGATGCCGGGCCGGTTATGCTCTAGAAGAGCCTTTGTCCCAGTGCCTTATCATCTGGAGTTAGGAATGAGCTTCAACGGACATCGCGACCCCTTCCCCAAATGGCTTCCCGGCACCCTGATCGGATTGGCCGTGGTGGGTTTCATCCTTTATCAGATCGTGACCTAGAGGGCGCTTAACCCGCGCCCCCGGACGGTCTCAATTCTCAGCACAAAGAATGAGCCGGGGCACAGCTTGGCTGCTCCGTCCCACGGCTCTAGGTCTTCCCTCAAAGCGACGAGACATCTGCGAGAGGCCTACGAGAGGTCAGGAGGAACCGATGACGCCTACGAGACGCGACGCCATGCGAGCCGCCGCCGGCCTTCTGGCGGCAGCCACCCTGCCCGTGGGCCGGGCATGGGCCCAGGCGGACTATCCGGTTCGGCCGGTCCGGGTCGTCGTGCCGTACGCGGCTGGCGGGGGCACGGACTTCTTTGCCCGCCTGGTCTTCGCGGAAATGGGCGCCCAGCTCGGACAGCAATTCGTCATCGAGAACAAGGCGGGCGCCGGCACCAATCTCGGCGCCGAGGCCGTCGCCAAAGCGGACCCGGACGGCTACACCCTGCTTCTCGGCGACACCGCGACCTTCGCAACCAACCGAACGCTCTACCGCAAGCTCAATTTCGATCCCTACACGGATTTCAGTCCGGTCACCTTGAGCGGCCGTTTCGCCTTGGTGATGCTGGTCAACACCGACAAGCTGAAGGTGGGTTCGATCCAGGATCTCGTGGCGGCCGCCAAGGCGTCTCCAGGCGGCATCAACTACGCGACGCCAGGTCTTGGCAGCCCCTTCCACCTCGCCATGGAGCTTCTCTCCCAGCAGGCTGGGGTGAAATTCACGCACGTGCCCTACCGGGGCGCCGCGCCGGCGGTCCAGGACCTCGTGTCGGGGCAGGTCGGGGTCATGTTCATCGACTACGCGACGGCCCGCTCGCAATTGGCGGGGCCGATCAAGGCCATCGCCGTGGCGTCTCCGGGCGAATTCCCCGGACTGCCCGGCGTCAAAGCGGTGGCCGCGGACTATCCGGGTTTCGAGGCCTGGGCCTGGCAGGGCATCGTCGCCCCGGCCAAGACTCCAGCGCCCATCATTACCAAGCTGAATGAGACCTACCGCAAGGTCGTGGCCATGCCGGAGATCCGAGCCAAGCTCACCGGCGCCGGCATCGAAATCCTGCAGAGCACGCCGGACGAGATGGCCGCCTATATGAAGGCCGAAGGCGACAAGTGGGAAAAGGTCATCCGGACCGCGGATATCAAGCTCGAGTGAAGGGCTTACTCCGGGGGCCCAGGTCGGTCCGTATGCTCATGGCGGAGCGCCCGAGCCGCCCCAGTCTAGCCCTCTCGAATTTTTTAGGGAGTGAGACGGCCGAGACCGCTAGACAGGGCCGTCCGGTCTGACTATACAACCGCCACCGCCGCGGACGACACCTTCCGCAGCCGGACGCCCAGGTAGCTCAGTTGGTAGAGCATGCGACTGAAAATCGCAGTGTCGGTGGTTCGATTCCGCCCCTGGGCACCACTCTCCCAAAATCACTAAGGCAGCACACCGCTAGCGGCATCGGGGCCGTCTATAGGGCGTTTCGGGAAAGCTCACGGGTACGACGCTTGCGCGGGTCAGACGTCCCGGTCGCCCTCGTCCCGGTCCTCATCGTCCTCGACGGCCGGGATCGCGTAGCGACCCGAGAACCAGCGCTGGAGATCGACATCGGCGCAGCGCTTGGAGCAGAACGGGCGATAGGCGGCGACGCTTGGCTTGCCACAGATCGGGCATGGGGCTCCATCCGCCACCGGGTCGTCGGCTTTCGGCTTGTTCTCGTTGGCCGGATTCATCCGATCCTCCCCCGTCTCACGCAGCCTCGAGCCACGCCGAACGCGCCGGGAAACCCTCGCCGTCGAGAAGGGAAACGGTTTCGTAGAGCGGCAGGCCGACCACGTTGGTGTACGAGCCGACGAGCTTGACCACGAATGTTCCGGCAAGTCCCTGGACGGCGTAGCCGCCGGCTTTGCCGCGCCACTCTCCTGAGGCCAGATAGCGTTCCAGTTCGTCCCGGGAGAGCCGCTTGAAGCGCACGCGCGTCTCCACCAGGCGCTCACGGATCCCATCGCGCGGGGTGATCAGGCAGACCGAGGTGTAGACCCGGTGTGCCCGGCCCGACAAGAGACGCAGGCAGGCTGCGGCCTCGTCGATGATCTCGGCCTTGGGCAGCACCCGGCTTCCCACGACCACCACCGTATCGGCGGACAGGATGTAGGCGTCCTTGAGCTCGTCCCGGCTTCGCGCGGTTCTGCGGGCGACCTCGGCCTTGCTACGGGATAAGCGCTTGGCCAGCTCCTTGGCCGATTCGGACTTCAGCGGCGCCTCGTCCACGTCCGCCGGAAGCAGGACGTCGGGCTCGATCCCGGCCTGCTGGAGAAGCGCCAGCCGACGGGGCGAGGCCGAAGCGAGCACGAGCTTCGGACGGTTTGTCGACGGGTCGGATGAGGACGCCACAACTCTCTCCCATGCGGGGACACTTGCCCCAATTTAGTCTCGGTGCAGCCAAAAGACAGGCCTCAGGGACCCGGCGGAGGAACGGGGTCCGGCTCGGCGGCGACCTCGGCCGCGGCGACGGCCTGGGACGCCTTGTACTCGCGGTCCAGCGCCCGGTAGCGCATCGCCCCGAAAGGAATCGTGGCCAGGAACAGGATCGTGATCGCGGTCAGCATCTCGAAGGGGAAGCTCACCAGCAGCCCGAACACGGCCACGGACACCACGAAGATCGGCAGCACCCAATGGCGCGGCACGTATTTTCCCATGGTCTTGCCGGAATAGACCGGGATGGTCGACACCATCAGGAAGGCGAGGACCAGCAGATAGACCAGGATGACGGGTGCCAATCCGGATTCGACGATCGGAACGCCCAGGAAGTGCAGATAAAGGGGCAGCATCGACGTGATTGCGCCTGCGGGCGCCGGCATGCCCGTGAAGAAGTTCTTCTGCCATTCCGGCCGGTTGGGGTTGTCGAGCATCACGTTGAAGCGGGCCAGGCGCAGGACCATCGCGATGGCGAAGACGAGAACGGCGATCCATCCCAGCGACTTCAGCTCGTGGAGCACGAAAGCATAGAGCACCAAGGCCGGTGTGACGCCGAAATTCACGAAATCGGCCAGGGAATCGAGTTCGGCCCCGAAACGGGAGGTGCCCTTCAACATCCGCGCGACCCGCCCGTCCACGCCGTCGAGGGCTGCCGCCACCACGATGGCAAGGACAGCGGGCTCCAGCCGCCCCTCGAAGGCGAGCCGGATGGCCGTCAGGCCCAGGCACAGGGCCACAAGGGTGATGATGTTGGGAACGATGACCCGGAAAGGCACCGGCTTGAACAGGCGCTTACGCGGTTCGTCCGGATCGGGGGCGAAGGGCGGAAAAAGGTCACTCATACGGGAAAATCTAGGAAGAGCTTAGCCTTGCGGCAAGCGTTTCCTAGCCGATCCGGTACTGGCGGGAGGGTTCGTTCACCCGCAGGTCAGCCAGTACGGTCTCGCCCGCCACCGAGGTCTGGCCCAGGCCGACCAGCACCTGGGAACCCAGCGGGAGATAGACGTCCACCCGCGATCCGAAACGGATCAGGCCGAAGCGCTGGCCCGCGTCGAGGGCGTCGCCCGTCTTCACGAAGGGCACGATGCGGCGGGCCACGAGGCCTGCGATCTGCACCACGCCGATCTTCGCCTCGCCGGCATCGATCACGAGCGCGTTGCGCTCGTTGTCCTCGCTCGCCTTGTCGAGCTCGGCATTAAGGAAGAGGCCCGGCGTGTAGAGGATCTGGGCGATGCGGCCTTGAACCGGCGACCGGTTCACATGGCAGTCGAACACGTTCATGAACACCGACACGCGGGTCATGGGCTCCTGCGGAAGGTCCATCTCGACCGGCGGCACCGCCGTGGTGATGAGGCTCACGCGCCCGTCGGCAGGCGACACGACCAGACCGTCACGGATGGGAGTGACCCGCTCCGGGTCCCGGAAGAAATAGCAGACCCATACCGTCAGGATCGCGCCCACCCAGCCGAGGGGCCACCACAGCCAGGCCAGCAGGACGGTCGCCACCAGCCCGATCAGGATGAAGGGATAGCCCTCCTTGTGGATCGAGACGGAGAAGACACGGCGGATCGATTCCAGGACGTCGGTCATGCATTTACACCAAAATTTCCGGTTCGGGATGGCAGGGGGCGGGCCCTGCGTCAACCCATGACGGATGCGGGAGCGGCGTCGGGATTGCGGTTCGGCTGCAGCCTCCCCTCTTCCTCGGCCGTCCGCTTGAGGGTCTCGCGCGCCTCGTCGGCCTCCCTCTGGCGGTTCCACATGGCGGCATAGATGCCGCCTCGGGCCAGGAGCTCGCCATGGGTCCCGCGCTCGGCGATAAGGCCCTTGTCGAGCACGATGATCTCGTCCGCGCCGATGACGGTGGAGAGCCGATGGGCGATGACGAGGGTCGTGCGGCCCTGGCTCACCCGGTCGAGGGCGTTCTGGATCTCCTTCTCGGTGAAGGAATCGAGGGCGGAGGTCGCCTCGTCCAGCACGAGGATCGGCGGGCCTTTCAGGATGGTGCGGGCGATCGCGACCCGCTGCTTCTCGCCGCCCGACAGCTTCAGGCCGCGCTCGCCGACGGGAGTCTCGTACCCCTCCGGCAACTGGCCGATGAATCGATCGATCTGCGCCAGACGAGCGGCCTCCTGGACCTCGTCCGGCGTGGCGTCCGCGCGGCCGTAGTGGACGTTGTAGCCGATGGTGTCGTTGAACAGGACGGTGTCCTGCGGCACCATGCCGATGGCTCCCCGCAGGGAGGCCTGCTGGACGCCAGCGATATCCTGGCCGTCGATGAGGATCCGGCCCTGGGTTGGCTCATAGAACCGAAAGAGCAGGCGCGAGATGGTGGACTTCCCCGCCCCCGACGGTCCGACGATGGCCACCGTGTGCCCCGCGGGAACCTCGAAGGAAATGCCCTTCAGGATCGGCCGCTCGGGGATGTAGGCGAAGTGCACGTTCTCGAAGCGGACGGCGCCGTCCCGTACCTGAAGCGGCGTAGCGCCGGGCCGGTCCTGAATCTCCGGATTGCGCTCGAGGATGTCGAACATGTCGTCGATGTCGATCAGGGCCTGTTTGATCTCGCGATACAGCATGCCCATGAAGTTCAGCGGGATGTAGAGCTGGACCAGCATGGCGTTCACGAGCACGAAGCTGCCGATGGAGGCCCGACCCGCCTGGATGTCCCGCACGGCGAGGATCATCACGAGCGTCATGCCGATGGTGAAGATCACCGCCTGGCCGGAGTTCAGCACCGCCAGCGACGTGTAGGTCTGCGTCGAGGCCTTCTCGTAGCGTTCCATGGAGCGGTCGTAACGGACCGCCTCCCTGGACTCCGAGCCGAAATACTTCACGGTTTCGTAGTTCAGCAGCGCGTCCACGGCCTTGGTGTTCGCCTCAGTGTCGGATTCGTTCATCTTCTGGCGGATGGAAATGCGCCACTGGGTCGCCTGATAGGTATAGCCCAGGTAGATCACGATCATCGCCAGCACGACCGCCGAATAGAGCCAGTCGAATTCGTAGGCCAGCATCCCCAGGACCAGAACAAGCTCGAGAACCGTCGGGATGAGCGTGAGAACCACCAGGCGCGACAGCTCCTCGATGCCCTCGCGGCCGCGCTCCAGCACCCGCGTCAGGCCGCCGGTCTTGCGCTCCAGGTGGAAGCGCAGGGACAGCCGGTGCATGTGCTCGAAGGTCTGGAGAGCCAATTGGCGCACGGCGTGCATGGCCACCTTGGCGAAGAGGCCGTCGCGCACCTGGGTCAGGAGAGCCATGACGATCCGGGTGGTGCCGTAGAGGATCGTGAGGAGGATCGGCGCCCGCCAGAGCCAGGACCCCGCCGTCGCGGCCTCCTCGGCGCCACCCGAGCCGTTGCCCGTTACCGCCACGAGGGCGTCCGTCGCCCATTTGAAGGTGAAGGGCATCGCGATGGTGACGAGCTTGGCGATGAGCAGCAGGCCGAAGGCCAGGAAAACCCGGCGCTGGAGGTCGGTTCGGCCATGGGGCCAAAGATAAGGCCAGAGCTTGTTGAGGGTCGGGACAAGGCCGGATGGCTTCGGGGCCGCAGGACGGGCCGAAGGGACGGCGGACGAGGAGGACATACTTTGGAATCCGGTCAAACTAAGAACCGGATATATGGGATTTGCGGGCCGAATTCACCCTGCGCCGGACGGCGAGGCTGTTGATTCCGCACCCGCTAGTTCTGAACCTGGACGGCCTCGCCGTTGGGAAGGACGAAGACCTGCCCCGGATAAATCTTGTTCGGGTTCCGAATTTGGGTCTGGTTCGCTCCGAAGATCACCGTGTAGCGCACACCCTGGCCATAGATGCGCCGGCTGATTCGCCACAGGCTGTCCCCGCGCGACACGATGGCCGTATTGATGTCCGGGATCACGACGGTGGATTCCGCCGATGCCGTCTGATTGGTCGGCAAGGCTTGGGAAAGCGGTGTGGCGGTCGCGCTCTTCTCGCCCGGAGTCGGTTGACCAGCCACGCCAGCCGAAGGCGAGGAAGGCTGGGCGGAGGCCACCACGGGCGGCACGATGAACCCGACTTCGGCCCGGGACTTCACATTCCCGGAGACGGGATCCACGTCGTCGAGCCGGATGCGGTAATCGCCGGGCTTCACGCCGCGACCGATGGCGAAGGATACCTTGCCGTCACCGCCTGCGCCGCCCGGCGCGATGAAGGATTCGTTGAGATAGAGCCGAACCGTGGCTCCCGACGCGGCTTGGCCGGACACGAAGAGGCGGCCGCCCTCCTCGGCGTCCACGCTCACGATCTTGACCTCGGGCCGAGGGGCGTTGGCCTGGGCTGTCGCGGGCGCCGGATTCTGAGGCGCCGGGACCGGCTGGGCGATCACCGGGCCCGTGGGCTTCGTTTCGGGGGGCTCAGGGTTGGACAGGAGGACGGTGGGCTTGTCGGGAGCCGCAAGAGCCACGAGCGGACGGGCGTCGCCGCTGATGACCACCGTGACGTTCTCGCGGGAGCGCTGGCGGGTGCCGTCGGGCGCAATGGATTGCAGGACGATCTGGTGGGACCCGCGCGGCAGCGGGGGCGGCACGATGGCGAAGAGGCCGGACGCGTCCGCGACTCCGCGGGCGTGGACCTGGTCGTTGCGCAGGAGCTCGATGGTGGCGCCGGGCGCGGCCCGGCCGGCGATCACGCTATCCCCATCCTTCTCGACGCGAACCACGTCGAAGGACGGCACGACGGGACCCTCCGCCGGCTTCGCGGCCGCCTCCTTGGAGGGCGCAGCCCGGTCGGACGGCGTCGTCGCCGTGGCGGCCTGGGAGGTCTCGGGCTTTTGCGGCAATGGGGGCGCCGGCGTAGCGCTGGACACGGCCGGCGGCGTCGCGGACGCCTGGGGCTTCGCCGGGACCTGGCTCGGGGTCACGGCCTGGACTTCCTGGGCGGACTTTTCGCCGGGAGCGGTCCGGTCCCAGAGGAGCGCGCCCAGCAGGACCCCCACGACGGCCGTCGCGGCGACGCCGAGCATCACGTAGGTCCCTTTGACTTGTCCCTGACCGACCATATCCTGCCTCAACCCTGGCACTTTAGGCTATTAAAGCGGTTTATCTTTCAAAATGCTATGACCATAAGGGATTTAGTAATGTTTTCTGATTCCGCGCGGGAATATCCGCGCCCTGCGAATGAAGCGATGTCTCCTATCAAGTCCATATGCGTGTATTGTGGCTCCGGCTTCGGCTCGGACCCGATTTTCAAGGAAAGCGCGGCGGCATTAGGACGCGCCATGGCCGAAGGAGGTATCAGCCTCGTCTATGGCGGCGGCAATGTGGGCCTCATGGGCACGGTGGCTCGCTCGGTGCTGGACAACGGCGGCTACGTGACCGGCATCATCCCGGACTTCCTCAAGTCCCGGGAGAAGATGCTCGACGACGTCCAGGAGACCATCGTGGTCCCGGACATGCACACCCGCAAGCGCCTGATGTTCGACAAGGCCGACGCCTTCGTGGCTCTGCCCGGCGGTATCGGCACCCTGGAGGAGCTCGTCGAGCAGATGACCTGGTCTCAGCTCGGCCAGCACACCAAGCCCATCCTCATGCTCAGCATCCAGGGTTTCTGGAAGCCGTTGCTCGGCCTGCTCGCCCACATGCGCGAGCAGGGCTTCATCCGTGAGGGCCTGGAGCTGAATTATCTCGTGGCCGAGCAGACGAAGGACGTTCTTCCCATGCTGGAAGCTTACGCCCGGCGGGTCGGGATTGTGGAGAACGAGGAGCTCATCGAGGAGCGATTCTGAGGTAGCCTCAGCCCGGCGGGACGTCCTCCGGCGGGTCCACGTGAAGAACCGTCAGCCGGTGCTCCCTGCCGTCGGGACCGACCCATGGGATCGATTGCCCTTGGCTCAGACCGATGAGGGCGGCCCCGATCGGCGTCAGGACCGAAATCCTGCCCTCGGCAATGTTCGCTTCCTCCGGATAGACCAGGGTCGCCGTTCGCTTGGCGCCGTCGTCGTAGACGAAAGCGACGCGGGAGTGCATGCGGACGACCCCTGGCCCGATCTTGCCGGCGGACTGCACCTTCGCGCGCTCGAGTTCGGACAGGAGGGCGTCCGCGACCTCGGGCATCCTGGTCTCGGCCGCCTGCGCGAGGCGCATCAGCTTGCTTCGTTCGGTTTCGGTGACGGTGATCTTGGGTAGTTTCGTGTCGTGCTTCGACAGGCTCATGACTCTCACCCGCATGGAAGATGGAAGACGCCGCGATCGCTCTGGATCGCCGGGCGGCAAGACGTATCGGCGGAGATGTGGAGCGGCCCCGAGCCCGGGACGCGATGTGCCGAGCTGGGGCCTACAGGCCCGCGATCCAGTGTCCCGCTCGGGACAGGCGCTTGGTTGTGAAAAGCTTCGACATGCCGCCATCTGGCCACGGGTGGACATCGCTGTCAACGGCCACGACCACCCCCAGGCGACGGACCTAAGACAGGGATTCTTTCATGAAATGGCGTGGCGGGAACGGCGTCAGCTTGTCGTGCTGGCAGACCGAAGCCGCGACACGTTCAGGCGCTCAGAAACATACGATAGGCCGGATTGTCGGTCTCCTCCTCGTAAGGATAGCCCAGATCATCCATGCGTTCGGCGAAACGCGCACGGTCACTTTTCGGCACCTGAAGGCCGACGAGCACGCGGCCGTAATCGGCGCCGTGATTGCGGTAATGGAACAGAGTGATGTTCCACAGGGAACCGACGCCGTCGAGGAATTTCATAAGCGCGCCGGGCCGCTCCGGGAACTCGCAGCGCAGGATCACCTCGTCCTTCAGGGCCGGCGCCCGGCCGCCGACCATGTAGCGCACGTGCAGCTTCGCGGTCTCGTTGGCGCTGATGTCGAGAACCTCGTAGCCGAGCCCGGTCAGCGTTTCGATGACCTCCGGCTTTTCCCGGTGGGCATCGTTGAGTTTCATGCCGACGAACACGTGCGCATCCGTATTCTCGGCGTAGCGGTAGTTGAACTCCGTGATCGCCCTGTTGCCGAGCATCTGGATGAACCGGCGGTAGCTGCCGGGCTGTTCCGGGATCGTCACGCCGAGGAGAATCTCCCGCGCCTCGCCGATCTCGGCCCGCTCCGCCACGTGGCGCAGGCGGTCGAAATTCATGTTCGCGCCGCTGTTGACAGCGATCAGGGCGCCTGTCCGCTCCGGGCTGCGCGCCGCGTAGGCTTTCAGGCCCGCCAGCGCGAGAGCACCCGCTGGCTCGGCGATGACGCGCATGTCCTCGAAGATGTCCTTCACGGCGGCGCACATTTCGTCCGTATCCGCCGTCAGAACCTCGTCCAGCAGAGTGCGGCAAAGCGCAAAGGTTTCCTCGCCGGCCTGACGCACGGCGACGCCGTCCGCGAACAGGCCTACGCGATCAAGGATAACCCGTTCGCCCGCCGCCATGGCGGCCTTCATGGAGGCGGCATCCACCGGTTCGACACCGATGACCTTGGTCTCGGGCCGCAGGAATTTCACGTAGGAAGCCACCCCGGCCGCGAGCCCGCCGCCGCCGACCGGCACGAACACGGCCTCGATGGGGTCGGGATGCTGCTGCAACATCTCCATGCCGATCGTGCCCTGTCCGGCGATCACGTCGGGATCATCGTAAGGGTGCACGAAGGTGAGGCCCCGTTCGCGTTCGAGCTCGCGGGCATGTTCGTAGGCCACGTCGAAGGTGTCGCCATGCAAAACCACGTTGCCGCCCCAGTACCGCACCGCCTCGATCTTGATCGGCGGCGTGGTGACCGGCATCACGATGGTGGCCTCGATGCCGAGGCGTTTGGACGAGAGGGCCACGCCCTGCGCATGGTTGCCGGCCGAGGCGCAGATGACGCCCCTGGCGCGCGCCTCCTCGGACAGGCGGGCGATGCGGTTGTAGGCGCCGCGGATCTTGAACGAGAAGACGGGCTGCAGGTCCTCGCGCTTGACGAAGACCGGGCGGCCGAGACGCCCGCTCAGCCGCGCCATGGGATCGAGGGGCGTCTGCACCGCCACGTCGTAGACGCGGGCATCCAGGATCTTGCGAACGTAATCGATCACGCGGGAACCTCGTCGGGCGGGAGCGCTAGAGCACCGCGCCGCTCTTCAGGAGCTTGTAGGTCATCGAGTCGGTCAGGGCCTGGAACGACGCGTCGATGATGTTGGCGGAGACCCCGATGGTGGTCCAGCGCTCGCCGGACTTGTCGGCGAACTCTATGAGGACCCGCGTCACCGCGTCCGATCCGCCTTGGTAGATGCGCACCTTGTAGTCGATGAGCACCAAGTCCTGGATCAGGTCCTGGTACTGGCCGAGGTCCTTGCGCAGAGCGAGGTCGAGGGCGTTGACGGGCCCGTTGCCCTCCGCGGCGGAGATCAGGATCTCGTCGCCCACCTTGACCTTCACGATGGCTTCCGAGGCCGTGACGAGTTCGCCCGCCGCATTGAAGCGGCGCTCCACGTTCACGGAGAAGCGTTCGATCTCGAAGAAGGCAGGAACCTCGCCGAGCATGCGCTTCACGAGCACGTAGAACGAGGCGTCGGCGCCTTCGAATGCGAAGCCCTCGGATTCCTTGCGCTTCACCTCTTCGAGCAGGCGCCCGATGCGCGGATCGTCCTTGCGCAGCTCGAAACCGAGACGCTTGAGCTCCGACAGCACGTTCGAGCGCCCGCCCTGGTCCGACACCAGCACCTTTCGGGCATTGCCGACGGTGTCGGGCTCCACATGCTCGTAGGTTCGCGGATCCTTCAGCACGGCGGAGGCATGGATGCCGGCCTTGGTGGCGAAGGCGCTCGCACCCACGAACGGCGCATGGCGGTTGGGCTGGCGGTTGAGGATCTCGTCCACCTGCCGCGACACGTGAGTGAGCTGGCCCAACGCCTCGTCGGACACGCCGGTCTGGAAGCGAGCCGCGTAGCCGTCCTTCAGTTTGAGGGCGCCGATGAGCGTCACGAGGTTAGCGTTGCCGCAGCGCTCGCCGAGGCCATTCAGCGTGCCCTGGATCTGGCGCGCCCCCGCTTCCACGGCCGCCAACGAGTTGGCGACGGCGCAACCGCAATCGTCATGGGCGTGGATGCTGAGGTGGTCGCCCGGCACATGCCGCGCGACCTCGCCGACGATGGCCGCGACCTCGTGGGGCAGCGTGCCGCCATTGGTGTCGCAGAGCACGACCCAGCGCGCGCCGGCCTCATGGGCCGCGCGGGCGCAGGCCAAGGCATAGTCCGGGTTCGCCTTGTAGCCGTCGAAGAAATGCTCGCAATCGACGGCGACCTCGCGCCCCCTCGCGCGGGCGGCCTCGACGCTCTCGCGGATGCCCTGGATGTTCTCGTCGAGGCCGATCTCCAGCGCGACGTGAACGTGATAATCCCACGCCTTGGCCACGAAGCAGATCGCATCCGCCTCGGCGTCCAACAGGGCCGCGATGCCGGGATCGTTGGACACCGATCGCCCTGCCCGCTTCGTCATGCCGAAGGCCGTGAAACGGGCGTTGCGGGTGCGCTTCTCCTTGAAGAATTCGGTATCCATCGGGTTCGCGCCGGGATAGCCGCCCTCCACGTAATCGACCCCGAGATCGTCCAGAAGGCCTGCGATGGCGCGCTTGTCCTCGAGGGAGAAATCGATGCCCGTCGTCTGCGCGCCGTCGCGCAGGGTCGTGTCGAAGAGATAGACGCGCTCCGGGCTCGTCATGACAGGGTCCTGTCGGCCGCTTCCTCGAAGCGCTTTTCCATGGTGGTGTTCGCGAGCCATTCGTCGCCGAGGGAGACCGTGTTGCGGCGCTGGGGCACGAAACCGCGCTTCTCGAAGAACGGCCGCGCCGTATCGCTGGCGTCCACGCTCAGGCGCTTGGCGCCCCGGGCGCGGGCGAGCTTCTCGATCGCGTCGTAGAGCATGGCTCCGGCCCCCTGCCCGGCCGCCGCCGGGTGGACGTAGAGCAGGTCGACATGCTCGTTGTCCTTGAGCGAGATGAACCCGACCGGCGAGCCCTCCAGGGTAGCGAGAAGGGTCAGGTTCTCGGCGAGGCGGCGCGGAAAGCTGTCGTCATCGGCCATCTCCACCCAGGCCTCCCGCTGCGCCTCGCTGTAATCCTCCTCGGTCAGCTCCATCACGCTGGCCTGGTAGATGTCCGCCAGCGTCCCGGAATCCTCCGGTAGGAACGGGCGAAGGCCGGGCTTCGGCATGGATTGTCCCATCAGCAATGCGCCTTTCCGGTAGTTTGCCGCTCGTCATGGCCGGCCTTGAGCCGGGCACCCACGTCTTGCGACGTGGACCCGTGGGTGGCCGGGTCAAGCCCGGCCATGACGACGAGAGATGTCGAACACGTCACCGCGCCACCTCCCACGTCGTCGTGCCATCCTTGTTGTCCTTCACCACGACGCCGAGGCCCGCGAGCTCGTCGCGGATGCGATCGGATTCGGCCCAGTTCTTGGACGCGCGGGCATCCTTGCGGGCGACGATGAGAGCTTCGACCTTTTCCGGCTCGACCTGAAGGCTGCTCCGGCGGCGGGCCGTCCAAGCCTCGGCGCTCTCGGACAGGAAGCCGAGGGCGCGCAGGTTCGCGGCGAGTTCGCCATGCGAGCCCTGGTTGTCGAGGGCATAGAGTTCCGCGAGCATCTTCGGCGTGTTGAGATCGTCGGACAGAGCCTCGATCACCGGATCCGTGAAGCCGGATCGTCCTTCCGCGCCCAGGCCGTACCAGCGGTCCAGTGTCTTCTCGCTCTCCTCCAACCCCTTCACGGTCCAGTCGATGGGCTGGCGGTAGTGGGTGCGCAGCATGTTGAGGCGCAGCACCTCGCCCGGCCAATCGGCCAGCAGTTCGTTGATCGTGAAGAAGTTGCCGAGGGACTTCGACATCTTCTCGCCTTCCACCTGCAGGAAGCCGTTATGCATCCACACATTGGCCATGCGGGGCGCGTCAAAAGCGCAGCAGCTCTGGGCGATCTCGTTCTCGTGGTGCGGGAAGACGAGATCGATGCCGCCGCCATGGATGTCGAAGATCTCGCGCTCCACGGGATCGTTGCACGTCAGGCGCGTCTCGAAAGCCTGGATCAGGTGCTTCCAGGACATGGCCGAGCACTCGATGTGCCAACCAGGCCGTCCGGGAGTCGCGATTCCGGCGGGCGAGGGCCAGGCTGGGTCCCCTGGGCCCGACGGCTTCCAGAGCACGAAATCCATGGCGTCGCGCTTGTAGGGCGCAACGTCCACGCGCGCTCCCGACAGGAGCTCGTCGAGGGACCGCTTGGAGAAGGCCCCGTAACGCGGCACGCCGGAGAGACGGCCCATGGCCTCCACGCTGAACAGCACGTGCACCTCGGCCACATAGGCCACGCCGCGCTCGATCAGCCGCTCGATGATCATGCGCATCTCGGCGATGTGCTCGGTGGCGCGGGGCTCCACGAACCGGGGCGGCTGGCCCGGCTCGTTCACGTCCTCGGGCATGAGCACGCCCAGGGCCCGGATATCCGCGTGGAACTGCTCCTCCGTCGCCTGGGTCACGAGCCGTATGGCGTCGTTATGGGGCATGTCCGGGTAGGTACGGGCCGCGCGGGCGTTAATCTTGTCGTCCACATCCGTGATATTGCGCACATACGTCACGGCAGCCTCGCCGTACACATGCCTCAACAAGCGGAACAGGAGATCGAAGACGATAATCGGGCGGGCGTTGCCGATATGAGCGAAGTCATAGACGGTCGGCCCGCACACGTAGAGGCGCACGGCTCCGGCGTCGATCGGGACGAACTCGTCCTTCGACCGGGTCAGCGTGTTGTAGAGCCTGAGACGAGGCGCCATGAAACCAAAATCCCTTGAGGCCGCAGGCCGGAGGGTGGTTTCGATCCGTGTGATGAGAACGAGACGGCTCCAGCCAGCGGTGCGCTAGCTGCAAATAATCCCGGAAATGCGGATCGTTGCCGTGGTCATGGGAAAATCAATGCCGCCTCGCCCCGTTTTCGTCAAGGTTTCAGGCGGCAAGGCCTTGCATTTTTTCGAAGAGTGCAGTGCAACGGCCTGGCTTCCTCCGCGTTAGAGCTTTGTTCATCGGCGTCTGCCACATTTGTGGCAAACGCGTACCAGTATCCCAAGAGGTCTCTTCCCATGCGTCGCGCACTTGCCGTTTTCGGTCTCTGTGCCTCCCTGTCCGCCGCGGCAGCAACGATGGCGCTCCTTCCGAACGCGAGCGAGGCCTCCGCCACCCAGGCCACCTTCCTGGTTCCGGCCCATGACGGCTACGGGGTCGCCGAATGTCTGACCTCCGGCTCGGATTGCGGCCATGTGGTGGCCAATACCTGGTGCGAGGCGCAAGGATACGCCCGGGCGGTCTCGTTCCGCCAGACGGACGGCGCGGAGGCCACCGGCTCGATCCAGAAGGCCGCCCTGGCGCCCAAGCATGCGCCGATCGAGATCACCTGCTCCAACTGAACCCTCGCTCGACACAGGAATCCGAGCCGTGCAGCCCCCTGATTTCTGCCGGGACGACGAGCTCGGTTACGACCGAAGCCGGACCCCCTTCGTGGATGGGGAGGGCCTGACCCTCGACGAGGCCTACCGCCTCGCCCACCTCCCCCTCGTGGCGCCGGATCATCCGAAGGTCATCGCGTCCCGCCCCGGCACGTCTTACCGGATGGGCCGGCACGACAATGTCGTCTCCCTGGTTCTGCCCGTTCCGGCCGAGGCTCTGCTTCGCTCGGAGGCCTACCGGGAACTCGAAGGCGAGCTCAAGAACGGTCCGCTGAACCCTAAGATCGCCTGGGACGCGGTACGCCTGCGCCAGGACAAGCTCCACGCGACCGTGGCCGGATCCCTGGCGGTCGGGGATGAGCCGGCCTCGCTGGAGACAGGAGTCCGGGACGCCCTGAGGGCGCTCGGACCGGTCCATGTGGAGTTGCGAGGCCTGTTTTCCGGGAACGTCAATCTCGGCCGCCTGTATCTCAAGGCCTATCCGGAACGCCGGGACGGCCGGAACACCGTCCAGCAGCTCCAGCGGATCCTCAGCCGCCGAGAAACCGACCTGTACGTCGTCGGCCTTTACAACCTGACCGATGACCTCACGGCCTCCGAGGCGCGCTGGCTCGATGGGCTGGTCCGCCGCTGGTGGGACCGGCCGATCCTGCAATTCCAGGCCGATCACCTTTGGCTCATGTCCGCCACAGACGATCTCGTCCTGGACTCGCGGGTGATCGAGAACGTTGCCCTTACCTGAGCGCCGGGTCGCGGGCGCTCAGCCCTTCAGCCAATCGCCGCATTTGGGCGGCTGCTCCGTGCCCCAGGGCATGAGCGGGACGCTGGACGTGGAGTTCTTGGGCGAGCCTTCGATGGGCCGGTCGGAATAGACCATATACACCAGCGTGTTGCGCTTGACGTCGCAGCCTCGGACGATGTGCATCCGCTTGAAAATGAGCGAGCGGCGCTCGCTGAACGCCTCGTCGCCCTGGCCGAACTTCTCCTTGAACCGGATGGGACCGATTTGACGGCATGACAGGGAAATGTCCGACACTTCCTCGGCCAAGCCGAGGGTCCCCTTCACGCCGCCCCGCTCCGGGGTCGTGTAATGACAGGCGACGCCCTCGATGGCCGGGTCGTCGAGGCCGTACG
This sequence comes from Microvirga pudoricolor, assembly GCF_016892705.1. Classification (GTDB taxonomy): domain Bacteria; phylum Pseudomonadota; class Alphaproteobacteria; order Rhizobiales; family Beijerinckiaceae; genus Microvirga; species Microvirga pudoricolor. Next base: position 372,873 of record NZ_JAFEMB010000002.1, read on the forward strand.
TGGCCAGCTTGTCGTTGGGGGTCAGCGCCCGCCAGACCGTGGACTTCTTGAAGATAACGTCCGGCTCCTGGGCCGCCGCAGCTCCGGCGAGCCCCACGGCCATCGCTACAGCCAACCCGATTCGTGTCCACATCCGTGCCATTCTGGCGGTGCCTCCTCAGCTCAAGCTTCTATGTGGGTAGGCACCCGGATTTTGGCGAGTCCTTCCGAAATCGAAGGGTGCGGCGTCATCGCGGGCTCGAAGGGATTTGCCCGTCCGGCCGTATGAGGGTAAACGCGAGAGAGACATCGTGCCGTAATGGGATGGGAGGGTTCATCACATTAGGGACACCTTCACGGCCTGAAATGACCATCTCTCCGGGAAAGAAGGCCGCAAACCCTTGGTTCGACACGACATCCCCATGGCCCAGACAATCTTTTCGCGATCCCTCTTCGCCGCCGCGGCCTTCTTCCTGGCCGGCGGCGTCGCCGTGGCGCAGTCGCCCGAGTGCCAGCGCTACCGCGCCGAGCTCGCCTCGCTGGAGCGTTCCGGCGGCGGTGGCGGAGCGGCGGCCGCCCAGGCCCAGAACCAGCGCGCCGAACTCGCCCGCCTGAGCAACTATTATCGCTCCATCGGCTGCGAGCGCGGTCCCTTCGCGATCTTCAGCGGCCCGGCGCCGGCGGAATGCGGTCCGATCGGAGCTCAGCTGCGGCAGATGGAAGCCAATTACGCGCGCCTTGCCGCCCAGGCCGACATGGGCGCCGTGGAAATGCGCCGCCGCCAGCTCCAGGCTGCCGTGCAGCAGACCTGCAGCGCCGAGCCCCGCGGCTTCTTCGAAACGCTCTTCGGCGGCCCTCGAACCCAGCCGTTGCCGCCCGAGCAGCTGCCCACGGAAGACATCATCGAACAACCCCAGGAGCGGGCGCTCGGCGGACGCCGTCTCGTCTGCGTGAAGACCTGCGACGGCTCGTTCTTCCCCCTGGCCAACGCCCCAGGCGGCCGGGAGAATGCCGACGAGATGTGCCAGTCCCTCTGCCCCGGCGCCGAGACCCGCGCCTTCGCGACCTCGTCCGGCGGCGGCGACGCCCTCGACTACGCGGTCTCCCTGTCGGGTCAGCCCTATACGTCGTTGGCCAACGCCTTCAAGTATCGGAAGAATTTCGACGAAAGCTGCGCCTGCAAGAAGGAAAACGAGAGCTGGGCCGTCATCCTGCGCAAGGCGGAGAGCATGCTGGAGCAGAAGAAGGGCGATATCCTCGTAACGGCCGAGAAGGCCGAGGAGCTGTCGCGGCCCAAGGCTCCGGCCGCCCAGGCCAAGAAGGTCAACGACAAGAAGGCTGCTGCCGCCGAAGCCGCCGAGGCGGAGACCGCCGCCGCCGCCGATGCCGCCCCCACGGCCAGCCGGGAATCCTCCGGCATCGGCCCGCAATCGATCGAGAGCACGAAGATCGTCGGCCAGGCCGAGGGCCAGAAGCGCGAGGTCACGGCTGGCGGCAACGCCAAGAAGACCGTTCGCGTGGTGGCTCCGGACGTGATCCCGGTGCCGAACGCTCAGTAGAGCGAGGGGCGCTGGCTCTCCCAACCTCATCCTGAGGAGCCGCTTGAGCGGCGTCTCGAAGGAGGGCTCCAGCGGAGTGTTTCCAGTGCTGGCTGGAGGCATCCTTCGAGACACCCGCTGCGCGGGCCCTCAAGATGAGGGCGTTTGACGCTTTTGCGGCTAGGGCTTAAGCCGCCCGCCCCGCCAGCCGGGCGGAAGCCCGCTCAGGACCGATCAATGGCAGCAACGCCGCCAACTCGGGACCGTGGTCGAGTCCCGTCAGGGCCAGCCGCAGAGGCATGAACAGAGCCTTGCCCTTCTGGCCCGTTCGCGCCTTCACGGCCTCCGTCCAGGTTTTCCAGGTGGTCGCATCCCAAGGCGCTGGCGGAAGGAGTTCAGCCGCCGCGTCCACGAAGGCGCGATCCTCGATGACCGGGTTCACGGGACCGCGCACCACATTCCACCAAGGCGCGGCCTCGCTCACTTTGGTCAGGTTCGTGCGTACGGCGAGCCAGAACGCCTCGCCCCCATCCGCGTCCAGGGTCTCCAAGCGATCTTTCACAGCCTCATAGGGCATCTCGTGGACGAGCTTGGCATTGAGCTGGTCCAGCTCGTGCTCGTCGAACTTGGCGGGCGCTCGCGAGATATGGGCGAAATCGATCAGCCGGGCCAGATCGTCCAGGCTGGCGACGGGCCGCACGGATTCCGCCGTACCGACGAGCACCGCCAGGGACGACGCCGCCTGAGGTTCGAGCCCGGCCTCGCGCAGGCCCGCGAGCGACAGGTGGCCGAGCCGCTTGGAAAGCCCCTCGCCACTCAAGGTCGTGAGCAGGTTGTGGTGCCCGAAGACGGGCGGGTTGCCGCCCAGGGCCTCGAAAATCTGGATCTGGACCGCCGTATTGGTGACGTGGTCCTCGCCCCGGATCACGTGGGTGATCTTCAGGTCGATGTCGTCCACGATGGACGGCAGGGTGTAGAGGTAGGTGCCGTCCTCGCGCACCAGGACCGGATCCGACAGGGACGCGCAATCCACGTGGCACTCGCCCCGCACGAGGTCCTGCCAGGTTACGGTCTCGTGGTCGAGCTTGAAGCGCCAATGGGGACGTCGGCCCTCCGCCTCCAACTTCACCCGATCGTCGTCGGTGAGCTTCAGCCCGGCGCGGTCGTAGATCGGCGGCAGGCCTCGGGCGAGCAGGCGCTTGCGGCGGAACTCCAGCTCCTCGGCGGTCTCGTAGCAGGCATAAAGCCGCCCGGCCATGCGAAGACGCTCGGCCGCGTCGTCATAGAGCGCGAACCGCTCTGACTGGCGCACCACGATGTTCGGCGGAATGCCGAGCCAGGCGAGATCCGTCTCGATGGCATCGGCGTATTCCCGCTTCGAGCGCTCCAGGTCCGTGTCGTCGAAGCGCAGCACGAACACGCCGCCCTCCCGGCGGGCGAACAGGGCGTTCAGCAGGGCCGTGCGGGCATTGCCGATATGGATGCGCCCGGTGGGGGACGGGGCGAAGCGGACGATGGGCTTTGACATGCGGCCTCTATGGCAAAGGGCGGCCGGGCGCGCAATGGCGCGCCGCCGGCCTAGACGTCCGCGCTCGCCTGTTGCGGCTTGCCGATGGCGCGCGCGAGCGCCTCATCCGGTGCGAACGCCACCCCGCCCTGGTCGCGGAACCGGTTGACGATGGGATAGCGGCGGTCCCGGCCGAAGTTCTTCTTGGTGACCTTCACGCCGGGCGCGGATTGGCGGCGCTTGTACTCGGCGAGATAGAGCAGCCGCTCGACCTTCTTGACCGTCTCCAGGTCGTGACCCATGGCCACGATCTCGGCCACGCGCATCTCCTTCTCCACGAGGCATTCCAGCACCTCGTCCAAGACCTCGTAGGGCGGCAGCGAATCCTGGTCCTTCTGGCCCTCGCGGAGTTCGGCCGTCGGCGCCTTGTGGATGATGTTCTCCGGGATCACGATCCCGTCCGGCCCCTTCGAGCCCACGGGCTTCCAGCTGTTGCGCAGGGCCGAGAGCTGGTAGACCTCGAGCTTGTAGAGGTCCTTGATCGGGTTGAAGCCGCCGTTCATGTCGCCGTAGAGGGTGGCGTAACCCACCGACATCTCCGACTTGTTGCCCGTGGTCACCACCATGGAGCCGAACTTGTTCGACACCGACATCAGGATGGTGCCCCGCGCGCGGCTTTGCAGGTTCTCTTCCGTGATATCCCGCGTGCGGCCCTCGAACAGCGGCTGCAGGATCCTCTCGAAACCCTCCACCGCGTCGGCGATGGGCAGGATTTCGTAGCGGATGCCGAGCGCCTTGGCGCATTCGAAGGCGTCCTTGAGGGATTCCTCCGAGGTATAGCGGTAGGGCATCATGATGGCATGGACCCGGTCGGGCCCCAGCGCGTCCACCGCCATGGCGGCGCAGATCGCCGAATCGATGCCGCCGGAGAGACCCAGCACCACGCCCGGGAAGCGGTTCTTGTCCACGTAGTCGCGCAGGCCGAACACGCAGGCCGCGTAATCCGCCTCGTCGCCCTCCTCCACGGCCTCGATGGGAGCCTCGATGCAGGCCCAGCCATCCGAGCCCCGCTCCCAGACCGTGAGCGCGATCTTCTCCCGGAAGGCCGGGAACTGGCAGACCAGGGACGAATCCGCGTTGAGAATGAAGGACGCGCCGTCGAAGATGAGCTCGTCCTGGCCGCTCACTTCGTTGAGATAGACGAGAGGCAAGCGGCTCTCGGTGACGCGAAGCGCCGCGATGTTGAAGCGCTCCTCCGTCTTGCCGCGCCAATAGGGCGAGCCGTTGGGAACGAGCAGGATCTCGGACCCGGTCTCGGCGAGGCACTCCACCACGTCCTCGCTCCAGATGTCTTCGCAGATCGGCAGCCCCAGCCGGATGCCGCGAAAGCTCACCGGCCCCGGCAGCGGGCCGGGCGAGAACACGCGCTTCTCATCGAACACGCCGTAATTGGGCAGGTCCACCTTGAAGCGGATGGCGGCGATCCGGCCTTCGTCCAGGAGCGCGTAGGCGTTGTGGAGATGGTCGCCTTCCTTCCAGGGCAGGCCGATGAGGATCGCGGGGCCGCCGTCGCCGGTCTCCCGCGCCAGCCGCTCGAGGGCGGCCCGGCAGGCATCCTGGAAGGACGGTTTGAGCACCAGGTCCTCGGCCGGATAGCCGGCCAGGTAGAGTTCCGTGAACATGACGAGGTCGGCGCCGAGACGGGCGGCTTCCGCGCGCGCCTCCCGGGCCTTGGCTTCGTTGCCGGAAACGTCCCCCACGATGGGGTTGAGCTGCGCGAGGGCGATCTTGAGCGTGTTCTGGGTCATGGGCCGGATCTAGTGCGGTCGATGGAAGGCAGCAACTGAAGGCTTCGCGGCCTCCCCAGGAAAGGCATCAAACGGCGCTCATGTTCCGCCGTGAAGGTTCAGCCCGTCAGGAACCCGCCTGTTCGGCCCGGCTCACCAACTCGCCTGCAACGTCGCCGATCTTGGGCATCTCCTCCTTGATGAAGGGAAGCGGGCGGCAGACCGCCAGCGCCGCGAGGCCGAAGCGGGCCGTCATGAGACCGTTGAGCACCCCCTCGCCCAGCTTGGCGGAGATACGGGCGGCGAGGCCTAGGCCGAGCACCTGCTGCATGAGGCTGTCGCCCACCGCCATGCCGCCCGTGACGGCGAGGTGGTTGAAGGCCGCCTTGGCAAGGCGCAGGAAGCCGAACAGGCCGGGGCGCCCGCCGTAGATCCGCGCCAGCGTCCTCAGAAGCCGGACCGCGGCGAAGACCACGAAGGCCACGTCCACGATGGCCCGGGGGCTCACCGCCGTTACCAGGGAGACCTGCTTGGCCGCCCCCGCGATGGCACGCTTGGCCTGGGCGTCGAGGGGCGCCAGCAATTCGCGCTCGGCGATGGCCAGGCGGTCCTCCGCGTCGATGATCTCGCCGTCGATCGCCTTGAGGCGCGCGAGGCTCTGCGCGGAGGTCGAGCGGGCGCCGTAGAGGCCCGTGAGGTCGGAAATGATGCCCTTGGCAGCCTGGTGATCCTTCACAGCCAGGGCGTCGATGGCGGATTCGCGCAGGCGCTCGATCTTCTGCTCGCGCCAGATGCCCGAAACCTCCCGGCCGATGATCGCCAGGAAGGCGAGCGCGGCCAGCACCGTCAGCCCCAGCGCGACCCAGCCGAGCCACGGTGCGATGGCGTAGAGGTCCGTCACCAGATTCTCGATGGCGAGGCCGAGACCCAGCAGCAGAAGGCCCGACAGGGCCGAGATCAGAACGGCCACCCAGGGCGCTCGGCGGCGCTCGCCCATGGGCACGATGGCGCCATCGGCCGCCTCGATGGCATCGAAGGGCTCGTCCGTGACGACGACGGAGCCGCTGGCGACCTCAGGATCGTCGAGGCGGTAGGCGCGGGGCTGGCGGGTCATGCGAGGCGGTCCCCCAGGAGAAATTCAAGCGCGCGGTCGAAGCGGATATGCGGCAGGCGCCCGAGGCGGCCCGCCGCATCCACCGGAACGACGGGCGGACGAAAGCGCGGGAAGCGCAGGGAACCGGGCTCGATGGCGCCCTGGAACACGGCTTCGGCGTGCTCGGGCAGTTCGCCCGGAAAGATTGCGGCCTCCGTTTGGCCGTCGAAGATCTCGTCGCCGATGCGCTCTCCGGCCTCCGGCACGCCCGCGACGGCCCTCAGGGTCTCGCGGCCTTCGCGCACGGTGGTCTCCCGGGTGGCCCGCACTGAGGCGAGAGCCACGGTGCCGACCCGCGCGCCTGCGGCCTCCGTGCGGCGGCTCGCCCTGTTCACGAGAAGGCGCAGGATAGCGTCGAGGCGGTCGTGGTCCGTGTGGTGGATGTGATCGGCCTTGGTGGCGGCGAACAGCACCCGGTCGGCCCGGGGCGAGAATAGGCGGGACAGGAGCGTGTTGCGGCCCGTGCGGAACGCCATGAGCACCTGGTCGAGGGATTCCTCCAGTTCGGCCAGGGCCAGGGGGCCCGCATCGATGGCGGCGAGCACGTCCACCAGGACGATCTGCCGGTCGATGCGCTGGAAGTGCTCCCGGAAGAACGGCTTCACCACATGGGTCTTGTAGGCCTCGAAGCGCCGCTCCATCAGGGCCGCGAAGCTGCCGGGCGCGATAGGTTGGCCCGGCTTCAGGTCGAGGGGTGCGAAGGTGAGCGCGGGCGATCCGGCAAGGTCGCCGGGCATGAGGAACCGCCCCGGAGGCGTGGTCGCCACCGCTTCCGGACCGGCCCGAAGCGCGACCAGGTAGGCCTTGAAGGCGTCCGAAGCCCGTCCAGCCAGAAGCTCGTCCGCCGGACCGGTGGGATCGAGGCCCGCCAGGCTCTCGCGCCACGCCGCCGCGATGGCGCGGCGGTCGGGACGGTTGCTCGCCTCGACGGTTTGGCGCGACCATCCGGCATAACCGGCATCGAGGAGCGCCAAGTCGAGCAGCCACTCTCCGGGATAGTCCACGATGTCGAGGGCGAGCGAAGCCGGGCCCGTGCGCCAGCCCGCCTTGCGCTCGTACTCGATATCGACCCGCAACTCGCTGATCCGGTTGGTGGATTGTGGCCAGAGCCGCTGCCCCGTCAGGGATTCCAGGTGTTCTTCGTAGGGAAATCGCGGGATGGCGTCGTCGGGCTGGTGGGCGAGGTGCGCGCGGCGGATCCGTCCCTCCGAGGAGGCGCGAAAGGCCGGCAGCGTCGTGCCCCGGGTGAGGTGATGGATCAGGGCCGTGGTGAACACGGTCTTGCCCGACCGGGCGAGGCCCGTGACGCCCAGGCGCAGGGACGGCTGGATGAGTTGGCCGGAGGCTTCCCAGACGGATTGCGCGGCGGAGCCGGCGCGGGACGCGAGGTCGGTAATCAAGGACACGAACGGGAACCTGTCATTCTCAAGCCAAGCTCGAAGGTGGGGTCTGGAGCCGGGGGCTGCAACCCGGCCTAGCGGGTCTTCGTGCCCTCGCCGTCCTGGCCCCGCGCCGCGTGGGCCTTGGCGGCGGCGCGCTGGACCGCCTCTTCGATGAGAGCCGGGTCGGGACGCAGGAGGCCGAGTTCGAAGCCGGACATCGCGAGCATGATCGGCGCCAAGTTGGGGCCGGGGGTCCCGTCGGCCTCGAAGAGCTTCAGGTCGTCCTTCGGGCCGATCCCGAGGGTTTCGACCATGCGGGCCGCGTAGTTCTGCAGCCGCGCCTCATCCGGCGCGCAGGCCGCAGGCGCGGCGGCCGCTGCCGTCTTGGCGGGTGCGGGTGTCTTGGCGGGTGCCGTCGAGGCCGTGGCCCTGGGGGCGGGCTTTCGGGCCGGCTCCTGTTTCGGGGCGGGCCTCGGCTTCTCGCCCATGCCCGCCGCGATGTCCGGCACGCGGAACTGGGGCGTCTTCTGGGGTCCGATGGGGATCACCAGCGAAACACGGCCCGAGGAGCCCCCCTTCTTGGCCGGTCCGGCCGTGATGCTCACCCGGTTGGCCGCGAGATATTTGGCCCGGACCGTGCCGCCGATGCCTTTCACCGCAAGGGTCAGCCCCCCGATCCCGTTGAACAGGTTGCACTCCGCGGGCGCCCAGCGGCGCACGATGTCGAGGGCGGATTTGCGGTTGAAATCGAGATAGTAGCGCCGGAGCAGGACCGCCGCCGCATCCGCGCCGTGCCCCGCCGACGCGAAGCCCACATGGCCTTCCGCATCGGTGCCGATCTCGCCGTTCCACTTGGCGCTCTTGATGCACCAGTAATTGTTCAGCTTGACGCAGCGCGTCACCACGGGCCGCCCGACACCGAACGCCGCCGCCAGGATCGCGACGGGCTTGGGGCTCAACGTGTCGGCCGTTTCGCTGCGCCAGTTCGTGACCTCGCGGGCATTGCTCTCGTAGCGCGCCGGCTCGGAGGCCTCCGTGGCCTCATGAGCCGCGCGATGCCGTTCGGGGGCATAGGACGTCAGGCCGGATACGGTGGCGTTTCCGGCAATGACGATCGCCATGAGGGTGTGAGACAGCATGAAACGGAACGGTCCCGTGTCGTTGGGTCAGGGGCGAGTCGAACAAGATAGGCTGCGGGAACAGATTGTCGAACGCAGGGCCTCAATCGTCCGAGCCGCCATCGAGCTGCGCCGGCGTCACGAAGCGTTCCAGACGGCCCTCCCCGGCCCGCAGGTCGGCCCAGCTTTCTCCGTCGAAATCGATCACCGCGAGCGCTGCGGTGGGGAATTTGGTCCGCAGCCGCTGCAACCCATCCCCATCGCCGGAGCCTGCGAGGGCCTGCACCAGCTCCTCGCAGCCGGGATTGTGGCCGACGAGCAGCACGGTCTTGGCGGGCGTGGTGATTTCCTGGAGCACCGTCAGCAACAGCAGCGCGGGCGCCGCGTAAATGGCGGGCTCGAAGCGTACCGTAACGTCACCGAGGGGCGGCTGGGCGAGATGCCAGGTTTCCCGCGTCCGGTGGGAGGGCGACACCAGCACCAGGTCCGGCGCGAGACCTTCCTCGTGGATATACTTGCCCATGAGGGCGGCCGCCTCCCGGCCGCGCGGGGCCAGCGGCCGGTCGATATCCATGACGCCCGAGGGGTTGGCGGCCTTGGCATGGCGCAGAACGAGAAGACGCGGCATGGTTCAACGCCCCTCCCGGCGCGACAGGAATGCGAGTTTCTCGAACAGGCTCACGTCCTGCTCGTTTTTGAGGAGCGCCCCATGGAGCGGCGGGATGAGCTTGCGCGAGTCGCGCTCGCGCAGCTGCTCGGGCCCAATATCTTCCGAGAGCAGAAGCTTCAGCCAATCCAGCAGTTCCGACGTGGACGGCTTTTTCTTCAGGCCCGGAACCTCCCTGAGCTCGAAGAAGACCCGCATCGCTTCCTCGATGAGACGCCGCTTGATGCCGGGGTAGTGAACCTCCACGATCCGGGCCATGGTCTCGGCGTCGGGAAACCGGATGTAGTGAAAAAAGCACCGGCGCAGGAACGCGTCGGGCAGCTCCTTCTCGTTGTTGGACGTGATGATGACGATGGGCCTCTGCCCCGCGCGGACTGTCTCGCCGGTCTCGTAGACGTGGAACTCCATGCGGTCGAGCTCGAGGAGCAGGTCGTTCGGGAACTCGATATCGGCCTTGTCGATCTCGTCGATGAGAAGGACGGGCCGAACATCGGACGCGAAGGCGTCCCAGACCTTGCCGCGCTTGATGTAGTGGCGGATCTCCGACACGCGCGGGTCACCGAGTTGGCTGTCACGAAGGCGTGAGACCGCGTCATATTCATAAAGCCCCTGCTGGGCCCGCGTGGTCGATTTGATGTGCCAGGTGAGGAGCGGCGCCCCCAGCGCCCGTGCGATCTCCTCCGCCAGCACCGTCTTGCCCGTGCCGGGCTCGCCCTTCACGAGCAGGGGCCGTTCCAGCACGATGGCCGCGTTCACGGCCACGGTCAGGTCCTCGGTGGCCACATATGAATCGGTGCCTGTGAAGCGAGCCATTCTGTCCTATCCTTGTTGTTCCGGTCAGCCTATGCACTATCACCAGCATCCGGCAACAGCTGCGGAGTCAGCTGAAACACGAACGAGAGGACGACGATTATGGCGCCCAACCAATATCACAAGGACAAGATCGGCAACCGGAAGCTGAACCCGGAAACCCTGATGCTGGGCTACGGTTACGATCCGACCCTGTCGGAAGGCGCCGTGAAGCCCCCGGTCTTCCTGACCTCGACGTTCGTGTTCACCTCGGCCGAGCACGGCAAGGAATTCTTCGATTACGTGGCCGGGCGTCGGGAGCCGCCCCAGGGCGAGGCCGCCGGTCTCGTCTATTCGCGCTTCAATCACCCGAACTCGGAAATCGTCGAGGATCGCCTCGCGGTGTTCGAGGAGGCGGAGGCCGGCCTGCTGTTTTCGTCGGGCATGTCCGCCATCGCCACCACGATCCTGGCCTTCGCCCGCCCCGGCGACGTGATCCTGCACTCTCAGCCCCTCTACGGCGGCACCGAGACCTTGATCGCCAAGACCCTCGCCAACATGAACATCGGCGCCACGGGCTTCGCCGACGGCTGCGACGAGGCAGGTGTGCGTGCTGCCGCTAAGGAAGCCGTGGCTAAGGGCCGCGTGTCCGTCATCATGACGGAATCGCCCTCGAACCCCATGAACACGCTGGTGGACATCGACCTGATGAAGCGGGTCGCCGACGAGATCGAACAGCAGCAGGGCCACCGTCCGATCATCGTGTGCGACAACACCCTGCTTGGGCCGCTCTACCAGAAGCCCCTCCGGCATGGGGCGGACATCTCGGTCTATTCGCTGACGAAATACGTGGGCGGGCACTCGGACCTGATCGCGGGGGCGGCGCTCGGCTCCGCCGCCCATATCAAGACGATCCGCCTCCTGCGCTCGGCCATCGGCACACAGCTTGATCCGCATTCCTGCTGGATGCTCGGCCGTTCGCTGGAGACCCTCGCACTCCGCATGCGTGCCGCGAACCAGAATGGCGAGATCGTGGCCAGGTTCCTGAGCGAGCACCCACAGGTGGCTCGCGTCCATCACCTCGCTTACCTTCCGGAAGGGTCGGCGGTTCGCAAGGTTTATGAGAACCAGTGCGACGCGCCGGGCTCCACCTTCTCGTTCGACGTGAAGGGCGGAGAGGCAGAGGCCTTCAAGGTGCTGAACGCACTCCAGGTCTTCAAGCTCGCGGTGAGCTTAGGGGGCACCGAGTCGCTCACCTGCCATCCGGCCTCGACCACGCATTCCGGCGTCCCGAAGGAAACCCGCGATCGCCTCGGCGTGAGCGATGCGACGATCCGCGTCTCCATCGGCATCGAGCACCCGGACGACCTCGTGGCGGATCTGGCGCAGGCGCTGGAAACGCTGGGATAACTCCCTCTCCCGAATGGGAGAGGGTTAGGGGTGAGGGAATGCGTTGTCTCGTCGGGCACGCCTGCGCCGGTGCGGTTCGGCACTACGCTGGTTCGATGTGGCGCTCACACCCCCACCCTAGCCCTCCCCACAAGGCGGAGGGAAAGAGGTCGAGGCTCGGCGCCCTATTCTGAAACGGCATTCCCTCACCCCTGCCCCTCTCCCGCCTGGGAGAGGGGTTTTACCGGGTTGCCCTCCCTGGCGATTTAGAATCACAATGGGCTGAATCGGACATCATCCATGGCAGCCTCCGTCGACCTGTATTCCTATCAGGAGCCGATCCTGTTCCTGGCGACGGCGGGCGTTGTCGTGCCTCTCTTCCTGCGTCTGCGCATCAGCCCGGTGATCGGCTTCCTGGCGGCGGGCGCGCTGCTCGGGCCCTATGGACTCGGCCGGCTGGTGCCGGCCCATCCCTGGCTCGACTGGGTGACGCTGACGAACCCTGACCGAACGTCGCGCATCGCGGAGCTCGGAGTGGTGTTCCTTCTCTTCACCATCGGGATCGAGCTCTCCTGGCAGCGCCTGCGAACCCTGCGGCGCCTGGTCTTCGGGTTCGGCTCGCTCCAGGTGGTCCTGTGCGCGGCAGCGCTCGGGATCCTGGCCTATCCGCTGGTGGGCACCATCACGGGCGCGGCCCTGATCGGGCTTGCCTTCGCGCTCTCCTCCACGGCCATCGTGGTGCCGGTGCTGGCGGAGCACAAACGCCTCAACACGCCATCCGGCCGGGTGAGCTTCTCGGCCCTGCTGTTCCAGGATCTCGCGGTCGCGCCGATTCTGTTCGCCATCGCGGCCTTCGACACGAGCCGTCCCGAATTCACCGTGGCGTCCTTCGCCATCGCGATGCTGCAGGCGGTGGTGGCCCTGGTGGTGATCGTCGGACTCGGACGGATCGTGCTGCGGCCCTTCTTCCAGCTCGTCTCGGCCACGAAGAGCCCGGAATTCTTCATGGCGGCCTGCCTGCTCGTGGTGCTGGTCACCAGCCTGATCGCGGCGGTGAGCGGGCTGTCCATGGCGCTCGGCGCCTTCATCGCGGGCCTCCTGCTCTCCGAGACGGAGTATCGCCGGGCGATCGACGCCACGATCCAGCCCTTCAAGGGCCTGCTGCTGGGCGTCTTCTTCGTGTCCGTAGGCATGAGCCTCGACCTCGCCCGCCTGTTGCACGCGCCGGTCCTGATCCTCGTCGCGGCGTTCCTGGTGATTGCCGTGAAGGGCGTCATCATCATGGGTCTCGGCCGCGCCTTCGGGCTCGGCCGCGCCGTGTCCACGGAAACCGCCCTGCTCCTGGGGCCGGGGGGCGAGTTCGCCCTCGTGATCATCGGCGGCGCCATGGCGGCCGGTCTGATGCCGGGGGACCTGGGCCTGAACCTGCTCCTCGTCACGTCGCTCACCATGGTCCTGATCCCGGCCTTCGCGCGACTGGGGCGGCGCCTGGCGCACCGTTTCGAGCAGCGGCGCCTGCCGGACGAGATCGCGGCGGTCCCACCACCCGCCGACGAGGTGGGCCGCGTCATCATCGCGGGCTATGGACGCGTGGGCCAGATGGTCGGCGACATGCTCGATCGCCACAAAATCCCGCACCTGGCCGTCGACCTGGATCCCGTCCGGGTCAGCCGCGAGCGCCGCCAGGGCAAGCCGGTTTATTACGGCGACGGCTCGTACCCGGAGTTCCTGCGCGCCTGCGGTATCGATCAGGCGCTGGCCCTCGTCGTCACCCTGGACACGCGCGGCGCCATCGAGGCCGTGGTGGCGGCGGCCCGCCAGGAGCGCCCGGACATCAAGATCGTGGCCCGCGCCCGCGACGCGGCCCATGCGGCCCAGCTCTACGAGCTCGGGGTCGACGACGCGGTCCCGGAGACCATCGAGGCTTCGCTCCAGCTCAGCGAGGCGGTGCTGGTGGATATCGGCGTGCCCATGGGCATGGTCATCGCCTCCATCCACGAGCGGCGTGACGAGTTCCGGGCCGTGCTCAAGCCCAAGGATGAAACGCGGGAGAAGAAGCCCGGTGAGTTCCGGGCCCGGCGAACCGTGGGCAAAAGGGCTCCGGCCGTGGAAGCGCCGCGGGATCCCGAACAGCCGCCGAGCCTGACGGCCTCCGCGTCCTAGGCGCTCGCGCCGACCGGCATCGGACCGGACGGCGTGCGGTCCGGCATGTCGTCGGTCGTCTTGGTCTCGGGCATGAGGGTGAAGAAGATGACGAGGCCCACGGCGGCGATCCCGGCAAGCGTGAAGAACGCCGCGCTATAGCCCGCCGACACCACGATCAGGCCCGCCACGGTGGTGCTGAGCGCTCCGCCGATCCCCTGCGCCGTGGCCACGATCCCCTGGCTGACGTTGAACCGGCCGGTTCCTTGCGTCAGGTCCGAGATGATGAGCGGAAACAGAGCCCCGAAGATGCCCGCCCCAATCCCGTCCAGCGCCTGAACGCCCACGAGCCAGTAGGGATTGTCGGAGACCGGATACAGGGCCCCCCGCAGGGCCAGGACCCCGAGGGCGACGAGGAAGATAGGGCGACGTCCCCAGACATCGGCCTTCTTGCCCACCAGAATGGCGACGGGCACCATGATGACCTGGGCGGCCACGATGCAGACGGACATGAGGGTCGTGCCCAGGTTCTTGTTGGCCAGCGCCAGCTTCTGGCCCACGAGCGGCAGCATCGCCGCGTTGGCGAAATGGAAGATCACCGCGCAGACCGCGAAGATCAGGAGAGGACGGCAGGTGAGAAGGACCTTGATGCCCGAGACGCTCTCGTCCTCCTGGTCCTCGCCCCGCTTCCCCTTGAGGCCACGGGCCATGTCGTGGTCGATGGCATCGGCTGGGATCGACAGGATGGCGAAGACGCTGGCGACCGCCATGGCGGCCATGAGCCAGAAGACCGCGATCGGGCCGAAGAAATAGGCGGTGATGCCCGCGATCGTCGCGGCCGTGGCGTTGCCGGCATGGTTGAAGGCCTCGTTGCGTCCGATCCGCTTCGCGAAGGCTTTTGGCCCCACGATGCCGAGCGAGACGGCGGCCAGAGCCGGCGCGAAAATGGACCCCGCGATGCCGGTCAGCCCCTGCGTGATCGCCACGGGCAGGAAATGCGGCATGAAGGGCAGCGCCAGCGAGCCGACCGTCACCATGGCGGCCGCCACCACGATGACGAGACGCTTGAGCCGGGTTTTGTCGATCAGGGCCCCGGCCGGCGTCTGGGCCAGAATTCCGGCAATGCCGGCGATCGACATGACGAGCCCGATCGTCGCCTCGTCCCAGTGCTGGACGGTAAGCAGATAGATGGCGAGGTAGGGCCCGAGCCCGTCCCGCACGTCGGCCAGGAAGAAGTTAGCGGCGTCGAGAGAGCGCCGGGTGCGGTCGGCAGTCATGTCTGCCATGTCGAGGATCCTCGAAGGACGAGGACCGCCCTGGAGCGATGACGCGGATCCCGCATCTTGGTTCCAAAGACCGGTGCCGGTCTTGACGCGCGGGCCGCCATCCCCACACTGACCCGATGTTTCTCAACCTTTTCACCGAATTGCGGGCGGCCCGGATCCCCGTCTCCCTGCGGGAATATCTGACCCTGCTGGAAGCACTCGACGGCGACCTCGCCGATCAGCGGGTCGACGAGTTCTATTATCTGGCCCGGGCCAGCCTCGTGAAGGACGAACGTCATTTCGACCGGTTCGACCAGGTCTTCGGCCAGGTGTTCAAGGGGCTGGAAACCCTCGCCCAAGCCGTGGAAGGCGCCGAGATCCCCGAAGAGTGGCTGCGCAAGGTCGCCGAACGCTATCTCACCGACGAGGAGAAGCGCCAGATCGAAACCCTGGGGTGGGACAGGCTGTGGGACACCCTCAAGAAGCGCCTCGAGGAACAGAAGGGGCGCCACCAGGGCGGCAACAAGTGGATCGGCACCGGTGGCACTTCTCCTTATGGAGCCTACGGCTACAATCCGGAAGGCATCCGGATCGGCCAGGACAAGAACCGCAATTTCCGCGCCGTGAAGGTGTGGGACAAGCGTGAGTTCAAGGATTTCGACGATAGCGTGGAGCTCGGCGTGCGCAACATGCGCATCGCGCTCCGCCGCCTGCGCCGCTTCGCCCGGACGGGAGCCGCAGAGGAGCTCGACCTCGACGGCACGATTCACGAGACCGCCAGCAAGGGCTATCTGGACGTGCGCCTGCGCCCCGAACGCCGCAACGCCGTGAAGGTGCTGCTCTTTCTCGATGTGGGCGGGTCCATGGACTGGCACATCGAGATCGCCGAGGAGCTGTTCTCGGCTGCCCGGCTCGAGTTCAAGCATTTCGAGCATTTCTACTTTCACAACTGCGTCTACGAGAGCGTTTGGCGGGAGAATCGCCGTCGTTTCGACCAGAAGATCCCGACCCTCGACATCATCCGCACCTATCCGTCCGATTACCGGGCCGTGTTCGTGGGCGACGCCTCCATGAGCCCTTATGAGATCAACATGCCGGGCGGCTCCGTGGAGCACTGGAACGAGGAAGCCGGCGTGGTGTGGATGCAGCGCATCCTCGATCATTTCCCCAAGGCCGTGTGGCTCAATCCGTTGCCTCACGGCCAATGGGGATATACCCAGTCCATCGGGATGCTGCGCCAGCTCTTCTCCGATCGCATGTATCCGCTCACCCTCGAAGGGATCGACCACGGCATGCGGGAACTGACGCGATGAACGCCGCCGACGCGCGCACGGACGCGGGGCCTCTCACCTACACCCAGAACCCGAAGCCCATCGGCTCCCCGATTTCCTTCGTCCTGAAGGGAAGCAAGCTCTCCGTCGATACGGGGCGCAAGCAGTACGACGTCCAGCTCGGCGCGGTCGAGGAAGTGCGGATGGTCTACGAGCCTGGACGCGTCTCCCAGCGGGTATTCCGCACCAAGATCCGCATGAAGAACGGCCGGACCTTCAGCTTCTCGTCCCTGCATTGGACCAGCATGGTCCAGGCGCAGGAGCTGGGGCCCGCCTATCGGGGTTTCACGAGCGCCTTGTTCGAGACCATCGCCAGGGCCAACCCCAAGGCGCGGTTCGTGGCCGGTCAACCGCTTTGGCGCTGGGCCGCGACGACCGCCATCGCGGTCCTGTGCCTCGGTGCGATGGCGGTGCTGACCTGGCGAGCGCTGCAGACCGGCGCGCAATCCGTCGCGCTCATGGGCGGATTGCTTGCGGCCGTAGGCATCTGGCAGCTGGAACCCATGGTCCGGCTCAACAAGCCGCGCCGTTTCAGCCCGGACGCGCCGCCGCCCGAGCTGCTGCCGAAGATCTGACCCCGTCGGCGTTCAAGTGCGGACGACGAGCACCGAAGACTTGGCGTGCCTCACGATGGTCGAGGCATTGGAGCCGAGAAGGTAGGTGGACATGGTCGGGCGGTGGGAGCCCACGACGACGAGATCCGATCCGGTCTTTTCCGCCTCGTCCAGGACCTCGTTGTAGATCGAGCCCAGGCGCACGACCGCCGAGACGCGCTCGGCCGGAAGCTTCACGGACGCGGCGATTTCGGCCAGCTTCGCCTCGGAGACGTCCTGCTGCTCCGTGTCGAAGGTGGGCGGCATGAATTCCATGTATGTGACGGGCACGAGCGAGCGCACGTAGATCAGGCGGATCGTACCGCCCGAGCTTTCGGCCAGCTCCACCGCCTTGTCGATGGCGGGCCTTGCGGCCTCGACCTCACCGAGATCGACCGGAACGAGAATCGTCTTGAACATGGGAATCGCCTTTTTTGGGGGTTTCAGCTTTGGCGGGACGGGGTCTGGACCACGAGGCCGTCGAGTTCCGGACGAACGCGAATCTGGCAGGACAAGCGGGAGTTGGGCCGCACGTCAAAAGCGAAGTCGAGCATGTCCTCTTCCATGGGCTGAGGCTCGCCCACGGCCTCCACCCACTCCTCGTCCACATAGACATGGCAGGTGGCGCAGGAGCAGGCCCCGCCGCATTCCGCGTCGATGCCCGGGATGCCGTTGCGGATGGCATTCTCCATGACGGTCGAGCCCTCCTCGGCGTCGACGCTGCGCGAGGTGCCCTGGAAATCGATGTAGGTGATCTTGACCATACTGAATCCCCAATCGCCCGTCCCCGGCGCCCCCTTCCCTAGCGGGCCGCGCGGCAGGCGATGCGATATGATGCTGGGGGTTATCTAGACCAAAGCTTGGCGGAAAACGAGGGCTGCTCACTCTGAACGTGGTATGAGCCGGCAACACTTGACCTTACGACATCAGCCACGCCAAGCTTCGCCGTTCAAACGGAGGGGCTCATGTCGAAGATCGTTGCTGCCGGTGTCGTCGTCCTGCTCGCCGCCGCCACGGCAGGTTGTGTCACCACTGCGGTGGAGGACAAGGAGAACATGCTGGCGGCCGCGGGCTTCAAGGTGAAGCTCGCCGACACGCCGGCCAAAATCGCCAGCCTGACCGGGCTTCCGCCCCACAAGTTCGTGCAAAACACCCAGGGCGGGCAGCCGTCCTACCTTTATGCCGACCCGACGATCTGCAAATGTCTCTATTATGGCGATCAGACCGCCTATGCGACCTACCAGCAGTTGGCGGCCGAGCAACGCGTGGCGGATCGCCGGCTGATCCAGGCCACGATGCTTCAAGACACACCCTGGAACGATTGGGCGCCCTGGGGTCCCTGGTACTACTAGCCGGCGGCAATCTGCCGGGAATTTGAACGCATGCCTCGTTTCTCAACAACCAGGCATGGTAGCCTTTTGCACCGGTCTCATCTAGCATGACGTAGGTCAACGGAGGATGGGCCTGATGCACGAGTTGCTTCTTCTGCTCTTCAGTCTGGCGGGCGTGTCAGCCCTGGCCGCCATCGTGAGTTCTCTCGAGAATCCCGGAGCCTAACTCGTCCTCTCATGAGAACGGCCCGCCTCATGGGCGGGCCGAGCAATGGATCATGAGGTTAGCTCAGAAGCCGTGGGCCCGATTCCAGGCACGCACCTGATCCCTTGAATAAGCCCGTGGCGGGCCATAGGCGCGACGGACTGGAGCGGCCTGACGGTAGCCCCGCGGGGGCCCGTAATAGGCGCGCGGCGGTCCGTAACGGCGGCCGTAATAGCGCGGCGGCGGCCCATAGTTGCGATAGCGATGGCGCGGGGGACCGTAATAGCGGCGCGGCGGCGGGCCGTAATAGTACTGGACCGTCTCAATCCCGGCCACGACGGGCGCGGGGGCCACGCCGACCGGCATCGGGGCTGCCTGCGCGGCGCCGAAACAGAGACCGGCCGTCACGGCACCCAAAATCCACTGACTCAACCTCATCCCATCTCTCCTCGAGAACGCGACTGTCGTGCTCGAACAACAGCGTTCGCCTTGATACAGTTCCGGAGATGAACCTACGATGAGTTGAGCGTTCAGGGACGCGGAGACGGCAGCAAAAGAAAACCCCGGCTCTTCGCCGGGGTCGAGATCATGCGAACGCTTGAGAGGCGACGCTACTGCACGCGCACCGGCGGCTCGGCGCCGGCGCGGACCTCCTCGCCCGTCGTGAAATGGTCCGAGGCCCAGAGGGCCGCCTGGGTCCGGTTGGCGGCGCCGATCTTCCGCAGGATGGACTTCACGTGCACCTTCACGGTGGCTTCCGCCAGGTCGCATTCCCGGGCGATGATCTTGTTCGGGGCGCCGTTCTTCAGATGGCGCAGGACGTCCGCCTCGCGGGGGGACAAGTTGTGGATCCGCATCCCGAGGTTCGACGTCACGGGCTCCCGGGCCTGGCTGAAGGCCGGCGGCAGGGAACGCGCCTGAGCCAGGAGCGCCCGGCCCAGATCGGACGGGATGACCAGTTCGCCGAGCATCAGCATCTCGAGCGACTTGATGAGGGTCTCGGGCTTCATGATCATCGCGATCAGGCCGTCGACCCCTGCCTCGCGGGCCGCGATCAGCAGGCCGGCGTCGTAAGTGTCTGCCAGGAGCGCGATGCGAGCCTCCGGGCAGGCGGCTTTCGCGGCAGCGATCTGGTCCAGGGTCGCGAGCAATTGGCCGGCGGCCTCGACGATGATCAGGTCCGCCCGAGCCGTGCCCGGATCGCCGGACGCCACCACCTCGAACCCGCCGCCCGAAAGAATGCTCTCGAGCCCGGCCCGAAGAAGAAGGTTCCTGATCTGGAGATCGACCTTCGTCTTCTGCCCTGATTGAGGGGTCGCATCGCGATTGCCGATACTCACTGTTGCCTCCGAAACCTGTGGTTTACGTACCGTTAACATATGTTGGTTCGGTTTAGCCAAGTTTCTCTGGCGCGATAGACCGCCAAAAGGGTGATTCACGCTAACTATTTAGGATTAGTATCAGGGAAGCTGTGCCGTTCATGGCATTTCTGCAAGGCCGAGCTTGCAACAAACCCCGGCTGGGGAGCCGGGGTTCCGAAGAATGGAATGGTGCGGGCCTCTTTTTCTGGCCCAAGCCGTCAGATCACGAAGAAATCCTTCTCGGTGATCTTGAGGTTCTTGCCGATTCTGGCGATCTCGACCTGATCCCGGGAGCCGGACCCGTCCGGGTCGTAGAAGACGATTCCCTTCTTGGCGTCGTAGATGACCCGATCCGAGCTGTCGTGCGCCTCCGCGCCCTTCCAGAAGGCGGAAGCCTTCAGGGCGCCGGCCTTCCCGAGGTATTTGAAGACGGCGTTCTCCAGGTGGATCGTGTCGTCCCGCACGTTGAAATCAGTGATGCGGTCGTAGTTGGCCGTGTCGTCCGGCTTGGTGTCGAACACGAACACGTCCTTGCCGGCACCGCCCGTCAGGGTGTCGTTGCCGAGGCCGCCATTGAGCTTGTTGGCGCCCCCGTGGCCCACGATGAGGTTGGCGAAGGCGTTGCCCGTGAGCGCGAAGCCGCCCGTCGAGAAGAGGTTCTCGAGTTCCAGCCCGAGCGTGTGGTCGGCGGACGCCAGAACCGTGTCGGTGCCCTCGTTGGCCAGCTCGTAGATGGTGTCGCCGGGATTGTCGACGCGGTAGGTATCGTCCCCGGCGCCGCCCAGCATGGTGTCGGCGCCCATGCCGCCGTCGATGGCGTTGTTGGCCGCGTTGCCTACGATGGTGTTGTCGGAGGAGCTTCCGGTCAGCGACAGGACCCCTGCACCGAAGGCGGCGAGGTACTCGACCTCGGACTGGGCCTCCAGGGCGTAGCTGACCGTCGTGTAGACGTAATCGTAGCCGCTCGACGGGCTTTCCAGGACGGTGTCGCCGGCATTGTCGACATAGTAGACGTCGCTGCCGTTCCCGCCTTCCATGCGGTCCGCGCCGGAATCGCCTCGCAGGGTGTCGCTGCCGTCGCCGCCGACCAGGGTATCGTTGTCCGCGCCGCCCTCGAGCAGGTCGTTGCCCGCGCCGCCGTCGAGATAGTCGTTCCCCGATCCGCCGTAGAGGCCGGCGTACCAGTAATCCCCGGTCCAGCCGAGCATCACGCCGGAGTCATTGCCGGCCCCTCCGTAGAGGATGTCGTCCCCGTCATAGCCCAAGAGGAGGTCGATCCCCGCTCCGCCTTCCAGATAGTCGGATCCAGAGGGATTGCCGGTCGGGATGGTCCAGGGCGCGTTGACCGTTCCGTCGCCCGTATAGGACGTATAATAGGACCCGGAGAGGACGTCATTGCCCTCGCCGCCGTAGAGGGCATTGCCGGCGGCATTGCCCATCAGGAAATCATGGCCGCCGCCGCCGTAATAGTCGTCGAACGTGCCGGAGGCATAGTCGTCGATATCGGTACCATAGAAATTCGCCATCACTACACTCCCGTTGCTCGGGCCGCATCGCGCCCGGTCGTCTTCGGAAGGCTGGCCAAAACGGCCTTCACGTGATCCCTGACGCTGCAGGCAGGGACAGGGGTGGGGGAGCGGTCCTTCGCAGGCCGAGTGAATGGACACTTCATCGGATTGGCCCTCTCGCAACAAAGCTGCCGTAACAGCTCCCGGGCAGGTTAGGCCTCGGCTCGCAGGAGCCCTGTTAGGCACTTCACACTGGCCCGGCCGACCCCCTTGGGCGTTTCGCGGGACGTGCGAGGGCGCACCCCTGCCCTATGGGAAGGTCCCAGATTTGGGAGGCGCCGGCGGCCTGGGCATAGAGTCCTGTGGAGAGTTTTGTGCGCCCGGCTCCTGCCGCGAGGAATATCCGAAGCCGTCGAAATCCTTGCCCCGCAACGGCTAGCCGTGACCCCTGGACTATGGTTAATGTCTCTTACGTTAGGTAGTTACTAACCCGTTAACGACGTTTCCAGATGCCAGGGGGGTTCGGGTTTGCAGGCCCTGCCCCAGGCACTAGAGTTATTTGCTAAGTGGCAGGTTTTCCGACCGGAAAGCTCCGTTTCAGTTTGCTCGGCGCGCCTTATTAAGGCCCACCCGTCCGCTGGACGAGCCTTTCGACCGTTAGGCCGCATGTGTTGCGTCAGCGAGGGCGGATCATGGCGATCGAGAACAAGAAGATGAAAGACCCGGCGGAGGCGGCCCTGTCAGCCGTCGAACAGGCGTTGAACCTGGACGACACGCAAGGCTCTCCCGTCGAGACGTCATCTCCCGAGCGCCCCGAGGAGCCCCGCCTCCCCGACGTGGAAGACCACGACTTCACGAACCGGTCTTTCCGCGACCTCGACGAAGGTCACCTTCGCTTCGACGGCGACGCCTACAAGGCGGACGAGCCCGAGCCGGCCCGCCCCTCCTACCTGGCGCCCGACCGGGACGCCGTGGCCAACGACGACCGCCGCAATGTCGGCGTGATGCTTCAGGCGCTGCAGGTCCGTCCCTCCCGCCGCGCCTATGGATACGCCACCCTCGCCTCGCTCGCCTGGATCGCCGCCGCCGCCTTCGTTCTCTACACCCGTGGCGTCACGACGCCCGACGCCCTCCTGGCGGCCTTCTCCTACACGCAGCTCGCCATCGGGGCCTTCGTGGTGATGGTGCCCGTGGTGTTCTTCTTCGTGGCCGCCATCATGGCCGTGCGCTCGCAGGAGATGAAGCTCGTGGCCCGGGCCGTGGGCGAGGTCGCCGTCCGCCTGGCGCAGCCGGAGAGCTTCTCCACCGACGCGGTCCTGTCCGTGTCGCAGGCCGTTCGTCGCGAGATCGCCGCCGTGGGCGATGGCGTGGAGCGGGCGCTGGCCCGCGCGGGCGAACTCGAAACCCTCGTGCGCAGCGAGATCTCGACCCTCGAGCGCGCCTATACCGACAACGAAATCCGCATCCGCTCGCTCATCGACGAGTTGGTCACGCAGCGCGAGTCCATCGTCACGAACGCGGAGCGCGTGCGCGGCGCCATCACGGGCGCGCACCAGAACCTGACGCAGGACCTCGACGCCGCCTCCGAGCGCGTGGTCGCGGCCGTTCAGGGCGCGGGCGAGCGCGTCTCCGGCTCCCTGGAACAGCGCGGCGAGCAGATCACCCAGGCCCTCGGCCGGGCCGGCGAGCGCGTCGTGGACGACATGGCCTCCCGCGGTGTCGAGCTCGTCGACCGCCTGTCCGGCGCGAGCGAGGACATCAAGACCGGCATCGCCGATGTAGGCACCACCATCACGGCCGCGCTGGAGGGCAAGGCGCAGGACATCAGCGGCGCCTTCGAGCGCACGGGCGACCTTCTCACCCGCCACCTCCAGGACGGTGCCAGCCAGGTCACCCGCACCCTGGCCGAGACCGGGCGCGGCGTGATCGATGCGCTGGCCCAGCAGGGCAGCGACGTGCGCGAGGCGTTCGAGCAGACCGCCCGCACCCTCGAGGACAGCTTCGCGGCCCGTGGCACCGAGATCACCGAGAAACTCGCGGCGACGGGCGGCGTCATCGCCGAGGACATCACCACCCGGGCCGAGGCGATGCGCGACCAGATCGCGTCCGCCGGCCTCACCGTGGGCGAAGAGCTGACGAGCCGCGGCACCCTGCTGCGCGAGCAGCTCGTGACCGCCAACACGGAGATGCTCGACGAGATCGTCGGGCGCGGGACGGCCCTGCGCGAGCAATTCGCCGCCACCAACAACGAGGTCCGGCACGAGCTGGCCACCACGGGCGCCTCGATCATCGAGCAGATCGCCACCAGCGGCGATGCCCTTCGGTCCGAGTTTTCCACCAGCACCCGCGCCGTGCTGGACGAGCTCGCCACACGCACCACCGGCCTTCAGGTCCAGCTCCTCTCCACCAGCAAGGAAGTGGTGGACGAGATCGTGGTGCGCGGCGGCGAGGTTCGCGAGCGGTTGGCCGCCACGAGCGCCGACGTGGCCCGGGAAATCGACCTGCGCGGCGGGGAAGTGCGCGAACAGCTTCAGAACGCTGTCCGCCTGGCCGACGAATCCATCGGCAGCCGGGTCGAGGACCTGGCGAGCCGCCTGGAGACCGCGAGCCTGCGCGTGAGCGAGACCGTCACGGTGCAGGGCCAGGCCCTGGAGGGCACCCTCTCCCAGGTGGGAGAGCGCATCACCGCGCTGGTGGGCAGCCGCGTGGAGGAATTCCAGACCGTGTTCGAGACCCGGGGCCGCGAATTCGCGGACTCGCTGGCGGTGCAGGCGGGCGAGGCGCACACCCGCCTCGCGACCACCGGCAAGGACATCGTCCTGGCCATCGCCACCCAAGGCGCGCGGGTTAACGATGCGCTGAACCGCACGGCGGAAGGGCTCAACGAGACCGTGGGCCTGCGCAGCCGCGAGATCGAGGAGACCCTCGGCACCCGCCTGACCGCCTTCGAGGAGGTGATGACCCGGGGCGGCGAGATCGCCGAGCGGATCTCGCAGGACGTGGGCGGCCTCACGCAGACCATCTCGGGCCGTTTCGAGGAGATGGACCGCCTCATCACGGTCCAGGGCCGCACCATCGCCGACACCCTGGCCGAGCGCACCCGCGAGGCCACCGGCGCCATCGAGGCCCAGCTCACGGCCTTCGAGGAGCACGCCACCCGGCGCAGCACGGAGATCACCACGAATTTCGACACCCTGGTCGAGCGCGTCGACCAGACCCTCGGAGCCCGCTCGACGGCGATCAACGAAGCCTTGGTGGTGCGCACCGGCGAAATGGCCCGCGTCATGGCCGAGGGCGGCCGCGAGGTCGCCGGCGCCCTGCAGGCCCGCGTGGACGAACTCAGCCAGGCGATCTCCGCCAAGAGCGGCAGCATCGCGGAAGCCCTGACGGCGAAGGCGGATCACATCGGCGAGGTGCTCGGCACCCGCGCGGATGAGATCAACCTCGCTCTGGGCGGCCGGGCCGACCAGATCAACCAGATCCTCACGGCCCGCTCCGAGGAGATCAACACGGTCCTGGGCAATCGGGCCGACCAGATCAACCTTGTGCTCGGCAGCCGCGCCGCCGAGATCAACGAAACCCTGGGCACCCGCGCCGAGGAGATCGCCGCGACCCTCGACCGGCGCGTGTCCGCCTTCGAGGACCGGGTGGTCAACCGCCTGGAGACCATCACGGCGGATCTCGACGAGAAGGGCACCCTCGTGTCCGGCTCGCTCGGCAACAAGATCGAGGAGATCGGCCGCCTGTTCGATACGCAGGGCACCTCCCTCGTCACCACGCTCGGCGAGCGCGGCGACGCGATCAGCCGTGAGGTGGCCGCCGTCAGCGATACGGCGCTGCGCAACCTCGAGCAGCGCTCGAGCGCCCTCATCGATACGCTCCAGGAGCGCAGCAACACGGTCGTCAATCTCTTGGAGGACCGCAGCGAGGGCATGCTCTCCGCCCTCCAGGACCGCACGGCGGAGCTGACCTCGGTCTACACCCAGTCGACGGAGGCCCTGCGCGTCGCCATCGACGAAGGCACGACCCGCGCCGTTTCCACGCTGGTGGGCACGAACGACCGCCTGCGCGGGGAGCTGTCGGGCGTGCTCGATCGCCTGCACGAGGCCAACCGCATCCTGCAGCAGATCGCGTCCAGCGCCACGGGCAACCTCGGCGCCATCGAGGACGGGCTATCCGGCCGCGTGGGCCAGATCGAAGGCCTCCTGGCGCAGATCGAGGCCCAGACCGGCCGCGCCTCCGAGCAGGTCGCCGAACAGGTCGATGCCCTGCGGCAGGTGTCTCAGGGCGCCGTCCAGCAGGCGAGCGACCTGGCCTCGAGCCTCGACGAGCGCAGCCGCGCGCTGGCCGAGAACACCCGCACCCAGCTCGTCACCCTCACCGAGGCGGCGGACGCCCTGGAGCGGGTCGAGCAGAGGGTCAACGCCGCCCTCGGCGGTCGCCAGAGCGCCCTCGACACCCTGCTCAGCCGCATTGGCGAGCGGTCGGAGGAGCTGGAAGCCGTCACCCGCACCTTCACGGCCCTCATCGAGGGATCGCTGCAGAACGCCGAGACGAAGGCGCGCCAGATCGGTTCCGTCCTCGCCGGCTCTGCGGAGACCACCACCGCCGCCATCGGCGAGCAGTTCGAGCGTATTCGGGCCACCACGGGCGCCGAGAGCGAGCGCACCGCCGCCGCCCTGCGCGGGGCCTACGAGCAGGCTGCCGCCGACATGACGGAGGCCCTCACCGGGGCCACGACCAAGTTCCGGGATACCATGGGCGAGCTGCGCGGCATGACGGCCCAGATCCAGCGCGAGCTGGACGCCACACGGGCGGAACTGCGCCGCGGTGTCGTGGAGCTGCCCCAGGAGACCCAGGAGACCACGGCGAATATGCGCCGGGTCGTGGCAGACCAGATCAGGGCTCTGAACGAGCTGTCGGCTCTCGTGTCCCGCTCCAACCGCGCCCTGGATGCCGCGCCGGCGGCCCAGCCGCGCCGGGTCAACGAAGCGCCCGCGGCTACGGTCGCCGTCGCGGAGGCCCGCCGTCCCGAGGCGGCACCGGTCCCGAGCGCTGCGGTCCGACCCCCTCAAGCCATGGCATCCGCGCCCGTAGCGCCGCAGGCGATGGGATCGCATGTCCTGCCGCAACCCCTGGCGTCCTCCGCGCCGGTATCCTCCGCGCCTGCGTCCCCTGCCCCGGTGACGGCGCGCTTCGCCGAGCCGCAGATGCCGGTCGCGGCGCCGGCTCCTCGCCCCGCCCCCGAGCGCCCTGCTCCGCCGGCGGCCCGCGAGACGGCCGCCCGCAGCGGCTGGCTCTCGGACCTCCTGAACCGGGCCTCACGCGAGGAGCAGCCGGGCGTCGCCAAGAACGGGCCGCGCCATGACCGCTCCCGCATCAACAGCCTGGAATCCTTGGATTCGATCTCGGTCGACATCGCCCGCATGATCGATCATGAGGCGGCCGTGGAGCTGTGGGATCGCTACAAGCGCGGGGAGAGCAATGTGTTCACCCGCCGCCTCTACACGATCCAGGGCCAGCAGACCTTCGACGAGATCCGCCGCAAATACCGCAGCGATCAGGAGTTCAAGCAGACCGTGGACCGTTACGTGGAGGAGTTCGAGCGCCTGATCGCGGAGGTCTCCCGCGACGACAAGGGCTCGGCGCTCGCCAACACGTACCTGACCTCGGAAACCGGCAAGGTCTACACCATGCTGGCCCATGCGAGCGGCCGGTTCGATTGATCCGACTGCCGCACTGGTATCAAGCAAGTGAAACGCGGCCTCCGGGTCGCGTTCTGCTTTGTTGAAGTGAGCCAACTCAGGAACCGGGCGAGTAAAGATGCGGGCGGCCGGAAGTCTTAATCCGGGAGGATCAATACAGGGCGTCATAAATCTCGGCTAAGCTTGCATCTCCTCAATGCAGGGAGGTGGTGATGGCCTACGATGCTTGGATGGACGATTTCGTGAGAGACGTGAAGGAGTTGACCTCCGATCCGGCCCAAACCCTCAACGTGAAGGCGCTGCACTCCCTCTGCGAAACGATCGAGGAGGCCAAGCGCGTCGAGGAATACGGCCAGGAGGACCTGCACCGGCTCCTGCTCGGCGCTCTCTCGCTCCCGATCCTCAGCCCAGCCCGCAAGAGCATTTTCGTCGGCTGAGGTGGCTGAGGCGAGCCGCCCTCGCCAGGAATTCGGCGGGAGCGCGACCTCAGGCACCGTTAGGCTGACCCCGCCCGCGCGACCTCAGGGCGTCCCGCGCGGCGCCTCGCTCTTCGGGCAGCGGTTCTGAGGATCCGTGCGCAGCAGCTTGTAGGTCTGCTCGATCAGCTTCTTCAGGTCCCTGACGGTCTGCTCGGTGCGGATGATGGACTTCTCGGTCTCGGGAAGCGGGTCTTGGATGTTCAGCGGAGAGAATTCGAAACGGGGCATGGGTCTGTCTGTCACTGAGGGCGTGGCCGCCTCTTGTTGATGGTTCAGACATAAACCGTCTTTCTCGCGGCGATGTGCGTTTTCGCACATGAATGTGCCAAACAGGGGCAATAGTGCTGGCATAGACGCAAACCCAGCATTGCCGAAATACGACTTTAGATCAATCAGTGGATATATTCCCAGTCTTCAGGCAGGCGCTTGCACGACCTGTCCGCAGACAGGCCTGCAACGGCCGCAGACGGATCGGCAGGCTTCAGGCTGGATTCGCGACAGGCCCGGCGGCGTCTCGGCTGGGGATCGGGGAGCGGCTGACCCAGCGCACGATGTCGAGCATCACGACGGACAGGGCCTGATCGAGGGCGCGGCTGCCGACCTGGGCATTGATGGCCGTCACCGGCACCGAGGCTCGGAAAATGCGCCCGGCGATGATCTTGCCGTCGATGTCGCTGACGATCTTCACCGACATTTCCACATAGGCCTCCCCGTTCGGGGTCCTCAGCTCGAAGCTGCGCAGTTCCGAGATGATCTGGGCATCCGCCACCGCGCCGCTGCTGGGGCGCGACACGTTGCGGATCTGGGAGGCGTTCTCGAAGGTGTTGATGAGGCGGGTCTGAATCAGGCTCGGGAGGCTGTCGGCCCATTGGCCGTCGCCAAGCGACGTCACCGTGCCCGAGACGTCCTTCACGACGATCTGCTGAGCCGACAGGGCCTGGAGCGCCGCAGGCGTCGCCACGAGAATCTGGCGGCCGGCCGCGCCCCGGATCTGCGCGGTCGGCGCGGACAGGTCGTAGGTGGTGGGGGTCGAGCTTGAACAGGCTCCCGCAAGGGAAGCCAGAAGCAGAACCGGCGCGAGACGGAAGATCACGCTGGCTCGTTCACCGATTTTGACTTGAGACACAGGACACCAACGCATGAGTTCAACGCTTACCGGCGGCCATTATATTGCGGAAGGGAAGACTGGCCACCGAAGATAAACTGCTGTGGATTACGCTCGATGCTGCGCACCGCGCGGCTGATGTCGCCCAGCGTGCGGCGCCCCTCCACGGCCAGGGCCTCGTATTCGCGCAGGCCCGAATTGGAGAACCGGTCGAAGCCCTGCAATACGCCCGCCGAGCGGGTGTTCAGGTTGTCGGCGAGGTCCCGGATGGACTTGGCGGCCGCGCGGATCTCCTCGAAGGTGCTCTGCCCCTCCTGGCCCGAGGCCGAGCCGAGGAAGTTCTGAGCGCCCTGGAGCACCGCGTCGATCTTGTCGGCGGACGCGTTCAGCTTCTCGCTGAGGGACCGGGCCTCCACGATGATCTTGTCCACGTCCCCGCTCCGGTTGCCCAGGGTCTGGGTGAACAGGTCGATATTGTCCACCGCCCGGCCCACCTTCGTGGCGTCGACGGCGCGGGTGATGTTGCCGAAGTCGGTGATTGCGGCATTCAGCTTCGGCCCGGCCTCGTTGAGGCTGCGCACCAGGGAGGCGGCGTCCTTCAGGGTGCTGTTGATGGCGTCTCGGTTCTCGCCCAGGGCCTGGGTGAAGTTCTCCACGTTCTCGACGATGCGGGTGACCCGGTTCTTGTCCACGGCCAGGATCAGGTCGTCCACGTTGGTGGCCAGGGTTTCAAGCTTCTCGGCCAGGGGGCCGAGGCGCTCGGCGGCTTGGCCCACCTGATCGAGGAAGCGGTCGATGCCCTCGGAATTGTCGCTGAGCGCCTGGGAGAACCGCTCCACGTTCTGCACGGTGCGGGTGATCGTTCCTTCGTTCTCCTGCACGACCCGGCCGACGAGTTCGAGCACGCTGTCGGCCCGGCGGGCGATGTTGCGGGCGGATTCCAGCAGGTCCTGGAAGTCCGAGCGGTCGGCGAAGATGGTGGGCATGGGCTGGCCCGGCCCCGCCACGAGCGGCGGAGCGTTCGGCTCGCCGCCGGTGAGCGCGATCTGGGCCACGCCCGTGAGGCCCTGGGATTCGAGCCGGGCGCGGGTGTCGGACCGGATCGGCGTCGATTTCTCGACCTGGATGATGGCGTAGACCCGGCGCGGGTCGTCCGGCAGCAGGTTGATGTCCGTGACGGCACCCACGTTCAGGCCGTTGAAGAGCACCAGCGAACCCTTGGAGATGCCCGAGACCGAGCCGGAGAACACCACCCGGATGGTCTGCTTTTCCTGGCCCCGGTCGCCGCCGCTGAACCAGTAGACGAAACCGAAGGCCGCGGCGATGACGGCCAGGGTGAAGACACCGATCAGCGCGTAGTTGGCACGTGTTTCCATCGCAAACCTTAAGCCTCGCTCGCCTGCACGGCGCGCGCCCGCTTTCCGTGAAAATAGGATTTCAGCCAGGG
This sequence comes from Microvirga pudoricolor, assembly GCF_016892705.1. GTDB lineage: Bacteria > Pseudomonadota > Alphaproteobacteria > Rhizobiales > Beijerinckiaceae > Microvirga > Microvirga pudoricolor. The sequence continues at coordinate 402,654 of NZ_JAFEMB010000002.1, forward strand.
ATCGTCCGATGCGAGCATGGTCTCGATCGGCCCCTCGGCCAGGATCTTGCCCTTACCCAGGGCCGCGATTCGGTCGCAGACCGTGTAAAGGCTGTCCAGATCATGGGTTACCATGAATACGGTGAGGCCCAAAGTACGCTGCAACGTCGCAATCAGGTCGTCGAACTCGCCCGCCCCGATGGGATCGAGGCCCGAGGTCGGCTCGTCCAGGAACACGATGTCGGGATCGAGCGCCAGGGCCCGGGCGAGCGACGCGCGCTTGATCATGCCGCCGGAGAGCTCCGAGGGCAGCTTGTCGGCCGCGTCGGGCTGAAGGCCGACCATCTCGATCTTGAGCATGGCGAGCTCGTCCAGGAGCCGCTCGGACAACGACAGGTACTCTCGCATGGGAACCTGGACGTTCTGCTTGACGGTCAGCGCCGAGAACAGGGCGCCCTGCTGGAACAGCACGCCCCAGTGGCGCTCGATCTCCCGGCGGCCGGACGCAGAGAGCTCGTCGAGGTTCTCGCCCAACACCTCGATGGTGCCCGCGCGTTTCGGGACGAGGCCCAGGATGGCTCGGGTAAGCACCGACTTGCCCTGCCCCGAGGCCCCCACGAAGCCCAGGATCTCGCCCCGGTAAACGTCCAGGTCGAGGCCCTTCATGATCGTGCGGTCGCCGAAGCCGACCTCCAGGTCCCGGACCCGGATGATGGCTTCGCGGTCGCGCTTGGAAACGGGATGTCGGGGATCGGCCATGGCGCTCAGTACTTAATCGCGGCGAAGAACATGGCAAACAGGCCGTCCAGCACGATGACCATGAAGATCGACTTCACCACCGAGGACGTCACGCGGCGGCCGAGCGACTCCGCCGAGCCCTCCACGGCCAAACCCTCCAGGGTCGCGATGATGCCGATCACGAGGGCCATGAAGGGGGCCTTGATGAGCCCCACCAGGAAGGTGTTGAGGCTCACCGCCGCCTGCAGGCGGGAGAGGAACACGTCGAGGCTGATCCCGCCATAGACGAGGCCCGTCAGCGCGCCGCCGGCCAAAGCCGCGATGGACGAGATGAAGGTGAGGAGCGGAAGGCCGATGAGAAGGGCCAGGATGCGCGGAACGATGAGCACTTCCATGGGGTCGAGGCCCATGACCCGCAGCGCGTCGATCTCCTCGCGCATCTTCATGGAGCCGATCTCGGCCGTGAAGGCCGAGCCCGACCGGCCGGCCACCATGATGGAGGTGAGCAGCACCGCCAGCTCGCGCAGGATCAGGATGCCGATGAGATCCACCACGAAGGGCGTGGCGCCGAAGCGCACGAGCTGGAAGATGCCCTGCTGGGACACGATGCAGCCGACCAGGAACGAGATCAGCACGATGATGGGAACGCCCCGGTAGGCCACCTGCTCGAGCTGGTGCACCACCGCCGGAAACCGGAACCGGCGCGGGTTGAGGATCACCCGCAGAAGAGCCATCAGCAGCTCGCCCAGGAAGGCCGTCCCGCTCACCAGGTCCTTCCAGGCATCGCTGACGGTCCGGCCCACATCCACGAGAAAATCGACGAACCGGGACTGCTTCTTGGGCTTCTGCTCCTGAAAACCCCGATAGGCGACCTCATTGAGGAGGATCTGCTGCTCCGGGCTCGCATTGACGAAGTCAGCCGCCATGTTCCGCGACCCGACCTCGTGCCTGGTTCGGTCGAGCACCCAGGCGCCCAGGGTGTCGAGGCGCTTGACGCCCGACAGGTCGATGATGAGGCGATGCTCCCCGCCCTCTTCCGTGAGTTCCTTGGCGAGGGTTTCGATCTTGCCCGAATGCTCCGCCGTCCAGTGACCGGACAACAGGGCCGACACCTCGTCCCCGGACCGCTCGATCCTGGCTTCCGGCTCTTGTGTCAGGGTGCCCTGGGCCACGGTCGAGATGTTCCTCATCGGATTGATTCCGCTTGGTAATACCGTGGCCTGACGGCATAAGTCGAGCCGAAGTTTCATAGGAATCCCGTCAAATGACACGTCGTCTCGCCGTTGCCGCCGAAAGCTTTCCGATCGCGGGCAAGTTCACGATCGCGCGGGGATCGCGGACGGAGGCCGTGGTCGTGACGGCCACGATCCATGAGGATGGGGCGATCGGGCGCGGCGAATGCGTTCCCTATGCCCGTTACGGGGAGACCGTGGAGGGTGTCGTGGCCGCCATCGAGGCCATGGCGTCTCAAGTCGAGGCTGGGCTGTCCCGGGAGGGTCTGCAGGAGGCCATGCCGGCCGGGGCCGCCCGCAACGCCTTGGACTGCGCCCTGTGGGACCTCGACGCGAAGCGCTCCGGTATTCGGGCCCACGTGACAGCTGGCGTGGCGCGCCTGCCCCCCGCCACGACCGCCTACACGATCAGCCTCGACAGCCCGGACGCCATGGCGCAGGCGACCGCCAGGGCGGCGGACAGGCCGATCCTGAAGATCAAGCTCGGCGCGCCGGGCGGGGACGTGGCGCGGATCCGGGCCGTTCGCGGGGCGGCCCCCGCCTCGACCCTCATCGCCGACGCCAACGAGGGTTGGACGGAGGCCAATCTGGCGGAGCATTTCGCGGCCTGCGCGGAGGCCGGCTTTTCCCTCGTGGAACAGCCGCTCCCGGCCAAGGACGACGGCGCCCTGAGCCGAATCGCGCGCCCGGTGCCGATCTGCGCCGACGAGAGCGTTCACGACCGGCCGAGCCTGGACCGGCTCGTGGGCCTCTACGACGCCGTCAATATCAAGCTCGACAAGACCGGTGGCCTCACCGAGGCGTTGGCCCTGGCCGAGGCCGCAGAAGCGAGGGGGCTCGCGCTCATGATCGGCTGCATGGTGGGAACGTCGCTGGCCATGGCGCCTGCCTTGGTGCTGGCGCCGCGGGCCCGCTTCGTCGATCTGGACGGGCCGCTTCTCCTCGCCCGCGATCGGGAGCCCGGTCTGGCCTATGAAGGAAGCGTGGTCTATCCGCCCGAACCGCCGCTTTGGGGCTGAGCCCTCTCCATCCGAAGCGCGACGAGCGTCAGGACAAGGCCGGCGACGCCCAGGGGGACCATGGCGGCAAACACCATGGAGCCCGCCGCCCGGTAGATCGCGCCGCTCATCACCGTTGACGCCACCATGATGAGAGCCGAGATCGAGCCGTAGAGGCCCTGGGCCCGCCCCCTCGCCTGCAGCGGCGCCATGGCGGTGAGCGCCGCGATGGCGCCCAGGTGCGAGGCGCCGAACGACAGCCCGTGCAAGGCCTGCAGCACGAACGTGGTGGCCAGACCCGGCTGGGAGGCCATGATCGTGAACCGGAGGACGGCGGTGGCCGAGCCCAGGAGGATGAGCAGCAGGCCGCCGGAGCCCCGGCCGACGAAGCGCCCTAGCCAAAAAAAGACGCCGATCTCCGCCACGACTCCCACGGCCCAGAACGTGCCGATCACGGTGTCCGAGAACCCAGCCGACTGCCAGTAGATGCTCCCGAAGGCATTGAGCGCGCCGTGGCTCCCCTGGGTCAGCGCCGCCCCCGCCATCATGATCCACAGGGCCACGGAGAGCCGAACTTTCGGCGGTCCGCCCCGCGAAGCGGCGTCCGGCGCCCGGATGACGTCGTTCTTCGGAATCGCCGCGATCGTCGCCAGGATGCCGAGGATCGGAATCAGGGCCAGGGACCACACCACGACCTCGATGCCGAACAGACCGATGAGATAGCCCGCCACGATGCTGGCCGCCAGGAACGCGACGGACCCGAACGCCCGGATGCGCCCGTAATCGAGGTGGCGGTGCTTCTGGATCTCCAGGGTGGTGACGAGATCGTTGGCAGGAATCACCACGGATTGGCCGACCGAGATCGCCGCGACCAGGAGCCCGATGAGTATCCCGTCCGTCGTGAGCGCCAGGAGCCCGTAGCCGATCACCTGCGCCAGATAGAACCCCACCAGCAAACTGCGGGCGCTGACGCCCCGGTCCGTCAGGCTCAGCATGGGAGCCGTCACGAGCACGCGCACCACGATGGGGATGGCCATGATGACCCCGATGGCGGCGGGTGTCAGGGTCTTGCTCTGGAGCCAGAGCGGGAAGAATGGCAAATAGAACCCATGGGTCAGGAAAGCGGCCGCGTGAAGAGACCCCAGGCGGGCACCGAGTGCCTTCGGCATGGACATGGCGGCAAGATACCTCTCGGACGGAGCCAGCCCTGGAAACATCGGTTAATGAACAATGTTCAGGGCTTGAGGCGTCGCGGGCTTTCCAGACAGTGAAGGGATCGGGAATCAGGATCCCAACGGGACAGGCGTTGATATCATGCCGGACGACAAGGCACAGTTCTCTCTCAACACGGCCGATTACGACGCCATCGAGGCCGCCGTGATGGAGACCGAGCGGGGCCGGTGGTTCCTGAGGGAGTTCGCCCGCCGCAACCGCAATGCCGACAGCACCGTGATCCTCAAGGCGCTCGACCACCTCAACCGTCTGATGAAGGAACGCGCCGCGCAGGCGCCCTCTTCCCCGGCGGATAGCTCGGCCGATCAGAGCCGACGGGTTCTGCGCGAGGCCGCCGCCGGGATCCGCCGGGCGGCGAGCCAGATCCAGGAGAGGCGCGAGGCGCTCGACCTGCCGCATGAGGACGGGCTTCCGGGCCCCGGAACCGCCACCCTGCGGCCCATCGACGACGTCCTCCACGTGCTCCGGGGGATGGAGGAGAAGATCACGGCCCTGCTGGCCTCCCTCGACAGGATCCCGGGCGACGTGCGCGCAGCCGAGATCGCCCGCCTGAAAAGCGAAATGCTCCGAGATACCGAGCCGAGCGTACCCTACCTGATGTGAGGCCGCTCCAGCCCATGCGCCGGGCACAGGGGCGGCATCCGAAGGCCGGCCTTCTCTGAATCGCGCGGCCGTGCTTGGGTGCGAGGACGTCAGGCAGGCCCGGCCGGTCCGGTCCATGCCCCACAAGAATCCTACCAGGGTGGAGGTCGTTCCGTCAGGACTGTGTCCGCCCGTCAGCGCGGCCCGTCGTGAACCCTCTCCTTGGCATATCGCTGAAAGTCCTCTCGGCCTTCGCCTTCACCCTCATGTCGGCTGGGCTGAAGATCGTGAGCGACCGCTATCCCACAGGCCAAATCGTCTTCTTCCGGTCGTTTTTCGCCCTGATCCCGCTCCTGGCCTGGCTCAGCTGGCAGGGCTCCCTCATCCATGCGATCCGGACCAACAACGTGACGGGCCACTTCGTGCGCGGCTTCATCGGCACGGTGGGAATGGCCTTGAGCTTCTCGGCCCTCTATTACCTGCCGCTGCACGACACGATCGCCATCGGCTACGCGGCGCCGCTCATGGTCGTCATCCTGGCCGCCGTCTTCCTGAAGGAAAAGGTGCGGGCCTATCGCTGGACCGCCGTCGCCGTCGGGTTCGTCGGCGTGATGATCATGCTCTCGCCCTATCTTGGCCAGTCCGCCCTGTCGGGCGACCTCATGGCGGCGTCCTCCATCGGGGCGGGCCTTGCCCTTATGGCGGCGTTCACGAGCGCCGGCGCGGCGATCCAGGTCCGCCGCCTGACGCAGACGGAGAAGACCGGCGCCATCGTGTTCTACTTCTCGGTCATGTCCGCCTTCTTCGGCCTCCTCACCATCGTGCTGGGCTGGAAAATGCCTCCTCTGGACGATTTCCTTCTCTTCCTGGCCACTGGGATCCTGGGCGGCATCGGCCAGATCCTGATGACGCAGAGCTACCGGCACGCGGATGCCTCCATCATCGCGCCCTTCGAGTACACCACGATGATCTGGGCCATCCTGTTCGGCTGGTTCCTGTTCGGCGACCTGCCGGGCTGGACCGTGGTGGCAGGCGCCATCATCGTCGCGGCCGCCGGCCTCTTCGTCGTCTGGCGCGAACGCCAGCTCGGCCTGATCCGGGTCAAGGAGATGGCCGCATCGGCCCAACAGCGCTCCAGCGGCTAGAGCCAGGCCGGATTCTCGCCTGGGATTCTCGCCTGGGATTCTTGCCCAGGCGCCCCGCCGGGCTTCTTGACCCTACGGCCGTCTTGACCCAAAACCGTTCCGAGGAACAAACGAATGTTCGGTTTTACGGAACGGGTGATGGGTCATGGGCGTCGAGGGTAAGGAGCGTCACCGCGAGCTGGAATCCGGCGCCCAGGTGCTGTCGGGCCACATGGGCAAGACAATCCAGCGGCTGCGCAAGGCCTACAACCTCTCCCTGTCCGAACTCGCGGAGCAGTCCGGCGTCGCCAAGTCGATCATCAGCCAGATCGAGCGCAACGAAACCAATCCGACGCTCGCGACCATCTGGCGCCTGAGCCAAGCCCTCGACGTTTCCATCGAGCGGGTCCTGGCCACCAGCGACGAGGAGCCTTTCATCGAGCGGTCGTCGCGCGCCGACACGCCGATCCTCGTGTCCGAGGATGGCAAGATGCGCCTCGCCATCGTGGGCTGGATCAAGACGATCGAATGGCTGCAATGGTACGACGTCCAGTCGGATCCCGGCGGAGAGCTCGATTCCGACGGCCACCAGCGCGGCTCGGTGGAGTGCCTCTCCGTCATCGACGGCGAGTTCGAGGTCGAGATCGGCGATTCCGTCCAGCGGGCGAAAGCCGGCGAAACCCTGCGCTACCGCTGCGACCGCCGGCATATCGTCCGCTGCGTCGGCGCCGTGCCCGGCCGGGCCACGATGGTCTGCATCCTCAAGGCCGCCGTGATGGATTGAGCCCGGTTGAGGCGTCATGGCCTCGGCACGCTGCGCTCCAAGGCGGGCGACGGGACCAGCTTGCGCACTTTCAGGCCCTCCTCGTCGCGAAGCAGCAGCCGGCGCGTCGGATCGATGCGCGGCAGGGTATCGCCCCGGCATTCGATGAGATCGAGCATGGCGTCCGGACGGTCGAGAGGCAGTTGGACATCGTCCGACAAAAGGCCGGGCCAGTCGAACTCCCACCAGCGGGCCTGCCCGAGCCGCTCGACCAGGGCGTCAGCGAACCGATAGCGCACGATCCGCGCGGGGTTGCCCACCACGATCGCATAATCCGGAACGTCCTTCGGCACCACCGCGCCGGCGCCGATCACGGCACCGTTGCCCACCTTCACGCCCGGCAGAAGGCGGGCGCCCGCACCGATCCAGACATCGTGGCCGATGACCGTGTCGCGAGCATAGCCCTCGAAAGCCAGCGGCGGCCGGTAATCCATCAGGTTCTTGAACGGGTTCTGGTACGGGAACGGGTTCGTGGAGAGCCATCCTATGGGATGGGCGCTGCCCTGGAGCTGGGCGTGGGGGCCGATGCAGCAATAGCGGCCGATAGACGTGCGATGGATTTCGGCATGCGGCGCCGCATAGGAATAGGCGCCGAACTCGCACCGGTAGAGATTGGTGCCGGGGTAGATCCTGACCGGGCGCTCCCAGGCGAAACTTCCCTCGAACTGCCCTTCCAGGTCGAGACCGTGCTCGAACAAAGCCTGGCGCACGTGGCCCCCATTCCCTGACATCTCGGCTCCGGAGCGATATGAAATTTCATATCCCGTTCTACCAGAGGCGGGCCTCTTGAACAGGCGAAAACGGCTGGCGGGCGCGTGGCCCGGCGTTCCATTCGGCGACCGTGACGGTCCTATGGCGCCTTGTAGGCCGGGCGCTTCGGCAGGGAGAGCAGGTACTCGGCCATGGCGGCGCGATCCTCATCCGTGAGCTGTGCCGTGTTCCGCACCACGTCGCCCATGGGACCGCCGACCGTGTCGTAATTCGGCGTCTCGCCGGTCTTGAGCAGGTTGGTCAGGTCGTCGACGGTCCAGCCGCCGATCCCGGACGCGTCGGGCGTGATGTTGGGCACGGTGCCGCGCCCCTCCGGATCCGGCCCGCCCGAGAACCTCCGGTCGGCCACGATCGCGCCGGCGAGGTTGCGCGGGCTGTGGCACTCGGCGCAATGGCCCGGACCGTTCGTCAGGTAGTCGCCCCGATTGAGGCTGGCGGACTTCGCGGGATCGGACTCGAAGACCTTGCCGTTGAGGAAGGCAAGCTTCCACAGGCCGACGCCCCGGCGGATGTTGTAGGGGAAGGGAAGCTCGTGCGGCTTTGCCCGCCCCTCGACGGCCGGCAGGGTCATGATGAAGGCGAACATGTCGGCGACGTCGTCCGGCTTCATGCGCTGGTAGGACGTGTAGGGAAAGGCCGGATAAAGGTGCTGGCCATCCGGCGTCACGCCCTCGCGCATGGCGCGGACGAACTGCGCCGGCGTCCAGGCGCCGATGCCGTCGCTCTTGTTGGGCGAGATGTTGGGCACGTGAAAGGTGCCGAAAGGCGACTTCAGCGCGTATCCACCACCGAGCCGGGTTTTGTCGTCCTGGCCAGGCACCGCGTGGCAGGACGTGCAGCCGCCCGCATAAAAGAGCTCGCGGCCATTAGCGAGATCGGGCGCCCGGTTCGCGGTCAGAGCCAAGTTCTGGCCGCGAACGAGATCGTATGTGCCGGGGGACGTGAGCGCCCAGAAGCCCGCCGCTCCGAGGAGAACGAGAACGAGCAAGACCAGGAACGCTCTACGCATGCCGTTATCCTCGGAGCCGCGCGGTCAGGCGGACCGCGCGTCAGCTCTTGCGGAATGTTTTATGGCACGTGCCGCAGTTTTCGAGGACCTTCGGCATGGCCGCCTTGAAGCTGGCCTCATCCTTGATGGAAGCGAGCGCCGCCTTGGAATCGTTGGCGAACTGGACGAAGAGACCGTCGAACTCGGCTTTCTTCTCCCACACGGCCGGGAGGGCCTTCGAATCGCCCGCGTCCGATCCCGGCGGGAAGAGGGGCGGTGCCTTCTGGGATCCGTCGACGAAGGTGTTGAGCGCCGTCTGGACCTGAGCGAGATCGAAGGGCGCCTGGCCGCGCAGCATGCCGGAGACGGTGCGGACCTGGCCGCCGAAGGACTTCATGATGGCCTGGCGCTGCTCGATGACGTTGCCCTGTGCCCAGGCCGCCGCGACACCGAGGCCCAACAGGCCCGCAACTAGAACCACACGCTTCATCAAACTGCCCCTTCGGCTGCTTCGCTGCCGGAGGATTATGCATATCCGCCGCGGGCTGGATATCGATTCCTGTCGCTTTTCCGGGAGGTTAGACACAGACTTTAGAACACATCCATGTGAGCCAGAATGTGAGCCTCCTGTGAGCCCGCCTATGAGTTTGACGGGGGTGAAACCTAACGCTGCACCGGTTCTCCGGCGGCCGCCCAGTCCTTGAAGCCGCCCTTGTAATGCTCCCGCACGTCGCGCCCGGCCGCTTGGGCCAACTCCATGGCGCGCACGGATCGGACGCCGGCCGCGCAGGAGAAGACGATGCGCCTGCCCTCCGGCAGGGAGGCCGGATCGAAGGTCGAGAGGGGATGGGAGACCGCGCCGGGGATATGACCCATGGCGAATTCGTGCGGTTCGCGGACGTCGACGAGAAGGAATGACTGGTCCGCCATGCCCCTCTTGACGTCGTCGCGGGTCAGGTCGATGGGGCCTTGGAATGCGTTCATGAGGGTTCTCCTTGCCGACACATAAGCATCCGGCAAGGAGGCACAACAGGGCCCGTCGGCCGGTTTTTAAGGATTACGAAGTCAGCGGCGGGATCCGCAGGACCCAGCCCGGCTGGATCAGATCGGGATCCTTCACCGGTGGGGTATTGGCCTTCACGATCTCGGTGTACTTGGCGCCCTTACCCTTGCCGTAATGCTTCTCGGCGATCTCCCAGAGGGTGTCACCCTTCTGCACAGTATACATGGTGGATTGCTCGGCGGGCTTGGTCACCTGGAGTTCGCTGGTATCCACCTCGGCGACCCCGTAGGTGTTGCCGAGCGACAGGATGATCTTCTCGGCTTCCTCCTGGCTCATGGCCTGACCGGAGAGCTTGACCTTGTCGCCTTGCACGTCGATGCCGAGCTTGGTCGAATCGAAGCCGTGGCCGTCGACCTCCTTCTTGAGGGCGTCGGGCGTCGCCGCCTGTGCGCCGCCGCCGAAGATCTTGGCTCCCGCTTCCTTGATGAATTTGAACAGACCCATCGGGCGTCTCCTCTTTCCGGATACCCAGCGGCCTAGCTTGCCGCTGGGGGAAGAGACGCGCGAATCCGTGCCGGGTTCCCTTAGGCGAGGTTGGAGAAGACATCCGCCAGGGATGGAAGCCGATCCTTCAGGCGTAGGAGGGCGATCAACTCGATCTGAACGACGGCGGTCTCGAACTCCGTTTCAGGATCGTTCTGAAGACGCTCTTCGAAAGCGTCCAGGATCTCGTCCTTGGACCGACCCTTCACGGCCATGATGAACGGGAAGCCGAACTTGCGCTGATAGGCGTCGTTCAACGCCAGGAAGCGGTCGCGCTCCTTCTCGGTCAGGCTGTCGAGACCGGCGGAAGCCTGCTCGGACTGGGAATCCTCCGTCAGGTCCGCGAGCTTCAGGCGGCCGGCGAGGTCCGGATGGGCCCGGATGAGCGCGAGCTTCTGGTCGCGGGTCGCGCCCGACAGCACGTGGACCAGGGAAGCATGAAGCCCCTCGGCGGTGTCCTGAGCCGAGGTCAGGCCCGCCTCATGGGCCTTCTCGGCAATCCAAGGCGAGCGCTCGAAGATGTCGCCGTAGAGCTCGACGAACATGGCCCGGCTCACGGTGCTGGGCTTCAGGTCGACGGGCCGGTGGCGACGGATCCAATGGCGGGCGATGTCGATGCGCCGGGCGACCCATACATCCTCGTGGGACGCCACGTAATCGAGAAAGCGCGCCAGCGCCGCCGCGCGGCCCGGACGGCCGACGAGGCGGCAATGCAGCCCCACCGACAGCATCTTCGGGGCGGTCTCGCCCTCCTGGTAGAGGGTATCGAAGGAATCCTTCAGGTAGGCGAAAAACTGGTCGCCGGAATTGAAGCCCTGGGGCGTGCCGAACCGCATGTCGTTCGCGTCGAGCGTATAAGGCACGATGAGTTGCGGTCCCTTCGGGCCCGGCTCCCAATAGGGCAGCTCGTCCGCGTACGAATCGGCGCTGTAGAGAAACCCGCCCTCCTCCGCCACGAGGCGGTTGGTGTGCTCGGAGGTCCGGCCCGTGTACCAGCCGAGCGGGCGCTCGCCGGTCACCTCCGTGTGGATGCGGATAGCCTCGCTCATATGGGCCCGCTCCTCCTCCGAGGAAAAGTCCCGGTAGTCGATCCACTTCAGGCCGTGGCTCGCGATCTCCCAGCCCGCCTCCCGCATGGCGGCGACCGCCTCCGGGTTGCGTTGCAGGGCGGTGGCGACGCCGTAGACCGTCACGGGCATGTCGCGCTCGGTGAACATCCGCCACAGCCGCCAGAACCCGGCGCGGGAGCCGTATTCGTAGATCGATTCCATGCTCATGTGGCGCTGACCCGGCCAGGGCGCGGCGCCGACGATCTCGGACAGAAACGCCTCGGAGGCCCGGTCGCCGTGGAGGATGTTGTTCTCTCCCCCCTCCTCGTAGTTGATCACGAACTGCACCGCGATGCGGGCTCCGTTCGGCCAGCGCGGATCCGGCGGGTTGCGCCCGTAGCCGATGAGGTCCCGGGGATAGGTGGTGTCGGCCATGTTCAACTGCCTCGGTAGGTCGAATAGCTCCAGGGCGAGACCAGCAGCGGGACGTGATAATGCCCGTTCGGCTCTGCGATGGAGAAGCGGATCGGCACGAGATCCAGGAAGGGCGGGTCGGCGGCGTCCGTGCCCAGGGAGCGGAAGTATTCGCCCACATGGAAGACCAGCTCGTAGGACCCTGTGCGGAAGGTTTCGGCGGCCAGAAGCGGCGCGTCCGTCCGGCCGTCCACGTTGGTCTGCGTGGCGGCAACGGACCGACGATTCTCGCCTTCGATCATGAACAATTCGACGGTCACGCCGCTCGCGGGACGGCCGTGGGAGGTGTCGAGAACGTGGGTGGACAGGCGCCCCATGGAATCTCCTCGGATCTGAGGCGGCAAATGTCCCCGCCCCCGCCGGAGAGGTCAAGCGCCGCCGCCGGGCTCCGTCCTATGGGCAGGCTTCGCTGAAAAAGCAGGCAGCCGGACCTTTCGCAACGGGTCCGGGCATCCTAGTGTGCCGTCTTCCTGCCACGTTTGTCCCGAGTTGCATGATCGACCCGCAGATTTCCGAATGGATCGGCCAGATTGCCCGATGGGTTCACGTGATCACGGCGATCGCATGGATCGGCTCATCCTTCTACTTCATCCATCTGGATCTTTCGTTGAGAAAGCGGGACGGCCTCCCGGAAGGGGTGAGCGGCGAGGCCTGGCAGGTCCATGGCGGCGGCTTCTACAACATGCGCAAGTACATGGTGGCGCCGCCGGAACTGCCGAAGGAGCTGACCTGGTTCAAGTGGGAGAGCTACGCGACATGGCTCTCGGGCTTCTTCCTGCTGGTCTGGGTCTATTACCTGAACGCGGACCTCTACACGATCAGCCCGGCGATCCGGGCCCTCGCGCCGTGGCAGGCGGCCGCCATCGGCATCGGGGGCATCGGGTTGAGCTGGCTCGTCTACGAGGGCCTGTGCCGGACGCCGCTGGGCAAGAGCGACCTGGCGCTCGGGGCGGTGCTGTTCGTCTATATTCTCCTGGCGGCCTGGGCCTTCACGCATCTGTTCAACGGTCGCGCCGCCTTCCTCCATACAGGCGCGATGATCGCCAACTGGATGTCGGCCAGCGTGTTCGCCATCATCATCCCGAACCAGAAGAAGGTGGTCGCGACCCTGCTGGCGGGCGGCACGCCGGACCCACGGCTCGGCAAGGAGGCCAAGCTCCGATCGACCCACAACAACTACCTGACCCTGCCGGTCATCTTCCTGATGCTGTCGAACCACTACCCCCTGGCATGGTCCTCCCGCTACGCGGTCGCCATCGTGGGCCTCATTGTGATCGCGGGCGCGGTGATCCGGCATTTCTTCAACAGCCAGCACGCCGGCAAGGGCTCGCCCTTGTGGACCTGGGCCGTGGCGGCAATCTGCATCTGGCTGGCAGTGTGGCTCTCCATCCTGGGCAAGCCGGGCTACCAGAACAGCGCCGAGGCCCCGGCCGCCATCACGCCGCAGACCATGACGGCCTCCTTTGATGCCGCCGTGCTGGCGATCCAGTCCCGCTGCTCCATGTGCCATGCCGCCGAGCCGGCCTGGGAGGGCATCCCGGTCGCGCCCAAGGGCGTGTTGCTCGACACGCCGGAAGAAATCGCCCGGCATGCGGGCGCCATCCGGGTCCAAAGCGTGCTGACCCACGCCATGCCGCCCAACAACATCACGGACATGACCCTGGACGAGCGCCGGGCCGTGGCCGCATGGCTCGCCCAACGGGACGCCGTTCTTCGCTGATACTTCGTTTCATCCACAAGACTAAAGGAGGACCCCTATGTCCGCGCTGACCCTCGACCACGCCCAGACCATCGTGACGGCCGCCCTGAAAACCGCCCGCGACAAGGGATTCAAGCCCCTGTCCGTGGTGGTCTACGACGACAGGGGCGCCCTGAAGGCTGCCGCCTCGGAGGATGGTACGAGCCTGAAACGGGCCGAAATCGCCCTGGGCAAGGCCTATGGGGCGCTTTCCCTGGGGGTGGGCTCGCGCGCCATTCACAAGATGGCGACCGACCGGCCGTATTTCGTGGCGGCGGCCTCCCACGTGGTCGGCGGCCTGATGGTCCCAGTCCCGGGCGGGGTGCTGATCAAGGACACAGCCGGGGCGATCCTTGGAGCCGTAGGGATTTCGGGCGATACTTCGGACAATGACGAAGCGGCCGCGACTGCCGGGATCGAGGCCGCCGGATTGGTTTTCGATACGGGAGCCTAGCCTATTGGATAAGACCTAAACTGTCGCGGCTGCAACAATTGGACTGGACTCAGCGGCCGTTCTGGACAAGGAAGGAGACAAGATCACGCTCCCGGGGTACAACCACGGGAGAGGATACCCTCGCCAACAACCTCAATAAAGGGGACGAGCCACATGTCATCTTGGTTGAAACGTACCGCTCTCATGAGCGTCGCCACCATCGCCCTCATGGGCGCCGCCCAGGCGGAAGTGGTCTATAACCGCGCCAATTCCGGCGAGCCGGAAACCTTGGACACCCACAAGACCTCGACGGTCCAGGAATCCCACATCCTGCGCGACCTCCTCGAAGGATTGGTCACCTACAACGCCAAGGGCGAGGCCGTTCCGGGCCAGGCCACGAAGTGGGAGATCAGCGACGATGGCAAGACCTACCGCTTCACCCTGCGCGACGGCATCAAGTGGTCCAACGGCGACCCGGTGAAGGCGTCCGACTTCGTGTTCTCGTACCGCCGCATCATCGACCCGGCGACGGGCGCGAAATACGCCAACATTCTCTACCCCATCAAGGGTGCGGAAGCGGCCAACAAGGGCCAGGGCAAGCTCGACGATCTCGGCGTCAAGGCCATCGACGACAAGACCCTCGAAATCACCCTCGAGCAGCCGACCCCCTATTTCGTCGAGCTCCTGACCCACCAGACCAGCCTGCCGGTTCATCCGGGCTCCGTCGAGAAGTTCGGCAAGGACTTCGTGAAGCCGGGCAACATGGTCTCCAACGGCGCCTACAAGCTCGCGGAGTTCACCCCGAACTCGCACATCAAGCTCGCCAAGAACGATCAGTATTACGACGCCAAGAACGTCCAGATCGACACGGTGATGTACTACCCGACCTCAGATTTCGCCGCGATGGTGCGCCGCTACGAGGCGGGTGAACTCGACACCACGGACGATCTACCGGCCGACCAGATGAAGTCGATCAAGCAGAAGTTCAAGGATCAGGTTCACCTCGGCCCCTGGCTCGGCACCTGGTACCTCGTGGTCAACTCCTCCAAGGCTCCGTTCAGCGACGTGAAGGTGCGCCAGGCGCTCGCCATGGGCGTCGACCGCGAGTTCATCGCGGAGCAGATCTGGGGTGAGACCATGCAGCCCGGCTATTCCTTCATGCCGCCGGGCCTCGGCAATGCGGGCGAGCCCGCCTATGCGGACTTCAAGGAAACCTCGCCGATCGACCGCGAGGAGAAGGCCAAGGCCCTCCTCAAGGAAGCAGGCTTCGGTCCGGGCAAGCCCCTGAAGGTCGAAATCCGCTACAACACGACCGACAACAACCGCAACACGGTTGTGGCGGTGGCCGAGCAGTGGAAGAACATCGGCGTCGAGACGTCCTTCATCAATACGGACGGCAAGACCCACTTCGCGCATCTGCGCGACGGCGGCGACTTCGACGTCGCCCGCTACGGCTGGATTGCGGATTATTCCGATCCGAACGGCTTCCTGTTCCTGCTCAAGAGCGACAACAAGGGCTTCAACTACGGAAAGTACAACAATCCGGAGTTCGACAAGCTTCTCGACGACGGCGCCAAGGAAATGGACCTGAAGAAGCGCGCCGACATCATGCAGAAAGCCGAGGCGATCCTGGCCAAGGACATGCCCTGGATTCCGATCATGTACTACGGCAAGAGCCACCTGATCTCGCCCAAGATCAAGGGCTTCGAGCACAACACGCGCGGCGTCTACCCGACCCGGTTCCTGTCGAAGACGCAGTAAGCTCGCTTTGAGACGAGGGATGGCCTGTCGCCGGGCCATCCCTCTTATTTTTAACCGGCCGTTTGGCCGTCACGCGGAGAAGCCCTCATGCTCTCCTTTATCGGGCGTCGCCTGCTATCGGCGATTCCGACGCTTTTCGTCATCATCACCATCTCGTTCTTCCTGATCCGGCTCGCGCCGGGCGGCCCGTTCGATCTCGAACGTCCGCTGGAGGCGAAGGTGATGGAGAACCTGAACCGGATCTACAAGCTCGACCGCTCGCTGTTCGAACAGTACCTGCTCTATCTCGGCGCGGTGGTGCGGGGCGATTTCGGCCCCTCCTTCATCATGCGCGACTTCTCCGTGCGCGAATTGTTCGCGCAAGGATTGCCGATCTCCATCACGCTCGGGTCCCTCGCCATCGGCCTTGCCATCCTGGTCGGCGGCACGCTTGGCGTCACGGCGGCCCTGCGCCAGAACACGGTCGCGGACTACATCGTGACGGGCCTCGGCGCCATGGGCCTCACCATTCCCAATTTCGTCGTGGCGCCGATCTTCCAAATCGTCTTCGGCCTCACGCTGGCCTGGCTGCCGCTCTCGGGCTGGAACGGCGGCGCGCCGCGCAACCTCGTCCTGCCGGTGATCGTTCTGGCCCTGCCGCAGATCGCCGTGATCGCCCGCATGACCCGCGCGGCCATGATCGAGAACCTGCGCTCCAACCATATCCGCACCCTGCGTTCGCTCGGCCTGCCGACCCGCGTCGTCGTCGGCCATGCGCTGCGCGGCGCGGCCCTGCCGGTCGTGTCCTATCTCGGGCCCGCCGCCGCCGCTCTCCTTACCGGTTCTGTCGTCGTCGAGACGATCTTCGGTCTGCCGGGCATCGGACGCTATTTCGTGGAAGGCGCCCTCAACCGTGACTACACCCTCGTCATGGGAACCGTCGTGGTGGTGGCCGTCTTCGTGCTTCTCTTCAACCTCGTGGTCGATATCCTCTACGCCCTGATCGATCCGCGCATTCGCTTCGATTGAGGTCGCCATGGCCGAAGGCGCCGTTCTCCCCGTCGAGACCCTGAAGGACACCGTCGTCGGACGCTCCCTCTGGGTCGAAGCCCGCTCCCGCCTGCTGCGCAACAAGGCCGCCGTGGTCAGCATCGGGCTCCTGCTCTTCATCGCCATCGCCTGCATCTTCGGACCGTTCGTGACGGGACATCCGTTCGACCGGGTCTATCCGGATTACGTGCGCGTGCCCGCGAGCCTTGAGTCCTACCCGAAGGCCGACCAGGTCGAGCCGCAGATCGAACGCATCGGATCCCGCGTTCGCGGCAAGCCGGAAAACATCACCGTCACCGGCGACACCGTGCGGGTGACGCTGGTAGGCCAGCGGCCCATCGACGAGCGCCTCCTCGCCTATTTCGAGCGCTCGGACCTGTTCCAGGCCGCCAAGGTCGTGGAGCGGGCCGATGAGGGCCGCAGGCTCGTCGTCGACGTGCCCCTGAAGAAGCAGTATTTCTTCTTCGGCACGGACACCAACGGCCGCGACCTGCTCACCCGCACCATGAAGGCGGGCCAGATCTCGCTTGCCATCGGGTTGCTCGCCACCTTCGTGGCCATCCTCATCGGCGTCGTGTACGGCGCGACCTCCGGCTACATGGGCGGCAAGGTCGACCTCGTCATGATGCGCATCGTGGACGTGCTCTACTCGCTGCCGTTCATTTTCTTCGTGATCATGCTGGTGGTGTTTTTCGGGCGCAATTTCGTGCTCATGTTCATCGCGGTCGGCGCCGTGGAATGGCTCGACATGGCCAGGATCGTGCGCGGCCAGACCCTGTCCATCAAGCGGCAGGAATATGTGCAGGCCGCCGAGGCGCTGGGCGTCGAGACGCGGGGCATCATCCGCCGCCACGTGATCCCCAACACGCTCGGCCCCGTCGTGGTCTACATGACCCTGCTCGTGCCGAAGGTGATCCTCCTGGAGAGCTTCCTGTCGTTCTTGGGGCTAGGCGTGCAGGAGCCCAACACCAGTCTCGGCGTGCTGATCTCGGAGGGCGCCAAGAACATCCAGGGCGCGCCGTGGATGCTCATCTATCCGTCCATCACGCTGGTGACGATCCTGTTCTGCCTGAACTTCATCGGCGACGGCCTGCGCGACGCCCTCGATCCGAAGGACCGCTAGCATGACGCAACCTGTTCTCGCGGTTCGCAACCTGAACGTCCGCTTCCGCACGGGCGACGGCATCCTGCATGCCGTGAAGGGCATCGACCTCGACATCAATCCCGGCGAGACCGTCGCCATCGTGGGCGAATCCGGCTCCGGCAAGAGCCAGACCATGATGTCCGTCATGGGGCTGCTCGCCTCCAACGGCTGGGCCGAGGGCTCGGTGAAGTACCGGGGCGACGAGCTTATCGGACTGCCGCCCGCGAAGCTCAACGATTATCGCGGCTCCAAGCTCACCATGATCTTCCAGGAGCCGATGACCTCGCTGGATCCCCTCTACCGGATCGGCCACCAGCTCGCCCTGCCGTTGACGACCCATGGGGGCATGAGCAAGTCTGCCGCCCGCAAACGGGCCATCGAGCTCCTGGAGCTGGTGCGCATTCCCGACCCGCAGCGGCGCATCGATTCCTACCCGCATGAAATGTCCGGCGGCCAGCGCCAGCGGGTCATGATCGCGATGGCGCTTGCCAACAACCCCGACGTTCTCATCGCCGACGAGCCCACCACGGCCCTCGACGTGACCGTGCAGGCCCAGATCCTGGAATTGCTGGCCGATCTCCAGAAGCGGCTCGGCATGTCCATCGTGTTCATTACCCACGATCTCGGCGTGGTGCGCCGCTTCGCGGACCGCACCTATGTGATGAAGACCGGCGAGGTGGTGGAGAGCGGCGAGACCGAAGCCCTGTTCTCGGCGCCCAAGCATCCCTACACCAAAATGCTCATCGACGCCGAGCCGCGTGGCCGCAAGGAGCCGCCCCCGGCAGATGCACGTGTGGTGCTGGATGCCCGCAACGTCGAGGTCACCTTCAACACCAAGGGCGGCTTGTTCGGGGGTGTAAAGCATACCTTGAAGGCGGTGGACGGCGTCAGCCTGTCGGTCCGGGCCGGCGAGACCGTGGGCGTGGTGGGTGAATCCGGCTCGGGCAAGTCGACGCTCGGCCGCGCCATCCTGCGCCTGCTTCCGGCGAGCGGCCATGTGCGGTTCGAGGACCGCAACCTCATGCCCCTCGACCGCTCGGCCATGCGCCCCTTGCGGCGTCACCTGCAGCTCGTCTTCCAGGATCCCTTCGGGTCGCTCTCGCCCCGCATGACGGCGGGCGAGATCGTCACCGAGGGATTGCTGGTGCACGACCCCAGCATCTCCCGCAAGGACCGCGACCGCCGCGCCGCCCAGGCTTTCGAGGAGGTTCGCCTCAACCCGTCCTGGCGCAACCGCTTCCCGCACGAATTCTCGGGCGGCCAGCGCCAGCGCATCGCCATCGCCCGCGCCATGATCCTGCACCCCAAGCTCGTGGTGCTGGACGAGCCCACATCGGCCCTGGACCGCTCGGTGCAGAAGGAGATCGTGGACCTGCTCCGCGACCTCCAGAAGGCCCATGGACTCGCTTATGTGTTCATCAGCCATGACCTGGCGGTGGTGCGGGCGCTGTCGGACGAGATCATGGTCATGAAATCCGGCCGGGTCGTCGAGCGGGGCACGGCGGAGGAGATCTTCCACCACCCCCGGGAGACCTACACCCGCGACCTGATCGCCGCCGCCTTCCTCAACGCCGACCCGGACGAGGCCCCCGGCACTCGCCACGCGCCGCTCGCCTCCTGAGGAACAAGCCGCCCGGACGTGGATTGATTCCGCGTCATGGCAAAGCTCGCGACCTATCGCGCCAAGCGCGACTTCACCAAGACCTCGGAGCCGAAGGGTACAGCGCCCCGCCGGTCCGGGGCATCGTTCGTGGTGCAGAAGCACGACGCCTCCCGCCTGCATTACGATTTCCGGCTCGAGCTGGACGGCGTGCTCAAAAGCTGGGCCGTCGCCAAAGGCCCTAGCCTCGTGCCCGGCGACAAGCGCCTCGCGGTCGAGGTCGAGGACCACCCGGTTTCCTACGGCGACTTCGAGGGCACGATTCCCGAAGGCCAGTATGGCGGAGGAACGGTCCTGCTCTGGGACCGGGGCACCTGGGAACCGGAGGGCGACCCGGCCGAGGGGCTGGAGAAGGGCCGCCTCACTTTCTCGCTCTCCGGCGAGAAGCTGAAGGGCGTTTGGCATCTCGTGCGCATGAAGCCGCGCCCCCGCGAGAAGCAGCCGTCATGGCTTCTGATCAAATCCGAGGACCGGTATGCCCGAAGCGCGGACAATCCCGACATCCTCGAGGAGGCACCCCTGTCGGTGAAAACCGGCCGGGATCTCGACGGCATCCGGGGCACGCCGAAGACGGCAGCCAAGACCCCTGCGCGGAAATCCGCCGCGAAGGTCGCGTCGAGAAAGTCCCCTCCGGAACCTGCGGCGAATAAGGCTCCAACGAAGCCCGCTGTGAAGGCCCCCCCTTCCGTGGACGTGGCCGGCATCGCCCTCACCCATCCGGACCGGGTTCTATGGGAGGATCAAGGCCTCACGAAGCGGGATCTGGCCGAGTTCTATGTGAGCATCGCCGATTGGCTTCTGCCTCACGTCATCAACCGCCCGCTCACCCTGGTGCGCTGCCCGTCTGGGACGGGCAAATCCTGTTTCGTGCAGCGTCATTCCTGGGCTGGGCTATCGGACGCGATCCAGCGCAAGACGTTCAAGACCGGGGGCGAGACGGAAGAGGTTCTCCATGTGAAGGATATCCAGGGGATCGTTGCCTTGGTCCAGGCGGGCGTTCTGGAAATGCATGTGTGGGGATCGAAGGCCGACGACATCGACCGGCCCGACCGTCTGATCTTCGACTTGGATCCCGGCGAGGGGGTCGGCTGGACGCAGGTGGTCCAAGCTGCCCTGAGCGTGCGCGAGCGCTTGCGGTCCCTGGGCCTGGAGAGCTTCGTGAAGGTGACGGGCGGCAAAGGCCTTCATGTGATCGTGCCGCTGACGCCCAAGGCCCCATGGAAGGACGCCCTCGACTTCACCCGCACGCTTGCGGAAGCCATGGCGGCGGACGAGCCCGATCGCTACACGACCACCTCGGTCAAAGCGGAGCGCGAAGGCCGGATCTTCATCGACTACCTGCGCAACAATCGGGAGGCCTCCGCTGTGGGAGCCTATTCGACGCGGGCCCGCGAGGGAGCGCCCGTGTCGGTGCCGGTCGGCTGGGACGAGTTGACGGACCGGCTGAAACCCAACGGCTTCACGGTCCGAAATCTGGACCGGCGTTTAAAGGTTCTGCGCAGCGACCCGTGGGCGGATCTGGAAAGGGTCGAACAGGTGCTGCCGAAACCGACAAGGCGGGCTGGGAGCCGATAGGGCTTGGGGACGGGGTCCTGTGAGGGAACGCGGGACCCAGGCTTCCGGCGGGTTCACGCAGCCCGAGACATCCGCTCTAGAACACTGGCGCCTGAATGCCTTCTGCTTCGAGAGCGGCCTGGACGGCCGGCCGCGTCAGGACGCGGTCGGCAAGCGCCTTGAGATTGGGCACCTCCCGGGCCGGACGCGGCATGAAGCGGCTCCAGCGCATCAGCATGAACAGGAACGGATCCGCGGCCGAATAGGTATCGCCGAGAAGCCACGGCTTTTCCCCAAGCTGTCCGGAAATGAGGTCGAACATGCGGTCGAGGCGTTCGCCGGCCTTCCGCTTCACGCTCGGCACCGCGCTGTCGTCGTCGGCATGCTGGTCCGGATAGAACCATGCCCGGAACTCCGCCTGCGGGGTGTTCGACAGGTGGATCATCCACTTGTAGAACTCCGCTCTTTGCGGGCTGCCCACCGTCGGCGCGAGCCCCGCTTCCGGAAACTTGTCGATGAGATGGAGCACGATGGCAGCGGTCTCAAACAGAACGAGATCGCCATCGACGAGCACCGGTATGCGACCGTTCGGGTTGAGCCGCCGGTATTCCTCGCTGTGCTGCTGGTCCTTCGCCCGATCCACATAGCGAAGCTCGAAATCCGCACCGATCTCCCGCAGGATGATGTGAGGGAGAAGGCTTGCATTGCCGGGATGATAATAGAGCGACAGCATGGGAATCCTCGGATTTCAGCCGCTCGTAAGCCAGGACAGGCGCCCCTGTAAAGCTTGACCGGGTCTCCCCTTTCGTCGAAGCGGCCCTATTGTTCTGCTCCTGACCGGAGGGCACCGCATGATCGACGCGAAGGACCTGATCGAACGCTACCGCATCGAGCCGGGGAGCCGACCCCGCATCAAGGATCGGGACACCCGCGACGAAAAGCTCTTCACCGACGAGAAGGCCACGAAAGGCGAGACGAAGGAGATCGCCAAGGACATCAACCATTGTCAGGACGCACTCTACGCCGAGGGGAAACGCGCGCTCCTGGTGATTCTGCAGGGCACCGATACGTCCGGCAAGGACGGGACGATCCAGGCGGTGTTCGGCTATACGAGCCCGCTCGGCGTGCAGGTCACGGCTTTCAAGAAGCCGAGCGAGGATGAACTCGCGCATGACTACCTCTGGCGCGTGCACGGCTGCTGCCCCAAGCGCGGCTTCATCGGCGTGTTCAACCGCTCGCATTATGAGGATGTGCTCGTCACAAAGGTCCACGGCCTGGTGGACGACGATGTGGTCGAACAGCGCTACAAGCAGATCAACGATTTCGAGCGGATGCTCACGGAAAACGGCACGAGGGTGCTCAAGTTCATGCTGCACATCTCGAAGGCCGAGCAGAAGGAAAGGCTCCAGGCCCGCCTCGACGAGGCCGACAAGAACTGGAAGTTCAACCCCAGCGACCTGGAGGACCGCAAGCACTGGGACGCGTTCGAAGACGCCTACGAGTCCATGCTGCGCCATTGCTCGACCGACTGGGCGCCCTGGCATGTGATTCCCGCCGACCGGAAATGGGTTCGCAACGCCGCCATCGCGGCCATCGTCCGGGCGACCCTGGAAGACATGGCGCCCGCCTATCCGGCCGTGAGTTGGGACCCGAAGTCGATCAAATTCGAGTAATCGTCCCTGGCCCCAAGGACGCAAGCTTGGCCTTTTGTCGGGTGATGGCTTGATTGGAAGGCGGATGAGGACGACAATGACGGGTATGAAGAATATCCTCGTCCCCATCGAAGATCACGGCGTCGTCGAGCCCATCCTCGAGACGGCGCTCATGCTGGGTCAAGCTTTCGGAAGCTACATCGAAGGCATCGCCATCACGTCGGATTACCCGGTCGTGCTGCCGGTCGACATCGCCATTGGCGTCCCCTCGCCGTATTCGCCCGAGAACCGGGCCGACATGGCCCGGGCCTGCCAGGAGCGGTTCGAGTCCTACATGGTGACCCGGAACGTGCCCAGGGCCTCCTCCCACACGCCGGGCTTCGGGTTCAACTGGCGTCAGAACGAGATGGTGGAGGATACCTTCCTGGGCGGCTACGGCCGCGTCTTCGATGTGACCGTGGTCGGTCGGCCGGACGGCGCGACGGGACACACGCGGCTGTCGACCGTGGAATCGGCCCTGTTCGAAACCGGACATCCCGTCATCGTGGCGCCTCCGTCGCGTCCGGGCACGATCGGCACCACGATCGTCATCGCGTGGAACCGCAGCACCGAAACGGCCCGCTCCGTCCAGGGCGCCATGCCGCTCCTGGCGCGGGCCAGCCGCATCGTGGTTCTCGAGCTGGAGGGTTGGGGGTCGTCGGGCCCGTCCGGGTCGGAACTGGCCAGGGCGCTGCGGATGCACGGCATGAACGCCGAGACCCTGATCGCCCACGACCCGTCCAACCGGCCTGGCGAGGCCATCCTGTCCGAGGCCTCCGCCCTGGGCTGCGACCTGCTGATCAAGGGCGCCTACACGCAAAGCCGCCTGCGCCAAATGTTCTTCGGCGGGGCCACGAGCCACATCCTGGCCCATACCACGATCCCGGTTCTGCTGGCCCATTAGCGGTGGATGCAATCATGACGCCCCATGCCGACACGATCCGGGATCCCGCCCTCGTGCTCGAAGAGAGCTTCCGCAGGCTCGTAAATGGTACTGCCCGCCTCGAAAAGGTGGCGACGGGGTTCCGGTGGGCCGAAGGACCGGCCTATTTTCCGGCCTCCCGCACGCTGGTCTGGAGCGACATCCCGAACGACCGGATGATGCGCTACGACGAGGTGTCCGAGACGGTGCACGTGTTCCGGTCGCCCTCCCACTTCTCGAACGGCAACACGATCGACCGGCAGGGGCGGCTGGTGACGTGCGAGCATGGTGAGCGGCGGGTCACCCGCACGGAACATGACGGGTCCATCACGGTTCTGGCAAGCCACCACCAGGGCAAGCGCCTCAACAGCCCCAACGACGCCGTGGTGCGCCACGACGGATCGATCTGGTTCACGGACCCGGCCTACGGGATCGATTCGGACTACGAGGGCCATAAGGGCGAGAGCGAGATCGGCGCCTGCCACGTCTATCGGATCGATCCCGGAACGGGCGACGTCACGGTGGCGGCGAACGACTTCGTGCGCCCCAACGGCATCGGGTTCTCGCCGGACGGCAACCGCCTTTACGTGGCCGATACGGGTGCCAGCCACGCCCCGGACGGCCCCAGGCACATTCGGGTCTTCGATGTGAGCGAGGACGGGCGCCTGAGCGGCGGCGACGTCTTCGCGACATGCTACAATGGGATGTTCGACGGGTTTCGCCTCGATGAGGACGGCCGGGTCTGGACCAGCGCCGGCGATGGGGTCCACTGCTATGACCCGGACGGCACCCTGATCGGCAAGGTCCTTGTGCCGGAAGTCGTGGCCAACGTGGTGTTCGGCGGGCCACGGCGCAACCGCCTCTATATCTGCGCGACCACGTCCCTCTACTCCATTCTCCTGTCGGTGAAAGGCGCCAAGACCTTCTAGCCCGGCGGAGCCATCGGGACCGCGCGAGCAGGCGCGACGGTCCCTTGCGTCCAACGGACAGGTTGTGCGTGCGAACCGATTGGATCATGTAGGGCGCGATTGTCAGACTTGGCCCGAGCCCATCATGTCCGCCCCGACCGTGACCCATACCACGAAGAACCCGGCCTTGCCCTCGGCCGCCCTCCTAGGCATCGGTCTGATGCTTCTGGGCACCTTCATGTTTGCCCTGAACGACGCGATGGGCAAATGGCTCGTCGGCACTTATTCGGTGGGTCAGGTGCTCCTCCTGCGCAGCATCGCGGCCCTCGCGGTGCTGCTGCCGATCATGTGGCACCGGAAGGCGTCCTTCCGGATCCCGTCCAAGCCGGGCCTGCATTTCCTGCGAATCGTGTTCTCGACCATGGAGGTGGCGTGCTTCTACTGGGCCGTCACCTACCTGCCCCTGGCGGACGTGATGACGTTCTACCTGGCAGGTCCGATCTACGTGGCGGCCATCGCCTATTTCTGGCTCGGGGAGCGCCTGGACAGAACCCGGATCGCGGTCATCACGGTCGGGTTCATCGGTGTGCTCATCACCCTGAGGCCCTCGGGCGCGACCCTGACCCTCCCCGCCCTCGTCGCCCTGACAGGTGGCCTGCTCTACGCCCTGCTCATGATCGCGACACGGAAACTGAAGGATACTCCCGACACGACCCTCGTTCTCTGGCAGACCCTGGGCGCCCTGTTCATGGGAGCGGTCTCCGTGCCGTTCGGCTGGGTGACGCCCGGCGCGGTCGACTTGGCCGGGCTGTTCCTGCTCGGCATCGTGGCGATGACGGCCCATATCTGCGTCAATCGCTCCCTCAAGCTCGCTCCGGCCTCCGTGGTGGCGCCGTATCAGTACACCCTGATCGTCTGGGCCATCGTGCTCGGGTATCTGGCCTTCGGCGACATCGTCGGGTTTTGGACGCTGATCGGCGCGGCGGTGATCTGCGCGGCCGGCATTGCCCTCATGTTCCTGGAGCACCGGGCCAGTCGCAAGGCCGACATCGACCCCCCGGTTCTTCCCGAAGCGTGATCGTCAGGCCTCGACTTTTGGTAAGCACGGCATAGGTTCCCCAAAGTTAAGCTTGGAGGACTCGATGCGGATTTCAGCTCTCGCGGCGGCAGCCCTGATCACGGCGGGACTGTCTGCCTGCAGTCAGGGTCCTGCACCGGGCGTTTTTCCCGCAACCGACATCGCCCCTCCACCGTCCTTGAGCGGCACGGTGCGGGCGCCCAGCGCCCCGGCGGTCGCGGCGCGTCCCGCGCGCACCGGCACGGCCCCACAGCCCCGCCGGCCGCTCGAGGTTCCTCGCCGGTGAGTTCGGCACCCCGCGTTTTTGTGAAGTCCGCCGGGGCTGAAAGGCGGGCCCATCGCATTGCTTTACCCAAGGGAAGAATGCGACTCCTCGGCCCTGGAATCAAACCTGAGGTCGACATGAAAACCGCGTTCTTCGCCTGCCTGACGATCGCCGCCCTGACGGCGGGGCCCGCCTTCAGCGCGGATGCCGTGCAGGAGGAGACCCTGGACGCGTTCCGCTCGCAGGCTCATTCCGAGCAGCGAACCTATTACCGGGAGCATCGGCTTCGGGCCTACAGCGCAAGCCGTGCGGGACTTGAGCAGGGTGCGACCTGCGTAACCGAGAAGCTGGTGTGCTGGATCGCCGAACCTCTGTCGAGCGGCGATGCCTGCTCTTGCGCGAGTCGCCGCTTCGGCACCCTTCAGGGTCTGGTGGGAGGCTAGCCCCTCGGCGTCTGGTTGGTGCAGCTTTTCGTGCCTTCGAACTTCGGCATGTTGATGTTGAAATCGCCGCACTTGTCGCAGGCCGCGACCGTCAACGTGATGGCGATGGCGCCCATGACCCGGATCGCGCGTTTCAACATGCTGGCCCCTTGCCCGTTCCGGGCGCTTTCCACATGGGGACCGGTATAAAGGGTTTCCGGTCCGGACGGAACCGGGGTCGTCGCTCACCCCGGCGATGCCTGCCGGGATGGTTGACGCCCTCAGGCAGCCCGCGTCGCCGTCTCCGGGATACGGTCGTGGACCAGGTCGTTGATGAAGCCGAGTTTTCGGATCATGGCGGGTGAAAGCACGAACGGGTAGAGATCCGCGATCCCCATGCAGCGATTGATCCCGTTGAGCGCGAAGGTCATGGGCAGCCACGTGTCGACCAGAACGTCGATCGATTGATGCTCGTACGGGTCGAACGTGACCCTCGCGGTCAGAAGCCCCGATTGATCGAGGTCCGGCCGAACGTCGACATTGAACGCGCGGGCCATTTCCAGGGTGTCGACGATATGGAGATAATGGGCCCAGGTCTCCGCGAAATCCTCCCAGGGATGGGTGGCCGCATAGGCGGTGACGTAGTTCTCCTGCCAGTTTGGCGGCGGACCCATCCTGTAATGCTTCTGCAACGACTCGCCATAGTCCACCCTGTCATCGCCGAAGATCGCCCTGCAGGCTTCGAGCCTGCCGCCATCGCGTACGAGCCGGTCCCAATAATAGTGCCCGACCTCGTGGCGGAAATGCCCGAGCAGGGTGCGGTAGGGCTCGCCCATCGCGGTTCGCCGCCGCTCCCGTTCGGCGTCGTCGGCTTCGACGAGGGCGATGGTGATCAGGCCCTCGTCGTGGCCGGTCATGACCTTCGGGCCTGACTCGGGGGGTGGATCGGCGGGAAAATCGAAAACCAGGCCGTTTTCCTCTGATTCCTGCCGGGTCAGAAGCGGCAGGCGGAGGCGCAGGAGCGTGTAGAACAACCGGTGCTTGGCCGCCTCCATCTTCTGCCAGGCGAGCCCATTCTCAGGCTGCGACAGGTTCGGAACGATCCTGTTGTGGCGGCAGGCGAGGCAGAAGAGGTCGTGCGATTCTGCCGGAACGAGCCAATTGCAAACGTCCGCCTCCGCGTTGCTGCAGAACCGGTAGAGAGGTCGGGGATCCGCCATCGCCTCGAAACCGTGATCGCGTGGCGTGAGAGCCGAGAGTTCGCTCCGGTCCGGCAGGTAACCCAAACCGAAACCGCAGCGCTCGCATCGCCTGTTCTCGAAATAGAGAAGCTGGCCGCAATTCTGGCATTGGAACAGTTTCATGGCGCTGCGGGGTGAATGCGGTGATGGTTGGGTCGCCCACCAACACGGCCATGCCAGTTTTGTTCCGTCCCGTTGCCGCGCGCGATAGCTCGGCAGCCCAGGAACAGGAGAGGGTCTCTCAACCGAAGGTCAAGGATGACAAGACGTGACCACTTTTAGGCTGCATCGCAAGGGGCAAAGACCCGTCCAGCAGCCGAAGACAAGCGAGATTCCCGCAAGACCCCCTCTGTTCGGAGGGCGCGCCATTCCCCAGGGTAAGTTACACCATCCATGCAGGGCCTCGCCTGGGCACTTGCGGCACATCTTGGCCTCCAGAACAGCAGGCAGGGAGCATGGGGATGACGGACGACGAAATCGAAGCGGTCGCATCAGCGTTCTATGCCGTCGAGCATGAAGCCGGGAACTGGCAGCGCGCGCCCGAAATGCTGAAGGAGGCTTTCCGCATGGAGGCTCGCGTCGCCATCGCGGCCTGCAATGAGCATTATCTCGGGGCGCAATCCGAGACGTTCGATCAGCACTGGCAGGTTCCGGCCTCCGCAGGTTCCCGCTACCTGCATTAACCCTATCCGATTTTCATCCCGGAGGAGCGTCGTTTTCCTTACCACCGCCACGGAGCGCCGTTAAAGGATGCGGTCGGCAGCGGGGATGAGGACGCGATGGCGGCGAACGGGATGTGGCTGGTCAATGACAGGACGAAGGACCGAATCCTTCTGGCTCGATACTATCCGGGCTCGGGATGGGTTCCCCATATCGACTTCGAGGCTCATCTCGTCGAGGCTTTCCAGGCGGACCATGGCCACCGTCTCTTCCGGCCGGCTCCAGAGGGCTCGACGGACTGGCGCATCGAGTACGACAGCGCTTCCCTTCCGGTACAGGAACCCCAGCCTCTGCTGAAACGACGGGCTCTCTGAGGCGCCGGCATCGGACAAACGTTAACCATACCTCATGATTTCCGGGCCTTGAGCCGGTTGTCCTGGTGCGTGGCGTCGGGATCGGGCGCATGCTGGCTTCTCTGGGCTGGCGCGCATCCCGCCGGCAGGTTTGGCCACCCTCGCCCGGCTCGGGCTCAGAGCCAGACGTGCGCCGGCCTAGGGGCCGTCCTCCCCGGCTTTTTTGGGATTTTCCATGGAAAAGGTGGGGCCGCTGTCTCCAACGGCCCCCAGTAAGAAGCGTCGCCATGGCACGACTGCGGCGGGGGCGACAGCGTGGAGGCGGCTCCGTCGCATCCGCGAGGGAGGCACCGTGGCGGATGGTCCGTCACAGGGCTTTCCGCGGGAAGCAGGCCGCGATCGGCGGCCACATCCTCAATAGCGCATCGCTCACGTCCCACCGCATTCCCATTCGGGTCAGGCGAGCTATGGACATGAGCTAAAGCTTTTTCTCATAAACCCCTTTCAGGCTAACCAGCTTTTTGAGATGGGCCGCCGAAGGGGCATGGCCTGCCCGTTTGGCGCCCGACTTAGGTCCGGAAGACCACGACCCCAAAGTCGCCGCACTTCCGGCCAATCGTGGCGGGATGGACCAATTGATCTCCGACTATGCCCCCCTTGCGATCGTGGCCGTCCTGGCCCTGTGTGTTTTGTGGGTGGTGATACGCATTCTCGGCGCGCTCTTCCGGCGCCGGCCGGAGCGTCAGGATCCCCCCATGGAGGCGGCGACCATCGCCCCCTCCCGTCAGGAGCCTCGGCTCGTCGCCGAGGCCGCCCCGGTCTCGGCGGCGCGCCCCGATGCAGCCGATCTGCGGAACCTGCAGGAGAGCATCGACCGCCTCGCGCAACAGGTATCCCTGTTGGAACGGCGCTTGGGTGAGCGTTTCCCCGATCCGGGAGCGCTCCCGGGGGAAGCGATCACGAGCAGCCGATCGAGCCGCGAAGCTTCCCCTGAGGCACCCATCATCCCTGGGGACAGGGTTTGAGGTACCGACCACGCCAATCCTCCAGGATGCGAAAAGGGTAGCTTGGCATTTGCAACCTGAGGTGAAATGACGGGATGCCTCGGGCCCTACATCGAATGACATCATAAGATAATTTTTGGTGTCTCGACGATCGAGTCCATAATGAGTTCCTGTCGCCGAAAGAGCCATTCCGTAAACATCTAGCATTCATTCTCGACTATAACTTTTACTTTAACTCACTATACAGATCAGTAAGAAACTTGTCCTGAAGTTATCTGACAATATATCGGATAAGTATGTCAGCCGATAGTTCATTTACAATAAGTTGCGGCGCGAATATACTTCAAAATATACATTGTTATACTTTTCACATTTTTGTGAAAAGGAATTTGGTTGTATTTCCGAACTGATACGGCGTCCTAGGATTGAAGTAGTTCATTCAATCTGGAGTAGATTATGAGTCTGCTTGGTGATCTCCTTGGCATCGTCGACGACGCACTCCCGCTCGGCCCTGTCCTCGACCCGACCCTCGGCACCGTCGTCGATACGGTCGATGACCTTCTGCCCGTCACGGACGACCTTCTGCGAACCCTGGGAAGCATTCTGACGCCCGGAAGCGGCGTCGATCTGGTTGAGGGCCTCCTGACCACGGTCAACGACCTGATCCCGCTCGATCCGACGGGTCAGGACCGCATCATCATCGATGCCGGTCAGGTTCTGTACGTCGACGCCAACGGGAATCAGTCGCTCCTGAACATCGACGCGACGCTGCTCGGCCTGGATCCGGCGGTGCTCACGGCCGGCCTGCACATTCTGCGCGGATCGAACCTCCTGGACGTGCAGATCGGCTCTCCTCTGCTCGCCAACCTCATCAGCGGCGGTGACGGCGATGATACGCAGACTGGCGGCGGCGGAGACGACACGATTGGCGGCGGCGGCGGCAACGATACGATCGATGGCGGCGACGGCAACGACATGATCTCCGGCGATGCCGGCAACGACACCATCAACGGCGGCGGCGGCAACGACATCATCGCCGGCGGCGACGGGGACGACAGCCTCTCAGGCGGGTTGGGCAACGACATTATCGGAGGAGGAGCCGGCAACGACACGCTCAACGGCGATGACGGAAACGACCTCCTGGCTGGCGGCGACGGCAACGACATCCTCAACGGAGGTCCGGGCAACGACACCCTCGACGGCGGGACCGGTGCCGATACGATGACCGGCGGCACGGGTGACGACGTCTACTTCGTCGACAACCCAGGCGACCTGGTGCTTGAGGCGCCTAACGCCGGAAACGACAGCGTCTATTCGTCCATCGACTATACGCTGACGGCCAATGTCGAAAACCTTTACCTCACCGGCGGAGCCTATCAAGGATCCGGCAACGCGCTCAACAACGTGATCTACGGCACGGCCACGAACAACCTCATCTACGGCTATGGAGGGAACGACACGATCAATGGCTTTGCGGGCAACGACCGGATCTATGGCGGCGCCGGCAATGACAGCGTCGTCGGCGGCGACGGCCAGGACATTCTTTTCGGAGACAGCGGAAGAGACATCATCAAGGGCGGCGCCGGAAACGACCGTCTCTACGGGGGAAGCAACAACGACTCGATCTATGGCGGAGCGGGCAACGACTTCCTCTATGGCGGCACAGGACAAGACAACCTGTTCGGCGGCGCCGGGCGCGACCACTTTGTATTCAACACACAACCGACGGGCTCTAACGTCGATCGTATCCGAGACTTCAAGCTCGAGGACTCGATCTACTTGGAGAACGCGATCTTCCGTGGCCTTGGCGCACGAGGTTTCATGGATGCCGAAAGCTTCTGGATCGGCACGGCCGCTCACGACGCGTCGGATCGCATTATCTACGATAGTCAGGCCGGACGCCTCTATTACGACGAGGACGGCACCGGGGCCGCGGGCCAAGTGCTTTTTGCCACGCTGTCCAAGAATCTCGCTCTGACCAACAAGGACTTCTACATCCTCTAACAGACCGGGCGCCCCTCCCAAGGGGCGCCCTTTTCACAGATTTCCTTACGCGCGAACGTTCAAGAGGCAGGGGCACTCCGACGCATGTGGATCGTCGCCGAACCGTTCCCGGCGAGAAGGACGTCAGGTGGTGGCATGATGGATGAAGAGATCGAGGTCATTGCGCGCGCGTTCTATGAGACGGGCGATGACGCCAGGGGCTGGGACCGGGAACCCGAGACCATCAAGTGCCTCTTTCGGGAGAAAGCCTCCGCGGCCATCCTCGAAATCGATCGCGTTCCGGTCGACGACACCGCGAGGCTGTCCTTTCTACCGGTGAACTCTTGCTACAGCCATGTGTTCGACGGCAGCGTACCGTCATCGGTTGACCCACATGTGCCAGCCATCGTGCCACGTCGTCAGTGGGCAACGAATGCTGCACCATCCGGCTTCATGGCGGTCGTGTCAGGACGGAGCATTGTGTTCGAGTTTGCCGACCAAGGGTTTCACCGCTGGGTCGGAAGACGTCGGCTGATCGGGCGTAGCGCCGTCGAAGCCTTGCCCGAGTGGCGATCCGAGGGACTGATTGAATTGATCTCAAAAGCATTCCGCACGGGTCGGACTTTGACCGTGCGCGGCCTCCCCGTCGTCTGTCGCTTGCCGGTCCAAGGAACGCGTCGCGACACGCGTGTCGACGTCGTCTGCACCCCTGTGCGCGGCTTCGACAACGCGTTGATCGGCGTCATGATCGAGGGTCGTGAAATCGAAAGCGCGGGCCTGCCGCTGCAGTAAATTGCCGGCGCACCGCAGAACAGCCCATCGTTTGCCGAAGCAAGCACGGCCGTATCGCGGCCGCCTCCACGACGAAACCGCTCTACTTCCGAAACCACCGAAATCTTTGGAAAGATTGGTGGGCGCACTAGGGCTCGAACCTAGGACCCGCTGATTAAGAGTCAGCTGCTCTACCAACTGAGCTATGCGCCCATCGCCCTGAGGCGAGGCCCCAAGGGATGTTCCCCTGAGGTGGCGTGCATTTAACAAACCGATTTGGTTCTGTCCACCCTCGGGGCAGAATTTTTGTCGATTTTAGGAGTGTGTCGTTCACCGGCCCCGCACGCATCTCCGGTGGTGAAGCTGCGTGCCGGCACGCGCTCGTTTCACGGTCGGTGATGGCATGCCTTCACGTGCACGATGGCGCCTCACGGGACAGGCCCCGCCGGGAGACGTGCCGTCGATCTTCGACAATACGGCTACCGTCGTTCACCGGATGCTCTTAGGACTTTATGCCTTAGTGCTGCGGCCGAGGCGATTGATATGTCACCCGGCGTCCCGCTCTCACGGGAGGCCGGATGATCGTTGGGTCAAGGGTGCGCCGTCACTCCGCCGCATGCTGCGCGTGAAGTCTTGCGCCCCGGCTCATCAGCTTGTTCAGGGCCCCGAGATAGGCCTGGGCCGAGGCCACGAGGGTATCGGGATCGGCCGCACGGGAGGTGACACTGCGATCGTCCGCCGAGAGGCGGACGGAGACCTCGGCCTGGGCGTCCGTGCCCTCGGTCACCGCATGGACCTGATAGAGCTCCAGCACTGCCTCGTGGGGCACCAGCGCCTTGATGGCGTTGAAGGTGGCGTCCACCGGACCGTTGCCCTCCTGCTCCTCGATCACGACCTTGTCGTCGACCTGCAGGCGCATGGTGGCGCGCTGCGGGCCGCGCGTGCCGGCCACGATGGACAGAGAGATCAGCTTGATGCGATCATTGGCCATGGCGATGTTCTGATCGACGAGGGCCTCGATATCCTCGTCGTAGACATGCTTCTTGCGGTCGGCCAATTCCTTGAAGCGCACGAAGGCGTCCTCGAATTGGTTATCGCCCAGCTCATACCCCATGTCTTTCAGCTTGCTGCGGAAGGCGGCGCGGCCGGAATGCTTGCCCATGACCAGGGACGTCTTGGACACACCTACCGATTCCGGAGTCATGATCTCATAGGTCTGGGCGTGCTTGAGCATGCCGTCCTGGTGGATGCCGCTCTCGTGGGCGAAGGCGTTCCGGCCCACGATGGCCTTATTGTACTGCACCGGGAACGAGGTCGCGGCGGAGGCCATCTTCGACGCGCGCGTCAGCATCGCGGCCTCGATCCCGGTCTCGTACGGCAACACGTCGCCGCGCGTCTTGATCGCCATCACGATCTCTTCCAAGGCGGCATTGCCGGCGCGCTCGCCGATGCCGTTGAGCGTGCATTCGATCTGCCGGGCGCCGCCCTCCAGGGCCGCCAGGGAGTTTGCGACGGCCAAGCCCAAGTCGTTGTGGCAATGGGCCGAGAAGACCGCCTTGTCGGCGTTCGGCACGCGCTCGCGCACGGCCCTGAACATGGCGCGGTATTCGTCGGGCGTGGCGTAGCCGACCGTGTCGGGCAGGTTGATCGTGGTCGCGCCGGCCTTGATGGCCGCCTCGACGCAGCGGCAGAGATAGTCGATGGGCGTGCGGGTGGCGTCCATGGCCGACCACTCGATGTCCTCGATCAGGTTACGGGCCTGAGCGACCGTGGCCGTGATGATCTCGATCACCTGGTCCTCGGTCTTGCGCATCTGGTGCTCGAGGTGGATCGGCGAGGTGGACACGAAGGTATGGATCCGGGGCCGCGCCGCGTGCTTCACGGCCTCCCCGGCCCGGGCAATGTCGGCCGAGATGGCGCGGGCGAGGCCCGCCACCACGGAATTCTTCACCCTCTGGGCGATGAGGGACACGGCCTCGAAATCGCCGTTCGATGCAATCGGGAAGCCTGCTTCGATGATATCGACCCCCATGGTGTCCAGCATGGAGGCGACCTCCAGCTTCTCCTCCAGGGTCATGGTCGCGCCGGGGCATTGCTCGCCGTCGCGCAGGGTGGTGTCGAAGATCAATACGCGGTCTTTGGCCGAACCGGTGGAAACGCTCATCTCAAAAGTCCTTCTTGGGGCAGCGCGTCATTCTGTTAGCGCGTCAGGTCAGTTCCGTTAGCGAACCCCTGAGAGCCCAGGCACGAAAGCCCAGCCGACCCTCAGGGGCAGCTAAGGAGAAGGAGACCAAGGAGGCGAGCGCTGTCGGCCGCAGAAGCGGTCCCGATCTTTCCAGCGCTGGTCGAGCCGATGAACATCGCGGCCCCGTCCTCCGAAAGCATCGCCAAAGCGGATGCGAAAGCTGCTTGTACTGGGAGTTCAGCCGCAAGGCAACCCGATGGGCCTTCGTCAAAAGACGAAGAAACGCCCGCGGCAATCAAGAACACATTCCCATGAAAAAGAAACTGAGTTACATATTAATCGAGGGGCGAAAGCAGCAGCGCCGGGCCAGCGGCGCGACCGGGCAGGATAGGCTTACCCGGCTGTGGCGACAGCCTCGCCCTCCATCGGAGGTGACGCGATGTGGTTTCTACCCATCAGCATCACGCTTGAGGTGAAAAGGACCCGGACCGCCTGGCAAGTCGTGTTCCGGGTCCAATTGGTAGCCTAGGCAAAGGAGGGTGGGCGGAAGTCCGCCCTCCACTCCGAGAGTATAGACCCGAGGCTTCGCCGTTTCAAGGTTTCACTGGGTGCCACGCTGCGGCTTGTCCCAAGCCAGCTTGGCCTTTACCGATGGCGAAATGTTTCGGAGGTTTTTATGCTCTTGAAAGCCCGCACGGTTCTGGCCGCTCTCGCACTCCTTCCTCTCGTCGCCTGTCAGCAGACGGCCTCCCCACCACCGCCTCAAGGTGCCGTCTCCACAATCACGCCGTCGACATTCCGCATGCCGGAGGGCTCAGGCTGCCGGGGTGAGGTCGAACGCACCCGCGCCGTGATGGACAACGATCTCCAGATGGGCCACGTCGCCGCGAGCGTGCATGGGCGCGTCGCGAGGGAGATCGACCAGGCGGCGGCCCTCTGCTCCTCGGGCGAAGAAGCCCGGTCCGTCGCCATGATCAACGCCACGAAATCCCGCTATGGCTATCGCTGAGCGAAATGCCAGCGCATGAAGTGCTGCACATATTGCGGCATGCGCTTGGGATCGATGTCGTCGGGCCCGCGGATGACCCGGACATCCGCGAGTTCGGGCTCGGAAGATAACGCAAGGGAAGACCTAATGGAGCGTGCGGCCACATCGGCCGGTTCGTGCAGGACGACATAACGCAGAAGGGCGATCGCGGGCCATGCGCGGACAACGATCCAGGATTCGTCGACCGTGTAGGCATCGCCCGCAAGACCCGTTTCCTCGAACAACTCACGGGTCAGGCTGTCGGCCAGATTGACGGTGCCGTCCGGGCGCAGGTCGGACGGGTCCGGCGTCCCCGAGGCGAAATAGACCCGCCCCGCATTGGCGGTGTGTTCCGCCATCACGCCGCAGAGAAACGCGCCATCCGCACCCTGAAGGGCGCCGGCCGCGAACCCGTTGGCGATGGATCCGTCGGGCTGGCCCAGATCGAGCCAGCCGAGGAGGTTTTTGAAGTCCACCTCCGAATAGATCATCCGGCAGGCATCCTCCGTGATGTCGACGTCCCGCACGACCAGCACGCGGCCGTTGAATATCTTCGGCTTCTGGGCTTTACGGCGGATCCAATTGGCCTCGATGGCCTCGCGGTTTTCCTCGGCCCACGGCCAGTCCATGGTTTCGCAGCGACCCTCGACCGTGGCGACGCGGGTGATCTGGATCTCGCGGTTCATGCCAGGAACTCGCCCCGCGAGACCAGAACGGCCTGCCCTCCGATTTCCGCCGAGACGAGAACACCGTTTTCGATGACCATCTGCAGGGCAATTTCGCTGGGACGCCCCATCTCGACGCCCTGTTCGATGACGATCCCGTGCTCGCCCTCGCCGAGGGGTTCGCATTGCATCAGCGCCCCCGCGAAAGCCGCCGCGGCCGAGCCGGTGGCCGGATCTTCGGCGACGCCCATCCCGAGCCCGAACATCCGGGCGCGGAACCGCAGGCCAGCGCTGCCCGGCAGACGCGTATAGACGTAAGCGGCCGGGTGATCGCTGTCGGAGAAGATCTTCTCGAAGGTTTCGCCCTGAGCCCGGGCCCGCGCCAGGATCTCAGGACTCGCCACCGGGACAAGATCGTACGCCACCCCTGCCGAATGCCGGCTCGGCACATGCCGGTCGAAGCCGATCTCGGTCGGGTCCAGGCCGAGGGCCCATGCGCAATCCGCCGTCTCCTTGCCCTCGCCCCAGACGAAGGGCAGGCGCGGCAGACGGAAGCGCGCCGATCCCCTTCCCTCGCCCTCGACCTGCGCCACGCAGGACACGATGCCGACCTTCTCCTTCAGGCCGAAAGCGAGCGCGTCGGTCCGCTTGTCCGGGTCGAGGAGAGCCATCAGCACGGCGGTGCCGATCGTCGGGTGGCCAGCGAAAGGCAGTTCCCGCTTCGGCGTGAAGATGCGGATATCCGCCCGCTGGCGTGGATCCTCGGGCGGCAGGACGAACACGGTCTCGGAGAGGTTGAACTCACCGGCGATGGCCTGCATCCGCCCGTCATCCAGGCCCTCCGCGTCGAGAACGACCGCGAGGGGATTGCCCGTCAGGGCCTCACCGGAAAAAACGTCGAGGGTGTAGAAGCGTCGGGTCACGGTCAAACCTCTTCAGGGGTGAAGCGATGGGTGGGAGCCACAAATTCCTCCTGGGCCGCCACGAGCAGGATCTCACGGGAGCCCGCCTCCTCCGTGCGCTTCAGGAGGCCATAGACGGACGATGCGGCCTCGGACAAGGCAATGGAGGCGGAACGGCTTTTCGCATAATGGACGAAGAACAAGGCCGCGATGGCATCTCCCGCCCCGTTGACGCTGATTGACAGCCGCGGCGTGCGCACCCGCCAGAACCGGCCGCCTTCGGCGGCGATGAGATCGACCGCGTCGGCGGGCGTGTCGTCGGCGATGACCGAGGTGGCCAGGATCGTTCTCGGACCCAGGAGGTGGACCGCCGACAGGGCTTCCTTAACGGAATCACGGCTCGCCGTCGCGATGCCCGACAGGTAATCCAGCTCGAACTGGTTCGGCGTGATGATGTCTGCCGCGGGGATCGCCTGCTCCTTCATGAATTCGGGCACGCCCGGACGCACGAAAATCCCGCGTCCGACATCGCCGATCACCGGATCGCAGCAGTAGAGCGCGCCAGGGTTCGCGGCCCGCACCCGGGCTACGGCGGACAGGATCGCGTTGCCGATATCGGCCGACCCCATGTAGCCGGACAGAACCCCATCGCAGCGCGGCAGGACGCCCCTTTCGGCGATGCCCTCCACCAGTTCCTCGATGGCGGGACCGTCGAACACGCGGCCCTTCCACGATCCATAACCCGTATGGTTGGAGAACTGCACCGTGTGGACCGGCCATACCTCGACCCCGAGGCGCTGCATGGGAAAGACGGCCGACGCATTGCCCACATGCCCGTAGGCGACGTGAGACTGGATCGAGAGGACGTTCATGGAGGCTGACCCTGCTGACGGCCCTGGGTTAGCGCATGCCGGCCCGTCCATCAAATGGAGCGGCGTGATGTTTCGCATCAAGAGACGCGATGAGACAACGTGAGCCGGGAACCAGGGCCCCCTCCTGACTTTAGGGTTAAGGCCACGGAGCTTTTCATGGATTTCGGCACCATCAAGACAGTGACCCTCGATTTCGTGCGCGAGCACCAGAGCTACGCGCCCTTCATCGTGGGCGCCATGACCTTTGCCGAATCACTGGCCTTCATCTCCCTCCTCCTGCCCGCCACGACGCTGATCGTGGCCGTCGGCGTGATGCTGGCGGCTTCCGGATCGGGGTTTTGGCCCGTCTGGGCCGGCGCCGTGATCGGTGCCCTGCTCGGCTACGCCCTGTCCTACGAGTTCGGGCGCAGGTTCCAAGCCTCCGCCTATCAGGTCTGGCCGCTGTCCCGGAAACCTCAGTTAGTCGCCCGTGGCGAACGCTTCTTCGGGCGCTTCGGTCCCTGGGCGATCCTTCTCGCCCGTTTCTTCGGCCCGGTCAGGGCTGTGGTGCCCATGATGGGAGGCGTATTCCGGATGTCGCGGCCACAGTTCCAGTCCGCCAACCTCGTTTCGGCATTGATCTGGGGCTTTCTCCTGCTGGCTCCCGGTGCCGGCTTGGCCGCCTATATGAGCCTCTGATCGACCCCGGCCTTGAGGGAACAGGCCTCCTCCCCGGTCATTGACCTGTCATCACGACAGGAGATCCCCATGGGCAAAGGCAAAATGAACGGCGATAATTCCGGCGAGAGCAAGAAGCACCCGGGCGACCATGTGCGGGGCTCCGGCGGGACCACCAAAAAGAGGCTGGATCCTGGCCACCAGGACAACAACAAAGCTGCCAACACGAAGAGCAACCAGCAATAAAAGAGAGCCCCTGGAACGTCGTTTTCAGGAGTTTCCTCTACGTTCATGCAGCTTGGCAATGGCTTGTGAATAATGTTACGCATATGTGTAACATGATTTCAAAGCTATTGCCATGGTTCATAAATCTCCAGAAAATTTCGATTGGTACGAAGACGATCAGCCCCTCGACACGACGGTAGCCAGCCCCGTTCCCGGGCTCCCAGGGTCCTGGAGCAACTACACGTGGTGGCTGGCCTGCATCGGCTTTGCCCTGGTCTGGATCGTCGAGAGCCTCGGCTCCATCGACAGCGCTCGCGGCTTCGCGAGCTACAGCGCCTTCGCCGGACAGATGTGGAACCTGATGCTCGTCCTGGGCATCTGCTACGTCATCTTCCGCGTGTCACGGCCCCTGAGCGGCCTATCCTACGTTCTCAGCGGGTCGGCGGCCGCCTACCTCCTGTTGACGCATTCCTTCTAGGGCTCGGAGAGCCGACAACAGGGTCCAAGAAAAAAGCCCCGGGTCGCGCGACCCGGGGCTTTCGCTTTCCAGCGGCCTGGAGCCGGATCAGTTCCGGGTCTTGTCCACGAGGGCCTTGGCCTTGATCCAGGGCATCATCTCGCGCAAGCGGCCACCGACCTCCTCGATGGGATGAGCGGCCATCTTGGCGCGGGTGGCCTTGAACGAGGTCTGGTTGACCTTGTTCTCCAGCATCCAGTCGCGGGTGAACTTGCCGGACTGGATGTCCTCAAGCACACGCTTCATCTCGGCCTTGGTCTCGGACGTCACGATGCGCGGGCCGGTGACGTACTCGCCGAATTCCGCCGTGTTGGAGATCGAGTAGTTCATGTTGGCGATGCCGCCCTCGTAGATGAGGTCGACGATGAGCTTCACCTCGTGCAGGCACTCGAAATAAGCCATCTCGGGAGCGTAGCCCGCCTCGACGAGCGTCTCGAACCCGGCCTTAATCAGCTCCACGAGGCCGCCGCAGAGCACGACCTGCTCGCCGAACAGATCGGTCTCGCACTCTTCCTTGAAGGTCGTCTCGATGATACCCGCCCGGCCGCCGCCATTGGCGGAGGCATAGGACAGGCCGAGATCGTGGGCATTGCCCGTGGCGTCCTGGTGGATCGCGATGAGGGTCGGCACGCCGCCGCCGCGCTGGTACTCGGAGCGCACCGTGTGGCCCGGGCCCTTCGGAGCCACCATCAGCACGTCGAGGTCCTTGCGGGGCTCGATGAGGTTGAAATGCACGTTCAGGCCGTGAGCGAACAGAAGGGCCGCGCCCTGCTTCATGTTCGGCGCCAGCTCGTCCCGGTAGATGTCGGCCTGGAGCTCGTCCGGCGTCAGCATCATGACCACGTCGGCCCACTTGGCGGCCTCGGCCACTTCCATGACCTTGATGCCTTCCTTCTCGGCCTTGGCGGCGGAGGGCGAGCCCTTGCGGAGCGCCACGACGATATCCTTCACGCCGGAATCGCGGAGATTCAGCGTATGGGCGTGGCCCTGGCTGCCGTAGCCCACGATGGCGACCTTCTTGCCCTTGATCAGGTTGATGTCCGCATCGCGGTCGTAATAAACGCGCATTTCGTCTGGTCCTTCCTGTGTCTTGGGCTATTCCCCAGCCCTCATTGCCATGCTCGGGATCGTCTCCCTCGCAATTTCTCTTATCCTTGCGCCGCTTTTAGCGAACAAAGCTGCCCTGACAAGTTCCCTTTTGTCATTTTCGTTCGACCACCGAACACCCCGAGGTTGGGCCGTCCCTCGCGAGAGGGTCGCACCGTCCTCAAGGCCTTCGGGACGGTTGTCCCGCCCCCATGGCCCGCCCTATGGTCCCTTCCCGAATCCGTCAAGAACCAGGAGCCGACCCATGACCCTCCCGCTCGCGAGCCCCGACGACGTCATCGCCTTCTGGCGCGAAGCGGGACCCGAGAAATGGTTCTCCAGGGACGAGACGTTCGACCAAGCCTGCCGGGACGGCTTTCTGGTCACCTACGAGGCGGCCGCGCGAGGCGATCTCAACGAGTGGGAACTCTCGCCGGATGGCTCGCTTGCGCTCATTCTCCTGCTCGACCAGTTTCCGCGGAACATGTTCCGTGGGTCGCGCCAGACCTACAAGACCGACGCCGTCGCCCTGATGATCGCCGACCGAGCCATCGAAAAAGGATTCGACGAGCGTGTCGATTCCGCCTTCCGACGGTTTTTCTACCTTCCTTTCATGCATTCCGAGGAACTCCCCGATCAGGAGCGCTCCGTTGCCCTGAACGAGAAGCTCGGCGATCCCGATTCCGCGCATTGGGCCCGGCATCACCGCGATATCGTCGCGCGGTTCGGCCGCTTCCCGCACCGCAACGCTCTTCTCGGCCGCGAGACGACGGCGGAGGAGGAAGCGTTTCTGGCCGAGGACGATTTCAGGGGATGATTCCTTCGGCGCCGCGCGCCATGGCGGCGACCCCGGTGCGCGACACCTCCACGAGCCCGACCGCCGTCATGAGCTTGATGAAGCGCTCAACCTCTTCGGTCGTGCCCGTCAGCTCATAGACGAAGGACGTGAGCGTCGCGTCCAGGGTGCGGGCCCCAAAGGCCGCCGCAAGGCGCATGGCCTCGACCCGGTGGTCGCCCTTCCCCACGACCTTCACGAGGCACAGCTCGCGCTCCACCGCGTCACCTAGGAGCGTCAGGTCGGCCACGTAATGGACCGGCACGAGGCGGTCGAGCTGGCTCTTGATCTGCTCGATGATCGTGTCGGTTCCAGTGGTCACGATGGTGATGCGGGAGACATGCGCCTCGTGCTCCGTTTCCGTCACCGTCAGACTCTCGATATTGTAGCCGCGGCCCGAGAACATGCCGGAGATGCGCGCCAGAACACCAGGCTCGTTGTCCACCACGATGGCGAGGGTGTGCCGGTTGACGGGTTCGACGCGGGTCGGATCGGGATAGTGTGTGCTCATCTGGCTCATGGCTCGCGGTGACTCTCGGTTCGGGCGCAGCCTCAGGCGGCGCGGCGATGGATGGAAACAGGTTCTTCGTCGACCTCGTCCGCGTCCACGATCCAGCTCTCTTGAAGGGCGGCCTCGCGCCATTCCCGAAAGGCTGGAAGAGACAGGATCGCGTCCATGTAGGCCCGCGTCTGAGGGCTGACGTCGAAGGAGTAAGTATCGAGGCGCGTGACGAGAGGCGCATACATGGCATCCGCCGCCGTGAAGGACCCGAACAGGAACGGACCGCTTTCATCGGCAAGAGCGCGGGATTGGCGTACGATCTCTTCGAAGCGTGCAACATCACGCGCGACCGCTCCGCCGCGATCCTTGCGGGCGAAGGACTTGCCGAGATTCATCGGGCAGGCATTGCGCAAGGCCGAGAACCCGGAATGCATCTCCGCCGCGACGGAGCGCGCCATGGCGCGGGCCTTCTTGCCCTCGGGCCAGACCGATATGCCGAAGTTCTCTCCGGCATAGTCCATGATGGCGAGGGATTCCCAAACGGTCGCATCGCCGTCGATGAGGATCGGCACCTTTCCGGCCGGCGAGTGCTCCAGCACCTTCGCCCTGGTGTCAGGCAGATCGAGGGGAATCAGGATCTCGTCGAAGGCGACATCGAACTGCTTCAACAGCAGCCACGGACGCAGCGACCAGGACGAGTATATCTTGTTGGCGATGACGAGGGTCGGCATTTAGAGCACTCCCCCCTCTCCCGGATGGGAGAGGGGCCGGGGGTGAGGGAGAGAGGTCTCAGGAAAAGCCGCAGCTTCTCCGATCCTCATCAGAACAGAATCCAGATCGTTCAACACATCGGAGTTTGTGAAGCGAACCACAACGAAACCTTGGCGTTCGATCTCCTCGGTACGCTTGGCATCGTATGCCTCAAACCAACCATGCTGCTTGCCATCGAGCTCGACAACGAGCTTCCGCTCGAAGCAGAGGAAATCGACCGTGTAATTTAGAACCGGCACCTGACGGCGAAATTTCAGGTTTCGGAAACGCCTACCGCGAAGAGCCTGCCACAGCACATCCTCGGCAGACGTCGCCGTCTGCCGCAAGATGCGTGCGAATTGGCGTGGCTCTTTAACCATCAGCGGCATCCCTCACCCCTGCCCCTCTCCCACATGGGAGAGGGGTAAGTTTCAGCATCAAACCAGCATCTTGCCCTTCTCGTCGATCACGGAGCCGATGTCGGTACCGGCTTCGCCGAGATAGTCGTTGAGCAGCATCTCGTTATGGGCCTTGCCCGAGGGGATCATCGGGAAGCAATTCTCGGTCTTGTCGACGATGCAGTCGAAGATCACCGGGCGGTCCGTGTTGATCATCTTGAGGATCGCCTCGTCGAGGTCGGCCGGGTTGTCGCAGCGGATGCCGACACCGCCGTAAGCCTCCGCCAGCTTCACGAAATCGGGTAGCGAGTCGGAGTAGCTGTGCGAGTAGCGCCCGCCGTGCAGCAGTTCCTGCCACTGGCGCACCATGCCCATATACTCGTTGTTGAGGATGAACACCTTGACCGGCAGGTTGTATTGCAGGGCGGTGGACATCTCCTGCAGCATCATCTGGATCGAGGCCTCGCCCGCGATGTCGATGACGAGAGCGTTCGGGTGAGCAAGCTGCGCGCCGACAGCGGCGGGCAGGCCGTAGCCCATGGTGCCGTGGCCACCGGACGTCATCCAGCGGTTGGGCTCCTCGAACTTGAAGTACTGAGCCGCCCACATCTGATGCTGTCCGACTTCCGTCGTCACATAGACCTCTCGGTCCTTCGTCAGCTCGTAGAGACGCTGGATCGCATGCTGCGGCTTGATGGTCTCGTTCGAGTTCCGGTAGCCCAGGCAGTTGCGCTTGCGCCAACCTTCGATCTTCTCCCACCAGGCGGAGATGGCGGGCTTGTCGAGCTGCGGCGCGGTCTGGCGCCAGATGCGCACCATGTCCTCGAGGACGTGCGCGCAGTCGCCGATGATCGGGATA
This sequence comes from Microvirga pudoricolor, assembly GCF_016892705.1. Classification (GTDB taxonomy): domain Bacteria; phylum Pseudomonadota; class Alphaproteobacteria; order Rhizobiales; family Beijerinckiaceae; genus Microvirga; species Microvirga pudoricolor. The sequence continues at coordinate 446,288 of NZ_JAFEMB010000002.1, forward strand.
TCGGCGCGCACGTTCTTGTTGATGGAGGACGGATCGATATCCACGTGGATGCGCTTGGAATAGGGCGAGAAGGCATCGAGGCGGCCCGTGATGCGGTCGTCGAAGCGCGCCCCGATGTTGATCATCACGTCGCATTCGTGCATCGCGAGGTTCGACTCGTAGGTGCCGTGCATGCCGACCATGCCGAGGAACTGCTTGTCCGAGGCCGGGAAGGCGCCAAGACCCATGAGGGTCGAGGTGACCGGGAACCCCGTGAGATGCGCCAACTCGCGCAACAGGGCTGCCGCATGCGGACCCGAATTGACGACGCCGCCGCCGGTATAGAAGACCGGACGCTTGGCGTTCGCCATCAGCTCGACGGCGGCGCGGATCTTGTCCATGTCGCCCTTGACGGTCGGACGGTAGGTCTTGTGCTGGTTGCTGGTGGGCCGGATATAGGTGCCCTGCTTGAACTGGATGTCCTTGGGCAGGTCGACCACGACCGGGCCGGGCCGCCCGTTGGAGGCCACGTAGAAGGCTTCGTGCAGGATGCGCGGCAGGTCCTCGATCGATTTGACGAGGTAGTTGTGCTTCGTGCAGTGGCGGGTGATGCCCACCGTGTCGCATTCCTGGAAGGCATCGGAGCCGATGAGGTGGGTGGGGACCTGTCCGGTGATGCAGACCAGCGGGATCGAGTCCATCATGGCATCCGCCAGGCCCGTGACGGCGTTGGTGGCGCCGGGACCGGAGGTCACCAGAACCACGCCGACCTTGCCGGACGAACGGGCGTAGCCCTCGGCGGCGTGAACGGCACCCTGCTCGTGGCGGACAAGGACGTGGTTGATCTTATCCTGGTGGAAGATCGCGTCGTAGATCGGAAGCACGGCGCCGCCTGGATATCCAAAGATGTGCTCCACGCCCTGGTCCTGAAGGGCTCGGATCACCATTTCGGCTCCGGTCATCGTCTCGCTCATGTCGTCCCTCCGTGGGGTCTGTCGTTTCGTTTGTCAGGGCATCGGGTAGAATTTAGGCAATAAAAAAGGCCCCTGTGGGGGCCTGTGCGCCATCGCCGGACCTGTGGGTGTCAGACCCACTCCGTCGATGGCGCTCGTACTACGAGAATAAGCGTGCGCATTTGTGCAGCTCTCAGTTCTAAAGTTGCGGGGACGCTATCCGATCCGTTTTATTCGGTCAAGCGGGAACAAGCTTGGCGGCGTCCTGTCATTCTCTTATGCTTTCGTCCGATACTTGATCGATCTTGTCATGGCAGACCCCGTTTCACCGCCTGTCGCCCCCTCCAAAGGTCCGAAAATCACAGCCCGCGCCCTGATGATCGGGGACCGGCTCGACGTGGCAGGGCTTGAGCGCAGCGATGTGCTCTCCACCTCTCCCCTCGCCTTCCGGGCCGGTAGCGAAGGTTTCGTGGCCCTGTTCCGCTTCGGGGTCGTGGTGCTGGTTGGCCTTTCGCCTCTCGAGGAAGATGAGGTTATTCGCGGTCTGCGTCAGCGGACCAGCGGGGAATTTGCCCGGCACGAGGAGGAGACCGCGATCATCGAGATCTCCCCTGACCGGGAGGACCAGATTCCGCCCGGCGGGCCGATCTACCTGAAGGAGCTTTCGACGGAGCGCCTGATCGTCATCGCGGATGCCCTCTCCAAAAGTGCCGCCCTCGCCCGCGACGAGCACGAGGCGGCCGCCTTCTTCGACGTGGTGGACCCGTTCGCACGGCATCTGGCCGAGAAGGGCCGCCGCCCCGGCAACCGGCGCGAGATCCTGAAACACGTGGGCAACGCCCTCCTGGTCCGCCAGCGCATCTCAGGCCGGGTCGCCGTCGAGGAAAAGCCCGATGTGCTCTGGGACCGGCCGGACCTGGAGCGGCTCTATGCCCGGCTTGAGGACGAGTACGAGCTGAAGGAGCGCGCCGTCTCTCTGCACCGCAAGCTCGATGTGATCGGCGACACCGCGCAGGCGCTGACGGACTTGATCGATACGGAACGATCGCTACGGCTCGAACTGATCATCGTCCTCCTGATCGTCTTCGAGATCTTCATCACCTTTTACCAGATGTTCACCGGCGGCTCAGGGCATTGAGGGCCGTCATGGCGGCCTCGTAGCCCCCCTCCGGCGGCGCCCAGGTCCAGTCCGGCATCTGATGGCGAAACCACGTGAACTGGCGCTTGGCATAGCGTCGGGTGTCCGCCTGGCCCTTCACGATGGCCTCGTCCAGGCTCGTCTCTCCCCGCAGATGGGCCAGCAGCCCCGGCACGCCGTGGGCGCGCATGGCCGGCAGCATCGGGTCGAGGCCGCGTTCGCCTAAGGCCCTCACCTCGTCGAGGGCGCCCTGCGTCATCATGGAGAGGAAGCGGCGGTCGATTCTCCGGCGCAGTTCCTCCCGATCCGGCTCCAGGAAGAGCTTCACCACCGGGATGCCGGCCAGCAGGCCGGGCCGGCGGGCGTTATGGAACGAGACCAGCGGCCGTCCGGTCGCGGCGAGAACCTCCAGGGCGCGCTGGACGCGCAGCCTATCCGAGGGCCGCAGGGTGGCGGCGGTCGCGGGGTCCCGCTCCGCCAGCAGGCGGTGCAGGCCGGGCGTTTCCACGCCCTCGCTCTCCCGCCGCACGGCCTCGCGCACGTCGTCCGGGACCGGAGGCATCTCGGACAGCCCGTCGGTGAGGGCCTTGAAATAAAGCCCCGTGCCGCCGACGAAGATCGGAAGCCGGCCCGGTTCCTGCTCCAGAACGCGCGCCGCATCGTCCACGTAGCGTCCCACGGAAAAGTTCACGGCGGCATCCACATGGCCGTAGAGGCGATGGGGCGCGGCGGCCTCGTCCTCGGACCCGGGCCGGGCCGTGATGACCCGCAGGTCGCGATAGACCTGCATGGAATCGGCGTTCACCACGACTCCACCCAGGCTTTGCGCCAATTTGATTCCCAGGGCCGACTTGCCTGAAGCGGTCGGCCCTGCAATGAGGACTGCGCCGATCCGCCGATCCCTCAAGCCCAGGCCTCCAAGATGATCCTCACGATGACCTCTCCGATGGTGTCTTCACAGGATTTCGTCGCGACGCTCGTCGCGGGGCCTTTCGACCAGGGCCTGACCGACGCCCTTCTGGTCGAGGCAGCCGTGGCGCTGGGACATGAGACCGAAAGGCAGGTCCTGGCAAGCGGAATCGCCGCCGACCTCGTGGTGCGCGGCGCGTCCGACGGCGGCGCCATCGAGCGCCGGGTGCGGGACGTGCTGGCCGACCGGCCCGTGGACGTCATCGTCCAGCCCCTCGCGCATCGCCGCAAGCGCCTGTTCCTGGCCGACATGGACTCCACCATGATCGCACAGGAGTGCATCGACGAGCTGGCGGATTACGTGGGCCTCAAGACGGAGGTGTCCGAGATCACCGAACGGGCGATGCGCGGCGAGATCGCCTTCGAGCCGGCGCTTCGCGAGCGCGTGGCGCTCCTGGAAAACCTGCCCGTCGGGGTCGTGGACGAGATTATCGCCGAGCGCATCACGCTGACGCCCGGCGGCCCGGAATTGGTGCGAACCATGCGCCGGAACGGGGCCTATACCTGCCTGGTGTCTGGCGGGTTCACGATCTTCACGGGACCGATCTCAGCCAAGATCGGCTTTCACGAACACCGCTCGAACGTTCTCAACCTCGATGGCGAGGCCTTGGCCGGCACCGTCACCGAGCCGATCCTCGGCCGCGAGGCCAAGCTCGCCACCCTCGTCGAGCTCCGCGAACGCCTGGGCCTCGCAAGCCACGACACCATGGCGGTCGGAGACGGCGCCAACGACCTCGCCATGCTGGAGGAAGCCGGCCTCGGCGTCGCCTTCCATGCCAAGCCCGCCGTTTCGGCAGCTGCCCATGCCCGCGTGGATCATGGGGACCTGACGGCGTTGCTGTACTGTCAGGGCTACGACGCTGGCACCATCGCGCGGGACTAGCGGGCGACTGGCGCCGTACCGAACAAATGAAAAGGCGGCCCCGAAAGGCCGCCTTTTTGATGTCCGATTGCGGGATCTACTCGATCGAGACGGCCACGAAGCGAACCTCGCCCTGCGCGTTCGACACCAGGAGGAGCGCCGACTTCCGGCCTTCTCCCTTGAGCGTATCGATGCGCTTGGTCACGTCGGCGGGGTTGCTGACCGGCTCCTGGCCGACCTCGACGATCACCTCACCGGCCTGGATGCGCTTGTCGGCCGCGTTCGAGTTGGGATCGACGCGGGTGACCACCACGCCCTTCAGGTCGTCCTTCAGGCTGTAGCGCTTGCGCAGCTCGTCGTTCATGCCGGACAGGCTCAGACCGAGAGCTTGACGGGTCGCGGTCGGCGTTTCCGTGGAGGGCTGCTGCAGGCTGGCTTGCTTCTCGCCATCCTCCAGGCGTCCGAGGGTCACCTTCTTGGTCTCCTCCTTGCCCTTACGCATGATCTGAACGTCCACCTGCTTGCCTACGGGGGTCGAGGAGACGATGCGCGGGAGGTCGCGGGAATCCTTGACCTCCTTGCCGTCGAACCGGACGATCACGTCGCCGATCTCGAGGCCCGCCGGACGGGCCGGACCCTTGTCGTCGATCCCGGCGATCAGCGCGCCGCGCGGCGTGCCGAGGCTGAGGGCCTCCGCCGTGGCGTCGTCCACGTTCTGGATGCGCACGCCGAGCCAGCCGCGGCGGGTCTCGCCGAACTCGCGCAGCTGGTCGATCACGGGCACGGCCGTGGAGGCCGGAACCGCGAAACCGATGCCCACCGAGCCGCCCGTGGGCGACAGGATGGCCGTGTTGATGCCGATGACCTCGCCGTTCATGTTGAACAGCGGACCGCCCGAGTTGCCCTTGTTGATGGACGCGTCGGTCTGGATGTAGTTGTCGTAGGGGCCGGACTCGATATTACGTCCCCGGGCCGACACGATGCCGGCGGTCACCGAGCCGCCAAGGCCGAACGGGTTGCCGATGGCCATGACCCAGTCACCGGGTCGGATGTTTTCGGAATCGCCGAATTTCACGGACTTGAGGGGCTTGTCGGGCTTCACGCGCAGAACCGCGAGATCGACCTTCGAATCCTTGCCCACCACCTCTGCCTTCAGGCGCGAGCCGTCGGAGAAGATCACGCTGATGTCGTTCGCGTCGCCGATCACGTGGTTATTGGTGATCACGATGCCCGACGGATCGACCACGAAGCCGGATCCCAGCGAGTTGGAGCGGCGCTGCTGCTGCGGCCGCGAAGGGGCGTTCTCACCCCCACCCTGGCCGCGCCGGTTGAAGAACTCCTCGAAAAGATCCTCGAAGGGCGTTCCCGGAGGCAGCTGCGGGAGGGTGCGGTTGCGGGCCTCGACGGTGGTCGAGGCCGAGATGTTGACGACCGCGCCCGTCACCTCGGCGGCGAGGTCGGCGAAGGATTCCGGGGCCGATCGGGCCTGGACGGTGACCGGCATCGCGGTGGCGACGACGGCGAAGGCGGCGAAGACGGAGGCCGCCAGACGGCGCTGCGGGCGCTTGATCGGGGCCGCTTGTGCCAGGGCGGGCATGTCATGGCTCATGGATGAACCTCTCCAGGGAAAACTTGAACTCTTAGATTGGCTGTCTGCCTTGTGATTCAAGCGCAGATTAAGGCCAAAGCGCGACCGTTCTCAGCCGAATTGCCGAACGGCCCACACGATCGCGACACCGACCAGGGCCGAGATGATTCCCACGATCCTCATCCGGTCGCTCGGGCTGTGGGCCGCCTCATACATGGCCCGACGCATGCCGTCGGGGAAGGCCGCAAACAAAATGCCCTCGACCGCGAGAGCGAGGCCGAGGGCTGCAATCAAATCGAGCATCCGTGTCAGACTTATTGGGCCGGAGCCGCCGGGGCTGGCGCCGGACCGGCCGCCGGGGCGGCCTGCCCGTTTCCGCGACCCGACGGATCGTTGAAGAAGCGGAAGAAGTCGGAGGTCGGGCTCAGCACGAGGCGGGTGTCTCCTGATTTCAGACCCGATTCATAAGCCTGCATGGAGCGGTAGAAGGCGAAGAAGTCCGGATCGCGGCTGAAGGCTTCAGCCAGGATGCGATTCTTATCCGCATCGCCCTGGCCTCGCAATTCCTCAGCTTGCCGGTTCGCGTCGGCCCGGATCACCGTGGCCTCGCGCTCGGCGCGGGCCCGGATGCCCTGGGCGCGCTGCTGGCCGTTCGCCCGAAGGTCCGCCGCCTCGCGCTCGCGCTCGGTGCGCATGCGCTGGTAGACCGCCTGGCTGTTGGCGTTCGGAAGGTCCACGCGGGTGAGGCGCACGTCCACCATCTCGATGCCGAGGCTCTGGGCCTGGCGGTTCACGTCCTCCTGGATGCGGTTCATCAGGCCGCCGCGATCCGTGCGCACGATGGCGTCGCGGGAGGCGCTGGCCAGGACGTTACGCATCGCCGAGTTGGTGAAGCTCGACAGGCGCTGGTTGGCCAGCGGGATGGTGCCGACCGCCTGGTAGAACTTCAGCGGATCGGTAATCCGGTAGCGGGTGAAGGCGTCCACTTCCAGGTTCTGGCGATCGGCCGACAGAAGAGTCTGCACCGGCAGGTCGAGGTCGAGCACCCGCTTGTCGAAATACGTCACCGTATCGATGAGCGGCAGCTTGAAGTGGAGGCCGGGATTCTGGATCGAGGCCTGGACGGCTCCGAACCGGAGCACGAGCGCGTACTGGGTCTGCTGGACGATGAAGACGGAGGCCCAGAGGCCGATCAGGACGATGACGCCGACGATCAGCAGGATGGGCTTGAGTGCGGAGTTGTTCATCGGGCAGCCCCCTGGTTGGTGGCCGCCTGGTTCGCCGCGCCCTGGTTTGCGGCGCCCTGTCGGCGCTGCATCTCGTTGAGGGGCAGATAAGGCACGACGCCCTGGCCCTGTCCGTTCTGATCGATGATAACCTTCTCCATGCCGCCGAAGACGCGCTCCATCGTCTCGAGGAAGATTCGCTCGCGGATGATGGCCGGAGCCTTCTGGTACTCGTCGTAGACCTTGCTGAACCGAGCGGCCTGACCCGTGGCGTCGGCTACGGACTGCTCCCGGTAGCCCTCGGCCTGCTGGACGGCGCGGGCGGCCTCGCCTCGCGCCTGCGGGACCACCTGGCTCGCGAAGGTTTCGGCCTCGTTCTGCACGCGGACGGCGTCCTGCTGGGCGGCGTTCACGTCGAAGAAGGCCTGGCGGACATCAGCCGGAGGCTGCACGGCCTGGAGCTGGACCACGTTGACGAGCACGCCCGCGCCGTAGGCGTCGAGGGCGTCCTGGGCGATCTGGCGGACCTCCTGGGCCACGCTCGCCTGGTCGGTGGTCAGGATCGCCTGGATCTGGCGGCGGCCCACCACCTCGCGCATGGCGCTCTCGGCCACGGACTTGATGGTGCCGGTCGGGTTTTGAAGGTTGAAGACATAATCCTGGGCCCGGGCGGGGTTCACCTGCCAGACCAGATCGAAATCGATGTCGACGATGTTCTCGTCGCCCGTGAGCATGAGGCTTTCCTCGATCACGTCGCGGGAGCGGGTCTGCCCGTTGGGCGACGACCTATAGCCCACCTCGATGCGCTGCTGCTCGGTCACGTTGGGCTTCTGAACCCGCCCGATCGGATAGGGCCAGTTGTAGCGAAGGCCTTCGCCGCTGGTGCCCGTGTACTTGCCGAACACCATGTTGATGCCGACCTCGTTGGGCCGGACGGTGTAGAAGCCGGTGAGAAGCCACACGGCCAGAACCGCCAGCGCGAGGAGCGCGATGCCCTTGCCTCCGCCCATGGAACCGCCGGGGATGATGCCCTTGAGGCGATCCTGGCCGCGGCGCAGGATGTCCTCGAGGTCCGGGGGCGTCCCGTTGTTCTGCGGTCCCGAGCCCCATGGGCTCTTGCCGCCGCCGGATCCGCCGCGCTGACCCCAGGGGCCTCCGCCGCCTCCACTCTGGTTACTCCAAGGCATAGGTCGCCTTTCCCTTTCCATGAAAAGACCGGCCGGATGAGCCGATTGGATGAAAGCGGTTTTGGGTGGTGTTTCTTCCGCCTGTCAAGGCTGCGACTTGGGGATTGTGGTGGGTTTCGTCAACCTTGGCAGGGTTCAACGGCGCCTTTCCAGGTCGATGAATGTGAAGGCATGCTCGTCGTCGGGGCCCTTCGGGTGCTGGACCCGGGCCGTCTCGCGGAAGCGCGAACGGTCGAAGGCGGGAAAGACCGCGTCTCCGTCCGGGGCGGCGCGAACCTCCGTCAGATAGAGGTTTTGGACGTGCGGGAGCGCCAGGGCGTAGATCTCGGCCCCGCCGGCCACCGCTATGGATTGGGCTCCCATCGCCCGGCCGAGCTCGTCGCCCTTGTCCACCGCCTCGTCCCAGCTAGCGGCAATGTGAACGCCGGGGGCGGCGAAGTCCCTCGAGCGGGTCAGCACGACGGTCTCCCGTCCCGGCAAGGGCTTGCCGATGGACTGGAAGGTCTTGCGGCCCATGATCATGGGCTTGCCCCAGGTCAGGTCGCGGAAGCGCCGCAGGTCGGTCTTGAGCCGCCAGAGAAGCTGATTGTCACGTCCGATGACGCCGTTCTCGGCCATGGCGACGACGAGGATGAGCGGGAGGGTCATTTTTTCCAGATTGTCAGGTGCTGTTTGATCCAGGAAGCAAGCTCGCTCTCCTCAAGCTCGCCAGCCGCTAATCTCAGGAAGGTGATGACGGCATCCTCGTCGCTAGCTGTAAGAGCATGGCCGTTCTTCGCTAGGAAAAGCTCCATGGCGACATAAGCGGTTCTCTTGTTTCCATCGAGGAAGGGATGGTTTTTGGCAATCCCGTAGGCATAAGCAGCCGCCAGAAGCGAAAGATCCTCCTCCCCATACTGGGCTTTCAGCTCAGGACGAGCGAGGGCCGAGTCGAGCAAGCCTTCGTCCCGCGTACCGTTCATGCCACCATGCTCGGCCAGTTGGGCCGCATGAATTCTGAGGATCGTGGTTTTGGCGATCCAGCGAAAATCGCTCACTTTAGAAAACCGCTCACTTGGCAAGCTCGCGTAGAACGGCCCGTCGCTTACGCATGATATCCCTAGCCAAGTCCATGTCGGCCTCGAATTCGGGATCATAAGGGGAGAGCTCAACTCCGTTGGGAGTCTCGGTGACAAAGAGTTGGTCGCCAGGCTCGACGCGTAATTTGGAGGCAACATCCTTGGGGAGCACAACCCCGACGGAGTTACCGATCTTCCGAACCTTCAAAGCACCCATCGCATGTCCTCCGTATCAACAAAAGTTAGCACCAATGATGTTATCTTTCAATTGAGCTGAAGGGTTCATGATCGAGCCAACCGATCAAGCGCCTCCCCCGTTACCCTCTGCACGGTCCATTCGTCCATCGGAGCCGCCCCGAGAGCGCGGTAGAACCGGAGCGCGGGTTCGTTCCAGTCCAGCACCCACCACTCCAGGCGCGGCAGGTTCTCGCGGATGCAGCGGCCGGCGAGGTGCTTGAGCAGGGCCTTGCCGATGCCCTTCGAGCGGAAAGCCGGACGGACGAAGAGGTCCTCCAGGTAGATCCCATGCCGGCCCCGGAAGGTGGAAAAATTGTAGAACCAGAGCGCGAAGCCCGCCGGCTCGCCCTCCCATTCGGCGATCTCGGCGAAAACGCGCGGCCTTGCGCCAAACAAGGCCTCGGCGATGTCGGCCTGGGTCGCGTCGACCTCGTGAGCGAGGCGCTCGTACTCGGCCAGTTCGCCGATCAGGGCAAAGACGAGCGCGGCGTCGGCGGGCTCGGCGGGGCGGATGGTGAGGGTCATGAGGTTCCTGCTCTGGGTCGGGGATCGTCGGTCCGGCTCATTCGCCCTCCGCGGTCCCGTCCACCCGGCGGGGGGATCCCCAGGTCTCCAGAACGGCGTTCATGTCGTCGAGAACGAAGAAACGGGCGCTCTCCGGGTCGTAGCCGTCGTCCAGGAGGCTGTCGTAATCCGTGAATGTGTGGCGGATATAGGCCACCAGGGACAGCCAGGCGGCCTTCTCGGGGACGGCCGCGTGGAGGCCCCGGCTGCCCAGCGCGTGATCGGTGACCGCTTCGAACTCATGACTCGGGATGCGGGGCGCCAGGATGCGCACCGCGCTCTCGATGGCCTCGCGCCGGTTCATGAGGCGCATCAGACGGCGACGGGCGCCCTGATGGCCGGATGAGGATCGTAATCCTCGATCGCGATGTCGTCGGAGGTGAAGTCGAACAGGGAGCGCACCGTTGGGTTGAGGCGCAGCCGGGGCAGCGCACGGGGCTCGCGGGAGAGCTGGAGACGGGCCTGTTCGAGATGGTTCATGTACAGGTGGGCATCCCCGAACGAATGGACGAAGTCGCCGGGCTGAAGGCCTGTCGCCTGCGCCATCATGTGGGTGAGGAGCGCATAGGACGCGATGTTGAACGGCACGCCCAGGAACACATCCGCCGAGCGCTGGTAGAGCTGGCAGGACAGGCGGCCCTCCGCCACGTAGAACTGGAACAGGCAATGGCACGGAGCCAGGGCCATCCGGTCGAGATCCGCCGGGTTCCAGGCCGAGACGATAAGGCGGCGAGAATCCGGGTTGCGGCGGATCTCGTCGAGCACCCAGCGGATCTGGTCGACGGTGCCGCCGCCGGGCTTTTCCCAGGACCGCCATTGCTTGCCGTAGACCGGCCCGAGGTCGCCGTGCTCGTCGGCCCATTCGTCCCAGATCGTGACGCCGTTCTCGCGCAGATAGGCGATGTTGGTGTCGCCCTTCAGGAACCACAGGAGTTCGTGGACGATGGAGCGCAGGTGAAGCTTCTTCGTCGTAACCAGGGGGAAGCCCTGGCTGAGGTCGAAGCGCATCTGATGGCCGAAAACCGATATGGTGCCCGTTCCCGTCCGGTCGTCCTTGCGGACGCCCTCGTCGAGAATGCGGCGCAAGAGATCGTGGTACGCGTGCATGGCAAACTCCTGCCCTATCCTACCCTACCCAATGCTTTCGGCCCAGGATGGATATTGTCCCGGGCAACTTGTCCACGGCCTTTCAAAAGCAAGGCGGCTTTCCTATAATCCCCCTTCGGACCGGCCGAGAGGCCGGACGAGACTACAACCGGAACAAGCCTGCCGAGCCGGGGTTCGCAGCCCTAAAACGTCACCCCTCCCCGATCCGCGGGATGGCCGGTAGCGCGGTTCATCAGTCCTGGTCCCCTCCGTCCGACATACCTGCGCAAGAGCTTTTTTCCATGGCCGGCAAAGACCTGATTCGATACGATCTCCTGGTGCAGGACGCCCTGAAGGGCGTCGTGCGCAAGGTTCTGGTCGATGCCGGCAAGGACGGGCTGCCGGGCGAGCACCATTTCTACATCTCGTTCCGGACGGACTTTCCCGGCGTGCGCCTCTCCAACCGCCTGCGGGAAAAGTACCCGCAGGAGATGACGATCGTGCTCCAGCACCAGTTCTGGGACCTCGGCATTACGGAGCACACCTTCGAGGTGGGCCTCTCCTTCTCGGGGGTCCCCGAGCGGCTGCTGATCCCGTTCGATGCGCTGACCGGGTTCTTCGACCCCTCCGTGCAGTTCGGACTGAAGTTCGACACCGAAGGGGACGAGGAAGAGATCGAAGAGGAGGCCCCGCCCCCGGCCCCTGCTCCCTTGCGCGCCGGCGGCGAGCCCGTCGAGCTGAAGCAGCCGCGCGAGGCCAAGGCCGACAAGAAGAGCGAAACGAAAAAGCCCGCCCCGGCCGCCGAGAAGAGCAAGCCCTCCGAGGAGGTCGAGGCGGCGTCCGACCCGGCCGCCGACCCCAACCCTGCCGGCAGCGCAGAAGTGGTCAGCCTCGACGCCTTTCGCAAGAAGAACTGACATGGACGAGCCTTCCCGCTCCGGACGGGCGCCGGGAGGGGCCCGTCTCGCCGCAAGGCACCCACCCGAAACGTCGAGCCGCCCCCAGGTTGGAGACGCCGTTGCTGCGCCTGTCGTCTAAAAACGCCATCGACTTCGGGGAGCTTTTCAACAACAGCCCGAACCCCTACGTCCTCCTGTCGCCCGACTTCGCCATCGTCGGCATGAACGACGCTTATCTGCGCGTCACCATGCGCAAGCGCGAGGACATCATCGGCCGCAACATGTTCGACGCCTTTCCAGGCACGCCCGATGAGCGCGGGCTCGCGAACGTGACGCAGCTGAGATCCTCCCTGGACCGGGTCGTCGAGACAGGCGAGGCCGACCATCTACCCTTGATCGAATATGCCATCGCAAGGCCCGAGGGCGGCTTCGAGGAGCGGTATTGGAGCGCGACCCACACGCCCGTGCTGAAGGAGGGCCAGGTCACATTTATCCTGCAGCATACGGTGGACGTCACAGAGCTCCATAGACTGCGCCAGAGCGCCACGATGTCGGGCCGGGCTGCCGGCGCGTCGGCGTTGGTGGAAGGCGATATCCTGCGGCGCGCCGAGGCCGTGCAGCATGCCAACGAAGTCTTGAAGGAGGAGCGCCAGCATCTGCGGCGCCTCTTCGAGCAGGCTCCGGGCTTCACGGCGGTGCTGAGCGGACCCAGCCACGTCTTCGAGATGGCCAACCCGGCCTATCTGGACCTCATCGGTCGCCGAAACGTCATCGGCAAAACGGTGGGGGAAGCGCTGCCGGAGATCCCGAACCAGGGCTTCATCACGCTTCTCGACCAGGTCTATGCGACGGGACAGCCCTATGTCGGTCGCAGGATCCCGGTCCAGCTCGGGCAGCGGCCCGGCGCGTCCCCGGTGGAGCGCTTTCTCGACTTCGTCTACCAGCCGATTCTGAGCCCAGAGGGCCGCACGGTCGGCATTCTGGTGCAGGGCAACGACATCACCGACCAGAAACGCGCCGAGGACGAGTTGCGGGAGTACCGCGAGCAACTCGAACGGCTCGTTCTCGCGCGGACCCGCGCACTGGAGGAGAGCGAGTCGCAGCGACGCCAGGCTCAGAAGATGGAGGCGGTGGGGCAGCTGACCGGAGGCGTCGCCCACGACTTCAACAACTTGCTGGCCATCGTCATCGGCAATGTCGAGCTGGCGCGGCGACGGGTGTCCGATCCGCGCCTGGAACGGCTGCTCGACAATGCTTTGATGGCCGGAGAGCGCGGCGCCAAGCTGACCCGCCAGCTCCTGGCCTTCGCCCGCAAGCAATCGCTATCTCTCGAACCGACGGAACTCTCGCAGACCATCGAGGGGATGCAGGACCTGCTCGCCCGGACCATCGGGCCCAGCATCGTCATCCGGACACAATTGCCGCAAGATCTCTGGCCTGTGGTCACGGATCGCAACCAGCTCGAAGTCGCCATCCTGAACCTCGCCATCAACGCCCGGGACGCGATGCCCAACGGCGGCACCCTGACGATCGGCGCCAGCAACGTGCCGCCCGACGAGTTGCCGGAGGACCTGACGGCGGGGGAGTACGTGCGCATCGCCGTGCGCGACACCGGCTCCGGCATTCCGGAGGAGTTGCGGGCCAAGGTCTTCGAGCCCTTCTTCACCACCAAGGATGTGGGCAAGGGGACCGGCCTCGGCCTCAGCCAGATCTATGGCTTCGTCAAGCAGCAGGGCGGCAGCGTCACCCTCAACAGCACCCTCGGGAAGGGGACGGAGGTCTCGCTCTTCCTGCCGCGGGCGGAGTCGGCCCCCGTCGCCGAAATCGCCGAGCGGCCGGACGGTCCCAGGCAGAACATCCAGGCGGACATCCTCGTGGTGGACGACGACGACGGCGTGCGCATGCTCGTGGTCGAGAGCCTGACGGATGCGGGCTACCGGGTGCAGGAAGCCCGGAACGGGTCCGATGGCCTCGGCATCCTGCGCCGCCGCGACGATATCGACCTCGTCATCGTGGACTTCGCCATGCCGGTCCTCGACGGCCTGGGCTTCATCGAGGCGGCCCGGCTCGAGCGGCCGGATCTGCCCATCGTGATGATGACGGGCTACGCCGATGCCGAACGCCTGACGGAGGACCGCCTCGGCGACATCCCGCTGGTGGCCAAGCCTTTCAAGCTCGAGACCCTGCTCACCGCCCTGCGCCAGCGCCTTGCCTCGAGCGCGCCGGCGACGCCGCGCCGGGCGGGCGCTGGCCGAACCTGAACCGGTCTCCTCAGGGAGCTTCGGATCCGGCCCTTTCGCCCCGGCGGTGGCTGAGACGCATGGGAAGCCCACCCTCCGGCCGCAGCGTGATCCGGTGCATGGGGCTGACCACGTGCGCCGGGTCAAGGTCGAGCCGCACCGCCCGCACGATGGTGGCCAGGACGACGATGGCCTCCTGAATCGCGAAGCTCATCCCGATGCAGACCCGTGGCCCGGCCCCGAAAGGCAGATAGGCGAAGCGGTCGATCCGCCCGCGCTCCTCCGGCAGGAATCGCTCGGGCCGGAAGGCGTCGGGCTCGTCCCACAGGGTGCGGTGGCGGTGGAGCACGTAGGGCGCGATGGTCACCACCGAGCCGCCCGGGATCAGCAGGTCGCCGATCCGATCGTCCGCGATAGCGGCGCGGCTCAAGAAGGGCGCGGGCGGATAGAGCCGCATGGCCTCCTCCAGCACCGCGCGGGTGTAGACCAGGCGCTCCACATGCTCGGGCGCGAACGCCCCATCGCCCAGGACCTCGTCCACCTCGTGCTCGATCCTCGCGCGCGCCCGCTCGTCCTGGGACAGGAGGTACAGCGACCAGGACAGCGCGTTGGCGGTGGTCTCGTGCCCGGCCCCGATGAAGGTGACGATGTTGGCGCGCACCTCCAGGTCGCTCAAGCCCCTGCCGGTCTCCGGATCGGCGGCCTCCAGAAGCAGGGTGAGCAGGTCGCGCGGGGCGTCCGCACCGCTCGCGAGGAGGGCCTTGCGGCTCGTGATCAGTTCGCCCACGACCTCGTCGAAGAACCGGATGGCGGGGCGCGCCCGCCAGCGCCCCACGCGCGGGATCCAGGCCGGCATGCCGAAGATGTCGAGGGGATCGATGCGCCCGAGCCCGTCGAAGTAGCGGGTGATCGCCCGCCCCAGCGCATCGGGATCCCAGGAAACCCCTTGGGTGAAAATGGTCCGCTCCAGCACGTCCAGGGTGATGCGGGTCATTTCCAGCGAGGCGTCGATCACCCGGCCCTCGGACCGCCGCTGCCAGCGCTGGACCAGCCGGTTGGCGGATTCCACCATGGCCGGGAAGAAGCCCGCGACCGTGCGGGGCGTGAACAGCGGCGCGATGGTGCGCCGCTGGAGCTTCCACTCGTCCCCCTCGGCGGTGAGCAAGCCCCGGCCCAGGCCCGGAGCCAGAACCCGAAGCTGGAGGTCGTCTTTCCGGTAGTTCGCCACATTGTCGAGCAGGATGTGGCGGATGATGGCGGGGTCGTTGACCACGGTCATGCGCCCCAGGGCCCCCTCCCCGGTCAGCACCCGTTCCTCGAAGTGGCGCACCGTCCAGGTGGTCAGGGGGTTGCGCCGGATCGCCATGAGGAAGCCCAGGAGGCCGTGCGGCTCCAGGCGGGGCTCGGGAGCCGGCGGACGGAAATACGGGACGTCTAAGCCTTGGGCCATGGGTTTTCCCGAGGTTCGGTGTTGCGGGAGCGAAACTTTGAGATAAGAACACGAAACCCTATCGAAAGAGGTCAGGATGTCGCCTTCCACCCGTACCGAGTCAGATACCTTCGGACCGATCGAGGTTCCCTCCGACAGGCTTTGGGGCGCCCAGACGCAGCGCTCGCTCCAGAACTTCAAGATCGGCGGCGAGCGCCTGCCGATCCCGCTGGTTCACGGCCTCGCCCTCGTGAAGCAGGCCTCCGCCCTGGTGAACAAGGATCTGGGCGAGCTCGACGGCAAGCTGGCGGATGCGATCTCGGCCGCTGCCGCCGACGTGGTGCAGGGCAAGTACGATGACGAGTTCCCGCTCGTCGTGTGGCAGACGGGTTCCGGCACCCAGTCCAACATGAACATGAACGAGGTCCTGTCGAACCTCGCCATCGAGCGCCTCGGCGGCGAGCGCGGCAGCAAGAAGCCGGTTCACCCCAACGACCACGTGAACCGGGGCCAGTCGTCGAACGATTCCTTCCCGACCGCCATGCACATCGCGGTGGCGCGCCAGATCAACGACCTCCTGCTCCCGTCCCTGAAGCATCTGCTGAAGGCCCTGGAAGACAAGGCCGAGGCCTTCAAGGACATCGTCAAGATCGGACGCACGCACCTGCAGGACGCCACCCCGGTCTCGCTGGGCCAGGAATTCTCCGGCTACGCCGAGCAGGTACGCCTCGGCATCACCCGCATCGAGCAGACCCTGCCGGGCGTCTACGCGCTGGCCCAGGGCGGCACGGCGGTGGGCACGGGCCTCAACGCCCACCCGGAATTCGCCGAGCGCTTTGCCCGGAAGGTGAGCGAGCTGACGGACCTGCCGTTCACGTCCGCGACGAACAAGTTCGAGGCCCTGGCCTCCCATGACGCTCTGGTCTTCACGCAAGGGGCCCTCGCCAGCATCGCCACCGGCCTGTTCAAGATCGCCAACGACATCCGCCTCATGGGCTCCGGTCCCCGCTCGGGGCTGGGCGAGATCTCGCTGCCCGAGAACGAGCCCGGCTCGTCCATCATGCCCGGCAAGGTGAATCCGACCCAGGCCGAGGCCATGACGATGCTGTGCGCCCAAGTGGCCGGCAACCAGACCACGGTGACCTTCGCGGCAAGCCAGGGCCATTTCGAGCTCAACGTGTTCAAGCCCGTGATCGCCAACGCGGTGCTCCAGTCGATCCGCCTCCTGGCGGAAGGCGTGATCAGCTTCACGGACAATTGCGTGGTGGGCATCGAGCCCAACCGGGACCGGATCGCCGAGCTGATGCAGCGCTCGCTGATGCTGGTGACGGCGCTTGCGCCCTCCATCGGCTACGACAAGGCCGCCGCCATCGCCAAGTCGGCTCACAAGAACGGCACCACCCTCAAGGAGGAAGCCCTCAAGGCGGGCGTCTCGGGCGAAGAGTTCGACCGGGTCGTGCGGCCCGAGGACATGCTGGCGCCCTGAACGGCCCGATGGCGGAGATCGTCAATCTGCGCCAGGCGCGCAAACGGAAGGCGCGGGCCGACAAGGAAGCCCGCGCCGCCGACAACCGGATCGCCTTCGGGCGCACGAAGGAAGAGCGCCGGCTCACCGAGGCCGAGCGGAGCCTCGCGGCCCGGCGCCTCGACGCTCACAAGCGCCGGGACGACGACAGCCAGGACGACGCCACCGAAGAGGGCTCTTGAGTGAGCACGGGCGTCATCAAGCGGTCCATCTCCATTGCGGGCCACCGGACCAGCATCACCCTTGAAGAGCCATTTTGGGACGCCCTGCGGGAGATCGCGGGGGCCGAGGGCCGCTCGGTCCAATCCCTCGTCGGTCGCATCGATGCGGGGCGCGGCGAGCAGAACCTGTCCTCCGCCATCCGGTTGTTCATTCTGGACCATTTCCGGGGGCGGGCCACCGATCCGGCGTCGGAGGCGGTTTAGGGGTCGTGCAATCCGGTCGCGTCTGATAGGTCGGGAGGCCCCTTTCTCCAGCCTGCGAACCTTTGCCATGAAACCCCTGTCGATCTCCCTCCTCACGATCTGCGGCATCGAGGAGCTGCCCTCCCATCGGGAGCGGACCGTGACCCACGTGCTCTCCGTGCTCGATCCCGACCTGCCGGAGATCGAAGCCTTCCAGGCCTATGGCGCCCACCATCGCACGACGCTGCGCTTCCACGACATCATCGACCCCAGGCCGGGCTGGATCATGCCGACCCGCGCCCACATGGAGGAGATCCTGAGCTTCGGCTCGGAGCTGGCCTCGTCCCAGGCGGGAAAGTCCGACGGCCATCTTCTCGTGCATTGCCACATGGGGGTGTCCCGCTCGACCGCCGCGATGCTGTCGCTCCTGGCCCAGGTCTACCCGGACGAGTCCGAGGACAACCTGTTCGCGCGGCTGCGGGAAATCCGTCCGCAGGCTTGGCCGAACTCCGTGATGATCGGCTTCGCGGACGAACTCCTGGGCCGTGAGGGACGGCTGACGGAGGGCCTGCGCCGCCATTACGGCCGCCAGATCGAGGCCAACCCGAAACTGTCCGGCTGGATGGGCGACCTCGGCCGGAGCCGTGAGGTCGAGATGGCCGTGCGGGCCTGACCACAGGGCCAAGAGGGCCGCTCGACCGCCGTCGCGGTCAGCCGCCGGGGCTTGGTGGCGTGGCCGCTGGCGGTTGGAAGTTTAGGGAAGGTGTCGAGGGCGGCATCGTGAAAGGTGGCGCGCCCGGGCCGGGCTGCGGTTGTCCTTGTCCTTGCCCCGGCGCAGGCGCCTCGGGGCTGCGCTGCTGCTCGCTCTGAATCCTCTCGGCCTCGATGCGCGCGCGCTCGGCCTCCTCTCGCAGGCGCGCCTGGCGGGCGGCCTCCTCGGCGGCCTTGCGGCGGCGCTCGGCTTCCTGGGCTTCGATCTGGCGCTGGCGCTCCGCCGCCGCCTTCTCGAAGGCCTCGATCTTTTCAAGCTCCCGCTTGAGCACGATGGCCGCCAGCCCGTTGCGGAACGGTCCCGCGTCGATCTCCCGGACGGGGGTCGCGAAGGAGCCGCGCCAGTTGAGCCCGGTGGACGGCGGGGCTCCGGTCCAGCCCGGTGGCGCGGTCTTGGACACGAAGGTGCCCCGTGCGTCGAGGCTCAGGTTCTTGAGATCGTACGCCACTGCGCCCTGCCAGGACGCCGTCCTCGTGTCGATCACGAAGGGCGAGAACCGGATCAACCCGCCCACGAGGGCCGCCGTCGTGGTGACGTTGGCCGAGGTGAGCGCGGCCCGGCCCAGCTCCTCGCCCAGAACGGCCTCGGCCCGACCTTCGACCAGGGGCTCGGTCTCGCCCAGAAGCCTGCGCAGGGCCCGGTCGAAGGCGGCGGGGTCGCCGCTCGGGACGCTGAGATTCGTGATGCGCCACTCCCCCGACCCGCCGAGATTCGACACGAGGCCGGCCAGGGATTCCGCCGCGGCCCCGAACTTCATCTCGCCCGAAAGGCGGGCCTGGAACGGCGTCGGGCCGACCACGGCGGCGAGGGGCACGTCGCGCAGGGCCCCTTCGCCCACGATGGACGCCAGGGCGCCCTGGCGCGTGACGTTCGCCGAACCCGTCAGCCTGCCGCCCCCGAGGGTCGCGTCGAGGCCCCGAAGCGCAATCCCGTCCGTGGAGGCCGCAAGGTCGAAACGGGCGTTGTTGGCGAGGAGCCCCCGCCCGAGTTCGAGGGTTTTGGCCCGCACGGCGACCTGCCCGCCGCTGAACAGGCGCCCGCTCTGGCCGAACCGGGCCGTCGACCAGAGCGCCGTGGCATTCGGGCTGGCCGGCGCATTGAGGCTGAGGGCCGTGACGAGCCAGGGCAGGGACAAGCGGTCGAGGGAGACCTCGCCGCTCACGTCCGAACGGGACACGGCCTGCAGCCGGCCCTGGACCGGGTTGCCCGCAACCGTGCCGGAAATGTCGAGGACGGTGGAATCGGCGTTCCGGCCGAGACCGACCCGCGCCTTCAGGGGCACGGGCGGGCTCACGCCCGCGCCGTCGCCGAGCAGGCTGAGAAAGGGCGTCACGTCGGCGGAGGTGAGGTCGGCCTCGCCGCTGTCCACCACATCGTCGCCGGAACTGAGGGTGAAGGGGCGGGTCGTGGCGATCTGGACGCCGCTCACGTCGCCCGAGAGCGTCACGTTGAACAGGCCGGACGGGACGCGGGCGCCCTTGAGGGAGATGCTGGACGCCTTCCTGAGGAGCGGCGCGTCGGCCCGGCCGACCCACCGGCCCGTGTTGTCCGTGGCGAGGCGCGCGTCGAGGTTCTGGGTGCGCCCATCCACGGAATCCACCTGGCTCGTGAAGCTGCCGCCCGCCACCGTGCCGTTGGCGGTGGTGCGCAGGCGCAGCTCGGCGGACCCGCGCGGCGGCGCGACCCGCTCCGACACCACATCGAGGTTGAGGTCCCCCTCCCGGATGAAATACGGCACCATGCGGGAGAGGCCACCGATCCAGACACTGCCGAGGAGGTCGATGACGGGAGCGGCCCTTTGCGCCGTCACCTTGCCGGCGATGCGGCCGGAGCCGTCCGGCGCGATCCGACCGCTGACCTTGGCGTTGGCGCCCGCCAGGTTGACGATGTCGAGGGTCTCCACCAACAGGGCCGGGCCGTCCGACAGGACCCTCGCCGAGATACGGCCGATTCCGGGCCGGTTGCCCGCCCGCACGTCGCGGGCGTCCAGGATGAAGCCGACATCGAGATTCTGCGTGGCCTCGAACACGCTCGACACCTGCGGGAGCTGGTCGAGGTTGAGGCCCTGCACGGCGACCTGGGCCTCCAGCCGGCCGCGATTGCGGCCCTCGGGCTCGGTATAGCGGACATTGCCCGTGAGCGTGGCGTCGCCCGTCTTCACGCGCAGGCGGCTCAGGGACACGATGGGATAGGCCACCGAGACGTCGGAGGCCGCCTCGAAAGGCCGGCCGTCCAGCACCTTCAGGAAGGGCGAGCGGATGTTGATGCGGTCGAGGTAGCGCGCCAGCCGGTCCGATGCGGCGGACGCGATGGCGACGCGGCCCTCGACGCCGCCCTGCGTTTCGAGACCCGCCTCGCCCTGCATGGCCACCCGGGTGTCACCCGGCGCCATGAACTCGAACCGCTCGACCTTGGCGATGCCCTTCTCGACCGTCACCTTGGCGACCGCGTTGGACAGGTCGTCCTGGCCCAACCCGATGCTGTCGAGCTTCAGGTCCAGGGCGACCGGGATCCTGGACGACGGAATCGTCCATTGAGAGAGACGGCTTTTGAAGTCCTGCCCATTGGAGGACAGGATGAAGCTGTCCGCGTCGAGCCTGCGGCCCTCGAGCCTCAGGGCGATCTTCGGATCGGCGAGGCCGATGGTCCCCTCGCCCGTCAGGCGCAGGCTCGCGCCCCCCTCCCCGGCTTCGAGCTGCAAGGGGCTGAGCACGACGCCGTCCGGGGCCGTCTTGAACTCGGTGTCGATGGCGATGGGGATCGGAATGCCGGCCGCCGCCACCTGAGCCGGAGGGCCGAACAGCAGCCGGGCCTTCCCGGCGATCAACGGGACCGTCGGGGCCGAGTTGCCCTCGTTGAGGGACAGGCGGGCATCGATGTCGAAGCGCGGGAACTCGTCGCCGCCGCCGGTCAACTTGACCTGGACGGTCTTGTCCTGGGCCAGCTCCCCGGTGGTGAAGCGGAACGGCACCTTGGCGGTGACGCCCTCGACGCGCCAAGGCCCGATGAGCTTCTGGCCCTCGATGCGAACGCTCTCGGCGTAGAACTGATCGGTCCGGCCCGTATCGGTCATTCGCGTCGTGAGCAGGAATTGGGCGACCGTCAGGTTTTCGATGGCCCATTCGCGGGCCCGGCCGCTCCCGGACACGATGTCGGGCGGGAGCCGCCAGCCGCCGCCCGACGAGACGGGCACGCGGATATCCGCCCGCCCCACGCGGGTCTCCGTGAAGCGGACCTCGCCGCGCAGGAGCGGCGGCAGCGCGAACTCGGCCGAGACGAAATCCGCCGTCAGCGTCGGGTTGTCGGTGCTGTCGGCGCCCAGGCGCAGCCTGTCGAAGCGGAGCCTCGGGGACGGCAGCAGCCTCACGCTGATCCTGCCTTCCGTATGAGCCTGGACCCCCGCGGCGCGGGAGATCATCCCGTCGACGGTGCTGCGATGCGCTTCCCAATCGATGAAGGGCGGCGCCGCAACGGCGGCCGCCAGGATCAAAATCACGATGGACGCAAGAACCGTCAGGATATCGCGCAAGAGATGGATGACTCCCCGTTGTCTCGGCCGTCTAGCTCAAGAACAAATCGATCGTCAGGGCAAGAGCTTCGGAATCGTGACTGTTTATCAGTTCACCGTCAAAGCGCGATAATCTTGCCCGGGTTCATGATGTTGTGAGGATCGATCGACTGTTTCAAGAGGCGCATCAGGTTGAGAGCCTCGGCGCCGTGCTCGATTTCGAGATACTTCATCTTCTTCTGTCCGACCCCGTGCTCGCCCGTGCAGGTGCCCTCCATGGAAAGAGCCCGCTTCACGAGCCGGTCCACGAACGCCTCGCAGGCCTCGACCTCGGCCGGGTTGGAGACGTCCACCAGGGGCTGGACGTGGAAATTGCCGTCCCCCACATGGCCGACGATGGGGGCGATCATGCCGCTCGCCAGGATGTCCTGCTTGGTGGCGTCCACGCATTCGGCCAGCCGGGAAATCGGCACGCATACGTCCGTGGCCACGGATTCCGCTCCGGGGCGCAGACCGCGGGCCGCCCAATAGGCGTCGTGGCGGGCCTGCCAGAGGCGGGAGCGGTCCTCCGGCTTGGTGGCCCAGTCGAACGGCCCGCCCTCGAACTCGGCCGCGATCTCGCCGAAGCGCTCGGCCTGCTCCTTCACGCCGGCTTCCGTGCCGTGGAACTCCAGCAGCAGCAGCGGGCTCTCGGGAAGGGTCAGCTTGGCATGGGCGTTGACGGCGCGCACCTGGACCTCGTCCAGGAGCTCGATGCGGGCGACCGGAATGCCGGACTGAATCGTCATGATCACGGCGTCGCAGGCGGCCTTCACGGACGGGAACGGGCAGATCCCGGCCGAGATGGCCTCCGGGATGCCCTGAAGCTTCAGGGTGATCTCCGTGACGATCCCGAGCGTCCCCTCGGACCCGATGAACAGGCGGGTCAGGTCATAGCCGGCCGAGCTTTTCTTGGCGCGGCTCGCCGTCTTGATGACCTCGCCGTTCGCCAGGACCACGGTCAGGCTCAGGACCACATCCTTCATGGTGCCGTAGCGAACCGCGTTGGTGCCCGAAGCCCGGGTCGCCACCATCCCGCCGATGGAGGCGTCCGCGCCCGGGTCGATGGGGAAGAACAGGCCCCGGTCGCGCAGGTGCTCGTTCAGGGCCTTGCGAGTGACGCCGGCCTGGACCACGCAGTCCAGATCCTCCTCGTGAACGGCCAGGATCGCCTTCATCTGGCTCACATCGACCGTCACGCCGCCGAGCGGCGCGTTCACGTGGCCTTCGAGGGACGTACCCGTGCCGTACGGGATGACCGGAACCCCTCGCGCGGCGCAGAGTTTCACGATCTCCGACACCTCCTCCGTCGTCTCGGCATAAACCACGACATCCGGCGGCTGATTCTTGACCCAGGTCAGGGTGTGGCCGTGCTGTTCCCGCACGGCCGCCGAACTCACGGCCCTGCCGCCGAAGCGTTGCGTCAACTCGGCCGCGACAGCCGCTATGTCGGCGTCGGAGGGCTTGGGTCGGGAGAGGGAGGCTGTGGCGTTCATCGCGTTTTCATGTTGGTTGGGCAGGATCGGGGATGTTTCGGCCCATCACTAGCAGATGCGTTGAAAATGCAACACTCGGCGCGACAAAGATGCCGAGTGCCCTCTGCATGGCTGATAGAACTGTTCTACTATTCCTTTTGTGCCCTAGGATGGCATTCTGGGACCGCCTGAAGGGAGAAATGTGAGCGTGGACGAGCGAGCCGCCCCGGTATTCTTTTTTGCGCCCTTCGTTTCCTCGACGATGCGGGTCGAACCTGCGTGGATCGACTATAACGGGCATATGAATATGGCCTATTACCATGTTCTCTTCGACCGTGCCGTAGAGGAAGCCTTCTCCCAGGTCGGGCTGGGCCACGATTATCTGGAAGAGCGCAAGGCGTCCTACTTCGTGGCGGAGGTTCACACCTGCTACACCCGCGAACTGAAGATGCACGACCATGTGCGGGTCACGGTCCAACTCGTCGATTTCGACGAGAAGCGCCTGCATTACTACATGGAGATCCGCCACGCCGAGGAAGGCTGGGTCGCGGCGACGTCCGAGGGCCTGTCCCTGCATGTGGACATGGCCAGCAAGAAAACATGTCCCTTCCCGGCCGATATTCGGAACAACCTCTCGGTCATGCGGGCCGCTCACAGCCGCTTGAACCGCCCCCTCGCCCTGGGCCGGACCATCGGGGTCCCGTCACGGGCCGAGCCCGAGCGCCTTCTGGCGACGGGCACGCGCCACTGACGCTCTCAGCAGCCCACCGAGCCTGGCGGGCAGGTGGTGGACCGGTAGGGGGATGACGGGCGCTGGAACATCCGCTGATTGTCGATGCTCTGGCGGATCTGGTTGTTGTTGATCGTATTCTGCTGCTGAATCTGCAGGCTGCGCTGCTCGCGCGTGATCGAGCGGTTGATGCTGTTGACCTCCCGCTCGGCCGGCGTGGTGCGGGGCAGCCGGGTTTGGGCCACGGCCGGAACGGCGACGCTCGCGAGGAGAGCGGCCAGGATCACAATTTGACGCATCGGGATTCCCCATATGGGCTGACAGTCACCATATGGGGGTGAAGCCCTAGCCGACAACGTCGTTCCTTCACGTTCCCGAGGCCCGGCCGGCAGGCCGGAACCCGAGATCGGCCTCGACGCCGTTCGCCTTTTGATCCATGTTCGCCCCGATGAATCAGCCCGATAACCGCTCCGAACCGCCCGACGACCTCGCCCACCGGCCCTCCGCCGGCTCCCTGAGCGCGAGGGCGCGCGCCGCCGTGGCGCCCCAGTCGCCCTATCTCGAGGGGCTCAACCCGGAGCAGCGCCGCGCCGTGGAGGCCACGGAAGGCCCCGTCCTCGTGCTCGCGGGCGCCGGAACCGGCAAGACGCGGGTGCTCACCACCCGGATCGCCCACCTCATCGCCACGGGCAAGGCCCGCCCGTTCGACATCCTGGCCGTGACCTTCACCAACAAGGCCGCCCGGGAGATGCGGGAGCGCATCACCCATCTCATCGGCCCGGTGGCCGAGGGGATGCAGTGGCTCGGCACCTTTCACGCCATCGGCACCAAGATCCTGCGGCGCCACGCGGAGCTGGTGGACCTGAAATCCGACTTCACGATCCTGGGCATGGACGACCAGATCCGGTTGCTCAAGCAGGTGATCGCCGCCGACAACATCGACGAGAAGCGCTGGCCCGCCCGGCAGCTCTCGGGCCTCATCGACGGCTGGAAGAACCGGGGCCTGTCCCCGAGCCAGGTGCCGGCCGGCGAGGCCGCCTCCTTCGCCAACGGGCGGGGCGTCAAGCTCTACACGGCCTATCAAGAGCGCATGAAGGTCCTGAACGCGGTGGATTTCGGCGACCTGCTCCTGGAATGCCTGCGCCTGTGGCGCGAGCACCCGGACATCCTGGAGCAGTACCAGAACCGCTTCCGCTACATGCTGGTGGACGAGTACCAGGACACCAACGTCGCCCAGTACCTGTGGCTGCGGCTCCTGGCCCAATCCCGCAAGAACTTGTGCTGCGTGGGAGACGACGACCAGTCGATCTACGGCTGGCGCGGGGCCGAGGTCGACAACATCCTGCGCTTCGAGCACGATTTTCCGGGCGCGACCGTGGTGCGCCTGGAGCGGAACTACCGCTCCACGGGCCATATCCTGTCAGCGGCCTCCGGCCTCATCGCCAAGAATCAGAGCCGGCTCGGCAAGACCCTGCGCACGGAGGACGAGCAGGGCGAGAAGGTGACGATCACGGGCGCCTGGGACTCGGAGGACGAGGCCCGGCTCGTGGGCGAGGAGATCGAGGCGCTCCAATCCAAGAAGCACTCCCTGGCGCAGATCGCGATCCTCGTGCGCATCTCGGCCCAGATGCGCGAGCTCGAAGACCGGCTCGTGACCATGGGCGTGCCCTATCGGGTGATCGGCGGCCCGCGCTTCTACGAACGCGCCGAGATCAGGGACGCGCTGGCGTATCTTCGCGTGGTCATGAGCCCGGCGGACGACCTCGCCTTCGAGCGCATCGTCAACGTGCCCAAGCGGGGGTTGGGCGACACCACCCTGCAGGTGCTGCACAACCATGCCCGCGCGGCCCGGGTGCCTCTCGTGGAGGCGGCACGGTTCGTGGTGGAGACCGATGACCTCAAGCCCAAGCCCCGTGGGTCCTTGCGCGATCTCCTCATCAGCTTCGGGCGCTGGTCGAAGCTTTCCGAGACCACGCCCCATTCGGAGCTCGCCCAGACCGTGCTGGAGGAATCCGGCTACACCGACATGTGGCAGAAGGACAAGTCGGCGGATGCGGCCGGGCGGCTGGAAAACCTGAAGGAACTCGTGCGCTCCATGGAGGAATTCCCGGACCTCCAGGGCTTTCTCGAGCACGTCTCCCTGGTGATGGACGCCAATGACGGGGACACGACCGAGAAGGTCAGCCTCATGACCCTTCACGCCGCCAAGGGGCTGGAATTCGACACCGTGTTCCTGCCGGGCTGGGAGGAAGGCCTGTTCCCGAACCAGCGGGCCCTCGACGAGAGCGGCCGGGCTGGCCTCGAGGAAGAGCGCCGCCTCGCCCATGTGGGCCTGACCCGGGCGCGTCGCCGCGCCAAGATCTTCTTCGCGTCCAACCGGCGCATCCACGGGCTGTGGAACTCGACGATTCCGAGCCGCTTCATCGACGACCTGCCGGAGCACGACGTGGACGTGGTGGAGGCGCCCGCGAACTTCTCGTACGGCGGCTACGGCGGCGGTTCCCGCTTCGACCGCATGCCCGCCTTCAGCGGGTCGAGCTACCAGACCCCCGGCTGGCAGCGGGCCCAGGCTCACAAGGCCGGAGCGGATGACGGCTCTTCGGCCCGGCGCTCCCCCGATCGCCGGGGTCCCATGACCATCGAGGGCGAGTTGATCGCGAAATCCACCGGCGCGGCGTCCGCCTTCAAGACGGGCGGGCGGGTTCTGCATTCCAAGTTCGGCCCCGGCACCATCGAGGCCGTGGACGGCAACAAGCTGACGGTGGAGTTCGACAAGGCAGGCCGGAAAATGGTGCTGGACAGCTTCGTCGAGGCCCTGGGCTGAATTCCAGGCGGCACCGCGGCTGAGGAATAAAGGGCGTTTATCTCGAAGCCTCATCCTGAAGGACTTGCGGAGCAATCTGCCTCGAAGCTTCATCCTGAGGGAGCCGCAGGCTCGTCTCGAAGGATGGTCCAGTCTGCACCGAAAGCACTCCCCTGGAGCCCTCCTTCGAGACGCCGCTTTCGCGGCTCCTCAGGATGAGGTCGAGGGGGATGATGCTGCTCTCCTCGGCATGCGATGGCGTTTGGGCAAGCCGACCCTAGCCACCGCCGCGCAACTGTGAAACCATCCGCCCCAACCGGGAGAGGCCGATGTTTCCACTGTCGCATATGCTGAAATCCTTCGTTCGGGTCGGGACCCTCAAGGTCATCGACGCGGACGGGAAGACCCATGTGTTCGGCGGCACGGCGCCAGGGCCGGACGTGACCATGCGGCTGACGGACCGCTCGCTCTACCACAAGCTTTTCCTGAACCCGGAGCTGCATGCGGGCGAGGCCTATATGGACGAGCGCCTCACCTTCGAGAACTCGACCCTGCGGGATTTCCTGACGCTGTTTTCGCTCAACCGGGGCTCGCTCGCCTCCTACCCCCTGCAGAGCGTCCTGAAGCGGATCTCGCGCGGCGTGAAGCGCTTCCAGCAGGCGAACCCGGTCGGACAGGCGCAGAAGAACGTGGCGCACCACTACGATCTCGGCAACGACTTCTACAAGCTCTTCCTCGACGAGGGCATGCAATATTCCTGCGCCTATTTCATGGACGACGACGATACCCTGGAAGAGGCGCAGCAAAACAAGCTCCGGCTCATCGCGTCCAAGCTGCGGCTGAAGCCCGGCTTGAAGATCCTCGACATCGGCAGCGGCTGGGGCGATCTGGCCTTGTATCTCGCGGCCATGGAGGACGTGGACGTGACCGGCGTCACGCTCTCCAAGGAACAGCATGCGCTCTCCAACGAGAAGGCGCGCCGCGCCGGCCTATCCGACCGCGTGCGCTTCGAGTTGCTCGACTATCGCAAGGTCGAGGCCAAGTTCGACCGCATCGTGTCCGTGGGCATGTTCGAGCATGTCGGCGTGCACCATTACGGCGAGTTCTTCGCCAAGATCAACGCACTCCTCGACGATGACGGGCTGATGCTGCTGCATTCCATCGGCAAGATGAGCCCGCCCGGGACGGCCAGTCCCTGGCTGCGCAAGTACATCTTTCCAGGAGCCTACTCGCCTGCCCTCTCGGAGGTGTTTCCGGTTGTGGAACAGGCGAGCTTGTGGGTGACGGATCTCGAGTTCCTGCGCCTCCACTACGCCAAGACGCTGTTTCACTGGCATCAGCGTTTCGAGGCCAACCGCGCCGCCATCGCCAAGATGTACGACGAACGCTTCTGCCGGATGTTCGAATTCTATCTCGTCAGCGCCGAGATGATGTTCAGGACCGGCAGCCAGCTCGTCTTCCATATGCAGCTCGCCCGCAGGCGCGACGCCGCGCCCATCGTGCGCGACTATGTCACCGACGTGCAGCGCCTGTATCGCGGCATGGAAGGCGAGCGATTGGAAAACCTGCGGGGCGAAGGGGCGACCGCTCACATGTTGACGTAGTTCGGCCCGCCCGGTCCTTCCGGGGTCTCCCAGTTGATGTTCTGGTTGGGGTCCTTGATGTCGCAGGTCTTGCAGTGGACGCAGTTCTGGGCGTTGATCTGGTAGCGCACCCCGCCCTCGCCTTCGACCCACTCGTAGACGCCGGCCGGGCAATAGCGCTGGGAGGGACCGCCGAACACGTCGTGCTCGGATGATTTCTGGAGGCCCATATCCCGCACCTTCAGGTGCGGCGGCTGGTCTTCCTCGTGGTTGGTGTTCGACAGGAACACCGAGGATAGTCGGTCAAACGTCAGAACGCCGTCAGGCCTCGGATAGGTGATCGGCTTCACCTGGTCCAGCGGCAGCAGGCATTCGTGGTCCGGCTTGCCGTGCTTCATGGTGCCGAAGAGCGAGCGGTCGAACAGCTCCGTCATCCACATGTCGAGGCCGCCGAGCGCCACGCCCGCCGCCGTACCGTATTTCGACCAGAGCGGCTTGACGTTGCGCACCCGCTTCAGGTCGTAGCCGATGGGCGAAGAGCGCCAAGATTCCTCGTATCCCACCACCTCGTCATGGGAACGGCCCGCCTGGAGCGCTTCCGTGAGGTAATCGGCGCACAGGATGCCCGACAGGATGGCGTTGTGGCTGCCCTTGATGCGCGGCACGTTCACGAAGCCCGCCGAGTCGCCCACGAGGCATCCGCCCGGGAAGGTCAGGCGCGGCACCGATTGCCAGCCGCCTTCCATGATGGCCCGCGCGCCGTAGCCGATGCGCTTGGCGCCTTCGAACACGTCGCGCACCATCGGGTGGGTCTTGAAACGCTGGAACTCGTCGAAGGGCGAGAGCGTCGGGTTCTTGTAGTTCAGGTGCACCACGAATCCGACCGACACGAGATGGTCGTCGAAGTGGTAGAGCCAGGACCCGCCGCCCGCGTTGTTGGGAAGCGGCCAGCCCATGGAATGGCGCACGAGGCCGGGCTGGAACTTGTCCGGCTTGACCTGCCACAGCTCCTTGACGCCGATGCCGTATTTCTGGTGGTCCTTGCCCTGGTTGAGGTTAAACCGCTCCACGAGCTGCTTGGTGAGCGAGCCCCGGGCGCCCTCTCCGAACACGGTGTAGCGGGCGCGCAGCTCCATGCCGCGGGTGAAGTTGGCGTTGGGCTCGCCGTTCCGGCCGATGCCCATGTCGCCGGTGGCCACGCCCACCACCTTGCCGTCCTCGATCAAAAGCTCGGCGGCCGGGAAGCCCGGATAGATCTCGACGCCCATCTCCTCCGCCTTGCGGCCGAGATAGCGGGCGACGTTGCCCAAGGAGCCGACGAAGTTGCCGTGATTGCTCATGAGCTTGGGCATGAACACGTTGGGGAGCTTCATGCCGCCCGCCGGGCCGAGATACATGAACTCGTCCGCCGTAACGCCGGTATGGAGCGGCCGGTCCGAGTCCTCGCGCCATCCGGGCACGAGGCGGTCGAGACCGGACGGGTCGATCACGGCGCCGGACAGGATATGGGCACCGACCTCGGAGCCCTTCTCCACCACGACGACGGAGACGTCCTGACCGGTCTCGGCGGCCTTCTGCTTCAGGCGGATGGCGGTCGCCAGGCCTGCCGGACCCGCTCCGACGATCACGACGTCGAATTCCATTGATTCACGGGCGGGCAATTCCATCGACTATCTCCTGGGGCGGGCAGATCGTTTATATATGAACAGTGAAGCCCCCGTCTCAAGCAGGCCACACCGCTTTGTTTGTCCTAACGGTGTTAAGGGCCTGTCGGAAGCCGGGAAATCTCGATCTTTAGAATGAATTGGAAAAACCGCCCTGTCTAAACGGACCGCATCAGGCCTCCGTCCACCCGCACGCTCTGGCCAGTGATGTAGGCGGCTCCGTCCGACACCAGGAACGCGATCGTGGCGGCGATCTCCTCGCTCCGGCCGTAGCGGCCCATGGGAACACTGTCCCGCCGCTCGTCGGTGGCGGGCAGGCTGTCGATCCAGCCTGGCAGCACGTTGTTCATGCGCACATTGTGCGGCGCATACTGATCGGCGAACAGCTTCGTGAAGGAGGCGAGGCCCGCCCGGAACACCGCCGAGGTTGGGAACATGGGGCTGGGCTCGAACACCCAGGCCGTTGAAATGTTCACGATGGCGCCGGACCTCCGTTCCGCCATGATGGGCGCGACGAGACGGGTCGGTCGGACCACGTTCATGAAGTAGACGTCCATGCCCCGGTGCCAGTCCTCGTCGGAGATGTCGAGGAGCGGCCCACGGGGCCCGTGACCGGCGCTGTTCACCAGCGCGTCGATCCGGCCCCACCGCTCCACGGTCAGGTCGACGAGGCGTTTCAGGTCGTCGCCGGATTGGTTGGAGCCCGTCACGCCGATGCCGCCGAGCTCGTCCGCCAGGGCCTCGCCCTTGCCGGACGAGGAAAGAATCGCGACCTTGAAACCATCCTGGGCCAGCTTGCGCGCGGCAGCAGCTCCCATCCCGCTGCCGCCCGCCGTGATGATCGCTACCTTTTCCCCAGCCATGGCCGATTCCCTCGTTCCGTTGCGGGATCCGTTTCACCATGCCGGCCGGGCATGTGCAAATCCAAGTTCGACAAATCCAAAGTGCGACAGACCCTTCATCGAGTTGTTTAAACCCTTTGGAATGCTTACATAAAGCCTATGTCAGACCTTCCCGCCGACCGCGATGCCCTGCAGGCCATCCTCGACTTCCATGTGGAAGCCGGGGTCGACCTCGCGCTCGACGACGAACCGCACGACCGGTTCGCGGAATCGAAGGCGTCCCCGCTGCCGGACGAGCCGAAACCGGCGGGCCAGCCCGGGCCGGGCCGGCCTGCCACCCCTCCCCGCGCCCTGCCGAAAGCGGCCTCCGCCGCGCCGGACGATGCCGCCGGGATGGCCCGCGAGCAGGCCCGGCACGCGCAATCCCTCGAAGAACTGGAAGCGATCCTGGCGGGCTTCGACGGCTGCGCCCTGAAGTTCTCCGCCAAGAACCTCGCCTTTTCGGACGGCAACCCGGAAGGCCGGGTGATGCTGGTGGGCGAGGCCCCCGGCGCCGACGAGGACCGGATCGGCAAACCCTTCATGGGCCGCTCGGGCCAGCTTCTCGACCGGATGCTGGGCGCGATCGGCCTCGACCGGTCGGAGGTCTATGTCGCCAACATCGTGCCCTGGCGTCCGCCGGGCAACCGCACGCCGACGCCGCAGGAAATCGCGATCTGCAAGCCGTTCATCGCGCGCCAGATCGAGCTGGCGGGCCCAAAATATCTGCTTTGCCTGGGCAACTTGGCGGCCCAGAACCTGCTCGACATCAAGGAGGGCATCCTGCGCAGCCGGGGCCGGTGGTTCACCTATCGCACCGAGGACGGACGCGAGATCCGCACCCTGCCCACCCTGCACCCGGCCTATCTGCTGCGGCAGCCGCTCCAGAAGCGGTTGGGATGGCGGGACTTCACGGCCCTCCGGCGCGCCCTCGACGGCCAAGATTAGACGCTTCCGATAAGCTTCGGCGGAACCTGAGCATATGCCTCAGCTTTAAGGATCGGGTGGGCGACCACGCTCGCTTGCAGGGGACGATCATGCGCTGGGACCAATTTCGCACCTCATCCAATGTCGAAGACCGCCGGGGAATGGGCGTCGGCGGCGCCGGAGGCCTCGGTCTCGGCACCATCGTGGTTCTGGGCCTGATCGGCTGGGCTTTCGGCATAGACCCGCGCATCCTCATCAGCGGGGCCGAGATGGTCGCCGGCGGCGGCAGCTCAGGCTACGAGCAGCAACAGGGCCGCCAGGGCACGCCGGAGGATCAGGCGGGCCGGTTCGCATCCGCGATCCTCGGCAACACCGAGGATGTCTGGAAGGTGGTCCTGCCGCAGCAGACCGGACGCCAGTACGAGGCTCCCCGCATGGTCCTGTTCTCGGGCGCCACGCGCTCGGGCTGCGGATCGGCGCAGTCGGCCATGGGTCCGTTCTACTGCCCCCTCGACCAGACGGTCTATCTCGACCTGTCCTTCTTCCAGGAAATGCAGTCCAAATTCCGGGCCAGCGGCGACTTCGCCTATGCATACGTGATCGCGCACGAGGTTGGCCATCACGTGGAAAACCAGCTCGGCATCCTGGAGCGCGCGCAGCAGCGCCAGCGCGAGGTGGGAGGGACCGAGGCCAATCAGATTTCCGTGCGGGTGGAGCTGATGGCCGATTGCCTCGCCGGGGTGTGGGCCCGCCATTCCAACGAGCGCTACCAATCCTTGGAGGAAGGCGACATCGAGAACGCGATCAGGGCCGCCGAGGCCATCGGCGACGACCGGCTCCAGAAGCAGCAGCAGGGCCGCGTCGTGCCGGATTCCTTCACGCACGGTTCTTCCGCGCAGCGCGTTCGCTGGCTGACCGCGGGCCTGAAATCGGGTCAGATCCAATCCTGCGACACGTTCCGGGCAAGCCGCCTTTAGGCTTCATCCCTAAGATCCATTGCGGAGGCGGGACGGCACCATAGAATAACGCCCTGGGCATTCGAAGAATGCGGGGAGTGGCCATGCTGAGCACGTTCGGCTTCGTGTTCGAGATGATCCGCCAGACGCCTGTCTGGGTCTGGTTTCTATTCGCGTTTCTCCTGGTCCGTGGCGTCAAGGCTCTTCACGGGAGCGTGACATCCCTCCCACGCCTGTTCATCGTGCCCGGCGTCTTCACGCTCTGGGGGCTGGTGGGCGTGGCGACGACCTTCCACCACCCCGGAACCAGCGCCCTCATCTGGTCGGCGAGTTTCGCAGCCGGGATCGCGGCGGGAATTCTGCGCACGGCGCGCACACCGATCCAGGTTGATCGCCATGCCGGTCTCGTGGCGCTGCCGGGCAGCCCCATGGTGCTGATCCTGGTGACAGTCGTGTTCGGCGTCAAATATGCGCTCGGGGCCTGGGCGGCGATCCAGCCGTCGGCCACCGGGATGCTGCCCTTCATGGTCGTGGACATCGGTGTCACGGGGCTCGTGGCAGGCATGTTCGTGGGGCGTCTCCTGACGCTCTGGCACCGGCTGAAGACCGCGCCCGAGGTCAGGCTCGCGGCGGCGTAAGCGACCGGGGTGAGGGCTGCAAAGTCGGAGCGCCCGCTCAGTCATCAGGGCGAGCTTGCTTCTACCGTCATGGCCGGGCTCGCCCCGGCCACCCATGGGCCCGTCGCAAGACGGGCCTACGCGGCTCAAGGCCGCGCATCACGGGGGTGTGAACCTATCCGTGGAGCGGGAGCGACGATGCGGCACCCGGCTACACGCACGGGACATTGACAGAACCCGGCAGCCGGGTCTGATGGCGACACCTTTCGAATGACTTGCACAACGGCAAAGCCCCATGTCCGGTATCGATACCTCCCTGACCTTCGTGCCGCTCACCATCGCGGTGCTGACCGTATCCGACACACGCTCGCCGGATGAAGATCGCTCCGGCACGACCCTGGTGGACCGGCTCACCAAAGCCGGCCACCGCCTCGGCTCGCGCGCCATCGTGCCGGACGACCGCGACGCGATCCGAGACGCGGTGAAGGCCTGGGTGGACGATCCGGAGATCGATGTGGTCATCACCACGGGGGGCACCGGGTTCACGGGGCGGGACGTGACGCCGGAAGCCATCGAACCCCTGTTCGACAAGCGCATGGACGGCTTCTCGGCGGTGTTCCACCGCATCTCCTTCGACAAGATCGGCACGTCCACGGTGCAGTCCCGCGCCACGGCGGGCCTGTCGGGCACCACCTTCATCTTCGTGCTGCCGGGTTCTCCCGGCGCCTGCAAGGACGCTTGGGACGGTATCCTGGAGGCGCAGCTCGATTATCGCCACAGGCCATGCAACTTCGTCGAGATCATGCCGCGCCTCGACGAACACCTGAAGCGGGGCAAGCTTCAGGCCTGAACGGTTCTCGCGGTTTGGACCGGTGCCCCGAAAGTGAGCCCCTGGCTCGACAGATAGATCTCTAGCGCTTCCACGTCCTGCATCGGGCTGGCGAACGCCACGTGCCCGTCGGGGCGGACGAGATAGATCGCGTTCCTGCGCAGGCCTGCTTTCTCCATGGCGTCTGTCCAGGCGAACACGTGAAGCACGAGGCCCCGCGCGGCCGCCGAGGCCTGGAGCCCGGGACCCTCCTCATCGCCGTAGAGGTGAAGTTGCCAATCCAGGGATTGCAGGGGTTCGAAGTTGTCGCCCGTGCCGAAGTCGACATAGGGAAGCCGGTCGCCGGCCTGGACGTCGCCCGCGACGCCCGAACTCAGCGCGCTGCCGTGGTAGCTGATGCGAACCTGCGAGACCTGCTTGAAGAGGGTCCGGCGGATGGCCGTGAACCTGAAGGCCTGCGGCGCGATGGTGGGCAAGAGGAACGTGCGGAAGACCCGGCCGCGCAGGTCCCGGTTGATCATGGCCCGGAACATGCGATCCGTGGACGAAACCAGCGACTTGGCGAAGGTGATCCGCTCCGTCTCGTACGTTTCGAGGATCGACGGCGGCGCCTTGCCCTTCAGGACATCGGCGATCTTCCAGGACAGGTTCACGGCATCGCCGATGCCCGTGTTCATGCCCTGCCCGCCGGCCGGGCTGTGCACGTGACCGGCATCGCCGGAGATCGCCACGCGCCCGCGCAGGAAGCCTTCCGCCACCCGGTGGTGCACCCGGTAGATCGAGAACCAGTTCACGGAGCTGACCTCGATGTCGAAAAGCCGCGTCAGGAAGGGCCGCAGGTCGTCGAAGACGATACCCTCCCGGCCCTTGAGGTCGTCCGGGATGATGCCGATGAGCCGATAGCGGCCTGTTCCGCGGATCGGAAGGACGATGCAGAAATCCTTGACGTTCAGGCACATATTGAGGCCGTCGTCCGTCGGAGGGCCTGAGGCGTAGACGTCGGCCACAAAGAACGTCTGGTCGTAGGTGCCGCCCTGGAAGCCGAGCCCCAGACCCTGGCGGACCACGCTGTGGGATCCGTCGCAGCCGCACAGGTAGTCGAACGTGCAGGCCTCGTCCTGCCCTCCCCTGCGGAGGACCGCGCTCACGCCGCTCTCGTCCTGCGTGAAACTTGCAAGCTCGGTTTCGAACTCGACGGAAACGCCGATCTCCGCAAGCTTGCGGATCAGCAGGCGCTCATGGTCGTCCTGGGTGAAGCTCAGAATGAACGGGTAGGGGCTCAGGTCCTCGCCGAAATTCGACAGGGGAACGTCAGCGACGTTCCGGCCCTCTTCCCACATGCGCAGGCGCTGGACCTTCACGCCGGCCGCGACGACCTCGTCGGCGATGCCGATCTGCCGGTAGAATTCGAGGGTGCGCGCATGAACCACGATGGCGCGGGATTCGAGCCCGGGTCCCTTGGCCTTGTCGACGATCCGCACCGGGATGCCCTGGCGCGTGAGGAACAGCGCCATGGCAAGGCCGGTCGGCCCCGCTCCGGTGATCAAGACCTGGTGCCTGGCCATTCGCCCCTCCTGACGGTACGGCAGTATTATCCGAAGGCCGGATCGCGCTCAATACAGGCCTTTAGGAGCACGGGAGACGCGACCCTGACGTCGTCGAGGAGCACGCGCCGTCGCACGAGGTCGCCCGCGCGAACCGACGTTCGGCCGAGCCATGACGGCGCCATGGCGCGAAGCTTCGGCAGCAGGCCGCCCGAGCGCCGCAGACGTCCCATGGGCCGGTCTCGCGCGCCCAGCCCGATGAAGCGTTCGAGCGCCCGGATCCACCCCTCCTGCGGGATGTCCCCGTCGTCCAGGCACAAGAGCCAATCCTTACGCGCCGCGGCAGCGCCATGGCGCCAGCTCAAGCCTTCCGAGACCACGAGCGTGGCCCCCGCCCCGTCGGCCACGGCCGCGAGGGTGACGTCCCGGTGCCGCGCCAGGATCACGGCATCGCCCACGAGCCCCGCCGCAACGGCCGGGACGAGCGAACTCAACGTCATCACAAGGGCTTCCGGCCCATGCTTCACGCGGATCAGGACTGTAATCATTCGGCCACCATAGCAATTTTTCCCGGGGACGCACGGGGGACGCGATCTTGATCTTGTTCCTCTTTTGTTCTTATAATGGGGCTCTTCCCGGATTTTCAACAGAGGCCCGCTATGTCGGTTCCAGCAGCATCGGTTCCTGCAAAGTCGGTTCCTGCAAAGTCGGCTCCTGCGAGGGACAGCGCTTTCACGAATGCCCGTCCGAAGGCTCCCGCCGGCAAGGTCAGGCGCGGCCCCGTCGAGGCGGCGGAAGCCGCCCGGCAGCGCATGGAGGATCCGATCTACCGGGTGGAAGCCGAGCGACGGCGAGGACGCGGCGCTGTCTCGAACCCCACGGGCCGCTTCGAGCCGACCACCCGCGAGGGGTTCGACGACGGCTGGGACCGCGACGAGGAGCTGTACACGCTCCCCACCGAGGTGATCGTCGAGAAGCCCCGCACGATCATCGCCAAGAACGACTCGCCCGATATCGGGTTCGACCGCTCCATCAACCCGTACCGGGGCTGCGAGCACGGCTGCGTCTATTGTTTCGCGCGGCCCACCCATGCCTTCCAGGGCCTGTCTTCGGGGGTGGATTTCGAGACCAAGATCTTCGTCAAGCCGAGCGCCCCGGATCTCCTGGAGAAGGAGCTGCGGGCCCCGAACTACGAGCCGAAGGTCATCGCGCTCGGCTCCAACACGGATCCCTATCAGCCGACCGAACGCCAGTTCCGCATCACGCGCGGCATCCTGGAGGTGCTGGACCGGGCCAGCCATCCCGTCGGCATCGTGACGAAGTCCGCCCTCGTGACCCGGGACCTCGACATCCTGGCCCGCATGGCCGACCGGCAGCTCGCCCGCGTGGCTGTCTCGGTGACGACCCTCGATCCCAAGCTCGCCCGCAAGATGGAGCCGCGCGCGGCCTCCCCGGCCAAGCGCCTCGACACGATCCGCCGCCTGTCGGAGGCGGGCATTCCCGTGAGCGTGCTGGTGGCCCCCATCGTGCCGGCGATCAACGACCATGAGATCGAGGCCATCCTGAAAGCCGCCTGGGAGGCAGGCGCCCGCAACGCAGGCTACGTGCTGCTGCGCCTGCCGCACGACCTGAAGGACCTGATGCGCGACTGGCTCGTCGAGCATTTTCCCGACAAGTTGAACCACGTTTTCTCCCTGCTCCAGGGCGCCCATGGCGGCGAGGATTACAAGGCCGAGTGGAAAACCCGCCAAACCGGCGTGGGCCCCTATGCGTGGATGATCGGCCGCCGTTTCGAGACGGCCGCCGCGCGGATCGGGTTCAACGAACGCTCGTTCAAGCTCCGCACGGACCTTTTCCGGAGTCCGAGCAAGGAGACAGGACAGCTGTCGCTGTTCTGAACTCGTCGGATCCGGGGCGCTCGGACGCCGCCCCGCTCATCCCGGCGGCAGAGGCTTGCCCAGGCCGATCTTGTCGAGGTCCATGGCCAGGATCGCGTCGTACCGGACGGCCTGCCAGAGCCGTTGGTACCCCAGGCGCTCGTACAGGGACGCCGCGCGGCTGTTCGCGGCCAGGACCTCGAGCCGGGCCTCCGCATGGCCCCGCGCGGCGATCTCGCGCTCCAGGGCGCGAACGAGGGCGGAGCCGGCGCCACGCCCCTCGTGATCGGGCGATACCCAGAGGTCCGAGATCAGGTCGTCGCTATGCTCGCAGGCCGCGAGACCCGCCACGTGGCCATTCACCGTTGCAACCAGAATGCCCGGCCCCATCTCGCGGATGAACGGAACGAACGGGTTGTCCCGCACCATCCGCCCGCGAACGGCGTCCGGCACATGCGGCCCGATGCCCTTGAGCCATGCCGCAAGCCCGATCCGCGCCAAGTCGGCGGCGTCGTCCGGAAGCGCCGGACGGATGTCGACTACCATGGCGTCTGCCCCCCGTTTCTCTCCGCTCCAGCAATCCGACGCCGCGATCCCGGTCAAGCCATCGCGCGCCGGGACATGGCTGTTCCCAGGGCTTTTGCCGCGCCCGGTGGGCGATGCACCTGTGACGCAAGGGCACATCGATCCGAGGGTCGGAGTGACTGGAAAAGGTCGCGGGGATTCTTCATGGTCCGGCCCATGCCGTCGCCGATTCCTTCCCGTCGCCCCAT
Organism: Microvirga pudoricolor; assembly: GCF_016892705.1. Classification (GTDB taxonomy): domain Bacteria; phylum Pseudomonadota; class Alphaproteobacteria; order Rhizobiales; family Beijerinckiaceae; genus Microvirga; species Microvirga pudoricolor. The sequence continues at coordinate 484,610 of NZ_JAFEMB010000002.1, forward strand.
CTCCCTCGGCCTCGAGCGGGAGCTGTCGCTTCGCGCGGGCGGCCGCGCCTGCATCGCTGGTCTCGACGAGGTCGGGCGTGGGCCGCTCGCCGGGCCTGTGGTGTCGGCCGCCATCGTGCTCGACCTGGAGCGCGTGCCGGACGGCCTTGCGGACTCGAAGGCGCTGACGGCCTCGAGGCGCGAGACCTTGTTCGCGCAGATCCTCGCCACCTCGAAGGTGGGCATCGCCACGATCTCTCACACGGACATCGACAGCATCAACATCCGCCAAGCGTCGCTCCTGGCCATGTGCCGCGCGCTGGCGGCGCTTCCCTGCAAGCCCGACATGGCGCTGGTCGACGGCAACGATCCCCCTCGCCTGCCCTGCTCCGTCGAGGCGGTGGTCAAGGGCGACGCGAGCATCGCGTCGATCGCGGCGGCCTCCATCGTGGCGAAGGTGGTGCGCGACAGGCTGATGGCGCGCCTGTCCGAATCATTTCCGGCTTACGGATTCGCCAGCAACGCCGGTTACAGCACCAAAACGCATCTCTCGGCCCTCTCGGATGTCGGCCCGTGCCCCTTTCACCGCATGAGTTTTTCACCCCTACGCCAAGGGTTACTGGACCTGTAACCGACCTTAACGCCCGTTAAGGCAAAAATACCAACGAAAACAATATGTAGGCAAGAATTGCCGACCCAAAACAGGACGCGTTTTTTTCCACCTGGAAACTTCATCTTTACCCTAACGGACCATGATCGTGAGTGTCAGTTGCGTAACCGGTGATCACCCATGGGTACCTCGCGTACCGGGGCCGCCGGCGCCACCTCCCGGATCCATGTCTCGCGTACCGGGCGGGTCGCGCCGGCGCCTCGGACGGAGCGCAAAACGCTCCATTCCGTTCCGCCATCCCTTCCTCTCAACGAGATTCTCCTCGGCGATTGTATCGCGTCGCTGGAGAAGCTTCCTCCTGAGAGCGTCGACGTCATCTTCGCGGATCCGCCGTACAACCTTCAGCTCGAGGGCGCCTTGACGCGTCCCGACCAAAGCCGGGTCGACGCGGTCGACGACGACTGGGACAAGTTTTCGAGCTTTGCCGAATACGATGCGTTCACCCGCGCTTGGCTCGCCGCCGCGCGCCGCGTGATGAAAAAGAACGCGACGCTCTGGGTCATCGGCTCTTATCACAACATCTTCCGGGTCGGCTCCGCGCTCCAGGACCTGGATTTCTGGCTCCTCAACGACATCGTGTGGCGCAAGGCCAACCCGATGCCGAACTTCAAGGGCCGCCGCTTCACCAACGCGCACGAGACCATGATCTGGGCCTCGAAGAGCGCGGACGCGAAGGGCTACACCTTCCACTACGATGCCATGAAGGCCGCCAACGAAGACGTGCAGATGCGCTCCGATTGGTTCATCCCGCTCTGCACCGGCGACGAGCGCCTGAAGGACGGGGACGGCCGCAAGGTCCACCCGACCCAGAAGCCCGAAGCCCTGCTGGCGCGCATCCTGCTCTCGTCCTCCAATCCGGGCGACGTGGTGCTCGATCCCTTCTTCGGCACCGGCACCACGGGCGCCGTGGCCAAGCGGCTCGGACGCCACTTCATCGGGCTCGAGCGCGATCCAGTCTACGCCAAGGCCGCGCGCCGGCGCATCGACGCCGTCGAGCCGCTCTCGGAGGCGTCCGTCGCGGCTCCGCCCGAGAAGCGCGCCGAGGCTCGCGTGCCCTTCCTGTCGCTCATCGAGAGCGGACACGTGAAGGCGGGAGAAACCCTGGTGGACGACCGCCGCCGCTTCCAGGTGACGGTGCGCGCCGACGGCACGCTGGCGCTCGGTGCGATCGTGGGCTCGATCCACAAGATCGGCGCTCTCGTCCAAGGCCTGCCCGCCTGCAACGGCTGGACGTTCTGGAACGTGGAGCGCAAGGGAAAGCTCGTCAGCATCGACGCGTTCCGCGCCGAAATTCGCCAGACTCTCAGCGCGTAAACTCTTTCGGGCCGCGCCGGACTCTCTCGCCGCTGGCAGAGAGTCCGGCGCGGCCTTTTCGTTTACTCGGCCTTGGCCGACCGGCGCTTCTGAGCGTAATCCATCAGGGTCTCGTCCACGACCTGCGGCAGGCGGATCTCCGCCGTGACAAGAAGATCGCCGTGTCCGGCCTTGGTGGGCAGGCCCTTGCCGCGCAGGCGGAAGACGCGCCCCGAATTGGTCATGGGTGGGATCGTCATGGTGACGGCGCCCGTGAGCGTGGGGATGCGCACCGACCCGCCGAGAATGGCCTCCTCGATCTCGATCGGCAACGGCGCCTTCAGGTTGGAGCCGTCGGGCGTGAAGCGCTCATGGGGCGCGAACTTGATCGTCAGCAGCAGGTCGCCCGGCTCGCCGCCGAGAGCAACGCCGCCAAGGCCCCGCAGGCGGATGACCTGCCCGTCGGACACGCCCTTGGGAATTACCACGTCCACGTCCCGGCCCGTGGAGAGCGAGATCCGCTTCTTGGCCTCGCCCGCGACCTCCTCCAGGGTGACGGTCAGGGTCGCGGCAACGTCCTCGCCCTTCTGGGACTTGCGCCGGGCACCGCCGCCCGCGGCGCCTGCCCCGGCCTGCCGGAAGGCGTCGCCGAAGAGCTGGGAAAAGATGTCGTCGCCGGGATCGGCCGAGAAGCCGCGCGAGGACCGTCGGCCGCCGAACGGGCCGCCGCCCGAGAAGTTGAAGTTGGCGAAGTCCTCGGGGCGAGGCCCGCCGCCTCCGCCCGTGAAGCCTTCGAAGCCCTGGAAGCGGGGCTTGCCGTCCGCGTCGATCTCGCCTCGGTCGAACTGGCCGCGCTTTTCCGCGTCGCCCAGGATCTCATAGGCGGAGTTCACCTCGGCGAACTTGTCCTTCGCCTTGGGATCGTCGGCGTTGCGGTCGGGGTGGTGGGCCTTGGCGAGCTTGCGGAACGCCTTCTTGATATCCGCTTCAGACGCGGTTTTCGGCACGCCGAGGATGTCGTAGGGGTTGCGCATATTCAATTCCGTGAGCCGGTGACTTTGGGCCGGATGGCCCAACGGCATTCCCCCAGCATATGGGCAAAGTGTTGCTCGTATGCAACGCCTGCTCGCGCAGAAAAGGCTCAGGGGCCATGCGAGTTGGTTCGAGCCTTACGCCCGGCGGGACGTCTTGGGAGGGCTGACGTCGTTCGCTTTCGCGGCCGCCGGCTTGCCGTCGCCGGGTTTGAGCTCCGTGATCGCCCACTCGCCCCCGGAGGGCCGGCAGGCGGTGCCGTTCATGGTCTTGGCCTGGACCGTGTGCACGCTGGCCGAGAAGGAACGGCAGATCTCGTCGTTCTTCACGAACGGCGCGCTCGAGGGCGTGAACGCCCCCCGGCGCGAGCTTTGCGGGTTGTCCCAGGTCACCTGGGTTCCGGCCCCTTGCGGGTCCAGGGCGACGCTCATGGCGGCTTTCGCCCGGCGCCAATCCTCCTCGTTGAGGTCCGGCGAGAGAGGCGAGACGGCGGCCTTGGGCGTGATGGAAGCAGTGGTCTCGGGCTCGTCCATGTCGATGGACGCGATGGGGAAGGCAAGCGAGCAGGCACCCGACGAGACGGCGATCAGGCCGGCTGCCAGAAGGCGCGCCACTTCGCCAAAGCCGATCCCTGGCCTATAACGATCCTCACAAGCCCCTCTCACGCGCCGGCTCTCCATGGATACCAAAGACACAGACCCGAATAAAAACGCCAATTCGTTAAGAACCGGTGACTTCACCGAGGCCGGCGAGCCCTGGGCGCTCTTCGACGCCTGGATGGAGGAAGCCAAGCGCTCGGAGCCCAACGATCCGAACGCCATGGCGCTCGCGACCGTGGACGCGGACGGCCTGCCCAACGTGCGAATGGTCCTGCTCAAGGGCGTCGACGCGAACGGCTTCGTTTTCTACACCAACACGGAATCCAACAAGGGCCGCGAGCTCCTGGGCCAGGGCAAGGCCGCCATCGTGCTGCATTGGAAGAGCCTGCGCCGCCAGGTCCGGGCGCGGGGACCGGTCTCCCTCGTGACGAATGAGGAGGCGGACGCCTATTTCCAGAGCCGCCCCCGCGACAGCCGCATCGGCGCCTGGGCGAGCCAGCAATCCCGCCCCCTGGAAAGTCGCTTCGCCCTGGAGAAGGCGGTGGCCGTGCACACCGCCAAATACGCCATCGGCGAGGTGCCCCGCCCGCCCCATTGGACGGGCTTCCGCATCGATCCGGTCTCCATCGAGTTCTGGCAGGACAAGCCGTTCCGCCTGCATGACCGGGTGGTGTTCACCCGGGAGGGCGAAGGCTGGAGCAAGGGGCGGCTCTATCCGTGAGGAGGCATGGACCGTCCTGGCGTCGTCATGACCGGGCTTGACCCGGCCACCTATGTCTGGCGACGGTGGCGCCGTGGATGCCCGGCTCACGGCCCGGGCTTGACGGGGGACCGACGACTGGCGCTTCCCGCCGCCACCCCCTAAATCATCCGCTCCCTTCCCTGCCCCGGACCCATCATGTCAGTCTCCAACAACCCGCGCCGCATCATGCTCCTGACCGGCGCCAGCCGGGGGATCGGCCATGCCACGGTCAAGCGCTTCTCCGCCGCCGGATGGCGGGTCATCACCTGCTCGCGGCACGCGTTTCCCGAAAACTGCCCCTGGGAGATGGGCCCGGAGGACCACCTCCAGGTCGATCTGGCCGACCCGGACGATACCCGCCGGGCCATCGCGGAGGTGAAGGAGCGTCTGGCCGCGGAGGGCGGCGTTCTGCATGCGCTGGTCAACAACGCGGGCATCTCGCCCAAGGGCGAGGGCGGCAAGCGCCTGTCCGCCCTCGATACGCCCCATGCGGACTGGATCCGCGTCTTCCAGGTCAATTTCTTCGCCTCGATCATGCTGGCGCGGGGTCTCGTGGACGAGTTGACGGCCGCCAAGGGCTCCGTGGTCAACGTCACATCCATCGCGGGCGCCCGGGTCCATCCCTTCGCGGGCGCGGCTTACTCGACCTCCAAGGCCGCACTAGCCGCGCTGACCCGCGAGATGGCGGCGGATTTCGGCCCCTTGGGCGTGCGGGTCAACGCCATCTCGCCGGGCGAGATCGACACCTCCATCCTGTCGCCCGGAACCGAAAAGCTCGTGCAGCAGATCCCGCAGCGGCGGCTCGGCACCCCCGACGAGGTCGCCAAGGCGATCTATTTCCTCTGCACGGATGCCAGCTCCTACGTGAACGGCGCGGAGCTGCACATCAACGGCGGCCAGCACGTATGAACGCGGCGCCGGCTCTCGACGGGGAGCGATTCTACCCGGCCCGGCCCGTTCTGGCTTCATCGGTGGCGGTGTTCCGCGATGGGCGGGTGCTGCTCGCCGCCCGGGGCAAGCCGCCGGGTGAGGGTTTATATTCCCTGCCGGGCGGAGGGGTGGAAACCGGCGAGACCCTGGCCGAGGCGGGCTTGCGTGAACTGCGTGAGGAGGTCGGCGTCGAGGCCGACATCGTCGCGCCTGTCGATATGGTCGAGATCATTGAACGGGACGAGGCGGGCCGTATAAAGCATCATGTGGTCGTGGTGGCCCACGCGGCGCGTTGGGTCTCCGGCGAGCCGCAGACGGGGCCGGAGGCAAGAGACGTTCGGTGGATCGCGGAACAGGACATAGCCGGACTGCCCATGACGCAGAATCTCGAAGCGGTGCTCGGCAGGGCTTTCGCGCTCATAGGCCGCGAGAACGCGCGATGAGACGCCCGGCGGCCCTGGCCCTGGCTGCGTTCGCGGCTCTCGCGCCCCTGGAACAGGCCTCAGCCCAGAATTTCTTCGAGCGGCTGTTCGGCGCACAGCCCCAGCCCCAGCAGCCTCCGCCGCAGCAGGTGAGGCCTGCCCCGCAGCGGCGTTCGCAGCCGCCCTCGCAAGGCGCTGCCCGCCCCGCGACGCCCCCGCCCCAGCAGGAGGCGCAGCCCGCAGCACCCGTCGAGCCCCCGCCCGCGCCCTACGAGAAGGAAATGCTTCGGCTGGCCGAGATCATGGGGGCGCTGGCCTTCCTGCGACCGCTCTGCACCTACCCGGACGGGGCCGAGTGGCCGAAACGTATGCAAGGTCTGCTGGAGGCGGAAGGCACGTCTCCCGGCCGCCGGGAACGCCTCGCCGGGGCCTACAACAAGGGATACCAGGGCTTCGGCATCACCTATCGGGTCTGCACGCCCTCCGCGCAGGAGGCCTCTGTCCGCTACCTCAGGGAGGGCGATACGCTGACCCGCCTGATCGCGGGGCGCTACGGGGGCTGATTATCCACACGGAATGCGGTCACGGCCCCTCGCGTTAACCTCTTTGCAAGGTGATGCTGGCCTCGGGACGGCGCGGCCACTAGATTCCCGTCAACGGAACTCGCGCCGCCCCTGCACAGGGGCCTGGATCATGAACGACAACGACGTCCCTCTCCCGGATCTTCAGGATCTCAGCGCCATCAAGCAGGCGGCCCTCAGCTACGTGACGGAAGCCTTCGCGGAGGCCGAACTCGACGGGCTCGACGGCGATTGCATGGCCCAGGCCGCCCTCTTCGCGGCCTTCATGGAACTCGTCGCCGCGTATGGCGAGGAGGCCGTGGCCCAGTATGCCGAGAGCCTCCCGGACCGGATCCGCAGCGGCGGCTTCTCGATCGTGCTGAAGCACTAGGGCCTCTGGCGAGTCGACCCGGGAACCGGTCAGCATGAATCACGTCTGTCGTCCCGAGGTCGCGATCTCCAACCTGCGTGACCGGCCCGACCTCGCCCCCGACGTGGCCGACCGGGTCTGGCAGGCCTGGTGGAAGGCCAAGGGCTATCCCCTCGATCACATCGCGGATCTCGTGGGCGAGAACCTCACCGGTTCCTCCATCCCCTTCTCCCTGGTCGCTCACGACCGGACGGATTTCATCGGAACGGTTTCGGTCATCGAGAACGACTTTCCGGACCGCCCGGACTATACGCCCTGGCTGGCGGCGCTCTGGGTCGACCGAGACCACCGGGAGCGGGGCGTGGGCGCGGCCCTGGTGGAGCAGGCGGCCCAGGCCGCCTTCGCCCTCGGAACCGGCACGATCTATCTCGGCGCCCTGCCCGAGCCGCGGCGCTTCTACGAAAAGCGCGGATGGGTCTGCATCGAGGAGAACGCCGACGGCGAGGGCTTGTCGATCCTGCGCCTGGACGCGGCGCGAAATTCTCTCTGACGCCCCCGCTTATGTCGGCGACGGGGTCAAAATATCCGTCGCCCGATGGTCCTCGGACACGCCTTCGATGAAGATCACATCGCCCTTCGAGTGGTTCGTGCGCAGGGGCAGGATCGCCCGGTAGGCCGGGGACGCATACCAGTCATGGGCGGCCTTTCGGCTCGGGAATGCGATCGCGATCAGGTCGCCGGTCCAGTCGCCCTCGATCCTTTCGAAGGGCCCGCCATGGATGACGAAGCGGCCGCCGAAGGGTGCGAGGGTGGCGTCAATCCCTTCCAGATAGGCGACGATGTCGGGCCCCATGGTCACGTCGGTGAGGCGGGCGACGGCGAAAGTGGTCATGATCGGCTCCGTGGGGCTCATGCGCCGGAACACCCGGCTTCCATGCCCCCACCTTGACCCGACCCGCGCCGACGGTCGATGACCTCGCAGGTAAACGACGGCACTCAGGCCTTGAGCGTCTCCTCGAAGGAAATCGCCTCGCCCTGCGAGGGTGCCTCCAGCGAACCGTCCCACATCACCACGTTGCCGCGCACGATGGTGCCGACGGGCCAGCCGGTGACCTGCTTGCCGTCATAGGGCGTCCAGCCGGCCTTGGAGGCGACCCACCGGTTCGTGATCGTCTCGCGGCGCTTGAGGTCGACCACCGTGAAATCCGCGTCGTAGCCGACCGCGATGCGGCCCTTGCGGGCGATGCCGAACAGGCGCTTGGGGCCGGCGCTCGTCATGTCCACGAAGCGTTCGAGGGTCATGCGGCTGGCGCTCACGTGGTCGAGCATGATCGGCACGAGAGTTTGCACGCCCGTCATGCCGGAGGGCGTGTTGGGATAGACGCCATCTTTCTCGGCCCGCGTGTGGGGAGCGTGATCGGAGCCCAAAATATCGGCTACGCCCTCGTCCACGCCCTCCCAGATCGCCTGGCGGTGGTGCTCGTCGCGCACGGGAGGGTTCATCTGCGCATAGGTGCCGAGGCGCTCGTAGCATTCGGGCGCCGCCATGGTGAGGTGGTGGGGTGTGACCTCGACGGAGGCCACGTCCTTATGGTCCTTCAGAAACGCCATCTCCTCGGCGGTGGTCACGTGCAGGACGTGGATGCGCGCGCCGGTGTCGCGTGCGATGCCGACCAGGCGTTTCGTGCAGGTGAGCGCCACGTCGGCGGAGCGCCAGACCGGGTGCGAGCGCGGGTCGCCCTCGATCCGCAATCCCTTGCGGTCCCGCAGCATGGCCTCGTCCTCCGAATGGAACGCGGCGCGGCGGCGGGTCCGGCGCAGGATCTCGCGCACCCCCGGGTCGTCCTCGACCAGGAGCGAGCCCGTGGAGGAGCCCATGAACACCTTGATGCCCACGGCGGCGGGCAGGCGCTCCAGCTCGGCCACGTCAGCCGCGTTCTCATGCGTGCCGCCGACCCAGAAGGCGAAATCGCAATGCATGCGGTGATGACCCCGGCGCACCTTGTCGGCCAGGGCCTCCGGGGTCGTGGTCTGGGGATCGGTGTTGGGCATCTCGAACACGGACGTCACGCCGCCCATGACGGCGGAGCGGGACCCGGATTCCAGGTCCTCCTTGTGGTCGAGCCCCGGCTCACGGAAATGGACCTGGGTGTCGATCACGCCGGGCAGGATGTGCAGGCCCCGGCAATCGACCTCGCGCCCGGCGGAGGCCTGGGACAGGTCCCCGATGGCCGCGATCCTGCCCCCGACGATCCCCACGTCTCGCTCGGCCCGACCGTCGTGGTTCACGACGATTCCGCCCTTGAGGATCATGTCGAAGGTCCGTGGCATGGCACACCTGTCTCTTGAGGCTGGTACGCGCCGGGCATATGTCACGCAGGACCCAAGGGCAATGGAGCATCACATGCCGGCAGCGCATTTATCGGATCGGGGGATCGTGAAGGTGACGGGCCAGGACGCCAAGTCCTTCCTGGACAACATCATCACCTGCGACCTCGAGAAGGTCTCGCCGGAAGCCGCGCGCCTCGGCGCCCTGCTGACCCCTCAGGGCAAGATTCTGTTCGATTTCATCGTATTCGAGGCCCCCGAGGACGCGGGCGGCGGCTATTATCTCGACGTGGCGAAGCCTTATGCGCCGGACCTCGCCAAGCGGCTGGGCTTCTACAAGCTGCGCGCCAAGGTGGCGATCGACGACCGGTCCGACTCGCTGAGCCTTGTCGCGGGCTGGGGCGACACCCCGCCCCCGCCGGAGGAGGCAGGCCTTGTGGTACAGGACCCCCGCCTCCCGGCCCTGGGTTGGCGCGCCGTGGTGGCCGCAGAGGACGTGCCGGAATTCGCCTCCGAGGGCACGGACGCCTATCACGCCCACCGCATCGGACTCGGGGTCCCGGAAGGCGGGCGCGATTTTCTCTTCGGCGACGCCTTCCCGCACGAGGCCCTCATGGACCAGCTCCACGGGGTCGATTTCGACAAGGGCTGCTATATCGGCCAGGAGGTCGTCTCCCGCATGCAGCACCGGGGCACCGCCCGGACCCGGATCGTGCCGGCGCTTTACGAGGGCGGCTTCGCGGCGGAGCCCGGCTACGTGGTCACGGCGGGCGAGCGCACCATCGGCAAGACCGGCAGCGGCGCGAACGGCCGGGGTCTCGTCATGATCCGCCTCGACCGCGCCGCCGATGCGCTCGCGGCCGGCGAGGCTCTGCGCGGCGGTGGGATCGGCGTCACGCTCGTGAAGCCGGATTGGGTGACCTTCGAGGTTCCCGTGGCGGCGGCCTGACGGCTGCCTCTTCCCGCCGAACCAGGGTCCCGCTAAACCTCCCCCATGACCAACGGCCTCATCCTCCATCCCGACCACAAGCACCGCTGCTGGTGGCCTGGCACCGATCCCTTCTACGTCGCCTATCACGACACCGAATGGGGCGTGCCGGAATATGACGACCGGGCGCTGTTCGAGAAGCTGATCCTGGACGGGTTTCAGGCGGGGCTGTCCTGGATCACCATCCTGCGCAAGCGCGAGAATTTCCGCGAGGCCTTCGCCGGGTTCGATCCGGCGGTCATCGCCCGCTTCGACGACGCCCAGGTCGAATCGCTGATGCTGAACGCCGGGATCGTTCGCAACCGCGCCAAGATCGTGGGAACGATCGCTGGGGCGCGGGCCTGGCTCGCCATCCAGGAGCGCGGCGGCTTCTCGAATTTCCTGTGGAATTTCGTGGATGGCCGGCCGATCCAGAACAGCCTGAAGAGCCGGGATCAGGTTCAGGCCGAGACCGCGGTTTCGCGGCGCATCTCCAAGGCCCTGAAGGCGGAAGGCTTCAACTTCGTGGGGCCGACCATCGTCTATGCGTTCATGCAGGCGGTCGGGATGACGAACGACCATCTCGTCGGGTGCTTCCGCCACGCGGAATGCGCCGCCCTGGCCGGAAAGCGCTGATGGCGAGGGAGCCGCGCGTCTGGCAGAGAATGCTGTCGGGCCGCCGGCTCGACCTCCTCGATCCCTCCCCTCTCGACGTCGAGCTGGGCGACATCGCCCACGGCTTGGCCCGCGTCGCGCGCTGGAACGGCCAGACGGAGGGCGACCACATCTTTTCGGTCGCCCAGCACAGTCTCCTGGTGGAAGCGATCGCGGCTCATCTTCAGCCCGACCTGAGCCGGTCCTGGCGGCTGGCGATCCTGCTGCACGACGCGCCGGAATACGTGATCGGCGACATCATTTCGCCCTTCAAGGCGGTGATCGGAGACGCCTACAAGGTCATCGAGAACGGCCTTCTCGTGGCGATCCATCTCCATTTCGGCTTGCCGTCGGAGGCTCCCGCCGCCTGCAGGCGGCTGACCAAGAGGGCCGACCACCAGGCCGCCTTTCTCGAGGCCACACATCTGGCAGGCTTCTCGCGCACCGAGGCGCTGAAGTACTTCGGCCGCCCGGACCCCCTCCCGCGCGACCTGCTCGCCTGGCTGGAGCCGTTGCCTATCGACGAAGCGGAACGACGTTTTCGGGAACATGTGGAGGCTCTTCGGGGGACGCCTCGCGCTTGAACAGGGTGAGCGTCAGCTCCCCCGGCCACGCCGCCTTCAGAGCCGCATCCGCCTGCATGCCGTCTTCGATCGAGTGGAAGAACGCGAGCAGCTTGGAGCGGGCCTCGTCCGGCATGGCGATGATATGCCGGACGAGCTCGACGCTCAGGATGGCTTCCGTGTCGTCGGCCTCATGGTCGCGCTCCCAGCTGAAACGCGCCTCGTGCTTGGTGAACATCATGGTCGTCGGTTCCGGTTTCTATGCGGCTGATGCCTGAACGTTGACGGACTCGCGAAGGCGGATCTCGATCTGCATCGCGGGCGGGATGAGCGTGACGGACGGAGACGGACGCGGAACCGGATGAGGCGTGACGCGACCGAAGGCGTAGGCCGAGGACAGCTCGAGGGCGATGAGCTGGAGCTCCAGCATCGCGAGACCCATGCCCACGCAGGTGCGCGGTCCGAGGCCGAACGGCAGGTAGGCCTTGCTGCCGTAGCTGCGGTCGAGCCGGAAGCTGTCGGGCTCGTTCCAGAAGCGGGGGTCGCGGTGAAGCTGCCAGGGCGCGATGATCACCGACGTGCCGCGCTTGAGCTTGCGTCCGCCGAATTCCAGGGGGCGCTTGACCTCGCGGGAGAACCACCAGGCGCTGGGGTAGAGCCGCAGGATTTCCCGCACGAGTGCGAGGCTCAACGGAGCGTTCTTCAGCCGGTCGGCCTGGATCTCGCCGTTCCAATCCGTGACGGAGGACGCCTCCGCCGCAACCGCGTCGGCCAGGCCGGGCTCGGTGGCCATGTGGTAGAGCAGCCAGGCGGCCGCCGACCCCGTGGTGTGATGGCCGGTGAGGAGCATCGTCAGCACCTCGCTGGACAGCTCCTCGTCGCTCAGGCCGAGGGTTTCCAGGGCCCGCAGGATGGAGGTGTCGTGGGCGTGGGCCCTGACCCGCTGCACCACCACGTTCATGGCCTTGCGGGCGAAGGCGCGCCGCTGGTTGCGGGCATAGGCGGCCCAGGGCGAGAGCGGGACGACGCGGAAGAGTTCGTCGGCGAGGTCGTCCTCGACCAGCCGAACCGCCAGCACGATCGCCTGCTCGTCCGCCTCCGACAGCACCTGCCGGCCGAACATCGCGATGCAGACCATCTTGAGGGCCAGCGGGGCCAGCGCCTTGTGGGGATCGAAGCTCGACTTGCGGGCCAGTTGGGCGCCCACGGCCCGAATCTCCGCCGCCATGGGCGTGGTAAGCCGCTCGACGGCGCCCTTGGCCATGTACTTGTGCAGCACTTCCCGGCGTCGCACGTACTCGTCCCCGCTCATGGTGAGCGAGCTCAAGCCCACCACGGAGCGCAGCTTGTGGATGAGCTTGCCCTTGTCGAAATCCTCCTCGTTGGCCTTGAGCAGGGGCCGGATGATGTCCGGATCCGTGACGAGGAACATGGGGGCCGGGCCGAGATTCAGGCGCACGAGCGGCTCTGCTGCGGCGTTGCCCTTGTCGAGCAGCACCTGCAGCGGGTCACGCCGAAAGGCGTTCAGATCCGAGAACCAGTGTCTCATCGTCGATCTCCACGGTTTTTGCGAGGTTCAGAAGATTGTCGAAGCGCCAGCCGTCCTGGGTGGCGACGGGGATGTCTCCGGCCACGAGCACGAGCGGATCGCCCTTCTCGTCCAGGCCCAGCACCTGGGGCGGGCCATAGCGGCGCGTGCGCACGCCGATCTGGGTGAGGAATCGCTCGTGCCGAAGGTCGGTCAGGGCCACCAGGGCGCTGGCCTGCCGGGTCCGGGCGAAGTGAAACATGAGGGAGTACAGCACTTTGGCGGTCGTGGAGCCGGCCTGGGACGGTGCGACGCCGAAGCGGCTGATTTCCCAGGCGTCGTGCCGGCGCGGATAGGCCGCGAAAGTGGCGAGCTGCGGAAAGACTGATTCGGCCAGGTATGGCCGGTCCGTGCGGATGGCGCGAAACCCCGCGAACAGGCTCCCGTCCCGGAAGATCGCGCAGTGAACGGCCGTATCGGTGTCGAACTGGTCCCTCTCGCGCCCGTGTTCGACCCGCAGGTCCCACCGGAGTGCGTCAACGAAGAGCTTCTTGCGGAATTGATAGAGTTGGTCGACAACGCTAGGAAGCTGAGCTTCCGTGCAAAATACAGCCTGCAGCTGCTGAGAAGTTTTTTGCATCGAGCCTGTTCCACGAATACGCTGGAACAACCTCACCTTTCATGCGACCGGCCGGTATCCCGGAAAACCGTGAGATTAGAATTGAACCTGGATGAGACCTTAGCGGGGATTGAAGCGTGCACGAATCTCGAAGAGTTACGTAATTACCTTCAGGGTATTGCCGAAAACTTTGGTTTTGTCTCGTTCAATTTCGTGGACGTGGGCCAGCCGCATCTCGATACGACATTTTATTACGGTACGGTCAAGGAGGCCTGGGCCGAGGATTACGCACGCAACAACTTCATCGTCGTCGATCCGTGCATCCTGCGCGTGCGCAAGACCAACACGCCGTTCACCTGGGGCAGCATCGAGCTCCCGAGCTTCAACGGCCGCCGGAAGCCCGGCGCCATCAAGACCATGGAGGCCGCCCGCGACCACGGCTTCACCGACGGGCTCGTGATTCCCTACCATTTCAGGGACTACATGGGCCGCATGTATTCCAGCCTCGGGACCTTCTTCTGGGAGGATTCGACGGCCAAATTCAAGTTCATGCTGTCGGAGCGCCGCCACGAGCTTCACCTCATCATGATCTATTGGGTGCAGCGCGCGGTGGACATCATCGCCGAACAGCAGCGCACGGGCGTCTCGATCATCCGCCCGCCCCAGGAAGGGATCATCACGCCTGGGCTGACGGACCGCGAGCGCGACATGCTGGCCTGGGCGGCGCGGGGCAAGACCGTGGCCGACACGGCGGACATCCTGAAGATTTCCGAGGAGACCGTGGAGACCCACATCCGCAACGCCATGCGCAAGCTGGACGCCAGCAACAAGACCCATGCGGTGGCCAAGGCCATCTATCTCAGCCTCATCGACGTCTAGGGTTGCGCCGACCCGCCCGGCAATGCTCTAGCGGTCAGCAAACATAGACCTCATCCTGAGGAGCCGCGAAAGCGGCGTCTCGAAGGAGGATCGAGTGCATTCTAGAGGCATCCTTCGAGACGAATGGCTTTGCCATTCCCTCAGGATGAGGTTTCGACACGCCCACAGCGCGGGCCCTCATGATGAGGGCAGCGTATTGAATGAAACAATCCCATGCCCAGCCTGCACGTCTGCCCCCTGTCCCGGCTCCACGACACCGTGGATTCGCTGAAAGCGAGCCATGTCGTGACGCTCATCAATGTCGGTTCGGCCGTCGAGCGGCCCGCCGCCGTCGCGGGAGACCGGCATCTTTCCATCCATATGAGCGACATCGTCAGCCCATTGGACGGGCACGTTCTGCCGGCGGTGGAGCACGTGGACGCGCTTCTCGCCTTCGTGCGGGCCTGGGACCGGGAGAGCCCCATCGTGTTCCATTGCTGGGCCGGAATCAGCCGCTCCACGGCCGCTGCCTACATCGCGGCCTGTGCCCTGGCGCCGGATCGCGACGAGGGCGAGATCGCGCTGGCGCTGCGCGCCGCCTCCCCGTCGGCCACCCCGAACGCCCTGTTGGTCTCCATCGCGGACGATATCCTGGGCCGAGGGGGCCGCATGACGGAGGCGATCCGCTCCATCGGGCGCGGTGCGGAGGCTATGGAAGGCGTCCCGTTCATGTTACAGCTTAACGAAGCTTGAGCATAAGGCCTGCCATCGGCGCGGGTACGCGCTCCCGGGGGATGCTTCAGCCTTGGACGACGATCTTCTTATCACGATCCTGATCCTTCTCGCCCTCGCGTTCCCGGTCTGCGCCATCGCGGCGTTCGTCCTGTCCCTGTCGTCTCGCCGGGCCGTCCTGGCGCTGCAAGGCCGCGTGGCGCTTCTCGAAGCGGCTCTGGCGGCCCGCCCCGCCGCTCCGCCCGAGGCCGCGGCGCTCCCGCCCGAGGCCGCGCCCGAGGCTGACGACCATCTGTCCGAAGAGCAGGCCGCCTTGGAGGACGCCGTCGCCCGCGCTCTCGGCTCCGACCCGGCCCCGTCCGACGCGGATGCCGCCGCCGGCGAGCCGGTCCTCCCGGAACCGCCCATTCCGGAACCGCCGGTCGTGCCCAAGCCCAGCCGAGGCTTCGAGGAGAGGATCGGCACCCGGTGGACCGTCTGGGTCGGCGGCCTGGCCCTGGCCCTCGGCGGCATCTTCCTCGTGCGCTATTCCATCGAGCAGAACCTGCTCTCGCCGGAGATCCGCCTGTTCCTGGGCGCGGTCTTCGCCGCGCTCCTGGCCGGCGCGGGGGAATGGCTGCGCCGCCGCGAGCGCGCCCTGTCCCTGCCGGGCATCCCGTCCGCCCACGTGCCCGGCATCCTGACGGCGGCAGGCACCAGCACGGCCTTCGCGACGGTGTTCGCCGCCTACGCGCTCTACGGCCTCATCGGCCCCGCTGTCGCCTTCGCGCTCTTGGGGGTGGTCTCCGTCCTGACCATGCTGGCCGCGACCCTTCACGGGCCCGCGCTGGGTGGGCTCGGCCTGGTGGCGGCCCTGGGCAGCCCCTTCCTGGTGGCCTCCGACGAGCCGCAGCCCTGGGCCCTCGTGCCCTACCTGGCGTTCGTGGTCCTGGCAGCCTACGGGGTGGCGCGGCTGCGCCTGTGGCGCTGGCTGGCCCTCGCTGCCGCCACGGGAGCGCTCCTGTGGACCCTTCCGATCGCCGAGATCGGGGCGGGCAACCAGGCTCCCGCCATGACTCACCTGGTGATCCAGCTCTGGCTGGCGGGGGTCTTCCTCGTGGTCGAGCCGCAGCGCCATGCCGAGGGCGGGACCCGGATCGACTGGTTCGCCGCCAAGATCCTGTTGGCCTTCGCGCTCGGCTCCCTCGTGGTCGCGAGCACCGTCGTGGTGGATGGCTCCGGCCGCATCGTCTTCATGGGTATCGTCATCCTGACCCTGCTGGCCCTTGGGCTGCGCTACCCGGCCGTCGTCCCGGCCCTCGGCTGGGGAGCGCTGGCCGTCGTCGGCACCCTGGTGTCGTGGCCGATCCGCCGGGAGATCGGCGCCGACCCGGAGGCGTTCTTCTTTCAGACCGGCGACGCGTTCGCCCTCCGCCCGGAAGCGCTGGGCGATTACCTCGCCTTCGCGCTCGTGGGACCCGCGATCGTCGCCCTCGGGGCGTTGCGGGAGCTCGCCCGCACCGACAAGCCCCTCCCGGTCGCGGCCTGGTATGCGGGCGCCATGGCCCTGGTCCCTCTGCTCGCATTGGCGGCCGCATATTGGCGCGTGGCGGCCCTCGAGCGAGACCTGTCCTTCGGCCTGATCGCGGGCGGTCTCGCCCTCGCCTTCACGGCGGTCACGGTCTGGCTTCGCGGCCGCGAGACCGGCGGGGCCGTCGGCGTGCGGCTCGGCATCGGGGCCGCCGCCTCGACGGCCCTGGCGGCGCTGGCCCTCGGCCTCACCTTCGTGCTCGACAAGGGCATGCTGACCGTGGCCTTCGCGCTCTCGGCCCTGGGCACCGCCTGGGTGGCCGGACGCGCCTCCATCCCGGCCCTGCGCTGGGCGGTGGCCGCCACCGGCCTGGTGATCCTCGGGCGCCTCCTATGGAGCCCGACCATCGTGCCGGGCGACCCGGGCCCGCCCATCGTCAACTGGCTCCTCTGGGGCTACGGCGTCCCGGCTCTGTGCTTTGCCGGGGCAACCCGCATCCTGGCCCGGATGGGCCGCGACCGGGCGACCCAGGTCACCGAGGGCCTGAGCATCGTCTTCGCGGCCCTGCTGATCTTCTTCCAGATCCGCCATGCCCTCCACGCGGGCGACCCGCTCGCCGAGACGAGCGATCACCTCGAGGCCGGGCTGTTCGTGACCACGGGCCTCGCCTTCTCCCTCGTGCTGGCCCTGTTCGACAGCCGTCGCGCCGATCCGGTCTACCGCTACGGGTCCGCGATCTTCAAAGGCTTGTCTCTCCTCCTCGCCGCCGGGGCCTTGTTCGTGGTGAACAACCCGCTCCTCACGGGCGAGCCGATCCTGGGCGGGGTGGTCTTCAACTCGCTGATCCCGGCCTACCTGCTGCCGGCCGCCCTCGCGGTCGTTCTCGCCGCCCTAGAGCGTCGGACCAAGCCCCGGCTTCAGATCCTGGCATCGGGCGCGCTGGGCCTGCTGCTGCTCTCCGCCTATCTCGTCATGGAAATCCGGCGGATCTTCCAGGGCGCCGATATCGGCCTCTGGCATCCATCGAGCCAAGCCGAGCAATGGAGCTACTCGGTCGCGCTCCTGCTTCTGGGCATCGTTCTCCTGGGCGTCGGCCTCATGCGTGACGTGCGAGCCGCCCGCATCGCCTCGGCCGTCTACCTCGTGGGGGCGGTCCTGAAGGTCTTCATCGTCGATCTCGCGAATCTCGAAGGTGTCATGAGAGCCCTGTCCTTTATCGGCCTCGGGCTGGTTCTCATCGGCATCGGTCTCGTTTATCAGAGGCTTCTCATACGAAGACCGACGGAGGCGGCCACTCCCTGATGGCCGCCCCTTAAGAAACCTGGCGGACCAGCATGACCGAATCTTCCTCCATCGAGGCGCTTCCCTTCGAAAAGGCCCTGGCCGAACTCGAGGACATCGTGCGCCGCCTGGAACGCGGCGACGTGCCCCTCGAGGACTCGATTGCCATCTACGAGCGCGGCGAGGCCCTGAAGAAGCACTGCGAAACCCTGCTCAAGAAGGCCGAGGCCCGGATCGAGAAGATCACCATCGGGCCCGACGGCAAGGCCAGCGGAAAGGCCCCACTCGACGTGGAGTGACCCGGGGCCGGCGTGCCGAAAGGCCGCATCCGGCCATTTGACCCCACCCTTTCGAAACCCTATCTCCTCTCGGGCTGCCTTCCGACGCCCAGCGAGAACCCCATTGTCCACTCCCCTGCTCGACGCCATCCCGACCCCCGAAGAGCTCCGTCGCCTGCCCGAGGACAAGCTCCGACAGGTCGCGGACGAGCTTCGGGCCGAGACCATCAGCGCGGTTTCCGTCACGGGTGGGCATCTCGGCGCGGGCCTCGGCGTGGTCGAACTGACGGTGGCGCTGCACTACGTGTTCGACACCCCCCGCGACCGCGTGATCTGGGATGTCGGCCACCAGGCCTACCCGCACAAGATCCTCACGGGCCGCCGGGATCGGATCCGCACCCTGCGCCAGGGCGGCGGCTTGTCGGGCTTCACCAAGCGCTCGGAGAGCGAGTACGACCCGTTCGGAGCCGCCCACTCCTCCACCTCCATCTCGGCGGGGCTCGGGATGGCCGTGGCGCGGGACCTGGACGGGAAGGCCAACAACGTGGTGGCCGTCATCGGGGACGGCGCCATGTCGGCCGGCATGGCCTACGAGGCCATGAACAATGCGGGCGCCATGCATTCCCGCCTCATCGTCATCCTCAACGACAACGACATGTCCATCGCGCCGCCCGTGGGCGCCATGTCGTCGTATCTGGCCCGGTTGGTCTCCGGAGGCACCTATCGCAGCATCCGCGAGACCGCCAAGCAACTGGCCCGCAAGCTGCCGAAATTCTTCTACGACAAGGCCGCCAAGGCCGAGGAATTCGCGCGCGGCTTCTGGACCGGCGGCACCATGTTCGAGGAGCTGGGCTTCTACTATGTCGGCCCCATCGACGGCCATAACCTGGACCACCTTCTGCCCGTCCTGAAGAACGTGCGCGATGCCGAGACCGGGCCGATTCTCGTCCACGTGATCACCCAGAAGGGCAAGGGCTACGCCCCCGCAGAAGCCTCCGCCGACAAATATCACGGCGTCGTCACGTTCGACGTGGTGACGGGCGCCCAGGCCAAGCCGAAGGCGAACGCCCCCGCCTACACCAAGGTGTTCGGCGAGAGCCTGGTCAAGGAGGCGCGGGCCGACGACCGGATCGTGGCCGTGACCGCCGCCATGCCGTCCGGCACGGGCATCGACCTGTTCGGCAAGGAGTTCCCGGACCGGACGTTCGATGTGGGCATTGCCGAACAACACGCCGTCACCTTCGCGGCGGGCCTGGCCACGGAAGGCTACAAACCGTTCTGCGCCATCTATTCGACCTTCCTGCAACGGGCCTACGATCAGGTCGTGCACGATGTGGCGCTCCAGAAGCTGCCCGTGCGCTTCGCCCTCGACCGGGCGGGCCTCGTGGGTGCGGACGGCCCGACTCATGCGGGCTCCTTCGACATCGCCTATCTGGGCTGCCTGCCCGAGATGGTCGTGATGGCCGCCGCCGACGAGGCGGAACTGGTGCACATGGTGGCGACCGCCGTCGCCTATGACGACGGCCCCATCGCGTTCCGCTATCCCCGCGGCGAGGGCGTCGGCATCGACATGCCGGAGAAAGGCATTCCGCTTCCCATCGGCAAGGGGCGGATCGTGCGCGAGGGCAACCGGGTCGCCATCCTGTCGCTGGGCACGCGCCTGTCCGAGTCGCTGAAGGCCGCCGAGGAACTCGAATCGCGGGGCCTCTCCACGACGGTGGCGGATGCCCGTTTCGCCAAGCCCTTGGATGAGGACCTGATCCTGCGGCTCGCGCGGGACCACGAGGTGCTCATCACCATCGAGGAAGGCTCCATCGGCGGCTTCGGGTCGTTCGTGCTGCAGCTCCTGTCGGATCGCGGCGCCCTCGACCGTGGCACCTTGAGGGTGCGCTCAATGGTGCTGCCGGACACCTATATCGATCATGACAAGCCCGACCGGATGTACGCCCAGGCCGGTCTCGACGCGGCCAGCATCGTCGCCAAGGTCTTCGAAGCCTTGGGCCAGGACAGCACTACCCATAAAGCCCGAGCCTGATGAGCCTCGAATCCGTTCGCGCCTTCCTGGCCGAGAATGCGCCCGACATCCGCGTGATCGAGACCCCGCAGAGCAGCGCGACGGTCGCGCTTGCTGCGGAAGCTCACGGCGTGGAGCCGGCTCGCATCGCCAAGACCCTCTCGCTCGCCGTTAATGGTCGCGAATTTCTGGTGGTGGCGCGGGGCGACGCCCGGCTCGACAACAAGAAGATCAAAGCGGCCTTCGGCGGCAAGGCGAAAATGCTCGACCCGGAGACGGTCGCGGCCCTGACGGGGCATCCGGTGGGCGGGGTCTGCCCCTTCGGCTTGGCGACGCCCCTCCCGGTCTATTGTGACGTTTCCCTGAAAGCCTTCGACGAGGTCGTGCCCGCCGCGGGATCCACCACGAGCGCGGTGCGGATCGACCCGGTGCGGATGGCGGAGCTTGTCGGCGCCGAGTGGGTGGATGTGTGCCAGGAGGTCGGTTGAGGTTTGCGGTTTCGCATCCTCGACGTCATCCTGAGGGAATTGCGCAGCAATTCGTCTCGAAGGATGAATCCAGCGCAGTGTTTCCAGTGCTCTCTGGACCCTCCTTCGAGACGCCGCTATGCGGCTCCTCAGGATGAGGGCTGGGACAGAATCAAAGCGTCAGCTTGCCCGCCTTAGCGGCCGCGTAGCGGTCGTTGACCCGGCCCCAATCCACCACGTTCCACCAGGCTTTCAGGTATTCGGGCCTACGGTTCTGGTAGTTCAAATAATAGGCGTGCTCCCACACGTCGTTGCCCATGAGGACCATTTGGCCGTCCATGAGCGGCGTGTCCTGGTTGGGCTTGGCCACGAGGCCGAGCTTGCCCGAACTGTCGACCGTGACGAAGACCCAGCCGGAGCCGAACTGCTTCTCGCCCATCGTGTTGAAATCGGTCTGGAACTTCTGGACGCCCCCCAGGTCCCGCTCGATGGCGGCCTTCACGTCACCGGTCGGCTCGCCGCCCGATCCGCCCATGATCTGCCAGAACATGGAGTGGTTGGCATGCCCGCCGCCGTTGTTGCGAACGGCCGTGCGGATGGATTCGGGCACCTTCGACAGGTTGGCCAGCATATCCTGAAGCGGCATCTTGGCGAGGTCACCGTGGCTCGCGAGGGCGTCGTTGAGGTTCTTCACATAGGCCGCATGGTGCTTGTCGTGGTGCAGCTCCATGGTCTGCGCATCGATGTGCGGCTCATTCTTGGAGGGGGCGTAGGGCAGCGGCGGCAGCGTGAAGGGGGCGCCGGCGCTCTGGGCCCAGGCCTGGGAGAGCACGCGCGGCGCGGCGGCGCTCGCGGACAGGGTCAGGGCGCCCAGAAGCAGGCTCCGGCGGCTCGGCATATGCATCTTTCCCTCCAATCAACCGTTCTCGATGCCTTGAAGGTAGGGTATGCGGGGCAAAGAACAGTGTTTGACACCTAAAAGGATCGTGATGCGCATGAGGCGGAGGGGCCGATGACCCGCAAGAGAGCCGATGTGGCGCTGGTGGAGCGCGGCTTCTTCGAGAGCCGTGCCCGCGCCCAGGAGGCTATCGCGGCGGGGCTGGTCCTGGTGAATGGAGCCCCGGTCCGCAAGGCCTCCGAGACAGTGCCGGACGGAGCGGAGATCCTGGCCGAGCCCCCGCACCCTTATGTCTCCCGGGGCGGTGTGAAGCTGGCGGCCGCCCTCGACGCCTTCGGGCTCGACCCGTCCGGGCTCACCTGCATCGATGTGGGCTCGTCCACGGGAGGCTTCACGGACGTGCTGCTCCGGCGTGGCGTGGCTCATGTTTACGCGGTGGATGTGGGCCACGGGCAGCTTCACGCGAAGCTTCAGGGGAATCCCCGGGTCACGAGCCTCGAGGGGACCGACGCGCGGATCCTCACCCGTGAGCTGATCCCAGCTCCCCTCGACATGCTGGTCTCGGATGTGAGCTTCATCTCCCTGAAGCTGGCCCTGCCCGCCGCCGTCGCGCTCCTGAAGCCGAAGGCGAGCCTGGCGGTCCTGGTCAAGCCGCAATTCGAGGCCGGGCGCGGCCATGTCCGCAAGGGGATCGTCCGCGACGAGGCCGTTCACAGGGCGGTCTGCGAAAATTTGGAGAGTTTCATCGTGTCCATGGGTTTTTCTGTCATCGGCCTTGCGCCCTCCCCCATCGAGGGTGGCGACGGGAACCGGGAGTTTCTGCTGGGAGCGCGCCGTGGCTGAAACCGTCACCATCAATCGCCTGGGCGCCAAGGCCGACGGCGTCGCCGAGACACCGTCGGGTCCCGTCTTCGTGCCCTACGCCCTGCCGGGAGAAACCGTCGCCATCGAGCGCGACGGCGCCCGTGCGAGGCTCATGGAGGTTCTCACGCCGTCGCCGGAGCGCGAGGAGCCCTTCTGCGAATATTTCGGCGAGTGCGGCGGCTGCGCGACCCAGCATATGCGTCACGGCTTCTACCAGGCCTGGAAGCGCGGCACCGTGGAGCACACGTTCGGCCAAGCGCGGATTCCGGTCGAGACCGGGGCCCTGATCGACGCCCATGGCGAGGGCCGCCGCCGGGTCACGCTCCACGTCCGGTTTCCCGACCGGATGCACGTGGGCTACATGGCGGCCCGCAGCCACCAGATCGTCGAGATCGCGCATTGCCCCATCGCGGAACCCGCCCTGAAGGAAAAGGCGCCGGCGCTGGCAAAGGCCATCGGCGAGCACCTGAAATCCTCCCGCAAGCCGCTCGACATCCAGATCACGGATTCGGAAACCGGCTACGACGTGGACATTCGCGGCCACGGCCCGGTCGAGGGCAAGAAGCGCCTGGGTTTGATCAACCTCGCGGCCGACCTCGACCTCGCGCGGCTCTCGGTCCACGGGGATGTCATCGTGGAGCGCCGCCCGCCCGCCATCACGGTCGGGCGCGCCTCAGTGGTGCCGCCCGCCGGCGCCTTCATGCAAGCCACCCAGCTGGGCGAGGAGACGCTGGCGGCCCTCGTGGTCGAAGCCTGCGGCAAGGCGAAGCGCGTCGCCGACCTGTTCTCGGGCTGGGGGCCGTTCGCTCTGAGGCTCGCGGAGCGGTCCGACGTCCACGCGGTCGAGTCGGACCAGGGCGCCGTCTCGGCCCTGGACAAGGCCGCCCGCAACACGCCCGGCCTGCGGCGCGTGACGGTGGAGGCCCGCGACCTGTTCCGCCGCCCGCTCCTGCTGCCCGAGCTGAACGCGTTCGACGCCGTCGTGCTCGATCCGCCGAGGGCGGGCGCCGAGGCTCAGGTAAAGCAGCTCGCGGCCTCGAAAGTCCCGCTCGTCGTCAGCGTCTCCTGCGACCCCGCCACCTTCGCCCGCGATGCCGCGATCCTGACCGCGGGCGGTTACAAGCTGGAGACGGTCACGCCGGTGGACCAGTTCAAGCACAGCCCGCATGTGGAAGTGGTGGGGGTTTTGCGGCGGGATGTGGTGAAGAAGCGGCGGTAAGTTGGTCGTCTGTCGAACGAGCCACACCACAGCCTCATCCTGAGGGAATTGCGCAGCAATTTGTCTCGAAGGACGAGGCGTCTCCAGTGCTCTCTGGACCATCCTTCGAGACGAGCCTGCGGCTCCCTCAGGATGAGGTCGAGAATGAGATCTCTAAAACAAGCTTCCCTGCTCGTCCTCGTCGCTGGATCGCGTCCTCGCGGCCTTGCGCTTGGGCTCCGACGTGCGGCTGGGCTCGGGCTCGCTCAACGGTTCCTGCAAGCGCGCATCGTCGTTCTCGACCTTGTTGACGCGGCTGCTGACGGGAACCATCTCGAGCGAATCGTCGGGACAGGGCCGCACGAGCTTCATGACCTCGTCCGTCTGGGTCTCGTCCGCATCGAGCCACATGGCGATGCCGTCCCGGTCCAGGATCACCGGCATTCGGTTGTGAACGGCGGAGAGCAAACCGTTGGCGTCCGTCGTCACGATGGCGGCCGTATCGATCTCGCCGCCGCTGGCGTCGCTGTAGGTCTCCCATAAACCTGCCATGGGCAAGGGTTGGCGCTCGCGTGGGCGGATCAGGAACGGCGTCTTGGCCTTGCCGTCGCGGCGCCATTCATAGAAGCCGTCCGCGAGAAAAATGCAGCGGCGGCGCTTGAGGGCGTTCTTGAAGGTGGGCTTGGTCTCCAGCGTCTCGCCCCGCGCGTTGATGACGAGTGGAAAATCCTTGGGGTCCTTGGTCCAGGCGGGCAAAAAGCCCCAGCGCACTAGCCTGAAATGCCGCTGTGCCTTTTCGGCCGTCACGACGGGCACCGGTTGGGTGGGGGCGATGTTGTAGCGCGGGGGAAAGTTCGGCTGCTCGCCATAGTCGAAGAACTCGCGATAAGTCGCGGGCGGCAGGGTGACGGCGTATCGTCCACACATTTAGAGCCACCGCTTCCAACGGAAGAACAGGTAGGGCAGCACCGCCGCCAGGACGATCATGGCAATCGCCAGGGGATAGCCGAAATTCCAATCGAGCTCGGGCATGAGCTTGAAGTTCATGCCGTAGATGGACGAGATCAGCGTCGGCGGCAGGAAGATCACGGACATCACCGAGAAAATCTTGATGATGTCGTTCTGCTCCATGGCGACGAGCCCGAGCGTGGCGTCGAGGAGGAACTGCACCTTGTTGTTCAGGAAGGCGGCGTGCTCCTCGATGGACTGCACGTCCCGGATGGCGGTCCGCCACTCCGAGCTGTAACTGCGCGGCCGCTGCGGACGCGGCATGGTCGAGGACAGGAACAGCAGCATGCGCTCCACCGACGCCATGCTCTCGCGCACGTTCGAGATCAGGTCCGCCTTGCGGCCGATGGACTTGAGCGCTGCCCGGTAGGCCGCGGAACGGCGTGAGCCCTGCTTCTCGTTGTCGAAGATCGAGCGGGACAGGCGGTCGATGCGCTTGCCCACGAACCCGAGAATTTCCGCCGCCCGGTCGATGATGGTCTCGATCAACCCGTCGAGCACCGCCTCCGGCTGGTGGCGGCATCCGCCGGGCTTGGCGGCCCGGCTCATGAACATGGAAAACGAGCGCGGCTCGCCATAGCGCACGGTCACCAGCGCCCGCTCGGCCAGGATGAACGACACGTCGATGAGCTGCGGCGTCTCGGTATCCGACGAGCACAGCACCCGCGCCGTCATGTAGCGGGCATTGTTCTCGTTGTAGAGGATCTCGGAGGGCTCGATATCCGCCATCTCCTCCCGGGTCGGGATGGCGATGCCCAGATGATGCTCCACGAGCTTTTCCTCGTCGCGGCTCGGCTCGATCATGTCGATCCACAGCGCATCGTTCGGGATCGGGTCGCCCAGCCGCCAGATGTGGCGGTCGAGCGACTCGCTGTCGATGGCGTCTTGCCCCGCCGGCCTGTGGATCAGGATCATGGATCGGCCCCCGTCACATCGTCTCCGGCGTTATAGGCGCCCATTCATGACGATTGTGAAGGCGGCGGGATGTCATCGGGCACAAAAAAGTCGGGCATGAGGGGCTTCGAGGGATCGACCCGGTATTGCGCGAAATCCGTCACGCCCTCGCCCGCCAGGAACGTGTCGTCGATCAGGAAGTTGCCCGTGAAGCTTCGGGACGGCTTGCTGAAGATCAGGTGGGCAGCGTCCGCGAGGATCTCGGGTGTGCGGCTCGCCTGCATCATCTCGTCGCCGCCGAGCAGGTTCTTGACCGCGCTGGTGGCGATCACGGTCCGGGGCCACAGGGCATTCACGGCGATGCCGCGCCCGCGCAACTCGCCCGCGAGGCCCAGCACGCACAGGCTCATGCCGTATTTCGCCATGGTGTAGGCCAAATGCGGCGCGAACCACTTCTCGCTCATGTCGAGGGGCGGTGACATCATCAGGATGTGCGGGTTCTCGGCCTTTTCCAGGTACGGGATCGCGTATTTCGACACCATGTAGGTGCCGCGCGTGTTGATCTGGTGCATCAGGTCGAAGCGCTTCATGTCCGTCTGCGGCGTGGGCGTCAGGCTGATGGCGCTGGCGTTGTTCACCACGATGTCGATGCCGCCGAAGACCTCGGCGCCCTTGGCCAGCGCGCCCTTCACTGCCTCTTCGTCGCGCACGTCGACCACCAGCGGCAACGCCTTGCCGCCCGCCTTCTCGATCTCCTCGGCGGCCGTGTAGATCGTGCCCGGAAGCTTGGGGTGCGGCTCGGCGGACTTGGCCGCGATGACCACGTTCGCGCCGTCCCGGGCAGCCTTGAGCCCGATGGCGAGGCCGATGCCCCGTGACGCGCCCGTGATGAATAGGGTTTTTCCTTGCAGCGTCATGGGATCAGCTCGCCAGGGCCAGAGAAGCGTCCTGCAGGAACCCGGCCCCGCCCAGGACCGTGTCCTCGAGGCCCTTGGCACCCACCGCGATGTTTTCGGCGAAGAAGCGGCTGAGCGCGATGCGCGCGGCCAGCGCCGGATCGGTGTCGCCCGCCCCGATCAACCGGTTCGCGGCGAGCGCCGCATCCGCCAGCGCCACGCCTCCTTGGGCGATCCCGAAGAGCCTGAGGTAGGGCGTCGCGCCCGCCAGCGCATCGCCGGGCGCGTTGGCCGAAACCGCCTTCAGGAGATAACTCGTCGCCCGGTCGAGGCTCTCCACGGCGTCGCGCAGGCGCGGTGCCGTCGCCCCGAAGGCGGGCGTGCCCTCCTTCAGCAGCGCCGCCACGGTGGCCCGCATGAGCGCGATCTGCGCCCGCACGGTCCCGCCGCCCGCGAGCGGCAGCTTGCGGGTCACGAGGTCGATGGCCTGGATGCCGTTGGTGCCCTCGTAGATCGGCAGGATGCGGGCGTCGCGCAGGTGCTGGGCGGCGCCCGTCTCCTCGACGAACCCCATGCCGCCGTGGACCTGCACGCCGAGCGAAGCGACCTCGACGCCCGCATCCGTCGAGAACGCCTTGGCGACGGGGGTCAGGAGCGAGGCGCGCTCGTTGGCGATCTTGCGATCACCCGCATCGGCGGAAAGATGCGCCCGGTCGATGGCGGCCGCCGTCAGCAGGCAGATCGCGCGCGAGGCGGCGGTGAGCGCCTTCATGGTCAGAAGATTGCGCTGCACGTCCGGGTGCTCGATGATGGCGCTCGATCCCTCGCGGCCCGCCGCCCTGCCCTGGCGTCGCTCCGTGGCATAGCCCAGGGCCTGCTGGTAGGCGCGCTCCGCCACCGCGACGCCCTGGAGGCCGACGGCGAGGCGCGCGTTGTTCATCATCGTGAACATGCAGGCGAGGCCCCGGTTCTCCTCGCCCACGAGCCAGCCGACCGCGCCGCCCTCGTCGCCGAACACCATGGTGCAGGTGGGCGACCCGTGGATGCCGAGCTTGTGCTCGATGCCCGCGCAGCGCACGTCGTTGTGGCTGCCATCCGGCAGGATCTTGGGCACGAGGAAGAGCGAGATGCCCCGCGTGCCGGGGGGTGCGTCGGGCAACCGCGCCAGCACCAGATGAACGATGTTGTCCGTCAGGTCATGCTCGCCATAGGTGATGAAGATCTTCTGGCCGGTGATCCTGTAGGTGCCGTCGCCCGCGCGCTCGGCGCGGCTGCGCAGGGCGGCGAGGTCCGAGCCGGCTTGGGGCTCGGTCAGGTTCATGGTGGCGGTCCACTCGCCCGAGACGAGCTTTTCCAAGTAGCGGGCCTTCAGGTCGTCCGACGCATGGGCCGTGATGGCCTCGATGGCTCCCATGGTCAGGATCGGCCCGATGCCGAACGACGCGGCGGCCGAGTTCCACATTTCGACGCAGCCGGAATTTAGCAGGGTCGGCAGGCCCTGGCCGCCGTAATCGACGGGACCGGGCAGCGCGTTCCATCCGGCCTCGACCCAGGCCTTGTAGGCGTCCTTCCAGCCCGGCGGCGTCGTGACCGTGCCGTTCTCGAACCGCGCACCGTGCTTGTCGCCCTCCCGGTTGAGGGGCGCGATCACGTCATTGGCGAAGCGGCCGGCCTCCTCCAGGATCGTCATGGCGAGGTCCGGCGTCAGGTCGCCGTAGAGTCCTTCCGCGGCGGCCGCGTCGAGCCCGGCTACATGACGCATCGTAAAGGCAATGTCGGATACCGGCGCGCGGTAGGCCATGGGGTCTCTCCCGTCTTCTTTCTTCCAGCGTTGTCTGGATTTTCGCTTTGACGCGCCATCATGCGCGGCTAAACCCACCGCGACAAGCGCTGATCCCATCGCGTGAGCAAGGATAGTTTAGAGGTGAACGATCACCGGTCAATGGGGGCGACCAAACGGCTGATCTCTGACGAGATCGGCTTGTCCGAGGCTGCCGCGATCCTGCGCGGGGGCGGCCTCGTGGCCTTCCCCACGGAGACGGTTTACGGGCTCGGGGCGGATGCCACCTCGGACGACGCGGTGGCGGGCATCTACGCTGCCAAGGAGCGGCCGAGCTTCAATCCGCTGATCGCCCATGTGGCGAGCCTGGAAGCGGCGCGCCAGGAGGGTGTTTTCGGGGAGGCCGCCCTGAAGCTGGCGCAAGCCTTCTGGCCCGGCCCCCTCACCCTCGTGGTGCCGGTGGCGGACACCTGCTCCGTGTCCGACCTCGCCTGCGCCGGCCTCGACAGCGTGGGCTTGCGGGTGCCGTCCCATCCGGTCGCTGCCGAACTCCTGCGGCGTGTGGGCCGTCCCGTCGCGGCGCCCTCGGCCAATCGTTCGGGCCGGGTGAGCCCGACGCTCGCCGAGCACGTTCTGGGGGACCTCGATGGGCGGATCGATGCCGTTCTGGATGGCGGTTCGGCGAAGGTGGGCGTGGAATCCACCATACTGGCCTGTCTCGACGGCGGGGTTCGTCTGCTGCGGCCGGGGGGCGTCCCCCGGGATGCCATCGAGGCCATCGTCGGGCCGTTGGGTGAGGAGGCCGATCCGGACGACGCGGCTCCTATCGCGCCCGGCATGCTCACCTCGCATTACGCGCCCCGTGCGCGAGTTCGGCTGAACGCGCGATCCGTCGAGCCGGGCGAGGCGGTGTTGCTGTTCGGAACGGAAGCGCCCACGCATCTCGACCGCGCCGGCGCCGTCCTCAACCTCAGCGAAAACGGCAGCCTTGTGGAGGCTGCCGCTCATCTGTTCTCGTATCTGCGCCACCTCGACGCCTCGGGCGCCCGGACCATCGCGGTCGGCCCCATCCCGGAGCACGACCTCGGCGAGGCGATCAATGATCGTCTGAGACGGGCTGCGGCAGAGCGATGAGCATGGATCATGCTCCACCCCCATGACGAGGAAATGGCGAAGCCATTCGTCTCGAAGCCTCTCCTGAGGGCCCGCGTAGCGGGCGTCTCGACCTCATCCTGAGGGAGCCGCAGGCTCGTCTCGAAGGATGGTCCAGCCAGCACCGGAAGCTCTCCGCTGAAGCCCTCTTTCGAGACGGCCTGACGGCCTCCTCAAGATGAGGTCGGGATAACGCAGAAGGTCCGGAATTACTTCGCGAGCTTCGCGGTGATCTGAGCCACGTGGCGGCCCTGGTAGCGGGCGCCTTCGAGCTCGACGGCGCTGGGCTGGCGCGATCCGTCGCCGCCCGCGATGGTCGAAGCGCCGTAGGGCGACCCGCCCTTGATCTCGTCCACGCCCATCTGGCCCTGGAAGGCATAAGGCAGGCCGACGATGACCATGCCCTGGTGCAGAAGAACCGTGTGGAAGCTGAGAATCGTGGATTCCTGGCCGCCATGCTGCGTGGCCGAGGACGTGAACACCGACCCGACCTTGCCGACGAGCTTGCCCTGGGCCCAGAGCGAACCGGTCTGGTCGAGGAAGTTCTTCATCTGGGCGGTCATATTGCCGTAGCGGGTCGGCGTGCCGAAGATGATGGCGTCGTAATCCGCGAGCTCGTCGACCGTGGCGATGGGCGCCTCCTGGTCGAGCTTATAGTGAGCCGCCTTGGCGACCTCGTCGGGAACCAGCTCGGGAACGCGCTTGACCACGACCTCGACGCCGGCCTCGCGCACGCCCTCGGCGGCCGCGTAGGCCATTTTCTCGACATGGCCCCAGGTCGAGTAATAAAGAACAAGCACTTTCGCCATGATGGTCTCCCCAGGGGCAGCGCCCTATGGCTGCCGGATCGTTCGTCGCCGGGAAGCTAATCTTTCCATGCTGCAAATCAAATGCTAGCTTTGCACTGTTGGCTTTGCGCGGACGCATAATATGACCCGAATGCAGAACTTGGCCTGGGATGATTTCAGGCTCGTCAAAGTCATTGCCGAGGCGAGCGGACTGACCGGCGCGGCAGAGCGCCTGGGCGTCAATCACTCCACGATCTTCCGCCGTCTCGGCCAGATGGAGGACGGCCTCGCGGTCAAGCTCTTCGAGCGCCACCGCACGGGCTATGTGCTCACGCCGGCGGGCGAGGAAATGGTCGCCCTGGCCGAGCAAATGGAGGAGAACGTCGCCACCTTCGCGCGCAAGCTCGCCGGGCAGGCGGTGTCGCCCGCAGGCGAGCTTCGCGTCACCACCAACGATACGCTGCTGGTCCACCTGCTGACGCCGATCTTCTCCCGCTTCACCAAGGCCTGCCCGGACCTGAGGCTTGACGTGGTTCTGGCCAACCAGGCCCTCAACCTGTCCAAGCGCGACGCCGACGTGGCGATCCGCGCCACCGACAATCCACCCGAAACGCTTGTCGGCCGCCGCGCCGCCACCATCGCGTGGTCGATCTATGGGCGCCGGTCCGATTTTCCGGATGGGACCGAGGTCGAGCCCGCACAGCTTTTCGACCGCAACTGGGTGGCCCTCGGCGACAACCTGGCGGGCCTGAAGGTCGCCCGCTATGCACGGGAGCACGTGTCGACCGAACGCCTCGTCTACAAGGTCAATACGGTCCTGGGGCTTGCCGAGGCCGTGGAGAACGGCATCGGCATCGGGCACCTGCCCAATTTCATCGCGGATGCGCGGACGAACCTGGTCCGGCTAAGTCCGCCCGTGCCGGAATTCTCCGCCGGATTGTGGCTGCTGACCCATCCCGACCTGCGCCAGTCGGCGCGCGTCCGCGTCTTCCTGGATTTCGTCGCCGCCGAGATCAGCAAGCAGCGCCGTTCCATCGAAGGAACGGCCTGACCGTTCATTCCGCCGGCTGCAGGGCCGGTGCGCGCACGACCGGCTGCTCCTTGATCGGCAGGTTGATGAGCGCCGAGGCGATCCCGAGCAGAACCGAGAGCCACCACACCATCGTGTAGTTGCCGTTGAGCTCGTAGAGCAGGCCGCCGAGCCAGACACCCAGGAACCCGCCGACCTGATGGGAGAAGAACGCGAAGCCGTAGAGCATTGCCATGTACCGCGTGCCGAACATCAGCATCACGAGCGACGACGTGGGCGGCACGGTGGAAAGCCAGAGCAATCCGATGGAAATACCGAACGCGATGGACGAGGCAGGGGAAGCCGGGATCAGGATGAACGCCGCGATGGCCACCGACCGGCCGAGATAGATCCAGGCCAGGAGCCAGCGCTTGGACATGCGAGTGGACAGCCAGCCCGACCCGAGGGACCCGAACGCGTTGGCGAGGCCGATCACCGCCAGCGTCCAGCCGCCGACGGCGGCGGACAGGCCCGCATCCTTCAGATAGGCCGGAAGGTGAGCCGTGATGAAGGCGAGCTGAAAGCCGCAGGTGAAGAAGCCCAGCACCAGCAGCACATAGGAGCGGTGCCGGAAGGCTTCCGTGAGAGCCTGCCGGATCGACTGGTTCTGCTCAGGGGTGGTCTGCGCCAGCGACGCGGCATCTTTGGGCTGCGTCGCGAGTGCAACTGCCAGCGGGATCACGATGAGGATGCTGGCGCCGAAGATCACCAGAGCCTGATGCCAGCCCACGCTGTCGATGAGGATGTTGCCGATGGGTGGGAACAGGAACTGGCCGAACGATCCGGCCGCCGTGCCCGCCCCGAAGGCCATGGGCCGCCACTTCTCGGGCAGGAGCTTGCTGAAGGCGCCGAGGACGAGGTTGAACGAGCAGCCCGAGAGGCCGAACCCGATGAGAACGCCTGCGCCCAGATGCATGAGGCCCGGCGTCGACGCATAAGCCATGACGACAAGGCCCGCCGCGTAGAGCAGCGCGCCCACGCAGAGCACCCGAAACGCTCCGAACCGGTCCGCCACCGCTCCGGCGAAAGGCTGGCCCAGGCCCCAGAGCAGGTTCTGGATCGCGATGGCGAAGCTGAACACATCCCGGCCCCAGCCGTATTCCACCGTCATGGGGATCTGGAACAGGCCCGCCGAGGCGCGGGGCCCGAAGGTGATGAGGGCGATCAGGCACCCGCACAGGACGATGATTTCAGGCGACGGGCGGCGGAGGGCTGACATGACGGCTACCTGCTGGACGATCCAACTTAACCTGATGCGTCAGCCATACATCATTCAACTTGGTGATGGATAGACCCCGCCGCCGTGATGAGTGCGACGGCCATCGAAACGCGGAAGCCCCCCCGCGACGCGGGGGGCTCCGAAGGCCGGCTCAGACGACCTTGAAGTCGCTGGCGGTCAGCTTCAGGTTCTTGGCCAGCTTGGCGAACTGGACCGCCGGCAGATCGCCCTTGCCGTCGGGGTCGTAATAGAGCGCGCCACTCTTCTTCTTGTCGTAGA
The DNA here is from genome assembly GCF_016892705.1 of Microvirga pudoricolor. Lineage (GTDB taxonomy): Bacteria > Pseudomonadota > Alphaproteobacteria > Rhizobiales > Beijerinckiaceae > Microvirga > Microvirga pudoricolor. The sequence goes on from NZ_JAFEMB010000002.1 coordinate 517,051, forward strand.
GGATCATATCCTTTGTGTCGGCGGCGGTCTTCTTGGTGTGGAAGTAGTCCTTCTTGAGGGTGCCGTCCTTGAGCAGGGCCTTTTTGGGGATCTTCTTGAAGATCGACTTGGCCAGCTCGATCGTGTCCTCCCTCACGTCGAAATCCGTGATGGTGTCGATGTTCTTCTTGCCGAGCCTGGTGTTGAACACGAACGTGTCCGCGCCCAGTCCGCCCGTGAGCTTGTCGCTGCCCAAGCCGCCGGCCAAGCGGTCCACCCCCGCGCCGCCCACCATGACGTCCCTGCCACTTGTGCTGGGAATGAGGACGGGACTGACCACCGTGCCGACCCCGCCGACGCGAACGCCATTGACGAACACGTTCTCGATGTCGGCGCTGAACTTCAGGGCCTGTGTAGAATAGACCGTGTCGACGCCGCCGCTGTCGATGATCAGGTCGCCGGCCGAATCGACATAATAGGTGTCGTTGCCGTTCCCGCCGTCGAGCACGTCGTTGCCGCCCAGGCCGTCGAGGATGTCGTTGCCGTCTCCGCCGGTCAGACGGTTCGCGAGATGATTTCCCGTCAGGATGTCGTCCGCGACGTTGCCGATCGCGTTTTCGATCGCGACGCCGTTGGCGATGGTGAATCCGCCCGCGACGCGTTTCTCCTGCGAGATGATGCCGCCCGCATAGGCATCGTTCGACGCCAGTGTCGCGGCTCGCAGGTCGATGGTGACCGGCGACTTGGACTTGGAGGCGCTGATGGTGTCGATCCCGCCAGTATCCCAGATGCAGGTCCATCCGGTTCCGGACGCGTTCAGATGGGGAAGAACATAGACGTCGTCTCCCTTGGCAGTCTCGTTGTTGGGACCGTAGAGCTTCTGCATCGCCGCGATGTCGAAGGCTCCGAGACCCGTCTGCAATCCGTAGGTGCCGTCCGTGGGGAAGGCCGCAAGGTTATAATTGTAGGACATGACGGTGTACGGGCTCTGGTTGAGGCCGAACTGCCCGACGTCACTGGCCCCATTCACGCCCGGGAAGCGGGACGCGTCGTTCTCTTCCCCGCCGTCATGGGGATGCGCTAGCCCCAAGCCGTGACCGATCTCATGGATGATCGTGTAGAGACCGAGGCTGCCCGGCGTGAAGTCGCCCCAGCTTTCGGCGAATCGATTGAAGTAGCCCCAGGCCTGGGTGTTCGTCGGGCCGTCATGGATGCCGAGGATCCCGGCGGGCAGCGGCGTCTTCCACCACACGATATCGGCCTCGCCTACCGTCTGGGCATCCTCGCCCTCGCCCGCGAACCGGATCCCGCTGACCTTGGTGTACTGGTCCATCGCGTAGATGATGGCATTGATATCTCTCTGATAAATCGAAGGATTCCAGTTGCCCATTGTCCCATCGTCGGAAACGAAGTCGTACTTGACGCCGGTCTCCGGATCTTGGCCTTGCATGCTGGGACCATGGACTTCGATGGCCGCATCGATGTCCGACGCCTCACCCAGCCAAGCTTTCAGGGGACCGGTGTTCATGTCCCAGACCTTGCCGCCCCAGATGACCGAATCCAGATAGACGCTCCCATAGCCCGTACCGGCGACATTCTTCGTCAGAGTCATAATTTCCCACTCGTCACAATTCACTAGGAGCATATTATATAACGTTATTCCGTTATGTCATGTGACAGATCGCACCAACCGGCGGCGACGGATCGCGGCCGGGCCGGCTCTTCGCCATCCAGTCGGCCATCGCGCGGTTTAACGACCTCGCGCCGAGGACGTGCGACCGAACCTGCGCATTGTGGCGCCCTTCACTCTCCTGGCCGCTCGAACGGGGCAGTATCGAGCCTTGAGGACAGGCGGCCGCCGCGTCAGAGGCGCCGCAACGGCAAGCATCGAGAAGACCGGTCTGTCTGCAGGGTGAACGCCAGCCCTGCCCTTCGGCCTCAGCGGGCGGTCGTTCGATCCAGGAGAGCTGCCTTGTCCATCTCATCCCTCATCCAACACGCCGGCACGGCGGGCTTCATGCTCGGCGTGAGCTTCATCTTCTCCATCGGGCCGCAGAACCTGCGGCTCCTGCAGGCCGGCTTCACGCGGCGGCACGAGATGACGGTCGCGACCGTGGGCTTCGTATCGGAGGTCGTCATCGTGGTCGCGGGCCAGATGGTCTTCGAAACCGCCATGACAACGGCCCCCGCCCTCGCCGGGATCCTTCAGGCGCTCGGCATCGGCTTCCTGGCCTGGTGCGGCGTGAAGTCTCTCGCCCAGCGCAGTCAGGGCGGTCTTGCGGCCATGGGAGAACTCTCGGGCGACACGCGCCTGCGCGCGGTGATGTCCATGCTGGCCGTCACGTGGTTGAACCCGCTGCTCTACCTCGAAGCCCTATTCCTGCTGGGCGTCCTCGCCTCGACCTACGACAGCGCCGAACGTTCGTGGTTCTTCGTGGGCTATCTGGCGGCCGCCGCGATCAAGTTCTACGGCCTCAGCTTCGCGGGCCGCGCCGTGTCACCCTGGCTGAGCCGGCCCGGCTGGCGCGCCGGCTTCGATTCCGCCGCCGGCACACTCCTAATCGGAACGGCCCTGCTGATGAGCTGGCAGCTGTTGCCGGGCGGCGTGGGCTGAAATGCCGGTCAGGTCTGGCCCGGTTTCAGCTTGTAGAAGATATGCCGGCCGATCACGTCCATCTTCTTCAGACGCCTTGCCCAGTAGGGCCGGACATAGTCCGCGTGATAGTGGGTCGCGCCGCCCACATCGGCCAGATAGGTCTTGCCCTCCAGCACCGCGCTGGCGATGCGCTTGGCGCGCTCCCAGGATTCCGTGTCGGTGGTGCGAAGCGCCTTACCCTCGCAAGCGAAGGTGAACTGGCAGGCGAGATGCCGGTGGCGGTTCTGGTACACCACGCCGCAGATGCTGGCCGGATAGAGACCGCTGCGCACCCGGTTGAGCACCACCTGGGCCACCGCCGCCTGTCCGGACTCGGATTCGCTCCGGGCCTCGAAATACACCGCTTCCGCGAGGCAGCGCTGCTCCTTGCCCATATTGTCCGGGTCGATCAGGTCGACGTAGTTCGGCTGGCTCTCGGTTTTGGGCGCGAAGGTCAGGCCGCCCTCGATGCGGGACACGGGCGCGGCCGCGATCTCCATCGGCGTCATCTCGACGGGCGCCGGAGTGGTCGATGAGAGCACGATGGCGCGGGAGGTGGAGGGCGTCGTGGAACTGGCGGCGGCGCCCGTGGAACCCGCTGCCGCGGCGGCGGGCGATTGTATCGACGTGGCCTGACGCGTGGTGGTGAGCTCCGGCGCCTGCCAGGGCTCGAACCCCTCCTGCTGCAGGGGCGGCGCTTCGAGCTTGCCCTGCATCAAGACGGTCGGCGGCAACAGGCGCTCGTCCCGGTTGAACATCAGCCGCGCGCTGCCCGGCACTAGCTCGCCGCGCAAGGTATTGGCCATGCGGGAGATCGTCGGGCGCACGGCCACCACCGGGTTGCCTTTCAGCGTCCGGTCGACGGTTGGCAGGTTCGGCACCGGATGGGACTTCCGGTCGGAGCGCGGAGGGCTGCCGATGGCGGTCGCGAACGCGTCTTCGGGCAGGTCGTAACGGGGAATGTTGCGCAGCACGGTGCTGCCGAGATCGACCCCCACCATGTGGCCGGCGGGGGACGAGATCGGCGGCACGATGCTGACGGATTCCGTCAGGTACGCGACGGCGCTGCGCGTGGCGGCGCTCACGCCGGACCCGGCGTCGTTGCTGGCCGAGGCCGTGAACGAGAGGAGCATGCCGCCCGCGAGCACCCAGGGCACCACCGTGGCGCAGATCCATTTCATACTGGAACGACGTTGGCGCAACCGCACGCGACTCACACCCTACTCGACGAGGCCTAGGAGCATCCGACGGAACGCTCCGGTTCGGTATGGTTATCGCCGAGTAAGGTTGATGGGGGGTTAACCGGCCTTGCGGCTATGGGCCGGCGAGCGCCCTCAGGGCCCGCGCCGTCTCCGCGTCGGCCGGGTAGAACGCCTCGATGGCGAGCTCCGACAGGGTCACGTCGACAGGCGTCCCGAAGACGGTGGTGGTGCTGAACAGGGAGAGCACGCCCGCATCGGTGCGCAGCCGCAAGGGAACGACCACCCCGCCGTAATCGTGGCCGAGGGTCCCGCCCCGCTCCGCCCCCTTCGGTACCGGAAAGGCCCGAAGCTCCTCCATGAGGGCGAGCAGGACCGCATCCGCCGTGAGACCCACCTGATGCACGAGGCGCGCGATGAGGTGAGCGCGCCATTCGTTGAAGTTGACGACGCGCGAGGCGAGCCCGTCCGGGTGCATGCTCAGGCGCAGCACATTGGCGGGCGGCACCAGGAGCGCGGGATCGACGCCCGTCATCAGCGGCGTCAGCGCCGCGTTGGCCGCGATGAGGTTCCAATGCCGGTCGACCGCGAGCGCCGGAAAGGGCTCGTGCCCCTTCAGGACCAGATCGACCGCCCGTCGCGCCGCCGCCAGCGCCGGATCGTCGAGGCGCCTCTCCGGGAAGACCGGGGCGAAGCCGGCCGAGACCAGGATCACGTTGCGGTCCCGCAAGGGAATGTCGAGGCGCTCCGCGATGTTGAGCACCATCTCGCGGCTGGGCTGCGAGCGACCCGTTTCGAGGAAGCTCAAATGGCGGGTGGAGATCTCGGCGTCGAGGGCGAGGTCGAGCTGGCTCATGCGGCGGCGCTGGCGCCATTCGCGCAGGTGCTCGCCGACGGGTTTGGTCGTGTTCAGCATGGGGCGACGATAGCCCAAGCCGCGAGCCCTCTCCATGACCTGCGAGGTAATCGACCCGCCTCCCGTTTCGCGAAACCATGGGCACAAGGTCGACCGCTCAAGACGGCTCCGACCTCCCAACTTCAGAAGGAGAGCCCCATGCTGACGATCCAATCCTCGACGCTCCTGCGCCAAGCCCTTGTCGCCGACGCCACCACGACAGCCGCCTGCGGGGCCTTCATGCTGGTCGGCGCGAGCCTCCTGTCCGCGGTGCTCGGGCTGCCGGCCCCGCTCCTGGCCATCGCCGGTGCGGTGTTGATCCCCTATGCGATCTTCGTGGGATATCTCGGCGTGAAGCCGGAAGCCTCGCGGATGTGGGTCTGGGCCGTGATCGGCGCCAACCTGCTCTGGACCGCCGACAGTGCCCTCTTGCTGCTCAGCGGCTGGATCGAGCCCACACGAGCCGGAACGGCCTTCGTGGTCGCCCAGGCGGCCGTGACCTTCCTGTACGCGGACCTGCAATACCTGGGCCTGCGCCGGTCGCGGGCGGCCGCGATGGCATAAGACGCTCTCACGAGCAAACGGTCCCGGGTCCGCCCGCGCGGCCCGGGATGACGTTTGGGTCAGGCTGCGGCGAGAGCCGCTTCGATGGCGGCGAGAGCCGCCTCGGCCTGGGCCCCGTCAGGCCCGCCCGCCTGGGCCATGTCGCGGCGACCGCCGCCGCCCTTGCCGCCGAGCTTTTCGGAGCCGATGCGCACGAGGCTCACGGCGTCGTACTTGCCTGTCAGGTCCTCGGTGACGCCCACCACGATTCCGGCCTTGCCGTCCTCGCCCACGCCCACGATGGCGACCACGCCGGATCCGAGGCGGCGCTTGCCCTCGTCGGCCAAGGACTTGAGGTCCTTCATCTCGATGCCCGAGATCGCGCGGGCCATAAGCTTTATGCCGCCGACCTCGCGCGGAGCCTCCTCGCCGCCGCCCGCGCCGCCCATGGCGATCTTGCGGCGGGCCTCGGCGAGGTCGCGTTCAAGCCTCCGGCGGTCCTCGATAAGGGCGTTCAGGCGCTCGGTCACGTCGTCCACCGGGGCCTTGAGCAGGCCGGCGACCTCGCGCAGCTTGCGACTTTCCTCGGCGAGGTGACGCCGGGCGGCATCGCCCGTCATGGCCTCGAGACGGCGAACGCCCGCCGCGACCGCGCCCTCCGACACGACCGTCACGAGGCCGATATCGCCGGTGCGGTTCACATGGGTGCCGCCGCAGAGTTCGACCGAGAACGTGCGGTTGCCCTCGCCCTTGCCCATGGACACGACACGAACCTCGTCGCCGTATTTCTCGCCGAAGAGCGCGCGCGCGCCGGACTCGATGGCCTCGTCCACGGCCATGAGCCGCGTGACCACCGGCTCGTTCTGAAGCAGCACGCGGTTGGCGATCTCCTCGACCTGCTTGGCCTCGTCGTCGCTCACCGGCTTGGGATGGCTGAAATCGAAGCGCAGGCGGTCGGCGGAGACCAGCGAACCCTTCTGGGCCACGTGATCGCCCAGAACCTGCCGCAGGGCCTCGTGCAGGAGGTGCGTGGCCGAGTGGTTGGCGCGCACCGCCGCGCGGCGCCCGTGATCGACCTGAAGCTCCACCGCCTGGTTCATCTTCAGGGTGCCGTGCTCGACGGTGACGTGGTGCACGAACAGGTCGCCGAGCTTCTTCTCGGTGCCGGTTACGCGCATGCGGGCGCCCTCGCCCTGCATAAGGCCGGTATCGCCAACCTGGCCGCCGGATTCGCCGTAGAAGGGCGTCTGGTTGACGATCACGAGGCCGGTCTCGCCGGCTTTGAGCTCCGACACCTCGGCGCCGTCCTTCAGGAGAGCCAGCACCACGCCTTCGGCGGTCTCGGTCTCGTACCCTAAGAACTCCGTCGCGCCCACGCGCTCCTTCACGCCGAACCACACGGTCTCCGTGGCGGCCTCGCCGGACCCCGTCCAGGCCGCGCGGGCCTTCTGGCGTTGGCGCTCCATGGCGGCGTCGAACGCGTCCGTGTCCACGCCGATCCCGCGCGGCTTCAGCGCATCCTGCGTGAGGTCGAGGGGGAAGCCGAAGGTGTCGTACAGGGTGAACGCCGTCTCGCCCGACAGGCTCTGGCCCTTGGTGAGAGACCGGGTCTCCTCGTCGAGGATCGACAGGCCGCGCTCCAGGGTCTTGCGGAAGCGCGTCTCTTCCAGCTTCAAGGTCTCGGTGATGAGCGCCTCGGCGCGGATCAGCTCGGGATAGGCCTGGCCCATCTCGCGCACCAGCACGGGCACGAGGCGGTACATCAGCGGTTCCTTGGCGCCCAGCAACTGCGCGTGGCGCATGGCGCGGCGCATGATGCGGCGGAGCACGTAGCCCCGGCCTTCGTTCGACGGCAGGACGCCGTCGGCCACCAGGAAGCAGGACGTGCGCAGGTGATCCGCGATCACCCGGTGCGACGCCTTGCGGTCGCCCTCCGGCGCCACGCCGGTGGCATGGGCCACGGCCTCGATGAGGGTGCGGAACAGGTCCGTGTCGTAGTTCGAATAGACGCCCTGCATGATGGCCGAGATGCGCTCCAGCCCCATGCCGGTATCGATGGAGGGCCTGGGCAGGGCGATGCGGTTGCCGGGCTCGATCTGCTCGTATTGCATGAACACGAGGTTCCAGAACTCCAGGAACCGGTCGCCGTCCTCTTCGGGGCTGCCGGGCGGGCCGCCCCAGAGCTTGTCGCCCTGGTCGATGAAGATCTCCGAGCACGGGCCGCAGGGGCCGGTATCGCCCATCTGCCAGAAATTGTCCGAGGTCGGGATGCGGATGATCTTGGAATCGGAGAAGCCCGCGATCTTCTTCCACAGATCCGCCGCCTCGTCGTCGGTGTGGTAGACCGTGACGAGGAGCTTGTCCTTCGGCAGCTGGAATTCCTTGGTGATCAGGGTCCAGGCGAGCTCGATGGCCCGCTCCTTGAAGTAATCGCCAAAGGAGAAGTTGCCCAGCATCTCGAAGAAGGTATGGTGCCGGGCCGTGTAGCCCACATTGTCGAGATCGTTGTGCTTGCCGCCCGCGCGCACGCATTTCTGCGAGGTCGTGGCCGTGCTGTAGGGGCGCTTCTCGACCCCCGTGAACACGTTCTTGAACTGCACCATGCCGGCGTTGGTGAACATCAGCGTCGGGTCGTTGCGCGGCACGAGGGAGCTCGACGGCACGGCCTCGTGGCCATTTTGGGCGAAGTAATCGAGGAAGGCCGACCGGATTTCGTTGACGCCGCTCATGGAAGTCTGTGCTCGGGTAAGGGGCGCGAGCGCCCGCAAGGCTGGAGGTTGGGCCCGTTTCTAGACGCCCGCAGGGGCGCTGTCGAGGCAGATGCGACGGCGGGCGCGCTCATCGGGATCATTCGCCCTCATCGCGCAACGTAGAGAACGTACCCAACAAAACCTTGTGGATCGTTATAACAATGTATCAACCGAGGATAGATTTGCAGTGATCTTAAACCTCTAATGGAGCTCCCGGCCAGGATTGCTGACCTCAAGGCATTCCGCCGAATGAAAGGACCTTCCACAAATGACGTTATCCACTCTCGAGTTGAGCCTGATGTACCACGAAGCAACCTATGGCGGGAGTGCAGGTTACGGCGGATCGCAGGTCGGCAACGTGGTCGGCAATGGGGTCGATTGGAACGGCATCTTCGGAGGCAGTGGCAGCCAAGACGGAACCGGTGGCTCCGGAGATGCTGGTACCGGCAACTCTCCAAGTGATGGCGGGACGTCCGCAGGAGCAAGTGACGGGGGAACACAGGCACCGAAGCCGAAAACTACGCAATTCAGAGATAAAAATGGAAATCCCATCGATCTCAAAATGTATCACTATTATCTAAAACATGCACCTGGCATCGATGCTTACTATAACGGGACCTTCAAAAACGAAGAAGGGAATTTGGAGTACTGCGATGGATGGGTCATCAAGTACGGAGAACCCTTCAAGCTTCCAAACTGTCCCAACATCTTTGTCAGTGGGATCTGGCATTCCGATGAGACGGACTACGCGCCGCGCGCAATGTCAGTATCGCAAAAGTATACGCTCACTGAAAATGGCCAGCACATCGTCATTGCAGCGCAGATTCTTCTGAACGGCGACGATCACAAGCAAGGCACCTATGACAATGACCTGATCTTCGCGGGCGGCGGGAACGATGTCATCGCGGCCGGCGCAAACGACGATGTCGTTTTCGGCGAGAGCGGCTTCGATCTCCTGAAGGGCGAGGATGGCGAGGATACCTTGCTCGGAGGCTCTGGCGACGATGTCCTCTTCGGCGGCAGGGGGAACGACTATCTCGAAGGCCAGGGCGACAACGATGTGCTGAGCGGCGATGAGGGAATGGACTATCTCGGCGGCGGCGCCGGCAACGACACTCTCGGCGGCGGCAAGGGCGACGATGTCCTCGACGGCGGCGGCGGCCATGACGTGCTTTGGGGAGGGTCAGGTCACGACGTCCTCGTCGGCAATGACGGCAATGACTGGTTCGCGGGCGAAGAGGGCGACGATGTGATCGAAGGCGGCGCCGGGAACGACGGCGTCTGCGCGGGCATCGGCAATGACAGCGTCAACGGCGGCGCCGACAACGATACCATCTTCGGCGAGGACGGGGACGATTTCCTCAACGGCGAGAGCGGCAACGACGTCATCTCCGGCGGCAACGGCAGCGATGTGGTTTGGGCAGGGCTGAACGACGACAGCGTCAAGGGTGATGCCGGCAACGACTCGCTCTGGGGCGAGCAGGGCAACGACACGATCATCGGCGGGAACGGCAACGACCACCTGCTCGGCGGCGACGGCAACGATTACCTCGACATGGATTGCGGCGCGGCCGCCGGGGCCGACATCCTCGACGGGGGCTACGGCGACGACATCCTCATCGGCGACGGGGTCGGCTCGCTGCTGATCGGCGGCTGGGGCCGGGACACCTACCACATCCGGCCCTGGGCCAAGACCACCATCGCGGACTTCGCCGCCGGTGCCGACGATTACGAGAAGATCGTCGTCTACAAGAGCGTGTTCGCCGATTATCAGGCGCTGATGCAGACGGCGCGGCAGGTGGGCCACGATACGGTCATCGCCAAGGGCGAGTTCAGCCTCACCCTGACCGGCGTGAGCAAGACCAGCATGCACACCAACGACGTGCTCTTCATCTGAGCAAAGACCCGTCAAAACCAGGAAGGCCGGGCCAGTGCCCGGCCTTTCTCATGCGGTTGCGCCCCTCTATCGGGCCGCGTCCTGCGACGAGCCGTCGAGCCTGTGCTCTTGCCAATCTATCCCAGCACGATCACGCCGGTCCCCAGGGCGACGAGGCCGGCGCCGATCCAGGCTGGGAGCGGGGGACAGCGGCCGCGGATGTACCAGATCATCGGCAGCATCAGCACCGGCGAGATGGAGCCCAGCACCGTCGCGAGGCCCGTGGCGCTGCCACGAAGGGCGTAGAGCAGCAGGCTGACGGCCAGAACATAGCCGAGAAATCCGGGCACCATCGCGGCCATCACCAAGCGCGGCGTCGGCGTCGAGAGGGGCCTGAATGCGGCCGACGGCCAGAAGCCGAGCAGAATCATGATGACGGCACCACCTCCCGTCCTCAAGGCGGAGGCGGCCAGTGGCTCCACCCCGGCAAGAAGCACGGGCTTGAGGGCGATCAGGGCAACCGCCTGGGCGGCCGCCGCCAAGATGCCGAGACCGACGACTTGGCCGATGGGCCCGTCGAGGGGTTCGAGGCCCGTGCGCCCGGCCCCGTAGAAGATCGCCAGACCGACCCCGCACAGGACGACGGCTCCGCCGAGCAGCTTCGGGGCTGAGATCGCCTCGCCGAGAAAGAGATAGCCGAGGCCGGCGGCCATCGGCGCCGCAAGCGCCAGGAGCAGTTGGTTCCGCCTCGGTCCGCCACGGCGGAGGCAGCCGATCATCGCCAGGTTTCCGACGAGGACGCTGACGATGCTGATCGCGATGGCCGGCGTGAACCGCCAGTCGAGATTGATCCATTGCCCGGTTGCGGTCACGAGCAGGATGAGGAACGACGAAGCGCCGATGAGCTGCACCCGCGTGAAGGCAAAGGCCCCCAGCTTTCGCGCGGGATCGTGGGCCAGGATCGCTCCCAAGGCCCAGCACAAGGATGCTCCGAGGGCGGCAGCTAGGGCGAGGAAGGGCATAGCTGTCTCGATTGCTACTGAATCAGTAGCACAGCGATATACGAGGGCACTGCGAATTGCTACTGCATTACATCGACCGTTCGAGCAAGCCATCGGAGATGGAGCTTCCATGCCTGAACTTTCCGTCCGCGGCTCACGATCCCGCAAACCGATCATGGTCTTGTTCGACCTCCTGGGGCGTCGCTGGGCCATGGGCGTGCTCTGGACATTGTGCACCAGCGGCCCCTGCACCTTTCGCGATCTTCAGGACCAATGCGGGTCGGTCTCGCCCTCCGTCCTGAACGCTCGCCTCAAGGAACTGCGCAACGCCAAGCTGATCGGCCATTCCGGCCAGGGCTACCATGCCGAGCCGTTAGGCTTCGAGCTTCATGAACGGCTCGTCCCGCTTGGGGCCTGGTCCCGATCCTGGGCAGCGCTGCTCGCGTCCGATGCGCCAGAGGCCCGGCATGAGACAGCGTTTACGCAACCGGACAGGTCTTCCGGTTCGTGATCGCGAGACCGCATCTGCGGCGGTCAAATGAAAAGACCGCCGCGATCGCTCGCGACGGCCTGTTGTTTGCCCTTGAAGGAGAGCAAATCTCTTCGTGAATGACCCTGTCGGAGAACCGACTGCGGCTCATCCGGGCGGTGCATTATTCCGCGGAGCCCTCGTCCAGATCCTCGGCCGTGGGGGTGGCTTCTTCGAGGATGCGGTCGGCGAGCAGGCCGGAGTTCTGCCGGATCTGGCCTTCGATCTTGTTCGCCACGTCGGGGTTGTCGCGCAGGAACTGCTTGGAGTTCTCGCGGCCTTGGCCCAGGCGCTGGCTGTCGTAGGAGAACCAGGCGCCGGACTTCTCGACGATGCCGGCCTTGACGCCCAGATCGATGAGCTCGCCCACCTTCGAGACGCCTTCGCCGAACATGATGTCGAACTCGACCTGCTTGAAAGGCGGTGCCACCTTGTTCTTCACGACCTTGACGCGCACCGAGTTGCCGATCGGGTCGTCCCGGTCCTTGAGGGTCGAGACACGGCGGATGTCGAGGCGCACGGAGGCGTAGAACTTCAGGGCGTTGCCGCCTGTCGTGGTCTCCGGCGAGCCATACATGACGCCGATCTTCATGCGGATCTGGTTGATGAAGATCACCATGGTGTTCGACCGGGAGATCGAACCGGTGAGCTTGCGCAGGGCCTGGCTCATGAGGCGCGCCTGGAGGCCCGGCTGCACGTCGCCCATCTCGCCGTCGAGCTCGGCCTTCGGCGTCAGCGCCGCCACCGAATCCACGACGAGCACGTCGATGGCGCCCGAGCGCACCAACGTGTCGCAGATTTCCAGGGCCTGCTCGCCCGTATCGGGCTGGGAGATCAGCAGGTCGTCCAGATTGACGCCGAGCTTGCGGGCATAGACGGGATCGAGGGCGTGCTCCGCATCCACGAAGGCGCAGACGCCACCCTTCTTCTGGGCTTCGGCGATGGTGTGGAGGGCCAAGGTCGTCTTGCCCGACGATTCAGGGCCGTAGATTTCGACCACGCGGCCGCGGGGAAGACCGCCGACGCCGAGCGCGATGTCGAGGCCCAGCGATCCCGTCGAGACCACTTCGATCTCCAAAGGCTTCTGACCCTTGCCGAGCCGCATGATCGAGCCCTTGCCGAAGCTGCGCTCGATCTGGGAGAGCGCCGCGTCGAGGGCTTTCGACTTATCTTTATCCATGGATGAGCTTTCCACCAGTCGCAAAGAGGACTGAGACATGACCAGGCTTCCTTATGGCACGGGGTGCTTGTGAATCTCAACGGGAGCTGTTGAGACAATGTATGTACTCTTTTTGTTCCGATGCGCAAGTTCCTTCTTCGTTCTCGCCCCGTAAAATGTGGATAAGGACGGCGGCCCAATTGCCGCACCTGTTTTTCCGTTTATTTATAGTATCTTAACTGTTTACGAGAGCGGCTCGTTAGCTTCCCTTTGGGCATGGCCGGCGGCGCCTGGAATACCTGCTCAGGACTTGTTCGCAGTCAGGCTCGCCTTCAGCTTTTTGACCACCTCGTCCATCGACGGATTGGCCTGGAAATGGATGCCCGTATTGCCGGATTCCTGCCGCATCAGACATCCCACGAAATACACTTCTCGATCGCCGAAGCTCCAGATTTGGACGGCCGTCGCGTGTCCTTCGACGTCGATGTCCGGCAGGGTCCGTTCCAGCCTGGGAGACTTGTCCTTGAAATATCCCTGGATGGCGTCGGTGAGACGGGCCGCCATCGTGCGGGCGTTCTCCGCCTCTGGGGGATCCGGGTCGAGGGGCGTGACGGCCGCATCCACGTCGTTGGCCATGAAGGCCTTGAGGGTTGCGCGGCAGGTCTCCGGGCTTGGAGCGATCTTGGCCTGCGCCGGCATGAACCAGAGACCCGAGGCCGTGATGGCGCCCAAAATCGGGCCGAGGACGCGTTTCTCCGGAGGGAGATTTTTGCAGGCATCGCGTCTCATAACCCACCTCGCCATCTCTCGACCGATACAAGGTTATCGTTTCCCGCCTGGCCGAGTCGAGGGTGGCGTCCGGCGATCCGGAGCCGGGCGCGGCCCCTACTTGCCGATGACCTGTTTCACCGTCTCGACCAGCTGGCGCAGGCTGAAGGGCTTGGGCAGGAAGTTGAACTCCTCCCCCTCCGGCAGGTTCTTCTTGAACGCGTCCTCGGCATAGCCCGACACGAAGATCACCCTCAGGTCGGGGTAGATCTTGCGCAGTTCGCCCAGGAGGGTCGGACCGTCCATCTCCGGCATGACCACGTCGGACACCACGAGGTCCACCGCCGCGCCCCGCTCCTCCATGACCTCCAGGGCTTCGACGCCGGAGGCGGCCTCCAGCACCGTGTAGCCCCGCGCCGAGAGGGCGCGGGCGTTCACGGCGCGCACCGGATCCTCGTCCTCCACCAGCAGGATGGTGCCCTGGCCCGTCATGTCGGCGGCGGGCTTCTTGACCGTCTCGGCCTTCACCTCCTCGGGCTCGGCCACTTCCTCGGGGATGTGGCGCGGCAGGTAGATCCGGAAGACCGTGCCGTGTCCCAGGCGCGAGTCCACGTCGATGAAGCCCCCGGACTGCTTGATGATGCCGAAGACCGTCGACAGGCCGAGGCCCGTGCCCTTCCCCACTTCCTTGGTGGTGAAGAACGGCTCGAAGATCTTCTCCAGCACCTCGGCGGACATGCCGCTGCCCGTGTCGGAGACCTCCACGAGAACGTATTCGGCCGGGGGCATGCCGCTCACGTTGAGGCGGGCCGCCTCCGGGGCCGGGACGTTGGCGGTGCGGATCGCCAGCTTGCCGCCGCCCGGCATAGCGTCGCGGGCATTCACCGCGAGGTTGACGATCACCTGCTCGAACTGGTTCACGTCCGCCTTCACGAACCACAGGTCACGGCCGTGGTTGAGGTTCAGCTCCACCCGCTCGCCCAGCAGGCGCTTGAGCAGCATGGAGAGGTCGTAGAGCCGGTCGTTGAGGTTGAGCACCTCCGGCCGCAGGGTCTGGCGGCGCGAGAAGGCGAGCAGCTGGCGCACGAGGCTCGCGGCCCGGTTGGCGTTCTGCTTGATCTGCATGATGTCCTGGAAGGACGGATCGGTGGGGCGGTGGTTCGTCAGCAGCAGGTCGCTGTAGCCGATGATCGCCTGGAGCACGTTGTTGAAATCGTGCGCCACGCCGCCTGCGAGCTGGCCGACCGCGTTCATCTTCTGGGACTGGGCGAGCTGTTCCTCGACCCGGCGGAAATCCGTCGTGTCGAGAGCGTAGAGGATCGCCCCCTCGCCGTCCGCATCCGCGTCGCTCACGGGCGTCACCCAGACGCGCACCGACTTCTCGCCCTCCCCCGCGGCATGCAGCTCGAGGGGCTGGATATCGCTGCGGCCCTCACCGGCGGCCTTGAGGGCCGCCTCGACAGTCGGGCCCTCCCCGCTCCGGAACGCGGACACCACCGCCGGCCCCTCGCCTTCACCGGTGCTGGGCGGCAGTCCGAACAGGCGGGTGAAAGGCCCGTTGGCCTGCACCATGCGCCCCCCGCGGTTGACGGTGGCGATGGCGATGGGCGTGTTGTTGAAGAACCGGGCGAACCGGACCTCCGCCGCGCGCTGGCCCTCGTCCACCTCGACGCCCGGCGAGCGGTTCAGAACGAGGGTGCGGGAGGGACCCATGCGGCCGTCCTGGCCGAAGGCGATCCGGTGATAGAGCCGGACAGGCTGGAATTGGCCGTTGCGGCGGCGCAGGTCGAGATCGAACGTCTCGGTGCGCACGCTGCCGGGCTCGCCCGTGAAGCCCGACATCATCGCAACCACGTTGCGGGGCACGATGTCCGACAACGCCAGGCCGCCGGAGCCCACCTGGGCAAGGTCGTAGTCGAGCCACGCCGCCAGGGTCGCGTTGAGGTACACGATGGACCCGCCAGGATCGATGGACAGGAAGCCGGCCGGTGCGTGGTCCAGATAGTCGATGGCGTGCTGGAGTTCCTGGAAGACGTTCTCCTGGCGCTCGCGCTCGTGGGTGACCTCGGCCACGGACCACAGGGCCGCCTTGAGCCCGCCGGAGCGCCCGAGCGGACGCACCCGGACCCGGTACCAGCCGAACTCGTGCCGCCCGTCGAGGGACGGTGACAGCCGGATCTCCTCGCCGCCGCTCCGGTGCTCGCGGGCCGCCTGGGCGAGGCGATAGATGGCCTCGGACACCTCCGGGGCGCCCGTGAAGAGACGGTCGACCGGCCGGGTGTCGCCGCCGCCGGGACCCGCCAGGGTGAGGTAAGCCTCGTTGGCGTAGATCACTCGGCCGTCGTCCTCCACGACGATCAGCCCCTCGCCGGCCGTGTCGGCCATGGCCTTCGTGATGTCGTTGCGGGCCGTCTGTCCGCCGAAATGGATGACCCCGACCGCAGCCGCGAACAGGAAGAACACGCCCGCCATGGCGAAAACCGCCAGCAGGGCGAGGATCAGGGGCTGCGCCTGCTCGGTGTCCAGGAACCGCAGGCTCAGGACCGCGCCGACCAGCAGGGCGGCGAGCAGCAGGACCAGGCCGATATGGCCGGACCTCTCCGTCCGTTCGATCGCACCGCCGGTGGGGATGTCGCCCTCGTGAGCCATGGAAGTCTTCAAGTCCTCTCAAGCAAGCGCTCGGCGGCTCGAGTTTTCCTCGCCGGCCTCGTGCACGCGCTCCCGCCCCAGAATAGTGCCACAATGTTTAACGTTATGCTTCCGATCCTCAGGATGAAGCACCCGCAGGCGAGGGCGCAAATCGCAAACGTCATGTCTTGAAGTGCTGCCCCAACTGCACAGATCAAGCAACGGCCTGAATATCCACGCCGGGCGACGAGTGAAACCGGATATCAATACAGTGTCTTTCGGGGATCCATTATCCACTGCTAGTGCACTGCGTTAACCATTCATTAACTCTTTGTCCGCCGTGCGACGGCGATGTGTTAAAACAGTCGTGAGAAGTGGCCCGTCCCGGGCCTCACAACGCTTGAGAGTTCATCGTGTTGTCTCAGTTTGGAATAGAAGGTTCGCGGGCGACCCAGTACGTCATCGCCTTTGCGATCATTCTGGCGCTTGTCCTGCTCTTCGCCTGGGTGCTGCGCCGCCTCACCGGCGGGCGGCTCCTCTTGCCGGGTCAGGATCGCGGTCGCTCGCGCCAGCCGCGCCTCGGCATCGTCGACATTTACGACCTCGACCGCCAGCGCCAGCTCATCCTGCTCCGCCGGGACAATGTCGAGCACCTTCTGCTCGTCGGCGGCCCCAATGACGTGGTGGTGGAGACCAACATCGTCCGCGTTCCGGGCGCGCGGCTGCCCGCGGGCCCGAACGAGCCCGTCGCGGAGCGGCCCGAGCCGGTTCTCGAGGCCCCTCCCCGGCCGCAGGTCGAGCCCCCGGGCCGCCCGTCCATCGAGACACAGCTCGCCGCCCAGCTCGGCGCCTTCGTCAAGCGCCCGTCCGAGGAGTCGGACGCGCACGAGGAACTCGCGCCGGTGTCGTCCGTGAGCGCGCCCATCCCGGCCCCGATCCTGCCGCCCCAGCCCGAGCCGCTTCTGAAGCCGACGCGGATCGAGCCGGTGGCCTCGGCGGCACCCGTCTTCCCGGACATTGCGCCGAATGCGCCCGAGCCGCAGCGCCGTCCGGAGCCGCCCCGGCCCGTGTCGCCACCGCCCCCGCGCCCAGTTCCGCCCGCGCCTCCGGTGCAGCCGGACCCGGTGCGCCCGCCCGTGGAACCGCCAGCTCCGGACGCCGCCATCCTGTCCGACATGGCCAAGCAGCTCGAACAAGCCCTGAAGCGCCCGGCCCAGCCGGTAGCTCCCGTGCCGTTCCTCGCTCCGGACCCGGTGGTCGACGTGGAGACCGAGCGCGACGAGCCGGTCGAATCGTCCCCGAGTCCGACCGTCGCTCCCTTCCCGGTCCAGCCCGCCGCCGCGGACCGGCCTGCGGAGGAAGCCAAGGACCATGGCTCCCGTCCGTCCGGGGAGCCGCCGAAAACCGCCGCTCCGGCCCCGGCTCCCGCGGTAACGCCCGCAGCGGCTCCGGAGCCGGCCAAGGACGTGAGCGATCCCTTCTCGGTGGAGGAGATCGAGGCCGAGTTCGCGCGCCTCCTCGGCCGCCCGGGCGAGAAATCCTGATCCGGGCCGCATCCCTCCGAAGGAAAATCCCGCCAAAAGCAAAAGGGCTCCAAACCGGAGCCCTTTTTCGCATCTCGGGAAAGCTTTCGGTCAATCGTCCCGGTGGACGCGTTCGTTGCGCTCATGGCGCTCCTGCGCCTCAAGGGACAGGGTGGCGATCGGGCGGGCCTCGAGACGCTTGAGCGAGATCGGATCCCCGGTTTCCTCGCAATAGCCGTACGAGCCGTCGTCGATCCGCGAGAGGGCCGAGTCGATCTTGGCGATGAGCTTGCGCTGGCGGTCGCGGGCCCGCAATTCGATGGCCCTGTCGGTTTCGGATGAGGCACGGTCGGCGAGATCGGGATGATTCTCGTTCTCGCTTTGGAGGGCCGCCAGCGTCTCCTGCGCTTCCTTGAGAATATCTCCCTTCCACCGAACCAGCTTGCGACGGAAATATTCCTTCTGCCGCTCGTTCATGAAGGGTTCGTCGTCCGTCGGACGATAACCTTCTTCGATTACGGTATTCGTCATGTAGGCCGTTCATCCCCGTGGAGTGTGGCGCCCCTATATATGGGTTGGGGGCCGACCACAACGGATCCTGCGGTGGCGGTCCGGTCACGCCGCAGGCGCTTCCCGCTTGTTTTTTAAGCACTTGCCCGCCTGCCCCGACGAAAGAACGAGACGCCGGGCTCTGGTTTGGCTGCCGTTAGGGCATTTGCTTCAGCGCGCCCGCGATATCGGCCTCCACCAGATGGGCGATGGGAAGCCTGTAATGGGTCAGGTCGAAATACAGGTCCGGGTCCCGGTTCTCGGGCCTGTCCACCCGCCAGTCGATGAGCGCCGTCCGTGGCCGATCCCCGAGAGCGGAGCGGAGCGCCGCCTTGCAGGCCTGGTCCTGGTATCCCCGGGCCGTTCGGGGCAGGGTCAGATAGTTCTTATAGTTCGGCGGGAACACCACGACGAGGCGCGTCCGGGCCGGGAGCGACCCGGCGAGGGCCTTCAGGCTGTCGGCGGCCGGGAAGTGGCGCTGGCCCGCCATCGGGTCCTGGTCGAGCACTTGGCTGTCGCTCTCGGGTCGCTTCTCCAGCCGCTGGCGTAAGGTCGGGTCCGTCGCGTAGCCCAGGTTGCGGTACTCGGGCTCATAGTTCCAGTAGCCGTCCGGACGAGCCCTCTCCTCGTCGCCGAACACGTAGCCCAGGCGCCGGGGCACCTCCTCCAGGATGTCGTAGCGCAGGAGGTTGCGGGCATAGTCCAACGGGTTGGCGCTGAAGAGCCAGAACGGGAACGGCTTCTTGTTGGCCATGGTCGGATCCAGCGTGCACCATTCCTCGTCCGCACTGATGACGATGGCCTCCGGGGCCTTGTCCCTGTGCCGCAGGAACCAGTCGATCAGGACGAGTTGCTCCTTGGGGCCCGAGGCCGGCACGGAGAGCTGCACGAAATCGAGGCCCGTCGATTGCTTCAGGCGCTCCGGCGACAGGAGCTGGATGTGCGAGTTGCCGAAGATGGCAGCATTGTAGGCCTCGTCCCGCCCCCGGCTCGCCGCCGCCGTGCGCGGCCCTTGCGGGCGCACGCCCACCTTCTCGAACAGGCTCGAGCGGCCCGTGTCGTAGGGATCGACCGCGTAGGCGAAGGCCAGGATCGCGACGAGCAGCGCCACCGCCACTCCCACGAGGGTGAGCGCGAAGCCGCCCCATGGGGAGCGGACTGGTTCAGAACTGGAAATAGATGAACTCATAATTCGCATCATCGCCGATCTTGAACAGGACGATCACGAAAAGGATCGCGAACAGCACCGCGATCCAGCGGCGCGGCGGCAGCTTGTGCACGAAGGCCCAGGCCGTGGGGCCGATCACCGCCACCGCCGCCGCGATGGCGATGGCGCGCCACTTGAACCCGGCCCCGAAGGATCCGAGCCCGAACAGCCCCTCGTAGATCCGCAGAGCGCCCTCGAAGGTGGTGGCGCGGAACAGCACCCAGGTGAGCAGCACGAACGCGAAAGTGAGCGCCCAGCCGACCAGCACCGGCATGCGCAAGCCCGCCTTGCGCCAGAGGACCCCGAGCGCGAGTCCCGCCCCATGCGCCGCCCCCCAGGCCACGAAGGTCAGGCCTGCCCCGTGCCACAGGCCGCCCAGCGTCATGGTGGCGAAAAGCGCGCCGAGCTGGATCGCAAGGCCCCGCCGGTTGCCGCCCATGGCGATGTAGAGATAATCGCGCAGGAAGCGGGACAGGGTCATGTGCCACCGCCGCCAGAAATCCTGCAGCGACACCGACCGGTACGGGCTGTCGAAGTTCTGCGGCAGCACGATGCCGAACAGCAGCGCGAGGCCCAGCGCCATGTCGGTGTAGCCGGAAAAGTCGAAATAGATCTGGAACGTGAAGCCGAGCGCGGCCTGCCAGGCCTCCACGAAGCTCACGGCGTTGCCCGCATCCGCCGCCTGGAAGATTGGGTTGACGTAGGCCGCGAGCTGGTCGCCGATGAACACCTTCTTGGCGAGGCCGACGACCAGCAGCATCAGGCCGCGCGCGAAGCGCTCCGCCGCGTCCGAGCGCTCGTAGGGGCGCTCGTCGAACTGGTGCATGATCTCGCTCCACCGCACCAGCGGACCCGCCAGCACCTGCGGAAAGAAGCCGATATAGAGCGCGTACCGGACCAGATCGTAGCGCGGCGCTTTGCCGGCCTTCAGGTCCGTCAGGTACATGATGTGGTGGAACGAGAAGAACGAGATGCCGAGCGGCAGAGCGATGTCGTAGCGCGGCGCGTGCAGGCCGGGGATCAGGTTCGCCAGGTCGGCGAAGAAGTTGAAATATTTGAAGATCGCCAGGACGATGAGGTTCGCCGCGATGGCGGCCGGGATCAGGACGCCCCGCCCCGACCGCATGAAGGCCTGGGCCACGAGCCAGTTTACCAGGATGGATGCCGCCAGCAGCGGGATGAAGCGCCAGTCCCAGTAGCCGTAGAACACGAAGGACAGGACCGCGAGCAGCGGCAGGCGCCACTCGGGCCGGAAGCGTTCGGCGAGCCAGTGGGTCAGCAGCGCGACCGGCAGGAAGGCGAACAGGAAGACGAACGAGTTGAAGAGCATCGCGGCTGGAATCTGCGTTTCGGGCGACGGGCGCCCTCATGCGCCTCAAGGCGGGTTCTTGTGGGCGAAGGCCGGGGTTCCGTCAACCTTATGGGTGCGCGACGTGCCCTCCCGCTCGTAGGGGCCTCAGTCGCGAAGCGCGCGGGGTGGGGGTGGAGAGGCTGGAACTGTCGCCCCACCGATAGAGCGCGAAGCTCTCCACCGTCATGCCCGCACTTGATGCGGGCACCCACGGGCCGCGTCGCTGGGTCGCTGGACGTGGGTGGCCGGGTCAAGCCCGGCCATGACAGCAGAGAGATCGTATTTTCGCGAGCAAAACTCGCGCAAGAGTCAAAAAGCTTGGGTATACGGAACCGCCAACAGCCGAGTTCGTTGTTCCCGCACGAAAGACAGGAGACGACACATGATGAAGGGCGGCTTACTCTGGCTCATCGGCATCCCCCTGCCGATTATTCTTATTCTCTTCTTCATGGGCTACCTGAGCTGATCGCGAAAGCTTGATCGGCTAGGGTCCACAAAGTCAAAGGGCGCCCGAGGGCGCCCTTTTCTATTTCGCTTTATTCGGCGGCTTCGGCGGCCTTGCGCCCACGAGATTGGCTCTCGCGCTTGATCAGCTCCGAGGTCAAGAAGGCGATTTCCAGGGCCTGCTCGGCGTTGAGGCGCGGATCGCAATAGGTGTGGTAGCGGTCCATGAGATCCGCGTCGGTGAGCGCGCGGGCGCCGCCGGTGCATTCCGTCACGTTCTTGCCGGTCATCTCCAGGTGAATGCCGCCCGCATGGGTCCCCTCGGCCTGGTGGACCGCGAAGAAGTTGCGCACCTCGCCCATCACGCTCTCGAACGGACGGGTCTTGTAGCCCGAGGCCGCCTTGATGGTGTTGCCGTGCATGGGGTCGCTCGACCACACGACCGAGCGCCCTTCCCGCTTCACGGCGCGCACGAGGCCCGGCAGGTGGTCGAACACCTTATCGGCGCCGAAGCGGCAGATCAGGGTCAGGCGGCCCGGCTCGTTCTCCGGGTTCAGGAGGTCGATGAGCTTCAGGAGTTCGTCGGGCTTCAGCGACGGGCCGCATTTCAGGCCGATCGGGTTCTTGATGCCCCGCATGTATTCCACATGGGCATGGTCCGGCTGGCGGGTGCGGTCGCCGATCCAGAGCATGTGGCCGGAGGTGGCGTACCAGTCGCCCGTGGTGGAATCCACGCGGGTCATGGATTCCTCGTAGCCCAGCAGCAGCGCCTCGTGGCTGGTGTAGAAATCCGTCGAGCGCATCTCCGGATGGGTCTCGGGGTCGATGCCGATGGCGCGCATGAAGGCGATGGATTCGGTGATCCGCTCGGCCAGCTCGCTGTAGCGCGAGGATTGGGGCGAGTCCTTCACGAAGCCCAGCATCCAGCGATGCGCGTTCTCGAGATTGGCGTAGCCGCCCGTCGCGAAGGCGCGGATCAGATTGAGGGTCGCGGCCGACTGGCGGTAGGCCGAGATCTGCCGCTGCGGGTCGGGAATGCGCGATTCCGGCGTGAAGTCGATATCGTTGATGATGTCGCCCCGGTAGCTCGGCAGCTCGACGCCGTTCACGGTCTCGGTGTCGGAGGAACGCGGCTTGGCGAACTGGCCCGCGGAACGGCCGACCTTCACCACGGGCGAGCCGCCGGCAAACGTCATCACCACGGCCATCTGGAGGAAAAGCCGGAAGAAATCGCGGATGTTATCGGCGGAATGCTCCGCGAAGCTCTCGGCGCAATCGCCGCCCTGGAGCAGGAACGCCTCCCCGGCCGCCACCTTCGCCAGGGTGCGCTTGAGCTTGCGCGCCTCACCGGCGAAGACCAGCGGCGGATATCCGGCGAGGTCCTTCTCGACGTTCTTCAGCACCTCAAGGTCCGGATAGGCTGGAACCTGCTGAATCGGCTTGTCTCTCCAGCTGCTCGGTGTCCACCGCGCGGTCATGACACTCTCCCCCGTGTCGAAAATGGTTTCTTGTGCTCCGCAATAAACGGCACGAACGGGCCTCTATACACGACATAAGCGAAAAGGCGAGTGCGAACGAGGCCGCAGATGGCAACCCGTATACGCAATAATATCTTGCGCTATGATTGTCCGATCAGGAAACAAGTTTCCGAGCAGCCAGCTTTCGACGTTCGCGACGGTTAAGCTTGCTCGGCGGGGTCATAAAATTTGCATAAGGTGTTCTGACCGGCGCATCCGCGATCTCGGCCTGCTCGCGGTCCAATATTTCTGCCACCCAAGTTGGCGCAAAGGATCTGCCATCTAGGGAAACGACCCAGTCTTGTTGAAAAGGAGCATCCAACGGGGTGCCATCAGGCCAGGGTGTCGCCTCGAAACGATGCCCATTGGAACTCTCGATGGCTCCGTTTGAATGGATTGTATAACCTTGATGCCGCAACACTTTGGCGAGGCTCCAACCTTCTAGCGACCCATCGGAGCGCCTCTTGGCAGTGCAGATTATTCCTGCCCGCACGACAGCCTTATGGGGGACCCCAGCCTTATCGGTGAAAAGAACGGTTATTGGAGCATCGTCATCTGAGCCGCACACAGCTCCGGTTCTCGCTCTCACCAGCACAGGCCCACCCTGACGCTCTTCGACGATCATTCGATCCTGCCGAAGCACATCAATGATCTTCAGCCATTCCCCCTGATCAGAAAGCACGAGGTGACCTGGGGTCATGTGGAGACCGCGCAGGTTGAGAACCTTGTTGGTTACATTTTGGAAGGTGCGACGCACTCGCGCCGCCTTTTTGCGTGTGAGACCGTTATCCGCGATGGGATCGAAAGCCATGACCTCATCGCCAGTTCTGATATCCTGAATAGGCTTTTCAGTGCCGTCCACCATGAGGATCATCGTATCGGCTAGAAAACAGTTCCTCTGGTCTACCCCATTGACGGGCATGTTGTTGTGATTGAGTGGCCTCCCCCAAAAGTCGACCGGACGCGGATCCCAGACGAATTTCCCGGCCAGTGGATGGGGCTTACTCAATAACTGCCTGTCATATTTGACATCGATAGTGATGTTACTGATTCCGAGTGAACTAATTCTGCTGAAAAACGCGACTTCCTCATGCCCGAGATCAATACAACCCGCCGAGCCATACCAATCACCGCCGTGAACGGAAAAGCCGGTGCGGCCAAAAGTGTTGGTGGTGGCAGATGGGGTTAAGAACGCTCGCTCGACTCCCCATGATACGGTACCTCCGTACCACGCTCCAAATTTTTCGCCTAGTGTAACGCCACTCAACTTACCAATATTGCCGATTATGTTATCCAGGCCAGTAACCGTCTGTATATCCGAAGTGTTGAAACTCCACTGCCCCTCTGGAATTGGTCCAACATCCTTCAGAGCGGTTTCGCTTGGCGATTGAGAACCTGGGCGACCCGAAACTGCACTCCAACTATCGACGACTCTGCCATTTTGCTGAAGGCTCACTTGATATCCATCGAAGCTTAACTTGTATTCTGACATCGCCGATCCACCTACATATCACGACATAAGAAAAATGAAACAGGCCTGCCTGCAACGGCCATGCAGACAATAGAACTGACGAAAGACGCGGCCAAAAAAAACTTAATACTTCTAATATGATATAATATACCTATAGAAACAATATAGATCAATATATATCCAATCAATATATATAGATGCATACTGAAATTTAGATCTATATTAGTATGACATTTTCCATCAGAGAAGCCTATTCCTCTTTTTAAATACGCCTGCTGGGCGAAAAAACTATCTACTATCACAATCGTCCACGGCAGTTGGAAAAGGAATGCTGATGCGAGTTTTATGACTAACGCCCGACTTAAGATCGCCTTAGCCGTACATAGCCCTCTACGAATAAATTGACTTATGTCGACCATAAAAACCTGCCACGAGATCACAACCGCTAGTTTTTCCCTAAGCAAATATCAGTATACTGTTATATAGTAAAATTTGCGATGCCGGTCAACGGACGGAACACTAACCCACCGCCACCGGCGTCTTCACCAAGAAGGGCGTCCGCATGGTCACGAGCTCCTCGGCGGCCGTGGGGTGCACCGCCACGGTGCGGTCGAAATCGGC
This sequence comes from Microvirga pudoricolor, assembly GCF_016892705.1. GTDB lineage: Bacteria > Pseudomonadota > Alphaproteobacteria > Rhizobiales > Beijerinckiaceae > Microvirga > Microvirga pudoricolor. The sequence continues at coordinate 541,696 of NZ_JAFEMB010000002.1, forward strand.
CTTGGTGGCCCCCATGGTGACGGCGACGCCCGCGAGCTGGATCATCTCGCCCGCGTCGTGGCCGACGATATGGACGCCCACCACCTTGTCGGTGGCCCGGTCGACGAGGAGCTTCATGAGCACCCGGTCCTTCGAACCCGATATCGTCGCCTTCATGGGCCGGAAGGCGGTCTTGTACACGTCGATCTCGCCGTAATTGGCCCGCGCCAGCCCTTCGCTGCAGCCGATCACGCCGATTTCGGGGGTCGAGAACACCGCCGTGGGGATCAGGTCGTGCTCGACCATGGTGGGCTTGTCCCCGAAGACGGTGTCGGCGAAGGCGTGGCCTTCGCGGATGGCGATGGGGGTGAGGTTCGCCCGGTTGGTCACGTCGCCCACCGCGTAGATCGACGGAATCAGGGTCTGCGAATAGGCGTCCACCACCACGGCCCCGACCTCGTCGGTGACCACGCCTGCGTTTTCCAGGCCCAGGCCGCTCGTATTGGGACGCCGCCCGGTGGCGACGAGCACCTGATCGACGGTCAATACCGACCCGTCCGACAGGGTGGCGGCGATGCCGTCCGGACGCTTGTCGAGGCGGGTCACCATCTTGCCAAGTTCCAGGCGGATGCCCCGCGCCGCATAGGCCTCGCCCAGGGCGTCGCGCACATCCTCGTCGAAGCCGCGCAGGAGCTTGTCGCCCCGGTGCAGAAGGGTCGTCTCGGACCCTAAGCCGTTGAACACGCCCGCGAACTCCACCGCGATATAGCCGCCGCCGACCACGAGGATGCGCTTAGGCAGTTCCTGCAGTTCGAAGACCTCGTTGGACGTAATGGCTAGCTCGCCGCCCGGGATGGCGGGCTCCATGGTCGGGTGGGCGCCCACCGCGATCAGGATGACGCGGGCCGTGACGGTGCGGTTGGTCCGGGTGAGCCGCACCGTGTGCGGGTCCTCGATCACGGCGTGGCTGTCCACGATCTCGACGCCCGCCTTGTCCAGGTTGGCGCGGTAGATCCCCTCGAGCCGGTCGATCTCCAGGCTCTTGTTGCGGATCAGGGTTGCCCAGTTGAATTTCGGCGCGTCGAGGGTCCAGCCGAAGCCTTCCGCTTCCTCGAACTCGTGGGCGAAGCGGCTGGCATAGACCATGAGCTTCTTGGGCACGCAGCCCCGGATCACGCAGGTGCCGCCGACCCGGTATTCCTCGGCGATCATCACCCGGGCGCCGTAGCCCGCCGCGATCCGGGCCGCGCGTACGCCGCCCGAACCGGCTCCGATGACGAAGAGATCGACGTCGTAGGCGCTCATAATTCCGTCTCCTGCGGCCTTGTCCCGGCCGCTCTCATCCACACGATGGAGGCCCCGATGGCGGCGGCCCACCAGCCCTGCCACGCCCCGTGTCCCACCATGCCCACGCTCAAGATGGCCATGACGAGAGCTAAACTTAAGGCGCGGATTTCGCGGGGCAGCCCGTCGATCCGGCGCATGGCCAGGAGGCCGATCAGGCCGACCAGAAAAGCCCCGACGGCTCCGAGCTCGACCCAGACCTGGATCGGCGCGTTATGCGGGTGCCCGACGCCGAGCAGGACCCGGTTCTCCTCCGGGACCTTGGCCGTGACGGAGGTCTCGCGGAGGAGCGGGCTCGCCCCGAACCCGGCGCCGAGGACCGGCTGGACCCGGATCGCCGCGTCGAAGCTGTGCCAGATGTCGACCCGGGCGCGGGAGTGGTTGCGGGAAAAGCTCTTGTGAACCCCATCCGAGATCAGGGCATCGCTGAGCGGCCCGAAGACGGGCGCCAGGGCCAACATCCCGACGAAGGCGACCCGCACGAGAGTAGACGTCAGGCCCGGCGCCACCCAGGCGAGGGCCAGGGTCAGCGTCCCCACGACAAGGCCGAGCACCCCCGCTCCGCTGTCGGAATTGACGATCGCGAGGCTGACGACGGCGAACAGCGCGAACGCCAGGATCCGGCCCGGCCGCACCCGGCCCGTGAACCAGGCCGCGATGGCAGGCAGGACCACCAGGAGGGTGAGGCTCGTCCGGTTGAAGATGTAGCTGTCCCCCCGCATGCCGAGCGCCTTGCGCAGGACCAGGTCGGAGCGCAGGTCCATGAGCATGAGGAGCTGGGACAGGCAGACCGAAACGACGAGGAGCCAGAAAGCCTGGACGGTGAGGCGCCGGGGCAGCGCGAGGCAGAGCGCGAACGCGAAGGCCACCGGCAGCCAGAACTCGCCCACCGCGGCGAGGGACAATTCCCGCACCTCGCTCCAGCTCACCGACAGGAGGCTCCAGGCCAGGAGGGCGCCGACTGCCAGACCGAGCGGTGATCGCAAAGATGTGTTGGCACGCCGGAGGGTCTCGCCGAGCCTTCCCTCGCTCCACAGGGCCGCCACCGCGAAGGCGGCGCCGAGGCCCAGGAAGAGCGGGCTCGACCGATGCGCGACCGTCATGCCCACCGGCATGACGCCGAGGATAATCATGGAGGCCCGCCAGAGGGCGTCCGTGACCCTGGCGCCCGCCAGGGGCTTCGAGGTGGATTCGGAAAGGGTGCTCACGGGAGCGTCTTAAGCGAAGGTCTTACGTCTATAAAGGCCTGGATTGCGGCTCATGAGGTGATGCCCCCTCTACCGTTTCGCCGCAGATGCGCTAAGAAAGCTCGACCCTTTCCAAGGAGGAAACACAAGATGACCCGGATCACAAAAGGTCTGTGGCGCGGCGCCCTGACGGCGGCGGCCCTGACGCTGGCCACCTCGGCCATGGCCCAGTCCGACCTGAAGATCATGGCCCCGGCGGCGCCCGGCGGCGGCTGGGACCAGACCGCCCGCTCCATGCAGCAGGCTTTCACCCAGTCCGGCCTCGTGAAGAACGTGCAGGTGACCAACGTCCCCGGCGCGGGCGGCTCCATCGGCATCGCCCAATTCGTCAACGGCGCCAAGGGCGACCCGAACCAGCTCATGGTGATGGGCTACGTGATGGTCGGCGCGCTGCTCACCAACAACTCGCCGGTCACCCTGGCCCAGGTCACCCCCATCGCCCGCATCACGGCCGAGTACGAGGCCATCGTGGTTCCGGCGAACTCGCCGATCAAGGACGCCAAGGAGCTGGCCGCGGCCGTGAAGGCCGATCCGGCCAAGGTCACCTGGGCGGGCGGCTCGGCGGGCGGCGTCGACCACATCGCGGCGGCCCTCTTCGCCAAGGCGGCGGGCGCGGACCCGACCAAGATTAACTACATCCCGTTCTCGGGCGGCGGCGAGGCCCTGGCGGCCATCCTCGGCGGCAAGGTCACGGCGGGCATCTCCGGCTACGGAGAGTTCGAGAGCCAGATCAAGGCCGGCAAGCTGCGCCTGATCGGCATGACGTCTCCCGGCAAGCTGCCGAATGTCGACGGCCCGTCCCTCAAGGACCAGGGCATCGACCTGGAGATCGCCAACTGGCGCGCGGTCGTGGCGCCTCCCGGCCTGAGCCCGGAGCAGACCAAGACCCTCACCGAGACCGTCGACAAGCTCGCCAAGACCAAGGAATGGCAGGAGCTCCTGAAGGCCAAGGGCTGGGACGACGCCTACATGTCCGGCCCGGCCTTCGCGAAGTACCTGTCGGACGAGCAGGCCAAGACCAAGGAAGTCCTGACCTCGGTCGGTCTCGTGAAGTCCTAGTTCGCAAGCACCGGAAACACCACGAAAGCGCCGCGGGACACGCGGCGCTTTTTTTAGTGCATGATCCCATCGAACCGCTCCGCTTCCCCGCCGGAACGTGCGACAAGAGACAAGATGAGGATTGTGCCTGAACGGGTCAGGCGATACGGGTTCGCGGCCCATCAACGGGAAGTATCTCCATGGAAAGCCCCTCCTCCCGGCGTCCCGACGTCGCCGGCCTCGCCATCGCCTTCATCCTTCTCGCCCTCGCGGGCCTGATCTGGTGGGATCTCTCCCGGCTGCAGCTGAACGCGGTGTACGGCGTCGGTCCCAAGGCCATGCCCATGGTGGTGGCCGCCGGTCTCGGCATCCTGGCCATCGGCAATGCGATCGCGGCTTTCCGGGGCGACCTGCCCGAGCGTGAAAGCCTGCAATGGCAGCCCATCATCCTCATCATCGGCGGCCTCGCCGTGATGATGGGCTTCATACATTTCGGGGTCGGCTTCATCCTGGCCACCACCGTGCTGTTCGCCGCGACGGCGGCGGCCTTCGGGCGCAGGGCCTTCCTGGTCGACCTCGCCATCGGCTTCGTGCTCGGCCTCATCATCTACGTGGTGTTTTCGAAGCTCCTGGCCCTGTCCCTGCCCATGGGACCGATCGAACGCCTTCTCTGAGGATTCCCGATGGACGCCTTCGTCTCCCTCGCCCACGGCCTCACGGTCGCCATCCAGCCGATGAACCTGCTCTTCGCGCTCATCGGCGTGCTGCTCGGCACCGCGGTCGGCGTGCTTCCCGGCATCGGCCCGGCGCTCACCGTGGCGCTGCTCCTGCCCATCACGTTCAAGCTCGATCCCGGCGGGTCGATCATCATGTTCGCGGGCATCTATTACGGCGGCATGTATGGCGGCTCGACCACGTCGATCCTCATCAACACGCCCGGTGAAAGCGCCTCCATGGTCACGGCGCTCGAGGGCAACAAGATGGCCAAGGCCGGCCGGGGCGGACCCGCGCTCGCCACGGCCGCGATCGGGTCTTTCGTGGCGGGCGTCATCGCCACCGCCGGGCTGGCGTTCCTGGCCCCCTACCTCGTGGACGTGGCCGTCCAGTTCGGCCCGGAGGACTACTTCGCCCTCATGTGCGTGGCCTTCGTGACGGTCTCGGCCACCTTCGGCGACTCGCCCGTGCGCGGCCTCACCAGCCTGTTCATCGGCCTGCTGCTCGGACTTGTCGGCATCGACATCCTCACGGGCCAAGCGCGCATGAGCTTCGGCGTGCCCGACCTCCTCGACGGCGTGGAGGTCACCACCCTGGCGGTCGGCCTATTCGCCGTGGGCGAGGCGCTCTACGTCGCGTCCCGCCGCCACCTCGTGGAGGAGAAGCTCGAGCCCGTGCGCGGATCGCTCTGGATGACCAAGGAGGACTGGAAGCGCTCCTGGAAGCCTTGGCTGCGCGGCACCGCCTTCGGGTTCCCCATCGGGGCCCTGCCGGCGGGCGGCGCCGAGATTCCCACCTTCCTGTCCTATTCGACCGAAAAGCGTCTCGCGAAGCATCCGGAGGAGTTCGGCCACGGCGCCATTGAGGGCGTCGCCGGACCGGAAGCGGCCAACAACGCCTCGGCGGCCGGCACCTTGGTGCCCCTGCTGACGCTCGGCCTGCCCACCTCGGCCACCGCCGCCATGATGCTGGCGGGCTTCCAGCAATACGGCCTCAACCCCGGCCCGCTGCTCTTCGCCGAGCGGCCGGAACTGGTCTGGGGCCTCATCGCCAGCTTGTTCATCGCCAACGTGATGCTGCTGGTGCTGAACCTGCCGCTGGTGGGCCTGTGGGTGCGCCTGCTCGCCATCCCGCAGCCCTGGCTCTACGCCGGCATCCTGGTCTTCGCCACCATGGGCACCATCGCGGCGAACCCGTCCGTGGTCGAGCTGATGATGCTGACGCTCTTCGGCATCATGGGCTTCCTGATGCGCCGATTCGACTTCCCCATCGCGCCGGTGGTGGTCGGCCTGATCCTCGGGCCCGTGGCGGAAGGCCAGTTGCGCCGCGCGCTCTCCATCAGCCTCAACGACCCGATGGTGCTGCTCCAGAGCCCCATCTCGGCCACCCTCCTGGTGATCGCCCTCATCGCCCTCATCCTTCCCTTCGTCCTGAAGGGGATGAGCCGGTTCAAGGCGACGGAGGATTGAGGGGTAAGACCCTGACGAAGCGAGAAAGCCCGGCGCTATGCTGGGCTTTTTTATTCCATGCGTTCGATGCGTTTGGTGTCCGCGTTTAGGGCCAAGATACCCTCGATGATCCGCTCAAACAGGATTGGTGGCAGGAATCCGAAATCGTATTGTCCCGGCCGCCCGCCGGGGATCGGGTAAAGGTCAAAGCCCGGCCAAACGAACCGGTTCAGTTCGTCTAGCACGACCCAGGAACGATCATGGTCCAAACCCAGATGCCGCTTGACCCGTAAAGGGATTTCAACAGCTCTGCTCGGATCCCTCGGGGCACTGTGCGTGATGGGCGCTACCGTTACGGATACCTGACCTTGCTCCGTCTTGGCCATCAGCACAATCGCGCAGGGAAGCTTTTTGGACCCGGTTTCCAGGCCCGCTCGGCTTTCATGACTCCAGAGAAACTCGTAGCAGATAACGAGACCCGGCTCAGGGCTAGGCACTGGCATTCAGTCCGCCATCTTACTCGTCCATCAGATCGTTCAGGGACGAATGTCGACGATCCATCGCGGTCTCCCGTAAGCCTCGAACGACATCGTCCGGCAAGTTTTCAACGCGCAGGGACTGCCGCGCCTTTGCGCGCAAGCTTTCAAGCTCCGCGTAATCGTCGGGGGAGATAAGCACGCCGGTTGTGCGCCCATGACTCGTCACAGCGATCGCCTCGCGGCGGATGTCGTGCTGGATCTGCGCGAAATTTCTCACGAAATCCGTTGCTCTGACGCTGCGCACCGTCATCTCCTTGAATGTGTATCACGGATTATACACAAAATGTGTATTTTCAAGAAGGGGCAAAAAAGCCCGGCGCAGGGCCGGGCTCAATTCCGAGGGCTGCCAGGCTCTTACTGCAGCTGGTGGCCCTTCTTGGCCATCTCGGCGCGGGCGCGGATCATGATGTATTCCGAGACGTTCTGGGTCCAGGTCGCCAGCTCCCGGACGATGTCGTCCAGAACCAGCGGCTGCTGCTCCACGAACTTGGCGCCGGTGGGAGACTTGTAGAACGCCGAGATATCCCTGAGCTCGGACTCGGTGAAACGCTCGGCGAAGATGCGCGCGGCGGTGTTGACCATCTGCTGCTTCTGCAGCTCGATCTCCGGCCGCAGGGTCTCCACGACCGAGAGCAGGTCCTGCTGGATCTCGGGACGGGTCACGTTCATCTGCTGGAGTTGGCCCAAGAGCGGCTCGGCCATGGCGTCGAAGGACCGGGTCATGCCCGACCCGATGGCAACCTCGCGGGCCAGGGCCAGCTGGCCCGCGCTCGGCTGCGCGGCCGCGGGAGCCTGGGCTCCGGGGGCCGGCTGCTGGGCCAGGGCGGGGGCCGCCGCCAGGGTGAGGGCCAGCGAGGCTGCGGCCAGACGGGAGGCGAAACGGATCATAGAAGGGGCTCCAATCAATCGCTGCTTATGGTCAAACCTGACCGAGTTCGACAAGTCCCCCTTCCGTCGCAAGCACGGCGCCGGAGGCGAGACCAAGGAAAAGACCGTGCTCGACGACGCCCGGAACCCCGTTCAGGGCTACGCCCAGGGCTTCGGGGTCGCCGATTCGGCCCAGATGCGCGTCCAGGATAAGGTGACCGCCATCGGTGACGAAAGGCTCGCCGCCGGCTTCGCGGAGGCGAAGCTCCTCGGGCAGGCCGAGATCCCGCAGCACGCCCAGGATGGACCGCCGGGTCACCTCGAGGCCGAACGGAACGACCTCGACCGGCAGGGGAAAACGCCCGAGATGGGTGACATGCTTCGACCCATCGGCGATGACGATCATGCGCCGGCTGGCCGAGGCGACGATCTTCTCGCGCAGATGCGCTCCGCCGCCACCCTTGATGAGGCGCAAACCGTCGTCGATCTCGTCCGCCCCATCGACGGTCAGGTCGAGCTCGGGGGTTTCGTCCAGGGTGGTCAGGGGGATGCCCTCGCGCTCGGCCTGCGCGCGGGTCGCCTCCGAGGTCGGAACGCCGACAAGCGTCATGCCACCCTGGACCAGCCGCGCGACGGCGGAGACGAAATGCGTGGCGGTCGATCCCGTGCCGAGGCCGAGCCGCATGCCCTCGGTGACGAGGGAGGCGGCCCGTTCGGCGGCGGCGCGCTTCAAGTCGGTGCTCAAGGATGGGGTCCTGCGGAGAGCGGGGGTGTGCTTGGCCAGTCCATACCGCATTCCGGGGCGAAGGAAAGCCGCCGGTTGCCACACCCGGCGAGCGCGGCCGCTCAGGGCCGCTGCGGAGACGCGCCCGTGCCGGACCGGGCGCTCGGCGTCGCGGCCGGCGCCCCGGCCGGGCTGGCCGGGTTGGGGCTGGTCTGCGGCGTGCACACGACCTTCTCGTCGAACACGTAGCAGATGCTCATGTCGCCGGTGCGGTAATTGACCCGGAAGACACCGCCCTCACGCTCGTGGCGGGAGGCCACGAGGCCGTATTCGCCCGGAACCTGCGCGCCCGCACCCTCGCCCGCCGCGAAGCACAGGGTGACGCCGATGGTGCCCTCCTGGAGCCCGTACTGGCAGGAGCTGACCTCTCCGGTGATGCGGTCGATGCGGTAGATGCGGTTCAGGTCGGTCTGCGGAGCCGGCACGAAATCATAGGGCGCGGCGAGGACCGGCGCGGCGGCTGCGCTCAGGAGAAGGCCGGAAAGGCAGGCCGCGAAAGGGGTCAGCCGCATATGTCGCTCCGTCGGACAAATCGAATCACGGGCGGCACCATACCACCCCGATGCTTGATTCATCCGAGTCTTGTGGTTAGCCAAGTGGCATGGCAGCGCACCTCCCCCCGATCGTCGTCTTCGACCTCGATGGAACCCTGGCCGATACGGCGGCCGATCTCGTCGGGACCCTCAACGTGATCCTGCGGCGGGAGGGCCTCGCCCCCGTTCCCCTCGAGCAGGCGCGGGACATCATCGGCTCCGGCGCCCGGCCACTCATCGAGCGCGGATTCGAGGCGTCCGGCAAGGACCTGACGCCGCAGCGGCTCGAGGAGCTGTACCGGTTCTTCCTGGCGCATTATCACGACAACATCTGCATCGACACGACGCTGTTCCCGGGCGCCCGCGACGCCCTGGAGGCTCTCGCCGGCGCAGGCTTCCGGCTTGCGGTCTGCACCAACAAGGTCGAGGCTCACTCCGTGAAGGTCCTAGACGCGCTCGGTGTCGGGCAAATGTTCGCGGCCAATTGCGGACGCGACAGCTTCCCGTACTTCAAACCCGATCCGCGCCACCTCACCCTCACCATTGAGAAGGCGGGCGGAGACCCGCGCCGAGCCGTGATGGTGGGCGATTCCCGCACCGACATCGTTACCGCGCAGGCGGCGGGGGTCCCCGTGGTCGCGGTGCCGTTCGGCTACACGGACGTGCCGGTGCGCGACCTCGGGCCCGACCGGTTGATCGAGCATTTCGACGAGCTCTACGGCGCCGTGCGCGACCTGCTGAAGTCCGAGGCCGCCTGACCGGCCTCGAAAACACACAAATGTGATGATCGGTGGAATGGTGGGCGCGACAGGGATTGAACCTGTGACCCTTCGCGTGTGAAGCGAATGCTCTCCCGCTGAGCTACGCGCCCGATGGGGGCCTTCTAAGGGGCTCCTGGCCCGAACGTCAAGACAAATGACGGCCTAATCGGCAAAATGACGCCCTCGGGCCACCAAGGCATTGTGGCAGCGTGGCGATAAGGGCCGGTTAACCCCGTGGCGAAAATGCGGCGGCGAGTCGCTATCCGTTATAGCGATTCCTTTGATATGCCATGGACCTCAAACGTGGCTATTGCGTTTAGCCGTTAAGGTTCTGGTCCAAACATGGGAATTTTCGAGGCAAAGATGGGACGCACCCGCGCCGCCCTCTACGGGCTTGCCTGCGCTTTCGTCGCGATCGCGACGCCGGCCGCAGCGTTCACCGAGATCGATCCGCTGACCCGTCAGCCGCTCTATCCCGTCGACCAGGGCTTCCAGGCCCAGGCCTCGCCGGTCCCACGCGAGATCGTGTCCTTCGACGGACGCCATGCTCCGGGCACCATCATCGTGTCGACGAGCGAGCGCCGCCTGTACTACGTGCTGGGCGACGGCAAGGCGATCCGCTACGGCGTCGGCGTCGGACGGCCGGGCTTCACCTGGGGCGGCACGCAGACCGTCACCATGAAGCGCGAATGGCCGGATTGGCGTCCCCCGGCGACCATGCTCAAGCGCCGGCCCGACCTGCCCCGCTACATGAAGGGCGGCCCGGAGAACCCCCTCGGGGCCCGCGCGCTCTACCTCGGCTCGTCGATCTACCGGATCCATGGCTCCAACGAGCCCGAAACCATCGGCCAGGCCGTCTCGTCCGGCTGCATCCGCATGACCAACGAGGACGTCATGGACCTCTACAGCCGCGCCAAGGTGGGCGCCCGGGTGGTGGTGCAGCGGTAAGGCCAACTCTGGAAACATCCTTCGAGACGAATGGCTCCGCCATTCCCTCAGGATGAGGTCGGGAGACCTGAAATCGCTGAAGGGCCGGCCATTGCGGCCGGCCTTTTTCATGGCCGCCGCGATTCGCGCGACAGGCCCTTGGCCTCGAGCTCGGCCAGATAGGCCGTCCATCGCTCGGCCTGATTCGCGCCGAGCTCGCGGAGGTAGCCCCAGCCGTAGATTCCGGTGTCGTGCGTGTCGTCGAAGGTCAGCCTGACGGCGTAGTTGCCCACGGGGTCAACCTTGACGATTCGGACGTCGCGCTTGCCCGGCACGGTCTTGCGCTCGGCCGGCCCGTGGCCCCGAACCTCCGCCGAAGGGCTGGAGACGCGAAGGTACTCCGCCGGCAGGTCGAAGGATTCGCCGTTCTCGAAGGTCACGTGCAGGCTGCGCCTGTCGGCCCGCAGGCGCAGTTCCGTCGGCCAAAGATCGTGGGGCATATCCGGGTCCTGTCCCGCTCTCGGGCCATGCTGCTGCTTGAAATCCGGCCCGAAAGCAAGATCTATAGGCCAAGCCAGGATAAAGGATCGTCGCAGGATGTGGGGCACAAAGCTCGCGCCAGCTCAGCCCGAGACCGCAGGCCCGCTCGTCGATCCGTTCGGGCGCGCGATCTCGTATCTGCGCGTGTCGGTCACGGATCGCTGCGACTTCCGCTGCGTCTATTGCATGTCCGAAGACATGGCGTTCCTGCCCAAGCGCGACCTGCTGACCCTCGAGGAACTGGACCGGCTCTGTTCCTTGTTTGTCGCCCGCGGCGTGCGCAAGCTTCGCATCACCGGTGGCGAGCCGCTGGTGCGCCGGAACATCATGAGTCTGTTCGAGGGCCTGTCCCGCCACCTGGCGACCGGCGCTCTCGACGAGTTGACCGTCACCACCAACGGCTCCCAGCTCGCCCGGCACGCCCGGGACCTCGCCGCCTGCGGGGTCAGGCGAGTGAACGTGTCCCTCGATACGCTCGATCCGGAGAAGTTCCGCCGCATCACCCGCTGGGGCGACCTGTCCAAGGTGATGGAAGGGCTCGATGCCGCGCAGGCCGCCGGTCTCGGCATCAAGATCAACGCCGTGGCTCTCAAGGATGTGAACGAGGACGAGATCGAGACGCTCATGACGTGGGCTCATCGGCGCGGGATGGACCTCACGCTGATCGAGGTCATGCCTCTCGGCGAGATCGAGGCGCGGCGCGTGGATCAATTCCTGCCCCTTTCCGCCGTCCGGGCGAGGCTCGCGGCCCGCTACACCCTCCAGGACCTGCCGGATCGCACGGGCGGGCCCGCCCGCTACGTGCGCGTCGCCGAGACGGGCGGAAAGCTCGGCTTCATCACGCCGCTGAGCCATAATTTCTGCGAGAGCTGCAACCGGGTCCGCCTGACCTGCACGGGACAGCTCTTCATGTGCCTGGGCCAGGAGGACATGGCGGATCTGCGCACGCCACTGCGCGAGGGAGACGACCGCCTCCTGTCGCTCGCCATCGAGAACGCCATCGCCCGCAAGCCCAAGGGCCACGATTTCATCATCGACCGCCGCCAGGCCCGCCCCGCCGTGGGACGCCACATGAGCGTGACAGGCGGCTGAGGGCCGCTCCTGCTCCCAAAGAACAAGCCCGAGGCTTATTCATTCGCGCTTTATATTCCGCCAGTATAAGCGGAACGATAAAGGGGCGCCGTAGACGTTCGCATGCCAAAGACCGGTCGAGTCCTCGGAGTCATTCTGGCCCTTTTCCTTTGGGTCAATCCATTCGTCTTCGCCCATGCGGAGGAGAGCCCCGCTATACGCGTCGCGGTTGAAGGAGCCTATCCGCCTTTCAACTATATCGATCAGAACAACGAGCTTCAGGGCTTCGAGGTCGACTTGGCCAAGGCCCTGTGCGAGGCGATGCGGTCCCGGTGCACCTTCGTGACGCATGGATGGGACGGCATCATCCGCGCGCTCCTCGCCAACGAGTACGACGCCATCATGTCGTCCCTGGAGATCCTGGAGCGGCGGCAGAAGCGCATCGCTTTCTCGGAGCCCTATTATCGCGTGCCCGTGGCCTTCATCGGCAGAAAGGACGCGACCATCCAGGCCGTGACGCCCAAGGCCCTGGCGGGCCTGAGGATCGGCACGAACGATCATGACGAGCAGTTCGACTATCTGCAGGCCAACTACAAGGACTCGGAGATCAAGCGCTATTCGAAGCTGGAAGAGGCCAACCTCGATCTGCTCACCGACCGCCTCGACCTCGTGCTCGGCGACCGGTTCGGGCTCGCGAAGTTCCTCGAGTCCCGGGAGGGCGCCGCCTGCTGCCGCATCGTGGGAGACGTGCCCGCCCGCCCGGCCTTCCGGTACCAGACCTACGGGATCGGAGTCCGCAAGGAGGATACGGCGCTCCTCGACAGCTTCAACGCGGCTTTGCGCCAGGTTATCGCGGACGGCACCTACGACCGCGTTCGCGCCAAGTACTTTCCGTTCGACATCAAGTAGCGGCGTTCGACCCGCCTGCCGCCGGGACGAGAGCTGGTTCCGGCGCCTTGGAATCCGCTCTTATTGTGACCGTGCCCCATTTTTGGGGATGAACCGGATCCCCTTCGCCGAAAAATGCTCTAAAACCGGTGCCGTCGTTTGACGGAGTCGAAGCATGGCCAAGGTTGCATTTCTGGGGTTGGGCGTGATGGGTTACCCGATGGCGCGGCATCTGCGCGAGAAGGGTCATGACGTCACCGTCTACAACCGCACCTTCGCCAAGGCCGAGAAGTGGGTGTCGGAGAACGGCGGCCGGGCCGCCAAGACGCCCCGCGAAGCGGCCGAGGGCCAGGAATTCGTGTTCGCCTGCGTGGGCAACGACGACGACCTGCGCCAGGTGATGGCGGGCGAGGACGGCGCGTTCCATGGGCTGGAATCCGGCGCCGTCGTGGTCGACAACACAACGGCCTCGGCCGAGGTGGCGCGCGAGCTGCACGAGGCCGCGAAGGCCAAGGGCGCAGGCTTCATCGACGCGCCCGTCTCCGGCGGCCAGGCGGGCGCCGAGAACGGCGTGCTCACCGTTATGTGCGGGGGCGATGCCGACGCCTACGCCAAGGCCGAACCCGTGATCGCGAGCTTTGCCCGCGCGTGCCGCCTCATGGGCGGACCCGGCTCGGGCCAGCTCACCAAGATGATCAACCAGATCTGCATCGCGGGGGTCGTGCAGGGCCTGGCCGAGGGCATTCATTTCGGCAAGCGCGCGGGCCTCGACATCGAGGCGGTGCTCGACGTGATATCCAAGGGAGCGGCGGGCTCCTGGCAGATGGAGAACCGCGGCAAGACCATGAACCAGAACAAGTTCGATTTCGGCTTCGCGGTGGACTGGATGCGCAAGGACCTGTCCATCGTGCTCGCCGAGGCGCGCAAGAACGGGGCCGTGCTGCCCGTCACCGCCCTGGTCGACCAGTTCTATGCCGACGTGCAGCGCAACGGCGGCGCCCGCTGGGATACGTCGAGCTTGATCTCGCGCCTGGAGAAGTGACGGCGGGTCTGGCCGCCGAGGGGACGGGGCGCGCCTAGCGGCGCGTCATCGTCAGGTAGAGGATGAAGCCGCCGATCCCCACCGCCAGCGCGAACAGGACATACTCGCGGGCTTCGCCCTGAAAGGCCGCGTCGCGATACATCTGCGACAGGCGTTCGCTCTGGCCCGGATCGGACGACATGTAGATGCCCACGACGGCGATGAGGACGAGTAGTCCGATGATGAGAAAATTCGGGCGCATTCCTACCGTCCCTCGAACCGGGGCGCGCGTTTCTCACGGAAGGCCCGAACGCCTTCCGCGAAATCGTCGCTGAAACCTGCTTGTGCCTGAAGGCGGGCCTCGACGGCAAGCTGCTCCTCCAGGGTGTTGGACAGGCTCTCGCGCACGGCCTCCTTGATGAGCCGGTAAGCCAGGGCCGGCCCTTGCGCGAGCTGGGCCGCATGGGCGGCGACGTCGGTCTTGAACGTCGCGTCCTCGAACACCTTCGACACCAGCCCCATCCGCAGGGCCTCCTCGGCCGGAACGGGCTCGGCCGTCAGCATGAGGGCGAGCGCCCGCTTCGGGCCCACGAGACGCGGCAGGATCCAGGTGCCGCCCGCGTCCGGGATCAGGGCGATCTTGGCGAAGGCTTCCTGGAGGTAAGCGGAGCGGGCCGCCACCACGATGTCGCAGGCGAGCGCGATGTTCATGGACGCGCCGACGGCCGGCCCGTTAAGGGCCGCGATCGTGATTTTCGGGTAATCGGCCAGGGTCGTCACGAGAGGGTTGTAGTCACGGGCCAGCGGCGGCCCGAGGTCGATGCGGCCCCCGTCGTCGCGCGGCAGGTCCTCGGTCAGGTCCTGGCCCGACGAGAACGCCCGCCCGGCGCCCGTCAGCACCACCACTTTCACGGCATCGTCGCCTGCCAGGCGGCCCAGGACCTCCCGCAGTTCCGCGTGCATAACGGCCGTGAGCGCATTCAGCTTGTCGGGCCGGGACAGGGTGACGGTCGCGACCGAATTGGCCATGGCGAGATGCAGGGTCGTCAGGTTCATGGGGCCGGGGCTCCTCCGTTGTCACGACAGCATAGAGCGAACTTCGGCCTGGAGCACCGGCAAAAGCTCCGCTTCGAACCAAGGGTTCTTCTTGAGCCAGCCGTTGTTGCGCCAGGATGGGTGGGGCAGCGGCAGGATGCGGGGACGGGCGGGACCGTCGAGGATCTCGCGCCAGCGCCGCACGGTGCCGGTCAGGCCGTCCCGGAAATCGTCGCCCATGTGCCAAGCCTGCGCGTATTGGCCGATGAGAAGCAGGAGTTCCAGGTTCGGCAGAGCTTCAAACAATGGCTCGCGCCAGGCTGGAGCGCATTCGCGGCGGGGCGGCAGGTCTCCGCCCTTGGCATCGAGGCCGGGAAAGCACGAGCCCATGGGCACGATGGCGACGCGGGCCGCGTCGTAGAAGGCCGCCTCGTCCAAGCCGAGCCAGCGCCGCAGGCGCACGCCGGACGGGTCCATGAAGGGGGTGCCGCTGGCATGGGCGCGGGTGCCGGGGGCCTGGCTCGCGATGCACAGGCGAGCCGTGGCGCTGCCCTGGACGATAGGGCGCGGCTCGTGCGGCAGAGGGGCTCCGAAACGAGGAGCGTCCCGGCAGATGCGGCAGGCTTTCAGCTCGGCTGCGAGAGTTTCGAAAGGGGGTGGGGAATCCATTCCCTGGAGATGGGAATGAATGGGTTGCGCCCCAACCGGACACGTGGTCGCGCGGATCAGCGGGTGTGCTCTCTTCGCCAGTCCTGGGGGCGCTGGAACGTGCCCGCCCAGAGCCCCGCCCCACGCAGGCGCGCGCCGGTCTCCTCGAGGCGGTACTCACCCCCATAGGAGACGGCCCAGCCCTCGCTCACCAGCCAGGCATTGATGTTCCGGCCGCCGACGAAGCAGGTTCCGAGGCCCCGCCCGTAGCGATCGCGCCCCGTCACGCGGCATTCCACGGATCGGTTCGCGATGAGGCCGACCAGAGCCGTGCGGGCGGTCTCGCCGCAGCGGTAGGGCCGGTTGTCCAGGGTGCAACTCTGCTTGAGCTCCGGCGTATCGATGCCTTTCAGGCGGATCGCCCGGCCGGAAAGACGGATTGTGTCGCCGTCCACAATGGCGGCCTGGCCGGACGCCGCCCGCTCGTTGGGCTTGAGCCAATAGGCCGACCCGACCGCGAGAACGAGCGCGAGAATGAGGGACCAGAGTCCCCCGCCGCGCCGCCGGGTCTTGGGAAACCGCGTCACGGGCTAGCGCAGCCGCTCCGACACGCCCGCCTGGTCGAAGGTCGCCATGTCCCGGTGGACCGCTGCCGCCGCTTTCACCAAGCCCGCCGCCAGGGCGGCGCCGCTGCCCTCGCCGAGGCGCATGCCGAGCGCCAGGAGCGGGATCTTGCCGATGCGGGAGAGCACGTCCTGGTGCGCGCCCTCGGCGCTGAGATGGCCGGCGATGCAGTGGTCGAGGGTCGCGGGGTGAACCGCGTGCAGGATCGCGGCGGCGGCCGTGGCCACGTAGCCGTCGAGGATGACGGGGATGCGCTGCAGCCGCGCGGCCAGGATCGCGCCCGCCATGGCGGCGATCTCCCGCCCGCCCAGGCGGCGCAGAACCTCCAGCGGGTCCTTTAGGGCGGCGCCGTGCCGGGCGATGGCGGCGTCCACGGCCACGATCTTGCGGCGCAGGCCCTCGTCGTCCACCCCCGTGCCCCGCCCGACCCAGTGCTCCGCCGAACCGCCGTACAGCGCCGTGTAGATCGCCGCCGCCACGGTGGTGTTGCCGATGCCCATCTCGCCGATGGCGAGGAGGTCCGTGCCGCCCGCGATGGCCTCCATGCCGAACGCCATGGTGGCCACGCAGGCCTTTTCGTCCATGGCGTCGGTCTCGGTGATGTCGCCGGTGGGCATGTCGATGGCCAGGTCGAAGACCTTGAAGCCGAGCCCGTAGGCGGCGCAGATCTGGTTGATGGCCGCTCCGCCCGCCGCGAAGTTCTCCAGCATCTGCCGGTTGACCGAATCCGGGAAGGCCGACACGCCCTTGGCCGTGACTCCGTGGCTGCCCGCGAAGACGCAGACCAGGGGCCGGTCGACGGAGGGTGTGGGCTTGGCCTGCCAGGCCGCCAGCCACTCGGCCACCCATTCGAGCCGCCCGAGACTGCCGGCGGGTTTGGTGAGGCGCGCGTCGCGGGCCCGCACCGCCGCGATGGCGGCTTCGTCGGGGCCCGGCATCGTGGTGACGAGGCGGCGGATGTCGTCGAACGGTGAGGTGCTGGCGTCGGCCATGGATGACAAAGGTCCCGTCGGGCGAATAGAAGAGGCGCGACCTATAACGGCGGTTGGGCGCGGGGTGAAGTATGCTGGACGGAACGGGGCCCGAGAATAAGGCTGCTCCCAGCGCATGGCAGGCGGGCCTGATCGGCCTTGCCCGCTGCGTCCGGTTCTTCTCGCGCCTACCGGTTCCGGGCCTCCCCTTCGAGGCCGATCCCCATGCGGCGCCGGATCTCAGCGGCATGGTCCGGGCCCTGCCCTTCGCGGGCCTCGTGATCGGGCTCCCGGCATCCCTGGTGCTGGCGGCATCCCTGGCGCTGGGTCTCGACTCCTGGCTCTGCGCGACGCTTTCCATCGCGGCCCTCGCGGTCTCGACGGGGGCCATGCACGAGGATGGGCTCGCCGACCTCGCCGACAGCTTCGGCGGCGCGACCCGGGAGCGCAAGCTCGCCATCATGAAGGACAGCCTCGTGGGCTCCTACGGGGTCTGCGCCCTGATCCTGGCCTTCCTGCTGCGGATCGGAGCCCTCGCGGCCCTGGCCGACCGCCTCGACGCCCTGCCCGTCTGCCTGGGCTTCCTGGCGGCCTGCTCCCTGTCGCGCCTCGCGGGCGTCGCCCCCCTCGCCTTCCTGCCCCCAGCCCGGTCGGACGGGCTCTCGCGGGGCGTGGGCCAGCCCAGCCGCGATTCGTTCTGGATCGGCGCCATCCTGGCCACCTGCGTGACCATTCTGCTCGGGTTTTTCGGCGGCCTGCCGAAGGCCGGGATCGGCCTGATGCTGATCGCGGCGGCCTTGGCCGGATGGCTCGTGACCCGGCTCTCACGTCGCCTCTTCGGCGGGCAGACGGGCGACGTGGCGGGGGCCGGCCAGCAGGCCGCCGAGATCGCGGTCTGGCTCGCGCTCTTGATCGCGGTCACGCCGTGAACGACATATCCCAGCGATGACCCGCGCCTCCAGCCCCTGCATCCGCGTCTGCGTGCTCGATCCCGAAACGGGGCTGTGCGAGGGGTGCGGCCGCACCCGCGAGGAGATCGGACGGTGGTACCGCCTCACCGAGGAGGAGCGGATCGCGATCATGAACGAACTGCCGGAGCGGATGCGCAAAGCCTTTTTTGGCGATGACGGTTTGCAAGAGGACAGAGCGAACAGCGATGACGGCGCCCGGTCCTGACGCTCCCGGCTTTCGCGGCCCCGCCCTCCTGATCCTGGCGGGCGCGGGCCTGCTGCTCCTGTTCGATCAGCCGCTCTTCGGCCTGCCACCGGACGAAGCCGCCGTGCTGCTCGGCATCGGGGCCGTGACCCTGTTCATGGCCGGGCGCGTGGTGGAAGGTTTTCGCGAGGGGGTCGTGTCCGGCGTCAACGCGTCGATCATCGGGACCCTCGTCTGCGGCCTGCTCGCCTGGGGGTTCACGGCGCGGGGCGAGGTCGAGGGCGTTCTGGACCGCCTGATCGGCGATGTCGCCCCGGGCCGCATCGTGACGACGCCGGAGGGCGAGGTGGTGGCCGCCCGCCGCCTGGACGGGAGCTTCACGGTCAACACCCAGATCAATGGCCACGCCCTGCGCATGACCTTCGACACCGGCGCCAGCACGATGGTGCTGCGGGCCGAGGACGCGGAGGATCTCGGTCTCAAGCCCGAGACGCTCACCTATTCGGTTCCGGTGGCCACGGCCAACGGCTCGTCGCTCGCGGCCCTGACCTATCTCGATACCGTCACCATCGGGCCGATCACCGAACGGCGCGTGCCCGCCCTCGTGGCCCGCCCGGGTGTGCTCCACGCCAACCTGCTCGGCATGACCTTCCTGGAGCGCCTGAACTCCTACGAGGTGCGCGGCAACCGCCTGATCCTGCGGGGGAAACCCGCCTCCTGACGCGACAAAGCCGCCGCTCCTGACGGGTTTCCCGAAAGCCGCCGGGCTGGTATGGGAACCCGATGACGTACAAGGTCGCCGCTCTCTATCAGTTCGTGTCCCTGCCCGAATTCCGTGAAATCCGGGAGCCGTTGGACCGTTTCTGCGCCGCGCGCGGCATCAGGGGCACGCTGCTTCTGGCCCAGGAGGGCGTCAACGGGACCGTGGCGGGATCGAGCGAGGCCATCGACGCCCTCATCGCCGCCATGACGACGGGGCCCCTCTTCGGCGGCCGCCTCGACAATCTCGAACTGAAGTTCTCGACCGCCCGGGACATGCCGTTCCGGCGCCTGAAGGTGCGGCTGAAGAAGGAGATCGTGACCCTTGGCGCCCCGCAGACGGACCCGACCCGCCAGGTCGGCACCTACGTGGACCCGGCCGACTGGAACACGCTTCTCGACACGCCGGACCTGATCCTGATCGACACCCGCAACGATTTCGAGGTGGCCATGGGCAGCTTCGAGGGCGCCGTCGATCCGCGCACGGTCAAGTTCAGCGAATTCAAGGATTTCGTCGCCCAAAACCTCGACCCGAAGACGCACCGGAAGATCGCCATGTTCTGCACCGGCGGCATCCGCTGCGAGAAGGCGAGCTCTTACATGCTCTCGCAAGGGTTCGAAGAGGTTTTCCACCTCAAGGGCGGCATCCTGAAATATCTGGAGCAGGTGCCGGAGGCCGAGAGCCGCTGGCGGGGCGATTGCTTCGTGTTCGACGAGCGCGTGGCCCTCGGCCATGGCCTCAAGGAAAGCGTCGGCGCCAAGCGGCCAGCGGGAGCATCCACCCATGAGTGAGACGGGTGACCTTTCGGCACGGATCGATGACCTCGAGATGCGGATCGCCCATCAGGACCGCACTATCGAGGACCTGAATACGGCCATCGTCGACCAGTGGAAGCAGATCGACGCCCTGTCGCGGAAGCTGTCCAACCTCCTCGACCGGGTGCAGGAGGTGGAGGACAGCGCAGGACCTCCGGTGGACCGCCCGCCGCCGCATTACTGACCCGGCGGCCTGTTCCGGGCTCCGTCGCCGCGCCCTCCTGCCAGAACCACTTTCCCGCGAGGGTGTTGTCCCCAAGCGGGACAGGGATCGTATCGGGAGGGCGTATCATGCTGATGAACGGGCAGGTCATGACCTCCGTCCCCTCCCCTGCGGGACACCCGCACGGCATCGTGGCGGCCGCCGTCTACCGGGACGGGCGCCGCGTCGCCGACATCGCCATCGAGGACGCCGCCCAATGGGCGAAGCGGCCGGGGCACGTGGTGTGGATCGGCCTCTACGAGCCGAGCGACGAACTCCTGCGGCAGGCCCAGGTGCAGTTCGGCCTGCACGATCTCGCCATCGAGGACGCCGCCAAGGCCCACCAGCGGCCCAAGATCGAGCAATACGGCGAGAGCCTCTTCATCGTCGCCCGCACCGCCGAGATGATCTCAGGGCGGATCGTGTTCGGCGAAACCCACCTGTTCGTGGGACGCGGCTTCGTGGTCTCCGTGCGTCACGGAGCGTCCGTGAGCTACGCCGACGTGCGCAAGCGCTGCGAGGCGACGCCTGCGGCGCTCACCCATGGCGAGGATTATATCCTCTACGCGATCCTGGACTTTATCGTCGACAACTACATGCCGGTGCTGGAGACGATCCGGTCGGACGTGGAGGACCTGGAGGACCGGGTGGTGACCACCACCCTCAAGCAATCCGAGATCGAGCACCTCTACACCATGCGCCGCGATCTCCTGCGCCTCAAGCAGTCCATCGTGCCGTTGGTCGAAGTGTGCCGCCGCTTGGAGCACGCGGACCTCGTGGCCATCGACGCGGCGATGCAGCCGCATTTCCGCGACGTGACCGACCATGTGCGCCGGGTGCAGGAAGAGATCGACGCCATGCGCGAGGTGCTGGCCTTCGCGTTCGAGGCGAACCTCATGGCGGGCCAGGCCCAGCAGAACGTCATTTCGCGCAAGCTCGCCGCCTGGGCGGCGATCCTGGCGGTCCCGACGGCGATCGCGGGCATCTACGGGATGAACTTCGAGAGCATGCCGGAGCTGCGCTGGCGCTACGGCTATCTCGCCGTGCTGGTGCTCATCGCCCTCATCTGCACCACCCTGTTCTGGCGCTTCAAGAAAGCGGGCTGGCTCTCGGACGGCGAGTAGGTCAGGACACGATCAGGCTGTAGAGGAAACGCAGGCTGATCACGAGGAGGAACGTGCCGAAGGCCAGCTCCAGACGGCGCTTGGACAGGGCGTGCGCCACCCGCGCGCCGATGGGCGCCATCCAGACGCTGGTGGGAATGAAAAGCAGAAACCCCAGGAGCGAGATGTAGCCGATGGCAAAGGGCGGCTGTAGCGCCGCGACGTCGGGATATTGTGCCGCCCGGGGCCAGCCCGCATAGATGTATCCCAGCGCTCCGGGGATCGAGATCAGGATGCCAAGCCCCGATGAGGTCGCCACCGCCTGATGGATCGGCCGGCTGTAGAAGGTCATGAACATGTTCGACAGCATGCCGCCGCCGATGCCCATGAGGCTCGACAGCACGCCGATGATCCATCCGCAGACCACCACCACCGGATTGCTCGGAAGCGTCGTTCCGAGCCGCCAGGAATCCTTGCCGACCAGAAGCCGCAGGCCGGAGAACCCCGCCACGATCACGAACACGGCCTTGAACAGGTCCGGCGGCGCATAGCGCGCCACCACCGACCCCATGACCACGCCGACGACGACGGGCACGGCCCACAGCCGAAGGATCGAGGTATCCACCGCGCCCTTCGCCAGATGGGTCCGGTAGGAGCGGATCGACGTCGGAATGATGATGGCAAGCGACGTGCCGATGCACAGCGGCATGCGCACCTCGTCCGGCACGCCGAGGATGCGGAACAGCTCGTAGAGCACCGGCACGGCAACCGCCCCGCCGCCGACGCCGAAGATGCCCGCCATGAAGCCCGTGACCGCGCCTCCGACGAGAAGGGCTGCCGCCAGCAGCGCCAGTTCAGAGGGGGATATGCCGAACATGGAATTGTCTCGTCAGGGCGTGGGGTTCCTTGTGTGGACGCAATTGCCCACGGGTGCAAGGCGGGCGCGGCTTTGCGCGCCGCGCCGCGTGTGCTTTCCTTCCCTGCAGGATGCGCCGCGGAGACGGGAATGATCAGGCTTGCGACCCTGGAGGACGAGGTTGCCGTGCGGGACTGCGCCCGGAACGCCTACGAGCGGTACGTCCCTGCGATCGGCCACAAGCCCGCCCCCATGACGGCCGATTATGCGGCGCAGATCGGCACCGGCGAGGTTCATGTGGCCACGGATAGGGCCGACGTCCTGCTGGGATTCATCGTCTTCCACGCGAGGGACGGGGATATGCTCCTTGAGAACGTGGCCGTGCAGCCCTGGGCTTCGGGGCGCGGAATCGGCGGAGGCCTGATCCGGTTCTGCGAGCAGGAGGCCTTGAGGCTCGGCTGCCGCGCCGTGCGGCTCTACACGAATGAAAAGATGACGGACAACCTCGCGCTCTATCCGCGTCTCGGCTACGTCGAGGTGGACCGCCGGGCGGAGGACGGCTTCAACCGAGTCTTCTTCGAGAAGCGCCTGGGCTGAGTGGTTCACTCGGCGCGGCCCATGCGGTCTCGTTCCGTGCCCGCCTGAGGCAGGTGCCCCAACGCTAGCGGGGCGTCTTCCAGGTGAGGCGGGACTCGTTGAAGATCAGTGCGCGGGAATCCATGCGGGCATTCTGCTCGAAGCACACATGCGCGCCCAGGCGACCCCGGAGGGCGGGATAGCGGGCGGCCAAGTCGTCCAGGCTTACGAGGTCGGCGATGCGGGGATGGTTGACGCACACGGCCCCATCGGGTCCCCAGCCGGCCTCGAACTCCATCCCCTTCACGCGTGCGGGATTCTGGATGCCGAATCGGTCGAACACGTTGATCGGCGTGCCACTGCGCGCGGCCGGATTGTCGTCGCCGCCGTAATCGGCGCGGATCATATGGATGCAGGCCCGGTGGAGGTCGCGCATCGGCACGTCGTCCCGCTGCTCCCAGGGAAAATAGCCGAACAGGATGCACTTGCCCTCGGCGCCCGCCGAGCAGGTGAGCGAAAAGCCGCTCGCCCCGTCCGGATAGGCGATGGCGGCCCTGTCTCCATCCCCGTCCGCCTGGCAGAGCGGCTTGAACCTGCCCGTCTCCCGGTCGCGGAGGGACATGCTGTAGAACGTCGCGGTGGATTGCCGGAACGGGCCCTCATAGACAATACCGTCGATGCGGACGTCCCGTTCGCGTCCCGGCGCTCCCAGGGTCAGCACCAGGCCGACCAAGGCCTGTCCTCGCAGTTCCCTGCCGTCATCGAGGCCCAGGACGAGGTTGAGACCCTCGGCCCTCAGGCTCGCGGCCCAGGCAGGCATCGATCCGACGAGGCCGAACAGCAGGGCGAGATAAATGGCAAGGCGGGTCATGAGGACGAATGACGGCCTCCCCGCGAAGGCGGGAAGGCCTGTGGGTTGGAATGGGTTATTTCACGACGACCCGGGAGCCATCCGGGAATGTGACGGATGCGGCAGTCGCTACCGAAACACCGTCACGCTTCAGATCAGCAGGAAAAGGCTCGCTGAATCCCGAGACCGAGGGTCCGTTCATGCCGTTCGGCGGCGGCCGCTCGTTCACACGAATGGCCATCGCTTGCGACGATGCCAGAATTCCGAGAGTCACAGCGCTGAAGAAAACGCTTCTCTTGATGCTCAACATAGTGCTTCTCCTCACTTCACGGTCAAGCGAGAGCCATCGGGGAAGGCCACCGATGCGGGCGCGGGAAAGTGCGCTTCGGACGCTGGAAAACCGTCGCCGGAGCGCTTCGCGCCCACCGGGAATTGCTCGTCGAAACCGTTGATCGAGGGCCCGTTCATGCCGTTTGGAGGCGGGCGCTCGTTGGCGCGCACGGCGAATGCCTGCGTCGATCCGAGCGCCGTTATCATCATCGCCGTGAGAGCGATCGTCGTCCTCTTGAAAGCCATTTGCGACCCCCTTGATTTCAGCTCCGAACTGTTCGGAACAAAACCAAGACTGAACGTTATTACATAAATGTAAAGGGGTATTTTTGCCGATGTGTCAGGCGACCAGAGCGGGCGCCGATGCAGGGTTGTCCGCGCGCGAGACATGCGCAACCGCGTCGCGCAGGGTCTGCAAGCCGGCGCCCGGTTTGGTCGCCTCGGTGGCGAGGTGGCGCCGGTAGGCGCGCGCGCCCGGACGGCCGGTGAAGAGGCCGAGCATGTGGCGGGTCATGGTGTGGAGGCGGGTGCCTTCCGCGAGCCGGGCGGCGATGTAGGGTTCGAAGGCTTCCACGGCCTCGAAAGCGTCCGCGACCGGCGGGGCTTCGCCGAAAATGTCCCTGTCGACGGCGAGCAGGATCTCCGGCTCGTGATAGGCCACGCGGCCGATCATGACGCCGTCCAGGTGGTCCAGGTGAGCCTTCATCTCGTCCACGGTCTTGATGCCGCCGTTGATGGCCACCGGCAGGCCCGGCCTCGCCCGCTTCAGGCGATAGACGCGCGGATAATCGAGGGGCGGGATGTCGCGGTTTTCCTTCGGGGAAAGACCCTGGAGCCAAGCCTTGCGGGCATGCACCGTCAGCTCGTCGCAGCCCGCCGCCACGATGCTGTCCGTCAGCGCGTCGAGAGCCGCTTCCGTATCCTGATCGTCTACGCCAATGCGGCATTTCACCGTCACGGGTAAGTTGACCGCCGCCTTCATGGCCGCGACGCACTCGCCCACAAGCATGGGCTCGCGCATGAGGCAGGCCCCGAAACGTCCATCCTGCACTCGGTCAGACGGGCAACCCACGTTGAGGTTGATCTCGTCATATCCGAAATCGGTGCAGATTCGCGCGGCCTGCGCCAGTTCCTTTGGGTCCGACCCACCAAGCTGCACGGCGACCGGGTGCTCGGAGGGATCGAAGCCCAGCAGCCGCTCCCGCGGACCGTGGATCACCGCCCCGGTGGTCACCATCTCGGTATAGAGCCGCGTCCGCCGGGTCATGAGGCGGTGCAGGTACCGACAATGGCGGTCCGTCCAGTCCATCATCGGCGCGACGGACACGAATATTGCGGTGTGTTTCATGGATGATCAGATGTGATGCGCTGAAGTGTTGGAGGGTTTCACCGTCAACTGTAAACCTAGGGCGGACAGAACCCGCAGAACGGTCGTGAATTCGGGATTGCCGGAGCTACCAAAAGCCTTGTACAGGCTCTCGCGCGACAACTCCGCGGACTTGGCAATATCCGTCATGCCACGCGCACGCGCTACAGCATTGATCGCGCTGCGGATCTCCGCGACATCGCCGGTTTCAAGCGCGGCGGCAATATATTCCGCTTGGCCTTCCGGTGTTCCGATGAAGTCAGTCGGATCGAATACTTGAAGCTCACTCACCTTCATAATTCTGCCTCTCCCGCGACCATTCTCAATCCTGAAGTTCAGTAGCGAGAGCTTTCGCCTTTGCTATGTCGCCCGCCTGCATCCGTTTATCGCCTCCGCACAAGAGAACGATGATCGCTGCGCCACGCCGCACGTAATAGACGCGATAACCTGGCCCATAATCGATTCTCATCTCCATCACGCGACCGCCGACGGACTTTATATCGCCCGGGTTGCCTATCGCCATACGATCAATACGCTTGACGATACGGGCGACAGCTCGATGATCGGTTAGGTCAGAGAGCCAACGCCTAAATTCAGGCGTCAGGCGGATATCCAGAATGCTCATATGTAATCTATAGGATACAAATTGTCGAGACGGCACCTTTTTGATACAGAATTTCGTTCACGCCAATCGTCAGCTGGAACACACCTTACGGTTTTCGACACCGAAAAGGCGGGAAGGTGCTGGCCGTGCCGGCATTCATGGCGCGAATCACCATGACATTGGCGAGATCCAGCTCCTCGGCGGAGCGGGGGCAGACGTCGCCGCTCGTGCACCCGGAGGCCAGGAAAGCTTCGTGGGTGGCGATGAAGTCCTGGCTCAATCCCTTGGTGCCGAAGCGCTTCAGGGCCTCGATCCAGGCGTCCTTGTAGCGGGCGCATTTGACCTCGGGCCAGCTTTGCGCCGGGTTTTGCTGTGGGGCTGCGTCCACGCTCCCGTTCGCGGCAAACGCCAAAGCTAAGATCAGGGAAGCTTTCAAGACAAGACGGCGCATGGAACGGTTCCTGTCAGAGATCGACCAGGGTGAACAGCTCGCGCATCGTGTTGATGCCGCGAAGCGCCTGATGGCCGAGGGATCGCACCGGAACGGGGCTCGCCTCCGCGACGCTGGCTGAGATCACGAGGGCGGTGCCCAGGGTCTCGCACAGGGCTTCCATGCGGCTCACCTCGTTCACGGCCGGTCCGATCACGGTGAAGTCCAGGCGGGCGGTGCTGCCGATATTGCCGTAGAACACGTCACCGCAATGGAGCGCCACGTCAAGACTCAGGGGTGTTTCGCCGGGATGGGCGCGATTGACCGCCGCGTTGCGGGCGAGCGCCTCCCTGGCGGCCCGCACGGCGGCCGCGCAAGCCTCCTTGCGCGAGCGCTCGGGCGTGATCGGGAACGCCGCGAGGAGCCCGTCCCCCATGAACTTCAGGACCTCCCCGCCCTCCTCCGCCACGGGCTCCGCCATGGCCTCCAGGTGTCCGTCGAGGCGACCGATGATGCTGGCGCCGGTCAGATCGGTGAGCGCCGTGAAGCCGCGCAGGTCGGCGAACAGGAGGGCCGCCGTCAGGGTGGTGCCCGACCCGCGACGGATCTCGCCGCTGAGGACCCGGCGTCCGGCCGACAGGCCGACATAGGTGTCGAGTACCGAAATCGTCAGTTCGACAAGCACCATGCGATAGGCCGCGAGCGCCAGGAGCAGGAGGGCATGGCGGATGGTCTCGATCTCCCCCGGCAGGAAGCCGCCCTCGCGCCCGCTGGAGAATGCGAACCCTACGCCGCGCAGGTCAGGTGAGCTGGAGTTTTCGAAGGGGACGAGCTGGGCCAGATAGTCCGTGCCGCCGAGGGCCCGGATGTCCTCGAAGAGGGGAAACGGCTCCTGCCCCGTCTCAGTGAAGTGCCAGTGCCGCTCCCGCGTGTCCTCGCGCAGCATGAGACCGAACGGGCTCATCTCGAAAGCGGTCTCGTTCCGCTCGTGGGAAAGCCTCTCGACGACGATGCCGTCCCGATGGGTCCAGGTGTTGTTGACCACGCGGATCGTCGGATTGACGGTCGGAATGGCGAGATAAGCCCGGACGACCGGGATACCTTGCGCCACCAGCCTCTCGGCGAACCCGGTGAGCAACTCGGCCAGGCTCGTGCCGTTGAGGCCCTGCCCGATGATCCAGTTTTCGAGACCTGTCATGGCTGCAGCTTAGCATGTCGGAACGGAATGTCGCCCTATCGCCCTCACACCGTGACGGCAGCCCGCTTGGCATCGAGGACACGGGCGGCGTCGCGGGGATCGAGCCGCACCTGCAAGCCGCGCTGGCCGCCATTGATGTAGACGTGGTCGTGGGCAAAAGCGGCCTCGTCCATGAGGGTCGGCACCCGCCGCTTCTGGCCGAAGGGGCTGATGCCGCCCACGTGGTAGCCCGTGATCCGCTCGGCGTCGGCGGGCTTCATCATGGCCGCGGATTTCCCCATGAAGGCCGCCGCAAGCTTCTTGAGATTGACCTCCCGGTTCGAGGGAACGATCACGCAGCCAGGCTTGCCGTCGATTTCGACCATGAGAGTCTTCAGGACGGCATTCGGGTCCGCGCCCAGGGCCTCGGCGGCCTGGAGGCCAATGCGATCCGCGTTCGGATCGTAATCATAGGTCTCGACCGAGAAGGCGACGCCAGCCTGCTGCAGGGTCAACGTAGCGCGGGTCGTCCTCGACATGGCGGCGCTTCAATCCGGCGCCAGGCTAGTGGCCGTGCTTATGATCGTGCTTGTGGCCATGGTGATGGTCGTGGCCGCACCCGCAGCCGGGACCATGATCGTGATGCTCATGGCTATGGGAATGAGCGTGCGCTTCCGCATGAGCATGGGAATGGCCGTGCCCATGATCGTCATGATGCCCATGCCCGTGGTGATGGCCATGATCGTGATCGCCATGGCCGTGATGGTGTTCATGGTCGCAGGCATGGGCGCTCTGCTCGGGCCTGAAGGCGCGCAGAACCGGCGTCGCCGTGCAGCCCTGGCCGCGCACCAGTTCCGCCACGGCCGGGTTGTTTTCCACGTAGACCGCCTCCGCCGTCACCTCGGCGAGGCCGTGCTGGCTGCCCAGGTGCCAGGCGAGACGCGTCAGGCGCAACGGGTTCTCGGCCCGCACCTCCAGGAGACTCTCGGCGGCGGCCTTCACCAGAACGAGGCTCCCGTCTTCGAGCCGCAGGGCATCGCCATCGTTGAGAACCGTCTCCATCTGGAGGTCCACGTCGATATGGGACCCGCCCTCCCCATGGATATGGGCTTGGCGGCGCGACCGGGCCGCGTGATCCAGCGTGACGGTGTCGACCACGCGATCGGGCTTCACGGCGGGCTTGCGGACGACGGTAACGGCGCGGGGCATGGCGGTCTCGGGTTTCGTGTGACGGTTGGGCGATAGATAAGCCTTCCGGGCGGACAAACCTAGAGGGATCTTCAGGGCCCGGGAGGCCGCGAGCCGCAGGCACGGGCGTCTCAGGTGCGTTCAGCCGCGGCTCTGTCCCGGACCAGAAGGAGCTGCGCGGTCACCGAGGCCGCGATGACGGCCGGCTCCTTGCCGGAGATGCCTGGAACGCCCACGGGGCTGACCAGGGTGGCGATCCGCTCCTCGCCGATGCCGAGCTCCCGGAACCGTTTCTCGAACCGGGCGCGCTTCGTGGCGCTGCCGATCAGGCCCACGTAAGGAAAGGGCCGTAGCAGCGCCGTGGCCGTAATCGCAAGATCCAGGGCGTGATCGTGGGTCATCACCAGCACGAGCGATCCGGGCGGAGCCCGGTTGACCTCGGCCACCGGATCGGAACCCGCCAGGAGACGGACATTCGCCGGGATGTGGGCCGGGAAGGCTTCGGGCCTATCGTCAACCCATGTCACCGTGAAGGGCAGCGGCGCCAGAGCCAGCACGAGGGCACGGCCCACATGTCCCGCCCCGAAGAGCAGCACCGGGGTCAGAACTTCCCCGTAGCGCTCGCGCCACCGGTCACGGTTGAGGAAGGCGGGCCAGCGCAGGCCTGTGGCACCGACGACATCCCGTTTGATCCGGCCGCCCTTGAGCACCGCCTGCACCTCGAAGGGTCCCTCCCGTTCGGTCTGCGCCAGGGCCTCCAGCGCAATGGCGTCTCCCCGATCAAAGGTCTCGATCAGCACCTTCACGCGCCCGCCGCAGCATTGCCCGAGGTCCGGGCCCAGGGCCTGATCGAAGAAGCGCGCGGCGCGCGGCCCCTCGGCCAGCAGGTCGGCCGCGTGCTTGAGCGTCTGCCATTCGAGCTGCCCGCCCCCGATGGAACCGTGAAAAGCGCCGTCCGGGCGCACGATCATGCGGGCCCCAGACTCGCGCGGGGCGGAGCCCTTCACATCATGGATGCTGACGAGGGCCGCGGCTCCATGGTTCAGAACCATGTCCCGCAGCCGTTCCCAGACCTTCACGCCATCGTTCTCCCGCGTACGGCCTCACAGGCCCGCAGGATGGCTTCTGGAGTCGCCGGCGCATCGAGCGGCACGGGCCTTGTCGGGTCGATGCTGTGGACTGCGTCCGTCAACGCGCAGAAGACCGCGTTCGCCAGCATGATCGGCGGCTCGCCCACGGCTTTTGAGCGGTAGATCGTCTCCTCCCGGTTGCTGTTGGGATAGAGCGCCACACGAAAATCCTCCGGCACATCGGACGCGACCGGGATCTTGTAGGTCGACGGCGCATGGGTGAGCAGCCGCCCATCGCGGTTGAACACTAACTCCTCCGTGGTGAGCCAGCCCATGCCCTGCACGAAGCCGCCTTCGATCTGACCGATATCGATGGCGGGATTGAGGGACTTGCCCACATCGTGCAGGATATCGACCCGCGTCACCCGGTTCTCGCCCGTCAGCGTATCGACCAAAACCTCGGCGCAGGCCGCCCCGTAGGCAAAATAGAAGAAGGGCCGCCCTGTCGCCTTGGCGCGATCCCAGGTGATTTTCGGCGTCTTGTAATGGCCTGCTTCGGATAGGGAGACACGGGCCAGGATGCATTTCTTGGCCAGTTCCACGAAGGACAGGCTCTCGTTTCCGGCAAAGACCCGATCCTCGCGGAATTCGACCTCGTCGGGCGTCACGCCGTGCATCTCCGCCATATGGGCCGCCATGCGCAACCGGATGGCGCGGGCTGCGATGCGGGCTGCCATGCCGTTGAGATCGGAGCCAGACGACGCCGCGGTGGGCGAGGTGTTGGGAACCTTCGCGGTGGTGGTCGACGTGATGCGCACCTGATCGAGGCTGATGCCGAACTCCTCGGCCACCACCTGCGCGACCTTGATGTAGAGCCCCTGCCCCATTTCGGTGCCGCCGTGGTTCAGGTGCACGGACCCGTCCTGGTAGACATGCACCAGCGCGCCTGCCTGGTTCATGTGCGTCAGCGTGAAGCTGATGCCGAACTTTACGGGCGTGAGCGCCAGCCCGCGCTTCATCACGGGCGACGACGCGTTGAACACGGCGACCTGACGCCGACGCGCACGGTAATCGGAGGTTCGCTCCAAGGTTTGAGTGAGTCCCAGAAGCGTATCGGTCTCCTCCACTTCCATGCCGAACGGCGTGTGGTTCTGTCCGGGCCGATAAAAATTGTCGTAGCGCACGTCGAGCGGATCGCGGCCGGTCGCCCAGGCGATCCGGTCCATCACATGCTCTATGGCCAGCATGCCTTGCGGGCCACCGAAACCACGAAACGCCGTGTTGGAAACCGTGTTCGTCTTCAGCCGCCGCGAGGCCACGCGCACGTCCGGCAGCCAATAGGCATTGTCCGCGTGGAACATGGTGCGGTCCACCACACCGCCGGACAGATCCGCCGAGCAGCCGCAGCGCGCCAGATGCTCCACCGAGAACCCCAGAATGCGCCCTTCGTCGTCGAACCCCACATTCCAGTCGCTGCGAAAATCGTGGCGCTTGCCCGTGAGGATGAAGTCGTCGTCCCGGTCGAGGCGCAGCTTGCAAGGGCGGCCCGTCACCCGCGCGGCGAGCGCCGCCATCACGGCCCATTGCGTCGCCTGGCTTTCCTTTCCGCCGAAGCCGCCGCCCATGCGGCGCGTCTCGCAGGTCACATAGGCGTCGGGAATCCCGAGGACGCGCGCCACCACGTGCTGCACCTCGGTCGGATGCTGCGTGGAGGAATAGACATGGACGTCGCCATCCTCGCCCGGAACTGCCAGCGCAATCTGGCCTTCGAGATAAAAGTGTTCCTGCCCGCCGATGCGGAACTGCCCTTCGAGACGATGGGGCGCTGCCGCCACGGCCGTATCGGGATCACCGCGACCGAAGGCATAATCCGGCAGCACGGTCTCGCCCCGCGCCAGCGCGTCCTCCACGGTGACGCTCGGGATCTCGTGCGCGATCTCCATGGTGGCGAGCTTGACCGCCCGGCGCGCCGCGTCCCGGTCCGTCGCCACGACGGCGAAGACGGCCTGGCCGAGGAACAGGATGTCGCTCTCAACGAAGAGCGGCTCGTCATTGAATGCCGGCGCGATGTCGTTCTTGGCCGGGATGTCCTGCGCCGTGATCACCGCGACGACACCCGGATAGGCGCGCACGGCGGACAGGTCCACGGACGCGAGCCTGCCCCGGGCGCGAGGCGATCCGCCGACGGCCACGTGCAGCGTCCCCTCAGGCTCGCGGATGTCGTCGATATATTGCGCCGTGCCCTGCACATGCTTGGGCGCGGAATCGTGCGGCAGCGATTGGCGGACGTGGCGGAGGAGCGCCTCACCCTCCCCTTGAGGGAGAGGGTCGGAGCGCGTCAGCGCTCCGGGGTGGGGTGGCAACGCGACATTCCCGGACATGGCGTTTCCCACCCGCTCCCGGCCCTCCGGGCCG
>NZ_JAFEMB010000003.1:0-222500 GCF_016892705.1 Microvirga pudoricolor
CCTCGTGCGTGACGGCGCAATCGTGCTTGGCGCCGGGGGACCAGACCGGCAGGCGGTCCGGCCCGTCGTTCAGGAGCAGGAGCGGGGAGTCCGGCCCTTTCACGTCGCAGCCGTCGATCAGCACCACGACGGGGGCTTCCAGCCCCTTGGCGCCGTGCACGGTCATCACCCGCACCTCGTCGTTCACCGAATCGAGGTCGCGCTTGATGGTGTGGTCGGCGGATTCGAACCGGTTGAGGAAGAGGGTCAGCGAAGGCGTTTCCGTCAGCTCCGATTGCTGCGCGAAGCACAGAAAAGCGTCGATGGCGTCGCCCGCCTCGCTGCCGAGCCGCGCCACGAGGGCGGCGCGTCCGCCCAAGGGACCGAGCAGGGTGGCATAGAAGCCGAACGGCCCGTAGGCATTGGCCAGGTCGCGCCAGGTGTTGAGGGCATCGCAGGCCAGCCGCGCGCGCTTGTCGCCGCTCATGGCCTGCTCGGTGAGGGCGGCATGCAGCGACTCGCTCTCGCCGCGATAGGCAGCAAACCGGATGAGGTCGTCGTCGTTAAGGCCCACGAGGGGCGATTTCAGCGCCGCCGCCAGCGTGAGGTCGTCCTCCGGCAGCAACGCGGCGCGGCCCGCCGCCACGAGATCGAGCACCGCGATATGCTCGCCGATGTTGAGCCGGTCCGCGCCCGCGACCGGCACGCCCGCTTCCTTCAGCGACCGGATCACCGCCTCGAAGGCGGGGCCGCGCTTGCGCACCAGGACCAGCACGTCGCCGGCCTTCCAGAGGTGGCCGCTCTCGTCGCCCTTGGTGGTCCAGCACCGGATCGCCTGCGCGACGCGGCGCGCGACGGCGACGGGCGGCGCATGCTCCTCCGGCTTGTCGAGGGGCAGCACCCAGGCCTCCGGCTCCTCCTCCTCGGCGGGGGTCTGCGTCGGCCACAATTCCACGAGGCCGGGCGCGTGCGGGCGCGCGCTGGTGTGCACGGTGCCGACGGCCGCGTCGTCGAAGGACAGGCCCTTGAAATGGCTCTCTACCGCGAAGGTCGCGTCCACGGCCTGGAGCACCGCTTCGGCCGAGCGGAACGACATGGTGAGCGACACGTCCTCGAAGAACAGCTCCGCGTCGCGCACCTTGCGCGACCAGCTCCGGCGCGTGGTCTCGAATTCCTGCGGGGCCGCGCCCTGGAAGCCGTAGATCGACTGCTTGGGATCGCCCACCGCAAACAGCGTGCGCACCCGTCCGCCTCCTGCGCCGTGGCCGGTGGTGAAGTCTTCCGTGATCTTGCGCACGATCTCCCATTGCTCGGGATTGGTGTCCTGCGCCTCGTCGATGAGCACGTGGTCGATGCCGCGATCGAGCTTGTAGAGCACCCAGGCGGCATCGCCCCGCGAGAGCAGCGCCAGGGTCTTGTCGATGAGGTCCTGGAAGTCGAGGGCGCCGAGGCGCATCTTGGCGTGCTCGACGCGGCCGTCGATCTCCCGCGCCAGGGTGAAGAGCGCCGCCGTGCGCTCCACCGCGCGGGCGGCCCGGTGCCGGTCCATGAGGCCGGACAGGCGCCTCTGCTCGTCGAGCAGCCGCTCCTTCAGGGCCGGGTCGACCGATTTGGTGACGAGGTGCGTTTCCGCGCGCGGCGTCCCCGCATCCGTCATGAAGATGGACAGATACTGCTCCAACGTCTCGGCCGCGATCTCCGCACTCGCGGCGGCCACGAACGCAGCCCCGCGCTTCTGGTCCGTCGCCTTTCCGGCCATCAAGCTCTGCGCGATGGAGAGCCATTCGACGGGCGCGATGCCGTCATGGATCATCGCGTGCTCGACCGACGCGAGCGTCTCCTCCGGCCCGAGCCCGAGCGTCTTGCGCAGCCGCCGGATGCCCTCATGGAGCCCGCGCTCGTCGCGCAGGAACCGCTTGCAGGCGAGCGCCGCCTTCAGGGCCTTGTCGAGGGCCTCGCCCGCCGCCTCGACGCTCACCGCCGCCAGGGCCAGGCTCAGGGCATCGTCGCCGCCCGTGGCGTCCGCCAGCACGTTCTTGGTGGCCTCCCGCAGCATCTCCTCGGTCTTGCTGTCGTCGAGCACCGCGAAGCGGGCCGGCACGTTGGCCTCGAAGGGCACGAGATGCAGCAGGCGCTCGCAGAAGGCGTGGATCGTGTCGATCTTCAGCCCGCCCGGCGTTTCCACCGCGCGGGCGAAGAGCGTGCGCGCCAGCCGCACTTGCGCGCGGCTCGGGCGCTCCCCCTCGAGCTCCGTCAGCTCCGCCACAAGGCTGTCGTCGTCGAGCGTCACCCAGCGCCCCAGGCGCTCGAAAATGCGGATCGCCATGTTGGCGGCGGCGGCCTTCGTGAAAGTGAGGCACAGGATGCGGCCCGGCGGCGACCCCGCGAGCAGCAGGCGCACCACCCGGTCGGTGAGCACCTTGGTTTTCCCCGCGCCCGCATTGGCCGACACCCAGGCGGAGGCGCGCGGGTTCGCGGCGCGGCGCTGCGCGTCCTTGGTGGTGAGGGGGATGACCAGATCGTCCATCACTCGAACCCTTCGCCGCCGCCGGCACTCGCCAGCGACCATTCCTTGACCCGCGCCAGATGGTCATATTCGGAGAAGCGCCGCGCGTATTTCGGGAAGGGCCGCGAAACATAAGCCTGCTCGCCCGCCGCGTAGCGCGCGATCATGCCCTCGAAACGGCGGCGATGCTCCTCCACGATCTCCGGGACGGAACGCTCCTCGTCCTTGCCGGGCTTGATCTCGCGCGGCTTGAGCGGCTCGCGCCCGCCCGTGGTGTGCACGTAGATGAGGTCCGGCGTGTCCTTCGCGGCGGGTACGTCCTTGAAGGCGCCCTTCATCAGCATCACGGCCTCGAGCGTGAGCTGCGGCGAGAAGCCCGCATAGACCTCGCGCACACCGGGGGGCTGGCCGGTCTTGAAATCGATGATGCTGAAGCCGCCGTCGCGGCGCCGCTCGATCCGGTCGGCGCGGGCGCGAAGCGTGAACACGGTGCCGTCGGCGAGCGGAATCGCGAGCTTGCCGGAGCGCTCCGCGTAGATTTCTCCGAGGGTGGGACGGCGCTGCTCTTCCCACACCATGAAGGCGGCGGCGAGCCGCTCGAAGCGCGGCCACCACTCGGCGTAAAGCTCAGGGTAGGCATCGCGCAAGGGGTCGAACCGCTTCGCGCCCTCCGTCAGCAGATCCTGCAGCGCATGCGCGGGCAGGGCCTTCGGATAGCGCATCCCGAAATCGCCCAGCACCTCGTGGATGATCGTGCCGCGCTCCGCCGCGCTCGGCGCGACCGCGATGGGATCGAGGGCGTCGAGTTTCAGGATATGGCGCGCGAAGATCGAATAGGGATCGCGCACCAGGGTCTCGATCTCCGTGACGCTCAAGGAGCGCGGGAACAGCGCCGGATCGGGCTTGGGGCGGGGACGCGGCAGGGGCGGCGCGGGGGCGGGCGTGTCGAGGGCGCGGGCGAGGCGGCGGAACCGTTCGCCCGCGCGCGTCATCTCTCCCCAAACATCCTTGCCGGTGAAGGCCTTTAAACGTTGCAGGAAACGCGAGGGCACCATGGGCGATCCGTCGCGCTTCTGCGCGCGGGTGATCACCACGTCGCGGGTGCCCAGCGCCTGCACGAAATCGTGCGCCGTCTGGCCGATGCGGCGCTCGGGCGGCATCAGGCCGACGCGGGAGCGCATGGGGCGGTTCAGGAACGCGTCCGTGACCGTGCGCGGCGGCCATGTGCCTTCGTCCAGGCCGCCCAGCACCACGCGGTCGACCGTCAGAAGGCGGGCTTCGAGCAGACCGAGGATCTTGAGGCGGCGATGGGTGCCGCGCGGCGTCGGATTGACGGTGCGCTGCCGGGCGAGAGCCGTGAAGAAGGCCGGGTAATCCCCAAACCGGCCCGCGATGGGCTGGCCTTCCTCCTGGCGGATCTCGGAGGTTTCGAGATCGTCGAACAGGGCACTCAACGCTTCCTGGCTCTCGTCGGGCGTCTCGTCCTCATCGTCGGGAAGCGCGGTGAGATAGTCGAACGCCTTGCGGTGCTCGGAGGTCAGCGACATCAGGTCGAGCGCGCCTTCGCCATGAGCGTCGGGCGTGAAGGCCTGGAAGGTCACGGCCAGGCGTTGGAGCGCTTCGTCGGCCAGGTCCCAATCGGCCTCCGTCAGGCGCTTGACGGGGCGCGGCGTGCGAAAATCCGCGTCCGCGCGGCGCAGGGCGAGCGTCGTGCGGATTCCCTCCAGACCCGGCGCCGGCATGGGACCGCGCAGCACGCCGATCTCCAGCACGCTCGCGGCGTGCTCGACGGTTTCGCGCGCCCAGCCGAGGCGAACGAGAGGATGGGCGAGCAGCGCCAGCAGGCGGATCGGCCGCAGATCGTCGGCCGCTGCCTCGGCGACGAGCCGGGCCAGCCGTCCGGCGGAGGTCTCCGAGAGCGGGATCCCGGCGGAATCGTCGACATGCACGCCCCACCGGCCGAGTTCCGCGGCCACGCGGGTGGCGAGCGACCGGTCGGGGGTGACGAGCGCGGCGGTCTTGTGGGGATCGTTCAAGGTTTCGCGCAGAGCGATGGCGATGCTGAGCGCCTCCTCGCGCTCGTCCGCCGCTTCCACGAGACTTATTCCGTCAGAGCCCAGGCGGCTCATGGCGAGTCGATCCTGCGTCGGAATCGCCGCCCAGAGGTCCGTGGTGTCGGCGGGGCGCAGGGCCTCGGAGAGCAAGTGGTTGCGCGCGCGCGCCGTCTCGGGAACGGCGCCGAGGATCGTCACCTCGGAGCGCGGGACGCGCAGGTATTCGTCGAGCAGGCGGCGCAAGGACGCCTGCGGGTGCGAGTGCACGGGATCGGCCTCGTCATCCCCGTGGCCCCCGATGGTCTCCCAGCTTGCTTCGTCGAGATCCGTGTCAAGGCCGGGGAGCACCACGGCCCCGCGCGGCAGGCGCGCGATGGCGGCCATCAATCGGGCGGTGGCCGGAATGGAGCCCGTGGAGCCTGCCACGATCATCGGACGCTCGGGCCGGTCGCGGGTGAGGCGATGGGCTTCCGCTTCCAGGAGCGCGCCACGCCGCCGCGCCGGATCGCTCGTCTGGCGCTCGTCCAGGATGCTCGGCCAGTTCTCGCTGGCGATGGCCACGAAGCGGCGCGTGATCTCGAAATAGGTCGAGTAATCCGCATCCACGGCCAGATCGAGGGCATGCCAGTCGATGCCTTCGGTCGTGAAGGCGTCCATCAGGGTTTCGAGATCGCCCGCGAGGTTCACCGCATCGGCCGGCGAGGCCGGCACCATGAACGGCGCATCGGGGCCGATCCGCAGGAGGGCGCGGTCCACCTCCACCGACCAGCGCTGCACCAGCCGTGTGAGGATGAGGCGGCGCTCGAGCGGTGGGATCGGCGGCTTGAGGGACGAGGCCTCCGCGAGCGGCGTGCCTTCGAGCCCCGTCAGTTCGAACTCGGCCTCATCGGTCTCGCCCAACGGCACGATGCGGGGCAGGAGCTGCGCTCGCCCCGAGCCGCGCTCCGCGATGAGCGCCACCAGGGCGCGGGCGGCGCGGCGATTGGGAACGTAGAGGGTGACGTCGGAGAGCGCAGCCGGATCGTCCGGCAGAGGGCCGGTCAGGGTGCCGTCGAGCAGCGCGTCCACCAGGGCTGGCAGGAAGGCACAACCCGGCGGGATCGAGAAGACACGCGCGCTCTGCAACACAACTCACCTCACCGCATGCGGGCGGCCAAGCATTCCTCCGCCTCGGCAATGGCCCGGGGCTCGCCAACATGCAGCCACTGCCCATCGAGGCGCAAGCCGTGGAGTCGGCCGCTTGCGATGGCGCGGTTGTAGAAAACGTTCGCCGAAAAGGCCCCGTCGGGGGTGTCGGAGACCATTTCGGGCTTCACGATCGCCACCCCGGCATAGACGAAATCCACGTCCTCGTCGGGCTCCCGGCGGCGCAGTTTTCCCACCGGATCCATGCTGAAATCGCCCCGTCCGTCATACCCGATGCTGGTGTGGCGCGGGGCCACCAACATGAGGATATCCATGGCGTTGGGGTCCCACGCCTCGACCAGCCGGACGAGATTCGGGCGCTCGCCTTCGACCCAGATGGAATCGGAGTTGAAGGTGATGAACGGATCGGGTCCGAGGAGCCCCAGGGCCTTCTTGACGCCGCCGCCCGTCTCCAGCACCTCGGACCGCTCATCCGACACCACTATGTGCGGCATTTTGCGTGTGCGTAAATGCGCCTCGAGCATGTCGGCGAAGTGATGGACGTTCACCACCACGGTTTCGATGCCGGCTTCGGCGAGGCGGTCGAGGGCGAAATCGACCAGGGTGCGACCGCCCACCTTCACGAGAGGCTTGGGCATCGCGGCCGTGATGGGCATCATCCGCTTGCCGAGGCCTGCGGCGAGAACGATGGCGGTTTTGGGGGGACGCGACAGGGTGTGCGGCACGGACGGGCTCAGGGTGCGGGGGGATCGTGGGGGGACGCATCCTGGGCGGGTGGATCCTGGGCCGGGACGAGGCGCGGCAGGTAGGACTCGTACCAGCCGCGCAGGCGGCCCAGGAACGGATGGGCGAGGTTGCGGGCCAGGTAGGTCTCGATCCGGGGCAGGTGCTTGAGGTAATGCGGCTTGCCGTCCCGCCGGTCGAGGCGCGCGAAGATGCCGAGGATCTTCGTGGCGCGCTGCGCGCCCATGATGGCGTAGGAGCGCGCGAAGCCCGCCACGTCGAAGCCGGGATCGGCGGCGCGCCGGTCGCGGGCGTAGAGGCCGATGAGCTTCAGTTCGAGGTCGGCCGGAACCGTCACGCGGGCATCCTGCAGGAGCGAGGCCACGTCGTAGGAGGCCGGGCCCAAGACCGCGTCCTGGAAATCGATGAGGCCGACCCGCTGCAGGCCCTCGCGCTCCGGCAGCCAGATCAGGTTCGGCGAGTGGTAGTCGCGCAGGGTCCAGGTGACGGGCCCGTTGACGACCTCGGACAAAACCTCGCTCCAGATATTCACGAACTCGGCCCGCGCCGAGCCTGAGAGCTGCGTGCCGACGATATGGGGCACGTACCAATCCGCCAGAAGCTCCACCTCGATGAGCAGGGCTTCGAGATCGTAGGGCGGCAGGGCGTGGTCGACGCCGTCCGCCACGGGGAGCACGTGGGGCAGGTTCCGGCCGTGAAGCCGCGCGAGCACGCGGGTGGCCTCCGCGTAACGATCCGGGATCGGCCCATTCGCGTCCACGACGGGTTCCGCGCCGAGATCCTCCAGGATCAGGAGGCCGGTCTCCAAGTCCTCGCCATAGATGTGCGGGGCCGAGAAGCCCAGCGCCCGCAGGCCCTTGTCCACGGCCACGAAGGCATGAACCGTCTCGGCGAGCTTCGCGATGGTGGTGTAGGGCTTTCCGCGCCGCACGGGCGGGCCCATCGGGCGCGGCGGCGAGATCATCAGGAGCGCAGTCTCGCCGTTGCGCTTCACGAGACGCTCATAGGAGCGGATCACGGAGGCATCGCCCGACATGGGGGTGCGGACGGACTCCACCCAGCCGCTGCGCTCCACGATGG
The DNA here is from genome assembly GCF_016892705.1 of Microvirga pudoricolor. GTDB lineage: Bacteria > Pseudomonadota > Alphaproteobacteria > Rhizobiales > Beijerinckiaceae > Microvirga > Microvirga pudoricolor. Next base: position 7,510 of record NZ_JAFEMB010000003.1, read on the forward strand.
TCTGGAACGCCTTGAGCCGCAGCAGTCGTCCCTCGAAGGCGCCCGAACCGGTGAGCGAGGCCACGCGGGCCTCCGCCCCGCTTCCCGGAACGAGGTCGAGGCGGATGTCGAGCCATTCGGCCTTGAGGTCGTCGCCCGCACGCTCGGGCCATTCCACGAGGGAGACGGCGTCTTCCGTCAGCTCGTCCCAGCCCAGCTCCACGAGTTCGCCGCCGCCGCCGAGGCGGTAGAAATCCGCGTGCACGACGGGGCCGCGCAGGCCGTCATAGGTCTGGACGATCGTAAAGGTAGGGCTCGGCACCTCCATGTCGGGGTCGCCCGTGAGCGCACGGATCAGGGCCCGGGCCAGCGTGGTCTTGCCGGCCCCGAGGTCGCCCGACAGGGTCACGAGATCGCCGGGGCGCAGCTCCTCGGCCACGATGCGGGCGAGCCGATCGGTCGCCGCGAGGTCGCGCAGGGGCAGCATCCACTGGGGCTGGAGGAACTCGTCCGCGTGCATAGAGGCCAATCCATTCGCCATTGCCGTCATCCTCACTCGGCGGCCAGGGGTGGTACAGCATTCTGCGACGCGGGGCCATCGCCGGGGGACTCGACCGTGTCCGACGGGAACGTGCAGGTCACCACGGTGCCCTCTCCGGGCGCCGAGGTGAGCTCGATGCGGCCGCCGTGCAACTCCACGAAGGAGCGCACGATGGCGAGGCCGAGGCCGACGCCGCGATGGCGGGTACCCAGGGTATGGCTCTCGAAACGGTCGAAGATCTTAGCCTTGACGTCGGGCGGGATGCCCCGGCCGCGATCCTTGACCTCGAACACCACCTCGCCCCCCGCCTTGCGAGCCGCCACCGTGATGGTCTGGCCCGGCGACGAGAAGCCGACCGCGTTGGAGAGCAGGTTGAACAGGATCTGGCGCACGCGCTTCCCGTCGGCCGTGAAGGACCCGATATTGTCCGGCGTGTCGATCTCCACCGTGAGAGAGGCTTCCGCCAGCCGGTCCTCGAGGCCGCGCATGGCCGCATCGATGGTGGAGCGGATATCGACCCGCTCCGGCGCCAGCTCCAGGGAACCGGTGTCGATGGAGGCGAGATCGAGAATGTCGTTGAGGATCGCCAGCAGCGCGCCCGACGAGCGCATGATGTGCTCGGCGTATTCCTGCTGGCGCGGGTTGAGCGGACCCATGGTCTCGTCGCCGAGCAATTGCGCGAAGCCGATCACGTTGGTGAGCGGAGAGCGCAGCTCGTAGGAGACGTGATGCACGAAGTCGTCGCGCAGGCGCGAGGCCTTTTCCAGCGCCTCGTTGCGTTCGGTGAGGGCCCGCTCCACGTTCACGCCCGCCGTCACGTCGATGAAGGTGAGCAGCGTCGCGCCGTCGGGCAGGGGTTGCGCCATGCAATCGACCGTCGCGCCGTCGCGGCGATCCATGCGGCAGCTTAGGCCCATGCGCATGTCGGGCAGGCCCGCCACCGCGCCCCGGATGTCGATCCACGGCTCGTCCTGCGGCGCGAGAAGACGGCAGGTGCGGATGATGGCGTCGATATGGGGATGGTCCGCCAGCAGCTCCGCGCCGATGGACCACATCTCCGCGAAGGCGCGGTTGTAGAATTTCAGGCGTCCGTCCGTGCCGAACACCGCGACGCCTTCCTTCAATGTGTCGAGGGTCTCGCTCTGCACGCGGGTCAGGGCCGTGACCTGCGATTCCAGCTTGAAATGCTCGCTCACGTCGTCGAACAGGTAGGTGACGCCGCCCTGCGGGTTGGGGTTGACCAGCACGCGCACGGTGCGGCGGTCGGGTAGGTGCCACCACACCTCGCGCGACTCGACGCTGTGGTAGCCGGACAGGATGTCGGCCTTCCACACGCGAAAATCCGCTTCCTGCGGCAGCTTGCGGGCGGCGTAGAGCTTGTCGAGAACCTCGCTGTCCGTCGGGCGCGACGACAGGAAGGCGGAATCCAGCCCCCAAAGCGTCTGGTAGGCCGCGTTGGTGAACACGAGGTGCTGCGTGCCGTCGAAGATGGCCACCGCGGTGGGAAGCTGATCGAGGGTGCGCACATGCGCGTCCATCTGGCGCTGCAGATCGGTGCGCACGGATTCGAGCTCCGACACGTCGATGGCCAGACCCGCGCTGCCGCCGCCGGTAGGATGCTCCACCACGTCGAGCACCGCGCGACGGCCCGCCATGAAAGCCTTGACGCGGGCGTTGAAGCCGCCGCCCGCGCCGCGCTGGCGCCGCGCCTCGGCGCGGGTCGCCTCGCTCAGAAGGTCGAGGGAGCGGCTCTCGGCCTCCTCCACGCTACCCGCCTCGATGGCGCGCAGATAGGCTTGGTTCGCCCAGACCAGCCGGTCGCTCTCGTCCCGAATCCAGAGCGGATGCGCAATGGTGTCGATCAGGGTCGTCATGGCTCGCAGGTCGGCCTGGGCGGAGGTCAGGTCCGACCGGCTGCGCAGAAGCTCCGAGCGGTCGCCCGTCACGTCGCGCAGGCGCAGGATGGCCCGGGCCCCGATGGTGCGGCCCTCCGCCTCCACGAAGCCGTTGCCTTGCGTGCGCAAGGTCATGCGAAAGCCCTCGCCGCGATCCCTCAAGGTCTCCAGGGCGCGTTCCAGGGCGGGTGCGTCGGCGGGCGCTGCCCAAGTCCCGAAAGCCAGGACGCGCTTGGCGGTGGCGCCTTCGCCCACGACCGTGGGATCGCCCTCGAAGCGGGCCTCTCCGTCGCGCCCGGCCCAGCTCACGAGGAGCTGGCGCTCCGAACCGATGAGCAGGGCGGCCCGGTCCTCGGCGCCGCGCAGCCGCGCCAGTTCGGCGCGCAGCCGGCTCTCGTTGCGGCCGCTGCGGCGACGCTGACGCAGGAACAGGACGGATGTGGTGGTGGTGATCGCCACAAGCCCCATGAACAGCGCCAGCGAGGCGGCATTGTGCGGGCTGAAGGCCTGGAACGCGTCGAGGAGACCCGCGGCTCGCTCGCGCAGACCGAAGGGCAGTCCCTGGGCCAGGGCGGGTTGCGAGGTTCCCGACAGAAGACAGGCGGTCAGAGCGGCCGAAAGAACGCCGCGGGGATAGGGGCCCGCATTCGCTTTCGTCGTCCGCTGTCCTGCCTCCCCGGCCATGCCGCGCCGCCCCTCAAACAATCAGCGACCCGCAAGGGGTCAAAAAGACATCTCCCCGCGCGTCCGCAAGGCCGCGCCGGATGATGTCGTCTACGCATGAACGGAACTCGGTAGCGCTTCAACGAACGCGGCGCCGCCGTACGAATCGATCCACTGTAGACTACGGCGGAGTCCAGCAGAAAGGGGGTTAAAGGGCGCTTAAGCTTCCTTTGGAGAACCTGTGGAAAAAATGCCACCCTGTCTTGATAAAGGGGGAAACCACGCGTCCCGGGCGGCCGATTCGATATCTTTTGAGAGGGCGCGCCAGCAAAAGAAAACCCGGCCGGAGCCGGGTTTCCAAAAAGCCTCGTTCGCCCTCGGGCAGGATCAGTAGCGATAGTGATCCGGCTTGAACGGGCCGGTCTCGGAGACGCCAATATAGGAGGCCTGGTCCGGGCGCAGCTTGGTGAGCTTCACGCCGATCTTCTCGAGGTGCAGCGAAGCCACCTTCTCGTCGAGATGCTTGGGCAGCGTGTAGACCTGCTTCTCGTACTTGCCGGCGTTGGTCCAGAGCTCGATCTGGGCCAGCGTCTGGTTGGTGAAGGAGGCCGACATCACGAAGGACGGGTGGCCCATGGCGTTGCCCAGGTTCACGAGGCGGCCTTCCGACAGCAGGATGATGCGGTGGCCGTCCGCGAAGGTGATCTCGTCCACCTGCGGCTTGATGTTGTTCCACTTGAGGTTCTTGAGGCCCGCGACCTGGATCTCGTTGTCGAAGTGGCCGATGTTGCAGACGATCGCCCGGTCCTTCATGGCGCGCATGTGGTCGAGGGTGATCACGTCCTTGTTGCCCGTGGCGGTCACGAAGATGTCGGCGCGGGTGACCGCGTCTTCCATCGTGGTGACCTCGTAGCCTTCCATGGCGGCCTGGAGGGCGCAGATCGGATCGACTTCCGACACCAGCACGCGGCAGCCGGCCTGACGGAGCGAAGCCGCCGAGCCCTTGCCCACGTCGCCGAAGCCCGCCACCATGGCGACCTTGCCGGCCATCATGACGTCCGTGCCGCGGCGGATGCCGTCCACGAGCGACTCGCGGCAGCCGTAGAGGTTGTCGAACTTCGACTTGGTCACCGAGTCGTTCACGTTGATGGCCGGGAACAGCAGCTTGCCTTCCTTGGCCATGATGTAGAGGCGGTGCACGCCCGTGGTGGTCTCTTCCGACACGCCCTTGATGGACTTGGCCACCTCGGCGAACCAGCCCTTCGGCTTCTCCTTGAGGAGACGCTTGATCAGTGCGAAGAGAACTTCCTCTTCCTCGGCGCCCGGCTTGTCGAGGAACGCCACGTCGCCCTGCTCGGCGCGCAGGCCGAGATGGACCAGCATGGTGGCGTCGCCGCCGTCGTCCAGGATCATGTTGGGAACGCCGCCGCCATGCCAGTCGAACAGCTTGGCGGTGTAGTCCCAGTATTCCTCCAGGGTCTCGCCCTTATAGGCGAAGACCGGGATGCCGGCGGCCGCAATCGCCGCGGCGGCATGGTCCTGGGTCGAGTAGATGTTGCACGAGACCCAGCGGATGTCGGCGCCGAGAGCCTTCAGGGTCTCGATCAGCACCGCCGTCTGGATCGTCATGTGGAGCGAGCCGGCGATGCGGGCGCCCTTGAGCGGCTGCTTCGGGCCGTATTCCTCGCGCACCGCCATGAGGCCGGGCATCTCGGTCTCGGCGATGGAGATTTCCTTGCGGCCGAATTCGGCGAGGCCGATGTCCTTGACGATGTAGTCGTGCGCGTCGTTGGCGCTCTTCAGGGCAGCTTGGCTCATGATGTCTCTCGTATCGGTTGGGGTGTGCCGTCGCATGGCCGGGGGCTCAAGGCCCATGACGCCACGGCCCGTCCATGCATTGGCGGCCTCTCTACCAGAGACCGGCGCCGGAGGCAATCAACATATAAAGATGTCTTTATATGATTTTCGTGAAAGAAATTATAACTTTATTGCAATGATCATTCTCGTTCTTTTCATGGCCTCCGAACCCCGACCACTCATAGCCGCCGCATGCACCCACCGTCGATCCCGTTCCGAGGTATTCCTCACTCACTGAACCACTTATTTCAGTCCACGAAAGTGTTGTCTTGGAAATCACGCTCAGGGGCAGATCTGACTTTTGGCATTCGGCTTCGCTATAGCAATCACTGCTATTCTCGAGCGCTGAAAGGCGAGGAGGTTCGGTACGAAAATGACTTTGTCGTTGAACCCGGACCACCCAAAAGGATCTTCTGTCCGAAGCGGCACGGCCAAACCTATTTGCTGACGCAAATGATCGATGGCTTATTTCTGAAGCCGACGACCCGCGTTTCTTTCACGATCGAAAACAATTGGACCATTTTTCACCTCTATTCTCCTGAGGAAAGCTTGGGTGCTGACCGCTACTGTGCCTTTTTCAGATTGCGGCGATCCGGCAGGCTGTCAGGGCTAGGGCAGTTGCCTGTAGAGATGTATGTCGAAAGCGCTTACGCGCGGACAAGCCCCGTCAAGGTCTTGCGTCACCTGCCTTTTGGACGTGCGGTCGAAGAGGCGGCCTTAGGTTGATGAGAGCCGACAAAAAGCTTGGGGCGGCTTTGGGCCGCCCCATAATCCTCGACACTCCAAGCCCGAAGGCCCACAGCCATAAGCAAGTGACCGGGAATGTCCCGATGGCGCAACACTATTGGCCCTTAGGTCTCAGTCGATCTGCGTTGCTTCGATAAGAAATAAGATATCGCTCTTGGATGTCAAGCGAGCAGCAGGCTATTCGTCCTCGCCGAAGCGATTGGACACCAGGTCGTCGATGGCCTGGAGGCAGGCGTCCGCGTCCGGGCCCTTGGCCGTGACCGTGATGGACGTCCCCTGGGCGGCGCCGAGGGTCAGCAAGCCCATGATGGAGCGGCCGCCCACCGTCTCGCCGCAGCGAGTCACGGTCACGTCGGACTCGAAACGGTCGACGGTTTGGACGAACTTGGCCGAGGCGCGGGCATGGAGGCCCCGCCGGTTGACGATCGCGAGTTCGCGGACAAGGGCGCCCGCCGGGACCGGGGCGGGTGGGCAGTCCGAATCGACGGGCGGCATGAACGCTTACTTTCCGGACAGGACGCGGGACGCGATGTTGATGTATTTCCGGCCCGCTTCCTGGGCGTGAAAGACGGCATCGCCCAGGGTTTGTTCGTCGCGCACGCTCGCCAGCTTGATGAGCATGGGCAGGTTGATGCCGGCCACGACCTCGACGGTGCCGCCGTTCATGCAGGAGAGGGCGAGGTTCGAGGGCGTGCCGCCGAACATGTCGGTCAGGACCACGACCCCGTGTCCGTCGTTGACGCGGCAGACGGCGGCCATGATGTCCTTGCGCCGCGTCTCCATGTCGTCGTCGGGGCCGATCGTAATCGTTTCGAGCTGCTCCTGGGGTCCCACCACATGCTCAAGCGCGGCCTTGAACTCCGTCGCGAGCTGCCCGTGGGTGACGAGCACCATGCCAATCATAATTTTCTGGTCCAAACGCCCCGGGGAGCGGAGCCGCTATTTTGTGCACCGCGAAGCCAAGCGCAAGAGCATTGAGAGGAAAAGTTCATCACAGTGTCACGACAGGGAGGTCATCCTCCCCGGTCAAAGCTCCCAGAACGATATCGGCCAACGGTGCCCCGGTTCGGGCCCGAAGGCGAGGGAGCACGACGCCGCACAGGGTCACGAACCTGTCATCGCCCTCCGGGTAACGCTCCGGCTCCCCGGCCGAGAGATCGACCACGAGCCGGAGAACCGCCGACGGTTCAAAGGCTTGATGCACGATCCCCACGCCCCGGACCTCCAGGTGCCCGGCGATGTCCGGCACCGGCCGCGCGATCAGCCGTCCGTGCCGGGCTTCGAGCCGAGTGCGGTCGTCGCTCACCAGAACGGCGAACAAATTCATCTTGCAGGCGTGCAAAAGGAGTTCCCGCGCCAAACTCGATTTGCCCGCGCCGGACGCCCCCCGGATGAGGATTCCGGCCTCGCCGACGGTCACGCACCCCGCATGGACGGTCTCAGGCATTCCGCTCGCCGGCGGGCAGGCGGATGACGAAGCGGGCGCCGAGGCGGGTCGGCGCGCCGTCCTCGTCCGGAGGCCCCGGCCGGTTCTCGGCCCGGATCGTGCCGCGGTGCGCCTCGATGATCTGCCGGGAGATCGACAGACCGAGGCCCGAATTCTGCCCGAAGCCCTGGTCGGGCCGGTCGGTGTAGAAACGCTCGAAGATCCGGTCGAGGGCGTCGGGGTCGATGCCGGGTCCCTCGTCCTCCACGACCGCCTCGATCTCCTGCCGCCGCCGCCGCAGGGTCACGGTCACGTGACCGTCCGGGGGCGAGAAGGAGCGGGCGTTGTCGATCAGGTTGTTGAACACCTGGCCCAGGCGGCTGTCGTGGCCGAGCGTGAAGAACGCGGCGCGACCCGCGTTCTGGCGCTCGATCGCCAGCCGGATCACGGGTTCACCCTCTCGCCGCCGTTCGTTGGCGACCGCGACCACCGCCTCCAGGAGACGTGCCATGTCCACGGGTTCTGCGTCGGCGCGGGCGAGCTCCGCATCGAGGCGCGAGGCATCGGAGATGTCGCTGATGAGACGGTCGAGGCGCTTCACGTCGTGCTGGATGATCGACATGAGGCGTCCCCGCGATTCGTCGCTGCGGGCGAGGGGCAGGGTCTCCACGGCGCTGCGCAGGGACGTGAGGGGATTCTTGAGCTCGTGCGCCACGTCGGCCGCGAAGCTCTCGATGGCGTCGATGCGGTTGTAGAGCGCCCGGGTCATATCCCGGAGCGCCCCGGACAGGTGGCCGATCTCGTCCGAACGCCGGGTGAAATCCGGGATTTCCTGGCGGGACTTGGTGCCCCAGCGGACGCGCTCGGCCGCCTCGGCGAGGCGGCGCACCGGCCCCGCGATGGCGCCGGCGAGCAGCAGGGACAGGACCGTCATCACGAAGGCCGCGATCAGGAAGACCTGCAGCAGGGCGATGCGCTCGGACGCGATGATGGAATCGATGTCGCCCCCTTGCGTGGACAGGAGCAGCACCCCTTGGGTGGCCTGGAAGCGCTGGATCGGCACCGCCACGGACACGATGGTCTCGCCGCGCTGGTTGATGCGCACCTCGTTGGCGCGCTGCCCGCCCATGGCCTGTTTCACCTCCGCGAGCGAATTGCCGTTCACGGGGCCGATCTCCTCCGGCACCGGGCGGCGCTTGCGGCGGAACAGGTTGCGCAGGGTGTTCCAGCTCCGCTCCAGGAAGCTCACATCCTCTTCCGTCACCACCGGCGGCAGGTCGAGGCGCAGGATATCGCCACGGGAATAGAGGGCCCGGGAATCCATCAGAAGGGCGCCGTCCCGGTCATAGATGCGGGCGCGGGTGCCCGTGGGCGTCACGAGCTGGCGCAGGAGCGGCGCCACCCGCTCCGGGTTGATGGAGAATTCCAGCCCCGACGGGGTCTCGTCTCCGAGATTCTCGGTCTGGCCCGCCTGCATCTGCAGGAGTTTGTCCGGATCGATGGTGATGGTGTTGGTGTTGACGGTGGCCGAGGACGCGATGGCGCCCGCGATGATCTCGCCCTGGATCAAGAGGCTCTGAACCCGCGCCTCGATCAGGCCCTCGCGGAACTGGTTGAGGTACAGGAAGCCCACCAGCAGGGTCACGAGGCCCGCGAGGTTGAGCACCACGATGCGCCGCGTCAGGCTCGACGAGGCGCGCTGCGCCAGCATCCGGCCGAAGGACCGCAGGCGGGCGAGGAAGCCCTGAGGCGCGGCCGGCTCGTCGCCCGCGGCCTCGATCTGGACAGGGTCAGCCTTCATGCCGTTCCGGTGGCGCTCCTGGCTCCGTCAAGGGGCGTTCAGCCCCCTGAGGGGGCTTTGGCCGCCTTGCGGGCGAATGCGTCACGCTTCCTTGAACCGGTAGCCGACGCCGTAGAGGGTCTCGATCATCTCGAAGTTCTGGTCAACCACCTTGAACTTCTTGCGCAGGCGCTTGATGTGGCTGTCGATGGTGCGGTCGTCCACGTAGACCTGATCATCATAGGCCGCGTCCATGAGGGCGTTGCGGCTCTTCACGACCCCGGGCCGGGTGGCGAGCGCCTGGAGGATCAGGAATTCCGTGACCGTGAGCGTCACGGGCTCGCCCTTCCAGGTGCAGGCATGGCGTTCCGGGTCCATGACGAGCTGGCCGCGTTCCAGGGCCTTGGCGTCGGCCTCCCGGGGAACGGTTTGGTCCTTGGGAGCGAAGCGGCGCAGCACCGCCTTCACGCGCTCGACCAGGAGGCGCTGGGAGAAGGGTTTACGGATGAAGTCGTCGGCGCCCATCTTGAGGCCGAACAACTCGTCGATCTCCTCGTCCTTCGAGGTCAGGAAGATCACGGGCAGGTCGGACTTCTGGCGCAGGCGGCGCAGGAGTTCCATGCCGTCCATGCGGGGCATCTTGATGTCGAAGATCGCAAGGTCGGGCGGCGCGTGCTTCAGACCGTCGAGGGCCGAGGCCCCGTCCGTGTAGGTCTGGATCCGGTAGCCTTCCGCCTCCAGGGCGATGGACACGGAGGTCAGGATGTTGCGGTCGTCATCGACGAGAGCAATCGTCGGCATGAACTCTTCCTTCTACAACAGGCCGTCACGCCCGGCTTCCGAGGAAGCTCGGGCGTTCACACCCATGCGCCCAACTGCGCCTTTCTCGTGGCATAAGTAAGGTCCGCCCCCAGCCGGTTCCAGGGGAGGCCGCTTCCGATTAGGATTTTAGGGCTAGTCAGGGTCGACACGGGGCCGATTCGCCGGATGTTTGCGGGGAGGACGACGCCATGGCCAACGCAACCGACACCCAAGAGCCCTTCGACGGGAGGCTCTTGGCCAAGCGGCTTCTGCGCGAGGTGCGGGCGGGCGCGCTCGGCACCCTGGATCCGGCGGGGTATCCTTTCACGACCCTGGTGACGGTAGCCACCGACAGCGACGGCTCGCCCCTGATCCTGACGTCCCGTCTCTCGGCCCATACGGCTAATCTCGACCGGGACGCGCGGGTGTCGCTGCTCCTGGCGGCCTCCGGGCGGGGCGATCCCCTGGCCCATCCGCGCCTGACCGTTCTCGGGCGGGCCACCCGCACGGCGATGCCCCGGGTGCGGGCGCGCTTCCTGGCCCGGCACCCGAAAGCCAAGCTCTACGTGGATTTTCCGGATTTCTCCTTCTGGAGGATCGACATCGCCTCGGGCCACCTCAACGGCGGCTTCGCCCGGGCGGCCACGCTCGCGGCGCAGGACCTGCGCACGGACCTGTCCGGAGCCGAGAGCCTGCTGGAGGCCGAGGCCGGCGCGGTGGCCCACATGAACGAGGATCACGGCGAGGCCCTGAATCTCTACGCCGTCAAGCTCGCGGGGCTCGAACCCGGGCCCTGGCACGCCACCGGCCTCGACCCGGAGGGCCTCGACCTGGCGCTGGGGGACCGGCAGGCCAGGATTTCGTTCCCGGAGCGGATCACCGATCCGGGCGGGTTACGCCGGATTCTCAAGGAATTGGCGGATGCGTCTAGGAAAATGGAATGAAATGGAACGGTCTCGGTTGACGGGGCCGGCCCGTGTCTTAAACATCGCCTCATGTCATCCCGGCGGTCCGGCCTTCGAGCCCGACAGAACACCGCCCCCAGGAGGAAATTGAGTGGACACCATCGGCGTCTTCAACAGCGCGCAGGGCGCTGAGACTTTCGGCTTCCGCAATCTCAAGCGGGTCTACTGGAACCTCGAGGCGCCCGCCCTCTACGAGGAATCCCTCAAGCGCGGCGAGACCCGCCTCGTGAAGGGCGGCGCGCTCCTGGCCGAGACGGGCGTTCACACGGGCCGCTCGCCCAAGGACAAGTTCGTGGTGCGCGACGACGCCACCGAGAGCACCGTCTGGTGGGACAACAACGGCGCCATCACGCCGGGCCATTTCGAGACCCTCCTGGCCGACTTCCTGGCCCACGCGGAGGGCAAGGAGCTCTTCGCCCAGGACCTCTACGGCGGCGCCGATCCGGCCCACCGGGTCCGGGCGCGGGTGTTCACCGAATACGCCTGGCATTCGCTGTTCATCCGCAACCTGCTCATCCGTCCCGACATGAGCGAACTGGCGGCCTACGCGCCCGACCTCACCATCGTGGACCTGCCGTCCTTCAAGGCCGATCCGGCCCGCCACGGCTGCCGCACCGAAACGGTGATCGCCGTCGACTTCACCCGCAAGATCGTGCTCATCGGCGGTACGTCCTATGCGGGCGAGATGAAGAAGTCCGTCTTCACCTATCTCAACTACACCCTGCCGGCCGCGAAGGTCATGCCGATGCACTGCTCGGCCAATGTGGGCCATGGCGGTGACGTGGCGGTGTTCTTCGGCCTGTCCGGCACCGGCAAGACCACCCTGTCGGCGGATCCCAACCGCATCCTGCTCGGCGACGACGAGCATGGCTGGGCCCCCAAGGGCGTGTTCAACTTCGAGGGCGGCTGCTACGCCAAGACGATCCGCCTGTCCCGCGAGGCCGAGCCCGAGATCTTCGCCACCACGGAACGCTTTGGAACGGTGCTGGAGAACGTCTCGGTCGACCCCGTGACCCGCGTGCCGGATTTCGACGATGCCTCGCGCACGGAGAACACGCGCTGCGCCTATCCGCTCGACTTCATCCCCAACGCGAGCGAGACGGGCCGGGCGGGCATTCCGAAGAACATCGTGATGCTCACCTGCGACGCCTTCGGGGTGCTGCCGCCCATCGCCAAGCTCACCCCGGCGGAAGCCATGTACCACTTCCTGTCGGGCTATACCGCCAAGGTGGCCGGCACCGAGAAGGGCGTGAAGGACCCGGAGGCCACGTTCTCGACCTGCTTCGGAGCGCCCTTCATGCCGCGCCATCCCTCCGAGTACGGCAACCTCCTGCGCGACCTCATCGCGAAGCATTCGGTGGATTGCTGGCTCGTCAACACGGGCTGGACCGGCGGCAAGTACGGCGTCGGGCGGCGCATGCCGATCCGTGTCACCCGCCGGCTGCTGACGGCGGCGCTGGACGGCTCCCTGTCCCGGGCGGATTTCCGGCGCGATCCCTATTTCGGATTTGCGGTGCCCACATCGGTGCCCGGCGTCGAGCCGCACATCTTGTATCCGGTCAAGACCTGGCAGGATAAGGCGGCCTTCGCCCAGACGGCCAAGCGTCTCGTGGACATGTTCAACGAGAACTTCAAGCGCTTCGAGGGCCACGTGGACGAGGACGTGCGCAACGCCGCACCCCAGATGTCCATCGCGGCCTGAGAGGCGTGTAGCTCAGACTAAATGCACGGCGATCCCTTGAGGATCGCCGTTTTTCTTATGAGGGCCACGCATGGACGTTCTCGTGATCGGAGCCGGTGTCGTCGGTCTCGCCATCGCGCGGGCGCTGGCCCTGCGCGGGCATGCGGTCATCGTCGCTGAAGCGACCGGCGGCATCGGCAACGGCGTCTCGTCGCGCAACAGCGAGGTCATCCATGGCGGGATGTACTATCCGGCCGATTCCCTGCGCGCCCGCCACTGCGTGAACGGGCGTCGGATGCTCTACGATTTCTGCGCGAGCCACGGCGTGCCGCACCGCCGCTGCGGCAAGCTCATCGTGGCGACGAACGATCTTGAGCAGGCCAAGATCGAAGGCATCTACGAGCAGGGGATCGCCAACGGCGTCGAGGGCCTGCGGTTTCTCACCGGTGAGGAGGCGCGCGCGCTCGAGCCGCACCTCGCCTGCACTGGGGCGGTGCTGTCGCCGGAGACCGGCATCATCGACAGCCATGCCTTCATGCTGGCCCTGCAGGGGGATCTCGAGGACGCGGGCGGCGTCGTGGCGTTGCGGGCGCCGGTGGAGCGTATCGGGCGCTCCGGCGCGGGCTGGGAGGCTCATGTGGGCGGCGCGGACCCCGCGATCCTGCCGGTCGACGCGGTGGTGAACGCCGCCAGCCTCGGCGCGCAGGGCCTCGCCCGGGCGACCGAGGGCTATCCGGCGGAGCGCGTGCCGAAGCTCGTGCTCGCCAAGGGCAACTATTTCGGATGCGCCGTCAGGCCGGTCTTCTCGCACCTGATCTATCCGGCCCCCGTCGATGGGGGACTGGGCACCCACGTCACCCTGGATCTGAGCGGCCGCATGCGGTTCGGGCCCGACGTGGAATGGATCGAACGGGAGGTTTACGAGGTCGATCCGAAACGGGCCGAGAGCTTCTACGCCTCGATCCGGCGCTACTGGCCGGGCCTGCCGGACGGCGCCTTGGTGCCGGACTATTCCGGCATCCGGCCCAAGCTGACCGGCCCCGGCGAGAAGGCCGCCGACTTCCTCATCGACGGACCGGCGGAGCACGGATTGCCGGGCCTCGTCCACCTGTTCGGGATCGAGAGCCCCGGCCTCACCTCGTCCCTGTCCCTGGCCGAGGACGTGGCGGAGCGCCTGTGATTCCTCACCCCCTGAAGAAGAGGACGGTCATGACCAGGAACAGCGGCACCAGGATCGCGCCCGACCACAGGAGGTAGCCGAAGAAGCTCGGCATCCGGACGCCGCCCTGGCGCGCGATGGCGTAGACCATGAAATTGGGCGCGTTGCCGATATAGGAGTTCGCCCCCATGAACACCGCGCCCGCCGAGACGGCCGCCAGCGTCATGGCGCCCGCATTCATCAGCACCTGCGGATTGCCGCCCGCCAACTCGAAGAACACCAGATAAGTGGGAGCGTTGTCGAGGAACGACGACAGGCCGCCGGTGAGCCAGAAATAGGCGGCGTTGTTGGCGCCCCCGTCCGGGTTCGTCACGAGGGCAACGAGAGGCGCGAAGACGCCGGCCGAGCCCGCCTTCAGCATGGCGAGCACCGGGATGATGGTGATGAAGATGCCCGCGAAGAGCTTGGCGACCTCCACGATGGGCCCCCAGTTGAAGCCGTTGGCCTCCCGGTCGGCCTTGGGCGTCAGGACGAGGGACGCCACCGTCACGGCCACCATGACGATGTCGCGCAGCACGTTGCCGCCCTCGATCTCGACGCCGAACACCGTGAAGCGGATGATGTCGAGCCGCGCGCTCATGAGGATGGCGCCAATGATCACCGCGATGAGCAGGAAGTTGATCCCGCCCTTGATCGTCACGCGGCTGTCCGGCGTCGGATCCGGCTTGATGCGGCCCTCCCGCCGGTAGAGCCAGGTGTCGAGGGCGAAGAACAGGGCGAGCAGCACCGCCGTGGCGAACAGGGTCTCGGGGAAGAGATGCGTGGTGGTCCAGAAGAAGTCGACCCCCCGCAGGAACCCCAGAAAGAGAGGCGGGTCGCCCAAGGGTGTGAGCGACCCGCCGATGTTGGACACCAGGAAGATGAAGAACACGACCACGTGGGCGTTGTGCCGCCGGTCGTCGTTGGCGCGCAGCACGGGACGGATCATCACCATGGAGGCGCCCGTGGTGCCGATGACGCTGGCGAGCGCCGTGCCGATCGCGAGCAGCACCGTGTTGGCGACCGGCGCGCCATGGATGTTGCCCTTGATCAGGATGCCGCCCGCCACCGTGAAGAGCGCCAGCAGCAGCACGATGAAGGGAATGTATTCGAGCAGCAGGGTATGCACGAGGGCTTGGCCCGCCGTCGCCGAGCCCGCCGTCAGGGCCAGCGGGACCAGGACGAGGAGAGCCCAGAGGGCTGCGATCTTGCCCTGGTGATGCTCCCAGGCATGGGGCGCGATGAGGGGCCCGAGGGCGATGGACAGGAGCATGCCCACGAAGGGGATCGCCCAGGCGAGGCCAAGCGTCCGGCCGTCGAGGTCTGCCGCAAAGGCCGCTTCCGGCATCAAGGCCAGGGCGGCGGCAAGGCTGATCGTCAACGCACGCAACATGAATGGATCCCCCGCCCGGTTTTTCGGCTTTTTCCTGTCCGGCAAGCCGTTGTAGGGGACAGGCCCGATTGTCGCAACGGGCTCTCCGTTAACCGGCTGTTCACCCTGTTGGAAACAATGTTAAGAACCTTCATCTGAGAGCGCCGAACGCGTCTGGGGCCTGAACACCATGTGCCGCTTCCTTGCCTACCGGGGTGAACCGACCTTCCTGTCCGATCTCGTCTGCGCCCCGGCGCATTCCCTGGTCCACCAGTCGCTTCACGCGGCGGAGGCCAAGACCGAGACCAATGGGGACGGCTTCGG
Organism: Microvirga pudoricolor; assembly: GCF_016892705.1. Classification (GTDB taxonomy): domain Bacteria; phylum Pseudomonadota; class Alphaproteobacteria; order Rhizobiales; family Beijerinckiaceae; genus Microvirga; species Microvirga pudoricolor. Next base: position 22,739 of record NZ_JAFEMB010000003.1, read on the forward strand.
CATCGGCTGGTACGGCGAGCGGCCGGAGCCCGGCCTCTACCGGGAGGTGCGCCCGGCCTGGTCGGACGAGAACCTGAGAAGCCTGTGCGAGCAGGTGCGCTCGCCCCTGTTCTTCGCCCATGTGCGGGCCTCCACGGGCACCTCCACCACGCGGGCCAACTGCCATCCCTTCGCCCATGGGGGGCATCTGTTCATGCATAACGGCCAGATCGGCGGCTATGCCCGCATCAAGCGGCGGCTCGAGGCCCTGATCCCGGACGACCTCTACGACCGGCGCCTCGGCACCACGGATTCGGAGGCGATCTTCCTCGTGGCCCTCGCCCACGGCCTGACGGACGAGCCCGTGCAGGCCATGGCCCGCACCCTCAAGCGGATCCGGGGCCTGATGACGGAGGCCCGCATCGAAGAACCCTTGCGCTTCACCGCCGCCTTCACGAACGGCGAGAGTCTCTGGGCCTATCGCTGGGCCTGCGACGGCCACCCCCCGACCCTCTATTTCCGCGAGGCTGACGGCAATCTCCTGGTGGTGTCCGAACCCATCGACGACAAGGGCCGCGGCTGGCGCGAGGTGCCCAAGGGCTGCAGCCTCGTGGCCCATGCGGGCAGCGTGAGCGTGCAATGCCTCAACGAGGCGATGGGGAAGCTGGCGGCTTAAAGTCCGGCCGTCCGCCGCAGCCAATCCGCTCCGTCCCGGATCGCCCGCGCGGCCTGTTCCACGTGGCCGACGGCGCGCAGGAAGCCGTGGGTGACGCCCGGATAGACTTCCACTTCCGTGGCGACGCCCTGAGCGCGGGCTTTGTCGGCCAGCGCAAGGTTCTCGTCGTGCAGCACGTCGAGCTCGGCCACCTGCAGGCGCAAGGGCGGCAGGCCTGTCAGGCTGGTCAGCAGGGGCGCCGCGAGAGGGTTTGCATAATCCTCCGGCGAAGCCAGGTAGTGCCGCCAGAAGAATTCCATCTTCCAGGTTTGGGGCGAGAGCGTGCTGGTGCCGTAGGCCCGGTACGAGCCTGTGTCGAAACTCGGCGCGAAGGCGCCGTAGTTCAGGAGCGCTCCCCTGACGGTGGGCTCGTTCCGGTCGCGCAGGGCGAGCGCTGCCGCCAGCGCCAGGTTGGCCCCGGCGGAATCGCCCGCGACGAGGATCCGGCCCGGGTCGATGCCGTGAGCTGGGGCATCCGCATGGAGCCGCCGGATCACCGCGACGCAATCCTCGAGCGGGCCCGGGAAGGGCGTTTCCGGCGCCATGGCATAGTCGGGCACGATTACTGTGAAGCCCGAAGCCGCGGCCAGCTCCCGGGCGACCCGGTCGTGGGTGAAGATGCTGTTCCACACCCAGCCGCCGCCGTGGAAATAGACGAGGCAGGGCCGTGGGCCTGGCCCCGGTTTATGGCGGCGCATCAGCATGAAGCGGCCCCGGATCGGCACCCAGACCTCGTCCGTGGCGAACATCTCGGGCCCGCCCTCGGCGAACGGGCGCTGCGTCCGCTCGATCACGTCGCGCGCCTCGTCGATGGGAAGCCGGAACGGGTCCCCGAACCCGGCCGCCGCCCGTGCGCTGGAGGCCAGATACGCCTTCATCTCGGGGTCGAGGCGGCTCTCGGGCACCGCCTCGGCTGCGGTGCTGGCGCTCATCTCAGTCCAGCTTGATGCCGAGCGTGTTGATGACGGCGCCCCACTTGTCGCTTTCCGCCTTCACCAGGGCGGAGAGCTCGGCGGGCGTGGTCGGCTGCACGGTGTTGCCGATCTTGGCCATGGCCTCGATGAATTGCGGCGATTGCGCCGCCTTGTGCACGGCCGCGTTCAGCCGGTCGATGATCGGCTGCGGCGTCCCTTGCGGGGCGAAGAGCGCGAGCCAGCTGTCGGCCAGCACGCCGGGATAGCCCGCCTCCGCGAAGGTGGGCACGTCCGGCAGGAGCTTCGAGCGTTCCTGGCTCATGATGCCGATCACTTTGAGGTCGCCGTTGTTGTGAAGCGGCGTCGCGTTGGCGACCGATTCCACATACGTGTCGAGATTGCCGCTGAGGATGTCGTTCATGGCGGGCGCCGCGCCCTTGTAGGGCACGTCCGCCATCTTGATCTTGAGCTCGGCATTCATCAGCTCGCCCACGATATGGGTGATGCTGCCCCGGCCGAGCGTCCCGTAGAACACCTCGCCGGGCTTCTGGCCCACATGGGTGACGAAATCCCCGATGGTCTTCGCCGGAAAGGTCTTCTTGACCGCGAACACGAACGGCACCCGGCCCACGAGGGAGATCGGCGCGAAATCCTCGTAGCGATAGGTGATCTTGGCGAAGAGATGCGGGTTGGTCACGAAGGTGGTGGCCGCCGTGAAGAGGAGGGTATAGCCGTCCTTGTCGGCCCGTCGCACGAAATCGGCGCCCAGCATGGTGCTGGCGCCCGCCCTGTTCTCGATGACGAAGGCCTGGCCCAGCTCCTTCTCGAGCTGCACGCCCAGGAGGCGCGCCACCACGTCCCCGGCGCCGCCGGGCGCGTAGGGCACCACGACCGTCACGGGGCGCTGCGGGTAGGCCTGCGCGAAGGCCGCCGTCGAGAGCGCGAGGGCGCCGATGCCGATGGCCGCGAGCCAAGCCGCGGCCGACCCGATGAAGGTTCGTCTCATGTTTCCTCCGGTCTCGTGGATGCGGCTTCAGCCGTCTCGATCACGGAAGATACTACTCAGTATGTCAAGCGCCGTCCAGTTGGCGAAAAGGCGCAAGAGCGACCCATCTGCCTTTGCCACGCGGCAGCAATCTTGAATAGAACAGGGGGACGACCGACTCCAGATTAAGATACTATCGAGTAGGTCGGACCCTGTCTTGGCTCGGCCCTCAGGTGCCGACCGAGTCCTTGACACACTTGTTGGTGAAGCTGGTCTTGGCCGCGCCGCTGAGCTTCTTGTCGGCGGCCTGGGTGTCGCAGGACGCCTTCATGTCGCGCTCGCATTTGGTCATGAAGCTCGTCTTGGCGGCTCCGTAGATTTTCTTCTCGGTGGCCTGGGCGTTGCAACTCGCCTCGGCCGCCATCGCGCCCCCGGCGCATAGGATCATCACGGATGCAACAGCTAGCGTTCTCATGGCGGATCTCCCGGTGAAGGTTCCGTAACGTCAGGTAACGCGCCCGTGATTGCTGGCAAGGCCTCGCTCCAGCGGTTCATCCATCCTAGCCGTCGAGCTCCGGATAATGCCGGAAGATGCCCTCCTGGTTGAAGGGGATGCGCCGGTCGCTCGCCAGATAGGCCGCGATGCGGGGACGGCGGGCCACCGCCTCGTGCAGGGCCGCCACATGGGGCGTCTTGGCGAGAGCCCGTTTGGTGGCCTTGGGGAACGCGTAGGTAAGGCCGTCCACCAGCTGGAACAGGGACAGGTCCGCATAGGTGACGGCGCGGCCGACGAGATGCGTCTTGGAGGAGGTGTTGCGCTCCAGGACCGTCTCGAACCAGCTTAAGTATTTCGGGATGCGGCTTTTGCGGAAATCCTCGGACCGGCGCGCCGCCTCGGCCTTCTGGTCCTCGTAGTAGAGGCCCACGCCCACCGGATGGTGCGTGTCGTGCGCCTCGGCCACGATGTCGGCGATCGTGAGCTGGATCTGATGCGTCCAGATCCGCCCGGCCTCGTCCTCCGGCGCCAGATTCAGGCGCGGCCCGAGATAGAGAAGGATCGCGGCCGTCTGGGCCACGACCACGTCGCCGTCCTTCAGAAAAGGCGGCGCGAAGGGCGGGTGCCTCAGATTCTTGTCCCCCATGAAGCCCATCATGGTCTCCATGCCGGCCTCGTCGTCAGGCTCGCGGGCGATGTCGACATAATCCGCGCCCGCCTCTTCCAGGGCGAGGCGCACGAACTCGCCGCGGCCTTGGATCATCGGCCAGTAATAGAGTTCATAGGGCATGGAGTTCTCCTGGTGCCGGGGGAAAACGCCCCAGACGCTCTCCCGTTCGGTCAAGCCAGCGCCGCAAGACGGTTCAAAGCTTCGCCGTCGAGGCGCATGTGACGGTGATGCAGGTCGCGCATGCCAAGGCTTTCGTAGAACCTGATCGCAGGCCGCCCTTCCTCCACGAAAAGCTCGATCCGGATCCAACCTCGTTCAACAGCCTCGCGGGCGACGGCGGCCATCAGAGCCCGGGCGGCTCCTGTGCGCCTATTCCCCGGCGTGACGTAGAGAGCATGGACGATTCCCATCGGGTGTCCACGCCAGCCAGCGTAGCCGCGAAAGAACGACACGAATCCGACAGGCCGCCCGTCCCTCTCGGCGATGAGAGCTTCGAACAGCGGGTCGGGCCCGAACCCGCCAGCCCGGATGAGCTCTGCGGATGTCCACGGCGCTTGGCCCGGGAGGTGATCGGCCATCAATCCGGCCGTGAAGCCATAAAGGATCTCGGCATCGCGCTCCTGTGCCGGACGGATCTGAACCAACGAGCCCATGACCCTAATGCGCCTCGTCCCAGTTCTGCGCCGCCCGGGCTTCGACGGCCAGGGGCACTTTCAGCGAGACCGCCGGGAAGGGCGCTTCCGTCATCACGCGGGAGATCACCGGCAGCGTCGCGTCGATCTCGTCGTCGGGCGCCTCGAACACCAGTTCGTCGTGCACCTGCAGGAGCATGCGGGCCGAGAGGCGCTCGGCCTTGAGCGCATCCTCCATCCGCGCCATGGCGCGGCGGATGATATCGGCGGCGGTGCCCTGGATCGGTGCGTTGATGGCCTGGCGCTCCACGCCCGCGCGCTCGGACGGGTTGTTGGACTTGATCTGCGGGTAATGGCAGACGCGCCCGAACAGGGTCGTCACGTAGCCCTTGTCGCGGCAGAACCGCTTGGTCTCGTCGATATAGGTGCGGATGCCGGGGAAGCGCTCGAAATACTGCTTGATGAAGGCGGCCGCGTCCGTGTTCGGAATGCCGAGCCTCACCGCGAGCCCGAAGGCCGAGATGCCGTAGATGATGCCGAAATTGATCGTCTTGGCCTGTCGGCGCAGGTCGCCCGTCATCTGGTCGAGGGGCACGCCGAACATGGCCGAGGCCGTGGCCGCGTGAATGTCGATTCCTTCCGCGAACGCCTCCTGCAATTGCGGGATGTCGGCGATGTGCGCGAGCAGCCGCAATTCGATCTGGCTGTAATCCGCCGAGATGATCTTGTGGCCGTCCGGCGCCACGAAGGCCTTGCGGATCTTGCGGCCCATCTCGGTGCGGATCGGAATGTTCTGCAGGTTGGGATCGGAGGACGACAGCCGTCCCGTGGTCGTGGCCGCGAGAGAGAACGATGTGTGCACCCGCTTGGTCTCGGGGTGCAGGTGCTCCTGCAGCGAGTCGGTGTAGGTGGATTTCAGCTTCGAGAGCTGGCGCCATTCGAGAATCTTCTCGGGCAACTCATGGCCGGCCTGCGCCAATTCCTCCAGCAGGGTCGCGGGCGTGGCCCATTGGCCCGACGGCGTCTTCTTGGCGCCGGGCAGGCCCATCTTGCCGAACAGGATGTCGCCGATCTGCTTCGGGGACCCAAGGGCGAATTTCTCGCCCGCCATCTCCTGAATCTCGTCCTCGAGGCGCGCCAGCGTCTGGGCGAAGTCGCCCGACAGCCGCGACAGGATCTGCCGGTCTACCGCGATGCCGCGCATCTCCATGCGGGCGATCACATCCACCATGGGTCGCTCTAGGGTCTCGTAGACCGTGGTGCGGCGCTCGCCCACCAGACGAGGTTTCAGCATCTGCCACAGGCGTAAGGTGACGTCCGCATCTTCGGCCGCGTAGGCCGTGGCCTTTTGCAGCTCCACCTTGTCGAAGGTGAGCTTGTTGCGGCCCGTGCCCGCCACATCCGAGAAGCTGATGGGCGAATGGCCGAGATGACGCCGGGAGAGCTCGTCCATGCCGTGCGAGCCCTTGCCGGCGTCGAGCACGTAGGAGATCAGCATCGTGTCGTCATAGGGGCGCACGTCGATGCCGTAGCGCTTGAACACGATCCAGTCGTATTTCATGTTCTGGCCGATCTTGAGGACCGACGAATCCTCCAGGAGCGGCTTCAAGACCTCGAGCGCCCGGTCCATGGGCAATTGGCCCGGCACCATGCCGCCGCCGAAGAGGTCGGAATCGCCCCGGTGCTGGAGCGGCACGTAGCAGGCCTTGCCGGCCTCCGTGGCCAGCGAGAAGCCCACCAGATCGGCGAGATTCGCGTCGAGCGCGCTGGTCTCGGTATCGACGGCCACATAGCCCTGCTCGCGCGCGCTGGCGATCCATTCCTCGAGCCGTTCCAGGCTTGTGACGGTCTCGTAGGCGCTCGTGTCGAAAGCCTGGGAAGAGGCCTCCGCGGCGCGGCGGCCCGCCATCGCGGCCGGGGTGCCGACGCCGTCCAGGGGTTTGCGGAGGGTGGCGGTCTCGGGCAGGTCGAGGCCCGCGAAGGGGTCGACCTCCCCCGACGCAGCCTGGTTATCGAAGAACGGCACCGCGTCGTCGGTGGCGACGGGCGTGCCGGTCCCCTCCCAGCGAATGCCCTCGCCGCCGGGCATCAGGCGCGGATCGGGCTCGATGCCCGTGGGGTCGGCATCGTAGAGCTCCGCCACGCGCCGGGTGACGGTGTTGAACTCCATGGCCTTCAGGAAGCCGATCAGCGTCTTCGGATCGGGGTCGGGCACGCGCAGGTCGTCCAGGGGCACGGGCAGCGGCGCCGCGCAATCGAGGGTCACCAGCTTCTTGGACAGGCGGGCCGTCTCCGCGTTATTGATGAGCGTCTCCCGGCGCTTGGGCTGCTTGATTTCCGGCGCGCGCTCCAGAAGCGTCTCCAGGTCGCCGAACTCCTTGATGAGCTGGGCGGCGGTCTTGAGGCCGATGCCGGGCACGCCGGGCACGTTGTCGGAGGTGTCGCCCATGAGGGCGAGAACGTCGCCGATCTTCTCCGGCGGGATGCCCTCCCAGCGCTCGGTCACGGCGGCCTCGTCGAGGTTGCGCTCGGGCCGGTAGCCCGGCTTGCCCTTGGAGCCGGATTCGAAGTCGTAGAAGCAGACCTTCGGGCCCACGAGCTGCATCAGGTCCTTGTCGGACGACACGATCAGCACGTCCGCGCCCCGGGCCTTGGCCTCCTGGGTATAGGTGGCGATGAGGTCGTCGGCCTCGTAGCGCAGGAGTTCCACGGGCTCCATGCCGAAGGCCCGGATCGCCTCGCGCATGAGAGGCATCTGCACCTTCAGGTCGCTCGGCGCGTCCGGGCGGTGGCCCTTGTAATCCTCGTATAATTCCTTGCGGAACGAACCTTCCGATTTGTCGAGCACGATGGCCAGATGCGTCGGCTTCAGCCCCGCCGCGCCGTCGCGCACGAATTGCAGGAGCTTCGACACGAACAGCCGCACGGCCCCGGTCGGCATCCCGTCCGAGATGCGGGTGTTGTACTTCGAATCCTGGTTCATGGACTGGAAGTAGGCCCGGTAGATGAAGGAGGAGCCATCGACGAGGAAAACGTGGTCGCCGGCTTGGACGGGACGGGAGGTGGCCATGGGGTCTCAGACGTGAAAACGGACCCGCAAGAGATAGTGTCTTTGGGGGCCGGTGGCTATGCCTGACGAAACGCATGCCCTCAAACTCACAGCCCTCATCCTGAGGAAGGCCGCATCCTCCCCTCGACCTCATCCTGAGGAGCCGCTTGAGCGGCGTCTCGAAGGAGGGTTCCAGCAGAGTGTCTCCGGTGCTGGCTGGACCATCCTTCGAGACGAGTTGCTTCGCAACTCCCTCAGGATGAGGTCGAGACACCCGCTACGCGGGCCCTCAGGATGACGGCGTCGTCGAACTTGCTAAGCCGCCTTCAGCCGCGCCAGCTCCCCGTCCAGCTCGCGCAGGGCCTGGATAATAACGCCCTCGGTGAGAAGGTCGATGGAGGATTCGACCACGTGGATGGCGGCCAGCATCCTCAGCTCCTGGATGGTCTGGGTCTCCAGCGCCGCCTCGAAGGAGGGGCGAAGCAAGTCCATGGCGCGGGTGGCCGGGCCGCAGATCACCACATGGTCGGGCTCCAGGGTCTGGATCAGGATGCCGACCGCGTCGCCCAGGACCTCGCCGGCCTCGCGGAAGAGGTTGAGCAGGGCCGGATCGCCCGCCCGCGCTTGGCGTACGATGGTGGCCATGGCCTCCTCGCCGGGGATCAGGGCGTTGGGGGCCGGGCGGTGGTCGATGAGCTGGGCGTCCCGATGCAGGGCGTAATCGGCCAGGAAGGCCTCGATGCAGCCGCGCCCGCCGCAGCGGCATTGCGGGCCGCTCCGGCGCAGGCGCACATGGCCGAACTCGCTGCCGCCCGACCGGGCGCCCCGGTAAAGCTCCCCGTTGATCAGAAAGCCCAGCCCCACGCCGTCGCCGACCATGAGGCAAGCGGTGCGGCCCGCCCGCAGCGTCGGGTCGCGCTGGGCCAGGGCGAAGGCCATGGCGCTGGCGTCGTTGTCGAGGAGTACGGGCTTGCCGAGCCGTCCCCGGAGCCCTTCGGCCAAGGGCAGATCGCGGGTGCCGAGAACCGGGCTCCAGGCCACCACGCCGTCCCGCGTGTCCACATAGCCCTGGCAGGCGAGGCCGACCGCCTTCACGTCCGGGGCTCCCGACTCGCGGGCGAAGGTCGTGATGAGGTCGGCCAGGAGATCCATCAGGTCGTCTGCGCTCAGGTTTCGCAGGGGGCGCTCGATCCGCCGCGAAGCCCGGCTGCGTCCGGCGCTGTCCACGAGCCGCAGCTCGATGCGGTTGTAGCCGGTCCATACGCCGATGACGGAGCCTAGATTCTCTGAGAAATAGAGCCGGACCTTGGGGCGACCCCGCAGCAGACCGCCAGTTGCCTCGCTGCCATCCTCGGTGACGAGAATCCCTTCATCCAACAGGCTTGCGGTCAGGTCGGAGACGCTTGCCGGACTCATGCCGAGCTGCTGCCCGAGCTCCACCCGCGCCATGGGGCCATCCTGGCGCAGGGCATCCAACAGGCGGCGGCGGGTCGCCTCCCGGGGCGTGGGCGCATTCACAGCCGTTCCTCTCCCGTTTTTCTTCGCCACATGAATAAAACATAATTCCAGATTGGCATCTTCGACCAAAAGATAACGCCACGGCGGCTTGATGGCGGTATCGTGTCGGATATTTATTTCCGCTGTCGAAGAAACGTGCAGCCCTCGGCGGAGGGCCGGAGTGGCTGCAACCTCAAGGGACATCGGGCGCGAAAGCCCGTTCAGGAGGAAGCCCATGATTTCCAAGAAACACGTCATGATCAGTTTCGCGGCCCTGGCCCTGTCGGCCAATGCCGCCTTCGCTCAAGCGAAAGGCCCCGTGGTGGGCGTGAGCTGGTCGAACTTCCAGGAAGAGCGCTGGAAGACCGACGAGGCCGCCATCAAGGCAGCCGTCGAGAAGGCCGGTGGCACCTACGTGTCGGCCGACGCGCAATCCTCGCCCGCCAAGCAGCTCACGGACATCGAGAGCCTTATCGCCCGCGGCGCCAAGGCGCTGATCATTCTGGCGCAGGATTCCGACGCGGTGCGTCCGGCGGTCGAGAAGGCTGTGGCGGAGGGTATCCCGGTGGTGGGCTACGACCGCCTCATCGAGATCCCGCAGGTCTTCTACCTGACCTTCGACAACGTCGAGGTCGGCCGTCTCCAGGCGCGAGAGATCCTGAAGGCGAAGCCCGAGGGGACCTATGCGTTCATCAAGGGCTCCGGCTCCGATCCCAACGCCAACTTCCTGTTCCAGGGCTCCATGGAAGTGCTCAAGCCCGCCATGGATGCCGGCAAGATCAAGAACGGCGGCGAGGCCTACACGGACGGCTGGCTCCCGGCCAACGCGCAGCGGAACATGGAGCAGTTCCTCACCAAGAACAACAACAAGATCGACGCCGTGATCGCCGCCAATGACGGCACAGCGGGCGGCGCCATCGCGGCCCTGTCGGCGCAGGGTCTTGCGGGCTCGGTTCCGGTCTCCGGCCAGGACGCCGACAAGGCGGCCCTCAACCGGGTGGCGCTCGGCACCCAGACCGTCTCCGTGTTCAAGGATGCCCGCGAACTCGGCCGCAACGCGGCGGAAATCGCCGTGCAGCTCGCGGGCGGCAAGAAGCTGGGCGAGATCTCGGGCTCCAAGTCCTGGAATCTCGGCCCGAAGAAGCAGGCCATGACGGCCCTGTTCCTCACCCCGGTGGCGATCACGAAGGACAACCTCGACGTGGTCATCAACGCGGGCTGGATCACAAAGGACGTGGCCTGCCAGGGCGTGAAGGCCGGCACCGTCAAGGCCTGCAACTAAGCGCTTCGCCTTCCGAACCTATCAAGACCCGTCCGCCTCCGCGTCGTTCGACCGGAGGCGGCGGCACATCGACGGGGACCTATGGTAGTGTGATGCCAGGCCCGAGATGAAACCTTTCATTGTCAGCAGGACGCCATGACCGCACCTGTCGCCGCAACGGCTCCGCCGTCCACGTCTTCCGGCTCGCTCCTTTCGAAACTCGAAATCGATTCCCGCATGATCGGCATGCTGGCGGCGCTAGCCGTCATCTGGATCGGCTTCGACGTGCTCTCGGGCGGCGTGTTCCTAACCCCGCGCAACCTGTGGAACCTGTCGGTCCAGACCGCCTCCGTGGCGATCATGTCCACCGGCATGGTGCTCATCATCGTGACGCGCAATATCGATTTGTCGGTGGGCGCGATCCTCGGCGTGGTCGGCATGATCATCGGCGTGGTGCAGGTGCAATGGCTGCCCGCCTATCTGGGCTTCGAGAGCTGGCTCACGGCCCCCATCGCGGTTCTGGTCGCGATCACGGTGGGTGGCCTCATCGGGCTGTTCCAGGGCTGGCTCATCGCGTACCTGGCAATCCCGTCCTTCATCGTGACGCTGGGCGGCCTGCTCGTGTGGCGCGGCGCGGCGTGGTGGGTCACGGCCGGCCAGACCATCGCGCCCATGGATACCCGCTTCAAGGCGTTCGGCGGCGGCGTGGAAGGCGCGCTCGGCGCCACCGCCACCTGGATCATCGCGGCGCTCGCCTGCGGCGCCATCGTGGTGGCGCTGGGCCTCTCGCGCCGCCGTCGCGTCCGCTTCGGGTTTCCGGTCCGTCCGGGCTGGGCCGATGCGGTGATCGCCGCAATCGCCTGCGGGGCGGTGCTGGGCGCCGCCGCGGTCATGAACGCCTATCCGATGCCCACCGGCACCGCGCGGGCTTGGGCCGAGGCGCGGGGCATCGCATGGCCCAGCGGCGGGTTGTTCATCCCGCAAGGAGTGGCGCTGCCCGTGCTCATCGCCGTGGTGGTCGGGCTCGTCATGACCTTCCTGGCCACGCGCCTGCGCTTCGGCCGCTACGTGTTCGCCATCGGCGGCAACCCTGAGGCGGCGGAGCTGTCGGGCATCAACACCCGTTGGACCCTCATGAAGGTGTTCGGCCTCATGGGCGTGCTCTGCGGCATCGCGGCCTGTATCTCCACGGCGCGCCTCAACGCCGCCACCAACGCGGCCGGCACCCTGGACGAGCTCTACGTCATCGCCTCGGCGGTCATCGGCGGCACGTCGCTTGCGGGCGGCGTCGGCACGGTGGCGGGCGCCATGCTCGGCGCGCTGGTGATGCAGTCGCTGCAATCCGGCATGGTGCTGCTCGGCGTCGACACCCCCCTGCAGAACATCGTCGTGGGCGCCGTGCTGGTTCTGGCCGTCTGGGTCGACGGCGTCTATCGCCGCCGCATCAAGTGAGGATGAGCGTCATGATCCAGGAAGGCTCCATGATCCAAGAGGGTTCGATGGCAACGGACATTGCAGCGCCGGTCCAAAGGACGCCCCTCGTGGAGATGCGTGACATCTCCATCGCGTTCGGCGGCATCAAGGCCGTGGACGGCGTCACGGTCGACCTTCGCCCCGGCGAGGTCGTGGGCCTGCTCGGCCATAACGGCGCGGGCAAGTCCACGCTGATCAAGATCCTGTCCGGCGCCTACCGGCCGGACTCGGGCGAGATCTACGTGAACGGCGAGAAGGCCGATATCAGCATGCCCCGCGACGCCAAAAAATACGGCATCGAGACGATCTACCAGACCCTGGCGCTCGCCGACAACATTGATGCTGCGGGCAACATCTTCCTGGGCCGTGAGGTGCGCACACCTTTTGGAACGCTCGACGACGCCACCATGGAGGCGGAGACCCGCAAGGTCATGGCGCGGCTGAACCCGCATTTCCGCCGTTTCAAGGAGCCCGTGAAAGCGCTCTCGGGCGGCCAGCGCCAATCGGTGGCGATCGCCCGCGCGATCTACTTCAACGCCCGCGTCCTCATCATGGACGAGCCCACGGCGGCGCTCGGCCCGGCCGAGACCAAGCAGGTGGCCGATCTGGTGCTGCAGCTGAAGAAGGAGGGTATCGGCATCTTCCTCATCAGCCACGACATCCACGACGTGTTCGGCCTCGCCGACCGGGTGAGCGTGATGAAGAACGGCAAGCTCGTGGGCTCGGCCAACGTGTCCGACGTGACCCAGGACGAGGTGCTCGGCATGATTATTCTCGGCAAGTGCCCGCCCGGCGCGACGCCGGGACCCGGCGCGGGATAACGTCATCCCGGACGAAGCGCAGCGCAGATCCGGGATCGTCCCTCGAATGAAGCTTCCCGTCAAACGATCCCGGGTTCCGCATGCGCGGCCCCGGGATGACGGTGTCGATGCAACGAACAACATGAGACATCCATGACCCAGACCATCTATGGCTCCCTGAAGGGCAAGACCGTTCTCGTCACGGGCGGCGCGAGCGGCATCGGCGAGAGCATCGTGGAATCCTTCCATGCGCAAGGCGCGAAGGTGGGCGTCCTCGACTATAACGCCGAGGCCGGGCAGGCCCTGGCCAAGCGCCTCGGCGAGGGTGTCCATTTCGAGCACAACGACGTGCGCGACATCCCGGCCCTGCAGGCCGCCATCCGGCGCGTGAGCGAGGCGCTCGGTCCCATCACGATCCTGGTCAACAACGCGGCCCGCGACGACCGCCACACCATCGACCAGGTCACGCCCGACTACTGGCGCGAGCGCTTCGCCACGAATCTCGACCATCAGTTCTTCGCGGCCCAGGCCGTGCTGCCGGACATGGAGAGGGCGGGCGGCGGATCGATCGTCAATATGGGGTCCACGAGCTACATGGTGAGCGACGATTCGTTCGCGGCCTACAAGACCGCCAAGTCGGCCGTGGTCGGGCTGACGCGGGCGCTCGCCCGGGAACTCGGGCCGAAGAACATCCGCGTCAACTGCATCATCCCGGGCTGGATTATGACCCAGCGCCAGATCGACCTGTGGCTCAATCCCGATAGCGAGGCGGAGCTGATGCGTCGCCAATGCGTCAAGCGCCGCCTCGTTCCGCAGGACGTCGCCAACGTGGTGCTGTTCTTCGGCTCGGAGGATTCGAGCGCCATGTCGGCCCAGAGCTATCTGGTGGACGGCGGCTGGGTCTGAACCCTTCCGACATGAAGAAAGCCATGGGGCGCCGGGGCTCCATGGCTTTCAGGGCTCATGGCTTCAGGGCCTGCTGAAGCTGCGGATCGTCAGCCAGCCGCTTCTGAATGCGCGGCGTGTACTGCGTCGCCATGAACTGCTGCGTCTGCTGAGCCAGGCCGCTCATGATCGTCGATGTCTTGCCGGCGATGCCCGCTCCGACCGGAGTGCGATAGAAATCATACAACGCGCCGATTTCATCGTCCGACAGTTGCTTCTTGTAATAGTCGACGGCGAATTGCAGCAATTGCGGTTGAACGGCGGCGAGTTCCTGATCGGCAAGGGACAGGATATGATCGGCCAGTTCCGGCGTGATCTTGCTCGAGGCATTCTTGATCTGCTGGAGCAGCAGGGGCTTGAAGGCGTCGAACCCGAGTTGGACGCCTTTCTGGAAATCCGTCACCTGGAAGATGTAGCGGACCTTGTCGTCCACGCTGGGCGACGATTGGGCGAGGGCCAGCTGTGGGAGAACAAGCGCACACAACAGAGGTAGAATTCTGAGCAGTTTCACCGATGGGTCCTTTCACGCGAGACGGCGCGTGGACGTAGATACAACACGAGGGGTTGTAATCAATCGGCGTGAAGCCATCAGGCCGGAGCGAGGACGGCGCGCGACTGCTCCGCTCTCACCGTGTCTCGCCGTACCACGAAGCACAGGATCACCAGGGGGATGCCGATCATCGCCGTGCCGGTGAAAAGCAGCGGATAGCCGTAGGCGTCGACGACGGCTCCGGAGGCGCCACCGATGAGCTTGCCGGGCAGCGCATAGAGCGAACTCAGGAGAGCGTACTGGGTGGCGGCAAACCCCGGCGCGGTGAGGCCCGACATGTAGGCGATGAGCGCCGAACCCGCGAATCCGCCGGAGAAATTGTCGACGCTGATGGCGAGCGTCAGTAGGTCGAGCCGCGCGCCCTCCACGGCGAGCCAGGAGAACATGAGGTTCGAGCCCGCTGCGATGGCGGCCCCGATCAGGAGTGTCCACCACAGGCCGAGGCGCGTGAGCGCGAGACCGCCCGCGAAGGCCCCGGCAATGCCGATCCAGACCCCGTAGAGCTTCGACACATTGGCGATGTCGGCCTTGGAGAAGCCCAGATCGATGTAGAGGGGATTGGCCATGACGCCGGAGACGAAGTCCGGCAGGCGGAAGCAGGCCACGAGGGCCAGGATCGGGACCAGCATCATGCCCTTGCGGCGGAAGAGATCCGCCAGCGGCTCCAGGATGGCCTGCGCGATGGATTGGTTCCGCCGCACCTCGCCGCTGTCCAGGCGCGGCGCCAGCAGGGTGCCGACGAGGCCGACGCCCATCAGGGCCGCCATGGCCAGGTAGGCGCTGCGCCAGTTCACGAACTCGGCGATGTACAGGGCGCCGGCCCCGGCGCAGATGAGGGCGAGACGGTAACCGAGCTGGAGGGCGGCTGCCATCATGCCCTGGCGCTCGGTGGGGGCGGCGTCGATGCGCCAGCCGTCGATGACCACGTCCTGGGTGGCGGACGCGAAAGCCACCAGCAGGGCCGCCGCCACGGTCAGGGACAGGCTCGCCTGCGGGCTGCTCAGGGCGATGCCGCACAGGCCCAACGCCGTGACAGCCTGCGCGAGCGCCATCCAGCCGCGCCGCCGCCCGAGCCATCCGGCCAGGACCGGAACATCGTAGCGGTCGACGAGGGGCGCCCAGAGGAACTTGAACGAATAGGCCAGCGCCACCCAGCTCAGGAGCCCGATCTCGGTGCGCGAGATCCCGGCCTCCCGAAGCCAGGCCGACAGGGTGCTGAAGACGAGAAGAAAAGGCAGGCCCGACGAAAAGCCCAAGGGCAGCATGAGGGCGACCCGGGGGTCGGTCAGGACATCGCGGACGGAGAGGCGGCGGGTCTGGGCCATGGTTCCTTGAAGCGGGTTACCCGGATCGGTTCAGCATCCCAAGACCCGCCTGGGCAGGCTCCGGTGCACGACAGTTCGCACGAACCTTGCGGCCGGAGCCGTTGAAGGGATGTTAACGAGCGTCCGCCGTCGCGACGGTCCTGGGAGCCGTGTCGGCCTGCGCCACGGGCACCTGAGCCATGGCTTCGATTTCTTGAGCGACGCGACCGGCCAAGCAATCGTAACCCTTGTCGCCCATGTGGAAGCGGTCGGACGACAGCATGGACAGCAGTTCGTCGGACGAACGGGCATTCCACTCCCGCATCAGGGCGTAGCGGGAGAACAGGGAGATCTTGCGCTCGCCCGCGATGGCCCCCACCAGGCCCACGAAATGTTCGTAGCGCTTCAGGTCCTGGATGCCGGGAAAGTACTGCTGATCGAGAAGGATCATGTCCACGTCGGCCCGCTGGGCCGCCGCGATGCCGCGCTCCAGGCGGGCTTTGAACTGCTCCTCGTCGACGCCCGTGACGGCGTCGTTGGTGCCCACCTGCCAGATCACGAGATCGAAGGCTTCCTTGGCGAGCATGTGCTCCAGGCGATCGATGGTCTGGATCGCGGTCTCGCCGCCGATGCCGGCATTGACGACCGTCACTTTGTCCTTCCAAGCCACCGTCAGGTCTTCCTGAAGCTGAGCCGGATACGCCTTTTCGGGCGAGGATGCGCCGATCCCCTCCGTGGAGGACGACCCGATGGCCAGGATGCGAACAGGCTCGTGGCGCGACAGCTTGCCCGCCACGGACTCGAGCGACCCATGGGCGCTGAAGACCGGACGCGACGTTCCACACGCCGCAGGTTCGGCCGCGGCGGGAGAAGATCCAGAGGTGATCCCAAGTATTGCCAAGCTGAACGCGATGGCTAGCCCGTGGAGGCGGAGGACAGATCGAGCCGTTTCGCCCGGCCGCTTCGACGGCCGGCGGAGTTGTGCTTGTTCCATTCGAGATATCGCGCCAGTGCAAGGAGACCAATGATGCCTGCAATGGTGAATATCATGCCGATAACTTGCGGACTAGCGGAGGATTTTACGGCTGCCAGCGTCATGATGACCTGCCCCATGGCGCTCAGCAGGGATCCGGCCGCGAAAATCACGAGCGCGTTGCGGCCAAGCCTCATGAGGTCCGGACCCACGAAGGTCTTCTCGAGACTCTCTCCCAGGCGGCTCTGGTAGACCATGTAGGCCAGCGCCAGGAAGTGGATCAGGCGGCCCATCCCAAGATCCTGCTTCGTCAGGTCCCACATCGCGAAGGTATGGTCCCGCAGGGCAGGAGCTAGGCCGAAGCCGTTCGTCATGACGATCAAGGACACGATCAGGGCCACGATGGCGGCCGCGAACAGACCCCTGCCATGGGGGACCGGTTTCTTATCGAACAGGACACCCGCCACGATCCCGAGGGTGAACAGGAGCTGCCACGCGAATGGGTTGAAGAACCATGTGCCGGGCTCGGGCCAGCTCGGCAGCACGAGCAGGCCCGCCCGCGCCAGACCGTAGATCGCCACCGAGACGCCAAGGGCCAGCGCCACATGGATCCGGACCAGGATGAGCGCGAAGGGCGCCCAAAGCATCAGCGCGATATAGAGCGGCAGGATGTTGAAATAGCCAAGCTGGTGTCCCAGCAGCAGGATGCCCGTCACGCCCTTGGCCGTGTCCCCGAAGACGGCGGCGCGGCCATCCGCCTCGATGAGGCCGATATCCTCGCTGAGTTCGTACCCGATGGAGAACAGCGCGATGGCCGCGCAGGTTAGCAGGAGATGCATGCGGTAGAGCTCGAACGAGCGCTTGAGGCATCGCTTGATGACATCCCACGCATTGCCTTGAGGCAATCGGGGATAATAGACGAGCGCAAGCGACACGCCCGAGATGAAGATGAATGCCTCGGCGGCGTCGGAAAAACCGTAATTGCGCGGGGTCAGATGTTCGACGAGGTTGCCCGGAATGTGATTGATGAAGATCGCCACGAGCACGAAGCCCCGCCAGAAATCGATCGTCGTATTGCGTTGCAGGGCTTCCATCGCGGAAATCTCAGATCCTTGTCCAGAGAGGAGAACGCCAAGATTGCGGAGGGGTTCAACGATTCGGCGTCGCGGTTGATGTAAGGAGCCCGACACGCGCCGATTCAAGAGACCTTGGCCGTCGGGAATTGCCCTGCTTGCAAGGGCGATGACAAGGGCCGAGCTTCGCCTTTCGGGCGCTGGCTGTCGCGATTGTGATCGGCCGACGCCGCGCCGCTCAGCTTTTCGCGAAACGATTCGAGCGCGCTTTCATCGGCGTCGTTCTCCGTCAGCACGTGCAGGCTCCATCGTTCGAGAACCGCCACATCCATAGGGTTGGGCCGCCGTATGAAGACGTAGGATTGCGGTCGGTCACATTTGAGGCCACGCCACATCGTTCAGAGGCGATGCAGCAGGACCCGGATGTTGGGATCCATGAGCCTGTAACCCACGAACAAGATCGCTTGCCGGTCCGTGTTCATGCTGACCGAACTCTCCGGCACTGAACCTGCCCTCATGCCGCAGGACCGGAAATTGCGCTGGCGATAACGCTGGACACGGTTACAAGGCGTCAAGCTCGGCCATGGGCGCGAACACGATTCTGCTGGAGAACCGGAAGTGGCGGATCACGAGATCACGACGACGAATTTGGTGTTTCAGGGCTGGCGCAAGGTCTACGACCTCGTCGTCCGGTCGCCGAGCGGGGCAACGTTCAGGCGCGAGATCGTCGATCGGGGGTCGGCCGCCGCCGTTTTGCCCTACGACGCCCGGAACCGCACGGTCGTGCTGGTCCGGCAGTTCCGGGCGCCGGTCATGTTCTGCGGCGGACCGGAATATCTGGTGGAGACCGTCGCGGGTCTCCTCGACGGGGACGATCCCGAGACCTGCGCCCGGCGCGAGACCCTCGAGGAGGCGGGCCTGCGGATCGAGGCCCTGGAGCCGGTCGGCGCGGCCTGGTCGGCGCCGGGAGCCACCACGGAGCGGATTCACATGTTCCTGGCGCCCTACACGCCCGAAAGCCGGGTCGCGGCGGGCGGCGGGCTCGCCGAGGAGCACGAGGAGCTGGAGGTGCTGGAGATCGGGTTCGACGAGCTCGACGCCATGCTGGCCCGCGGGGAGTTCCTGGACCTGAAGACCATCGTCCTGATCCAGGCCCTCAAGCTGAAGCACGCAGGCCTGTTCGCGAACCCTTAAGCGGAGGCCGCCGCGTCGATCTGCGCCACGAGGCGCGGGTCCAGCCCGAGCGCCCCGGCCAGATGGGCCAGGAAGATCCGCTCCTCGACGGTGTTGGGCGTGATCACCTGCCGAGCGGTCGTGTAGACCTGGGTTTCCATGTGCAGCACCTTGGCGGCCGCGGCCAGTTCCGCGACGCTTGCCGGATGCGCCAGCTCGGCCTCGACGATATGAACGCCCTCGCCGTCGATTCCGGCTTGCTTTAGGGTCCCAAGGATGCGCCCGCGTTCGCCGTCGTCGATGGTGCCGTCCGCGGCGGCCGCGGCGATCATGGCGCGGACCAGCAGGAGCGCCATAGCGCCTGCCTGGGGTGCTGCCGGAGGCGGGAGCTCCCCAGCCGGGGTCGTGGCGGCCTCGATGGCCGGAATGCTCGCAGCGGGCTCGTCGGGCTTCTTCATGAAGCGGTTGAACAGAGCCGTCCCCTTGGATACCGCCGAGGAAGTGAGCTTGCGGCCCATGTCCGAATTGACCGCCGCCTTCGTCAGCCCCAGCACCAAGGCGTTCATGGCCGCGTTGCCCTGGGGCGTCTTCAGGTATTCCTGGGCCTTGCCCAGCAGAAGGTCCGTCAGGTCGGCGGGTTGCGCGGGCGCGGCGGGCTTGGGCTTTGGGGCCGTCGCCGGCGTGCTCTCGGCCTTGTCGTCCTTCTCGGAGGCTGGCGGGGGCGGCGTGTCGGGCCGGTTGGCGAGGCCGATCAGGTCGCTCAAGAGGGTGCCGGCCCCGAACGGATGGGCGCCCGGCTTGGCCGGATCTCCTTTGGCCGTCTCGGCCTTGGGAGGCTCCGAAGGCCCAGGTGCCGCAGGTGACGTTGCCGGCTGCGCCTGGCTGCCGAGTGCGTCGAGAAGTTTCTTTGCGTCAAACATGGATCTGCCCCCGACAATCCATGGGAACCATCAGTGATACGGGAGTGTAAGACCAAACCGGACGCGATTTTTCAAGATAGACTTAAGAAAACGGCGGCGCGATCCAGGCGTCGTGTCCTAGAAGATCACGCCCAGCATGCTCCAGATCATCATGAAGCCCATGATGTAGTAGATCCACTTAGGCATGCCGCTCGAGGCGGCGCGGTGCGCTTGCGCATCGACCGCGTTGATGAGCTCACCTTGCATTTGCTGCCCTTTCAAGGCCAGGAGGGTCAGGCCCTGGATGGCCTCCGACTGGGCGTTGAGAAGGGCCATGGTGGGCGACTGGCTTGCCCCGCTCGGAGCCGCGCCGTTCAACTGCTCCAGGGACTGGCCCATCTGCACGATGGCGGTCCGCATGGCGTCGAAATGCTGGCGCTGCTCGGCTAGCACGAGCCGGGCCTGGGTCAGGGGATCGTGAGCTTTCGTCTGCGCCGCCTGGGAGAGCTGCTGCATCAGGCCCTCGGGCCCTTTCAGGATCGCCGTTCGCACCGCCTTGCCGGCGTCGGACGCCAAGGCGGTTTGGGTCAGAT
This sequence comes from Microvirga pudoricolor, assembly GCF_016892705.1. Classification (GTDB taxonomy): domain Bacteria; phylum Pseudomonadota; class Alphaproteobacteria; order Rhizobiales; family Beijerinckiaceae; genus Microvirga; species Microvirga pudoricolor. The sequence continues at coordinate 42,720 of NZ_JAFEMB010000003.1, forward strand.
CGACGGCCTTGGTCACCAGGCGGCCGGCATCGGCATTGAGAATGGGTTCGCGCGTCTGTTCCAAGTTTGCCATCGCTCCGTCCGCCACCGCCAAGGTTTATGTCTGAACTCAGCTTTGTCTAATCGACTCGCGACAGAAAAGCTATACTCTATCATTACAAAATGCGGCTTCCTTTGCGGAATATCCCGTTGAGGGACGTTTGTGCAAGTGCGCAAAGTTACCTTGCGAACGGTCTCAGGCCTCAAGGCGCTCCGCATGCCAGCGCAGGTGATCTTCCATGAAGGACGCGATGAAGAAATACGAATGGTCGTAATTCTCCTGGTGCCGCAGGGTCAGGGCAATACCGGCATCCGCACAAGCCCTCTCCAGCAAGCTCGGCTTGAGCTGGCTCTCAAGGAAGGAATCGGCTGTGCCCTGGTCCACGAGGATGTCTTGAACCCGTGCTCCATCGGCGATGAGCGCGCAGGCATCGTAGGCCCGCCACGCCGACCGGTCCGGTCCGAGATAGCCGCCGAGCGCTTTCTCGCCCCAGGGGCATGCCATCGGCGACGCAATCGGCGCGAAGGCGGAAACCGCCTTGAAGCGGCCCGGATTGCGCAGAGCGACGGTCAACGCGCCGTGCCCGCCCATGGAATGGCCAGTGATCCCCTGCCGGCCCATGTCGGCGGGCAGCTCCGTGCCGACCAGATCGGGCAGCTCGCGCTCGACATAGGAACGCATGCGGTAAGCCTTCGCCCAAGGTGCCTCCGTGGCGTCCACGTAAAAGCCTGCCCCGAGGCCGAAATCGTAGGCGCCCTGAGGGTCGTCCGGTACCCCCTCGCCACGCGGGCTGGTGTCGGGCGCCACCACCAGGAGGCCAAGCTCGGCGGCCACGCGCTGCGCGCCCGCCTTCACGGTGAAGTTCTCCTCCGTGCAGGTGAGCCCCGACAGGAACCACACCACCGGAACCTTGCCGTGCGCGGCCTGCGGCGGCACGAAGGCCGAAAAGCGCATGGCCGTTCCGGTCTCCGAGGAGGCGTGGCGGTAGACGAACTGCGTGCCGCCGAAGCAGCGCGCCTGGCTGACGATTTCAAGGCTCATGGCGGGCCAATCAGTACACGATGACGGAGCGGATCGACTTGCCCTCGTGCATGAGGTCGAAGGCCGTGTTGATCTCCTCGAGCGGCATGGTGTGGGTGATCAGGTCGTCGATGTTGATCTTGCCCTCCATGTACCAGTCGACGATCTTCGGCACGTCCGTGCGCCCGCGCGCGCCGCCGAAGGCCGTGCCCTTCCAGACGCGGCCGGTGACGAGTTGGAACGGGCGCGTGGCGATTTCCTTTCCGGCTTCCGCCACGCCGATGATGATGCTCTCGCCCCAGCCGCGATGGCAGCATTCGAGAGCCTGTCGCATCACGTCCGTGTTGCCCGTCGCATCGAAGGAAAAGTCGGCGCCGCCGCCGGTGAGGTCGACGATGGCCTGCACCACCTTGTCGTTGCCGATCTCCTTCGGGTTGACGAAGTCGGTCATGCCGAATTTCTTCGCCATCGCGACCTTGGCCGGATTGATGTCGACGCCGATGATCTTGTCCGCGCCCACCATGCGGGCGCCCTGGATCACGTTGAGGCCGATGCCGCCGAGGCCGAACACGACGACGTTCGCGCCGGGCCAGACCTTGGCGGTGTAGATCACCGCACCGATACCCGTGGTCACGCCGCAACCGATGTAACAGATCTTGTCGAAGGGCGCGTCCTCGCGCACCTTCGCCAAGGCGATTTCCGGCAGGACGGTGAAGTTGGCGAAGGTCGAGCAGCCCATGTAGTGGAAGACGGTATCGCCGTCGCAGCGAAACCGGCTGGACCCGTCCGGCATCACGCCCTGGCCCTGGGTGGAGCGGATCGCCGTGCACAGATTCGTGCGTCGCGACAGGCAGGATTTGCACTGGCGGCATTCCGGCGTGTAGAGCGGGATCACGTGATCGCCGGGCTTCAGGCTGGTGACGCCGGCGCCCACCTCGCGCACGATGCCCGCGCCCTCATGGCCAAGGATCGCCGGGAACTTGCCCTCGGAATCGAGGCCCGAGAGCGTGTAGGCATCCGTGTGGCACACGCCCGTGGCCATCACCTCCACCAGAACCTCGCCCGCCTTGGGACCCTCGAGCCGGACGGTCTCGATCGTCAGCGGCTTGCCCGCCTCCCATGCCACTGCAGCAACCGTTTCCATGCTCCGTCCTCCATGCGTCTGCCGTTAGAGCAGCCTCCTTACGATCCCGAAAGCCGGTCGGCAATCGGGTGAGGGGTTCAAATGGACCGGAGGTGGTGTATGTCGAGGAGACCCGCCCCCGCCGAGGATCGAAGCGTGCCCCACATCCGTGCGATGATCATTCCCGTCACACCGTTCCAGCAGAACTGCACCCTGCTGTGGGACGAGGATACCAAGACGGGCGCCGTCGTGGATCCCGGCGGCGACGTCGATCGGATCCGCGAAGCCATCGCGGAGGCCGGCGTCACGGTGGACAAGATCCTTCTCACCCACGGCCATATCGACCATGCGGGCGGCGCCGCCGAGTTGAAGGAAGCGCTCGGCATTCCCGTCGAGGGGCCGCACCAGGACGACCTCTTTCTGCTCGCGGGCCTGGGCGAGCAGGGACGGGCCTACGGCATCCCGGGGGTGCGCCCCGTCACGCCCGACCGATGGCTCAACGAGGGCGACACGGTCACGGTGGGCGGGCTCACCCTCGATGTGCTCCATTGCCCCGGCCATTCCCCCGGCAGCGTCGTGTTCGTGGCGAAGCCCGAGCGGTTCATCCTGATGGGGGATGTGCTGTTCCAGGGCTCCGTCGGCCGGGTCGACCTCTCGGGCGGCGACGGGCCGACGCTGATCCGCTCCATCAGGGACAAGATCCTGCCCCTGGGCGACGACATGACCTTCATCTGTGGCCACGGCCCCGCCAGCACCATCGGCCAGGAGCGCGCCACCAACCCGTTCCTGCAGGAGGGCTTCCCAGGGTTCTGACGGTTTCCCACATCCTACGCGGAAACCCATCTCATCGAGGGGTCAGAGATTCGGTGAAATCCGGAGCTCCAGCCGCGCCGTCGCGTCGGGCCGCGCATCGGGCGCGATGCCGTATCCGACCTTCATGTCGAGCACGGACGTGAAGGCATCGTTGCGGGCGCTCAGAACCTTGCGGCTTACGATTTCGGACGTCAGGCGGGTTCCCAGCGTCCCGCTCGCGGTGTTCACGTTCATGTTGGGAGACAAACGCAGTTCCGTGCTCCACAGGCCGACGGACACGCTGAGCGGAATGCCCACGGACCCTGTCACGGATTGGGCATAACCGGCCTCCAGACCCGCCATGGTCCCCGTGGTGTTCACGCCCAGGGTCAGGTCGCCGTAGGGCTTGTAGGTTTGTGACCAGGCGGCCTCCCAGTTGACGGACGACGAGACCAGGCGCGCCGTCGTCCCGTCGCGGGTGAAGGCCGTGCCCACGCTGAGGTCGAGGTCCCCGAAGGGACGAACCTTCGCGCCAAGGGTGCGATCGGACGCGCTCGTGGCGAAAGCCTGCATGTCGGTGCGCTGAATGCCACTGGTCCAGACCTGGGCGCGGGTGAAGGTCGTCGCCGGCCCGTGCGTGGGGAGGGCGACGTGGTCGTCCATCCAGGACTTGGTGAGCCGCTCCGTCCAGATCTCATCGGGGTCCTGGGCCCGGACCGGAAGGGCAACGAAACAGAGAGCGACAAACGGAAAGACTTTCCGAAAAGGCATCATCGGCAATTCCAGCAAATATGATCACGAAGCATTCGACTTTGGTCGAAGCATTGAAATAGAGGCTGGTTAACAAAAGATGATCGCGAGCCGCAAGACGCGCGGTTGCTGAAATTATTGGCAGGCAGGATTGGTGTCGAGCATCACGGACAGCGCATCAACTCCAGCAGTCATGAGACGATATTCACAGAAGGGGCGCGAATATTGTCGCGCCCCACATGCAGGATCGAAAGCCGGTCTCAGGCCGCCGGCGCTTCGGTCTCGTCGCCGGACGGGGCGCCGTTGGCCTCGGGGCGGGACTGGTAGGCGCGGGAGATGGACACCGGCGGCCGCACCGAACCGTTGGCGGTCGGCTTCGCGCTCGTGGCGTGAAGGTCCGTCTGGATGCTCTCCAGAAGGCTGACAAGCCAGCTCTGCCCGGATTGCAGGCCCTCGTGCAGGGCCGATTTGGCGATGTCGATCTTGGCCGAAATCTCCATGGCGTTGCGGGACTGGAGCGACACGAAGTTTTGCTCGATGTTGCCGAGCTCGCGCAGGAGCTCCTCGCGCAGATGGCGCTGCTCCTCGGACAGGATCAGGGGAGACGCCAGCATGCCGCGCAACGCGGCCCACCGCAGCCCGAGAGCGCTCACCGATTGGGATCCGTCGAGTTCCGCGAGGTTCTTGGGTTCGGCCACGGGATCGTCCTTTGCAAGAGTTCAGAATCAAAACGTCGGAGCGCGACAGCTATGGCCATGGTTGTGGCGTCAATCGGGCAAGCGCTATGGCAAATGAGTCGATGGGCGCGCTCATGCGGGTTAATGGAATTGCATTGCGTCGGGCAGGGGCGACGGAAGGCCGTGTGCGGCAGCGCATCGGTCGTGGCATCGACCGCGATTAAGGTGTAGATTGCCTTGTCTTCACAGTGCAATCGGGGGTTATTCATGCCCGGAGAGAGCACGCCGTTCGCGACGGGAAGTCCACGCCGCCTGGCTGCGATCCTGGCTGCCGACATCGCCGGCTACAGCCGGCTGATGGGCAGCGACGAAGAGGGCACGCTCGCGCGAATGAAGCGCCATCGCCGCGAGATCATCGAACCCACCCTGCAGGAGCATTACGGCCATCTCATCAAGACCACGGGCGATGGCTTCCTGGCCATGTTCGACTCTCCCGTGGAGGCCGTGCGCTGTGCGGTCGTGATCCAGCAATCGCTCGCCGCGCGCAACACGACCCTGCCGCGAAGCCAATGGATTCAGTACCGCATCGGCGTCAACCTCGGCGACGTCATCGTCGATCACGACGATATCTACGGCGAGGGCGTCAACATCGCGGCCCGGCTCGAGAACCTGGCCGAGCCCGGCGGCGTCTACATCTCCGGCGGCGTCTACGAGCAGATCAAGAACAAGCTCGTCTGCGGGTATCAGTCCCTGGGCGACGAAAGGCTCAAGAACATCACCGATCCGGTGCGGGTCTACCGCGTCCTACCGGACCCGGCCGCGGTCAGCCAGGCGACGCGCCACCGGGGTCGCTGGGCCGCGCTGGCGGCCGGAACGGTGCTCATCCTCGGAACCGCCGGATGGGCGGTGTTCCTGGCCCGTGAGCCGCCGCCCCAGCGGCAGGCGGACGCCCTCGCGACGCCTCCGGTCTCCGCGCCCGCATCGGTCGCCACGCCGGCCCAGGCCCGCACGCCCGCATCTCCCGCGCCCATCCCCTCGGCGCCCGTCCCCTCTGCCGACCCGGCCCCGCCGGCGGGGCTGCCCACGCCACCCGCGCCCCTGGCGGAGGCCCTTCCCATCCCGATCCAGCCCACGCCTGCACCCGCTCCACCCGCGCCGGCGAGCCCGCAGACGGCCGTGCTCGTGCCGCCCCGGCCTCCGGACGCCCCTCCCGCCTTCGGCACCGTCTTCAAGGATTGCCAGCAATGCCCCGAGATGGTGCGCGTGCCGGGCGGCGGGTTCAGGATGGGCAGCGACGAGGATCCGACGGAGAAGCCCCCGCATCCGGTGAGGATCCAGCCGTTCGCGATGGGACGCTATCCCGTCACGGTCGGCGAATGGAGCCAATGCGTCGCCGCGAAGGCCTGCACGCTCGTGCTCCAGGGCGATCCCGCCTCGCCCGCGCGCAACTTGAGCTGGAGCGATGCTCAGCAATACGTCAATTGGCTCTCCACGAGCACGGGCCAGCCCTATCGCCTGCCGAGCGAGGCCGAATGGGAATACGCCGCGCGGGCCGGCACCGCGACGCGCTATTGGTGGGGCGACAGGCTCACGCCCAGGATGGCCAACTGCAAGGGGTGCGGCGACCCTTACGATCAGCGCCAGCCCCTGAAGGTGGGCAGCTTCCAGGCCAACGCGTTCGGGCTGTTCGACATGGCGGGCGGCGTCGCCCAATGGGTGGCCGATTGCTGGACGGGCGACTATCAAGGCGCTCCGTCCGACGGATCCGCACGCACCCATTCCAACTGCCGCGAGAACGTGCTGCGCGGGGGATCCTGGCGCAGCGACGCCACCTATGTTCGCGCCGCCAGCCGCGCCTCCTACGACACCAACGTTCGCTACCCGGCCCACGGCATGCGGGTGGCCCGCAATCTTTGACAAGGAGAGTCCGATGCGCGCCGTTCATCGTTCGACCCCCGGTCTGATACTCGGTTTTGTTGTCGCCGGCATCGCGCTCGCAACAGGTTTCGGGACGCCGGTCCGGGCCCAGACGGCGGCGCCGCCGGACGCGTATCTCTATATCATCTATCCGTATGATGGCCTGAAAATCAGGGGCGCGTTCACGGTGCGGTTCGGTCTGCGCAACATGGGCGTGACCCATGCGGGCCACGTGGTGCCCAACAGCGGACACCATCACCTGCTGGTCGACGTGGACGAGGCGATCGAGCCCGACGAGCCGATCCCCACGGACCGGCAGCATATCCATTTCGGCGCGGGCCAGACGGAGACCCGCCTCGATCTGCCGCCGGGCAAGCACACCCTGCAACTCGTTCTGGGCGATGCGGAGCACAAGCCGTTCAAGCCGCTGCTGACGTCGAAGAAGATCACCGTCACGGTCCTGCCTCCGCGCAGGCCCGCCCAGGCGAGCCGGTAGCGCGGGGCCCGTTCGCGATCGGGCCCGGCCGGGAGGTAGGAATCTCTTAACCGCACCAACATGCGATGGGGAACGCGTTCGGCGTTGCCCTTATTGTGGCCTTACGGCCAGCCTAACCGAACCCCTCCACCGCCATCCCAGGAGTTTTTGAATGTCCGAGACCGTCAACCGTCGGATCGTGCTCGCGTCCCGCCCCATGGGCGAGCCGCAGCCGTCCGATTTCCGGCTCGAGACAGGCCTCGCCCCGGAGCCCGGCGACGGCCAGGTGCTGCTGCGAACCCTGTGGCTGTCGCTCGATCCCTACATGCGCGGCCGCATGAGCGCGGCGAAGTCCTACGCGAAGCCCGTTCTGATCGACGACGTGATGACGGGCGGCACCGTCAACGAGGTCGTGGTCTCGCGCCATCCCGCCTTCCAGGCGGGCGACATCGTTCTGGGTTACGCCGGCTGGCAGGATTACGCGCTGTCGGACGGTTCCGAATTGCGCAAGCTCGATCCTGCCGCTGCCCCGGTCTCGACGGCGCTCGGCGTGCTCGGCATGCCGGGCATGACGGCTTATACGGGCCTGCTCACCATCGGCCAGCCGAAGCCTGGCGAGACCCTCGTGGTCGCGGCCGCCGCGGGACCGGTCGGTTCCGCCGTGGGGCAGATCGGCAAGATCAAGGGCTGCCGGGTCGTGGGTATCGCGGGCGGCCCCGGGAAATGCCGCTATCTGGTGGACGAGCTCGGCTTCGATGCCGCCGTCGATCATCGCTCGCCCGACATGGCCCAGCAACTCCGGGACATCTGCCCCAATGGCGTCGATATCTATTTCGAGAACGTGGGCGGTGCGGTCTGGGACGCGGTCTTCCCGCTCCTGAACGACTTCGCCCGGGTGCCGGTCTGCGGCCTCGTGGCCCATTACAACGATACCGGCCTGCCGCAGGAGCCGGACCGCACGCCGCTTCTCATGCGGGCGGTCCTGGCCAAGCGCCTCACCCTGCGGGGCTTCATCGTGTCGGACTTCGCCTCCCAGGCCGAGATGTTCCAGCTCGACATGTCCCAATGGGTGCGCGAGGGCCGGATTCGGTACCGGGAGGACGTGGTGGACGGCTTGGAAAACGCCCCGGACGCCTTTATCGGTATGCTCAAGGGACGGAACTTCGGAAAGCTCCTGGTGCGGATAACCCCTTGATTCTTGTGGATCGAGGGGTCCGCCCACATTGCCCTCACGCCCCGGAAAGGTGATTTTGAGGGCCATGTCGAACGTGATCACGCTGTCTTCGCACAGAAAGCGAGCCCAGCCGTCCCCGCCCTCCGTGGCCGAGCGGCGGGCGGCGATCGCGTCCGACCTCATCCACCTCATCGACCAGGTGCGGGACGTGACCGAGCGCGCCGCGTCCCTGTCCGGCCCGTCCGTGGAGATCGAGCGTTCGGCCCAGCACCTGCTCGATGCGATCACGGCCCTTGAGCGCGGCGTGGATGCGCTCACCGATGACGGCGAGTGGGTTCCGTTCTAGGTTTCAGCGCACGAAGAACCAGACCGTCAGGGCGGCCCCGATGGCGATGACGAGCCAGCGGATGACGGGCGCCGGTAGCCGGCGGCCGTAGACGACGCCGAGATAGCCGCCCACCACCGAGGCGGCGCCCACGATGAACGTCTCGCGCCAGCTCACGAGGCCGGCCTGGATGAAAACCACCACGGCGATGAGCTGGATCAGAGTCGAGCACAGGTGCTTGGCCGAGTTGATGAGGTGGAAGTCGTCGCCTTCCGTGATGGCCAGAGCCGCCAGCATCACGATCCCCATTCCGGCCCCGAAGAAGCCGCCGTAGATCGAGACCAGGAACTGGAAGGTCAGGCCTGCCGCCCAGGCCTGCCGCGAGGGCGCGTGGCCCTCGTGCCGCGCCACGGAGCGGGCGAGGCCCACGATCCTCGGGCTTGCCGCGAACAGCCCTGTGGCGAACAGCAGAAGCCAGGGCACGAGCTGACGGAACGAGGCGTTGTCCGTCACGGTGAGGATGTAGGCGCCGATCAGGCCCCCCGAGAGGCTGACGAGACCCAGCGCCGTGAACCGGCGCAGGTTGGCGAGGAGCTCCCGGCGATAGGCCCAGGCGCTCGACAGGTTGGCGGGCGTGACCGCCACCGCGCTGGTCGCGTTGGCGACGACAGGAGGCAGGCCGGCGGCCACGAGCGCCGAGAAGGTGAAGAAGGTGCCCCCGCCCGCGATGGCGTTGACGAGCCCGGCCGCGAGGCCGGAAGCGGCCAGAAGGGCCGCGGTCGAAAGATCCATGATGTCCGGCGTGAGGTAGCGGGGCCTGAAAATCTGCGCCGGACCATATCAAGGATGAGGACTCAGCCCATTGGGCTTAGGTCTAAGGCGGGGGAAATCGCGCGTTGGACGGCCTTACCGGCTCCAAACCCCGAGCTTGGACTCACGGGCCTTGGCCTCGGCGGCCTTCAGCTCGTCGGTCGCCTGCGAGGTGGTCCGCCCTCCACCGTTGAACAGCACCACCCGCGACAGGTCCTGGCCGCTCACCTGGCACCGATAAACATCCGTAGCACCGGCCGGCTCGCAGGCGACCTCGCGGCCGTTGAGATAGGTCGTGAGGTCCTCCGGCTTGCCGCCGCCCTCGGCCCATTCGACCCCGAAGAGGCGCACGATCCGGCCCTGCATCCGAAGCGTGGCGGTATCGATGGCCTCCGCGGCTCCCTTGAGTGGGACAGGTTCGGCCGCCGCCGGCGGGCTTGCCACCGCCCCCGTCGTGGACGGCTCCGCGGGCGGGCTGCCCATGGCGACCGGCTCATCGTCCTGGGCCGCGAAGGGAAACCGTTCCCAGGCCATGAAGGCGCCCACGCCCAGAATCAGCAGCACGGCCGCGGCCGCCGCCATGAGAAACCATGGCCGGGGGCGGTCGTCCCGCATGTCCTCGAGAAGGATCCGGGCCCGATCCAGGGATTCGGGAGCCGCGCGGTCGGGGCGCGAGGGAGCGCCCTCGTCTGAGAGGCGAAGCGAGGAGCCGGGATCGCGGTGGGCCGTGGTCACGGGGGCGGCAGCCGATCCCCGGCGCGATTCATCCAGAGGCGCGGCCGGAGGGCTTCCGGGCTCCTTCCCGGCCTCTTGCCGGTGTCTGAACATGGCCGGATGCCGGACGTGAAGCTCCTCGATGAGGTCGCGGAGGGTGAGTTCGACCGTCCGGCCGTCCTCATCCTTGGTCCGGACCTCTCCGCGCGCGTCGACCACGCGGATCGTCAGGCGATCCTCCACCAGGATGGCCCGTACGAAGGTCTCGGCGATCAGCTCCAGGGGCCTGCGGGCATCATCGGTGGGATCGTGCAGCGCGATCTCGGCCCGGATGGCCTCGCGAACGCGATCCTGCAGGCGCCCGTGGTCGGTCGGGAGGCTGGGATCGGTCGCGCTTGCATCGGCCGGCAGGACATCCGTCATGGAAGGCATTCTCCAATCCGCCGTGAGCCCGGTCAAGCTGCGCCGGGCCGGAGCCTTTGGACGGAACAGGGGGACAAGCGGCGCGGCCGCACGAGGTTCCATTGCGGCAGTTGGACACTGAACCGCGCTTGCCTGATCGACAGGACAAGCATTCGAACGAATATCGCTGCAAAGAGAGACTGTTGCGCGCCTGAGGGGAAGCTGACGAAAGGCTCACGGTCCTGCCAGAGAGATGACATATTCGCTCTCTAGGCCTGCAAGGGTTCGTCACGTCTTCAGCCTGATCGGACGAACGTTCTTCACGACAGAATTCCCTTAAACGGAACCTTCAAAGGACCTTTCATGACGCAGCCCAGCGCCTATGAGCAGTTCATGCTCGAACTGGTCAACGCCGAACGGGCGAAAGCCGGAGCCCAGGCCCTTGCCTTCGACACCACCCTCAACGTTTCCGCCGAGCGTCACAGCGGCTGGATGATCGCGTCCGACACGTTCTCCCACACGGGGGCAGGGGGCTCGACGCCCACGGACCGCATGAAGGCGGCCGGGTACCAGTTCACCGGGTCCTGGGCATCGGCCGAAAACATCGCCTGGGCCAGCGTGCGGGCACCTGCCGGACTTCAGGGCGAGGTACAGCTTCTGCACGCGAACCTGATGAATAGTCCCGGCCACAAGGCGAACATCCTCAACGGCGCCTACCGCGAGATCGGCATCGGCTTCGAGACCGGAGAGTATCAAGGCTGGAACGGCGCTTTCGCGACGCAGAACTTCGCCCGATCGGGTTCGTCCTCGATTCTGACCGGCGTCAGCTTCGACGACAAGGACGGCGACCGGTTCTACGATGTGGGAGAGGGACTGGGCGGCATCGCCGTGAGGGCCGTGAGCGCATCCGGCGCCACTTATGCCACGACCACGATGAGCGCGGGCGGCTACCAGATGGATCTGCCGGCCGGAACCTACACGGTCACGTTCTCGGGCGGCGGCATCGCCACCACGGCTCGCACGGTCACGGTCGGCGCCACGAACGTGAAGCTCGACCTCGTCGATCCCGCGCCGTCGGGCACCGCGCCGATGCCGGCGGCGTCCGTCATCAACGGCACGGCGTCGGGCGAGCGGCTGGCCGGCACAAGCCTCTCCGACACCATCAAGGGCCGAGCCGGCAACGATACGCTGATCGGTCGCGGCGGCAACGATAAGCTCTATGGCCAGGCAGGCAACGACGTCCTCAACGGCGGCGGCGGGAGCGACCTTCTCGTGGGTGGGCCCGGGCGCGATGCGTTCGTGTTCACGGCCAAGCCCTCCGCGAGCCGCTTCGACACGATCCGCGACTTTTCCGTGCGCGACGACACGATCCGGCTCGAGAACAAGGTGTTCAAGGGCTTGAAGGCGGGCAAGCTCGCGGCCGAGGCTTTCTACAAGGGCGTGGCCGCTCACGACGCGGACGACCGTATCGTCTACGACCCCACGACGGGCAGCCTGTCTTACGACCCGGACGGGACCGGAGCGGGCGCGGCGGTGAAATTCGCGCAGCTGAAAGCGAACCTCAAGCTGACGGCGTCCGATTTCCTGGTGATCTGATGGGAAAAGGCCCCGGCGGAAGCTGGGGCTTTCAGGCGCTGGCCGTCGTCTCGGCCGCCGCCTTGGCGGGTGGCAGAACGAGAGCGAGATCCACCTCGCTCAGGATCTGGTAGGCTCCGGGCCCGAGAGCGTCGGGAAGGTCGAGCCCGCCGATGCGGTCCCGGTGCAGGCCGGTGACATGGTTGCCGAGAGCGGCGAACATCCGCCGAACCTGGTGATAGCGGCCCTCATGCAGGATCACGGTGGCGCTCGTGGGCGACACGATCTCCATGTCCACCGGAAGCAATGGCTTGTCCTCGCCGTCGAGCATCAGGGTGCCGGCGGCCAGGATCTGGGCCTCGTCGCCGCGCAGGGGGCGGTCCAGGGTCACGCGGTAGCGTTTGGGCACATGGTTGCGGGGCGCGATGATCCGGTGCAACAGCCCGCCGTCGTCCGTCATCAGCAGGAGACCCGACGTTTCCTTGTCGAGGCGCCCGACCGTGGACAGGGCCGGATCCCGCCGCCGCCACCGTTCCGGCAACAGGCCGTAGATCAGGGGGCCGGCTTCCTTGTGGGAGCAGGTGACACCGAGCGGCTTGTGGATCATCAGAACGAGCCCCGGCGGCGGATCGAGGGGCTCGCCATCGACCTCCATGCGATGGGTCAGGTCGCGGGTGACCGGAATGCGCTGGCCGGCATCTTCCAGTTCGACGCCGTCCAGGGTCACGCCGCCGGCGCGCACGAGACCTTGGATCTCCCGGCGGGAGCCGTAGCCGAGATTAGCCAGGAGTCGGTCGAGCCGGAGCGTGGGGGCCTGTCTGCTCATCGCCGGGCCTCATAGATCTTGTAGCCCGATGCCTCCGCCTTCAGGGCCACGGAGCGGAAGAGGGGCTGGAGCACGCCCTCGTAGGGCAAGTGGCGGTTGGCCGTGAGCCAGAGGGTGCCGCCCGGCCGCAAGGCCTCGGCGGCCCGGCGTATGAAGCTCTGGCCCAGGCTTCGGTCCTCCGCGCCGCCGTCGTGGAAGGGCGGATTCATCACCACGAAATCCAGGCCCGCCAGTCCGGTGCCGCTCTCGCGCACGTCGGACCATCGGGCTTCGGCGCGCGCGTCGGCGATGTTGCGGCGGGCGAGGTCGACGGCGCGCCGGTCGATGTCGATGAGGCTGATCCGCTCCACGCCGGGCGAGGCCAGCACGGCCCGCGACAGGAATCCGATTCCGCAGCCCAGATCCGCCCCGCGCCCCCGTAGCGGGGGCAGATGCCGCACGAGAAGTTCGCTGCCGGGGTCGGCTCGGTCCCAGCTGAAGACGCCGGGCTGCGACCACAATCCCAGGGCGTCCACGAAGCGCGGCGCCCCGTCGGCGATGGCCTCGTCCAGCCCGGATAGGCCCGCCGGCCGTTCCCCCGCGCAGATGCGGTGATGGCGCTTGGCCGTCTCGCTTGCACCGCAGCCGAAGGACGCCAGTTCCTTGCCGAGCCGGGATCCGCCCTTGTCCTTCGGGGCGAGCGCCGTGAAAGGAGCGCCCGGCCGCAGGGCCCTGAGGGCGAGCGCCAGGGTGTAGCGCCGCTCGACGGTGCCGGGGGGCGCCAGGAGGCTGAAGCCGCTCAGCGTTCCCTCGGCTTGATCCTCCAGCCGCGCCGCGCCCGGCACGAGGGGCGAGAACTGGACCGCGTCGTCCGGCACGCGCACGAGTTCGGGCGGCGCCGCCCCATAGAGGCCTGGGCGGCTGAAGGCATCCGAGGGAGAGGAGGTGTTGGCCATGGCGTCCTATAGCGGGACCCGGCGCGAACCTCAAAGGGCCGAGACGACGACGCTGCCGACCCCGGAGATCCCGATGGCCTGGGCCGAGGCGCGGGATAGATCGATCACGCGGCCATGGGCGTAGGGCCCGCGATCGTTGATGCGCACCACCACGGAGCGGCCTGTGCGCTTGTTGACGACCTTTACCTTCGTTCCGAAGGGGAGCGTGCGGTGCGCTGCCGTCAGGTCGTTGGTATCGAACCTCTCGCCGCTGGCCGTGCGGCGGCCTTGAAAGCCGGGCCCGTACCAGGAGGCCTTGCCGTTCTGAACGTGTTTCCCGGAGGAAGCGGCGGAATCCGCCTTGGCGAGAGTAGGGGCAATGGTCGCTGCGGCCGCGAAGAAAAATCCAGCCATGGCGAGCGTTGTCTTGTTCTGATCCAAAATGCATTCCCTTGTTGTTATGCAAGGGTGCGCAACATGGAGGCTAATAAGGCCAGAATAAGACAAGCTGAAACTTGTATGAATGCTGCAAAATATGGGAATTTCTGGTCTATACAACGCAATGACCTATCGTCGTGCTCTGCACAATATTGCTGTGTTGATTCGAAATATGATCGAGATCTGGTGTTTCAGTCCTGCGCGAAACCTGGGTTGTCCACGTGGGAAGCCGCGTCGCCCTGTCGGATCCCGGTCAAGCCTTGCCGCGAACCGTGCGGTTTTGAGGCCGCGAGAGGTTGCTCTTGGGCCCTCGATCGAGTAGGACATCCCCAAGGCTATCGCCTCAAAGCACCCGTAGCTCAGCTGGATAGAGCGTTGCCCTCCGAAGGCAAAGGTCACACGTTCGAATCGTGTCGGGTGCGCCATTTTTCCCTTCCGGCTCATGGCAGCCCTGGGCCGATGCAGTCTCGGTACCGGTCTTTAACGGGCGCGGGTCAACAAGTACTTTTAGCGCGTTGAAGGTGGTTCAGCGAAGGTGCGAACGGCAGTAGCTTGCGTGTGGGCCGTCCGGGCTGTCAGGAACCGGTCTGTGCATGCAAGCCCGACGCTAGCGTTAAGGCAGATATTGCCATCGTGGCTGAGATCTAACGCAATCGACACTCTGGAGCATTTGGCATCGTTGCCGAACGTCTTGCTGCCGGCGACCGCGACGGACAGTCGACGGGGTGCCACTCGATATGGCTTGCCACATTGAGGCCGTTCAAGGCGAGCGCACTCTGCATCGACGGTTTAGATAATGGTCGGAATGATTACCTCATCGACCGCCAGAACTGAGGTGCCCATGCCTTCTAGTTTAGCGTCGTTCGTCATTTCGTTCAGGCCTGACCGCCATCGCTCTCTTCCTCGAAAGTGACTGCCACATCGCCGTTGGCTGACAGTCGTACTTTTTGACCCTCGATCTCAGCCACGAGAGCCGTCGAGATGTAATGGTGATGGCCTTTATGAGAGCCCTCGCCGCTGTCCTTCTTCGTCAGCTTGATGCGCTCGCCCTCGACGCGGTCCACCGTTCCGACATGGGTCCCGTCAGCGCCGATAACTTCCATATGCTCTTTGATCTGGCTGATGTCCGTCATCGATATCTCCAATCTGGATTCGGTTCGTTCTGAGTGAACGAAAAGAGCAGAACGCAACGGAAACATGGGGCAGGCAAGGGGAGGCTTCAGAAATCATACCGACTGAAGCGTAACGACAATTGCGGTTCCAAGTGCCGCAAGCACGACCCCCAAGCCGAAGACCCGGATCGCTACCGGCAACTCCTTGCGCACGGTCTGATCAGTGTCCACTCGCAGCGTGGGATCGTAATCGGCAGAACTGGGCATGTACAAATTCCTAGGTGTGCTGAGATGACTCCTTTCTACCCGTTTGGTTCCGAGCCGTTGGTGCCGGCGACGGTCAGAGAGAAAGGTTTGCGACGTCCAGCTCTTGTTGGCCTGAGGTTTCCTGGAGTGATGTGAAAAACTTCACACTTCAGTGGATTGTCATGTGCCAGTTAGGGTTGATCCTTACGCACCCTTAGTGGCGGAGCCGCAAGTCGATGTTGTCCGATCAAAGGCGCCTGCCGCCCCATTCGGAGGATGGTCAAAGGGCTCGATGGGGACGGGGGCAGCCGGAAAGGCCTCGGATCCACAAGCGGCGTCGGACATCGGCGAAGCTCGTGCGAAGGGACTACTCAGGAATAGCGCAGCACCGACCCGTCCAGACGCTGCCGGAGCAAGCCCCCCGGCTGCTAAGCTTGGGCTGGTTGCGTCCCGTCCGGATCATTTCGTGAGGATCGAATGACAGCTGTCACACTTGCGGCCCAGTATCTGGGACAAACCGGCTCGACGGGGATCTACCGCGTCGATCTGTGGCAAAGCGGATTGGCATCCGTGGCGGCCGTGACGATCAGCGACGACAGGGTCATCTCGGGCGGGACCGGAGCCGTATCCGGCTTCGACCTCGACTTCGTCCGCCTCTCGACCATCCTCACGTCCAGTGCGTCCGGGGCGGCGTCGCTTGCAGGCGAGGCCGTGTTCGACTTCGGCTCCGGCGGCGTGGTCTTCCAGCCCGGCTTCCTGCAGCCTGTCCGGCCCGGTGACGAGGCGAGCTGGAACCGCAGCTGGCTCGACGGTACGACGTGGGGCAACGTCTACGATCCCGCGCAGGCGACCCTCAACGTGCGCGACGGCGGCTTTTCGAGCCTGGGCGGTGCCTTGTCGCTGGGCGAGGGCGGTCAGGTGACGCTTCTCCTGAATGCCTCCGTGGCTCCCGCCGGACGCTACCTCTATTTCGGCGACGCAGGCGGCGGGAACGACCAGGTCATCGTCACCGTATCCGATATCCGCGCCGCGCCGGTGAAGACCGGCCTGACCGTCGCGGGCACGCCGGGCGACGATCGGATCGAACTCGGCCGGGGCCTGAACGTCCATTTGGGCGCCGGCAACGACGTGCTCTACGGATCCGCCGGCAACGATATCGTGCGGGGCGGCGCGGGCCACGACATCCTCTACGGGCAGCAGGGCCGCGACACGCTCTACGGCGGCGGCGGCCGGGACGTTTTCGTGTTCGACACCAGGCCAGGCCGGGGCAATGTCGACAAGGTCATGGATTTCTCGGTGCGCCTCGACAGCATCTGGCTCGACAACAAGGTGTTCAAGAAGCTCGGTCAAGGCACCGAGTTCGACCCCGGCAAGCTGAAGAAGGATGCCTTCGCGGTGAGCGATACAGCCCAGGACGGCAACGACTTCGTAATCTACGACAAGTCGACGGGCGCCTTATATTATGATCGCGACGGCGCTGGTGCCGCCGCGCAGGTTCAGATTGCGGCGCTCAAGCCGAACTTGAAGATGACCCACAAGGATTTTTTCGTCGTCTGAGGAACCCGGGAGCTTGGCTTTGAGCGAGATCGACGCGATCAGGGCGATGCTCGGCTCCAAGCCGCGGCCCGTGGGATGGGCTGAACGACGACGGCGGCTCGACGAGATCGGAACGGCTTGGCCAGTGGCGGAGGATATCGCGCTGGAGCCTGTGGACCTGGGCGGCATTTCCGCCGAATGGTCTCTCGCGCCCGGGAGCGACGACTCGCGCGTGCTCCTGTATTTCCATGGCGGAGGCTACTGCTCCGGCTCGATCCTCAGTCACCGGCGCCTCGTGACGGAGGCTGGCCGGGCGGCCGGGATTCGCACGCTGGCGGTGGGCTATCGCTTGGCGCCGGAGCATCCCTTTCCGGCCGCGCAGGAGGACGCCATGGCCGCTTGGCGCTTCCTGCTGACGCAAGGCTACGGGCCCTCGTCCATCGTGATTGGCGGCGACAGCGCAGGCGGCGGCCTGACCCTCGCACACACGAACCGCCTGCGCGACGCCGGTGAGGCGCTTCCCGCCTGCGCCTGGCTCATCTCGCCCTGGACCGACCTTACCCTGTCGGGCGACACCCTCACGAGCAAGGATCCTGTCGATCCGATCATTCACAAGGGCTATCTCGGCGAATTGGCGGAGGCCTATCTGGGGGGGCACATCGACCGCGCCGATCCGCGCGTGTCGCCCCTCTTCGCCGATCCGGGCGGCCTGCCGCCGCTTCTGATCCAGGTGGGCTCGGCCGAGACTCTGCTCGCGGACGCCACGCGCATGGCTGCAGCGGCCGGCGCTGCGGATGTCGCCGTGACCCTGGAGGTGTGGCCCCACATGATCCATGCGTGGTCCTTGTGGAATGCGCGCCTGGAACCGGGCCGCCAGGCGCTGACCAGCGCGGGCGATTTCATGCGGCGCCATCTCGCCCGATGAGCCATGCCAGGAAGGAGACGGCGAGAACCGCGGCGACGAACAGGTCCGTGGCCATGGCGATGGTCTCCTTCGCGTTTCGTCCCCCACGTCTCGCGTGCTGAACGCCATCCAGTCCGAGAAACATTCCTCCGGCCAGGGCGGCCGGCGCGGTCCATTCGGGCCACAGAAGGCTGAGAAGACCGACGAGACCGAGTGACAGATTGGCGAAGCCCAGTTCGGACACGACCGTCTCGGCGCCTGGGGCCTTTATGCCCAGGATCTCGGACGCGGTGAAGCCGGGCTGCGTCGCCTGCCGCAAACCAGCCAGAAACAGGCGGACTCCGACAGCCCAAACCACGAACCACTTTCCGAGAAGAAAGAGCAGCGAGGTGTCTGGGCGGAACACGGCTTCGGCCGCGGTGGACAGGATGGGCAGCACGACCGTCGTGGCGATGACAAAGAGGGCATACATGCCTGGCCTCCGGAACCGAGCCCAAGCTTAGCTGATCCAGAACAACGGGAGAAGGAGCGCGCGTTTCCCGTCGCCTAGGCTTTGCGCCGCAGCGCGCGCATGAGGGAAAACGGGCTCAAGGGATGCAGCGGGGCGCCCATGGGATCGGGGCCCGGCCCCGGCGGCACCGCATGGCCATTGACGCCACCCTCGGAGCGTTCGCTGTGAAGCCAGCGCTCGAAATCCATCTCGTCCGCATCGGGCTCGGACACCTCCAGCCGCTCATCCTCTTGTGTCGACAGCGGGATCCGGTTTTCCTTGTGGGCCAACTCGACCTGCTGGGCCATGATCCGGTCGAGGGCCGCGTCCACGGCGTGCCTGTCCCATCGCCGCGTTCCTGGGATCGCCCGCGGAAGCCGACCCGCCGCCACCCATTTGCCGAATCCCGACGGGGAGAGGCCGCAGTAACGGGCTGCTTGGAAACGCGTCAGAAGGCGTGGGCTGTCGGTCATGGAGCGTTGTCCGATTCCGCCGGTGCGGCGAATCACATGCAATGCGGAGGCTTTAATTTAGACTGCGCGAATTCTCTCCCGCTCAGACTATTCTGGCTTAGTGGACTTCCGGCTGCCGGAAGCCCAAGTCTAAAGTCTTGCGATCCTCAACAGTTGCGGCCGCTATAGTGAGACGGCCCACAGGTTTGCTGTCTGGACAGCTCGAGCGCGGCGACTAGCTTCCTTGTCGTTCGACCCGCCGGAGATGTTTCGATGACTAAGCTTGCCCTCTACGTGTCCCTTGAAGCCCAGCCCGGACGGGAGGAGCAGGTCGAGGACTTCCTGCGCACGGCCTTCCCGGCCTCCAGCAGGGCGACGAGTGCGGCGACATGGTACGTGGTTCGGTTCGACCGCAACAGCTTCGCGGTTTTCGCAGCTTTCCCGGATGAGGCTACCCGCGATTCCTATCTGGAGGGGCCGGCGATCGTCGCCCTGGTTCAGCGGGCGCCGGAGCTTTTCGTCGATCCGCCCGAACTCCAGCGCCTGGATATCCTGGCCGGCCAAGCGTCCTAGGTCGCGGCGCACGCGGCGGCGGTCAGACCGCCACGATGGCCTTGATCAGGCCGCTCTTGTCGCGGGACCAGCGCGCCAGGGCAGCCGGAGCCTCATCCAGAGACGTCGTGTGGGTCGCCAGTGCGTCCAGAGGCACCAGCCCGGACCGGATGGACGCGATCACGTGCTCGAAATCCGCGCGTCCCGCGTTGCGGCTGCCGATGAGCATCATCTCGCGCTTGTGGAACTCCGGATCCGAGAACGCGATGTCGTCCTTCACGACGCTCACCAGCACGTAGGCGCCTCCGTGCGCCACGAGGGCAAAGCCGTTCCGGATGGAGCCCGCATGTCCGGTGGCGTCGAACACCACGTCGAAACCGTCACCGTCGCTCAGGGCCATGAGAGCGGCATTCGCCCCTTCCCCGGCCCTGACACCGACCCCGAACCAGAGCCGTTCGTCCGCGAAGGCCAGGCGCTCGGCGCTGGTGTCCAGAAGCGTCACGTCATGACCCGCGATGCGGGCGAAGATTGCCGTGCCGAGCCCGATGGGACCGATCCCCACGACGAGGGCGCGGGACCCCGCGGGCGCCAGGGAGCGGCGGACCGCATGAGCCCCGATGGCTAGGAACTCCACCATGGCGGCATCGCGAAGGGACAGGCCTTCCGCCGGATAGAGGTTGCCTTCCGGGACCACGATGCGCTCGCACATGCCCCCGTCCGTGTGGACACCGAGAACTTGGATACGGGTGCAGCAATTCGGCTTGGCCTTCCGGCACGCCACGCAGGTGCCGCAGGCCAGGTAGGGGTTGACGATGACGGGCGTTCCGGGCCGCAGGCTGGTGCCCGAACCGGACGCGGCGACCACGCCCGACAATTCGTGCCCCATGATGCGCGGGTATTCGAGGAAGGGGTGCTTTCCCTCGAAGATGTGATAGTCGGTGCCGCAGATGCCCACATGGCGGATATCAACGGTCGCGAACCCCTCCGGAGGCGCGCCCGGACCGGGGCGGTCCACAACCTCGAGACGACCCGGCTCCTGACAGATCACGGCCTTCATGGCGTTCTCCCTGGGAAGTGTTATTCCGGTGCCAGCACGCCGGTCTTGAGGATGAGGTTGCCGTAGAGGCGCCGCTCTCCCGTGGCGACGATGAGAGAGGCCTGCTTTGCGCGCTCGTAGAATGCGAAGCGTTCCAGGGGTGTGATCTCGAACGTTCCCGCAAGGCTGCGCACGAGATCCGCGAAGGTCTCGCAAATCGGCGGGACCGCCTTCGGGTCGCCCACCACCTCCATGCGGAAGGCGGCCTGGTCCACGAAGGTGTCGAGGGGTAGGTGGGTCAGGATCGCGTCCGCCACCGTCACGGCGTCGACCCCGTCGAGCCGCACCACGCGCGGACCCATGGAATGAACCGGAAAATTCGCGTCCGCGATCACGACCTCGTCGCCGTGTCCGAGGCTTCGCAGAGCGTGCAGAAGATCCGGGCCGAGGATCGGATGAATGCCACGCAGCATGATAGGCTCCTCAGGTGTTGATCGCCTGGGCGTCGAACGCCGCCCAGGCCTCGTCGGGAACGGGCGTTCCGAGAATGTCGAGATTGCGCTGGAGGCTCGAGGGCTTCGCGGTGCCGATGAGCACGGTCGCCACGTTCGGGTTGCGCAGGGGAAATTCGAGTGCCGCGGCGGCGAGCGGGATGCCGTTCTCCTTCGCGATCCCCTCCATGCGGCCGACGCGGTCGAGGATGTCGGGGCTCGCCGGGCCGTAATCGAAGTGGGACCCTGGCACGGGCCCGGTGGCCAGGATGCCGGAATTGAACACGCCGCCCACCACGAGGGAGGTCTTCGTCCGCTCGCACAGGGGCAGGAGCGTGCGCGTCGCGTCGCGGTCCAGGAGCGTATAGCGGCCCGCCAGCAGGATGCAGTCGATGGAGGCGCGTTCCATCACGTCGAGGCAGACCTGCACCTCGTTGACGCCCAGGCCGAAGGCCGAGATGGCGCCCGAACTCTTGAGTTCCTCCAGGGCCCTGAGGCCGCTGTCCATCAGGTCCTTGAAGTGCTTGGCGTTGGCCTCCTCGCCGTGCGTGTAGGCGCCGATATCGTGCACGAACAGGATGTCGATCTTGTTCAGGCCAAGGCGCGCATGGCTGAACTCGAAGGACCGCATGATGCCGTCGTAGCTGTAGTCGTAATCCACCGTGAAGGGCAGCGGGTCCACGTAGCTGTAGTCGGGGATCTGGTCCTCCGGTACGGGCCGGAGGAGACGCCCGACCTTGGTGGACAGAACGTAGGAATCACGTGGCTTGCCGCGAAGGCCGTCGCCCATGCGGCGCTCGGACAGGCCGAACCCGTAGAACGGCGCCGTGTCGAAGTAGCGGATGCCCGCATCCCAGGCGAGGTTGAAGGTCGCCTCGGCGCTGTCGCGGTCCACCGCGCGGTAGAGCCCGCCGATGGCGGCGCCGCCAAAGCTGATCTCGGTGACTTCGAGGGAGGTCTCGCCGATGCGACGACGGTTCATGGCAGGGTCCTTGGATGGCAGGGTTCAAAAGGTCGTCCAGCCGCCGTCGATGACGATGGCCTGTCCGGTCATGAAGGAGGATTCGTCGGAGGCGAGGTAGACGACCAGTTCGGCCACCTCCTCGGGCGTTCCGAGGCGTCCCATCGGCTGGCGCTCGATGAAGGCCTTGCGGGTGGCCTCGTAGGTGCCGCCGGCCCGCATCCGGTCCTGGAGGGACGGGCTGTCCACGGTGCCGGGGCAGATGGCGTTGACGCGGATGCCCTTGGTGACAAAATCCGCCGCGACGGATTTGGTCAGCCCGATCACGGCCGCCTTGGAGGCCCCGTAGGCGAAACGGTTCGGCACGCCGATCTGGGAGGAGGCCACCGACGACATGTTGATGATCGAGCCACCGCCCTTCTCCAGCATGCCCGGCAGGAGGGCACGGATCATCCTGTACATGGACTTGGCGTTGAGGTCGAAGGACAGGTCCCATCCGGCCTCGTCGCAGTCGAGGATCGTGCCGTTATGAACCATCCCGGCGCAGTTGAAGAGGATACCGGGCGCTGGCTGCTCGGCCGCGAAGGCCTGAACGGCGCCGCTGTCGCGCACGTCGAGGACTCGGGTTTTGACCCCAGGGCGCCCATCGAGCATCTTGAGGGCCTCGGCGTTGATGTCGGTTGCGACCACCTCCGCTCCCTCGCGGGAAAGCGCCAGAACTGCGGCCTGACCCATCCCTTGCGCGGCGGCCGTGACGATGGCGGATTTTCCTTCCAGGCGCTTGCCCATGATTCATGATCTCCTGTGCCGTCAGATCCGATAGAACCGGCGGGCGGTTCCGCCCAGAATACAGGCCTGCTCGTCCCTGGACAGCCTTGCGACTAGGGCCTTGGCCTGATCGAGCCAGCCTCCGTACGGAGCGGCGAGTTCCACCACGGGCCAGTCCGATCCCCACATCAGGCGTCTCGGCTCGAAGCAGGCAACGAGGTGCTCGACGAAGGGGCGCAGGTCCTCCGCGCCGGTGCGGGTCCCCGCCTCCGTCAGGAGGCCGGACAGCTTGCAATGAACCTGTGGGCGCTCGGCGATCGCGGTGATCTTCGGCGCCCAGACGTCGAAGCCCTCCCGGCCCCGCGCGATCTCGGGCTTGGCTCCGTGATCCACCACGACGGCTAGGTTCGGATGACGATCGATGAAGGTGGTCAGGGCGTCGAGATGAGGCGGCTTCACCAGGGCATCGAAGGTCAGCCCCAGGCGTTGCACCTCGGCCAGCATGGGCTCGAGTCCGGGGCGCAGGATCCAGTCCACGTCCGGGATCGCCTGAAGCATCGGCCGCACGCCCCGAAATTTCGGATGAACTGCGAAACGCTGCAGCGTCTCTCGGTCTGCGTCTCCATCGAGATCCACCCAGCCCACGACGCCCGCGACGAAATCCGTGCGCGCCGCGAGGTCGAGGAAGACCGTCGTTTCCTCCGTGCGGGGCGCCACCTGCACCAGGATGGTCTTGTCCACATCCGCGGGCCGGATCAGGGCATCCAGGTCGGCGGGATCATAATCCCGGTAGATCGCGGCGAGATCGGGTGTCGGCCAGTCGAAATACGGTGCGCCGAGGGACCAGAAATGCTGATGGGCATCGACGATCATGAACCCCGCGCTCCCATGGTCCGAAGCGAACAGGCCCGATGCGAACCGGCTCGCCCCATGGCAGTATACTAAGGGCCTAGCCTGTGGAAGAGGGTTCGGGCCTGTCGGATCAGGGCGAGGATGCTCTAGAAAGGCGGCGGACCCATCTGGCGGAGTGAGCGGGCATGCGGATTCTGATTCTCGGCGGCGGCGGCATGGTCGGGCGCAAGCTCGCCGAGCGTCTGGCGCGCGACGGCGCGCTGGGTGGTCGTCCTGTGGGGCATCTCACCCTCCATGACGTGGTCGAGCCGCAGGCGCCAGCGGGCGCCGAATTCCCGGTCGAGACCCTGATCTCCGACTTTGCCGTCCCGGGTGCTGCCGATGCGTTGGTGGCCAGCCGCCCGGACGTGATCTTCCACTTGGCCGCCATCGTGTCCGGGGAGGCTGAAGCGGACTTCGACAAAGGCTATCGCATCAACCTCGACGGAACGCGCGACCTGTTCGAAGCGATCCGCCGGATCGGTGACGGGTACAAGCCCAGGGTCGTGTTCACGTCCTCCATCGCGGTGTTCGGCGCGCCCTATCCTGAGGCCATCGGCGACGAGTTCTTCCTCACGCCGCTCACGAGCTACGGCACCCAGAAGGCCATCGGCGAGCTGCTGCTGGCCGACTACACCCGGCGCGGCTTCTTCGACGGGGTCGGCATCCGCCTTCCGACGATCTGCGTGCGGCCGGGTAAGCCCAACAAGGCGGCGTCAGGCTTCTTCTCCAACATCATCCGCGAGCCGCTCAACGGCCAGGACGCGATTCTGCCCGTGCCGGAGGATGTGCGCCACGCGCATGCATCGCCCCGTTCGGCGGTCAACTTCCTGATCCATGCGGCCACCCTCGACGGCGAGGCCCTGGGGCCCAGGCGCAGCCTCACCATGCCATCCGTCTCCGTCACCGTGGCGGAGCAGATCGAGACCTTGCGCCGGGTGGCCGGGGAGGGCGTCGCGGGGCGTATCCGGCGCGAGCCCGATCCGGCGATCATGCGCATGGTGTCGGGCTGGCCGCGCCGGTTCGACGCGCGGCGGGCCGAAACCCTCGGTTTCACGGCCGAGCGGTCGTTCGAGGAGATCGTGCGTGCCCACATCGACGACGAACTGGGCGGAACCTGGGTCGCCTGATCGCGCAAGACTGGCCCATCATCGAGGACACCATCCATGGAAGCTGTACAGAAGGTTGCGCTCGTCACGGGCGCCGGAACGGGGATCGGCAAGGCCGTCGCCCATGGGTTGATCGAGGCGGGCTACGCGGTCGTGCTGGCCGGACGGCGGCGCGAACCGCTGGACCAGTCGGCGGCGGAACACCCGCAGGCCAGGACCCACGTGGCGACGGCAGACATCACGGATCCGGCCTCGGTGCGGGCCATGTTCGCCGGGGTAAGGAAAACGTTCGGACGTCTCGACCTGCTGTTCAACAACGCGGGTGTCGGCGCCCCGGCGGTGCCCCTGGAGGATATTCCCTACGAGCAGTGGAAGGCTGTGGTGGACACGAACCTCACCGGAGCGTTCCTGTGCACCCAGGAGGCTTTCCGGATCATGAAGGACCAGAACCCGCGCGGCGGGCGGATCATCAATAACGGCTCGGTCTCGTCGCATGCGCCACGTCCCTTCTCGGCGCCTTACACGGCCACCAAGCACGCCATCACGGGCCTGACCAAATCGACCTCCCTCGACGGGCGCGCCTATGACATCGCCTGCGGACAGATCGACATCGGCAACGCCGCCACGAACATGACCGAGAAGATGTCCAAGGGCGTGCCCCAGGCCGACGGTTCCCTCCGGCCCGAGCCGACCATGGACGTGCGGCACGTGGCCGACGCGGTGGTCTATATGGCGAGCTTGCCGCTCGACGCGAACGTGCAGTTCCTCACCGTGATGGCCACCAAGATGCCGTTCATTGGTCGGGGGTGAGCAATGCGGCCACTCACCTTCCCCTTGAGGGGGAAGGTCGCCGCGAAGCGGCGGGATGGGGTGGGAAACGCTACGCTCTGAGATGTCGTGTTTCCCACCCCACCTCGGCCATTGGCCGATCCTCCCCCGGCGCAAGTCGGATGTTTCCGACTTGCGCACTTGGATGCAGATATCGGGCAGGCCCGATATCTGTGGGGAGGATAGACATGCCCCTCACGTCATCTGCGACACGCGCACGATGGCGTCGGGGCGTTCCGTCAGCCCTGGCAGCAGTTCGATGCCTAAGCCCGGCTGCATGTTCACCGTCACCTCGCCATTCGTGACGACGGGAAGATCCGTGACGAGCTCCGTGTACCAGCCCGTGTAGAAGGCGCGCACGCTCTCCTGGATCAGTGCATTGCGGGCGTGCAGCGAGAAATGGCAGGACGCCGCATAGACCACGGGGCCGGTGCAATCGTGCGGCGCCACGGGCACGTGCCAGGCCTCCGCCAGGGCGGCGATCTTGCGCGCTTCCGTGAGGCCGCCGCACCAGGACAGGTCCAGCATGGCCACGCCCGCCGCGCCCGTCTCCAGATATTCCCGGAAGGCGTGGGTATAGGACAGGGTTTCCGAGGCGCAGACCCAGGCTTTGGAGTGCTGCGCGTAATCCTTGAGGTCGCCCACATTGTCGAGGCGGAACGGGTCCTCGTGCCAGTAGGTGTCGTAATCCGCCAGCGCATGAGCGAGCTTCTTGGCCATGGGCAGGCTCCACAGGGAGTGGAACTCGACCATGATGTCCATGCGGTCGCCCACCGCCTTCCTGATCTTGGCGAAGGGCTCCAGCGCGTGGCGCAACTCCGCGGGTGAGATGTCGTAGCCGTGGGTGCGCTCGGCCGCCATGTCGAAGGGCCAGATCTTCATGCCGGTGATGCCCTGCTCCAGCAGAGAATGCGCCAGCTCGTCGGCGCGGTACAGGAAGCCGTCGAGATCCTCGTAAGGACCGCCGGTCTCGCCCGTGCCCCAGTTCGCCACCTTCTGGGCGCGGCTGTCACGGATGTAGCGATAGCCCGCGCAGGTGTTGTAGACGCGGATCTTGTCCCGGGAGCGACCGCCCAACATGTCGCAGACGGGCCTGCCATGCGCCTTGCCGAACAGGTCCCAGAGGGCAATGTCGATGGCGGAGTTGCCCCGGGTCTCCACGCCGGCGGATCGCCAGCCGAGGTAATTTTGGAGATCGCGGTTGATGCCCTCGATCCGCAGGGGATCGTGTCCCAGCAATTTGACCGCCGCCGTCTCGTGCAGATAGGCCTCGACGGCCTCGGCCCCCATGAAGGTTTCACCCAATCCCACCAAGCCCTCGTCCGTGTGAAGACGGATCCAGATGATGTTGGAAAACTCCGTCAGACGGATGGTTTCAACGGCAGTGATCTTCATGGAATCGCGAGGACCTTGAGGGATGGAAAAAAGCCGCGCCCCGCAAACGTCCGGGGCGCGGGCATGCGTCGAAGGTTCAGTTCGTCTTGCGCATCTTGCCGATCTCGTCCTGAATCAGCTTGACGGTTTCCGCCCCAATGGTCGGCGCGTGCTTTTCCCAGACCGGCTTGGCCTGCTCGCGCATGCGCTCCTGCTCCTGCGCGTTAAGCTCGTTGACGATGGTGCCGCCACCCTTGATGGTGGCGAGCGACTTGGCGGACAATTCGCGTCCCAGCTTCCGCTGCTCGTCGCGTCCCAGCACGGCGCAATCCGTCAGGGCCTTCTGCTCATCGGCCGAGAGTCCATCCCACAGCTTCTTGGAATAGAGGACGAGGAACGGCGTGTAGGCGTGCTTGGTGACCGAGAGGTATTTCTGCACCTCGTAGAACTTCGAGGTGTCGATGGTCACGAAGGGATTCTCCTGCCCGTCGATGGCCTTGGTCTCCAGGGCCGTGAACACCTCGCCGAAGGCCATCGGCACCGCGTTGGCGCCCATGTTTTTGAAGGTGTCGAGGAACACGTTGTTCTGCATGACGCGCACCTTCATGCCCTTGAAGTCTTCCCATTTGTCGATGGGACGGCGCGAGTTCGTCATATTGCGGAAGCCGTTCTCCCAATACGCGATGTTGACGAGCCCGACGGTCTGGAGCTTGTCGCTGATGTGCTTGCCGAAGGAGCCGTCGAGAACCGTGTCGGCCTCTTTCTCGTTGGTGAACAGGAAGGGCAGGTCGAACACGCCGAGTTCCGGCAGGATGCCGATCAGGGGCGACGAGGACGTCACCACCATCTCCTGGGTGCCGGAGCGCAGGGCCTGGGTGGCCTGAAGGTCGCCGCCGAGGGCGCCGCCCCAGAAGCCCTGTACCTTCATTTTGCCGCCGGACTTCTCCGCGAGGCAGGCCCGGAAGACCTGGACGCCCTTGCCGTTGGGATGGTCCTCGTTCACGCCGTTCGAGATGCGGATGTTGCGCTCCTGGAACTGGGCCATGGCCGGCAGGGCCGTGAGGGCGGCTGCGGCCGTCGCGGCCGCGAGGGTGAACTTGAGTGCTTTCATGGTGGTTCCTCTCCAGTTTTGGTCGTTGGTACTCTGTTGGCTCCTTGGCAACCGGCTCATCCTCATCGTCCTCGCAAAAAGGCCAGCGGCACCGTTACGAGTTCGGGGAAGATGATGAGCAGGAAGAGCACGATCGTCTGGGCGATCAGAAACGGATTGACACCCCGGATGACGGCGCCCATCGGCACGCGGGCGACCCCGCTCACCACGTTGAGCACGATGCCCACGGGAGGCGTGATGAGCCCGATGGCATTGTTCATGATGAACAGCACCCCGAAATAGACCGGGTCGATCCCGGCCTGCTTGACGATGGGCATGAGCACCGGCGTCAGGATCAGTACGGTCGGCGTGAAGTCGAGGGCCGTTCCGACGATGAGCACCAGGAACATCAGCGCGAACATCAGGAGAGTCTTGTGCTCGAGCAGCGGTTCGATGAGCCCGCTCACCTCGGCCGGAATGTTGGCCTGGGTGATGAGCCACGCCGAGACCAGGGCGGCCGCCACCAGGAACATCACCACGGCTGTGGTCTTGGCCGCGGCCAGGAAGACGCCGTAGAGCATGGAGATCTTCAGCTCGCGGTAGATGAACATGCCCACCAGCAGCGCGTAGACGGCGGCCAGCACGGCGGCCTCGGTGGGCGTCACGATGCCCCATTTGATGCCGCCCAGGATCATGACGGGCATGAGCAGGGCGAAGAAGCCGTCCACGAAGGCCTTGCCGCGCTCTTTCATGGTGGCGCGGGGCAGGGTCGCGACCTTGTCGCGGCGGCTGACGATGGCCCACGCCACCACGAGGGACAGGCCCATCAGGAGGCCCGGAAAGACGCCGGCCAGGAAGAGCTGCGAGATCGACACGTTGGCGGCGACGCCGAACACGATGAACCCGATGGAAGGCGGGATGACGGGCGCGATGATGCCGCCCGCCGCGATCAGGCCGGCGGAGCGCGGGAGGTCGTAGCCGGCATTTCGCATCATCGGGATCAGGATCGCGGCCAGCGCCGCCGTGTCGGCCGCCGCCGAGCCCGATAGGGCCGCCAGGATCAGGGCCGCCGCGATCGCCACGTAGCCGAGGCCGCCCCGGAAGTGTCCGAGGCAGGCAAGCGCGAAGGCGACGATGCGCTTGGAAAGCCCGCCCACATTCATGAGCTCCCCGGCCAGGATGAAGAATGGCACGGCCAGGAGCTGGAAGTTGTCGGCGCCGATGATCAGGTTCTGGGCCACGATCTGGCTGTCGAAATTGCCGAGCCAGATCATGAGGGCGAGCGCGCAGACGATGAGCGCGAAGGCGATGGGCATGCCGAGCGCCATGGCGCCCAGGAGGGAGAACAGGAAGACGATGATGGTCATTCGAGCCGCTCCTTGATGGCGGCGGTTTCCTCGTCGTACTGGCCCGCGAAGGCGTTGAGCTCCCTCTCGGTGAGGCGTCCCGTCAGGACCCGCAGGATGCGCAGCACCGCCATGAGACCGAGTCCGATGCTGGTGAAGTACCCGACCCCGTAGACCCACAGCATGGAAATCTCGGTGATGGGCGCGTAGTTCGTGGCGTTGATCTCCGCCTGCTGCCAGGTGCCCCAGAAGAACACGGCGCAGCAGATGACGATGAAGATGTCGGAGAGCACCATGCAGACCTTGCGGCCCCGGTCACCGAAGCGCACCACGAGGGTTTCCACGCCCAGATGCGCGTTCTCCCGTGCCACCACCACAGCGCCGATGAAGGTGAGCCACACGAAGAAATAGCGCGACAGCTCCTCGGAGACGTCGATGCCCGTATCGAACAGATAGCGCAGCACCACGTTGCCGAAGACCATGACCACCATGGCGGCCAGGAGAAGGACGAGCAAAGCCTCCAGGGCCTTGAAGAACCAATCGATCCCGCGAGCCATCAAGCCTCCCATGCGTGGACGTTGTCGGACAGGGACCCGGTCCGGTTCCGGATGTCGACCTCGGCGCTGCCGATGAGCACCCGGGTGGCCTCGCGGGCTGCCGCCGGTTCGCCCCGCATCACGGCGGACAGCATCGCCTCGTGCAGGGGCAGGGATGCGATGGCCGTGGCGCGGGACAGGATCGACAGGCTGAAGGAGAAGCGCAGCATGTTGGCGATGACCGGCACGAGCTGCATCAGGAACTGGTTGTGGGTCGCGTGGAGCAGGCGCGTATGGAACTGCAGGTCGGCGTCGACGTAGCTGCCCTCGCCGTAGGCCGCCGTCGTCATGGCATCGAAGGCCGCCTGAAGGGCCGCGCGGTCGTCCGGCGTGGCACGCTTGGCGGCCAGCGCCGCCGCCTCGGGCTCGATGACGAAGCGGGTGTCGATGAGATCGTGGATCAGCTCGTCGTCCACGATGCCGGACATGCGCCAGGCGAACACGTCGGGATCCAGCAGGCTCCAGCATTCGCGCGGCAGGATGCGGGTGCCCGTCTTGGGTCTCACGGACACGATCCCCTTGGCGCTCAACGTTTTCAGCGCCTCGCGGATCGTCGTGCGGCTGACCGAGAACGCGGCGCACAGGTCCTGTTCCACCGGCAAGGTGTCACCCGGCCGATAGCGCCCGGCAGCGATGTCGGAGGCTATGGCATCGACGACGGCCCGGTGTGCGGTTCGAACTCCCATGCAATCATCTTATGGTACTATGAAAGCGCGGCAAGGCGGTTGTCGTGCACCGCAACGAAAGCCCCCTTAGACTTTGGATGCACGGCGCGGCTTTCCATCGACGCTAGGGAGTCATCTACGGAAGGTCCTGAAAACTACTGCAGCCACCAGAACCGATAGCCGTAGGTGGCAAGGGCGCCCGCGGTCACGGCCAGGACGAAGATCGCCATGCGGCGCACATGCGGCCGGTCGATGATGGGGCGCGCGGATCGGGATCGCTGCGGCATGGCGGTTGATGTCCTCCCGGTTGTCGTTGGGGAAGAGTTATAGGCTGCCTCGCATCCCGGCAACGGGCCCGTCGTGACGTCAAAAGTTAAGGCGGCGCCGAAAGCCCAGCATTCGCAGATGGCGGAAGGCCGTAGCCCTCCCGAAAGCATACCCCGGAGGAGACGGGACCCGAGCCTGAAGTTCCACGGCGTGACGGGCGGAAGGCGATCAGCGGTCGAACCGTATGGTCCTGATGCTGGTCAAAAGGCGGTCGACCAGAACGGGTGCGTCGGCCGCCGCGCGCTCGAAGCCTGCAACCGCCTGCCGGGTCATGCGGCCCTGAAGAAAGGCGTAGTCCATCGCAATCGCCCCCACGAGGGCGAGAACGGACTTGAACAGGCGCGTGGCGATGTCGGGCAGGGTCATGAAACGCCGGACGTGACGGGATCGCGGGCCCGCGATCCTCTCGGGAATCCCTTTAGGCCACGAGGCGCGGCGGCCGCAAGACGCAGACGCCGGCGGCGCGAGAAGCTTCCATGGCCTCTCGTCGATCAGGCCACCATCCAGGCATGGGCCGGATCGTTGTGAAACTTCCAGATCCGCTTCGGGCCCGCCATCACGTTGAGATAGTATAAATCGTATCCGTGCGGCGCACCGACCGGGTGATAGCCCTTGGGCACCAGCACCACGTCGCCGTCGGACGCCGCGAGCGTCTCATCGAGCGATCGGTCGTCCGTGTAGACCCGCTGCAGCGCGAAGCCGGAAGGCGGGTTAAGACGGTGATAATAGGTCTCTTCCAGGAAGGATTCGTTGGGCAGCGCGTCCCGGTCGTGCTTGTGCGGCGGATAGCTCGACCAGTTGCCCGAAGGCGTGATCACCTCCACCACGAGCAAGCTCTCGGCGGGCTCGGTCTCGGGCAGGATGTTACGCACGTGGCGGGTGTTGGTGCCCTTGCCGCGCGTCTCCTGGCCGACCTGATCGGGCCGGATAATGCGGGCCGGAAGCTTGCCCTCGGCGGGCGCCGTGCACACGCCGATCTCGCAATCGGTCTCGGCCGCAAGCGTCCAGGACGAGCGCGCGGGCGCGTAGAGAGACCACGGGTCCGGCTCGAAGGGCGAGGCGCGCCCGCCGATCACGCCGAAATCCTGACCTCCGGCGCCGACGCGCGCCTGTCCGGACAGCATGACGATGCAGGCCTCCCGGTCGCCGGTGTCCTGGCTTAAGGTCTGGCCTGCCCCCAGGCGGTAGACCTCGAAGCCCACATAGGTCCAGCCGGCGGAGGCCGGCGTGACGGAGTGGATGCGCCCATGGGCGTCCGGCTGGCTCGGCTTTACGAGAAGGTTCGACATCGTCTTGCGTCCTTGTCCTGTCAGCGCAGCCCGGCTTCCGCGAGATAGCGGGTCAGGTTGGCGTAGCCCATCTTGGCATAGGTGAGCGGATGGGCCTTCTTCGGGTCCTGCTCGGCCTCGATCACCACCCAGCCGCTATAGCCCGGCAGTTCCTTGAACACCGACACGAAATCCACCATGCCGTCGCCCGGCACCGTATAGACGCCCTCGATGACAGAATCGAGGAAGCTCCAGTTCCCGGCCTTCGACCGCTCCATGACGGCCTTGCGCACGTCCTTGGTGTGCACGTGGCTGATGCGGCTGCGATAGCGCCGCGCCAATGCCGCCGGATCCGCCCCGCCCCAGGTGGCGTGGCCCGTATCGAGCAGCAGATGCGCGGCCTCGCCCGTGTTGGCCATGTAGGCGTCGATATCGGCCTGCGATTCCACGATGGTGCCCATGTGATGATGGTAGACGAGGCGCACGCCTTCCTGGAGGGTCTTCTCGGCCACCTGCGTGACGCGGCGGCCCCATTCGGCCCAATCGCCGTCCTTCATGACAGGCCTCTCGGAGAGCGGCTTGGAGCGGTCGCCGTGAATGGCGTTCGACGTTTCGGCGAAGACCAGCACGTTCGAGCCCATGGCCTTGAGCAGGTCGAGATGCGGCCGCAGGTGCTTCATCTCCTCGTCGGCGTCGCGCTTCAAGAGTTCGGCCGAGTACCAGCCCGACACGCAGGCGAGCCCGAAGGGCGCCAGGGCCTTCTTCAGGGCGTCGGCCTGGCGCGGAAACTTGTTGCCGAGCTCCATGCCCTCGAAGCCGGCCTCCTTGGCCTCGCCGAGGCATACCTCCAGCGGCGTCTCGCCGCCGAGTTCCTGCATGTCGTCGTTGGACCAGCCGATGGGATTGGCCCCGATGCGGATCGTCATGATTGTTTGTCCTTGCTTATATTATTCAAAAGCTTTTCACAGCCTCATCCTGAGGGAATTGCGAAGCAATTCGTCTCGAAGGATGAATCCAGTTGGCACCGGAAACACTTCGCTGGAGCCCTCCTTCGAGACGGGCCTGAAGGCCCTCCTCAGGATGAGGACTGTGTGTATTGAGAGCGATCATCAATCGCCCACCCGCTGATCGGCGAGGGCGACTTCATAATTCTTGCGAGCCTCGTTCACTTGGCTGCGCACGGAGACTTCCGGCACCGCCACGTCCCACCAATGCCCGCCCTCATCCGTGATCACGAGCGGATCGGTGTCGATGACGATCACCGTGCTGGTCTTGGCCGCCCGCGCCTTTTTCAGCGCATCTTCCAGATCCGCGATGCTTGAAACCTTCAAGGATTGCGCGCCGAGGCTCGCCGCATGGGCGGCGAAATCGACGTTCGGCAGGGCCACGTGGTTGGTGTCCTTCAGCAGGTTGTTAAAGCTCTCGCCGCCGGTGGCGCGCTGGAGGCGGTTGATGCAGCCATAACCGCGATTGTCGAGCAGCACCACGGTCAGCTTCTGGCCGAGCATCACGGAGGAGGCCAGTTCCGAGTTCATCATCAGGTAGGAGCCGTCGCCCACCATGACGATCACCTCGCGGGACGGATCCGCCATCTTGACGCCAAGTCCGCCCGCGATCTCGTAGCCCATGCACGAGAAGCCGTATTCCATGTGGTAGCCCAGCGCCTGGCTCGCCTTCCAGTGCTTGTGCAGCTCGCCTGGCAGCCCGCCCGCCGCGCAGACCACCACGTCGGTGGGCTGGCTCGCGCGCTGAACGGCACCGATCACCTGCGCGTCGGAGGGCAGCTCCGCATTGGTCGGGTCGGTGAAGCGCGCGGCGATCTCGAACCAGCGCGTTTTCTCGTCGGCGGCCTTGGCGGTCCAGGAGGCGGGCGCCTTCCAGCCGGCGAGCGCCGCGCTCAGCTCCTCAAGGCCCGCCCGCGCATCCGCCACGAGCGGCAGGGCGTTGTGCTTGGTGGCGTCGAACGCCTGCACGTTGAGCCCCACGATGCGGCGGTCCGGGTTCTTGAACAGGGCCCAGGACCCGGTGGTGAAATCCTGCAGGCGCGTGCCCACCGCGATTACCACGTCGGCCTCCTCGGCCAGCGCATTGGCGGCGGCGGTGCCCGTGACGCCGAGCGCCCCGAGATTGGCCGCGTGATCGTGGGGCAGGCTCGACTTGCCGGCTTGGGTCTCGCCCACCGGCAGGCCATGACGGGTGGCGAACTCGGCGAGCGCAGCATCGGCGGCCGAATACAGCACGCCGCCGCCCGATACGATGAACGGCTTCTTGGCCTTGCGGATGAGGTCAGCGGCCCGGCGCAGCTCCTCGGCGTCCGGGCGAATGCGGCGCGGCGTCCAGGTCTTCTCGGCGAAGAAACTCTCGGGGTAGTCGTAGGCCTCGGCCTGGGTATCCTGGCAGAGCGCCAGCGTCACGGGCCCGCAATCGGCCGGATCGGTGAGCACCGCCATGGCGCGCTGGAGCGCCGGGATGATCTGTTCGGGGCGCGCGATGCGGTCGAAATAGCGCGAGACGGGCTTGAAGCAGTCGTTGGCCGACATCGTGCCGTCGCCGAAATTCTCGATCTGCTGCAGGACCGGGTCGGGCAACCGGTTGGCGAACACGTCGCCGGGCAGCAGCAGCACCGGCAGGCGGTTCACGTGCGCCACGGCGGCGGCCGTCACCATGTTGGTGGCGCCCGGACCGATGGAGGTGGTGCAGGCCATCATGCGGCGCCGCCGCGAGGCTTTCGCGAAGGCCACGGCCGCGTGCGCCATGCCCTGCTCGTTATGGCCCCGGAAGGTCGGAAGCGTGTCGCGCATCCCGTGCAGGGCCTCGCCCATGGCGGCCACGTTGCCGTGCCCGAAAATGGCCCAGACCCCACCGAAGAGCGGCAGAACCTTGCCGTCGATCTCGGTCTTCTGGGCCGCCAGGAAGCGGGTGATCGCTTGCGCCATCGTGAGGCGGATCGTGCTCATGATTGCTCCGTTGGAAACTGGCGCCGTCTCGTACCGCGGCAGCCGCTTTTAGAGGGGAGGCAGGCTCTTGTCAGTCAGCCGAAAGGGTGAGGCGGTCAGGCCGCCTTCGCCCGCGCGGCCACGCGCTCCCAGGCATCGACGAGGCGCTGGAACCGGCCCGCCATGTCGGCGATGGCGGCTTCGTCCGTGATCTCGCCCTTGAGCCAGCGTCGCGCTGCGTCGTTGAAGATCGTGCGCCCGACCGCGAAGCCCTTGACCTGCGGCTCCTGGGCGGCGGCCGCGAAGGCGGCTTCGAGCTCCGCCTCCGGCGCCTCGAGCCCCAAGAGGACGATACCCCGGCAAAAGGGGTCGTTCGCCGTGATGACGCGGCCGATGGCGCGCCAGGCCGCGACGTCGCTCTGCGGTTCCAGCTTCCACCAATCGGGCTTGATGCCGAGATCGTACAGGCGCTGGAGGATCCCCGCCACCGTGTCGGTTTTCAAAGGCCCGTGCTTGCCGGCGATGATTTCCACCAGGAGCTCGCGCCCGACGCGTTGCGCCGCATCGTAGAGGCGCAGCAATTCGCGCTCCTGTTGCTCCTTCAGCTCCGGAGGGTCGTCCGGATGGTAGAAGCACAGGCACTTGATGGTGTGTCCCACGGGCCATTCGATGAGCTGCGCGCCGAGCGAGCCGCCGTTCTCGAAATCGAGCGGGCGCGATCCCGGCAGCTCGACCGGACGGCCGATCCAGAACGGGTGATCGGCGGCGCGGAACAGCGCCTCGCGCCCATAGGTGCCGTCGATGAGCATGCCGAAGCCGGGGCGCCCGTCCGCCACCCGGGCGGCAGCCTGGACGGCCAGGACCTTGAAGTCCGGCACACGTTCGACGGGGGCGCCCACCTCCTTGGCCATCGCCTCCAACTGCATCCGGTGGTCGATGGCCAGCGCCATCAGGGTGTCGCTCGCAGGACGGCGCGTGGTGGCCCAGTGGATGTGGTTGATGTCCCGATCGAAACGCAGGGCCTTGTGGCGGCTTCCCGTCTTCAGGAAATATTGCAGCTCCGGGAAGGTCGGGATCTCCGGCGAACAGAGCAGGCGCGACACCGCGAAGGCCCCGCTGGCATTGGCATAGGCGCAGGCGGTCTCCAGGGGCTCGTCGCGCAGCCAGCCGCGCAGGAAGCCCGACATGAAGGCGTCGCCCGCGCCGAGCACGTTGTAGACCTCCACCGGGAAGCCCGGCCCCTTTACGCCCGCATCGAGCGAATCCGGGATCTCGCCCGGAAACACCACGCAGCCCATGGGGCCGCGCTTGCACACGATGGTGGCCTTCGAGATCGCCCGGATGGCGCGGATCGCCGTGAGGGTATCCTCCGAGCCGCCTGCGATGTGCAACTCCTCCTCGGTGCCCACGATGAGGTCGCAATCGGGCAGGATGGGCTTGAGCAGTTCGGTGACGGTGTCGGACCGGACATAGCGGGACTCGCCCGCGCCGTGGCCGAGCAGGCCCCAGAGATTGGGCCGGTAATCCACGTCGAACACCACCCGGCGACCATGCGCCTTGGCGATGCGGATCGCCTTCTTCTGCGCGGCGGCCGTGTTCTCGCGGGAGAAGTGAGTGCCCGTGACCACGACGGCGGCCGCGGAGGCCACGAAGCTCTCGTCGACATCGCCCTCGTCGAGGGCCATGTCGGCGCAGTTGTCGCGATAGAAGATCAACGGGAACGAGTCTTCGTCCCGCACGCCGAGGATCACGAGGGCGGTCAGGCGCGCCTCGTCGGTGACGATGCCCTGGGTCGAGACGCCCTCGCGTTCCATCTGCTCGCGGATGAAGCGGCCCATGGCCTCGTCGCCCACCCGGGTGATCACGCCGGATTTCAGCCCGAGCCGCGCGGTCCCGATGGCGATGTTGGAGGGGCATCCGCCCACCGCCTTGGAGAAGGACGCCATGTCTTCCAGCCGCCCGCCGACCTGCTGGCCATAAAGATCCACCGATGAGCGGCCGATGGTGATGACATCCAGGGTCGGCTTCATGTTATCCCTCCCGGCCGCGGGCGAGGCGGCATGTCAGGCCTTGTCGCGGCCCTTGCGGCTATGGAACGTTTATTCTATTAGCACCTCGGGCCGGAACATCAATTCCAAAATTGCCCTGAGCCGGCAAAACAGTTCGAGGGAAAGCATGATCAGGATCGCAGTTCTCGGCGCGGGCCGCATCGGCCGCATTCACGGGCGTAACGCCGCCAGCCATCCCGATGCGCGCCTCGTGGCCGTGGCCGACCCGCATGCGCCGGCAGCCGCGGAGCTGGCCGGCGCCACTGGCGCCGAGGTGGCATCCCTCGATGAGATCGTCGAGCGCCCCGACGTGGACGCTATCCTGATCTGCACGCCCACCACGACCCACGCGGACCTCATCGAGCGGGGCGCCAAGGCCGGCAAGGCGGTGTTCTGCGAGAAGCCCGTCGACCTGTCGAGCGCCCGCATCGAGGCCTGCCTCGCCACGGTCGAGAAGGCCCGCACGCCTCTCATGATCGGCTTCAACCGCCGCTTCGATCCGAACTTCGCAAGCCTTCGCCAGCGCCTCGCGGACGGCGAGGTGGGCGAGGTCGAGCTCGTCACGATCCTGTCCCGCGATCCAGGTCCCCCGCCCGTGAGCTACATCGCCACCTCGGGCGGGCTGTTCCGGGACATGATGATCCACGATCTCGACATGGCGCGTTTCCTGCTCCTGGGAGATGAACCCGTGGAGGTGCATGCGGTCGGGTCCGCGCTGGTGGATCCCGCTATCGGCCAGGCGGGTGATGTGGACACCGCCGCCGTGCTGCTGAAGACGGCGAAGGGCCGCATCGTGCAGATCTCCAATTCCCGCCGCGCCACCTACGGCTACGACCAGCGCGTGGAGGTGCATGGCTCCAAGGGCATGATCCGGGCCGGCAACATCCACCGCACCACCGTCGAGGTGGCGACCGCCTCCGGCATCGCGGCGGATCCGGTGCAGGATTTCTTCCTGGAGCGCTACGCGGAGGCCTACCGGCACGAGCTGGAATCGTTCCTCAACGCCGTGCGCGACGGCAAGACCTGCGAGCCCACGGGCCGCGACGGCCTGATGGCGCAGCGGCTGGCGGACGCCGCCACCGAGTCGGCCCAGAGCGGAAAGCCTGTGAGGGTTTAGGACTACAGGGGCGCTGCGGCGCCCTTCTTCTTGGTGAGAGGATTCATGGCCATCCGCCCCGTCACCCCGGACGATTTCGACGCCTGGATGCCCCTGTGGCAGGGCTACCAGCGCTTCTACAAGGCTGAGATCCCCGACGCGGTGTCGCGCACGACCTGGAAGCGGATGCTCGATCCCGCTGAGCCGATCTGGAGTGCGCTGGCCTGGAAGGACGGGCGGGCGCTCGGGATGGTGAACTACATCTTTCACCGTTCCACCTGGACGACAGGCGATTATTGCTACCTGCAGGATTTGTTCGTGGACGATGCGGCGCGCGGAACCGGGTTCGGGCGCGCGCTCATCGAACACGTGTACGAGGCGGCTGAACAGGCCGGCGCCGCGCGGGTCTATTGGCTGACTCACGGGACCAATGCCACCGCCATGGCGCTCTACGACCGGGTCGCCGACAAGAGCGGATTCATTCAATACCGGAAGATGCTGCCGTAGCGCGTCTCCCTCTCCCGTAAGGGCGATCAGGAAGCGGGCCTTGGTCGAGGCGCTTTTGTTTTCCTCTTTGAGGAGAGGATGGACGCATGCGTCCCGACGCGATCCCCTACCTCTCCGCCCGCTTCTCGGCCGTGCCCACCGCCAGCGCCATCGCGAGCGCGAACGACGCCGACAGGGACCGGAACGCGCCGAAATCCGCTTCCGCGACCTCGAGCCAGACATCCGCGCTGGTCACGAGCGGCGAGAAAGCCGAGTCGGTGATCGCCACCACGGGGATGTTGCGACGGGCCGCAACGGCGGCGAGGTCCGCCGTCACGGGCGCGTAGGGCGTGAAGCTGATGGCCAGCACCGCGTCCCGGTCCGTTGCGGTGGCGAGCTGTTCAGGGCCGAGCTGGGCGATGTGATCGATCAGGATGGCGCGCACGCCGAGCTTGCCGAACGCGTAGGCGCAATAGGCCGCAATGGGAAAAACCCGCCGGGCGCCGAGCAGGTAGACCGTGTCCGCCTTGGCCAGCGTCTCGATGGCCCGGGAGAGTTCCTCCAGGCTGACGGAATCCCGCATCCTCTCCAAGGAGACGACGGCTGCGCCCGCGAAGCCCTCCAGGAGAGAGGCCGCGTGCAGGTGATGGCCTTCCGTCTCGCGCAAGGTTTGAAGCCGCTCGCGGTAGTCGGGAAAGCGCTCGCGCAGGCGGTCGCGAAAAATCTGCTGGAGGTGCGAGAAGCCCTCGTAGCCGAGGCTCTTGGCGAAGCGGATCAAGGTCGAGGGTTGCACGCCCGCATGCTCGGCGATCCCCGCCACGGTGCCAAAGGCGACCTCCTCCGGGTGCTGCATGGCAAAGGAGGCGAGCTGCTTGAGACGCTTGGGCATGGTGTCCCGGCGGCTGGACAGGAGAGCCCGAAGGCTCTCGTAATCCTGCGGCGCTGCCCCCGGCATCGTCTCCGCCTGCTCCTCCATCCGTCCTGTCCCGCTCCGCGTGATGCCCTACCTTAGGCTTAGGTGGGGGAGCTTGACACCGTTTCGACATAAATGGAATAAAAATTCCATAAGAAGAAATAATAATCCTGTTCATTCCATTCCGGAGGGGCGGAGAGCGGAGGAAAGCCAAAGCGGTCGCGGCCTTTCGGCCAAGGACCGGCCTACGCCCTCCGCGGAGAACATGACCGAGGCCGCGCGGGACAACCCGCGGCCTCGGCCCGGCGCACGCTGAGGCAGCTTCACAGGGAGGACAACATGAAAGCATTCGTAGCAGGCTTGGCGACGGCGGCGGCACTGACGCTGGCGGCCATCGCTCCGGCCTCCGCCCAGCAGGGCGGGCGCATCATCGTGGTCAGCCACGGGCAGGCCAACGACCCGTTCTGGTCCGTGGTCAAGAACGGCGTCGCGGCGGCCGGAAA
The DNA here is from genome assembly GCF_016892705.1 of Microvirga pudoricolor. Lineage (GTDB taxonomy): Bacteria > Pseudomonadota > Alphaproteobacteria > Rhizobiales > Beijerinckiaceae > Microvirga > Microvirga pudoricolor. The sequence goes on from NZ_JAFEMB010000003.1 coordinate 82,716, forward strand.
GGACATGAACGTCCAGGTCGATTACCGGGCGCCCGAAACCTTCGACATGGTGGCGATGGCCCAGCTCATCGACGCAGCCGTCAACCAGAAGCCCGCGGGCCTCATCGTGTCGATCCCGGATTCCTCGGCGCTGGGTCCCTCGATCCAGAAGGCCGTGGCGGCCGGTATTCCGGTCATCTCCATGAATTCGGGCTCGGACGTGTCCAAGAAGCTCGGCGCCCTGCTCCATGTGGGCCAGGACGAGGTCGAGGCCGGGCGCATCGCCGGCGCGCGGCTCAAGGAAATGGGCGGCAAGGTCGGCATCTGCGTCAACCAGGAGGTCGGCAACGTCTCCCTCGACCTGCGCTGCAAGGGCTTCACGGAAGGCTTCGGCGGCAAGGTGACGGTGCTGCCGGTCTCCAACGATCCCACCGACATCCGCGCCAAGGTCAAGGCGGCTCTCTCGGCTGACGGAACGGTCGATACAGTTCTGGCGCTCGGCGCCGGTACGGCGGGCGAGCCCTCCGTGGCGGCCGTGAAGGACGTCGGCAAGACGGGCGCGGTGCGGGTCGCGACCTTCGACCTCTCCGCAGGCTTCCTGAAGGCCGTGGCGGCGGGCGAGGCCACCTTCGCCATCGACCAGCAGCAATACCTGCAAGGCTACCTGCCGGTGACCTTCCTGGCCCTCAACGCCAAGTACGGCCTGGTGCCCGGCGGCAACGTCCCGTCCGGCCCGAACCTGATCACCAAGGAGAAGGCCGCCCAGGTGGTCGACCTGTCGGCGCAGGGCATCCGCTGACGATTCTTGAGGCCCGCGTCCGGGCGACGCGGGCCTTTTTCATTCAGATCGGTCCGAACAGGGGAGGGGTCCATGGTCACCGCCAGTCAGCCCGCCGCCGCATCGCCCGCCAATACTGTCAAAGCCCTTCAGGATGAGCGCCTGAAGGAAGTCTCTCTCATCACGAAAATCATGCGCCGCCCCGAGCTCGGCGCCATGGCGGGCCTCGTGCTCGTGACGATCTTCTTCCTGTCCACCGCCGACGCCTCGATGTTCTCGCTGGCGGGGCTCATGAACATCCTGTCCCCCGCCTCCCAGCTCGGCATCCTGGCCATCGCGGCGGCGCTCCTGATGATCGGGGGCGAGTTCGATCTCTCCATCGGCTCCATGGTGGCCTTCGCGGGCCTGATCTTCGGCGGCTTCCTCGTGCTGTCGGGCTGGCCGCTGCTCTTAGCTATCACCGCCACCTTCGCGGTGGCGGCGCTTCTCGGCGGACTCAACGGGCAGCTCGTCATCCGCACCCGGCTGCCGTCCTTCATCGTGACGCTGGCGTTCCTGTTCATCCTGCGCGGCCTCTCGCTCGTGGGCCTCAAATGGGCCACTGGCGGCTCGACCCAGCTGCGCGGTGTGGGTGAGCGGGCGGGCGACGGCATCGTGCGGGAAATCTTCTCCGGCAACGCCCTGGAAGGCCTGTTCTCGTGGCTGGCGGCCAACAACATCATCGCCAAGTTTCCCAACGGCACGCCCACCGTCACGGGCGTGCCGGTTTCGATCCTGTGGTTCATCGGGCTGGCGCTCCTCGCCACCTGGGTGCTCCTGCGCACCCGCGCCGGAAACTGGATCTTTGCGGCGGGCGGCGACGCCAACGCGGCCCGTAATTCCGGCGTGCCGGTGGACCGGGTGAAGACAGTGCTGTTCATGCTCACCGCCTGCGCGGCGGCGCTCGTCGCCATCCTGACGGTGATCGACGCGGGCTCGACGGACGCGCGGCGCGGCTTCCAGAAGGAGTTCGAGGCCATCATCGCGGCGGTGATCGGCGGCTGCCTGCTCACCGGCGGCTACGGCTCGGCCATCGGGGCGTTTTTTGGGGCCATCATCTTCGGCATGGTGTCGATCGGGCTCACCTACACGCGCTTCGATTCCGATTGGTTCCAGGTCTTCCTCGGCGGCATGCTGCTGCTGGCGGTGCTGTTCAACAACTTCATCCGCAAGAAGGTCACGGGAGAACGGTGATGGCAGATTCTCCGCTCATCGAGATCCGCAATCTCGTCAAGCATTTCGGCTCCGTCATCGCGCTGTCGGGCGTGTCCATGTCGGTGGGCCGGGGCGAGGTGCTCTGCCTGCTGGGCGACAACGGCGCGGGAAAGTCCACGCTCATCAAGACTCTGTCGGGCGTTCACAAGCCCACCAGCGGCGAGTATCTCGTGGAAGGGCGGTCCGTCGCCTTCGCGAGTCCGCGCGATGCCCTCGATGCGGGCATCGCCACGGTCTACCAGGACCTCGCGATGATCCCGCTCATGTCGGTGACCCGCAACTTCTTCATGGGCCGCGAGCCCGTGAAGGGCGTCTGGCCCTTCCGCTACGTGGATTTCGACCATTGCGATACGGTGACCCGCGAGGAGATGCACCGGATCGGCATCGACGTGCGCGACCCGCACCAGGCGGTCGGCACGCTTTCGGGCGGCGAGCGCCAATGCGTGGCCATCGCGCGAGCGGTCTATTTCGGCGCCAAGGTGCTGATCCTCGACGAGCCCACCTCGGCGCTCGGCGTGGCGCAGACCTCCATGGTGCTGAAATACATCCATCAGGTGCGGAGCAAAGGCCTCGGCGTCATCTTCATCACCCACAACGTTCGCCACGCCTACGCGGTGGGCGACCGCTTCACCGTGCTCAACCGGGGCAAGACGCTGGGCACCCACGCCAAGTCCGAGATCAAGATCGACGAGCTGCAGAACCTGATGGCGGGCGGCAAGGAGCTGCAGGCGGTGTCGGAAGAGCTGGGCGGGATGGTGTAGGTCTCTTTCGGGGATCCGCGTCCCTCGTCGCGCAGCCTCATCCTGAGGGAATGGCGGAGCCATGGTCTCGAAGCCTCATCCTGAGGGCCCGCGCAGCGGGCGTCTCGAAGGATGATCCAGCGAAGTGTTTCCAGTGCCGTCTGGAGCCCTCCTTCGAGACGGCCTACCGGCCTCCTCAGGATGAGGTCTTCGAGATGCCGCTCAAGCGGCTCCTCAGCATGAGAGCCGAAGAAGACTTTCACCGATCAAGAAGGGGCGCCGCATGAAATCACTCGGAATCGGTCTCATCGGCACGGGCTACATGGGCAAGTGCCATGCGCTGGCCTGGAACGCGGTCGCGCCCGTCTTCGGTGACGTGCCGCGCCCGCGCCTAGCGGTTCTGGCGGAAAGTTCACAAGGTCTGGCGGAAACGAAGGCGCGGGAACTTGGGTTCGAGCGCGCGACGGGCGACTGGCGTTCGCTGGTCAGCGATCCAGCCGTCGACGTGGTATCGATCACGACGCCGAACGCCTTCCACCCCGACATGGCGATTGCGGCGCTGGAGGCGGGCAAGCATGTCTGGTGCGAGAAGCCCATGGCGACGGGGCTCGCCGACGCGGAGCGCATGCTCGCCGCCGCCCGCGCGTCGGGCAAGGTCGCGGCGCTCGGCTACAACTACATCCAGAACCCGGTCATCCGCCTCATCCGGAAACTGCTGGATGAGGATCGCATCGGCCCGGTGAACCACGTTCGCATCGAGATGGACGAGGACTTCATGGCCGATCCGGAGGCCCTCTTCTACTGGAAGAGCGAGGCGACCTCGGGCCATGGGGCTCTCGACGATTTCGGCGTGCACGCGCTCAGCCTCGTCTGGACCCTGTTCGGCGGCGTGCGCCGGGTCTGCGGCCACATGGCGAGGCCCTATCCGGACAGGCCTCTGCCGGATGGCGGGCGGCGTGCGGTGGAGACCTATGACATCGCCACCACGCTGATCGAACTGGAGAACGGCGCGTCCGGAATGATTGCCCTCAACCGCTCCGCCTGGGGCCGCAAGGGGCGCATCGCCGTCCAGCTCTTCGGGCCCAAAGGCACCATCGCGTACGACCAGGAGCGCATGAACGAGGTGCAGCTCTATACGACGGACGGCGACCGGGAGACTCAGGGCTTCCGCACCATCCTGGCGGGCCCGCAGCACCCGCCCTACGACCGGTTCATCCCGGCGCCGGGCCATGGCTTAGGCTTCAACGAGCTGAAGATCGTCGAATGCCGCCAGCTCATCGCCCGCATCGACGGCGATCCCGCCGTGCTGATCGATTTCGAGGACGGCATCCGCATCGAGCGCACCGTGGACGCGGTGGCCCGCAGCGCGCATGCGGGAGCGTGGGTGGATGTCGGTTGAGCGTTGGCGATCCGCGACGCATGAGCGTGGAGAAGCGGATCAGGCCGCGTGCTCCTTCACGACGTCCAGGAAAGCGTCCGCGTAGCGGTCGAGCTTGGCCTGGCCGACCCCGTGCACCTCGCCGAAGGCCCGGGTCGAGGTCGGGCGCTTGGCCGCCATGTCGATGAGGCTGCGGTCCGAGAAGATCACGTAGGCCGGAACGCCCTCCTCCTTGGCGAAACGGGTGCGCAGGGCCTTGAGGGCGAGGAGCAGCGGATCGTCGCTCGGCACGGCCGCCTCCGCCACCATGCCGCGACGGCGGCGGCGCTCGCGGGGCTTCATGAGCACGTCGGAGCGCAGCTCGATCCCCTCCTGGCCCTTCAGCACCGCCACGCCCCTGTCCGTGAGGGTCCAGCGGCCATACTCGGAGAGTTCGAGAGCCACGAGCCCGGCGGCGTAGATCTGGCGAAGCAGGGAGCGCCACTCGGCCTTGGACCGGTCCTGGCCGACCCCGAAGGTCTTCAGCTTGTCGTGGCCGAAGCGGCGCATCGAATCGGTGCTCTCGCCCACGAGGAGCGAGATGAGGTGCTCGGTGCCGAAGCGCTCGCCCGTGCGCACGATGGCCGAGAGAAGCTTCTGGGCCTCGACGGTGCCGTCGAAGGACATGACGCCGTCGATGCACAGGTCGCAGTTGCCGCACGGCTCCGTGGTCTCGCCGAAATAGGCCAGCAGGGTCTGGCGGCGGCATCTCGGGGCTTCGCACAGGGCCACCAGCGCGTTGAGCCGCTGGCGCTCGATGCGCTTCTGGTCGTCGGACGCGTCGCTGTCCTCGATCTGGAGGCGGCGCAGGCGCATGTCGTCGAGGCCGTAGAGCGTGAGCGTGTCGGCGGGCGCGCCGTCGCGGCCCGCGCGGCCGATCTCCTGGTAGTAGGCCTCGATGGATTTCGGCAGGGCCGCGTGCGCCACGAAGCGCACGTCCGGCTTGTCGATGCCCATGCCGAAGGCCACCGTCGCCACCATCACGACCCCGTCCTCCTGCAGGAAGGTGTCCTGGTTCTTGGCCCGCACGTCCTGGGTCATGCCCGCATGGTAGGCCAGCGCGTTGTAGCCGGCCTGCGACAGGTTCTCGGCGAGCTTTTCGGTCTGGTTGCGGGACGAGCAATAGACCACGCCGCTCTCGAAGCGGTGCTTGTCGAGGAAATCGAGGAGCTGGCGCTTGGTATTCTCCTTGGCCTGCATGGCCAGGCGCAGGTTGGGACGGTCGAAGCCGTGGATGAAGGTGCGCGGCTCGGTCTCGAACAGCCGCATGGCGATGTCGCCCCGCGTCGCCACGTCGGCGGTGGCCGTGAGCGCGATGGTCTGCACGCCGCCGAGCCGCTGGCGCACCTCGCCCAGAAGCGCATATTCGGGACGGAAATCGTGGCCCCATTGCGAGACGCAATGGGCCTCGTCGATGGCCAGCAGGCTGACGCCGGAGCGGGCGAGCCATTCGGTGGTGTTGGTGTTCGCCAGGCGCTCGGGCGAGGCGTAAAGCAGCCGCATGGAACCGTCGCGCACCGCATCGGCCACGCGGCGATTCTCGGCTTGGTCGTTGGCGGAGTTCAGGCTCCCGGCCTCGATGCCGAAATGGCGCAGGGCCGAGACCTGGTCGCGCATGAGGGCGATCAGCGGCGACACCACCAGCGTCAGGCCCTCCCGGGCGAGCGTGGGCAGCTGGAAGCAGAGGGATTTGCCCGCGCCCGTGGGCATCACGGCCAGCACATCCTCACCGGCCAGCACGGCGCGAATGATCTCTTCCTGCCCTTCGCGGAAGGTGGAGAAACCGAAAACGTCGTGGAGAATCTGCTGCGGGTCGATCACGGGAGGGGTGTGGCGGAGCGGCTCGAATCCGTCAATGCGGCAATCGGAATCCCAAGATAGACGAGAACGCCCCTTGCGGCCGCGAGGCCCGTCGCGAAGGTCGCCTGGAGCAGGTAGCCGCCCGTGGGGGCCTCCCAGTCCAGCATTTCGCCCGCCGCGAACACGCCGGGCATCCGCCGCAGCATCAGGTGCCCGTCCAGCTCCGAGAAGGGAATGCCGCCCGCTGACGAGATGGCCCGGTCGAGGGGCTTGACCCCTTTCACCGTCACCGGAACGGCTTTGACGAGCCGGGCCAGGGCCTCGGGTTCGGCGGGCAAGGGGCCGGGCTCGCGCAGGAGGGCGATGCTCACCGGCGAGAGGCCCGCCGCCTTGCGCAGGAAGGTGGCGGCCGACTGGCCTTTGCGCGGGGTCTTGAGCCGGGTTTCCAAGGCCTCCAGGGTCAGGTCGGGCCTGAGATCCACCTGCATGACGGCCTGCCCATCCCGCAGCACCGCCTCGCGCAGCTCCGCCGACAGGGCATAGACGGCCCCGCCCTCCAGGCCGTCCGCCGTCAGGATGGCCTCGCCGCGCACGGTCCGGCCCGCGAAGCTCAGGGCGATCCGTTTCAGAGGCTCACCCTCGAAGCGGGCCCGGATCACGTCGGACCACGCCACCGTGACGCCCATATTGGCAGGCTTGAGCGGCGCGACGGCGATGTCGCGTCCGGCCAGGATGCGGGTCCAGGCGCCGTCCGAGCCGAGCCGGGGCCAGCTCGCACCGCCCAGAGCCAGGATCGTGGCGTCGGGCCGGGCTGTGGTCGTTTCACCCGAGGGTGTCGAGAACGCGAGGGCTCCATCCGGATCCCAGCCCTCCCAGCGATAGCGCAGGGCGAAACGGACCCCAAGCCCGTCGAGGCGCGCGAGCCAGGCCCGCAGGAGCGGCGAGGCCTTGAAGGCCTTAGGAAACACCCTCCCGCTCGACCCCACGAAAGTCTCTTGCCCTAAGCCCTCGCACCAGGCGCGCAGATCGCCGGGCGTGAAGGTCTCCACCATGGGACGGAGCGGGGCCTGCCCCTCCCGGTAACGGGCCAGGAAACGGCTCAGATCCTCGGAATGGGTCAGGTTGAGGCCGCCCCGTCCCGCCATCAGGAACTTGCGGCCGAGCGACGGCATCGCGTCATAGACCGTCACGGCGACGCCGGCGGACGCCAGCGCCTCGGCCGCCATGAGCCCGGCGGGGCCGCCGCCGACGATCGCGGCTGTGCGGGAGGGAGAGGAGGCGGACATGCGATCAGCTGACGCGGCGATGAGGGCGGGAGGGTTCTGGACCGGGCCCCGGCAACATGCCATGCAGCGGCCGTCGGCCGGGGCGGTTCCGGGTCACCCGGACATGACCGCCCGGCGCGAGATTTTCAAGTGGAACAGCGATCGATCGCTGTTCGTCCATCGAGGGATTGCCGCGTGAAAGCCATTGCGTTTGGAGCCCTGGCCGTTCTGGCCCTGGCAGGTTGCGCGTCCGACCTGTCGCCACGCGATACCGTGACGGCGGTCTCGACCACGGATGCCGGGTCGGCCGCCACCATGATCTCGGCCTACCGGGTCGCCCATGGGTTGAGCCCCGTCACGGTCGATTCCCGCCTCAACCGGGCGGCCGAGCATCAGGCCCGCGCGGTCGCCGGGGCGGGCAAGCTCAGCCACGGCAATTTCGGGAGCCGCATGGATGAATATGGCATCGCGGGCTATTCGGCCGAGAACCTGAGCGCGGGCTCGCCCACGGTGGACGGCGCCATCGCCCGTTGGAAGGCCTCGCCCGGCCACAACAGCAACCTCTTGATGCCCCAGGCCCGCAAGATCGGCCTGGCCCGCGCCGACGCCAAGGGCGGCTACGGCCGCTACTGGGCTCTCGTGCTGGGACAGTAAGAAGCTTGGCACCAAAGATGGGCGTCCGGCGTTAGAGGTTGCATCTCTTCCTCAACGGGCCGCATGACCCTCCCCCAAATCCTCGCCTTTTCCGTCGTCGCCGGGATGATGGCGCTCTTCATCTGGGGCCGCTTCCGCTATGACGTGGTGGCCGCCCTGGCCCTCCTGGTCTCCGTCGGCGTGGGCATCGTGCCGCCCGACAAAGCCTTCTCGGGCTTCAGCGATGACATCGTGGTGATCGTGGCGAGCGCGCTCCTGGTCAGCGCCGCGGTGGCCAAGTCCGGCGTGCTGGAGGCCGGCCTCAACCGCCTCGGGCCCTACCTGCGCACCACCCAGATGCAGATCGTTGTGCTTGTCGGCACCGTGACGATCCTGTCGGCCTTCGTGAAGAACATCGGGGCGCTCGCCATGATGATTCCGGTGGCGTTCCAGATCGCCCGGCGCACCAACACGTCCCCGTCCCAGTTCCTGATGCCCATGGCCTTCGGGTCCCTGCTCGGCGGCATCGTCACGCTGGTGGGCACCTCGCCCAACATCATCGTGGCCCGCATGCGCGCCGAGCTCCTGGGCGAGCCCTTCACGATGTTCGACTTCACGCCCGTGGGGCTCGGCATCGCGGTCGCGGGCGTCGCCTTCCTGGCCTTCGGCTATCGCCTCCTGCCGAAGGACCGCAAGGGCGCGGCGTCCCTTCATGCGGCGCTGGAGATCAAGGACTACGTCACCGAGGCCCGCGTCACGGATGAATCCGAGGTCGCGGGCGCGACCGTGGCCGACCTCCTCAAGCTCGCCAACAACGAGATCAAGGTCACGGCCATCATCCGGCAGGAGAAGCGCAGCGCCCAGCCGCTGCCGGACGCGGCCCTGCAGGCGAACGACCTTCTCATGCTGGAGGGCGAACCCGAGGCCCTCGAGCGCGCGGTGGCCAGCGGCGGCCTCAGGCTCAGCCGCGAGCACCGGATCCCCGCGACCGACGAAGCCACGGACGAGATCGGCGTCATCGAGGCGGTCGTGGGGCCGAACTCGGTTCTCACGGGCAGCTCGGCCGAGCGGCTCGGCCTGTTCGAGCGCTTCCAGGTGAACCTTATCGCGGTGAGCCGCCGGGGACAGCGCTTCAAGGAGCGGCTGCGCACCATCGCGCTCAAACCCGGCGACGTGATCGTGCTCCAGGGCAATCTCAAGAAGCTGCCCGACACGCTCAAGGAGCTTGGCTGCCTTCCCCTGGCCGAGCGCGACATTCGTCTCGGGAGCGCCCGGCGCAGCCTCATCCCCATCGCGGTCCTGGCGGCCGCCATGGGGCTCGTGGCCTTCGACGTGGTGCCGGTCGCCATCGCGTTCTTCGGGGCGGGCGTGCTGCTCGTGCTGTTCGGGGCCCTGACCCTGCGGGAGGCCTACGAGACCATCGAATGGCCGATCCTCGTGATGCTCGGCGCGCTGATTCCCGTCAGCGAGGCGGTGCGCACCACGGGCGGCACCGATCTCATCGCGGGCTGGCTGTCGGCGGCGGCCGGGGCCCTGCCGCCCACGGGCGCCCTCGTGCTGATCATGGTCACGGCCATGGCGGTCACGCCGTTCCTGAACAACGCCGCGACGGTGCTGGTGATGGCGCCCATCGCGGCGAGCTTCGCCACGCAGCTCGGCTTCCGGCCGGACGCGTTCCTCATGGCGGTGGCCATCGGAGCGGCCTGCGACTTCCTCACGCCCATCGGGCACCAGTGCAACACCTTGGTCATGGGTCCGGGCGGCTACCGTTTCGGGGATTACTGGCGGCTGGGCCTGCCGCTGTCGATCATCGTGATCGTGGTGGGCATCCCGCTCATCATGCTGGTCTGGCCGCTGCGGTAAGGAACGGAGCCGGAGGCTGCCTGTTGACTCTCCAACCAGAGGAGTCCGCCCCATGCAGCCAGGCCCAGGCCCCTACGACCCGCAGCCGAAACCGGCGAGCCCCAATCCGGACCCGGTTCTGCCGGGTCATACCCCGACGGAAGTGCCCCTCCGGCAGCCGTCCGAGATCCCGGCCACCGACCCGGACCGGGTCCCCGCCGGCCCGATGACGAATCCGGATCCGGGGCAGCCCAATCCCAGCCCCATCGCGTGACGCGCAAAAGCCCGGCCTTCCGCCGGGCTTTTCGTTGAAAACTGTCGGATCAGGACGGGGTGGCGGAGATCAGAACCGTAAGGCCCGTCACGGCAGAGGCCAGGGCCACGAGGAGCGCGAGCCGGTTGAGCCGGTCGGGCTCCTGCTGGGACAGGATCGGGCGTGGCCGGAGGGGAGAACCGGCCAGAGCGAAAAGCCTGCGGCCGGGGCGGCGGGACGATGCCGTGAATCGGAACCCGAGATCCAGGCCCCCATGGCGGGCCTCCCGATCGGCACGGGCCGAGGAGCGCATCGAAGCATCATCGAACATGGGCGGGACCTGACCTCTCCACGCGGACCACGCGCCGTCTGCGCGCGCTCCGATCAGGTGAACCTCGGCCGGTGAAGGGACGGTAAATTCCGCCCATGAACTCAAGGTCTTCGTAAATCAAAGGTTTCCGTCCCGGTGCGCGGTCTTGGCGAGACGGGTCACGCCGGACCCGCCTCCTTGTTTGAAGCCATCTTACGACATGATATTTCGTTTGATAGGTGGAGGCCGAGGTTTTCCCGTGATTACGAATCCGACATGCGCCAGGGCGACGCGGCGCTCTGCGATGAGGATGGCAGCCGGTATGATCCGACCTGAAACAACGAATCCAGCGCAAGAATCGGATCGCGTACGGTGCCCGAACGCGAGACTGCACCTAGGAGCGCGGGGGACGGCATGACGAAGCAAGCCATCAGGACCACCATGGCGGCGTCGGACTGGGCGCTCCTGGGGCTCTTATCCGTCGTTTGGGGCGGCTCCTTCCTGTTCGTCGGCGTCGCCGTCGGGGAGCTTCCGCCCTTGACCATCGTGGCGGCGCGGGTCGCCCTGGCGGCCGTCGCGCTCCTGATCGTGCTGCGCGTGATGGGGTCGAGCCTTCCGCGCGGGCCTCGCATCTGGGGCGCGTTCCTGATCATGGGCTTGTTGAACAACATGATCCCGTTCACGCTCATCGTGTGGGCGCAGGGCCATATCCCGAGCGGTCTGGCCTCGATCCTGAATGCCACCACGCCCCTGTTCACCGTGATCGTGGCTCATTGTCTCACCCCGGACGAACCCATGACGGCCCGGCGGCTGGCGGGCGTCCTCGTCGGGTTCTCGGGCGTCGTGGTGATGCTGGGCGGCGCGGCTCTGAAGGCGTTCGATACCGGCATCCTGGCGCAGTGCGCCGTCATGGGGGCGGCCCTGTCCTATGCGTTCGCGAGCGTGTTCGGGCGGCGCTTCAAGGCCTGGGGCGTGGCGCCGGTCACCATTGCGGCGGGGCAGGTGACGATGTCGAGCCTCGTGCTGGTGCCGGCCTCCCTCTCTCTCGACCGGCCCTGGTCCCTGCCGGCGCCTGGCCTGTCCGTAATCGTGTCGATCGTCGCTCTCGCGCTGGTCTCGACCGCCTTCGCCTACATCCTGTTCTTCCGCCTCCTGGCCCGCACCGGAGCCACCAATACCGGTCTCGTCACCTTCCTGATCCCGGTCAGCGCCATCCTGTTCGGCACGCTCCTTCTGGGCGAGGCCCTGGAGCCGCGCCAGATCGCCGGAATGGCGCTGATCGCGGCGGGGCTCGTCGTGCTGGACGGGCGCGTCTTCGGCGGGTGGAAGCCTAGCGGGAGGGCCGCGGCTCGGCCCGGAAGCCGTTGAACATCATGTCCGGCGCGCTCGTGTTATGGCGCGACGGCAGGAGACGGCCGAGCCACACATCCGTCGCGCGGGCGTCCTTGAAGCCCATCACGGACTCCTCCCGCCAGGACTTGGCGCCCGCCTCGCGGGCCGCGATCCGGGCCACGTCCGCGTTGAACTCGGTCACGTACATGGAGCGCAGGGCCGCGAAGGGCCGGTCCTTGACGGGCCGGTCGAAGGTGACGTCGAGGCGCAGGCGCTCCGTGTTCAGGTTCTCGACAGCGACGCGGCCGCTGCTGCCGTCCTTGAAGGCGAGCGCGAAGGTCATGGCCTTCGGATCGAACACCACCTCCTTGATGTTCACCACGGGGCGCTGGTCGAATTCCACAGGTCCCACCAGGAATGACGACCCGTAGGCCACGAAGCCCAGGTGATCCGGCGCCTGGGGATGGATGCGCCAGTAGCCGTCGCCCGGATAGAGCACGGCCACCTCCTCGAACTCGCCCTCCCGGCGCACGAGGATCTGCATCATGTGGATATCCTTCTCGGTCCGCTCGCCCACCCGCACGGTCACGTCGGTGGGGCGCCAGAAGGAGTGGAAGGACAGGCCTGTCACCCGCACCTTGTCGTCCTCGTGGAGGATCTGCATGCGGGGCTGGGTGTGGTTGGAGGTCTCCTCCGAAATGTCCTCGCAGGCGGTCCAGTCGGGCTCCCAGCGGTCCTGGCGCATGTTGCCGATATAGGCCGGATGAACGGCTTCGATCTTGAAGTTGCGTACCTCGGGCGACGCGAAATTGATCGCCACGTTGTCCTTCTCGGCGCAGAGGATCGGCTCGCTGGTGTTGGTCACGTCCACGGCCAAGCCATCGAGGGTCGCGGCCATGGACGGCACCGCGAGGTTGAGGAATCCGAAGGTCGCGAGAAGGGCAAGGCGCATCAGGGAGAACTCACCGGAGGCTTGTGGATCTTGGCTGGCGCAAGGCATACCCCGTGCGGAACCTTGCGTCGAGCGAAGGGTGCGCTTGCGGGGTCTTGCGTTGCCCCGGCATGGCTGCCATCCCATCTAGGGTTAGGGGCCCGCCGCCGTCCGTGCTATGGCGGGGCACGATCCGTCCGGCCGCCGCGCCGGTCCTTTGGCAGTGACGACGATGCGTGTAGTTCTCAGCCTGTCCGACGATCCCGCCGCCACCATGGTCGAGCGGGCCATCATGGAGTTCCGCAGCGCCCGGCCCGTGGTGATCGACGGTGCGTCGGGCAGCGCCCTCGTGGTGGGCGTCGAGCACCTGGACGGGGATATGGGCTGCCGCCTCGAGGCCGTGGCCGGGGGGCATGCCCATCTGGTCCTGCCCGCCGCTCGCCTGCGCCGTCTGGGCCTCGACCGAAAGACTCCCGGCCGCGTGGCTCTGCCTCGCGTCGACCGGGACCGGATCGAGAATCTCGCGCTCAAGATCGACAGCCGTATCGATGCGCCCGTCCAGCCCGCCGACGGCCTCGACGAGGAGGCCCTGGAACTCGCCCGCCTGTCCCTGGTGCTGCCCGCCGTGGTGGTGGTGCCGGTCTCGGTCGGCATCGAGATCGACCCCTCTCTCCTGCGGGTGCCGGGCGCCGCGATCCGGGATTACCGGCGCGCCAAGGCCACCGACCTGAAGCTCGTCAGCCGGGCGCCCGTGCCCCTGGAGGGTGCTCCCGCGAGCGAGTTCGCGGTGTTTCGCGGTGGCGAGGGCCTGCGCGACCAGGTGGCGGTCATCGTGGGCAAGCCGGACCTGGCCAAGCCCGTCACCGTGCGGCTTCATTCGGCCTGCCTCACCGGCGACCTGTTCGGCAGCCTGAAATGCGATTGCGGCGACCAGCTGCGCGAGACCGTGCGCCTCATGGCCGAGCATGAGGGGGGAATTCTCCTCTACCTCGACCAGGAGGGGCGCGGGAACGGCCTCGCCAACAAGATCCGGGCCTACAAGCTCCAGGCGCAGGGCTACGACACCTATGACGCCGACGAGGTTCTGGGCTTCGATGCCGATCAGCGCCGCTTCGATTTCGCGGCCGCCATGCTGAGGCAGCTCGGCGTCTCGGCCGTGCGGATCATGACCAATAACCCGGAAAAGATCCGGGCCCTGCGCAAGGCCGGCCTCGACGTCATGTCGGACGAGCGCGTCTTCGGCCGCCGCACCGCTGAGAACGTTCGCTACCTGGCCTCGAAGCGGGACCGGGCGGGTCACCTCATCGATCTCGACGGGCCGCAGATCTGCTCCAAGCCGGACTGACTGCCGCCAGCGGTTGCACCTTAAGTTCAGCTTGTCACATTCTCGTGATCGCCTAATTTCTCTCGTGGCGGCCAAGTCCGCTTGGTGAATGTCCGTCTGGCTCATGCCCCGTTCGGCCTGACCGCCTCCACGACCCGCCGGCCCGGTTCCGGCGATCACGGGAGGATTCTCATGTGGAATCAGGTCTATGATCCGTTCGGGAGCGCCGTGCTCTCGACCATCGTCGCGGCTTTGCCGATCTTCTGCCTGCTCGGCCTCATCGCCTTCGCCAAGATGCAGGCCCATCTCGCGGCCCTGGCCGCGCTCGCCGTCTCGCTGTTCATCGCCATCGTGGCCTTCGGCATGCCGGCCGGCATGGCGTTCCAGTCCGCGGGGCTCGGTGCGCTGACGGGATTGTTTCCCATCGGCTGGATCATTCTCAACGTGATCTTCCTCTACCGGCTCACGGTGGAGAACGGCTCGTTCAAGGTCCTCCAGGATTCCATCGCCGGGATCACGCCCGACCGGCGCCTGCAATTGCTCCTCGTGGCCTTCGCGTTCGGGGCCTTCTTCGAAGGCGCGGGCGGCTTCGGAACGCCGGTGGCCGTGACGGGCGCGATCCTGATCGGCCTCGGCTTCTCGCCGCTTGCGGCCTCGGGCCTGTCGCTCATCGCCAACACGGCGCCCGTGGCCTACGGGGCGCTCGGCACCCCCATCGTGACGCTGGGCGCCGTGACGGGCCTCGACGTGTTCTCGCTCGGCGCGATGGCGGGACGGCAATTGCCGTTCTTCTCGCTGATCGTGCCGTTCTGGCTGATCTGGACCTTCGCGGGCTGGCGCGGCATGGTGCAGATCTGGCCCGCCATCCTGGTTTGCGGCGCCGCCTTCGCGTTCCCGCAATTCCTGGTCTCGAACTATCACGGGCCCTGGCTCGTGGACATCATCGCGTCGCTCGTGTCCATGGCGGCCCTCGTGGCTTTCTTGAGGGTCTGGCAGCCCGCCGCCATCTGGACGAGCCCGGCCTTGCGCAGCGGCGGCGAGCCCGCCGCCACGGGCCCCGCTCCCGCCTCCTTGAGCTCGGGTGCGACCGGCCAGATGCTCGGCGGTCAGAAGTATCGCTCCGGCGAAGTCTTCCGGGCCTGGCTGCCTTGGATCATCCTGTGCGGGTTCGTGTTCCTGTGGGGCACGCAGACCTTCAAGGACCTCGTGAACCCGCTCTTCTTCCCGAAATGGACCTTCGAGGGCCTGCACAACCTCATCCAGAAGGTGCCCCCCGTGGTCGCGGCTCCGGTCAAGGAGGCGGCGGTGTTCAACTTCAACATCCTGACCATGACGGGCACGAGCATCCTGCTCGCCGCGCTCGTGTCGGGCCTCGTGATGCGGTTCTCGCCGCTGCGGCTCATCACGGCCTATTTTGAGACGATCTGGGTGGTGCGCTACTCGCTGATCACGATCGCGGCCATGCTGGCGCTGGGCACGCTCACCCGCTATTCCGGCGTCGACGCGACCCTGGGCCTCGCCTTCGCGCAGACGGGCTTTCTCTACCCGTTCTTCGCCGCCATGCTCGGCTGGCTCGGCGTGGCGCTCACGGGCTCGGACACGGCCTCGAACGTGCTGTTCGGCGGGTTGCAGAAGGTGACGGCGGGCCAGCTCGGCCTGTCCGAGATCCTCATGTGCGCGTCGAACTCCACGGGCGGCGTCATGGGCAAGATGATCGACGCCCAGTCCATCGTCGTGGCGTCCACGGCCACCAACTGGTTCGGGCACGAGAGCGAGATCCTGCGCTTCGTGTTCTGGCACTCTATCGCGCTGGCATCCCTCGTGGGCTGCCTCGTGATGCTGCAGGCCTACGTGTATCCGTTCACCGCCATGGTGGTGCATTGACGTCAAGTGATGCAAGAAGGCCGCCAGGTTTTCCGGCGGCCTTTTTGTTCAACCTCATCCTGAGGAGCCGCTTTAGCGGCGTCTCGAAGGAGGGCTCTAGCGGAGTGTTTCCGGTGCCAACTGGACCATCCTTCGAGACGGCCTGACGGCCTCCTCAGGATGAGGTCGCGTTAGATTTAGCGCGCCGGCATGCCGGTCTCGACGATCTTCGCCCAGAGCGACACCCCATAGGGCGAGGCCTCGTCGTTGAAGTCGTAGGCCGGGTGATGGACGCCCGCCGTGTCCCCGTTGCCGATGAAGATGTAGGCGCCCGGGCGCTCCTCCAGCATGAACGAGAAGTCCTCCGCGCCCATGAGGGGCGGCACGGTGAGGTCGACGCCGCTCTCGCCCGCCACCGCCTTGGCGACCTCGGCCATGAACCCGGTCTTGTCCGGATCGTTCATGGTGACCGGATAGCCCCGGTCATACTCCACCCCGACCTTGGCTCCGAAGGCGTTGCCCACATGCTCCGCGATGGATTTGATGCGGGTCTCGCACAGGTCGCGCACCTCGGGCGAGAGGGTGCGCACGGTGCCCAGCAGGGTCGCGGTCTGCGGGATGACATTGAAGGCATCGCCCGCCTTGACCGAACACACCGACACCACGGCGGATTCGAGCGGATCGACGTTGCGCGAGGCGACCGATTGCAGGGCGGTGATCAGGTGAGCCGACACCACCACGGGGTCGATAGTGTCGTGAGGCCGCGCGGCGTGGCCGCCCTTGCCCTCCACCGTGATGACGAAGCGGTCCGCCGCCGCCATCATGGCGCCGGGCCGGATCGCGAACTGGCCCACCGCGATGCCGGGCATGTTGTGCATGCCGTAGACCTCCTGGATGCCGAAGCGGTCGAGCACGCCGTCCCGCATCATGGCGGCCGCACCTCCGCCGCCCTCCTCGGCGGGCTGGAAGATCACGATGGCGGTGCCGTCGAAATTGCGGGTTTCGGCAAGGTACTTCGCGGCGCCGAGCAGCATGGCGGTGTGGCCGTCATGGCCGCAGGCATGCATCTTGCCGGGAACCTTGGATTTGTAGGGAACGTCCGTGGCCTCCTCGATGGGAAGCGCATCCATGTCGGCCCGCAAGCCGATCACGCGGCCGGAGGCGTTGGACCGGCCTTTGATGACCCCGACGACGCCGGTCTGGCCGAGGCCCGTGACCACCTCGTCGCAGCCGAACTCCTTCAGCTTCTCGGCCACGATGCCGGCCGTGCGGTGGACGTCGTAGAGAAGCTCCGGATTCTCGTGGAAATCCCGGCGCCAGGCGGTGATTTCATCGGTGAGGTCGGCGACGCGGTTGATGATGGGCATGGACGTCTCTGCTCGTGCGAGTGGAGGGCGCAGCGAAGCAGAGAAGCGGCCGCAGCGTCAACCTCTATCGCCCGGTGCGCAGGATCGCCTTGGGACGCTTGGTGCGGAACTGGCCGCGCTCGATGGCCACGAAGATCAGCCCCACGATCACGAGGGCCGTGAACCACCAGACCTGGGCGGTGCCGATGCCGAGGCACCCGAAGGCATAGGCCGTCGCGAAGGTCGCCATGATGCCGGGGATCAGGGGCGGGCGCTCGCCCACCGCCCCCGTGACTGCGGCGAAGAGCACGACGGCGCCCGCGGCGGCACCCACGAGGCCGAGTTCATACCAGATCTCGAACAGGATCGTGCTCGGCGCATTGGCCGGCAGGAGGCCGACGAACCGCCCCCGCAGGGCGGTCTCCAGCCCATGGCCCGTGACGAGGCGCAAGGGCTCGCCCAGGACGATGGAGCGCCAGACTTCGAGCTCGGCCGTCAGTGCGGAGGGGGTGCCCAGGAAACCGGCCGCGAGCGGCTTCAGCACGAAGGGGATCAGAGGCGCGAGCAGCAGCAGGCCCGCCATGACCGAGGCCGTCAGCACGGTGCCGGTCTTCGGGGCGATCGCCGCGACGGCGAAAACCAGGGCGCCCACCGCCAGCCCCTGGAAGGGCAGGGGCGTCGGCGCGACGAGGGAGGCGAGGGCGACCGCCACCGCCAGGAGGAGCGCCTCCATGTTGCGGCCGCGGGAGTGCAGCCACGAGATCGCGGGCCAGACGAAGAGCACGAGCACCACGAGGCCGCGCTCCAGGCTCTGGCCGTCCGGATCGCTCATGGGGGCAGGGCGAAGGGCGAGGCCGAGCGCCGCCAGGGCCGTCAGGGCGACGCCCACGGGAAGGATGTAGAGGTTGGCCGAGCGCATCCGGTCGGGCAGGGCCAGATAGCCGATGGCGGCCAGAAGCAGCATCCCGACGATGTTGAGCAGCCGCTCGGACGCCTCGGGAAGGAACGGGGTCCAGACCAGGGACAGGACGGTCCAGAACAGCAGGAGGAATCCCGCGACGCTGCCGGGGGAGACGAGGATATGCCGCAGGCGGGGCCCCGAGAGCTTTGACCCCCCGTCCAGGGCGGCCGCCAGGGCCAGGAGCCCGATGGCGAGGGGGGCGACCACCACCACGGCCCGGCGCGCGAACAGGGCCGCCAGCGGGGTGGCGAAGAAGAGCAGCCAGAAGCCCAGACGCCTCAGGACCGCTGCGGCATCGGAGGACGGGTCGGCCAGGGTCGGGGACAGGCGAGCCATGGGACGGGGGCGGGCAATCTTCGATTGAACGTTCATCGTTTCAGAAGCTTAGCCGACGCCGCCCCTGAAAGCTGTAGGTGTGTTGCAACACCCCTGCGAACATGTATCCCGGCCCATGCCTCTTTCGGCTTAGAGCAGACCTCAGCCCTGAGGGCTTTCGCCACGCAGAAAGTTGATGATTCCGGAGAAATCCGCGCCCGCATGGCCCGCCTTGTTGAACAGGTCGTAGAGCTGCGCGGCCTCCGCGCCGAGGGGCGTGGCGGCTCCGGAGGCCAGCGCCGCCTCCTGGGCGAGCTTCAGGTCCTTGAGCATCAGGGCCGCCGCGAAGCCCGGCTTGTAGCCGTTATTGGCGGGCGAGGCAGGCACCGGGCCGGGCACGGGGCAATAGGTGGTCACGGACCAGCACTGGCCTGAGGAGGTCGAGGCCACGTCGAACAGGGCCTGATGCGAGAGACCCAGCTTCTCGCCCAGCACGAAGGCCTCGGCCACGCCGATCATGGAGATGCCGAGAATCATGTTGTTGCAGATCTTGGCGGCCTGCCCGGCGCCCGCCTCGCCGCAATGGACCACCTTCTTGCCCATCTGGGACAGGAAAGGCTCCGCTTTGTCGAAGGCCTCCTTGGAACCGCCCGCCATGAAGGTCAGCGTCGCGCCCTTGGCGCCGCCGACGCCCCCGGAGACCGGCGCGTCGAGGGACAGCACGCCCTGCTGGCGGGCAAGCTCGTGGGCCTTGCGGGCGCTGTCCACGTCGATGGTGGAGCAGTCGATGAACAGGGCATCGCCCCGCGCGGCCGTCAGGATGTCGCCCCACACGGCCAGCACGTGCTTTCCGGCGGGCAGCATCGTGACGATCACCTCGGCGTCCCGCACGGCCTCGCCGGCCGAACCCGCGATGGCCAGCCCGTCGGCGCGGCCCTGGTCACAGGAGGCGGGCGAGAGGTCGAAACCGGTAACCCTGTGGCCCGCCGCCACGAGATTGGCCGCCATGGGGCCGCCCATGTTGCCGAGGCCGATGAAGGCGATGTTGGTCATGGTGATTCTCCCTTGGAATGGTCTGGTGATGGCCGGCCGTCTCACCGTCATGCGCCGCGTGCGCTCCACAGGGCTCCGGCCAGGCCGAAGCCGTAGAACCAGAGCATGAGGGAGCCGAAAACCTTGTCGAGGGCGGGGTCGAGGGCCGGGAAGAAGACCGCGAAATGCGAGCCGACCGCCGCCATGATCAGCATGCCCGGAACCGCCACGAGGGCCATCGCCGTCACGGCCTTGGCGGCCGGGATGCGCAGGATGCGGTGAACGAGGAACCCGAGCGCGAGCCCCAGCGCCCCGCCCGCCGCGAAGTTGAGCTGGAACGGACGCCGTCCGTCCAGGAAGAACAGGTGTCCGGCGAACGAGAACAGGGCGAAGATGGCAGCCGCGAGAGCAAAGCCCAGGCCGAGCGAACGGGGGATCATCGGTTGCCGCGGCCCACGAGATCGCGGGCCACGATCAGCCGCATGATCTCGTTGGTGCCCTCCAGGATCTGGTGGACGCGCAGGTCCCGCACGATCTTCTCGATGCCGTAATCCGCCAGGTATCCGTAGCCGCCGTGGAGCTGGAGCGCGTCGTTGGCGATCTCGAAGCCGCGGTCGGTGGCCACGCGCTTGGCCATGGCGCAGAGCCTGGTGGCGTCCAGGGCTTTGGCGTCGAGGGCGGATGCCGCGCGCCACAGGAAGGAACGGGCGGCCTCCAGCTCCGTCGCCATGTCGGCGAGGCGGAACTGCAGGGCCTGGAAGTCCGACAGGCTCCGGCCGAAGGCCTTGCGGTCCGCCGTGTAGGCGAGGGACTTGTCGAGGGCCGCCTGCGCGCCGCCGAGCGAGCACGCTCCGATATTGAGCCGCCCGCCGTCGAGGCCCGCCATGGCGATCTTGAAGCCGATGCCCTCCTCGCCGAGACGGTTCGCGACGGGCACGCGGGCATCCTCCAGGATCACGGCGCGGGTGGGCTGGGCATTCCAGCCCATCTTGCGCTCGTTGGCCCCGAAGGAGAGACCGGGCGTGTCCTTTTCGATGACCAGGGTCGAGATGCCGGCCGCGCCGCTCTCGTTCGTGCGCACCATGGTGACGTACACGTCCGACACGCCGGCGCCCGAGATGAACTGCTTCACGCCGTTGACCACGTAATGATCGCCCTCGCGCACCGCGCGGGTCTTCAAGGCCGCGGCGTCCGAGCCCGCGCCGGGTTCCGTGAGGCAATAGCTCGCCAGATGCTCCATGGTGGCGAGCTTCGGCAGGCAGCGGTGCCGCTGCTCGTCCGAACCGAAGCGGTCGATCATCCAGGCCGCCATGTTGTGGATCGAGATATAGGCCGCCACCGTCGGGCAGCCCGTCGCCAGCGCCTCGAAGATCAGGGCCGCGTCGAGGCGGCTCATGCCCGAACCGCCCACATCGTCGCCGACATAAATCGCGCCCATGCCCAGCGCGGCTGCTTCCCGCATCACATCGACCGGGAAATGCTTTTTCTCGTCCCATTCGATGGCGTGAGGCGCGAGGTTCTCGGCCGCGAAGTCGCGGGCCATGTCCCGGATGGCGATCTGGTCGTCGGTGAGGGAAAAGGAGTTCATGCTTCCTCCATCGCGCGTGTTTTTTGGTTCGTGCACCCCGACTTTGGGTGAAGAGGCAGAGTGTGCCGTGATTCCGCAAACCTCATTCTGAGAGAGCCGCAGGCCCGTCTCGAAGGATGATCCAGTTCGCACCGGATGCACTCCGCTGGAGCCCTCCTTCGAGACGCCGCTTTCGCGGCTCCTCAGGATGAGGTTTGGGGGATTCTTATAGGGCGCCGAAAACGAGAAATGGCCGGGACAAGCCCGGCCATTTCTCATCGTCTTACTGCATCGTCGGGATGACGAACTCCGCGCCGTCCTTGATGCCGGACGGCCAGCGGGACGTGACCGTCTTGGTCTTGGTGTAGAAGCGCACCGCATCGGGGCCGTGCTGGTTCAGGTCGCCGAAGCCGGAGGCCTTCCAGCCGCCGAAGGTGTAATAGGCCAGCGGCACCGGGATCGGCACGTTGATGCCCACCATGCCGACCTGCACCTTGGACGCGAAGTCGCGGGCCGCATCGCCGTCGCGGGTGTAGATCGCGACGCCGTTGCCGTATTCATGCTCGTTGGGGAGCCGCAGGGCTTCGTCGTAGTTCGCGGCGCGCACCACGGACAGGACGGGACCGAAGATCTCTTCCTTGTAGATGCGCATCTCCGGCTTCACGTCATCGAAGAGGCAGCCGCCCATATAGAAGCCGTCCTCGTAGCCTTGCATCTTGAAGTTCCGGCCGTCGACCACGAGCTTGGCGCCTTCCTGGACGCCGAGATCCACGTAGGAGCGGACCTTCTCCATGTGGGCCCGCGTGACCATGGGGCCGAAATCCGCGCTCGGATCGGTGGAGGGGCCGACCTTCAGGCTCTCGACGCGGGGGATGAGGCGGTCCATGAGGGCGTCGGCCGTGGCCTTGCCCACGGGCACCGCGACCGAGATCGCCATGCAGCGCTCGCCCGCCGAGCCGTAGCCCGCGCCGATGAGGGCGTCGGCGGCCTGGTCGATGTCGGCGTCCGGCATGATGATCATGTGGTTCTTGGCGCCGCCGAAGCACTGCGCGCGCTTGCCGTTGGCGGCGGCGCGGGCATAGACGTATTGGGCGATCGGCGACGAGCCCACGAAGCCCACGGCCTTGATGTCGTGGTCGTCCAGGATGCCGTCCACCGATTCCTTGTCGCCGTTGACCACGTTGAGGATGCCGGCGGGCAGGCCCGCTTCCATCATCAGCTCGGCGAGGCGCAGCGGCACGCCGGGCGCGCGCTCGGAGGGCTTGAGGATGAAGGCGTTGCCGCAGGCGATGGCGGGCGAGAGCTTCCAGAGCGGGATCATGGCCGGGAAGTTGAAGGGCGTGATGCCCGCCACCACGCCCAGCGGCTGGCGGATCGAATACATGTCGATGCCGGGGCCGGCGCCTTCCGTGAACTCGCCCTTCAGGAGGTGCGGGATGCCGGTGCAGAACTCGGCCACTTCGACACCGCGCTGAATGTCGCCCTTGGCATCCGAGATGGTCTTGCCGTGCTCGCGGGCGAGCAGCTCGGCGAGGGAGTCGGTCTCCGCGGCGATGAGCTCCAGGAACCGCATGAGCACGCGGGCGCGGCGCTGCGGGTTGGTGGCCGCCCAAGCGGGCTGCGCCGCCTTGGCGTTTTCCACCGCCTGGCGCAGCTCGGTCTTGGAGGCGAGCGCCACCCGGCCGATGGGCTCGCCGGTCATGGGCTGGAAGAACTCGGTGGTGCGGCCCGATTGTCCGGCGACGTGCTTGCCGCCGATGAAATGTCCGACTTCGCGCATGGGCGTATCCTCTCCTGGCTGGGTTGGCCTCTCCTATCATTGTCGAAATCGCACGGCTATGGGTGAAAGTGAGGCGCGCCTGTGCGAAAATCCCCATACCGGAGAGGGTTCATGAGTGCATTCGACTGGGACGACCTGCGCTACTTCCTGGCGGTCGCCCGCGCGGGCCGCCTGACGGTGGCGGCCCGGCGGCTCGGGGCCGACCATACCACGGTTTCGCGCCGCCTCGCGTCCCTGGAAGCCGCGCTCCAGGCCAAGCTGTTCGAGCGCAAGCCGCAAGGGTACGGCCTCACCGAGCAGGGCGAGCGGTTGCTGGCAAAGGCCGAGAGCATGGAAAGTCAGGCCCTGGCGGTCTCGGCGGAGGTGGGCGGCTCGGATCTCGCGCTCTCCGGTACCGTGCGGGTGGGGGCGCCGGACGGGTTCGGCACCTACTTCCTGGCGCCGGAACTCGGTCGCCTTGCGGAGCTCCACCCGAACCTGACGCTGCAGCTCGTGGCCCTGCCCCGCGTGTTCTCCCTCTCCAAGCGCGAGGCCGACATCGCGATCACCCTGGAGCAGCCGACCGAGGGCCGTCTCGTCTCACGCAAGCTCACGGATTACCGCCTGCGTCTGTATGCCTCGAAGGACTATCTCGACCGCCAGGGTCCGGTGGCCGATCAGGGAGATCTGCGGGGGCGGCTCTTCGTCACCTACGTGATGGACCTCGTCTACAGCCCGGTGCTGGATTATTTCGGCGCGCTCGAGAAATACGGGCCCCGCCGCTACGAGGTCGCGAGCGTGGTGGCCCAGCTCGAGGCGGTGCGGGCTGGGGTCGGCATCGGCATCCTGCACGATTACGCCGCCCGCCAGCACCCGGACCTGCGGGTCGTCCTGCCCGATTTGTCCTTCACCCGCACCTATTGGCTCGTGACGCATGCGGAGGTGCGCAGCCTCCAGCGCATCGCCGAGGTGCACGATTTCATCGTCGAGCGGGTGAAGGCGCAGCGGGGGATTTTTGTGTGATCGGGCCGGCTTGCCCTGCCATTTCTAGCGTGGTTTATAGATGTTATTTGCTAGAAAGTTACATCATGCGGATTGTTGGGGTGGGTTTCGCGGCCGCGCTAACCTTATTCTCCGGCAGCCAGTGGCCAGCATGGGCTCAAGAGGGGCGGACGGCTGATCCATCATTCCAGGAAGCGGATAGACGAGGCAAGGCATGGTTCAATTGTCTGAACACCAATGCCAAGCTCTTGGCCGGGGGCAAAAAACCTGCGCAGGCCGATGCCGAAGCAGCCACGCTCAACTGCATGACGGAAGAAAATGAAGTTCGGAAATTGCTCGATCAGATTAAAAGCGACCCGAGACACAATGCAAGCTCGGACCCGTATGGTCGAATACCAACAAGCATGATGATCGCCGAATTCAGGCGGCGCTTCATCTGGGAGATCACTTATCCGCTCAACCCTTATCAGCGTCCTGCCGCGCCCCGCCGGAATGCAAATTAGTGGCTCCGTTGACAACACCCTTCACGCCCGACCCCCAAAGGGCTAAGGCTGGCGCAACAGACAAGGGAGTGTCCCATGACCTCGAAGCTCGACCGGCTGCGTGCCATGACGGTCGTGGTCGCCGATACGGGCGATCTCGATGCGGTCCGGCGCCTGAAGCCGCAGGACTGCACCACCAACCCGACCCTGATCCTGAAGGCGGTCGAGACCCCCGCCTATGCCCATCTCGTGGACGAGGCGCTGGCCTGGGGCCGGGGCCAGGGCGGTTCCCGCGAGGGCGCCGTCGGGGCAATCTGCGACCGGCTCGCCGTGGCCTTCGGGGCGGAGCTTGCCGGGATCGTGCCGGGCCGGGTCTCCACGGAGGTGGACGCGGACCTGTCCTTCGACACGGAGGCCACCGTCGAGAAGGCCCGGGGCGTCATCAAGGCCTACGAGGCCCGGGGCGTCGGGCGCGACAGGATCCTGGTCAAGATTGCCTCCACCTGGGAGGGGATCCGCGCCGCGGAAGTGCTTCAGAAGGAAGGCATCGACTGCAACCTGACGCTCCTGTTCTGCCAGGCCCAGGCCCAGGCCTGCGCGGAAGCCGGCGTGTTCCTGATCTCGCCCTTCGTCGGCCGCATCCTCGACTGGCACGTGAAGGCGGGCGGCGGTCCCTATACGGGCGAGACCGATCCGGGCGTGCTCTCCGTGCGGAGGATCTACGAGTCGTATAAGGCGCAAGGGATCGGCACCGTCGTGATGGGCGCGTCCTTCCGCAATATCGGCGAGATCGAGGCCCTGGCGGGCTGCGACCGCCTCACCATCTCGCCCGCCCTGTTGGACGAGCTGGCGAAGGACACGGGCGAGTTGCCCCGCAAGCTCTCGGGCGAGGGTGTGGCCAGGACCGCGCCCCTCCCGCGTCTCGACGAGAAGGCGTTCCGGTTTGCGCTGAACGAAGACGCGATGGCGACCGAGAAGCTCGCCGAGGGCATCCACTCCTTCGTGAAGGACCTGCGCTCGCTGCGGGGCCTCGTGGCGCGGCGGCTCGATGAGGCGAAGGCGGCCTGAGCCGCCGCTTCGGCTTGAATGCAAAAGGGCGGTGGAGTGATCCACCGCCCTTTTCGTTTGATCTCTCCATCGTCATGCCCTCCTCGGACTTGATCCGAGGACCAAGGCGGGCATCCACGTCTTGAGGTGGCCAATGGGTGGCCGGGTCAAGCCCGGCCATGACGGCAAAGGATGATTCCTTACGCGTCCACGTCGAAGGTGACGCCCTGGGCCAGCGGCAGGGTCTTGCCGTAATTGAGCGTGTTGGTGGCGCGGCGCATATAGGCCTTCCAGGCATCCGAGCCCGCCTCACGGCCGCCGCCCGTCTCCTTCTCGCCGCCGAACGCTCCGCCGATCTCGGCGCCGGAGGGGCCGATGTTCACGTTGGCGATGCCGCAATCCGAGCCCGCCGCCGAGATGAAGCTCTCGGCCTCGCGCATGTCGAGCGTGAAGATCGACGAAGACAGGCCAGCCCCCACCGCGTTGTGATCCTCGATCACGGCGTCGAAGTCCGTATAGCGCATCACGTACAGGATCGGCGCGAAGGTCTCGCGGGTGACCGGACCGGTCTGCTCTGGCATCTCGACCAGGGCCGGACGAGCGTAATAGGCGTCAGCGTTGTCGGTGCCGTGACGGCCGCCGCCGGTCACCTGCCCGCCCGCCGCGCGGGCCTCGTCGAGCGCGCGCTCCATGCCGTCGAAAGCGGCCTTGTCGATGAGCGGGCCGACCAGAACGCCCTCGGCGCGCGGGTCGCCAATGGTCACGTTGCCATAGACCTTTTTCAGGCGAGGCACGAGTTGGTCGTAGACGCTCTCGTGAACGAAGAGGCGGCGCAGGGTCGTGCAGCGCTGGCCCGCCGTGCCCATGGCCGCGAAGGCGATGCCGCGCAGGGCGAGATCGAGATCCGCGGAGGGCGCCACGATGGCGGCATTGTTGCCGCCGAGCTCCAGGATCGCGCGGGCGAAGCGCGCCGCGAGCTTCGGGCCGACCTGGCGGCCCATGGCGGTGGAGCCCGTGGCGGACAGGACCGGCACGCGCTCGTCCTCCACCAGGATCTCACCGAGATGGCGCCCACCCACGAGCACCTGCGACAGGCCCTCCGGCATCTCGCCGAAACGGGCGGCGGCCCGGTCCACGATGGCCTGGGTGGCGAGCGCGGTCAAAAGGGTCTTCTCGGAGGGCTTCCACACCACCGGGTCGCCGCACACGAAGGCCAGGGCGGCGTTCCAGGACCAGACGGCCACGGGGAAGTTGAAGGCCGAAATGACGCCGCAGACGCCCAAGGGGTGCCAGGTTTCCATCATACGGTGGTCGGCGCGCTCGGTGGCGATGGTCAGGCCGTAGAGCTGGCGGGAGAGACCGACCGCGAAATCGCAGATGTCGATCATCTCCTGCACCTCGCCCAGCCCCTCGGACGTGACCTTGCCGGCCTCGATGGTGACGAGGCGGCCGAGGTCGTCCTTGGCGGCGCGCAACTCCTCGCCGATGAGGCGCACGAACTCGCCGCGCTTGGGGGCCGGCACCTTGCGCCAAGCCTTGAAGGCCTCGTGGGCCCGGCCGATGGCGGCCTTGGCCTCGTCCGGCGTCGTCTCGCGCAGGGACACGATGGCCTCCCCCGTGATGGGGGAGCGGGTCGAGTGGCCGCCCGTCGCATAGGCGGCCTCGGGCACGCCCAGGCGCTTCAGGATGGCGCGGGCTTCATCGGCCACGGAGGCGGGGGTGGACGGGACCGCCTTCAGGGCGGCTTGGTCGCGGGCGGACATGGAGGATCTCCCAGGAAAAAGGGCAGCGTCAGGCTGCCCCCGTCTTAAGGCATGAGAGGGGCAACGGGAAACCGCTATTCCGGCATAAGGTCATGCGGAATCGGAAGGCGTTGCTCCGGGTGGTTCAGGCCACGGCCTCGAGGGGCGCCGCGTGACGGATCCGCTCCCCCGCATAGACCCGCCCGAAGCGGTTGGCGAGGAACAGGTCGAGGGGCACCTCCTCCTGGCGGCGGAAGCCCGTCTGCGGGATCTGGCCCTGGATCAGCAGGTCCAGCATGGCGCAGATGCCGGCCGCCGTGGTGACCTGGATGGCCGTGCGGGCTCGCCCGGCGACGTCCTGGCCATAGATGTTGCGGGCGAAGGTCTCCTGCACGTGGCGGCCGTCGCGCTGGCCCGTCACGGTCACGAACACGATCACCATGTCCTGCATGGTGGCCGGAACGGCGTTCTCGAGGATGTCCTTCAGGACCTCCCGGCGACGGCGCAGCTGCAGGTCGTTGAGGAGCACCCGCATCAGGGCGCAATGGCCGGGATAGCGGATCGTCTTGTAGTTCAGGTTGCGCACTTGGCCTTCCAGGGTCTCGCACAGGGTGCCCAGGCCCCCGGAGGTATTGAAGGCCTCGTAGCGGGTGCCGTCGAGGGAAAACTCCTCCAGCTCCTCCATGGCCGGAACCTCGCGCAGGCTTCCGTCCACGATCGCTTCGCAGCGCTCGATATACTCGTTGATGACGCCGTCCGTGCTCCAGGTGAGGTTATAGGACAGGGCATTCGACGGGAATTGCGGCAGGGCGCCAACGCGCAGCCGCACCGTGTCGAGGCTGTCGAAGCGGCGGGCGATATCGTGAGCCACGATGGAGATGAAGCCAGGCGCCAGCCCGCACTGGGGCACGAAGGCCGTATTCGCCCCCTCGGCCAGCTCCTTCACCATGCGGGTGGTGGCCACGTCCTCGGTGAGGTCGAAATAGTTCACGCCCGCGACCCGCGCGGCCTGGGCGATGTTGCCGGTCAGGTGATAGGGCGCGGCGCTGAGCACGGCATAATGGCCCTTGAGGGCCGCCTGGAGCGCCACCGCGTCGCTGAAATCGAGCTGGACCGTGCCGATCCCGTCATGAGCCACGGCCTCCAGGGCCTGGGCCGACATGTCGGCCACCGTGACGGTGAAGTCGCCCGTCTCCTGGAGCATGTCGGCGATGGTAGAGCCGATCTTGCCGGCGCCGATGACGAGAATGGAATGCATGGAATCCTCCGGTGTTCACCTCCAGGAAACGGCAAAGCCGGGCAGATCGCCATAGACATGTTGACGGGAAGCCGGATAGATTTCGGCATTATGCCGAATATGTCGAGCAATATGCCGATGGATACCACCGACCGGGCCTTGGTCGCGCTCCTGCGCCGGAACGCCCGGATCGGCCATGCGGAGGCGGCCCGACAACTGGGGCTGTCGCGCACCACCGTCCAGGCCCGGGTGGAGAGCCTGGAGCGGCGGGGGATCGTGACAGGTTACACGATCAGGCTGGCGGAGGAGATCACCCGCCGCATGGTGCGGGCTCACATCACCATCGTGGTGGCGCCCAAAGCGTCCGCCGCCGTGGTATCGGCTTTGGGCAAGATGCCGGAGGTGAGGTCCCTGCACTCTGTGGCGGGAGCGTTCGATCTCCTGGCGGAGGTGGAGGCAGAGGACGTTCCGCTGCTCGACGCCGCCATCGACCGGATCGGGGCGCTCGACGGCGTCGAGCGCACGCAATCCTCCATCATCCTGTCCACGAAATTCGAGCGCTGAGCGCTTCGACCCGGTGTCCCCTGCGATCAGGTGTCCTGGGTCCCGAAGGCCCAAACCCGCCCGCCCCGATTGGTCACACGCTGCATGGGGCCGCCGCCCGGTACCGGTGCAGGGTCGGGCGACACGAGACCCGTCACGCCCTCAAGATCCGTCCGCCGGTCGTCACGACGGTCGCCGGTCGACACCGTGCTGCCCGCGCCGCCCTGGGAGCGGGCCGATTCCTCCGTCTGGAGATCGCCGGTGCCGAGATCGTCGCTGCCGTCGATCATGGACTTCATGCCGGGGAGGGCGCCCGTATTTGTCTGGCCCTCGGCGTTCCCGCCCGTGATTCCGGCCGCGAGCGGGCGTCCGAGGTCGCCTGCTTCCGCGGGACGGCTCGCCAGCCTGTCCTGGGCGGGACCGTCGAGCTCCAGCGGCCCGAACATGTCGAGCACGTCGATCGCCCGGTCCATTTCGCTCGGAGTCACCTGCCCTCCCACAAGGGCATAGCCCGCCAGAAGGCCCCGCTCGAACGTGGCCCTGTCGTCCGCCGGGAGGCCGAGGCTGCTCAGGGCGGTCCCCGGATCCTCCTGGGCGGACAGGCTGCGGAAGCCCGAGATGGAGGAGACATCGCGCCCGTCCATCAGCCCGATGGCAACAATGTGATTTCGCGTCACGCCCATCTCGATCAGCGCCTGGAGGGCGGCGCTGGCCTTGGCGTGGTCGTCGAACAGGGCCGTGACGAAGTGGGGCATGGGCACTCTTCCGTTGCGATAGACCCCCTTCCAACGAAGGGAACCTGTGGGTGTTCCCATTTCAGGCGTTAAGCTTGCCCAAGGAAAGGGCTTCCATTTTGGAGCCGGCTATGCTTGTCATGATTCCGTCATAACGCTGTCATCCGCCTTTCGCAGAGGGATGGCCAGAACGACAAGAACGTCCCGGACGGGACGCATGGGAGAGACAAGAGATGACCAACCGCGCATTTCTCGCCGCCCTGGCCCTTGGCCTCGCGACGAGCACTTCGGCTTTTGCACAGACCGAGATCCAGTGGTGGCACGCCATGACGGGCGCCAACAACGACGTCGTGAACCGGCTGGCGGAAGAGTTCAACAACTCGCAGAAGGATTACAAGGTCGTTCCCACCTATAAGGGACAATACGCCGATACCCTGAATGCCGGCATCGCGGCCTTCCGGGCCGGTGGCGCCCCGCACATCCTGCAGGTCTTCGAGGTCGGCACCGCCACCATGATGGGCGCCAAGGGCGCCGTGAAGCCTGTGGCGGAGCTGATGAAGGAAGCCGGCGAGACGTTCGACCCGAAGGCCTACCTGCCCGCCATCACGGGCTATTACTCCACGGCCAAGGGCGAGATGCTGTCCTTCCCGTTCAACTCCTCCTCGATGGTCATGTGGGTCAACAAGGACGAGCTGAAGAAGGCGGGCGTCAACGAGATCCCGAAGACTTGGCCGGAAGTGTTCGAGGCCGCCAAGAAGCTCAAGGCTGCCGGCCACAACACCTGCGGCTTCTCCAACGCCTGGGCTCCCTGGGCGAATGTCGAGCAGCTCTCGGCCTGGCACAACGTGCCCATGGCCACCAAGGCCAACGGCCTCGACGGCTTCGACACGGAGATGAAGTTCAATTCTCCGTTCCACGTGAAGCACCTGCAGAACCTCGTGGACCTGCAGAAGGACAAGACCTACGACTATTCGGGTCGCGACAGCCGCTCGGAGGGCCGGTTCACCTCGGGCGAATGCGCGATCTTCCTGACCTCGTCGGGCTTCTACGGCAACGTGAAGGCCAACGCGAAGTTCGATTGGGCCAATGCGCCGATGCCGTACTATCCGGACGTCCAGGGCGCCCCGCAGAATTCCATCATCGGCGGCGCTTCGCTGTGGGTCATGGGCGGCAAGAAGGCTGACGAGTACAAGGGCGTGGCCAAGTTCTTCACCTTCCTGTCCGATACGGACCGTCAGGCGAGGCTGCACCAGGAATCGGGCTACCTCCCGATCACCAAGGCGGCCTACGAGAAGACCAAGGCCTCGGGCTTCTATGACAAGAACCCCGCCCTCCAGACGGCGCTGATCGAGCTCACCAACAAGGAGCCGACCGAGAACTCCCGCGGCCTGCGCTTCGGCAACATGGTGCAGATCCGCGACGTGGTCTCCGAGGAGATCGAGGCTGCTCTCGCCGGTCAGAAGTCCGCCAAGGACGCGCTCGACAACGCGGTGGGCCGCTCGAACCAGATCCTGCGTCAGTTCGAGCGCACCGTCCGCTAAGCCAGACGCTCATAAAACATCTTGTCATCCCGGGCAGCCAAGCTGTCCGGGATGATCTTATGGACGAACCTCGCAGACCGGATGTTACCGTCATCTGCCCCATCCTCCGACCGTTGTGACTGCGATGGAAAAACGAGCTCATTTTTCAGGCTGGACACTGCCACTTCTGCTGATTGTTCCGCAGATGGCCATCACCCTCATCTTCTTCTACTGGCCGGCCTCCCAGGCCATCTGGCAATCGTTCCTGCGGGAGGACGCGTTCGGCCTCTCGTCGGAGTTCGTCGGAATCGAGAACTACGTGGTCCTGTTCGAGCAGCCCGAATATTACCGGGCCATGGTCACGACCGTGATCTTCTCGACGCTGGTGGCCTTCTTCTCGCTGTCGGTCGCGCTCCTCCTGGCGAGCCAAGCCGACAAGAACCTGCGCGGCGGCCATGCCTTCAAGACCCTGCTGATCTGGCCCTACGCGGTCGCTCCCGCCATCGCGGGCGTGCTGTGGCTCTTCATGTTCCACCCGACGCTGGGCACGCTCGGCCGGCCGATCAACGCCCTCGGGTTCAACTGGAACCCGATGCTGAACGGGACCGACGCCATGATCCTGCTGGTGCTCTCCGCCACCTGGAAGCACGTCAGCTACAATTTCCTGTTCTTCCTCGCGGGCTTGCAGGCCATTCCGAAGAGCGTGATCGAGGCAGGCGCCATCGACGGCGCGGGGCCCATGCGCCGCTTCTGGACCATCATCTTCCCGCTTCTGTCGCCCACGACATTCTTCCTGCTGGTCGTCACCATCGTGTATGTGTTCTTCGAGACGTTCGGCATCATCGATGCCGTGACCGGCGGCGGACCCGCCGGGTCGACGACGACCCTCGTCTACAAGGTTTTCGCGGACGGCCGCTCCGGCGGCGATCTGGGCTTGTCGGCCGCCCAGTCGGTGATCCTCATGATCATCGTGATCGCGCTCACGGCGATCCAGTTCCGCTATGTCGAACGCAGGGTGCAGTACTGATGGTCGAGAATCGCCCTTTTAGAACCTTCATGGCTTATCTGACGCTGATCGTCGGCGTCGTGGTGGTGGCCTTCCCGGTCTATCTCGCCATCATGGCGTCGACCTTCGACACCGCCACCATCATCAACGGCAATATGCCGCTGACCCCCGGCGATCAGGCGCCCGAGAACTATACGCGGGCCCTGTTCTACGGCGGCAAGCTCGCCCGCGAGCCCGTCTCCATGATGATGGTCAATTCCATGATCATGGCGCTCGGCATCGCCTTCGGGAAGATCCTGATCTCGATCCTGTCCGCCTATGCGGTGGTCTATTTCAAGTTCCCATTCCGCAAAACGGCCTTCTGGGTGATCTTCATCACCCTGATGCTGCCCGTCGAAGTGCGAATCTACCCGACCTACAAGATCGTGGCGGATCTGGGTCTCCTCGACACCTATACGGGCCTCATCATGCCGCTGATCGCGTCCGCCACCGGCACGCTCCTGTTCCGCCAGTTCTTCATGACGGTGCCGGACGAGCTGCTGGAGGCGTCGAAGATCGATGGCGCCGGTCCTTTCCGGTTCTTCAAGGACACGCTGCTGCCGCTGTCGATCACCACCATCGCGGCCCTGTTCGTCATTCAGTTCATCTACGGCTGGAACCAGTATCTCTGGCCGTTGCTGATCACGACCCAGAGCTCGATGCAGACCATCGTCATCGGCATCAAGAAGATGATCACCACCACGGACGCGCTGACCGAATGGCAGATCGCCATGACGACGGCCGTGCTGGCCATGGTGCCGCCGGTCCTCGTGGTGATCTTCATGCAGCGGCTCTTCGTGAAGGGCCTGGTGGAAACCGAAAAGTAATCGAAACGGGCGCGGCCTCCGCATCTGCTGGAGCGCCGCGTCGGAACCATAACGACAATGGGTCCCTGGATCCGCGACCTGAGCGCGCCGGGACCCGAGGAATTGAGGAGTTGGGGCAATGGCGGGCGTTACGCTTGAAACGGTCCGAAAGATTTATGCGGGCAACGTGGAGGCCGTGAAGGGCGTCTCCCTCGGTATCGAGGACGGATCCTTCTGCGTGCTCGTGGGGCCGTCCGGTTGCGGCAAGTCCACCCTGCTGCGCATGATCGCGGGCCTCGAGACGATCTCGGGCGGCGCGATCAAGATCGGCGACCGGGTCGTGAACGAGGTCGAGCCCGCCGACCGCGATATCGCGATGGTGTTCCAGAACTACGCGCTCTATCCGCATATGAGCGTCTACGACAACATGGCCTATGGCCTGAAGAACCGGAAGACGCCGAAGGACGAGATCGAGAAGCGCGTGAAGGAAGCGGCCCGTATCCTCGCCATCGAGCCGTTCCTGGACCGCAAGCCGCGTGCTCTCTCGGGCGGACAGCGTCAGCGCGTCGCCATGGGCCGCGCCATCGTGCGCAAGCCCCAGGTGTTCCTGTTCGACGAGCCGCTCTCCAACCTCGACGCCAAGCTGCGCGTGCAGATGCGCGTGGAGATCAAGCGCCTCCAGAAGGCGCTGGGCGTCACGTCGATCTACGTGACCCACGACCAGGTCGAGGCCATGACGCTGTCCGACAAGCTCGTGGTCATGTCAGGCGGCCAGATCGAGCAGGTGGGCACGCCGGGCGAGGTCTATCGCCGGCCCGAGACGCGCTTTGTCGCCACCTTCATCGGCTCCCCGCCCATGAACATCCTGCCGGGTATCGTCGAGGGCCCCGGCCGCGTTTCCGTGGGCGGGCAGTCCATCGCCGTCACCGACATGAAGGACGGCCTCGCGCCCGGCGCCGCCATCGAGGTCGGCCTGCGTCCCGAGGACGTCCAAGCGGGCACGACCGGCGCCAGCTCGCTCACCATGGATGTGGATTTCGTCGAGGAACTCGGCGCCACCCAGCTCTTCCACGGCAAGGTCGCAGGCGCGGATTTCGTCGTGCAGGCCTCCACCGGCCAGATCGCCGCCGATACCCGCAAGCTGACCCTCGCGGTGGATCCGGCCAACGTGCACCTGTTCGATCCCCAGACCACGAAGCGCCTGGGCCGGGCCTGACGCGTGACGGGACGTCTCCCGTCACGCAAGCCTTTGGCTCGGCGCGCATGAGCGCGTTCGACGATCCCGAGGCGGTCGCCCGCTACGCCGAGAACCCACCTCGGCTCGTGCCGGGCTTTGCCGCCCTGCAGCGGATGGCGTTGGTCCTGATCGCCGAGCGGGCGCCGGAAGACGCCAGAATCCTGGTGCTCGGGGCCGGCGGCGGACTCGAGCTCAAGGCTTTCGCGGACGCACAGGCGCGATGGCATTTCGACGGAATCGACCCCTCCGCCGAAATGCTCAAGCTGGCTGAAAAGACCCTAGGCCCTCACGCCCTGCGGGTCTGCCTGCACCAGGGCCTCGTCGATGTGGCGCCGGAGGGTCCCTACGACGCGGCCACCTGCCTTCTGACCCTGCATTTCATGCCCGCCCAGGAGCGCTTGCGCGCCCTGCGGGAGATCCGGCGACGGCTCAAGCCCGGCGCCCCCTTCGTCGCGGCCCATCACAGCATTTCGCTCGATCCCGAGGAGCGCCGGCAATGGCTCTCGCGCTTCGCGGCCTTCGCGGAGGCCTCGGGCGTCGAGCCGGAGAGGGCGCGCCAGGCGGGCACGGGCATCGGAGAGGGGCTTCCCATCCTGACCCCCGCCCACGACGAGGCGCTCCTCCGCGAGGCGGGCTTTCGCGACGTCAGCCTCTTTTATGCCGCCTTCACGTTCCGGGGTTGGGTGGCTTACGGGTAGGCCCTCGACCCGGCTCATCCCCGGTTCTTCGAAGCGGCATCGAAAGGGCGTCGGTCTCCCAGGCCTCATCTCGGTTGCGCCCGTTCCGTCCCGTCGTTATCCCTGGGGATCGAAGCAGGGGTGATTGCCATGACGGTGAAGGTCGACGGGGCGAAGCTGAGGATCCGGGACGTGGTGCGCGTGGCACGCCCATCCCCGGCCGGCCGGTTCGAGAAGGCCGTCCTGCACCCGGAAGCCCGCGAGCGCATCGCGGCGACGCGAGCCTATATCGACCGCACCTGGATGCATGACGACGCGCCGCTCATGTACGCCTTCAACACGGGCGTCGGCCTGTTCAAGGATCAGCGCGTTCTCATCAGCGACATGGCGGCCTACCAGAGAAAGACCGTCTATGCCCACGCGACGGGCGTCGGCGAGCCCTTTTCGGAGGACGTGACGCGGGCCATGATGCTGCTCCGCGCCAACGCCTTCGCGTCGAACTATTCCGGGCCCCGCGTCGAGCTGGTGGAGCGGCTGATCGCCTTTCTCAATGCGGGCCTGCACCCCGTCATCCCCCAGAAGGGCTCGGTCGGGGCCTCCGGCGACCTCGCGCCGCTGGCCCACATGGCGGGCGCGGTCTGCGGCTTCGAGGAGGCCGAGATGGTCTATAGGGGCCGCCGCCTGCCCGCCCGCGAGGCCATCGCCAAGGCGGGGTTCGACCCGGATTTCGAGCTCGGCGCCAAAGACGCGTCGGCTCTCATCAACGGCTCCACCACGTCGCTGGCGCTCGGCGCTCTCGCGACGTCGGATGCGCGGCGTCTGCTGAAGCAGGCCGATATCGCCATGTGCCTGTCGCTCGAGGCCATGCGCGGGGAGCTGGCGGCCTTCGATCCCCGCGTCCACCGGGCGCGTCCCCATCCGGGCCAGGCCAAGGTCGCCCGCAACCTCCTGCGAATCCTGGAGGGCTCGAAGCGCTGCTCGCAAGGAGCCCGCGATGTGGTGTTTCCGGACGAGCCGCGCCAGCCCGGCACGCCCGCGAGCCCCCGCGTCCAGGACGTCTATTCGCTGCGCTGCACCCCGCAGGTTCACGGCCCGGCCGTGGAAGCGGTGGAGTACGTGGAGCGGATCATCGGCACGGAGATCAACTCCGCCACCGACAACCCGCTCATTTTCGACGACGGGGAGGGCGGCTACGTGTCGATCTCCGGCGGCCATTTCCACGGCCAGTATGTGGCCCAGGCCATGGACGTGCTCGCCCTCGCCCTGGCGGATCTGGGCGCCATCTCGGAGCGGCGCCTGGCCCGCCTCATCGATCCCACCATGTCCTACGGCCTGCCGCGCAACCTGCTCGCCGGCAAGCGCGGCCTCAATACCGGGTTTGCCACCGTGCAGTGCTCCATGTCGGCCCTCGTCATGGAGAACCGGGGCCTCGCGACGCCGGGCTCGGTGGATTCCATTCCGGGCAAGTCCAACGCCGAGGACCACGTGTCAAACTCCACCTGGTGCGGCCGCAAGGCGCGCACCATCGTGGAGAACGTCGAGCAGATCGTGGCGGGCGAGCTCCTGATGACCGCGCAGGCCCTCACGCTCGTCGATCCCGTCGCGAAGGACTTTCCTCTCGGCAAGGGAAGCCGCGCGGCTCTGGACGCGATCCGCGAGGTCATCCCCCCCGCGCTTGATGGCGACCGCTGGTATGCGACCGAGATGCGCCAGGCGCTGGAGCTCGTGCGGTCCGGGGCCGTGGTCGCGGCCGTGGAGGATGCGGTCGGCGGATTGGAATAGGCCCATGGCGGGCGTTGTCGTCCAGCGCGTCCGACACGAGGACGGTCCTGAGCTCGTGACCGCCAATCTCGCGAGCATCAATCTGCACGAGCCGTTCGTCTATCCGTTTCACGACCTTGTCGGCTTCCTGGCCTATCTGTCCCGCTGCGACGGCGAGCGCTCCCTCGGCTATGTCGCGCGGGACCTCGCGGGCGGCCATGTCGTCGGCGTGATCAACATTAACGAGATCGTGCGCGGCGTCTTCCAGAGCGCGTATCTGGGCTATTACGGCATGGCCGGCATGACGGGACGCGGCCTCATGCGCGAGGCGGTCGGCCTCGTGATCGCCCGAGCCTTCAGCGAGCACGGGCTGCACCGCCTGGAAGCCAACATTCAACCCGAGAATGAGCCGTCGCGCGCCCTGGCCCGATCCCTGGGCTTCCGGCAGGAGGGCTACTCGCCGCGCTATCTCAAGATCGGCGGCGCGTGGCGGGATCATGAGCGCTGGGCGATCCTGTCGGAGGACTGGCAGGCACCGGAGTGAAGCGACGGCCCACCGGGAAAGGGCTGCCCGGAGGCAGCCCTTCTCGATGTTCGAACGTGCCTAGATGATCAGGAAGTCCCGGTGCGTGAGGTCGACCGCCTTGTTGAGCTTGGCGATCTGCACGAAGCCACCGTCCTTCGAACCGTTGCTGTCGTAGTAGATGGCCTTCTTGTCCCGGTCATAGATCACGTGATGCTTGTTGGACGTGGCTTCCGGCCCGATGTGGAACTCGGCCTTCTTGAGCCCACCCTTCCCGCCGAGGGCCTTGAAGACCGTTTTCGACAGTTCGATCGTGTCGTCCACAGTCGAGAAGCCTTTGATCGTATCGACGTTCTTGGGGCCGGCCTTGGTGTCGAAGATGAACGCATCCTTGCCCGCACCGCCCATCAGCATATCATTGCCCTTCTTGCCGTAGAGCCTGTCGTGACCGCTGCTGCCGTAGAGCTTGTCGCCGCCGCCGCCACCCAGCAGCATGGTATCGCGGCCGCCGGCCCAGGCGACGCCGCCCTTGTTCGTGCCGACATAGGCCACGGCGTAGGTTTGGACCGGGGGCGTGGGTGTCGTCGGCGTCGTGGTCGTGCCCCCCGGACTGGTTCCCGTACCGGTTCCTGTGCCGGTACCGGTTCCCGTCCCCGTGCCGGTTCCTGTGCCCGTGCCGGGATCTGTCCCAGTGCCGGTGCCAGGATCTGTCCCGGGGCCGACATAATGGATTTTCTCCACGTGCTCGAACCCGGCCGTCGTCTTCAGGCTCGTATAGACGACGTCGTAACCGCCATCCGCCGTCTCGACAATCCGGTCGTTCTCATTGTCGATGTAGTACGTGTCGTTTCCGGCGCCGCCGATCAGGCTGTCGGCGCCCTTGCCGCCGTCGAGCTTGTCGGCGCCGTCTCCGCCCGTCAGGGTGTTGTCGAGGTCGTTGCCGGTGAACGTGACGGCCTCGAAGCCTGACGTGGTGAGCCTCTCGATCGATGCGTGAGAGACAAGCGAGAAGCTGCTGAGCTGCGTGACGATGGTGTCGATGCCCGACGTATCGATGGTCAGATCGCTCAGACTGTCGACATAATAGAGATCGTCTCCCTTGCCGCCCCTCAGCACGTCGTCTCCGCCGCCGCCATCCAGACGGTCGGCGCCGTCACTTCCCGTGATGATGTTGGCGTGACGGTTGCCGGTCAACGTGACACCGGAGCTTCCAACCTCGGCCATCAGGTTCTCGACATTTTCAAAGGCCGCGATGCTGAAGCCGCCTTTGGCGATGACCGTATCGCTCCCGCCGCCATTGGCGGCTTCCTCGACGATATCGCCCGCCTGCACGTGATAGGTATCGTTGCCCCTGCCTCCCGTCAGCGTGTCGTTCCCGAGACCGCCGTCCAGGGTGTTGTCCGCATCGCTGCCCCAGATCTGATCATCATATTTCGAGCCGATCACGTTTTCGATGGTGACTGTTTCAAGCTCGTCCTCCGGGCGATAGTAAAGGTCGCCTTCCGCATCGCCTCCCTTGCCCTGGCCATCGGAGAGGTCGACCTTCACGAATGAGCGTGAATCCGCATAGCTGACCGTGTCGATGCCGGCACCGCCGATCATCGTATCGGCGCCGGCACCGCCATTGAGGATGTCGTTGCCATCGCCGCCGCTCAGAAAGTCCTTGCCCTCATAGGCCTCGAAGTAATCGTGCCCGTCGCCTCCAAGAAGCCGATTGTCGTTCTTGTCTCCATGCAGGCTGTCATTGCCCCAGGAGCCTTGAACTTCCTGGATGTTCTTGAACGTGTCGCCTGCGGCGTAGCCCTTGTTCAGAGCCATGTTGAAGAGCGCGACCGTGACGCCCTCGCTCGCCGGCGCGTCCGCGTAGGAGACGATGTTCCAGCCCGCGCCGCCGTCGAGGAGATCGGCTCCGGCGCCGCCGTGAAGAACGTCGTTGCCGGGTGCTCCCAGGATCTTGTCGTCGCCGTCTCCCCCTTTGAGGGTGTCGTCGAGCGCTGTCCCCAGCAGTTGATCCGCCGCGGATGTGCCTTCCTTGTTGATGCCGGCCGTGCGGGTGTCGAAAATGTGCGTGTAGACGTCGGAGGTGCCGGAATCACCGCTCTGGAACGTCACGGTGTACCGGCCGTCTCCCATGCCGACGACCTGCGGCGCCTTCATGGGATGGTCACCGGACGCGACCGGCAGCGCGGTGGCCGGTTGAACGATCTGCCCTGAATCGCCGATCACGGCCGTATAGGCATTCACGCCGATATAAGTGCCAGACGGGCTCAATCCATCGGTGAAGCCGACCACGAAGCTTGCGTCGTCGAGCCTGGAAACCGAGATCTCGTCGAGACGAGGCAGCCCCGAGACGGATGCGGTGTGAAGAACCTTGGGAGGCAGGACGGTCGTGCCGTCGGGCCGATAGATGCCGTAATACACATGACTGGCGCCATCGGTGAACACGACCGCGAAGTTCCCCGTGGACAGCGGCGTCATTTTCGCTGTGGCGGACCCCATGAGATTGGGTGCGACGACCACATCCGCACGAGTCGTCTCGCCCTGATAATCGGCAAACCCCAGCTTGAGCTGAAAAGTGTTGGCACCCGATGAAACCAGTTTCGTATGGACGACGCGCTCGCCGCCGAGATCCAGTTCCGAACGTGCGAGGCTCTCGGTCACTTTCGTGACTTGGGCGGACTCGTTGGGAAAGGAATGGTCGAAGATCTTGCCCGTTGGCTTCCAGGAGCCGAACAAGGGCAGCTCCCAGGCTTCGGCCTTGACGACGAATGAGCCATCGCGCGCATGAAGACTCTTCAAGGATGAATCAGCGGCGGTGGGGTGGTGTTGGAGTTCCTTTCCGGTGGCGTCGAATACGCTAACGAACGTTCGGACACTTTCCCGGTAAATCGTATTCTCTTTGTACTTCGACGTCGCCCCGATCGCGAACTGCCCATTGGGCTGTCCATTAGCGTCGTCGAGAGCGATCACGTCGAAGGCGATGATGTCCTGGTAAATTTCTGACTGACTGCTTCTGCTAATGTCCAACACCTTCTTGAACGGCGTACCGTCTGCGCCGACAAGCCAGGCCTTGACCCCGGAGAACTCTAGCCCGTCGGAGTTTGACTTCGTCTCAAGCCATGCCACGATCATACTGCCGTCTGGCAGCAGGGCGGTCTTGGTTTGTGTGCTTGAGCGCCCATCAATGTCGGGTCCGACCATCTGATCGCTGGCCCAGGTCAAAATCTCATTCGGCATCGAAAGTCCTCAAAGGTTCGGCAGTCACAGATAGGAAAGCTGATCAATAACTTCCTTAACGATATGACATAACGTTAACTGTGAATATGACGATATTGTGTTCGCTTGCCGAAGCGCGTCCACTCTCAGGGGTTTGGACGTGGACTTTCAGCGCGGGCAGCTAACTGCCACTAATCTTGGCTGTTCTCACGTTGCCCGTGATAGATGCTTGAGGGCGGGCTGTCGCCGGTCCCCTACGACCGAGACATGAAGCCCTCGGCGACGAGCGCCTTCACGGCCGCCAGCAATACCCGCGCGGCCGCGTCCGCGTCCTCGACGGTAATCGATTCCGCCGGGTTGTGGCTGACCCCGCCCCGGCAGCGCACGAACAGCATGGCGACGGGGCAGAGCGCCGCCACCGCGACGGCGTCGTGGCCCGCGCCAGAGGACAGGCGCAGGACCGGCAGGCCAAGGGAGGCGGTGGCGTCTTCCAGCCGCGCCATCAGGCCCGGATCCATGGGCGTGGCGGGCGAGTCCATGAAGGGCTCGAGGGTGAGCCGCACCCCGCGCTTCGCCGCGATGGCCTCGCATTCGGCGGTGATGTCCTCCACCATGGCGCGGCGCACGGCATCGTCGGGCGAGCGCGCGTCGATCGTGAAATCGACCCGCGCCGGGATCACGTTAATGGCGCCGGGCTGCACCTGCGCGACACCCACCGTCGCCACCGTGTCGGTGCGCGTCGCGCCCGTGCGCTCCACCGCCACGATCATCTCGGCCACGGCCGCCAACGCGTCCCGGCGCATAGGCATGGGCACGGTGCCGGCATGGCCCGCCTCGCCGATCACATGGGCGCGGGCGCGGGTGATGCCGTTGATGGCGGACACGACCCCCACCGGCAGGTTCTCGGCCTCCAGGAGCGGTCCCTGCTCGATATGGACCTCCAGG
Organism: Microvirga pudoricolor; assembly: GCF_016892705.1. Taxonomy (GTDB): domain Bacteria; phylum Pseudomonadota; class Alphaproteobacteria; order Rhizobiales; family Beijerinckiaceae; genus Microvirga; species Microvirga pudoricolor. Next base: position 123,934 of record NZ_JAFEMB010000003.1, read on the forward strand.
TAGCCGCGATAGCGCTCCGGGTCACGGGCGATGGCCGCAATGCCCTCGGGAGAGCCGCCGAAATCCACCAGCGCGTCGCGCAAGGAAATCCCGTCCGCGTCCCGGCCGTCGAGCCAGGCGGGGTCGTAGCGGCCCGACAGGGCGTAAGAGGTCGAGAGATTCGTGGGAAAGCGCGCGTTCTCCTCGTCCCCGAAGGCCACGATCTCGATGGGGCAGGCCGGCACGATGCCGTCCCGCCGCAGGGCTTCCGCCACCACGATGCCGAGCACCACGCCGAGATTACCGTCGAAGCGGCCCGCGTCGATCACGCTGTCGATGTGCGAGCCGATGAGAAGGGCCGGCGCATCCGGGTCCGCTCCTTCGAGCCGCCCGGCCACGGAGCCGAGCGCGTCGATATGCGCGTTAAGGCCTGCCTCCCGCATCATAGCGAGGGTCGTCTCGGCGGCGGCCCGGTGAGCCCCCGAGAGATAGAGACGCGTGATGCGGCCGGGCTCGTCCGTATGGCGGGCGAGCGCCTCGATCAGCGCCATGACGCGGTGGCCGAGAACGAGGTCGGAAGACGTGGCCATGGGGCGCCTCTTTCAGCAAGACGCCCGCCTCATGTTGGGGCGGGCGATGATCTTGGATCCTGTCTCAGGCGGCAACGCCGAGCTTCTTCTGCAGGCTCGTCGAGGACGTGGTGTATTGGAACAGCAGCCGCTTGTCCGGATAGACGTAGCGGTGCACTTTCTGGGCCGCGAGCGCACCCTCGTGGAAGCCCGAGAGGATCAGCTTCAGCTTGCCCGGATAGGTGTTGATGTCGCCGATGGCGAAGATGCCCGGCACGTTGGTCTCGAACTTCTCCGTATCGACCGGGATCAGGTTCTCGTGCAGGTTCAGGCCCCACTCGGCGATGGGTCCGACCTTCATGGTCAGGCCGAAGAACGGCAGGATCACGTCGCACTCGACCTCGAAGGTCGAGCCGTCGTCCTTCTTGATCGTCACGCCATCGAGCACCGGCGCCTCGCCCTTGAGGTGGGACACCTGGCCCAGATGCAGGTCCATATCGCCCGAGGCCACGAGCGAGCGCATCTTCTCCACCGTATGGGGCGCGGCCCGGAAGGCGTCACGGCGGTGCAGGAGCGTGAGGCGCTTGGCGATGGGCTGGAGGTTCACGGTCCAGTCGAGGGCGGAATCGCCGCCGCCGACGATGAGCACCTTCTTGTTCCGGAACATCTCCATGCGGCGCACGGCGTAGAACACGCCCGTGCCCTCATAGGCCTCGATATTCTCGATCGGCGGCTTCTTGGGTTGGAACGAGCCGCCGCCCGCCGCGATGATCAGCGCCTTGCAGGTGAAGGTCGTGCCGTTCTCGGAGGTCTTGACGCGGAAGAGCGGCGCCTCGGGCGTGCCGATGGATTCCACGCTCTCCACCATCTCGTTGAGGTGGAAGGTGGGGTGGAAGGGCTCGATCTGCGACATCAGGTTGTCCACGAGGCCCTGGCCCGTCACCATGGGAAAGCCCGGAATGTCGTAGATGGGCTTTTCCGGGTAAAGCTCGGCGCATTGGCCGCCCGCTTTCGGCAGGATGTCGATGAGATGGCATTTGATGTCGAGGAGCCCGAGTTCGAACACGGCGAAGAGGCCCACAGGCCCCGCGCCGATGATGACGACGTCGGTTTCGATATGATCGGTCATGAACGGGCTCCTTCGGGACGGCATCGGAAAAGCATGCCTGCCCGGTTTTTGCAATGCGTCGATGCGAGGATCAGCCCACCGCCGGCGCGAGGGTGACCTCCAGGCCGTCGAGGTCGGGATTCCAGAGGATCTGGCAGGAGAGGCGGGAATTGGGGCGGGTCATCACCGTGTCGAGCTGGTCTTCTTCCTCGTCGGTGGCCGGATGGAGTTTGTCGAGCCATTCCTCGGACACGAAGACGTGGCAGGTCGCGCATTCGCAGGCGCCGCCGCACAGGCCCTCGATGGGCAAGCCCCAATCGCGGATGATCTCCATGACGCGCCAGCCCTCCAGGGCCTCGAGGGTATGGCGCTCGCCGGCACGATCGATCACATGGATGACGCCCATGAAGACAAAAATTCCTGAAGAGCTGAAGGTGGGAGGGGCCCTTGAGGGCCACGCGTGAAGGCCTGCATATCGGGCCTCGGGCGCGATCCGTCAATCCGGGCCGGGAGCGGCCTAAACGCCGAGGGTTTCGGCCCGCAAGGCGTCATCGGCCAGAAAATCCGCCATGGGTCCCTGAAAACGCATCTCGCCGCGTTCGATCACGCAGGCCCGGTCGGCGATCCCGGCCGCGAAAGCCCAGTTCTGCTCCGACAGCAGAACCGCCACGCCCTCCTGTTTCATGGTGCGGATGGCCTCCGCCAGGGTCTGGACGATCACGGGCGCGATGCCCTCCGAGGGCTCGTCGAGCAGGATCGCGTCCGGGTTGCCCATGAGGGTGCGGGCGATGGAGAGCATCTGCTGCTCGCCGCCCGACATCTGGTTGCCCCGCCGGCCCCGCATCTCCGCGAGGTTGGGAAAGAGCCCGAACAGGCGCTCGGGCGTCCAGGCCTGGTGGCCGCCGCGCGGGGCCTGGCGGCCGACCTCCAGGTTCTCCTCCACGGTCAGGTCCGTGAAGATGCGCCGATCCTCGGGCACATAGCCCAGGCCCTGCCGGGCGACACGATAGGCGGGCCATCCCGCGATGGAGCCGCCCTTGTAGCTCAGGCGCTCCGACCGAGCCTCGACGAGGCCCATGATCGCCTTGAGCGTCGTGGTCTTGCCCGCCCCGTTGCGGCCGACCAGAGCCACCACCTCTCCGGCGTTCAGATGGAACGACAGGCCGAACAGCACCTGGGCCCGGCCATAGAAGGCCGACAGGCCCTGGACGTCGAGCAGAACCGTCATGGGCGCGCTCCCCCAGGCGCCGCCAAGGCATGGGCGTCGCCGAGATAGGCCTCCCGCACCCGTGGGTTCTCGCGGATGGCGTCCGCGGTGCCCTCGGCGACGATCTCGCCCCGCACCAGCACCAGGACGCGATCCGCATGGCCAAAGACCACATCCATGTCGTGCTCCGTGAACAGCACGCCGATCCGGTCCCGCGCGGCAATCTCGGCGGTCAGGTCCATCAGGGCGGCCCGCTCCCGGGGCGCCATCCCGGCGGTGGGCTCGTCCATGAGGAGGAGCTTCGGGGCGCCCGCCAGCGCCACCGCGAGCTCGACCCGCTTCACGTCCCCATAGGCCAGTGCCGCACAGGGCCTGTCCGCCGCCTCCGCCAGGCCGACCCGTTCGAGAAGGCTTAACGCCTCGTCGCGGTGGCGGGTCCGGGCCGGGCCCCAGAGCGCGCGGCTCTCGCCGTGATGGCTGATGAGGGCCATCTGGACGTTTTCGGCCACGCTCATGGACAGGAAGGCCTGCGCCACCTGGAACGTGCGCCCGATGCCGCGCCGGAAGCGCTCGCGGGGGGGCAGGCGCGTGATGTCGGCCCCATCCAGGGACACCGTGCCGCCATCGGGCGGAAGCTGGCCGCCGATCATGTTGAAGACGGTGGATTTGCCCGCCCCGTTCGGCCCGATGAGGGCCAGCATCTCGCCCCGGTCCAGGCCGAAGCGCACGTTCCGGGCCGCCACGACGCCGCCGAAGGATTTGCCCAGGCCCTGGACGTCCAGGAGGCTCATGCCCGCACCTCACGCCAATGCTGCACGGTTCCGACCAGACCGCGTGGAAAAATCAGCACCATGGCGATGATGGCGAGACCCAGCAGCAGCCGCCAGTAATCGGTGAGCGGCATGATCTGGTCGCGCAGGGCATGCAGCACGCCCGCGCCCACGAGCGGCCCGGTGATCGTCTGGATCCCGCCCAGCAACAGCATGGTGAGCGCATCGACAGAGGTGGGGATGCCGAGCAGGGTCGGGTCCACCGATCCGCGCGAGAACGCATAGAGCCCGCCCGTCAGCCCCGCTGCCGCACCCGCCAGCGTGAAGGCGAGCCAGCGATGGCGGCGGATGTGGAGGCCGATGGCCTCGGCCCGGGCCTCGGAGTCGCGCATGGCGCGCAGGGAATAGCCGAAGGGCGCATCGATGATACGCATGAGGGCGAGGGCGGCTCCTGCCGTAAGGACAAGGGTCACGAGGTAATAGACCGTGCGCTCGTTCGCCCAAGGAGAAGGCCAGACGCCCACGATGCCGTTGTCGCCGCCGGTCACGTCCACCCATTGGAACGCGACCGCGTAGAGGATCTGGGCCGCCGCGAGGGTCAGCATGGCGAGGTAGATGCCTGACAGCCGCACCACGAAGGCGCCGATGAGCGCCGCGCCGAGGGCCGCCAGGACGAGGCCGAGGGGCAGGGCGGCCTCCATGGGAGCGCCGAACCACTTGACGGCCAGCGCCGCCCCGTAGGCGCCGAGGCCGAAGAAGGCCGCGTGGCCGAAGCTTACGAGCCCGCCGACACCGATCAGGAGCTGGAGGCTGAAGGCGAAGAGTCCGAAAACCAGGATCTCGATGGCGACCTTCAGGAGGTAGGCGTCGGCCACGAGGGGCAGGGCGGCGAGAAGGATCATCAGCGCGACGGTGAGGGGCAGCGTGGCCCGCGAGGGCGCGCGGCTGACGATCCCGACCGCATGGCCGCCCCCGATGATCTCGGGCCGCCCGAAGAAGCCGTAAGGGCGCACGACCAGGACGGCGGCCATGAGCAGGAACACCACCACGAGGGTGCTCTTGGGAAAGATCAGGATGCCGAAGGCCTGGAGCTGGCCGATCACCAGGGCGGCCAGGAACGCGCCCGGCACGCTGCCCATGCCGCCCACCACCGTCACCACGAAACATTCCGCGATGACCGACAGGTCCATGCCCGTATTGGCGGCGACGCGCGGCACCTGCAGGGCTCCGCCGAGGCCTGCCAGGAAGGCGCCGAGGAAGAGGGTTCCGGTGAAGAGAAGCGCCTGGTTCACGCCGAGCGCCGAGACCATCTCCCGGTCCTGGGTCGCGGCGCGCACGAGCACGCCGAAGCGGGTTTTCCGCAGGAGCAGCCAGACGAGACCGAGCACCACGGGCCCGGCCGCGATCAGCACGAGCTCATAGGACGGAAAACGCCGCCCCAGGATCTCGACCGGCGCGCGCAGGCCCGGCGCGCGGGGCCCCAGGATGTCCTGAGGCCCGAACACGTGCACCACGAGGTCCTGCACCACGAGCACGACCCCGAAGGTGGCGAGAAGCTGGAACAGTTCCGGCGCGCCGTAAATGCGGCGCAGGAGCAGCACCTCGATGAGGATTCCGATGAGGCCGACGATCACGGCGGAGGCCAGGATGCCGGCCCAGAATGGCACCGGGCCGTAGGACCATTCGAGCAGGCGTGGGACCAGCGTGGCTCCCGTATAGGCTCCGATCATGTAGAGCGAGCCGTGGGCGAAGTTCACGATCCGGGTGACGCCGAACACGAGGGTCAGGCCACAGGCGGTGATGAAGAGCGACGACGCGCTGGCAAAGCCGCTCAGCGCCTGCACGGCCAGGAAGGAGGGGTCCACGGGTTGTTACTCTCCCCTTGAAGCTGGAGAGGGATGCGTTCGCGATGCTCTCCTCCCCCTTGTGGGGAGGAGTTGGAGGTGGGGGTGTTGGCGCACCGTTGGTTCGACGTGGCGCTCACACCCCCACCCTGGCCCTCCCCACAAGGGGGAGGGGATGTCCGATGGCGCGCTCACTTGAAAAACGTTGATGTTTCCACCCCACCCCGGTGCGCTGCGCGCCCCGACCCTCCCCCTCAAGGGGAGGGTGAATCCGGCGCGGTTCCTCAACCGCTCACTCCTTGCGAACCGCCTTCACGTCGGCCTCGGACGGCATGTAGGCCGTGCCGTCCTTGTAGGACCAGTCGGTCATGCCGCCGGTAGCGCCCTTCTGCTTCAGCTTGCCGACCCAGGCCCCCATGGAGGATTGGTGGTCGATGCCCCGCATGGTGACGGGGCCCGCCACCGTGTCGAACCGGGCATTCTCCAGGGCCTTGATCAGCGCATCCGTATCGGTGGAGCCCGCCCGCTCGATGGTGTCGCGGATCATGTGCATGACCGTGTAACCAAGCAGCGAACCAAGGCGCGGGGTCTCGTTGAACTTCGTCCGATAGGCCTCGATGAAGGCCTTGTGCTTCGGGTCCGTGATCTCGTCCCAAGGGTATCCGGTGACGATCCAGCCCTCCGGAACCTCGTCCTTCAGGGGCAGGAGCCATTCGGGCTCGCCGGTGAGAAGCGACAGGACGGTCTTGTCCTCGAACAGGCCCCGCGTGTTGCCCTCGCGCACGAACTGGATCAGGTCGGGGCCGAAGAGCACGTTGAAGATGCCGTCGGGCTTGGCTTGGTCGAGGGCCGAGACCGTGGGGCCGGCCTCGATCTTGCCCAGCGCCGGATACTGCTCCGCCACGATCTCGGCGTCGGGAATTTGCTCTTTCAAAAGCCGCTTGAAAGCGCCCGCGGCCGACTGGCCGAACTCGTAGTTCGGCGCCACGATGGCCCAGCGCTTGGCGCCCGAGGCCTTGGCCTGCTCCATGAGCATGCCGACCTGCATCGTGTTGTTGGGCCGGACCCGGAAGGTGTAGCGGTTGCCCTGCGCCATGGTGATGGCGTCCGTCAGGGGCTCGGCCGCGATGTAGACGATCTTCTTCTGGTTGGCGAAGTCAGCCATCGCCACGCCCACGTTGGACAGGAACGACCCGAACAGCAGCGTCACGCCCTCGCGGGAGACGAGCTCCTCCGCCACCCGTGTGGCGTCGCCCGTGGTGGCGCCGTCCTCGCGGGAGACGACCTCGAGCTTCCGGCCCAGAACCCCGCCTTTGGCGTTGATCTCGTCCAGGGCGAGCTGCCATCCGTTGCGGTAGGGCACCGTGAAGGCGGCCTGGCGGGCATAAGAGTTGGACTCGCCGATCTTGATCGGGGGCTGCTGCGCCAGTGCGCCAGGAGCGGCCAGAGGGGCGGATAGCCCCAGCACTAGGCCGAGGGTGAGCCAGCGGAACATCGAAGCCTTCGCCATCGGACGTGCATCCTTCCCGGGTCGTCAGGGAGCATGTAAGGCCAAAAGTCCCGTTTCGAAAGACCGAATCCTGCGCACAGCCAAGTTTGTGCCCTTGCGGCGGCGTCGGACGGAATGAGAAGGTGCGTTGCTGTCCAAAACGGTGCCCCCATGCTTCTCGATGCCGATCCCGCCCGCGCCTTCATGCCATACCCGGCGGTTCCCGTCGCGAATGCCCCGGACGGCCCCCTGAAAGGTCTCACCTTCGCGGCCAAGGACCTGTTCGACGTGGCGGGCTATCCGACAGGCGCAGGCTCGCCGCATAGGCTCGCGATGTCGGGCATCAAGACCCGCACGGCTCCCACCCTGCAGCGCCTGCTCGATGCGGGCGCCCGGCTGGTGGGCAAGACCATCACGGACGAGCTCGCCTTTTCGCTCTCGGGCAAGAACGCCCATTTCGGCACGCCGGTGAACGGCGGCGCGCCGGATCGCATTCCCGGAGGCTCCTCGTCGGGTTCGGCGTCGGCCGTGTCGAACGGCTTATGCGATTTCGCGCTCGGCACGGATACGGGCGGGTCGGTGCGCGGTCCCGCGAGCCATTGCGGCCTGTTCGGCCTCCGCCCCACCCATGGCCGGGTGAGCCTGGAGGCCTGCCACGACCTCGCGCCCTCCTTCGACACGGGCGGCTTCTTCACCCGCGACGGTGGGACATTCGTTCGGGTCGGCGAGGTGCTGCTCGGTGCCGATCCGTCTCCGCTGCCGGAAACGCCGAGGCTCCTGTTGGCCGAAGACGCGTTCGGGCTGCTGGGCGGGGATGTGAAAGCCGTTCTCACGCCTGTCGTGGCCCGCATCGAAACCTTATTCGGCAAGGCCGCGCCGGAAACCGTCACCGAGGATTACGAGCCGCTCTACTGGGCCTTCCGCCGCATCCAGAGCCGGGAGGCCTGGATCGTGGACGGGCCCATGATCGAGCGCTACCGGCCGCCCCTGGGGCCCGGCGTGGCGGATCGCTTCGAGTATTCGCGCACCGTGACGGAAGAGCAATGGCGCGATGCCCTTCGGGTCCGCGAGGCGTTCCGGGCCACGCTCGCCGCGCTCCTCGGCCGTGACGGCATGCTGATCCTGCCGACCATGCCGGACGTGGCCCCGCTTCTCACCGACAGCGAGGAGGCCTTGAACGACTACCGGACCCGGGCCCTCAACCTGCTCTGCCTCTCGGTCCTGTCTGGCCTGCCGCAGGTGTCCATGCCCCTCGCCTCCCGCCTCGGTGCGCCGCTCGGCTTCTCGATCCTGGGTCCGGCGGGGTCGGACCTGAGCCTGGTCCGGCTCGCGGCCCGGATCGCCGGAGCCCGACCGGGTTGAACCGGACGGCGGGCGGCCCAGTTACCGCCGCAGCCTCCGCCACCCGATCCCAGGAAGACCCCATGAGCCATCCGACCGTTCACCCGCAGATTCCTCACGTGGCGGTCGCCAGCGGCTGCATCCTGGGGGAGGGCGCTCTTTGGGATCACCGCACCGGCACGGTCCTGTGGGTGGACATCAAGAACCCGGCGGTGTGGCAGTTCCACCCCGAAACCGGCAAGCACTCCCGCCTGGACGTGAAGGAGCCCGTGGGCTTCGTGGCCCTGACATCCGATCCGGACATCGTCATCGCGGGGTTCCAGTCCGGCCTCTCCCGGCTCCATCTCTGGGGCGGCGAGACCCAGCCTTTGGTCGAGGTCGAGGCGGATCTGCCCGACAACCGGCTCAACGACGGCCATGTGGGGCCGGACGGCAGGCTCTATTTCGGCACCATGGACAACCTGGAAGAGAACGAGACCGGATGCTTCTGGCGCTGGGACGGAAAAGACCTGGTTCGCTTCCACGGCAACATGGTTGTCACCAACGGTCCCGCTTCCAGCCATGACGGGCGGACCCTCTACACCACCGACACCACCAACGGCCAGATCTACGCCCATGTGCTGGGGGACGGGCTTCCCGGCGCACCGAGCCGCTTCACGTGCTTCGAGGAAGGCTGGGGGCACCCGGACGGCATGACGGTGGATGCGGAAGGCCATGTCTGGGTCTGCCACTGGGGCGGTTCGCGCATCACCCGTTTCGCGCCGGACGGCTCCGTGGAGCGCATCCTGCCGGTGCCTACCGCTCAGGTGACGAAATGCGCCTTCGGCGGCCCCGACATGACCACCCTCTACATCACCACGGCAAGCATCGGCCACGATCCTGCCATCGACCCCATGGCCGGCCACCTCTTCTCGGTCGAGACCGGCATCCGGGGCCAGCACTCGCACATTTTCGGGGAATAGGCGCATGACGATCGAGCGGTTCGGCTCCGTGGACGGAACGGATGTTTTCGAGGTGACCTTGGCCAACGGATCGGGCGCCGAGGCCCGCATCCTGACCTGGGGCGCGGTGGTGCGGGACCTGGTCGTGCCCACCCCCGGCGGCCCGCAGCCGGTGGTGCTGGGGTTCGACACGATCGAGGATTACGTGGCCCATTCGCCCTATTTCGGGGCGATCGTCGGGCGGTATGCCAACCGGATCGGCGGGGCGCGCTTCACCATCGACGGCGAGACCTTCCAGGTCGACGCCAATGAGGGGCGCAACCAGCTTCACGGCGGCACGGCCGGGTTCGGATCGCGGGTCTGGTCCGTGATCGACCATAGGGAAGAAAGCGTGACCCTGGCGCTGGTCTCGCGAGACGGCGACATGGGCTATCCGGGCCGTCTCGTGGCCACCTGCACCTACACGCTCCTGGAACCCGCCACCCTGCGCTTCTCGCTGGAGGCCACCGCGGATCGGGCGACCCCCGTGAACCTCACGAATCATTGCTATTTCAACCTCGACGGCAGCCAGGACATTGCCTCCCACCACCTGATGATCGCAGGCGACTTCGTGACCCCGACAGCCCCGGACCTCATCCCGACGGGCGAGATCACGAGCGTGGCCGGGACGGCGTACGACTTTCGCAGCCTGCGGCCCATCGGCGCGTCCCAATTGGTGCAGCCCCGCGTGTCCTACGACATCAACTACGTGCTGCGGGGCGGCGAGGTGGACCTGGGCCACGCCGCGACCCTCAAATCCTTGAACAACAACCTGTCCATGGAGCTCTGGACCACCGAGCCTGGCGTCCAGTTCTATGACGGGCACCTGATCGACATCCCCGTGCCGGGTTTGCGCGGAACGGCTTACGGACGCCATGCCGGCCTTTGCCTGGAGCCTCAACGGTTTCCCGACAGCCCCAATAAAGCCCATTTCTCCCCCTGTATTCTGGAACCAGGAAACGTCTCCCGGCAGGTCAGCGAGCTGCGATTCGCGGCTGGGTAGCGGGAACCTTGGCGGCAATCTGCCGTTGGTTTCGTGATGTTGCGTCTCGGAATCAAACAACAAAAGGGAGACCGACATGCCGGTGCTCGACGCCCAAGCCCTGAATGAGGATCCGAAGGGAGCCGCGTTCCTGTTGGGCGTGCTGCGGAGCCAGGCCTGTCCCAAGCCGGCCCTCTCCCTGATCCCGCGCCACAAGGCCTCCAGGCGCAGCGCGGAGCGCGCCAGTCTCATGCGACAGCGCGTCCAGGCGCTCGAGGCGAATGCCGAGTCCTATTGAGGCCTGACGGCCGCGCTCACGCGGCCGGTGTCGCCGACAGGTCCTTGAGGCCCCGTTTGGCCAGAAGAGCCTCCGGAGTCGGCAGCCGTCCCCTGAAGGCCGTGTAGGATTCCTCCGCATCGCGCAGGTCGCCGGCCGCATAGATGAACCGCTTCAACTTCGCGGCCACCTCCTTGCTGAAGGCGTCCCCCGTCTCCTCGAAAGCATTGAACGCGTCCGCGTCCAGAACCTCCGACCACAGGTAGCTGTAATAGCCCGCCGAGTAGCCGTCGCCCGAGAAGACGTGTGTGAAATGGGGCGTGCGGTGGCGCATGATAATCTCGTCCGGCATGCCGATCCGGGCCAGCGCATCCTTCTCGAAGGCCGCGACGTCGAGATTCTCGGCCTGTGTCAGGCTGTGCAGGTCGATGTCCACGAAGGCCGACGCCAGATACTCCACCGTGGCGAAGCCCTGGTTGAAATTGCGGGCCGCCATGAGCTTGTCGAGCAGCGCGTCCGGAATCGCCTCGCCGGTTTTGTAATGCGTCGCGAAGCCCCTCAGGATGTCGGGCTGCGACAGCCAGTGCTCGTAGAGCTGGGACGGAAGTTCGACGAAGTCACGGGACACGCTCGTACCGGCGATCAGCGGATAGGTCACGTCGGACAGCATGCCGTGCAGGGCATGACCGAACTCGTGAAAGAGCGTGCGCGCGTCGTCGAAGCTGAGCAGGGCCGGTTCGGCCTTCGAGAAATTCATCACGTTGACGATGATGGGCCGGATATCGCCGGCGAGCTTTTCCTGCGAGCGGAAGCTGCTCATCCAGGCGCCGCTGCGCTTCGAGGGTCTGGCGAAATAATCTCCGATGAAGACCGCCACGAGTTGGCCAGCCTCGTCCTTGACGCGCCAGGCGCGCACGTCCGGATGATAGCGCGGGACGTCCTGCAGTTCTTCGAATCCGAGACCGAACAACCGGCGGGCGGTCTCGAAAGCGGCCTCGATGATGCGGTCGAGCTGGAAGTAGGGCTTGAGCGTCGCCTCGTCGAGGCTGTGCCGCTTGAGGCGCAGCTGCTCCGAGTAGAAGCGCCAGTCCCAGGGCGCGATGGCGATGTTGTCACCCTGGGCCTGGGCCTGGGCCTGCAGGTCGTCCCGCTCCTCCATGGCGCGGCTGCGGGCCGGGGCCCAGACCTCGTTGAGGAGGTCGCGCACCGCTTCGGGCGTCTTCGCCATGGTGTCGTCGAGCTTGAACTGCGCGAAGGTCTCGTAGCCCAAAAGCTTCGCGCGCTCGGCCCGCAGGGCGACCATCTCGGCGATGATGGCCTTGTTGTCGGTCGCGTCCCCCCTGTCGCCCCGGGCCGCCCAAGCCTTGAAGGCCTGCTCGCGCAGGTCGCGGCGGGTGGAGAATTGCAGGAACGGCTCGATGCTCGAGCGGGACAGGGTGATGACGTGCTTGCGTTCGAGCCCGCGCTCCTCGGCGGCCTGGGCTGCCGCCTCGATCAGGAATGTCGGGAGGCCCGCGAGATCCGCTTCGCCGTCGAGCACGAGCTGGTAGGACTTCTCATCGGCCAGCACGTTCTGGGAGAACTGCGTGCCCAGCGTCGCGAGGCGCTCCGTGATGGCGGCGAGGCGCGCCTTGTCGTCGGGGTTCAGGCGAGCGCCAGCGCGCACGAAGATGGTGTGGTAGCGTTCGAGAACGCGTGCCTGTTCGGGGGTCAGGTTCAGGCTGTCCCTGGCGTCGTGAAGCGCCTCCACCCGGTGAAACAACGCCTCGTTCATGAAGATGGTGGACCTGTGCTTGGCGAGGATCGGCGCCATCTCGCGCTCCACCGCCTGGATGGCCTCGTTGGTGTGGGAGCCGGACAGGTTGAAGAACACGCCGCCGACGCGCTTCATCAGCCCGCCGCTGCGCTCCAGCGCCTCGATGGTGTTGGCGAAGGACGGCGCTTCCGGCGAGCCCGCGATGGCTTCGATCTCGGCCGTCTGCTCGGCCAGGGCCCTGTCGAAGGCGGGCCTGTAATGGTCCGGCGCGATGCTCTCGAAAGGCGGGATCGCAAAGGGCGTGGTCCATTCCTTGAAGAACGGATTGGCCGGCTGGGTCGCGTCGGTAGAGGTCATGGCTCGCGTCGATTCTGGCGTTGCGGAGGGGCGACTTTAGAGCATCGGGCGGAAAATGGGACCCGGTTTTCGCCGCCGCGCATCCCGTGGTTCCGCTCGGGCGGCCCTTGCCCTTCGGAAGGCGTCATCGCGCAGGAGGCCTCAGCCCCCGGCCGGGACGGGCGCTTCGCCGGTGGCGGCGCGGGGTGCGCCCAAGGTTCTTTCCAGAAACGCGATCACCCGCCGGGTCGCATCGGCTTGGGCGGCGCCGTAGAAGCCGTGGCCCTGCCCCGGATAGACCTGAATCTCGTAGGCCGTGCCGCTCTGCTTCAGGAGTCCTTCCACTGCGTAGGCGTTGGCCACGGGCACGATGGGATCGACGGCCCCATGGAGGATCAAGGTCGGCGGCAGGCGCGCGTCCGGCGCGATGGCGCCCTGCGGGAGGGGCCCGAAGTAATCGACCAGCGCCCGGACCCGACGGTCGCCACTCGCCACCGTCATGCCGAGCGCTGCGCCGAGCGAAATGCCCACGATGCCGATGCGGCTCGGATCCACCTCGGGCCGACCGGCCACGAAGGCGAGAGCATCCTGCACGGTCTCGACCCAAGGCATGAAGTTCTGGAACAAGGTCGAGAAATTGGCCCGCCGCTGGCCGGTCCGGTCGAGGTAATGCACCAGGTAGACCTGATAACCCGCCGCCGCCACGGCCCGGGCGCCCTCGACATATTGCCGATTGTTGCTCAGGCCGTCGGCCCCGTGGAGCATGAGCACGGCCGGGCGCCGTGCTCCGGCCGCCCCGAAAGCCTCGACGGTGATCGCCTGGCCGCCGCTAGCGAAGCTGAGGCGTTGTGGAAGCGCTATCATCCTGTCTCGCTTGAGTTCTTGCGCCTGAATCGCCGGAGCCGTCATTGCGGCCGCTCCGAGCAGAAGCGCCCGTCTGGACATGGTCATGGACACTCTCTGGGAAGGAAATCCGATCCGGATATGGCGACGGAGCCACGGCCGGGAAAGCGAGGCGAAAAGCCCCAGGTTGAGGCCTCGAAATAACTCATCGGCGCGGGGGATCGTTCGGAACCGCCGCACGTTGATGTGAGCGCCAATGCCGCGCTTGATCGAGACGCCGATGCCCCTTCAGCCCACGCCCACGCCTGAACCGCAGCAGACGGAGGTTCCTCCTCCGAACCTTCCGGGCATCCATGGCTTGCTGACGCTCGCCGTGGCCGTGGTGGTCCTAACGGCGCTCTACGTGGGCCGCGAGGTCTTCCTACCCATGACCCTGGCGATCCTGCTCGCCTTCGTCATCGCGCCCTTCATGGAGCTGTTGCGCCGCTGGCATCTCGGCCGGGTGCCGTCGGTGGTCCTCTCCATGCTGGTGGTGATGGGCATCCTCGGATCGCTCGGTAGCGTCATCGGCTATCAGCTCGCGGGCCTCGCCTCGGATCTGCCCACCTATCAGGTGACCGTCAAACAGAAGATGGCGTCCCTGCACGACGGCGCGCTGGGACGGATCCCCGAGATGATCCGCCGGATCGGCAACGAGCTCGAGCGCGCCACGACCGAGCCCGCCAAGCCCGCCGAAACCCCCGACGCGCAGGCGCCGGCCGCTCCGCCCGAGCCCGCGCCCTTGCCGGTCGAGGTGCACGAGCCCGACGCCACCCCGCTCGAACTGGCGCAGAATATCCTGCTTCCGGCCATCAAGCCCTTGGCCACCATGGGTATCGTCCTGGTGGTCCTGATCTTCATCCTCCTGCAGCGGGAAGATCTGCGCGACCGGATGATCCGGCTTTTCGGCTCCAGCGATCTCCATCGCACCACCGTCGCCATGGACGACGCCGCGCGGCGTCTCAGCCGCTACTTCCTGATGCAGCTCGGCCTCAACGCATCCTTCGGCCTCTTCATCGCCGTCGGTCTCTGGGCCATCGGCGTCCCGAGCCCGATCCTGTGGGGCATCTTCACGATGCTCATGCGCTTCGTGCCGTATATCGGATCCATCATCGCGGCCATCCTTCCGGCCGCCCTGGCGGCCGCGGTCGATCCGGGCTGGAACATGCTGATCCTGACCCTGGCGCTCTTCCTGATCTCAGAGCCCATCATGGGTCATCTCATCGAACCGCTCGTCTATGGGCAGAGCACCGGCCTGTCTCCCTTTTCGGTGGTGGTGGCGGCGATCTTCTGGACATGGCTGTGGGGGCCCATCGGCCTTCTCATCGCGACACCCCTGACCTTGTGCCTCGTGGTGCTGGGACGGCATGTGGAGCGGCTGGAGTTCCTGGACGTGCTCCTGGGCGACCGGCCCGCTCTGACACCCGCCGAGAACCTGTACCAGCGCATGCTGGCGGGCGATCCCGACGAGGCCCTGGAATCCGCCGAGCTTCTTCTCAAGGACCGCTCTCTGACGTCCTATTACGACGAGGTCGCCCTCGCGGGCCTGCAGCTCGCCGCCAACGACGCCAGCCGGGGCGTTCTGACGGGCGGGCAGCTCGACCGGGTGAAAGGCGTCATCGACGCTCTCGTGGCGGATCTGAGCGCCCACGAGGATGTGGAGCCGGAGCCGCAGGAGACCAAGGACGAGCCCGTCGCGCCGCCGCAGAACGCCAAACCCGACATCAAGCAGCCGGCCGTGGCCCCGGAGGCGTCGGCCTCCGACCGGATCGGGGAGAAGTGGAAGGCGAGCGGCGCGGTGATGTGCCTTGCCGGACGCGGGCCTCTCGACGAGGCGGCGTCGGAAATGCTGGGGCAGCTTCTCCAGAAGCATGGGCTCGGCTCGCAGGTGGTGCCGTATTCCTCGGTCTCGCGCTCTGGGATCGGGGCGCTCGACGCGACCGGCATCCAGATGATCTGCATCTCTTATCTGGAGATCTCCGGAACGCCCGCCCACCTGCGCTACCTGCTTCGCCGCCTGCGCAAGCGGCTGCCCGGCGTGACCATCCTGGTCGGGTTGTGGCCGGCCGAGGAGGCGATCCTCAAGGATGAGGCCCTGCGGGCGGTGGTAGGCGCGGATTACTACGTCACGACGCTGCGCGAGGCTGTGGTCCGGTCGCTCGAGGTCGCCACCAAGCAGACGCAATCGGCCGAGAATCCGGCTCCGTCGCCGTCCGAGCCGCCCGTCAAGGTGCGCATGCTCCAGGCCGTGCCCTCGGGGCCCTCAACCGCTCCAGCCGAGTGAAGAAAGGCGGCTCAGGCCGCCTTCTTTCTGGCAAGACGTGCGCGGATGCTGTTGGGGTCGGCGCGGGGCGTGGCCGCGAACAGGGTCCTGGTATAGGGGTGCTTGGGATCCGAGAACACCTCGTCGCGGGTGCCGTACTCGACCGCTTCGCCGAAATACATCACCATCACGTCGTCGGCGATATAGCGCACCACCGACAGGTCGTGGCTGATGAAGACGTAGGTCAGGTTGAACTCGTCCTGCAGGTCCGCCAGGAGATTCAGCACCTGCGCCTGGACCGAGAGGTCGAGCGCCGAGACGGGCTCGTCGAGCACCAGCAGGCTCGGGTTGAGCATCAGGGCGCGCGCGATTGCGATGCGCTGACGCTGCCCTCCCGAGAACATGTGCGGATACCGGTTGTAGTGCTCTTCGCCCAAGCCCACCTTCTTCAGCATCGCCATGGCGCGATCCCGGCGCTCGGAGGCCGGGACGTTGCCGTGGATCACGAGCGGGGCGCCCAGGACGTCGCCGATCTTCTGGCGCGGGTTCAGGGAGCTGTAGGGGTTCTGGAAGACGATCTGCACCTCGCGCCGCAGGTCCTTCGTGAGGTCGCCCTTGCTGATGTCGACCTTCTTGCCCTGGATGAAGAGGTCTCCGGACGTGGCAGGGTCGATCAGGGTGAGGATCCGCGCGAGCGTGGACTTGCCGCAGCCGCTCTCGCCCACGATGGCCAGAGTCTTGCCCTTCTCGACCGTGAAGCTCACGCCCTTCACGGCGTGCACGGTCGAGCCCTTGGAGAAGAGGCCGCCGGGGACGTGGTAGTCCCGCACGATGTTCTTGGCTTCGAGTACGACGCTCATGATACGGCCGCTCCGGCGATCTCGCTTCCGTCCTTGAAATAATCCGCGATGGTGGGCAGGCGGTCGCCCGTCGCGTTGTCGGGCAAGGCGGCGAGCAGTGCCTTGGTATAGTTGCTGCGCGGGTTCTCGAACAGGGTGAGCACATCCGCCTCTTCCATCTTGCGGCCCTTGTACTGGACCACGACCCGGTCGGCGGTCTCGGCCACGACGCCCATGTTGTGGGTGATCATGATCATGCCCATTCCGTGCTCGGCCTGAAGGTTCACGAGCAGGTCCAGGATCTGCTTCTGGATCGTCACGTCGAGGGCCGTGGTCGGCTCGTCGGCGATGAGCAGCTTCGGATTGCACGCGATGGCCATGGCGATCATCACGCGCTGGCACTGGCCCCCCGACATCTGGTGCGGGAACGAGCTCAGGCGCTCGGCCGGGTCGGGAATGCCCACCGCCGTCAGGAGCTCGATGGCGCGGGCGCGCCGTTGCCGGCGGCCCAGGCCGAGGTGGATCCGAAGGGTTTCCTCGATCTGGAACCCGACCGTGAAGCACGGGTTGAGGCTCGCCACCGGCTCCTGAAAGATCATGGCGATATCCTTGCCGATGATCTTGCGGCGCTCGGCGCCCGGCATCGTGAGGAGGTCGCGGCCGTTGAAGGTCATCGTGTCGGCCGTCACCTTGGCGGTCCAGGGCAGCAGGCCCATGACGGCGAGCATCGACACGGACTTGCCCGAGCCGGATTCGCCCACAATGGCCAGAACTTCGCGCTCGTGCACTTCCAGTGACACGCCGTCGACCGCCCGGAACATGCCCGTGGAGGTCTGGAACTCGACGACGAGGTTCTCGATTTCGAGAAGCGCCATGGTCAGGACCTCTTCAGCTTGGGATCGAGGGCGTCGCGCAGGCCGTCGCCGAGCAGGTTGAAGGCCAGCACCGTGATGAGGATGGCGAGGCCCGGGAAGGTCACCACCCACCAGGCCCGCAGCACGAACTCGCGGGCATCGGCCAGCATGGTGCCCCATTCGGGCGAGGGCGGCTGCGCGCCGAGGCCCAGGAAGCCCAGCGCCGCCGCGTCGAGGATGGCGGTGGAGATGCCCAGCGAGGCCTGCACGATCAGGGGCGCGGTGCAGTTCGGCAGCACTTCCTTGAACATGAGCCGCAGGGTTCCGGCCCCGCTGACGCGGGCCGCCATCACGTAATCCTTCGAGGTTTCGGTGATCACCGCCGCACGGGCGAGGCGAACGTAATGCGGCAGGATCACGAGGGCGACCGCGATCATGGAGTTCATGAGGCCGGGCCCGAGCACCGCCACGATCACGATCGCGAGGAGCAGGCTCGGCAGGGTGAGGATGATGTCCATCAATCGCATGATGAGGATCTCCGTCACGCCGCGCACGAAGCCCGCCACGAGGCCGAGCACCGTGCCGAGCACGATGGAGATCGCCACGACCACGATGCCGATGAGCAGCGACAGGCGCGCGCCGTAGATCAGGCGCGAGAGGATGTCGCGGCCGATCGCGTCGGTGCCGAGCGGGTAGGCGAGGGATCCGCCTTCCTGCCAGAAGGGCGGCTTTAACGCGATGGTGGTGTCGGTGATGTAGGGCGAGTGGGGCGCCAGCACGTCCGCCAGCAGGGCCACGAGCACCACGGTGACGATCACCACGAGGCCTGCCACGGCCCCCTTGTTGGCGCTGAAATAGCTCCAGAACTCCCGGAGCGGGTGGGGCGGCGTGGCCGTCGGCACGGCGACGGCCGGGGTGTCCATGGTTTCAGCGGTCATCGGTTATGCCTGATGCGCGGGTTGATGAGACCATAAGCGAGGTCCACGAGAAGGTTCACGGCCATGACGACGATGCCGAGCAGCAGGGCTCCGCCCTGGAGCACCGGGTAGTCGCGGCGGAAGATGGCGTCGATCATCCACTTGCCGATGCCCGGCCAGGAGAAGATCGTCTCGGTCAGGATCGCTCCGGTGAAGAGCACGCCCACCTGGAGGCCGATGACGGTGACGACCGGAATCAGCGCATTGCGCAGGGCATGGAGGGTCACGACCCGGAACCAGGGCAGGCCCTTGGCCTTGGCGGTGCGGATGTAATCCTCGCCCAGGACCTCCAGCATCGCCGAGCGGGTCATGCGGGCGATGACCGCCAGCGGCACCGTGCCCAGCACGATGGTGGGCAGGATCAGGTGCTCGACGGCGGACTTGAACGCGCCTTCCTCGCCGGACAGCCAGGAATCGATCAGCAGGAATCCCGTCACCGGCTCGATGTAATAGAGCACGTCGATGCGCCCCGAGACGGGGGTCCAGCCGAGCTGCACCGAGAAGAGCAGGATCAGGATCAGGCCCCACCAGAAGATCGGCATGGAGTATCCGGTGAGCGAGATCCCCATGACGCCGTGGTCGAAGATCGAATTTCGTCGGATCGCCGCGATCATGCCCGCCGGCAAGCCCAGCACGAGGGCGAAGATGATGGCGCACAAGGCCAGTTCGACGGTCGCCGGGAACAGGGCGTTGAACTCGGTGAGCACGCTCTCCTGCGTGATCAGGGACTTGCCGAGATCGCCCTGGAGAACGCGGGCCACATAGATGCCGTACTGGACGAAGATCGGCTTGTCGAAGCCGAACTCCTTGCGCAGTTGCTCATGGCGCGCGGGATCGATGCCGCGTTCGCCCGCGAGCGTCTCGATGGGATCGCCCGGCACGAGGCGGATGAGGAAGAAAGCCAGCATGGTGATCCCGATGAAGGTCGGAATGACGAGGCTGACGCGAGTCAGGATAAATCGAAGCATCGCTAGAACATTTCAGGCGAAGTGAGGTCCGTAAGGCCAAAGGAAGCGCGGCCCTTAATCCAATTCCGGGCGGAACTCTACCCCGGAATGAAAAAAGCGGAGCGGCCATAGAGCCGCTCCGCCCGCTCAAGAAGGCGATGCCTTACTTGCCCTTGATGTCCACGCCGTAGAACGTGTGGCGGCCAAACGGCGAGAGCTTGAAGTCCACGACTTCCTTGCGCACCGGCTTCAGCTGCACCGCGTGAGCGATGGTGAACCACGGAGCCTGCTCCTTGAAGATCACCTGGGCCTGCTCGTAGAGCTTGGTGCGCTCGGCCTGGTTCGACGTCACCTTCGCCTTGGAGACGAGATCCTCGAACGGCTTGTAGCAGAACTTGGCGATGTTCGAGCCGGAGGCCGACTGAGCCGAGGCGCAGCCCAGCAGGGTGTTCAGGAAGTTGTCCGGGTCGCCGTTGTCGCCCGTCCAGCCGAGCTGGGCGGTCTGGTGCTCACCGGCCTGGGCGCGCTTGCGGTACTCGCCCCACTCGAAGCTCTTGATCTCGGCCTTGATGCCGACCTTGGCGAGGTCCGCCTGCATCAATTCCGCGATCCGGCGAGCGTTCGGGTTGTAGGGACGCTGCACGGGCATCGCCCAGAGATCCGTCTCGAGACCGTTCGGGTAGCCGGCCTCCGCAAGCAGCTTCTTGGCGGCTTCCGGGTTGTACTCGTCGTCCTTGACCGAGTCGTTGTACGACCACATGGACGGCGGGATCGGGTTCTTGGCCGGCACGCCGGTGCTCAGGAACACGGCTTCGACGATCGCCTTCTTGTTCATGGCCATGTTCATGGCCTTGCGGACGCGCACGTCGTCGAAGGGCTTCTTGGTGGTGTTGTAGGCCAGGTAGCCGATGTTCAGGCCCGCCTGGTCGAGGATCGTGACGTTCGGGTCCTTCTTCATGGCGTCCAGGTCGGCCGGGTTCGGATACGGCATGACATGGCACTCGCCCTTCTGGACCTTGGCCCAGCGCACGGACGGATCGGGCGTGATCGCGAAGACCAGATCGTCAAGCTTGGCCTTGCCGGCCCAGTATTCCGGGAACGCCTTGTAGCGGACGATGGCGTCCTTCTGGTACTGCACCAGGTAGAACGGGCCCGTGCCGATCGGCTCTTGGTCGATCTTCTCCGGCGTGCCGGCTTTCAGCATCGCGTCGGCGTATTCCTTGGACTGGACGCCGGCCCATTGCATGGCCAGGTTCGACAGGAACGGAGCCTCGGGCTGGTTCAGGGTGATCTTGACCGTGTAGTCGTCCACCTTCTCGACCGACTTCAGGAGCTTGGGCATGCCCATGTCGGTGAAGTAGGAGTGGTTCGGGCTCGTCACCTTGAAGAACGGGTGATCTTCCTTCCACTGGCGCTCGAGCATGAACACGATGTCGTCGGCGTTCATGTTGCGGGTGGGCTTGAAGTTCTTGTTGGTGTGCCACTTCACGTTCTTGCGGAGGTGGAACGTGTAGACGGTGCCGTCCTCGGAGATGTCCCACTTCTCGGCCAGGCCCGGCTCGACCTTGGTGCCGCCGCGCTCGAAATCGACGATGTTGTCGTAGATCTGCTCGGTCACGTCGAAGGAGGTGCCGGTGGTGTTGACGCCCGGATAGAAATTCTCGGGGCTTCCCTCGGAGCAATAAACGAGGGTCTTGGCGGCCAGCGGAGCGGCGGCCAGGAATGCGGGAACGCAAACAGCTGCAAGAAGAGCTGATTTCTTCATTCTGGTTGTCCTCTGAGACGGCTCTGGATTATGGCCGTTCTGGGACGAAGTTAAGGTGCGAAGCGCGCGCAAAGTCAATCGGTTGCCTGTTTTGTGGTCAAATTTCCTATGGTTTATAGCGTTACGCGTTTCAAGGGCCGGGTGACGCCCTGTCAAGACCTTGAAATGATTGGGGGAGTCGCAACCGAGGGTCGCGGCCTTGAAGCCGCCTCAGGGGTGAAGAAAGCGTAAACAGCCGGACGGAACCGTTAACACTAACGATCAATTCTTCGTTCTAGAGGTCTCTTGCCCCGGGATCGTCGATCAGGTTCGTGACCTGGACGGCCAGCTCTTTCCGGCCGAACGGCTTGTTGAGCACCGGATATCCTTCGGGAACCTTCTCGGGGTCGGCATAGCCCGTCACCAGGAGGGTGCGAAGGCCGGACCGGAGCTTGCGGGCCTGGACGGCCAGCTCGAGGCCGGTCATCTCCGGCATGGCGAAATCCGCCACCAGGAGATCGACATCGGCCGCCTGGGCGATGATCTCGAGCGCGGAGGCGCCGCTGGGAGCCTCCGTGACCTGATGGCCCATCTCGTTCAGATAGGCGGCCGTGACGCTGCGCACTTCCGCGTCATCGTCCACGAGGAGGATATGGGCCTTCACGGACGCTTCGACCCCGGCCGGATCCTCGTCGCCGGCGGGGACGGCGGGGGTGGCGGAGCGCGCCAGATAAAGGTCGACCTGGGTGCCCTGGCCGAGCACGCTCCTGATCGTGACCGTTCCGCCGGATTGCTGGGCGAGCCCATAGACCATCGGCAGGCCGAGGCCGGTGCCCTTGCCCACCTCCTTCGTGGTGAAGAAGGGCTCGAACACGCGGTTGAGCACCTCCGGCGGCATGCCGACCCCCGAATCCGACACCGACACCACGACGTAATCTCCCGCCGCAAGGTCGGCGACATCGTCCTCGCCGACCGTGGCGTTCCGGGTCGAGAGGGTGAGCGTTCCGCTCTCCGGCATGGCGTCGCGGGCATTGATGCACAGGTTCAGGATCGCCAGTTCGAGCTGGTCCGGATCCACCGTGGCGCACCAGAGGTCTTCTGTCAGGGTCCGCTCGATGCGCAGGTGCGTTCCCAGGGTTCGCGTCAGCAGGTCGTTCATGTCATGGATGACCTGGGTCACGTCCACGGCCTGGAGGGTCAGGTCCCGCTGGCGGCTGAAGCTCAAGAGGCGCTGCGTCAGCGAGGCCCCCCGCTCCGCCGCGTAGATGGCGTTCTGGAGCAGCCGCGACAGCCGCGGATCGTCCGGCAGGCGGCGTGAGGCGAGGTCGAGGCTTCCCAGCACCGCCATGAGGAGGTTGTTGAAATCGTGCGCGACGCCCCCGGCCAGGGTGCCCAGGGCCTGCATCTTGTCCGCCTGGCGCAGGCGCATCTCCATGAGCTTGCGGTCCGTGATGTCGCGCTCGATGGCGGCCAGGTTCGTGACGGTGCCCTCCTGGTCCAGGATCGGGATCCGCTGCGTGAGGATCCAGCGCTGGCCACCATCGCCCACGGTCAGCTCCTCGATCGTCTCGATCGGGTGCGCCGCCGCGATCGCTTCCCGGTCCAGGCGCTCCACATCTTCGGCTTTCGAGGATGGGATGAAATCGCGCTCGTGGCAGCCGATTCCGTCTCCCGCCTGAATCCCAAGAGCACGGGCCTTGCTGCCGTTGAGCCGCACGAACCGGCCCTCGAGATCCTTGAAGGCGATGCCGTCCTCGGTGCTGTCCATGAGGCCGTGCAGGAGCGAGCGTTCGGTTTCCAGGCGCTGTGACAGGCGATGGCGCTCATAAGCCGAGGCCACCATGCTGTGCAGGGTGGAAGGGTCCCAGGGCTTGGGCACGTAGGCCATGATGCGGCCGTTGTTCACGGCCCCGATCACGGCTTTCAGGTCCGCGTAGCCGGTGAGAAGGATCGATTCGGCGTTGCTGAGGCTGCGGGCCTTGGTCAGAAACTCGTCGCCCTGCATTTCCGGCATGCGCTGGTCGGAAATGATGATGGCGATGTCGGGCTCGTTCTTCAGAATGTCCAGGGCCTGCAGGGGTGAGGTCGCCTTCAGGACGCGGTAATCGTCCTCGAACAGGTCCTCGAGCGCGACCAGGATGTCCGGTTCGTCGTCGACGACCAGGATCGTGCCCTGATCGAGATCGGGGCTGACCAGCGCATTCATGAGAGAGTCTGCCTTGGGATCATGATCGTGAAACGCGCGCCTCCTTGGGGGCCCGTATCCACTGAGATCGTTCCTTTATGAGCCTGGACAACGCTATAGGCGATTGCGAGACCAAGTCCAGTGCCGGTGCCGACGGGCTTGGTGGTGAAAAATGGTTCGAAGATCCGTTCTTTCAACTCGTCCGGGATGCCGGGCCCTGAATCGCAGATGCGGATCGCGTAGGTCGCGTCGTCGCTGTCCGTCTGGATCGTGATCGTGCCCGTATCGCCGATGGCGTCGGCCGCGTTGCCGATGACGTTCATGACCACCTGGTTGAGGAGAGCCGGCGAGCAATAGAGATCCGGCGCGGCGTGATAGTGGCGCACCACCTCGATCCGGCCGCCGAGCTTATGGCCCAGCAGGGCCAGCACCGTATCGATGGATTCGGGCACGTTGACGGTCTTGAGCTCGCCCTCGTCGAGCCGGGAGAAGCGGCGCAGGTTGAGCACGAGCTCCTGGATCCGGCCCAGGCCCAGCTTCATGGCGCCGATCCGTTCGCGGGACTTGCCGATCTTGGCCTCCAGGCCCGTCCCGGCCGGAAGCTTGCCCTCCACGTCGGACAGGAGACGCTCGACGGTGCCTTGATGGGCCAGGATGAAGGCGAGGGGGTTGTTGATCTCGTGGGCGATGCCGGCCACGAGTTCGCCCAGCGATGCCATCTTGGCCGCCTGCACGAGCTTGGCCTGGGTTTCCTTCAGCTGGTGGTTGGCCTGCTCCAGATCGTAGTTGGCCCGGGCCAGGGCACCCGCGAGGGACGCCCGCGCCTCGGCGGCGGCAGCCTCCGTCTTGGCCCGCTCGAGGGCGAGCTCCCGCTGGCGCAGCTCCGTCTCGATGCGGCTGTTCTCGTCCTGGAGGAGCTTGCGCCGCACAAGGGCCCGGATGCGCACCCGGAACACGTCGGCCTCGGCGGCGGCCGGGATGATGTCGTCGGCGCCCGCCGCGAAGGTGCGGGACAGGGCATTGCCGCCCTCCTCGTTGCCGAGGCCCACGATGTAGAAGCTCGGCACGTCCAGGCCCGGCAGGGGAGCGACGCCCCGGTAGGCGTTGAGCTGGCGGCACAGGTCGACCCCGTCGAAGCCGGGGCTCAGCACGTTGACGATCACGCAATCCCAGGAGGCCGGGGCCGCCCCCACCAGGCGCAGGGCCTCGTCGGGGTCGCCCGCCATGGTCACGTCGTATCCCTCGCGGGCCAGGATGTCCCTCAGATAGGCCTGGTAGGTGGGGCTGTCCTCCACGGCGAGGATCCGGGCCCGGCGGAAGCTGCCGAAGCTCGAGACCTCGGTTCCGGCCTCCGGCTCGGCCGAGGTGGCGCGCCGGCGCAGGAGCGCCTTGATCCGCAGGATGATGAGATCCTGGTCGGCGGATTTGGACACGTAGGCGTCGGCGCCGCTTTCCAGCCCCTGGCGCTCCATGCCGCGCTCGCGGGCTTCCGTCAGCATGAGGACGGGGATCGCCCGCGTGCGCATGTTGAGGCGCATCTGCCGCGACAGCTCGTCCCCGTTCATGCCGGGCAGGTGATAATCCGAAATCACGAGGTCGGGCAGGCGCTCGTTCAGGCTGTCGAGGGCGGCTTCCGCCGTGGCCTGCCATGCAACGTTGAAGCCGTTGCTCTCCAGGACGTACCGGAGCTGCAAGGCCTGGGTTTCCGAATCCTCCACCAGGAGGATCCGGGCCGCGCGCGCCTCGAGAGCGTTCATTCGCCCTCTCCCCGCGCCAGGCCGAGAAGGCGCGGCGCGATGAGGTCGAGGGGCAGGCTCGCGCGCGCCCCGCCCATGCGCACGGCGGCGGCGGGCATGCCGTAGACCACCGCTGTGCTCTCGTGCTCCGCCAGGGTGTAGCCGCCGGCCTGTCGCATCTCCACCAGCCCCTGCGCCCCGTCCTCGCCCATGCCGGTGAGGAGCACGCCGATGCCTCTGGGGCCGGCGAACTGCGCCATGGATCGGAACAGGTAGGTGGCGGAGGGCCGTTGGCTTCCGATGGGAGGATCGGCGCTGAGGCGCAGGGCCCCAGTGGAGGACAGGGCCAGATGCCGATCCCCCGGCGCCACGTAGACTCGGCCCGCGGCCGGCACCTCGCCCTCCTGGGCCAGGCGCACGTCGAGGGATGTGAGCCCGTTCAGCCAGGACGCGAACCCCTCCATGAAGGGGGCTCCCATGTGCTGGACGAGCAGGATCGGGATCGGGAAGTCCGCCGGAAAGGCGCCCAGCACCTTGGCGAGGGCCGGGGGGCCGCCCGTGGAGGCCGCGATCGCCATGAGGGCGGGGCGCGCCGAGGCCCACAGGTCTTCCCTTTCGGAGCGCGGAGGGTTCGTGGGCGGGCGCCAGCTGAAGCTGCGCTGCCGCACCACGGGCACCTGGCTCATGATGTAGAGCTGGGTGCAGATGGTGGACGCGATCGCATCGTAGCCGGCGCTCGTGACGCCCACGGGTTTTTCCACCACCGACAGGGCGCCGGCCCGCAGGGCGTTCATGGAGATCTTGAGGGACGAATCCTCGATCGAATCGGCGATGACCACGATAGGCGTGGGCCGCTCGGCCATGATGCGCCGGGTCGCCTCCAGGCCGTCCATGCCGGGAAGGCGGATGTCCATGGAGACCACGTCCGGCTGCACGCGGCCGATCTCCTGCAAGGCCTCCTCGGCGGAGGCCACCGTGGCGGCCACGATCAGGCGCGGGTCGCGGGCGATGATGTGGGCGAGAAGCTGGCGGATCACGAGGGAATCCTCGACCACCATCACGCGGACGCGCGATTGGGAAGAGGGGATCATAGGAGCTGTCCGATCGTGCCGAGCAGCTCGCGCTGGTCGAACTTCTGCTTGGTGATGTAGGCGCTCGCCCCGAGGTCGAGGCCCCGGCGCACATCCTCCGGATCGTCCCTGGAGGTCATGAGAATGACGGGCAGGGAGGCCAGGCGGGCATCAGCCTTGACGGCCTGGAGCAGGCCGAAGCCGTCCATGCGCGGCATCTCCACGTCGGCGATCACGAGGTCGACCACGGCCTCGCCGGAGCGCAGCAGGTTGAGGGCATCGAGCCCGTCGACGCTGAGCACCACCCGGTAGCCCTGGGCTTCCAGGATGCTCTTCTCCAGGGTGCGGGTCGTAATGGAATCGTCCACCACGAGGATCGTGGTGGCGCGCTTCTCGGCCTTCGGAGCCCATTCGGCCAGGCCGAGCCCTCCGGCCGCGAGGCGGCTCTCGTTGCGAACCCAGTGCTCGACCAGGGCTTCCGGGCTCAGCACCAGGGCCGGAAGCTCGTCTTCCAGCAGCACGGTGCCGGAGACGGTCTCATCGAGCCCGATGGCATCGACATCGCCCACCAGCATGGTGCGCACGTCTTGGAACACATTCACGGCCAGGGCGCAGTGACGGGCACCCTGGCGAACCAGCACTGCCTTCACGCTTCCGGCCTCGATCGGTATGGGGGCATTCAAGGATCCTGTGAGGGCCGCGAGCGCGACCACAGGGACCATAACGTCCTGCCCCCCGACCTCGATCCGTGCGACAGGTCGTCCTTCCACACTTTCCAGGCGGGCGGCGGGCAGGCGCAGGAGGCGATCGATGTTGTGGGTGGGCAGGCCGTACATGCGGCCCTCCGCCTCCACCAGGAGGAGCGACTGCCGGGCGGCCGTGAACGGCACCGACAGGTGCGCCTCGGCCCCGGCCGGGTGGCGCTGGCGCAGGCGCACCGAGCCGTGCAGGCGGCGCACCGCCTCGGCCACCACGGAAAGGCCCATGCCGCGCCCGGACATCTTGTCCACGGTGGCGGCCGTGGAGAATCCCGGCGCGAAGACGAGGGACAGGAGCTGGTCGGCCGGCGGCATCATCTCGCCGCGCCTGCGCTCGGGCAGGAGGCCGCGCTGGACCGCGACCGCCTCGATCCGGTTGAGATCGGGGCCGCGTCCGTCGTCGCGGATGCTGATCTCCAGGCGGCCGCCCTTCGAGGCGAATTCGAGGCTCACCTCCGCCTCGTCGGGCTTGCGGCGCGTCCGGCGCTCGTCGGGCGTCTCGATGCCGTGGTTCACCGCGTTGCGCAGGAGGTGCATCACCGGGTCCTTGAGGGCCTGGAGCACCCGCCGATCCGCCTGGATGTCGAGGCCCGCCGTGCGCACGCGGACGGCCTTGCCCTCCTGGCGGGCCAGGTCCCGCACCATGTGGCCGAAGCTGCCGAACACCGTCTCGACGGACACGAGCGATACCCGGTCGATGTTCTCCCGCACCGCGTGGGCGGCCTGCTCCGTGGCCCAGGCGAGCTGGCGCTGCTCACGGGACAGGGCCGAGAGGCGGCGGAACAGGCCTTTCAGGTTCTGATCGAACTCCTTCAGGCGGGGCCCGAGGGAGCGCGGGACGGCGCCGCCCTGGCCATTGGCCCGCTGGGAGACCGTCACCAGGGCCGAGACCTGCACCTGCAGGGCGTCCCAGCTTCGGCGCAAGCCGCGCAACTCGGAATCGACCTGGGAAATCGCGTCCGAGATGGCCTCCTCGGCCTGCAGGTCGGCCATGAGCTGGTGCATGGAGCCCGACAATTCCTCGATCTGCTCGGCGGCCACGCGCAGGTAGGTGCTGCCCGCCTCGCCGGGCGGCGGCTCGGGGGCCAGGATGGGGTCTGCGGACGCCGGCGCGGGATGGGGCGCCGGGGCTTGGGACACTGGGGCTTGGGGCGTGGCGGGAAGGGCAGCGGGAGCCGGGGGAGGCGCGCTGTCGCCGCCCAGGAGGCGGTCCAGAGCCGAAAGAGCGGCCGTGGGCGCGAACGTGCTGGCCGGGTTGTCGATCTCGGCCACCAGATCCTCGATGCCGTCGAGACCGGTTCGAAGCGCCGCGATCGTGGGCGGATCCAGTGTTCTCCGGCCTTCCAGGATCTGCGAGAACAGGGCTTCCAGGCGATGGGCCAGGTCCTCCACGGCGGGCAGGTCCACAGCCCGCGCCGCGCCTTTCAGGCTGTGGGCGCGCCGGAACACGTCCGCCATGTCGAAGGCCGCGCCCGCCTCGGCCCGGTCGAGAGCATGGCGGATCGTGCCGAGATGCTCGCGGTGCTCGGACTCGAAAGCGGCCAGGAGTTGCTTGCGGATATCCGTCACGGATCGCGCCTCGACACCCGGGATCCTACAAGCGGTAGCGTTCGGCGATGGCCAGGAGCTGCTGGGACAGGTCCGACAGGTTGGCCGCAGCGGTGTCGAGCTGGCGCGTCCCGGCGGCGGTCTGCTGGCTGGCCTGGCGGATGTTCTGGAGCGCGCCCATCACCTGCTCGATGCCGAGCTGCTGCTGATTGGTGGAGGCCACGATCTGCTGGAAGGTCTGAACGCTTTCCTGCACGCGGCTGGAGATCTCCGTGATGGTCTGCTGCGTGGTGTCCGTGCGCTCCTTGCCGGCGGTGACGCGCTTGACGGCTTCCTCGGTGAGCATCACCGAGGAATTGATGCCGCGCTGGATGTCCCCCAGGATCGAACGAACCTGCGTGGTCGCGTCCTTGGCCTGGTCGGCCAGCACCTTCATCTCGGAGGCCACCACGGCGAAGCTGCGGCCGCTCTCGCCCGCCGCCGCGGCCTCGATGGCGGCATTGAGCGCCAGCAGGTGCGAGCGCTCGGAGATGTCGTTCACGGACGCGATGATCTCGCCCACGGCCTGGGTCTTCTCGCTCAGCGCCACGATGTTCTCGGCCACGGCCTCCGCCTGCTCGCGGATCGCGTCCATGGCCCGGGCGGTCTCGTCCACGGCGGTGAGACCCGCATGGCTGGTCTGGGCCGTGGCTTGGGCGGCGGCGATCACCTCCTGGGCCCGCTTGCCGATCTGCGCGCCCGCATGGGTGATCTCGTCCACCGTGGCTGCGGTCTCCTGGACGGCGGCGAGCTGCTCCTCCACGCTCGCGGCCTGCTCTTGGGTCGAGGCGCGGATCTCGGCCGCCGACGCGTTGAGGTTCTCGGTCGCCTCGCGGCTCTGGCGCGCGAGCTGGCGCAGGCCGTCCACCATGGTGTTGAGGGTGGTGCCGAGCTGTCCGATCTCGTCGCGGCCCGTGGCGGCGGTCTGGCCGCCGAGATCGCCCCGTCCCACCCGCTCCACGAAGGCCATGAAGGCGGAGAGCGGCGTCGCGATGGAGTTCCGGATCAGGTAGCTGATGATGAGGGCGATGAGCGCGAGGCCCACCAGCGCGATGATGATCGAGACGCGGCTGCTGTCGTAGATCTCGACCAAGCGCCTCTGCCCGATGCCGATCGCTTCCTCCAGCACCTTGTCGGCCTCGTCCAGGTTCCGGACCCAGTTGGCGCGGGCCTCCGTGAGGGCGCCCTCCGTCGCCAGGACGGTCGCCAGATCGTTGGCCTGAACCGCCGCGATCTGCCGCTCCGAGGCGGCGCGGATCTGGCGGTACTCGCCGTTCGCGTTCACGATGAGATCGGAGATGCGCCGCCAGGCATCCGCCCGCTGGCTGGTGACCGCCGACGAGCGCAGGTTCGTGATGTTCGTCGAAGCGTCGTTGAGGGCGGCCTCCGTGGAGGCGGCCTGGCGGGTCCAGGCCGCGATCGTGTTCTCGACGCCGGTCTGCGGCTGGCCGAGGGAGCGCAGGAGGAACCGGCTCACGATCTCCTCGCGGGTGGCGCGCATCTGGTTCTGCTGGTCGCGCACCCTCTCGACCGCCCGCATGATGCTCAGGTCGCGCTGCACGACGGTCTCGTTGCTCTGGCGGAAATCGTCGAGCTGGGTGAGGGCGTAGATGCCGAGCGCCACCATGAGCGCCACGATGAAGGCAAAGCCGAGGAGGATGCGGTTGGCGATCGAGATCGTCACGTTAGGCTCCGGAAGCAGGCGAAAGTGTCAGAAAGGGTTTGATGAGGCGATCCAGGTCCAGAAGGGCGATGACGCCCTCCCGTTCGGGGCCGTCGTCGTCCGTGCGGGCAAGGCCCGTGATGGCGTCCGTATGCGGTCCCGAGATGGGCTGGCCGGAGATGTCCTGACCGGCCATCGGCACGGCGTCGACGACGTCCTGGGCCCGTTCGACCCGCAGGGCCAGGCGGGGCTGCTCCCGGCGCAAGAGCAGGTAATGCCCGCCCTGTCCGGTCTCGCCCGAGCCGATGCCGAGCGCGAGGCCGAGATCGATGACGCTCACGAGGCGTCCGGCCTGCCCGAAATGGCCGATGAGCGCCGGATGGGCGGAGGCCGCCGGAACGCAGGCCCGATAGGGCAGCACCTCCTCGACCGCCTCGACCGGAACGCCGATCCGTTCCCGTCCGGCCTTGCAGACCACCACCCGGCGCCGTTCGACGGGAGCGTCTGCCGCGGCACGGTGGACCCGCGCCGCAAGGCTTTCCGTGCGCTCCTCCAGGATCAGCCGAAGCCGCTCCTCGGCCGAAAGAGCGGCCGCGCGGCCGATCAGCTTGATCTTGCGTCTGTGGGCTTTGGCCATGTCAGCCTTCCGCTCCGGCTGCCGCGACGGCATCGAGATGCACGCGCACGAGAGCCCTCACGTCGCCGGCCCGAACCCCGTCGCCCTCCGGCAGCACCTGGCCGTCGGCCAAGCCGGATGCCAGGCGCGCCGCATTGGCCAGGGACCGCTTGCCGGGAGCCTGCCGTCCGTTCGCGAGCAGGAGGAGACCGAGGTGATAATGGGCCATGATGAAGTTCTTATCGAGATAGATGGAGCGGCGAAAGGACTTCTCGGCATCAAGGTGAAGATCCATCGCCTGTGCCAGCAACCCATCGTAGAAGTGTAGCTCGGCGCTTACCGGATCGGCTTCGATCCCCAGGCCGCACAAGGCGCGCGCCTCCGCCACGTGCCCCGCATTGGCCTTGGCCCGCACCGCCTCCAGCACGGAGCCCGACCCTTTCGCAGCCGGAGGCGGCCTGACCGCGCCGGATGGAAGCCGGCTCGGGGGCGATCGAGGCGGGGGCTTGGCGGCCGCCGGCGCAGAGCGCGGGGGCTCCGCCGTCGCCTTCGGGATGATCGGCATCCAAACCGGCGGGGCCAGGGGCAGGAGTCCCGGCGAGACTGGAGGCGAGAGTTCCGGCGGCGGCGCCGCGCCCTCGGGCGGACGCCGGTAGGCCGCGGTGCCGGGGAGGCTGACGCTCTGCATCAGGCTCGCGAAGCTCGGGTTGGGCTCCGCATGCCCCAGCAGGAGCCAGCCGTCCGCCACGAGGCAGTCCCGCAGCGCTCCGACGATGCGAAGCACCGTGTCGGGGTGAAAATAGATCAGCACGTTCCGGCACAGGACCAGATCGAAATCGGTGAATTGCAGCGGCGACGTCCCGTCGAGCAGGCTGAGCAGGTTGTGCCGCTCGAACCGCACCAGGGAGCGGTATTCCGGCCGCAGCAGCCAGCGTCCCTCCGACTCCGCCGTGAAATAACGCGCCCGCTCGTCCGGCGGCATCGAGCGCAGGGCCCATTTGCCGAACCGACCCTGCCGCGCTGTCGCCAGGAAAGCCTCGTTGATGTCGGTTCCCAGGATGCTGATGCGCCAGCTCTCGCGCTCAGCGCCCAAGAGCTCGGTGAGCAGGATCGCCAGGGAATAGGGCTCCGCGCCCGTGGAGCATCCGGCGCTCCAGATGCGGATGCGGCGCTCCTCGCGGTTGCGGGCGATGAGGTCGGGCAGGATGGTCCGCCGCAGGGCCGTGAATTGCTCGACGTAGCGAAAGAAGAACGTCTCGCCGATGGTGATCTCGGTTTCGAGGAGGCTCCATTCCCCGTCGCCCCGCGCCTCGTCGGCGAGCCGCTCCAGATAGCCCGCGCAATCCCGGGCGTTCGTGGCGTGGATGCGCCGACGCACCCGGTCCCACAGGACGTCGTCCTTGTCCTGGTAGTAGAAATGACCCGTCCGCTCGATGATCAGCGCCTTCAGCCGGGGGAAGGAGGCATCGAGACGGAAATCCGGCGTCGGCGCGCGCGCCATCAGGCGTCGGTGGCCCATTCGCCGAGCCGTTCCTGGGCCCTGCCGCTCAGGTCCGCGAGGCTCTGGCGCTCCTCGGCGAGCAGGATGCGCTCGAGGGACAGGAGGTGCACCAGGGCGCCGCTATGCTCGATCTCGGCCTCGATGCAGCCGTTGAGGGTGTCGGAGGCCGGGACGGGCGAGAGGCGAGCCTCGTCGACGGTCACGAGGTCGATGACCCGGTCGACCAGGAAGGCGGCCGGCCCCGACCCGCCGAGCCGGTCGATGAGCATGAGATGGCGGTAGGCCTCGGCTTCCTTGGTGAGGCCCGGCGCCTCCAGGCCGAACAGGGTGGCGAGCGTGACGACCGGAACGGCCTGGCCGCCGAGGTTGAAGAACCCGGCGACGGACCGGGGAAGGGCGGGCGGACGCCACAGATGGGGCATGGGCAGGAGCTCGCGCACCTCCTGGCGGCGGAGCGCGCAACCCACACCGCCGACCTCGAACAATAGGATCTGCAAACCCGCCGCCCGTCGCTGCCTGAACCGAGGCGGTATATTGGGCAGGCGCGCCCCGAGCGCAACCGTCCCGCCCCCGCAAAGCCGCCGGGACGGATCAGAACTGGCGGCTCGGGCGAATCGCCTCCTGGACCACGTTGAGGCCGGCGGCGGCGTCCTCGGAATAGCCCGTGCGCTGGACGGCCTGGAACACCTTGAGGGCGTCGTTGTACCGGCCGAGCTTGTAGTAGGCATAGCCGCGGATGATCATCAGGTCGTTCTGCTCCGGAACGATCCGGGCGCGCTCGCCCAGGGCGAGGAGCGCCTCGGTGTAGCGTCCGTCGCGATAGGCCGCCAGCGCGCGCTGGGACAGGATGGTGGCCTGCAGCTCCGTGCGGCGCTGGGGAGCCTGCGGGGCTTCCGCGGCCGCGATGGCGGCTTCCTTGGTCAGGTCCTTGCGCAGATACGCCAGCGTCTTGCCGTAGGCGGCTTCCTGCTTGGTGCTGGCGTTGCCGCGCTTGATGGCCTGATCGAAGGCCGTGACCGCCTCCATGGGGCGGTTGAGCTCCATGAGGCACCAGCCCAGGGACAGGGCGCTCGCCGCCGGCAGGGTATAGGCATTGCCGGACGCGCACGATTGACGTCCGCCCCCGCCCCCGGTGCCACCACCCCCACCGCCGCCGGCGGAAGGGGCCGGGCGCGCCGTGGTGACCGTTGCGACCGCGCGGGGCCGTTCGACCTGGATCTCCTCGACGGCCTCGTAGCTGCGCTGGCGCGTGACGGGCGGGGCCGGCTCCACGGGCGAGGCGTAGTCGGCGGTCGCGCGGGCGGAGGCCGGCTGGCGGTTGTCGTAGTTGAGGCGCGTGTCGGTGGTTTGGCGGGTCGTCGTGACGGCTTGCCGGCTGTCCATCGGGGCGCCGTTCATCGAAGCACCGGCCATGGGGGCGCTGCTCATGGGGGCGCTGCTCATGGGGGCGCCGGTCATGGGGGCCCCGGTCATGGCGCCGTTTGCGGGGATCGACGAGCGCTGGTCGACCGGACGGGCGTCGGTCTGGGGCTGGCGCGGGTCGTAGCCCTGCCGCGGGTCGTAGCCCCCGCGCGAGCTGACCGGCGCGCTCTGGGTTTGGGCCGGCGGCGGATTCGCGACCGCGGTTCGCGGGTTGAGCGGGCCGCCGCTCGTCAGCGGCCCCGTGGGCGTCAGGTCCGTGGTCGAGGCCGCGCGGTCATAGATGCCGTCGGCGAGGTCGGCGATGCGCTGCGAGCGGGTGCGCCACTCGTTGGCGACGCCGTTGAAGGCGTTCCGGTTGTTGAGCCGCAGCAGCGACAGCGCGAGGCCATAGGCCGAGGGCTCGTCGTCGGGCTTCCAGTCGAGGGCCTTGTCGAACCAGCCGCGGGCCGTGGCGAACTGGCCCGTGTTGTACGAGTACCAACCCAGCGCCTGGGCGCCGTTGTAGAACTGATCGCGGGTGATCACCGGCACGGCGCTGGAGAGAACGCGAGGGTCCAGGCGCAGGGGCGGGTCCTGGGTCAGGGTCGCGACGAAGATGTCCTTGTAGGCGCTCAGGTTCTCGGGCGACCGGTCCCGCCATTCATAGGCGAGGTTCTCGGCCTCGAGGAAGCGGTTGAGCGCCCGCAGGGTCAGGGCCAGGCCCTCGGCGGCCTTCTGCTCAGGGGTGCGGTCGAAGGCGGTCTGGAACCACTGGCGCGCCTTCTCGGGCTCGTTGTGATGATAATAGTACCAGCCCAGCACCAGGGCGGCGCCGGAATCCGTGGATTCCTGGGCCAGGGTCTCGACCGCCGCGAGGTCCTCGGCGGAGGCCGTCTGCTTGCTGTCGCTGGAGGCCCGGTCGACCCGGCGCAGGGCGAGCTGGTCGCGGATCTCGCTGAAATCGTCCTGGTCCGTGCCCGTCTTGCGCTCGTAGCGGAGCAGGTCGGCGATCTGCTGCTCCGGCAGGAGCGGCAGGGCCTTCTGGAGCGTGGCGAGCCGCTCGGCCGGGTTGGCGCAATTGGTCAGGATGTAGGTGTAGACGTCCCGGGTGCGGGCCGCCTGGTTGGTCTTCGCGAACGCCTCGGCGACCCGCCAGAGCGAATCGATGTTGGCGCAGGTGAGCAGGGACGGGGTCTGCGTCGCGGTGTCGAGAACCGTGCGCCACTGGCCGTTGTCGGAGGCGTTCACGAGGCGCGTCCGCGCCTCGGCGGTATCCAGGGCCGTGGCGAGGTCCTGCGGCAGGCGGAATTGCGGGTCGCGCGCGGTGCGTTCCGCCACGGCCGCGCGGGCCTCGGCGATGCGTCCTTCCGAGAACAGGGACCAGAACCGGTCGATGTCCGGATCGGGCGGCGGCCCGGCCACGATGGGTGCGGACAGCTGGTTCAGGTCCGTGGGCGGCGACCAGTTGGGGTAGAGCGCCCGGAGCCGCGCGATCTCGGCGTCGAGCCTGCGGGTATCGCCCTGGGAGGCGAAGTAGCGCAAGGCCGATTCGTCGACCTGGGGTTGAGGCGGGGAGGGCGGCTGGCTCTGGGGGGCGGACTGGCCCGGCGCCTGGGCCTGATTCGACGGCGGCTGGCCCGTCTGCTGTCCCTGGGCCTGGGGCGGGAAGGCCTGTGGGGGCTGCGCCGGAGGCGGCAGGTTCTGCGGGGCGGGCGCGCTCTGCGGCGAGATCGAGCCGGAGGGCGGCGTCGGCGTGGACGGAAGCGGGGCAGGCGCCTGCCTCTGGTCGGAAGAGCTTCCGCCAAATTGCTGGGCGATGGCGGAGAACGCCACGCCTGCGATGACTATCGCTGTGATGCCACGGCCTAGAGGCATTGAGGGTATTTTTCGCCTATCAACGACATCGAGAGCAGGTACAGGGTGGACGGATAGTAGAGGTTAGGCTCGAAGGTCTTCAAGTCGTCCGGCACCCGGGATTGATCGAGTGCACAGGCCAGCGTCGCCGACAGGGCCCGGTAGCCCTGATCGGTCAGGCGCTCCCGGATCTGCCCCGTCAGGACGTTGACGACCGCAACACCCTCGTTCCCGAGCCATCTCTGCTTGATCGTCTTCAGCCACTCCACATCCGTCATGCCCGCCCTCAAGAGGTAAAGCGGTATCCTTAACGAGTTGTAACCAAACTCGGGCGGGAAGCCGTCGGCGGGCCGATATTGCGTTCTGTCGCGGATGGAGAGCCAATCCGGCGGCAGGCGCATCTTGGATGCGTTCACCTGCTGGAGGATGGACAGGCCCTCCCGCCACAGACCGTTCCAATCGTATTCGGGCGCGAGCTGGGCCAGCGTCGGAATGGCCTCGAAGATCCAGTAGGACAGGTTGACCACCGGCCCGTCCGGGCGGTCGTTGGGGCCGAAGCCCTGGGAGGCCGGCAGCAGGATGGAGCGGCCCGTGGTCTTGCTGATGCCGGTGCGGCCCAGGGCGCGGGCGATGCGCTGCGCCATGATGGTGTAGCGCTGCTCCTTCCAGGCCACCCCCGCCTTGGCGAGCGCGTAGGCGATCAGGATGTCGCCGTCGGTGGCGTTGTTGCGGTCGGTGACCTTCGGGGTCGAGGCCGGATCCCATTTCCAGACCGCGAGCCCGTCGTCGCGGATCAGGAACTCCGTATAGGTGAACGTCCAGATCTGCTCGAAGGCGGCGCGGTCACCCGCCGCGAAGGCCAGCATGAGGCCGTAGCCCTGGCCTTCGCTGTGGCTGATGTTGCCGTTGGCGTTGTCGATGACCCGGCCGGTGCCTTCCACGAAACGGGATTTGTAGGCCTGCCAGTTCTCGGGCGAGACCGTCCCTTCCAGGCGCCGGGTCTCCGGGTTGGCGGCGTGGGCCGTCGTGCCCGGCCCGCCCCAGAGGAGGGCCGAGACGAGGAGCGCCGCGAGTGTCCCGATCCGTGCCTTGCGGCGTCCCATCATGATCTGCGTCCCAGGCGGTTGAGGAGGAAATAGGTGGCCGCGCCCAGGACGATGCAGCAGGCGACGAGCAGGGCGGCGTATTGGAGGATGTTGATCGACATCCAGTTGGCGATCACGAGGCGCATGTTCTGGAACGAGAAGGGCTCCGTCTGCACGAACATGAAGGAGCGCACCGGCTGCACCTCGGGCTGTTCCTGGTCGGGGCTCAAGGTGACGATCCGCCCGGACACCAGGGGCCACAGAACCGGGTCCGTCAGCCGCGCCGTCTCGTCCGCGAGGGATTCCTCCGTGCGGGCGGTCAGAACCGTCCAGGTCCCGTCCGCAACCGAGCTGCCCTGGGCGAGCAGGAGGGTCGAGCGCGGCGAGGGCTCGTAGGCGGTCTCCGGGGCGGCCCCGAAGGACAGGGTGGAGACCGAGAGGCTGAAGGTGCGCTCGATCCAGCCCTTCACGGATTCGAGCTTGGTCTGCAGGAAGCTGCGGCGGGAGAGCGATTCGTCCCAGCGGCGCCGGATGTCGTCCGTGGAGGCTTCCCCGTTCTGCTCCGCGAAGGCCTGCTCGACCCCTTCCAGGTCGTTGCCTTCCACGGGGGTGGCCGCGGCGATGGGCGCGTTGGCCTTCGTGGGGAACGGCGACGTCTGCCACACGGTCTTCGTCCGCTCCGACACGCCGACCCGGTTCAGCATCCCGGCGGAGAGCTGATCGATGGCCCCGATGAACACCGTGGATGGATCGCCCAGGGTGGCCGCGTTGGCGAACTGGGCCCGCACGGGCTCGCCCGAATCCCGCGCCAGGCGGGCCAGCATGGTGCCGGCCGCGGAGTACAGGGTCGCGTTCTGCCGCGCCAGCACGACGGTGGCGGGCGCCGGTCCGAGGGGGAAGCCCGCGGCGCTCATCTCGGCGAGATCCGGCAGGCGGCCGATGCGGCCGAAATTCGGAAGCGTCAGGGTGGTCGAATCGAACAGCACGAAGCGGCTCGTCTCCGAGAGGGTGCCGCCCGGCGGGCAGCGCTCGTCCGCGTCGGTGAGAAGCACCGCCTCGAAGGAGATGTAGTTGATGCCGGGCCGGAAGTTGCGCATCGGGATGCGGATCGGGTGCCGCCGGAAGATCTCGCCCCGCGAGGTGATCCGCATGGTCGAGCTGATGCGGTCGTTCACGTACAGGTCGATATGGCTGCCCGGCCGCACGGCGGGCGTATGGGCGGCATCGAGATAGAGCGTCGCCTCGCCGTAGAAGTTGGCGTAGAAATCCGCCGGGAGATCGATGGCGAAGCGGATCCGGAAGCGCCGGCCGGAGAACTCCTGGGTGGGCACGCCCATGTCGCCGAACCGGACCGAGCGCGCGCCGTTGAAGGCGGGCGCATCGGGCCACATCCACGAGGCCGTGTCGACGGAATTGCGCTCGGCGGGCCGGTTGGCCAGCATGGAGGCCGCCACGATGTTCACGGCGGTGTCGAGGTCGCCCCAGGTGGGTCCAGAGACGATGAGGGCCGGGGTGCCGCCGTCCTGGGTCACGAGGGCCAGGGCCTGGATGGCGGCGGCCTCGGGCGGCGACGGCATGATGCTCCGCAATTCGCCTGCGAGGCCGAAATAGACCTTGATGGTTCCGGCCGGGGCCGGGCCGGGATCGGCCTCGAACACCTTCACGACGGGATGCGCGTAGCGCCCGCGCAGGGCCACCATCTGGACGAGGCGCATGATGCGGTCGCGCATCTCGGGCCGGTAGACCCGGGGGGCGATGACCCGGATCGTGGTCACGCCGGCGGTGTCGAGGCCCACGGCGGGCAGGTCGTCGAGGCCGCGCAAGGCGCGCTGGGTCCCGTCGCCGAAGATCAGGCTGGTGGCGGCCGCGTCGAGCTGGGTCCAGAGCTCGTAGGTCGCCCGCACGGTGCAATCCGTGCGATGGCGCTGGACCGCCTCCATGCGAACGGTGTTCTGGCCCACCCGCAGCAGCCCGGCGCGGATCGGCAGGGTCACGCGGCGGACATCCTGGGAGGACGCGATGGGCACGTCCATCACGATCTCGCCGTTGATGGCCACCCGCAGGCGGGACACCTCCGGCATCACCACGATGGCGTTCTGGTAGCCTACGGACAGGCTCACGCTGCCGGTGGCCTCGTCCTGGGTCAGGAACACGGCCCAGGAGCGCGAATCGACCTCGCCCTCGAGGCGCACGTCGTCGATCGGCAGGATGGGGCGCTCGTTGCGGACGATGCCCCGCGCCGCGTTCTGGCCGGCCTGCGGGAAGGCTCCGGGCACCCCGACGGCGGGCGCCGGACGGGGCGGCGCCCCGTAGGCGGGCGGCTGGGAGTAAGGCTGGGCGGGGAATTGGGCAGCGGGCTGGGAATACGGCTGCGGGTAGGGCTGGGCGGAGGGTTGGCCAGCCGAAGGGGCCGTGGGCCGGGGGGCCGCGAGGCCGGGATTGTAGGGCTGTGCGGCCGGGGGCCGGGCGGGCTGCGCCGTCCCGCCCATCGAGAACGGGTTGGACGCGGGGGGCTGTGCGGAGGGGGGCGCGGAGGGGCGCGCGGAGGGCGGCGCGGCCTGCTGCTGCGGCGGGCTCACCGGGAACGGGGCCGTGCCCCGGGGGCTGCCGGGATTGGCCGGGGGGCTCCCGGGCGGCGGGCCCATGTTGAAGGGCGAGGCGGCCGGGGCCTGCGCGGGCTGGGGCGCCGTTCCGGGCGAGCCCTGGACCGAGAAGGGTTGGGCCGGAGCCGCCTGGGGGGCCGATTGGCCGGGCGACATGGTGAATGGCGAGGTCTGCGCGAGCGCGAGCGTCGCCCCGATGAGCGGCGCGAGAGCCAGGAGGCCGATCACGCGGGAGCGGCGGAGCAGGGGAGCGCGCACGGTCAGGCCCCTACTTTGCCAGCGCGGCCGGCGCGGGCGCCGGGGGCGGGTTCGAGACGCCGACCTTCTGTAGGCCGAACAGGTAGGCCAGGCCGCGGCCGGTCTGGTAGAGCGCCACCGCCAGGAACCAGAGGGTGCCGCGCAGGACGCCGATATCCTGGTGCCGCCGCTTCTGGAAGCTGCTCCACTGGTCGGCATTGGCGAAGACGAGGTCGGCGATGAGCTGGTGGTGCACCGGCGTCTCGGTCATGAACCGGCAGCCGATGAGGATGCCCTTCTCATCCATGCCCATCTTGCGCACGTCCACCGTCAGGCTGTTGGACGGGATGTTGTCGGCGTAGGGCTTGAACTCCAGGCTCCCGATGGCGCCCTTCTTGAGGCCCGGCAGGGAGGACGAGTGAAGCCGCAGGCTCGCGCCGCCCACCGACACGTCCTCGATCATGCCGTTGACGGTGACGCCGTCCATCACGAACTGGCAGGGGCGCTGCGACAGGACCCGGTGGCTTTGGCGCCGGGCGGCCCGCTCGGACACGACGCCCAGCGCGCAGCCCGCGATGAGCAGGTTGAGCAGGTTCCAGCCGCCCGTCACGAGGGCGACGTCGGCCTTGTAGGGCTCGGCCCAGATCCGCACGCCCGTGGCGACGACGCCCAGCAGCAGGATGCCGAAGATGATGAAGAACGGCGCGCCGAGTTCGGAGATGCGGCTCTGGCTCAGGTTCTCGTTCTTGGCCGTCACCTTGAAGGTCGGCTTGCTCGGGTTGGCGATCACCGACAGGATGGCGGGCAGGAGATACACGGTCTGGATGAACTCGTAGAGGTCCGAGATCCACGGCCAGCGGTAGCGGCCGTAGAGGTAGTTCTGCATCATGAAGTTCACGAGCATGTAGGTGGACGTATAGGCCAGGAACTCTCCGCCCGACGCCGTGAAGATTTCCAGCGAGAAGAACAGGTAGCACAGGGGCGAGAGCAGGAAGCAGGCGCGCGTGAACGGGAAGAGCCAGAACAGCACGCTCGACATGTAGCACAGGCGCTGCGGCAGCTTCAGGCCGCGCTTCAGGGGCGGCATGCGGTAGCGCATGATCTGGATCATGCCCTGGGCCCAGCGGGAGCGCTGGCCGATGAAGCTCGCGAAGCTGTCCGGCTGGAGGCCCGCGATCAGGGGCTTGTCCACATAGAGGCTGCGCCAGCCGCGGGAATGGAGCTCCAGCGCCGTCTCGCAATCCTCCGTGATGCTCTTGCCGCTGAACCCGTCGGTTTCCAGCAGGGCCTCGCGGCGCAGAACGGCGGCGGAGCCGCAGAAGAAGGACGCGTCCCACTTGTCCAGGCCGCGCTGGATGATGCCGTAGAACATCTCGTTCTCGGACGGCATGGTCTGGAAGGTGCCGAGGTTGCGCTCGACCGGATCCGGATTGATGAAGAAGTGGGGCGTCTGGACCAGGAAGAGGCGCTTGTCGAGGCCGAAATAGCCCACCGTCTCCTTCAGGAAGGAGCGGGCCGGGGCGTGGTCGGCGTCGAACACCACCACGAGGTCTCCGGTGGAGTTTTCCAGGCCGTTATTGAGGTTGCCGGCCTTGGCGTGGAGGTTACGGGCGCGGGTCAGGTACTTGCAGTCCAGCGCGTGGCACAATTCGGTCAGCTCGACGCGCCGCGCCCGGGCGGCCTCGGCCGACTTGGCATTGGTCGATTCGCATTTCTCGTCGGTGCCGCCGTCGTCCAGAAGCCAGACCGTGAACTTTTCCTTGGGGTAGTCCATGGCCCGTGCGGCCGCGAGCGTCGTGGCGAGCAGGTCCGCGTCCTCGTTGTAGGTCGGCACGTACACGTCCACGGAGGGTAGGTCGTTCGGGTCCAGCGGCGGCGGCTTGCGGGGCGGAAGCGGGCTCGACACCACGAACAAGCTCAGGAACAGCATCATGACGCTGTACATCTCGGCGAGATAAAGCAGGAAGGCCGGGATGTAGTTGCCGATCTCCGTGATCGGCGGAAGCGTGCTCGTCGAGCGCCAGAAGACGTAGCGCAGCACGATGGCGGTGCCGAGCGCCAGGGCGATCTGCCGCCACACGCCCTCGGCCCGGAAGAACTTCAGGATGATCATGATGGACACAACCACGAGGCCCGCCACGAGGTGGGCCTGAAGGCTGATCGGCAGGGCGATCAGGAGAACGACGATCGCAGATGCTGCGGCCCAGAAGGCCACAATGATACTCTGTCTCATCGTCCCTCGTTCTCGATCGTGCTTCCTGAGCGGAAGGCGGTACAGGGGTTCTAGCGCAAGGGAGCCGGCCGGGGCCAGTTGCGGCCAAGGTTAAGACGCGGCTTCCCTCGAACATGGTGAACCGGGGATATCTTAACTTTTGCTATTCGCAGAACGGCGTTTCCGCAAGATTTTCCTTGTCGCAAGGCCCTCATGAAGGCCCTCGTGGGAAGGCTCTCATGGGGAAGCTTTCACGGCGGTGGCGGGGGCACCACCGGATAGCCGGCCGCCGGAGCGCTGGACACCGGAGGGGCGGCCGGGCGCGTCACCGTGGTCCGCCGGACCGTGGTGGTGCGCCGGACGGCGGGGGTCCGGACGGTGGCCGCGGTGACGGTCGTCTGGGCCTGAGCCTGGGGCAGGACGCGGGGCGGCACCACGGCGTCCGGATTGGCGGAGCCCAGCGGGTAGATGGGCGCGTCGATCTGGCCGAGCTGAGGCGAGGGCGGCGGCGGGGTCCCGTAGGGGTTCCAGCTGTCGGACTTGAAATAGGCCGAGATCGAATAACCGTACATGACCCGCAGGAGCTGCTCCTCGGTGGCGTTGGCCTGGCAGACCCGCATGCGCACCGACACGGTGCCGCTCGTCATGAAGATCGCGTTCTCGGTCGGCTCGATCTGCTGCCAGGCATAGAGGCACAGGTCCCCGGCGCCCGACCGGCCCACCGCGTAGCCGAAGGGGCCGTACTTGTTCTGAACGAAATAATTCGAGGTCTGCATGTTGATGCCGGGCAGGCGCTCGTTGATCTCGTTGTAGATGTCGAGGGGGTCGAGGCGCCCGATGGACAGCGAATCGTCGTTCTCGGTGAGCGCCCGCGGGTCGTTGACGAGGCGGATCCAGAACGTGTTCTGGCCCCGTCCCTCGGCGGCGGTCGACAGGGCGATTTCCTGGGAGACGCCGTTCAGGTAGCGCCGCTCCAGCACCGACACCACGCCGGGACCGCCGGGGGGCGGCACCATGATGGCCCGGGTCGCCGGGACCTCGTTCATGAGGGTGGTGAATTCCAGGTCCGAGCGCATGGAGCAGCCCGCGGCCGCCAGGAAGCTCGCCATGAGGCCCGCCACGACCGGGACGCGCCGCCACAGGCTCCCCGGCCGGGGCGAGCGCGGCGCCGGGCCTGCTCCTCGCGGGGCAGTCTCGGGGCGG
This sequence comes from Microvirga pudoricolor, assembly GCF_016892705.1. Lineage (GTDB taxonomy): Bacteria > Pseudomonadota > Alphaproteobacteria > Rhizobiales > Beijerinckiaceae > Microvirga > Microvirga pudoricolor. Next base: position 166,789 of record NZ_JAFEMB010000003.1, read on the forward strand.
GGGCTACGCGGGAGGTTCAGCATGTGGGCAGGCGACTCGATCAACTGAGGGACTGCCGGTGGCCCGGCAGGCGGGTGGCGGAGCCGGTTCCAGGAGAGCTGGGGGCCGATCCGATGACCTAACGAGAGATGACCAAACATGGTTAAGGAAGCATGAAGAGCGGCGGGATTTTCCTTAACAACCTCCCGATGCAATCCTAGGGCGCAGAGTTTCGGGCCGATATTAACGATAAGTCTTAGCTTGACGGCAGGGGGCCGGGCGCTAGGAGCTGCCGTCGCCCCGTCGATTCCCGCCTTGACCTGTGCAGGGCAAGGCATATGGTGCGGGCTCGTGCCGGGTGCCGCGCCGCCGTCACGCCGGTCCGCTTCAAGCCACCTTTCCATTTTCGCCTTCGGTCCGGCGCCGCCGGAGCGGGGCTTCGTCTCTTTCGCCCCTCCTTCGCCGCTCGCGAAGGCGGGTCTCGGATTTTCATTCCCATGGCCCCGTCCGCCCGTTCGACCTTCCTGCGCAACGCCCTCGTGCTCGGCATGCTGTCCGCCGTGGGGCCGTTCGCCATCGACATGTATCTGCCGGCCTTTCCGGCCATCGCCCGCGACCTGAACGTGGACGTGAGCGCGGTCCAGATGAGCCTGACGAGCTTCTTCGGCGCCGTCGCGCTGTGCCAGATCATCTACGGCCCCCTGTCCGATCGGTTCGGCCGCAAGCCGCCGCTCTACGTGGGGCTTTCCCTGTTCATCCTCGGCGGCATCGGGTGCAGCCTCGCCCGCAGCGCCGAGGCTCTCATCGCGTTCCGGTTCCTCCAGGGCGTGGGCGCCTGCGCCAGCATGGTGATCCCTCGCGCGGTCATCCGCGACCTCCATACGGGCCCCGAGGCCGCCAAGCTCATGGCCACCACCATGCTGGTCTTCAGCGTGTCGCCGCTTCTCGCGCCGCTCGCCGGGAGCGCGCTCACGGAGTTCTTCTCCTGGCGGATCATCTTCGACGTGATCGCGGCGATCGGGGTGGCGGGGCTTCTCGTCGTGGCGCTCCTCCTGCCGGAAACCCACGGGGCCGATCCGAGCCGGCGCGGGATCGGGCACGTCTTCACGACCTATAAGGGCCTCCTGAGGGACCGGCATTTCCTGGGGCTCACCTTCATCGGCGGCCTCAGCCAGGCGAGCTTCTTCTCCTACCTGGCGGGCTCGTCCGTGATCTTCATCGAGCATTTCGGCCTCACGCCCTCGCGCTACAGCCTCGTCTTCGCCTCGAACGCCATGGCGTTCATCGGCGCGGCGCAGTTCAACAGCCTGCTCATGCGCCGCTTTGGGGCCGAGGCGGTGGTGCGCCGGGCCATCATGGGCTTCGCGATCCTCACCACGGCGCTCCTGGTTCTGACCCTTGCCGGGGTCGACAACGCCTGGGTGCTGTGGGGAATGCTGTTCGTGTCCTTCGGGTGCCTCGGCCTCGTGATCCCGTCGACCACGGTGCTGGCCCTTGAGAACCACGGGCCGGTCGCCGGAACGGCCTCCTCGCTCATGGGCACGCTGCAGCTCACCACGGGCGCCCTCATGATCGTGGCCGTGAGCGCCTTCGGGACGGGCGGGCCCCTGTCCATGGTGGCCGCCATCGCGTTCTGCGGCATCACGGCCTTCACGTTGAGCCGCCTGACCCTCAAGCCGGTGCGCGCCTATCCGTGAGGTGTTGCCTCATCGCCTTGCCTCATTCCGAAGGCGCATAACCTGCTGCGAAGTTGTCGCTTTACTTCCCGGCCGCATGGGGCGAGGGTCCGGCCCAATCGACCCATCCGCGCGGCCTCCGGGCCCGGCATCATGAGGACAGCGCCATGGCAGGCTTTCAGAAGGACCTTGCGAAGATCCAGTGGGACGATCCGCTCCTGCTCGACGACCTCCTGACCGACGACGAACGCATGATCCGCGACACGGCCCGCGCCTACGCGCAGGACAAGCTGCTGCCGCGGGTCATCGAGGCCTATCGCGAGGAGAAGACCGACCGCTCCATCTTCAACGAGATGGGCGAGCTCGGGCTTCTGGGCGTGACGCTTCCGGAGGAATACGGCTGCGCGGGCGCGTCCTACGTGGCCTACGGGCTCGTCGCCCGCGAGGTCGAGCGCGTCGATTCCGGCTACCGCTCCATGATGAGCGTGCAATCCTCCCTCGTCATGTACCCGATCTACGCCTACGGGTCGGAGGAGCAGCGCAAGAAGTACCTGCCCAAGCTCGCGTCCGGCGAGTTCGTGGGCTGCTTCGGCCTCACCGAGCCCGACGCGGGCTCCGACCCCGCCGGCATGAAGACCCGGGCCGAGAAGACCGACGGCGGCTACCGCCTGCATGGGTCCAAGACCTGGATCTCCAACTCGCCCATCGCCGACGTGTTCGTGGTCTGGGCGAAGTCGGCCGCCCACAACAACGAGATTCGCGGCTTCGTGCTGGAAAAGGGCATGAAGGGCCTGTCCGCCCCCAAGATCGGCGGCAAGCTCAGCTTGCGCGCCTCCATCACGGGCGAGATCGTCATGGACGGCGTCGAGGTCGGCGAGGACGCGCTCCTGCCGAACGTGTCGGGCCTCAAAGGCCCGTTCGGCTGCCTCAACCGGGCCCGCTACGGCATCTCCTGGGGCTCCATGGGGGCTGCGGAGGATTGCTGGCACCGGGCGCGCAACTACACCCTGGAGCGCAAGCAGTTCAACCGCCCGCTCGCCCAGACGCAGCTGGTGCAGAAGAAGCTCGCCGACATGATGACCGAGATCACGCTCGGCCTGCACGCTAGCCTTCGCGTCGGCCGCCTGTTCGACGAGGGCCGCATGGCGCCGGAGATGATCTCGCTGGTCAAGCGCAACAATTGCGGCAAGGCGCTCGACATCGCCCGCCAGGCCCGCGACATGCACGGCGGAAACGGCATCCAGGAAGAGTACCACGTGATGCGCCACGCCCAGAACCTGGAGACCGTGAACACCTACGAGGGCACCCACGACGTGCACGCCCTGATCCTGGGCCGCGCCATCACGGGCCTGCAGGCGTTCTACTGAGCCGGACCCTATGACCTCGAAGCCGCTTGCGGGCCTGAAGGTCCTCGAACTCGCCCGCATCCTGGCGGGGCCCTGGGTCGGCCAGCTCCTGGCCGATCTGGGCGCCGACGTGGTGAAGGTGGAGCGTCCCGGCGTGGGCGACGACACCCGCGGCTGGGGCCCGCCCTTCATCGAGGCGGCGGACGGGGGCGACCTGTCGGCGGCCTATTTTCACGCGGCCAACCGAGGCAAGCGCTCCATCGCGGTGGATTTCGAGACCCCGGAGGGCCAGGAGTTGGTCCGGCGTCTCGCCTCGCACGCGGACGTGCTGGTCGAGAACTTCAAGGTTGGCGGCCTCAAGAAATACGGGCTCGATTACGAGAGCCTGAGAGCCGTCAATCCGCGTCTCGTCTACTGCTCCATCACGGGTTTCGGCCAGAACGGTCCTTACGCGGCGCGCGCCGGCTACGACTTCATGATCCAGGGCATGGGCGGCATCATGGACCTGACGGGCGATCCCGACGGCGAGCCGCAGAAGATCGGCGTCGCGTTCGCCGACATTTTCACGGGCGTCTACGGCGTGGTCGGCGTGCTGGCGGCCCTGCGGCGGCGGGACGAGACCGGGGAGGGCGGCCATGTGGACATGGCGCTCCTCGACGTGCAGACGAGCGTGCTGGCCAACCAGGCCATGAACTATCTGGCCTCCGGCAAGACGCCCCGGCGCATGGGCAATGCGCACCCCAACATCGTGCCCTATCAGGTGTTTCCGGTGGCGGACGGCCACGTGATCGTGGCGGTGGGCAATGACGGGCAATTTGCCCGCTTCGTGAAGGTCCTGGGCCAGCCGGAATTGGCCGAGGACCCGCGCTTTCGCACCAATGCGGGCCGGGTCGGGGCTCGGGCCGAGCTGGTGCCGGTGCTGACCGGGCTCACGCTAAGGACGACCCGCGACGCCCTGCTGTCGGCGCTCGAGCGGGAAGGCGTTCCGGCCGGGCCCATCAATACGGTCGGCGACGTGTTCGACGATCCCCAGGTGATCGCGCGGGGCATGCGGATCAGCCTGCCCTCGGAGGCCGCCAAGGCGGGCGCCATCCCGTCCGTGCGCTCGCCCATCGTGCTCGATGGCGAGCCCATGGCGGCGGCCACGCCCTCGCCGCGTCTCGGGGAGCACACCCACGACGTGCTGGCCGATCCGGCCTGGGGCGGGACCTAGAGCATTTTTCGGCGAAGGGCCCGGGTTCGGCGTTCAAAAATGCGTCCTGGGAAGAGGCGCGGGCCGATGAGATCAGCTCTCGATCGCGGTCGCGTTGTCGTTCGTGCGCCAGCCCGCCACCCATTGCTGGCGCAGCCCGTCGCCCTCGCCGCGAAAGTAGCTTTCGACCGCCATGCCGGCCACGACCCGGTCGGCCCGGAAATGGCGCAAGGAGCCCCGCAACTCGCACCACGCCACGATGTTGGCCGTCTCCGCGTAGTAGATCAGCGCGACGGGCCGGATGACCCGGCTGGTCTCGCGCCCGGATCCGTCGCGGTAATCGAGAGCGAGCTTCCGCTCGTCGCGGATGGCCTGCCGCACCAGGGCGAGCTCGATCCCGGTGGGCGAGGGCGCGATCAAACCCCAGGCATGCAGCGCGTTGCGGGACAAGGACTGTCGGAGGGGCGCGGGCAGGGCGGCCTCGATCTTGCGGTCCGCCTGCCGGGCCGCCCGGATCAGCGCCGGATCGCCCGTGCGTTCCAGGAGCGAGAGCGCCAGCACGATGGCTTCCGTCTCCTCGATGGAGAACATGAGCGGCGGCAGGTCGAAGCCCGGCCGCAGGATGTAGCCGATGCCGCGCCCGCCCTCCACGGGCACCCGCATGGCCTGCAGGGCCGCGATGTCCCGGTAGATCGACCGCACCGTGACCTCCAGGCTTTCGGCCATGCGGGCGGCGGTGACCGGCCCCCTGGCGAGGCGCAGGATCTGGATGATCTCGAACAGGCGCGAGGCTTTGCGCATCGTCGCGAACCCTCCGGGCTAACCTCACGCTCCTGACAGAACGCTGTCAGTTGGCCTCCTGTATAGAACGCCTCAGTGGCCTGAGAAACAACCGTTTTCCACGAAGGGACGGCGCCCGGGCCCCTGAGAAACTGACACCAGAGAAACTGACACCATGACCTATTCGGAAAACCTCTGGCTCTTCGCCACCTTGCTCTTCGGCATCATCGTGGTGCCGGGCATGGACATGCTGTTCGTGCTGGCCAATACCCTGACGGGCGGTCTCCGCTCGGGCTTCGCGGCGACCTTCGGCATCATGACGGGCGGGGCGGTCCACACCCTGTTCGGGGCGCTGGGCGTCGGCGTGATCCTGACGCTCGCGCCGTCTCTCTTCAACGTGATGCTGGCGGCGGGCGCCGCCTACATGGCTTGGATCGGCCTCACGCTGCTGCGCAGCGCCATCACGGTGGACGGGGTCGGGCGGGCGAAAAGCCGCTCGCTCGGGATGGCGTTCCGGCAGGGCGCGGTCACCTGCCTGCTCAACCCGAAGGCCTATCTGTTCGTCTTCGCGGTCTATCCGCAATTCATGAAGCCGCAATACGGGCCGGTCTGGACGCAGGCCCTCGCGATGGGCCTGCTCACGGTGCTGATGCAATTCGGGATCTATGGCGGCCTCGCGCTGGCGGCCCACCGCGGCAGTGCTTTCCTTGTCGGCAACGCGGGGGTGACGATCTGGGCCGGACGGGCAGCGGGCCTGCTTCTCATCGTGGTGGCGGGGGTGACGGCCTGGAGCGGCTGGGTCGCCGGTTCCTAGGAGGCGATGCCCTTCTCCAGCAGGCGCTTGGCCGCGTCGGCGATCATGCCGCAATCCTCGTCCGAGAAGGGGCTGATGTTGTGCATGGCCATGCTGTTGAGGCCCTCGACGGCGAGCCAGGCCAGGAGGGCAGCCTCGGGGTCTTCGGATTTCTGCTTGATGTCGGTCAGGACGGTGCCCAGCACCTGGCGAACCGGCTCCAAGAGGTTCGGGTTCTCGGCGGAGGCCGCCAGCATGCCGTTGGCAACCTCGCGCATCTTGCCCTTGCGCATGCTCAGGCACGCCATCACGCAAAGCCGCGCCTCGAAATTCGGGCCGGGGGCCTCGGTCGCCCGGTATGCCTCTTTTTCGGCTTGAACTTCGTCGATCATGCGCTGGATCATCGCCTGGAGCAGCGCATCCTTCGTTTTGAAATTGTAAAGGAGTCCTCCCTTACTTAATCCGGCACGCTCCGCCACCGCATCCAGAGTGAGGCGCCCCGAACCGATTTCCCGGACCAATTCAGCGGCCGCATCGAGAATTTTTTCCCGAGAGCTCTTGCGGCCTTTGATGCATTCCAACATTTATTGCACTGCACTCTTCATTGTTGCGCTTGCGCTTTACCGTCCAGACGGTATATAAATGCCTTCCTGACAGCGGCGTCAAGGGGAAGTTGCGCGCGTCTGCCAGAAACAAAAACGGATCGGCCGCCGGACATTCCCCATCCGGTGCATTGCGGAAGTGACCTCCCATGAAACGGCGAATCGTCGTCTCCCTCGTGTTCATCCTTGCGGTCGGCCTGTGCGCCGGCCTCGTCTGGTTCAACTTTTTCAAGGACCGGATGATCAAGGACTTCTTCGCGAACATGCAGCAGCCGGCGCAGGCCGTGACATCGGCCAAGGTCGAGGCCAAGACGTGGAACCCGGGCATCGCGGCGGTGGGCACCGCCCGCGCCGCCAACGGCGTCGATCTGGCCGTCGAGACCGCCGGTGTCGTCAAGGCGATCAACTTCAAGCCGAACCAGCAGGTCAAGCAGGGCGACGTGCTCATCCAGCTCGACGATTCGGTCGAGCGCGCCGAGTTGCAGGATGTGACCGCCAACGTGAAGCTGGCCGAATCCGCCTTCGAGCGCGCCAAGACCCTGACCAACCGGGGCTACGGCACGGAGGCGAGCTATGACGAAGTGGTGGCCCGCCTCGCCACGGCGCGCTCGCGCCAGGCCCGCCTCGAGGCCACCATCAACCAGAAGAACCTGAAGGCACCGTTCTCGGGCGTCGTCGGTATTTCCCTCATCGATATCGGCCAGTACCTGACGCCCGGCACCAAGGTCGCGACGTTCCAGGACCTGTCCTCCATGAAGGTGGACTTCTCGGTGCCGGAGCTGCAGGCGGAGCTGATCAAGCTCGGGCAGGCGGTTCGCGTCGGCATCAGCGAGAGCAACCTGCCGCTCACCGGCAAGATCATCGGCAAGAACCCCCGCGTCGATCCCGCGACCCGGCTCGTGTCGATGCAGGCCGTGATCGAGGACAACAAGGACAACGCCATCACGCCCGGTCAATTCCTCCACGTGCGCGTGATCATGCCGGAAGAGCCCAATATCGTGACGGTGCCGCAGACGGCCGTGATCACCAGCCTCTACGGCGATTACGTCTACACGATCGAGCAGGACGAGAAGGACGGCAAGACCCGCGACGTCGTCCGCCAGGTCTTCGTGAAGTCCGGTCGCCGCGAGGGACCGAACATCGAGATCAAGTCGGGCATCAATCCGGGCCAGACCGTGGTCGCCTCGGGCCAGAACAAGCTTCAGGCCGGCGCCGCCGTCAAGATCAACAACAGCATCGACCTCACCAAGCTCGGCATCACCAAGATGGCGAACGGTCAATAGGCGACACGCTCGAATAGGCATCAAGCCCATGAGTTTTACCGAACTGTTCATCCGCCGCCCCGTCCTGTCGATGGTGGTGAGCCTCCTGATCCTGCTGCTCGGCGCGCAGGGCTTGATGAGCCTTCAGGTGCGTCAGTACCCGGAGGTCGAGGAAACCACGGTCACCATCACGACAGTCTATGTGGGCGCCAGCGCCGACCTGATGCAGGGCTTCATCAGCACGCCCATCGCCAAGGCGGTGTCCAGCGCCGAGGGCGTGGACTACGTGACGTCGCAGAGCCGGCTCGGTCTGAGCACGGTCTCCGTGCGCATGCGCCTCAACGTCGACCCCAACGCGGCGCTCACCGAAGTGACCTCGAAGGTGCAGCAGGTGCGCGCCCAGCTGCCCACCGACGCGGAAGATCCCGTCATCGCGAAGGGCACGGGCCAGAGCTTCGCGCTCATGTACCTCACCTTCGGCAGCACGGAGATGAACCCCGAGCAGGTCTCGGAATTCCTCACCCGCGTGGTGCAGCCACGCTTCGCCACGCTGGAAGGCGTGGGCAATGCCGAGATTCTCGGCGGCCGCGACTTCTCCATGCGCGTGTGGATCGACCCGATTCGTCTGGCCGCCCGCGGCGTGACGGCGGGCGAAGTGGTGGCGGCCATCCGGGCCAGCAACTTCCTGGCGGCTCCCGGCAAGACGCAGAGCGACTACGTCGCCTATGCGCTGGAGATGCAGACCACGTTCCAGACGCCGGAATCCTTCGGCACGCTGCCGATCCGCACCAACGGCGATCAGGTCGTGCGCCTGCGCGACGTGGCCGACGTTTCGCTCGGGCCGGAGAGCACGGACACCAAGGTCAGCTTCAACGGCCAGGAGGGCACCTTCATCGGCATCACGCCGACGCCGGCCGCCAACCCGCTGACGGTGGCCGAGGCCGTGACCAAGGCCATCGACGAGATCCGCCCGACCCTGCCGCAGGGCATGACGGTGCAGATCGTCTACGACGCCTCGAACTTCATCTCGGCCTCGATCGAGGAGGTGTTCAAGACCATCGGCGAGGCGGCTCTCATCGTCATCGTGGTGATCCTGCTCTTCCTCGGGTCGTTCCGGTCCGTGGTCATCCCCATCGTGACGATCCCGCTCTCTCTCGTGGGCGTGTGCTTCGTGCTGTACGCGCTGGGCTATTCCATCAACCTCCTGACCCTGCTGGCCATGGTGCTGGCCATCGGTCTCGTGGTGGACGACGCCATCGTGGTCTTGGAGAACATCCACCGGCATATCGAGGAGGGCCTGAAACCCGTGGACGCGGCCATCGTGGGCATGAAGGAGATCTTCGGCCCCATCGTGTCCATGACGATCACGCTCGCGGCCGTGTACGCCCCCATCGGCTTCACTCAAGGGCTGACCGGCACCCTGTTCCGGGAATTCGCCTTCACGCTCGCGGGCGCGGTGGTGATCTCGGGCATCATCGCGGTCACGCTCTCGCCGATGATGTCGGCGAAGCTCCTCAAGCCGCATGGCGGCAGCCACGGCTTCGCGGGCTTCGTCGACCGGACCTTCACCAGGCTGGAGAACTGGTATGCGCGCCGCCTGAAGGGTTCGCTCGACTACCGGTTCGTGACGCTCATCATCGTGGGAGCCATTCTCGGCACGACGGTCTTCCTGTTCATCAAGACGCCGTCCGAACTCGCGCCCGAGGAGGACCAGGGCGCGTATCTCGGCCTCGTCCAGACGCCGCAATACGCGACGGCGGACTACACCCAGGCCTTCTCGACCCAGTTCACCGGCGCCGCCAAGACGATCCCGGAGGTGGACGACACCTTCCTGATCGTCGGCATCGACGGCGGCGGCAGCGGCTTCGTCGGCTTCAAGCTGAAGGAGTGGAGCGAGCGCACCAAGAAGGGTGCCGAGACGAAGCAGGACATCCAGAACCTCCTGAACGAGAATGCGGGCGTCCAGGCCTTTGTGTTCGCGCCTCCGTCCCTGCCGGGCGGCGGCGACGGACTGCCGATCCAGTACGTCCTGCGCACCATCAACGACCCGTCGCAGGCCTACGAGGTGGCCGAGGAGGTCAAGAAGAAGGCGATGGCGTCGGGCAAGTTCATCGTCGTCCAGAACTCCATGTCGTACCAAAAGCCGCGCGCGCGCATCATCGTCGATCGCGACCGGGCGGCGGCTCTCGGGGTTCCCGTGAGCGAGATCGGCACGACGCTCGGGGCTCTCGTGGGCGGGGCGTCGATCTCCAAGTTCGACCGCGACAACCGCAGCTACGACGTGATCAGCCAGGTCCGCCAGGAGGATCGCTTCAATCCGGAGCGCCTGGGCACCTATTACGTGCGCTCGTCCGATGGCGGCATGGTGCCCCTCTCGGCGTTGGTGAAGATCGAGACCGACGCGGCTCCCGCGGTGATCGAGCAGTTCAACCAGCTGAACTCCGCGACCCTGTCGGCCCTGCCGATGCCCGGCGTCACGACGTCCGAGGGCCTCAAGACCCTGCAGGATATCGGCGCCCAGATCGTCCCGGCCGGCTTCTACGTGGACTATGCGGGACAATCGCGCCTGGAGATCCAGGAGGGTAGCTCGATCGCGCTCGCGTTCGGCCTCGCCATCATCGTGATCTACCTGGTGCTGGCGGCGCAGTTCGAGAGCTTCCGCGATCCGTTCATCATCATGATGTCGGTGCCGCTCTCCATGTTCGGCGCCATGATCTTCCTCAACCTCGGACTCGCCTCCCTCAACATCTACACGGAGGTGGGCCTGATCACCCTGGTGGGCCTGATCACGAAGCACGGCATCCTGATGGTGGAGTTCGCCAACGAGCTGAAGGAGAAGCACGGGCTTCGCAAGCGCCAGGCCATCGAGGAGGCCGCCAAGGTGCGCCTGCGCCCGATCCTGATGACCACCGCCGCCATGGTGCTGGGCGTGGCTCCGCTGCTCTACGCGGCCGGCGCCGGCGCGGCGGCCCGCTTCTCCATGGGCCTCGTCATCGCGTCCGGCATGTCCATCGGCACGATCTTCACCCTGTTCGTGGTGCCGATGTTCTACACCTTCATCTCGAAGGAGACCCCGGAGGCGCGGGTCCAGGAGAGCGCACAGCCGGTTCACCGGCCCCTCGCGGCCGAGTAGGAGCCTGGGATCGCCAAGAAAAAGGGAGCCGAAAGGCTCCCTTTTTCATGAAACGGATCGTGAGTGCCTGGCTTAGCGGGCCATTTCGCCTTCGACTTCGATGAAGGGCGAGATCGACTTGAAACCCGCCTCCTCGGCGGCCTTGCGAATGGCTTCGGCCACTTCCTTGGAGTGCAGCTCCACCGTATTGCCCGTCTTGGTGCACACGAACATCACCTTCATGGCGCTCACCTCGGGCTGGCCGTGGGAGACGATGTAGGAGTTCTGCGTGGCGAGGCGGTGAACGAGGCCGGCCTCCCGCAGGAAGTCGAGGGCCCGGTAGATCGTGACGGGAGCGATCCGGCGCGACTTGCTGCTGAGGCGATCCACGAGATCATAGGCGCCGACCGGGCCGCCGCTGGTCACCAGCTCACGGTACACGCGCTCCCGCATGGGGGTGAGACGCAGCTTGTTCTCCCGGCAGACTTCATCCGCGCGGGCCAGCAGGGCTTCGTTGCTTTCTTCCTTTGTCCGGGCTTGCGCGAGCATGGCTGGACCTCCTTACTTTTGAATACCTACATATTCATATAGGTATCCGACCCGCTGTGCAACGTGGTAGCATGGCAATTTATGCTTGCATTGGCGCACTCAATCGTCGCAGGCAGCCCGATTTCCTGGCGAAAATCGCGACACGCCGCTCCAAGCCTTACCTTAAGTCATTGAGAGATCAGGCTTCTGGAGACTGACAGGCTTCACACAGGCCCCGAACCTCGACCGTGACTTTTTTCGGCTGAAAACTGTGGATTCCGCTCCAATGCGCCAATCGCTCGTCAATATGGGGATCGGAGAACTCGTTGACAGACCCGCAGGTTTCGCAGATCGCGAAGGCCGCCATCTCCTGGGGATGGGGGTGCTTGCAGCTCACGTAGGCGTTCAGGCTCTCCAGCCGGTGGGCGAGCCCCTTCTCGATCAACTTGTCGAGGGAACGATAGATTGTGGGCGGCGTCACCGCGCCCGCCTCCCGCATCCGGTCGAGAACCTCGTAGGCCGACATGGGGCCAGGAGCCGCTTCCAGGATCGCGTGAACGCGCCTCTGGGTCTCGTTCAGGCCCTCGACGGCGTGACCGTGACACCCGTGATCATGATGCTTCGATGCCATGGCGACCCAACCTGCTCCACCGGAAGACCCGTATATAATACGTCCAACGGCTCATGTGATTGTCCGCGGCTTCGTGACCCATAACGGCAGGGCTGGCAAGGCCGGAGCCGGTGCGGCTCCGGCCTCGAAAGGGCCTCAGACCTGGACCCAGGCTGCCTTCTTCTGGGAGGAGCGCACCGCCGCCTCGATGAAGCGCACGCCCCGCACGCCCTGCGCCACGGTGGGCACCTGGAGCGAGAAGGGGTTCGGCTCGCGGCCCTCGATGCGGGCGGCGATCTGTTCCGCGATATCCGTGTAGAGCTGCGCGAAGCCTTCCAGGTAACCCTCCGGGTGGCCCGAGGGAATGCGCGAGGCCGCTTGGGACACCGCGTCCGATCCGGCCCCGTTGCGGCGAATGAGCCGTGGGGGCTCGCCGAGGGGCGTATAGGTCAGGACGTTGGGGTTCTCCTGCTGCCACTCCAGGCCGGCCTTGTCGCCATAGACCCGCAGGCGCAGGCCGTTTTCGCAGCCTGCCGCCACCTGGCTGCACCACAGCATGCCCTTCGCGCCAGACGCGAAGCGCAGCATCATGTGGGCGTTGTCGTCGAGCCTGCGGCCCCCCACGAAGGTGTGGAGCTCGGCGGCGAGCGATTCCACCTCGTCGCCTGCCACGAACTCGGCCAGATTGAACGCGTGGGTGCCGATATCGCCCACGGCCCCGGCAGGGCCCGAGCGCGCCGGATCCGTGCGCCACTCGGCCTGCTTGCTGCCGGTCTCCTCGACCCGGGTCGCCAGCCAGTCCTGCGCGTACTCCACCTGCACCACGCGGATCGCGCCGAGGTCGCCCGCCTGCACCATGGCGCGGGCCTGCCGCACCAGGGGATAGCCCGTGTAGTTGTGCGTGACCGCGAAGATGAGCCCTGACTCGGCCGCCAGCTTGGCGAGCTGGTCCGCCTCGCGCCGGGTCGTGGTCAGGGGCTTGTCGCAGATCACGTGGATGCCCGCCTTCAAAAAGGCGCGGGCCGCCGCCGCGTGGGCGTGGTTCGGCGTCACGATGGCGACCGCATCGATGCCGTCCTTCAGGCGGCGTTCGCGGCGGGCCATTTCGTTGAAGTCGGCATAGGTCCGGTCCGGAGCCAGCAACAGGTCCTGGCCGGACAGGCGCGCCCGCTCGGGGTCGGACGAGAGCGCGCCCGCCACCAGTTCCCAGCGGTCGTCGAGGCGGGCCGCGATGCGATGCACCGCCCCGATGAAGGCGCCGCGCCCGCCGCCCACCATGCCGAGGCGCAGGCGGCGCTTGGCGGATTGATCCTGTGATCCCGTGATCGCCATGGTCTTACTCCGCCGCCTGCCGCAGGGTGCCGAGGCCGAGCATGCGCCGGTTCGCGGCCTCGTCCGTGCCGCCCGCCGCGAAATCGTCGAAGGCCTTGTCGGTCACCCGGATGATGTGGGCGTCGATGAAGGCCGCGCCCTCGCGGGCCCCGTCCGCGGCGTTCTTGAGGGCGCATTCCCATTCCAGCACGGCCCAGGAATCGTAGTCGTACTGGGCAAGCTTGGAGAAGATCGCGTTGAAGTCCACCTGTCCGTCGCCGAGCGACCGGAAGCGGCCCGCCCGGTTGACCCAGCTCTCGTAGCCGCCATAGACGCCGATGCGCCCGGATGGGTTGAACTCCGCGTCCTTGGCGTGGAACGCCTTGATGCGCTCGTGGTAGATGTCGATGAACGCCACGTAATCGAGCTGCTGCAGCAGGAAGTGGCTCGGGTCGTAGTTGATCGTCGCGCGCTTGTGGCCGCCCACCGCGTCGAGGAAGCGCTCGAAGGTGGCGCCGTCGTGGATATCCTCGCCCGGGTGGATCTCGTAGGCGACGTAGCAATCCGCATCCTCGTAGGCGTCAAGAATGGGCTTCCAGCGCCGCCCCAACTCCTCGAAGGCGGTCTCGACGAGGCCCGCCGGGCGCTGGGGCCAGGGATAGATGAACGGCCAGGCGAGAGCGCCCGAGAAGCTGACGCTCGCCTTCAAGCCGAGGCGCTTCGAGGCCCTGGCGGCCATGAGCATCTGCTCGACGGCCCATTGCTGGCGGGCCTGCGGATTGCCGCGCACCTCAGGCGCCGCGAAACCGTCGAAGGCCTCATCGAAAGCCGGATGCACGGCGACGAGCTGGCCCTGGAGATGCGTCGAGAGTTCCGTGATCTCCAGGCCATGGCCCCCCACGATGCCTTTGATCTCGTCGCAATAGGGGTCCGATTCCGCCGCCTTCTTGAGATCGAACAGGCGCGTGTCCCAGGTCGGGATCTGCACACCTTTGTACCCGAGGGAGGCCGCCCAGCCGCAGATCGAGTCCAGGGAGTTGAACGGGGCGTCGTCACCTGCGAATTGCGCGAGAAAGAGGCCGGGGCCCTTCATGGTCTTCATGGAAACTCTCCCTTTGTGCCCCTCTCATCCGGAGGGCTTTGTCGCGTTGGAGAACGATGGGGATGTGAGCGTCACGCAGGCGTGCACATGGCACTCACATCCCCACCGCCGTCATCCCGGGTTCGGCTGCGCCGCCCCGGGATGACAAGCGATGGAGAAGAAGATTGCGCTTCTTAGAACGGCGAGTCCGGATAGTAGTGGTTCTTCGCGTTGTCCTTGGTGATCAGCTCGGCGTTGATCACGTAGGTGCCGCGCATGGGCGCGTTGGCGTAGAACTGGCCGGCCGTGACGAACAGCGCGGTGGCGATCATCGCCGGCGGGTAGGAGACGTCGGCCGGGATCATCTTGTCGCCGTCCATCACCTTCTTGACCATGTCCTTCATGCCGGCGCCGCCGAGGATGAACTTGATGTCCTCGCGCTTGGCCTGACGGATGGCCTCCATGGCGCCCAGCGCCATGTCGTCGTCTGAGGCCCAGACGGCGTCGATCTTCGGGTGCTTGGCCAGGTAGTCCTGCATCACCCGGAAGGCGTCGTCACGGTTCCAGTTGGCGTATTGCTTGTCGAGCACCTTCACGCCGGAGCCCGCGAGGGCCTTCTCGAAGTTCGTGACGCGCTCCTCATCGATCACGGTCGGGATGCCCCGGAACACGACCACGTTGCCCTGCTTGAGGGTGTCGGCCATGTACTTGCCGGCGACGCGGCCGAATTCGGGGTTGTTGCCCGCCACGTAGATGTCCTGGATCGACGGGTCCTTCAGGCCGCGGTCCACGACGGTCACGAAGGTGCCGCGCTTCTTGACGGCGCGCACGGGATCGGTGAGCTCGTCCGAGTTGAAGGGCAGCACCACGAGGGCGTCCATCTTCTGGGCCGAGAGGTCGTCCAGGGCATTGGCCTGCGAGGCGCCGTCCGGCGAGGTCTTCACCACGACCTTGAGGCCCGGATAGGTCTTCTCGAGGGCCTTGGCGGCCTCCTGGGCGTGGTAGACCACGCCGCCGGTCCAGCCGTGGGTGGCGGCCGGGATCGACACGCCGATGGTCACGTTCTTCTGCTGAGCGATGGCGGCGGTCGAAAGCCCTGCGAGAAGGCCTGCGGTCGCTGCCAGTTTGATGGCCGTCATTTTCATTGTCGTCCTCCCTGACGATCGCAGAGCCCTGATCCTTAACCGGGGGCTCGTTCCGGACTTCGTCACCTGCGGTACAGCGAGCGCTGGACCAGCATGGCGATGATGATGATGGCACCTTGAACCGCGCCCACGAGAAACTCGGACACGAAGTTCGACAGCACCATGATGTTGGCGACAAGCTCCAGGATGATCGCGCCGACCACCGTGCCCCAGATGCGGCCGATGCCGCCCTTCAGGGCCGTGCCGCCGATCACCACCGCCGTGATGGCCTGCAGCTCCCACAAGAGCCCCGTGGTGGGCGTGGCCGAGCCCAGGCGCGGCACGTAGACCAGCACCGCGATGCCCACGCAGATGCCCTGGATCACGTAGGTGAGGGTGCGCACCCGCCAGATCGGCACGCCCGAATAGCGCGCCACGTCCTCGTTGGAGCCGAGCGCGATCACATGGCGGCCGAACGAGGTCCGGTAGAGGATGAGCGCCCCGATGGCGGCCACGGCCAGGAAGACGATGACGGGGATCGGAATGCCGAACACGTCGCCGAAATAAACCGGGCGGTAGAGCTCGCGCAGGTCGAGGTTGCGCATCGTGATGGTGCCGCCCGCCGCCAGCCAGATGATGAGCGCCCGGAAGATGCCCATGGTGCCCAGCGTCACGATGAAGGGCTCGATGCGCCCGAAGGTGACGATGAGCCCGTTGGCCATGCCGCAGGCCACGCTCAGGGCGATGGCGGCCAGCATGCCGAGCGCCAGCGTGCTCACCTCGGGCGTGCCGATGCGGTTGAGGGTGAGAATCATGACGCCCGCCACGAGCGCCGCCATGGAGCCCACCGAGAGATCGAGCCCGCCGCCGGAGATCACGAAGGTGGCGCCGACCGCGATGATGGCGATGAAGGCGCAGCGCGTGACCACGTTGGTCAGGTTCGAGGCCGTCAGGAAGTCCGGGTTGATCAGCGCGCCCGCGATGACGAGCACGACCAGCGCCAGGAAGGGCGAGAGCGCCCGCATGTCGATCTTGAACCGGCGGGACGGCGCGGGGGTGCGAAGTGCGGTCTCGGTCATACGTGGCCCGCGGCAATCTCTGCCGCCCTTTCTTCATGAACGCCTGTGGCGAGAAACACGATGGCGTCCTCGGACAGGTCGGCTCGGCCGACCTCGCCCGCGACGCGCCCGTTCCGCATCACCAGGACGCGGTGGCACAGCCCGATCAGCTCCTGCATCTCGGACGAGATGACGACCACGGCGCGGCCCTCTTCGGCCAACGATGCGATGAAACGGTAGATCTGTTCCTTGGTGCCGATGTCGACGCCCCGCGTCGGCTCGTCGATGATGACGATCTGGGGCTCGATGAGCATCATCTTGGCCAGCAGGAGCTTCTGCTGGTTGCCGCCGGAGAGCTGGCCCGCGAGCATGTCGCGCTGGCGGGCGCGGATGTCGAAGTCGCGGATGGCGGTGTCGAGCGTGGCTTCCTCCTTGGCCGTATCCACGAAGGAGCCGCGGCTGAAGCGGTCCAGGGCCGCCAGCGTCAGGTTCACGCGCAGGTTCTGCTGCAGTAGCAGTCCCTTGCCCTTGCGGTCCTCGGACAGGTACGCGATCCCGGCCGCCATGGCGTCGCGGCCGTCCGTGAAGCGCACGGGCTTGCCGTTCAGGGTGATGGAGCCCGTGGAGGTTCGGAGGCCGACGAGGCCCTCGAACAATTCGGTCCGGCCCGCCCCGATAAGGCCGCCGAAGCCTAAGATCTCGCCGCGCTTCAGATCGAAGGAGGCGTGTTCCACATAACCCGGAACGGCCATGTCGCGCACGGACAGGACAACCTGGTCCGAAGCGGTTTCGGGCTTGTCGGGATAGAGCTTGGACATGTCGCGCCCGACCATGAGGCGCGCCATCTCGATGGGCTCCAGCCCCTCGATGTCGTGGGTTCCGATGAGGCGCCCGTCCCGCAGCACCGTCACACGGTCGGCGATGGCCTTCACCTCGTTGAGGCGATGGGAGATGTAGAGGACCGCCACCCCTTGCGCCCGCAGGCGGCGGATGATCTCGAACAGGCTCTCGGCCTCCACCGGGGTCAGCACGGCGGTGGGCTCGTCGAACACCACCACCTTGTGGGGCACGAGAAGCGCGCGGGCGATCTGCACGAGCTGCCGGTCGGCGATGGAGAGGCGGCGCACCTCCGTGTCGGGATCGAGGGTGACGCCGAGTTCGGACAGGATGGCGCGGGACTTGGCCCTCATGGCCCCGTCGTCCACGAAGCCGTAGCGGCGGATCTCGCGGCCGAGGAACAGGTTCTGGGCGACGGTCAGGTCCTCGGCCAGGAGAATCTCCTGGTGGACCAGCACGATGCCCTCATGCTCGGCCTCCACGGGGCCGGAGAAGCGCCGCTCCTGCTCGTTGAGGTACAGCGTGCCCTTGGTCGGGGGCAGGTGTCCCGACAGGATGCGCATGAGGGTCGACTTGCCGGCGCCGTTCTCGCCGATCACCGCATGGACCTCGCCCGGCATTAGAGCGAGCGTGATCCCGCTCAGAACCTCGATGGGCCCGAAGGATTTGGATATCTGGTCGGCTCGAAGGACGGATGCCATGGACGGACCGTGCACGGATGATCTTTAGGGACGTCCGGCGTGGACCGGACGGCGTCGGGTCGGCTGTCGGGCCGAAGCGGATCAGCGGGCAGGGATGGGGGGCGTCATGGGTATCCTCCGGTTGCGTTCGCCTGTCCTCTTTCGGGACAATGCGGGGAAATGGATTCACCGAAGGGTTTGACAACACCCCGATGTAATCGATTACATTCACTTTACCCAAAGCTACGGTTCTGTCAAACACGTTTGCCAAGAGGAAGAATCCCATGGATGGGGGTGGACGGAGGAGCAGGTCTGAGCGCGCCGCGGGATCGCGGGCCGCCACCATCCAGGACGTCGCCAGGCTGGCCGAGGTCTCGACCGCCACCGTCAGCCGGGCCCTCGCGACGCCCCAGCGTGTCTCGCCAGAGGCCCGGGCCCGGGTCGCCGAGGCCATCGCCAAGACGGGGTACGTTCCCAACACCGCCGCCCGGTCCCTGCGCTCGCAGAAGACCCATATGGTGCTCGTGGTTCTGCCGGATCTTGCCAACACGTTCTTCTCCAAGATCCTGCGCGGCATCGAGGAGACCTTGTTCGAGGCCGGTTACGGCATGATCATCAGCGACCTCGACGGCTCGCCCGAGAAAGAGGCGCACCTGTCGGCCTTCACGGCGGCCGGGCGGGTCGACGGAGCCATCCTGCTGAACGGCCATCTCTTCGGCCAGAACCGAGATGAGGAGGGCGGCTCCGCTCCCTTGAGCATTCCTCTCGTGGCGATCTGCGAGGCTATTCCCGACGCCCGCATTCCGCAGGTCGAGATCGACAACCGCGTCGGGGCCGCAGGCATGATTCGCCATCTGGCCTCCCTTGGTCATCGCCGCATCGGCTATGTCAGCGGTCCGCGGGGCAACATTCTGGAGCGCGAGCGCTTCCAGGGCTACCGGGACGGCTTGGCGGCGGCGGGGCTCGCTTTCGATCCCGACCTCGTCATCCCGGGCGATTATACGCTGGAGGCCGGGGTCGCGGCGGGCGAGGCGGTGGTGCGGGGCGCCAACCGGCCCACGGCCCTGTTCTGCACCAGCGACGTGATGGCGATCGGGGCGATCCGAACCCTGGCATCGGCGGGCCTGCGGGTGCCGGAGGACATCTCCGTCGTGGGGTTCGACGACATCGAGTTCGCGGCCGTGGCGGAGCCGCCCCTGACGACGGTCCACCAGCCGCGCCGGGAGCTGGGCCAGGCCGGAGCCACGGCGCTCATCGATCTGCTGCAGGGCCGCAAGGCGCCGGATCGGATCCGCCTCAAGACGGACCTCGTCGTCCGCTCCAGCGCGGCCGCACCCCGCAGGACGATGCTCAAATCCGCAGGCCTCAACGCCTGATTGCCAGCCGCCCGAAACGCATCCTCGCGAGGCCGGCTTCCTACGTCTAATTGACAAGAAACTGTCACGGAAAGCGGCGCAAAGAACGTCTTCCACGCTCTTTACTAAAGCCGGGCCCTGTAGTTTGCTGGCTATATAAAGAGACGCCGGAAGGCGCTTTGTCCAGGGAAGGAAATGGGACCGGTGAACGCTCCTGTCGCGGCGGCGATCGACATCGATCATCTTCAGGTCAGCTACGGCAGCCAGCAGGTGCTGCATGGGGTGAGCCTCACGGTCCAGCCGGGCGAATTCATCGCCATCCTGGGCTCGTCGGGCTGCGGAAAGACCACCCTCCTGCGCACCATCGCGGGCTTCCAGAAGGCCTCCGGCGGGGCGATCCGGCTCTTCGGCCGGGACGTGGTGGCCATGCCGCCGGAAAAGCGCGGCATGGCGATGATGTTTCAATCCTACGCCCTGTGGCCGCACATGACCGTGCTCGGCAATGTAGGCTATGGCCTGCGCCTGCGCGGGGTGGGCAAGGACGAGATCCGCGCCCGGGTGGCGGGCGTGCTCAAGATGCTCAACCTGTCGGGGCTCGAGGACCGCAAGGTCACGAACCTGTCCGGCGGCCAGCGCCAGCGCGTGGCGCTGGGGCGAGCGCTCGCCATCGAGCCCGACATCCTGCTTCTCGATGAGCCCTTGTCGAACCTCGACGCCAAGGTGCGCATCCAGTTGCGCTCCGAGATCAAGGCGCTGCAGAACCGTCTCGGCTTCACCGCCATCCACGTCACCCACGACCGCGAGGAGGCCATGACCATGGCCGACCGCATCGTGGTGATGGATGCGGGCCGCATCGCCCAGATGGGCACGCCCAAAGAGGTGTTCGACCGGCCCAACTCGCCCTTCGTGGCGAGCTTCATGGGGGCCGAGAACACGATCCATCTCGATGTCCGCTCCAACAGCGCGGGCGTCGAGGTCCAGGCGGGCCCTGGTCCTTCGATCCGATGGGACGGAGAAGTCCCGGTCGGCCCCGTCACCGCCTATTTCCGAGACGACGTGGCCTCGCTCGACGCGCCGGACGCGCGCCGGGACGGCTCCATCGTGCTGCCCGGGACCATCACGCAGAGAACGTATCCGGGCGGGCATTACAGGTACGTGGTCGCCATCGGCGACCGTCACTTTACTGTGACGGACGACGACTACCACGAGCTCGACCGTCCGGTGGGCCTGCGCCTGCCGCTGGCGTCGCTTCACCTGTTCCCAAGCGAATCCAAGGGAGAGAACCATGCATAAGACACTTTTCGCGGCGGGCCTCGCGGCCGCGCTGCTGACCGGCACCGCGCACGCCCAGACCCTCAACGTGGCCACGGCCGGCGACCAGAACATGGTCGACTACATCAAGGACTACCTCGGCCCGCTCTTCGAGAAGAGCCACCCGGGCGTGAAGGTGGTGGCGGTGGGAACCGGCCCGGGCGACGGCGGTTCGCAGAAGATCTTCGAGAAGCTCGACGCCCAGAAGAAGGCAGGCTCGGCGACGTCCGATTTCGACGTGGTCGTCGTGCACCAGAAGGCTGCCGGCACCTTGGCGAAGGATGGTCTCATCGAGAAGTACACTGACAAGATCCCGACCGGAAAGCTCGCGACCCGCGACACGGCAACGAATTCCCTGGGCACGGACGTGTCGGGCTACGTCATGCCGATGTTCCATTCGCAGACCGCCATCGCTTACAACCCGGACCTCATCAAGACGCCGCCCTCGACCTACGCGGAGCTGCGCGACTGGGTGCAGAAGAACCCGAAGCAGTTCGGCTATAACGGCATCAAGGGCGGCATGTCCGGCGTCGCCTTCGTGACCGGCTGGGTCTCGGCCTTCGGGGGCGATGCCGCGAAGCTCGAGAAAGGGCCCTACGACGCCGCCACCAAGGCCACCTGGGACAAGGCCATGGCGGACTTGAAGGAGTTCAACAAGAACGTGGTGATCACGCCCGGCAATGCGGGCACCCTCGACATGCTCAACCGCGGTGAGATCGCCATGGGGCCGGTCTGGGTCGACATGTTCTATACCTGGAAGACGGAAGGCAAGCTGCCGCCGAACATGCGCGTGAAGCTCGTCTCGCCCGGCATGCCCGGCCAGCCCATGTACTACGCCATTCCGGAGAAGAGCGCCCAGGAGAAACTCGCGGCCGAGTTCATCGCGCTCGCCACGAGCCCGGATGTGCAGGCGGACGGCATCGTCAAGCGCTTCAACTGGTATCCGGGCATCGACGCCAAGAACCTGGAGGGCAAGCTCGACCAGGCCGCCTGGAACCAGCTCTTCGCCGACATCACGCCGGCCGACCTGTCGTCCAACGGCAAGCCGTTCCCGATCGGCCCGTACTTCAACGACATTCTCGAAACCTACGAGAAGAAGGTCGCGAACTGACGCTCTGACGAATGACTTTGGGGGCGGCTTGCCGGTGTGAGCTGCCCCTTTCCGATCCTGCTCTGAAAGCCACTACCGCATGGCGCGTCCGTCCCTCTTCGGCCTTCTGCTGATCGCGCCCGCGCTCGCGATGATCGGCGCTTTGTTTCTTTACCCGCTCGGCTTCTCGCTCGCCTCAGCCTTCACGGCGCCGGGCGGCGGATTTTCGCTGATGCATTTCGACAAGGCCTACGAGCTTTATTCGACGGATATCCTCTTCACGCTCTTCATCGTCATCACCTCCACGATCCTGACCGGAATTCTGTCCGTCACGATTGCGGGGATCCTGACGCTGGGCGAGACCCCGTGGCTCGTGGCAGCCTTGCGCAACCTCTACCGCTGGCCGCTCTTCATCCCGTTCATCGTGGCGGCGCAATGCATGCGCACCTTCCTGGCCAAGAACGGCTTGATGAACAACACCATCGTGGGGATGGGCCTGATGGAGCCGCTCCAGGCCACGAGCCTGCTCGACTGGCGCGGGATCATCATCACCTTCGTGTGGAAGCAGGTGCCCTTCGTGACGCTGATGCTCGCGGGCGCCATGGCGTCGCTCGACCGCGCCACCATCGAGGCGGGCCGCAACCTCGGGGCCTCACGCCTGCGGGTGCTGATCGAGCTCGTGCTGCCGCAGGTCTCGCAGACCCTTCTGGTCGGCCTCGTGCTCTCGTTCGTGACGATGCTGTCGGTGTTGTCCGTGCCCATGATGGTGGCGGGCTCTCAGCCCACCATGCTCACCGTCGACATGGCCTTCCGCATCAATTCCTACGGCGACTATGCCACCGCCAACGCGCTCGGCGTCATCTCGTACCTGATCTCCGGCATGGCGGCCTGGATCTACCTCCGCCACAATGTGAAGCGCGAGGCCGCCGCATGACCGGCAACCTGCACACCCTGCCGAGCGCCAGCGGCCACACGCGGCTTCGCAACCTGCGGGCGGAAGCGCCCTCGGCCTCCGGCGCGCGGTTCTGGTCCTTCGGCGGCACCGTCCTGAAGATCCTGGGGCTTGCGGTCTTCGCGTTCCTGCTCTTCGGACCGCTGGCGAACCTCGTCCTCTGGTCGGTGGCGGAACGGTGGTACACGCCCTTCAAGCTGCCGGTCTCCTACGGCACGCGCTATTGGGAGGTTGTGTTCCGCCCCACCGGGGATGCCATGTCGTCCCTCATGACGAGCGTGAGCATCGCCTGCCTGACGGTGCTGGTGGCTCTGGCGGTCTCGGTGCCGGCGGGTTACGCGCTCGCCCGGCTGAAGCTGCCCTGGCGCACCGCGCTCATGATCCTGTTCCTGCTGCCCCAGGCCTTTCCGTCGGTGGCGATCTACATCAACGTGGCGCGGGTCTTCTACAGCCTCGGTTTGACGGGCACGATCACGGGCGTGGTGCTGGTCCATGCGGCCCACGGCCTCGTCTACTCGGTCTGGATCGCCGCCGCGGCTTTCGCGGCGGTCGACCGGGACCTGGAGCTGGCGGCCCGGAACATCGGAGCCTCGCCGCTTCGCACCTTCTTCACCATCACGCTGCCGCTGGCCATGCCAGGCATCATGGCCAGCGCCATCTTCGTGTTTCTGGAATCGCTCGACGAGTTCACGGGCACGTTCTTCGTCGGCGTCCCGCAGGTGACCACCCTGCCGCTGCTGCTGTACAACGCCAGCATGGGCGGCAACTACCAGATCGCCTCCATCACGGCCCTCATCCTGCTCGTGCCCTCCGTGCTGTTCATGATCGTCATCGAGCGGTTCCTGAAGGCGGACGTATTGAGCAAGGTCGGCCAGTAACCAAGCTCAAGGCTTCATGCTCAAGATCATTACCTGGAACATTCAATGGGGCCTCGGTGCCGATGGCAGTCACAGCCTCAAGCGCCAGATCGACGACGCGCGGGGGATCGCGGATTTCGACGTGCTATGCCTGCAGGAGGTCGCCGACAATTTCTCCGATCTGAAGAACAACCCGGGCGGCAACGGTTTTGCCGAGATCGCGGCCCTTCTGCCGGGTTTCACGCCCGTCGAGGGTGTCGCGCTCGATATCCCGGGCGCCGGCGGCGGACGCAGCCGGTTCGGCAACATGGTCCTGTCGCGCCACCCGGTGGCGCAGGTTCTGCGCCACACGCTGCCCTGGGAGGCGGTGGCCACCCGCAACATGCCCCGGGTCCTGATCGAGGCTACGATCCTGCCGCCCTCGGGCCCCTTGAGGATCATGACCACGCATTTCGACTATTCCGCCTCCAAGCTGCGCAGGGCGGAGGTGGAGGGTGTGCGGGAGGCGCACCGCTTGGCCTACGACCGGACGGTCACCCTGCGGGAGAGCGGCCGAGGCACCTACAAGCTCCTGCCGACCACGGCCTCGGCGGTGCTCACGGGCGATCTCAACATGAAACCGGACGATCCCGTGAGACAGCGCATCTCCGACCCGTTCGAGAACGGCGCGCCCGCGCTCGTCGATGTCTGGACGGCCCGCCATGGCCGCGATCCGCACCCGGATTCCTTCTGCATCTACGACCGCTCCAGCGGCCAGCCCCATTGCTCCGACTACATCTACGTGACGGAGGATTTGGCGCCCCGGGTCAACCGGGTCTACTACGATCAGACAACCCAATCCTCGGATCACCAGCCGGTTCTGCTCGAACTGGACCTGTAAGGGTTTTGGGCGGCGCTTCGAGCCAGGGACGAAGGCGCGTCCAGCGCTGCTCGCCCTGTGACGTGACAGCTTGTTCCAAGGCGGCGCGGCTGCCGAGCAGCACCACGAGGCGACTGCCGCGCGTGACACCCGTATAGAGCAGCTTGCGCTGGAGCATGGCGGCATGCTGCGGCACGACCGGAATGATGACGGCCGGGTATTCCGACCCTTGCGCCTTGTGGATTGTCATGGCGTAGGCGGGCACCAGCTCATCGAGATCCCGCGCTCCATAGACGACCTGCCGGCCGTCGAACGCCACGGTCAGCTCCCCTGCGGGCTGGGCGAGCCCCGTCACGATCCCGACCTCCCCATTGTAGACGTCGCGCTCATAGTCGTTGCGAACCTGCATGACCTTGTCTCCGGTCCGGAAGGTCCAGCCTGCCCGGTAGAGTCCGTCTTCGCCATTCGGATTGAGGATCCGCTGCAGCTCGCTGTTGAGCATGTTGGCCCCCAGGCGCCCCCGGTTCATGGGGCACAGGATCTGCACGTCGCGGACGGGGTCGAGCCCGAAGCGGTTGGGGATGCGGTTGCGTACCAGGGTGACGAGCTTGGCGATCGCGTCGGAGGGATGATGGGCTTCCACGAAATGGAAATCGGAATCGGCCTGCGGCGTCAGATCCGGCAGGGCGCCCCTGTTGATGGCGTGGGCGGCCGTGATGATCCGGCTCTCGTGGCCCTGGCGGAAGATCTCCCGAAGGCGCGCCACCGGCAGGGTGTCCGACGCGATGATGTCGGCCAGAACCTGGCCGGCTCCGATGGAGGGCAGTTGGTCCACATCGCCCACAAGCAGAAGTCCTGCGTGGTCCGGCAGGGCGCGCAGGAGCGCCACCATCAAGCGGATGTCCAGCATGGAGGCTTCGTCGACCACGAGGAGGTTGCAGTCGAGGGGCATCGACGCGTTGCGCCGGAAACCGCCTTCGGTGGCCTCCAGCAGCCGGTGGATCGTCTTGGCGGGCAGGCCTGTGCTGTCGGCGAGGCGCTTGGCGGCGCGTCCCGTCGGCGCGCAGAGCGCCACGTTCAGGCTCCTGTCCCGCATCACGTGCAGGAGACCCCGCACCAGCGTCGTCTTGCCGACGCCCGGCCCGCCCGTCACCACGAAAACCTTCGAGCGGCAAGCCCCGGCAAGCGCTTCACGCTGGCTCGCCGAATAGGTGACGCCGAGGAGTTCTTCGGTCTGGGCGAGAATCTCGGAAGGATCGATCTCGCCCCAGGGTGGAGCCCCTTTCGCGAGGTCGCGCAGCCTGACTGCGATGAACATCTCGGCGCCGTAGAGATGACGGGCAAAGACGCAAGGCGTCCCGTCCAGGGTATCGGCCACGATGACGCCTGCCTGGCACTGGTTCTCCAGGATCGGTTGGAGGATGCTTCCTGCGACTTCGAGGAGCAAGCCGGCCCGTGCGAGGGCCTCCGCGACGGGAAGCCCCGCGTGCCCGTCCCGCACGGCTTCCATCAGCACAAAGGCCAGTCCGGCTTCCAATCTCTCGTGCGACAGGGAGTCCACCGAAAGCTCCTGGGCGATCCGGTCGGCTTCCGAGAAGGCGAAGCCTGCAAAGTCGAGGGCGAGTCGGTAGGGATTGCGGGAGATCGTCTCGATGGCCTGGGACCCGTAAGCCTTGTAGATCCTCGCCAGCAGGGAGCCGCCGAGCCCACGGGCGCGCAGGAAAGCGGACAGGTCGCGCAGCGTCTTATGCTCCGCCCAGGCCTGCGCGATGTCCTGCGCCTTGCCCATGCCAATGCCGTGCACGCGGGTCATTTCGTGCGGTGCGCGTTCGATCACGTCGATGATGGCGGCCCCGAAGGAGGCCACGAGACGTCCGGCGGCGGAGGGACCGATACCCTTGATGAGGCCAGAGCCCAGGTAGCGCTGCAGGTCTTCGGCCGTGGTGGGCGCGGAGGTGGCGATGGTTTCGGCGCGGAACTGGAAGCCGTGATGGCGGTCGTTCATCCAGGCCCCACTGGCCTCGACCAGCTCGCCGAGCGCGACGCGGGGCACATGGCCCACGAGGGTGACGAGCTTGCGGTGACCGCGCGCCTTGACCTGAAGCACGCAGAAGCCCGTCTCGTCGTTATGGAAGGTGACGCGTTCGACCGAGCCGACGAGATGCTCCGTGAGGCCGAGCCCCGCCGGGTCGGACATTGCTGCTCGGGAATGCGCCATCTGTCCTGGATTATCAGCTCAAAGCGTGCAGGCAAAAGAAAACCGGGGCGGCGGGGCCGTCCCGGTTGTCGCAGTTCGTGATGCTTGCTTACGCGGCCTTCTTGGACGGCCAGCCGAGTTCGACCAGGCGGGCCTTGGCGAAGTCGCGGATCTCGTCCCGGATGCCTTCGGGCAGATCGTTGAGGATCTTCTGCGTGTCGGCATGCAGCATCAGGTCGGTGACCGAGTTGATGCTCTTGGCCTTGGTGATCTTCTGCTTCAGCTCGGCCTCGACCGCAGGCCCAGGTGCCACCACCTCAACCGTAGTGTTGGGAACCTCGGGCGCCTGCACCTCGGCCTGGCCCGGACGGGCCTGCTTGAACTCGTCGGCTTCCTCCTCGGAATAGACGAGGCCGTGCAGCTCGATGAGCTTGAGGATCACCCGGTCCTTGGCGCGCTTCTCGGCCATGGCGTACACGTAGGCGGCCTGCTTGCCGGACACCCGGTAGTTCACGCCGATCAGCGCCTCGCCGATGGACCATTCCAGGCGCTCGTTCATCCGGCCCGTCACCATGATGACGGCCTCGTCGCGCTCGGCTCGCACGATGGTCGGCGGATCGAACTGGATCTTGGCATGGGCGGCGATGCGCTCCAGGGCCTTGTGGTAGATCACGGCCGTGCCCTGAACGCGCCAGATGTTGCCGGCCATGGGCTCGCCGAACTTGGCCAGGGTCTCGGCGATCTTCTTGTCGGTGCTGTTCATCTCATATCCCTCATCCGGCCCAGCCTGCTAAGCGCCAGGTCGCTGATTTGTTCTATTTTTGTTCTAACAGATCGGAGGTCGGAAGTCCATGTTCGTAGGCCTGATATGGGTATTGAAACCCTTGAAAACAAACGATTTCAGAGCGGCGGGCGGCGTTTTGCCACAAGGCCGGAAGTGAAGGCTCTCCCAAGAGCAGTCCAAACCCGGTCCGCATTTGACGAAAGCAGTGCCGTTCTATATTTGTTCCTATAGCGACGGATTGGCAGAACTTGCCGAAACCTGTGCTGTGCAGTCAAACCGGTCCTGGAAACCTCATCGGGCCTGTCGGAGTGTGAAAATGTCCGCGCAAGCGATCCTCGACCTGTCCGCCCGGCGCTCCGCCCGAAAGGCGGGGCCCAGCCTCGGGTCGGGCAAGAAGGCCGCGCCCCTTACGCGCAACGCCCTGGTGACCGATTTCCTGGCCGCCTGCCAGCTCGATCCGGAGGTCGAGTCCGTTCGCGTGCCGAACGAGGATGCGGCCTTTGCCCTGGGCGGCGAGACCGTCGCGCATCGGGCCGATTTCGAGGTCGTGCGGGACGGCGCCGCTTCCCTGATCGACATTGCCACCGACGACGACCTGACCTGTCATCCTTTGCGGGCCGCTGCCATCTCCGGGCTGACCGCCCTGGACGGCCGGCCGTTCAGCATCGAGACTGCAGGCAGCATCCGGGCTGAGCCCCGGTTCACCACCATGCGCCTCGTCTTGGCCTGCAAACGCACCCCCGTGACGGCCGGCGACCGGGTCCGCATCCTTCATCAACTGGATGAGGTGGGCACCATGCGGCTCGTGGATTGCGCCTCCGCGGCCATCAACGCCGCCGACGGCGTGGCGGCCGTGCTGGCGCTGGCCTGCGAGGGGTTGCTGGCCGTGGACATCAGCCGGCCGATCCTTCCGGAAACGCAGGTTCGACGGCGGCGGCTGAGCTATTCAGACCCGTTCGGCTTTTAAGTCCATCGTGCGGAACACGAGCCATGTTCCGCTATCGCGGAATCGGGTCTAGACCTTCTCGCGGCGCGTGACCGCCTCGGCCAGGAGGGAGCGCACGATGGCCTGAATCGCGCCGGGCGTTTCGTCCGCCGCGAACTTCGCCTCGATCTCGTCGCGCAGCACCGAACCGTCGTCGCTGCGCTTCATTCCCGTGGGCTCCTCCGCCCGCAGCAGCGATACGAATGCGCTCTCGACGGCCTCCGCCACGCGGCTTTCGCTTGCCGCCTCCACGAGGCGTCCCGTCAGGTCGAAGATGTCGGCCGGATGAGGCAGATCCTGAGCCTGCAGCTCTCCGCTCGCGTCCAGGATCCAGGCACGGGGCAAGTGGTCCAGGAGGTCGACGGATTGCCGGGTGATGTTGCCGGGGTTGAACCAGCGGGTGCGGCCGGCGAGCATCGCCTTCCGGGTCTTGTGAATATGCCCATTGATGAGCATGTCGCAGCCTTCCACCGCGAAGGGAGGCAGGGCGCCCGGGTAGGTCGCGCCCTCAAAGGCGATGTCGTGGTGGGTGAACCAGACCTGGCGGTCGATGTCCGAGAAGCTGCCGCGCACGTCCTCCGGAATGGCCTGGCCGTACGGCGTCATGCCGATGCCGATGCGCTGTCCCTCGAGCTGCAGGTCGAGCACGGGGCCGGATGACGGCGCCACGTCGACCACGTCGCACAGACCCAGCAGCGCCAGGGTATCGCCGTCGCTCAAGGTGGTGTGCTGGATGTCGTGGTTGCCGACATTGACGATGGGCCGGTGCGTGAAGCGTTTCAGCACGCGGATGAGCTGCGCCTTCAGGGCTTCATCGGACTCCACCGGCCGATCGAACAGGTCGCCCAGGATCACCGGCGCGAGGTCGCGCTCGTTGGCGATGACGGCGCAATGTTCCAGCTTCGTCAGGACAGGTTTGGGCCACAAGGCGTCCTTGCGCCGGCCCGGGCGGCGCGAGGAGACGTGCGGGTCGCCGATGATGAGCAGGCCCTTGCAGGTTCGTGTATCGAGACGCTGTCCGGACAGGATCATGCCGTTGCTTGCTCCGCCTTGATATGATTGTGCTCAAGCAGTCTTCCCGCATCGATGCTGGAGCCGCAGGTGGGGCAGAGCCCCCCCGTCTCGTCGAGGAGCGCCGCCATGCCATCCTCGGTCGACCGAAGGCTGTCGGCGATCTGCGAGAGCCGTCCGCGCGCGATCGTCGATGCGCTTCGAAGATCCGCGAGCCTTTTCAGTATGTTTTGCGCCGCCACCGAATTTTCAAGGGCCGGAAGGCTCTCGGGAAGTGTCGTCAAAGTCTCTCGCATGGCCTGCGCCCGCCGCAGGCCATGCGAGAGTTCGATGAGGCGCCCTGCGGCCCGTTCGCGCTCACGGGCACGGGAGACCTGATCGACGAGACGGCTCAGCTCGTCGGGGTGGGGAAGGTTTCCGACGGCCTCGGCGCGGCTTTGCGCCCCGATCAGCCGCTGCCGCATGACGGCGAGTGTCCTTCTCCCGGCGTCCAGGCGATCCATTTGGGCACGGGCCTCGGAGAGGTGGGCGGCCTGGACATGCGCGTTCGCGGCCAGGGCTTTGAGTGTGTCCAACTCTTCCAAGCGCTGCAGGGCTTCGGCAATGTCGATCAGTTCCCGTTCGCCGGTTCGCACGAGGGCATTGTCCTTGGCGCAGCGCTCGCGATGGATCGACAGCATGTCGCGGATATACCCCGCCTCCTGCCCGATCGACAGGACGGCGGAGCGCCGGGACGGAGTCTCGCCCAGGAGGAAGACCGGAAACTTCTGGTGCGCGATGTGAACGTCGAGGTCCTCGACCTTGGTGATGGAGAAGAACCGGGACACCCAGTCCGGCACCGCCCGCCCGCCGGTTTCGAAGCGCATGCCGTTCTCTTCCACGACGGCGCCGTCAGGGTCGTGAAGCGACCAGATGTTGACGGGCGAACGGCGGGGCTGGCGCGTGAAGCGCAGTGTCCTGCGGCCCGCGACGCCGATCTCGATGGTGGCGGACTTGGAGCCCGCCCGCACGAGGCTGTCGCGTGCCTCGCCGTAGAAAACCGCCCTCAGGGCACGGATGAAGGTCGACTTGCCGCGATTGTTCGGTCCGATCAGCGCATTGACGCCGGGGCTCAGGGAGAGGGTTGCGTCCCTGTAGGCCTGTACATTGACGAGACGGATGAACCGCAGGCCCGATTGCTCTTCGGTCCAGCGGGCATCCGTCGGATCGGACGCCACCTCGACGCCCCCCTCGGGTTCTCCCACGATGCGCGCGATATGGAAGGCGTCGGCGAAGGCCGTCAGATCGTGGTGGGAGACGGCCAGGCACTGCACATTGAGCCGCGCCGCGCCGTCCTGCAAAACTTTGTAGAAGGCCGGCACCCGGTCCGGCGCGATCCAGCAATCCGCCTCGTCCAAGGCAAGGAACCGGGCTACGTCCGCCTTGACCACGGCGATCAGCCGCAACGCCATGCCGATCACGTTGGTGAGCGCACCGCCGTTGTCCTCGAGCACGTCCTCGAGCGTGCCGTCGGGCCGGCGCACGCAGATATCGAGGGCCGCAAGGCCACGCTCCGTCGAGAGGTCGAGGGCAACCGCCTTCTCGCCCGGCAGCACCTCCTGGACGAGGGCCGTCAGCAGGGTCTCGAAAGCCTGGAGATTGCGCCGGCTGGCTTGGCCGTGAACCGCCTCGATGAAGGTTTCCACATCGCCCTTAGACGCGAGGCGGCCCTTGGCGAGTTCCACGTCGCGGGTCAGCGCCTCGGCACGCTCACGCAGGGCATCCCGGTGGCCCTCGGTGCGGGCGAGGGCGGCGTCGATGCGCGGCAGGCTGTGGGTTGCGGCAGTCTCCATCAGCGGCCCGTTCCCACGGCTTGGCCGAGCGCCTGCAGCCGCGCTTCCAAGTCCCGGATCAATCTTGAGAAATCCTCGACAAGCTGAGCGTTCCGGCTCGCGGCGGATTGGATCAGGCGCTCGATCTCGGTCTCGTCGTCGGTTCCGAACTCCGCCCGTGCCTGCTCCTGGGCCTCGGCGAGTTCCCGGCTCAGCCGTTCGACGTCGCTCTCCGCGCGGATCCGCTCCGCCCTCAGGCGTTCATAGGCCTTGCGAGCATCGTCCAGTCGGCGGAGGGTGTCTGCGTCCCTGTTCTTGATCATGGTCGTCTTCAGTCTCCGCCCTCGGCGCTTCTCGCGCCGGCCCAAGTTCAGCGATGCGGCCCCGCGCCGCTGCCGGAACATCCCCTGGGATCGCCCCTCGACAAACTGCAGGGCCGATCCCCAGATAGGGATCGCCGCCTCGCAATCACAGGTCCGCTCGAACGCTTCCCCTGACCGGGCCAGTCCACAAGGTTGCTTGACACAAGGTTAACGGACAGTATGTTCTTGTTATGTTCCAGGCAAGCCGGTGAATCGAGCCTAGCCGGAAGAACCCGCGAATGAGTCTCGGCTCATGCCGAATGGACGCGACAGGTTGTGGAGGACGCCGTGACGGCCACGATGATGGATCAAACCCTTTTCGAGAACGCCGAATGGCGGGTGACGGACGAGGGGCTGGAGCACCGCCGGACGGGCTACTTCATTGAGCGCGCGGGTCTGGCTCAGCGACGGGATGGCGACCTCTGGGCGTGGCCCCTGCACATGGCCGAGAAATCCTGGTGCGCGATGGGGCCGTTCACCGAAGCCTTTCTGCGGGCGACGTCGTTTTACGGCGTGCGGGCCGATGCCGGTCTCGATCGCTCGTTCGAGCTTGCACAAGGCGAAATTGCTTCTTGGCCGCAGGCTGTTCCGGCGCGGCCGGCCACACCGCTGCGTGCCCCGAATAGGGCACCGAATCTCTTGCGGAATGAGGCCGGAATCCCCATCTCCATGAAGCCGGAGCACGACCCCCGGCGCCTGCCTGGCGGGGCTCGAAAAGCCCCGGTTCAGCATCAGATCTGGCATGTGCGCACATCCCTGCGCAGTCATGCTTCATCATCGGCCGGAAGCGGCCGCGGCCATCCATCGGCAACGGACTATCCCTGGCGGAAGCCTCACCATTTCCGCAAGGCCGGAAGCCGTTTGGTCGAGCTGTTGCAGGCGGCCTGGACAACGCGCTGAGAACGACGCAAGAAACGGAGAGAACGCCATGACGGCTTTGGGAATCACGCCTTGGATCGCCACCGACGAGGTCGAGACGCCATCGGCTCCCGCGACGGCCGAGGCGTTCGCCCGCAAGGTCATCTACGTGATCTGTAACGCCAGCGTCGCACCCGATGTCGGCAGGCACGCTTATGAGCGCTGCATGCGCGCGCTCGCGTCCGGCTCCACGGCGCGGGCGGGATTCCGCCACGCCCGCAAGGCCGAGGCCATCGACGAAGTCTGGCGCCGCCGGGACGAGCTGTTCGACGCCTATCGGGCCAGCGCCAGCCCGGTCGCCTATCTGGAGACGCTACCCTGGATCGGCCCGGTCATGCGCCATTCCCTGGCCTACCTCCTGGGCCTCTCCGATGCAACGCCTCGCGAGGGCGTCGTGGCCCGGCCTGCCACGGACGAAGCTCGCATGGGGGAACCCGAGCGGCCAAAAGCCAGCGAGGTCGGATTCTGTGTCGTCGACGGCAACGCGGACTTCATCGCCGACCACTTGGTACGTCGCATCCATGACGCTGCGGTCGAGCTGGAGAGCGAGGTCAACCGCCTCTATCGCGGCCGCAAGAGCTATGATCTCAACGGCGTTGCCCGGATCGACCTCGAGAAGGCGATTGAGCGCCTGACCTACATGGCGAAGACTCTCCGGGACGTCGAGGGCGCCCAGGACAAGGTTGTCTACCTGCAGGCCGCCGAGTAGGCGCCTCGAAAACGTTCTCCTCACCTCAACCCGGCGCATCCCGTGCGCCGGGTTTTTGCGTTTCGGCTCCGGTCCGGAACACGCAGGATACATTGACAGGGCACGTGAACAAATATAGAACATTATGTGATGCCCATGACGATCCGTCATGCCGGGCAGGAGAGCATGGAAGCGACCTCCCTGCCGGACGATCTCGCGCAGGCGGTCAGTGATGATGGAGATGTCCCATGGCGGGCAGCGTGAACAAGGTGATCCTCGTGGGCAATCTGGGGCGGGACCCCGAGGTGCGCCGTCTGGGCGACGGCAACCCGGTGGTGAACCTTCGCATAGCAACCTCGGAGACCTGGAAGGACAAGAACTCGGGCGAGCGCAAGGAAAAGACCGAGTGGCACCAGGTGGTGATCTTCAACGAAAACCTGGGCCGTGTGGCGGAGCAGTATCTCAAGAAGGGCTCGAAGGTGTATCTCGAGGGCCAGCTTCAGACCCGCAAGTGGACCGACAAGGACGGGATCGAGAAGTACTCGACCGAGATCGTGCTGCAGCGCTTCCGCGGCGAACTCACCATCCTCGACTCCCGAGGTCAGGGAGGTGATGTGGAGGACAGCGAGAGCTTCGGCCAGTCGTCGCCCATGGAACGCCGCCCGGCGCCCGCGACCGCGTCGCGCTACAGCGACATCGACGACGACATTCCCTTCTAGGGTGGATCGTTCGACGCCAGGGGCTCGACCAGCGCGAGCAAGCCGTCAATCCGGGCCGTGAGCCCGGATTTTTTTGCCTACTCGGCAGCCTCGGAGGGTGCGCTCCTGCCCTGGCGCGTCCGCTGAGCGCGTTCGATTTCCCGAAGTTTGCGCATCCGCTCTCGCCGTTCGTTCTGATCCGGCGGCCACCAGCCCAGCCTGATCTTTTCACGGCTGCCCACCGGCTCGCGCAGCGGGCGGGCCCAGGTGATCTCCTGCCACTCCGGCAGACGCCAGTGCGCCCAGGAATAAGACCCTGCATGGTCGTGCACATGCGGATAGACACCGAGCCTCTCGAGACTTCCCACATCCTCCAAAGGATCGGCGTCGATCGCCTCGAAAACCACCACGCCGAACCGGAAGGTGCCCACCGGCTCACCGAGCGGCGGCGGTTCGTCCATCCGAACGGGGTAGCGCCGCCGCCGGCGTTCGGCCATGACCACCAGCGCCGTCTCGTCCACGGGCTCCCGCTCCAGGCGGCGCTGTCGCTTGGCCTCGGGCTCGTTGCGGCGGGCGGCTTCCTCGATCACAGGCCAGCGCCCGCGCAAGGCCTCGTAGGACCGGAACGGCACGCGCCAGACCTTATGGTCTGGATCCCAACGGGCAAATGGGACCGCTCGCAACTCCTCGACAACGGTTCGGGAATACGGCGTCCTGACCTCGAGATCCTCGCCGACTCTGAGATATTGGCTTTCCAAGGGCTCGAACACAAAGGCATCCCGGCCCTTGGCGTCCGCGTAGAGGTCGAGCTTGTCGATTTCCCCGGCGATCCAGGTGTCCAGACGGGTCGTCGCCGTCGTGCCGGGCACGAACCAGCCGCCCTCCGCCTCGCGCCACCGGGCTCGCGGGAACTGTTCCCGGAAGCGCCGGACGAGGTCCCGGTCGTAGGGAAAGGCCGCGAGGGCTCCAGGCCTCTCGCCCTCCGCCGGGCGCACCCGAAATGCCGATACAAGCTCCATCGGATCGATTCCGCTGCCTTGAACCCCTGAGGTTCAACCCGGATCGCAAGGTTTCGATCCTCACGGATTTGCCGGGCCGGATCGTATGGCGCAGGGGCGGGCCCGCATGCTAGGTCCGCCTGGACAATGCAGGCCTCATCATGACTCAGATCGCCGTACTGGCCGATGTCCATCTCCACGACGTCTATGGCGATTATGGTTTTGCCGGCGTCCTCAACAGCCGCTCCGGGCAAGCCGCCAGCGTGCGGACCCTGCGGGACACGATCCGGTCCACGCGGGCGTTCAACGAGAGCTATTTTGCCGTCCAGGCGGTGCTGGACGACCTGGCCGCCAAAGGAGTCCGTCACGTGGTGCTCGTGGGCGACTATTCCGACGACGGCCAGCGCGCCACCGTGGAGGGCGTCGCGCGTATCCTCGCCCGCTACCGGGACCTTCACGGGATGGCGTTTTATGGGACCGTAGGCAACCACGACACCGTTCAGCCTTTCGGCAGCCACCAGGGCAAAGCCTTTCTCGGTCCCGACGGCTCTGCCACCCTCGTCACGAGCGATCCCCAGGCGGCGGAACGGACCGAAGGGGCGGTCGTTTCGCAGGCCATGCGGGGCCTGGGCTACGACGAGAGCCTGTCGCTCCTGGGGGAAGCCGGCTTCCAACCCCAGGAGGCCTATCTGCACTGGGAAACGCCCTTCGGTGCCGGCCCGCGCGCCTTTCCCATGACGGCCGAGGACGGCAGCCGCACCCTGGAGGTTCCCGACGCATCCTATCTGGTCGAGCCCGTGGACGGGGTCTGGATCCTGTCCATCGACGGCAACGTGTTCCTGCCCAAGGCGGACGGAGGCTTCACGGACGCGTCCGATGCCGGGTGGGACGCGCTCGTGAAGCACAAGCCCGGCCTGCTCGCCTGGATCAGGAACGTCACGGACCGGGCGCGGCGCCAGGGCAAGCGGCTCCTCGCCTTCTCCCATTACCCCCTCGTCGACTACATGAACGGCACTTCGGCGGAACAGGAGCGCCTCTATGGACGCGTCGGCTTCATCCGGCGCAATCCCGGGGACGTCACGTCGCGGATCGGCCTCGATTGCGGCCTGAGCGTGCATTTCAGCGGCCATATCCATATCGACGCGACCGGCACCGTGGAAGCGGAAGGGCGTCGGCTCACCAATATCGCGGTCCCATCCCTGGCCGCCTATCCGCCCGCCTACAAGCTCGTGACCTTCACCCGAGAGGCAATGCAGGTCGAGACGGTCCATGTGGACCACGTGCCGCGCTTCGACGAGTTGTTCGAACATTATCGCCGGGAGGGCGGCCGGTACGGGGCCATCCTGGAAGCGGACGACTACCGGAGCTTTCTCCGCGAGCATCTCACGCAGCTCGTCCTGCACCGGCACCTGGCCGAGGACTGGCCGGACATGCAAGGTCTGATCGCACGCCTGAATGGGCTCGATCTCCTGCGTCTGGCCTGTCTGGGCGACACCGCCCCCTCGGCGGCCGGGGACGCCTTGCGGGCCGTCCCGCCGGCCGTCGAACGGGAGGTTCGGGAGCGCATGTCCCAAGCGGGCATCGACGCCCGGGCCCTTGAGGCGCTTCGGCTGGAGGAGCTGGTCGTGGATTGGTACCGCCTGCGCAACGGCGGCACGCTGGCGTTCCGGGACATCGCGCCGGGGCGGCGAAACATGTACGGGTTCCTGGCGGAAGCCTTCAGGCTGGAGGGAGATCCCGACAGCATTCAGGGGAGGCTCGGAGGGCTTTTGCGGGTCATGATGCGCTACTTGGCGCTCCCGTCCTCGCAGCGGCTGGAGTTCCCTGCGCGCGCAGACGGCCGGCTCCATGAGGCGGAGACCACCCGGGAGGAGGCCTTGCGGCTTCAGACCATCCGGGCCTGACTGCGCAGCGTCTGCACGAGAAGTTCCGCCGCAAGGGAGAGGGGCGTGTCCGTGCGGGTCGTCAGGCCGACGGGGCCCAGGGTCTCGTGGGTATCCACCGGCAGGCGGGCTAGGGCGCCGTTGGCGACGTCCTCCGCGACGACGCCCTCTGAGATGATCCAGACTGCGTCCGAATGGGCCGTGTAGCTTCGCCCGAAGGCGGTCGAGACCGTCTCGATCTGGTACGGCAGGGAGCCCAGGCCCTGCGAGATGAGAAAACGCTCCACCGTGGGACGGATCACGGATCCGGGAGGCGGCATCAGGATCTGGAAATCCGCCAGGGCGGCGAAGTCGAAGGGCTTCCTCTGCAGGAGAGGATGCCCCGGCCGGGCCGTGAACGCCACGGTCTCCGAGTAGAGGTGCTCGAAGGAGAACCCCGCCATCGCGTCCGGCTCCGCCATGCGGCCGATCACGAAGTCCAGGTCCCCCAAGCGGAGCTGCGCCTGAAGGAAGGCGGTGGGCCCGGTAACGACCCGGACTTTCGACCCTGCGTGGCGGCTCATGAACAGCCCGACGGCTTTCGGCAGGAGGCGGGCCGAGGCCGTCGGGAGCGCCCCCACCTTCACGGTGGCCGCCGTGAGGTTTCGAGCCTGGTCGATGGAATCGACGCCCTGTCGCAGAGCCGTGACGCTGGCGCCCGCATAGCGCAGGAAAACCTGCCCGAAGCCCGTGAGCGTCATGGTGCGTCGGCTCCGATCGAAGAGACGCACACCCAGGGCCTCCTCCAGCTCCTGTATGGTCTTCGACGCCGCAGGCTGGCTGATCCCCAGGACGTCGGCGGCCCGAACCACGCTCCTCAACCGGGCGGTCTCCAGGAAGCAGATCAGGTGGCGGATCTTGATCGACGGGGTCAGCAGGGTGGATGTACGGTCCATGGATAACCTATGGGTTATACGGATGGCCTATAAACTCATTTTACATAATCGGCGTAAAGGGGTTTGATGAACCCTCGGGCCCAGGCCCTGGAATCGTTCTCGGATCGGCAGACCCATGGCATTCAGTCGCGTCAACGGCATCGTCCTGCACCATCGGGATGGGGGACGAGGCGACGGACCGGCTCTGGTCTTCGTCAATTCCCTCGGCAGCGACCTGCGGATCTGGGACAGAGTCGCGCCTGCCTTCGCGGAGGGATTCCGGGTCGTGCTCTACGACAAGCGAGGCCACGGGCTCTCGGACGCGCCGCCGGCCCCCTATAGCCTCGACGACCATGTGGACGACCTGATCGGTCTCCTCGATCGCCTGAGCATTCCCAGCGCGTCCGTGGTGGGGCTCTCCGTGGGCGGAATGGTTGCCCAGCGCCTGGCCGTGCGGAACCCGGAGCGGGTTCAGGCCGCGATCCTGTGCTGCACGGCCGCCAGGATCGGCTCACCCGAAACTTGGGCCGAACGGATCGGCGCAGTCGAGGCGGGCGGCGTCGAGGCCGTGGCGGGGGCCGTTCTCGAACGCTGGTTCACGCCGGCCTTCCGGCGCGAGCGGCCCAGCGAGACCCAAGGATGGCGCAATATGCTGGAGCGCACCCCCGCCCAAGGGTATGCGGGAACCTGCGCGGCGATCCGGGACGCGGACCTGACAGCCGATGCCGGCCGCATCGCGGCGCCCACGCTGTGCATCGCGGGCGATCAGGACGGCTCGACCCCCGCCGAGATCGTCCGGAGCACCGCCCATCTCATTCCCGGCGCCCGGTTTGAGCTGATCGAAGGCGCGGGTCATATTCCGTGCGTCGAACAGCCCGCTATGCTGGCGCAGCTCATCGCGGGACATCTCCAGGAGGCGGGTCTTGTCTGACACCACCGCGCACAGCGAGCGCTACAAGGCCGGGATGGCCGTTCGCCGTCAGGTCCTGGGCGATGCCCATGTGGACCGGGCCACCGCTCAGGCGACGCCCTTCGACGAGGATTTCCAGACCTTCATCACCGAGGGCGCCTGGGGCTCGGTCTGGGCGCGGCCGAACTTCACCCATCGCGAGCGCTCCATCGTCACCATCGCGCTCCTGGCGGCCCTGGGGCAAGACGACGAGGTAGCCATGCACGTGCGCGCCACGCGCAACACGGGCGCGACCCGGGAGGATGTCCGGGAAGCCTTGCTGCATGTGGCCGTCTATGCGGGCGTGCCCGCCGCGAACCATGCGATCAAGATCGTCAAGAAGGTCTATGCCGAAATGGACGCCGATGAGGCATAAGGACCGCCGTGAGATGGGAAGACACCGTGAACCGGCCACGATCGCCGGGCGGTGCGGGAGAGGCTGACATGTCGGACCAGGGACCTTTCATTCAGCGCAACCGGGACCGGCATCCCCCGGCCTATACGCCGACCTACAAGACCTCCGTGCTGCGCTCACCCCAGCATGCTCTTCTGTCGCTCGGCAATACTATCTCGGAGATGACCGGTCCGGTCTTCGGCCATAACATGCTGGGGCCCCTCGACAACGACCTGATCCGCAACTTCGCCCAGACCGGCGATCCCATCGGGCAGCGTATCGTCGTCTACGGACGGGTGCTGGACGAGAACGCGCGCCCGGTGCCGGGCGCTCTGCTGGAGTTCTGGCAGGCTAATGCGGGCGGGCGCTACCGGCACAAGAAGGAAACCTATCTGGCCGCCATCGATCCGAATTTCGGCGGCTGCGGACGCGCCATCACGGACCAGGAGGGCCGTTACGCATTTCGCACCATCAAGCCCGGCGCCTATCCATGGCCGAACGGCGTCAATGACTGGCGGCCCGCGCACATTCATTTCTCGGTCTTCGGCCATGCCTTCGCGCAGCGGCTCGTTACGCAGATGTATTTCGAGGGTGACCCGATGATCTGGCAATGTCCCATCGTGCGAACGATCCCGGACAAGGCCGCCATCGAGCAACTCGTGGCGGCCCTCGACCGCAACGCGACGCTGCCCATGGATGCCATGGCCTACAAGTTCGATATCGTGCTGCGCGGACGGCGTTCGACCCTGTTCGAGAACCGCATGGAGGGAAACTGATGGCCCAGACGCTCGGCTACCTCAAGGAATCGCCCTCTCAGACCGCAGGCCCCTACGTTCACATCGGCACCAATCCCAACTGGGTCGAGATCACGGGCGTGTGGGACAAGGATCTGGGCCTCGTCCTTGTAGGCCCCGACACCAAGGGAGAGCGGATCGTCGTCAAGGGCCGCGTCTTCGACGGGGCTGGCGCTCCCTTGCGGGACGCGCTCATCGAGATCTGGCAGGCCGATGCGGCGGGCCTCCATAACAGCCCGCAGGAAAAGCGAGGAGCAGCCGATCCGCACTTTGCCGGATGGGGGCGCCAGCCCACCGACGCGGTCACGGGCGAGTACAAGTTCGAGACGATCAAGCCGGGCCGCGTGCCCTACATCGACGGCCGCCCGATGGCGCCGCACATCACGGTCTGGATCGTGGCCCGGGGCATCAATATCGGGTTGCACACCCGCCTCTACTTCGACGACGAGGAAGCTGCCAACGCGGAATGTCCGGTGCTGGCCCGCATCGAGAACAAGGCACGGGTCAAAACCCTTCTGGCCGTCCGGTCCGAGGAGAACGGCCTGCCCGCCTACACCTTCGACATTCGCCTCCAGGGCGAAGGCGAAACCGTCTTCTTCGACATCTGAACCTTCGAAAGTACCCCATGGCCAAGTTTCAAAGCCTGAAGGACGCTGTCGCGGAGAACCTGCGTGACGGCGACACAGTGGCCTTCGAAGGCTTTACCCACCTCATCCCCCATGCGGCAGCTCATGAGGCCATCCGCCAGGGCCGCCGGGATCTGACCCTGATCCGCATGACGCCGGATATCATCTACGACCAGATGATCGGCATGGGTCTCGCGAAGACAGTCATCTTCTCCTATGCGGGCAATCCCGGCGTCGGCCTCCTGCGCCGCATGCGCGATGCCATCGAGAACGAATGGCCCCGCGCCATCGAGACGGTGGAGCACAGCCACGCCGCCATGGCGAACGCCTACGAAGCCGGCGCCGCAGGGCTTCCCTGCGCGGTCTTTCGCGGCTATCGCGGCGCCGGCTTGAAGGACGTCAACCCGGCGATCAAAAGCGTCACCTGCCCGTTCACGGGCGAGGAGCTGGCGGCGGTGCCCGCGCACCGGCCGGATGTATCCTTCATCCATGCCCAGAAGGCGAACAGGCGCGGCGACGTGCTGGTCGAGGGCATCGTTGGCGTGCAAAAGGAGGCACTGCTGGCGGCGAAGCGCGCGGTCGTGACCGTGGAGGAGATCGTGGAGGATTTCGACGACCTCCATCCCAATCTCTGCGTGCTGCCGCACTGGACCGTGACGGCCATCGCCCATGTGCCGGGCGGCGCGCATCCGTCCTACACCCACGGCTATTATCCGCGCGACAACGCCGCCTATCTGGAATGGGACAAGATCTCGGCCGACCGGGATCTCTTTACCACATGGATGAAAGCCAACGTGCTCGATGTTTCGCCGGAGGTTTTTGCCTCCCGTGTCGAAGCCCTGTGAGACCTGCCATGATGCCTTTCACACCCACTGAAATGATGACCATCGCGGCCTCCCGCGCCCTGTCCAACGACGATGTCTGCTTCGTGGGCATCGGCGCACCTTCCGCTGCCTGCAACGTGGCGCGCCTCACCCACGCGCCGGACATCACCCTCATTTACGAGAGCGGCACCATCGGCACCGCGCCTGAAGTTCTGCCCCTTTCCATCGGCGATGGCGAGTTATGTGAGACGGCGGTCACCACCGTGTCGGTGCCGGAGATGTTCCGCTATTGGTTGCAAGGAGGGCGCATCTCGGTAGGCTTCCTGGGAGCGGCCCAGCTCGACCGCTTCGGCAACATCAACACCACCGTCATCGGCCCCTACGACAAGCCGAAGGTGCGCCTGCCGGGTGGTGGCGGCGCGCCGGAGATCGCGACTTCCTGCAAGGAGATCTTCATCACCATGAAGCAGGCGACGCGTGGCATGGTGGAGACCATCGACTTCTTCACGTCTTTCGGGCATGGCGAGGGCGGCGATCACCGGCAGCGGCTCGGGATCACCACGAAGGGTCCGACGCTTCTCATCACGGATCTGGCGCTCTGGCGGCCCGACCCCCAGACGAAGGAATTCACCGTCGTGTCGATGCATCCCGGCGTCACCCGCGAGAATGTGCAGGACACGTGCGGCTGGAAAGTCCGCTTCGCCGACGGCGTCGAGGAAACGCCAGCGCCGACGGAACTCGAACTCACCACCCTGCGGGACCTTCAGGCTCGCACCCAGCGCGCCCATGGCGGCAAGAAGGGAAACTGATATGTCCGATGCCTATATCTGCGCGTATGTACGCACGCCCATCGGCCGCTACGCGGGCTCCCTATCGGGCGTCCGCACCGACGACCTCGCGGCCGTTCCGCTCAAGGCCCTCATGGAGCGTTATGCGGGCGTCGATTTCGAGGCGGTCGACGACGTGATCTACGGCTGCGCCAATCAGGCGGGCGAGGACAACCGCAATGTGGCCCGCATGGCGCTGCTGCTGGCGGGACTGCCGGGCTCCGTGCCGGGCACGACCATGAACCGGCTGTGCGGATCGGGCATGGATGCGGTGATCGCGGCGGCCCGTTCCATCAAGGCCGGGGAGGCCGATCTCGTCATCGCGGGCGGCGTCGAATCCATGTCCCGGGCGCCCTTCGTGATGCCCAAGGCCGAGACGGCGTTCTCACGCTCGACTGAAGTTCACGACACCACCATCGGCTGGCGCTTCATCAACCCGCTCATGAAAAAGCAGTACGGCGTCGATTCCATGCCGGAAACGGGCGAGAACGTGGCCGAGGAGTTCCAGGTCTCCCGGGCCGACCAGGACGCCTTCGCGCTGCGGTCCCAGAAGAAGGCCGCCGCAGCAGGGGCCAACGGGCGGCTGGCCAAGGAGATCGTGCCGGTCACGATCCCGCAGCGCAGGGGCGATCCGGTCGTCATCGACA
Organism: Microvirga pudoricolor; assembly: GCF_016892705.1. Classification (GTDB taxonomy): domain Bacteria; phylum Pseudomonadota; class Alphaproteobacteria; order Rhizobiales; family Beijerinckiaceae; genus Microvirga; species Microvirga pudoricolor. Next base: position 209,494 of record NZ_JAFEMB010000003.1, read on the forward strand.
CGGACGAGCACCCGCGCGGCGACACGACCCTGGAAGCCCTCGCCAAGCTGTCGACCCCTTTTCGCAAGGAGGGCGGCACCGTGACGGCCGGGAATGCATCGGGCGTGAACGACGGCGCCGCCGCGCTCATCATCGCGTCGGAAGCCGCCGTGAAGAAATATGGCCTCGAGCCGCTGGCCCGCGTGGTCGGCGGAGCGGCGGCGGGCGTGCCGCCGCGCATCATGGGCATCGGGCCCGCTCCGGCCACCCGCAAGCTCTGCCGGCGTCTGGGTTTGAAGCCGACGGATTTCGACGTGATCGAGCTGAACGAAGCTTTCGCCAGCCAGGGCATTGCGGTGCTGCGCGAACTCGGCATCCCGGAGGATGCGGATTACGTGAACCCCAACGGCGGCGCCATCGCGCTCGGTCACCCGCTGGGCATGTCGGGGGCGCGCATCGCCGGAACGGCGGCCCTGGAGCTCAAGCTGTCCGGCAAGAAGCGGGCGCTGGCCACCATGTGCGTGGGGGTCGGCCAGGGCATTTCCGTGGCCATCGAAGCCGTCTAGGCTCGAACGCATGACCTTCGGCCAACCGCCCCTTCTCCAGGCCCTCGTCGGCGACGAGGAGATCGCCGCTTTCTTCTCCGACGAGGCCGATCTCGAGGCGATGCTCCAGGTGGAGGCGGCGCTGGCAGGGGCGCAGGCTGAGGCCGGCTTCATCGACGGGGCGGCAGCGCAACGAATCGCCGATACCTGCGACAGCTTTCGGCCCGATTGGGACGGTCTCGCGAGGGGCTTGGCGCAGGACGGCGTCGTGATCCCGGAACTCGTCCGGCAATTGCGCCGGGCCGTGGGCGAGGCCCATTCCGGGGCCGTCCATAAAGGCGCGACCAGCCAGGACATCATCGACACCAGCCTCATGATCCGCCTGAAGGCCGTAGCGGCGGTTCTCGGCTCTCGCATCGACGGGCTCTCGGATGCTCTGGGCCTGCTGCAGTCACGCGACGGCATGACCACCTTGATGGCCCATACGCGCATGCAGCGCGCCTTGCCGTTCACGGCCCGCGACAAGATCACGACCTGGACCGGGCCGCTCCGGCGCCTGAGGGCGCAACTCGATTCCCGGGGGGCGGAGTGGTTCGCGCTCCAGCTCGGCGGTCCCGTCGGGACCCGCGGCGAGCTCGACGGCTCGGCCGAGGCCGTCCCGGCCGGAATGGCGCGGCGCCTGGGCCTGAACCTTACGCCGGCGTGGCACTCTCAGCGGGACCGCATCGGAGATTTCGCCTCATGGCTGTCTCTCGTCTCCGGAGCGCTCGGCAAGATCGGTCAGGACGTTGCCCTGATGGCGCAGAACGAGGTGGGTGAGGTGCGACTTGCCGGCGGCGGCGGATCGTCGGCGATGCCGCACAAGGCGAACCCGGTTGCGGCCGAAATTCTCGTGACGCTGGCCCGCTTCAACGCGGGTTCGCTTGGCACCCTGCATCAAGCGCTCGTGCACGAGAACGAGCGTTCCGGCGCCGCCTGGACCCTGGAATGGATGGTGCTACCGTCCATAGCCGTCACGACGGCAGCCGGCCTGCGTCATGCGCAGGCCCTTGTGACCCACCTCGCCTTCGTGGCGAAGCCGGAGATCTAGTACTCCCACTCCGTCGCGACTCCGACCGAGGTATTGCCCTCGGCGCCGACCTCGCCCTGAATGCGGATGCGGCGGGTCACGTCGATGTTCACGGTCACGCCCGTGTCCTCCGCCGAGGCGCCGGCTCGGACGCCCACGCTCACCCGGTCGCTGATGGCGCGCGAGATTCCGACGGTGGGACCGCCGTCGGCTCCGACCGAAATGTCGAGATCGCTGAGGCCGAGGGAACGACGCAGATTCTCGAATACCCCGTCGTTGCCGCCGCCGGCAAACTGCGCGGCGGCCTGGGCGAGCTGCAGGGCCTGGGTGGCCGATAGGCCGCCGGAGGCCTTGCCGAACAGGATCCGGGACAGAACCTCGTCCTGGGGTAGGGCGGGGCTCGACGAGAACGTGAAGGTCGGCTCCGTGGCGACGCCCGTAATGGCCACATAAGCCGTCACGTCACCGGACTGGGATTCGGCGATGAAGTCGAGCTCGGGCGTCAGGTCGCCCGTGAAGGTCAGGCGGCCGCGTGTGAAGTCGAGGCGGGTGCCGATGACCTGGAGGCGTCCGCGCCGCAGGTCGAACGCGCCCACCGCCACAGGATTGGCGAGGCTCCCCGTGAGCTGAAGCTCGCCGCCCAGCTCCGCATCGATGCCGCGCCCGCGCACGAAAATCTGGCTGGGCGCCGAGACCACGAGGTCGAGGGTGGCGTTGAAGGGCGGTGCGGTGCGGGCTCGCGCCGCGGCCTGGCGGGCGAGCGCCAGACGCGCCGCCGCCGTGGGCGTGGGCCGCACGTGCTTCGTGCCCGGAATGGGCCGCAGGGTCGAGGGCAGGCGCTCGGGCACCGCCACGTCCATGGACAGGATCTCGACCCGGCCGGAGATCCGTGGGTCACTGGCCAGGGGGCCGGTGAGCTGCAGGGCGAGATTGGCCACCGTGGTCACGAGCGGGTTCGAGACGAGCTGCGCGCGCTGGCCCGTAATGCGGATATCGCCCGGAAATCCAGCGGTCGGATCGATGCTGACCCGGCCGGCAACCGCCAGCGTGCCGCCATTGGGGGTGGAGGCGCTCAGGCGCTCGACCCGCACATTCGTGCCGTCGGCCACCAGCCGGGCCTGGATGTTGGTGAGTCGAATGCCCTGGCCCGCATCGTCGAAGGAGCCGCCCGACAAGGTCGCGGTGCCGTCCACATCCGGGTTGGCAATGGTGCCGCCGACGCGAAGGTCCAGGTTGGCGGCACCCGTGACGCTGCGACCGGCCGCGCCCAGAACCGTGTTGGCGATGCTGAGATCGAGGCGGCCTTGAGCCGTCAGGTCGAGATTGCCGGTGCCGCCGACCGGAACGCTGCCGGACAGCCGAAAGGTGCCGGCCCGGCCCGCATTCACGGTGCCGTTGAGGGTGGTGCGCCCGCCGTCCAGGCGACCGTTGGCCGAGATGTCGACCGGCGGCAGGCCCGCATTGGCGGTCTGAGGCGCGACGAGGCGCGCGACCCGGAACTGCCAGTCGCCCGTGGGGGCGGCCGAGGTCCCGGCGATTCGCGCCTGTCCGTCGAGGGTTCCGGTCAGACCCAGTCCCGGCACGAAGATCTCGGCGGCGGAGAGCGGCACCGCCCGCACATTGGCCTGGAGGTCGAGCTGGGACCCGGCCCGGCCGTTCACGTCGATGCGTCCCGTCCCCACCGCGACGGTGAGGCCCCGAATGTCGAGGTCGCCGTTGAGAAGGGCCAGGTTCGCGGGCTGCACCAGGGCAATCTCCCGCGAGCCGCGCCTGGCCCGGAACGAGGCCAGTTCGAACCGGATATTGTTCTCCGGCAGGAGGCGCCCCCGGGCCGAGAGGTCGAATCCGCGGGCCTGCGCCGTGAGCGCGATGTCGCTCGCGGCCGTCGTGCCGTTCGCCGTGAGCCGGATCTGCGAGATCGTCTCGCCCGCGACCAGGGCGCGGTCCACCGTCACGTCCGCGTTGATGACGGGGCGGCGGTAGACATCCGTGGCGCCCGCGCGGGCGTTGAGCCGATCGATGCTGGCCTCGGCGGCGCGCAGACGGTTGCCGCTGGCCTGGAGAGTGGCGTTCTGGCCGCCGTTCACCACCTCGAGCTGGAGATCGGCATTCAGGTCGCCGGACAGGCGGGTCAGCACCAGGGGCGACAGGTCGTCGAGGTTGCCCGCCCGTACGGTCAGGCGGCCGCCCGCGAGATTGGCCGCGTCCAGGGTCAGGTTGCCGGTGACGTTGACCGACCCGATGGCGACGTTGAGCTGATCCACCAGCCAGCCGCCTTCCTGCCGCTTGGCCACATGGAAGACGCCGTTGGCGGACTTGCGGTCGACGTCGCCGGCCAGAGTGGCGCGGATATCGGGAAGGCCGAGCAAATCATTGCCGGTGCCGTCCAGGGTCAATTGCGAGATCGGCCGACCCAGGGCGGTGGCGTTGCTCAAGGCGGCCCGGAAGGTCGCGTTGGGCCGAGCGAAGGTGCCCGTGAGACCCGCCGCCACCTCGCCGCGACCGGTCAGCCGCGAATCGGCGAAGCGCAGCTGCGGAACCGTCAGGTTGGCATTGAGCGCGAGGGAATCGCTGCGCGCGTCGCCGTTGAGGGTGGCCGTCACATGCTCGCCAGAAAGCGCCAGGTTCTGGAAGCCGAACCCGCCACCCAGAAGGGTGCGGGCCGTGCCCGACAGGTTGAGCCGACCGCCGACGAGGCCGTCCACGGTCGGAATTCCCGTGCCGAAACGGGTGGCTTGCCCGTTCAGGTTCGCGGTGATGGGCCCGTCGGACAAAAGGCCTTGGACGTTCGCATCGAGATCAAGAACGCCCTGAAGGCTCAGGCCCGCCAGATCGCCGAAGCGGGTCAGGTCGGGGGCGTTGAGGGCCAGGCGTCCGGTGGCGTCTCGGGCGCCGAGACGCCCCGTATAGGTGGCGTTCACCGTGGAGGTCGCCACGCGGGTGGTCTCGATGTCGATGACGCCCTCCGGCGTCGCGCTGCCCCGCAGGGCCATGGTGAGCTGGTTACCGAACGCCCGGGCCAGAGCCGGGTCCGCGAAGGAGACACCGCTGGCCCGGCCGTCCGCCACGAGGGCGATCCGGGTGGCGGGCTCCGAGAGCGAGCCGTTGGGCGTCGCCGTGAAGGTGGCGTTGACGTTGGCGAGGCTGAGAGCGGGCAGTCGGGCGTCCTCGGCCGTGAGGGTGGCGGCGATGCGGGGGGCCGTGATCTGGCCCTGTACCGTGCCGTCGAACACCAATGTCTTGATCTGGGCCGCGCCCGCGACGGTGCTGTTCCCGCTGCTGTTGGGCACCGCCCGCGCCGACACCCGGAAATCCGCATTCCGGTCGGGCGAGAGGTTGCCGGAGATGTCCAGGCGGGCCGCCTGGGACACGAGAGCGAGCTGCTGCAGGGAGACTGAGCCGTCGTCGCCGAAGAGGGTGTTGCCCTCGAGCCGCGTGGTGCCTGCGAAGACAGGCGCCACGATCTGGGGCAGGAGACCTTCGATCCGGGCATCGAGGTTCAGGTTCAGCCTGCGGGCCGCGCCCTGGCGGGCGAGCTGGGCCTGGCCCGCGGCCCCGATGGTGGGACCGGCCGTGAAGGTCAGCTGAGCCCCGAAGGCGTCGAGGGTGCCGTTGCCGTTGAGGTCGAGCTTGACCGGCGGCAGGCCTGGAATATTGCCCGCGCGAGCGAGGATTCCGTTGGCGGGCTCATCCACGTTCAGGGCGAGAGTGAGGGCACTGGCATTGTAGTTCAGGCGAGCCGCGAGGGTGCCGGGCGCATCCAGGCGGCGGGCATCGAAGACGAGGCGCAAGCCCTCGGCGGGGGCGCCGAGGCTGGCATTGCCGGTGGCCGTCAGCCGGGCGGCCGTGCCAATGACGGGCTCGCCCAGAACCAGTTCGCGAAGCGCGAAATCCTGGATCTCGACCTTCACGGGCAGTTCCGGGAGGATGGGCTGGTCCGCGCCCTGCACCTCGACCTCGGAGGGGAGGGGCTCGCGCAGGAACTCCAGCCGGCCGATCTCCAGCTTGTTGACTTCTAGCCGTCGCGACAGGAGCGCGAGACGGCTCCATTCGAGACGCACCGTATCGACGCGCAGCCAAACGCCGTCCCGGTCGGAAATGCTCACGTCCCTGATCGTGGAGTTGGATGACAGGGCTCCCTCCACGGCGCCGACGGAGACGCGAGTCGCGGGGGTGGAGAGGGCACGGGAGATCAGGTCGGCCAGAAAGCTCTTGTCGGCTTCATCGCTTCGGGTGGCGGGCGCGATGGCGAGCATCAGGGCCCCGGCCAGGGCCAGGGTCGCGACGGTGAGAAGCAGGCGGCGCATGTTGCTCATAGAGCCCTCCCGCATCAGAACGATTGCCCGATGCTGACATAGAGCGCGACCGGCTTATCGCCGGGTCGGCGGTTGAGGGGAGCCGCCACGTCGAGGCGGATCGGCCCGATGGCCGTGTAGTAGCGAAGGCCCAGACCCGCCGAGAATTGGAGCTTGTCCTTGAAGTCGGGATAGGACGACTCGAAGGCGCCGCCCGCATCCACGAAAGGCACGATGCCGATCGTATCGGTGATCTTGATCCGGGCCTCGAGGGACCCTTCCAAGAGGCTGCGACCGCCCACCACGAAGCCGAAGGGGCCGGTGGGGCCCAGACTGCGGTAGCGATAGCCCCGCACCGAGCCGCCGCCGCCCGCGAAGAAACGGAAATTCGCCGGGATCTCGTCGAGCTCCGCGCCCACGATGGATCCGGCCCCCAGCCGTGCCGCCAGGATGTAGCGGGAATCCTCGTCCAGGGAGTAATAGGTGGACGCGACGGCCTGGCTCACGGTCATGTTCACCGTCGAGCCGAGGAAGGCCGGATAGGGCGTGACGCTCGCCGTCAGCTTGACGCCCTTGGTTGGGTCGAGGGGATTGTCCGTCGAGTCGTAGTTGACCGAGAGCGGCGTGCCCACCACCGTGTAGTCGATCTTGCCCAGCACGTCGCTGGTCTGACCCTTCTGGACCTGCAGGCCGCCCTGGACCGAGAACGAATCGCTGAACCGGTGGCGGATCGCGCCCGTGAGGCCCGCCAGACGGCTCGTATACCCGCCGTAGCGGTCGCCGCCCGTCCGGTCGCGTTCCACGATGCCGTCGATGAGAAGGTCATTGCGGGTGCCGTAGAGGGCCGGCTTGAGGAAGCTGGCCTTGAAGCGGGCGCCGATATCCGATTTCTCGAAATCGCCGATGCGCTTGATGCGCGTGCCGTCGTTGCGGGGCGCCAGGAAGGTGCTGGCTTCCAGGCGCAGGCGCTCGGCGCCGCCGAAGAGGTTGCGGTGCTCCCAATAGGCCCGCAGGGCCGGGCCGTCGATGGTCGAATAGGCGGCCGAGAAGCCCACGAGACGGGGCTTGCGCTCGGTCACATCGACGAAGATCGGCAGGCGGCCCGCCGCATCCAGGGTCTCGGATTCGCGGATGCGCACGGAGCCCAGAGCCGGGATCGTGGCCACCGATTTTCGGGTATCGGCCAGAGCCTGGGGCGAGTAGGGATCGCCCGGCTCGATATAGATGAAGGACCGGATGATCGAGGGGTCGACGTTCTCGGTTCCCTCGACGCCGATCTCGCCGATGGGCGCGACAGGGCCGGGATTGATATTGAAGCCCACATCCATCTTCTCGGCCGGGTGATACACCACCGGGTCGATGGAGACGCCCTTGGCCAGGGGCCGCGACTGGGATCGGAAATAGTCCACCATCCGGGCCTGCGCGGCTCTCAGGTCCGCCGCCTTGGCGGGGTCTCCGGGGGAGAGCTTGATGGCCCGCTGGGGCAACTGGTCGGGGGTGAAGGGGCGCCTCGTCCGGGTGTCGACCACGTCGATGGTGCGCAGTTCGAAGAGCGGACCGGTATTGACTCTCACCGTGATCGGCACGGCTTGCCGCCCGCGATAGCTTTCGGCTGCCCGCGCCGCCGCATTGGAGCCCGTGCCGCCGATCTGAAGGGGCGCGTTGCCCACGTCGATCTCGATGGTGGTGTTGTAGTAGCCCGCGCCCCAGAGGGCGTCGATCAGGGGCGCGAAATCGGTCTCCACGCGCCGGACCAGGGACTGGCCGTCGGGCGGGGCGTTCTCGCGCAGGCGATAGAGGTTCGAGGCGTCCTTCAGGGCGCTCTCGACATCGTCGTCGCCGGAGATGGTGAAGGTCAGGAAATACGGCAGCGCGGTCTGCGAGGCCGCCGGGGGCTTGTCGCTGGAACCGAACAATCCGAAGAAGTCGAAAGCTTTCGCCTCGCTACAGGCGAGACCCAGGGCGCACGCCAACACTCTAGCCGAAAGGACTCTCCCCCGCCGGGGCAAAAACTGCATTCACGACTCCCGATCACCCCGCAAGGCTGCCGCATGGATGCGAACGTGTTTTTCAGGGGTCTGTTAGAGCGGATGACGGAACGTGAAGCAACCCTTGGCGCCCCAATTAGCAGGTGGGAAACCTCTTGAAAGGCCTAGAAGTAGCCCGCGTGCTTAAGATTTCCTCCACGCCGGCTGGGCATGAGAAAGCCGTCCTAGACCGGGTCCAGGACGGCTGAATGAGGGCTGCGGACGCCCCTCGGCGGCATGATGCCGGGTGTTAGCGGTTCGCGGCGATCAGCTTGGCGTAGGAATCCGTGGTGTAGGTGAAGGATTCGACCGGGGCCATGGCCACCACGAGAGGCTTCTGGCTGAAGGACTGAGCCCGCTGGACGGACTCGCCCACCGACGCCACGGTGGTGAACTTCCGCGAGCCCCGCTCGTAGAAGATGTTGCCGCCCGCCACGAGCACGTATTTCATGTTCGGGTAGCTGTAGCGGCGGGTCGCCACGTGGAAGAACATGGCGCGATCGAGCTTGGGATGGCGGGCCCCGTCGATGATCGTCTCCGCGACACGCTCGACCCGGGGCTTGTCCCGTTCGGCCATCTTGCGGGTCAAAACGCCCGAGGCGAATTGGCGGGGCTGACCGACCGTGCCGCAGATCGTCCCTGGATACTGGCCGGATTCGACCCGATTCATGACCACGCTGCCGACCGCCAGGAGGCCGTCGTCGCTGGAGCGGTTCGCCTCGAAGTACATGGCGCGGACCAGGCAGTCCTTTTCCTCTGCGGAAACCGTCTTCTTCGCGGTGTTCTCGGCCGTCTCCAGGCCTTCGCCAGCAAAGTTGCCGCATCCGCCAAGAGAAAGCCCCGCGGCTACGAGCATCGCGGGTGCGAGAACGCGGCGACAGCTTGAGATCATCATCGGTTGCCCCCTCCGAAGGTTCGCGATTCGTCACATCGCCCCAAAGGTATACTGAGGAAATTAACCATCTGGCAACTTTGAAAGCCCCCCGAGGCGTCACGGGTTCGGGGAGCGAGACGGCGATTGCTCCAAAATGGCACACGATCGCGCCGGGGCTTAACCGCCTGTTAACCATAAGCGGCCGAAATAAAGGCTTAACAGGAACCTAAGATCCGTGACCGTCGCCGTCCGCACCCGACCCTCCCTTCGCTTTCGTGGCCGCTCCTTCATGGCGCTCGTGCTGGCGCCCGTCGTTCCTATGCGGGATTGGCTGGAAGATCTCGACGCCGTGTCCAAGCGCTCCCCCGGCTTCTTCTCGGGCCGGGCGATCATTCTCGACGTGTCCGAGCTCAAGCCTTCCAAGTCCGAGCTGAAATTTCTCCTCGCGGCCCTCAAGATGCGGGACATCCGCATCATCGGCCTCGAAGGGGCGGCTCCCTCCGTCCTCGACGACGACATGCCCACCGCCGTGAACGGCGGCCGGGCGGCCGGCGACATCGAGGTGCCGGACATCGAGGCGGTCGCCCTTCCCGTGAAGGCGCCCCAGCCCGCCACCGTCTCGGCCCTGCTCGTCGAGGGATCGGTCCGGTCGGGTCAGTCGATCATCCACACGGAGGGGGACGTGACGGTCTTAGGGTCGGTCGCGTCCGGCGCCGAGGTCGTGGCCGGCGGCTCCATCCATATCTATGGCGCTCTCAGGGGCAGGGCCATCGCGGGATGCACCGGCAACGCCCGGGCACGCATCTTCTGCAGCAAGCTCGAGGCCGAACTCCTGGCCATCGACGGACTCTATAAGACCGCCGACGATCTCGGCGCCCAGCACCACGGTCACCGCGTCCAGGTCAGCCTGGATAGCGATTCGATCATCGTCCAAACCCTCGATTAAACAGAAAGAGAGACGAGCATGGCCAAAGTCTTGGTCGTAACATCCGGCAAGGGCGGCGTCGGCAAGACGACTTCCACCGCGGCCCTCGGCGCGGCGCTGGCCCATAACGGCGAGAAAGTGGTCGTCATCGATTTCGATGTCGGCCTGCGCAACCTGGATCTGGTGATGGGCGCCGAGCGGCGCGTCGTCTTCGATCTCATCAATGTGGTGCAGGGCGACGCGAAGCTGAGCCAGGCGCTCATCCGCGACAAGCGCCTGGAGAACCTGGCGCTGCTGCCGGCTTCGCAGACCCGTGACAAGGATGCGCTGACGGAGGAGGGCGTCGCCAAGGTTCTGAACGAGCTTCGCGAGAAGTTCGACTGGATCATCTGCGACAGCCCCGCCGGGATCGAGCGCGGCGCGACGCTGGCCATGCGTCATGCGGACGTGGCGGTCGTCGTCACGAACCCGGAAGTCTCCTCCGTGCGTGACTCGGACCGCATCATCGGCCTGCTCGATTCGAAGACCGAGAAGGCCGAGAAGGGCGAGCGGATGGAGAAGCACCTGCTCCTCACCCGTTACGACACCGCCCGCGCGGAGCGGGGCGAGATGCTGAAGGTGGACGACGTTCTCGAGATCCTGTCGATTCCCCTCATCGGCATCATTCCCGAGAGCGAGGAGGTGCTGCGCGCTTCCAACGTCGGGACGCCGGTGACCTTGAGCAATCCGAACAGCATGCCGGCACGGGCCTATTTCGACGCCGCCCGGCGCCTGCGCGGCGAGAGCGTCGAGATGTCGATCCCGACTGAGAAGAAGGGTCTGCTGAACAAGCTGTTCGGACGGAGGGCCGCATGAGTCTCATGAGCTTCTTCAGCCGGCGCACCACGGCGCCGGTGGCCCGGGATCGGCTTCAGATCCTGCTGGCTCACGAGCGTGGCATCGTCGGAGGCAAGTCCGACCTGGTGGCGCTCCTGCGAGAGGAGATCCTCAATGTGATCGGCAAGCACGTGTCGGTGGAGCGCGAAAAGGTGCAGATCAAGCTGGACCGGGGCGACTCCATTTCCACACTGGAGATCGAGGTCGAGATCCCGTCGCCGGCCAGCCCCCGGATCGCCGTCAACGCTTAAGGTTGGCCGCAAGACCGGGTCGCATCATCATTCATAATTCATAGCGCACCGCTCCTGCCTGGAGCGGTGCGTTTCTCGTTTTACGGCCCGCGGCTCTGTTACGGTCGCGAGCCGCACCTATATGAGAGGAGGCGGTCTTTAAGCGGCCGCTGGCGGGAGGCCTGCACGGCAGAGCTTCCCGCATCCGTCACCGCCCTTATCCGAAAGTTCGATATCGGGTGTTGACAAGCCGGCTTCGCATCGACATATCAGCCGCCGACGTTCGTTGCGGCCATCGTCGCGACCGGACAGCTCTTTCCCGACAGCGCCATCGCTCAGCGGGTCCCCCAAGGACCCGATGACGGCGCGTCTGAGCCTGGCTTCAAGCTCTGGCAAATACATGAACTCCGGTGGCCAAGTGATTGGCCTGCTCCGGAGCTCCTCTGTCGAACATTGAGAGTGCGCTGATGAGGTATTCCCTAATCAAAGCACATCGAACGCAGGCAAGAATACTTTGTCTGCGAACGAAGACTTGTGTCTAATCGATGCCGACAAAAAATAATGACTGCGATTCGAAAAAAATCTGAATTGAGTTGTTGACTGGATCAGAAAGAGTAGTTAGAACCACATTCATCGACGGCGAGCACTTCTTCGGAACGCGGCGCCGGGCTCCAGAAGCTAGAAAGCTTCGTTCGGCGAAAAGTCGGACGGAGTGGTTTTCTTCCTCTGAAGTTGCCATTCATCCTCGGATGAAGCGGTCACCAGCTCTTTGACAAGTGAAGATGAGAAAGAGAAGCGTAGGCGGCGGGTCCTTGCGGATCATCCTTTGGATGATCGGAAAGATCGACCCCCTTACGTTTTGAGAGATCGCACGTTCATCTGGAAACGGATGGATGGTGACGAGCTCTGTCAATGAACGTTGAGTGGGTTATGAGATCAAACTTCAACTTGAGAGTTTGATCCTGGCTCAGAACGAACGCTGGCGGCAGGCTTAACACATGCAAGTCGAACGCATCCTTCGGGGTGAGTGGCAGACGGGTGAGTAACGCGTGGGAACATGCCCTTCAGTTTGGAATAACCCAGGGAAACTTGGGCTAATACCGGATACGCCCTTAGGGGGAAAGATTTATCGCTGAAGGAGTGGCCCGCGTCTGATTAGCTAGTTGGTGAGGTAATGGCTCACCAAGGCGACGATCAGTAGCTGGTCTGAGAGGATGATCAGCCACACTGGGACTGAGACACGGCCCAGACTCCTACGGGAGGCAGCAGTGGGGAATATTGGACAATGGGCGCAAGCCTGATCCAGCCATGCCGCGTGAGTGATGAAGGCCTTAGGGTTGTAAAGCTCTTTCGTCCGGGACGATAATGACGGTACCGGAAGAAGAAGCCCCGGCTAACTTCGTGCCAGCAGCCGCGGTAATACGAAGGGGGCTAGCGTTGTTCGGAATCACTGGGCGTAAAGGGCGCGTAGGCGGCCATTCAAGTCGGGGGTGAAAGCCTGTGGCTTAACCACAGAATTGCCTTCGATACTGTTTGGCTTGAGACCGGAAGAGGTAAGTGGAACTGCGAGTGTAGAGGTGAAATTCGTAGATATTCGCAAGAACACCAGTGGCGAAGGCGGCTTACTGGTCCGGTTCTGACGCTGAGGCGCGAAAGCGTGGGGAGCAAACAGGATTAGATACCCTGGTAGTCCACGCCGTAAACGATGAATGCCAGCCGTTGGGCAGCTTGCTGCTCAGTGGCGCAGCTAACGCTTTAAGCATTCCGCCTGGGGAGTACGGTCGCAAGATTAAAACTCAAAGGAATTGACGGGGGCCCGCACAAGCGGTGGAGCATGTGGTTTAATTCGAAGCAACGCGCAGAACCTTACCAACCTTTGACATGTCCAGTATGGGTTCCGGAGACGGAATTCTTCAGTTCGGCTGGCTGGAACACAGGTGCTGCATGGCTGTCGTCAGCTCGTGTCGTGAGATGTTGGGTTAAGTCCCGCAACGAGCGCAACCCTCGCCCTTAGTTGCCATCATTTAGTTGGGCACTCTAAGGGGACTGCCGGTGATAAGCCGCGAGGAAGGTGGGGATGACGTCAAGTCCTCATGGCCCTTACAGGTTGGGCTACACACGTGCTACAATGGCGGTGACAATGGGCAGCGAACCCGCGAGGGGGAGCTAATCCCAAAAAGCCGTCTC
>NZ_JAFEMB010000003.1:227500-476433 GCF_016892705.1 Microvirga pudoricolor
AAGTTTCACTTGACGACAAATACAAGCTCGCAGACGGCCAAGTCTTCCTCACGGGTGTTCAGGCGCTTGTGAGACTGCCCATGATGCAACGGGCCATGGACGCGGCCGCCGGCTTGAACACCGCCGGCTTCGTCACCGGATACCCCGGCTCGCCGCTTGCGAGCTACGACGTGCAGCTGCGCCAAGCCCAGGCGCTGCTGGCCGACCACCACGTCCGTTTCCAGCCGGGCTTGAACGAAGACTTGGCGATGACCTCCGTTTGGGGGTCGCAACAGGGTGAGGTGCGCGGCGACAGCAAGGTGGATGGCGTCTTCGCCCTCTGGTACGGCAAGGGCGCCGGGCTCGACCGATCCGGCGACGCGCTCCGCCACGGCAATCTGGCCGGATCTTCCAAGCATGGCGGCGTTCTCCTCCTCCTCGGCGACGATCACAGGGCGGAATCGTCCAGCGTGACGCACAATGCCGAGTACACGATGGTCGACTTCATGATGCCGCTCCTCAATCCGGCCGATATCGGGGAGCTAATGGAGTATGGCCTCTTCGGGATCGCATTGTCCCGTTATTCCGGCAGCTGGACAGGGCTGAAATGCCTGCATGACGTCGTCGAAAGCGCAGGCTCGATCGACGTCACAACGGAGCCCCGGCGCTGGACGATCCCAGGGGACTTCGACATGCCGCCGGGCGGCCTCGGCCTGCGCTATCCCGACACTCCGCTGGCGCAGGAAGCTCGGCTTCATCATTACAAGCTCGATGCGGTCAAGGCTTTCGCCCGCGCCAACGGCATCGACAGGTCGCTCTGGAAGCAGCCTTCCTCGCGTTTCGGAATCGTCACGACGGGAAAGACCTATCTGGACGTGCTTGAGGCGCTCGACGACCTCGGGCTGACCGAAGAGCGAGCCGCCGCGATGGGTCTCGCGATCTACAAGGTCGGCATGCCCTATCCGCTCGAGCCGCAAGGGGCGCGGGCTTTCTGCGACGGGCTCGAGACGGTCTTCGTGGTGGAGGAAAAGCGTTCGCTCATCGAGACGCAACTGAAGGAATTGCTCTTCCGGGTTCCCCATGCGCCCTCCGTGATCGGCAAGACGGACCAAGAGGGCCGGTCGATCCTTCCGACGTCGGGCGTGCTGGCCAGCAATCAGATCGGGATCTGGATCGCCAGGTTTCTCCTGGCCCTCAAGGATGATCCGGCCCTGCGCACTGCCTTGAAGGCCCTCGAGGGACGCGAAGCCGGAAAAGTCATTCCGCTGATGCCGCTCGAGCGCCGCCCGTCCTTCTGCTCCGGCTGCCCTCACAACCGGTCCACGGTCGTGCCCGAGGGCAGCCGAGGCGGCGCCGGTACCGGCTGCAACTACATGGTCATGTGGATGGACCGGGGAAGCGTCGGCTACACCCAGATGGGGGCCGATGGCGTCAACTGGATCGGCGAGGCACCGTTCAGCAACCGCGACCATGTCTTCCAGAACCTGGGCGACGGGACCTATACGCATTCCGGTCTCCTGGCCATTCGCGCGACGGTCGCGGCCGACGTCAACATCACCTACAAGATCCTCTATAACGGCGTCGTGGCCATGACGGGCGGACAGCCGCACGATTTCGCGCTCTCGCCGGCCGTCATCGCCAGGCAGGTTCTCGCCGAGGGGGCCCGCAAGGTCGTTCTCGTGACGGACGAACCCTCTCGCCATGGTTCGGAGCCGATGCCCGACGGCGTCGACATCCGCCACCGCGACGACCTCGACGAGGTTCAGCGCGCGCTGCGGGACGTCAAGGGCGTCACCGTGCTCATCTACGATCAGATGTGCGCCACCGAGAAGCGGCGCCTGCGCAAGAGAGGCCAACTGGCCGATCCGCCGAAACGGGCCTTCATCAACCATCTCGTGTGCGAAGGGTGCGGCGACTGCAGCGTGAAATCGAACTGCGTCTCGGTGCTCCCCCGAGAGACTGCCCTCGGCCGCAAGCGCGAGATCGACCAGTATTCCTGCAACAAGGACTTTTCGTGCACGGACGGCTTCTGTCCCAGCTTCGTCACGGTGCATGGCGGCGAACTGCGCAAGAAGGAAGTCGCGAAGCGGGACGACGGTCCGGACCTTCCCCGGCCGACGCCCCGCGATCTGGATCAGCCCTACAACATCGTGCTGGCGGGCGTCGGCGGCACAGGCGTCATCACGCTGGCGGCGATCCTCGGGATGGCGGCCCACCTGGAGGGTAAGGGCTGCGCAACCCTCGACATGATGGGACTGGCTCAGAAGGGCGGAGCGGTCACGTCCCATGTGCGCGTCGCGGCATCCCCGTCCGACGTTCGGGCCGCGCGGATCCCTGTCGGTACGGCGGATGTCGTGCTGGGCTGCGATATCCTCGCCCTGGCGTCCCATGAGCCGATCTCCACCATCGGATATGATCGGACCATCGTGCTGGCCAACACGAACGAAGCGATGCCCGGAGATTTCGCGCGCAACCGTGATCTCGCATTCCCGGCGCCGGCCTTGCGTGGGCGGATCGAGGCGGCATCGGGTGCGGCCAACGTGACCTATGTCGACGCGACGCGCCGGGCCATGGAAAGCGTCGGGGATACGATCGGCACCAATACCTATCTGCTCGGAATGGCCTATCAGCGAGGCCTCATTCCGATCTCGGAAGAGGCCATCGAACGGGCCTTCGAACTCAACGGCGTGGGCGTAGCGCTCAACAAGGCCGCCTTCAGGGCCGGGCGCAGGGCGGCACTGTCCGAACCTGTTGCCGAGGCGCCCGCCGTTCAGCCTCCGGACCTTCCAGCCCTGTTGGCCCACCGAGAGGCCTTTCTGACCGACTACCAGGACAAGGCCTATGCACGCAGCTACCGTGAGTTCGTGGAGAGTGTTCGCCGCGTCGAGCAACAACGTCTTCCCGGCTCCACAGCGCTGACGATGGCGGTGGCCGAAAGTCTCGCCAAGCTCATGACCTACAAGGACGAGTACGAGGTCGCCCGGCTCTACACCAGCGGAGAGTTCGAGCGGGAGATCAAGGCGAAGTTTACGGGAGACTACAAGCTCGAGTTCCTTCTGGCCCCACCCGTTTTCGCGCGGCGCGACAAGCGCACGGGTGAGCTCAAGAAGCGCGGCTACGGTCCCTGGATCTTCCCTGCCTTCAAGATGCTGGCCCGTTTCCGTCGTGTGCGGGGCACCTTTGTCGATCCGTTCGGTCACACGGCGGAGCGGAAGATGGAGCGCGCGCTGATCGCCGATTACCGCGAAACCATCGGACAGGTTCTCAAGGAGCTGACATCCGAGAACCATCACGCCGCTGTGGCGATCGCCTCTCTGCCCCAGGACATTCGCGGCTACGGACATGTCAAGGACAAGGCCGTTCATCAGGTGCGCGAGAGACAGGTTCGGCTCCTAGATGAGTTTCGCCAAACGGCCTACGCCAGGGCCGCCGAATAACAGAAGCCTGCCGGAAACCAGCAGCTTAGGGAGTTGCCGAAGTGGATACGAAACCGATCGCATTGGTCACGGGTGGAGCCGGAGGGATCGGCGAAGCCTGCGCCAGACGGCTCGCCGAAACCCATAAGGTCGTCGTCTGCGACGTGAACGAGGACGCAGCCGTCAAGGTCGCGGACGAGATCGGTGGCATCGGACTCGCTTGCGACGTGACCTCCGAGGCCGACGTGAGGTCGTGCGTCGACAAGGTCGATTCCGATGTCGGACCGCTCCGCGCGATGGTCATGTGTGCGGGCATCATTCAGGAGCGGGCGTTCTCGCCGGAAGAGTTCGAGCAGGATCATTGGGATCAAGTCCAGGCGGTGAACACCCGAGGGACGTGGCTGTTCTGCAAGTTCGCCGGTGCCAGGATGGCGGCTCTGGGCGGCGGCAGCATCGTGACGATCTCGTCGGTTGCCGGGCACCGATCATGGCCCACGCATTCCTACGCGGCTTCCAAAGCCGCCGTGATGAGCCTGACCAAAGGGCTTGCGGCGGAATGGGGACGCTCCGGGGTTCGCGTCAACTCGATCTCACCCGGCTTCACGCTGACACCGCGTTTGAAGGAACTCATCAAGGTTCGGAACTGGGACACCGACACCCTCTCGAACCAGACCGCTCTGGGACGGTGGGTCGAGCCGGACGAGATCGCCGACACGGCTGCGTTTCTCGTCTCCGACATGGCGCGGGGCATCACCGGCATCGATATTCCGGTGGATGCCGGTTGGCTGTGCGGGATCAATTGGTTGAGCTTCAACGGCGTTCCGGCCGCTCGATGACGCGCCAGAGCCGGGAGCGCGGAGCCCGTCCGAATTGCTGCGATCGGGTCCCGCGACCCTCCGGGGTAAGCCGGTTGCAAGGATGTTGCTGAAACTGCTATAGTCACATTCTGCTACAAAGCACAGGATCGATCTCTTGCTGAAGGAAGCCAAGAAGGCGCGAGCGGCAGCTCCGAAACCGGTCAAAGACGCGGACCTTCCTGTTGCCAGGCGCCCCAAGCTGACGCGAGCACAAAAGAAAGAACAGATCCGGGATGCCTTGTTCACCGCCGCCGCGAAGGTAGTGGGAGAGCATGGATATTCGAATGCTCAGGTGGCGATGATCACTGCTCAGGCGTCGGTCGCGCAGGGAACGTTCTACAATTATTTCGAGTCGCAACAGGATCTTCTGGATCAGCTCCTGCCGACGATCGGGCAGGCTATGCTGGCCTTCATCAAGGACGCGTCGAGCGACGCGCATTCGGAGATCGAGCGGGAGGAGAAAAGCTTTCGCGCGTTCTTCGAGTTTCTCAAGATCAATCCCGACTTCTACCGCATCCTGTACGAGGCCGAGGTTTTCGCTCCCGAGGCCTATCAGCGGCACAACGAATCCGTCGCGCGCGGCTACGTGCGCGTTCTCGAAAGAGCGCTGGACCGTGGCGAGCTGAAGGTTGCGGACAAGCGCGAGCTCGAAGCCATCGCTCAAATGCTCATGGGCGCGCGACACTATCTCTGCATGCGCTTCGCGCGGCGTGGCAAAGGCTCCATCAGCCTTCCCGAGTGGGTTGTCGATGCCTACATGACCGTCGTCAAAGGCGGGATCTATCGCTAGGGACCGCTCCCGCCTCATGCGCGCCGAACGTGATAGTCCTCCAGGTTCGGGTCATGGGTCATCGCCCAATAATCCACGAAGCGCCACGGCATGACGGAGAAAACGCGTCCAAGACCGTTGCGATAGTAGGTCGACATCCCAGGATGGGTCCAGATGAGCTGCTCATGCTCGTCATCGACGCTTTTCACGTAGGCGTCATGAACGTCCTGCCGAACCTCCATGGCGCCGATGTCGTTCTCGATCATCTGCAGCAGGCTGCTTGCGATGTAACGCGTCTGGCACTCGGCTTGAAAGATGACGCTTCCGCCGTGGCCAGGGCCTGAATTCGGCCCGAGCATGCAGAAGAAGTTCGGGAAGCCCGGAACGGTGAGGCCAAGATAGGCCGTCGGGTTCTGTTGCTTCCAGGCATCCCGCAGCGGCACGCCGTCCCGACCGCGGATATCGAGCCGCCCGGCCATCTCGTCGACGCGGAAGCCGGTCGAATACACGATGACGTCCGCCGGTCGCGAGACGCCGTCATTCGTCACGATCCCGTCCGACGTGATATGATCGATCGGTGTGGTGACGAGGTCGACGCTGCGCTTCATCAGGGCCCGGTACCAACCGTTGTCCAGCAGGATGCGCTTTCCATAAGGCGGATAATCCGGGATGCATTTCTCGACCAGATCGGGCCTGTCGGCGAGCTCCGAGCGGATGAAGGCGATCATCTCCTCGCGGTGGCGGTCGTTGGCCCTGTTCACCGAGCGGTCCGGGTTGGTCCAGGACGCATCCTTCCGCAGCAGTGGGAGAAGTCCATCGCCGTATCGCCAGAACATGTTGAAGCGGAACCATTCCGCATAGAACGGGAGCTTCTCCAGAAGCCACCTGTTCGCCTCGCTGATCGGATCGGCGTAGCCGGCGATCGGCCGGGCCCATTGCGGTGTCCTCTGATAGACGGTTATGGAAGCGACGCGATCGGCCACCGTGGGAACGAGCTGCATGGCCGTCGCACCGGTGCCGATCACCGCGATCCGCTTTCCATCGACCGAGAGATCATCGGGCCAGTTCGCGCTGTGAAACAATTGGCCTTGAAAGTCTTCCGCTCCTTCGATCTTCGGCGTCGACGGCTCGCTGAGCTGGCCGATGGCCGTAATCAGGATCCGCGACTCGACCCGTTCGATTTCGCCCCCCGACCGAATGAACGAGATCCAGCAGCCCGCCTTCTCGTCCCACGATGATGACAGGAACTCGGTCTCCAGGCGGATATTCGGCAGGATGGCGAAGTCGTCCGCCACCCTTCGAAGATAGTCGTGAATTTCCTCGCGCTGGGAGAAATAGCGGGTCCACGGATTCTTCTGGGCAAAGGAGAACGAGTAGGAGTGGTTGGGCGTATCGACGCCGCATCCGGGATAGCGATTGGTGCTCCAGGTGCCGCCGACATCCGGTCTCTTCTCGATGATCGTGTACGGAATCCCGGCATTCTTCAGCCCCACCGCCAGCGCGATGCCGCACACGCCCGCACCGACGATCAGCACGTGGGTCGATGACGCGGCTTCCGGCCGGCCGCTCTTCCACTCAGGGAGCCGCGAGATGAGATTCATCTCCTCGCGAATGAGCGGCGCATACTCGTCCGGCACGGTTTCCCCCAGACAAGTGCTCATCATCCTCCGCATGAGATCGTTGCCGGGATCCGAGATGACGGGGCGCGGGAACGGCGGAGAGAAAACGTCCGCGACCGCGTGACGGATCTCATCTTGGATGCTGACCGGAAGGCCTGCGGAGGGATCTGGAATTAGGCTGACGTCCCGCTTGGGCCGATAGGGCGATTCCAGCCAACGGAGATTGCCCGTCATGTGCACGAGAACCATCAGAAGCACGCGCATGTCCGCACCTGCCAGGGAGGCTTCGAGACGCGTGCGAAAGGAGGCGTATTGAAGGTTCATGAGCATGACCCGCGAGCGGATGAAAGTTGCGTACCGGTGGTTCCGAGGAAGCCTGCTGAGACGGCCCGGCAGCGCAGGCCGCTCTCAGACATGATGGTATTCAAATAACGATCTATGAATCACCAGTCAAGTTTTTAGCGAGGCATGATCGCGTCCGCTGATGCGATACGACCCGCCAGGCGACCACGCGCCGAGAGGAGACCGGTTTGGCCGGCATCCATCGAGGAGACCCGGCCCTTAGGCCGAGCCCGCCATCGTGCGGATAAGATCAACTTCTGGAGCGCATCATCCGGATCATGAAGCTGTCGTAGCTGTATTCGGCGACCTGGAACCACACATACTCTTCATTGCGGAACGCGCTGTAGGATTCCCACATGGCCTTGAACTCGGGGTCCTTCGTGCAAAGCTCATCGTAGAACGTATTGGCCGCCTTGAAGGATGCCTCCATGATCTCCGGCTTGAAGGGCCGGAGCTGTGCGCCGGCGCCGATCAGCTTGCGCAGGGCCGCCGGGTTGCGGGTATCGTACTTCGCCGTCATGTCCGTGTTGGCATAGGCGGCGGCGTCCCGCAGGGCTGCGCGGTATGCCTTGGGGAGTTCGTTCCACTTTTGCAGATTGAACATGAAGTGGGTTGTGGGACCACCTTCCCAGAAGCCCGGATAGTAGTAATACGGCGCGACCTTGACGAAGCCGAGCTTCTCGTCGTCATAGGGCCCCGAGAACTCGACGGCATCGATGGAGCCACGCTCGAGGGCCGGATAGATGTCAGCCGGCGGAAGCTGTTGCGGGACGACCCCAAGGGTCGACAGGATCTGACCGGCCATCCCGGCCACGCGGAACTTCAAGCCGCGCAAGTCGTCAATCGAATTGATCTCCCGTCGAAACCACCCGCCCATCTGCGTTCCCGTATGGCCCCCGGGCAGAGCATAGACATTGTATTTCTCAAGGAACTTGTTGCACATGTCGATGCCGCCGCCCTGGTTCATCCAGGCGTTCTGCTGCCGGGCATTCATGCCGAAGGGGACGGAGGTGATGAGCGCGAAGACGGGGCTCTTGCCGTTGTAGTAATAGGATGAGGTGTGGGTCATCTCGACCGTGCCGCTGCTGATCGCGTCCAGGGCCTGCATGGTGCCCACGATCTCGCCGGCCGCGAAGGACTGGATTTGGAACTTGCCGTCCGTCGCCTCGGCCACGTGCCGCGCAAGCGTTTCGCCCGTGCTGTAGAGAATGTCGAGGGACTTGGGAAACGCGGAACTCAGCCGCCATTTGACCTCGGGCATGGACTGAGCGATGGCGGGGGCCGCGAGCGTGCCCGTTGCGACCATGCCGGTTGCCGCCGATTTCAGGAAATCCCTGCGCTTCATGTTCTGTTTCCTCCGCTGATCTACACCTTCGATCCTGGGAGGACAGCCTCAAAGACATGGCAGTCTTCTCCTAGGCGTTGGGATCATGAACGTTTGAGCGTCCAGATGGCGTCGACTCGATTGAGCGTCTCTGCGCTATTGATGATTTATGAGTCTTCGTTCATATTGTCTTCCAACGGCTGTCCCGTCAAGCATCTAATGCCGGGCCTGGGGCTCGCACGTTGCGCCGGACCGTCCGATGGCCCTGACCCGCTTCGATCGCCTCGAGCCCAGTCCCCTAAGGCGGTGTCCTGACGTACCTCGAACCACGGTGCGGATCCATGTCCATCGAATGCGACCTTTCCTCTGCAGGGATCGCCACGGTCACATTGTCCAATCCGGCCCGCCGGAATGCCCTGACGCTCGATATGTTCACCGGATTGGCGGGTCTCTGGTCACGCTTGGCAGCCGATCGGTCCGTGCGAGTCGTCGTCGTCACCGGGGCGGGCGAGGAAGCGTTCTGCTCGGGCGCGGATCTGTCGGCAGACCTGGCGTCGGAGCCCGGAATCGACGACCTCATCGCGGCCGCGTTCCTCAAGACCCTTTACGTGCCGATGCCGGTCATCGCCGCCATCAACGGCGTCTGTGTCGCCGGCGGCTTGGAGATCGCGCTTGGGGCGGACATCCGCCTGGCGAGTGAAACCGCGCGGCTTGGGCTGCCCGAGGTCCGTTGGGGCATCATGCCGTCGGGCGGCGCTGCCATGAAGCTCGCCGACCAGATCGGGCAGGCTCACGCCATGGATCTTCTGCTGTCCGGCCGCCTGATTGGCGCCCAGGAGGCTGAGCGGATCGGATTGGTGAGTTCGGTGCTGCCGTCACAGGGCTTCCGCGCCGCAGCGATGGACTTTGCGGGAAGCATCGCGCGCAACAGTCCGGTGGCCGTCCGCGCCGCCAAGAAGGCGGCGATGCTGCACCGCGTGGAGGCTTATCGAGAGAGGGAGGCGGCCGAGCGCGAAATGGTCGCCCAGGTTCGGGGAAGCGGTCACCCAAGGATCGGGATCGAGGCGTTTCTTGCAAAGAGGCAGCCGGTATTTCCGGACGAATGATCACCATATGCCGCGGACCCAGCGCGCCGGTGGAACTCCCGAGTGCTTCGACGAAAATGGAACTCGGGCGCGCCATTTCGGCGACGTCGTCGCCGGCCAGGACACTCGCCCGAAGGCCATTTTCTGCCCGAACACCAAAAATATGATCGCTGAGTCATAAGTCGAAATTCTATTGACATCGGTCTGCCGTCCTATAGGCTGCGTTGTCAGGAAGCCTCACGTGCGACGCCATCGCCAAGGGGCTCCGGATCCGCGAGCGACAAAAGAAAGCCGCAGGATCCAGGCCGACAAGGCCCAACAAGACAAGATCAGAGGGGAGGGAGTCCTGAGTGGTTGATTTCATCATTCTCGGCATCGTCGTCGGCGTGAGCTACGGTCTTCTCGCGTTGCCGCTGAGCCTTCTCTTCATCGCCACCGGCACGGTCGACTTCGCGCTCGGCGCCTACGCGGTTCTGGCAGGCCTCGTCTGCTTCGTGGTCGGCGGACCGCTGGGCATGGTTGCCGGAATCCTCAGCGCCGTTCTCGCCGCAAGTCTCGTCGGCCTCGTCTCCCGCCTCCTGGATCACAACCGCCGCAGCGATCACCTGACGCTTGTGCTCGCCAGTTTCGGCTTCGCGATCTTTCTCGAGTCCTTCGTCCTGAGCACGTTCGGCGAGCAGCCCTATGTCCGCCAGCCTTTCACGGATTACTGGGACATCCTGGGCACGCGGGTTTCGCCGCAGGCAGGCGTGAATCTCGCGGCGGCGCTCGTGGTCCTGGCCGTGACCTTCGGATTGCTCTACGCGACGCCCGTCGGCCGGATGATGCGCGCCAGCGCCATCAACCCCCGAGGCGCGACGCTTGCGGGAATTCCCGTGCATATCATGCGCGCCTCGACCTTCGTGTTCGCCGGGCTACTGGCCGGCATCGCCGGCGTTCTCCACCTCTACACGTCGGGCCTGAGCTACTCGTCGGGCATGCACCTCGCGCTTTCGGGCTTCGGCGCCGCCATCATCTTCGGGCTGAAAAGTCCCTTGCGGGCATTTCTCGGCGGCATCGCCATCGGCGTGGTCGAGTCCCTCAGCAACGGATATCTGCCGAGCCACGTGGCCACGGTGGTGCCCCTCTTCTTCATTTTCGGCATCCTGATCTTGCAGGGAACGAGCCGTACGTTCAGCGGGGGACGAGCCTGATGATCGAGAAATGGTCCGCTCTCATCGTCCTGGTGCTGGCCGTCCTGGCCGCCATCGGCATGGGGTCCAACGCCGCGTGGCTTGGGACCTCGACGCTGATCGCCATCTACTCCCTGCTCGCCTTGTCGGTCGGCATCACGTACGGCCAAGCCGGGATCCTGTCCGTCGCTCAAGGGGCCTTCGCGTCCATGGGAGCCTACGCGACCGGCATCCTGACGGCGCGATATGGGATCTCGCCCTTTCTCACCTTGCCGGTGTCTGTGCTTCTGCCGGCCCTCGTCGCGCTGCCCTTGGCAAGGCTGGTCTCGCCTCTCTCGCCTCTCGTCCTCGCCATCGCCACGCTCATGTTCGCGACGATCGTCGAGATCCTGCTGCGTGGGGGCGGCGACCTCACGGGCGGCTATATCGGCCTGTCGGGCATACCGCCGCTTTTCGATGCCCAAACGCCGGTCACCTTCAATCTCATCGCCTGGTTCGCCGTCGTGGTCGTCGTCTTCCTCTATGCGAACCTCATGAACTCCGCCTGGGGACGGGCGATCAACACGGTGCGGCACGATCCCATGCGCGCGGTCGCCGACGGTACCAACGTAACCCGCCTGCAATCCCTGGTCTTCACCCTCGGGGCCGGCATGGCGGGCCTCGCAGGCTGGCTCTATGCGCATCAGCTGAGCTTCATCAGTCCCGACCTGTTCGGCATCCCGGTGTCGATCAACGCCATCCTGATGGCCGTCGTCGGCGGGGCCGGAGTGATCCTCGGCCCGGTCGCCGGAGCGGTGGTGCTCAGCTTCTTCTACGAGTTCCTGCCGGGACAGGAATCCCGCGGCATGTTCTATGGCGCGGCTCTCATTCTGACGCTCGTCGTCGCTCCGAGCGGCCTGCTGGGTTTCACGCGCTTCAGGCGCAGATCCCCGGCGGTTCGCCGTGGCGCTGTGTCGGCCGGCGCGGTGCCCGGAAAGGTGGCGTCATGAATCGAGGGATCGTCGTTTCGTCCGTCACGGTCCGCTTCGGAGGCGTGACAGCCCTCAGCGACGTTTCGCTGAACGTTCAGCCTCGAGATATCGTCGGCGTGATCGGGCCGAACGGTTCCGGCAAGAGCACCCTGTTCAACGCGGTCTCTGGCCTCGTCCGTCCGGCCTCGGGCGAGATCCGGATCGATGGCCAGGATGCCGTCGGTGTGCCGCCCGAGACGCTCGTCCGCCAGGGATTGGCCCGCACGTTTCAAACCCCGCGTGTCGATCCGGTTCTGCCTGTCGAGGCCGCGATCCTGTGCGGCTTCCAAACGAAAGCGCGGCAATCCCTCCTCGGCGCGATGCTGCATCTGCCGGGACAAAGACGCGAGGAAGCGCAGATGCGCGCGTCGTGCCGCGCCATCATGGAGAGGCTGGGTCTGATCGAGGTGGCGGACGTTCCGCTGGGCGAACTCCCGATGGGCCAGGTCCGGCTCGTCGACGTGGCCCGGGCCATGGCGTCCGAACCCCGTTACCTGCTGCTCGACGAGCCGGCCGCCGGCCTTTCCCTGCTGGAGCAGCGGCGCTTGGCCGCCGCGATCCGCCTGCTGGCCGCGGATGGCGTCGGCGTCCTGCTGGTCGAGCACAATTTCGGACTCGTCGGCGAATTGTGCCGGCACGTGACGGTGCTGGACAGGGGGAAGGTTCTTCTCGAAGGCGATGTCGCGACCGTCCGGAGCAATCCCGTCTTCCTTCAGACCTATCTCGGGAGCCATGCCGCATGAATCAGGTCATCGCACTCCCGTCATCCGCGCCGTTTCGGCAGGCGGTCGCCGTGCAGAACTTCGCTCCTGCGGCACCTTTGACGTGCACGGATCTGTCGGCGCGCTATGGCCCGATTCAGGTTTGCTTCGATATTTCTCTCGCGACGATGCCGGGCGAGATCGTCGCCGTTCTGGGTCCCAACGGAGCGGGGAAAAGCAGCCTTCTCGGGGCACTGGCCGGGACCGTGTCCGGGCAAGGTTCCGTCAAGCTGTCCGGGGAAGATCTGGAATCGCTGCCGGCGCACCTGAGGGCGCGGCGCGGACTGGCCTTCGTCCCCGAGATCCGCGGCAACATTTTTCCCGTTCTGTCGGTTGAGGAGAACCTCCAGCTTGTTCTTCACGCGCTCCCGCACGGGGACCGCGCGCGGATGCGTGACAGAGTTTTCGAACTCTTTCCCATTCTCAAGACGCGTCTCTCGACCGATGCCGGCATGCTGAGCGGCGGCGAGCAGCAGATGCTGGCCATCGCCATGGCGGTGGCGCGCAAGCCGAAAGCACTGTTGCTCGACGAGCCGACGCAGGGGCTCGCGCCCGCGGTGTTCGATATTCTCGAGACGACGTTCAAGTCCCTGTCCCAGTCGGGGCTTCCGATCCTTCTGGCCGAACAGAACATCCGCTTCGCGGCGCGGGTCGCCCATCGCTATCTCGTCCTGGCGGGAGGACGGTTGGTCGGAGCAGGTGAGGGGCACGAACTGCACAATGCCGACCGGATCGTCGAACGCTATTTCCCGAAGGACCTGGACGGGAGCGAAGACCCGTCCGTGGTTCCCTGAGACATGAAGCGGTTCGCCAAGAGACCGCAGCGCTGACTTATCGAAACAACCGTTGGGAGGAAAACATGACCCGCAGCAAAAGGTCCTTCGGATACTGGACGAAACTCTCCTGGATCGCCGGCGCCTCGCTCCTCGCCGCCACGGGGGCCGGATGGGCGCAGACGAAGGCGCCGATCAAGATCGGAAGTCTCTGGAGCCTAACGGGGCCGGCGGCGCCGTTCGGCATCGCCGAACGGGATACCGTCGACATCCTCATCAACAACATCAACAAGGAAGGCGGCATCGACGGTCATCCGCTTCAGGTCGTCAATTACGATGAGGCGAGCAATCCCATCGAGGCCGCCCGCGGCGCGACGCAGTTGATCCAGCAGCATGGCGTCGTCGCCATCCTGGGCGGCAGCACCGGCAGCGGCGCGCTCGCAGCCGCTCCGATCCTGGCCCGGAACAACGTTCCTCTGATCTCGCCGAATTCGACGGCCACCACGACCTCGAAGCAGCATGCGTTCTTCCCGTGGATCTTCCGTGTCGTCGTCGGCGACAACGACATCCTGAAGACGATGACCGAACAGGCGGCGGCGAGCGGTGCGAAATCGATTGCCCTGTTCTATCAGGAGGACGCCTACGGTCAGGAGGGCGCCAAGGTGATCGAGCGGCTGGCGCCCGAACTGGGCATGAAGGTCGTTGCGACGGCGGCCTCGCCGACGAATGCGACCGATGTCGCCTCCCAGGCCACCAAGCTGCGCAACGCCAACCCGGATGCCGTCGCCATCGTGACGTCCTCGCCGGTTCTCGCGGCCGCCTTCGCCCGAGCCTCCAATCAGGTTGGCCTCAAGGCGAGCCTGTGGGGCGGCGTGGGCCTCGGCCAGAAGGCTTTTCTGGACGGCGCCGGTCCTGCCGGCAACGGCCTGCGGGCGGTCCTTCTCGCCAACTGGGACGATCCGTCTCCGGGGCTCGCCCGGCTGGGCAAGGTCCTGACCGAAGGCGGCAAGCCGCCGATCGGCGTGGGTGAACCGATCGCCTCCAGCGCTCTCCTGGTCCTCGTGGAAGCCCTGAAGAAGGACCCGATGGCCAAGGGCGAGGCCTTGCGGAAGAACCTGGAAAGCCTGTGCGGCGTGAAGGTCTATTCCGAGGGCGAGATCTGCTTCAGCGCGGAGGATCATGACGGCGCGCCGGCGGAAGCCCTCGTGAGCGTCGTCGTCGAGAACGGCAAGTTCAAGACGGTGAAATAGATGGGCCCCGGAGCGCCCGTGTCGGACCGTATCCTGACAGGGGCGCTCGTTCTTCCGGAGCCTGCGACGCAGGCTCCGCCTCAGACCGCATGACGTGACCGACCGATGCCAGCAGCCTGCCATACGTCCGAGCATCTCCGCGCCAAGGCGAAGCGCTTTCTGCCCCGCATGGTCTTCGACTACGTGGAGGGGGGAGCAGGCGGGGAGGACACCCTCGGGCGCAACCGTCGCGCGCTCGATGCGGTGCGGCTGCTCCCGGAGGCCCTCAACAACTGCACCTCGTGCACGATGCAGCGCACGCTCTTCGGCGTGACGTATGCGGCCCCTTTCGGAGTCGCTCCCGTCGGGCTCGCCAATCTGGTGCGCGCCGGAACCGACGAGGCGCTGGCCCGGGCCGCCTGGAAGGCCCAGATTCCTTATGCACTATCGACGGCCGGCACGACGTCCATCGAGACGATCGCGAAGGCCGTGCCGGGCCACGCGTGGTTCCAGCTCTATGTCGGCGAGGATCCGGCGATCACGGACGATCTGATCGCCAGGGCCGAGCGGGCGGGCATCACGGTTCTTCTGGTGACCGTGGACGTGCCCGCGCCCGGAAAGCGTGTGCGCGATCTCGTGAACGGCCTCACGCTCCCGCTGCGGCCGTCTCCCGCCGTCATCGCCGACACGGCGTTCCGGCCGCGCTGGCTTCTCCAGATGCTGACGGGTGGCGTTCCCAAGCTGGAAACGATCGCCCCCTACTTCAAGGACGAGAGGGAAAAGCCGCACGCCTCCCAGATCGCCCGCCGGGTCTCGTCCCCGCGCTTCGACTGGGCCGAATTGGAGCGGATCCGCAAGCGTTGGCGGGGCACCCTCGTGGTGAAGGGCGTTCTCAACCCGGCGGATGCGGTGCGCGCAGCCGACCTGGGAGCGGAAGGCGTCGTCGTGTCCAACCATGGCGGCCGACAGCTCGATGCGGCGCCGGCTTCCATCGAAATGCTGCCGCGTGTCCGTGACGCGGTCGGCGACCGCCTCAAGGTCCTGTTCGATAGCGGCGTCCGCTCCGGTGACGATATCGCCCGGGCGCTGGCCCTGGGCGCCGATTTCGTCCTGATCGGCCGCCCCTTTCTCTACAGTATCGCGGCGCTCGGTGCCGAGCGCGGGCCGGAGCGACTGATCGGCATCCTGTCGGCGGAACTCGAGAACACGATGATCCATATGGGCTGCTCGGCCGTCGATCAGATCGCACGGTCCCATATCTGGAGCGCCTGAGCCGCCGCCGGCCTCGCGGGCCTCCCCAGTAGCCCCTGGCCGCCTCGCGGAAGAACCCGTGCTGTCCCGCGCCAGGGCCTTGTCGGATTACATCGCAAGTCTGATGCCCTGGAGGGCGGATTGAACCCCCTCGCTCGGAGAGCCGGGAACGCACAGCCTCGGCGCCAGGCTCGGTCTCCTCGGGCTCGAAGGTTGTGAAGATTGAGGCATTCGAGGCCGTCTCGTCCCGAACTCGCCAAAGCACAGCACATGCACGCCACTCCACCCGAATTCGGAACCTTCCGGGACTTGAGGGCTTGATTCCTTGTTTAGACGAATTCTAATATAGCCCCGTTCGGCTCCCGGACGGGAGCGCCCCGCGAAGGAGACACCCATGCCCATGAGCTCGAGCGCAGCCTGCGCAAGCTGCCGCTTTTACGACGACCACAAGGTCAACGGCGCCGCGTCCAAGGACGATGCGGGCTTGTGCCGCTTCAACCCGCCGGTCAGCCAGCCCAATCCCGAAGGCCATGGGCTCTGGCCGGTGGTGGCTGCCGAGGATTGGTGCGGACATTTCTCGCCCGACCAGCTTCCGGCCGAGTGATCGCCCGGCGATTCGGGGCGAGGGGCCCAGACCGGCCCCTCATGCCCGCCCTGCGACCGGCATGCGCGCCAGATCCGGCGTGAGCCGAGTCGAGTGCGCGCGAGCCAGGGCTTCCTGCAGCGTCGCGACGTCCGCTTTTGGAGCCGGCTTCCATCCGCAGGGGCAGCCACCCCGATCATGGGCTGCGGCCACATCCCGATAGACGCTCCCAAGGGCCATAGCGGAAAGCTGGAGAACCTCCATGGTCGGGAGGCCGGAATTCCGGAGAGCTTGGCAAAAGGCCGTCAACAAGGCTTCTTCCAGGAAAGACTGAGTCTGCTCTGCCGTCGGGCTGGCTTGCAGTCGGTCATCGCCTGTCATGGTTCACCGTCCCCACGACCCCGTCCGTTAACCACGGACAACAAATCGATCAGGCGCTTGAGACGCCCGTTGAGCTGGCCGCCTTGCTGACGATGACAGGCCTCGGACGCGCTTGTGATCCGCATGGCCTGTTGCCACTCCCGCCAGCTCGCCCGGGTCTGCACGATCTCGTTCACGATCAGCGGGTCGGCGGGGCCGATGGCGGCGATGACGTCTGCAGGCAGGATCGGGCTCACGGGCATGCTCCTGGTTGCGGCTGATTCCACAGCCCCTCGGTCATCAGGCCTAAGAAGCCTGGAGACAGAAGGCAAGTAATTGTTTTTACTGTATAATTAGAAAAAATTTAAACTGAGACCGGTGAGCGGGCGCAGTGGCGTTCCGGCCCTCGTCGCGATGCCGGTCGATTGGCCCGGCTTGCGCACAGGGACATGTCTCACTGCCGGTGAACGCCGTGGGCTTCGTGGACGAGCTCTGATTTTTGGTTACACTCCGGTCAAGCCGCCAGAAGCGGTTCGACTTTCAGAGGGACCCACAATGTCGATGACACTCAATCGCCGCCAATTCGCCGCGCTCGGACTTGGCCTGACGGCCGGCGCTGCCCTGGGACGCGGCGCTCACGCCCAGGCGCCGGCCTTCTTCCGCATCGGCACCGGCGGCACGGCGGGCACCTATTATCCCGTCGGCGGCCTGCTGGCGAATGCGATCTCCAATCCGCCGCAGCTCGTCCTGACGGCGCAGGCCTCCAATGGTTCGGTCGCCAACGTGAATTCCATCGTGTCCGGCGCTCTGGAATCCGGCTTCAGTCAGGCTGATGTGGCCTACTGGGCCTATACCGGCACCGGGCTGTTCGACGGCAAGGGCAAGATGGAGGATCTGCGCCTCGTCGCGAACCTCTATCCCGAGAGCATCCATCTCGTGGCGGCGAAATCCGCCAACATCAAATCGGTGGCCGACCTCAAGGGCAAGCGCGTCTCCATGGACGAGCCGGGCTCCGGCACCCTCGTGGATTCCCGCATCATCCTGAACGCCTGGGGCCTCAAGGAGAGTGACGTCAAGGCGGATTTCCTCAAGCCGAACCAGGCCGCGGAGCGGATGCGTGACGGCGGCATGGACGCGTTCTTCTTCGTCGGCGGCTATCCGACCAGCGCGATCACGGAACTGGCCGCGACCGGCGGAGGCGTCGATATCGTGCCGCTGACGGGGCCGGAGGCGGACGCGATCCTGAAACAGTACACATTCTTCGCGGCCGATGAAATTCCGGCGAACACCTACAAGAATGTCGGCGCCGCCAAGACTCTCGCGGTCGGTGCGCAGTGGATCACGTCCGCCAAGGTGCCGGACGCGGTGGTGTACGAGGTGGTCAAGGGCCTCTGGAGCGACAAGACCCGCGCCGCGCTCGATGCCGGTCACGCCAAGGGCAAGGCCATCGTCAAGGCGAACGCGCTGGCGGGCGCCGGCATCCCGGTTCACAACGGCGCCGCCAAGTTCTATCGCGAAGCCGGTCTCCTCAAGAGCTGATCCCTGTCCACCGTCGATCATGCCTCCCACGGTGCGCCGTGGGAGGCTCTTTGTTGCTGAGCGAGACCTCCATGTCCCAAGCCGATCCGTCCGTCATCGTCGAGAACCGCAGCCTCGAGGAGAAATTCGATCCCGAGATGCGCTTCCGGCCTCTCCTGCCGGGGACCGCGTGGCTCGTGGCGGGCCTGCTCTTCGCCCTGTCGATGTTCCACTACTATACGGCGGGGTTCGGCCTGTTGCGGGAGGTCACCCACCGCGGCATCCACATGGCCTTCGTGCTGGGCCTGATCTTCCTGGTCTTCGCCGCGTTCAAGGCGGACCAGGACCGCGTCATCCCGTCCTCTCTCTGGCGCCCGGGCGGCATCGCCCTGCCGGATTGGATCCTGGGAGCGGCCGCGGTCGTCTCCAGCCTTTACGTACCGTGGATCTTCAGCGAGCTCGCCTTTCGGGTCGGCAATCCCAGCGTGACGGACGTGGCCATGGGAACGGCCCTGATCGTCGTGCTGCTGGAGGCCACGCGCCGGTCGGTCGGCTGGCCGCTGCCGGTCATCGCCATCGTGATGATGCTCTATGCCTATTTCGGCCCGTCCATGCCGGGGATCCTGCAGCATCCCGGCGCATCCTGGTCCAACATCGTCAACCACCTCTACCTGACGAGCCAGGGCATCTACGGCATCGCCTTGGGCGTCGTCGCCACCTACGTGTTTCACTACGTGCTGTTCGGCGTGCTGGCCACGCGGGTGGGTCTCGGCAAGCTCTTCATCGATCTCGCCACCGCCGTTGCGGGGCGTTACGCGGGCGGGCCCGCGAAGGTCTCGATCTTCGGCTCGGCCCTGTTCGGCATGATCTCGGGCTCGTCCATCGCCAACACGGTCACGGTGGGATCGCTCACGATCCCGGCGATGATCCGCGTGGGCTACAAGCGTCACTTCGCGGCGGCGGTCGAGTCGGCCGCCTCCACGGGCGGGCAGATCACGCCGCCGATCATGGGCGCGGCCGCGTTCCTGATGGTCGAGTTTCTGAACGTATCCTACCAGACCGTCATCCTGGCCGCCATCGTGCCGGCCTGCATGCACTTCTTCGGCGTCTTCATGCAGGTGCATTTCGAGGCCAAGCGGGCCGGCCTCAAGGGGCTTCCGGCGGATGAATTGCCGAAGCCCGCCCAGGTTCTGCGCGAGGGCTGGCAGACCATCATGCCCCTGGCCGTGCTCCTGATGGTGCTGTTCTCCGGGTTCACGCCTTATCTGGCGGCCTTCTGGGGCATCACGGCCTGCGTGGTCGTCGGCGCAACCCGCGTGCCGGCGATCAATCTGGGCTTCCTGGCCGCGATCGCGATTGCCATCGCGACGGGATTCCTCACGAACCTCGCCTTCTCGGTGCCGGCGCTTCTCTTCGTCGGGGCGCTGCTGGTTTACACTTGGATCCGCACGGACGAAGGCAAGGCCAAGGTGATCGACCTCATCGACGCCTTCGTGGTGGGCGCCAAGTACGCCATCAGCGTCGGTGCCGCAGCCGCGACGGTGGGCATCATCGTCGGCATCGTCACGCTCACGGGCGTCGGCTTCAAGATCTCGTTCATCGTAACGTCCTTCGCGGCGCAACTGGCCGAGACGGTCGGAGCGTTCCTGCCCGCGTGGCTGGCCGGCGCCAAGGGCCTGACCCTGTTCTTCACCCTGCTGATGACGGCGGTCGTGTGCATCCTGCTCGGATGCGGCGTTCCGACGACCGCGAACTACATCATCATGGTGACTGTGGCGGCGCCAGCACTCGGCCTTCTCGGCGTTGCGCCCATCGTGGCCCATTTCTTCGTGTTCTATTACGGCGTGCTGGCGGACATCACGCCGCCGGTGGCGCTGGCGGCCTATGCGGGGGCCAGCATGGCGGGGGCCGATCCGTTCAAGACCGGCAACACGGCCTTCCGCCTCGGGCTCGGCAAGGTCCTGGTGCCGTTTGTGTTCGTCTACGGTCCCGCCATGCTCATCGTCACGCCGGAATTCACCTGGCCAAGCTTCCTGTTCGTGACCTTCTGCGCCATGGCCGGAATCGTCTTGCTGTCGGCCGCCTTCGCGGGCTATGCCCTGGCGCCCTTGCGGGCTTGGGAGCGGTGGCTGGCGGGCATTGCCGCCCTGCCGATCATCGCCCCTGAGCTGATTTCGACCTTGATCGGGCTTGCCCTCGCGGCGCCTGTCGTGGTCTCACAGCTCTCGCGGGCCCGCACGGCGCGAACACTGGCGCCCGCCTGACGTTGACGGCGGTCGCCACCACACGAGGACATCATGATGAACAAGACCGAGACGCTTCGAGGCTATGCCAGGCTCGCCCCCGTGATCCCGGTCGTGACCATCGAGGATGCGCGGCTCAGCATCGACCTGGCGCAGACCCTGGTCGAGGCGGGGCTTCCGGTCGTGGAGGTGACCCTTCGCACGCCCGCAGCCCTCGACGCCATTGCGGCCATCGCTAAGGCCGTGCCGGACGCGGTGGTGGCCGCCGGCACAGTCCTTCATCCCTCTCAGATCAAGGAAGTGGCGGACGCCGGCGCCAAGTTCATCGTGACGCCCGGCACGCCTCTGCGCCTCGCCGAGGCCTTGGCGGAAGCTCCGATCCCCGTCATGCCGGGCTGCTCGACGGTGTCCGAGGCCATGGGGCTATCGAGCCTCGGCTTCGAGGCTCTGAAATTCTTCCCCGCCATGGCGTCCGGCGGCGCCGCCTGGCTCAAGGGCGTGCAGGGACCGCTGCCGAAGCTCGGTTTCTGCCCGACGGGCGGTGTGGATCTCGCCAATGCGCCGAGCCTTCTGGCCCTATCGAATGTCCTGTGCGTCGGCGGCACCTGGATGGCCCCGCAGGCCGCCCTGAAGGCGGGCGATTTCAAGACCATCGGCACCTTGGCGCGTGAAGCTGCGGCTTTGCGCCCACGGCGGGATTGAACCAATCCGCCCAAGTCCCGTTAGGCCCATGCTCAGCCAAACCTTAAGCGGGAGGAAAAAATGTTCGATCCGAAAGCGATGCTCGATGCCCTGATCGGTGCCGCATCCCGTCCGGGACAGGACCCGGCAGGGCAGGGCGGCAAAGCTCCGGCTCCCACGGGCAATCCTCTCGCGGGCCAATCGTCCGACCAGCTCATCGGCAAGGTCAGGGACGTCATCGCCCAGAACCCGAAATTGAGCCAAGCGGCTTTCCTGGGCCTGGTCGGGCTCATGTTCGGCAAGCGCAAATCGGGTGGCATCTCCAGCAGCATCGCCAAGCTCGGCGGCTTGGCGGCCATCGGAGGGCTTGCCTACAAAGCCTATCAAGGTTGGCAGTCCCAGCAGGGCGCGGCCACGCCGGTCAATGCCACCCAACGCCCTTTCCCGGTCGAGCCTGACGCGCTTGGGGTTCCGGAGCAGTCGCGCTTCCATCCGGTATCGCAAACGGAGGACGACGCCCTGCTGTACCTGCGCGCCATGGTAGCGGCGGCGGCCTCTGACGGCCAAGTCGATGCGGCGGAGCGGGCCCGCATCGTCAAAGGCATGACCGAAGCCGGCCTCGATCCGGAGGCGACACGCTGGCTCGAGTCGGAACTGGCATCGCCCGCCGACGTCGAGGAACTTGCCGCCAACGTCAACACCCCGGAAAAGGCCGCTCAGGTCTACGCCGCGGCCCGTATCGCCATCGATCCCGACACCATGCAGGAGCGCGAGTTCCTCCGCCTGCTGGCCCAGTCGCTGGACCTCGACCAGGCGTTTCGGTCCCAGATCGAGGAGACCATCGGGGCGGCGCGCTAGGGCCCCGCTCGGTCCCGCCAGCGCAAATCGCATCGAACCGCTCGCCCCGGAGGCCCGGCCCCTCTGGGGCGAGCGCGTGGGCCTGGGGTGATCCAAAAAGCCATTCCCGCTCCCCCGCAAATCGCGCTATACGCATTGAAGGATTTCTAAATAAGGACAAGCGGCATGGCTGAGAGGCCTCACCGGCGTACGCCCGATCAACTGCGCTCCAGGCTGTGGTTCGACAATCCCGACAATCCGGGCATGACGGCGCTCTATCTCGAGCGCTACCTGAACTACGGCCTGACCGGCAAGGAGCTGCAGTCCAAGAAGCCAATCATCGGCATCGCCCAGACCGGCTCGGACCTCTCGCCCTGCAACCGGCATCATCTCGACCTCGCCAAGCGCGTTCGCGACGGCATCACGGCAGCGGGCGGCGTCGCCTTCGAGTTCCCCTGCCATCCCATCCAGGAAACCGGCAAGCGCCCCACGGCCTGCCTTGACCGCAACCTTTCCTACCTGTCCCTGGTCGAAGTTCTCTACGGCTATCCGCTGGACGGCGTCGTTCTGCTCACGGGTTGCGACAAGACGATGCCGGCCTGCATCATGGCGGCCGCGACGGTGAACATTCCGGCGATCTCACTGAATGTGGGCCCGATGCTCAACGGCTGGCACAACGGCGAACGGACGGGCTCCGGCACCATCGTGTGGAAGGCGCGCGAGCGTCATGCGGCGGGCGACATCGACTATCATCAGTTCATGGACATCGTGGGATCGTCGGCCCCGTCGGTCGGCCATTGCAACACCATGGGCACCGCCTCGACCATGAATGCCCTCGCGGAGGCGCTCGGCATGTCGCTGCCGGGCTCCGCGGCCATTCCGGCTCCCTATCGCGAGCGCGGGCAGGCGGCCTACGAGACAGGCCTGCGCATCGTCGACATGGTCTGGGAGGATCTGAAGCCCTCCGACATCATGACCCGCGAAGCGTTCGAGAACGTCATCGTTGCGAACGCGGCCATCGGCGGCTCTACCAACGCGCCGGTCCACATCAACGCGATCGCCAAGCATATCGGCGTGGACCTCACCTGTGACGATTGGGAGAAGTACGGGTTCGACATTCCGCTTCTGGTCAACATGCAGCCTGCCGGCTTCTACCTCGGCGAGGAATACTACCGCGCGGGCGGCCTTCCGGCCGTGATGGCGGAGCTGATCCAGGCCGGCAAGATCCACGAGAACGCGATCACCTGCAACGGCAAGACCATCGGCGATAATTGCCGCGGCAAGTTCACCTGGGACCGGGACCTGATCCTGCCCTACGACAAGCCCCTGAAGGAAAGAGCGGGCTTCCTCAACCTCAAGGGCACCCTGTTCGACTCGGCCATCATGAAGACAAGCGTGATCAGCCAGGAGTTTCAGGACCGCTACCTCAACAATCCGGACGATCCCAACGCCTTCGAGGGCCCCGTTGTGGTCTTCGACGGACCGGAGGACTACCATCACCGCATCGACGATCCGTCGATGCACATCGACGAGCACACGATCCTGATCATGCGCGGCGCCGGCCCCATCGGCTATCCGGGCGCGGCCGAGGTGGTGAACATGCAGCCACCGGGCGCGCTCATCAAGAAGGGCGTTCTCTCGCTGCCCTGCATCGGCGACGGGCGCCAGTCGGGAACGTCGGGCACACCGTCCATCCTCAACGCCTCCCCCGAAGCGGCGGCGGGCGGCGGCTTGGCGTTGCTGCAGACGGGCGATCGGGTGCGCATCGATCTCAACAAGCGCAGCGCCGACATCCTGATCCCGGCAGAAGAACTCCAGCGGCGCCGGGCCGATCTGGAGGCGCGGGGCGGCTACGCCTATCCGGCGAGCCAGACGCCGTGGCAGGAGATCCAGCGCTCCATGGTGGATCAGCTCTCGGAAGGCATGGTCCTCAAGCCCGCCGTGAAATACCAGCGCGTCGCGCAAACCTTCGGGGTCCCGCGCGACAACCACTGACGCTCAACGATGCTTCATGGAAAAAGGCAGGTCTCGCAACCTGCCTTTCTTTTATGCTCTATTTTTTCCAGGGCGTTTCCGGAACGGGCGTCACGGGCCCCTTGCCGGCGAACCAGGATGTGAGGTTGTCGACCAGGAGCTGGCCCATGCCGTTGCGGGTGTGAACCGACGCGGATGCCACATGGGGCAGGAGCACCACGTGGTCCATGTCGATCAGTTCCTGCGGCACCCGAGGCTCATCGTCGAACACGTCGAGACCGGCCGTCAGAATGGTGCCGGATTTCAGGGCCTCGATCAGAGCCCTTTCGTCCACCACGCTGCCGCGCGCCACGTTGATGAGGACACCCTGCGGCCCGAGCGCCCGGAGCACGTCCGCGTTCACGAGATGCCGCGTTCCGGCGCCGCCGGGCGTGATGGCGATGAGTACGTCCACGGCCTCCGCCATGCCGATCAGGGTCGGGTGGTACGCATACGTCACACCGTCCTGGCGGGTGCGGCCGTGATAGGCGATGTGAACGCCGAAGCCTTCGAGCCGCTGCGCGATGGCCTTCCCGATGCGCCCCAGACCGATGATGCCGATCTTGCGCTCGCGCAGCGTCGCCGAGAGCGGAAAGGGTTTCTCGAGCCAGCGGCCGGCCCGCAGATAGCGGTCCGATTGCGGGATCTGCCTCAGGGTCGCGATGAGCAGCCCGATGGCCAGATCCGCCACTTCGTCGTTCAGCACATCCGGTGTGTTGGTTACGATGACGCCGCGCTCGCCCGCCTCCCTGGCGTCAACGTTGTCGTAGCCCACGCCAAAGCCCGAGATGATCTCCAGGTTCGGCAGGAGATCGAACAAGGCGGTATCGGCCCGCCGCGGCGACGAGGTGCTCAGAGCGATGCCGCGGATGCGCGGCGCGACCTCGCGGAGCGCGGCATCGGGGTCGCTGGCTTCCCAGATCCGATGGACCGTAAAGGCTTCGTCGAGTTTATCCATGGTTGCGGGCAGCATGGGGGCCAGCATCAGCACGTCGGGGCGAGTCATGGTGGGCTCTAAGGCTCCTGTCGGTTGGGGGGATCAGATGGCGCAGCGGGCGGCGGCGCCCTTGCGCAGGGCGGAGTCGATGGCCTGGGACTGTGCCTGGAGGGCATTCCTCACGTCCAGGGGCAGATCGAGCCCGCCGCAGCCGCGCAGTGCGGCCTCGAGATCGTAGAGGGCGTTCTGGCTCACCTGCCGGGGCATGACGAATTTCAGGCGGCGATAGGCCTCGACAGCGCCGATGGCTCTCAGATCCGCGATGGTGGCGATGCCGACCTCGCGCAGCCGCCCCTCGGTCACGGGGCCGAGGCCGGGCGGCGCATGAAGAGGCGTATCGGTCATGGGGAAGTGCCGGGATCGACGTGGCGAACGCGTTCACGATAGAGCAAATACAAGCCGGACGCGATGATTATCCCGACACCCAGAAACGTCCATTGGTCGGGCCAGTCTCCAAAGAAAATGTAGCCGAAGCTCAGGGTCCAGATGATCTGGCTGTACATGAACGGCGACAGGATCGGGGCCGGCGCGCGCCGGTGGGCGAGAATCAGCAGCCAATGGCCGAGGGTTCCGAAGACCCCGGTGGCGAAGAGCAGCACCCAGGCCGTTCCCGAGACCGGTGTGGACCAGATCCAGGGCAGCAGCGGCGTCATGAGGATCACGCCCGCAAAGCCGGAATAGACCAGGGTGGTGGCGGAGGAATCATGGGCCGCCAGCATCCGGGTCAGGATGGCGTAGAGCGCGTAGCAGACGGCGCTGCCCAGCGCCAGGAACGCGGCCGGATGCAGGGTCCCGAGGCCCGGGCGGGTCACCACCAGGATCCCGATGAAACCGACCCCGATGGCCGCGAGGCGATGGGGGCCGGCCCACTCACCCAAGAGCGGCCCGGCGAGAAGCGCCACGATCAGGGGCGTGGCGAACACGATGGCCGTGTTCTCCACGAGGGGCAGATGCTGCAGGGCGAAGAAGCCGAGGGACGTGGAGACGAAGAGAATGAGGGAGCGCAGGGCCTGAACACCCGGCCGTTTGGTCTTCAGCACGCCGGGCGTCGTGGCGGGGTTCACGAAAGCCAAGGTGAGAAGGACGCTGCCGATATAGCGCGCCCAGACCGTGAACAGCGGATCGCCTGTCCGGTTGATCCATTTCGCCGTGGCGTCCAGGCAGCAAAGGCTCACGAGGCCGAGGCACATGAGGGCGATGCCCGCCAGACGTCGCTTCCGCTGCGCGCGCCCGCTGTCGAGGCTCGGATAGGTCGTGGTGTCTGCCATGGGGCGATGCTATCGGCCCCTCCCGAAGATAGCGACCGCCAAAAGCGCCGAGGGGCCCTGCGCCTGGATCGGGGCAGAGGCCGAGGGGACGACGCGGGTTCAGGCCGCCAGGATCGGCCCGGTGACGACGGGCGGCGTGACCGCGTCGTCCGTCTCGTCGAGTTCGTCGTCGGTGATGTCGAACCCGTCGAGGTCGGCGCCGGTGAGCTTGGCGAGGTTCTTGGCGGAGCGCTTCAAGAGCTTGCGCAGCCGCTTGCGGTCCTTCAAGTCGAAATCCGCCAGCAACTCGTCCTCGACCTCGTTCCAGAGATCGTCGATGGCGGCGGCTTTCTTCTTGCCTTCCTTGGTGAGCTTGACCCGAACCACCCGGGCATCACCGGCTTCCGTGTGGCGCTCGACGAGCTTCATGGCGGCCAGGCGCGAGACGGTCTTGGAGGCGGTGGGCGGGCGGACCCGCAGGATGGCCGCGAGTTCCCCCATCGTCATCTTGCCCTCGCTCGCGAGCGCCTGGAGAACCTGCTCCTGGCCTGCGAAAAGCTCGAGGCCGGCAAGCTTGTCGCCCATCCGGCTCCGATGAAGACGCGACGCCTGGACGAGGGCCCAACCGACACTTTTCATCCCTGGATGCTTCATCCGGTTCACCCGCGTCCTGCATCTTTCCGTCGATGTCTACGCCACCTTGTGGGGCGCGTCATGACGGTTCGATGACAAAACCGCGAAAAACAGGCCTCTCGGACCATATTCCTACAGATGAGATGGGTGAACCCTACCGTTCCGGCGTCAGGGCGCTTGGATGCCAGCGGCGCAGCAGGCGATGGGAAACGGCCGAGGTCAGGAGGTAGATGAGGATTCCGGTTGTGATCAACAGTACCAGGGCCGCGAAGAGCCGGGGGATGTTGAGGCGGTACTGACTCTCGATGATCCTATAGGCGAGGCCGGAGCTGGCGCCGGCCGAGCCCGCCGCCATCTCGGCCACCACGGCCCCGATGAGGGACAATCCTCCGGCGATCCGCAGCCCCGCCAGGAAGGATGGCAGGGCGGCGGGGCGGCGCAGGTGCCAGAGGGCCTTAGCCCGCGCCCGGAACCGCGCGGCGGCGGTGGACCGCCCCACGGGCTGCCCGTAGAGCGCGAACAGTTCCAGCAGGTTCCGGTCCACGGATTGTAGGCCCAGCATGGTGTTGGACAGAATCGGGAAGAACGCCACCACGAAGGCGCAGGCCAGAACTGCGACACTCTCCGGCAGATAGATCAGCAGGAGGGGCGCGACCGCGACCACGGGCGTCACCTGGAGCGCGACCGCGAGGGGATAGACCGCGTATTCCACGATCCGCGACAGGCTCAGGGCCACGGCGAGCGCGACGCCCCCCAGGACTGCCAGGCCGAGTCCGAGCAGCGCGGTTTCCAAGGTGACGAGCCAAGAGGCCAGGAGGATGTGCCGGTCCGTCACGAGGGTCGCGGCGATCAGGGTGGGGGCGGGCAGGATGTAGGGCGGCACGGCGGCCAGGCGCACATAGGCCTCCCAGGCCAGGAGACCGGCGATGCAGACGACGAGCGGCAGCGCGACGCGAAGGCGGGCGTCGCGCGCCTGGGCTCGGTCACGGCCGGGTCCCGCGCGCCTCACGACGGCCGTCCCGGCCCGGAGGCGTCGGCCAGCGCCCGGGAGGCCTTGCCGCACAGGCTTGCGTATTGGGCGCTGCTCCGGAACGCCTCGTCGCGCCGCTGGGCCGGGTCGACCGCCAGCGTGGCGGCGATGCGGCCCGGGCGCGGCGTCATGACGGCGATCCGATGCGAGAGGTAGACGCTCTCGAAGACGGAATGCGTCACGAACACCACGGTGCAGCCGAGCTCCCGGTGCAGCCGCAGGAGGTCGTCGTTGAGGCGAAAGCGGGTGATCTCGTCGAGGGCCGCGAAAGGCTCGTCCATGAGAAGCAGCTTCGGGCGAAGGCTCAGCGCCCGCGCGATCGAGACCCGCATGCTCATGCCGCCGGACAATTCGCCCGGATACGCGTGCGCGAACTCCCGCAGCCCGACCCGCTCCAGACTCTCCTCGATCCGGGGCCACGCCTCGCGCCGGGATTGGCCCCGCAGGCGCAGGGGCAGGCCGACATTCCCGGCCACATCGGCCCAGGGCATCAGCGTCGGTTCTTGGAACACGAAGCCGATCTCGCCCCGGTGGTCGCCGTCGGGCGCGTCGCTCCAGGCGACGGTTCCGGCCGTCGGCGGCGTCAGCCCCGCGATGATTCTCAGGGCCGTGGACTTGCCGCATCCGGACGGGCCGAGGAGCGACAGAAATTCGCCTCGCGCGATATCGAGATCGATCCCGTCGAGGGCCTTCAGCCCATTGGCGAACGTCTTGGCGACACCGCTGAGCGAAACGAGAGGCGGCACGATGGCCTGATCCTGATCCGGCACGGCCTATTTCTTGAGGTCCCGGCCGACGCCCTTGTTCACGAACCGGAGCGTGTAGGCGCGCAGGTAGTCGAGATCGGGCTTGAAGAGGCCGGCCTTCACCATCTTGTCGAAGAAATCCTTCACCCGGGCGTCGGTCATGGCGCCGATGCCGAGCCGCTCCGCATCGCCGGAATCGACGATGCCGTATTCCTTCATCTTGGCAGCCGAATAGGCGAGCAGTTCGTCGGTCATCTCCGGGTTGTCGCGCCGGATGAGCGCCTTCGCTCCCGTACTGTCGCCGTAAAGGTAGTTGTACCAGCCGACCGTGGAGGCATCGACGAAGCGCTGCACCAGGTCGGGCTTGGCGTCGATCACCTCGCGGCGGGTCTCCACGGTCGTCGAATAGGTGCTGAAGCCGTGATCCGCCAGCAGGAAGACGTTGGGTTTGAACCCCGCTGCCTTCTCGATCACCAGAGGCTCGGACGTCACATAGCCCTGCTGAACGGCGCGTTTGTCGGCGATGAAGGGCGCCGGGCTGAAGCCGTAGGGCTTCACCTGCTCGTCGCGAAAGCCGAACTCCACCTTCATCCATTGGAAATAGGTGGCGAAACCGTCTTTCGAGATCAGGAGATCGTTGGATTTCCGGAGATCCAGGAACGTGTCGAGGCCCTGGCCGGGGTGGCTCATGAGGATCTGCGGATCCTTCTGGAAATGCGCCGCGACCACCACCGTCGGAATGTCCTTCTCCACCGCCGAGAAGGCCTGGATGAGGCTGCCGCCCATGTAGAAGTCGAGCTTGCCCGCCGCCATGAGCATGCGGTTGTTGGCGCGCGGGCCGCCCGGCACGATCCTGACCTTGAGGCCGTATCGTTCATACGTGCCGTCGGCGAGGGCTTGGTAATACCCGCCATGCTCGCCTTGAGCGAGCCAGTTGGTGCCGAAGGCCACCTCCGTGAGAGGCTGCGCCTGCACGGGCGCGGCCCAGGCCACGATGGCGACTGCCGCGGCAACAAGGCTCGTGCGAGATGTCATGCCCGATCCTCCAAGGCGACGGGATGCTGAACCCCGGTTCTGCTTGCTCCCGCGAGGCTTGGCAAGCTTGTCCGTGCGGCGGACGATCAGCCCGCCGTCCAGGGATAGGTCCAAGTTTCCGTGAGCGTCCGGTTGCCGGCCTTCAGGAAGGCCCGCAGGTCCGTGGACTGCCCCGGCTCCAGCTTCACGTCGATGGCGGCCCGGAACCCCTTGGTGTGAGGGTTGGGCACGATGAAGGTATGGGTGATCTGGCCCTGCGAGATTGACGGCACCACCTCCACCTGGCTCGGATCGCGCAGGTAAAACTCCAGGTCGCCGCCCGCGAAATCGATCATGAAGCGTCGCCGGGTCGGATCGCTGGGCGCGCTTGAGCCGCTGTTGCGGGCCGGCGTGTGGAAGGTGTTCACGGCCTTGGCGCCGGGATGCATCTCGTCCGTGGAGCCGATGGACCGCAGCCGGTAGCTGATCGTGGTCTCCTGGCCGGCCTCGTAGGGGCGGTTGGGCTCCCAATAAGCCACGATGTTGTCGTGTGTCTCGTCGGGCGTGGGAAGCTCCACGAGCTCCACGCGGCCCTCGCCCCACTGACCGACCGGCTCCACCCAATAGCCGGGACGCTGGTGATAGAAGGCCTCCAGGTCCTGGTAGTTCTCGAACGTCCGGTCCCGCTGCATGAGCCCGAAGCCCCGGGGGTTGTTGTCCGAGAAGGACGAGACGGTCTTCTTATCCGGGTTGGAGATCGGCCGCCAGATCCACTCGCCCGCGCCGGAATGCATCAGCAGGCCGTCCGAATCGTGCAGTTCGGGCCGGAACTCGTCCACCCGCTTGTGGTCGTTCTCGCCCTCGAAATACATGGATGTGAGGGGGGCAAGGCCCACATTCTCCATCCGGCGGCGCGGGAAGAGCGTGGCCGTCACGTCGATGGTGGTCCGTTGGGACGGATAGATCACGAAGCGGTAGGCGCCCGTGACCGAGGGGCTGTCGAGAAGCGCGTAGATCGTCGCCTGATCGCTGTTGGGCTTGGGCATGTCGATCCAGAATTCCCGGAAGGCCGGGAA
Source organism: Microvirga pudoricolor (assembly GCF_016892705.1). Classification (GTDB taxonomy): domain Bacteria; phylum Pseudomonadota; class Alphaproteobacteria; order Rhizobiales; family Beijerinckiaceae; genus Microvirga; species Microvirga pudoricolor. The sequence continues at coordinate 258,066 of NZ_JAFEMB010000003.1, forward strand.
CTCCTCGCCGTCGCCGCCCTCCACGTTGATCGCCAGGCCCCGCGCCGAAAGGCCGTATTTCTGGTCCCGGCCGAGGAAGCGGAAGTAGCTCGCACCCAGGAAGGCGATCAGCTCGTCGAAGACCTTCGGGCTGTTGAGCGGGTAATGGAGGCGGAACCCCGCGAAGCCCAGGTTCACCGGCAGGGGACGCTCGATTGCGTTGCGACCGTAATCGAACAGCTCGCGCTGGTAGGGGACGGGCGTCGGCACCCCGTCGCGAATCACATTCACGGTCACGGGGCGCTGGTAGAGGAAGCCCAGGTGGAAGAGCTGCATCCGGAACGGAGAGCCCGAGGACGACAGCAGCGCCCGCTCCGGCCGGAAGCGGATGTCCCTGTAGTCGTCGAAGCTGAGCCCGTTGAGGGGCGGGGGCAGCTGGGCCGCGGCGGCCTCGTAGGCGACCGCCTGGAGCTCGCGGGCGCGCCGCACCACGTCCTCGAACCGGAACGGCGCAGGGTCGACCGGTCCCGTGGGCGCCGGCTGGGCCGCCGGGGGCTGCTGGGCCAGGGCCGGCACGGCGGCCGTCGCGAGAAGGCTTTGGAGAAGGAGGCGGCGGGACAGGGGCATCATCGAAGCGTGATTTCTCGGGTCGCGGGAGCCGGGATCGGGTGGCGGCATCGGGCAAGGACGCCAAGCAGAGAGATGGGCTCGCCTCCACCTTTCGTCTAGCTTTGCCCGTTAACAGAAGCTGAACGGTTTTGCCCAGAGGGCGCGTCCGGGTCCGTTGGGGAAACCCGGCCTCCGGTCCGTGAAAAAATATCAAAAAAACTCTTGTACAGGGGCCCTATTAAGCTTATCTCAGCCCTGCCCAATTTCGCACGTGCCTGTGGTCGTGTGTCGGTTGGTGGGCATCCGGACAAGAGGCCGGACAGCCGCCCGAGAACGCCCTAGTTCTCGATACCCCTAACCGGCAGCCGGAGGCGAAAACCGGCGTACCTCGTTCTCAACGGGGGACGCGACTTAAAGCAACGACGAACGGGCTTTTTTGGTCTCGCTGGCCCTCCAAAGGTCAGCACCGAAGAGGCTTGTTTATCATTGCCAGGCGTGCGGACGGGAATCCCCCATCCAATCCAAGGCAGCATCGTCGGGTGAAGAGCCCACGCATCCCTTCGTGTCTCCATCGCACGAGGATGCAAGGTCGTCTTCTCCCGCTGACGCCGGACGCGAACAATGCCCTCGAAAGGCATCGACGACGTCTGAACTTCAATCCGAGGCTCAACGGAACAGCCTCATTGAACCTTTGGTGGGGAGAGCGCCATGACTGAGCGCATTCGTGAATTCCTGCGCAACCGACGTGAGGATGGCCCCTGCGTGGTCGTCGATCTCGACGTGGTGCGCGACAACTACGCCAAGTTCGCCCGCGCTCTGCCCGACACCCGCGTGTTCTATGCCGTCAAGGCGAACCCGGACCCGAAGGTGCTGAAGCTTCTGGCCGATCTGGGCTCGTGCTTCGACACGGCGGGCACCGTCGAGATCCAGCTTGCCCTGGACGCCGGCGCGACCCCGGACCGCATCTCCTTCGGCAACACGATCAAGAAGGAGCGCGACATCGCGCGGGCTCTTGAGCTCGGCGTGCGTCTCTTCGCGGTCGATTGCGAGGCCGAGGTGGAGAAGATCGCCCGCGCGGCGGCCCTGGTGGGCGTGGAGGCCTCCGACGTCAAGGTGTTCTGCCGCATCCTGTGCGACGGCGCCGGCGCCGAATGGCCGCTCTCGCGCAAGTTCGGCTGCGTGCCCGAGATGGCCGTGGACGTGCTCGAGCATGCGGTTCGCCAGGGCCTCGAGGCCTATGGCGTGTCCTTCCACGTGGGCTCGCAGCAGGGCAACACCGAGGCTTGGGACGGCGCCCTGGGGTCGGCATCCATGATCTTCCGCGAGTGCGCGGAGCGCGGCATCCACCTGTCGATGGTCAATCTCGGCGGCGGGTTCCCGACGAAGTACCTGAAGACGGTCCCGATGGTCGAAGCCTATGGCGAGTCGATCTTCCGGGCGCTGTCGAAGCACTTCGGCAACCGCATCCCGGAGACGATCATCGAGCCGGGGCGCGGCATGGTGGGCAACGCCGGCATCATCGAGGCCGAGGTCGTTCTCGTCTCGAAGAAGAGCCAGGACGAGGACGAGATCCGCTGGGTCTATCTCGACATCGGCAAGTTCGGCGGTCTCGCCGAGACGATGGACGAGTCGATCCGTTATGCGATCCGCACCGAGCACGACGAGGACCGCAAGGTACCCTGCGTGCTCGCCGGCCCGACCTGCGACTCGGCCGACGTGCTCTACGAGAAGAACCCCTATCCGCTCCCGGTGTCCCTGGAAATCGGCGACAAGGTTCTGATCGAAGGCACCGGCGCCTACACGACCACCTACTCGGCGGTCGCCTTCAACGGGTTTCCCCCGCTGAAGTCCTACGTGATCTGAGGGCGCCGTCGAAAGACGACGCGACTCAGCAGACGTCACGTCCCGCCTGCCTCAGGGTTGAGGCAGGCCCCAACTCACCCATAGTTGTCCCGGACGGCCTGCTCCGTTGAGCAGGTGCGAGGGCTGTCGCTCACCCCATTTGTGCTGGGAGGCCACGGCCATGATCACGATTCGCGAGGAAACCTTCCGTGACGTCGACGCGCGCGAGACGCTGCTCGACACCTGCTTCGGACCCGCCCGCTTCCAAAAGACCTGCGAGCGCCTGCGCGAAGGCCGTCTGCCTGCGGACGGCCTGGCGCTGGTCATCGAGATGGACGGCCGCATCGTCGGCACCGTGCGTCTCTGGCACGTGTCGGCGGGCCCGGGCCGCCCTGCGCTCATGCTCGGCCCCATCGCGGTCGATCCGGCGCTTCAGGGCCTCGGCCTTGGCGGGAAGCTCATGCGCGAGGCGCTGGCCCGCGCGGCTGAACTCGGCCACGGATCGGTGCTGCTCGTGGGCGACGCGCCCTATTACGACCGCTTCGGCTTCTCGACGCAGATGACCGAGGGCTTGTGGATGCCGGGTCCCTTCGAGCGCGAGCGCTTTCTCGCGCTGGAGCTGAGGGCCGGCGCGCTGTCCGGTGCGCGCGGCCTGGTGTCGGCCACGGGTGCGTTCGAGGAGAAGCCCGATCTCGCGGCTCTCGTGGCGGCGGCAGCCCAAGGCCATTGGGCGGCGTTACGTCCCGCCGCCTGAAACTGACCATGGATCCGAGGGCGTGCGATCATGCCCTCGGATTCGGCAGCAGGAAGGTCATGGCGGTGGCGAACGCCAGATAGGCCGCGAAGCACAGGCAGATCGTCGGCAGCGGCACGGCGGCGTCGAACAGCAGGCCCACGAGCCCCGGCGTCGTCGCCGAGGCCACCACCATGACGGAGCCGGCGAGCGCCCGGATCTTGCCGAGGTGCCGCGTGCCGAACAGCTCCGCCAGAACGGAGGCCGCCACCACGTTGGTGCCGCCCGCCGTCAGGCCGACGAGCGCGAAGAACGGGAAGACCGACAACGCTCCCTCCGTGAGGGCCAGCACGACGGACGCGCTCATGAGGCCGATCAGGTAGAAATGGCTGAGCCGCACGGCGCCGAACCGGTCCACGAGGCTTCCGGCCGTCATCACCACCACCACCGACACCAGCGCGAAGGTCGTGATCCCGCTGGCGAGCAGCTCGGGGCTCCACCCCTTCATGTCGGCGATCAGCCGCTGATGGAAGAAAAAAGCCGTCACGATGGCCGGATAGCCCATGAAGGCGGGCATCAGGGCGAGGAACCGCCAATCCCGCAGGAGATCGACCCAGCGTGGCCCCGGCTCATGGGGGGAGGGGGCCTCCATGTCGGCCGCCTGCGACCGGTCGGGTCCCAAAGCGAAGCTCAGGGCCCAGCCCAGGGCAAGGGCGACCAGGATCGCCAGCGCGACCACGCGCCAGGCCGCCACCCAGCCCAGAGCCGCGACCGTCACCAGGGCAATGCCGGGCAGGATCGCCTCGCCCGCCGGAAACCCGAGCGCCGCCACGGCCACGGAGCGCCCGCGCAAACCCGCGGGCAGGCGCGCCGTCGAGGTGATGCCCGCGTGGCTCGTCATCCCCTGTCCGAACAACCGAAGCCCGAAGAGGCACAAGCCCAGCACGATGGGGTTCGGGGCCAGCGAGAGGCCGGCCGCCGCGAGCGACAGGCCGACGAGCGCGATTGTGACGTAAAGGCCGACCCGCACCCGGTCGATCACGCCCCCGATCCAGATCATCAAAAGGCCCGACGTGAGGGTCGCGGCCGAATAGATCAGCCCGAAACCCCCATGGGTGATCCCGAACGTGGCGCGGATGTCCGGGGCCGAGAGCGAGATGAAGAAGGTCTGGCCGAAGGACGACAGGAGCGTGAGGCCGAATCCCAGGCCGATGACCCGTCCGTGGCGGGCGAGAAGGTCATGGAGCTTCATGGGCGGGATCCGGTTTCGTGAACATGACGAGAGCCTGCGTCCTGATGGGGGTGAGCCGTCAGGCCCTGGGGTTGGGGAGAGCGAAAGTGAGGAGGGTCGCCAGGATCGTATAGGCCGCGAACCAGGCCGACAGGGTCCCGATCGTGACGCCCCGGTCGAAGAGCAGGCCCACGACCCCCGGCGTCACGGCCGAGGCTGTGACGCAGATCGAGCCGGACAGGGCCCGTACGGTGCCCAGATGGCGCGTGCCGAACAGCTCCGCCAGGACGGCGGGCAGAACCACGTTGTTGGCGCCGCCGGTCAGCCCTAGCAGGGCGAAGAACAGGGGCGCGGCGGCGGGATCGTCGAACAGGGCGAGCGTCAGGGACGCCAAGACGAGCCCCGCCAGATAGAGGTGGCTGAGGCGGATGGCGCCGAACCGGTCCACGAGGGTGCCCGTGGCCATGGTCGTGACCACCGACACGACGGCGTAGGTCGAGATGCCGCTGGCGAGAGCCTCCAGGGGCCAGCCCTTGGTTTCGGCGATGTAGCGCTGATGAATCAGGTAGGCCGTGAAGATCCCGGTGGGGGCGATCATGGGCGGAATGAAGAGCAGGAAGCCCCGGCTGCGCAGGATGTCCAAGCGGCTCGGCCCCGCCACCGGCGGCCTGGGCTCCGTGTTGCGGGCAGGCGGATCGAGGTCGCGGTCGAGGGTCCGATCCCGCGCGCCGAGCCAGCGCCCGACGGCCCAGCCGGCCACGAGGCTCGACAGGATCACCAAGGCCGCCATCCGCCAGGCGCTGGGCCAGCCCAGGGTGGAGATCGTCAGCAGGGCGAGGCCCGGCAGGACGGATTCGCCGCTGGGAAACCCGATGGTCGCGATCCCCACCGCGCGGCCGCGGATCGCCTCCGGAAGGCGCGCCGTGGAGGTGATGGCCGCATGGCTCAGCATGCCCTGACCGAAGAGGCGCAGGCAAAACAGGCTCACGCCCATCAGGGCCAGGGACGACGCGAAGGACAGGCTCAGGGCCGCGAGGCCGAGGCCGAACAGGGCGAGCGACGCGTAGAGGCCGGCATTCACCCGATCGATGAGGCCGCCGAGCCAGATCATGATCAGGCCCGAGCTCAGGGTCGCGGCCGAGTAGATCAACCCGAAGGTCCCATTGCTGAGGCCGAAGGCGCCTCGCAGGTCGGACACGAACACGGCGATGAAGGGAGTCTGCCCGAAGGACGACAGGAGCGCCAGGGCATAGCCCAGGCCGACCGTTCGCCCGTGGCTGGCCAGCAGGTCGCGAAATGTCATGGAAACATGGTGAGGCGGCTCAAAATATCGGCCGATCATGCGGAATCGCAACTTAATGTCGAGTGCATAAACGGAATGGCCGATCCGCTTTTGGGCGCGTGCGAGGCCCGGTCACGGGTCTGTCATGGGGAAAGACCATGACTTTCCCTGCGGGCATTGACCCCGGCGCTCCCGCAACCCTACATGCCGCCCGAACACATCGTCCGACGCGACCCCTCGTTCGGCTCTCAAGGAGATCCATCCGATGACCACTTGGCCCGTTCACGGCCGCATCAGCGGCCCCATCGTCATGATCGGCTTCGGCTCGATCGGCCAGGGCACCCTGCCGCTCATCGAACGCCATTTCGAGTACGACAAGAGCCGCTTCGTGGTGATCGACCCGCAGGAGAAGCACAAGGAACTGCTGGACGAGCGCGGCATCCGCTTCATTCAGCAGGCCGTCACGAAGGACAACTATCGCGACCTGCTTTCGCCCCTTCTCACCGAAGGCGGCGGCCAGGGCTTCTGCGTGAACCTCTCGGTGGACACGTCCTCGGTCGAGATCATGGAGCTGTGCCGGTCGCTGGGCTGCTTCTACATCGACACCGTCAACGAGCCTTGGGTCGGCTTCTACTTCGACAAGAGCAAGGGTGCGGCCGCCCGCACGAATTACGCGCTGCGCGAAATCACCCTGGAGGCACGACGGCGCAATCCGGGGGGCACCACCGCGGTGTCGTGCTGCGGCGCCAATCCAGGCATGGTGTCCTGGTTCGTCAAGCAGGCCTTGGTGAACATCGCCGGCGATCTGGGTGTCGGCGGGCCCGAGCCCAAGAGCCGCGAGGACTGGGCGCGCTTGGCCCGGAAGGTGGGCGTGAAGGGCGTGCACATCGCCGAGCGCGACACCCAGCGCGCCAAATCCGCCAAGCCGATGGGCACCTTCGTGAATACCTGGTCGGTGGACGGCTTCGTGTCGGAGGGCCAGCAGCCCGCCGAGCTCGGCTGGGGCACGCACGAGACCTGGATGCCCGAGAACGCCGAGACTCTCGGTCCCGACGCGCAGGCGATCTTCCTGCGGCAGCCCGGAGCGGCCACCCGCGTGCGCAGCTGGTGCCCGACGCCGGGACCCCAGCACGGCTTTCTCGTCACGCACAACGAGTCGATCTCGATCGCGGATTATTACACCGTTCGCGAGAACGGGAACGCGGTCTACCGGCCCACGTGCCACTACGCCTACCACCCCAGCAACGACGCGGTATTGTCGCTGCATGAGATGTTCGGCAATGCCGGCAACGTGCAGGAGACGCAGCATATCCTCGACGAGAACGAGATCGTGGACGGCATCGACGAACTCGGCGTCCTGCTCTATGGCCACGCGAAGAACGCCTATTGGTACGGTTCGCAGCTCTCCATCGAAGAGACGCGCCGCATCGCGCCGTATCAAAATGCCACCGGCCTCCAGGTGACCTCCGCCGTGCTCGCCGGCATGGTCTGGGCGCTGGAGAACCCGGAGGCGGGCATCGTCGAGGCGGACGAGATGGATTTCCGCCGCTGCCTCGAGGTTCAGATGCCCTATCTCGGTCCCGTGAACGGCTTCTACACGGACTGGACCCCGCTGGCCGACCGCCCGGGCTTCTTCCCGGAGGACATCGACACGTCCGACCCATGGCAGTTCCGGAACGTGCTGGTGCGGTGAATAATCGAATGCCGCCCTGCTCCCTTCCCCCCTTGTGGGGAAGGGATGGGGGTGGGGGTGTTGGCTCCGAACCTGTGAAGGTCTGCGCTCGCGCCCCCACCCTGGCCCTCCCCACAAGGGGGAGGGGATTGTGGCGAGCCTTTTATGAAGGACGATCCCATGCCCCATTTCGAGGAATTCTACGCCGATAAGCTGCGCGGCTCGCTCGGCGTCGTGGACGCCGAATCGGTTCTCGACCTGCGGGACGCGGGCCGCGAGCGGGCGGCGGCCTCGATCCAGGACATGCTGGAGCGCAGCCGCTTCGCGAGGGGCAAGACCGTGGCGATCCGCTTGTCGCCTCCGCCCGAAGGTGGGGGCGAGACCCTGTTCCAGCCCATCGGCAAGGCGCTGCTGGAGGCCAAGAAGCGCGGCTGGATCGAGCGGTTGCAAACTCTCCCGGCCCAGGATGGGCTCGGCTTCTACGTGGTGCTGGCCGGAAAGCCCGAGCGGGCCGAGTAGGTCAGGCCCTTGCGGCCTGCGCTCGGCGCGACCGTCGCAGGCTGCGGATGAAGCCCGCGAGCAGGAGAAACCCGCCCCAGAACAGGATGAAGCCCGCAGCGGCCGAGAGCAGTCCCTCCTGGGTGACCGGCACGGCGGGCTCGAAATCCCGGTAGGCCGCCTCCATCACGTCCCTGTCGCCGTCGCGCACCATCACGCCGATGCGGCCGAAGGGGCCCGCATCCGTCATGGCTTGCCGTTGCGATTCCAGCCGCGCCACCCGCTCCACGTTGCCCTGCATGGCAGCGCCCTGGCGTTCCACGAAGGTGTCGGAATTGCCCCGCAGACGGGCAATGGCACTGTCGCGGGTTTCGCCGCTGGCGCCCGCATCCGCGTCGAAGCGGGAGATGATCCGGTGCAACTCGTCGATGGTGCCGCCCAGGCGCTGGCGGTATTGCTGGGAATATTCAGGCCCCTGCGAGGCCACGACGCCCCCGGCCAGCCCCAGCCCGAAGGCGATGATTCTCACGATCCGCGGCACGCTCGACGCCTCCTCTCAAGCTTTAAAGGCCTCTCGCACATCTTGTTCCGAAACCTCGTCCAAGGGCTTCTGGACCTTCACGGCGCGGGTCTTGCGGCCGGGCTCCATGACTAGGATCACGGTCTCGATGCCCGGACAGCCGGGATCCGTGCAGGCGATCTCGTTGACGGCATAGGAGGCTTCGGGGAGCGCCGCCCGGCACCAGGCCTTGACCTGAGCGAGCGCCTCCCCGTCGGGCTTCGGGCGCCCGAACGCGGATTTCAGGAAGGCACCGAGGCGGGCCATGACTCAGGTCGGCAGGGTCAGGACGCCGGCTTGTCCGTCCTCGCACCCGAAGGCGAGGCGCTGGCCGCGACCGTCCCAGGCCAGCGCCGTGACGCCGCTGTCGGGGGTCGCCGGTCGGACGAGGATCTCCGAGGCATCCACCAGCCGGATCAGCAGGATGCAGCCGTCCTCGTAGGCGACGGCCAGCACGTAGGTATTGGGATGGAACGCCACGCGGCTCACCTTGGCGGGCCGCACGCCGCATTCGCGCGGCGCCTTGCCCATGGGGCCTTCCTTGGATTCGAACGGCCACACGATGGCGGCCTCGGCGCCCGACGTGGCAAGCCACTTGCCGTCATGGGACCAGGACATCGAGCGGGTCTTCGACGGATAGCCGCTCATACGCATGTGGCCCTTGTCGGGCTGGAGCCGCCAGCCGTGGAGCGCGTTCTCCTGCATCGACGTAATGACGAAACGGGCGTCCGGCGACCAGACGATGTCGAGATGCGAGCCCTTCCATTCGAGGTTTTCCGGCTTGCCCTCCACGTTGGGGAACCACAGGGTCGCGCCGTTGTAATGCGAGATCGCCAGCCGGTAGCCCTTGGGCGCGAAGGCGAGGCCCCGCGCCGTGGAGGTGACCTCGAGGGTCTTCTCGGAGCCGCGATGATCCCGGGAGAACACCCGCTTGCCCGCCGCGTACGCGAAGGCGCCGCCTGGGCTCAGCGCCAGCGAATCGATCCATGCGCCCTTGGTCTCGGCCAGCGTCTTGGTGGAACCGTCCTGTCCCGTCACGGCCACGCGCCCGTCATCGCCGCCGGTGACCAGGCGCTCGCCGTCGCCCGCCGCCACCAGGAGACCGGCATCCGGATGCGCCTCGACCCGGTGGCTGTCCCCGTCGCGCGCCAGGATCACCGTGCCGTCGCTGGTAGAGAACGCAGCCGTGTGTTTCAGCCAGTTCGCCGCGATTACGTGCCCGCCCGCCGCGACGGGGGCGATGTTCTCGGTGAGCGATGGAGCGGTTCCGGTACTCATGAAGGCGATCCCTGTTGATGGAGGGGCCATAGCATAAGATTGGGGATGCGGGAGGAAATGATGCGACAGAAGCCTCATCCTGAGGGAATTGCGCAGCAATTCGTCTCGAAGGACGAGGCGTTTCCAGCGAGCGCTCGATCCGCCGCCCTCGTCCTTCGAGACGCCCGCTTCGCGGGCCCTCAGGATGAGGACGCCTGATCGAGCTTGGACCTCAAGCCACCGTGCTCAGGAAGCCCTCGCGGATGGCGTTCTCGTTGAGGTTCCGGCCGATGAACACCACCTTCGAGTCGCGCTTCTCGCCGGGCTTCCAATCGCCCTGCACGTCGCCGTCGAGGATCATGTGGACGCCCTGGAACACGAAGCGCTTGGGCTCATTCGGGAAGGCCACGATGCCCTTGCAGCGCAGGATGTTCGGGCCCTCGACCTGGGTCAGGTTGGAGATCCATGGCATGAACTTCTCCGGGTCGACCTCGCCATCCACCTTCACGGAGACCGACTGCATCTCCTCGTCGTGATGATGGTGCGCGTCCTCCAGAAAGTTCGGCTCGATCTCGATGATGCGGTCGAGGTCGAAGGCGTTGCGGTCGAGCACGTCGGAGATCGGCAGGGCGCAATTCTGCGTCCTGTGGAGCTTGGCATAGGGGTTGATGGCGCGGATGCGGGCCTCGACCTCCTCCAGCTCTTTTTCGCTTACGAGATCGATCTTGTTGAGGATGATGACGTCCGCGAAGGCGATCTGGTTCTTGGCCTCGGGGGCATCCTTCAGGCGGTCGGAGAGCCACTTGGCGTCGGCCACCGTCACCACGGCGTCGAGGCGGGCGGCGTCGGACACGTCCTGGTCCATGAAGAAGGTCTGGGCCACGGGGGCCGGATCAGCGAGGCCGGTGGTCTCCACGATCACGGCGTCGAACTTGCCCTTGCGCTTCATGAGGCCGTCGAGGATGCGGATCAGGTCGCCGCGCACGGTGCAGCAGATGCAGCCGTTGTTCATCTCGAACACTTCCTCGTCGGCGCCGACCACGAGCTCGTTGTCGATGCCGATCTCACCGAACTCGTTCACGATCACGGCGTAGCGCTTGCCGTGCTCTTCCGTGAGGATGCGGTTGAGAAGCGTGGTCTTTCCGGCGCCGAGATAGCCGGTGAGGACGGTGACGGGGATCTTGTCGGACATGGGACGATTCCGGGTCTTGCCCTCCCGTTGGGGGAGGGCCGGGGCGCGACAGCGCTCCGGGGTGGTTGAAGATGCTTGCAGCCTCTACCGAAGGAAGGATTGTCGAAAGGGGCGCGGCTTCCTCCCTTCCCCCTTGTGGGGAAGGGCTGGGGATGGGGGTGTGAGCGCCCACGTCTGAAATCTTAGCACCCACACCCCCACCTCCAACTCCTCCCCACAAGGGGGAGGAGAGTAGGTTGCGCCTGTCATCGTCGCTCCGGCAACACTCCTTTAGGGAGGGTGAATTGGGTTCAGCTCGACAGGGCCGTGCTGAAGGCCTTTATATTGTGCCTCATCAGGTCAATGTAAGTCCCCGCCGGGCCCGAGGCGTCCGAGAGGGCGTCCGAAAAGACCGGCTCGCCGATCCGGGCGCCCGTCTCCTTGGCGACACGTTCCATGAGGCGCGGGTCGGAGATGTTCTCCACGAAGATCGCGGAAATCCGGTCCTTTTTGATCTGCCGGATGATGGTGGCGACGTCCTTGGCGGAGGCCTCCGATTCGGTGGAGACGCCCTGGGGCGACACGAAATCGATGCCGTAGGCCGCCTCGAAATACCGGAAGGCGTCGTGGGACGTGATGATCCGGCGCTTGTCGGCGGGAATGCGGCTCACCAGGGCCTTGATGTCGGCATCCAGGGCGTCGAGCTGCGCGACGTAGGCGGCGGCGTTGGCCTCGTAGGCGGCCTTGCCGGCCTCGTCGGCGCGGATCAGGGCATCGCGCACGTTCAGGGCGTAGATCCTGGCGTTGGCGACGTTCTGCCAGGCATGGGGGTCGAGGGCGCCGTGGTCATGTGCATGGTCGTGACCCTGGCCGTGATCGTCGTCCCCGTCCAGGGCCTTGACGCCCCCTGCGGCCTCGACGACCGGCGCTTTCGTGCCGGAGGACCGGATGAGGCGGGCGATCCAGCCCTCGAACTTCAAGCCGTTGGTGAACACCACCTTGGCCTCGGTGAGGCTCTTCGCGTCGGCCGGAGTGGGCGAATAGACGTGCGCGTCGCCGTTCGGGCCCACGAGGGTCTTCACCTCGATCCGGTCGCCGCCGACATTTTTGACGATGTCGCCCAGGATCGAGAAGGTGGCCACCACCTTCAGCTTTTCGGGCGCTTGGGCCAGGGCGGGCAGCGCGGTCCCGGCCAAGGCCAGGGCTCCGGCCAGCAGGGTCAGGGCGGATCGCTTCGTCAGCATGGCGGGTCCTTCCAGATTGAAATCAGGCTTCCAAGTGTCTGCGGGGCAGGGCGAGCCACAGCAGGCCGCCCTCGCGGCCGAATACGAGGGACAGGATGTAAATCCCGCCCGCCACCAGGATGATGGCCGGTCCGGCGGGCAGTTCGGCATGGAACGACAGCAGCAGCCCGCCGAAGCCCGACAAGATGCCGATGGCGACCGAGACCGCCATCATGAGGGTGATGTCGGCGGTCCAGAACCGGGAGGCGGCGGCGGGCAGCATCATGATTCCCACCGCCAGGAGCGTGCCGAGCGCGTGAAACCCGCCGACGAGATTGATCACCACGAGGCCCAGGAAGGCCAGGTGCGTGACGACCCCGGTGCGGCTCACGGACCGCAGGAAGGTCGGGTCGACGCATTCGAGCACCAGGGGCCGGTAGAGCACGGCGAGCGTCAGCAGCGTCAGGGTCGAGATGGTGGCCAGCAGCAGGAGCGTGTTGTCGTCGAGCGCCAGCACGGTGCCGAAGAGCACGTGCAGGAGGTCCACGTTCGAGCCGCGCAGGGACACGATGGTGACGCCGAGCGCCAGGGACAGGAGGTAAAAGGCCGCCAGCGACGCGTCCTCCTTGAGGGCCGTGAACCGGGACACGAGGCCGGCCGCCACCGCCACGACGACGCCCGCCACGAGCCCCCCGAAGGTCATGGCCGGCAGGGACAGTCCCGCGAGCAGATACCCGAAGGCGGCGCCGGGCAGGATCGCGTGGGCCATGGCGTCGCCCGTCAGGCTCATGCGCCGCAGCATCAGGAACACGCCCACCGGCCCGCCCCCGAGGGCGATGGCGACCGTGCCCACCAAGGCGCGCTGCATGAAGGCGAATTCGGAAAACGGGCCGATCCAGACATCGAACATGTTCAGGCCTCGCCCAAGGGCGCATCGAGGGACGGGATGAGAGTTATTGTTAAGCCGCGTGCCGGTGGCAGGGCGCGGCGTGCGGATCGTGCGCCTCCACCATGCGGCGGGCCTTGAGCAGGTTCTCGGCGCTCAGCACCGCGCCGGTCTCGCCCCAGGCCACGGGCTCGCGGGCGATCAGCAAGGTCTCCGGGAACACCCGGCGCACCGTGTCGAGGTCGTGGAGCACCGCCACGACGGTCCGCTTTTCCGTGTGCCAGCGGGTCACGAGGTCGAGCAGGTCGGCGGTGGTCTTGGCGTCGATGGCCGTGAACGGCTCGTCCAACAGGATCAATTCGGCGTCCTGGAGCAGCAGCCGCGCGAAGAGAGCGCGCTGCATCTGGCCGCCCGAGAGAGTGGAGATCGGGCGCCGCTCGAACCCGGTCAGGCCCACGGCCGCCAGCGCCTCCTCGATCCGGCCCCGATCCTTGCGGCCGATGCCTCCGAAGGACCCGGCGCGGGACCACAGGCCCATGGCCACGAGATCGTAGACGGAGAGCGGAAACGACCTGTCGAGTTCCGCCGCCTGGGGCAGATACGCCACGCGCGAGGGGGCGGTCGCGTCCAGGTGAATCTGGCCGCTCAAGGGCGACAGGGTGCCGACGATGCCCTTCAGCAGCGTCGACTTTCCGGCCCCATTGGGGCCGACGATGGCGGTCAGGCTGCCAGACGCGATCGCGCCGTCCAGGTGATGGATGGCGGGCCGCCGGTCGTAGCCCAGGGTCACTTCGTCGAAACGGATCGCGGATTTGGTCATCGGGTCAACCCAGAACCAGCAGGACCAGCACCCACAGGGCGCCCAGAAGAACGCTCGCGCCCGCCAACCGCTCCCAGGCCGACAGGCGCAGGAGCGAGAAGGTCGGAGCTGCCGCGACCGCGTGGGTCCGGTGAGGGTGGTGACCGCCATGCATAGGGGTTTAGTATAATATACGCAGACAGAAGGCCAGCGGAATCTGCGTATATTGTACGTTTTTGTGCGAAAGGAGCTGGTAGCCCGCGCCACCGGAGCCTCATCCTGAGGGAATTGCGAAGCAATTCGTCTCGAAGGACGAGGCGTTTCCAGTGATCTCTGGATCCTCCTTCGAGACGCCGCTGAAGCGGCTCCTCAGGATGAGGTCTTCGAGATCTAAGATAGGACAATCAGGCCGTCGGATGGTACTGATACAGCCAGGTTTCGCTCAGGACTTCGTCGGCATTGCGCAGGTAGCAGCGGACCTCCACGGGCTCGGTGCCCGTGACGGTCAGGTCGAACTGCGTGCGCCAGTGGCCCGGCACGTCGTCCGGCACAGCCTCGGTCAGGATGTTGGAGAACTCGCCACGGGAGGCGGTGAGCACAGGCCGGGGAATGACGCCCGCCGGGAGCTTGGTCAGGGGCTGGCCCAAAAATTCCACCATGAACTTGCGCACGCCCTTGGGACGGGCCGTGCCCGCTTGCCCGCCGTTGCCGAAGCGGGTGGCGACCACGCGGGCGAGGGGCGTCGGATAGGGCTCCTCCGCCACCCAATGCAGGCGATAGTTGAAGTCGAGCGCCTGACCGGCCCGGGCGGGCTCGGCGGGCACCCACATGGCCACGATGTTGTCGTGGATCTCGTCGTCGGTGGGGATTTCCACGAGCTGGATCGTGCCCCGGGCCCAGCCGGCCTTGGGCTCGATCCAAAGCGAGGGACGCCGGTCATAATAGACGCCGTCCAAATAATGGTCGAAGTTCCGGTCCCGCTGCAGCAGCCCGAAGCCTTTCGGGTTGTCGTCCGAGAAGGCCGACGTGATGATGCGGGGCGGGTTGTTGAGGGGGCGCCAGATGCGCTCGCCGCTGCCGGTCCACATGGCGAGGCCGTCGGAATCGTGGATCTCGGGCCGCCAGTCGATGGCGGTCGACTTCGACTTTTCGGAGTACCAGTACATGGAGGTGAGCGGCGCGATCCCCAGGCGCTCGATATCCCCCCGCAGGTAAACGGTGCTCTCGATGTCCATGAGCACGGCATCGGTGCGCCTCATGGTGAAGCGGTACGCGCCGGCAACGCTCGGACCGTCGAGCAGGGCGCACAGCACTACCGTGTCGGATCCCGCCGCCGGGGTCTCGAAATAGACCTCGCGGAAGTCCGGAAATTCTTCGGGCTTGTTGAACACCGCCACGTTCACGGCGAGGCCCCGGGCCGAGAGGCCGTATTGGTAGAGTTGGCCGATGGCCCGGAAATAGGATGCGCCCAGGAACGCCACCCAGTCGTTCTTGCGCCAGTCGAGCTTGCCGCTCCTCGGCTCTTGGAACCGGAAGCCCGCGAAGCCTGAATTGTCGGGCAGCTCCCGGCCGGGCGAGTCCGCCGGCATGTCGAAATAGGCCGCCTCGTACAGGATCTCCTTGGCCTGGCCCTTCTCGACCACGAACATGTGAACCGGCTTCTGGAAGTAGCGGCCCATGTGGAAGAACGTGACCGGGAACTCGCTCGGGCCGTTCGCCCAGAGCGCCAGATCGGTCTTGAACCGGATCTTGCCGTGCGCGTCGTAGTCGATCCGGTTCAGAACCTCCGGCGAGGGCGCCTGTGGGGGCACGTAGGCCGTCTTGGCCATGGCCTGCGCCCGCGCTTTCAGCTCCACGAAGGAAAACGGCGCGGGCGCGCCGTAGCGCAGGCCCTGCTGGGCCATGGCCTCGCTCGAGAAGCCCGTGGCGGCGAGGCCTGCCGTGGCGGTGGCGAACTGGAGAAACTGGCGGCGATCGAACATGAGAGGAGCACTTCAACCGGGAATGAGGTCACCCTACCAAGGTGGCAGGAATAGGACCCTCTTAACGCCTTGAGAAATTGTCGTCAGCAGCCAAAGTAGGTTTCAGGCCACGATACAATGAATAACAGTTGACAGGGAGTTGACCATGCATCCGACTTTCAAGCGGCGCCTCGCCGGGGCCGTCGCGGCCCTCGGCCTCGTGAGCGCGAGCCTGCCCGCCCAGGCCCAGGACTTCATCAACATCCTCACGGGCGGCACCTCCGGCGTCTATTACCCGCTGGGTGTGGCGCTCTCCAAGGTCTATACCGACAAGATCAAGGGCAGCCGGCCCTCGGTCCAGGCCACCAAGGCCTCGGTGGAAAACCTGACGCTCCTGCAGCAGGCCAAGGGCGAGATCGGCTTCACCCTGGGCGACAGCCTCGCGCTCGGCTGGGCCGGCGACGAGGAGGCGGGCTTCAAGGGCAAGCTCGACAAGCTGCGCGGCATCACGGCGATCTACCCGAACTATATCCAGATCGTGGCGTCCAAGGAATCCGGTATCAAGACCCTCGCGGACCTGAAGGGCAAGCGCCTCTCGGTGGGCGCGCCCAAATCCGGCACGGAGCTGAACGCCCGGGCGATCCTCCAGGGCGCGGGCCTGTCCTACAAGGACCTCGGCAAGGTCGAGTACCTGGCCTTCGGCGAGTCGGTGGAGCTCATGAAGAACCGCCAGCTCGACGCCACCCTGCAATCGGCGGGCCTCGGCGTGTCGTCCATCCGCGACCTCGCCACCTCGGTGCCCATCGTCGTGGTGGAGGTGCCGAAGGACATCGTCGCAAAGATCGGCGCGCCCTATATCGCCACCACGATCCCGGCCAACACCTATGAGGGCCAGGCCCAGCCGGTGCAGGCCGCCGCCGTGGTGAACTACCTCGTGACCCATTCGGGCATGAAGGACGACCAGGTCTACGCCATGACCAAGGCGATCTACGAGAGCCTGCCGGACCTCGCCGCCGCCCACGCGGCCGCCAAGGACATCAAGCTCGACCAGGCGCTTGCGGGCATGCCGGTCCCGGTCCATCCGGGCGCGCAGAAATACTTCGACGAGAAGGGCGTCAAGAAGCCCGGATCCTAATCCATCGGCCAATTGACCGAGGAGCCGGGGCAGATGAACTGCTCCGGCTTTTTTCGTTTTGGGTTTGCAGGAAGTCGAAGGGGAGCGGCCTATGAGCCACGGTGTGACCGGTCAGGGTGCGAACGCATCGGAACTCGCCCAGATGGAGGCCCCGGCCGAGGCCGTGAACCCGGAGCATGGATTGCCGGAAAACTTCGGGGCTGGGCTTCCGGGCAAGGTTCTGTTCTGGATCGCCATCGCGTTCTCGATCTTCCAGATCATCACGTCCTTCGGCATTCCCCTGGATCGCCCGTTTCTCGGCCCCGTGACCCTGACGCATTTCCTGGCCGTCGCGCTCGCGGGCTGGGCCGCATGGATCGTCGTATTGGCTGTCCGCCGCCGGAGCATCGTGGACGGCGTGCTCGGCTGGATCGCGGTCGCGGCGGCCTTCGGGCTCGTGCTGCATTTCGGCGGCAGCATGCCGAGCCAGGTGGTGCGGGCCATGCACGTGGCCTTCCTGTGCCTCGTGTCCGGCGCGATGATCGCCATCCACAGGGCCGGGTCCCCGGCTCTCAGGGCGATCGGCTGGGGCGTGGGGCTCGCGGGCTTCGCGGTCGGGCTCTATCAATGGGCGCTCTACAACGACCTGCTGGTGCGCGCGGGCGAACTCACGTCCGGCGACATGGTCAGCGGCGTCGTGGCGCTGGCGGTCCTGCTCTATCTCGTGTGGCGCGTCATGGGCCCGGCGCTTCCCATCGTGGCGGGGCTGTTCCTGGCCTATTGCGTCTTCGGCCACTGGCTGCCCGCGCCCCTGGACCATCGCGGCTACACCTTCGAGCAGGTGATCGAGCACATGTCCTTCGGCACGGAGGGCATCTACGGGACGCCAGCGCTGGTCTCCGCCACCTACATCTTCCTGTTCATCCTGTTCGGCGCCTTCATGGAGAAGGCGGGCGTCATCGATTTCTTCAACGACATCTCCATGGCGGCCTTCGGCAGCGCGCAGGGCGGGCCCGGCAAGGTCTGCGTCGCGTCCTCCGCCCTCATGGGCACAGTGTCGGGTTCGGGCGTCGCCAACGTGGTGGCGTCGGGCCAGTTCACCATCCCGCTCATGAAGCGCTTCGGCTTCCCGTCCGCCTTCGCGGGCGGCGTGGAGGCGACCTCCTCCATGGGCGGCCAGATCATGCCGCCGGTCATGGGCGCGGTGGCCTTCATCATGGCCGAGACCATCGACGTGCCGTATTCCAAGATCGTGGAGGCCGCGATCATCCCGGCGCTGCTCTACTTCGCGGCGTGCTATCTCGCCGTTCATCTGGAAGCCGGAAAGCGCCACCTGCGCGGCCTGTCGCGGGCTGAACTGCCCAGCGGCTGGGCCGAGATCAAGAAGAAGTGGTTCCTCATCACGCCGCTCGGCGTGCTGGTCTACCTGCTGTTCGCGGGCTACACGCCGCTCTTCGCGGGCGCGGTCGGCCTCGCGCTCACGGTCGCGCTGATCCTCGGCGCCGCCATCGCGGCCGGGATCGCGGTTCCGGCCCTGCGCGTCGCCTTCTGGATCGCGCTCGCGCTGGTCTCCGCCGCCTCGCTGGCCGCAAGCGTCACCCTCGTGCTGGCCGTGGTGGCCGCCCTGTCGATCTGGAACGCCTTCTCGGGCCGGGGGCGCCTGACCCTTCGGGCTTGCGTCGATGCGCTCGCGGACGGCGCCCGCCAGGCGCTGCCCGTGGGCCTGGCCTGCGCGGTGGTGGGCATCGTGATCGGCACCATGACGCTCACGGGGCTCGGCACCATCGTGGGCAACTGGATGATCTCCATCGGCCGGGACAACATGTTCCTGGCCCTGGTGCTCACGATGGTGTTCAGCCTCATCCTCGGCATGGGCATCCCGACGATCCCGAATTACATCATCACGTCGTCGCTGGCCGCGCCGATCCTCCTGAACCTCGACGTGCCGCTCATCGTGTCGCACATGTTCGTGTTCTATTTCGGCATCATGGCGGACCTGACCCCGCCCGTGGCGCTCGCGGCCTTCGCGGCCGCCCCCATGGCGAAGGAATCGGGGCTCAAGATCGGCATCCAGGCCGTGAAGATCGCCCTGCCGGGCTTCGTGGTGCCCTACATGGCCGTGTACGACCCGACCCTTATGCTCCAGCCCGTGCCCGGCCTGGAGGGGGCGGGCTACTGGCTCGCCGTGGCCTATATCGTGGTCAAGGCGTCGCTTGCCATGTGCCTGTGGGGCGTGGCCGCCGTGGGCTATTTCCGGGCGCCTCTCACGTGGTGGGAGCGCCTGTGGGCCGCCGTCGCGGCGGCGTTCCTCGTGGCTGCGATCCCGCTCACCGACGAGATCGGCTTCGCGCTCGGCGCCCTGTTCATCGGATGGCACGTCTGGCGGACGCGCCAGGCTCCGGCCACACCGGCTGTCGCCGGATGATCTGCCTGGCGGCCGGGGCGGTGCTCGTGCCGCTCCTCGGCAACACGCTCACCCTGGCCTGGACGCATTCGGTCGAGAAGATCCTGTGGGAAGAGGATTGGCGCCGCACGCCGCAGGGCCTCGTCATCGACGAGGCGCGGGTGAGGGGATCGGGCGCCGGAATGGAGCCGCCGCCGGAGGCGCGCCTCAAGGATGGCGTGTGGTCATGGAAACCCGGCATTCCGCCCCAGCGCGAGGTCGTGCTGCGCCGCTCGGGGGCGACCGCCGATTGGCGGATCTGCAGGGAGAGGCGCTGCCGTCCCCTGGGCGAGGTGGTTCCGGGCGATGCCGACCCGGTTGTCATGACCGCCTGCGATCAACCCTGAACGGCGCGCGCTCGAAATTTACGCAACGTAAGCTTTCGGTCCGCATGATCGTGCCCTCACACAAACGGGCAAAAGGCCCGGCGACCGGGGGCATCATGGCGGGCAGGCATTCACCGAACATCAACGGGCGGTGCGCCCTTCTGGCGGGCTGCGCCGGTCTTCTCACCCTCGCGGCGACGCCCGCGCTGGCGGCGGAAGAGACCGCGACCCTGCCCCTGCGCCACCATCCCGGCGCCTCGGTGCCCAACGCCGTGACGGCGGCCGTCGGCGGCGGCGATCCGGTGCCTGTCTTGTTCGACACCGGATCGAGCGGACTGCGCATCCTCGAAGGCGCGCTGGGCCCCGACCTGCGCAAGACCGGCGAGCGGACGCAGGCGATTTACGGCGACGGCACCGAGGTCGAGGGCTATGTCGGCTATGCGCGGGTCTCGTTCCCGGAGGCCCAGCCGCCCATCGCCACGTCCGAACCGGTCCGCATCGACGTGATCACCACGATCCGCTGCAAGGACGGGCAGGAGCGCTGCCCCGGCCTGCCTCGGGGCACGATGGGCATCATGGGCACCAAGCTCAACGCCCGCCCGGACGAGGCCTACAGCCCCCTCATGCAGCTGCCCGGCCAGCTCAAATCCGGCTTCATCGTCGACATGGGCGGAGACAGCCCCCGCGTGACGGTCGGACTTCAAGAGCGCGATCTGTCGGGATTCCGGTTCGCGTCGTTGCAGCCCGCTCAGCCGGACGCGGGTGATGACGGCCAGAAGCTCTGGGATACGGGCTCGCTGAACGCATGCTTCTGGGTCGATGGGGCGGAGCAGGCCTGCTCGCCCATCGTGTTCGACACCGGCGGCAGCCGGGACGTTCATTTCAAGGACGACGATGCCGACCCGGCGCTGCTGACGCCCATCATGCATTACCGCCACGGGCCGGTCTTCACCATGAAGGTCGGGGACGTGGTGGATCTGAGCGTCCGGGTCGGGCCCGAGATGGGCGTTCGCGTCAAGGACGAGCGCGAGGCCAATTCGAGCCGGCTGTTCTTCAATTATTACGCCGTCGCCTTCGACGGCCAGGGCGGACGGATCGGCTTCAAGGCCATCGGACGGTGAGGCCTGCCTTTAGCTCCGCTCGGCCAGCGGCTCGACGGACACGCAATGGCGCCAGAGGATCAGCATCAGGTAGGCGGCAAGGACGCTGAACAGGACCATCAGGATGTAGCCCACGGTGGTGCCGAGCTCGAACAGGCCCGCCACGGCCCAGCCGCCGGCGAGCGCCACGCCGAACACCTCGACGCCCACGAGGATCATGATGCTCGCAACCGTGATGACGTTGCGCCAATTGGTGCGGGTGGACTGAGCCAAGACTTCGAACTCCGTTTGCTTGAGCATCAGACCCGAAAGTGGCATCCACCTCCGGGGCCCCTCTGATGCAATCTCTGACGCGGCGCATCGTTCGAGGCGGAAAACCGGGTCCCTTTTTCCGCACGATGCGCCAGGAACTACCCTAAAGGCCGGCCGGGGCGCAAGTTCCGCCCGCGTCACACTTGGTTGAAACCATGCCCGAAACCCCTGTCTTCTCCCATGCGGCGGTCGCCGCTCCCCACCACGCGGCCGCCCAGGCCGGCCAGGTCGTCCTCGCGGCGGGCGGCAACGCCGTCGAGGCGATGGTGGCCATGGCGGCGACCATCGCGGTGGTCTACCCCCATATGAACGGCCTCGGCGGCGATGGATTCTGGCTGGTGCGGGAGCCGAGCGGCCGGGTCCATGCCCTCGATGCCTCGGGCCCGGCGGGCGCCCTCGCGACGATCCGGCGCTACCGGCACAAGGGCTACGACGCCATCCCGCCCCGCGGCCCGGACGCGGCTTTGACCGTGGCGGGAGCGGTTGGCGGCTGGCGGCTCGCCCTCGAATTGTCGGGGGCGCTTGGCGGCTCGCTGCCCCTGGATCTGCTCCTGGGGGAGGCGCTCCGGCTCGCCCGAGAGGGCTATCCGGTGTCGGAGTCCGAGGCCCGTTTCAAGACCAGCGGCGAGGCCGACCTCTATGCCGTGGCAGGCTTCGCCGAGGCTTTCCTGGTCGACGGCAAGCGAGCGCCGGCCGGCACCTTGCGCCGGGAGCCCGCGCTCGCAGCCACCCTGGAGCAACTCGCTCATGCGGGCCTGCGCGACTTCTACCGGGGCGACGTCGGCCGGGAGGTCGCCGCCGACCTGGAGCGGATCGGCGCTCCCGTCACCCGGCGGGACATCGAGCGCTACGAGGCCAGGGTGGTGAGGCCCTTGAGCCTCCGCCTGGGGGACGCCACGGTCTACAACCTGCCGGCGCCCACGCAGGGGCTCACGTCCCTGATCATGCTGGGCCTGTTCGAGCGCCTGGATGTGGCGCGGGCGGAGAGTCCGGCCCACCACCATGCGCTCATCGAGGCTTTCAAGCGGGCCGCCGCGATCCGCGAGCGTCTTCCCTCGGACCCATCGGTCCCCGGTTCCGGCGGGGAAGCCTGGCTGGGCTCCAGCGCCCTGGACCGGGAGGCCGCCCTCATCGATGCCCGGCGGGCCGCCACCGCGCCGCTGCGATATTCCACCGACGGCGACACCGTCTGGATGGGGGCCATCGACGGGAACGGTCTCGCCGTTTCCTACATCCAATCGGTGTTCTGGGCCTTCGGCAGCGGCTGCGTCCTGCCCGCCACGGGGCTTCTCTGGCACAACCGGGGCTGCGCCTTCTCCCTCGATCCGGACAGCCCCAATGCGCTTGCGCCCGGCCGCAAGCCCTTCCACAGCCTCAACCCGGCGCTGGCCGCCTTCGCGGATGGGCGCGTCCTGTCCTACGGCACCATGGGCGGGGAGCCGCAGCCGCAGATCTTGGGCCAGATCCTCACCCGCTACCGATTCGGCATGGGGCTCGCGGAGGCCGTGGACGCGCCGCGCTGGATCCTGGGCCGGAACTGGGGCGAGCCGGAGGGGCGCCTTCGCCTGGAGGATCGCTTCGACGGGGGCGTGATCCGGGGTCTCGCGAGCCTCGGCCATCCGGTGGAGGAGACCGGGGAGGCCTATTCGGACAATTTCGGCCATGCGGGCATGCTCGTGAAGCACCCCCGCAACGGCCGCGTGGAGGCCACGCACGATCCGCGTTCGGACGGCGGCGCGCTCGGGCTTTAGGCGCCGCCCGTCCAGACGCCCAGGAGCAGGCTCACGCCCAGCACCAGCACAAAGGCGGCCGCCAGGAGCTCGATCCCGGCCATGGCGAGCGCGCCCGCGGCGCCGCGCCCGCCCGCCACCCTCAAGGCCAGCGTCTTGGCGAAGACCGCGACCGCCGCGATGGCGCCCGTGGTGAGGGCGGTGCCCAGCGCCATGGCGAAGGTGGCCGCGATCCCGGCCGCGAACACGCCCTGCGACAGGGAAAAGACCAGCACGATCAGGGCGCCTGCGCAGGGCCGGATCCCGGCCGCGAGCGCGACGCCGGCCATCTCGCGCCAGCGGCTCTTGCCCTCGAAGGCCTCCGGGGTCGGCATGTGGGCGTGGTCGCAGCCCTCGCTCGCCGGGGCGGCGAGCGGGTCGCGGGCCAGCGCCGCCACGCCCAGAACCTTTCCGGCCTTGCGCCAGGTGATGAGCAGGCCGAGCGCCGCCACGAGAGCGAAGCTGACGAGCTCGACCTGGGCCGCCAGGGCGTTCATGGTGGCGGCGGTCGCCCGCAGCAGGAAGGCCACCACGGCCACGAGGCCCACCGCCACAAGGGCCTGGACGAGGGCGGCCGCGAGGCTCAAGGCGAAGCCCTTGCGCAGGGCCTTCTCGTCGGCAATGAGGTAGCCCGAGATCACGGCCTTGCCGTGCCCTGGGCCCGCGGCATGGAATACCCCGTAGGCGAAGCCGATGCCCATCAGCGACCAGAACGCCGCCCCGTTCTCCTTCATCTCCCGCACCGCGCCCTGGAGGGAGCGGTAGAAGCCCGATTGAACCGACAGGATATAGGCCCCGAGACTGCCCGAGGGGGCGGCCTCCCGGAGCCCCATGTTGAAGGGGTTCTTCACGGGCGGGGGGGCGGGCGGGGCCAGCCACCCGACGAGGAGCGTGGCCGCAAGCGCCACCAAGGCGACCGCACCCGCCGCCAGGGCAAGGCGCGCCCATGCGCCGCCGCCGGACACCGGGAGCCCAAGAGGGCGGGCCGTCACGGACATGTGACGATGGCCTTGTTCGAGTATTGCTCGCCCGAGGGGATCGGGAAGGTGTTGTCCGCCATGGCCTGCTGCTGGGACATGTCGAGGCCCACCGCCTTCGCCACCGTCAGCGAGCAGCCCGCGGGAGCGCTTGCCAGCTTCACGGCGTCCTTGTTGGGCGACATCTCGAAATAAACGAAGAAGGTCGGGTCCGTGACCTCGACGGCGAAGATGCTGGAGGCCGGAACGGGCTTGGCCAGGGGCAGGAAGAAGCTCAGCACCACCCGCTCGTTCTCGTAGGCCATGGCGGGATCCCGCGGCGTCCCGAAGGCCTGCTTCCGGCCGTTCACCTTCACGAAGGTGAAATAGTCGAAATCGACCAGGGACTCGGTGTTCTCCTTGGCCAGGTCGAGCAACTCGTCGGGGGTCAGCTTGCCGTCCGCGTTCTTGTCCAAGCCCTGCGTCACGTAGGACGAGTAGGCCTCGTCGAACGACCAGAAGTGGCGAACGCCCGTGATCGTCCCCTCGGGCGAGAACACCACCTCGGATCGGGCCGTCACGAACACATGGGGGTGCGCCCAGGCCGGGACCGCGAAGGCGGCCAGCAGGAGACCTGCCAAAAGGACGAGAAAACGTGAAGGACCGAGGCGACGATTCATGCGTTGATCTTATGGCGACGCTTGAGCGAGATGTCATGTGAAACCACATGAACCGGATGGGCGAGCCTTGGCCCGCAAAGGCGGCGAAAGGGAGGCGCGGCGCCGATGCGACCAAGGTCCAGTGCGGTCCCTACTTGATTGACGTTCTAAACTAGATATGTCAGCATCACTGACATATCGAAACGACAGAAGAACCGGGACCAACCGGCGCGCGGGGCAAAGGCTCCAGGAGGATTTGGGCGATGGCCGCAGGTCATGAGGCTCTCCGTACCGTAACGCTCGACGACAAGTACGATCTCGGCAAGGATCGGCTCTTCATCACCGGCACCCAGGCCATCGTGCGCCTGCTGCTGATGCAGCGCGAACGCGACCGGCTGGCCGGGCTGAACACGGCCGGCTTCGTGTCGGGCTATCGCGGATCCCCCATCGGCGGCCTCGACCAGAACCTGTTCCGGGCCAAGAAGTGGCTCGAGCCGTCCAACATCCTGTTCCAGCCCGGCCTCAACGAGGAGTTGGCCGCCACGGCGGTCTGGGGCTCGCAGCAGGCCGAGATCCGGGGCGACGGCAAGTACGATGGCGTGTTCGGCATGTGGTACGGCAAGGGCCCGGGCGTCGACCGCTCCGGCGACGTGTTCCGCCACGCCAACATGGCCGGGTCCTCGAAGCATGGCGGCGTGCTGGCCCTGATGGGCGACGACCATACGGCGGAATCCTCCACCGTGGCGCATCAGTCCGAGTTCCACTTCGTGGACGTGATGATCCCGATCCTGAACCCGGCGGGCGTTCAGGAAATTCTCGATTACGGCCTCTACGGCTACGCCATGAGCCGCTTCTGCGGCTCCTGGGTGGCGTTCAAGTGCGTCAAGGAGAACATCGAATCCACGGCTTCCGTGGACGGCTCCCTCGACCGGGTGAAGATCGTCATCCCGGACGATTTTACGATGCCGCCGGGTGGTCTCAACATCCGCAACCGCGACGGCGTTCTCGACCAGGAGGCCCGCCTCCAGGACTACAAGCGCGACGCCATGCTGGCCTTCGTGCGGGCCAACAACCTCAACCATCTCGTGCTCTCCGGCGGCCGGACCCCCAAGGTGGGCGTCATCACGGTGGGCAAGTCCTATCTCGACGTGCGCCAGGCCATGGACGAGCTCGGCCTCGACGAGGTCAAGGCCAACGACATGGGCTTGCGCCTCTACAAGGTCGCCTGCCCGTGGCCGCTCTCGCAGGCGGAACTCGTGGATTTCGCCCGCGGCCTCGACATGGTCATCGTGGTGGAGGAGAAGCGCTCGCTCATCGAGGTGCAGTTGCGCGAGGAGCTGTACGGCACCACCGACCAGCCGCTCTGCATCGGCAAGAAGGACGAGACCGGAAAGTGGCTCTTCCCGGTCAAGGGCGCGCTCGATCCCAACGACATCGCCATCGTGATCGGCGAGCGCCTGCTCAAGTATCACAACAACGACGACCTGCGCGGACGGGTCGAGCGCCTGAAGCACGCCCAGGAGGTGCTGGCGCTCACCAGCGACGTGGCCACCCGCACGCCTCATTTCTGCTCCGGCTGCCCGCACAATTCCTCCACCAAAGTGCCGGAGGGCATGCGGGCCTATGCGGGCATCGGCTGCCACTACATGGTACAGTGGATGGACCGCGCCACGGACGGCTTCACCCAGATGGGCGGCGAGGGCGCGAACTGGATCGGCGAGCAGGCCTTTTCCACCCGAGGCCACGTGTTCCAGAACCTCGGTGACGGCACGTACAACCATTCGGGCATCCTGGCCCTGCGCTGGTCCATCGCCACGAAATCCAACGTCACCTACAAGATCCTGTTCAACGATGCGGTGGCCATGACGGGCGGCCAGCCCCATGAGGGCGGGCTCACGGTGGACATGATCGCCCGTCAGGTGCGCGAGGAGGGCGTGGAGCGCATCGCCCTCGTGACCGACGAGCCGGACAAGTACCCGAAGGAGATCCGCTGGCCGGCGCGGATGTCGATTCACCACCGGGACGACCTCGAGACCGTGCAGCGGGAGCTGGCCGCGATCCCCGGCGTCACGGCCCTGATCTACGACCAGACCTGCGCGTCCGAGAAGCGCCGCCGCCGCAAGCGCGGCGCTTTCCCGGATCCGGACAAGCGCGTCATCATCAACGAGCTGGTCTGCGAATCCTGCGGCGATTGCTCCGTCCAGTCGAACTGCGTCGCCGTGCAGCCCGTGGAGACGGAGTTCGGGCGCAAGCGGCAGATCGACCAGTCGAACTGCAACAAGGATTTCTCCTGCGTGAAGGGCTTCTGCCCGTCCTTCGTGACGGTGCACGGCGCCAAGCCGAAAAAGGCCGTGCCGGAGACCGCGTCCACGGAGGGCGTGACCTTCCGGCCGTTGCCGGATCCGGCGATCCCCTCCATCGAGCGCACCTTCAACATCATCGTGACGGGCGTGGGCGGCACCGGCGTGGTCACCATCGGGGCGATCCTGGGCATGGCGGCCCATCTCGAGGGCAAGGGCCTCGGCATGATCGACATGGCGGGCCTCGCCCAGAAGGGCGGGGCGGTCTACAGCCACGTGCGGCTCGCCAACACCCAGGACGACATCCATGCCATCCGGGTGACGGCAGGCGCCGCCAACCTGGTGCTCGGCTGCGACCTCGTGGTAACCGGCACCAAGAAGGTGCTGGCCTCCGTCAAGGAGGGCCGGACGGCCCTGGTGGTGAACACCGCCGAGGTGATGCCGGGCGAGTTCACCCGCAATGCCGACTTCTCGCTGCCCACCGAGCGCATCAAGCGCGCGATCCGGTCGGCCGCGGGCCGCGACGGCGCCGCCTTCGTGGACGCCACCGCCATCGCCACGGCGCTGCTCGGCAATGCGATCGCGGCCAACATGTTCATGCTGGGCTACGCCTACCAGACCGGCCACGTCCCGCTGACGGCCGAGGCCATCGAGAAGGCGATCGAGCTCAATGGCGAGGCCGTGAAGATGAACCTCTCGGCCTTCACCTGGGGCCGCCGCGCCGCGGCCGAGCCGGAGGTGATCGCCCAGATGATGTCCCGCCTGCGGGAGCCGACGGAGGTTCGCCATCTCTCGCAAACCCTCGATGAGGTCATCGAGCGCCGCGTCGCCTTCCTGACGGACTACCAGAACGCCCGCTACGGCCGGCGCTACCGGGCGCTCGTGGAGCGGGTGCGCGCCGCCGAGGCCAAGGTCGACGCGTCCGCCACGACGCTGACGGAGGCGGTGGCCCGCTCGCTCTTCAAGCTCATGGCCTACAAGGACGAGTACGAGGTCGCCCGGCTCTATACCGGCGGCGAGTTCGAGAAGCAGGTGGAGAGCACCTTCGAGGGCGAGTCCCTGCGCTACGAGTTCCACCTCGCGCCGCCGCTGCTGGCCAAGAAGGACCCGAACACCGGTCTCCCGCGCAAGATGAGCTTCGGGCCC
Organism: Microvirga pudoricolor; assembly: GCF_016892705.1. Classification (GTDB taxonomy): domain Bacteria; phylum Pseudomonadota; class Alphaproteobacteria; order Rhizobiales; family Beijerinckiaceae; genus Microvirga; species Microvirga pudoricolor. Next base: position 285,893 of record NZ_JAFEMB010000003.1, read on the forward strand.
TGGATGATGAAGGCCTTCCGGGTGCTCGCGCCCCTGAAGGTTCTGCGCGGCACACCGCTCGACGTCTTCGGCTACACCCATGAGCGCAAGACGGAGCGCCAGCTCATCCGCGACTACGAGGCTATGGTCGGTGAGATCACCTTGCGCCTGAGCGCCGCCAACCATCCGACGGCGGTGGGACTCGCCAGCATCCCGCAGAAGATCCGGGGCTTCGGTCACATCAAGGAGCGCAACCTCAAGACCGCCAAGGCCGAGGAGGCCGAACTGCTGGCCCAGTTCCGGGCTCCCGTCCCGGCGATGCCCATCGCGGCGGAATAGAGCTCGTCCCTCTCCCCACAGGGGAGAGGGCTACCCCAACCGCCAGTCCACCGGCTCGATTCCCTTCTCGTCCAGCCAGGCATTGGCCCGGGTGAACGGCCGTGTGCCCCTGAAATCGTTGAGTCGGTTGAGGGGCGAGGGGTGGCCCGATTCCAGCACCAGATGCTTGGCTGCGTCGATCAGCGCCGCCCGCTTGCGCGCGGGCGCCCCCCAAAGCAGGAAGGCCACGGCCGGCCGCCGGTCCGAGACGGCCTGGACGGCCTGGTCGACCAGGGCCGACCAGCCGAACTTCAGATGCGCGCCCGCGGCCCCGGCTTCCACCGTCAGGGCGGTGTTGAGGAGAAGCACGCCCTGCCGGGCCCACGGCGTCAGGTCGCCCGTTTTCGGCATCGGCGCGCCGGTCTCGGCGGCCATCTCGGCCAGGATGGTGCGCAGGGAGGCCGGAAGGCGCCGTCCGCCCCGGTAGGAAAAGGCAAGGCCATGGGCATCGCCCGGGGTCGGGTAGGGATCCTGGCCCAGGATGACCGCCTTCACCGTGTCGAGGGGCGTCAGGAGCAGGGCGTTGAAGATGTCGGGCGGTGGCGGAAGGACATTTGCGCCGGCCGCGATGCGGCCATCGACCTTGGCGGCGACCGCCTCGGCGCTGCCGTCACGAAAGAAGGCGAGATCGCGCCACCCGCCGGATCGGCTGTCCTTGAAATGCCGGAGCGCGTCTTCCGTCGGTCCTGCCATTGCGTCACCCTTCTCGATCCGAAATCGTCTTGTCACACAGGCCGCTTTATGGTGCGCGCGGGCCCGGCCGGAAAGGCGATCCCTCTCCGATCTGGGCCGTCGACAGGGGTTGCGTTCTATGACACGGTAACCCCGCATCATTGCCAAAACCACCAGGGGTTTCCCGTCCCATGAGAGGACATCTCACCATGTTTCAACGCTCGACCACGGCCTTGCGGGCCGGCCTTTTGGGCCTGACGATGCTCGCCACCGGCACGGCGGCCTATGCCCAGCAGCCGGTGACGATCCGCTTCGTCCAGACCAACGACATCGACCGCATGGGCCCGGAAAAGGGCCGGGGCGGCTTCGCGCGCCTCGCCACCGTGGTCAAGGAAGAGAAGGCCAAGGGCAACGCGTTCTTCGTCCATGCGGGCGACACGATCTCGCCCTCGCTCCTGTCGGGCTTCGACAAGGGCGTGCACGTCATCGACATCCTGAACCGGATGGGCGTCGATGCCATGACGCCGGGCAACCATGAGTTCGACCTGGGTGACTCGGTGTTCCGCGCCCGCATGGCCGATGCCAAGTTCGACGTGCTCACCTCGAACATCGTCGACGGCGCGGGCGCCCCCGCCAACACCAAGCCCGAGAAGATCGTGGACGTGGAGGGCGTGAAGGTCGGCTTCTTCGGCCTCACCACCGAGGACACGCCGATCGCCTCGAGCCCCGGCACCATCCAGTTCTCGTCCACCATCGACGCGGCTCGCGCCAAGGCCAAGGACCTGCGCGCCAAGGGCGTCGACATCGTGGTTGCGGTGGCCCACACGCCGCTGGAAGTCGACATGATCATCGCCCGCTCCGCCGGCGTGGACGTGATCATCGGCGGCCATGACGAGCACCTGCTCGCCTTCTACGACGGCAAGGTGGCGCTGACCGAGGCCGAGTCGCAGGCCAATTACGTGGTCATCACCGAGCTGTCGGTCACCAAGGCCACCAAGGACGGCAAGACCACGGTGAGCTGGAGCCCCAACTTCCGCATCATCGACACCGCCACCGTGAAGCCCGATCCCGAGATCGAGGCGGTGGTGAAGGGCTACGAGGACAAGCTGTCCAAGGAGCTCGACGTGGAGATCGGCGTCACCGAGACGCCCCTCGACAGCCGCCGCGCCACCGTGCGCGGAGGCGAGGCCGCCATGGGCAACCTCGTGGCGGATGCCCTGAAAGCCGCCGTCGGCGCCGACGTGGCCATCACCAATGGCGGCGGCCTGCGCGCCGACAAGGAATACCCGGCCGGCAAGAAGCTGACCCGCCGCGACTTCCAGTCCGAAATGCCCTTCGGCAACACCACCGTGCTCATGGAGATCACGGGCGCCAAGCTCAAGGCCGGACTCGAGAACGGCGTGAGCCAGGTGCGCGAGCTCGGCGGGCGCTTCCCGCAGGTCTCCGGCCTCGTGGTCGAGGTGGACATGAAGGAGCCCCCGGGCAGCCGGGTCAAGTCCGTGAAGGTGAATGGACAGGACCTCGACCCGGCCAAGACCTACAAGCTCGCCACCAACGACTTCATGGCGCGCGGCGGCGACGGCTACTCGTCCTTCGCGGGCAACAAGAACCTGATCGACCCCTCGGCGAGCCAGCTCATGGCGAGCCAGGTGATCGATTACGTGGCCAAGGCCGGCAAGGTCGCCCCGAAGGTCGAGGGCCGCGTCGTCCTGCGCTGAGACGGGAACGTCCGAACGTTAAAGCCGGGGCCTTCGGGCTCCGGCTTTTTCATTTCGGAGGGAAGTGACACTCGATCACGTTGGCTCAAGGGCCAGAACCGCCTATCTAGCATCCATCCAAGCAAGGGCGGCGTGAAGCGGCCCGCCAAGGGCCAGCACGAATGAACCAGCGGATCGACCTGAACGAGTTGCAGCAGCCCGGCCTCATGCCGGTGGACCATCCGGTCGTGCGGTCCGGGCGCATCGGCGTGCTGCTCATGAATCTCGGCACGCCCGAGGGCACGAGCTACTGGCCCATGCGGCGCTATCTCAAAGAATTCCTGTCCGACCGCCGGGTCATCGAGACCCCGCGCCTCCTGTGGTGGCCGCTTCTCAACCTCATCATCCTCACCACCCGGCCGGGCCGGAAGGGCAAGGACTACGCCAGCATCTGGAACAACGAGCGGGACGAGGGACCGTTGAAAACCATCACCCGCGCCCAGGCCGAGGACGTGACGGCGCATTTCAAGGCCATCGCGGGCGACCGCGTGGTGGTCGACTGGGCCATGCGCTACGGCAAGCCGGAGGTGCGGGCCCGCATCCAGGCGCTACTCGACCAGGGCTGCGACCGCATCCTCCTCGTGCCGCTCTACCCGCAATATTCCGCCGCCACCTCGGCCACCGCCTGCGACCAGGCCTTCCGGGCCCTCATGGACATGCGCTGGCAGCCGACCGTGCGCGTCTCGCCGCCCTATCACGACGACGCGGTCTATATCGACGCGCTGGTGTCCTCCATGAAGGAATCGCTCGCCAAGCTCACCTTCGAGCCCGAGGTCATTCTCGTGTCCTTCCACGGGGTGCCGAAGGAGTACCTGCTCAAGGGCGACCCCTATCATTGCCATTGCGTGAAGACCTGGCGCCTGATGCGCGAGGCCTTCGGGTGGCCGAAGGAGCGCTTCCGCATGAGCTTCCAGTCCCGCTTCGGGCCGGACGAGTGGCTCCAGCCCTATACCGACGAGACCGTGAAAACCCTGGCGGAAGGCGGCATCAAGCGCATGGCCATCGTGGCGCCGGGCTTCTCGGCCGATTGCCTGGAGACCCTGGAAGAGCTCGACGTGGAAAACCGCGAGATCTTCCTGCACAACGGCGGCGAAGAGTTCGCCTATCTGCCCTGCCTCAACGACAGCCCCGACGGCATGCGGGTCATCCGCCACATCGTCGAGAAGGAACTCCAGGGCTGGCTTTAAGACGTTCGAAGCGACAACCGACTCCTGAGGCCTGCTCTTATACCGATAGCTTTTACACATATATCTTGCATGCAAGATATATGTGTCTTAGGTTCATCTCATGGAGCGCATCGAGGACTGCATCAGCTTTCTCACCGGTAAAGCCGCCCAGGCAGTCACCCGCCTGACGCGCGACCGGCTGGCGGATCACGGGGTGACGCCGGTCCAGTACGCGGTCCTCCAGGTCCTGTGGGAGCGTGACGGCCAGAGCGGCGCCGAGATCGGCGGGCGCCTGATCCTGGACAGCGCTACCATGACGGGCGTCATCGACCGGCTCGAAAAGCAGGGCCTGATCGCGCGCCAGCCCGATCCGGTGGACCGCCGGGTCAACCGTCTCGTCCTGGCGGCGGCCGGACGAGACCTCCAGGCTCCCCTGCAAGCCACCATGGACGCCATCAACGCCGAGGTTGCCGCAAGCCTCGGTGACGAAGCGCCTGCCCTGTGGCGCATGCTGCGCAGGCTCGCCGCCGAGAAGGACGCCTGATGTTCGACACCAAAATCGCCATCGTCATCCGGGACGACCTGGAAACCTGGCAGAAGCTCAATGTGACCGCCTTTCTCATGAGCGGCATCGTGGGAGCCGACGGGGGCCTGATCGGCGAACCCTACCGGGATGCGGCCGGCAACCTCTACGCCAGCCTGTGCCGGCAGCCCATCATCGTGCTGGCGGCCGACCGGCCGACCCTCGCCAACGTCCACCGCCGCGCCCTCGACCGAGGCGTGCCCCACGCGCTCTACATCGAGGAGATGTTCACGACCGGCCACGACGCCGCCAACCGGGCCGTCTTCGCCGAGCATGGGCCGGACACCGCCAAGGTGGTGGGTTTGGCGCTGCGGGAGGATCGCAAGCTCGTGGACAAGATCACCAAGGGCGCCCGCATGCATCCTTGAAGCGCGCTCTAGCCTGAGACGCGGCTTTCCGGTACGCCTTGAGAACCTGTTACAGTAAAGCTCAAGGCCTCCGATGAACCTTCCCCTGGACCGCTTCGACATCTTCGTGATCGCCCTGGTGATCCTCGTCATCGTGACGGTGGCCATGGGGGTGCGCACGATCCCGCAGGGCTATGCCTATACGGTCGAGCGGTTCGGCCGCTATTCCCGCACCCTCGGGCCCGGCCTGTCGCTGATTCTTCCCTACGTGGAAACCGTCGGCAAGCGGGTGAACGTCATGGAGCAGGTCCTCGACGTGCCGAGCCAGGAGGCTTTCACCCGGGACAATGCGGGCGTCACCATCGACGCGGCGGCCTTCTACCAGATCCTGGATGCGTCCCGGGCCTCCTACGAGGTCTCCAACCTGGAGCAGGCGCTTCTCACGCTCACCATGACCAACATCCGCACCGTGGTCGGGTCCATGGACCTCGATCAGTTGCTGTCCCATCGCGACGAGATCAACGAGCGGCTGCTGCGGGTCATGGATGCGGCGGCCTCGCCCTGGGGCGCCAAGGTCACCCGCGTGGAGATCAAAGACATCGTACCGCCCGCCGACCTCGCGGGCGCCATGGCCCGCCAGATGAAAGCCGAGCGCGAGAAGCGCGCTGCCGTGCTCGAAGCCGAAGGCATGCGCCAGGCCGAGATCCTGCGGGCCGAGGGTCAGAAGCAGTCGCAGATCCTCGCCGCCGAGGGCCGCAAGGAAGCGGCCTTCCGGGACGCGGAGGCCCGCGAGCGCCAGGCGGAGGCCGAAGCCAAGGCCACCGCCATGGTGAGCGACGCCATCTCACGGGGCGATCTGGCCGCCGCCAACTTCCTGGTGGCCGAGAAATACGTGGACGCCATCAAGGCCGTGGCCACCGCGCCGAACCAGAAGGTCGTGATCGTGCCCATCGAGGCGGCGGGTCTCGCCGGAACGCTGGGCGGCATCGCCGAACTCACCAGATCGGTGTTCGGCAATGGCGGCGCCCCGGAACGGGCTCCCGTCAAGCGGGTGCCCTCGGTCGCGTCCAAGAAGGAGACCCCATGATCGCCGACACGTTCGTGCGCCTGGGCGGATGGAGCTGGATCATTCTGGGCGTCGTCCTGATCGGGCTGGAGCTGGTGGCGCCCGGCGCCTTCCTGATCTGGCTCGGCATCGCGGCGGTCGCGACGGGCCTCCTCGGCATGGTGTTGGACCTTTCGTGGCAGGTCGCGGCGCTGGCCTTCGCGGGCCTCTCGGTCGTGTCCGTCCTGGCGGGCCGCGCCGTCAACCGGCCGAGCCGCCACGACGACACGACCGCGTCCTTGCTCAACCGCCGCGGCCAGGCGCTCGTCGGCCGGGTCTTCGTTCTGGAGGCGCCCATCCGCGACGGGGAGGGCCGTATCCGCGTGGATGACAGCTCCTGGCGTGTGACAGGGGCCGATCAGGCCCTTGGCACTCGGGTTCGCGTGGTGCGGGTGGACGGCGCGACGCTGGTGGTCGAGGCGGCCTAGGCCACGCCGGCACGCAGCAGGTCGAGGTAGTGCACCAGTCCCACGGGGCGGTCGTTCTCGACCACGATCAGGGCCGTGATCTTCGAGGATTCCTGCACCTCCAGGGCCGAGGCCAGGAGGTCGTCGGGCGCGATGGTCCGGGGCCTGCGGGTCATGATGCTGGCCACCGGCAGGCTCGCGAGATCGGGCCGCAGGTTGCGGCGCAGGTCGCCGTCCGTGACGATCCCGGCCAGCGTCCCGTCCGGATGGACCACGATCACGGATCCGAAGCCCTTGCGGCCGATCTCGGCGATGGCCTCCTCCATGAGGGTGTCGATCCCGACCACCGGCAGGCGCTCGTTTGTGTGCATCACGTCCCGGACCAGCTTGAGCTGGGCGCCCAGCTTGCCGCCGGGGTGGAAAACCCGGAAGTGCTCGGCCGTGAAGCCGCGCTTTTCGAGAAGCGCCACGGCGAGAGCGTCGCCGAGCGCAAGCTGCATGGTGGTCGACGTGGTGGGCGCGAGCCCGTTGGGACAGGCCTCCTGGGCCTTGGGCAGGCACAGGCAGATATCGGCGGCGTGACCCAGCGTCGAGGTCGCACTGGATGTGAGCGCGATGAGCGGCACCCGGAAGCGCTTGGCATAGGCGATGAGATCGGCGAGTTCCGTGGTCTCGCCGGACCAGGACAGCGCCAGGATCACGTCCTCGGGCTGCACCATGCCGAGATCGCCGTGGCTCGCCTCGGCCGGATGAACGTAATGGGCGGGAGTGCCTGTGGAGGCCAGCGTCGCCGTGATCTTGCGGCCTACATGGCCGGACTTGCCCATGCCGGACACGATGACCCGGCCCCTCGATCCGGCGATCGTCTCCACGGCCTTCGTGAAGAGATCGCCCAGCCCGTCGGCGATGGCGGCCATGAGGCCGCTCAGCCCGTCGCGCTCGGCCGCAAGGGTTCGCAGGGCCGAGGCGACGGCGTCGGACGGAAGGGGCTGGGCGGCGTTGGCTGGCGTCTCGGCTGGCGTCATGGCCGCCGCTCTAGCACGGAGCGGCGGGCCGATGAAAGCAGGGGACCTACTTGCGGGCCAGGAACGCCTCGAGCTCGGCGCGGAAATCCGGTCCGAGGTCGCCACGCTCCAGGGCATAGGCGACATTCGCCATCAGGAAGCCGATCTTGGAGCCGGTATCGTAGGTCCGGCCCTCATACTTCATGCCGTAGAATTTTTGCTCCTTCATGAGCCGGATCATCGAATCCGTGAGCTGGATCTCGTTCCCGGCGCCGCGTTCCTGCGTCTCCAGGAGGTTGAAGACCTCCGGCTGCAGGATGTAGCGGCCCGAGATGATGTAGTTCGAGGGGGCAGTGCCCTTCGGCGGCTTCTCCACCATTCCGGTGATCTCGAAGGTCTTGCCGAATTCCTGGCCGACCGACACGATGCCATACTGATGGGTCTGGTCCTCGGGGACCTCTTCCACGGCGATGATGTTGCCGCCATGCTGCTCGTAGGCCGCCAGCATCTGCTCCATGGAGCCCCGGCTCAGCATGTCGGGCAGGATTACCGCGAAGGGCTCGTCGCCCACGAGTTCACGGGCGCACCAGACCGCGTGGCCGAGGCCGAGCGGCTCCTGCTGACGGGTGAAGCTCGTATGGCCGGCCTTGGGCTGGTCCTTGGCCAGGATCTCCAGCTCCTTGGTCTTGTTGCGCCCTTCGAGGGTCCGGTTCAACTCGTAGGCAATGTCGAAATGGTCTTCGATCACGGCCTTGTTGCGGCCCGTCACGAAGATGAAATGCTCGATGCCGGCGGCGCGGGCTTCATCCACGACGTGCTGCACGACGGGCCGGTCGACGACGCACATCATCTCCTTGGGCACCGCCTTGGTGGCTGGAAGGAAACGGGTGCCGAGGCCGGCGACGGGAAGAACGGCTTTACGGATGCGCTTCATTGATCGAGCCATGTTGAAGAGTGGAGACGACTTGATGGGATGAGAGAGAGCGGGCGGGGGAACTGTCAAGTTTCAAGATGCCATATAACGAACGGATGTCGGTTCTGTTGCACGGAAGATGCGTTGTTTTGTAACGGTCAAGCTGACCTTGGGCTGAACGCTTCAGGCTGATCGACACGAGACCGTGATCTTTCCCAGGGACGAAACGCCGCCTCCGACGGTGCTTGTTCAACACTTCCTTAATCTCGATGATGGCGCAATGCGGATGAGACAAACTCATCCCGGGAGGGGCGTCCACCATGCCGAGACTGCGTTCGGCCAGCCGCATTCTGTGCGGCGCCTTGGCTTTTGCCACTGTCACGGTGGCCTCTCTTGGCGCGCCGACAGCCCCGGCCATGGCGCAGGAAGCGTCCCAGGCCGGATTCGGGCGGTTCGTGGAGGGGCTTTGGCCAGCCGCCAAGGCGCGCGGCGTGTCCCGCGCCACCTTCGACGAGGCCTTCCGTGGGGTCGCCCCCGATCCGAAGATCATCGCGCTCACCCGCAAGCAGTCCGAGTTCGTCAGGCCGATCTGGGAATACATCAACGGTGCGATCTCGGCCCAAAGGCTGGAGCGCGGCCGCGCCATGGCGGCCCAGTGGGACAAAACCCTCGACATGGTGGAGCGCACCTACGGGGTGCCGCGCGCCGTGGTGCTCGGCGTCTGGGGCATGGAGACCAATTTCGGCTCCTTCACGGGCTCGATCTATGCCGTGCGGGCGCTCGCGACCCTAGCCTATACCCGCTACCGGGGCGATTTCTTCAAGGGCGAGCTGCTGACCGCCCTCGAAATCCTGGAGGGGGAGCATATCGACCGCTCCCGGATGCTGGGCTCCTGGGCCGGCGCCATGGGCCAGACCCAGTTCATGCCCTCGAGCTTCATGAAATACGCGGTCGACGGCAACCGGGACGGGGTGCGGGACATCTGGTCCTCCGTGCCGGACGCGCTCGCGTCCACGGCCAATTACCTGCGCCAGCACGGCTGGGAGCCGGGACTGCCGTGGGGTTTCGAAGTGCAGTTGCCGCGCGGCTTCGACTTCCGCAACCACCGCCACAATTTCGCAAGCTGGTCCCGGATCGGCCTGAAGCGGATGGACGGGAGCGCGATGCCCCGGTCCGGCGAAGGCACGCTCTTCCTGCCCGCCGGGGCGGGGGGGCCGGCTTTCCTGGTCACGGACAATTTCGCCGTCATCAAGACCTACAATTCGTCCGACGCCTACGCCATGGGCGTGGCCCATCTGGGCGACCGGGTCATGGGCGGCGGGCCGATCCGAGGCGCTTGGCCCAAGGATGAGCCGATGCTGGACAAGGACCAGCGCCAAGAGGTGCAGCAGCGGCTCCTGCGCCTCGGCTTCTATCGCGGGGAGACGGACGGGAAGCTCGGCTCCATGACCCGGGAGGCGGTGCGCAACTTCCAGCTTCGCCACAGCCTCGTTCCGGACGGCTATGCGGATTCGGCCCTGTTGCGCGAATTGCGCGCAGCCCGCTGACGGGCCGGGCCCCTCACGCTATATTGGCCGGATCGGAACGAGACCCGGATGCCGGAATGCGTTGGCTGAACCGCCCCTGGATGGCCCTGATCCTGCTGCCGCTGCTCGCGGCCGGCAGCCTGCCGGCGCAAGCCCAGTACCAATATCAGTACCAGCAGCGCAGTCCCGCCCCGCCGCAGGGGCAGCGCGCCTATCCGCCGGGCTATTACCCCGGCAAGCTCGTGCGCCCCGCCCAGCCCGCCCCCCAGGAGGGTTTCAGCCTGCGCCGCCTGTTCGGCGTCCCGGACGAACCGCCCCCGCAGGTGATGCGCCCCGTCACGCCGCGCCAAGCCCGCCCGGCCCGTCCCCGGCCCTCGGCTCCGGCCGCGGCTGCGGTCGCGAGGCAGGAGCGACCGCCCAAGACGGAGGCCGCCACCCAGCTGGTGGTGTTCGGGGATGCCTTTGCGGACCTCGCCGGTCAGGGCATCGACGATGTCTATGCCGAGAACAAGGACGTGGCGGTCGTACGCAGGACCAAGCCGGATGCGGGCCTCGTGCGCGGGGACCTGACGGATTGGCCCAAGACCATCCGGGAGACCCTGGACGGCGGCCAGAAGGTCAGCCTCGCCGTGGTGATGCTGGGATCCAACGACCGGCAGGCGATCCGCGAAGAGGCCGGCACGCTGGAGCCGCTCACCGATCGCTGGCAAGAGGCCTACCGCCGCCGGGTCGACGCCGTGATGCAAGCCTTCAAGGAACGGTCTGTTCCCGTGGTGTGGATCGGCGTGCCGCCCATGAAGAGCGACAAGCTCTCGGAGGACCTCATCGCCATGAACGAGATCGTCCGGGAGAGCGTGCAGCGCCTCGGCGGCGCCTATGTGGACATCTGGCCGGGCTTCGTGGACGAGGACAACCACTACACCGCCACCGGACCCGACGTGGAGGGTCAGCCCGCGAAGCTGCGGGCCAATGACGGGGTGCTCTTCACCAAGGCGGGCGCCCGCAAGGTCGCCCACTTCGCCGATGTGGAGATCAAGCGGATCCTGGAAGCGAAACCCGGTGCCGCAGTCGCGGCCCTGCCGGCGGCGCCCGCCGAAGGACAGCCCATCTCGGTGGAAGACAACATGCCGGCCCTGCCGGATCCGGTCGCGATGCCTCTGCTTCCGGTCAAACCACTGATCGGCCCCGTCCTGCCCCTGACTCGCACGGAGGTCTCGCCCGGCGGCTCCCTGGCGTCAGCGCCTCCACGCCTGGATGGCGACCAAGCCTACGCCGCCCGCCGCGCCCTGCGCGACGGAGCCGCAACCAGCCCGCCGCCGGGACGGGCCGACGATTTCAAGTGGCAGCCCTGAGGCCGCACCCCTTGCGGAAGAGGCGCCGTTTCTAGACCGGCAGGATGCTCGATCCGGTCAGGAACTCGTCGATGGCCTTGGCGGCCTGGCGGCCTTCGCGGATGGCCCACACCACCAGGGACTGGCCGCGACGCATGTCGCCCGCGACGAACACCTTATCGCTGGAGGTCTTGTAGTCGCGATCGTTGGCCACGACGTTGCCACGCCGGTCCATGGACACGCCGGACTGGTCCAGCAGGCCTTCCTTCACCGAGCCCGCGAAGCCGATGGCCAGGAACACGAGATCGGCCTTGAGCAGGAATTCGGAGCCGGGGACCGGCTGGCGCCGCTCGTCCACGCGGGCGCATTGCACGCCGATGACGCGGCCCTTCTTGCCCTCGATGCCCAGCGTCGCGGCCTGGAACTCGCGCTCCGCGCCCTCCGCCTGGGAGGACGAGGTGCGCATCTTGGTCGGCCAGTACGGCCATACCGTGAGCTTGTCTTCCCGCTCCGGGGGCTTGGGGCGGATGTCGAGCTGGGTGACGGACAGCGCGCCCTGGCGGAAGGCGGTGCCGACGCAGTCGGAGGCCGTGTCGCCGCCGCCGATCACCACCACGTGCTTGCCCGAGGCCAGGATCGTCTCGGTGGTCACGTCCTCGCCGCCCACGCGCTGGTTGGACTGCGTCAGATACGGCATGGCGTAATGCACGCCGACCAAGTCCTGCCCGGGCAGGTTCGGGTTGCGCGGGTCTTCCGCTCCGCCCGCGAACAGCACCGCGTCGAACTCGTTGTGCAGGGACGCGAAGGTGCGCGTCACGCCGATATTCACGCCGCAATGGAACGTGACGCCCTCGGCCTCCATCTGCTTCACGCGGCGGTCGATGTGGTACTTCTCCATCTTGAAGTCCGGAATGCCGTAGCGCAGCAGTCCGCCGGGCTTGGCCTGACGCTCGAACACGTGCACGTCGTGGCCGACGCGGGCGAGCTGCTGGGCGGCCGCGAGGCCCGCCGGACCCGCGCCGATCACCGCCACGCGCCGGCCCGTGGAGACATCGGAGGGCTCGGGCTTGATCAGGCCCATCTCCCAGGCCTTATCGGCGATGGCCTGCTCGATGGTCTTGATGGCGACGGGCTGGTTCTCGAGGTTCAGCGTGCAGGCTTCCTCGCAGGGCGCGGGGCAGATGCGGCCGGTGAACTCGGGGAAGTTGTTCGTGGAGTGGAGGTTGCGCGAGGCCTCCTCCCAGTCGTCGTTGAAGACGAGGTCGTTCCAATCCGGGATCTGGTTATGCACGGGGCAGCCCGTGGGGCCGTGGCAGAACGGGATGCCGCAATCCATGCACCGCGCCGCCTGCTTGCGCAGGTCGCCCGTGTCGAGCGGCAGCGTGAACTCGCGAAAATGCCGAATGCGCTCTCCGGCGAGCTGATACTTCTGCTCCTGCCGGTCGTATTCGAGGAAGCCTGTAACCTTGCCCATGGGTGTCTGCCCCACCTTATGCTGTCGTCACGACCGGGCCGTGGCCCAGTCCATGCTTAAAGTCCAAACGATGCCTACTCGGCGGCCTGCAATGTCCGGCGGCGATCCATCTCCTGGAGGGCGCGGCGGTACTCGACCGGCATGACCTTCACGAACTTCGTCCGGTAGGAGGCCCAGTCGTCGAGGATCGCCTTGGCCTTGGCCGAGCCCGTATAGGTCAGGTGGTTCGTGAGCAGCTGGATCAGGCGCTCTTCGTCATGGCCTGACATGTCGGCCATGAGGTCGATGCGTCCCTTGGTCTCCAGGTCGCCGCCATGATGGTGGATCCGCTGCATCAGGTCTTCCTCTTCCTCGACGGGTTCGAGGTCGACCATGGAGAGGTTGCAGCGCTGGGAGAACGTGCCGTCCTCGTCGAGCACGTAGGCGATGCCGCCCGACATACCCGCCGCGAAGTTGCGGCCCGTCTGGCCGATCACCACCACGAGGCCGCCGGTCATGTACTCGCAGCCGTGGTCGCCCGTGCCCTCCACCACCGCGATGGCGCCGGAATTGCGCACCGCGAAGCGCTCGCCCGCGACGCCGCGGAAATAGGCCTCGCCCGCGATCGCCCCGTACATCACCGTGTTGCCCACGATGATGGAGCGCTCCGGCACGGCTCTGGTGGCCCGCGACGGCTTGATGATGAGCTTGCCGCCGGACAGGCCTTTGCCGACATAGTCGTTGGCCTCGCCCTCGAGCGTCAGCGTCACGCCCGCCGCGAGCCAGGCCCCGAAGCTCTGGCCCGCGGTGCCGGTGAGGTTGACCGTGATGGTGTCGTCGGGGAGCCCCTCATGGCCGTAGCGCTTGGCCACCTCGCCGGACAGCATGGCGCCCGCCGTGCGGTCGGCGCTGCGGATGGCCGCCTCGACGGTCACGGCCTCGCCGTTCTCGAGCGCCGGCATCGCCTGGGCGATGAAGCTGCGGTCCAGCACCTCGGCGATGGGATGCACCTGCCGCTCCACGTGGCGGGTGGCGATCTCCGGGCCGACGTCCGGCTTGTGGAAGATGCGCGAGAAGTCGAGGCCCTTCGCCTTCCAGTGGCTGATGGCGTCTTTCTTGTCGAGCAGGTCGGAGCGGCCGATGAGCTCGTCGACGGTCTTGAAACCCATCTCGGCCATCAGCTCGCGCACCTCCTCGGCCACGAAGAAGAAGTAGTTGATCACGTGCTCGGGCAGGCCCTTGAAGCGCTTGCGCAGCACAGGGTCCTGCGTGGCCACGCCCACCGGGCAGGTGTTCAGGTGGCACTTGCGCATCATGATGCAGCCCGCCGCGATCAGCGGAGCCGTGGAGAAACCGTACTCGTCCGCGCCGAGAAGCGCCGCGACGACCACGTCGCGACCGGTGCGCAAACCGCCGTCGGCCTGAATGGCGACACGCCCGCGCAGGCGGTTCAGCACCAGGGTCTGCTGGGTCTCGGCGAGGCCGATCTCCCAGGGCGAGCCCGCATGCTTCAGGGAGGTGAGGGGAGACGCGCCCGTGCCGCCCTCGAAGCCCGAGATCGTGATGTGATCGGCGCGCGCCTTGGCGACACCCGCCGCAACCGTGCCGACGCCCACTTCCGAGACGAGCTTCACGGACACATCCGCATCCGGGTTCACGTTCTTCAGGTCGAAGATGAGCTGGGCTAGGTCCTCGATGGAATAGATGTCGTGGTGCGGCGGCGGCGAGATCAGGCCGACGCCGGGCGTCGAGTGACGCACGCGGGCGATCTTGGCGTCCACCTTGTGGCCCGGAAGCTGTCCGCCCTCGCCGGGCTTGGCGCCCTGCGCGACCTTGATCTGCATCATGTCGGCATTGACGAGATATTCCGTCGTCACGCCGAAGCGGCCGGAGGCCACCTGCTTGATGGCCGAACGCCTGGAGCGGCCGTCCGGCAGGGGCCGGAAGCGCTCGGGCTCCTCGCCGCCTTCGCCGGTGTTGGACTTGCCCCCGATGGTGTTCATGGCGATGGCGAGCGTCTCGTGCGCCTCGCGGGAGATCGACCCGAACGACATGGCGCCGGTCGAGAAGCGCTTCACGATCTCGGCGGCAGGCTCGACCTCGTCTAGCGCGATGGGCGCGTGCCCGATCTCTTCCGCGAGCTTGATGCGGAAGAGGCCACGGATCGTCTTGAGGCTGTTCTCCTGCTCGTTCACGAGGCGGGCATAGTCGCGGTAGCGGTCCCCCGCGTTGAGGCGCACCGCGTGCTGGAGCGTTGCCACCGTGTCGGTGTTCCAGGCATGAACCTCGCCGCGCTGCCGGAAGGCGTATTCGCCGCCGACATCGAGGGCGTTGCGGTAGATCGGCGAATCCCCGAAGGCGTCCTGGTGGCGGCGCACCGCCTCCTCGGCCACCTCGTCCATGCCGATTCCCTCGATGGTCGTCGCCGTGCCGAAGAAGTCCCGGTTCACGAAGTCGGACTTGAGGCCCACCGCGTCGAAGATCTGCGCGCCGCAATAGGATTGATAGGTCGAGATGCCCATCTTGGACATGACCTTGAGCAGGCCCTTGTCGATCGCCTTGATGTAGCGATAGACGATCTCCTCCTCATCCACCTCCGGCGGCATCTCGTCCTTCATGGAGAGCAGGGTCTCGAAGGCGAGATAAGGATTGATCGCCTCCGCGCCGTAGCCCGCCAGGCAGGCGAAGTGATGGATCTCGCGCGGCTCGCCGGACTCGACCACGAGGCCGACGGACGTGCGCAGGCCCTTGCGGATCAGGTAGTTGTGCACGGCCGCCGTGGCCAGCAGCGCCGGGATCGGAACCCGGTCGGGTCCCACCATGCGGTCGGTCAGGATGATGATGTTGTAGCCGCCGCGCACGGCCGCCTCGGCGCGGTCGCAGAGCCGGTCCAGCGCGCCGTCGAGGGCGCTGGCTCCGAGTTCGGCCGGGTAGGTGATGTCGAGGGTCTTGGTGTCGAAGCGGTCCTCGAAATGACCGATGCAGCGGATCTTCTCCAGGTCCTCGTTGGTGAGGATCGGCTGGCGCACCTCCAGCCGCTTGCGGCGCGAGGTGCCCTCCAGGTCCAGGATGTTCGGGCGCGGGCCGATGAACGACACGAGGCTCATGACGAGCTCCTCGCGGATCGGGTCGATCGGCGGGTTCGTCACCTGGGCGAAGTTCTGCTTGAAATAGGTGTAGAGCAGCTTCGACTTGTCCGAGAGGGCGGAGATCGGCGTGTCCGATCCCATGGAGCCTACCGCCTCCTGGCCCGTGACGGCCATGGGCTGCATGAGAAGCTTCAGGTCTTCCTGGGTGTAGCCGAAAGCCTGCTGGCGATCGAGGAGCGACACGTCCGTGCGCGACTCGCGCGCCTGCACGGGCTTCAGGTCCTCCAGCACGATCTGGGTGCGGGCGAGCCATTCCTTGTAGGGGTGCGCCTGGGACAATTGCTGCTTCAGCTCGTCGTCGGAGACGATGCGGCCCTGCTCCAGGTCGATGAGGAGCATCTTGCCGGGCTGGAGGCGCCACTTCTCGACGATCTTCTCCTCCGGGATCGGCAGCACGCCCATCTCGGAAGCCACGACCACGAGACCGTCGTCCGTGACGAGGTAACGGGCCGGGCGCAGGCCGTTGCGGTCCAGCGTCGCGCCGATCTGGCGGCCGTCCGTGAAGCACACGGCGGCGGGTCCGTCCCAGGGCTCCATGAGGGCGGCGTGGTACTCGTAGAAGGCGCGCTGGCTCTCGTCCATGAGCGGGTTGCCGGCCCAGGCCTCCGGGATCAGCATCATCATGGCATGCGCCAGCGAGTAACCGCCCTGCACCAGGAATTCGAGGGCGTTGTCGAAGCACGCCGTGTCGGACTGGCCCTCGTACGAGATGGGCCAGAGCTTGGAGATGTCGTTGCCGAACAGCTCCGAGTCGACGGAGGCTTGGCGGGCCGCCATCCAGTTCACGTTGCCGCGCAGGGTGTTGATCTCGCCGTTATGGGCGACCATGCGGTAGGGATGCGCGAGCTGCCAGGTCGGGAAGGTGTTGGTGGCGAAGCGCTGGTGCACGAGGGCGAGGGCGGATTCGAAGCGCGGGTCCTGCAGGTCGAGGTAGTAGCCGCCGAGCTGACGCACCAGAACCATGCCCTTGTAGACGATGGTGCGGGACGACAGGCTGACCGGATAATAGCCCGCCGTGCGCGGGTCCTTCAGGTTATAGACCGCGTTCGAGATGACCTTGCGGGCCAGGAACAGGTGGCGCTCGAAGGATTCCTGGTCCTCGCCCTTGCCCCTGCCGATGAAGATCTGGCGGTGCAGGGGCTCGGACGCCTTGATGGCGTCGCCGAGGTCGCTCGAATCCACCGGCACGTCGCGCCAGCCGAGAAAGGCCAAGCCCTCGTCGGCCACCGCCTTGGTGACGATCTCCTCCACGAGCCGGAAGCCCTCCGGGTCGCGGGGCATGAACAGGTGTCCGACGCCGTACTCGCCGGGTTCGGGCAGCCAGATGCCGAGCTTGGCGCATTCGGCGGCGTAGAACTTGTGCGGAATCTGGACCAGGATGCCGCAGCCGTCGCCGCTCTTCGGGTCGGCCCCGACGGCCCCCCGGTGATCGAGATTCATGAGGATCTGGAGGCCCTGCTCCACGATGGCGTGCGACTGGCGGTTCTTCATGTCGGCAATGAAGCCGACGCCGCACGAATCCTTCTCGTTGGCGGGGTTGTAGAGGCCCTGGGCGCGGGGAAAGGCGGGGTCGCGCATCACGGGCGACGTCCCGTCCGCGGCGGTCGTCCGGCTGGGGGCGGGAGGGGCCAGTGCTGAGCTGTCCGGTCCTGGGGTCGACACGTCGTTCATCGCAATCCTCACATCCGCTCGCACAATCGTCGTCTCTCTGGGGGCCGGGCTGCCGGATGAAGGGTTCGTCCGGATGCCCGCCCGCGTCTTGCGTCGTTCCGAGGCTGTGGGTCCGTTCGAGAGCCCGCACCTCGCGGGCATCCCAGGCTGAGTTCAGCCGCAGAAAGCCCGGCCCGCCCGCGTTTTGCGGGCGGCGAATTTGGTATCTCGTTTCGTTCGCGTCAGGCGAAGCATCAAGATAAACCTCGGGCGAAGGGCGCGCACCGGCGCCCAAAAGGGACAGCAAGACTGTCCTAACCGAGGGGACGTTGCCAGACTTCCCGCCCTCGTTCAAGAGGGATTAGAAAGATTTTAGACAAAAGTTTCAAGTGTGGCATACGCAGCGCAATCAACGCGATGTTTCCGCTCGAATTCCTGAAAGGCTTCACCGAAGGGTCAATAGTCTTGACATGAATGGCGGGATGGTGCGGGTTCCGGCGTTCAGGAGACACAGATGAACTTTGGAAGCGACAACATCGTGGGGGCCAGTGCTCCTGTTCTCGAGGCCATCGCCCGGCACAACGGCGGCGCCATGGCGGCCTATGGCAACGACGACCTCACCAAGAGCGTCAAGGCGAGCTTCGCGAACATCTTCGAGAGAGATGTGCAGGTCTTCTTCGTCACGACGGGAACGGCCGCCAACGCCTTGGCCCTCGCATCCGCCGTGCCGCCCTGGGGCCTGTGCGTCTGTCACAGGGAGGCGCATGTTATCGACGACGAGTGCGGAGCGCCCGAATTTTTCATGCATGGGGCCAAGCTGTCCGGGCTGCCGGTGGTCGGGTCCAAGCTGGAGGCGAGGGATGTGGCAGCCTACCTGAAGGGCCTGCCCAAGGCCGTGAAGCAGATGCCCCCGAAGGCCCTGTCGATCTCCCAGGCGACCGAGTCCGGAACGGTGTACGGTCTGGCCGAGCTGTCGGCTCTCGGAGAGGTCTGCCGGACGGGTGGCTTGAGCCTTCACATGGACGGCGCCCGCTTCGCCAACGCGCTCGTGAGCCTCGGCTGCACCCCGGCCGAGATGACGTGGAAAAGCGGTGTCGACATCCTGTCCTTCGGGGCCACCAAGAACGGCTGCCTGATGGCGGAGGCCATCGTGGTCTTCAACACGGCCCTGGCGGATGCCCTCGACTACCGCTGCAAGCGCGCCGGTCAGATCATCTCCAAGGGCCGCCTCATCGCGTCTCAGTTCGAGGGATACCTCGCGGGAGACCATTGGCTCGCCAATGCCCGCCACGCCAACGCGCTGGCCAAGCGCCTCTCGCACGGGCTCGCACGGCTGCCGGGCGTGCGCATCGCCTGGCCGACCGAAGCGAACGAAGTCTTCCCGATCATTCCCGCCGCGATGGACCGTGCCCTGCGCGAAGCGGGCGCTCACTACATGTCGTGGACCGATCTCAGCCTCGATCGGCAGGAATCCGTCGCCGATGACGAAAGTTTGATCCGGCTCGTCGTTTCCTTCGCGACCGAGGAGACGCAGGTGGATCGCCTCTTGGAGATCGCCTCAGCCGCGGTGTCCCGTCAGGCTGCGGAGTGAACCGTTCAGCAATCTGCCCTAACGGCGCCGCAATTGGGCTGGATCTATAGGTTCAAGACCGTTGACCAGAGGTGATGTCCAACGCCTCCTGGACCAGGAAAAGCACCAATAACAAAAAAGCGCCCCGGCCAAACCGGGGCGCTTCTTTTTTAAGCCGAGCGACACAGCGGCGCGTTAGGCGGCCTGCTTGGTCTCGGAGGTGGCTTCGATGGTCCGGGGAGCGCCGTTGGTGGCGATCGGGATCAGCTTCGGCTTCTTGGCCTCGGGGATCTCGCGGACGAGGTCGAGGTGCAGGAGGCCGTTCTCGAGCTTGGCGCCATTGACCTGGACGCCGTCGGCCAGCTGGAAGCGGCGCTCGAAGGTGCGGGCCGCGATGCCCTGATAGAGGACATCGGACTTACGCTCGTCCTGAGCCTTCCGCTCGCCGCGTACGGAGAGGGTATTCTCCTTCACCTCAATGGTGAGATCCTGGTCGGTGAAACCGGCGACGGCAATGGAGATGCGGTACGCATTCTCGCCCGTGCGCTCGATGTTGTAAGGGGGGTAGCTCGGAGCACCTTCGACGCTGACGAGCTGGTCGAGCATCGAAAACAGACGGTCGAAACCGACGGTGTTGCGGTACAGGGGAGCAAGATCGAACTGACGCATGGCATATCCTTCCTAGAAGCGACATACAGTTGCGTGATCCGCCGCTTATGGGCCGGATCACAGGGGGTGCCGCCATCGTGGCCGGCACGGTTTTGAGGTGGGAACGGCCCAAAGCCTTGTCAAGGCGGAAACACCCCTTGCGGCGCCAGAAAAAACACGCCCTATAAAGGGGGTTCAGCCGGATGGTCGGCAGCCGTTCGCAAGGGCCCGCGCGTGCAGTTTTTCCCCACCTCCGACAACCCGGTTCCGGGAGATCCGGTCCTCCAGGCCGTCACCACCAAGGACAGGCTCACCTTGCGCGCCGCCTATTGGATGCCGGAGGGCGAACCGCGGGGCACCGTCTGCCTTCTGCAGGGGCGGGCGGAGTGGATCGAGAAGTACTTCGAGGTCGTGGGCGAGCTCCTCGAGCGGGGCTTTGCCGTGGTGGCCTTCGATTGGCGCGGCCAGGGCCTGTCGAGCCGGCAGGTGCGCAACGCCCGCAAGGGGCATGTGCGCCGCTTCGCGGATTACAGGCTCGACCTCGAAGCCGTGAGGGATCAGATCCTGGTGCCGCACATGCCGGAACCGCATTTCGGCCTGGCCCATTCCATGGGCGGGGCCGTCGCGCTGAGCGCCGCCTATGAGAGCTGGCTCCCGTTCCGACGGCTCGTCACCACCACGCCGATGATCGCCCTGTGCATCATCAAGCACCTGCGGCTGGCGGCCTTCTCGGCCCGGTTCCTGAAGTGGCTCGGGCTCGGCCGGATGTTCGTGCCCGGCGGGGGCGAGACCTCGATCTCCGCGAAGCCCTTCACGGGCAACCGCCTCACGAGCGATCCGGTCCGGTACGCCCGCAATGCCGGGTCCGCCATGGCGGTGGGAGCGGGGGCGGTTGGGGCCCCAACGGTGGCTTGGCTCGACTCCGCTTTCCGCTTCATGAAGCGCTTCCTCGATCCGCGCTATGCCTTGAAGATCCGGTTGCCGACCCTGATCGTGGCGGCGGGGGCCGATCCGGTCTGCGCCACGCCCGCCACCGAGCGGTTCGCCGCGCGCCTCAAGGCCGGGCACGCCCTCGTCATTCCGGGCGCGCGCCATGAGATCATGATGGAGCGGGATGCGATCCGCCAGGATTTCTGGGCCGCCTTCGACGCCTTCATCCCCGGCACGCCCGACACGGCGTTCGGGGACGCGCTCGATCCGGTGATCGTGGTGCAATCTCTCGCTGAAGACGAACGTCCGCGTGTCGCGCCGGAGGACATTCGCCTACCAAGAGCGACCGTCGATTCAGCCTAGCGGCTCAAAAGCTCGACAGCGGCGGCGTGGACGCGCCTGTCGCCCGCCGCCACGATGCGCCCGCCTTCGGCCGCCGACCCGCCGTCCCACGCGGTGACGATCCCCCCCGCGCCCTCGATGATCGGGATCAGGGCGACGATGTCGTAGGGCTTGAGGCCCGATTCGATCACCAGGTCGATATGGCCGGCCGCCAGCATGCAATAGGCATAGCAATCACAGCCGTAGCGAGCCAGCCGGGCCACGCTTTCGACCCGGTCATAGGCGCGCAGTTCGTCGCCTTCGAAGATCCGGGGGCTCGTGGTGGAGATCACGGCGTCCTTGAGGGAGGCGCAGCGGCGGGTCATCAGCTTGCGCTCGCCGCCGGGGCCCCGATAGGTGGCGCTGCCGCCGTCGCCGAAGAAGCGCTCGCCCGTGAAGGGCTGGTGCATCATGCCATAGGCCGGGCGGCCGTTGCGGTTGAGGCCGATGAGGGTGCCCCAGGTGGGCAGCCCGGCAATGAAGGCGCGGGTGCCGTCGATGGGATCGAGCACCCACACATATTCGGCGTCGGTCCGCTCGGCCCCGAACTCCTCGCCCAGGATGCCATGGGTCGGGAAGCTGCGCTTGATGAGCTGGCGCATGGTCGCCTCGGAGGCCCGGTCGGCTTCCGTCACGGGATCGAAGGCCCCGCCCCGGGATTTGTCCTCGGTGGCGATGGCGGTTCGGAAGAAGGGGAGGATCGCCTGGCCCGATGAGGTCGCCAGCTCGTTGACGAAATGCGTAAAATCGATGGGCTTCATGAAGGCGGTCCTGCTCGTGTCCGAGGGCTCGGATGTCGCGACGCTTTTAGCCGCCAGCCGCTCCTCCGGAAACCGGGTTTTGAAATGATGTTGTCGTTTTTCGGCCTCTGTGGTTTCGAAACATGACGTGGAGGGGCGTCCAACTATCCGTTTATTCGCGGTCTGGCATGCGCGACTTGCATGCGCGAGGCTTCGAAAGTTCTTGAATATTGTGCAGCGCACTGTATATTTTGCAGTGCGATATGGCGATGGCGTCGCTCTATCGCAGCCCTTCTTGGGCGTTTCCTCCCTAAACTTCGGGCCGCTGGCAACAGCGGCCTTTTTTCTTGTCCGCTCCCGGTGGGTTCGTCCTATTCGGCCGCGATCTGGCGGGGCGTGAAGTAGCCGTCGATCTCCTGCATGACCCCGGCGAAGACCAGGGTCAGGTCGTGGGACAGGGTCGAAAAGTCGGGCTTCTTCTCCAGGGCGCGCTCGTTCATGTAGAGGGCCCGGTTGATCTCGATCTGGAGGGCGTGGCGCCCCAGGGAGGGCTCGCCGTAATGCTCCGTGATGAATCCGCCCGCATAGGGCTTGTTGCGCACCACCCGGTAGCCCAGGCTCCGGAAAGCGCCCTCGACCAGATCCACGAGGATGCCCGCGCTGCTCGTGCCGTAGCGGTCGCCCAGCACGATGTCGGCCTTGCAATCGTCCCGGCTCACGCTGCCCGACGGCATCGAGTGGCAGTCGATCAGGAAAGCATGCCCGAAGGTCTGGGACGTTCTGTGGACCAGCTGGCGCAGGGCGCGGTGGTAGGGCTTGTAGAGCCAGTCGATCCGCCGCAGGGCCTCGTCCACGGACAGGCGCGAGCGATAGATCTCCTGCCCGTCCGCCACGATGCGGGGAATGGTGCCCAAACCGCCTGCGACGCGCATCGAGCGGGTATTGGAGAAGGCCGGAAGCCGCCCGTCGAACATGCGCGAATCGAGTTCGTAGGGCTCCCGGTTCAGATCGAGATAGGCCCGGGGGAAGCAGGCGGTCATCAGCGGCGCGCCCATGGCCGTCACGTCGGCGAAGAGTTCGTCCACGAAGGCGTCCTCGGAGCGGCGCAGCGCCAGGGCGTCCAGGCGGGACGCCTCCAGGAAGGCCGCCGGGTAGACGGCGCCCGCATGCGGGACGTTGAACACGAACGGAACGGTTTGCTGCGTCGGTTCTGCAACGATGAAGGGAGGGTCGAATTCACCGGTGAGGACGGGCCGCATCGTAACTCTGATCGCTGGAGGGGAAAATCACCGCAGACCAGGGTAATGTGGCGGCGCGATGGTCATCTGTCCATTGTCATTATTGCGCGGAGAACCCCTGCAAATGGCCGGAGGGCCGCCAATCTTCACCGCTTGTTTACCGTCCGGGCCGCATCAAGGCTCAAACCCATCTCGCGACGATTCGGGATTCACGAGACATGAAGATCCTTCTGGCCGAAGACGACAACGACATGCGCCGTTTCCTGGTCAAGGCCCTGGAGAACGCCGGCTACGACGTAGCCTCGTTCGACAACGGCCTTTCGGCCTATAACCGCATGCGGGAGGAGCCCTTCGAGCTTCTTCTCACAGATATCGTGATGCCCGAGATGGACGGCATCGAGCTGGCCCGGCGGGCCACCGAGCTCGATCCCGACATCAAGGTGATGTTCATCACGGGCTTCGCCGCCGTGGCCTTGAACCCGGATTCGCAGGCCCCGCGGGACGCCAAGGTCCTGTCCAAGCCCTTCCATCTGCGCGAGCTCGTCAACGAGGTCGAGAAGATGATGGCGGCCTGAAAAAGGTTCGTGGGCCGGCTTGCGTCGCAACGCGCTTGCGGCTATACGGCCCGCATACACGCCTCAGGTCCGCCGCCGCGGGTCCCGGGGTTTGGAGATGGGCGATTAGCTCAGCGGGAGAGCACACCCTTGACATGGGTGGGGTCACAGGTTCAATCCCTGTATCGCCCACCATCTCCACCGTCTCGCCAGAGACCCTGCGGCGTTATCATCCGATCGACGGTTGTTTCAGGAAAGCCTGGGCTGGACCTGCGGGTCTGCGCCGCGATGAGCCCGAAGCCTCTGAGAAAACCCGCGAATTTGCCGTTTTTTGCAGGGGATCGCGGTTGCAAAATCTCCCGATATGCCTTACACGGCCCCCACTCACTGGTGCGCTAAGCCTCTAGGGGTCGCTCGTTTCGAGCCTGGCCGCACCTGTCGTTTTGCTTTCAATCCGGCCTTTCGGGCCGCTGGAGATCGGACATGAAGATCCGTAACTCGTTGAAGTCGATCCGCGGCCGTCACCGCGACAACCAGCTGGTTCGTCGCAAGGGTCGCATCTACGTGATCAACAAGACGCAGAAGCGTTACAAGGCCCGCCAGGGCTAAGGTTTTCGAGGCGCGGGGACACTCGCGCCTCGGGGAATGCCGGTGGGGCACAACAATCAGCCGCACCGACGGGGAATTGACGGCGCATGGCGGGATCCTAGATGATCCCGCCATGCGCTTTTCTGCGTTCCTCCTGACCGCTGCGGTCAGCCTCGCCAGCCTGCCCCTGCACGCCCAGGGGACCGGGTCCCCTCCGGCCGGGTCGCCGCCTGGCGCCACCGGGCCCAAGCCCGACACGCCCATCGAGTCGAAGCGCGAGCCGCGCCGGTCCATGTCCCTCGACGACCTGTTCGACCGGCTGGCCAAGGCCGAGGACGAGAACGAGGCCAAGGGCATCGGAGCCCTGATCGAGCGGCGCTGGGAGCGGTCGGGCTCGGACACGGCCGATCTGCTCATGCGCCGGGCCAACGAGGCCGCCGGCAAGAAGGATTATCCGCTCGCGGTCGAGCTGCTCGACCGGGTCATCGCTCTCCAGCCCAACTGGGCCGAGGCCTGGAGCCAGCGGGCCACGGTTCTCTACCAGCTCGACGATCCCGTCGCCGCCATGGTCGACCTGCACCGGGTGCTGCAGCTGGAACCGCGCGAATACAATGCCTGGGCGGGGCTCGGCCACATCTTCATGGCGTCCGACGACAAGGCGCGGGCCCTCGAAGCCTATCGCCGTGCCCTGAAGCTCAACCCGCAGTTTCCCACCCTCAAGACCATCGTGGAGCGCCTGTCCCACGAGGTCGACGGACTTGACCTCTAACCAGATCCCCCGATGACGATCCTTCGCTATGGCGCCCTCGGCCTGGCGCTGCTCGTGGCCGCCTGCGCGCTGTTCACGCAGATTTACGCGTGGTGGATCGAGCGCACCTATCCGCCCACGGGCCGCTTCGTGACCGTGCCGGGAGGCCGCCTGCATTACCGGGAAACCGGCCCGACGCAGGGCCAGGTTCTGGGCACGATCGTGCTGCTGCACGGCGCCTCCTCCAATCTGGAGGAGGCCATGCTGGGGCTCGGCACCCATCTGGTCGGCCGTTACCGCGTCATCGCCTTCGACCGGCCGGGCCACGGCTGGAGCGACCGGATCGGAGGCGACGGCGCGGCGCGCCCGGACCGGCAGGCCGCCGTCCTGGCGGACGGGATGCGGCAGCTCGGCGTGAAGGATGCCGTGGTTGTCGGCCACTCCTTCTCGGGCTCCATCATACCCAACCTCGCCCTGGACCATCGCGACGTGACGGGCGCCATCCTGGAACTGTCCGGAGTCACCTATCCGTGGCCCGACGGGGCGATCGATTGGCATTACACGGCGGCCACGTCCTGGCTGGGTTGGGTGTTCACCCGAACGGTCACGACCCCCGTCGGCTTGCTTCTCCTGAAGCCCGGGGCAAGCTCGTCCTTCGCGCCCCAGCCCCTGCCGCCGGGCTTCCTGGAGGCCTCCCGCATCCGGCTCATCTTCCGCCCCAGCGTCTTTCAGGCGAATGCCGAGGATGTGGCGGAGCTCAACCGGGCCGTGATCGAGCAGAGCCCGCGCTACAAGGACATCCGGGTTCCCGCCACGGTGATGGGCGGGGAGGCGGACAGGATCGTCTGGACAGACCTCCACGTCCGATCCTTCGCGGCCGCCGTTCCGGGCGCGAAGCTCGTCACCCTGCCGGGGGTCGGCCATATGCCGCAATACACACAGCCCGAGCGCGTGATCCGTGAGATCGAGGCCCTGGCCGAGCAGGTTGCGCGAGCGGGCAAGAAGGCCGCGGCGCAGTAGGGCAGGAACGTCGCAGGGCAGGGGCGTCTGGGCCGCGTGAGTGGATCAACGCTCGCCACCGCCGCCATCCCTCGGATTCGTTCGGGGGCACGCCCCGACCTCGCCGGACGGAGGCGGCCGGATCAGGTCCGGCCATGACGGCAGGGCGTTGGCGATCCGGGCATGGCGCGAGGGGAAGGCGCCCCTGTGAGGGGCGCCCTCGCGCCGTCGCGCACCAGTCCCTTAGGCCTTCGCGGCGTGCTCCTGGCCGATGAAGGCGATGCGCACCATGTTGGTGGCGCCGGGCGTGCCGAAGGGAACGCCGGCCACGATGATGATACGATCGCTGATCTGCGAAAAGCCCTCGCGCACCGCGAACTTGCAGGCCCGGAACGCCATGTCGTCGACGTCGCTCGCATCCTTGGTGCGGATGGGGTGGACGCCCCAGACCAGCGCGAGGCGCCGGGCGGTGTTGATGTTGGGCGTGAGCGCGATCACCGTGGAGTTGGGGCGCTCGCGGGCAAGGCGGAACACCGTGGAGCCCGAGAACGTCCAGGCCGCGATCGCCTTCAGGTTGAGGGTTTCGGCAATCTGGTGCGCACCCGCCGCGATGGCGTCGGACCCCGTCGCCTCCGGCTCGGCGGACTGGGCCTGGAGGATCGACCAGTAGCTGTAATCCAGCTCGATCTCCTCGGCGATGCGGTTCATGGTGGTCACCGCCTCGATGGGATACTGGCCCGAAGCGCTTTCGGCCGAGAGCATCACCGCATCCGCGCCGTCATAGACGGCGGTGGCGACGTCCGAGACCTCGGCGCGGGTGGGCACCGGCGAGGTGATCATGGATTCCAGCATCTGGGTTGCCACGACCACGGGCTTGCCGAGCTTGCGGGCCGTGCGCACGATGCGCTTCTGGATGCCCGGCACCTTCTCGAGCGGCATCTCGACGCCGAGATCGCCGCGCGCCACCATGACGGCGTCCGAGATTTCGATGATCTCGTCGAGCCGTGCGATGGCCTGCGGCTTCTCGAGCTTCGACATGACGAGGGCGCGGCCCTGCGCCACTTTCTTGACCTCCGCCACGTCCTCGGGACGCTGCACGAAGGACAGCGCGATCCAGTCGACGCCCGCGTCGAGGGCGGCTTCCAGGTCCGAGCGGTCCTTGTCGGTCATGGCCGCCACGGGAATCGTCGTGTCGGGCAGGCTCACGCCCTTCCGGTTCATGATCTTGCCCGCAACCTCGACCTCGGTCACGGCAGCGCCGTCGCGCACGTCCGTCACGCGCAGACGCAGCTTGCCGTCGTCGATCAGGATGGTGTGCCCGATCTCCAGGGACGACAGGATTTCCGGGTGCGGCAGGTGCACGCGCTCGGCATTGCCGGGCGTCTTGTCGCTGTCGAGGGTGAAGGCCTGGCCCTTGACCAGATCGGCGCTGTCGCCCGCGAAGGCGCCCACGCGCAGCTTCGGGCCCTGCAGATCGGCCAGGATCGCGATGGGGCGCTTGAATTTCTCCTCCACGCTCCGAATCATCTGCACCCGCTCGCGCAGCTTCTCACGGGGCAGGTGGCTCATGTTCAGGCGGAACACGTCCGCGCCGGCCTGGAACAGCTTGGCGACCATCTCCGGATTCTCCGAAGCGGGTCCCAAGGTGGCCAGAATCTTCGTCCGCCGTGCGCGTCTCATCGTTATTGTCCCCCTGCGCGGTTGGTGTCGGTGAGCTGGATCGTCCAGCTCTGCTGTTCGCCCGTGTCGACCTCGAAAAAGCCGCTGCGGTCGAAGCCGCGCGCCAGGCAATCCTCGGTTCCCCGGATCGTGAATTCCCGCTCGCGGGTGCACATGAAGGAGCGGCCGCTCCAATCGCCACCCCGGTCGTAGTCGAGCGCATAGACATAATAGAATCGTCCGGCGAGCTGGCCCTTGAGAAGGGTCTCGCAGGAGCGCGAATTGAGGTTCCACCAGCCCTCCGTCACCCAGCCCTGGCCGTCGCGGTAGCCCAGGGACACGCCCACCCGGCTGCTCGTCATGTTGCACAGGCGCAGGTCCGCCAGCGCGGGCGCGGCCGCCAGGAGCGATCCCGCCGGCAGCAGGGCCGCGAGCCAGACGCACAGGCGCACGAGGCGGGTCGAAGAGAAGGGAAAGGAGATCATGAATGTGGTTCGAGCTTCAGCGCGTGCGCCCCATGCGGCAGGAAAATGTCGAATCGTTGTCCGCGAGAACGCGGGGGGCTTCAAGGCTTTGCCCCAAAGGCCGATGAAATTTTGTATCATTGATGCATTTCAGACTCATGACGCCGGCGCGGATCCGGATCCGGATCTGGGCCGCGCGGTCCAGATGCCGAGCAGAATCAGGGCTCCGCCAAGGGCCTGCGGCAGGGTCAGGGCCTCTCCCAGGAGCACCCATCCGAAGAGCGCCGCCGCCAGGGCTTCGAGAAAGATCACCAGGGATGAGAACACCGCCGGCAGGCGCCCCAGGGCGAAGACCAGGAGCCCCTGTCCGCCCGCATGGCTCACCCAGGCCATGGCCAGGAGCGCGGCGGCACCGGTCCAGGTCCTGGGCAGGATGTGCGGCTCGAGACCGAGGGCCACGACGAACAGCACCGCCGAGGTGATGACGCTGGCCTCGAAGGTCACCCGCGCGGCGCCCGCGCTCTCCCGGGCGCGGCTCACGGTCAGGAAGTAGAGGCCGAAGAAGAACGCCGTGGCGATGCCATAGAGGTCCCCCTTGAGGCGGGCCGGATCCACCTGGAGGCTCTGGCCGATGATGGCGGCGCCGCCCAGAAGGCACAGGGCCAGCCCCAGGACGGTGCTGGAGGCGATCCGCTGCCTCAGGACGAGCCACGTGATGAGGATCACGAAGAGGGGGGCGGTGGTGCCGAAGAAGGTCGCGTTGGCCACCGTGGTGTTGAAAATCGCCAGATGCCAGAAGAACAGGTCTCCGGCGAAGGCGACGCCGCTGAGGATCGTGGCGCGGCCGAAGCGCCGGCGCGGGGCGGAAGCCGGAGCCCGGCCCTCCTCGATCCGCATCCAGGCATAGAGCACCGGCATGGCCAGGGCGACCCGCCAGAAGGCGCTGGCGAAGGGGCCGACATCGGCCGACGAATAGCGGACGAACACTGGCGAGATGCCCATGGCCACGGCCCCGGCGCAGAGGGCCGCGAAGGCGGCGGCAAAGCCGGTGCCGGGTGGCGCCTGGGTGGAAGCGGTAGCCATGGGGTTCGGGGATCGTGCCTGAAGAATCGCCGCGCGATGAGTCGCGTTGCCAGGGTTCCTATGGCAGGTTAAGCCCCTTCAGCAATCCCTGATCCTTGCCCTGATCCTTTAGCCGACGAATTTTCATGCCCGCTACAGCCTCCCGCCGGATGGACCCGGCCCCAGCCGGTCCTTTGCCCCATCCGGTGGAGATCATTCCCGGACCCCTGTCCTCCGGCGTCCTGATCCTGTGCGACCACGCCTCCAACGCCGTGCCGCAGGATCTGGGCGACCTCGGTGTGCCGGAGAGCGAGTTCAAGCGTCACATCGCCTACGACATCGGCGCCGCGGACGTGACACGATGCCTGGCCCAGCGCCTCGGCGCGCCTGCGATCCTCACGCGGTTCTCGCGCCTCATCATCGACCCGAACCGGGGCCGGGACGACCCGACCCTCGTGATGCGCCTGTCGGACGGCGCGGTGGTGCCCGGCAACGCCCGGCTGACGGAGGCCGACATCCAGGCCCGGATCGAGCGGTTCTACGACCCCTACGACGCTGCCGTCACGGCCGCCATCGAGGCCGCCATGGCGGCCGGACATCCCCCCGTTATCGTGACGGTCCACAGCTTCACGCCGATCTGGCGCGGCTGGCCCCGCCCGTGGCACGTGGGCATCCTATGGGACGCCGACGCCCGCTTCGCCCGCCCGCTCCTGGAGGGGCTCTCGGCCGAGGACGGGCTCGTGGTGGGCGACAACGAACCCTATGACGGGGCGCTCGCGGGCGACACGGTGGACCGGCACGCCACGGTTCGCGGCCTCGCCAACGCGCTGATCGAGATCCGCCAGGACCTGATCGCCGACCGGACGGGCGCGGCAGCGTGGGCCGAGCGCTTCGCCCGCCTGATCGGGCCGCTCGCGGCCCGGCCGGACCTGCGAAAACCCTCCCTCCAGCCGACCCGGACGCGCGATCGCCTGCGCCGCCATTGAGGACCAGAGCCCCATGAAGGACATCGATTCCGCCACCCGCACCGAGCTCGAAGCCGCCGCCTTCCGTCGCCTCGTGGACCATCTGCGCGAGCGGACGGACGTCCAGAACATCGATCTCATGAATCTCGCGGGCTTTTGCCGGAACTGCCTGTCGAACTGGCTGAAGGACGCCGCCGACCAGAAGGGCGTGCCGCTCTCCAAGGACGAGAGCCGGGAGGCGGTCTACGGGATGCCCTACGAAGAGTGGAAGGCCCGTCACCAGGCGCAGGCCAATGCGTCGCAGCGCGAGAGCTTTGAGAAGTCGAAGCCGGGCCATTAAAGCGGCCTCAACCAAATGCCGGTAGTTCTGACCGCCAAGGTCACTTTCAAGGGTTTATTTCATGGACGACGCAGCATTTCAGACCGAATCGGTCGCCGCCGATCAGCTCAAGGCCTTCATCGAGCGCATCGAGCGCCTCGAGGAGGAAAAGGCCGGCATCGCCGGCGACATCAAGGATGTCTATGCGGAAGCCAAGGGCAACGGCTTCGACACCAAGGTGATCCGCAAGATCATCTCCATGCGCAAGCGCGACTACGCCGAGCGCCAGGAGGAGGAGGCGATCCTGGAGCTTTACATGCAGGCCCTGGGAATGGCCGGCTGACCGCATCGGGAGTGCCCGCCGAGATCCCCGGTCGGCGGGGTGGCGCGGGCCCTGACCATCGGCCCGGCCACTTGCCCCCTGCATGATCCGGCGCTCGCGCGAGGTGCGGCGATGATCGCCGTCATATTCGAAGTCTGGCCCGCGGGCGGGCGGAGGGACGATTACCCGGCGATGGCCGCAAGCCTCAGGGCGGAGGCCGAGGCCATCGACGGGTTCATTTCCGTCGAGCGATTCGAAAGCCTCTACGAGGAGGGCAAGCTCCTCTCGCTGCAGTTCTGGCGCGACGAGGAGGCCGTGCGCCAATGGCGCAACCATCTCCAGCACCGCCGGGCCCAGGCCATCGGCCGGCAGGAGATGTTCGCGGATGACCGGCTGCGGATCACAGAGGTGCTGCGCGATTATGGTCCGCAGGATCGAGTGCATGCACCCGCGGACAGCGGGGGACGTCCAAGCTCTGACGCCTGCTGAAATCTCCTAACATTTGATATAAAGATACGAAATACTTCGCGAATCCAAGTACTTCGCAGGCCGGAAGCCGCGACATAACGGCCGTTTTTCATCGCGGCTCTTGCACCCAGAGCGCGAATAATATCTAAATAAATGCAATCACACATAAGGGAGTGCTAGGTTGTGACTGGGCTCTCGGCATCCGCCGGGGAGCCTTCGTCATGCCTGCAAGCGCTCGTCCGCTGGGCTCGGCCGGAGGCGCTTACGGGAGAGCTTTTATGCGCGCGAAGGGGCGTTACACGTGATTCTTTCCTTGTTCGGGTTCCTATCGAACCAATCCGTTAGAGAAGACACCGCTTGGTCCTATCAGCTCTCGACCCTGCTCCCCTGGGACTGGTCCTATTCGGCGACCCTCGCGAACGGTTCGGCGCTGCCGAGCTGGATCAGGTTCAACCCCGCGACCCGGACCTTCACGGGCACGCCCCCGCAGGACTACAACGGATCGCTCGACATTCGGGTCACGGCCAGCAACGGCCTGCTCACCAGTTCCGACGTGTTCAACCTGACGGTCACCCCTGTCAACGACGCGCCGGTCGTCGCGATCCCGATTCCCGACAGGGCCTTCGATGAGGACACCACCTGGACGTACCAGGTTCCGTCCGGCACCTTCACGGACGTGGACAGCCCCACGCTGACCTATACGGCAAGCCTCGCGGGCGGGGCGGCCCTGCCGTCCTGGCTCACCTTCAACGCGACGACGCGCACCTTCACGGGCAACCCGCCCGCGAACTTCAACGGCTCCCTCGACGTGCGGGTGACGGCCAGCGACGGGTCGCTTTCGACCTCCGATACGTTCGTCCTCACCGTGAACGCCGTCAACGACGCGCCGATCGTCGCGGCGCCGATCCCCGATCAGGCGGTCGCCGAGGATACGCCCTGGACCTACCAGGTGTCGGCCGGCGCCTTCACGGACGTGGATAGCGCGAGCCTGACCTACACGGCCACGCTCGCAAGCGGAGCGCCCCTGCCGTCCTGGCTCGTGTTCAATGCGGCGACCCGCACCTTCACCGGAAGGCCTCCGGAGAACTTCAACGGGACGTATGACCTGAAGGTCACGGCCAGCGACGGGTCGCTATCCGTGTCGGACACGTTCACGCTCACCGTCACGGCGGTGAACGACGCTCCGGTTCGGGCCGTCGAGATTCCCGACCAGTCCATCGCCGAAGACTCGCCCTGGAGCTATCAGGTTCCCGCGGGCACCTTCACGGACGTGGACAGCGCCCTGACCTACAGGGCGACGCTCGCCACCGGCGCCCCACTCCCGTCCTGGCTGACCTTCGATGCCGCGTCGCGCACGTTCACGGGAACGCCGCCCGCGAACTTCAACGGCTCCCTGGACCTCACAATCATCGCCAGCGACGGGTCCCTGTCGGCCTCCGACACCTTTACCCTGACCATCACGCCCGTGAACGACGCCCCCGTCGCGGTTCTTCCCATCGCGGCCCAGCAGGTGGCCGAGGATACGCCCTGGTCGTTCCAGGTACCGGCCGGCGCTTTCACGGACGTGGACAGCAGCCTGACCTATTCGGCAACGCTCGCCGACGGGACGCCTCTCCCGGCCTGGCTGTCGTTCAACGCCGCGACCCGGACCTTCACGGGCACGCCGCCGGAGAACTTCAATGGGTCCGTCGTCCTGCGGGTGGTTGCGAGCGACGGCGCGCTCAGCGCGTCCTCGGCCTTCACCCTGAACGTCACGCCCGTCAACGACGCGCCGGTTGCCGCCGTGCCGATCGCGGACCAAGCGATCCCCGAGGAGACATCCTGGACGTTCCAGGTTCCGGCGGGCGCCTTCGCGGACGTGGACAATCCCATCCTGACCTATGCGGCGACCCTGTCGGACGGAAGCCCGCTGCCGTCTTGGCTGTCGTTCGATGCCGCGACCCGCACCTTCACGGGAACGCCTCCGACAAACTTCAACGGCTCCTACGACATCAAGGTCACGGCGGGTGACGGCGCCTTGAACGCCTCCGACACCTTCCGGCTCGAAATCACGCCGGTGGACAACGCACCCGTCGCGGCCGATATCGGCGACCAGGTGATCGACGAAGACACCGCATGGGTCTTCCAGCTGCCGCCGAACACGTTCGCCGATATCGACAGCCCGAACCTGACCTATACGGCCGCCCTCGGGGACGGATCCCCCCTGCCGGCATGGCTGGCGTTCGACCCGGTCACCCAGACCTTCAGCGGCACGCCGCCCGCGAACTTCAACGGCAGCCTGACGCTGACCGTCACGGCCACCGACGGCACCACGGCGGTGCCGGATTCGTTCACCCTGATCGTTCAGCCCGTCAACGACGCGCCCGTGGCCCGTCCGATCGGCGATCAGGCCGTGGCCGAGGAAACGCTCTGGTCCTTCCAGATCCCCGAAGGCACGTTCACGGACGTGGACAGCGCCAGCCTGACCGTCTCGGCTCTCCTGTCGGACGGGAGCGTCCTGCCGTCCTGGCTCACCTTCAACGCGACGACGCGCACCTTCACGGGCACGCCGCCTGCGGACTTCAACGGTGCCCTGGACATCACGGTCACGGCCAGCGACGGAAGTCTCTCGGCCTCCGACACCTTCCGGCTGTCCGTCACTCCGGCGAACGACCCGCCCGTGGTGAGCGCTCCCATTCTCGACCAGACGGTGGCGGAGGACACCCCCTGGACCTTCCAGGTGCCGCCCGGCTCCTTCACGGACGTGGACGGCCCGCTGACCTACACGGCCACGCTCGCGGACGGTTCGCCGCTGCCGCCGTGGCTGACCTTCGATGCGGCGACGCGAACCTTTCTGGGGACGCCGCCGCGCGACCAGACGGGCGCCTTCGACCTGAAGGTGACGGCGAGCGACGGCTTGGCCACCATCGACGACACGTTCCGCCTCGTCGTGACGCCCGTCAACGACGCGCCCGTGGCGGCGAACGCCATCGTGGGCCCGGGCGCGACCGAAGGCGCCGCCTGGTCCTTCCAGATCCCCGCCGGCGCCTTCACGGATGTCGACGGCGACACCCTGACCTATGCGGTAACGCTGGCCAGTGGGGCGGCGCTGCCGTCATGGCTGGTCTTCGACCCGACGACCCGGACCCTGTCGGGCACGCCGCCCGCCAATCAGCCCGGCTCCCTGGATCTCCGGGTGACGGCGGGCGACGGGCGGCTGGAGGCGTCGAGCACCTTCACGCTCGCCATCGCGGCCGTGAACGATGCGCCGGTCGCCAACGCCGCCATCGCCGATCAGACCCTGGCCGAGGATACGGCCTGGACGTTCCAGGTGCCGTCCGGCGCGTTCACCGACGCCGACAGCAGCCTGACCTACACGGCGACCCTGGCGGACGGGTCCGCCCTGCCGGCTTGGATTCTCTTCGACGCCGCCACCCAGACGTTCTCGGGCACGCCCCCGGCGAACCTGAACGGCGTCTTCGACCTGAAGGTGATCGCCAGCGACGGGGCCCTGAACGCCTCCAGCACGTTCAAGCTGACGATCACGGCGGTCGACGACGCTCCCGTCGTCTCCGCGCCCGTCGTCGACCAGCTCATCACGGCCGGCGCTGCCTGGGCCTACCAGCTTCCGGCCAACCTCTTCACCGATGCGGATGGCGGCACGCTCACCTACACGGCGACCCTGGCGGACGGGTCGGCCCTGCCGCCGTGGCTGACCTTCGACGCGACGACCCGCACCTTCGCGGGAACGCCGCCGCAAGGCCAGAACGGCAGCTACGAGTTCACCGTCACGGCCAGCGACGGGTCCTTCTCCGTGTCCGATACGTTCGCGGTCGCCATCCGTCCGGCGGAAACCCCCGTCGCGGGCGAGACCTATGACGACCTGATCGAGGCCGGCGACGGCAACGACTGGATCCATGGCGGGCTCGGCAACGACGAGATGCAGGGCGAGGGCGGCGACGACATCATCTATGGCGGGCAGGACCGCGGCCAGATCGTTCGCGATCTCGCGTCCGGAAGGCTCACGGAACTCGTCGTCGGCGACAACCTCTACGGCAATGACGGGCGGGACACGTATTATTACGCCCAGGGAGACGGCATCGACGAGATCTGGGACTTCCGGCCCGGTGAGGACATCATCCGCGTCAGCGGCTTCAGCCTCAATGACGTGCGCGTCGGGTTCATCCGGGACGTGACGAACCGGATTGGAACCGGCACCCACGAGAAGCTCGTCATCTTCTTCGGCAACGACCAAGGCGCCATCGTCTTCAACGACTTCCCGGGTCCCAAATCCGGGGACGTCATCCTGTCGCTCGCCGGCGTCAACGTCACCTGGGTGGACCTGCTCGCGAAGGCCGACCGGGGCATCGTCGGCGAGACGGCCGTGAACCCGGTGGCCCATCCCGGCTACGGCAACGATCCGGTCCAGAGCGGCCTGGGCGGGATCGAGTTCGCGGGCGGCAACGGCAACAACATCCTCGGCGGCGGTGCCGCCGGCGACAGGATCTACGGCAACGACGGCTACAACTGGATCGAAGGCTATGCGGGCGACGACCTGCTGTTCGGCGGCAACGCCATGGACGTGCTGCTGGGCGGAGACGGCCGCGACCTGCTCTACGGCAACGAGGGCGTGAACTGGATCGAGGGCAATGCCGGCGCGGACAACCTCTACGGCGGCAACGTTCAGGATACGCTCCTGGCCGGCACCGAGAACGACAACGTCTACGGCAACGGCGGCGACGACCTGATCGTGGGCGGTTCCGGCTCCGACAGGCTCTACGGCGCGGGCGGCGTGGACGTGATCTACGGCGACGACGCCAACGGCCTATCGTTCACACAGCCCGCCAGGCCCGTGCTCGACCTGCCGGTTTCGCAGTCGGTGGTGACCTCGTCCAGCCTGACCCTGCCTTCGGGCGTGGTCAACGTGACGGCGACCGGCCGTGCCTCCGTCACGTTGATCGGCAACGATCTGGACAACACCATGGTGGGCAACGCCGGCCAGAACACGATCCAAGCGGTGGGCGGAAACGATCGCGTCAATGGCGGCAACGGCAACGACCGGCTCTTCGGCGGGGGCGGCAATGACAGCTTCGTTTTCACGACGCGCCTGGGCACCTCCAGCACCGATCGGAAGGTGAACTTCGACAGCATCGGCGACTTCTCGGTCCGAGACGACCGGTTGGAGCTCGACAACGCGATCTTCAAGAAGCTCGGCAAGGTGGGACGCCTCAAGAAGGACTACTTCACCATCGGCGACAAGGCGAAGGATGCCAACGACTTCATCCTCTACGACCGCAAGACGGGGGTGATTTCGTACGACGCGGACGGTTCGGGCACCGGTAGCCAGAAGGTGGACTTCGCCAAGGTCGGCAAGAACCTGAAGATCACCTACAAGGATTTCTTCGTGATCTAGACATCGTCATGGAGCGCGGCCCCGAGCCGCGCTCCATCCTACAAGGCTGGAACGTTTACGACCGATGCCGGACGGACCAGATCGTGTCTCCGGCATCGTCGCTCACCAGGAGCCCGCCCCGCCCGTCCACGAGGGTGCTGACGGGGCGCCCATGGGCCTTGCCGGTGCCGGGATCCACCATGAAGCCCGTGAGGAAGTCCTGCGGCGGTCCTGAGGGCTTGCCGTCCTTGAAGGGCACGAAGATCACCTTGTAGCCGCTAAAGCTGCTGCGGTTCCAGGACCCGCGCTGCGCCACGAAGGCGCCACCGCGATACGCTGCGGGGAACGCGGCCTGGTCGTAGAAGGCGAGGCCCAGCGACGCCGTATGGGACCCCACCGCATAATCGGGCACGATGGCCTGGGCGATCAGGTCCGGGCGCTGGCCCTTCAGGCGCGGATCGGGATTTTGCCCAAAATAGCTGTAGGGCCAGCCGTAGAAGCCGCCGTCCTTCACGCCCGTGATGTAGTCCGGCACGAGGTCGTCGCCGATCCCGTCGCGCTCGTTGACGGCCGTCCACAGAACGCCGCTTTCGGGCTGGATGTCCATGCCCACCGGGTTGCGAAGGCCCGATGCCAGAATCCGCTCTCCCGACCCGTCGAGGTTGACCTCGAGGATCGCCGCGCGCCGGACCTCGTTGTCCAGTCCGAACTCGCCGATATTGCTGGCCGATCCGACGGAGATGTAGAGCTTCGCGGCGTCCCGGCTGAGGAGCAGGTTGCGGGTCCAGTGGTTGTTGTAGCCGCCGGCCGGCAGCTCGACGATCTTCCGGCCCTCGCCCGTGACGGTCGTGTCTCCGGGCTTGTAGGGATACCGGACGACGCCGTCCGTATTGGCGACGTAGAGATGGTCTCCCGCGAAGGCGAGGCCGAAAGGCTGGTTCAATCCGGTGAGGATCACGTGCCGGGTCTCCGCCACGCCGTCCTGGTCCGCGTCCCTGAGCAGGGTGATCCGGTTCGCGCTCACGCCCGCCGATCCCGATTGCACCTGGCCTTTCGCCTTCTCGTCCTGCTCGGCCGGCGGCTTGGCCTTGGTGGTGGCCTCGGCCACCAGGATGTCGCCGTTCGGCAAGGCCAGGAGGCCTCTGGGGCTGTCGAGACCGCGGGCGAAGGCCTTGACGTCGAAACCGTCCGGCGCGCGCGGGGCCGCGCCCTCCGGCCACATCGTCACCTGGGAATAGTTCTGGGCCTCGTGAGCGAGGTCCGGGGCGGGCAAGCCCGGCGACGCGCCGGTTCCGGCCGGGGCTTGCGCGAGGGTGGCGGTGGCCGCTAGGGTCGTGGCAAGCAGGCTCGCGCCCAAGAGAAGGGCGCTGGATCGGGCGTGGAGCATTCAGGTTGGCCTTTGGGTCGATCGATCGATGGCCGTCCAACGCGGCCACACCGCGATCGATCCAGGAAAGGGGCACGACGCTCACACAACTTCGTGTGCGGGTGCGCGCCATAACGCTCCCGTGAGGCGGCCTCGGAGGACGGAACGAAACCGGACGGCTCCAGTTAGCTGCACTGAAGCTTGTCCATTGCCGGGCCTCGGCCGCATCAGTCTGTTCAAAGGGAGTCATGGCGCAGCTCTTTTCCCGCCGGGCCACGACCGTCTTTCGCGCCAGCCTCGTCCTGGGTCTTGTCGCCGTGGCGGGAGCGGCGGGCCTGGGCTACGTGTCGTCGCGCTCCGACAGCACCTGGAACGTTGGTAAGCCCGCGCCGCAGCCGATCCCGTTCCGTCACGACCTGCATAGCGGGACTCTCAAGATCGACTGCCGGTTCTGCCACGTCTCGGTCGAGAAGGCCGCTGATGCCGGGATGCCCTCGGCCCAGACCTGCATGACCTGCCACTCCCAGGTCTGGGCGGGCGCGAGCCTGCTGGAGCCGCTGCGCTCCAGCCTCGCCCTCGACCAGCCCGTCACCTGGACGTCCGTGCACCGCCTTCCGGCTTACGCGTTCTTCCACCATGGAGCGCACGTGTCGAAGGGGGTGGCCTGCGAGACCTGCCACGGCCGAGTCGATCAAATGGCCGAGACCGTGAAGACCCAGACCCTTTCCATGGGCTGGTGCTTGGATTGCCACCGGGACCCCGTGCCCCATCTGCGTCCCCAGGAGGCGGTGTTCACCATGGACTGGAAACCCCACGATCGGGACATGCCGGAGGACGTCCGGGCCTTCTATCGCGCGGCATCCCAGCGGCTGACCAGCTGCAATACGTGCCATCGCTGAGCATGGCCTCCTCTCCCCTCGACACGGACGCGATCCGAGCCCGCCTGTCGGGCCAGACCGGCCAACGATTGTGGCGCAGCCTGGAGGACCTCGCGGACGCGCCGGAGATGCGCGCTTATGTGGAGGCCGAGTTCCCGGACCTGATGCGCGCAGGCAGCATCGACCGGCGCACGTTGCTCCGCCTCATGGGCGCATCCCTGGCCCTGGCCGGCCTCGGCGCATGCGGCGACGGCGGCGTCTCCGGCAAGGCCCCGCTGATTTCCCGCGCCCGCAACGTTCCCGGCGTTGCACCGGGAACGCCGGTGATCTTCGCCACCTCCCTGGAGCGGGACGGCTATGGTCTCGGCGTGCTGGTGCGGGCGCAGGACGGGCGGTCGGTGAAGGTGGAGGGCAACCCGCTCCATCCCGCGAGTCTTGGGGCCACCGATGCGTTCATGCAGGCGGAGGTCCTGTCGCTCTACGACCCCGACCGGTCCCGTTCCTTTCGCGAGAACGGCCGCGAGCGCCAGGACGGCGATCCCTTGCGCCTGTTGGAGCCGATCCGTGACGCCTTGAGCGCGGGGGAGGGCCGGGGGCTTCACGTGCTGATGGAGCCGACGGCGTCCCCGACCGCTTTCCGCCTGGTTCAGGCCGTGCGGAACAGGCTGCCGGGAGCCCGCTGGCACAGGTATGCGCCTCTGGCCGGCGACGCGCGTCACGCGGGCGCCACGGAGGCGTTCGGCCGGCCTCTCGACACCCTCTACGACCTGAGCGCCGCTGACGTGATCGTAGCGCTGGGCGGCGACCTGTTCCTGACCGAGCCTGGCAGCCTGCGCCATGCCGCCGACTATCAGGGGCGTCGGCGGAACGGCGGCGCGGCGACCCGGCTGATCGCCGTGGAGAGCACCCCGAGCCTCGTCGGCGCGAAGGCGGATGAGCGCGTCGTCCTGAGGCCGCGCGACATGGAGGCCTTCGCCCGGGACATCCTGCGGGCGCTCGATGACCCTGCGGGAGCTGCCTTAGACCCGCGTGCCCGGCGTCTGGCCTCGGAGCTGCGCGGCGCGGGCCCGCGGGCGCTGGTGACCGTAGGGCGCGAGCAGCCTGCCGCGATCCACGCCCTGGCCCACCGCATGCATGCGCGGCTCGGCGCCCTCAGCGGCACCGTGCGGCTGCTCGATCCGGTCGTGCCGCCCGTCGCGGGGGACGAATCCCTGTCCGCCCTGGCGCGGGCTATCGAAGCCGGGTCCGTGTCGCGGCTTCTGATCCTCGGCGGAAACCCGGCCTACGATGGGCCGGCGGATCTCGGCCTCCCGGCCCTGATCCGACGCGTGCCGTTCTCGGTCCACCTGAGCTCCCATTACGACGAGACCGGACGAGCGTGCCGCTGGCATATCCCGCAATGCCATCCCTTCGAGGCCTTCGGCGATACGCGCGCGGTCGACGGAACGGCCGGGCTGCGCCAACCGACCCAGGCCCGCCTGGCGCCGTCTTTCAGCCGCGACGAGATCCTGGGCCTTCTGGCCGGACAGGGCCTGGACGGGATGGCGCTGACCCAGGCCACCTGGCGTGCCGCCTGGGCCGAAACCGGGGAGGCGTCCTTCCGGGGCCGGTGGGAGAAGGCCCTGGAGGACGGCGTCGTCGAGGGTTCGGCCTCCACGCCGGTGGCCGCCGCGCCCCGCGACGCGCCGGGGACTCCCAACGCGCCGCCGCCGGGCGAGACCGATATCGTCTTCGCGCCCGACCCGTCGCTCTGGGACGGGCGCTACGCCAATAACGGCTGGCTCCAGGAACTGCCCAAGCCCTTCACGAAGCAGGCCTGGGGCAATGCGGCGCTCATCGCCCCAGAGACGGCCGGGCGCCTGGGCCTCTCCAACGGCGCGCATGTCGAGATCGGCGTCGAGGGCCGCAGCATCGTCGCGCCCGTCTGGCTCCAGCCCGGCCAAGCCCCCGACACCCTGACCCTTCCCTTAGGGTATGGCCGCACGGGCGCGGGCTCTCTCGGGAACGGCATCGGCTTCGACGCCTACCGGGTTCGTCCCACGGCCCAACCCTGGATCGGCTCGGGCCGGGTCCGGGCGCTCGCCTCGAGCGAAAAGCTCATCTCGACGCAGCATCACCATGCCCTGAACAGCGACGACATCATCCGCATCGTCTCTGCCCAGAAACCGGTGGCCGAGGAGCGGCCGGAGCCACCACCCTCCCTGTATCCGCCTTGGACCTATGACGGGTACGCCTGGGGCATGGCGGTGGATCTCGACGCCTGCATCGGCTGCAACGCCTGCGTCATCGCCTGTCAGTCGGAGAACAACGTAGCGGTGGTGGGTCCCGAGGAAGTGGCGCGGGGCCGTGAGATGCATTGGCTTCGCATCGATCGCTACTTCGCCGGCACGACCGAGAACCCCGACACCTATTTCCAGCCCGTGCCCTGCATGCATTGCGAGACCGCGCCGTGCGAGGTTGTCTGTCCGGTCAATGCCACCGTGCATTCGTCGGAAGGCATCAACGACATGGTGTACAACCGTTGCATCGGCACGCGCACCTGCTCCAACAATTGCCCCTACAAAGTGCGCCGCTTCAACTTCCTGGACTATCACGCCACGCCTCTCTCGGCGTCCGAGGATGTGATGAACCCACAGGTCTCGATCCGCGACCGGGGCGTCATGGAAAAATGCACGTTCTGCATCCAGCGCATCGGCGAGGCGCGCATCAACGCCAGGATCGAGAACCGCGAGGTGCGCGACGGCGAGATCCGGACGGCCTGCCAGCAGGCCTGCCCCACCCAGGCGATCACGTTCGGTAACCTGAACGACCGGGAGAGCGAGGTCAGCCGCGCGAAGGCGAGCGAGCGCAACTACGCGCTCCTGGGCGAACTCAACACCAAGCCCCGCACCACCTACCTGGCACGCATCGAGAAGCAGTCCGCCGGCGACGTGGAGAAATAGGCATGCGAAGCCGCGCTCGCTCCATTACCACACCGGTCGCCGAAATTCCTCTCGCGCCGCATTTCGGGCCGCTCTGGTGGGGTGGTCTTCTCGTGGCGCTGTCACTTGTGGGATTGCTCGGGCTGACGCTCGTGTCCTCGCTCATCTTCGGTGTCGGTCTCTGGGGCGTGAACATTCCCAATGTGTGGGGCTTCGATCTTATCAACTATGCCTGGTGGATCGGCATCGCCAACGGCGCGAGCCTGTTCGCCGCCACCTTGGTGCTGCGCCGCCATGACCTGCGCACGGCGGTGAACCGGTTCGCCGAGAGCGTCGCCCTGTTCGGCGTCATCTGCGCCGGCATGTTCCCCATCGTGCATCTGGGGCGGCCCTGGCTCTTCTATTGGGTGTTTCCCTATCCGGCCACGTACCAGGTCTGGCCGCAGTTCCGCTCCACGCTCACGTGGGATTTCTGGGCCATCAGCACGCATGCGATCGTCACCACTCTGCTGTGGTACGTGGGCCTGATCCCCGATCTCGCCACTTTGCGCGACCGCGCCCGCAGGCCCCTGGCGAAGCGCGTCTACGGCGTGCTGGCCCTGGGCTGGCGCGGCTCGGTGCGGCACTGGAGCTATCATCAGGCAGCCTACCGGGTCGTCGCCATCCTGGTCCTGCCCCTTATCCTCGTGATGCAGAGCACCGTCGCGTTCGAGTTCGCCACCACCCTCGTGCCCGGTTGGCACGAGACGCGCCTGCCCCTGCACTTCGTCGCCACGGGTCTCGTTCAAGGCCTGTCCATGGTGCTCGTCATCGCCATGCTGCTGCGCCGGTTCCTGCGGCTCGAGCGATACATCGACGATTATGACGTGGAGCTCCTGGGAAAGCTGACCCTCGCGAGTGCGCTCGTCTGCGGCTATCTCTACTTCGATGAGTTCATGGCCATTCTGCTCTCCGGTCCCCGCCAGCAGATCGCGGGGCTCAACCGGATGACGGGCGAATATGCGGGCCTCTACTGGGCCGCTGTCGTCTATACGGTCCTGATCCCTCAGATCCTTTGGATCAAGGCGGCGAGGCGCAGCGTCGTCGCCACCGTGTTCGTGGGGCTCGGCATCAGCGCGGGCCTGTGGTTCGACCGCTTCTCCCTCATCGTCGGCGGCTTTCAGCGCGACTACCTCCCGTCCACCTGGCGGTCCTACGCGCCGACCATCACCGAGACGGGACTTCTCGTCGGGACGGTCGGACTGTTCGCGGCTCTTCTGCTGCTCTTCGTCCGCTTCATCCCCGTCGTCTCCATGTTCGAAACCCGGCATGACGAGCATGAGGAGGCCTCCTGATGTCCGAACGCCTGCACGGGGTGATCGCGGAGTTCGACCGGGCGGAGAGCCTGGAGGCCGCCGTGCGGGACGCCCGCGACGCGGGCTATACCCGCATGGATGCCTTCAGCCCCTTCCCGTTGCGCGAGACGGCGGCCCTGCTGGGCGCGCGGCCGGGCGTCGTCTTCCGCATCGCCGTCATCGCCGGACTGATCGGCGCGATCCTCCAGTACGGCTCGCAGTACTGGATGAACGCGGTGGACTACCCCATCAATGTGGGCGGGCGCCCCCTTCATTCGTGGCCCGCCTTCCTCCCGTCCACGGTCATCGTCGCGATCCTCTGGGCGGGTGCGGCCGCGCTCCTGTCGATGCTGTTCATCCTGCACCTGCCGCGCCTCCACCACCCGGTCTTCGCCGTGAAGGATTTCGAGCGCGCTTCCGAGGACCGGTTCTTCCTGCTGATCCAGAGCGACGATCCCCGCTTCGACCTTCCTGGAGTCCATGCGTTCCTCCAGGCCCGAAGGCCTACCGCCGTGCGCGAGGTGCCCGCATGAGGATCGTGATCGCCGTCCCTCTCATCGCCGCGCTCGCCTTGGCCTCGTGCGATTCCGGCACCGATGACCTGCCCACCACGTCCTCGACCCGCGCCGTCATGCGTGGCGATGCGCCGGTGCCCGCCGGGTCCGTCCCGCGCGGCGCGGGCGCCGCCGTGCTCGCTCTCGCGGCGCCCGGCCCAGCCGTCACGGACGACCTCCTGCGTCGGGGCGGGGAGCGCTATGCGGTGTTCTGCACGCCCTGCCACGGCGCGGACGGCAGCGGAAACGGCTCCGTCACCGCCCGAGGCTTCCCGAGGCCTGCTTCCTTTCAGGACGCCCGGCTCGCGAGCGCCGATCCCGAGCAGATCGTCAGCGTCATCACCCACGGCCTCGGCGCCATGTATCCGCTTGCGGAATCCATCCCGCCGCAGGATCGATGGGCCATCGCCCATTACGTGAAATCCCTGCAGGCGGGATCGGGGAGCGCCAGGCCATGACGGCGGCCACGGCTCTTCGAACCCCGCGCCATCCGGCGAGCCTTGCGATCGGAGGTGGGGGCGCAGTCCTGCTCCTGGCCCTGCTCGGAACGGGATCGTTCAGCCTCGAGGGCAACTACCTCGCCTTCATTCTCGTTTTCGGCCTCGTCATCGGCAGCCTGGGACTTCTCACGCTGGGCCACCTCATGGGCGAGGAATGGCTTCATCCCGTCCGTCGCGAAGCGGAGGCCGCGTCTCTCACGGCGCCGCTCCTCCTTCCCGTCGCGGTCCCACTCGCGCTGAACCTCCCGGCGCTGTTCCCGTGGATGGACGGCGGCATGCGTCTCGATCTGCCGGCCCTTCGCGACGTCTATCTGTCCGGGCCCTTCTTCGCGGGCCGCGGCCTGATCTATCTCGCGGGCCTGCCGCTTCTGGCCTATGGGGTTGCGCAGGCGAGACAGGTCCGGCGCGCGAGCATCGTAGGCCTTGTTGTCCTCGTGCCGCTCGCGATGTTCGCGATCCTGGACTGGGTCCTGTCCCGCACGCCGCTCTGGTGGTCGAGCCTGTTCAGCGTCTCGTTCCTGCTGTCCCAGCTCCTGGCGGCCCTGGCATTGGCGATCCTCGTGTCGCTGCTGCGGCCCGAGCATCACCGTCGGTCCCGCCTGATCAGCC
Organism: Microvirga pudoricolor; assembly: GCF_016892705.1. GTDB lineage: Bacteria > Pseudomonadota > Alphaproteobacteria > Rhizobiales > Beijerinckiaceae > Microvirga > Microvirga pudoricolor. The sequence continues at coordinate 330,501 of NZ_JAFEMB010000003.1, forward strand.
TGGAACGGGCCCTGCTGACCCTGGCGCTGCTCTCGCTCTGGTCCGGTTTCGCCGAATTCCTGATCGTCTGGTTCACCGATCTCCCACACGAGGCCGCCTGGTACCTGTCGCGGGCCGGAAACTGGCTCTGGCTGCTGGGAGCCGCCGTCGCCGCCCTCGCTCTGGCGGTCGTGATCCTGGTGCCTCCCGGCATCGGCCGGGGCATCATCGGCCTGGGGGCGGCCCTGCTGCTTCTGCACCACTTCGCCTACATGACATGGTTGCTTTGGCCGATCACCCATGCGTGGGACCAGTGGAGCTGGAGCGACGTCACCACCGTGACGGGATTTGCGGCGCTCTGGGCCGGGTGCTACGGCGCGTTGCTGACGCGGCGACGCACGCTCGACCCGCCTTAGTCGGCGGGTCGCAGGTCCACGGGCAGGTCTGCCGGCGCCACCCGCACGTCCGCCGCCCCGAGCGTGTACAGGTAGGCCGCCATGTCCCGGGCCTCGGCGTCCGTCACGCCCATCTTGGGCATGCCGGTCTTCGGTTCGATGGCGGGAGGGTCGACCAGCCATGGCACGAGATGGCGCGGCACGTTGGGCAGGATCCCGGCCAGCATCGTGCGCTGCGCGAAGTCGTCAAGCTTCGGTCCCACCATGCCCCGCGCGCCCGGCACGCCCTCGATGGCGTGGCAGGTGCCGCAACCATAGGAATAGATGAGATGCCGCCCGCGCTCGGGCTCGGCCCCGGCGATCTGGAGAAAATCCGGCGGCGAGGAGGAATTGCCGCAGGCCGTCAGGCCCGCGAGGGCGAAAAGGCTTGCAAGGAGGGGCGAACGGCTCGGCATGAAGGCGCAACCCGGCCCAAGCGGGACGGTTCCATGGCCGGCCCTGCTGGTCCGGCGCAAGCTTCGCCCTAAGTGACGCCTCATGGAAACGGCACGGGAATTCGACGGGAGCGGATGGAACATCGATCGACCCTTGACGGGCTGACCACTTTCCTCGCGCATCCGCGACGCATCGATCCGAGGCCCGCCTGGGGTCGCCTGCTCGCCCTCCCGCTCCTCACGACGCTCTCCGGCTGCCAGGGCGTTCAGTCGGCCCTCGACCCCGCCGCGGACGATGCGGGCCGGCTCGCGCTTCTGAGCTGGGTGCTGTTCGGGGGCGGGACGGCGATCTTCGTGCTCGTGATGGCGCTGGTGCTCGTGGCCGTCTACGCGCCGCCCGAGCGCCGACGATGGCTGGGGTCGTCTCGCGCCATCGTGATCGGCGGCTTCGTGTTTCCCACCGTGACCCTCACCGCCCTTCTGATCTTCGGCCTCTCCATGATGCGGGCCAATAATGCGTCCGGCGAGGCCGATCCCTTGCGGATCGAAGTGATCGGCGAACAATATTGGTGGCGGGTGACCTATCTGGAGGACGGCGCCGACCCCGCTTTCGTGACCGCCAACGAGATCCATGTCCCGGTCGGCAGGCGGGTCCAGATCCTGCTCAAGTCCGCCGACGTGATCCATTCCTTCTGGATTCCGAACTTCGCCGGCAAGGTCGACATGATTCCGGGGCATACCAACAGCCTGCACTTCACCGCCCAGCGCGAGGGCGTCTATCGCGGGCAGTGCACCGAGTTCTGCGGCGACCAGCACGCGCTCATGGTCTTCGACGTGGTGGCGTCGGAGCCGGCCGCCTTCGCGGGATGGCGCACGCGCCAAACGCGGGACGCTGCCGCTCCGGCGACGCCGTTCCTGGCGAGAGGACAGGAGCTGTTCATCCGCAGCGGCTGCGGCAATTGCCACACGGTGCGCGGCACGCGGGCCGAGGGCGTTCTCGGGCCGGACCTGACCCATGTGGGCAGCCGCCGCAGCATCGGGGCCGGGGTCTTCCCGAACAATGCCGGAACCCTCGGCGGCTGGATCGCGAACACGCAGCATCTCAAAGGCGGCGCGCGCATGCCGTCCTACGGCAGCTTCACGGGAGAGGAATTGCGGGCGGTGGCCGAGTACATGGAGAGCCTAAAATGAGCGCCGCCCTCGACCGGATGGAAGCGGAGGACTCCGCGCTCCCGAATCCAGGCTCGCGCCCGGCAGGCGAGGAGGACAGGCTCAGGGAGATCTGGAAGGCCCCAAAGGGGTGGCGCATCCTGGGGGCCATCAACAACACCTATATCGGTGTGTTCTACATCGGCACCGCGCTCCTGTTCTTCGTGCTCGCCGGTATCCTCGCGCTCATCATGCGCACGCAGCTGGCCCAGCCGGAGCTCGATCTCGTCGGGCACGGGCTCTACAACCAGCTCTTCACCATGCACGGCACGGTCATGATGTTCCTGTTCGCCGTGCCGGCCGTGGAGGCGGTCTCCGTCTACCTCCTGCCCAATATGCAGGCGGCCCGCGACCTGCCGTTCCCGCGTCTTGGCGCCTACGCGTTCTGGGCCTATTTCTTCGGTGGCCTGACCTTCTTCTGCACCATCTTCGTGGGGCTTGCGCCCAATACGGGCTGGTTCATGTATCCGCCCCTGTCGAGCTCGCAATACTCGCCCGCCGAGAATGCGGATTTCTGGCTCCTCGGGATCGGCTTCATCGAAATCTCCGCGATCGCGGGCGCCATCGAGATCATCGTCGGGGTGCTGAAGACCCGCGCGCCGGGCATGAGCCTCGACAAGCTCCCAATCTATTCCTGGGCCATGCTGTGTTTGGCCGTGATGATCATCATCGCGTTTCCGGCGGTGATCCTGGCCACCACGCTGCTGGAGATGGAACGCGCCTTCAACTGGCCTTTCTTCATCGCCGAACGGGGCGGGGATCCGCTGTTGTGGCAGCACCTGTTCTGGTTTTTCGGTCACCCGGAGGTCTACATCATCTTCCTGCCCGCCGCCGGCATGGTGTCGATGATCGTGCCCGCCATGGCGGGCACGCCGCTGGTGGGCTACCGGCTCGTGGTGCTGGCCCTGATCGCCACCACGGTGCTCAGCTTCGGCCTGTGGGTGCACCACATGTACACGACGGGCATCCCGAAGCTCTCGACCGGCTTCTTCGCGGCCGCCAGCACGGCCGTGGCGGTGCCGAGCGGCATCCAGGTCTTCGCCTGGATCGCCACCATCGCGTCGGGCCGCATGAAGCTCACCACCCCGGCCCTTTTCGTGCTGGGCTTCCTGTTCATCTTCACCCTAGGGGGCCTCACGGGCGTGATGGTCGCCATGGCACCATTCGACTGGCAGGCGCACGATACGTACTTCATCGTGGCGCACCTGCATTACGTGCTCATCGGCGGCATGGTGTTCCCGCTCTTCGCCGCGATCTATTACTGGTTTCCCACCGCCAGCAAGCACGCGCTCTCCGAGCCCGTGGGCAAGTGGGTGTTCGGGCTCATGTTCGTGGGCGTGAACGTCACGTTCTTCCCCCAGCACGTGGCGGGGCTCATCGGCATGCCGCGCCGGGTCTACACCTACCATGCCGGCCTCGGCTGGGATGTCTACAACCTCGTCTCGACGATCGGCTCCTACATGATCGCGGCAGGCGTCGGCCTGTTCGTTATCGACGTCGCCCGGCGCTTCCGCTTCAGCTTCGACGACAATGCGGGCGACGTCTGGAAGGCGGGCACCCTGGAATGGCTCAACAACACCTCCTACGGCACGCGCAGCATTCCCCATGTCAGGAGCCGCGAGCCGCTGTGGGACCAGCCCAATCTCGGCGAGGACGTGGACAAGGGGCGCTATTACCTGCCGGCCTCCGTCACGGGCGGGCGCGAGACCATCGTGACGAGCCCCATCGAGGCGCGGCCGCAATACATTCTCCAGGTCCCGGGCGAACCGTGCTGGCCGCCGATCCTGTCGGCCTTCTTCACGGCGGCGTTCTTCATGCTGCTCACCGTGAAGTTCGTCATGCTGTCAGCGATCTGCGGCGTGCTCGCCATCGGGCTCATCCTCTACTGGATGTGGGCGACCGATCCGGGCCAGAACCATCCGCCCGCCCAAATCGGAGGCGGCATCACACTCCCGGTCTACGCCACCGGCTCGGTCAGCCATTCCTGGTGGGCGGTGTCGATCCTGCTCGTGGTCATCGGCATGATCTTCACCTGCCTGCTGTTCTCGTACTTCTTCCTCTGGCTCGTGAACACCACCGCCTGGCCGCCGCAGGGCGTCACGCTGCCGAGTACCATCTGGTCGCTCGCGGCGGGCGGGCTCTATGTCGGAAGCAGCGCCCTGATCGCCCTCGCGAGCCGGCGTCTCGCGGGCGCGGGGCGCGCGCCCTCCGTTCCCTGGCTGATCGGCCTCGCCGTCGTGCTGCTGGCGGCCGGGTGGGTGCTGGATCTCACCGCGCAATGGCGCACCGGCCTCGGGCCCGAGGACAGCGCCTACGGGGCGACGGTCTACGCGATCCTGTCCATCCACGGCGTCGTCGCCGCCACGGCGGTTCTCATGGGCCTCTACACCATGGCGCGCTGGTGGTCGGGACGGCTCGATGCCGTCCGCCGCTCCACTTTCGATAACACCATGCTGTTCTGGTACTACACCTCGGGCCAGGGCGTGGCGGGGCTCGTGGTGGTCTACGGCTTCCCGCACCTCATCGGAGCCGCGTGATGCTGCTTCGCAACCCGATCCTGCGCCTTCTGGTGATGAATGCCGGATTGCTGATCTGGGGCCTGCAGTTCACCCTCGTCTACATGGTGGCGTCCATCGTCTGCGCGAAGAGCGATGCGGCGCCTGTCCTGGGCGGCTTCGACGCCGCGTCGTTGGGCGTGCTGGCCACAACGGCCCTGTGCTTCGCCGCGACCGGTCTGGTGCTCGTCCTCTCCCTCCGGCCATCGGGAGCGGACGCATCCCCGACCGATCGGTTCATTCGGCAGGTCACGGCGCTGATTGCCGGCATTTCCCTCTTCGCCATCTTGTGGACGGGGCTTCCGGCCCTCGTGGTGCCATCATGCGGTTGAAAAATGCCGCGCAAGGGAGCACGCCATGATGCCCGATACGGTACCCTATTGCGGCCCGGCACCGGTTCCGGCGGAGTTCTGGGCGAGTTGGAACTTCGATCCACTCCTCCTCACGGGGCTCCTGGGGCTGGCGGTCGCCTTCGGTTTTCATGTCCGGCGTCAGCCGGAGCCCCAGAAGGCGCGCTCCTCCGCGCTCTTCATCGCGGGCTGGCTGTTGCTTGCCGTTGTGTTCGTGTCGCCGGTCTGCGCGCTGAGCTCCGCGCTGTTCTCGGCCCGCGTCGCGCATCACACAGTGCTCGTCGCCTTTGCGGCGCCGCTCATCGCCCTGGCTTGGACATCACATCCCGCCGGAGAGATGTCGCAAGGTTTGCGCCTCGGCATCGCGACGCTTCTGCAAACCATCGCGGTCTGGGTCTGGCATGCACCCGCGCCTTATGCGGCCGCCATGGCCCATCATGGACTGTTCTGGCTCATGGAGCTGAGCCTGCTCGGTACCGCCCTGTTCTTCTGGCGTGCGGTCTTCGCGTGCCGCTCGCCGGGCGGCGTGGCACTCGCGCTGCTCGGCACCACGGTGCAGATGGGATTTCTCGGCGCGCTCATCACCTTTGCGCGGACGCCACTCTACGAGCCTCACCTCGCCACGACCCTGCCGTGGGGCCTCACCCCCCTGGAAGACCAGCAACTGGCGGGTCTCATCATGTGGGTCCCGCCCGCCATTCCGTACATCGCGGTCGCTCTCCTGCAGGTCTCGCGCTGGCTCGACGGTATGGAAACCCGTACGGCATCGAACGGCTAGACACGAAAAGGGCGGATCCGAAAGCCCGCCCTTCTATGTTTATCGCACTTGCAGCGGCTTCACGGCAGGTCCCGTGAAACGGTTGGTGGCAAGGTCTCCCATCGGCTTGGCCGAGAAGCCCATGTTCAAGCCGGGCCCATTCGCGGTCAGCACCGAGGCCTTCGCCTTGGCCGGGCTCGCGGCGGCCTTCGAGGCGGCGCTGATCGAAGCCGTTGTCGTCGGCGAGGCTAGAGGCTTCGCGGACTTTGCCGGTTCGGGCTTCACGGCCTCTATCCTGACGGGCTCCTTTTTGGCGGGCTCCTTGGCCTTGATGGCCGGAGCAGTCGGGACCGGAGCGGCTGGGATCTCGATCGGGCCCGCCGAGGCCACGGCCACCGGACGCATGCCGGGGCGTGGTGGCGGCAGGGGATGGTCGACACCCTGGAGAGCGGCGACCGCCTGAACCGGGCCGCGCAGCTCCGTGAGCGCCGGGATCGGGTTGGTGGCTGCGAGTGATCCGGGCCGGGCCGGTGGCATCGGCGCATAGGCGATGGCGCCCGTGGCCACGATTTCATCTCCGCCCCCGGCTCCAGGCCTGCGCGGCGGAAGCGGCGCCAGATCCGTGCTGCGGCCGATGCTCATCTCAACCCCATTGGCATTCTGTCCCGCCGGACCTTGCTGCCAGGCCAGCGCCGGACCGGACGGGGTCGCCACCGTGCTCGGCAGGCCCGCGATCCGGGTCGGCGGCAGGGGAGGCGGAGTCATGGGCTCGCGGAAGGCGGCGGGCGGCGGCGGGGCGGCCGCCACGGTCACGCGGGGCTGGACCGGCTCGGGCTCGGGCTCGGGAGCGCGCTGCGGTGCTACTGCCGCCACCCGGGTCGTCGGCTGCGGTGCGCTGCGGCCCTCGTTGTAGGCCTGGAGAACGGAGGTGGGCGAGTCGTTGTCGGCCGCGTAGGGATTGCGCTGGTTCGTGCCGCGGGTCGCAAAAAGGTTGCGGCCCGGGCGTGAGGCGGCGCGGATCTCCTCCACGTCCTCGTCTTCGTCGCTGCCGCCGAACAGGGTCGCCCAGAAGCTCTTGCGGCGCGGCTGAGCGGCCTCCTCGGCCTCCGCCACCATGCTGTAGCCCGCCACCGAGCCGCCGCGCGCCAGCACCTCGGCGCGGGCTTCCTGATAACCTTCCATCGGGCGTCCGTCGGCCGGGATGTGCACGGTCTTGCCGTCCGGGAAAATGCGCGCGAGCTGGTCGCGGGTCATGCGCGGCCAGGAGCGCACGCTACCGACGTCCAGGTGCACGAAGGGCGTGTAGGCGTTGGGATAATAGCCGACGCCGCCGCGTTGCAGGCGCATGCCGATGGCGCGCAGCTGCGCCGTCGAGGCGTCGGAGATGTAGAAGTCCATCGCCTTGCCCTGCATGTGCTGGCTGTTCTTGGCCACGGCGCTGGAGCGGCGGCGGAGCATGGCGTTGGTGTTGGGCGAACGGTAGGCGGAGTTCACCTGCACCGGCTCGCTCGCGCCCACCTCGCGATAGACTTCCCACACCGTATCGAAGAGGCGCGGATCCATCTTGGTCGTCTCGGAACGGCGCCAGTCGCGCAGGAACCAGTTCAACTGGTCGAGAGCGTTGGAATCGTATTGCCCGTTCCGGCGGAACGTGACCGTCAGGCTCTCCTTGGTGTTGTTGTGATAGAGGGTGAGGGTGCGGGTGTCGCCATTGGCGACGGCATCCTGTGTGCCGCGGGTCCCCACCACGAAAACGGTGACGAGGGCCGCCAGACCGATGCCGAGCCGGCGCACGCCGGCCGACGCTGCCGCAGAGCGGCCCGAACGCAATACTCTCACTGTGATACTCGTTTTTTACGCTTCGCCGCAGGGAACAGCTGCGGCATCCTTATCGTGAAAGGATCATTGCCGAAGACGGTTACTTACCCGTTAAGTCCGGCGACGAAACTGCGGCCGGACCGCGTTTTTGTCAGGTCAGGAATCGAGGCCGAGCGCGGACCGGACCTTGCGGTGCAGGCCGTAGATGTCGTCGAAGGACCGGGTGTTGCCGTCCTCGTCCACCGAGAGCGTGAAGTAGGTCAGGTGCACCGGCAGCGGCTCCTTCAGGTGGATGTAGCGCTCACCCTTGCCGATCAGGCCTCGCAGTTTCTTCTCGGGCCAGCCCTGCGCGCCGATGATCTCTTCCGCGAGCTCGAAGGGCTGGTCGACGCGCACGCAGCCGTGGCTGAAGGCGCGCTTCTCGGCGTTGAACAGGTTCCGGTTCGGCGTGTCATGCAGGTACACCGCGTAATTGTTGGGGAACATGAACTTGACCCAGCCCAGCGCGTTGCGCTCGCCGGGCGGCTGCTGCACCGAGATCGAATTGCCGCGCCGGATCACCTTGTAGCCGCGCCGCGCCGCATAGCTCGGGTCGGCCGCCAGGCCGGGCAGGAACTCCTTCTTCAGGATCGACGGCGGCACGGTCCAGGACGGGTTCACCACCAGGTATTTCATGGTCTCCGAAAAGATCGGGGTCTGCGATTCCGCCTTGCCGACGATCACCCGGGTCTGGTGCACCACCCGGCCGCTGTCGCTGAGGCGGAGCCTGTATTCCGGCACGTTGACCATGATGTGCTTCTGGCCGAGATCGCGGGGCAGCCAGCGCCAGCGCTCCATGTTGGCGACGAGGTCGCCCTCGAGCCGGGCCGGGGACGGACCGCCGAGGGCCGCGATGGTTTGGGCGTTCAGGTTGCCGTTGGTCGGCAGGCCTTCCTTCTTCTGGAAATCGGCCACGGCGGAGGCGACGCGCTCGTCGTAAGCCGTCTCGTCGCCCCCGGCGGGGCCGAGGTTGAAGCGGGCGCGGATGAGCGGCACGCGAGGATCGCGCATGCCCACCTTCAGGATCGGGCCCCGGGGAACGTTTACCATCGGCCGTGTGACGCGGTTCTCCCGCAGGCGCGCCAGGCGCGCCTTCAGGGCCTGATAGCCGAGTTGAGGCGGGTTGTAGGCGTTGAGCGTGATGCCGGGATTCTTCGAGGACGCGAGGCTCGCGAGCACCTCGCCCGCGTCGGGAACGCTCATGGACGGCGCCACGAGGTTCGAGAGGCGCGCCGGGTTGATCCTGGCCCCGCGCGCATCGCGGGCGTAGCGGACCGCAGCGGCGCTCAGCTTCAGCTCAGCCTCGGCCCAGGCCTTGTCGTTCCAGCCCCTTGGCGCGCCCATGTCCGGAAGAGGATAATCCGTCGGGTCGAGGCCGTCCTCGGCGGCGTTGCGGATGGTTCCCGCCAGAGCGAGCGCGCCGGGGTTCCAGGCGCCGCCCTTGGTCCAGAGCGCGGGCGCGGAAGTCTCGGCATAGTAGGCCGTCAGCGCCCTGGTGTTCTTGGAGTCGAGTCGCAGGGATTTGACGAAGGTCTCGTCCGCCAGAACCTGCGTCATCGCGGCCCGCAGCCAGTCGGTCGCGGTGAAGACCACGGCGGCGGGCGGCATGTCGGGGAGGACGATCTCGGGGCTTGCCGCTTTGGGCGCCGCATCCTGCGCCGTGATGGTGACGGGGGCCGGCGTCACCTCGGGGATTGCCGGGTCCTGAACCGCAGCTTCGGCCGGCTGCGGCGCTGCGGCGGCCTCGATGGAGACCGGAGCGGGCGCCGGCGGTTCCGGCAGGCCGATATCCTCCGCCATGGCCGCAAGGGCGATGAGCGAGACGGACCCGGCCAGGCCCACCATTCCGACGGCCTTACGAAAGGCTTTCATTCCGCTGCGCTCCCCGATTCGCGGTGATGATCGGATGTTACATAGCCCGAAAGCTTTGCCAGTGTGTAAAGGCACCGGCCAAGCTTATGGTTCCGCGCTTTCACGCCGCGTGGGATACGCCGCTCTCTAGGCCCAGCTCCTTCAGCTTGCGGTAAAGGGTCGAGCGGCCGATGCCGAGGTGGCGGGAGACGGCCGACATGTGGCCCCCATAATGGATCAGCGCAAAACGGATGATCTCGGCTTCCAGCACGGCGAGGGAGCGCACCTCGCCGTCCTCGTTCGTGAGACGCATCGACTGGGGATCGGGCAGGGCCGGGGGCAGGGCGGCCGCTTCGGGAGCGAAGGCGAGGGGAGCGGGAGGGACATCGATGCGCCGTCGTCCCGTGCGGGCCACGATCTGGGGAAATTCCGTCGGCGTCAGGCGCAGGCCTTCCGCCAGCAGGACGGCGCGGAAGACGGCGTTCTCGAGCTGGCGTACGTTGCCCGGCCAGTCATAGGCCGCCAGGAGGCTTTCGGCCTCGGGGGAGAGATGCGCGATTCGCTTGCCTTCCTCGGCTGCGAAGCGCCCCATGAGGTGGCGGGCCAGCGGTCCAACCAGCTCGCGGCGGGCGCGCAGGGGCTGGAGGGTGACCGGCAGGATGTTGAGGCGATAGAACAGGTCGTCCCGAAAGCTCCCGTCCCGCACCCGCTCGATCAGGTGGCCGTCGGTCAGGGCGATGACGCGCACGTCCGGCCGCCCTGGCCGACGCCCGCCATCGGCGTCCCGCTCCTGGAGCAGCCGCAGGAGGGTTCCCTGATCCCCGGACCCGAGGGACTCGACGCCCTGGACCAGGAGCGTGCCCCCATGGGCCTCCGCCAGGCGATGCGAGAGGGAGAGGCCGAGGCTCGAATCGTCCGCATGGCATCGGACGAAGGGGGCGGAGCGCCGGTCGCCGCAATCGTGGACGGCCCGCGCCAGGGCGTCGCCACCCGTGCCCGGCTCGCCCTCGATCAGAACCGGCAGCGCCGTGCGGGAGGCGCGCTCGGCCTGGCGCATCGCTCGGCTGTCGTGCAGGGCCGGCACCGAACCCGGCCCGCCGTCGCGCAGGGCCCGGATCGTGTCCGCCAGCAAGGAAGTCAAAAGCATCAAGGAATCAATTCTTCGTTCGGCGCGATGCTGCGCCCTTATGGTAAACCGGTTCTTAACGCCGCTCCTTTTGCGCCAGGACCCGCCCGCCGGGTTGATCCCGGCCCCGGCTCAGCCAATATGACCCTCAAGCCTGTTCTCAACCCCTCTCCCAACCCTTCCGACGGTCCATGCGCACATTCCCCGACGCCCCGAGCCCCCGCCAGCACGCCTCCGCCCAGGGAGCCGTCGTCACCGAATACGGCACGCTGCCGGAATGGGATCTCTCCGCCCTGTACCCGGCCATGGACAGCGAGGCCTTCAGGGCCGATCTTGCCAAAGCAGAGGCCGAGTGCACGGCGCTGGCGGATGCCTATCGCGGCAAGCTCGCCGACCTCGCGGCTGGGCCCGACGCGGCGATTGCGCTCGGCGAGGCCGTGAAGCGCTACGAGGCCGTGGAGGACCTGCTCGGGCGGCTCATGTCCTATGCGGGCCTGATTTATTCGGGCGACACCACGGATCCGGCGCGGGCGAAGTTCTACGGCGACACCCAGGAGCGCCTGACGGCGGCCTCCAGCGACCTGCTGTTCTTCGGGCTGGAGCTCAACCGGATCGACGACGCGGTGCTCGACGGGGCCATGGAGTCCCAGCCCCTGGCCCATTACCGGCCCTGGCTGGAGGACCTGCGCAAGGACAAGCCCTACCAGCTCGACGACCAAATCGAGAAGCTGTTCCACGAGAAGTCCGTGTCGGGCCGCTCGGCCTGGAACCGCCTGTTCGACGAGACCATCGCGTCCCTGCGCTTCACCGTGCGCGGCGAGGAACTGGCCATCGAGCCGACCCTCAACAAGATGCAGGACCCGGACGAGAGCGTGCGCAAGGACGCTTCCGACGCGCTCGCCAAGACGTTCCGGGCGAACCTGCGCACCTTCGCGCTCATCATCAACACCCTTGCGAAGGACAAGGAAATCTCCGACCGCTGGCGCGGCTTCGAGGACGTGGCGGATTCGCGCCACCTGGCGAACCGGGTCGAGCGCGAGGTCGTGGAGGCCATGGTGTCGGCGGTGCGCGAGGCCTATCCGCGCCTGTCGCATCGCTACTACGCCCTGAAGGCCAAGTGGTTCGGGAAGGACAAGCTCGACCACTGGGACCGCAACGCGCCCCTGCCGAAGGTCGAGCAGCGCACCATCCCCTGGAACGAGGCCCGGGACACGGTTCTGTCGGCCTATTCGGCCTTTTCGCCGGAGATGGCGGGCATCGCCCGGCGTTTCTTCGACGAGAGCTGGATCGACGCGCCGACCCGTCCCGGCAAGGCGCCGGGTGCCTTCGCGCACCCCACCGTGCCGTCCGCGCATCCCTTCGTGCTTCTCAACTACCAGGGCAAGCCCCGGGACGTGATGACGCTGGCTCATGAACTCGGCCACGGGGTGCATCAGGTGCTTGCCGCTCCGAACGGAGCCCTCATGGCGCCCACGCCCCTAACGCTCGCCGAGACCGCGAGCGTGTTCGGCGAGATGCTCACCTTCCGGCGCCTACTCGACCAGACCACGAATCCGGTGCAGCGCAAGGCGATGCTGGCCTCCAAGGTGGAGGACATGATCAACACGGTGGTGCGCCAGATCGCGTTCTATTCCTTCGAGCGCAAGGTCCACCTGGAGCGCCGCAACGGCGAGCTGACCGCCGAGAAACTGTGCGAACTCTGGATGTCCGTTCAGGCCGAGAGCCTCGGGCCCGCGATCCGCATGGGCGAGGGCTACGAGTCGTTCTGGACCTACATTCCGCACTTTATCCATTCGCCGTTCTACGTGTACGCCTACGCGTTCGGCGATTGTCTCGTAAACTCGCTCTATGGTGTCTACGAGCGGTCCAGCGACGGTTTCGTTGATCGCTATTTCGCGCTGCTGTCGGCGGGCGGAACCAAGCATTACAACGAGCTTCTCGCCCCCTTCGGCCTCGACGCCAAGGATCCGGCCTTCTGGCAGATCGGCCTGTCGATGATCGAGCGGCTGATCGGCGAGCTGGAGGCTATGGAGAACGCATCCGCCTGAACTTATGCCCGCATTGACAGGGTCGGGCTTCGGGCGGAACATTTCCGAACCGCCGGAGGCTCCGGTCCCGTCATGCCGGTCGGGACCCATTATGCAAAGAGCGGCGATCTTCGCATCGCCTATCAGGTGGTCGGCGACGGTCCCCTCGACCTCGTCTTCGTGCCCGGCTTCATCTCGAACCTGGACCATTCCTGGGACGAGCCGAACCTGGCTCACTTCCTGGACCGGCTGAGTTCGTTCAGCCGCCTGATCCTCTTCGACAAGCGCGGCACCGGCCTCTCGGACCGCATGGGCAACCTGCCCAGCCTCGAGGAGCGCATGGACGACGTGCGCGCGGTCATGGACGCGGTATCGAGCAGGAAGGCGGCCCTGTTCGGGATCTCCGAGGGCGGCGCCCTGAGCATGCTGTTCGCCGCCACCTATCCGGAGCGGACGCAGGGACTGATGCTCTACGGCACCTATGCGGAGTTTCACACCTGGGTGCTGCCGCCGGCGCGGTTCGAGACGTTTCTGGACAGGATCGACCGGAGCTGGGGGCAGGGCGAAAGTCTCCATGCCTTCGCGCCGACGCGCGTGGCGGACGAGCGCTTCCGGCAGTGGTGGGCGCGCTTCGAGCGCCTGGGCGCGAGCCCATCGGCGGTGATCGCCCTCATGCGCATGAACAGCCAGATCGACCTGCGGCACATCCTGCCGACGATCCGCGTCCCGACCCTCGTCATGCATCGCTCCGGGGACACCCGCGTCGACGTCGAGGGCGGACGCTACATCGCAGCGCACATTCCCGGCGCGAAATATGTCGAGCTGCCCGGGACCAATCATGTCCTGTGGGCCGACGATGCGAGCCCGGTCGCCCACGAGATCGAGGCGTTCCTGACCGGCACGAACACGGATTTCGAGCCCGACCGCGTGCTGAGCACGGTCCTGTTCACCGACATCGTGGATTCCACCCGTCAAGCCGAGACCCTGGGCGACCGCCGATGGCGCAGCCTTCTCGACCGGCACGACAGGATCGTGCGCGGTGAGATCGACCGCTTCCGGGGGCGGGAGATCAAGACCCTGGGCGACGGATTCCTGGCCACCTTCGACGGCCCGGCCCGCGCCGTCCGTTGCGCGGGAGCCATCATCGAGGCCCTGAAGGCCTTGGACCTCAGGATCCGGTGCGGCGTCCACACGGGCGAGATCGAGGTGAAGGGCGATGACATCGGCGGTATCGCGGTTCACATCGCGTCCCGCATCGCCGCGCTGGCGGACGGCCGGGAGGTTCTGGTCTCGCGCACCGTGCGCGACCTCGTGGCGGGCTCCAACCTGCATCTGGAGGACCGTGGAGCCTTCGCCCTCAAGGGCCTGAGCGAGAGCATGCCGCTCTTTGCCGCTGCCGGCAGCCAGGGGACTTGAGCCGGCTGGTCTGGTGTCCGCAGCGCCCCGCCATATCTTAAGCGCTTCGGTTCCAACGCAAGAGATCCCCCCGCCATGTCCGATTCCGACCGCGAGGCCAATCGCTTCTCCGCCCGCGCGGCCCGCTATGCCCGCGTGGGCGCCAATGTGGGCGGGGTCGCGGCGCGCATCGCGGGGGCCCGTCTCTTCGGGGGCGAGGGCCAACACGCCTCCAACGCCGCGGTGCTTGCGCAGGCGCTCGGGGGGCTGAAGGGCCCGATCATGAAGGTGGCGCAGTTGCTCGCCACGATTCCCGATCTCGTGCCGCCGGAATATGCCTCCGAATTACAAAAGCTCCAGAGCGAGGCTCCGCCCATGGGGGCGGCCTTCGTCAAGCGACGCATGCAGGCGGAGCTCGGGCCCGCGTGGCAGAGCCGTTTCGGCTCCTTCGATCTGCAGCCCGCCGCCGCTGCATCCCTAGGACAGGTGCACCGCGCCACCACCAAGGACGGGGCGCCGCTGGCCTGCAAGCTGCAATACCCCGACATGCAATCCGCCGTGGAGGCGGACCTGAAACAGCTCGACCTGGTCTTTGCCGTCCACCGCCGCATGGATCCCTCCATCGACACCCGCGAGATCTCCCAGGAGATCGGCGAACGGGTGCGCGAGGAGCTGGACTACGAGCGCGAGGCCAAGCACGCCGACCTCTACAAGCTCGCCCTGTCGGACGTGGCCGAGGTGCGCGTGCCGGACGTCCACCGCGCGTTGTCCACCAAGCGGCTCCTGTCCCTCAGCTGGCTCGAGGGCGAGAAGATCCTGAGCTTCACGGAAGCCGATGTGGAAATCCGCAACCGGCTGGCGGTGGCCATGTTCAAGGCCTGGTGGCACCCCTTCAGCCATGCGGCGATCATCCATGGCGATCCGCATCTGGGGAACTACACGGTGTTCTCGGAGGGCGGCGAGGCGCGGGGCATCAACCTGCTCGATTACGGCTGCATTCGCATCTTCCATCCGAAATTCGTCGGCGGCGTCGTCGATCTCTACCGGGGCCTTCAGGGCGACGACCGCGCCCGTATCGTTCACGCCTACGAGACCTGGGGCTTCAAGAACCTGTCGAACGAGCTCATCGACATCCTCAACATCTGGGCCCGCTTCATCTACGGCCCGCTCCTCGACGACCGGGTGCGCACCGTGGCGGACGGGGTCAAGCCCGGCGAGTACGGCCGCCGCCAGGCCTTCGAGGTCCACAAGGCCCTCAAGGAGCGCGGGCCCGTGACCGTGCCGCGGGAATTCGTGTTCATGGACCGCGCAGCCGTGGGCCTCGGCGCGGTGTTCCTGCACCTGAAGGCGGAGCTGAACTACCATCAGCTGTTCGAGGACGAGATCGCGCGGTTCTCCCTCGACGGCCTCGCGGCCACCCAGGCGGATGCCTTGCGCCGCGCGGGCCTGCCCGTTCCGACGTAACGAGGTTGCATCCGGGCACGCTTGGCCTTAGGAAAGGTGACTGCAGGTCAGGGCCTCGCGCCCGCTCAGAAACGAACTGACCGCTCCCTCGACGGAGCGATCCGGGGGCCGCCATGAAAATCGTCTTCGTCCACCAGAACTTTCCGGGCCAGTTCGTCCGCCTGGCGAAGAGCTTCGTGGCGGAGGGACATGAGGTCGTCGGCCTGGGTATGACACGCAACGCCAAGGTGCCGGCCGGCGTGAAATACGTCGCCTACGATGCGGTGCCGGGGCCGGACGATGCGCCCTACCAGAGCCGCTTCTCGCCCGTCATCCCCCGCCTGCGCCGGGCCTATGGGGCCGCCCATATGGCCAAGACCCTGAAGGAGCAGGGGCTGGAGCCCGACCTCGTAGTGGTCAATACCGGCTGGGGCGAGAACCTGTTTCTCAAGGACGTGTGGCCCAAGGCCAAGCACGTGGCCTATTTCGAGTATTATTACGCGCCCACCGGCCAGGACCTGGATTTCGACCCGGAATTTCCCGTCACGAACGAGGAGATCATCTGGCGGCTGCGTCTCAAGAACTCCATGCAGCTCGGGGCCCTCGACGCCGCCGACCTCGCGGTGGCGCCCACCCGGTACCAGCGCGACACCTTCCCGACCTATCTGCGCGACCGGATCGCCATCATCCATGACGGCATCGACGCCCAGGCCCTGAGGCCGAACCCGAAGGTGGCGATCCAGATCGGCCAGAAGGGCCCGAAGCTCAGCCGGGAGGCCCCCGTCGTCACCTTCGTGACCCGCAACATCGAGCCGATGCGGGGCGCCCACATCGTGTTCCGGGCGCTGCCCTACCTGCTCGACCTCGATCCGAGCCTTCAGGTGGTGATCATCGGCGGCAAGGGCACGAGCTATTCGGGCCAAGCTCCGAACGGGCAGACCTGGTTCGACGTGTTCAAGGCCAAGATCGAGCGGCCCGTGGACTGGAACCGGGTCCATCTGGTGGGGAGCCTGCCCTACGACCAGTTCGTGAAGGTGCTGCAGGTCTCCTCCGCCCATATCTACATGACCTATCCGTTCGTCCTGTCCTGGTCCTCCATCGAGGCCATGGCCCTGGAATGCCGGATCGTGGCCTCCGACACGGAGCCGGTGCGGGAGATCGTCACCGACGGGGTCAACGGACGCCTATTCGACTTCTTCGACGAGAAGGCGCTCGCGGCGCGGGTGGGCGAGACGCTCTCGGAGAAGGACAAGTCCGCCGCCATGGCCCAGGAAGCCCGGCGGATCGCCCTCGAACGCTACGATTACGAAACGGTCTGTTTGCCGCAATGGCGCGACTTCCTGGGGGTGCGCTAGCGTAATTTTGTTGCGGGAGTCTGCCTTCACAAACTTGACGGCGGAACCATTCCAAAGATTGCGGCGTCCCCCACCATGGGTTAAACGCAACCATAACAACTGATCCTCACTACGGTGCTTTGAACGATGGCCGATACCAAACACGCGTCCTTCGGGGGCTACAGCCCGGAAATGGATGCCGAGACCCACGAGACCACCTATCACGGCTTCATCCGCTTCGTGGAGATCGCCTCGGTCGTCGTGATCTGCCATGTGCTCGCTCTCGCCGTCGGCGGTATCCGTCATGCGTGGCTGACCGCCATCGTGGGCGTGATCCTGTCCCTGGCGGCCGGCGCCATCGGCGCCATGACGAGCCTCGGTCCGAAGGCTCCCGGCGCGGTGGCGGTGCTGCTCGCTCTGGCGCTGCTCCTCTACTGAGCGCGATGGCAGGGCGAGGCAGGACGCCTGCCGCGCCCGGAAGACGACGGGGACCCGGCACCAGGCCCGGATCCCGAGCATCGGAACGGTCTAGCCTAAACAAAAGCGGCGCCTGACGGTCGCCATACGGGGGGTTGCATGCAGGTCGCTGTTCTCTCGGAGGATACGGGGGTCGAGACGCGGGTGGCCGCCACCCCGGAAACCGTCAAGAAATACAAGGCTCTCGGGGCCAACGTGGCGGTCCAGTCCGGCGCCGGCACGACGGCCGGCATTCCGGACGCGGAATTCGAGGCCGCGGGCGCGACCATCGCGCCGAACGCCACTGAAGCCGCCCGCAACGCCGACATCGTCCTGAAGGTCCGCCGCCCGGCCGCGGGCGAGCTCCAGGACCTCAAGCCCGGTGCCCTCGTCATCGCCATCATGGACCCCTACGGCCAGACCGAGGCCCTCCAGGCCCTGGCGGACGCCAAGGTGTCGGCCTTCTCCATGGAGCTGATGCCCCGCATCACCCGCGCCCAGGTCATGGACGTGCTCTCCTCCCAGGCCAACCTGGCGGGATACCGGGCCGTTATCGACGGTTCCACCGAGTACGGCCGCGCCATGCCGATGATGATGACGGCGGCCGGCACCGTCCCGGCGGCCCGCGTCTTCGTCATGGGGGCGGGCGTTGCCGGCCTCCAGGCGATCGCGACGGCGCGCCGCCTCGGCGCCGTGGTGACCGCCACCGACGTGCGCCCCGCCGCCAAGGAGCAGGTGGAGAGCCTGGGCGCCAAGTTCATCGCCGTGGAGGACGAAGAGTTCAAGCAGGCCGAGACGGCGGGCGGCTACGCCAAGGAGATGTCCGCCGAGTACCGCGCCAAGCAGGCCGCCCTGGTGGCCTCCCACATCGCCAAGCAGGACATCGTGATCACCACGGCCCTCATCCCCGGACGTCCCGCTCCCAAGCTGGTGACCCGCGCGATGGTGGAATCCATGAAGCCCGGCTCCGTCCTCGTCGACCTCGCGGTGGAGCGCGGCGGCAACGTGGAGCTGGCCGAGCCCGGCCGGGTGGTGGACCATAACGGCGTGAAGATCGTCGGCTACCTCAACGTGCCGGGCCGTCTCGCCGCAACGGCCTCGAGCCTCTACGCCAAGAACCTTTACGCTTTCGTCGAGACGCTGATCGACAAGGACACCAAGACCATCGCGGTGAAGTGGGACGACGAGCTCGTCCGGGCCACGTGCCTCACCCGCGACGGCGCCATCGTGCACAGCGCCTTCCAGCCAGCCGCTTAACGTCATCGAGGGGGGACACCTATGGCACTCACGCCTGAACAAGCGGCCGAGCAGGCCCGCAACGCGGCGGAGGCCGCCCAGCGCGCCGCCGACACCGCCTCGTCGCTCGCCGACCAGCTCGCCACGGGGATGTCCGTGGCTACCCACGGCGCGGTCGACCCTACGGTCTTCCGCCTCGCGATCTTCGTCCTGGCGATCTTCGTGGGCTATTACGTGGTCTGGTCGGTGACACCGGCGCTCCATACGCCCCTCATGTCCGTCACCAACGCGATCTCGTCCGTAATCGTGGTCGGGGCGCTGCTGGCGGTGGGGGTGCCTCTCACCGTGGAAGGCACGGGGTTGGCCCGCGCCTTCGGGTTCATCGCCCTGGTGCTGGCGGGCATCAACATCTTCGGCGGCTTCCTCGTGACCGAGCGCATGCTCGCCATGTACAAGAAGAAGGGCTGAGGCGATGTCGGAAAACGTCTCCAACCTTCTCTATCTCGTCGCGGGCGTCCTGTTCATCCTGGCCTTGCGCGGCCTGTCGCACCCCACCACGTCCCGGCAGGGCAACGTCTACGGCATGGCCGGCATGGCGCTCGCCATCCTGACCACGCTCGCCTTCACGCGGCCCGCCGGGTTCAGCGGCTGGAGCCTGGTGATCTTAGGGTTGGCCATCGGCGGCGGCATCGGCGCGGTGGTGGCCCGCCGGGTGCCCATGACGGCCATGCCCCAGCTCGTGGCGGCCTTCCACTCGGGCGTCGGCTTGGCGGCCGTGTTCGTGGCGGCGGCGGCGCTCTATGCCCCTCAGGCCATCGGCATCGGCTCGGTGGGACTGATCCATGGCGGATCCCTGTTCGAGATGGGCCTGGGCGTCGCCATCGGCGCGATCACCTTCACGGGCTCCGTCATCGCCTTCCTGAAACTCGACGGGCGCATGTCCGGCAAGCCCATCATGCTGCCGAGCCGGCACCTCATCAACATCGCGCTTGGCGTCCTGCTGGTCGTGCTGCTTTTCGCCTTCATCCGCACCGAGAGCCACTTCGTGTTCTGGCTCGTCGTGCTGGTGTCGTTCGTGCTGGGCGTGACCCTCATCATCCCCATCGGCGGCGCCGATATGCCGGTGGTGGTGTCCATGCTCAACTCCTATTCGGGCTGGGCGGCGGCGGGCATCGGCTTCACCCTGGGCAACCTCGCTCTCATCATCACGGGCGCCCTGGTGGGCTCCTCGGGCGCGATCCTGTCCTACATCATGTGCAAGGGCATGAACCGCTCCTTCATCTCGGTCATCCTCGGCGGCTTCGGCGGCGAGACGTCCGGAGGCGCTGCCGGAGCCGTGGAAACCCGGCCCGTGAAGCAGGGTTCGGCGGACGACGCGGCCTTCATCATGAAGAACGCCGAGAAGGTCATCATCGTGCCGGGCTACGGCATGGCGGTGGCCCAGGCTCAGCACTCCCTGCGTGAGATGGCCGACAAGCTCAAAGCCGAGGGCGTCGAGGTCAAGTACGCCATCCACCCGGTGGCGGGCCGCATGCCGGGCCACATGAACGTGCTCCTGGCCGAGGCCAGCGTCCCTTACGATGAGGTCTTCGAGCTGGAGGACATCAACGGCGAGTTCGCCCAGGCCGACGTGGCCTTCGTGATCGGCGCCAACGACGTCACCAACCCGGCCGCCAAGACCGATCCGAAATCGCCCATCTTCGGCATGCCGATCCTGGACGTGGAGAAGGCCAAGACGGTGCTGTTCATCAAGCGCGGCATGGGCTCAGGCTATGCGGGCGTGGAGAACGAGCTGTTCTTCAAGGACAACACCATGATGCTGTTCGGTGACGCCAAGAAGATGGTCGACACGATCCTGAAAAGTCTGGATTGATCCGCCGCCCGAACCCACCTATCGACAAGGGGCCGGATCGCGATCCGGCCCTTTTTCGTTGAGGCCCTTCATGACGATCAGGCTGCGTGCCGCCGTTCCGGCCGACCGGGAGGCGGTGGTCGAGTTCATCCACCGGCTGAACGTCTTCGAGGCCGCGCTCACGGGGGACCGGCGCCAGGATTACGGGGCCGCGCGGGGCTATTACGGCGAATTGCAGCAGCGCATCTCCCGCAACGGCGGCCGCATCGTGCTGGCCATCGCGGACCGTCAGGTCATCGGAATCATGGGCTTCTCCCTGGACGAGGACGCCGCCTACATCACCGACGACGTGCGCCGCCACGGCACCGTGACGGATCTCGTCGTGGCCGAGGAATGGCGCGGGCGGGGCGTGGGCCAGACCCTGCTGCAGGAGGCCGAGCGCCTGACCCGCGAAGCCGGGTTCAAGCGTCTCATGATCGGGGCTTTGGCCGCGAACGAGCGGGCCCGGCGCACCTACGAGGCCTTCGGATTCGCGCCCTATGTGGAGATTTTGACGAAGGAGCTTTGAGGTCGGAAAGCCGAGGCTTGTGTTGTGCTTTTCGTATCCTTACAATGCAAATGCATTATTTCTGGAGGTCGGTCCTTGGCGAAGCTTGCGATCCTTGAAGTTGAAGCGACCGTGACCGAGCGGGGCCAGACAACGATTCCGGCTGCCATCCGCAAGGTGCTGGCGCTCAGAAAACACGATCACATCGTTTTCCGGAGCTTGGCGGACGGAACGGTTGTGGTCGAGAAGAAGGACGATACGGTTCCGGAGGATCTCGTTCTGCGCAACTTTCTGGATTTCATTGCCAATGACATTTTAACTCGGCCTCAGGCCATGTCCTTGCTCCCCGACCATTTTGCCGAGGATCACCGGCATCTGAGCGACATCGAAATCGACCTGGATGAGCCGTTGGTGGATGACGAGGCGTGATGCTGCCTACCAATGGGGGATGGACGATCTATGCCCATCCGCTCTTCCTGGACCAACTGGAGAGTTATCGCGAAGAGTACCGGCGCATACGCCATCGGTTTCCGGACGAGTACAAAAAGAAGAGAGCCACAAAACTTTATGCGGCTCTTCTAAAGGTTATCTTCGAGGTTATCCCAAGTAATCCCGCGGCCGAAGCCTTTCGACAGGGCAATACGCTCGGTGCTTTGAACAAGAACTGGTTCAGGGCTAAATTTCTTCAGCAGTATCGCGTCTTCTTCCGTTTCGCGGCTCAAGAGAAAGTCATCGTCCTGGCTTGGGTCAACGATGACGACAGCAAGCGCGCATATGAAAGCGGGACTGATGCTTACGCGGTCTTTCGAAAGATGCTGGCGGACGGTAATCCGCCAAGTGATTGGGAGATGTTGAAGAAAACTGCGTCGGATCCTGCCGTTCTGGATCGCTGGAGAAATATTTCACCGCCTGAGCCATGAGGGCGGCATCACGCGTCATATGCCGTGGAACGTCAACTTCGGCCAGCGGGTGCGCCAGTCCTTGGCCTTCAGCCTATCGCGATAGATGTCCGGCTTCTGCTCGAAGCGTGGCGTCGGCCTGACCGCGAGGTCGAAGAGGTCGTCCCATCCCCATGGCATGGCGAGTTCCAGTCGTGCCTCCCGAGCCCGCGCTCCGATGGCCGTGGCGGTTTCCGGCCAGTGCCGCATGGCGTCCGCCGTATCCTGGTAGGGCGCATCGCCGTTTCGGACATGCATGCGGGCTTGGTTCTTCACGGACCATCGAACGCCTGGGTGACGAGTCAAGAGCTCGGCTTCCAACGCACGGTCTCGCTCGGGTGAGGCATCGGCGCGGTCGAAATAGACCACGTCCACGTCCTGGTTCGGATCGTAGGCGGGTGTTCTGCCGTGCAGGCGATCCCAAACCGCGTTTCTAAGGATCCCAGCCGCGATCCACGCATCCGGCAAGAAAAGAGCCTCCACACGGGCGAGGAGGCTCATCAAATAGGCTTGGCTCTGGATGAAGGCCGCAAGCTCGGCTTGCGTCCTCACGGGCGTATCTCAGCTCCGGAATAACCCGCCGCCGCCGCTGCTGGCCAGCCCCTTGTTGCGGGCGACCGTATTGTTGCTGTCGAGCGAGAGGGCGCGCTGGAAACTCTCGGCCGCGGCGGATTTGTTGCCCATCTTGTCGTAGGCGACGCCGCGCCAGGCCCAGGAATCCGCGTCATTGGCGTTCACGTTGAGGGCTGCGTTGAAGTCCTCGATGGCCTTCTCGTACTGGCCCGTGACGACGTAGCTCTGGCCGCGCGCCGCGTAGGGAGCCGCCACGAAGGGGTTGCGGTCGATGGTGGCGTCGAAGTCCAGGATGGCCTGGGGGTGCTGGCCCTGGCGCTGGTGGAGCAGGCCGCGGGCATGGAGGGCTTCGGCGGATTCCGGCAGCAGCTTGATGGCCACGCTCAGGTCGTTGAGAGCTTCCTGGTACTGGTTCTGGGCCCGGAGCAGGTTGCCGCGCCCGATATAAGCGGGGCCGTAATTCGGGTCCGCCTGGATCGCGCGGGTGAAATCCGCGTAGGCCTGGTCGTTGCGGTTCGTCTGGCGCAGCGCCAGCGCCCGGTTGGTATAGGCCGGGGCGTAGTTCGGGTCGATCTGCACGGCCTTGGAGAAGTCGGAGATCGCGTCGCTGTAGCGGCCCACCCGGGCATAGGCGGCCCCCCGGGTGTTGTAGGCGCTGGGATCGTTGGGGTTGCGCTGGATCACGTCCGTGAGGGACGCGATGTTCACCTTGCTGACCCCTTGGGTATCCTCCTCGACCACGGCAATGCGCTGGGTCGATCCCTGGCTGATGGTCTCGCAACCGGCAAGTCCGGCGGACAGGGCGATCAGGGCCAATGGCGCAAGACGGCGAATCGGTAGGGCTGGCACCTTGCAACTCCGAGAATGGGGGAGAACCGCACCGTGACGCAAAAACCTTAACGGTCCCGAAACGGTCGCCTCACATGAGCTCCAGAAATGCAATCAGCGCCCCGCTTGCGCAGACGGGCGCCGAATCACAATCGATCATGCTCAAGCCTTGCGGCTCAGATGAGCTTACCGGGCCGGGCGCGGAGCGCCGGGACGGCCGGCGGCGGCAGCCGGACGCGGCTTGGACGGCAGCAGGCCTTCGCGCTGCATGCGCTTGCGGATCAGCTTGCGGGCACGGCGAACGGCTTCGGCCTTCTCGCGAGCCTTCTTCTCAGAGGGCTTCTCGTAGTGGCCACGAAGCTTCATCTCGCGGAAGATGCCCTCGCGCTGCATCTTCTTCTTGAGGGCGCGGAGCGCCTGATCGACGTTGTTATCCCGGACAAGAACCTGCACGCGATTTCCTCGTATTTCAGCTGTTCGACTGTGACTAAAAACAAATGAGGCACGCTGGGCGCACCTCTCGTTGGCGGGGTGGTTACCAGAAGGAGCCGGAAATGTCCAGGCATCATCCTGACAAAAGCGCCGCGCGAACAGACTCAACGGCCCGCCCGGCCAAAGGTTTCAGGCTTCTTCGGGAAAAACCCGCGTGACGTGCCCCATCTTGCGTCCGGGCCGGGCCTGAGCCTTGCCGTAGAGGTGGAGCTGGGCCCCAGGCTCGGCCAGAAAAGCTTCCCACCGGTCGGCGTCGTTCCCGATGAGGTTCTCCATCTCGACCCGTCCGAGCCTCTCCGTGGCGCCCAGGGGCCAGCCGCAGACGGCTCGCACATGCTGCTCGAACTGGGACGTCCGCGCGCCGCCGAGAGTCCAGTGACCCGAATTGTGGACCCGGGGCGCGATCTCGTTCACCACGAGCCTTTCGCTACCCGGCTCCCGCACCAGGAACATCTCCACGGCCAGCACGCCCACATAATCGAGGGCGTCGGCGATCTGCCGGCCGATCAGGATGGCCTGCGCCTCCGTCTCGGCGGAAACGCCTGCCGGCACGCGGGTCAAGGCCAGGATGTGATCGCGGTGCTCGTTGGCGCACAGGTCATAGGCCGCAAAGGCCCCGTCCCGGGTCCGGGCGGCCACCACGGACACCTCCCGCTCGAAGGGCACGAAGCCCTCCAGGATCGCGGGCGCCCGTCCGAGCGCGTCCCAGGCGGCGGCCGGGTCGTCGCCGGGCCTGATCATGGCCTGGCCCTTGCCGTCATACCCGAAGCGGCGCGTCTTCAGCACGGATGGCACGCCGATGGCCGCCACGGCGTCCTGGAGCTCCGAGGGGCTGGAGACCAAGCCGAAGGGAGCGACCGGGATGCCGAGATCCGCGATGAAGCTTTTCTCCTCGAACCGGTCCTGGGTGATCGCGAGCGCCCGGGCGTTGGGAGCGAGCGTCGCGTGGGCGCTCAGGGTCGCGGCGGTGGCGCCGGGCACGTTCTCGAACTCGTAGGTGATGACGTCCACGGCCTTGGCGAAGCGCACGAGGGCCGCCTCGTCGTCATAAGCCGCCACGGTGTGCTCGGCCGCAACCTCGAAAGCGGGGCTGTTGTCCTCCGGGGCGTAGACGTGCACGCGCAGCCCGAGCTGCGCCGCCGCGATGGCGATCATGCGGCCGAGCTGGCCGCCACCGAGGATGCCGAGGGTGGAACCGGGTCGGATCATCGGTTCACGTCTCGTCGGAGGGGCGCTCGGCCACCGCCGCGCTCTGGCGCGCCCGCCAGGCATCGAGACGCTCCGCCAGGGCCTCGTCGGTCAGGGCCAGCACGGCGGCTGCGAGAAGCGCCGCGTTCACCGCTCCGGCCCGCCCGATGGCGAGCGTGCCGACCGGGATGCCGGCGGGCATCTGGACGATGGACAGGAGGCTGTCCTGGCCCGAAAGGGCCTTGGATTCCACGGGCACGCCGAAGACGGGAAGCGGCGTCATCGAGGCCGCCATGCCGGGCAGGTGGGCGGCCCCGCCCGCGCCCGCGACGATCACCTTGAAACCTGCCGCCTTGGCGCCCTTGGCGAAGGCCACGAGCCGGTCCGGGGTGCGGTGGGCCGAGACGATCCGGGCGTCATGGGACACCCCGAGGGCGTCGAGGGTCTCGGCCGCGTGGCGCATGGTGGCCCAGTCGGACTGGCTGCCCATGATGATGGCGACGGGCGCTTGCGCCATGGTGCGGCTCCCAGGGGTCGAGAATTGGATCGACAACCCAGCCGGAATAGCGAAGCCGTGCCGCTGCCGCAAGGCTGCGACGGGCCGGTTCCTCAAGGATTTTCAGGCGATGATGTCGGGCGTGAGCTGGTCTTCGAGCCGGATGATCTGGTCTTTCAGGACGAGCTTGCGCTTCTTGAGACGCTGCACCTGGAGCTGATCCCCCGTGATCATGTGCTCCAAGGCTTCGATCGCGGTATCGAGATCGCGGTGTTCCTGCTTCAAACGGGCGAGATCGGTCTCGAGTTCGGCCCTGTCGTCCATGTATGACCCTGGCATTCTGGTGTGCCTGCCCGTTTCGGCTCGTGGCGTATGAGGCCGGATTATGCGCCGCGCCTCCTGCCTCGGCAAGGTGCATTGTCGTTACCCACAATGGTGCCTTGCAGCATCGATTGCCTTCGACTCGCCACAAACCCTGTGTCACACTCCGGCTGTCGGCTAACAAATAGGAGGTACCGACATGCCACTGATGAATCACGTGACGGAACTGGAGCGCAAGCATCAGGCTCTCGAACGCCAAATTCAGGATGCGCTCAACCATTCGTCTACGGATGACATGACGCTGGCAGAACTCAAGCGCAAGAAACTTCAGCTCAAGGACGAGATTGCCCGGCTGAAGGAGGTAAGCGCCCCGGCGGTGCACTAGCCATCGCGATTGCGACACCTTCCACGAAATTCCCATGCGAGAGCCGCTGTCTCAGCTCCCTGAGGCGGCGGCTTTTCCTTGATCAGGCCCAGAGCGCCCGCAGGCCGTCCACGATCAGCTTCACGCTCACCAAAATCAGTAGGAGGTAGACCAGGGTGTAGAACCGCTCCGCCGAGACCCGCCGCACGAGCCAAACCCCTGCCCAGGTCGAGAGAATCGCCACCGGAAAGAGCGCCGCGGAGGTCGACAGATTGGCGGCCGTGAACTGGCCCAGGGCCATGTAGGGCGGCACCTTGATCCAGTTGATGAGGGCAAACGCGATCGCGCCCGTTCCCACGAACACGTCCCTCGGCAGGCGTTGGGGCATCACGTAAATCTGAAAGGGCGGGCCGCCCGCATGGGAAATCATGCTGGTGAAGCCCGCCACCCAGCCCCAGACGAGGCCACGGGGTACGTCGGCCCGGGTCGGCACGGGCGCGGCGGCCCGCTCCGCGATCAGGCGCCGAACCGCGAACACGATCGAGATGACCCCTATCGTGAGCCCGACGGCGGCATCGGACACCTTGGCGGCCAGAAGGTAGCCCGTCAGGATCCCCACCACCGCGCTGGGGAGCAGAATCGCGAGGTTGCGCCCGCTCCAGCTGTGCCGGAACGCCCAGACCGACACGACATCCTGCACGATCAGGATCGGCAGCATGATCGCGGCGGATTGCACGGGCGAGATCACCAGGGCCATGAGCGGCAGGGACAGGAGGCCTAAGCCCGAGAACCCGCCCTTGGCGAGCCCCATCAGGATCACGGCCGGGATCGCGGCGGCATAAAAGAGCGGTTCGGTGATCATGGGGTTGGGGCCATGGTGGAGGAGGCTCCAGGCCTCGCCGAAAGTCGCCGCTGACCACGGCAATCCTGCCTGCTACCACGAGGCGGCCCGCAAGTCCCATGCGCCAGTGACAGAGAGCAATGCCATGACGTCAACCCGCAGCCCCTATCACGAGGCTTACGCCGCCTGGCAGGCGGACCCTGAGGGCTTCTGGGCCGAGGCCGCGGGGGACATCGATTGGTTCCGGCCCGCCAGCCGGGTCTTCGATCCGGAAGCGGGCGTCTATGGCCGCTGGTTCGTCGGGGCCGAGTGCAACACCTGCTTCAATGCCGTCGACCGCCACGTGGCCTCCCGGGGCGACCAGGCCGCCTTGATCTACGACAGCCCCGTCACGGGGGTGGTGCGGGCGATCACCTACCGCGAACTCCGGCACGAGGTCGCCACGCTCGCGGCCGTTCTCCGGGACATGGGCGTCGAGCGCGGGGACCGGGTCGTCATCTACATGCCGATGATCCCGGAGACGGCCTTCGCGATGCTGGCCTGCGCCCGGATCGGGGCGGTGCATTCCGTGGTGTTCGGCGGTTTCGCCGCGAAGGAACTCGCCACCCGGATCGACGACGCCCGGCCGAAGATCGTGCTCTCGGCCTCCTGCGGTGTCGAGGGCGGGCGGGTCATCCCCTACAAGCCCCTGCTGGATGAAGCCATCGCGCTCTCGTCCGTGAAGCCCGAGGGCTGCCTGATCGTGCAGCGGCCGCAGCTCTCCTGTGAGCTGACGCAAGGGCGGGACCGGGACTGGGCTTCCGCCGTGGGGCAGGCCAAGGCCGAGGGACGCGAGGCCGCGTGCGTGCCCGTGGCGGCCACCGATCCGCTCTATGTGCTGTACACGTCCGGCACCACGGGAATCCCGAAGGGCGTGGTGCGCGACAATGGCGGCCACATGGTCGCGCTCAAATGGTCGATGGAGCATTTCTTCGGCGTGAAGCCCGGCGAGGTGTTCTGGGCCGCCTCGGACGTGGGCTGGGTGGTGGGCCATTCCTACATCGTCTATGGGCCGCTGCTTCATGGCTGCACCGCCATTCTCTACGAGGGCAAGCCCGTGGGGACGCCCGACGCTGGCGCCTATTGGCGGGTCATCGCGCAGCACGGTGTCGTCACCCAGTTCACGGCGCCCACGGCCTTTCGGGCCATCAAGAAGGAGGACCCGAAGGCGGAACTCCTGAAGGCTTACGACCTGTCGCGCTTCCGCGCCCTGTTCCTGGCGGGGGAGCGGGCCGATCCGGACACCGTCCAATGGGCCGAGACCATTCTGGGCGTGCCGGTCATCGACCATTGGTGGCAGACGGAGACGGGCTGGCCCGTGGTGGGCAACCCGCTGGGCATCGGGGCGCTGCCCGTGAAGCACGGCTCCCCCACCGTCCCATTGCCCGGCTACAGGGTCGAGGTGCTGGACGAGGGCGGAAAGCCCGTCGCGCCGGGCACCATGGGGGCCATCGTCATCAAGCTGCCCCTTCCGCCCGGCGCCTTGCCGACCCTGTGGCAGGCGGACGACCGGTTCCGGCAATCGTATCTCTCGGTCTATCCGGGCTATTACAACACCTCGGATGCAGGTTTCCTCGACGAGGACGGCTACCTTTGGGTGATGGGCCGCACCGACGACATCATCAACGTGGCGGGCCATCGGCTCTCCACGGGGGGCATGGAAGAGGTGCTGGCCTCCCATCCGGCCGTGGCCGAATGCGCCGTGATCGGCGTGAAGGACAGCCTCAAGGGCGAGGTGCCCTGCGGCTTCGTGGTGCTGAAGTCCGGCGTGAACCGGACGCCTTCGGACATTGAGGCGGAACTCGTCGCGATGGTGCGCGAGCGGATCGGACCCGTGGCGGCCTTCAAGCTCGCCATCACGGTCGGCCGCCTGCCCAAGACCCGCTCCGGCAAGATCCTGCGCGGCACCATGAAGAAGATCGCCGACGGCGACACCTGGACCGTGCCGGCCACCATCGACGACCCGGCGATCCTGGACGAGATCGGGGACGCGCTGCGGGGCAGGGGCCTGGCTTGAACCAACAAAAAAGGCCCGGATCGCTCCGGGCCTCAACATTGTCTCGCGTGCCAGCTTATTCCTCGTCCTCGTCGTCGCGCTTGAGCTGCTTGAGCTTGGCGAAGACCGAGTTGACGTCGATCTCTTCCTCGGCGGGCCGCTTGGGCGCGCTCATATCGGCGAAGGGCTCGCTGCGCTCTTCCTGGGCGGTCGTCACCTCGGCGGGCATGAGGGTACCGCCGGTGTCCTGCGTCTCGTATTGCGGGCGGTCCTTGGCGGCGCGCTGCACCTCGAAGTCGAGGTCGATCTGCGAGCACAGGCCCAGCGTCACCGGGTCCATGGGCGAGAGGCTGGCGGAGTTCCAGTGGGTCCGGTCGCGCACCTGCTGGATCGTGGACTTGGTGGTGCCCACGAGGCGCATGATCTGCGCGTCCTTGAGCTCGGGATGGTTGCGCACGAGCCAGAGAATGGCGTTCGGGCGGTCATGGCGGCGGGACACGGGCGTGTAGCGCGGGCCCTTCTTGACCTGCTTACGCTCCGGAAGCTTGACCTTGGACTCGGCCAGACGAAGGCGGTGATCGGGATTGTCCTGCGCCTTCTCGATCTCCTCGCGGGTGAGCTGGTTCGTGGTGATCGGGTCCAAGCCCTTGATCCCGGCCGCGACCTCGCCGTCGGCGATGCCCTTCACCTCGAGGGGATGAAGCTTGCAGAAATCGGCGATCTGGTCGAACGACAAGGACGTGTTCTCGACGAGCCAAACGGCCGTCGCTTTCGGCATCAACGGACCTTGGGACATGGGCGAACCTCCTGGTGGCCGGGCGCTGGACGGGGAGCGCCGCACGGCAAAACTCTCTTGCGCTCCGAACCGGCTGGTCCGGAGCATCTCGTCTCACGATGTGAGGGAAACGCGATCATTATAAGGGCGGTGTCCCGATGTTGCAAACTTTATGGGCGTCAATTTCTAGACCTTGAGCACGATCTTGCCGATGTGGCCGCCCTCGTCCATGCGGGCATGGGCCTTGGCCACATCGTCGAGCGGAAAGGCCGAATCCATCACCGGGCGGCAGCGTCCGTCCGCCAGAAGCGGCCAGACCTGCGCCTCCAGGGCCTGGGCGATGGCCGTCTTCTCCGAGACCGGCCGGGGACGCAGGGTCGAGCCGGTATGGGTCAGGCGCTTCACCATGAGCCGGGTGAAATCCACCTCGGCCGTGCCGCCCTGGAGAAAAGCGATCTGGACGATTCGCCCGTCACGGGCGGCGGCCTCGTAGTTGCGGGGGATGTAGGGCCCGCCCACCATATCGAGGATCAGGTTCGCGCCCTGGCCGCCGGTGGCGTCCTTCACGGTCGCGACGAAATCCGTCGTCCGGTAGTTCACCGCCACGTCCGCGCCGAGCCCCCGGCAAGCGTCGCACTTGCTCTCGCTCCCGGCGGTGGCGATCACCTTGGCGCCGAAAGCCTTGGCCAGCTGGATCGCCGTGGTGCCGATGCCCGAGGTGCCGCCATGGACCAGGAAGGTCTCGCCCGCCTTGAGACCACCACGTTCGAACACGTTGGACCATACCGTGAAGAAGGTTTCCGGCACCGCCCCCGCCTCCTCGACCGTGAGGCCGTCCGGGACGGGCAGGGCATTGCTCTCATGGGCGATGGCGTAGTCCGCGTAACCGCCGCCGGGCACGAGGGCCATGACCGTCGTGCCCACCGGAAACCGGGCCGCGCCCTCGCCAAGGGCCACGACCGTGCCGGCGATTTCCAGGCCCATGATGTCGGGCGCGCCGGGGGGAGGGGGGTAGCGCCCCTCGCGTTGGG
Organism: Microvirga pudoricolor; assembly: GCF_016892705.1. Classification (GTDB taxonomy): domain Bacteria; phylum Pseudomonadota; class Alphaproteobacteria; order Rhizobiales; family Beijerinckiaceae; genus Microvirga; species Microvirga pudoricolor. The sequence continues at coordinate 361,186 of NZ_JAFEMB010000003.1, forward strand.
CGATGTCCGGGCGATTGATGCCCGCCGCCGCCACCTTGACCAGGATTTCGCCCGACCCGGGCCGCGGCACCGGACGGTCGACGATCCGCAGCACCTCCGGTCCGCCGGCGCCCTGGGCGATGACGGCCCGCATGGTCTCCGGAATTTTTGCCATGGTTTTCGCTTTCCCTGATTCCACCGTGAGCGGGTTATAGGGCGGCGGGAAGGCCGGCCGAGGATCCGCGTCGGGTCGGGTATGCCGGAAAGAGGGTCCTCTTTGCGGAAAAGTGCCCTAACCTCTTGAGGCCATCGAGGAGAACAACGCCATGGCTTTCGATCCCTTCGCCGACGAGCCCGCCAGAACCGCCGCGGGACACGAGATCGGTCAGGATCTGTCCCTGCTGTCGATCCATGAACTCGATGAACGGGTCGAACTCCTGGAGAGGGAGATCGGCCGGCTGAAAGAGGCCAAGGCCAGCAAGGAGACCTCCCGCGACGCCGCCAGCGCGATCTTCAACCTGGGCTCCACGTGACGGCCGCGTCGCCATCCCGGCCTTAACGTTAAGATCGGGTTACCGGAGCGCCCCCGCCTGCAAGCCTCTATAGTGATCCCGTGACGATGTCCCAGGCGGGCGGCCTGGGCGAATTTCCGGGAGGCGGTGGGTGAGCGAACCCGATGTGATCACGCTGAGTCAGGATCCGGTTCGGTTCGGGCGCAACTTCGTGCGCTCGGAGGCGTTCCGGGCCCTGTTCCAGGAGGGCATGGAGCTTGTCGAGGAGACGGCCGCCTATCTGGACGGGCAGGGGCGAGAGGATTCCAGAGGCCTGCCCCGGGGCGCGGTGGTGGCCTATGCGAGCGAAAGCATGCGGCTGACGACGCGCCTGATGCAGGTCGCGTCCTGGCTGCTCCTGCAGCGCGCGGTGGCCGAGGGCGAGATGTCGCCGGGCCAGGCCCAGGCCGAGCGCAACCGGGTCCGGCTGCCCTCCGGAGACACCACGACGTCAGTGGACGATTTCGAGGCCCTGCCGGCCCGCCTGCGCGAGCTGATCGGCTTCGCGGCCCGGTTCCAGGCGCGGATCATCCATCTGGAGCAGCTGATCACGGACGGCGAGGCGGCCAAGCCCAGGGCCTGCGACGCCAATCCGGTGGCCGTGCAGCACTCCCTGCTGGCCCGTGCTTTCGGGGGGCTGGACCGCGTGGGGGCCGATTGAGCGGCTCCATCGAGGACAGACAAAGAAAAAGCCCTGCGTGAGCAGGGCTTTTTTGCAGGGAGCCGGAGGGGCTCGACCGGCTTACTTCTTGCCGAAGGCCATGTTGCCGAACTTCGAGTTGAAGCGCGACAGGCGGCCGCCGCGGTCCAGCAGCTGCTGGGTGCCGCCGGTCCAGGCCGGATGGGTGTTGGGGTCGATGTCGAGGTTGAGGGTGTCGCCCTCCTTGCCGTAGGTCGACCGGGTCGTGAACTCGGTGCCGTTGGTCATCACGACCTTGATGTAGTGGTAGTCCGGGTGTTCCGTGGGAGCCTTAGCCATTGCCATGTCCTTTCGCGGTCTGCCGATACGGCGACCTGCCGCCTTAGGTCGAACCTGTTCTTGAAGATTGCGCGCCTATACCTCACTTGGAACCCTGAAACAAGCCGCCATGAAGGTGGTAAGGCCTCGTTCGGCTGAAAACACCTGATTCGAAAGTTCCATGGCCGCAACCCGCGACACCCCGTCCCGCGCCAAGGCGCCCCTCGGCTCCCTCCGGCCGCTCGTGCCTTACGCGCTGGCCTATAAGGGCCGAATCCTGGCGGCTCTTCTGGCGCTTATCGCGGCGTCCGGCGCCACCCTGGTGATGCCCATCGCGGTGCGGCGCGTGATCGATTTCGGGTTCTCGGAAGAAGGCCGGAGCCTCATCAACGCCTATTTCGGCATGCTGCTGGTGATCGTGGGCGTCCTGGCAGGCGCGAGCGCGCTGCGCTATTACTGCGTCATCACCCTCGGCGAGCGGGTCGTGGCGGACCTACGCGCCGCCGTCTTCCGCCGCCTGACGATCCTCGACCCCGCCTTCTTCGACCGGTCGAAGACCGGCGAATTGGTCTCGCGCCTCACCGCCGACACCACCCAGGTCAAGATGGCCTTCGGGGTCAGCATCTCCATCGCGCTGCGCAACGCCATGCTGTTCATCGGCGCCGCCGCCTTGATGATCGTCACGAGCCCCAAGCTCTCGGCCCTGGTGCTCATCGCGATTCCCGTCATCGTCCTGCCCCTCGTGATGTCGGGCCGGGCCGTGCGCCGCCGCTCCCGGGCCGCGCAGGACCGGCTGGCGGACGCCTCCGCCTATGCGGCCGAGGCGGTCGGCGCGGTGCGCACCATGCAGGCTTTCGGCATGGAGGGCGCCACGGCCGCGCGCTTCCAGGGCGCCGCCGAGGAGGCCTTCGAGGCGGCCCGGCTGTCCACCACCATGCGGTCCTATCTCACGGGCGTGGGGCTGTTCCTGGTCTCGGCGAGCGTGGTGGGCGTGCTCTGGTACGGGGCCCAAGGGGTCATGGCCGGCACCATGACGGCCGGCACCCTGTCGCAATTCGTGCTCTACGCGGTCTTCGCCGCGAGTTCGCTCGGCCAGCTCTCGGAGGTCTATGGCGAACTCGCCCAGGCGGCGGGCGCCGCCGAGCGTATCGGCGAGATCCTGGCCACCGAGCCCGCCGTCGCGGCACCGCCCAAGCCGAAGCCTCTGCCGGAGCCGCCGCTCGGCACCATCGCGTTCGAGAATGTGGGCTTCTCCTATCCGACCCGACGCGAGCAGTCGGCCCTGCACGGCCTGACCTTCCGGGTCGCCCAAAGCGAAAGGGTCGCCCTGGTGGGGCCGTCGGGCGCGGGCAAGAGCACCGTCCTGCAGCTGCTCCTGCGCTTCTACGATCCCCAAGAAGGCACGATCCTGGTGGATGGCGTTCCGGTGAACGAGGCCGACCCGGACGCGCTTCGCGCCCGCATGGCTCTCGTGCCGCAGGAATCGACCATCTTCGCCACGACCGTGCTGGAGAACATCCGCTACGGCTCCCCGGACGCCACGGAGGAGCGGGTGCGCTCTGCTGCGGCGCTCGCCTCGGCGGACGGCTTCATCCAGGCCCTGCCGAACGGCTACGACACGATTATCGGCGAGCGCGGCGTGACGCTCTCAGGCGGCCAGCGCCAGCGCATCGCGATTGCGCGCGCCATCCTCAAGGACGCCCCGATCCTGCTCCTCGACGAGGCGACCTCGGCCCTCGACGCCGAGAGCGAGCGCAAGGTGCAGCAGGCCCTCGACCGGCTCATGGAAGGCCGCACCACCCTGGTCATCGCCCATCGCCTCGCCACCGTCCGGTCCGCCGACCGCATCCTGGTGATGGACCACGGCCGGATCGTCGAGGAGGGCACCCACGAGGCGCTCCTCGCCAAGAGCGGCCTCTACGCCCGCCTCGCCCGGCTCCAGTTCACGGGGGACGAGGGGCCGGCGCAAGCGGCGGAGTAAGGCCAAGCTCGAACCATCGACGCTCACGCTTGTTGGTTTGGCGCCAGCCAAGCCTGGCATTTTTCCGCCAGAGGAGAAATCCCATGCCCGACAGCATGAGCAAGAAAGCCCCCCAGGACGCTTCCCGCATCAACATGAACGAGGATTGGGAGGTCCGTTACTGGACTGGCAAATTCGGCGTGTCCAAGGAGCAACTGGCCGACACCGTCAAGCGGGTCGGGGTCAGCGCCTCGGCGGTCGCGAAGGCGCTGGGGAAATCTTAATTCCAACCCTCGACCTCATCCTGAGGAGCCGCGAAAGCGGCGTCTCGAAGGAGGGCTCGGAGAACACTGGACATATCCTTCGAGACGAATTGCTTCGCAATTCCCTCAGGATGAGGTCAGAAACACGCAAAACTTAGTTTCTACCGTTCCGTGAGCTTCAGCTCGATGCGGCGGTTGCGGGCGAAGGCCTCGTCCGTGGCGCCCAGATCCAGGGGCTGGTACTCCCCGAACCCCGCCGCGACGAGGTGCTGGGGCGCTATACCCCGCGCGGCGAGCGCCTGCACCACCGCGATGGCCCGGGCAGCCGACAGGGCCCAGTTGGACGGGAATTGCGGGGTCGCGATGGGGCGGTTGTCCGTGTGGCCGTCCACGCGGATCACCCAGGGGATATCGGGCGGGATCTGCCGCTCCAATTCGACGAGCGCGCTGGCGATGCGGTCGAGTTCGCCCGCCGCTTCCGGCCGCAGGTTCGCCTGGCCGGCCGGGAACAGCACCTCCGACTGGAACACGAAGCGGTCGCCCACGATGCGCACGTCCTGGCGGTTGCCGAGGATCTGGCGCAGGCGGCCAAAGAAGTCGGAGCGGTAACGGGCCAGCTCCTGCACCCGCTGGGCCAGGGCCACGTTCAGCCGGCTGCCGAGATCGGCGATGCGGGCCTGGCTGTCCTTGTCGCGGGATTCCGAGGCCGAGAGGGCCTCCTCGAGCGCCGCGAGCTGGCGGCGCATGGCGGCGATCTGCTGGTTGAGGATCTCAACCTGGCTGAGCGCCCGCCCGGTCGCCTGTTTCTCGGCGTCGAGGGCCGCGTTCAGCTCCCCGGCCTGGGCCTGCTGCGAAGCGCCGCTCTCGATGAGGCCTTGAAGGCGGGCGCGGTCGGCCTCGGCTGCCTGAAGGGTCGTCTGGAGAGCGTTGATGCTGTCCTGGGCGGTGCGGCGGCCGGAGCGTTCCAGGGCCAGAAGATCCGTCAGCTCGGAGATTTGGCGGTTGAGCCGGTCGAGCACCGTGCTCTGGCCCGACAATTCGCGGGACAGGAAGAACTGGCCGATCATGAAGATCGAGATCAGGAACACGATGGCAAGCAGCAGGGTCGAGAGTGCGTCGACGAAGCCCGGCCAATAATTGATCTCGCTCCGGCCGCCCCTGCGCCGTCCGCCGCTGGCCATGGGCATCAGGGCAGCCTTTCACGGGACAGGCGGTCGAGCACCTGCTTCAGCTCCCGTTCACGGGTGGCTTGAGCCTCGACCCAGTCGCGGATCATCTGCTGCTCGGAGCGCATGTGCTGGACGAGGCCCTGCACGCCCTCGGCAAGGTTCGCCATGGCCTGGGTGGAGGCGCGGCCCCCGGCGCCGTCGTTCACGGCGGCGGTGAGGCGGTTGAGCGCGAGCGCGAGATCGTTGGAGGTGGTTGGGCGGTTGTTCAGGTCCACCGGAGTGTCCTGGGTCGAGACCGCGAGCCAGTCCTCCAGCTCGGTGTAGAAGCGGTTCTGCGCCTGGCCGGCCTGAAGGTCGAGGAAGCCCAGCACCAGGGACCCGGCGAGGCCGAAGAGGGAGGCCGAGAAGGACAGGCCCATGCCCTGGAGCGGACCGGCCAGCGAATTCTTCAGCTCGTCGAACAGCACGTTCGCGTCCTGGCCCGTGCGCAGGGACGCGATGATGCGTCCGACCGAGCCCACGGTCTCGATGAGGCCCCAGAAGGTACCCAGCAGGCCCAGGAAGATCAGGAGGCCCGCGAGGTAGCGCACGATCTCCCGGCTCTCGTCGAGGCGGGCGCCCACGGAGTCCAGGAGCGAGCGGGTCGCCGTGACGGACAGGGCGGAGCGGTTCGACCGGTTGCCGATGAGGGCCGCCATGGGGGCCAGCAGGGTCGGGGTCTCCGGCAGCGCGATGCCGTCCTCGGAGCGGTGCAGGGCATTGACCCAGTGGATCTCGGGATAGAGCCGCCAGGCCTGCCGGATCGCCAGCACGATGCCGATGACCATCACGCCGAGAATGAGAGCGTTGAGGCCGGGATTGGCCAGGAACGCTTCCAGGATCTGCTTGTAGAGAATGAAGGCGATGAAGCCCGCCAGCACCAGGAAGACCGCCATGCGGATCAGGTAGATGCGTGGCGGTGTCAGGGGTTGGGAGTTCATCTCCGGCGCGCTCATCCTGTTACGTTACGGGCGTTACTGTGACGGCCCGACCGCCTGGGATCAAGCACAGCCGGGCGTGGCTCTTGCGCCAACAACAGGAATATGGGGCGAGGGCTCAGCTTTTCGCCTTCTTGAGAAGCTTGAGCAGCTCGCGGTGGGTAAACTCGTTGCCGCAGGCGATGGAGCGCTTCAGCAGCGGGTCAGGGCCGCCATCGGCGTCGGACACGTAGCCGCCCGCCTCCCGGATCAGGATGATTCCGGCCGCGATGTCCCAGGAATTGAGGCCTCGCTCCCAATAGGCGTCGAGGCGGCCGCAGGCCACATAGGCCAGATCCAGCGCCGCAGCCCCCCAGCGGCGCATGCCGCCGGCCTCGCCCATGACGGCGGCGGCCTCCCGCAGCCAGAGGCCGTGGTCGCCCTTGCCGATATGGGGCAGGCCGCAGCCGATGGCGGCGTCGTCCATGGCGTTGCGGGCCGCCACGCGGATGCGGCGGTTGTTCAGGAACGCGCCCTTGCCCTTCTCGGCGATGAACATCTCGTCCTTGGCCGGGTCGTAGACCACGCCGGCCACGATCTGGTTGTCCCGCTCCAGGCCGACCGAAATGGCGAAATGGGGCAGGCCGTGGAGAAAGTTCGTCGTGCCGTCCAGCGGGTCGATGTGCCAGCGGTGGTCCGGGTCGGTGCCGTGCACGACGCCGCTCTCCTCCATCACGAATCCGTAGCCCGGACGGGCCTTCTCCAGGGCCTCGCGCAGGATGCTCTCGGCCTTGCGGTCCGCCGCCGACACGAAATCGCCGGGGCCTTTGCGAGACACCTGCAGGTTCTCGACCTCGCCGAAATCACGCTTGAGGGAACGCGAGGCCTTCATCACGGCATCGGTCATGACGGTCATGAGGGGCGAGCGGATCATGGTCGGGCGGTCCTGGTCGAAGAGCGGGAGAGGGGTGGGTGATGATCACGGCAGCGCGCGCGCGTCAAGCGCGGCAGGGGTAGAATTACCGGGCGCCCAGCCGTTCGGCGGCGAGTTTCTCGGCCCGGGTGCGGTCCTCCGCGCTCATGTCCTTGAGGGCGTTGTCGAGCCAGGCGTCGTTGAGGCCCTGGCCGGCCGCGATGAGCTGCCAGGCGGCCGCGTCGACCTTGTTCTGCGGCACGCCCCGTCCCGCCGCCAGCATCCGGGCGAGGCGGTTTTGGGCGATGGCGTTGCCCTTGGCGGCGGCGCGGCGGAAGTAGCGCGCGGCTTGGGCCTCGTCGGCCTTCACGCCATCCCCGTTGAAAAGCAGGATCGCGTACTCGACCTCGCCCACGGAGCTGCCGTTGCGGGCCGCGCGCTCGAAATAGCGGGCGGCTTCCTTCGGGTCCTTGGCCACGCCCCGACCGCGCAGGTAGAGGACCCCCAGGGCATGCTGGGCGTCCGCGATCTCGAAATCGGCGGCCTTGCGCAGGAGCGCCGCGGCCCGCTTCAGGTCGGAATCGGCATTGCTGGTGAGAAGCAGCAGGGCGAGGTTGTGGGAGGCCGTGGGTTCGCCCTTGGCGGCGGCCTCTTCGAGCCAGGCGCGCCCCTGCGCGGGGTTCTTGTCGATGCCGCGCCCGTCCAGGGCCATGAGCCCGAGCGACGCCAGGGCGTGGGCGTCGCCCTGCTTGGCGGCGAGCTGATACCAGCTCGCGGCCCGCTTCGGGTCCATGGGGACGCCGAGGCCCTGGTTGTAGATTTCCCCCAGGAGAGTCAGGGCCGAACCGTCATTGGGGTTCTTCTCCAGGCGCAAGGTCGCCTCGCGCAGGGCTGTCACGTAGAGGCCACGCTGATAGGCGCCGTAAGCCAGGTCCGGCTCGGTCGCGGCGAGGGCCACCCCGGAGGAGAGGGCCAGGGCCAGGAGGGCGGCGGAAAGGCGCACCATCAGGCGCGGGCCTCCCGTTCGGCGAGGCTCTTCACGGCCGCCTGGACGGCCTTGGCGAGTCCTTCGGAATGCGACCAAACCGCATCGCCGAGGGCGACGAACTCGATCCCGGTCTCGGACAGGGCCGCCACGTCGTCGAGGCTCGGCGCGAAGGCGACGCCCGGCGTCTCGAAGATTTCGGCCCACCAGGCCGCCCGTTCGAGGGTGGACTCGAAGGCGGGCAAGGATCCGTCGGGGCGGGGCTCGCCGAAGAGCAGGTAATCGACCCCGGCTTCGCCCAGAACCATGGCGTCATCCTTGGTGCGGATTCCGCCGACCCCGATGGCGCGCTCGCCCTTCAGGCGCTCGCGCAGCTCTCGGACCGAGGTTCGGGGGCCGGTCAAGTGGACCCCGTCCGCGCCGCCCCGGGCCGCAACCGTGGCGAGGTCGGCCTCGCCCTCGACGCTCACGATGGCGGCGGCCCCATGCTCCTGCACGGCGGGCACCAGGGCCTTGACCTGGTTGATGAGGCCCCGCTCGTCGGACGGCGCCAGGCGCAGCAGCACGGCGGCCACGTCCCCGGCCGCGCAGGCTTCAGTGAGGCGGGGCGCGAAGGAGGCGTCGTCCAGGAGGGGTGTGATGAGATAGAGGCGGGAGGCGGGCTCGGCCATGTTCCGTCGTGGGGTCAGAGAATAGGACAGGGCTGTTCTAATGAAAACGGGGCCGTCTTGCGAGGCCCCGTTTTCTCGATGACGATTGCGGCGAAAGCCGGGTCGGGTGAAGGAGCGTTTCCTAGGGCCCTCATGCTCGGGCCAAGGTCTCGCCTCGAAGCCTCATCCTGAGGGAATTGCGGAGCAATTCGTCTCGAAGGATGTGGCGTCTCCAGTGCTCTCTGGATCATCCTTCGAGACGCCCGCTGCGCGGGCCCTCAGGATGAGGGCACTGGAGGTGCAGGCTTCTACTCGGCGGCCTGGCGGCTGGCGCCGAACTTCGGGTCGAGTTCGCCCGAGGCGTAGCGCTTAGCCATCTCGGCCGGGGTCAGGACGCGCTTGATCTTGGAGGCCTGGCCGGCGGTGTTGAACTCCTGCAGGCGCTGCTTGCAGAGCTTCGTCATCGCCTCCATGGCGGGCTTCAGGTACTTGCGCGGGTCGAACTCGCCGGGGCTCTCGGACAGGATTTTGCGGATCTGGCCCGTCATGGCCATGCGGTTGTCCGTGTCGATGTTGATCTTGCGCACGCCGTTCTTGATGCCGCGCTGGATCTCTTCCACGGGCACGCCCCAGGTCGGCTTCATCTGGCCGCCGTACTGATTGATGATGTCCTGGAGGTCCTGCGGCACCGAGGACGAGCCGTGCATCACCAGATGGGTGTTCGGGAGCTTCGCGTGGATCTCCTCGATCACCTTCATGGCGAGGATGTCGCCGTCCGGCTTGCGGGTGAACTTGTAGGCGCCGTGGGAGGTGCCCATGGCGATGGCGAGCGCGTCGACCTTGGTCTCGGCCACGAATTTCACGGCCTCGTCCGGGTTGGTCAGGAGCTGGTCGTGGGAGAGCTTGCCCTCGGCGCCGTGACCGTCCTCGGCCTCGCCTTCGCCGCTCTCCAGGGAGCCCAGAACGCCGAGCTCACCCTCGACCGAGATGCCGCCCAGATGGGCCATCTCGGTGACCTTGCGGGTCACGCCCACATTATAGTCCCAATCGGCCGGGGTCTTGCCGTCGGCCTTGAGCGAGCCGTCCATCATTACGGAGGTGAAGCCCGCCTGGATGGCGGTCATGCAGGTGGCGGCCTCGTTGCCGTGGTCGAGATGCACGCAGACCGGGATCTGCGGATAGATCTCGGTGACGGCGTCCATCATGTGCTTGAGCATGACGTCGTTGGCGTAGGAGCGCGCGCCGCGGGAAGCCTGGATGATGACCGGGGCGTCGACCTCGCTGGCGGCCGCCATGATGGCCAGCGCCTGCTCCATGTTGTTGATGTTGAAGGCGGGCACGCCGTAGCCTTCTTCGGCAGCGTGATCGAGGAGCTGTCTTAAGGTAATGCGGGCCACGTCGTCCTCCTGGTTGTTGCGCGTTCGAGCCGGCTGTGCGGCCCCTTGATCGTTTTAGGCTTTCAGGGCGTCCACGCCCGGCAGCGGCTTGCCTTCGAGCCATTCGAGGAAGGCGCCGCCTGCCGTCGATACATAGGTGAAATCGTCCGCCACGCCAGCATGGTTGAGGGCCGCGACCGTGTCGCCGCCGCCCGCCACCGAGACGAGCTTGCCCTCCTTGGTGCGCTGCGCCGCATGGCGGGCCGCCGCCACCGTGCCCTGGTCGAAGGGCGCGATCTCGAAGGCCCCGAGCGGGCCGTTCCAGACAAGCGTCTTGGCGTCGTTGATGGCCGCGTTCACGCGCTCCACCGATTGCGAGCCCACGTCGAGGATCATCTGGTCCTCGGGGATCGCGTCGATGCCGTAAGTGTGATTGGCGGCACCCGCCTTGAATTCGTAGGCGCACACGCCGTCGACCGGGAGGATGATGGCGCAGTTGGCCTCGCGGGCCTTGTCGATGATCCGCTGGGCGGTGGCGGCCAGGTCCTTCTCGGCCAGCGACTTGCCGATGCCGAGGCCTGTCGCGTGCACGAAGGTGTTGGCCATGCCGCCGCCGATCACGAGGGCGTCGACCTTGGTGACGAGGTTTTCGAGCAGGTCGATCTTGGTCGAGACCTTCGCGCCGCCCACGATGGCGACCACGGGCCGGGCCGGAGCCTCGAGGCCCTTGGACAGCGCTTCCAGCTCGGCCTGCATGGTGCGGCCCGCGAAGGCCGGAAGCGCGCGAGCCAGCCCCTCGGTGGAGGCATGGGCCCGGTGGGCCGCCGAAAAGGCGTCGTTCACGTAGAGGTCGCCGAGCTTGGCGAGTTCGGCCACGAAGGCAGGGTCGTTCTTCTCCTCGCCCGCGTGGAAGCGGGTGTTCTCGAGCAGCAGCACGTCGCCGTCCTTGAGGGCCGCGACGGCCTTTTGGGCGGGCTCGCCGACGCAGTCATCCGCGAAGGCCACCGGCTGGCCGATATGCTGGGAAACCGCTTCCGCGACCGGCTTCAACGATTCTTTCGGATCGCGGCCCTTGGGCCGCCCGAAATGGGCGAGCAGGATCACCCGCCCGCCCTTGTCGGCGATTTCGCGGATCGTCGGCACGACGCGCTCGATGCGCGTCGCGTCGGTGATCCGGCCGTTTTCCATCGGGACGTTCAGGTCCACGCGCACGAGGACGCGCTGGCCCTTCAGGCTGGCTTGGTCGAGAGTCTTGAAGGGTGCAGCGGTCATGGTGGCCTCGGGTCGGAACGGTCTTCGGCGAAACGGCTCTAGATCAGTTTCGCCATGGCGACGGCGGTGTCCGCCATGCGGTTCGAGAAGCCCCACTCGTTGTCGTACCAGGACAGCACGCGCACGAAGTTGCCCTCCATGACCTTGGTCTGGTCGAGGTGGAACACGGAAGAGTGCGGATCGTGGTTGAAGTCCGACGAGACGTTGGGCTGGTCCGTGTAGCCCAGGATGCCCTTGAGCGGGCCGTCGGCCGCCGCCTTGATGGCCGCGTTGATCTCCTGGACGGAGGTGTTCTTCTTGGCCACGAACTTGAAATCGACCACGGACACGTTCGGGGTGGGCACGCGGATCGACGAGCCGTCGAGCTTGCCGTTCAGCTCCGGCAGCACGAGGCCCACGGCCTTGGCGGCGCCGGTGGAGGTCGGGATCATGTTCAGGGCCGCCGCGCGGGCGCGGTAGAGGTCCTTGTGCATCTGGTCGAGGGTGGGCTGGTCGTTCGTGTACGAGTGGATCGTCGTCATGAAGCCCTTCTCGATGCCGATCGTGTCCTGGAGCACCTTCGCGACGGGCGCGAGGCAGTTCGTGGTGCACGAGGCATTCGAGATGACGAGGTGGTCCTTGGTCAGCTTGTCGTGGTTGACGCCGTACACGACCGTGAGGTCGGCGCCGTCCGCCGGTGCCGACACGATGACGCGCTTGGCGCCCGCCGTCAGGTGCGCGGAGGCCTTGTCCTTCGAGGTGAAGATGCCGGTGCATTCCAGCGCGATGTCGACGCCGAGTTCCTTGTGCGGCAGAGTCGCCGGGTCCTTGATGGCCGTGACGCGGATCTTCTGGCCGTTGATGACGAGGTTGTCGCCATCGACCTTCACCTCGGCCGGGAAGCGCCCGTGGACGGAATCGAAGCGGAGCAAGTGGGCGTTCGTCTCGATGGGGCCGAGGTCGTTGATGGCCACGACCTCGATGTCCTTGCGGCCGCTCTCCACGATGCCGCGCAGGATGTTGCGCCCGATGCGCCCGAAGCCGTTGATGGCAACCTTCACCGTCATAATCTGTCTCCCTTGAGCAAAATCCGGTCCGAGAGGACCCCGAACGTTTAGAGGTTATGCGTCCTGAGCACCTTCTCGGCGACGGCCTCCGCCGTGATGCCGAAGTACTTGTAGAGGTCCTTATAGGGCGCGCTGGCCCCGAAGCCGCTCATGCCGACGAAGATTCCGTCCGAGCCGATGACCGCGTCCCAGCCGAAGCGCACGGCGGCCTCGACCGCGACCTTGACGGGCGCATCGCCGATGATCCGCTTCTTCACGTCCTCGGGCTGGGCCAGGAACAGGTCCAGGGACGGCACGGAGACCACGCGGGCCGGGAAGTTCTTCTCTTCCAGCAGCTTCTGGGCCGCGAGCGCGATCTCGACCTCGCTGCCGGACGCGAAGATCGTGGCGCGGGCCTTCTCACGCGCGGGCGAAAGCTCGTAGGCGCCGGTGGCCGAGCGGTTGTCGGCGCCGCCCTCCTTGCGAACCTGCGGCAGATTCTGGCGGGTGAGCGCCAGGAGGCTCGGGCCGTCCGTGCGCTCGAGGGCGAGCTGCCAGCACTCGGCGGTCTCGATGGCGTCGGCAGGGCGGTAGACCCGCATCTTCGGCATGGAGCGTAAGGAGGCCAGGTGCTCCACGGGCTGGTGGGTCGGGCCGTCCTCGCCGAGGCCGATGGAATCGTGCGTCATCACGTAGACGACCGGGATCCCGGCGAGCGACGCGATGCGCATGGCGGGGCGGGCATAATCGGCAAAGACCAGGAAGGTCGCGCCCGCCGGAATGATGCCGCCATGGAGCGCGATGCCGTTCATGGCCGCCGCCATGCCGTGCTCGCGGATGCCGTAATGGATATAGCGGCCCGCGTATTGGCCGGGCGAGATCGCCGTCAGGTTCTTGGTCTTGGTGTTGTTGGAGGGCGTCAGGTCGGCGGAGCCGAGCACCAGCTCCGGCACGGCCTCGGTGATGACTTCCAGGGCGATTTCGCTCGCCTTGCGGGTCGCGACGTTCTGGGGCTCGGCCAGAAGCTTGTCCTTCAGCTTGGCCACCGCCTCGGCGAGCGCCTTGGGGCGTTCGCCCCCGATCCGGCGCTCGAACTCGGCGCGCTTGTCGGGCGACAACGCGGCGAGGCGATCCGCCCATGCCTTGCGCTGACCCCCGCTCTTGCGGCCTGCTTGGCTCCAGGCATCCTTGATGGGGGCCGGGATCTCGAAGGGCGCGTGGGTCCAGCGATAGGCCGCCTTGGCGCCTGCCATCTCCTCGGCGCCCAGGGGCTCGCCGTGGGCCTTGGAGGTGCCGGCCTTCTTGGGAGCGCCGTAGCCGATGGTGGTCTTGGCCGCGATGAGGGTGGGGCGGTCCGAGGCCTTGGCGGCCGCGAGAGCCTCCGCGATCGCCTTCGGATCGTGACCGTCGACCCGCACGGCGGCCCAGCCGGCAGCCTCGAAGCGCTTCACCTGGTCGACCGAGTCGGAGAGCGACAGGGGGCCGTCGATGGAAATGCCGTTGTCGTCGAAGAGCACGATAAGGCGGTTGAGCTTCAGGTGGCCCGCCAGCGCGATGGCCTCGTGGCTGATGCCCTCCATGAGGTCGCCGTCGGAGGCGATCACGTAGGTGTGGTGGTCCACGAGATCGTCGCCGTACTCGGCGTTGAGCATCCGCTCCGCGATGGCCATGCCGACCGCCGTGGCGATGCCCTGGCCGAGGGGTCCGGTCGTCGTCTCGACGCCCGGCGTCATGAAGTTCTCGGGGTGGCCCGGGGTCTTGGAGTTGAGCTGGCGGAAGCGTTTCAGCTCGTCGATGGTGACGCCTTCGACGCCCGTCAGGTGGAGGAGGGCGTAGATCAGCATGGAGCCGTGGCCCGCCGAGAGCACGAACCGGTCGCGGTCGGGCCATTTCGGGTCGGCGGCGTCATATTTCAGGAATTGCGTGAACAGGACGGTGGCCATGTCGGCCGCCCCCATGGGCAGGCCCGGATGCCCCGACTTGGCTTGCTCGACGCCATCCATGGCAAGGACGCGCACGGCGTTCGCCAGATCGGCGTGGGGGATGCGATCGGCGGAAACGGTGTCAGTCACGGCTCGTGATCCAAAGGTCTGGAGCGGCCATCCCACGTGAGGCTGGCCGGTGGGGAAGGATTGGGGCTCCCTTAACACGGGGCTATGCCGAGTCAAAGGCTGGAGACGGACGATCTCCTTAAGAACCGTTGCCGCTACGGCCGGGGAGGCCTAGTGTCGAAGCCGATTCCCGGAGGCATGATGAGTTCGCGGCTCGACGATGCGTTGAAACGGCTGGACGGCGCGCTGGGCCTGCTGGAGGCGTCCATCGCGCGCCGCCTGGAGGCGGAGCGCAGCCGCGGCAGCCTGGAGACGGAGCTTCAGATCATGCAGGACGACCGGGCGCGCCTCGCCGTGGAGCTCGACGGGGCCCTGACCCGCCTGGCCCGCTTCGAGGCCGTGACGGACGATGTGGGCCGCCGGGTGGCGTCCGCCATGGGGGCGGTGCGGGGCGTTCTCGAACGGGCCCGGGCTCTCGAGCCCCAGGACGGCTGAGGAGGCCGGAGATGGCGCAGGTGGCAGTCAACATCGCGGGCCGGACGTACCGCATCGCCTGCGGGGACGGGGAGGAGAGCCATCTGGAAGGTCTTGCGGCTTTCTATGACGGCAAGATCGAGGAGATGCGCCGGTCCTTCGGCGAAATCGGCGACATGCGCCTCCACGTGATGGCGGCCATCACCATCGCGGACGAGATGGCCGAAACCAAGCGCCGGATCGCCGCCCTCGAGACCGAGCTTGCGGGGCTGCGCCGGGCCGCATCCGCCGGAGACGAGCGCATCGAGGCGGCGGAAGCCCGCTTCGCGGATGGCCTCACCCTGGCGGCCGAGCGGATCGAGAAGATCGCCCGGGGTCTGAGCACCGCGGCGCAGGGGTGAGCCGGACCCGCCGGATCGCCCTCAGCTGTCCATCTTCAGCGCGGCGATGAAGGCTTCCTGCGGGATGTCGACCTTGCCGAACTGGCGCATCCGCTTCTTGCCTTCCTTCTGCTTGTCGAGCAGCTTGCGCTTGCGCGAGGCGTCGCCGCCGTAGCACTTGGCGGTCACGTCCTTGCGAAGGGCCCGGATGGTTTCGCGGGCGATGATCTTGCCGCCGATGGCGGCCTGGACCGGGATCTGGAACATGTGCGGCGGGATGAGTTCCTTCAGCTTCTCGCACATGGCGCGGCCGCGGCCCTCGGCCCGGTCCCGGTGGACCAGCATGGAGAGCGCGTCCACGGGCTCGGCGTTCACCAGCACCGACATCTTCACGAGGTCGCCCTCGCGGTAGTCGGAGATGTGGTAGTCGAAGGACGCGTAGCCCTTCGAGATCGACTTCAGGCGGTCGTAGAAATCGAATACCACCTCGTTCAGCGGCAGGTCGTAGACCACCATGGCGCGCTTGCCGACATAGTTCAGGTCGATCTGCACGCCTCGCCGCTCCTGGCACAGCTTGAGCACCGAGCCGAGATATTCATCGGGGGTGAGGATCGTGGCGCGGATCCACGGCTCCTCGATGGTCTCGATCTTCATCACGTCCGGCATGTCGGCCGGATTGTGCAACTCGATTTTCGAGCCGTCGCGCAGGTTCAGGTGATAGACCACGGACGGGGCCGTGGAGATCAGGTCGAGGTTGAACTCGCGCTCCAGGCGCTCCTGGATGATCTCCAGGTGCAGGAGGCCCAGGAAGCCGCAGCGGAAGCCGAAGCCCAAAGCGGCCGAGCTTTCCATCTCGTAGGAGAAGCTGGCGTCGTTGAGGCGCAGGCGGCCCATGGCGGCGCGCAGGTTTTCGAACTCGGCGGCGTCCACCGGGAAGAGGCCGCAGAACACCACGGGCTGCACGGGCTTGAAGCCCGGAAGCGCCTGCGCGGTGGGCTTGCGGTCGTCCGTGATGGTGTCGCCCACGCGGGTATCGGCCACCTCCTTGATGGAGGCCGTGAAGAAGCCGACCTCGCCAGGACCGAGCTGGGCCAGTTCCTGCATCTTGGGCGAGAACACGCCGACGCGGTCGAGGCCGTAGGACGCGTTCGTGCCCATCATCTTGATGGTCTGGCCCTTCTTCATCGTGCCGTCGATGATGCGCACCAGCACCACGACGCCCAGATAGGCGTCGTACCAGGAATCGACCAGCAGGGCCTTGAGCGGCGCATCCGGGTCGCCCTTGGGCGGCGGCAGCTTGGTGACGATGGCCTCCAGCACGCCCTCGATGTTGAGCCCGCTCTTGGCCGAGACCGGCACGGCCTCCGAGGCGTCGATGCCGATCACCTCCTCGATCTGCTCCTTGATCCGGTCCGGATCGGCGGCAGGCAGGTCGATCTTGTTGAGGACGGGCACGATCTCGTGGTTGGCGTCGATGGCCTGATACACGTTGGCCAGCGTCTGGGCTTCCACGCCTTGAGAGGCGTCCACCACGAGAAGCGAGCCCTCGCAGGCTGCGAGCGAACGCGAGACCTCGTAGGCGAAGTCCACGTGGCCGGGGGTGTCCATCAGGTTGAGGATGTAGGTCTTGCCGTCCTGCGCCAGGTAGTTGAGGCGCACGGTCTGGGCCTTGATGGTGATGCCGCGCTCGCGCTCGATATCCATGTTGTCGAGCACCTGCTCCGTCATCTCGCGCGCCGAGAGCGCCCCGGTCGTCTGGATCAGCCGGTCGGCCAGGGTCGATTTCCCGTGGTCGATATGGGCCACGATGGAAAAGTTGCGGATGTTGTCGAAGGTGCGGGCGGTCATAATGCTGCAAAATATAGGAAGGACCCGGCCGCAATAGCAGGGTGGGCCCTCAAAGCCAAGGGAAGCCGGTGTCACGTGCGGCGGAAGTCTTTCCTAGGGGCACGGCCGGTGTTACCGTTAGGGCAACGCTTTCCTACACACGGCGTTGATCCGTGTTCATCCGGCCGGGATGGCCCGGTCGCACCCTCCCAACCCCAGGAGACCCCCCATGGCCAAGGACCGCGTCGTGCCGACCCGCAAGAAGGCGCCCCAACTCGATACGCCCACCGATCTGAAGTCCAACGGCGTTCAGGCCATCACGCAGGCCCTGAACGTGCTCCTGGCCGATACCTTCGCGCTCTACCTCAAGACGAAGAACTTTCACTGGCACATGAGCGGTCCGCATTTCCGAGACTACCATCTGCTGCTCGACGAGCAGGCCGACCAGATCTTCGCCACCACCGACGACATGGCCGAGCGCGTGCGCAAGATCAGCGGCAACACCCTCCGGTCCATCGGCCAGATCGCCTCGCTCCAGCGGGTGAAGGATAACAACGAAGAATTCGTGGCGCCCCTCGACATGCTGCGCGAGCTGATGAACGACAACCGGGACTTCGCCGCCAACCTGCGCGAGGCTCACGAACTCTGCGACGAGAACGGCGACGTGGCCACCGCGAGCCTCATCGAGAACTGGATCGACGAGACCGAGCGCCGGACGTGGTTCCTGTTCGAGGCCGCGCGCGGGGCGGACCAGACCGGCCACTAGCCCGCTACGGGCCGGTTCAACCCGAACCGGGCGGGAGGCGAGCGGGGATCGTCGCGCCGCTCGCGCGCACCATCGCGGCTCCTTTCGAAACTTTGGCTCTTGAGGAGGGCCAACCTGTGGTCCTGAGGGTCCCCCAACGCGTAACGCCGCCGGTGGAGCCTCAGCGGCCCTGCTCGAGGATGCGCGAGACCACCCGGGCGGTATAATCCACCATGGGCACGATGCGGGCATAGTTGAGCCGGGTCGGGCCGATCACGCCCACCACGCCCACGATCTTCTGGTTTCCGTCACGGAATGGCGCGGCGATCATCGAGGAGCCCGAGAGCGAGAAGAGCTTGTTCTCCGAACCGATGAAGATGCGCACGCCTTCGCCGCCCTCGGCGCGGGTCAGGAGATCGATCACGTCGGTCTGGGTCTCGAGATCGGCGAAGAGCAGGCGGACGCGGTCCAGGTCTTCGACGGCCTTCAGGTCCTCCAGGAGATTGGCCTGACCGCGCACGATGAGCTGTCGCGCCCCGGACGGTCCGACCGTGGTGGCGAGCCCCGCCTCCACGAGACGCGCCGTGAGCGTGTCGAGCTCCCGCTCCATCTCGTCGCGCCGGGCCTGGATTTCGGTGCGCAGGTCGCCCAAGGTCCGACCCTGGATGCGGGCGTTGAGGAAGTTGCCGGCCTCGATCAGGGCGCCGGCCGGCAGGCCGGGCGGCAGGTCGAGCAGGCGGTTTTCCACGGAGCCGTCGTCCGAGACCAGCACCACGAGGGCGCGGGCCGGGTCGAGGCGCACGAACTCGATGTGCTTGAGGCGCGCGTTGGATTTCGACGTCACCACCACGCCAGCCCCGCGGGAGACGCCCGACAGGAGCGCGGAGGCCTCCGCCAGGGCGGTCTCCAGGGTGTGGCCGGAGGCGGCGGCCTTCATCTGGGCCTCGATCCGGGCGCGCTCCTCGGCGGTGACGTCGCCGATCTCCATCATGGCGTCCACGAAGAAGCGCAGGCCCGTCTCGGTGGGCAGGCGTCCGGCGCTGGTATGGGGCGCGAAGATGAGCCCGGCCGCCTCCAGGTCCGCCATCACGTTGCGGATCGAGGCGGGCGAGAGGGGCATGGGCAGGATGCGCGAGAGGTTGCGCGATCCCACCGGCTCGCCCGTGACGAGATAGCTCTCGACGATCTGGCGGAAGATCTCGCGCGAGCGGTCGTTCAGGTCCGCGATGGCGCGGGTCTCGAAGGGATTGAAGCCGCTCACGTGCATCCAGGTACTTGAAACGCGTCCACAGGGGTCGGATCGAACCGCATTATGTGCGGTCGGACGACGCTTTAGGCAAGTCTTTCGGGGCTCGCGGCCTTGCGGCGCCCCGGCGCAGACTTTAAGACGCCAGCCACCTGATCGCCCCCCAAGGAGTTTCCGCCATGCGGCCATCCAAGCGCGCGCCCGACGAGTTGCGCCCCGTCACCCTGGAGCGCGGCGTCGCCCGCTATGCGGAAGGCTCCTGCCTCGTCTCCTTCGGGAACACCCGCGTGCTGTGCACCGCCTCGCTCGAGGAGAAGGGTCCGCCCTGGCTGCGGGGCACCGGCAAGGGCTGGGTCACGGCGGAGTATTCCATGCTGCCCCGCGCCACCCACGAGCGCACCCGCCGCGAGGTCAATTCGGGCAAGCCGTCAGGCCGCACCCAGGAAATCCAGCGCCTCATCGGGCGCAGCCTGCGCGCCGTCGTGAACCTGCCCGCCATGGGCGAGCGCCAGATCGTGGTGGATTGCGACGTGATCCAGGCGGATGGCGGCACCCGCACGGCCTCCATCACGGGCGCCTGGGTGGCCTTGCACGACTGCTTCGCCTGGATGCAGGGCCGGTCGATCATCTCCATCAACCCGCTGCGCGAACCCGTAGCTGCGGTCTCCTGCGGCATCTACCAGGGGACCCCGGTGCTCGACCTGGACTATGCAGAGGATTCTTCCGCCGAAACGGACGCCAACTTCGTGATCACGGGTTCGGGCGGCATCGTGGAGGTGCAGGGCACGGCGGAGGGCAAGCCCTTCTCCGAGGACGAGTTCCTGAGCCTCCTGCGGCTCGCCAAGGCCGGGGTGAACCAGCTTGTGGACCTGCAGAAGAAGGCGGTGGCGTAAGCTTCTCCAAAATAACTCGATCTCATCCTGAGGAGGCCGTCAGGCCGTCTCGAAGACCTCATCCTGAGGAGGCCGTCTGGCCATCTCGAAGGCCTCATCCTGAGGAGGCCGTCAGGCCGTCTCGAAGGAGGGCTCCAGTTGGCACTGGAAACACTCCGCTGGACCATCCTTCGAGACGAATGGCTGCGCCATTCCCTCAGGATGAGGGCCTACCTGACCGTATAAGGACAAAACGAATGCCCCGTCAGCTTACCGGCAAGGTCGTCATCGCCACCCACAACGCGGGCAAGCTGCGCGAGATGCAGGAATTGCTGGCTCCGTTCGGGGTCGAGGCCGTGTCGGCCGGGGATCTCGGCCTGCCGTCGCCCGACGAGACCGGGCACATGTTCGCCGAGAACGCCGCCATCAAGGCCCATGCGGCCGCCAAGGCCACGGGCCTGCCCGCGCTCTCCGACGATTCCGGCCTGTGCGTCGAGGCGCTGGACGGTGCGCCGGGGCTGTTCACGGCGGATTGGGTCGGGCCGAACAAGGATTTCATGGCCGGCATGAGCCGGGTGGAGCGGGAGCTCCGGAAGCGCCACGTGCCCGACGATCCGGCGTCCCGGCGGGCTCATTTCGTATCGGCCCTCGTCATCGCCTGGCCGGACGGGCACGAGGAGCTCTACGAGGGCCGCGTTCATGGGCAGGTGATCTGGCCGCCGCGCGGCGAGAAGGGGTTCGGCTACGATCCCATGTTCCAGCCGGAAGGGTTCGACGAGACCTTCGGCGAGATGCCGTCCGAGACGAAGCACGGCGTGGATTGGGTCAAGGATGGCGCAAAGGCCCTGTCGCATCGGGCGCGGGCCTTCGTGAAGCTGGCCGAGGGGAGCCTCAAGCGCGCCTGAGGCCTGCCTCCGGCGCAGCCTCGGTCCACGCGAGACCGGCGCAAATAGGAAGAGAGCCGGCTCCACGGCGGTGGAACCGGCTCCCGAAAAGGCGCCCGGGGGCGCCCTCGCTGTTCGAGGCTTAGATCGAAGCGTCGGTTGCGGGACCGGTCTGGTCCGCGCGACGCTTGGCCATGAAGGCGTCGAACTCCTCGCGGTCCTTGGCGCGCTTCAGCTCTTCGACGAAGTCGGAGAACGCACGGGCCTCCTCGTCGAGCTTGCGGCGCTCAGCCTCGAGGCGCTCAATCTCCTTGCGGCGGTATTCGTCGAAGGCGGCGTTGCCGGTCGAGCCAGGGCCGAAGCCGCCGCCAAACCCGCCGCCGCCGAAGCCCCGGCCCGAGCCCTTGAAGGCCTGCTCGAAGCGTCCGAAGGCATCCTGGAAATAGCCGCGCAGCTGGTCGGACTTCGGATAGCCCATCATCTTCCAGACCACGTAGGCCAAGGCCACGGGCCAGAACCACACGAAGGCCACGACGATGCCGACGATCTCCAGCGTCCGGCGTGGCGGCCGCCCGCAGCGGCGCGAGGGGGTGCCCGTGTTCCAGGCGGTGGAAGTCGAAAACGTCATGTTGGCTCCCGCATGTTAATGCTAACAACATTTACATGCGGGGCCCGGCCAAGGCTTTCAAGAGGTGGCGGGGTGGCGGTGATGGAATATTTTTTGAGGAAAATTCAAGTGCGGGGGAATCCCCTCTCCCGGGCGGGAGAGGGGCAGGGGTGAGGGAGAGACCTTTCGGGACTGCGCGAGGACTCAAGACGCTATCCCCTCCTCCTTGTGGGGAGGGTTAGGGTGGGGGTGCTGGCTCCGGACCCATGAATGCGCGCGGTCACACCTCCGAACCCTCGCCATCGCAAGTCGGATGCTTCGGACTTGCGCCCATCAAATCGCATATCAGGCAGGCCCCATATCCACGGGGAGGAGAGCTGCAGCGTGAATCGGCTCAGGTGTGTGTCACGACAACCCGCACGCCCTCACCCCAGCCCTCTCCCGTCCGGGAGAGGGAGTCTAGGCACCGCGCTTCAGCGCCCCATGCACCAGCGCCAGCACGCCGGCGCGCAGCAACTCGTACTTATCCGGCATGCCGGGACCCTTCGGGAGCTGTCCGGCCGCATCCAGGGTGGCGATCCCGTGGGACAGGGCCCAGACCTCGACGGCAATGAAGCGGGTGTCCACGTCCTTGAAGCCGTCCGGGAAGGTCTCGGAGAGCGCTTTGACCAGGAGGTCGAAGGCCCCCGGAGGAGAGGGCTTGTCCGCTTTGCCGTCGCAGGCCGAGGCCTTGGGGTCCCCGTCCGCCGGGCGGGGTGAGAACATGGCGGTGTAGAAGCCCGGCTCCTGCTCGGCAAAGGCCAGATAGGCCTCGCCCATGCGGGTGAAGCGCTCCAGCGGCGTGCCGTCGCTCTTGAGGGCCCGTCCCAAGCGCTCGGCCAGGTCGGAAAAGCCCCGGAAGGCGACCTCGGCCACCAGCGCGTCGCGGCCCCGGAAATGGCGGTAGAGGGCGGCGGGGGTCACGCCCACGAGCTTGGCGGCGTCCGCGAGCGTGAAGCCGCCCAGGCCCCGCTCCGCGATGAACCGCTGAGCCGCCTCGATCAGCGCCTCCTTCAGGTTGCCGTGGTGGTAGCCCTGCCGGTCGAACGGGCCGCGCCAATGCCGCATCGTGGGTCCTTGTCGTGTTCGGGCGACCCTAGGCCAATCCGTGAGGGGAGGCTAGGCGCGGGGCCGCATGGGAGGAACCGCCCCAGTGCAAAGATGTTCAAAATCTGGTGCGAAGCTGCCATATAGCGCCCATGATCGATCATCCGACGCGCGATGTGGGCTTTGGCGTCTATCTCCACTGGCCCTTCTGCGCTTCCAAGTGCCCCTATTGCGACTTCAACAGCCATGTGCGCCACCAGCCGGTGGACCAGGAGCGATATCTCGCGGCGTTCCGGCGCGAGATTGCCCATGTTGCGGCGCGGGTTCCGGGCCGGACCGTGACCAGCATCTTCTTCGGCGGCGGTACGCCCTCGCTCATGAAGCCTCAGACCGTGGGCGCGATCCTCGATGCCGTCGGCGGCACCTGGGCCGTGGACCCGAAGGCGGAGGTCACCCTCGAGGCCAACCCGACCAGCGTCGAGGCGGAGCGCTTTCGCGGCTACCGGGCGGCGGGGGTCAACCGGGTCTCGCTCGGCGTGCAGGCCTTGAACGACACGGACCTGCGCCGGTTGGGGCGCATGCATTCCGTCGACGAGGCCCTGGCGGCAGTGGATGTGGCGGCCTCGATCTTCGAGCGCTATTCCTTCGATCTGATCTATGCCCGCCCGGACCAGACCCCCGAGGCCTGGAAGGCGGAGCTGGAGCGCGCCATCGCCCGCGCCGTGGAGCACCTGTCCCTCTACCAGCTCACGATCGAGCCCGGCACCTGGTTCGAGCGCCTGTACAACGCCGGCAAGCTCACCATGCCGGACGAGGAGACGGGCCGCGCCCTCTACGACATCACCCAGGAGACCTGCGACCGGCTCGGATTACCGT
Organism: Microvirga pudoricolor; assembly: GCF_016892705.1. Lineage (GTDB taxonomy): Bacteria > Pseudomonadota > Alphaproteobacteria > Rhizobiales > Beijerinckiaceae > Microvirga > Microvirga pudoricolor. Next base: position 384,291 of record NZ_JAFEMB010000003.1, read on the forward strand.
CCTACGAGATTTCGAACCACGCCCGGCCGGGCGCGGAATCGCGGCACAATCTGGTCTATTGGCGCTATGGCGAGTACGCGGGCATCGGCCCCGGCGCCCATGGCCGGCTCGTCACCGGCAACGCCCGCCTCGCCACCTCGACCGAGCTGCATCCCGAAACCTGGCTGGAGCGGGTGGAGCGCGACGGGCATGGGATCGTGGACGAAGAGATCCTGTCCTCGACCGCCGAGGGCGACGAGTTCCTCCTCATGGGCCTGCGCCTGAAAGAGGGCATCGACCCCCGCCGCTTCGAGGCGTTCACGGGCCGCGCCATCAACGAGCGGCGCGCCCGGATCCTGGAGGAAGAAGGCCTGATCGCCCGCCACGCGAACACGCGCCTCGCCGTGACCAAGAAGGGCTTTCCGGTGCTGAATTCGGTGATCGCTGAGCTGGCGGCGTGAATGATGGCTTGTCATCCCGGACGGCGCAGCCGATCCGGGATCGTCTGACAATCTGCAGTGTCTGAGCGTCCGCACCGGCCTTTGTCGGGATGACGATCGTCCTACCGCGCCACCTTGCTCTCGATGGCGTCCCAGAGCGTCACGGCGAGGTCCGGCCCGCCGAGGCGCTTGATGGCGCGTAGGCCCGTGGGGGACGTGACGTTGATCTCGGTGAGGTTGCCGTCGATCACGTCGATGCCCACGAAGATCTGGCCCATGGCCTTGAGGTGTGGCCCGATGGTCTCGCAGATCTCGCGCTCGCGCTCGGAGAGCTCGGTGGGCTTGGCGGCGCCGCCTCGTACCATGTTGGAGCGGATGTCGTTGGCGGCGGGCACCCGGTTGATGGCGCCGGCGGCCTCGCCGTCGATGAGGATGATGCGCTTGTCGCCCTCGCTCACCTTCGGCAGGAAGCGCTGCACCATCCAGGGCTCCCGGAACGTGGCGCTGAACAGGTCGAACAGGGAGCCGAAATTCGGGTCCTCCCGGCCGACCTTGAACACCGCCGCGCCCCCGTTGCCGTAGAGCGGCTTCATGATGATGTCGCCGTGCTCGGCCCGAAATTCCTCGATCTCGGCCTTCTCGCGGGTCACCATGGTGGGCGGCATCAGGTGCGGGAACTGCAGCACGAAGATCTTTTCGGGCGCGTTGCGCACCTGAGCCGGGTCGTTCACCACCAGGGTCTGCGGGTGGATGCGCTCCAGGAGGTGGGTGGTGGTGATGTAGGCCATGTCGAAGGGCGGGTCCTGGCGCAGCAGCACCACGTCGACGCCGGCCAGATCGACCCGCTCCGGCGTCCCGAGGGTGTAGTGGTCGCCCTCCACGTCCCTGACCTCGAGGGCCTCCGCCATGGCCGTGACCTTGCCGTCGCGCAGGGTGAGGCGCTCGGGCGTGTAGTGAAGGAGGCGATGGCCGCGCCGTTGCGCCTCCAGCAGCATCGCGAAGGTGGAATCGCCGGTAATCTTGATGCGCTGGATCGGGTCCATCTGGACCGCCACGGTCAGGCTCATGCGTCACTCTCCCAGGGGAAGCGGGATGGTCGGGAAGCGGCGTTATCGGGCCGGACGACCCGAATGGCAACCGCCCCGGGAATCGGTTGAACGGATTGGCGCGCGGCGGCGTTCATAGCGAGGCTGGTCCGTCGGATCCGGCCCGGCCTTGCAGTCAAGCTTCCCGCCCCCACATTGAGGCTCCATGCCCCAGCGCGCCCTTCTCATCGTCAATGGCAAAAGCCGCAGCGGCGAAGCCAATCTCCAGGCTTCCGTCGAGGCGCTCACGTCTCACGGCATCGAGCCCCTTCACCGCGAATGCGGCCACCGGGACGAGCTCTCGCCCATGATCGTGAAGCATCGGGACGAGGTCGACATGGTGGTGGTGGGAGGCGGCGACGGCACCATGAACGCGGCGGCTTTGGGCGTGATCGAGACCGGGCTGCCGCTCGGCGTCCTGCCGCTGGGCACGGCCAACGATCTCGCCCGCACCCTAGGCATCCCGTTCGATCTCAACCAGGCCGTGGACGTGATCGTGGCGGGGCACACCCGCCGGATCGACCTCGGTCTCGTCAACGACCAGCCCTTCTTCAACGTGGCGAGCCTCGGCCTCTCGGCGGAACTCGCCCAGAAGCTGACGAAGGACATCAAGCGGCGGTTCGGCCGCTTCGGGTATGCCATGGTGGCCATGAAAGTGCTGTCGCAGGCCCGCCCCTTCAGCGCCGTCATCTCGAGCGACACCGAGACGGCCCGCGTGAAGACCTTGCAGATCGCGGTCGGGAACGGTCGCTATTACGGCGGTGGCAACGCCGTCGAGAAGGATGCGGCCATCGACGACGAGCATCTCGATCTCTACAGCCTCGAACTCCAGCGTGCTTGGAAGCTCGCCTTCATGGCACGCTCCTTCCGGGCCGGAGCGCACGGCGCCTGGCGGGAGGTGCGGGCCGTGCGGGCTCAGGAATTCGATATCCGCACCCGGAGACCCAAGCCCATCAACGCGGACGGTGAGATCGTCACCCACACGCCCGCCCATTTCTCCATCCGGCCCGGGGCCGTGACGGTGTTCGCGCCCTCCGATCAGTGACGGCCGCACCGGACGGCGTCCTCGATGTTGCCACGGTCGATGCCGATGTCGTGGAGCGCTCCGTCGTCCAGGGTGCCGACCTCGCGCATGGCTTGCCAGACGCGAAACTCGCGGACGAAGGCTTCGAAAATCTCCTTGATGCTGTGGGACATGACTGAACTCCTCTGATGACGAGAATCTAAGTCTGCCCCTTGCATAAGTGAAACGAATGTTCATTATTGCTTCGATAATGAAACGTGATCGAGGCCGACCATGACACGCAATCTCGACGTCAGCCTTCTCCGGGCTTTCGTAGCCGTGGCCGATGCGGGCGGCATGACCGCCGCGACGGGCGTCCTGAACCTCACCCAGGCGGCGGTGAGCCAGCAGATCAAGCGCCTGGAAGAGACGCTGGGCGAGACGCTCATCACCCGCGACCGCCGCGGCATGACGCTCACGCGCGGCGGGGAACGCCTGTTTCCCAAGGCCAAGAGGATGCTCGCCCTCAACGACGAGATCTGGGCCGAGATGACGACGCCGGAATACGAGGGCGAGGTGCGCCTCGGCATTCCGAGCGACATCATCACCACGTACCTGCCCACCTTCCTGAAGGATTTCGCCAAGAGTTACCCGCGCGTGCAGATTTCCTTGAATAGCGGATCGAGCGCCAAGCTGCGGCGAGAACTTCAAGCCGGCAAGGTCGATATCGTTCTGGCCACGGAGATGTCCTGCGACCCGGAGGGCGAGAACCTCGTCATGGACAGGCTGGTCTGGGTCGGCGCCAAGGGCGGGGAGGCGGCGGGGCAGCGTCCGCTGCCGGTGTCCATCGGCTGCTCCGACTGCGCCTTCCGGGCGCCCATCCGCGAGGTTCTGCAGGAGGCGGGCATCCCCTGGCGTTCCACCTCGGAGGTCACGAACACCACCGCCCAGGTGGCGACGGTCGCGGCCGACATCGCCGTCATGGCCTGGATGGCCTCCACGGTCCCGCAGGGCTTCGACGTACTCGGCCGCGAATCCGGCCTGCCGCCGCTTCCGGCGTTCACGGTCAACCTCTACCTGCCCCGGGACGGCGGCGACCACATCGTGCAGGAGATGGCCCGCCATATCCGCGAGGCGGTGGCGGACCGGCACCGGATCGCGGCTTGATGAGACCCTTCACCCTCCCTGCGAAGGGCTCCGTCCTCCCCTCGACCTCATCCTGAGGAGGGCCGTTAGGCCCGTCTCGAAGAGCCTGCCCTCGGACTTGATCCGAGGGAGGGCTCTAGCGGAGTACTTGCGGTGCTGGATGAGCCATCCTTCGAGACGAGTTGCTTCACAACTCCCTCAGGATGAGGCTTTGAACTGCTTCCTTCTTCAAGCTCAGTCTGCGCGGCGCTACCCCATCTCCAATTCGAACGCTGCCACCAGATGTTGCGGCCAGCGCCCTGGCGCGATGAACACCGCGTCCGCCCGCCAGGTCAGGCCGCCCGCCCAGGGATTGCGCGAGAGCCAGGCGCGGGCCGCGCGGGAGAAGCGGCGGCGCTTGGCGGGCGTGATGGCCGTGAGCGCGTCGTCCATGGCGGCCCTGGCCTTCACCTCCACGAACGCGATGGTCTGCCCTCGCTTCACGATCAGGTCGATCTCGCCGCCGGCCGCGCTGTAGCGGCGCGCGAGCGGCCGATAGCCCTTGAGCATCAGGAACAGCAGCGCCCGCCGCTCGGCCGCGTGGCCGCGCAGATACGTGGCGCGGCGGCGTTCGAGGCCGATGCTCACTCGGCCTGCCTGTCCTTGGCGATGGCCAGCGCCCGGGCATAGACCTCGCGCTTGGGCAGATCGAGTTCCGCCGCCACGAGAGCCGCCGCGTCCTTGATGGAATGTGCCTTGAGGGCGGCCTCGAGCTTGCCGTCGAGAGCCGCGTCGACCTCCGCCGCTTGCGCTTCCCCGGAGGCCTGGCCGATCAGCACCACGATTTCGCCTTTGGGCGGACCCTCCTCGGCGAATTGCCGGGCGAGGTCCGCGAGCGAGCCGCGCCGGATGGTCTCGAACATCTTGGTGAGTTCCCGCGCCACCACGGCTTGGCGCTCGCCGAGGACTTCGGCCGCGTCCGCCAGCATGTCGGGCAGGCGATGCGGCCCCTCGAACAGCATGAGCGTCCCGGGAATCGACGCGATTTCCGCCAGCCGCGCCCGGCGCGCGCCCGTTTTGGCAGGCAGGAAGCCTTCGAAGAAGAAGCTGTCCGTGGGCAAGCCCGACACCACCAGCGCGGTCAAGATGGCGGACGGGCCCGGAATCGGCGTGACGGGCAGGCCTTCTTCGATGGCCACCTGCACCAGCCTGTAGCCTGGATCCGACACGAGCGGCGTGCCCGCGTCCGAGACCAGCGCCAGGGCCTGGCCCTCGCGGATGCGATGGACCATGCGTTCGCGCACCGCGTCGTTGGAATGCTCGTGATAGGCCACGAGGGGCGTGGTGATGCCGTAATGGGCGAGCAGCGTCTTCGTGACCCGCGTGTCTTCCGCCAGCACCGCGTCCGCCGCCGCCAGCACGCTCAGCGCCCGGAACGAGACGTCCTGCAAGTTGCCGATGGGGGTGGCGACGACATAGAGCCCCGGCGATAGCGCCTTGGCCTCGGCGGCGAGCCCGAAGGCCGTGAAGGTGGCGTTGCGAGCTTGGGGGTCCCGGCGTCGGGTGCGGTTGTCGATTCTCTGGTTCATGCAGTGTCACTGTCGCACGAGGGCGCTCGATCACGAAAGCCTGAACGCGCGGATTATCATTCGGCCTCATTCCTGCGCGAACGGCGGATCGCGTCGTAAGATGCTGAGAAACAATATTTACTTTTAGCAGCCATCCTCGGCCTGTGTGCCAAGCGGCAGCTTGCGCAGCGTCAAGGGCGCTGCGACGGAGAGTTTGGGAATGGCGCGTCCGATTTCGCCCGGGTCTGAATGGTCGGCAAGGCGCAAGAGCCGATTCCGTGGCTTGGTCCTCCTGGGACTGCCTTTGCTTCTGGCCGCCTGCGTCGGATCCGGCAGCCTGTTGCCACCGGGCCGAGTCGGGGGCGGCTCCGCGCCGATGAGCGATTCCGTCCCGCCCGCGCCCATGGGCTCCATTACGGCGCAGCCCATCGATGCCGTGCCGGGGCAGGGGGCGCCGGTCGGGGGCGCCGCTCTCGGTGCCGGTTCGGTGAAGGTTGCGCTGATCCTTCCGCTCTCGGGGCCAGGCCAGGGTGCCGTGGCGGCCCAGAGCATGCGGAACGCGGCCGATCTGGCGCTGACCGATTTCCAGGGCTCGGACCTGCAGCTCCTCGTCAAGGACGATCGCGGCACCCCGGATGGGGCCCGCCAAGCGACCGGCGAAGCCATCGCGGAGGGAGCGGAACTCATCATCGGTCCACTCTACGCGGGCTCGGTCCAGGCCACCGCAGGGGTGGCGCGGCAGGCCGGCCGGCCCGTGGTGGCGTTCTCGTCGGATTCCAACGTGGCCGCCCGGGGCGTCTACCTTTTGAGCTTCCTGGTGCAGGAGGAGGTGGAGCGCATCGTCTCCTATGCGGCCTCGCAGAACCGGCGCTCCATCGCGGCCCTGATCCCGGAGACGACCTATGGCAGCGTGGTCGATGCCGCCTTCCGCGAGGCGGCGGGCCGCCACGGCGTGCGCGTGGTGGCCATCGAACGCTATGCCTCCGGCGGGGCCGCCGCCGCGGTCCGGCGTCTGGCGGGCGTCATCGGTGGGGCGTCGCCCCAGGCCGATGCCCTGTTCATTCCCGACAACGGGGACGGCCTGCCCACCGTGGCGCAGGCGCTCGCCGGCATCGGCTTCGATCCGGGGCGCGTGAAGCCGCTCGGCACGGGGGTGTGGAACGAGCCCCGCGTCTTCGCGCTCCCGGCGCTCCAGGGGGGCTGGTTCGCGGCGCCGGACGGACGCGGGTTCGAGGCCTTCTCCCAGCGCTATCGGGCGCGCTTCAACATGGACCCGACGCGGCTCGCAACGCTGTCCTACGACGCCGTCACGCTCGCGGCGGCGCTCTCGCGCACGCAAGGATCCCGCCGCTTCCAGGAGGACGTGATCACCAACCCGGCGGGCTTTGCGGGCGCGGACGGCGTGTTCCGGTTCAACCCGGACGGCACCAACAGTCGGGGTCTCGCCGTACAGGAGATTCGCGGCGGCACGATCGCCATCGTGAGCGCCTCGCCGCGCACCCTCGCGGCGGCGCAATAGGGTGCGTCCTTGACAGCCTCGCGCTTGGCCACAGAACCACCTTCGAGGTGATCAGGTCGCGGCGGGGTCGATGGAGCGCTGGAAATTCATCCTTCTCAGGCTGATGCGTCAAGCCTGGCTGCGCAGCGCGATCTACGGCCTGGCCGGGATCGCCGCCGCTCTGCTGGCGGCGCGGCTTCAGCCCTATATTTCCGAAGACGTCGCCGTTCGCGTCGGCGCCGACTCGGTCGGCAACATCCTGGGCGTGATGGCATCCAGCATGCTGGCCGTCACGACGTTTTCCTTGACCACCATGGTGGCCGCCCTGACCTCGGCCAGCAACAGCGGCACCCCGCGGGCGACGACGCTGCTGACCCAGGACAGCACGGCCCAGAATGCGCTTGCCACCTTCATCGGCGCCTTCCTGTTCAGCATCGTCGGAATCATCGCGCTTTCGACGGGAATCTATGGGGCTCGGGGTCGCCTCGTGCTGCTGATCGCCACGGTGCTGGTCATCTGCGTCGTGGTGGTGACCCTCCTGCGATGGATCCACCATCTCGCCTCTTTCGGCCGCGTAGGTCAGACCGTCGACCGGGTCGAGGAAGCGGCCTCCGACTCCCTGCGTCGCTGGTGCCGGTCACCCTTCCAGGGCGCGGCCCGGCGGACCGGGCCAGCAGGCCCCTTCGCGCTGCGAGCGGAGGCCATCGGCTATCTCCAGAACGTGGACGTGCCCCGGCGTGAGGATCTGGCCCGGAAGCATGGGCTCGTCATCGACGTGAACGCGTTGCCGGGCGCCTTCGTCGATCCGTCGCGCCCGATCGCATTCCTTCAAGGCGCGCCGGGGGATGAGGTTCGTGGAAGCCTGTGCGACTGCTTTCTGATCGGCGATCAGCGGAGCTTCGAGCAGGATCCCCGCTTCGGCTTCGTGGTGCTGGCCGAAGTGGCCTCGCGAGCGCTCTCGTCGGCCATCAACGACCCGGGGACGGCCATCGACGTGATCGGAACAGGCGTCCGGCTGTTCGCGGTCCTGCGCGAAAGGGACGACGGGAGTGAGGTGACGCACGAGCATGTACGCCTCCCGCCGTTGAGCATCGATGACATGTTCGACGACTTCTTCGCTCCCATCGCCCGTTATGGGGCCGGAACGCTCGAGGTCGGCATCCGACTCCAGAAGGCGCTGGCCTCGCTGGCCGCCCTGTCGCCCGAGCTCTTCGGCACGGCCGCTCGCCGCCACGCTGACCATGCCCTGCGGAGGGCGTTGGCGGCGCTTTCGGATGCGGATGACCGCGAACGGCTCCGGCGCGAGAGCGCCACGGCCCCGGGCGGACTCTAAGCCCGTGTCAGCTGAGCGCTGAGTTCGGGCTTGTGGTTGAGGGTCTGGAACACCACGCAGTAGCGTTCGGTGAGCTTGAGGAGCTGATCGATCTTCTCCTGGGGCGCATCGGTATCGATGTCGAAATCCAGGCGGATGGCCTTGAATCCCACCGGCGCTGCCTTGTCGACGCCGAGCGTTCCGCGAAAATCGAGATCGCCTTCGGCCCGCACCGTGCCGCTCCTTAGGTTCACCTCGATGGCGGTGGCCACGGCCTTGAGGGTCACGCCCGCGCAGGCCACGAGGGCCTCCAGCAGCATGTCGCCGGAGCACAGCTCCGCGCCCGAACCGCCCGATGCCGGATGAAGTCCCGCGACGGCCAGCGCCCGTCCCGTCTCGACCTTGCAGGCGATGTGCTGGTCGTCCAGCGTACCATGCGCCTTGAGGGTGATCACGGCCGAGGCCGGATCGGCGCGGTACTGGTCCTTGATCGGCGCCTGCGTGGCGCGAAGAGTCGTGGCGTCCATGGGCTTGTCCTCGGGTTCTACCACCAGAGCGCTGCGGCCTGACGGTCCTGCTCACGCTTTGGCGCATGTTGCGTTTGGAGCGACTGGTCGAGCGCGGCAAGCACCCGCCGAACCGCCGAGTCGAACGACGGACCGGATTTGTCACGAGGGCGAGCCAGACTCAAGGGCAGCTCGTCGAAAATGCGCCCAGGCTTGGGCTGCATCACGACCGCCCGGTCGGCGAGGGTCACGGCCTCCTGCACGTCGTGGGTGACCAGCACCACGGTGGGGCGCGTCTCCTCCCACAGGCCCAGCAGATGCTCGTGCAGGCTGGCCCGGGTGAAGGCATCGAGGGCCGAGAAGGGCTCGTCCAACAGCAGCACCTTCGGGTTCGTCACGAAGGCGCGCGCGATGGCCACGCGCTGTTGCTGGCCACCCGAGAGATCGCGCGGCCAGCGATCCGCGTGTTCGGAGAGGCCAACCTTCGCCAGGGCATGACCGACGCGCTCGCGGCGCTCGGCGGCGCCCACCCCGTCGAGTCCGAACGCGATGTTGTCGGTGACCGTGAGCCAGGGCAGCAGGCGCGGTTCCTGGAACACGATGCCGATGGCCGCGTCGGGCTCGGTGATCGTCGTGCCGTCGAGGCGGATCGCGCCGGCGCTCGCCCGGTCGAGGCCCGCGATGAGGCGCAGCAGCGTGGTCTTGCCGCAGCCCGAGCCGCCGATGAGCGCCACGATCTCGCTCTCACGGACGGACAGGTTGATGTCGGAGAGTGCCCGCGTGCCGTCCGCGTAGGTTTTGGACAGATGTTCGAGATTCAGCATGGCACGGTCCAGCACAGGGCGGCGATGCCGTCGCGCTCGTGGGCGGGGCGCGGCTCGGGACCAGGACCCGGATCCGCCAGTGGCAGGAATCCCCTGATCTCCGATCCGCAATCGATCATCAGCACTTGGGACTGGTTGCTGGCGGCCGCTCTCTCTGCCCTCATCCTGAGAAACGGTGCAGCCGCGTCTCGAAGGAAGTTCCAGAGAGCCCGGAAGGCACCCTTCGAGACGGGCCTAACGGCCCCCTCAGGGTGAGGCTTCGAGACGAATGGCTGTCCCGTTCCCTCAGGATAAGGGCAGAGAGGGGGCGAGAACGGTGTCGGCTCTCGCATCACAGTCGCTCCCGCACCGTGTCCTGCCAGCGCACGAGGGGCTTCGTGCCGAGCATCAGAAGGCTGTCGGCGAGCTTGCCGAGAAGCGCGAAGGCGATGATGGCGGCCAGGATCTGGTCCGGCTTGCCCATCTGCTGGCCGTCGACGAGCAGGTAACCCAGCCCCTCGGACGCGCCCATGAACTCGGCCGCCACCACGAACATGAAGCCGAGCCCGAGGCCCGAGCGGAGCGCGATGACGGCTTCGGGCAGAACGGCCGGCAAAAGGATGCGGCGGGCGAGCTTGAAGCGGGAGAGGCGAAACACGCGTCCGACCTCCACGAGCTTGCGGTCCACCGACAGGATCGCGCCCGCGATGCCGAGATAGACCGGGAAGAACACGCCGACCGCGATCAGAGCCACCTTCGAGGCCTCGAAGATCCCAAGCCAGAGGATGAAGAGCGGCACCCAGGCGATGGACGGGATGGCGCGCAGGGCCTGGAGCGTCGGGTCGAGCAGGCGGCGGATCGTGTCGCTGGCCCCCGAGAGTGCGCCGAGCACGATTCCGGCGGCCGCCCCGATGGCAAAGCCTGCGGCCACGCGCCAGAGGGTCGCCCAGACATGGGTCCAGAGTTCGCCCGTCTCCGACAGGCCCCAGAGCGTCGCGACGATGCGGCTCGGGGGCGGTACGAGACGGCCTTGGGCCCAGCCGATCGAGACGATGCCCTCCCAGATCAGCGCGATCGCCACGGGAAGAAAAAGGCCGAGAAGGACGCGCAGGTCGACCGCGCGGCGCTTCTCGGCCGAGTGAGGCGCCGCGAGAGCGGCGGCACCTTCAGGGGAGGACCAGGCGTCGCCCGCGGCGCGACCCGAGGCTTGGCCTGTCACGGCGCTCTCCCGTGCGAGACCGGGCATTGCTGCCCGGAGAAGCGGTTATCCGCTCGATACCGAGACATCACCATCGAGCGGAGCCTTCGATCAGCGGGACGCAGTGGCGAAGCGGCGGTCGACGAGGTCGTCGACGGCGGCCTTCACGTTCGTCTCGGGCGTGATCACGCCGGCCTGCTGGAGCGCGAGGCCTGCGGCCAGGATGGTGTCCACCTGCGGCTGCCCGATGGCCGAATGGGTCAGTTCAGTGCGCTCGAGCTGGCGGTCGATCACGGGCTCCGGCAGCTTGGTGTAGGTCACGAGGCTTTTCTTGAGGTCGGCCGGGTTGGCGAGCGCATAGGCCCGGGCCTGCTCGTAGGCCTTGAGCACGGTGCCGACGAGGGCTGGGTTGTCCTTCGCGAAGGACTCGCTGACGTTCAGGACACCCCAGGTGTTGGCCCCGGCATTGCGGTAGAAGAGCGTTGCGCCGCTCTCGACCTCGGCGGCCGCCATCAGCGGATCGAGGCCCGCCCAGGCGTCCACGTCGCCGCGCTCCAGCGCCGTGCGGCCGTCCGGATGCTGGAGGAGAACCAATTTCACGTCCTTCTCGGTGAGCTTGGCATCCTGCAGGGCGCGCACCAGGAAGATGTGCGGATCGGTGCCGCGGGTCACGGCCACGCGCTTGCCCTTCAGGTTCTCGACCTTCGCGATGCCCGTGTCCTTTCGGGTCACCAGTGCGGTCCATTCGGGCCGCGAATAGACGTAGATCGACTTGATCGGGTTGCCGTTGATCTTGCCGATGAGGGCCGCGGCGCCCGCCGTCGAGCCGAAGTCGAGGGAACCGGCATTCAGGAACTCGAGCGCCTTGTTGGAGCCCAAAGACTGCACCCACCGGACCTTGATGCCGTCCTTCTCCAGCGCCTTTTCCAGGAAGCCCTGGTCCTTCAGCACGAGGCTGACCGGGTTGTAGGTCGCGTAGTCGATGCGGATCTCCTTCACCTGCGCGGATGCGGCGGTGGCGGAAACGAGACCGGCGGCAAGGGAGGCGGCCAGGAAAAGGCGGCGGGAAAGGCTCATATCGTTCGTCCCATGTTGGGCGCATGGGGCTTCGTCCGGCACCCCGCGCTTTAGCTGCACTTGTTTCGCGCCCGCAAGCTGCATGCTCAAATCGGCGCGTGTCCTTTTTATAGAACGCATCGTTTGTTGCGTCAAATAAAGAGCGAAGGAAAGAACACTCAATCCACGCCTGATCGTGGGATTTTTATCTCCAGAATCTCGCATCGAGAGTGTTTTATTCTCTCCGAGCCCTCAACCCCCTGTAGGTACAGCACATTCTCTTGCGGCCGCTTGAGGCCTCCCCGCAGGGTCCCCGAAACCCAGCCCAACGGACGCATAGGAGCGCTGCTCCGGAAGTGCTAAGCGGAAGGCAGCAAACCGGCACACTGATCCATGACCCCAACCCTCGAAGCCCTTCTCCAGTCTCTTGGCGAGCGCCCCATCGGCGATCCCGCCGCCCTGCGGGCCGCCCTTGTGCCGGGTCTCAGAGCCTACCTGGAAGAGGGGCACGCGGCGGCGGAGTTGCACCTGCTGGAGAAACGCAACGGCCTCTCCTGCGCCCGGCGGCTGTCGGCTCAGATGGATGCTCTGGTGCGGGCCGTCTACGAGGCGGTGATCCGCCACCTCTACCCGGTGGACAATCCAACCTCCGGCGAGCGCCTGGCGGTGGTGGCCACGGGCGGATACGGGCGCGGGACCATGGCGCCGGGCTCGGATGTCGACCTGCTCTTCCTGCTGCCCTACAAGAAGACGCCCTGGAGCGAGAGCGTCGTCGAGGCGATGCTGTATGTGCTCTGGGATCTCAAGCTGAAGGTCGGCCACGCCACCCGTTCAGTGGACGAGTGCCTGCGCGAGAGCCAGGCCGACATGACGATTCGCACCTCCGTCCTGGAAGCGCGCTTCCTCTTCGGCGAAAGGACGCTCTACGACGACCTCATGAAGCGCTTCGATGCCGAAATCGTCGCCCTTTCGCCCGCCGAGTTCGTGGACGCGAAGCTGAAAGAGCGCGATGCGCGCGTCACGAAGGCCGGCGCCTCCCGCTACCTGGTCGAGCCCAACGTGAAGGACGGCAAGGGAGGCTTGCGCGACCTCAACACGCTGTTCTGGATCGCCAAATACGTCTACCGGGTTCGGCAGCCGGAGCAGCTCGTCAAGGCTGGCCTGTTCACGCCGGAGGAGCTGAAACTGTTCTCCCGCTGCGAGGAGTTCCTGTGGCGGGTGCGCTGCCACATGCACTTTGCCACCGGACGCGCCGAGGAGCGCCTGACCTTCGATCTCCAGCGGGCCATCGCGGAGCGCATCGGCTATGTGGGCCGCCACGGGCTCTCCGGGGTCGAACGCTTCATGAAGGCGTATTTCCGCATCGCCAAGGACGTGGGTGATCTGACGGCCATCGTGTGCGCCGAGATGGAGGCGCGCCAGACCAAGCGCCGGCCGGTGCTCGACCGCATGTTCGGCCGCTGGCGGCGGCGGTACCTGGGCGCGCTGGAGAGCGACGACTTCATCATCGACAACAACCGCATCAACGTGCGCGACGACACCGCCTTCGAGCGCGATCCCGTCAATCTCATCCGGCTGTTTTGGCTCGCGGGGCGGCACGATCTGGCGATCCATCCGGACGCCACTCGCCTCGCGACCCGCTCGCTCACCCTCATCGGCCCGAGCCTGCGCAACGATCCGGAGGCGAACGGGCTCTTCCTCGACATCCTGACGTCCAAGAACGCGCCCGAAGTCCTCTTGCGGCGCATGAACGAGGCGGGCGTTCTCGGCCGCTTCATCCCGGATTTCGGCCGCATCGTCGCGATGATGCAGTTCAACATGTACCACCACTACACGGTGGACGAGCACCTGCTCCAGGCCATCGGCGTCCTGAGCGAGATCGAGGCCGGGATGCTGGGGGACGAGCACCCGCTGGCGAACCGCATCTTCAGTTCGATCCGCAACCGACGCGCGCTCTACGTGGCAACCTTCCTGCACGATATCGCCAAGGGGCGGCCCGAGGACCATTCGACGGCGGGCGCCGCCATCGCCCGCAAGCTCTGCCCCCGCTTCGGCCTGACCGTCGCGGAAACCGAGACGGTCGCCTGGCTCGTGGAGCACCATCTTCTCATGTCCGACACCGCCCAGCGCCGGGACCTGTCGGATCCGGCAACGATCCGGGCCTTCGCCGACGTGGTGCAGACCATGGAGCGCCTCAAGCTCCTGCTGGTGCTCACCATCGCGGACATCAAGGCGGTGGGGCACGGCGTCTGGACGGGCTGGAAGGGCCAGCTCCTGCGAAACCTCTACAGCGAGACCGAAACCGTCCTGGGCGGCGGCGCGGTGGACATCGCCCGCTCCGAGCGCATCCGGATCGCCCAGGGTCAGCTCCGCGAGCGGCTGCCGGATTGGTCGGACGCGGAGTTCGAGGCCTATGCGGCCCGGCATGCGCCCGCCTATTGGCTACGCTCCGACGAGACCCGCCGCCTCAAGCAGGCCCGCTTCGTGCGCGAGGCCGACAAGGCGGGCCGCACCGTCACCACCACCTGGGAGACGGACGCGTTCCGGGCCGTGACGGAACTCACGATCCTGTCGCCGGACCATCCGCGCCTGCTGGCCATCGTGACGGGGGCCTGCGCGGCGGCGGGCGGCAATATCGTGGACGCGCAGATCTTTACCACCACGGACGGCATGGCGCTGGACACCATCGTGCTGTCCCGCGCCTTCGACCGGGACGAGGACGAGCTGCGACGGGCCGAGCGGGTCGCCAGCGCCATCGAGAAGGCCCTCAAGGGCAAGGTCAGGATCGCCGACCTGGTGGCGGGAAAACGCCCGGCCAAGGAGCGCTCGAAGGCGTTCCACGTGCCGCCGGAGGTCTCCATCGACAACGAGCTCGCCACGCGCCAGACCGTCATCGAGGTGTCGGGCCTCGACCGGCCGGGGCTCCTCTACGACCTCACCACGGCGCTGAGCAAGCTCAACCTGAACATCGCCTCGGCCCATATCGCCACCTATGGCGAGAAGGCCGTGGACGCGTTCTACGTGACGGACCTGACGGGCACCAAGGTCAACCATCCGGGCCGCCAGGCCACCGTGCGCCGGGAACTGCTTCAGGTGTTCGAGGCCGACGAAAGGGAGCCCGTCCAGCGTCGCAGCGCTTGATTTGTGGGGCCGCAGCCCTGATATGAGCCCCGACCCTTTCCTCTCCATCGCAGTGGACGACGATGAAGCCGCACGACACGGACACCCAGAACACGGCCCAGGAGGCCGGCCGGCCCGAAGCCGCCAACGATGCCGCCGCGCAGCCCGCCCACGACTTCGCCGCCCATGATCCGATCGCGGCCCTCGAGGCCGAGCGCACGGACATGAAGGACAAGCTCCTGCGGACCTTGGCCGACATGGAAAACCTGCGCCGCCGGACGGAGCGCGAGATTGCCGACGCCCGCACCTACGGGGTCGCCAATTTCGCCCGCGACATGCTCAACGTGGCCGACAACATCCGCCGGGCGCTGGACAGCGTGCCGGAGGAGGCCAAGGCCTCCGCCGAGGGCGCCTTCAAAGGCCTGATCGAGGGCATCGACCTCACCGAGCGGGACCTGCTCAAGGTTCTGGAGCGCCACGGCGTCAAGAGGCTCGACCCGCAGGGTCAGAAATTCGATCCGAACCTGCATCAGGCCATGTTCGAGGTGCCCAATCCCGATGTGCCCAGCGGCACGGTCGTCCAGGTGGTCCAATCGGGCTACGTCATCGGCGAGCGCGTCCTGCGCCCCGCCATGGTGGGCGTGGCCAAGGGGGGCCCCAAGATGGCGCCTGCCAACGGCGCTCCCGGCGACGCGACCGGATCAGCGGCTTCCTAGCCGCTGCTTCCTCGTCCGTCGCGGATGCTCTAAAGACATCCGGCTGCCGGCCCCCGGCACGCCGGATTTCTCATGTCTGGAGCCGCCCGTGCCGATTGTGAGCGTCATTCCCTTCGAGGCGATCGGCGTCGCGGTCTTCGCCCTCACGGGCGCCCTCGTGGCGGCCCGCAAGGGCATGGACCCGTTCGGCTTCGCGCTGCTGGCCATCGTGACGGGGATCGGTGGGGGCACGATCCGCGACCTCCTTCTCGGCATTCGTCCGGTCTTCTGGGTGCAGGACCCGAGCGACGTGCTCGTGTGCATCGTCGTGGCCGAGATCGTCTTCGCCCTCGGCCCCAAGCGCGTAACGGCGCTGGAGGGCGGACGCCGGGCCCGGCTCCTCCTCTGGGCCGATGCCCTCGGCCTGGCGCTCTTCGCCGTGATGGGCACCGCCAAGGCGCTCTCGGTCGGCGTGCCCTTCCTGTCGGCCATCGCCATGGGCACCATCACGGCCACGTTCGGAGGCATCATCCGCGACCTCCTGGCCGGCACGACGCCTCTCGTGCTGCGCCAGGAAATCTATGTGACCGCCGCGGCCCTCGGGGCGGGCGTGATGGTGGCCCTGCGGGGGCTGGGCCTCGACCCGACCCTTGCGGCGGTGGCCGGCTTCGCCGCCGGCCTGGGCCTGCGGGCCCTCGCCATCCTGCGCGGCTGGTCCTTGCCCACCTTCCCGCGTCGAGACTGACAGGTCCGAGCTTGACCGTGATGACGGCATAACATAAAGACATAAAGAATTCTTTATGTCTTTATGTGAGTGCCATGCCGATCGATCCCGTCGCCACTCTGCTCTTCACCGCGGCGGCCGTCATGCTGCTGGGTTCCCCCGGCCCCGCCATCGCGGCTCTCGTGGCGGTCGGACGACGGCAGGGACTGGTGGGCGGATTGCGGTTCTACGGGGGCCTGCAGGCGGGTCTCGCCGTGGCGGCGGGCGCGAGCGCACTGGGACTCGCTTCCGTCATCGCGGCCTTTCCAGTGGCGGTGATCGCTATGACGGCGGTGGCGGCCGCCTACCTGGTCTATCTCTCGTACAGGATCGCGACGGCCCCGGTGGGCCCTGGGGCGAGCGCGGCCGGCTCGGGATTCGCCGCGACGCCGCTGGGCGGCTTCCTCCTCGGCCTCTCGAACCCCAAATCCTACGTGGCCTTCCTGGCCCTGATGGGCTCTTCCTCGATCGTCCCGGCCAGCGCGTTCTCGGATGCCGCGCTCAAATGGACCCTGTGCGTGCTCGTCATGGTCGTGGTCGACGTTGCCTGGCTGTGGCTCGGCGTCATCGTCCAGAAAGCGAACCTGCGGCCCCGGACAGAGCGGGCTCTCAACATGGTCATGGGGGGCACGATCCTGCTGACGACGGGGCTCGCCTTCCTGTGAAGCGCCTCAAGGATTCATGTCCACGCTGTCGATGACGGTGCGGAACCGCGGCAGGTTCGAGTCGCGCTGGTCGGGCCGGGTCATGCCCACCATGCGCACATAGCGGTCGGGCTCGAAGCGGATCGTCTGCGTGACGATCATGGGCTGGTTCGTGGCCGCATCGGTCGCCTTGGCGACGATCTCGTGCCAGTCCTGGCCCTTGAGCCGGAACGACTCGGAGCGCTCGACCGAAATGTCCTTCAGGATGCGGTTGGCATTGAGGGCGGCTTGCGCGAACTGGCGCTGGCGCTCGGGGGATTGCGGCGGAGGCTGCAGGGACGCGGCCAGGATCATGACGGGCTGCTCGACGCCCTTCACGGTGTCCTTCGGGCCTTCGGTAAACAGGATGGAGTTGCCCGCCAGGACCCGCACGGGCCGGAAACCGGCCCGGTCGTTGATCCGGAACGGCAGGGCGGAGACCTGCTCGTCCATGGAGATCGGGCCGCGCAGGGACACGCTCTTGAGAGCGTCGCGCATCTGGGCGTCCGAATAGCCGTCGCCGCCGCCCGCCACCTGGGCGATGAGGAGGGCTGTCAGGCCCTGGTCCTTCACGGCCAGAACCCATTTGCGTCCCCCGGACGGCCCCAGGAGGCTGCCGGAGATCAGCAGGGCCTGACGCCCGTCCACCCGGATGGTCTCGCGGCTCTTCACGTCCATGCCCTGGCCCTTCAGCGCCGTGTTGGACAGGCCCGTGACGAGTTCAGGGTAAGCGGCGGCGGGCATCTCCACGAAGCTGATCCCGGCCGCCCGCTCGGGGTTCTCGAAGCCGGAGAACCGCCGCGACGGCACCATGTCCTTCGGCGGCACGATCCCGATCCGCGAGGCCGGCGGATAGACGGGTTCGGCCGCGGCCGACGGCTGGAGGGACGCGATCAGGCCGAGCACTCCGATCAAAAATCCTTTCAGGCCCAGGCGTTTCATGGGAAGCTCCAAATCATCTCAATCCGTCCCAGCGATCAAACCGGCTTTTTCACCTTGCGCAAGGTGAGATTGAGCCGTCCACCCTGGGGCAGAAGGTCCGAACTGCCCGCCATCAAGCGGTCGATCCCGTGATGGATGAGGCGGGCGGGCCCGCCGAACACGATCGCGTCGCCCGAGCGCAGGCGCACGGAGCGGGTCGGGTCGCGGCGGTCGAGGCCGCCATAGCGGAACAGGGCCGTGTCGCCGAGCGACAGGGACACGACGGGCGCGTCGAACTCCTCCTCGTCCTTGTCCTGGTGCAGGCCCATCCGGGCCGACGGCTCGTAGAAATTGATCAGGCAGGCATCCGGCGGCAGCGCATAGCCGCTCAGCGCGTTCCAGGCCTCCAGGGCAACCGGTGGGATCGCGGGCCACGGTTCGGCCGTGTCCGGATGGTCTGCCTGGTAGCGGTAGCCCTGTACGTCGGAGACCCAGCCGAGAGGCCCGCCATTCGTCATGCGAACGGAAAACGGCTTGCCGGTGCGGGGCATGCGGGGCGTGAAGAGGGGCGCCTGCCGGGTGACGGCCCGGACCTCGTCCAGCAGGGCTTCCTGGGCGGTCCGGCCGAGATAGCCCGGATGATAGACGAGACCGGGCGCGAGGGTGAGGCTCGCCGGGAGGCTCGTGGGATGGCTCATGAGGTGGCTCCTGGGGCGTGCTTCGGGTGATCCGGGGGCTTGGGAGCGTCCGGGTCCGCGCCTGGATTTACTCTCCAGCAGGCCGGAATTCCAGGCCGGCCCTCAGGTGGGGCTGCCAGGGCCGGACTCAGGCCGCACGACCGCGTGGCGCCCCCGCATGGCAGGAATGCAACACGCGATGGAGTCTCCCCAATCGGTGAAGTTCCCCGCAAACATCGTCTTGCGGCGGCTAAAACGCCTTCTTATATCAGCGCCAGATCGGGACCGCCCCTTTTGGGCAGCCCTGTCGTTTCGTTCAACCCACAGCCATGGGCCGGGCCGCTTCGGGGCTCGGCGGTCTGCTTGAAAGTGAGGGATCCCGCCATGGGTAAGGTCATTGGTATCGACCTCGGCACCACCAACTCCTGCGTCGCTGTCATGGAAGGCACGACGCCCAAGGTCATCGAGAATTCCGAAGGCGCGCGGACGACTCCGTCCATCGTGGCCTTCACGGACGAGGGCGAGCGCCTCGTCGGCCAGCCGGCCAAGCGCCAGGCGGTCACGAATCCCGAGCGCACGTTCTTCGCCATTAAGCGCCTGATCGGGCGCACCTTCGACGACCCCATGACCAAGAAGGACATGGGTCTCGTTCCGTATCACATCGTGAAGGGCGCCAATAACGACGCCTGGGTCGAGGCCGACGGCAAAACCTACTCGCCCTCGCAGATCTCCGCCTTCACCCTTCAGAAGATGAAGGAGACGGCCGAGTCGTATCTGGGCCAGCCCGTCACGCAGGCCGTCATCACGGTTCCGGCCTACTTCAACGACGCCCAGCGTCAGGCCACCAAGGACGCCGGCAAGATCGCCGGCCTCGAGGTCCTGCGCATCATCAACGAGCCGACCGCCGCGGCCCTGGCCTACGGCCTGGACAAGAAGCAGACCGGCATGATCGCGGTCTACGATCTGGGCGGCGGCACCTTCGACGTGTCGATCCTCGAGATCGGCGACGGCGTCTTCGAGGTGAAGTCCACCAACGGCGACACCTTCCTGGGCGGCGAGGACTTCGACAACCGGATCGTCGAATATCTGGCGGCCGAGTTCAAGAAGGAGCAGGGCATTGACCTGACGAAGGACAAGCTCGCCCTTCAGCGCCTGAAGGAAGCGGCCGAGAAGGCCAAGATCGAGCTGTCCTCGGCGGCCCAGACCGAGATCAACCTGCCGTACATCACGGCGGATGCGTCCGGTCCCAAGCACCTGGCCCTGAAGCTCTCCCGCGCCAAGTACGAGTCCCTCGTGGACGATCTGGTGCAGAAGACCATCGAGCCGTGCCGCAAGGCCCTTAAGGATGCCGGTCTCTCGGCGGGCGACATCAACGAGGTCGTTCTGGTCGGCGGCATGACCCGCATGCCGAAGATCCAGGAAGTCGTGAAGTCGTTCTTCGGCAAGGAGCCCCATAAGGGCGTGAACCCGGACGAGGTCGTGGCGATCGGCGCCGCCATCCAGGCGGGTGTGCTCCAGGGCGACGTCAAGGACGTGCTGCTTCTCGACGTGACCCCGCTGTCGCTCGGCATCGAGACGCTGGGCGGCGTGTTCACGCGCCTCATCGACCGCAACACCACGATCCCGACCAAGAAGAGCCAGGTCTTCTCCACGGCGGAGGATAACCAAAACGCCGTGACGATCCGGGTCTTCCAGGGCGAGCGCGAGATGGCGGCGGACAACAAGCTGCTCGGCCAGTTCGATCTGATGGGCATTCCGCCGGCTCCCCGCGGCATGCCGCAGATCGAGGTGACCTTCGACATCGACGCGAACGGCATCGTGAACGTCACCGCGAAGGACAAGGCTACCAACAAGGAGCACCAGATCCGCATCCAGGCGTCCGGTGGTCTGTCCGATGCCGACATCGAGAAGATGGTCAAGGACGCGGAGGCTCACGCCGAAGAGGACAAGAAGCGCCGTGAGCTGGTCGAGGCCAAGAACCAGGGCGAAAGCCTGATCCATGCCACCGAGAAGTCGGTGAAGGAGCATGGCGACAAGGTTGGCGAGTCCGACCGTCAGGGCATCGAGACCGCCATCGACGCGCTCCGCCAGGCCCTCAACGGCGAGGATCCGGAAGTCATCAAGGCCCGCACCACGGACCTGATGCAGGCCTCCATGAAGCTCGGCGAGGCCATGTATGCGGCTGCTCAGGCCGGCGAAGCCGGCGGCGATCAGGCCGAGGGCGAAGCCAAGAAGGACGATGTCATCGACGCCGACTTCCAGGAAGTCGACGAGAACGACAAGAAAAAGAGCGCATAACGCTAACGGTAACGTCATCCCCGGGCTTGTCCCGGGGATCTCATATTGAGAGGGCGCCCCTCTTCGTGTGCGATGGCCGGGCCCTCCCGGCCATTCATCTGTCAGGCGATCGGGGCGAGACAGCATGTCCAAGCGCGATTATTACGAAGTTCTCGGCGTCAGCCGCACCTGCACCGAGGTCGAACTCAAGACCTCGTTTCGCAAGCTTGCGATGCAGCACCACCCGGACAAGAACCCGGGCAACGTCGAAGCCGAGATCAAGTTCAAGGAAATCAACGAGGCCTATCAGACGCTCTCGGACGGCCAGAAGCGCGCGGCCTACGACCGCTACGGGCACGCGGCCTTCGCCAATGGCGGCGCGGGCGGACCGGGCTTCGACAACAACTTCTCCGACTTCATGTCGGACATTTTCGAGAATTTCTTCGGCGAAGGGCAGCGCCGGGGCGGCGGGCGGGCGAGTTCGGGCCGCGAGCGCGGCGCCGATATGCGCTACAACCTGGAAATCTCCCTCGACGAGGCCTTTCACGGCAAGAACGCCGAGCTCAAGATCCCGACGGCCGTGACCTGCGAGGTCTGCTCCGGCACCGGCGCCAAGGCGGGGTCCAAGCCGAAACCCTGCCCGACCTGCGGCGGCGCGGGCCGCGTGCGCGCCCAGCAGGGCTTTTTCTCCATCGAGCGCACCTGCCCGAACTGCCATGGGCGCGGCGAGATCATCGACGATCCGTGCCAGGGCTGCGGCGGCGCGGGCCGCGTGACGCGCGAACGCACCCTCTCCGTCAACATCCCGGCAGGCGTCGAGGACGGCACCCGCATCCGCCTCGCGGGCGAGGGCGAAGCCGGTCTCCGGGGTGGGCCGCCCGGCGATCTCTACATTTTCCTGAGCCTCAAGGCGCATCCGTTCTACCAGCGCGACGGGGCCGACCTGTTCTGCCGCGTACCGGTCTCCATGGTGACGGCGGCCATGGGCGGCGAGTTCGATGTGCCCACGATGGACGGTTCGGACGCCAAGGTGAAGGTGCCCGAGGGCACCCAGTCCGGCAAGCAGTTCCGCCTGAAGGGGAAGGGTATGCCGGTGCTGCGCTCGCGGGACGTGGGCGACCTCTACATTCAGGTTGTTGTGGAAACCCCACAAAACCTCACCAAGCGTCAGCGCGAGCTTCTAATGGAGTTCGACGGGGAGTGCTCCAAGGAAAACCACCCGGAAAGCTCGGGATTTTTTTCCCGGGTCCGCGAATTCTTCGACGGCCTGAGTGGATCCCATTAGCTTGACGGTCGTTTTCCTTAAGCTCTAAAGAACCTGTGTGATCCGCTGAAGGGGTCCTTCTCAGTGCTGCAGTCGTTCCAACGGCCCACGGCCCGCAAATTGCCCCTCGGCAAGGACCGGTTCCAAGACGAAGCCCGGTTTCTCCGCTCCTGGCTCGAACGCCCCCTGGTGATGGGGTCCGTCACCCCGTCCGGCAAGGCCCTGGCCCGCACTATGGCGGCCTATGTGGATCCGCGCATTCCCGGCCCGATCCTGGAGCTGGGCCCCGGCACCGGTCCGGTCACCGAAGCCCTCATCCGGCGCGGCGTGGCCCAGGACCGTCTCGTGCTGGTGGAATTCAGCCCGGACTTCTGCCAGCTGCTCAAGCGCCGGTTCCCGAAGGCGACGATCATCCAGGGCGATGCCTACGATCTGCACGAGACCCTCTCGGGCCTCCTCGAAGAGCCTGCGGCCGCTACCGTGTCGAGCCTGCCGCTCTTCACCAAGCCCATGGACCAGCGCCTCGACCTGCTGGAGGCCGCGCAATCCATCATGCACCCGCATGCGCCCTTCATTCAGTTCACCTACGCGGTGGTGCCGCCGATCCCGGCCCGCTCCGACGCCTACAAGACCCGCGCCTCCGGCAGGATCTGGCGCAATCTCCCCCCGGCCCGTGTCTGGGTCTACAACAGGAAGTAAGTCATGAGCGCCGCGATATCCCTTCATCCAGGCCAAGCGACCATGGGGGATATGCGTGACAGGCTCATCATCGGCCTCGACCTGCCCACCGTGGAGCAGGCGCGCGAAGCCGTCTCCCGCATCGGCGACGCCGGGACCTTCTACAAGGTCGGTTACCAACTCGGCTACGCGCCCGGCGGCTTCGACTTCGTCAAGGAACTGGTGGATGGCGGCAAGAAAGTCTTCTTCGACCTGAAGCTCCACGACATCGGCAACACGGTCGAGGCGGGTGCCCGCGCGATCTCGCGCTTGGGCGTGACCCTGCTGACCGTCCATGCCTATCCCCAGACCATGCGGGCCGCCATGGCCGGCAAGGCCGGATCGTCCCTCAAGATTCTCGCCGTGACGGTGCTGACCTCCTATGACGAGGCCGACCTTGTCGAGGCAGGCTACGCCGCCGGATCCCCCGCCGCCCTCGTGGCCCGCCGCGCGGCTCAAGGACGCGACATCGGCGTCGACGGCATCGTCTGCGCGGCCACGGAGGCCGCCGACGTGAAGGCGATCCTCGGACCCGACCGCCTCATCGTGACCCCCGGCATCCGGCCCGCAGGGGCCGAGGCAGGCGACCAGAAGCGCATCGTCACCCCCGCCGAGGCCCTGCGCCTGGGTGCGACGCACTTGGTCGTGGCCCGCCCCATCGTGGGAGCCGCCGACCCACGCCGGGCCGCCGAGGCCATCGTGGACGAGATGGCGGGCGTTTCCTGATACATGCCGATCATCTCGATCTTCTATGGTATCACCATCAGTATGTATTTCGGTGATCACCCTCCGCCGCATTTGCATGCCGAATACCAAGGCTCGGAAGCCTTGATCGGAATTTCTGATGGCGAGATCCTGAGAGGCCGCCTCCCGAAAACGGCGTAACGCCTAGTTCGTGATTGGATCAGTTTGCATCGGGAGACACTGATGGCTAACTTTGATCGCGTGCAGGACTACCAACATCCGCAGCAGATTGCAGGGCTCGACGATGACGCTCATTAAGGTAGTTTCAGTCCAGCCGCTCGACGGATACCGGCTGGCGCTTGAGTTCTCGGATGGATCCAAGGGTGAGAAAGATCTGACATCTCTCGTCCTCTGGGACCGTGCAATCCTCGCCGAACTGCGCGATCCCGCCGTTTTTAGCTCTGTTTTTCTTCAGCGTGGCGCGCCGACCTGGCCGAATGGCTTCGACCTGGCTCCGTGGGCGCTTCATGATGACCTCACGGGGCAAAATGCGCTGATGCGGCCCTCGCGTGTGGCATAAGTCGATTAAAATTCCCTGATGCGCTATCCCAGAACACTTTTCCTGGCCGCCTCCTTCCTTGCGGCCAGTCCCGCACTCGCCCAAACCTGCACCATTCTGTCCGATGCCGAGACGGGTCGCATTCTGGTGCAGCAGGGGCCGTGCGACACCCGCAACAGCCCGGCTTCAACCTTCAAGGTGCCGCTCGCCGTGATGGGCTTCGATTTCGGCATCCTGCAAAACTCTCAGGTGCCCGCCTGGCCTTACCGGGCCGAGTACAGGGCTTGGAACGACGCCTGGAAGCGGGCGATCGACCCGCAGGCGTGGCTGCGCGATTCCGTGGTGTGGTACTCGCAGGAACTGACACGCCGGCTCGGCATGGAGCGTTTCCAGCGATACGTGGACGCCTTCGGGTATGGAAACCGGGACCTGTCCGGCGATCCGGGTCGAAACAACGGCCTGACCCATGCATGGCTTGGCTCCTCCCTGACGATTTCGCCCCTCGAGGAGGTGGCTTTCATGCGCCGCCTCGTGCGGGACGAGCTTCCCGTCTCCAAGGACGCGCAGGCCAAGACCCGCGCCGCCATGCCGGAATTCTCCACCTCCGACGGCTGGAGGGTGCGCGGCAAGACCGGGAGCGGCTTCGGGCGCGGGTCCGGCGGAAAGCCCGACCGGACCAAGCCCTTCGGCTGGTTCGTCGGCTGGGCCGAAAAGGAGGGCCGTACCGTGGTATTCGCCCGGCTCATCAAGAGCGACGTGAGGGTGAAGGACTATCTCGGGCCCCGCACCCGCGACGGCCTGCTGGAGGACTGGCCCGCTCTCGTGCCTGCCCGCTAGGCCGGGCCGCAATCCAAGCTTGACGGATCCGCCCCGCTGGCGTTCCGTTCCGCCATCGTTTTACGGAGGAATCGCCATGCCGAAGGGCTACGTCATCGCCCGCGTCACCGTCACCGATCCCGAGGCCTATGCCGAATACGCCAAGGGCGCCACGGCGGCGATCAAGCAATATGGCGGCCGTCCGCTGGTGCGCGGCGGCGCCCACGAGGCGTTGGAGGGTGAGGCGAGGCCGCGCAACGTCGTGATCGAGTTCGATACGGTCGAGCAGGCCCGGACCTATTACCATTCGCCCGAATATCAGGCCGCCAAGGCCAAGCGGGACGGCGCCTGCGTGGCGGAGTTCGTGCTGGTGGAAGGAGCCGAGTGATGGCGAAGGGCTACTGGATCGGCCGGGTCGACGTCACCAACGAGGACCAGTACCGGCGCTACGTGACCGGCAACGGACCGGCTTTCGCGAAGTTCGGCGGCCGGTTCCTCGTGCGGGGCGGCTCCTATACCATCGGCGAGGGCGATGCCCGCGCCCGCAACGTGGTGATCGAGTTCCCGTCCTACGAGGCGGCCCGTGCCTGCTGGGATTCGCCGGAATACCAGGCCGTCAAGGCGCTGCGGGACGGTCACGCGGTCGCCGACATCATCGTCATCGAGGGCTATGACGGACCGCAGCCCGCCTGACGGGTCATCTTTCCTCGCATCGTCAACGCCGCTATACGGGGCCGACATCCAGGGAGACAGCCTATGACGGAGATGCGGCTCGTAGTGGTCGGCGCGGCCGGGCGCATGGGGCGTATGCTCATCAAGGCGGTATCCGAGATCGAGGGCTGCCGCCTCGCCGGCGCCATCGAGCGGGAAGGCTCGCCGGTCCTGGGCCAGGATGCGGGCGTCCTCGCGGGCCTCCCGCCCCTGGGCGTCGCGGTCACGGACGATCCGCTGCCGGTCTTCGCCGCCGCGGACGGTGTCCTGGATTTTACGGCGCCCTCCGCCACCACGGGCTTCGCCGCCCTGGCCGCCCAGGCGCGCATCGTCCACGTCATCGGCACCACGGGCCTGGGCGAGGACGATTTCACCCGGCTGGAAGCCGCCGCCCGACATGCCCGCATCGTGCAGTCCGGCAACATGTCGCTCGGTGTGAACCTGCTCGCGGGCCTCGTGCGCAAAGCCGCGGCGACGCTGGGCGACGACTGGGACATCGACATCCTGGAAATGCACCACCGCATGAAGGTGGACGCTCCCTCCGGCACCGCGCTTCTCCTCGGAGAGGCCGCCGCGCAGGGCCGGCGCGTGGCGCTCAAGGAGCGTTCGGTGCGCGTGCGGGACGGCCATACGGGCGCGCGGGTGCCGGGCGATATCGGTTTCGCGACCTTGCGCGGCGGGTCGGTGGTCGGCGAGCACACGGTCTATTTCGCCACCCAGGGCGAGCGTCTCGAACTCACCCACCGGTCCGAGGATCGCGGCATCTTTGCGCGCGGTGCCGTCAAGGCGGCGCTCTGGGCCTTCGACAAGAAGCCCGGCTACTACACCATGACGGATGTGCTGGACCTGAGCGAATAGCGAATGGTGAGGGGCGAGTGGTTCTTTCCGCCTCGCCGCCTCCGCGCCTCCGCCCACCCCCATTCGCTATCCGCCACTCACCATTCGCCCATCAATCGGAGTTTGACCCCCATGGATCGCCTTCTCGTCCTTGCCCGCCACGGCCAGAGCGACTGGAACCTCAAGAACCTGTTCACCGGCTGGAAGGACCCCGGCCTGACGGAACTCGGCGTGGAGGAGGCTCGCAACGCGGGCAAGCGCCTCAAGGCCATGGGCGTGGAGTTCGATGTCGCCTACACGTCGGTTCTGTCCCGCGCCCAGGAGACCTGCCGGTTGATCCTGGAGGAGATCGGCCAGCCGAATCTCGAGACGATCCGGGACGTCGCCCTCAACGAGCGCGATTATGGCGACCTGTCGGGCCTCAACAAGGACGACGCCCGCGCCCGCTGGGGCGAGGAGCAGGTGCATATCTGGCGCCGGTCCTACGACGTGCAGCCCCCCGGTGGTGAGAGCCTGAAGGATACGGTGGCCCGCGTGCTGCCCTATTACGTGCAGGAGATCCTGCCCCGCGTCATGCGCGGCGAGCGCGTTCTGGTGGCGGCCCACGGCAATTCGCTCCGGGCCCTCGTCATGGTGCTCGATGGCCTGACGCCGGAGACGATCCCGACCATGGAACTCGCCACCGGCATCCCCCTGGTCTACCGCCTCAAGGAGGACACGACCGTGGCGGACAAGAAGGTGCTGGAGGCGTAACGGCTTCCAGCCTAAGCGCGACCTCATCCTAACGAGCCGCGTCAACGGCGTCTCGAACACCCTGACCTCATCCTGAGGAGGCCGTCAGGCCGTCTCGAAGGAGGGCTCCAGCGGAGCGGATCCGGTGCAAACTGGACCATCCTTTGAGACGAGCCTGCGGCTCCCTCAGGATGAGGTCGAGACGCCCGCCACGCGGGCCCTCAGGATGAGGCTTCGGCCCGCTTTCTAAAATCCCCGCTTCACGTCCGACAGGGCGCGCCCGAACGCATCCGCGAGGCTCTCCCGCTCCGGAGGCGAGAGGTCGCGGGCGATCACCACGCTCTGGCCCCGGGACGACAGGGACAGACGCTGCAGGCCGAACTCGTCGTCGATCTCACGATCCAGGCGGGTCCAGAGCGGGTTGAAGCGCCATTCCCGCGCCTCGCCCCGGTGCGTGACCTTGCGGACCAGGACTCGGATCGGGGTCAGCTCCAGGATCTCGAAGGACTGGCCCTGCCGGAAATTGATCCGGAAGGCGAGGTAGAGCCCCAGGAAATCGAGGCCGAAGAAGCCCGCCACGGGCCAGAACCCCATGACGATGAACGGAATGCTGGCCACGACCGAGCACAGGCAGACCAGGATCATGACGATCTTGAAGCCCTGGGGGCCGAGCGACCGATGCGGCCGGATCACGGCCGAGAACACGGGCGCGTCCTGGTGCCCCGCCGGATCCGATGCTGCCTTGCCGCTGTCCATGGACCGATTATAACGCATCCATGTCCGATCTGAAGCGGGCTCCCCGCCGCACACCCAAGCCATCCGCGAAACGCTCCGCCAAGGGTCCACCCCTCGCGGGAGTGAAGGTCAAGCGCGCCTCAACTCCCAAGCCCGTCGACCGCAAGACGATGATGGAGATCTTCCGCCGGTTCGAGGAGGCCAACCCGCACCCGGAAGGCGAGTTGAACTACCGCAACCCTTACACCCTCCTCGTGGCGGTGGCTTTATCGGCCCAGTCCACGGATGTAGGCGTCAACAAGGCGACAGCGCTTCTCTTCCCACTGGCGGACACGCCCCGGAAAATGCTGGATCTGGGCGAAGAGAGGCTGAAGGAGTGCATCAAGACGCTCAACTTCTTCAACACCAAGGCCCGCAACGTCATGGCGACGGCCCGGCTCCTGGTGGACGAGTTCGGCGGCGTGGTGCCGCCCTCCATCGAGGTGCTGGAGACTTTTCCGGGAGTTGGGCGCAAGACCGCGAGCGTCGTGGTCAACATCGCCTTCGGGATCCCGCGCATCGCCGTGGACACGCACATCTTCCGGGTGGCGAACCGCATCCCCCTCGTGGTCACGAAGACGCCCAACGACACCCAGGCGCCGCTGGAAGCCCTGGTGCCGCCCGAATACGCGCTCCACGCCCATCACTGGCTGATCCTGCACGGGCGCTACGTGTGCAAGGCGCGCAAGCCCGAGTGCTGGCGCTGCCCCATCAACGACCTGTGCCGCTATCCCGACAAGACCGCGCCCTAGGGCCCGTCAGCCGAAGATCAGCAATCCGGCCAGGCCGGCTGTGCCCAGGATGATCCGCCACCAGGCGAACGGCGCGAAGCCGTGGCTGGAAATGTAGTTCAGGAACGTCTTCACCACGAAGAGCGCCGAGATGAAGGCCGCCACGAAGCCGATGACGATGGCCGTGACGTCGTCGCTCGATAGGGTTTTGTAGTTCTTGAGCAGGTCGTAGGTGAAGGCGCCCGCCATGGTGGGCATGGCGAGAAAGAACGAGAACTCCGCCGCCGACCGCTTGTCGGCCCCCATCAGCATGGCGCCCACGATGGTGGCGCCCGAGCGCGACACCCCCGGCACCATGGCCAGGCATTGGACGAAGCCGATCTTGGCGTACATGGGCAGCGGAAACTTCGTGGCGTCCGTCTGCGTGACCTTGAGCGGGAAGCCGTCCACCAGCAGCAGCACGAAGCCGCCCGCGATGAGGGTCATGCACACGATCCAGGGGTTGAACAGCACGTCCTTGATGAAGCCGTGCATCACCGCCCCGATGGCCGCCGCCGGCAGAAAGGCGATGAGCACGCCGAGCACGAAGCGCCGGGCGTCCGGACTGGACGGCAGGGCCTTCGCGATCGCCCACAGCCGCCCCCAATAGGCGAGCAGGATCGCCAGGATGGCGCCGAGCTGAACCAGCACCTCGAAGGTCTTCCCGGTCGATTCGAACCCGAGGAAATGGCCGATCAGAAGAAGATGGCCCGTCGACGAGACGGGAAGAAACTCGGTCAATCCCTCGATGAAGCCGAGGAAAAGCGCCTGGAACGTTTGAATCATTGCTTGAATATCCCCAGCCCCGCGCCAGATCGGAAAGCTCTGCCCCAAATCCTCCCGCAAATCATCCGGAAAGAAGGTTTAGTGTCGTGCATGGCTGGCGCCTCCCGCTTGCGCCGGGCACATGAGATTCACCAAAACCCCTTACCCTCCGTTAACGGAACGCGGCCTTATTCTCGCCGCCAGCGTCGCATCTGACAAAGCATATGCTCATCCTCCATCACTATCCCTTTTCGCCGCACTCCCGGTTCGCCCGTCTGGTTCTGGCCGAAATGGGCCTGGGTCCCGAGACGGTGGAGGAGAAGCCCTGGGAGCGGCGCGTTCCCTTCCTGGAGATCAATCCCGCCGGACACATTCCCGTGCTAGTGGACGAGAACGGCCTCGTGGTTCCAGGCGCGGGGGTGCTGGCCGAGTACCTCGACGATACGCGGGGCGAGCGCCTCGGCGACCGGCGGCTGATGCCGGGGCACCCGGCCGTGCGCATGGAGGTGCGGCGGCTGATGGATTGGTTCCTCGTGAAGTTCCACGAGGAAGTTTCCGATTACCTCGTCACGGAAAAGATCTATAAGCGCTTCATGCCGCCGGATCTCGGCGGCGGACCGCCTGACATGAACGCCATCAGGGCCGGGCGGGCCAATATCCGGTATCATCTGAAGTATATCGGCTATCTGATCGCGACGCGGAACTGGCTGGCCGGCGACCAGATGACCTATGCGGATCTGGCGGCGGCAGCCCATCTGTCGGTAGTGGATTATCTCGGCGACGTGCCATGGGACGAGGACGAAACAGCGAAGCATTGGTACGCCCGGATCAAGTCCAGGCCGTCCTTCCGCGCGCTGCTGGCGGACCGGGTCGCCGGGATGGCGCCGGCGAGCCATTACGACGACCTGGATTTTTAAGCGCTCGGTGGGAGATATCCCCCAGCCTCAACCTAACGAAAATCGCTAGATTCGGCTCGAGACCTCATCCTGAGGGAATGGCGAAGCCATTCGTCTCGAAGGATGGTCCAGTCCGCACCGGAAGCACTCCGCTGAAGCCCTCCTTCGCGACGCGGCTTTGCCGCTCCTCAGGATGAGGTCGGGAGATAGGCATGAGCGCGCTTCGACACGCTTCCGATCTGTCCCAAACAGCTCTCAGTGAGAAGCTGAAGCGCGCCTTCGTGGAGCGGGCGAAGGCGCTCGGCTTCGACATGGTGCGGGTCGCCCGGCCGGATTCGACGCCGCTCGCTCCGGTGCGCCTGCAGGCCTGGCTCGACCAGGGCCACCACGGGTCCATGGACTGGATGGCCGAGACGGCGGAGCGGCGCGCCTCCCCGCAAGCCCTCTGGCCCGAGGTCAGAAGCGTCATCCTGCTCGGTCTCAATTACGGGCCGACCGAAGACCCGCTGGCGGCGCTGGCGCTCAGGGACCGGGCCTCGATCTCGGTCTATGCCCGCAACAGGGACTATCACGACGTCATCAAGGGCAAGCTGAAGGAGGTCGCGGGCTTCCTGGCGGTGCGGGCAGGCTCGGACGTGAAGGTGTTCGTGGATACCGCTCCCGTGATGGAAAAGCCCCTGGCGGAGGCGGCGGGCCTCGGCTGGCAGGGCAAGCACACGGTGATCGTCTCGCGGGAGTTCGGCAACTGGCTGTTCCTGGGCGCGATCTTCACCACCGCCGAGCTGCCCGCCGACGCGCCGGAGCGCGACCATTGCGGCTCCTGCCGCCGCTGCCTCGATGCCTGCCCGACGAACGCCTTCCCGGCACCCTACCAACTCGATGCACGCCGGTGCATCTCGTATCTCACCATCGAGCACAAGGGCCATATCGCGCCGGAGTTGCGCCCCGGCATCGGCAACCGCATCTTCGGCTGCGACGATTGCCTGGCGGTGTGCCCCTGGAACAAGTTCGCGCAAGCGGGCCGGGAGGCGAAGCTCCAGCAACGCGACGACCTGGCGGCCCTGCCGCTGGCCGAATTGGCGCGCCTGGACGATGCGGCCTTCCGGGCGCGCTTTTCGGGAACGCCGATCAAGCGCACGGGCCGGGAGCGGTTCATTCGCAACGTGCTCATCGCCATCGGCAATTCCGGCGAACCGCGTCTCGCCCGGGAGGCGCTGGCTCTCCTGGACGACCCGTCGCCGCTCATCCGCGCCATGGCGGTCTGGGCGCTGGGGCGGCTGGCGCCCGGTGAGGTCGCGGCCCTCGCCGACGGCCGCCGCGAATCCGAAACCGATCCCGATGTGCGGGCCGAGTGGCGGAATGTCCTCGCCGACACCATGGAGACCATCCCTTGAAGCTGTTCGTCTTCGGCCTGGGCTACACGTCCCAGGCCTTCATCGCGCGGTATCGCGACCGGTTCACCACAATCGCCGGCACCGTCCGCGCGGCCGAGAAGGCCGCGCGTCTCTCCGGCAAGGGTATCCACGTCCATGCCCTGGAGAACGCCGACAAGGCAGCACTTCTACGCGATTTCCGTGAGGCCGACGTGCTTCTGGTCTCCGCCGGGCCGAGTCCGGACGGCGATCCTTGCTTGGCCCGGTTCGGTGGTGAATTGGCGAAGTCCCGGATGCACTGGATCGGCTATCTGTCCACCATCGGCGTCTACGGCGACCACGGCGGCGGCTGGGTCGACGAGACCACGCCCATCGCGCCAGCTACGAAACGGGCCAAGGAGCGCATCGCCGCCGAGAAGGCTTGGCTCGCGGCCGGGCGCGAGACCGGCAAGGCGGTGCAGATCTTCCGGCTCGCGGGCATCTACGGCCCCGGCCGCAACGCGCTGGTCAATCTGGCCCAGGGCAAGGCAAGGCGCATCGTGAAGCCCGGCCAGGTCTTCAGCCGCATCCATGTGGACGACATCGCGGCGGTGCTCATGGCCTCCATCGAGCATCCCCGTCCGGGAGCGGTGTACAACGTGGCCGACAACGAATCAGGCCCGCCCCAGGACGTGATCGCCTATGCGGCGGAGCTGGCAGGTATCGAACCGCCGCCGGAAATTCCCTTCGAGAAAGCCGACATGACCCCCATGGCGCGGGAGTTCTACGCCGACAACAAGCGCGTATCGAACCGGCTCATCCGCGAGGAGCTGGGCGTCAAACTCATCTTTCCGACCTATCGCGAGGGCTTGAAGGCCTTGCTGGCGGAAGGTGAGGGCGGTTACGCCGCGTGACGGTTCGCGGCGGGGCCGAAATGGTCGATGTAGCGCGGATTGATGCGTGAGACCGGCAGGATCACCAGCACGTCGGTGGTGCCGAATTGCGGGTCGACCACCGCGCCGCGTCCGAACCCGGCGCCGAGGCGCAGATAGCCCTTGATCAGGGGAGGCAGGGCCCTCAGGGCGGCCTTCTGGTCGATGGCGTGCTTCGGCAGCATATCCATGGGGGTGTAGAGTTCGGGCCGGGCGCTCGCGTGCCACTCGCCCTCGGCGCCCGCGAAATGGTGCAGGAAGCTCAACGGCAGGGCGAGGTCTTGCGGTTCGGTGCCCTCCAGGCTGGCGCAGCCGATCATCACGTCGATGCCGTGGTGGAGCACGTAGGTCCAGATCCCGTGCCAGAGCAGTTCCACCGTGCGCTTGTTGCGGTAGGGCTTGAGGACGCAGGAGCGGCCGAGTTCCAGGAAGTTCAGGTTCGGATGGGCCCGGATAAGGGGCGCGATGTCGTACTCGCCCGCCGTGTAGAAACCCTGATGGCGATCCGCCACGTCCTGGCGCAGAACCCGATAGGTGCCCACGACCTTGGGCTTGGCGGTCCGGAAACGGCCGGCTTGCACGTCGTGGTCGAGAACCAGAATGTGGTCGCAAAGCCTGTCATAGGCATCCACGTCCCGCTGCACGATCCGGGCGGCGGCTGAGGGCTCGGCTGACATTTCCTTGTAGAAGACGTCGTAGCGCAGGCGCTGGGCTTGCCGGATCTCGGACGTCGAGGTCGCAAGCCTGACCTCCAGGGCGCCGATGCGCCCCAAGACCACATCGAGGCTGCCATAGTGGCGAACGGTCTTGGAAAAGCCTGACCAGACCCGAACGGGCGGGACGAAAGGCCCTCGTCCAGGCGGAGGCGTCGGGCTGGGAGTTGAGGCGGTCGATCCGAAGGGGAGCATGGAATCCTCGCACGGCACCGGCGCGTCTTGCGCTTGGGCTGCTTGCAGAAGACGGTAGGGCCTGCTCCGGGACATAGCTCACAACTGGAACGCTTTTGTGACAGCGTATCCCATCATAACGGGATCCGATCAAGACAAGAGCTTGTGCGGCTAAGGAAAAGCCGTTTTCAATGGCTCCGGAGAGGGCCGTTCAGGCGGCGACGGGCCGCCGATCCGCATAGGCCCGGTAGGAGAGCGCCTCGGCCACGTGGAGGCGCCGGACCTGGGCTTCGCGGTCGAGATCGGCCAGGGTCCGGGCCACTTTCAGAACCCTGTGGAAACCCCGCGCCGACAGGCGCATGGCCTCGGCCGCGTCGCGGATCAGGGACAGGCCCTCGGCGTCGGGCTGGGCCACCTGTTCCAGGAGCGCGGGCGGGCATGCCGCGTTGGTGGTCACGCCGTCGAGGTCAAAGGCCCCATAGCGCTCTGCCTGGATCTGCCGGGCGCGGGCGACGCGAAGCGCGACCTCGGCCGATCCCTCCTGCGGCGGCGGCAGGATCAGATCGGCAGCCGTGACGGCGGGCACGTCGATCACGAGATCGATGCGGTCCATGAGGGGGCCCGAGATGCGGGCCTGATATTGGGCGATGCAGCGCTCGTTGGGCTGGCGACGGCAGACATAGCCCGGCTCCGTGGCCTGACCGCAGCGGCAGGGGTTCATGGCGGCCACGAGCTGGAAGCGCGCCGGATAGGTGACACGATGATTGGCCCGCGCGATCAGGATCTCGCCGGTCTCCAGGGGTTGGCGCAGGGAATCGAGCACCTGGGGCTGGAACTCCGGCAGCTCGTCCAGGAACAGCACCCCGTGATGGGACAGCGACACCTCACCGGGCCGGGCGTTGATCCCGCCACCCACGAGAGCCGCCATGGAGGCCGAGTGGTGCGGCGCCCGGAAAGGACGGCGGTTCGACAGGGCGCCTTCCGCGATCAGGCCTGCCACGGACTGGATCATGGAGACTTCCAGGAGCTCGCGCGGGGAGAGGGGCGGCAGGATCGACGGCAGGCGCTGGGCCAGCATGGATTTGCCAGCACCGGGCGGGCCGGTCATGGCGAGGTTATGCGCACCCGCCGCCGCGATCTCCAGGGTGCGCTTGGCGCTCTCCTGCCCCTTGATGTCGCGCAGATCCGGCAGCGAGCCCGAGGGCGGCATGATGGCGGGTTCGGGCCGTGCCATCACCTGGGTGCCCTTGAAGTGGTTGGCGAGCTGGATGAGCGAGCGCGGCGCCATGATGTCGAGGTCGGCGCTCGCCCAAGCGGCCTCGGCCCCGCAGGCAGCCGGGCAGATCAGCCCGTTGTCACGCTCGTTGGCCGCAATCGCCGCGGGCAGCACGCCAGCCACGGGAGTGATCGACCCGTCGAGGGCAAGCTCCCCCAGAACCGTGTAGCCGTTCAGCGCATCCGCCGGGATCGCCCCGATGGCCGCCATGACGCCGAGCGCGATGGGGAGATCATAGTGACTGCCCTCCTTGGGCAGGTCGGCCGGTGCCAGATTGACGGTGATGCGCTTGGCCGGAATGGCGAGGCCCGACGCGATCAGGGCCGAGCGCACGCGCTCGCGGGATTCGGCCACCGCCTTGTCCGGCAGGCCCACGATCATGAAAGCCACATTGCCGGGAGCGATCTGAACCTGAACATCGACGGAGCGTGCCTCTATTCCCTCGAACGCAACCGTCGCGACACGTGTGACCATCCAGACTCACCCTTAAGCTTCAGGGCGTAACAATATCGCGGTCGAACGGAATGCGATAGTGTTTCGATTGGTTGCTCAAAAGCCTTACGGAATAAGGAGAAATGGAACATTTGACGGCTTGGCCGTATTGTCCTGACGTCTCACGCGCCGGCGATGAACGGAACAGGGAACGGATGCAGGCCAAACCGCACTGGAATCACCCCTTTCAGAACTTCGGCAATATGCTGGAGCGGCTGATGCTTCAGGCGTGTTTGTCGCTTGCCGAAAGCCAGCCTGATGCTGATCAAGACAAAGACTCTTGATCCCGTCTCCAGGCGGTCCGCCAAGACGGCCTCCGCCAATCCCTTTCAAGCCGCTTTCGAGTCCAGCCTGGTGCCGATGCTCCTGCTCGATGCCGGGCAGGCGGGCTTTCCCGTCATCTTTACAAACAAAGCCTTCCTGCGCCTGACGGGACGTCTCGGCAATCGGCTGATGGGCAAACCGTTTCTGGCTGTTCTCGGGACGGCGTCAGGGAGTCCTCTTGCAACGAGGATCGAACAGGCTCTCGGGCAGGGACAGGGCGTTGAGACCGACGTGCAGCAGGCCCGGCGCACCGGCGAGCCGGTATGGTGCCGCCTCGCGATCAGCCCGGTCTCCGATCGATCGAGCATGCCGTTGTATTTCACGGTGTCGTATTTCGACCTGAGCGACCGCCTGCGCGTCGAAGACGAACTGCAGCAATCCCTCGAACGGAAGGCGCTCCTGCTGCGCGAGGGCGAGCACCGGGTCAAGAACAACCTGCAGGTCATCTCATCCCTGGTGCTGCTGATGGCGCGCCGCATCCCGGATCCGAACACCCGTCAGGCTCTGCACAATCTGACCGAACGCATCAGCGCGCTGACGACCGTGCAGCGTCTCCTGTCGAGCCCCGGCGACATGAGCCGCCTCGACCTCAAGCCTTTCGTCGCGGAGCTTGCCTCCAACGCGCTCGACCTGTTCCCGCGTGGGCAGGTTCGGCTGGACATGCAGGTGGAAGATCTCGCCATCCCGGCCGCGAAGGCCGTGCCGTTCGCGCTTCTGCTGAATGAAGTCGTCGGCAATGCGGCGAAGCACGCGTTTCCACGAGGCCGCAAGGGCCGTCTTCTCATAGAGGCCAGGCGACAGGGATCCGATCTCGCCGCTCGCGTGACGGATGACGGTGTGGGCATCGATCCGCCTGGTTTCGACCAAGGCTTCGGCCGAATCCTCATCGATACCCTGACACGTCAGTTACGCGGCACGGTGACGTGGTCGGATGCGGGGCCCGGCACGCAGGTCGATATTGTTCTCCCGGTGGACGTGGATGAGCCTGTGCTGAGAGGCTAGAGCCGCGCCTTCAGCCGGTAGAGCGCATCCAGCGCCTCGCGAGGCGTCATCTGGTCGGGGTCGATGGCGTCGAGCGTTTCCCTCAACGGATCCGCCTTGGGCTGGGGCGGCTCGGCGCGGGCAGGCACCGCGAAGAGGGGAAGATCGTCCACCACGGCGCGTTTCGGCCGCTCCCGGTCGGATTTTTCCAACTCGCCCAGGATGACCTTGGCGCGCTCCACCACGGCGGGCGGCAGGCCCGCGAGGCGGGCGACCTGGAGGCCGTAGGACCGATCCGCCGCGCCCGGCACCACCTCGTGCAGGAACACCACTTCGCCGTGCCACTCCGTCACTTTGAGGGTCGCGTTGGCGATGCGCTTCATCCGGTCGGCCAGCGCCGTCAGCTCGTGGAAATGCGTGGCGAAGAGCGCGCGGCAGCGGTTGGTCTCGTGCAGGTGCTCGATGGCCGCCCAGGCGATGGAGAGGCCATCGAAGGTGGCGGTGCCGCGTCCGATCTCGTCGAGGATCACGAGGGAGCGGGAGGTCGCCTGGTTCAGGATGGCGGCGGTCTCCACCATCTCGACCATGAAGGTGGAGCGACCGCGCGCCAGATCGTCCGCCGCACCGACGCGGGAAAAGAGCCGGTCCACGACCCCCATATGCGCTTGCCGGGCGGGCACGAAGGAGCCCATCTGGGCCAGCACCACGATGAGAGCGTTCTGGCGAAGATACGTGGACTTGCCGCCCATATTGGGGCCGGTGATGAGCAGGATGCAGCCGGCATTCTCGCCGGACAGATCGGAGTCGTTGGCGATGAAGGGTGTGCCGTCCTTCTTGAGCGCCGCCTCCACCACCGGATGGCGCCCCCCCTTCACCGTGAAGGCGAGGCCTGCATCGACGGTCGGGCGCACCCAGTCGAGGCGCGTCGCGAGATCGGCGAGCGCCGCCGTCACATCCACCACGGCGGTGGCTTCGGCGGCGGATGCGATGGCGGCGGAAAGGCCCACAAGCTTCTGGGCCATGTCCTCGAACACGCCCAGCTCGATCCGGAGTGCCCGGTCCGCCGCCGAGGCGATCTTGGATTCGAGGTCTCCCAACTCCACGGTGGAAAAGCGCATGGCGCCCGCCATGGTCTGGCGGTGCACGAAGGTGGCCTTCCAGGGCTCCTTGAGTAGGTCCTCTCCCACATTCTGCGGCACTTCCACGAAGTAGCCGATCATGTGGTTGTGCTTGACGCGAAGCGTCTTGCAGCCCGTCTCCGTCGCATAGCGGGTCTGGAGGGCCGCGATGAAGCGGCGGGAATCCTGCTGGAGCTCGCGCAATTCGTCGAGGTCGGCCAGGAAGCCCGCCCGGATGAAGCCGCCGTCGCGCTTCATGAGGGGCAGCTCGTCGGCCAGCGCCCCCGCCAGCTCGTCCGCGACGGCGGTCTCCAGGGATTGCAGGCGGGCTCCGGCCTCCGCCAGTTCCTGAGGCAGGCCCGGCGTGATGGCGAGTTCGAGCCCCAGGTCGCGGGCCGCGAACAGGCCGTCGCGGACGCAGGCGAGGTCCCGGGGTCCGCCCCGGCCCAAACCAAGGCGCGAGAGAGCGCGGGCGAGGTCGGGAGAGCGTTTCAGGATGCCCCGCAGCCGGTCGCGCAGGGTGGCGTTCTCGACCAGATGCGCCACCGCATCCTGGCGGCGGCGGATCATGGCCGGATCGGTCAGCGGCCCGGCCAGCCGCTCCGCCAGGAACCGGGCGCCGCCGGGCGTCACCGTGCAGTCGATGGTGGCGAGCAGGCTGCCGGACCGCTCTCCGGCAAGAGTCCGGGTCAGCTCAAGGTTCGCCCGCGTGGCCGCGTCGATGGCGAGCGCCGCACCGTCGGAGCCCCGCGCGGGCGGGTTGAGCACCGGGCGGCTGTCGAGCTGGGTCTTCTCGATGTAGAACAGGGCCGCGCCCGCCGCCGCGATCTCGGCACCGCTGAAGGACCCGAAGGCGTCGAGCGTCGAGACCCCGAAGTAATCCCTCAAGCGCCGCTCGGCGGAGGCCGGATCGAGCCCGTCGCGGGAGAGCGGCGTGATGGCGATCCGCGTTTCGCGCCAGAAGGAGGCCAGCTCGGGGTCGTCGTAGACGACGTCCGGCACCAGGATCTCGCGGGGCTCGAAGCGGGCGATCTCGGCGGGAAGGCCGGGGCCGTCCGTCTCGCTCACCACGAAATGACCCGTGGAGATATCCACAGCCGCGAGCCCGTAGCACCAGGCCGTGTCCGAGGCCCGGCGGCGGGAGAGGGCCAGGAACAGGTTGGCGCGGCCGGGCTCCAGCAGCCGGTCCTCGGTGATCGTGCCCGGCGTGACCAGGCGCACCACGTCCCGGCGCACCACGGACTTCGCGCCGCGCTTCTTGGCCTCCGCCGGATCCTCGGTCTGCTCGCACACGGCCACCCGGTGGCCGAGGCCGATGAGGCGCTGGAGGTAGTCGTCGGCCCGCTCCACGGGCACGCCGCACATGGGAATGTCCTGGCCCTGGTGCTTGCCCCGCTTGGTGAGCACGATCCCCAGCGCCCGGCTGGCGATTTCGGCATCCTCGAAGAACAGCTCGTAGAAATCGCCCATCCGGTAGAACAGCAGGCTGTCCGGGTTCGCGGCCTTGATCTCGATATACTGCGCCATCATGGGCGTGACGCGGGTCTCCGCCGGGGCGGGCTGGCTATCGGGACGCGGGGACAGGGCTTGAGAGGTCATCCCCACTCTCTAGCAAAGCAAAGCCGCCCTTTCACCAGTGTCATAGGGTCCGAAGGTGTTATGTGGACAAGTCTTGAGCTATCGGGATGGCAACCGTAAGGTCACTGCCCCTTCGGGATACGTCCCTCGACAAGCAACAAGCAGACGCCATGACCGACCAGCGCCCCCCTCGCCGCAGCCGCCCGACCTTCACGGACCAGGAGGCGCTGCAGTTCCACGCCCAGGGACGTCCCGGCAAGCTGGAGGTAGTGCCCACCAAGCCCATGGCGACCCAGCGCGACCTGTCGCTCGCCTATTCGCCCGGCGTGGCCGTGCCCGTGAAGGCCATCGCCGAGAATCCCTCTCTGGCCTTCGACTACACCACCCGCTCCAACATGGTGGCGGTGATCTCCAACGGCACGGCGATCCTGGGCCTCGGCAATCTCGGGGCCCTCGCGTCCAAGCCCGTGATGGAAGGCAAGGCCGTCCTGTTCAAGCGCTTCGCGGATGTGGATTCCATCGACCTCGAGGTCGACACGGAGGACGCGGACGCCTTCATCAACTGCGTGCGCTATCTGGGGCCGTCCTTCGGGGGCATCAATCTCGAGGACATCAAGGCGCCCGAGTGCTTCATCATCGAGGAACGCTTGCGGGAGATGATGGACATCCCGGTCTTCCACGACGACCAGCACGGCACCGCCATCATCGCGGCGGCTGGCCTGATCAATGCCCTGCACCTGACGGGCCGCGACATGGCCAAGACCAAGCTCGTGGTCAACGGCGCGGGCGCGGCCGGCATCGCCTGCACGGATCTGCTGAAGGCCATGGGATTTGCGCCCAATAACGTCATTCTGTGCGACACCAAGGGCGTCATCTATCGCGGCCGCACCGAGGGCATGAACCAGTGGAAATCCGCCCATGCGGCGGAGACGAGCGCCCGTTCGCTGGCGGATGCCATGAAGGGCGCCGACGCGGTGTTCGGCCTCTCGGCCAAGGGCGCCTTCTCGGACGACATGATCCGCTCCATGGCCCCGAACCCGATCATTTTCGCCATGGCGAACCCGGATCCGGAGATCACCCCCGAGGAGGTCGCGCAGATCCGCGACGACGTGATCATCGCCACGGGCCGGTCGGATTATCCCAACCAGGTCAACAACGTGCTGGGCTTCCCCTACATCTTCCGGGGCGCCCTCGACGTGCAGGCCACCACCATCAACATGGAGATGAAGATCGCGGCCGCCGAGGCGCTGGCGGCGCTGGCCCGCGAGGACGTGCCGGACGAGGTCGCGGCCGCCTATCAGGGCTCGCGGCCGCGCTTCGGGCGCGACTACATCATCCCGGTGCCGTTCGACCCGCGCCTGATCCACATGATTCCGCCCGCCGTGGCGCAGGCCGCCATGGATACGGGGGTGGCGCGCCGTCCCATCGTGGATGCGCGGGGTTACAAGGCCCAGCTCTCCGCCCGCCTCGACCCGGTGGCCGGAACCCTCAACCGCATCTTCGAGCGCGTGCGCAAGTTTCCCAAGCGCGTGGTGTTCGCGGAGGGCGAGGAGGAGCAGGTCATCCGCGCGGCCCTGTCCTTCGTCAACCAGGGGCTCGGCAAGGCGGTGCTCGTGGGACGCGAGGACCGGGTGATGGAAACGGCCCAACAGGCCGGCATCGACCTGGAGGGCCGCGAGGGCATCGAGATCCACAACGCGCGCCTGTCGCACCGCAATTCAACCTATGCGCAGTTTCTCTACGAGCGCCTGCAGCGCAAGGGCTACCTGTTCCGCGACTGCCAGCGCCTGATCAACCAGGACCGCAACCATTTCGCCGCCTCCATGGTGGCGCTGGGCGATGCGGACGCCATGGTGACGGGCGTGACCCGCAACTACTCGACGGCGCTCGCCGACGTGCGCCACGTGATCGACGCCAAGCCCGGCCACCGGGTCATCGGCGTGTCGGTCTGCCTCTCGCGGGGCCGCACGGTCGTGGTGGCCGATACGGCCATCCACGAGATGCCCACCTCCGAGGAACTGGCCGAGATCGCCGTCGAGGCGGCGGGCGTGGCGCGGCGCCTGGGCTACGAGCCTCGCGTGGCCATGCTGTCATTCTCGACCTTCGGCCATCCCCGCGCCGAACGGGCCGAGCGGATCCAGGAGGCGGTGGAGATCCTCGACGGCAAGCGCGTCGATTTCGAGTACGACGGCGAGATGTCCGCCGACGTGGCGCTGAACCGGGATCACATGGCCCAATACCCGTTCAGCCGCCTCAAGGGCCCGGCCAACGTACTCGTGATGCCGGCTTTCCACTCCGCCTCCATCTCCACGAAGATGCTCCAGGAGCTGGGCGGCGCCATGGTGCTGGGGCCCCTGGTGGTCGGCCTCGACAAGCCGGTCCAGATCGTCTCGCTCGGCGCGACCGACAACGACATCGTCAACATGGCGGCGCTCGCGGCCTTCAACGTGGGCGGCTGATCCGGCACCATGGCGCGTCTCACGCAACTGCTCATCGCGGACGGGAAAGGCTTCGTGTCCCGTCCGGTGGATAGCTTCGACCTGACACTCGCGGGTATTCCCGGCCACCGACATTCGGGCGAGACGCGGGGAGCCGATTCGCGAACGCCTTGGCATCCGCGCGGCACCCCCATCGCCAATACCCGCCACGTCTCCATCGTGTCGGAGGAGGAATGCGCTATCGTGGCCGAGGCCCTGGGCATCCCGGATCTCGACCCCGCTCTGCTTGGGGCCAACGTCGTCATCGGCGGCTTGAAGGGCCTGACGCAGCTGCCGCTCTCGACCCGGCTGCAATTCCCGTCCGGCGCCACGATCTTTGTGACCGAGGCCAATGCGCCATGCCGCCAGCCCGGCCGCAAGATCGCGGCGGCGCATGGCGATCCCAGCCTCGAATTCGCCTTCGTGAAGGTCGCCATGGGCCTGCGCGGGCTCGTCGGGCTGGTCGAGCGGGAGGGCACGATGAAGGTGGGCGATACCATCCGGGTAATCCGGCCAAAATATCGCGGCGAGCGGGCTTCAAGCCTCGTCTGAGGCCAACATGTTTGGAGGCCTGCCCCGCAGTTTAGCCGGCTTCCCATCGCGCCCGTGAGTCCTTATGACGGATGGCGCAACAATGCCCGCAGGCCTGAAAGGGAACGTATGAGCCAGAAGCCCACCACCGTCGTGTTCGATGTCGGCAACGTCCTGCTGCGCTGGGACCCGCGCAACCTCTACCGTACGATCTTCGACGATGAGACCAAGATGGAGTGGTTCCTGTCCACGGTCTGCACCAACCAGTGGAACCTGGAGCAGGACCGGGGCCGCGACTGGGACGAGGCCGTGGCGCTTCTGGCCAAGGATCACCCCGATCACGAGCCTTCGATCCGCGCGTTCCACGAGCGCTGGGAGGAGACCGTCTCCGGCGTGATCGCCGAGAACGTGGCCCTGCTCGAGCGCTTGAGACAGGCGGGCGTGCCGAACTACTGCATCACCAATTTCTCGGCCCCGAAATTCGTTCTGTCCCAGGCGAAATACCCGTTCCTCAAGGACTTCGACGGCATCATCGTGTCCGGCGACGAGCGGGTGCTGAAGCCCGAGCCCGAGATCTACAACCTCCTGCTCAGCCGCTACGGCCTGAAAGCGGAGGATTGCATCTTCATCGACGATTCGAAGGCCAACGTGGAAGGCGCCCGCGCGGTCGGCATGCACGCTATCCACTTCCTGGAGCCGATGGACTTGACCGAGGAACTGCGCAAACACGGCATCGACGCGTAGCCCCTGGGCCCTCCACGCTTGCCCTCGGCCGGCGCCTGGGCCATCAGGCGCA
This sequence comes from Microvirga pudoricolor, assembly GCF_016892705.1. Classification (GTDB taxonomy): domain Bacteria; phylum Pseudomonadota; class Alphaproteobacteria; order Rhizobiales; family Beijerinckiaceae; genus Microvirga; species Microvirga pudoricolor. Next base: position 427,269 of record NZ_JAFEMB010000003.1, read on the forward strand.
CATGCGCGCCTTCGACACATCCCTTCCCATCGACGCCGTCCTGGCCAGCCTGACGGCGGCCCTGCGGGCGCGGCCGAACGCCGTGCTCGTGGCGCCGCCGGGCGCCGGCAAGACCACCCGGGTGCCCCTGGTTCTGCTGGACGAGGCCTGGGCCGAGGGCGGCAGGATCATCGTGCTGGAGCCCCGCCGCCTCGCGGCCCGGGCGGCGGCCGAGCGCATGGCACGGACCTTGGGCGAGTCGGTCGGCGAAACGGTGGGCCTGCGCGTCCGGCTCGGGTCCAAGGTGAGCCGCCGCACCCGGATCGAGGTGGTGACCGAGGGTGTCTTCGCCCGGATGATCCTGGACGACCCGTCCCTCGACGGCATCGCGGCCGTCCTCTTCGACGAGTTTCACGAGCGTTCCCTCGATGCCGACCTCGGGTTGGCCCTGGCGCTCGATGCCCAAGGCGGCCTGCGGGAGGACCTGCGCCTCCTGGTCATGTCGGCCACCCTGGACGGCGCACGGGTCGCGCGCCTCCTCGGCGACGCGCCGATGGTCGAGTCCGAGGGCCGGGCCTTCCCGGTCGAAACCCGCTATCTCGGGCGCGATCCCAACCGGCGCATCGAGGAGCAGGTCGCCGATGCCGTGCTCCGCTCGCTCCGGGCCGAGCTGGGCTCAATCCTGGTCTTCCTGCCGGGGCAGGGCGAGATCCGGCGGGTCGAGACGCTTCTGCGGGACCGCATCACGGACCCGGCCGTCGACCTCGCGCCGCTCTACGGCGGCCTCGATCGGGGCGAGCAGGATCTGGCCGTCAGTCCCACCAAGCCCGGCCGCCGCAAGGTGGTGCTGGCCACCTCCATCGCCGAGACGTCGCTCACCATCGAGGGCGTGCGCGTGGTGGTGGATTCCGGACTCGCGCGGGTGCCGGTCTACGAGCCCGATTTGGGTCTCACGCGGCTGGAGACCGTCCGGGTCTCCCGCGCCGCCGCCGACCAGCGCCGGGGTCGCGCCGGGCGAACGGAGCCCGGCATCTGCTACCGGCTCTGGGAGGAGGCGGCCACCGGGTCCTTCGAGGCCTTTGCGCGGCCTGAAATTCTCTCCGCCGACCTCTCGCCCCTGATCCTCGATTGCGCCGCCTGGGGCGTGACCGATCCCACGAGCCTCGCCTTCCTCGACCCGCCGCCCGCGCCCGCCCTGAAGGAGGGGAGGGCGCTGTTGCGGGACCTGTCGGCCCTCGACGAGGATGGCCGCATCACGGAGACGGGGCAGCGCCTGCGCGGTCTTCCCCTGCCGCCGCGCCTAGCCCGCATGGTGGTGGAGGCGGGCGCCTCGGGTCAGGCCCGCGCGGCCGCCGACCTTGCGGCGGTGCTGGTGGAACGCGGCTTGGGCGGCGATGGGGTGGACCTGACCGACCGGGTCGAGCGGTTCCGCCGCGACCGGTCCAAGCAGGCCGAAGACATGCGCCGCATGGCCGACGGCTGGGCCAGGGAGTCCGGCCCTCGTCGGGATGGAAGCGCCCTCTCCACGGGCGCCCTTCTCGCGCTGGCCTATCCGGACCGGATCGCCAAGGCGCGGGGCAAGGCGGGCGACTTCGTGATGGCCAATGGCCGCGGCGCGAGCGTGGAGGCCCATGAGCGGCTGGCCAAGGAGCCGTTCCTCGCCATCGCGGAGATCGCGGGCGGGGCGGCCGCCGCCCGTATCCTCGCGGCCGCCCCCCTGACCCTCGAGGAGATCGAGGCAGAGGCGGGCTCCGGCATCGTCCAGGGCGAAGAGGTCGCCTTCGACCGCTCCGCCAGGGCTCTGCGCGCCCGCGCCGTGCGCCGCTATGGCGCCATCGTGCTCGGCGAGCGGCCCCTGCCGGTGCCGGCTACCGAGGAGGCCGCGCGGATCCTGGCCGGCGGCCTCGCCTCCGCCGGGCTCGCCGCGCTGCCCTGGTCGAAGGCGCTGGCGCAATGGCGGGAGCGGGTGATGTTCCTGCGCCGGGCGGAGGGGGAGGAGTGGCCCGACCTGTCGGATGCGGCGCTCTCGGCGTCCGTGAACGACTGGCTCGCCCCGCATCTCGTGGGCAAGAGCGGCCTCGACGCCATCGGGCCCGATCTCTTGAGCGAGGCCCTGCGCGGGCTCCTGCCCTGCACCCTGCAGCGCCGCCTCGACGCCGAGGCCCCGACCCATGTCGAGGTGCCGACGGGCTCCCAGATTCCCGTCGATTACGGCGAGGCGGAACCGGCGCTCTCGGTGCGGGTCCAGGAGCTCTTCGGCCTCGACAGGCATCCCGCCATCGCGGGCGGCCGGGTGCCCCTGGTGCTTCATCTGCTGTCCCCGGCTCAGCGGCCGATCCAGATCACCCGCGACCTGCCGGGCTTCTGGCGCGGTTCCTGGGCATCGGTGCGGGCCGACATGCGCGGACAATACCCCAAGCACCCCTGGCCCGAGGACCCGTTATCGGCCCCGCCGACACGGCGGGCGAAACCGCGCGGGACGTGAAGCCCTGAGGGTTCCCGACCATCTGGAGAGGGGGATGGTCGGCTAACCCCAGGACGCGATCAGCCGGTCGGCCGTGGCGCGGTTGAGGGCCATGGGGATGTTGTAGACCAAGGCGAGCCGCATCAGGGCCTTCACGTCCACGTCGTGGGGGTGGGGCGAGAGCGGGTCCACGAAGAAGAACAGGGCATCGATTCGCCCCTCCGCGATCATCGCGCCGATCTGCTGGTCCCCGCCGAGGGGGCCGCTCTTCAGGCGGGTGACCTGGAGGGAGGGGCAGCGTTCCATGACGCGCCCACCCGTCGTTCCCGTGGCGAACAGCGTAAAGGCGCCGATCTCGTGCTCGTGCGTCGCCACGAAGTCGGCCATGTCGTCCTTCTTGGCGTCATGGGCGACGAGAGCCAGGGTCAAAGATGTCATCGGAAATCCGTCGCGGTCGTCGAGAAGGGGAGGACGGCCGGGCGGCCCTTCCATCGTGCCACCCTCATACCCCGCATCGCACGCCCGTCAAAGGAGGCCCGTGCGGCCTCCCGATCGCGGTCCTAGTTGTTCCAGCGGTCGCGCCACTGCATCTCGCCTGCCATGCAGTTGGTTCGAGGCTGGGCCTGAATCCGCAGCAGCAGGGGCTCGGGCGGCACCCGGTTGGCAACCTCCAGGAGGATCTTGGTCTTGATGGCCTGCGGGAACTGCTCGCGGTCCCGCACCGGGATCATGAAAGAGCCCTGGCCGCCGATCACGCAATCGCGGAAATACGCGTCGAGCTCGGGAATATCGAGATAGCCGGGCTTCTTGAGCATCAAGGGCAGGCCGTTGATCACGATGCCCTTGTTGATCGCATCGTCCCGGGCCTGGGTGATGATCCGGCCCTGGTTGTTGGGGCCGTCGCCGGAGACGTCGATGACCTGCCGGGTCGCCGTGACGCCGCTCTTGGCCAACAGGTCGACGCTGTAGTCGATGGCGCTGGCGATGGATGTGCGCTGGGCCCGTCGCAGGGGCGTGTTGGCGATCTTGTCCGCGAAGGCCATGAGGCTCTCGGAATTGTCGAGGATCGTCCAGGGCACGATCACCTTCTGGTCCGCCGAACCGGCCCATTCCATGTAGGTGACGGCGATCTTGCCGATCATGCCGCCGCGGATGGCGTCATGGACCAGGGGGGACCGGAACGCCTCGGCGAAACCCTCCCGCTGGAGGGCCTGCTCCTCCGTGTCCATGGAGTAGGAGATGTCGACGGCCAGGACCAAGGCGAGATCCACTTCCGTCTGGGCGGCGGCCGGAAGGGTGAAGGCAAGAAAAGAACTTAAGACCAGAGCCAAACCTAAGGCGAAACGCTTGAGCACGCACCGAACCATCACGTTCTCCTTCTCGGAGCCAGATTGGTGCGGAAAAGTCTGCCAGCTTCTCGACCGAACGCAAGGTCAAGAATTTAGCCGATCCGGGCCTCCACCAGCCCCAGGGCGGCTTGAAATGTTGCTTCGGCGTCTAGATGGGTCGTGTCGAGGGTCAGGGCGTCCGACGCCGCCTTCAGGGGTGCCGTGGCGCGATTCATGTCCCGTTCGTCCCGGCGGCGGATATCGGCCAGGATGGACTCGTAAGCCACCGTCTCGCCCCGTCCGGCCAACTCCCGGTGCCGGCGCCGGGCCCGCTCCTCGGGGGTGGCCGTGATGAAGAGCTTCACGTCGGCGTTCGGGCACACCACGGTGCCGATGTCGCGGCCGTCGAGCACCGCTCCGGGCGGCCGGGCGCCGAATTGGCGCTGGAAGGCCAGGAGCGCGTCGCGAACGGGCTGAAACGCCGATACCACGGAGGCGGCCTCTCCCATCTCGGCCCCGCGCAGTCGGGAATCGTCGTCGAGATGGCCGACATCCAGGTTGAGGGCCGCGTCGGTCGCAGCCGCCTCGTCCGTCAGGTCGAGGCCCCGGTCCAGGAGGGTGCGGGCCACGGCGCGGTAGAGCAGCCCGGTGTCGAGATGCGCGAAGCCGAAATGAGCCGCGAGGCGCTTGCCGAGGGTGCCCTTGCCGGAGGCGGCTGGACCGTCGATGGCGATGATCATGGGAGCGCCCTCAGCCGTCGATGGTCGCGCCGAGCTCCCGCATGAGCGGTATGAACGTCGGGAAGCTCGTGGCGATCATGGCGCCGTCGTCGACCGTCATGGGCTCGCGGGTGGCCAATCCCATCACCAGGAACGCCATGGCGATGCGGTGGTCGAGATGGGTCGCGACCGGGTTTCCGCCGCCGCGCACGGGGCCGCCGGCGCCATGTACGATCAGGTCGTCGCCATCGATCTCATGATCGACGCCCGCCTCGTCGAGCCCGGCCGCCACGGCGGCCAGACGGTCCGATTCCTTGACCCGCAATTCGTGAAGGCCCTGCATCCGGGTCGTGCCCTGCGCAAAGGACGCCGCCACGGCGAGGATCGGATACTCGTCGATCATGGCCGGAGCCCGGCCGGCCGGGACGGTGACCCCCCTCAGGCGGCTCGAGCGGACTCGCAGGTCGGCCACGGATTCTCCGCCCTCGTCACGCTCGTTCAGGGCCTCGATGGAGGCGCCCATCTCCAAGAGGGTCGTGATCAGGCCGGTGCGCAGGGGATTCATCATCACGCCCTCGATCACGATGTCCGAGCCCGGCACGATCAGGGCCGCGACCAGTGGGAAGGCCGCCGAGGACGGATCTCCCGGGACCACGATGTCGGACCCGCGCAACTCGGGCTGGCCCTGGAGAGTGATGGAGCGGCCGTCCTGGCCGTGCGGGGCGACCTCCACAGAGGCGCCGAAATGGCGCAGCATCCGCTCCGTATGGTCGCGGGTGGCCTCCCTTTCGACAACCGTGGTGCGGCCGGGCGAGTTGAGGCCCGCGAGCAGGATGGCGGACTTGATCTGGGCCGAGGCGGCGGGGGTCTCGTAGGTGATCGGAACCGTCTCGCGGGGGCCGCGCAGGGTCAGCGGCACCCGGCCGCCCTCGGCCTCGCTCACCACCTGGACCCCCATCTTGACGAGTGGATCCAGGATTCGCCGCATCGGGCGCTTGCGCAGGGAGGCGTCGCCGTCGAAGGTCGCGGTCACGGGGTGGCTGCCAGCCACCCCCATCATCAGGCGGGAGCCGGTCCCGGCATTGCCGAAATCAAGCACGCCCTCGGGCTGCGTGAGGCCGCCGATCCCGACGCCGCGAATGCGCCAGCGGCCCGGACCCTCGCGGGTGATATGCGCGCCGAGGGCCTTGCAGGCCTCCGCGGTGCGCAGCACGTCGTCGCCCTCGAGGAGGCCCTCGACCCGGGTCTCGCCGATGGAGAGCAATCCGAAGATCATGGAACGGTGCGAGATCGACTTGTCGCCGGGCACGCGCAGGCGCCCCTTGAGGGCCGCTCCCGCCCTGCTGCCAGCCGGTGTTGCCGGACCATTTCCGTGCGACATTCTCGCCCCCTTCGCGCTCGTCTGCGGGCGGCTCCTAACACGGGGTTTCGGTGGCGTCATCCCGCACGGCGCGGGACCTGCGGTCCAAGAGGCGCGAGAGAGGCGTCGAAGAGGTCATTTCGCATTTGACAAGCCCTCCGGGCCCGACTAACGGGAGCGCTCTTCAACCCTTTTGCCTAGAAGGTTCTACCGTGGCCAAACCGGAACTCGGCTTGAAGCGCCAGTGCATGAGCTGCGGCGCGAAATTCTATGATCTGAACAAGGACCCGGCGGTCTGCCCGAAATGCGGCACCGTCTTCCAGGCGTCCGCCGTGAGCCGCGTGGCCGCTCCCGTCGTCGCCCGCGCCGCCCAGACCAACGAAGAGGAGACCGAGGTCGAATCCACGGGTCCGGAGATGGTCTCGCTCGACGAGGTCGAAGCCGCCGAGGCCGATACGGACACGCCCGGTGAGGACGATATCGACGTCGGCGACGACGACGCCGATGACGACACCTTCCTCGAGGAGGAAGAAGAGGGCGACGACGACGTATCGGATTTGATCGATAGCGACATCGAAGACGACGAAGAGGCTTGAACCTCGCGTCAGACCCGACTATAGAGACGCCGCTGCTTCGGCGGCGACCCTTTCGCGGTGATCCCCAAGACACCGCGGCCGGCGTGGGGCCATAGCTCAGTTGGGAGAGCGCTTGAATGGCATTCAAGAGGTCGGCGGTTCGATTCCGCCTGGCTCCACCAAACACTTTCCGGGAAACCCGCTTTTCCTGAGACATTCGCGAAGCTGTCGCGATTTCAAAGCTTTAGCGCTTTCATCGACCCCATTATACTGTCTCTTAAGGCGCCAATGACCTGGCCCGTCTCGTCGATATCGGCGCTGTTCTCGGACTCGCTTCGCGCCTGTTCCGTGGGTTCGAACTGGCGTCTTCCGAGACCGGTTCAAACCGACTGCACGGCCCTCACCAAGCCGTTCGTTCCAAACCCTTTGCCATCCCGAGGCTTGGCTATCCCAGCCTATTCTGCCGCCGAATCGCTTCGTCAATCTGCTCGGGTGTATCGGGCGCGCCCATGGCGCGGGCTGCACCTTCAGCTGTGAGTCCCCCGGCATCGCGATGGCCGGGGTTGGCGCCGCTGGCCAGGAGCAGGTCGACGATCTCGACCCGATTGAACATGGCTGCCGTCATGAGAGCGGTTCGGCCGTCTGGACCGCAGCCATCCACCCTTGCCCCATGGTCGAGCAGCAGGCGGACGATGCCGGCATCGCCCTTGAAGGCCGCACCGGCCAGGGGTGTCTGGCCACGTTCGTTAGCGAGATCCGAAGCACCCCCGTGCTCCAGCAACACCTGCACGAGATCAACATGGCCATGATAGCAAGCGAGAATGAGCAGGCTGTCGCCGCGCTCATTGCGCAGATTGGCGGGCAGTCCCATCGCCAGCAGCTCAGCGAGCTCTTCGGTCTGACCGGCACGGGTATGCTGAAAGACTCTGCCGGCAAAGGCCAGGGTCTCGTCATCGAGATGGGGAAGCGATGGTCGGGTGTCGTCCGGCATGCGGCCTCTGCAAATGTTCGTCGTGCAGAAGGGTAGCGCGGTCAGCTGTATCGAGAAGAGCTAAAGGATCGTCGGATGCCGCTCTAGGCGAGCATGAGCTTGGTCTGCTCGCGCCAGTCGAGGGGCGGATCAGCCAGCTTGGACACGCCGCAGCCCCGCGGCAGGGTGCCGTCGACGGCCGCCTTGACCAGGGCAGGGCTCAGGAAGGCGAGGTTGAGGGTCTGTCGCACGAAGCGCTCGCTACAGCCTTCGCGCTCGGCGATGGTGTCCGTGGTCGTGTCAGGCGTCGAGATCAGCTCATCGAGCCACGCCCGGGCTTTGACGATGCTCTCCAGCAGTTTTGCACGGGCCTCGGACCGGATCGGCCGCAGCACGATGTCGGGTTTGTCCGTCGGGGCAATGACCTCCCGGCGCCGGGTCATCGGGCGCGATGACCAAGCGAGGGTCTGGCGTTGCAACGGTCCGCCCTCGCTCAAGCAATAAGCGATCTCGAGCCCGCCCTGGCCGATAATCACTTGAATCAGATGGCGCTCCACCAGGTCCTGATCTCTGAGAGCTTCTCCCACAAAGCTGTCCCCGAGTGCCCTCTTCAGGCCAGACACGACCGCTGCCTCGATCTCGGGCGCCGATACCCGCGCTACTGAACCAGCCTCATCCTTGCGGCCCTGCGCCAGCACACTCGAGACATAGTAACGATAGCGCCGGGCTCCTTTCTGCGTGTGGCTCGGTGTCATCGGGTGACCGCGATCATCCGCCAGCCGACCCAACAGCAACGCGCCTGATTCGATCCGCAGGCGTTTATCGTGATGGTTCCGGCTCAGACGATTCTGCACGGCCTCAAACAGCTCATCAGGAATGATCGCCTCGTGCTCACCTTTGTGGCTGTGCCCCTTGTGGTTGATCTCGCCGAGATATATCCGGTTGCGCAGGAGATGCGCCAGCGGTCCATTGGTGAAGGCAATCCCACCCACGGCCTGCCCTCGCTTCCGGGTCACAACTCCCTTGTCCCTCATTTCCTGTTGAAGTGCGGGCAGTGATCCAAGCGCCAGGTAGCGCTCGAAGATCAGGCGAACGGTGCTTGCCTCGTCGGGATCGATCACGAGCTTGCGGCTTTCCACCCGATAGCCGAAGGGCACATGTCCTCCCATCCACAAGCCCTTGCGCTTGGAAGCAGCAATCTTGTCGCGAATGCGCTCACCCGTGACTTCACGCTCGAACTGGGCAAACGAGAGCAGCACGTTGAGGGTCAGCCGCCCCATGCTGTTGGTGGTGTTGAACGCCTGGGTCACCGATACAAACGACACCCCGTGCGCATCGAACAGCTCCACCAGCTTGGCGAAGTCGGCGAGTGATCGGGTGAGGCGATCGACCTTGTAGACCACGATGATGTCGATCAGGCCGGCTCTCACATCGGAGAGCAGGCGCTGCAGGGCAGGGCGGTCGAGCGAACCACCGGAGAAGCCACCGTCGTCGTAGCGGGTCGGTCCACCACGCCAGCCCTCATGGGCTTGGCTCTTGATGTAGGCCTCGGCTGCCTCACGCTGGTTGTCGAGGGAGTTGAACTCCTGCTCGAGGCCATGATCGGTGGAAACACGGGTGTAGATGGCACAGCGCAGGATCTTGGGCGGCTCCCGTCTCATGGCTGACCTCCAACTGCTCCTATGGCCGCTTTGGCTTTGTCACGTAGGCCAAAGAAGCGGGGTCCGTTCCAGTTGGTGCCGGTGATGGCGCGGGCGATCTCGGACAGGCTCTTGTAGGGGGTGCTGTTCCAGGCAAAGCCGTTCTCGAGCACGATCACCTGATGCACAATGCCATCGTGCTCACGCACCAGCAGGGTGCCGGGCTTGATCGATGTGGGTTGAGGGACTGGCGGGATGGCCCGTTTCTTCTTGTCGGCGGCCTGCTGTCGGCCGAGCCGCTCGAGGAAGCGGGCGGTGTCGCGGTCGAGATCGCCGAGGGCCTTGGCCTGGATCTTGTAGGCGATGATGCGCAGGAGAAGGGCGCGGCTGAGGTGGGGCGGAGCTTGGGTGCGAAAGAGCTTGCGCCAGCGCACCCGCAGTTCGTGCAGGTCGAGGGATGTCAGGGCTCCGATCTCAGCGGAGAGAGGATCGGAGGTGGCAGATGCCACCTCCTGTGTTGGGTTGAGCATGTTGCGGGACATGACAGGCCTCAGGCCGTCACCCTTGCGGGCTCGTCCACGGCCGCCGCCCCTTCCGTTGCTATAATGATCCGGTAGAGGCTCAACCCATCGGGTTGCGGCTCTCGGACGATGGAGACCCCCGCTTGGCGCAGTCGGGTGAGGCAGGCTCGGGTGGTGTGAGGTAGCCAGCCGGTGGCGCTCGCCAGTTCTCGAAGGGAAGCGCCGTCCTCCTGCTCCAGCATGGCGCGGATTAGGGCTTTCTTCGTGCCGGGCTTTGGGGAAGGCGCCGAGCTTTCATCCTGAAGGGGAACGACTTGTGGCTCTGCCACAGCAGGGTGGAGGGCGTCATCCTCTGTCTCGATCCCGATCGCCTGCAAACCTGCGGGAGCGACTTGAAAGCCGATGCGATGGCCGTCGATCTCCTCACGCCAGTGTGGCTGGTCGCGCTCGACCGTTACTTCGTCGACGTACCCACAACGAAGAAGCTTGGCCGTGGCAGCCTGGGCTGCTTTGAGCTTAAGTTCTGGAGGAGGGGAGAGAAGCAGGTCAGATCTCTGAGCGGCGTGGGAGAGCAGCAGGAGTTGGGTGTCGGTGAGGGTCATGACGTAGATCCTTTGTAGGTGTGACGGCTGTTCGCCGCCATGACCTCAGGCTCCCCGTCAGCTCAGTGCTTGAGGGGAGCAGGATGACCTGCTTCGTGTGACCTGCTCTCTATCCGTTGATGCTGCGTTCGCTTGCTCCTGCCGGTCAGTCCATAACCCATGAACACTCGTTGGGCCGATGAAGTCGAGCGCTGTCTGAGCCATCATCTTGCGTTGTTGCAGGCCATTTTGTCCTGTCATGATCACGTCGAGCTGGAGGGCTCCATGAGCACCAGCGGCCGTCGTACAGGGAAGCAATGATGAGCAAACGATCGTTTGCAAACGTGGATGAAGTGTCTTGGTGTGACTGGCGGCGGATGCAGGCACTGACCATAAAGAGAGCTAAAGCTCTGTGATTGCAGGCCTTGCAGATCTCTCAGTCAGCCATGGAGATTGCATTCCTCGCATTTCATTAAATGCTCTCACACCGCAAAATTTATCTCAGACTGCCATGCCCCAGGGAGCATAGTTCATCGACCCTGTGAATATAGCAAAGTCCTATTTAGCTTCATTTAATTCTTGTTTTTTATTTATTTTCAGTAATTTACGTAATGGATAGGGCTGGTCATTTCATTGTGGACCATGGGTTAGCCGGTAATCCAGTTTGATAGGCATCCTGGGAACGAAGCGACCCTGTTGTCGAAAGAGAGCAACTTCGGCCTTGACCCACCGTTGTCGCTTCCAAGGCATGGAGAGTTGGCGCATGGGTGACGAACAGCAGCAGTTCATTCCTGGCAAAACGAGCCAAACGAGAGCGGGGGCTGGTTCGGGGATGCACCAATGGCTCCCACGTACTGTCGTTGGCGTGACCGCATTGGGAGCAGCCGCCCTCTATAATCGAAGGCAGACGATCAACGCTGAGCATCAGCACCCGCCCATCGGTCAGTTCTTGAAGGTGGGGCAGACGCGCCTACACTACCTTGAGCAGGGTGAAGGCAATCCGGTCATCCTGATTCATGGCAATGGCTCGATGATCCAGGACTTTACTGCAAGCGGCCTCGTTGACGACCTCGCATCACGTTACCGCGTTATAGTGTTTGATCGACCAGGCTTTGGTCACAGCACTCGCCCCGGTCGGCTCTGGACGGCGCGCGACTATGCCCGCCTGTTCCAAGGCGCCCTCAAGCAGCTTGGCATTAAGCAGGCAGTGGTCCTGGGACACTCATGGGGTTCATTGGTGGCCATTGCACTCGCCCTGGAGGCTCCGAGCCTCGTTCGCGGGCTCGTTCTTGCCTCAGGCTACTATTATCCAACGCCAAGATTAGACGTTCTTATGTTCTCGCCACCGGCCATCCCAATTGTCGGCGATGTCTTTCGGCACACGGCCGCGCCCCTGATATCTCGGGCGATCTTGCCCAAGCTGGTCCGGAAGGTGTTCGTGCCAAATCCAGTCCCGGAGAGGTTTCAAACAGAATTTCCGATCACACTCGCTCTGCGTCCATCACAGCTTCGCGCCTCAGCCGAGGACACGGCTATGATGATCCCCTCGGCCATGGACTTGTCTCGCCATTATCAAAATCTGCGTTTGCCCGTGACCATCATGACAGGGACGGACGATCGGATTGTTGATTGTGAGAGCCAGTCGTGGCGCTTGCACAAGGACGTGCCACACAGCACATTCATCGCCTTGGATGGGATCGGCCATATGATCCATCATTTCGCGCCCCAAATGATCTCAGAAGTGGTTGACCAGTTACAGGAGAAGAGCCAAACGGGGCCTCGCTCCTTGTAACCATCTTAGGTTTGCCTAGGTAGTGAGAGACCACAACTGGTCCGGGCGAGCGATTATAATGACATCGATGATGCCCCTTAGTCTGTCCATACAGGCTCACATTGGCGCACACTTACGGGAAGCCTATGGCGACCCAACGGATACGGTTATTCCCCTCAAACTGGGTCAATTACTCAAGCGGGTGACGCAGATCATCCGGGCTCATCAAGAGCCGGTGGACCAAGCCTTCACTGATGGTATCATGAATGCACTGCCCAGCTTGAGAGCGTTTGGGATATCACTCACCAAAAGCATCGATCGGGCTGAGGATCTTGTTCAGGAAACCGTCCTTCGGGCGATCAGCAACCGGGGCGCGTTCGAGCCAGGTACTAATCTGCAAGCCTGGATGTTCACGATCCTACGCAACAGTCATTATACCTATCATCGAAAATCAAAGCGCGAAGTCGAAGACACCGACGGCGTGTTTGCTGCGACTCTCGTATCAATCCCCGAGCAAGAGGGCACGGTCGCGCTGCATGAGCTTCAGCTTGCGCTTCAGAGATTACCTTCCGATCAGAGGGAAGCCCTTATCCTCACAGCCGTGGACGGATTATCTTATGAGGCTGCAGCAGAAGCACTCGGGGTCAAAATTGGAACGATCAAAAGCCGTATCAACCGCGGCCGGACTCGCCTGACGGAATTGACCGGGCAGGGCAGCGACAATCCCGTAGCCACTCTTTCCTGACGCAGTCCATCTAATTCGACACAAACCATCATATATCGCTCGCGTGAGCACCCTCATAGACCCCCAACATATTTGGTGAAACCTCCTCTGCTTACGGGGTCTACCCTCTGGAGAGGAGCTTCTGATGCACAAAGCTGCGAGAGCCAAGCTGTGCGATGAACTAAAGCAGGAAGCCCTTACCAGCACTCGTGGGACCGTAACCCTATCGGTGGTAGTCGAGGATCTGGAGCGCCAAGGGGAGGTTGGGATGGCCAAGGCAGCCCAAAACATTGCCGTCCACAACGAGATCGAGCGCATCAAGCTCCAGGCCAAGATCGACGCCAACGACAGTTGAACCTTCTAAACTGTCGAATTGGTCACTGTCTGGATTGCCTCGATCAGCACCCCGACGCGGCAGGGCTTGTGCAGAAGGACACCTCCCAAGACTTCAGGCTCCAACTCCTCTATATACCCCGTCATGTAGACTACCGGCAGTTCCGGAAGGATGTCTCGTACTCGACGGGCCACCTCCCAGCCGTTCATCTCGGGCATGCGGATGTCCGTCACGAGGGCGTCGATGGGAGGCGCAGAAGTCAGAGTTAAGGCCAAGACGAGGAGGGCCTCCTTGCCACTGGCGGCCCGGACAACATCGAACCCGCTGTCGATGAGGGCCTCGCCCACCATGAACCGCACGGCATCATCGTCATCAACCAAGAGAATACGCATCACCATCCCCGAAGAGTCTGGAGATAGAGACAGAAGCGTTTACGGCAATTGGCCAATGGGATTGTAAAGGGGTGATACCGGAACAGCCCTTGGGCATTGCCGCGATGCTGCAAATGACGCCTAGATCATTCTCGAGGTGCGGCCGGATCGGGGGAGGTCATTAGCTTTGGGACGATCCGCGGGAGCCGCCGTCCCAACCGTCGACACTTGGCAGTGGACCAAGCTCAGTGCGAAGAAGAAAAGCCCCGCTCGGGGTAGATCCGCTCGAGGCTCCCATTGAGCTTGATACGCAACATTGCCTGTGATGTGACAAAAACCGAAAACAAACAGAACGTCTTTGGGGCCGGGCCCGTTGCTAACCTAACCTGCTTCGAAACCTCCTCGACCCTAAGACTCTACCTTCCTGAGCAGAAGCACGGATGCCCACTGCCAAGCTAGGCGTTGAACTCAAGCAAGAAGCTGTCGAGCGGACCCGCAAGAGTTTAAACTGATCCGTGTTGCGAGAGGAACTTAAGCGACATGCCCAAGAGAGGCAGTACCATGGCACAAGTTTCTCGAGTGTGGTGATAGAAGCCGTGATGACGTTCATCTGTCACCATATTAGTTCAAACGAAGATGATGTATAGGTCAATCGAGACAGAGCTTATATTGATGACAAGATTTGCTTTAGGCATATCGTCATCTAGGTTGAGCAGTATTCCTTGGATTTATCGTTATTGTTATCGTAACACTCTGGATCGCTTGAGAGCTTTTTGCCTCGTACCTGCTTTGTACAAGAGTAGGCATCCGGCGATGAGCAAAGCTGAGATGAGTGCTTGTCCTTACATCATACGTCTCCATAACTATATTACACCAATAACCGTAATGAATGGCTCTCCGTTCGATTTCGATGATAGCTTCTGAGTATGCGCTTTTAAATATGACTTAGATATCGAAATCGCTTTTATTTTAATTTTATTTTGAATGACGATGTAAAATCAAATAATAATCCCATATTATTATGACATGAATAGTAGTCCGCCGTAGTGAGTGAACGAAGCTGATTTGTAAGAGATGGAATTTGCCGCTGGACGGGGAGAGTCCGTTTAGGAAGTTCCATTAGTGCAAGCCAGGTTGAGTACATCAATGCTGCTCGAGGTGTGAGAGGTGCGAACAGAGCCACGAAAGTCGCGAAGACCAGCAAACGATGTCGGGCTATAGACCCGTAATCAGAAGCTTCGAGCGGTCGCTGTTCCGTGGGACCAGCTCCAACTAATGGAGACTATGATGTTTGGCTTTAAAGGCGGTGAAAGCATCGAAACTGTCGATCGCAAGACAGGCTATCGCGCCAGCGCGAAACGCCACTGGAGTTATTTGACAACCTTGGACCTGTCGCAAGTCGAGAACGCAGAGCAACTGATTGCTCTCGTAGAGGTCCGTTACAACCTGCCTTACGAGACTGCCAAAGCTGATGTCGAAGAGTGGATGATCAACAAACAGTTTTGAGATGGACGCCAGATTACAGCTTGCTATGGGAGGTTTAAGCTATGTCGATGGAATTTTACGTTGTCCGACATCACGGCGCTTGGCGCATTCGGGTCAACGGCAAACACCAAGGAGAATACGGGTCGCGGATCCTGGCGATTAACGCGGCCGTATCGCAGGCGCAGACGGCGGGGCCAGGTGCCAAGGTCTTCAGTACTGGGATCGTGAGCCAGTTCACCGATGAATGGCAAGCGGAAAAGAGTACTGTTCAGATTGAGCTTTCAGCTTTAGCATCGAATGTTGACAGAGCTGACGCATGAGTGAGCGAATTAGCCGTCTGTGCGATGAGCTTCGCATTAAGCTTCATGGCTTAGATCGGCGTCTTGGAGCGCTCAAGTCCAATGGCGTAGCCACCTTTGAACGTTCGCAGGCTGCTCTTGAGGGCCAGCTCGACCGTGTTGAGCAACGCATCTATGACCATCGTGTAGCTGTCGAGGCAGCGAATGCCAGGGCAAAGACATGGGTGACACAAAGGAAATCTCCTTTGCATGCCGCTCGGGTTCCACAGGACGAAAAAACTGAATTCTATCGGCTCGAATCCGAAGCCCGTGAGGCCGAGACATATGCTTCTGCCGCTTTCGAGCTAGCGGCAGCGGCAGCTGATGAGGCCATCCTAGCAGTCTTACTTGCCGTACTTGCGTGCAACAGAGTGGATCAGGCTAACCTCCGTCCAACAGAGGCGCCGAGCCAATAGTCCAGTTCTCATTTAGCAAACGTCACAGCTCTCAGGCGATATAGGGCGGGATTGCATATGGATGATAACGACACGAAACTCGATCATCGGGCTATGTATTATCTCGGGGTGCTCGCGGAACGCGGTAGCGAGCTTGTAGCGGGAGAAAGCGTGTTTCCGCGAGGGTGCGGCAAAACCCACACTCTCGCGTTGTCACAAGCGGGATATCTGGTGGGTGTTTCTTACCTCTCCGCCAATGGGCTT
This sequence comes from Microvirga pudoricolor, assembly GCF_016892705.1. Classification (GTDB taxonomy): domain Bacteria; phylum Pseudomonadota; class Alphaproteobacteria; order Rhizobiales; family Beijerinckiaceae; genus Microvirga; species Microvirga pudoricolor. Next base: position 443,088 of record NZ_JAFEMB010000003.1, read on the forward strand.
GAAGAAGTGCGATATCAGATTACCGACGAGGGGGACGCCGCCTGGAAAGCATACCGGTTCATACGATAGAAGGGGGCTGAGGATGTTTATCGTGGAATTTTTTCGGATTAGGGAGATTGACGATGCCCGCGCTATTCTGGACCGCATTGAACACGATACCACAAGCCTGAACGATGCAAAGATGAGAGCGCTGTCGCTCTTTGAGACGTTAAGTATGCCGCAGAAGCCGGATGGTTTGAGGATACTCGACCAAGGTGGAGACGAGGTCTTTAGGTGGCGTCCAGGAAGCTAACGCGGCTGATCAAAACCCCGTTGGGGTAAAACAGCAAGTCAACCCTGCTTCATGGACTGTTTGAGCTGATGCAGTTGCTAATCAACTCAGCCAAGTGGTGACAGTCCAGAACACCAATAAGACTGCGACGCCTACCGGAACCCTAGTAAGGCCCCAACGCCAAAGCTGCCACCTCGCTTGTCGATTGGTCGGCGATGTTCCATGAGGCCTCACTGGCTACTCATGGGGCACAGCTTCAATAGCACTTGGACTATTGATATAAGGCGTCCCCAAACCAAAATTGATGGCCCAGAAGCAAAGCCCAATTCCAACAACGACGGCAAGCCAGTTCAAAGAACGCCCAACGGTGCGATCAAGATCTAAGGCAGCCTGCGGTCTGCTATTCTTCGGTGGCGGCATAGGGGTCGGCATAACTATCTCCAAAGCTGACATTGCAAAAATGGTATGCTGCTAGATTAGGCCCCAACTGATGGCCCAGAGGCAGAAGCCGAGACTAAAGGTGATCGCCACCCAGTTGACTGGGCCATTTCGCCACCACAAAAGTTTGGTGGTAAAGCTGTCATAGAATGTAATGGGGTGCGTGAGTTTCGTTGCCATGACGACCTCCAAAGCCAAGAGCGCTTTGGGGCGCAGGATCACGCCGGAAAGATCGGATGCTGACTAAGGGGCATCCAACGGAGTCATTCTCGGCCTAGATTGTGTTCTAGTCGAGACAGGTTCTTCCGCCTCTACCTCGCAAAGCTGCAAATGCACCGTGTAAAGGTGGAAGGGCCCAAATGCCGAGTAATCAAAGACACGATTAACTCCCGTTCAGAAGTCTGGTTTTCCCTTACTTCGGGCAAGAGATGCTCGGTTCTCGGCGAACCCTCAAGTCAATCATGCAGTAACACTGATCCCGGACCACCGCATGGGGGCTGGCCATCATTATCATGTGCGAATTGCCGTATATTCCCATTGATGGAGCTCCACCTGACGTTACTCAGCCACCTTACTGGATCGAGGGTGATGCACGGGCTGCAACCTTGGACCTTCAGCCACTCGAAGCGATGTCCATCAATTTCCTTCGGCATCCCTCGCCACATTCCCGATCCGCAAAGCCTGCACTTAAAGGTTCTGGACATCAGCATCGGCACCATCACCACCGGCCGGCTGGGATTCGTTACCCACGAGGTCCTGTACGACCTCTGCACCCGCTACCCGCGTATCGCCGCCGCCTTCTGGCGTGAGACCCTTTTCGAGGGGGCGATCTGCCGGGAAAGGGTGGCCAATGTCGGATGCCGCGAGGCCTACAATCGGATGACCCACCGCGTGTGCGAGCTGCTTGTGCGCCTGAGGGCCGTTGGTTTGGCCAAGGACTACTCGTGCGACCTGCCGATCGCCCAGGGCGAGTTCGCCGATGCGCTCGGCATCACGCCGGTTCACGTCAACCGGGGTGTCCAGCAGATGCGGGCCGACGGCCTGATCAAGCTGAGTGGCGAGCGGCTGAGCATTCCCGACTGGGAGAAGTTGAAGCAAGTGGGCGAGTTCGACCCGACTTACCTGCATCTGGAGAGCATCAGGCCGCTGCATGAGCTTCACCTTTCAACCTATACGCGTTGCGACAGGCTTCGACGGGGAAGGCATGATGGTACTTGACGGGGAGCAGCGGCTGGTGGCAGAGCTGGTTCGCCTCTCGGAAGACAACGAGGTGGCTCCAGGGCAGTGGTATCTGGAAGCAGGCTTTGGCTGCATCGACGGAGTGAAATCACCCGACCTTCTCCAATCTAGATCTCGCCCAGGATTGGATCGGTGAGCGGGTCGCCCATCGATCCTGAAACGAGGCAGGTTGTCCGGATAAGGTGATCGCCAGCGTGAGGGTGTCCAGCAGCACCTTCCCTCAGGCAGGCTTCACCACACTCAAGGCGCCCCATAACCTCAGGCAAATATAGGACTGGCAGCCCGGGATGCTCGCTATGCCGACCGAAAGGCGCGCAAGCGAGATGAGCCGGAACCCTGCCGAACACTTCAACTTCCCTCATCGCACCCAAATCATACCGGATAGGCCATGAACGAGTTTGAGGAGAACAAGTCGGACACCCCTGAACGAACCGTGTCTGAGCGTCACATCGAAGCGGTTCGGCAGCAAGGCGGGATGTTCGTCGAGGCGGTTCGACGAACCCGTATGCCGATGCTCGTGACCGACGCCACCCTGCCAGGCAACCCGATTGTTTTTGCCAACCAATCCTTCGTTGACCTGTCGGGCTATAGCATAGGCGAGCTGCTTGGGCAGGATCCGCACTTTATGAACGGCGAAAGCACTGACCCTGAGGCCATCCGGCGCTATGAGGCTGCGATCCTGGCGGGGCGGGACGAGACCCTGGAGATCCTCCAGTACCGCAAGGACGGTAGCCCGTTTCGAGCTATGCTGTTCGCCAGTCCAGTGGACGACGGCCAAGGCATCGTCACCAATCATTTCCTCTCCTATCTCGACATCACCCGACGCTACGACGCCGAAGAAGACCTTCGGACCCTTGCTTCTGAGCTGGAGGCCCGCGTGGCGGCCAGGACCCAAGAGTTGGAAGCTATCAACGCCAGACTGTCAGTTCTAGTCACGGAGCGGGAGCTGCTGCTGGTCGAGGTCAACCACCGCGCCAAGAACAGCCTTGCCATTGCGGCCTCCCTCTTCGCGATCCAGGGACGACGGCAGCCGGACCCGGCCGTCAGGGCTCTTTTCGAGGAGGCCCAGGACCGTCTCAACGCCATGGCGCGGGTGCACGACCTCCTCAGCAGGTCAGAGAAGGCTCAACGTGTCGACGTGTCCGTGTACGTGGCGGACCTGTGCCAGGCCCTGAGGCCGATCACGGAAAACGATGACCGCATCCGTCTTGCGGTAAAGATGGAGGATGCAATCCTGGTGAATGCCGACACGGCGGTTCCGCTTGGCATTGTGCTGACGGAACTGCTTACCAATGCTGTCAAGTACGCTTTTCCCGCTCCCCGCTCAGGGACGATCCTTGTTCAGGCGCGCCGCAGCCAGCCGGGATGGATCGAACTGGCCGTTCAGGACGATGGGATTGGGATGTCGACTCTGCGGGAAGGATCGCTCGGCTATGGCCTTGTTCGGTCTCTCGTTCAGCAGATCAGGGGTGAGTTCGATATTCGGAGCGAAGGCGGATTGACGGTCACGATCTCGTTCCCAGAGGCGGCCCATTAGGCGGCAGAACAAAGTCCAGACAGCGCAATGGATGGTGACGCCGATTGAAACCGCGGTTCGCAAGAACCGAATGTCATTGTGGCCTTAGGAACGAAGGGGATTAATCCCCATTCCATTCAACATGCTCGAGAACAAATCTGACATTCGCGCTCATTCTCGTCGTCGAGGACGAAGCTCTCGTCCGCATGATGCTGTTGAGTGTGTTGGATGACGTTGGCTTCAAGGTCATGGAGGCGGCCCACGCGGACGAGGCGCTGCATATTCTTGCGGCAGTTCCCGACGTCCGGGTGGTCGTCACGGACGTGGAAATGCCACGCGGGAGCATCAATGGATTCGAGCTCGCCCGCAGAGTGCGGAATGATCGACAGGATATTGGGGTTGTAATTGCATCAGAGCACGTTGCCCCCGCAACCAGTAAGTTGCCAGAGGGCGCCTATTTCGTCGAAAAGCCTGTTCGCCCTGAAAGACTGCTTGAGTTCATCCGAGCATTGCTCAGCTAGGGTTGAGAGTGCTACGGGCGCTCGCTTGTAGCACCGGAGCACGGCATAGGTTGTGCTCGGTTACGGGCGATCAGCAAAGAGTGAATCGTTCCGGGTGCGCCATGCGTCATCCGACAGCCACTTGAAATCCTGATCCGGCATGTGTGGGACGGTCTTGACCGTCGCCTCAGCCATGGGAAGAAAGAAGCTATCGCGTTCCTGTGAGACCTTGAGGGAGCGGATCGGCACGACGATGCTGTCCTTGCCAGGGGTGAAGAACCCGCCTGATGCCACAATCGCGTAATCACGGCGGTCTTTGGTGCCAAACACGATATTCCGGACTTCACCTACGATCTTGTCATCGGCGCTGCGCACCTCGGCGCCGATGATCTGGTCCGCTCTCAGGCCCGGGGCAAGCTCCTCAATGTTGATCAGCGGCTTGGCATCCTTGTCAGCACGGCGCCCCCGGACTGCGCCGCGCTGGACCTTTGGCTCGCGCGCGCTCATCTGCGTCTCCGCATCCTCCTCGTCGTTGCCGCCCAGGGAGCTCATTGGGGGACCGGCGAGGAGTTCACGGATGTTGCCTAGGAGGCGCTCGCAATCCTCATGACGCCCGTAGGACCAGAGCGTGATCGCAGCGTCGCGCAAGTTGCGCAGGTCACGAACCGTCTGACGATTCGCCTTCCCGCGAAGCTCGGGCTTTTGCAGGATGGCTTCTTCGAGTTTGGCGTCCCCGATCTGGCAGTCGGCCAGGGCTGGTGTGACACCGAGCACGCTGAGGAGAGCGACCGTAAGGAAAATTGCCGGCGGTTTCATAGGTGGTCCGTTCTGTAGGAAAGGCAGGTTGCCAGATAAAATCCGTCCGCTGCCGCCTGCAATACGAACCTGGAACGATGGAAGTTGCCGCCCATACCTATGGCATGTCTAAGATATGTGCTTAAACAAAACGCGTGCTTATTGAGACGAGGACTTCGTCTGAGCAGTGACAGTCAATTATACACATATGAACATGCAATCGTACCTATAAACATGGTGTAAATTGTCGTTAATACATTAAGACAACCATCGATAAGCCATCATGTGAATCGTATTCTTCTGGGAGGAAACGCAGTAAGGACAGTGATATGGTACAGCATGCCGATGAGACACGGGATCGGGTCAGACGGCGCGCCTACGAGCTTTGGGAGCACCACGGCCGCTCTGAAGGACATGAGGCGGCGTTTTGGCATCAAGCCGAGCGTGAGCTGAAGGGTGAAGCGAGCATTCGCGACACCCGCAAAGGCGTCACCGCGAATGCTGCTACAGCCAGGAGCGGTTCCGGCTCTGACGGGCCGGGCTAGAGGGCGGTAAGTCCATCGAAGCTCATGCTCGGCGGATCGGTCTGGAGTATCCTTCGCGATCTTCACTGCTGGACAATCGATCATTGTTGATCCTCGCCCGGGTTGCGTCGGCAGACGCCCCGGGTGTGCTTCTCGATGGCCGCTAAAGCGGCATCAAGGGATGCAAAGGCTCCACGCTCAATGCCGGCCATGGTCTCTAGGGCATGGCCGGCCGGGTGAATGGTGAACTGCTGTGCAGATGCTTCCTCAATCCGGCCCATCGGACGACCGAGCAGGTCCGTCAGATTCCATGCCCTGCTTTCGCTGGTCGGTGTCACGATTACATCCAAGCTTGCCCCCTGCACTGCGCATGAATCCATATGGGCCGTCAGTCTCACACCTAAATCTCGCAAACACAGCGTGTTCCCGTGCGTTTCCAGCCGGCCGGTAAAGGACGGATCGGCTGCGCTTCAGAACTGCTCTGTGCGACGGGAAGGCTGCTCCCGCAGTAAGTGGCGTCTTTGCTCTGGTAAGATGGGCGCATTGACGTAAAACGCTGCGCGTGCGGAGCGTTGCGTCTGCCTCATGATTGCTGGGAGCACTCCGCAGCGCCGGCCGACTGTCATGATCAAGCCTTGGAAGTGCGAAGGTCCTCCTATGAGGCTGGTTGTCCAATCAAGCATCGTGGGATCCCGAAGCATCCCGTGCTAGTGCGGCGTCGAGAGCTTCCGGAGTGACCGAGATTGCTTGGAAGGACCCTGTTCCACCCTGACCGAGGGGTAGAAAGATCACGGTGGCAACACGGCGGTAGGCCAAGAACGACAAACCCTCGATAGGCTCCTCGTCAGTCTGGATCGTGTAGGTTCCGGATGGTTGGCTCTCCTCCAGTCCAGCCAGAAAGAACGGCCGTGCAAACGTGATCATCTTCGATGTGGTGCGCAGGTTCATGGCCGTTCCCCTTGTCTCACTAGGGTTGGGCCTAGACCCCAACCTTGTCAGCGCACGCAATGGCGACAAGGCGATTGCCTTCGGTCGTTCCGGGCATGGTCGCCCAGCCATTCTTCAACACGAGATCTCCCCGCTCGTAGGATGAGGCCGCTTTCAAAAGTACAATCCGCTCGGCCAGCTGCGGATCCCGCTTGGACTGATCGAGGCAGATCGAGGTCAGCGCCGTGACCACTTCGGTTCGCGACTGGTCCGTGGCCATCGGCTGAGCTGTGCCGCCTGTCACCCACCCGCCCCAGTTGAAGCCAATCACCGTCACGGCAATTGCCCCGCAGGCCACGCCGTATAGACCTGGTGTCAGCCATTCTCGGGTTTTCATGGTAATTATCCTTTGGAAAGCGAAGAAAAAAGTGTCTCTTCCGTAAATAAGAACTTAGCACATATAAATATAATGCCCTAGATTTATTATCATCTAAGGGCTCTGTTTACTTTTTACATACGACCTATATCTTATGGACGGCTACAGACAATTCCCCATGTGAGGGCGATGCATAATATTACAAGTAGCCCGGGGCGTTTTGACCAGAGCCTTAGGCTCTCATTTGCGAAGCCCGTATCAAGGAGGCTGCCATGAAATTCCTGGTCCAGTTCAAGAGGTATCGACGCGGTGTCCTCGAGGTCATCCAGACACTGCCCATCGCCGTGATCGACAGTACTGCGGCCTTGGCGCTCGCAAGGAGCCCTACCGGGATGAGACACTGGCCAACCCGGACCGATGCTCTGCGTGTGATGGACGAGGGTGGCCGTACGCTGCTCGACTGGGCAGTCCCGGCAGTGATCGCACAACTTGCCACCAACTCACCCCTCCCTGTTCCAAGGAAACCCACTGGCAAAGAGGCGCGCCCAGCGCCTTTCATGATGGCGGCGCAGCCGGAAGTGGGCCCAACAGCGCGGCCCTCAGGCCGCCACCGTTTTGCCGTGGGACAGGCAGTCTCCTACGCGGAGGATGGTCAGCCCGAGATCTGGAAGGGCGGCTATGAGATTGTCAGGCTCGATGATCCACATCGTGAGCCGCAATACGCGATCAGAAGCGCCGATCAGTCGTATGACCGTATCGTATATGAGCACGAACTCCGCGAGGATTTGGGTGCCCGCGCCCGGGGCCGTTGAGCCCACACTTCCGGTTCGCCATTCGGGACGGCCAAGAACCTGCACCAAGCTACCGTGGAAGTGCGGCGAACCCGAGCCGTTGACTGCACGAAGGAAAGCGAGCAACACATGGTACAGAACATCCTCAATTTGGCGACATCGATCATGCGCAAGGTTTGGGGTGCGTTGACGCCTGCCCCAGCTCCCACCTTGCAACCAAGACCGCAACTCCATGGAAGGCGGGGGTATGGAGACGACACCATCAAACCGCTCGACTGAAATGTGAGAGCCTAGCCGCCTGGAAGAAGGGCTGCTCATCAGCGTCTCGCGTCGCTGGGCGAAAAGCGCAGGAGGCGAAACACGTCAGTGACAGTTGCCTCGCCCACGCAGTCCGCGACCTTGTGCCAGATCGCTCTGTCTCGTCTCAGACCAACTCTAGGAGCCACGGACCGTACTATTGCGCTCGGGGCTGTCTCGCTTCGCGGCGGATGTTTCCCAGCTCGTTGCGGTTATGTTCCATTTCCCGCCGGACTGCGCCAATATCTCGGCGCAAGTCCTCAGTCGAGCGCGTAATCTGCTGCGTGAGGTCCTGCAGGTCACCGCGGGTGATGGATGCGTCATTGCTGCCCTGCTGAACGCTCGCACAATCCGGCGTACCGTCGCGGCTGTAGCGCAGGCTCAGGGCGTCTCTCACCTTGAGATACACGCACCGTGTATCCGGATCGCGCCAAGTCACTGGCGGGTCTTCTTTTGCCGTTGCCGAGGTGGCGAGGAGCAACAGCCCCGCCATGATTGCAATCTCAATCATCAAGCCTCCCTCTGAGGAGGTGGGGCTGTGTGCTGGAAAGTCCATGTGGGCCTAGGAGATACCACCTCAATAAGAGTGCACGGTGTCCGCTGTGGAGACGAGACTCCCGTTCGTTGAACGGCGGGCCGGATGACGAAATTATCCCTGATTTTGCAAGAGACCTCAGAGCTCCTGGTCTGGAGGTGGGCTTTCCGGAACAGGGCGGGACTGGTGGTGTTAGCCTTAGGGCAGTCTCGGAGGTTGATATGAAGCACCAGGATATGGGGCACACTATCATCGTCAACGCCATCCAATTTGCCCTCCAGCAGGCGCGAAATGAGTCCGGCGGCCCCGGAGACGTCATACCGCCCGAGGAGCGGGTGAATCTCGCAAGAGCAATATTGGCAGCCCTTTCTGAACAAGGTTTCGAGGCAACACGAGCGCCATTGTAGCCACGCTAGTCCACCACCAGACGACAGGGTTCGGCCAAGAGTTTTCCTTGAGAAGGATGCGATCCAATGACCACGAAAACTCGCCCAAGCCTGCCTAAAGGCAAGCCCAACAACGGCATCTCACAGTGGGACAACGAGGGAGGCGCTCCTTCGTCCGGCGACCGGTTACGCAAGCAAGGCGGCAGGCCCCAAAAACTCGACAAGCCGGCCAAGAAGGCGTCCTGACATCCCACCATATCCGACACGCATCCCTGACCTGCCGGTCTAGCACCAAGGCTCGACGTCGCTAAGGCCGGCTCATGAGGGTGATCGCGCCCGTCCTCGACTCTTCTCATGAGTTCGGACGTGGTTTGTAGCCCTAACAGCTCTCGCGCCGTCAGCCGCAGCCGCAGCCGCAGCCGCAGCCGGGGTGCCGATGCCACTTGCACCAAGTAAGGGGAGAGACGGGATCATCATTCCCCTCAGACATGACGTCCGAATTGAGGCTTCCTCTAACTCTGCGCCAACAACTCAGCCGCCGGGCGATTGTTGATCTTTGGAGGTCAGTATGGCCCGAGGCTTGGTCTGCAAGCGATGCGCAGCGCTCCTGATTCGGGCTCTAGCCGTGGCTCGCAATACGGATCGGTTGAAAGAGTTGGTGCAAGGTTTCGATGACCTCGGTTATTCGAGCTTAGCCCTAACTCTATGGGAGAGCGCACGTCAGGGGGATCTTGAACAAGTAGGGCCTCAGGCGGAGATGATCAGCTTAGGCTGTACCAAGCGCTAGCGAGGGCGTTTGGTCTGGGTTGCGGGCGACCTGACCCGTACAACTGTCGTTTCAGCGCTCGTGGTAGGCAACTTAGTGCAACTACCTAAAACCTACCACCTTGCTCTGCGTTTGCTAGGCATGCTTCGACTAGAAATGAATTGTTGTTACAATAACTTGTGGGCACTCCCGTCCAGAAGCAGCTGCTGTCAGCGAGGTTGGTTTGATGCCCCGGTTCTACTTTGACGTTCGCGAGGGCAGGCGGTTCGCTCCTGATACCGAGGGGAGTGAGTTTGAAAGCTTGGATGCGGCCGAGCACAAGGCTGCGACCGTCGCAGCGGACATTGGGCGGGACATGCTGCCCAAGGGCGACGCCCGCCAGATTACGGTTGAGATGAAGAACGAGCGGCATCAGCGACTACTGACCGTCACGGTTTCCATGGAAATCCACCGGGTTGTCCCAGAGCCCGCGGTGAGTAAAGCCGCCATCTACAGGGACCAAGCGCGGAGTATCAGGCAGGTCGCCGCATGGGTTTCCGGTCAGGCTGATCGCACCCAGCTTCTGCAAAGAGCCGAGCATTTCGAGGCCCAGGCGGAGGCGGCGGAGCGTCTAGTGCTCATTGACGATCCAGAGCCCGAGAACGGAGCGTAACGCTGATAAGACCGCCTTTTTCGCAGAAGCCCCTTTCCGAAACTCCAGGGAACCCAAGTCCCTTGCGTCCACCGTTTTTGCCATAGCTAACTTTGATAGCCGTCTATAGAACGGCCGCTTTGCTTCTATGTTGCTATAGACTATGGGAGGAAAGCTGTTGACTTGGTTTTATTTCGATGTCCGCAATGGCATATGGTTTGCCCCGGACACCGAAGGCTCCGAGTTAGCCTCCCTGGGCGAGGCCGAGCGAGAGGCTGCCCGTTGCGCAGCTGACTTCGAACAGGATCTTCTGCCTGAGGGCAGTACACGGGGGGTCACGGTCGAGGTCAAGAACGAGCATTATCAGCGAATGCTCACGGTCACAGTGACGTTGACGGTTCACCAGGTGGCTTTGGAACCCGTGACCCTGCCAACATCGATCTATCGCGACCGCGCCCGCAGCACCCGCCTGGTGGCTGATTGGACCTCCAATCAGATTGATCGGGCCCAGCTTCTGCGACGCGCCGAGCATTGCGACGCACTGGCACAAACTGAGGAGCACGAGAGACAGGATCAGGGTGTATCTCATGCACCAGAAGTCCGTCCTTAAGTCCGATGCGCGCCTCAGCTTGCGTCGCCATGATAGGACTGGGTGCGCACTTAGAGCTTTATCGCGTGCTACAGGATCGGGATTGGGCTATACAGGGATATCGTCTGCCGACTTATTCGGGCGCAGACGCTTGAGAGACACGACCGTGCTCCCGCCTCGTTGCTGGAGTGCTCTATGCCTCGATACTTTTTCCACGTGACTGACGGCTCTTCTCCCCGCGATAGTTCGGGCACGGAGCTTCTCGACATCTACACCGCTCAGGCTCCGGCCATTCGCTTCAGCGGCGAGATCCTACGTGAGATGGGAGCTAGGTTCTGGAACGGCATGGAGTGGAAGCTCGAAGTGACAGACGAGCAGGGAAGGATCCTGTTTGTCCTTCGGTTTTCAGCAGAGGAACGCTCGGATCTTCCAGCCTCGCCCGAGAACGGTAAGCCTTAGACGCTGTGCGGAGTTGTGCCATTGCGCTTGGGCAGATGAAGGTAATTAGGATTAAAACCACTGAAGGTCTTAAGCCTTGGGATGTCCAGAATGACCAAGTTCGATCCCTTGAAGGTAATCAGGCCGTCTGCCCGCAGACGCTGGAGCACCCGGTTCACGTGAACACTGGAAAGGCCCATTGTATCGCCGATCTCGTGCTGGGTGATAGGCAATTCATATTGGCCACCTTGGGTCAGCCCCACCGTTTCAAGTCGCAGCAGCAGTTCGCACAGGAGGTGGGCAATCCGCTGCTCGGCCGGGCGTGCCCCGATATTGACCAGCCACTCCCGCAGCGTGGCCTCATCGACCAGAGCGGCCCACCACATCGCTCGGGCGATGGCCGGCCGCTCCATCAGCTCAAGGATCTGAGGCCGATGGATTTGAACCACCTGACACTGTGACAGCGTGGCGATGGAGTGGTCCATCTCTTTCAGAATGAAGACGTGAAGGTCGCAGAAGTCGCCGGGCACGAGGTATGCCATGATCTGGCGGGTACCATCCGGAAGGATCTTGTAGCGACAGGCAAAGCCTACAAGGATCAATTGCACGACGGTGGGGGCGTCACCTTCGTGGATAAGATCTAGCCGGGGCCCAATCACCTGCGGAGACCTGACAAGACTATCTAGGAGGCGCTTATCAGCTTCGGGCAGAGGCTCGAAGGCTTCGAGCTTATCAAGCAGGGGGTTCATTCTTGGACGATGTCCTCAAAAGCTGTTAGGTCATAAAGGTAAGGTAATTCCAAGGACACGATCAAGCATCGTCGCACTTATTTGGTTAAGTGCGGAAGTTGTCCGAGGAACTTATTCTTCTCTGTCAACCCTGGCGTTGAGCCACATAGCCATCTCGCGGCAGTTTTCGGTGTGAGCGGCGGCGCAGAAGATCAAGCTAAAGAGCCCCGTTTGGCTAAAGTGTAACAAAATTACGGCCCCGGCCAAATCTTTATTACTGCTCAAATGGATGGGAAGTGTGAAGCTTGCCTCAGCCGTTTCTGCCGATTCCTTCTGGTATAGCCCAGCTTTACCTAGGTTAGTGCGCCCAGGAGTTTCGCGTTTTAATCAGAATATGCAGGACTGATTGCATCCAAGTCCTACGCCTAGGTTTTTGCTGTCCTATTCCTGCAGGAGCCTAAGCTTTTAATCCGATGGATCGCGTCCGGAACTCCAATGACAGAGCAAACTCGCTACCGCCATATAACTCGTACCGTGTCAGCAAGAGATATGGCCGAAGCCACTCTTACATTCATTCGTTCGGACGATGTCCGCCTTGCCGTCTTCCTAGAACAGAGCGCGCTATCGGATCGTGATATCGAAAACAATGACCTGTCTCACAGGATTATCATACGTGTCCTGCAGTATCTGATCGATAATGCTGACTTACGCCGGGAGTGCGTTCGCAACGGCGTATTCCGGTCGATATCATACAAGGCGCAACTCGGCTTGCCGACCTTACTGCATTAAGCCCTAGCGAAATACGCAGGGCTGCCAAGCCAGCCGACCGTCAACTAAGCCTGCCGGGATTAAGACACCGAAGAAGCCGAGCAGCGCCAAGGCATCAATCCAGCCCCGCCTAGGGACCCGGCGAGGCACTCTATAGGCTACGTAGAAGGCACCTAGCAGGCCTGACCCGACAAGGAGAAAGAACAGCCTTTCCCGTACGACCGTCACGCCGTAGTATAGGCCTACGACAGCTACAGACAGGATGGCATTAGCCAGGAGAGACTTGCGTTCAAAAAGGAAGGCCATGAGCCGTGCCAGCATGGGCCCCGAGCTAGGCGCGTCCTGCGGTGTCAGCAGGATCGAGAATAGCCATTCCACGGATCAGGCCGCCGGCACGAGGGTCTGCTCCCGGTCGTCATCCGAGCCGGCGCACCAGATGTTCTGGCTGTCGCCACCGACAGGGGAGGCGAGGGAGGGTTCCAGGTCCCACCAATCCTCAAGGTCCACATCCCTGTCGAGTTGATCGATGATATCGATAGCCTGCTGGATCAGGCTCTCGGCATAGAACCGCCACTTGAGATACTGGTCCGGCGTCATTTGTTTGAAAGGAGCCATGTCACTCCTGCCGGCCTAGGAAGCGGGCGAGGGATTCCCACGTGCGGAGGGAGGCGAGGCTGGAACTGCTGCGGCCTGCCGTACGTTCGTGCCTCCGCAATTGCTTGCGTACGTACTTATGTAATTCATGCACTCCAGTTGTCGTGGTGGGAACTGTCGAGAGAACGCTTCGGAAGGAGTAATATGCTTCCCATTCCATCCTATAGTGCCAGCTGTCTAGGACAGAGAGGCTGCATTCCTCTGTCTTAAGGCCCGATGCCAGGACATGGCTCTGCAGCTCGGTGCAGGCTGTCATCGCGGCATCGAGGCGGGCGACAGCGAGTTGATGATTGCGGATGGCCCGGTGGGTGGGGTCGGGCCGATTGAGCACAGCCCCCTTGCGGCTGATCCATTTGCAGGCGCTCTGGATCATGCCGGCTGTCCATTTGGAGTGCCGACAATGCGCTCGGTAAAACGTTCAAGCGCATCACCATCCCAATCTAAATCCTCACCCGTTCCATATTAAAACGGAGGCTGCTTTGCGCTTGGCGATCTCAGCCAGAGCACGTACACCCTCTCGACTTAGGCCTAGGGATCTCTACGCTCATCATAAGGCGAGTCCCAATTTTGCTTTGTTCAGGCGGAGCATTTGTTTTACTCTGGCCTCAGTGAAAGCACCGAAAAAGCATCGCTTGTTTGACAAGTACCAGTTTGTCGAGCTTCCTGGCTTCGACGCCCAAGCGATTTGCCCACTCGTCAAGAGCTGATGAGTAGTGTCGAGCAACAAGCCGGGTTTGGTCCGGCACCCGGGTCTTTAGCTGGATAAGTTCGCCTAAAGCCTCGGTGAACAAGGCTCGATCAATCGACATGTCGACACCTCCCAGCACGTTTCTAGCCTGAGTAGGATCAGTGGCTCTAAAACAGGCGAACCCTATCTCAGGTTTCGCTGCCCACAGGGCGGCGCTCCGAACATGGGGGTCAGGGGCGGGATCGACCCTCCAGCTCCAGAGGTGGGGTGCACGATCCGATCATCTTCTCGTTGTGCCAGAGCTGAACCCGCCTCGTTTGTGCAAGACTGCAGGCCCACTCACGCGCTTGCATCTCACTGTCCCAGACGAGAGTTTCTACTGTCGCAAGTCCGGTCGATGGATCCGTGATGACAGCTTGGTAGGGTTGGTTGGGCTTCGATGTGTCGATCATGGTGCACCTCAGAGCCTAGGGCCCTTCGAGGTGCAGGATTGCGCCCAAAGGTCAGTGGTCGACTAAGGAGCCACTGGTCTAGTGCATATGGGGAGCCTGAGCACGATTATAAAGTGCTAAATACTTGCCGGGCCAACTGTGACTGCGAGCCACCGCCAGGATTGCAAAGCCGCTAATGTTCAGATGGCTATTGGCAGCGACGGTGTCGCAGGCAAATCTTCAAGCGTCTGAGATGGAAGTCCCAAGTCTTCACTATTCCCAGGAAGGTCACTCATTCCCAAAGGCGAAACCCCAACAGGCTCCTGATTAGCCGGAAGTCATTCACCGGAAGGGGACAGGATAGGCTCAGGGCCCAGAGCTGGACACCGAGCTGTGGCTGGGAGGGCGCATTAAACATGTCAGACCTGGAGCGAACGTGTCGGATTTCTATTTAAGAATCCGCTTCCACGGGGTCCATTCCCCTAACCCCAAGGAATCCGTTTGTCCTAAACTCGCTGCCGGAATGGTTTCCTTCGATATTTTATCGGGGGCAGAGGCGGCAATGGACGAGGAGGACGAAGTTAACCTGCTGGCTGACTTCGAAGTGCACATTGCCGAGATCGACAACGACTGGCCATCCGAAGGGCTCGTCCATGAAATCAAGGGCACCATCAAGGTCATCAACGAGGCCGTGGAGGACCAAGAGAGGACCGTGAGGTGGCTAAGGGCGCACCTGTTCAATATCGAGAGTCTGGTCAACCGCCGCGTCCATCTCATGGAGCCCTATGACATGCGGTCCCAGCACCTTCAGGACACACTCCTGGAGCTGTTCGATCTGGACGAATACGAGTTCAAGCCGACGGTTGTCAGGAAGACAGGGTTCGACATCCCGAAGTCATTGGTTGGTACCTGCACATCTCGATGCTGTACCTCAATAGGCAGGAGCAAGGGAAAAGGCGGGGCGTGAGCGCTATAAACTTGCTGCGGCGCTACGCAGAGCGACTGAGCCTCCTCGTATCAGCACAGGCATTCCCGGAAGAACCTGAACACATGGAGAAGAGGCCAACCTCGCAGGAGATGGCGGCCCTTGCCCGGTATTACCTCAGTGAGAAGTCTCTGCGATTTAAACAGCTCGGCCGCCTGGATCGAGGTTGGCTCGTCGCCAACTGGTCCATTTGAATGGTAGAAGGCTATCGTGCTCGGATCAACGCTGTCAGCGTCTGGGCCTTAGGAGCACCGGATGCAGGCGTACCAGTTTCTCACGAGAGCAATCTTTGGCGCCGTCAGCCTAGTTCTGATGGCAGTTGCTCTCGGGCTCATCATCTATGCTGGACTACAGCAGGCTGACGCCTTTAGCGCGCCTGACAGAGATATTGGCCAAGCCCTCCTGGACTGCGTTGGCTACATGGTCATCGCTGTCGCAATCTTTGAGGTTGCTAAATACATCTTGGAAGAAGAGGTCATCGACCCCACCCAGATGCGCAATGCCGGCCAAGCCCGACGATCCATTACCAAGTTCGTCTCAACCATTAGCATCGCCATTTTCCTTGAGGCACTCGTGGCGGTGTTTCAGACCAGCAAGGGTCCGGATATCTCCATGATGCTTTACCCCACTCTCCTGTTGTTGAGCGGAGTTGCGATGGTGGTTGGCCTTGGCGTTTACCAAAAGCTCAGTACAGCCGCGGAAGGAGAGGTCCGCAAATCACCGGAGGCAGCGGCTGAAGAGAAGGCTGAACTCGACAGGTTCTGAAACGTCACAACGCTCCTCACACCCACCCATTGACTAACGCCAGGCGGGATGCGGGTCACGCGTTCACGCCCATTCTATCGAGAAAAGGGTGGTTCACTGGTGCGGAGTATGTCGTCCAGAAGGAAGGCCATCTTCTGCGCCAGCCGGCGGCGGACGATGGTGTCGTCAACGTCGAGTTCCAGCACCCGCGCCTCGCGGGCGGGCATCTCCTCCTTCAGATGATCCGCGACGAGACCTGAGAGTTCCTCATCGGTCGGCGGGCGGCCCCACTGGCGCGTCCACATTCCCTTGAGCCACTCGGCATCGGCGGCGGTCATGCGGATGACGGGCAGCGGCTGGATCTCCTGCCGAGCAGTCCCGAAGGCGGAATAGGCCGCAAACAACAGTCCGCCCAGCACAACGAAGTGCAGGAGCGGTTCCTTCAGCGGCCTCATGGATCACACTCCTGGCTGCCTCTACTGTGACTACATTGTAGGCTTTTGCTTGTCCGTTTGGTGCACCGGCTTGGCAATTCCGGACAGTCATCAGGGTTCTTGTCCTGACGGGGCTGGGTGCCCTCGGGGGCGATCACATCTAAATCATCCTCACGTGCTTGCCTGTCGCCGAGGTTTCCTTTGGCACCTGGGGACGCCTCTACTGCCAGGGCCAACCACGGGCAGGCGCTTGCAACGCGGAGGTGTCGTCGTGGCACAGCAGCGACCCTAGGCAAATGTCTGCTCTAGCGTTCGGATCGGACGTTCAGACCGAATACGAGCGTTTAGGTTCCATAAGATAAATTATGCGAATTATTATTCCGTTACAATTCAGAGTTCTTTAGATCTACATGTTGTTGGCCTAGGTTGGCTCAATTTTCGAACGGGAGGCATCCTTTTACCCTCGCAATTTGATGATCTAAGTCAGTCTGCGTCCGGGTGGACCTTCAACCAACTCGTGCGCACTCCTCCGCGATCCAATCGCCGAAACACAGCACGTTTGGGTTCTGCTGATTTTTTTTTGGATGTACAAAGTAATATGCCTCCTCACAGGGCATCGGTTTATCAAAAGCGACGGTTAGAAGCCCAGCTTCGATTTCACGCTGCACTAGAAAGTCTGGCAAAAGAGCAACGCCTAGACCGGCTACAGCGGCCTCAATGACAAGAGAATAATATTCGAATTTGGGCCCAGCGCCCCCGTGCACGCCGCTGGCTCCTGCAAAGTGAAGCCAGTCCCGCCAAAGATCCAAGCGAGTCCCGTGCTGTATCAAGGTCATATTCCGAAGCTCATCGGCCGATTTCAAAGTACCATTTAAGAGCAGCGAGGGCGCGGCAACGGGTATCACTTGCTCAGCCATGAGGTAGCGAAGCGTGGCGCCCGCCCAGCGCGGAGTTCCAAAGTGGATTGCGGCGTGCGCTACCTCGTCCCCGAAATCAAAAGGTCGGATCGCGGAAACTAAATTGATATCAATATGGGGAAACTTCGTCAGAAACCCATTCAATCGTGGTACCAGCCACCGTGACCCAAAAGTTGGCAGGCATGCGAGTGTCAACGCTCCACCCTCACGGCCATGGGTCAAGACACGGGTTGTCGCCACTTCGATCCCATTGAGAAGCTTCCGCAACTCATTCGCATAGTCCTCTGCCGCCAAAGTTGGGACTAGCCTCTGCTTGTCTCGACGAAAGAGACGCTCGCCCAGTTGGTCCTCGAGGCAGGAAATGCGCCGGCTCACCGCGCTCTGCGTGAGGTTGAGCTCCTCCGCGGCCTTAGTGACGGACCGGTTTCTCACGACAGCCTCAAGGCAGGCCAGATCGCGTGTCGGCGGCAGGGTACGTCGCACGATGGTCTCCAGCTCATTCCATTTCAGAATAGGCGGCTCAGCATAAGTCATTTTACAGGCGGCTTGAAAGGGGACATTTTGGGGAGGTCCAACCGGTTTTCCCTGAGGCACATGTGACGAAGCAGAATGACAGACCTGTCGACCGACAGGCCCTTGGCTCCTGTGCCGGCCCTGCCTGATGATCGAGGTGCAAGGCCTTTCGAAGGAGTACATGCTAGCGACCGGGCTTCGGGCTTTGGTCAGTGGACCGCGCCATCGGTCAGTCAAGGCGGTCGACAACATCTCGTTCGCCATTCGGGCCGGAGAGGTTCTGGGCCTGGTCGGTGAATCGGGCTCGGGCAAGTCGACGACCGGAAAGCTGCTGGTCGGCCTCGAAGAGCCGACATCCGGTTCGATCATGATCGACGGGACGGATGCGACCTCGCTGCGCAAGCGCGACCGGAAGGCATTCCATCGCCGCATCCAGATGATCTTCCAGGATCCCTACGGTTCCCTTAATCCCCAGCATACGATCAGCGAGATCGTCGCGCGTCCGCTGATCTATCAGGGTGAAGGCAATCGGGCCGAGATCGCCCGACGGGTGGCCGCCGCCCTGGACGAGGTCGGTCTGCCGTCCGACGGGAATTATCACGATAAATTTCCGCATCAGCTTTCCGGGGGTCAGCGTCAACGGGTTTGCATCGCTCGCGCCATGGTCCTAGAGCCTGCCTTCGTGGTCGCCGACGAACCCATCTCGATGCTCGACGTATCGATCAAATGGGACATCATCCGTCTGCTCAAGCGGCTGGTGCGGGACCACGGCATATCGCTTCTCTACATCACGCACGATCTGGCAACCGTCAGCGTCGTGTGCGACCGCATCGCCATCATGTACAGGGGTACGATCGTCGAGACGGGGCCGGTGAAACAGGTTCTTGCCACGCCGCAGCACGGGTACACACGGGCTCTCATCGCCTCGATCCCGTCGGCCGACCCGGACCACGCCCGCGAGCGGCCTCCCGTCCTGTCAAGGGGCGGTCAATAATGGGACGTTATCTCGCCACCCGCCTATCCCATGTCGTCATCACGCTCTTTGCCATGATGACCCTGACATTCTTTCTGTTCCGCCTCCTGCCCGGCGACCCGACCGCGATGGTCATCAGCCCGGCGCTCGATCCGGCCGCCCAAGAGGCGATGCGGGTCCGCTTCGGTCTCGACCGCCCGCTCGTCGAGCAATATTTCGTCTACCTCGCCAATCTCGCGCGCTTCGATTTCGGATATTCCTTCCGCACGTCCGGGCCTGTCTGGGATCTGATCCAGGGCCGATTGGTCAACACGCTGCTTCTCATTCTGCCGTCCATGACGGCCGCTTATGCGATCGGCGCCTTTCTGGGCGCCTATATCGGCTGGCATCGGGGCAGCAGGACCGAGGCGGGGGTCATCCTTGTCGCCACCATCCTCCAATCCGCGCCGCTCTTTTGGCTTAGCATGTTGGCGATCCTGTTCTTCTCCATCAAGCTCGATCTCTTTCCGACCGGGCACATCGTGTCTCCGGGCTCGTTTCCCGAGCAGACGTGGCGGATGTACCTGACGTGGGACTTCCTCCACCATCTGGCGCTACCCTTCATGGTCAATACGCTCTATCAGCTGTGCTTTCCGTTGCTGCTGATGCGCTCAACCATGCTGTCCACAGTCGGTGAGGATTTCATCGAACTGGCGCGGATGAAAGGCCTGACGGAGCGCCAGGTTCTCTTCCGTCATGCGATGCCCACCTCGCTGCTGCCGCTTGCCACGACCTTGCCGATGATCCTCGGCTGGGCGGTCGCCGGCTCGGTAGTGATCGAAACCATTTTCAGTTGGCCGGGGCTCGGCCTGCTCATGGTCGAGGCCGTCACACAGGCGGATTATCCGCTTGTACAGGGCGCCTTCCTGCTCATCGCGGTACTGACCGTCACAGGCACCTTCGTGGCCGACATGCTCTACGGCATGCTCGACCCGCGCATCGTCTACAGGTGAGCCGGCCATGATCAGACTCTGCAGCACCTTCATCAAAACGGTCTGGGCAACGCGGGCGGGCCGCGTCAGCCTGCTCGTCGTCGTCGGCTGCGTGCTGCTCGCCGTGTTCGGGCCCCTGCTGGCGCCCTACGATCCGACGATGCGCAACTATGACCAAGCCGGCAAGCTTCTCCGCTTGGCCGGACCGTCCTGGGATCATTGGATGGGCACGACTTTGCTTGGGCGCGACATCTTCAGCCAGATGATGTGGGGCGCCCGTCCGGCGCTCCTAGTTGGCGGGATCACGGCCCTGGGCACCGTCGTCATCGGGTTGAACGTAGGCCTGATCGCGGGCTATTTCGGAGGGCGTACGGACGCTATCCTGATGCGCATCACCGACATCTTTCTGGGGCTCCCGTTCCTTCCGTTCATCATCGTCGTGCTCGCCATGACCGGGCGCAGCCTGTGGACGATCATCTTCGCGATGACCATCGTCATGTGGCGCTCGACGGCGCGGGTCATTCGGGCGCAGGTTCTATCTCTGCGCGAGATGCAGTTCGTCTCGGCGGCTCGCATCACGGGTGCAAGCGATTTCGCCATCCTCTATCGCGAGATCGCGCCAAACGTCATGCCGGTGGCACTGGTCAGCACGGCTTTCTCGCTCGCCTGGGCGATCATCACCGAAGCCAGCATCGGTTTTCTTGGTTTCGGCGATCCCACGGTCGTAAGCTGGGGCTCGATCCTGTATGACGCTTATGCGTCGCAGGCTATGTACCGCGCGCCTTGGTGGGTGGTTCCGCCCGGAATCGCCATCATGATCCTCGTATCGGCTGTGTACTTCGTCGGCCGCGCCTATGAGGAAGTCATCAATCCGCGATTGCGGAGCGTCTGACATGCACCAACGATCCAACATCAACGCCGAGCCCGTCCTGCACATCAAGGGCCTCGACCTGTCCTACGCGACGGCTCATGGCAGAGCCGCCGCGCTGACGAACATCTCGCTCTCGCTAGCGCCTGGCGAAAGCTTGGGCCTCGTGGGCGAGTCCGGGTGCGGCAAGAGCACGCTGCTCAAAGCCATCATGGGTGTCATGCCGTCCAATGCGGCGATAGAAGGCGGCCAGGTCATCTTCAAGGGTGCCGACCTCGTCGCCGGCAGCAAGGAAGCATGGCGGAAGGCCAGATGGGCGGGCATTTCCATGATCGCCCAAAGCGCCCTCAACGCGCTCAACCCCGTTCGGCGCATCAGCGCCCAGATCGCCGAGGCAATCCTGACGCACAAGAGCATGCCCAAGTCGGAATTGCGAGCCCGCATCTGCCATCTGTTCGAGATCGTCGGCGTCGATCCCGAACGGATCGACGACTACCCACACCAGTTTTCCGGGGGCATGCGTCAGCGCGTACTGATTGCGATGGCGTTGGCGCTAGAGCCGTCCGTCGTGCTCGCCGATGAGCCGACAACGGCGCTGGACGTGATCGTCCAGGACCAGATTTTCAACCGGCTCCGCGCGTTGCGAGACGAGCTTGACTTCGCCATACTCCTGGTCACGCACGATCTCGCGGTGGTGATCGAGAATTGCGACCGCATCGTCGTCATGTATGGAGGCATGATCGTCGAGACGGGACCGACGCGCGAGGTCGTTCGCGCGCCGTCGCATCCCTATACCCTGGGGCTGCGCAACGCGCTTCCACGCCTTGGGGTGGATTACGAACCGATCGCGATCCCGGGTCGTCCACCAGATCTCGTGGATCCTGCTCCCGGCTGCCGTTTCGCGGCGCGGTGCCCTTTCGCGCTGCCGGTCTGCCGCGTCGTGACGCCCGATCTATTGCCTTCCACGCCTGATCGCGCGGCTCGCTGCCATAGGGCGGGCGAAATGGAAACGCTCGCGTCGCTCGCGGGCAAGGTGGAAACCTGGAACCGGGTCGGCGATCTCGCCAATGCCCCGTGAAATCTCAACCAAGGAGAGCTCAAATGCATTACTTCGCTTATGGAAACTTGATGGACATCAACGTGATGCGCAGGATTGCTCCTACCGCCACGGCGGTCGCCGTGGCCCGTCTCGATGATCACCAGATTTCATTCAAGCGGTGCTCGGATCCCGCGCAAGCCGGTTGCACGCTCGACACCGTAGCGGGCTCCGAGACCTGGGGCATCCAATATGAGCTCTCGGCCGAGGACATGGCGACCCTCGACAAGGCGGCGGGGGTGCCGGCGGGCCACTGGGAACGTAAGTCGGTGACCCTTCGCGATGCCGAGGGTGCCGAGCACGAATCCACCACCTATGTCATCCCGGGGCCGTCAGGCGCCTACAGCCCACCCACCACCTACGTGGATCCGATCTTTCGCGGAGCGAGGGATTTCGACCTTCCCGGCGACTATGTGGCCAAGCTCGAGAAGATCATCGGCGACGCACAGAAGGGTGCCTGAGATGCTTCACCGCATCCGGTCGAACCATCGGCTCTCGCAGGCCGTCGTTGCGAACGGTTTCGTATTTCTGTCCGGCCAAGGATCCGAGGATCCCTCCCTGGACGTGGCTGCTCAAACCAGGGACGTCCTTCACCGTATCGACGAACTGCTGAGGGAGGCTGGAAGCGGCAAGGAACGTATCGTTTTCGCTGACATCTCCCTTTCGGACATCGCCCATGCGAAGGATGTCAACACGGTTTGGGACGCATGGGTCGACCGGTCCGCGCCTCCCGCTCGGGCTTGCGCCGAGAAACGCGTTTCCGCCAAACCCTATCTGGTCGAGATCAGCGTCATCGCGGTGATCTGAGGCGCGATATCTGTCGCGGTATAAAGAAGTCCGCCCCCGCGAGAGCAGGGGCGGACTTTTCGATTACATCGCAAAGGATCATTCTGGAAAGCGCAGCATCCCTTTCGAATCCCAGGTGAAGCCGGCGGCTTTGAGAATGCCCCTCGCTTTGTCGAGATCGTATTCCGGTACCTTCAAGTTCGTGTTGCTCCAGAAGGTGTTGGCAGGAACGATCGGCGAGGGCGTCGGCGTGGCGTCGCCGCCAAGGACCTCTTCGATGATCATCTTGTACGGAATGGCATGCGCAAGGGCCTGCCGGACGGCCTTGTGCGAAAACAGTTCCGTCTTGAGGTTGTAGCGGGCCGACATATGGCCATTCGACTGGGTCTTGATCAGGCGCAGATTTTTCTGGTCGGCGAACTCGCTGATGACTGTGGGAACCAGCGGCTGTAACGAGACGTCGATTTCGCCCTTGCGCAGAGAGGCAGCTAGCACCTCGGCCGAGCCGAACTGGATCATGAGCAGATCGGCAGGTGGCTTCATGAAGTGGCTGGCGTTGCGCTCGAGGTAGATCTCCTGACCTTCCTTCCAGTATTTGAGTTTATAAGCTCCGCTGCCGATGAGATCGATGTTCTTGTAGTCCTGCGGCTTCGCCACGCCCTTGTCCTTGGTCACAGTGTCCCAGATATGCTTCGGCATGATGGGGATTTGGCCAAGGCCCTGCGAGATGAATGAGGCGTTAGCCTTGTTCAACGTAAAGCGGATCTTGTCGCCGTCCGCCACGGCTTCCTTCAAATCGGCCAACACACTCTTGAAGTAGATGGCATCGTTCTGCTTCAGATAGTTGAAGCTGAAGGCGGCATCCGCTGCCGTCACCGGTTTGCCATCCGAGAATTTCATCCCAGCCTTGAGACTGACGTCGATGGTCGTGTCGTTGACGACGTCGATCTTCTCGGCAGCCCACATTTCGGGCTTGCCGTTGGGAGCCGTCACCACCATCCGATCATAGACCAATCCGAGCCGGTCGAGCTCCTCAAGCGTCTTGAACGTCAATGGATTCCAACTCGCCTGATCGATGGTCCAGCCTAGTTTGACCGCAGCCTGACCCTTCTTCGGCTTGAGGCGGAGCAGGTTCCACACTGAACGTATGCCATCGGGCGAGTTCTGGTAACCATCCAATTGAACATTGTCGGTATTGATAGCAGTTGTGTTCTGGACTGAGGCAATGAGCCCCTCAGGCTGCTCGCCCTGGATGAAGGCTTGCATCTCGTTGATGAGGACCCGGCGCTTCTCCGGATCGTACAGCTTGCGTTGCTCTGCACTCATCGCATCGAATTTTTCCGACCTGAATGAGCCGACGTTCATGCCGCCCGGCGCTGAGTTGGTCGACCAGAACTGGGTCGCTGTGAAGAATTCGGGATCCAACCGGGCGGGCGAGCCCGAAAGCACTGACATGACGACGTCAAATTTATGATCCGTGTACCACATACCGAGCATAGGAGCTGGAAAGGGCTGCGCGTTCAGTTGAACCGGTATTCCGAGCTTGCGCCATGCTTCAGCTATATAGTTGCTGGTCTCGTAGTAGTGCTGATACTTAGCAGCTGGCCAAGTCAGAAAATCAATCGGTGGTACCGCCTTGCCTTCCGCGGCAGCGATCGTCGGACCGGCAAGCGCAGTCACGCCAGCACAAAAGGAAATCCATTTCTTCATAAGCCGCTCCCATTATTGCTTCCCAATGTCTGATTGTAATCGTGAAGTGACGGGAGCGATAATGACTTGATACGCTATCCTCATTCCAAAACAGCATGCGCCGGTTCGAATTTTAGACCCTGGGCGTCGGGCTTTTTCTGGACCAGACAAGGATCTGGCAGCGGCATTAGCCTGCGAGTTAATGATAGCTGGCATTTCGTCGGTAAGCAGATCGATCTGAGGTCGTTGGCCTTCGATAACTCTAGGACGCACTAATCAAACGCTGCATCGTAATGTAATACTGATACAATTGCGTGCTCCCTTGTGCTGCAGTTTCTGTTCTTGCGCGAGCTGTTCTCGCAGGAGGTTCAGACTGCCAGCAATCCTGGCCGGGGCAGGGTGCGTGGCCTGTCGCCTGGCCCTGGGGCTGTGTGCAGGCAGTGGATCGGGGAAGGGGTATTGCTGCATCGTCTATGTTTAGCACTGTGACCTCGAGCAGGCTCCAGCAGGTTGGTGGCGTTACTCTGACAGGTGCCATTGCCACCAACAGGCTGGCCCACTACGAAGCAACTGAAAGCAGGGCGGCGGTGACCAGTGTCATTCTCCTCCTGACCTGAGGGTCTTTGAATCAATTATCCTAACATATGCAGTTTCTGCAACTTTTGGGAGAATTCGGGACTTGTGTCTCGTAAAAACCGGGGTTTATACCACCTACAGATTGGCCCACCCATCAAAGCGTCTGCTGAGACAGCATTGAACCCGGCCAAGGCAATAGGGCCAAACTAACTGGCGCCGTGGTGTCGCTGCGCCATATTGCACAGGAGATCGCGGTTGAGCATGAGTTGGCCAAGCGGCGTGCCAATGAGCTGGTTACGCAGATTGTCGAGGTCATCACCAAGCGGTTGAGGAAGGGCGACAAGATCCGCTTGTCAGGTCTGGGCATCCTGTAGGTGAAGAAGCGGGCCACCCGCATGGGCCGCGATCCAGCCACAGGCGAGGCGATCAAAATCAAAGCCTCCAAGAAGATCGCGTTCCGAACCGCTAAGGAACTTAAAGACAGTATTTGACGGGAGGTCGGACCAGAGCAGTCCAGGGTGCCCAGGGGAGGGGCTCTACCTCAACGTTCCCGCCCCTCACCCTGCTGCCAGATCGTCACCTGCTATCTAAGACATTGATACAAGCCGGCTGGGCCGAAACGGTGCGAGAGCGTCTAGATTGGTATCGTCCAGCAATTCTGCTGCGACCATCGTCCCGACCGCAGGGGCGAGCGTCACTCCACTGTGCATGATAGCAACATAGTATCCGGCGATGCTGGGGAGGGGCCCGATTGCTGGTAATCCATCGGCCGGAATGGCTCTGATTCCGAGTTTGACCTCACTGGCCCTCATAGATGCCAGCTTTGGGAACATGCGGCTCGCTTCCTCGATCAAAGAGATGACCTCAGGCATGGCAGTATCAACCACCGTGTCAGGGCCTAACATATGAATGGCGTCATTCTTACAGATCAGGAGCCCGCCTGATCGATCAGGCCGGATGTGACAGCGCGGGGTGAATAGCACATGGTTGAGATCAATTCCCGGCGCATCAACATAAACGAGTAGACCATAGCTGGGACTCATGGGAACTTGGAGTTCATTCGGCAAAACCGAGTCGTCAGCCCATCGGCCCATACAGTTAACGACAACATCTGCGCGGTATGACAAGGCGTCGTCGGTCTCGATGCCTAGAACCTGTTGGCCATCCCACTCAATACCGGTCACTCGCGTGTTTGTAACCACGTGTGTACCGAGTGCCGAAGCTGCCGCCAAGAGACCGCGTACATATGAGGCTGTGTCGAGCCATCCTTCATCGGGAAAGAAGGTAACCTGAGCATCGGCAATTCCTACCCGGTCAATGACCGGTTCATAATCGATAGCTTGATCTCTCGTGATCCAACAAGCGTTGTAGCCCCAGTCTTGGAGGCGTTCGACGTTCTGGACATGAGCATCGCGATCAGCCGCGTCACGCCACTCAAGGCACCCAGTCTCGTGGTACCAGTCTCCCTTGAGTTCCTTTGCAATTTCCCGATGGGCAGCTCTCCCGGCGACGTTGAGATCATGATAAGCTCGCGGGGACTTGTCATGAGCGTTCACCCACGCAAAGCTGGTTGAGGATGTCCCTGAGCCAATCTCTCCAGCCTCAATGACTGTCACCTTTGCTCCGCCTTGAGCAAGACGGAACGCGACTGAAGCCCCAATCACTCCTGCACCAATAACGATGAACGACCGCTGGGACACAAGCTCTTCCTCGTTTATGCTTAGAGAGTGGCACTAAGGTCTGAGACAGCCAACGATTCACTTATCGAACAGACCTGCGGCTGTGCAAGTCCGTTCGGTTCAATTTTGTTTCCGCCTGAGCCTGTGTCATCACTTGGCGAATTCGATATAAGAGAGAACGTAGCCATTGATCCATTGTGGGCTCCCTTCTCAAAACGATCCTCGATCGGAGTCTCAGAACTTCGCGTAACGGCGGGGTCTGAGGCCAGCGTGGAACCAATTCACAAGCGAGACCGTATCGTAGACTGGAAGCCCAACCTCATCAGCGATGTCCGCTGTGAATGGAGCCAAGTTCGTACACTCAGACACAAGTGCTCCGATCTCGGGATGGTCCGACACGAAGCGTTTGGCGACGGCCAGAACTTCAGCCCTCAGTGTCTCGTAAGAGACGCTAGTGTCACCATGCTTGATCCAGCGCACGAACTCTGAGTCCTGAGACATTCCCGCAACTGGTGTGTCCTGCGGGATGCCGACCGCGTCAAAGTACTGCCCGTTCAGGACCTCGCCATTGTACGTGAGGACTCCGACGCGCTTGCCAGTGGGGATAAGCTGCTGGACCATGGGGAGCTGAAGCAAGCTGCTCGTTGCGACAGGCACTGAGCAGAAGTCAGCAAGCTCCCTCTGGTAGATCGACAAGAAGCCGCAGGTCGTTGTGATCCCATCAACCCCAGCGTCGATGAGCTCCTGCGCTGCCCGCTTGAAGGGCTCGAGCAGGCTTACATTATGAAGATCTGTCATCCCTGCTGGAACAGCGTCCTGGACAATCTTGTACTGAACCGGAAAGTCCCAGGTCTCGGCGTTGCCGATGTCCCCAAGGTAGCGTTGGAAACTCGTGTTGACCATCAGAATGCCGATGGTCACACCATAGAATGTCTTTTTACGCATAGGATTCGATCATAGCTCGCTATCGCTTCAATCGGGTCGGCCGGTCGCCCTAGGCAGGTTCGAGCTCAACGACGAACGGCTCCAGGTAATCATCCAGATCAACCTCGAGGATCGTGTTGAAGATGTTGGTGGCAACCATCGTTCCTGCAAATCCGATGAGTGTGACCACTCCTGCTTCATCAAAATGCTGGCGGAGTTCCTGCCAGACATCGTCGGTGAGCTTTCCGCGTCTCTCACCAATGGATTGCCCAATCTTGAGCAGGACTGTCTCAACCTCAGTTGGCGCAAAGTCCTTCGGCTCCACCCCTGCTTCGTTCAGCAGCCGACGGAAAAACGTCGCGCACAGGACGCAGTCCGATCCTGTCGAGATGGCGTAGGCAAAAACGTTGAAGGCCCGGAGCCCGACGAGATCCTTCGCCGCCTTCTGCAATTCATAGAAGCCTTTGTACGTCCGGTAAGCAGGCAGGGAGTGCAGGATTGCCTTCTTCATATTCGTGACTTGACCGACCCGAGCGATCTCGTCGTCATATGCGGCATCCTGTTCGGACGTCCCGTGACCTTGCTGGACAGCGCTAATCCTGCTCATGCTAACCTCGTCTGCCTCAAACGTTACTTACCGCCCGCTTATCTGTCGCCTGGCCGGAAGAGTGCTTACCAAGCCGGAATGACGGTACCGTTGAAGCGCTGAATGATGTAGCTCTTGATCGGCTCAGACTCAAACACCGCAATGAAGCGCTTGACGCGAGGGTCCTCAACCTTGTCGTTACGGGCGGCCCAAACGATGGCCCAGGGCGAGGTTTTATCCTCCAGCATGATGGCCGTCTTGGGATCAAGGCCGGCGAGGACGCCCTTATTGAGGGTGACGAAGGCTGCTCCAAGATCGCTTAGGGAGCGAGGAAGCATGATCTCATCAAGCAGAATGATATCGAACTTTTTTGGGTTCTCGGCAATGTCTCGAACGCTGGCATTGATCGAGGAGCCATCCTTGAGCTTGATCAGGCCTGCTTTGTGAAGGAGTGCAAGAGCACGAGACTCGTTGGCGGGATCGTTCGGAATACCGATCTTCGCACCATTGGGGATCTCAGCAAGGGATTTATACTGGGCGGAGTAGATCCCACCTGGGGCTACGAAAGCAGGTTTGATGGCAACGATCTTATAGCCCCGCGACTCGTTCTGCTTCTGCATGTAGGGCACATGCTGGAAGTTATTGACGTCGATATCGCCTGCTTGGGTGGCTTCGTTGATCTGGGTCGGCTCTGTGAATTCCGTGACCTCGACCTTGAGGCCCTCAGCGTTGGCTTTCTTGGCCGCCTCTTTCAGGAAGTCGGCGTAGGGACCGGGGGACGCTCCGACGCGAAGCGCTCCGTCGGCCGCATAGGAAGCGCCACCTAAGGCGATCAAGAATGCTGTAGCAACGCCTTGAACGAGACGGATCTTCATGGGCCATTCTCCTGAACAGCGAAACATTCAACCGAACGATGCTTCGCTTATTGTCGATTGCATACAATAATCAAAACAGGGCAGGGTATCTGGGTCAATTCTAAATACCGGCCGATTTGGAGAATAATATTCTCTTCACCAAACAAAACGTACTTTATGACGAACGTTTGGCGCGTGCAAGGTTACGTCACCACCCTCCTTTTGTGCCAAGCTCGATCTTGGGCGGCCACTGCCACTGGGCTAAATAAACACCCATGATTGATGGAGCGAAGCGACTTGTGATGGCTGAAGCTGAGGGACAATTGCGGCTTGTACCTTTAGGAGCGCCTTTGGCTGGCTTGACACCTGTTGCCGCCCAACCATTACCCCAACAGATCGCCAGCCACCTGCGGGATATGATCATCCATGATATCTTGAAGCCAGGCGAGCGCATCCGTGAGGTGCCACTCTCGGCAGAGCTTAAGGTGTCCCGCACGCCGCTCCGCGATGCCCTCAAAATCCTTGCGGTCGAGCGGCTGGTTGATCTTGCCCCTAATCGGGGGGCGGTCGTGACAGATCTCAGCATTGAGGAGATGCGGGATCTGCTCCGGGTCTATTCCTCACTTGAGGGGTTAGGCGCCCAAATGGCCTGTGAGCGGGCTCTGCCGGCTGACATCACCGCAATCCATGACTGGCAACACGAGATGCTGGCGGCTTTTGAACGGAATGACCGGCTCCGGTATTTCCGGGCAAACCAAGCCTTTCATCTCAACATCATCAAAGCCTCACGGAATGCTTCGCTCATCGAGGTGCATGGGCAGCTCAATCTCCGGCTTTACCGGGTTCGCTATCTCGCGATTATGCAGCAAAAGGAATGGACCTTTGTCAGCAGTCAGCACGAAGCGATACTAGCCGCTCTCGATCAACGTGATGGACCGCTACTCTCGCGCCTTCTGATCGAGCATCTCTCTGGTGCCTGGCGAGCAATCGCAACGTTGGAGGCGGCGAGCGTCGCACAGGATCACCAGACACGGTCCGGCACGCTCTCCTGACGAAAGGGCAGGGGGCTTGGCCTCCTGGGCAAGGTTTGACGATGTTACCATCACCCGAAAAGCCGACATTGGCGACCCACTGGGGCACCTATCATGAAATGATTACAGCCCTTCCGGCCAACCCCTGGATGCATGACATCGTCGTTCATCCCCTGGCCAAGCATCCGGTCGACCCGACCACCTTCACTGTGTCCTAAGGACGGTAGAAGATGTCGGCGGCTCATTTGGTGCCTCCTGATGGGCTGCCGACACCGCGTCGCTATTGGGCCCTTTTGGCCATCGCCATCGCCGTCGTGATGGCGGTCATCGATGCATCCCTCGTCAACCTCGCCCTCCCGGCTATCGCGGCGGACTTCTCCGAGGATCCTGCTCTCGCGGTATGGACGGTCGGCGCCTATCAACTGGCCGTCACCATCTCCCTGTTTCCTCTCTCTTCGTTAGGGGATCGGATTGGATACCGCGAGATCTACTGCGGTGGGCTTCTCGTATTTACGCTGGCCTCCTTGGCTTGTGCGATCTCACCCGGTCTTCCTTTCCTCATCGCGGCGCGAGTGTGTCAAGGGCTGGGGGCTTCCGGAATCATGAGCGTCAATCTTGCTCTGGTTCGCTTTATCTATCCCAGAGCCTCCCTCGGCCGGGGAATTGGTTACAACACACTGATTGTGGCCCTGTCGGCCACAGCGGGGCCCAGTGTATCGTCTTTGGTGCTTTCAGCCGCTTCGTGGCCGTGGCTTTTCCTGCTCAACATTCCTCTTGGGATCGTAGCAATCTCCATCGGCTTTGCTGTCCTGCCGAAAACACCCAAGCGCAGCCATGCCTTCGACATGTCAGGCGCCCTAATCAGCGCTCTCGCGTTCACCTTGCTCATGCTGGCCATCGACGGCCTGGGGCGGGAGCGTCCTGCCTGGGCGACGATCCTCATGGCGCTTTGCGGAGGCCTCGGACTTGCCTGGTTGTTCTACCATCAGACCCGGCAAGCCCATCCCATTATTCCGCTAGATCTTTTGAGGCGCGTCGCCGTCCGCTTGGCAGCCGCGACTGCCGTTCTCTCCTATATTGTCCAAGGCCTGATGTTTACGGCCCTGCCGTTTTTTCTCCACGTACAGACTGGATTTTCGGCTCTTGAAACGGGTCTCGCCATGACACCATGGCCGATGGCCATTGCGATCGTTTCGCCGTTCTCAGGCCGACTGTCGGATCACCTTTCGGCAGGCGTTCTAGGCACCGTCGGTCTCGCACTCTTGACAGTCGGGGTGTCCTGTATCGCTCTGTCGGCCGATCCTTCCGTTACATCTGTCATGTGGCAGATGGCCTTGTGCGGGGTAGGTTTTGCCCTGTTTCAGGTCCCCAACAGCAAAGCGATCGTGATCGGCGCTCCCTTGGAGCGGAGCGGCGCAGCCAGTGCCATCCAGTCGGCTGCTCGCCTCATCGGACAGACGGTTGGTGCAGCCCTCGTCTCTATGGTTTTCGGGTTGTCTCATTCTCTTGCGGCCGGTCAAGCCCTTTACCTTGCGATGATATTCGCTCTCATGGCCTGCAGCGTCAGTGCCATGAGACTACGACCAGCTCCACCGGGTCGAGAGCGATGACGACCTGGATAGTCCTCAGGCAGCCGTTCCGCTGGCCGCCGCCATGCGCTCACAACTGAGTCCACCGCTCTTCGAAATGGATCTGTCAATGACTACAAACGCCGCCCTTCTGTCCCGCCGAAACGCTGCCGTCGTTCGCGGCATCGGCCATACAACGCCAATCTCCGCCGAACGGGCTCTCAAC
This sequence comes from Microvirga pudoricolor, assembly GCF_016892705.1. Lineage (GTDB taxonomy): Bacteria > Pseudomonadota > Alphaproteobacteria > Rhizobiales > Beijerinckiaceae > Microvirga > Microvirga pudoricolor. The sequence continues at coordinate 474,796 of NZ_JAFEMB010000003.1, forward strand.
GCCGAGATATGGGACGTGGAAGGACGCCGATACGTCGACTTCGCGGGAGGTATCGCTGTCCTCAACACGGGTCACTGCCATCCCAGGATCCTCGCGGCCGTCAAGGATCAGATGGAGCGCTTCACACACACGTGCTTTCAGGTGTTGATGTACGAGCCTTACATCACCTTAGCCGAGAGGCTCAATGCACTGGCCCCCCTATCGGGGGCGGTGAAGTCTGCTTTCTTCACCACCGGCGCCGAGGCGACAGAGAATGCCGTCAAGATCTCCCGTGCCGCCACGGGCCGCTCCGGCGTCATCGCCTTTACGGGCAGTTTCCATGGTCGCACGATCCTGGCCTCGGCCATGACCGGCAAGGTCGTACCCTACAAGAAGGGGCTAGGACCGGCGTTGCCGGACGTCTGGCACGTTCCGTTCCCAATGTCCAAAGGTGACGTCACCGTCGAGGACGCCCTCAAATATCTCGGCTTCATCTTCAAGGCCGATGTCGACCCCAGCCGGGTTGCTGCCATCATCATCGAGCCGGTTCAGGGCGAGGGGGGCTTCCACCAGGCGCCGCCGGAGCTGATGCGAGCTCTGCGCCACATCTGCGACGAGCACGGCATCGTGCTCGTCGCCGACGAGGTGCAAACCGGCTTCGGTCGCACCGGCACGATGTTTGCCATGGAGCATTACGATGTCGAACCGGATCTGATCTGCGTGGCCAAGAGCATGGCGGGAGGCTTTCCGCTTTCGGGAGTCATCGGTCGCGCCCCCATTATGGACGCAGCTGACCCTGGCGGGCTCGGTGGTACCTATGCTGGCAATCCGCTCGCCTGCGCGGCGGCCCTGGCGGTGCTCGATGTCTTCGAGGAGGAGCGGCTCCTGGAGCGGTCACACATCATCGGCCAAAGACTGAAGGCGAGGCTGGAAGCCTTGCAGACTCGCAACGACTTGCTGCCGATTCGGGGGATTCGCGGTCCCGGCGCCATGGTGGCCTTCGACATTGTCAAGGACCGGGGTGGCGACGAGCCGGATGCGGCGGCCACCCGAAGGGTGACACAGCGGGCTTACGAGAACGGCTTGATCCTGCTCTCCTGCGGCACGAATGCCAACACGATCCGGATCCTGGTGCCGCTCACCGCCTCGGATGCGATCGTAGACGAGGGCCTTGAGATGCTGGAGCAGGCGCTCGCCGCCTGACGGCGCCCGCCGTCTTACACATGCTTGGAGGCCTGCCATGACAGCGCAGTTGAAGTCTCAGGAACGCCGGGTTCTTGACCTGAAGGACCCGTCGCTTTTCACCGACAAGGCTTATGTGGCGGGCGAGTGGGTGGGGGCGTCGGGCGGCAAGCTCATCGCGGTCACCGATCCCTTCGACGGCGCTCTCATCGCCGAGGTGCCCGATCTCGGCCCCGACGCCGTGCGCCGCGCCATCGACAAGGCCCACGCGGTCCAGTCGGACTGGGCCCGGCGCACCGCCAAGGAGCGCGCGCAGGTGCTGCGCCGGTGGTACGACCTCATCGTCGAGAATGCCGACGACCTGGCGCTGATCCTCACCACCGAGCAGGGCAAGCCGTTGCCTGAGGCCAAGGGCGAGGTCTTGTCCAATGCCTCCTACATCGAGTGGTTCGCGGAAGAAGCCAAGCGCATCGACGG
>NZ_JAFEMB010000004.1 GCF_016892705.1 Microvirga pudoricolor
TTTTTGTCTCCAAAACACCTCAGCAACACCCCAAAACCCCAACCCTCAAACCAGAAAAAACACCTCACATAAGGAAAAAACCCGATCAACCCAGACCAAACCTATGTCGGAGCCGCGTTCCTTATCGGGTCAAACTGCCCTCTGCCTGGAGGGGTCGGCCTGCGGGCGGAAATCAGATCGCACGGGCAGTTGCTCCAGAGCATCGCGGATAGCTTCCCTGTCGCGATCCTTCACCCTTAGCATCGGGGCCCTAGGAAAACTGTCGGAAAGGCCTTGCAGACCCTGAGCTGCTTTGATCCGTGCGGGGAGATCATCTCCCTTGAGCGTATTCCACAGTCGAACCAACCCAGCGTGGATCTCGACTGCGCGGACTGTGTTTCCAGCCTGAATGGCGTTCCACAATTCAACGTTTGGGCCTGGCGCCGCGCTGGCGACCGCTGCAATAGATCCTGCGGCTCCGAGTTGGTAGCAACTCATCAATGCATTGTCGATCGCCGCATAGACTTTATCCGGCCCGATCTCAGCGACCAGATTTGAGTAAGCTTCAAAGCTTTTGTCGCTCTGCTTCACACCGCACACTTCCGGGATCGTCTTCAGAATCGTCGCGCAGGTTGCGGGGCTCAGAATGTCCCAGGGCAGAACGTTGTAGATTATGACCGGCACGTCAGCGGCCGCCGATAAGGTTCGGTAAAATTCGAGCAATCCTTCGATCGAAGGTCGGAAGATGTAATGCGGTGGCGCGATCTGCAGAGCTTCGATGCGTACATGCTTGAGTGCTTCGATACGGCCCAAGGCGGAGCGTGCACTGTCGACGATGATACTCGCGATAACGGGTATCTGACCTGAAACACAGTCGACCGCGGCGCTGGTCAATATGGCGAGCTCGTCGGCTTCAAGCGTGTATCCTTCCCCGGTGCTGCCGCCAACAACGACACCGTGAACTCCGTGAGAGAGCGCCCAGTCGACCTCGCTTCTGAAAGCCTGCAGATCAAGCTCACCTGTGCTGTCGAAAGGCGTCGTCAATGGGACGAGCACCCCGCGTAGCTTATTGTCAGTACTCATTGGCAATCAAGCCTCTTAGGATCGGCGAGGATCGTGGCCCAGCGACCTCGAAATCTGGTCAGCCGTCGAGGTGACGATCGGAGCGATCGTCAACACCCGATCACGTGTCAATCGATCGGCCGGACCACTCACGCTTATCGCCGCAAACACTCGATCTGCTGCATTGTAAATCGGTGCCGCGACGCAGCGTATATTCGGTTGATGCTCCCCTTCATCGACAGCATACCCACGCTTCGCTATCTGACGAAGTTCTTTTCGAAGATCAGCCGGGTCCGTTATCGTGCTGGGTGTGTATGGAACCAAACCTTGCTTGATAATCTTCTCGATCGTTCTCTCATCTTGGAATGCCAAGGCGGCTTTTCCGACCCCTGTGCAATATGACGGTGAGATAGAGAGCGTCGTTGTCCAGTTCACGCTAGATCCGCTCGGTTCCAAATGCTCCACCGAAACCATATTCGTTCCATCGAAGACACAAAGGTGCGAGCCCTCGCCCGTCGCCTTGATGAGCCGATCTACAAGTGGTCGTGCTTCGTTGAATACATCGAGATTGCCGAGAACAATGCTGCCGAGTTCGAACAGGCGAATACCCATCCGGTACCGATCTCGACCCTTGTCTTGCTCAAGGAGCTTCACCTCGCGCAAGCTGCTGACCAAGCGATGAACCGTCGTCTTCGGCATCCCGCAGCGCTCTGAAATTTCACTGAGGCTCAGACTCCGGTCATACCGATTGAAGCAATCGAGAACGACCATGAGCTTTCGCATGGACTTCAAAGAACCTCGTTCCGCTGTTTCGGATCCAGTCTTTCGAGCCGGCTTTCGTTCGCTCTTCGATGTCGCCCTGTCAGTCAACGTTGAGCGGTCCTCAATTTTCGCAGTCATGCTTTCCTACTCTATAGATCCATCAGCAGGAACAAAATGGAAGTCTTCTGGTGGCGCATACAACGTTAATATATGAATTATTGTTGCGCAATTAAGGGTAGCGGTGCCTTCTGGCTCGGTGAACAGGACGGATGTTGAACTGATAAGTTGAGTGCCAAGATCAACCCAAAGACCAATAACCCGGTTGTCAACATGAGATCCGGTTCAATGCGAAGCGGATCGGCGTGGCTAAGCCCGTACGAAACGGGTTCCTCTTGACCCATGTATGCGTCATGCCGCTCCAGCCTACCATCCGCGCGGCACCGTCCCAAAGGAAACAGCAACTTTCGTCTAGCCCCTCGCCATGAGCCAGAGGCGGGACCAGCACCTCCGAGATTCAAATTCAAAGCTTACGGCGAATAGCGATTGACATCGGCTCGAGGCGGCGCAAAATTAACTTATTCCGCTATCCGGAGTTCTGTACGCAAAAGATGTGTCTTTGGTTTCAAAAGGCGCTTGAGGGAGGAAAGTATGCTGGGATCATCGAGATATCGTTCCATCGTGGCATCCGCGTTGCTAATCGCGGGTGCTGTCGTCGCGAGCTGCGTGCCTTCCGAGGCGCAGACGATCAAAGAAATCGTCGCCAAGAAGAAGATATCCATCGGCGTCATGACCGGGATACCGCCCTACGATACGGTAGATACAAGTGGAAAGACAATCGGTTATAACGTCGACTTGGCGAATTTGATCGGCAAATACCTCGGCGTCGAAGTCGAAATCGTGCCGGTGAACAATTCGTCCAGAATTGCGGCTCTGGAATCTGGTAAAATCGACGTCCAGATCGCTTTGGCGACTGCGACCCCTGAGCGAGCCAAGGTTGTGATGTTTACCTCCCCATATGGGAGCTATGACATGTCGCTCATCGGGGCGAAGACCGCAAATATCAAGAAAGTCGACGATCTGGCTGGGAAGAAAGTTTCTGTTCCGAAAGGCAGCACGCAGGACCTGACTATCTCCGCGTTCAATTTCCCGGGGATGCAGGTGGTCCGGTTTGACGACGACGCCACGGCAATGCAGGCGCTGGTATCCGGCCAAGTCGACGCAACCGCCGCACCTGCCGTCATGGCGAACGACCTGCTCAAGAAGAATGGTCTGGAGCGGCTGGAGGTAAAAACTCCGATCTACTCTCAGTATCAATCAATGGCCGTCCGCATGGGCTCTTTCGAACTCCTGCAATGGCTCAACAATTTCATCTTCTACATCCGAACCGACGGTCAGCTCGACGCGCTTCACAAGAAGTGGACAGGCGTCCCCGTCCCCAACCAACCGCTGCCGTCCTTCTAGTGCGACACTGAATGCGACCCTCTCGATAAACGAAATGTCTGAAGGCGGAGAAACTTGGAGAGGTCGACACGCCTTTCCACTCTGCCTTCGATTTCCGAAGTTCAAACGATAGGCGCCAGAAATCCATGGCCTATGAGATGCAGTTCCAACCGGTGCTCAATTATGCCCCGGATCTCATCGATGGAACGGTCACCACCCTCGTCTTGGCGTCTCAATCCATCGCGCTGGGTGTCATCCTTGGCGGATTGGGAGCAATCGGTCGCACGGAAGGACCGTCATGGCTGTCGATCGCCATTTCCACCTATGTAGAAGTCTTTCGGAATACACCGCTGCTCGTCCAGCTGTTTCTGGTATTTTTCGCACTTCCCATGATAGGACTTCAGGTGCCCGTCATGGTGGCGGCAGTCCTTGCAATGGCTCTCAATCTCGGGGCCTATGCCACAGAGATCATCCGGGCGGGTATTGTCGCCATTCCCAAGGCCCAAATCGAAGCCGGTCTTTCTCTCGGCCTGTCAAGGTTCCAAATCATACGTCATATCATCTTCATCCCGGCCTTGATGATCATATATCCGGCTCTGACGAGCCAACTGACCTTGACGCTTCTAGGCACAAGCATAGCTTCGGCAATATCGGCGGCCGAACTTTCGAGCGCTGCAAGCGTCATCGAGTCGAAAACCTTCAGAAGCCTGGAGACATACATCACCATCGCCTTGATCTATATCAGCCTGACTTTCATGTTCAGGTTCTTGTATTGGATTATTGGCAAGATCCTGTTTCACCGAAAGGTCGTCACATCCAAGAATGTCGTTGAGGATCCTCTTCTGACGGGAGCTGGGGCATGATCCAGACCTTCAGCTGGGATCATGTCATCTTCCTCTTGCGGGGCGCGACCTGGACCTTGAGCCTGTCCATCATCTCGTTTCTCGTTGGCGGTGCGGTAGCCCTGCTCTTGGCGCCCCTCAGGGTTCTTGGCCCCTCTCCAGTCCGCGCGAGCATCAGTGGTTATGTTCAGATTGTACAAGCAACACCGTTGCTGATCGTGGTTTTCCTAGCCTTCTATGGTCTTAGCTTCCTGAACATTCATCTCCCGCCCCTTTTCGCTGCGGGAATATCGCTTTCGATCTATTCATCCGCCTTTCTCATCGAGATATGGAGAGGATGTATTCAAGCGATAGGACGGCCACAATGGGAGGCTGGCGACGCGCTTGCCCTCTCCCTAGTCCAGCAACTGCGATACATCATTCTTCCGCAGGCCTTTAGGATCGCCATACCGCCGACAGTCGGCTTCATGGTTCAAGTGGTCAAGAACACCTCTGTCGTGGCCCTGATTGGCTTCGTGGAACTGACGCGTGCCGGTCAACTTCTCAACAACATCACGTTCCAACCGTTCGCCGTCTTTTTGACGGTTGCGGCAATCTATTTCTGTGTCTGCTTTCCTCTCTCCCTCACAAGCAAGTATCTCTCTTGGAGGATCAATGTCGCCCATCGTTGAGCTCAAGCGCATCAGCAAATCCTACGGGGCCGTCAAGGTGTTCGAGGGCATCTCACTGAGCGTCAAGCCGGGTGAGGTCGTAGCCGTCATCGGACGCAGCGGTTCCGGAAAAAGCACGATGCTACGTTGTATCAATGGACTCGAGCGAATTCAAGGTGGCGAGATTCACGTTGCCGGACACTGCATTAAGCCAGAAACGAAGAACCTTCAGGAATTGCGACTTGATGTTGGAATGGTTTTCCAGAGCTACGCGCTGTTCCCGCACCTCACCGTCAGGGAAAACATCACCCTGGCGCCACGAGTTGTTAAGAAGCTACGCTCTGAAGAGGCCGACGCGGTAGCTGCATCGGTTCTGAAAAGCGTTGGGCTGATAGAGAAAATCGACGCCTACCCGGATTCACTGTCGGGCGGGCAGCAGCAGCGGGTCGCCATTGCACGCGCGCTGGCCATGAAGCCGAAAGTCATGTTGTTCGACGAGGTCACTTCCGCTTTGGATCCGGAGCTTACGGGTGAGGTCCTCAAGGTGATGGAAGAACTTGCCGCTGCGGGCATGACTATGATTCTGGTGACCCATGAGATGAGGTTTGCCGAGAACATCGCTGATACGACCGTCTTCATGCACAAAGGGAAAATTTGGGAAGAAGGAGCGTCGAATGAGCTCTTCACAAACCCAAAAACGCCGGAGCTGAGAGGCTTCATTCAGGCTTAGCATTGGTCCCGAAGGACTGAACCTGATCGCTTTTTGTAAGGTGACTCACATGCCGAAGTGGAACGTTGTCTATTGTGACCAGCCGCATCCGATCGCGCCTGAGATCGCTGCCCTTAGCAACGACTTCAATCTCATTCGGCTGCCGGCGGATGCGAGTCGGGAGGAAGGCTTGAGCATCCTCAGAACCGCTCACGTCTATCATAATCCGAATCCGCCCTGGCGCCTGGATCGGGAAGTGCTTGAGCAATGTCCGGAGCTCTTGTTCGCGTCTCCCGACGGTGCAGGGTATGACAGCATCGACGTGTCTGAATGCACTGACCGTGGCGTCTGCGTTGCAAATCAATCGGGACTGAACTCGGGCACGGTCGCGGAGTTCGCAGTATCCGTCATGTTGGCGCATGCGCACCGGATTCTGCCTGCAGATCGAGCCATGCGGCGTGACCGCAGCTGGACCCGACTCTCCTTTACCGGCAGCGATCTGCGAGGAAAGACGCTTGGAATCGTCGGGTTCGGTAACATTGGCTCCCAAGTAGGTGACATTTGCCGAAATGGCTTCGAGATGAACGTTCTCGCTTATGACCCCTTCGTCTCCGAGGAGAGAGTTCGGGCAAGAGGCGCCGAACCGGCCACGCTTGAGACAGTGCTGTCGGAGAGCGATGTTGTGACTGTTCATATGCCGTTGTCCAAGGATACCCAGGGGATCATCGGAAGGCGTGAGCTTGAAAGAATGAAACACGATGCCCTTCTGATCACGACAGCCAGGGGAGGCGTCGTCGATGAGAACGCACTCTACGAAGTCCTCCGATCCGGGCATCTCAGTGGAGCTGGTATCGATGTCTGGCTCGAAGAACCGCCCAGCATCAATAACCCGCTTTTGACCTTGGACAATGTCATAGCAACACCGCATATCGCAGGAAGTACGCGACAGGGATACCGGGCGGTGTCGGTTGCCGCGGCTGAGCAAATCGTCGCCGTTCTCAGTGGCGAGAAACCCAAACGTATTATCAATCCAAACGTCTGGCCAAAGTTTCTGGAGCGGTTGCACGCATCGATAAAGAGCTCTCTGCTGACAGAGGCAGGTTGAATGTCCGATATGGATTTAATGCGGATCTGAAAAGAAGTATTTCAGATGTTTTCGGGCTGAATTTCAACTTACCTGGACGGCGTAGAGAACTTTCATCGTGATGAATAACCGACGATTGTCTGCTTGAATAATATTGTCAGCATTGAATTAACTCTTGGGTTTGCGTCGGTTCCATAGAGACAGGCAATTGACAACGTCACATCGAGACGTATCATGTTTTCCGAAATGTGGAATTAAGAACCGGAAATGGGAGGCGACATTGGCTGCGCGCGTGCTTTGTGTCGGGGTGGCAGTTCAAGACAATATATTTGCCGTCGAGAAGATTCCCTCCTCCCCGACGAAAAACTTCGCCACGGACTTCGGCGAAGCTGGTGGCGGGCCTGCCGCCAACGCTGCTGTCACGGTCTCGCGGCTGGGCGGACAGGCCGCATTATGGGCGCGCGTCGGGGGAGATCATCTAGGCGAGCGCATCATTAAAGAGCTACGTGAATCTGGTGTCGACACAAGGCACATCCGCCAGATACCCGGGCGCCGATCTGGTGTTTCGGCTGTCGTCGTTGATCGCAACGGCGAGCGGATGATCACCGCATACGCCGACAAGGAGCTTGATCGAAACCCGGACTGGCTTCCGGTCGATGAGATCGATTCCTTCGATGCCGTGCTGGCTGATGTCCGGTGGCCAACTGCATCGGAGCGCGTTTTAAGAGCGGCAAGAGATAAGAGCGTGCCGTCCGTTCTGGATGCGGATCTAACGACCGACGATGCCATCGCGAAGCTCGCTCCCCTTGCAGATCATACGGTGTTCTCCTTGCCAGGACTGCAACGCTTCACGGACATATCTGATCCTCAAGAGGCTCTTCAGTCAGCCCAGGCGCGTGTAGGCGGACTGGTCGGGGTCACATTAGGCTCACGTGGATTCACATGGCTGGAGGCGGGGAAACCCTGTCATGTCCCTGCCTTCACGGTGGAAGCGATCGATACGCTCGCAGCTGGAGATGTCTTTCATGGAGCCTATGCCTTGGGTATCGCAGAAGGACGTGGCGTTGCCGATGCCGCCAGACTGGCGGCCGCGACAGCTGCCTTGAAGTGCACCCGGTGGGGAGGGCGAGCCGGGATACCCGCTAGAAGCGAAGTCGAATCGCTGCTCCAGGGTCAGTTGGCCGCCACTTAAAATCTAAATGCCTCGTTCGAAATGGAGACGATCAGAATGAAAAGCGAATCCTTCCCGATCAGAAAACGACTTGACGCCAATGAGACAACGTTTGGTGCCACAGTTTACTCAGGGTCCTGTCTTGCAGTTGAAGCCATGGGTCACTGGGGGCTTGATTTCGCCTTCATCGATGCGGAGCACACCGCCTTCTCGGTCTCCGGAGACATCGAGAAGATGATCATGTCAGCGAAGCTCACAGGCATATCGCCGATGATCCGCGTGCCGAGCGTCAACGAGGTTGATGTCCGCAAAGTCTTCGAAATGGGAGCCGAGGGCGTCATCGTTCCGCAAGTGAAAACCGCCGATGAGATGCGCACGATCGTTCGGGCGGCGAAATTCCCTCCCATCGGAAGGCGGGGTGGCGATGCATCCGTCCGCTCGGCTCGCTGGGCGGGCCCCGGATTCAACTGGCCTGAATATACCGAAGCCGCGAATGCGAGCACGCTCGTCATTCCCATGGCGGAAAACTTCGAGTTCTTCGATAATCTCGATGAGATCCTCGAAGTCGACGGAATTGACATCGTCAATTATGGACCTGTTGACTACGCACTGTCCAAGCATTTGCCAGTGGATTACTCGATGTCCGGCAAGGAAATCGACCAGCTTCTCGATCTGCTGATCGCCAAGTGCCACGCTAGGGGCATCAAGGTCATGGCGCCATGCATTCCAACAAGCCTGGAGAATGCACAACGACTTATCGAGAAGGGAGTCGATATGCTGATCATGGGCAATGACATGATGTACATTAATAACGGATGTCGTCAGGCCAGGGAGGGCGTCATCGACCATGTACGCGCCACGGCGCCTCTGGCGCGAGCGAGCTGAGGCGCGCCATGGAAATATCAGCTGGTAAGCTCAGAGGTCTGCGGAGACTGGCAGACAAGGCTGGTCGTTTCAAGATGGTGGCGGTCGATCAGAGGCCGCCCATGATCAAGTCTATCGGGGAGAAGATCGCACCCCGTACCGCGGGGTATGACGAGATAGCTCCCGTCAAGGCTCTGCTCGCACGAACATTGACTCCTATGGGGTCAGCCGTGCTGATCGATCCTGATTATGGGTTTAGCCTAGCCGCCGATGGTATTCCGGCGGATCGCGGATTGCTGATCACGCTTGAGGATTTCCGATTTGAGGATTCCCCTGGAGGACGAATGACCCGCTTGCCCGACGGCTGGGACGTCGGGAAGATCAAGCGAATGGGAGCCGACGGCGTCAAGCTGCTCCTCTGGTATCGGCCCGATTGCAGTCCGGAAGTCGTGGAGCATCAGAAGCAACTGGTGCGTCAGGTCGGAGAGGCGTGCACGCGATACGACATCGCCTTCCTCCTGGAACTCCTCGTTTATCCTTTCAAGGGAGCTGCGAACCACACGACCGATTATACGGAGAACAAGGAAAAGTATCCGGAACTAGTGCTTCAAAGCTTAAGGGATTTCGCAGATCCCTCCTACGGCGTCGATATCTATAAGCTCGAGAGCCCGATTCCAGCCGATACCCTGCCGGATCCGAACGAAGACAGCGCCGAGACTCGCAAGGCTCAAGAATGGTTCGACAAGATCGGCACGATCATCGATCGACCTTGGGTGATGTTGAGTGCCGGAGCCGGCATGGAGCAGTTCCGCCGCGTTCTTGCTTTTGCCTATAAGGCCGGAGCCAACGGATACCTCGCGGGCCGCGCCATCTGGTGGCAGGCTTTTGGAACATACCCGGATTTGTCGGCGATGGAACTCGGCCTGGAACGGGACTCCGCACGCTATATGGAGGAGATCAATCTCCTGACCGACAATCTCGCACGTCCCTGGAGAATGGCGCCCGCTTTGTCGAACGGCGTACATCTCAAGAATGCCGGGCCTGCATTCCCAGCCTCATATGATGACTTTAGTGCCACGGCCGCCTGAAAGAACAGAATATGCTGAATGATCTCAAGAATAAGCGCGTCCTCGTGACAGGATCCAGTACCGGGATCGGTGCGGCAGTCGCGCAGGGCTTTGCCAGGGTGGGTGCGCGCGTTGTCGTGCACTACAAGTCGAGTGCCGAAGAGGCCGCTAGTATCGTGACTGCCATTCAGGAGACCGGAGGCGAAGCGCATTCGGTTCAAGGTGATGTCGCAAAGAGTGAAGAATCAAATCGGATCGTCGAGGAAGCGGCATCTCTGTTAGGTGGCCTCGATGTTGTTATCAACAACGCCGGTGCGATGGTTAAGAGGGCGCCGTTAGCGGAGGTCGACGACGCTCTGTACGACGATGTTCTTGACTGCAATGTTCGCTCGGTCATCATGATTTCGAAGGCTGCTGTCCCCCACTTCGAAAGGGCAGGCTCCGGCGTCATCGTGAATACAAGTTCGATCGCGGCCCGAAACGGCGGCGGACCCGGCGCTGGTCTCTATGCAGGCGCAAAGGCATTCGTCGGTAACATCACGCGCAATATGGCCAAGGAGCTCGCCGGTCGCAAAATCCGTGTCAATGCAGTTTCCCCAGGTGTGATCCTGACACCCTTTCATGAGCGCTTCTCGAGTCCTGAATGGCTTGAAGCCATGCGCAAGACGATCCCGATGGAGCGGATTGGGAGTCCGGAGGATTGCGTAGGCGTATTCTTGTTCCTCGCGTCGGATACAATGAGTGGCTATATAAATGGTCAAACCATTGAAGTGAATGGCGGCCAATACATGCCTTAGTGAGGAGCTGCGCTAGCCCTCCATAAACTGGGCGTAAAACGCTTTCGGACCCGCCAAATCCCAAGACGTCCAAACTCGCATGACCCTGATACGGACGCTGCGATGTCGGACAAAGTCCGAAAGTTTTCTAGTGTGCGCTGTTGGTGTCCACCGCCTAGAGAAAGTCCTGGTTGATCATCTGGCGGGGCACCCGCTAGACCCTGCCGCGCACCTTGAGGTGACGGGGCAGGGGAATTCTATCGGCTTCCGGTGGGGCGTTGTAGATGGCTGAGAACCACATATCCGACAGGGTGGTGGCCACGAGCCTCGTGTCATCCTCGAACATGGCCAGGGGCTGGGTTCGCCCATAGATTTTCAGCAAAAGTTCATCCACCATTCCGATCAAGCAAAAAATCGTCAACCTGAGCTTCTTCTGATCCCAAAGTTCCAGTTGCCCCTCGCGACCGAGGCGCGCGATGACTCTTTCCACCATGACATCATCCGAGCGCCGCCCAACCTCGGCGATCAACTCGTCCTCGTCCTTGAGTTGGAAGTGGCAGCGCATCAAGCCGACATTTCGCCGGAAACACTCCACGTAGTGGAGATTGGCCAAATGAATCGCTTCATATTGTGACGCATCCCGCGGGATTGGTTCACGTGACGCTCGAACGAACTTGAAATAGTCAGCAATTGTTTTGGCGACGACATCCCGTTTGGCTGGAAAGTAACGGTAAAATGTACCGTGAGCAATGCCAGCGAGCGCTGTGATATTGTCGACAGTAATCGTATGGTAGTTCTTCTCATTCAGAAGTCTAGCCGTCGCAAGTTCGATCTGAAGTTCGGTCCGAACCGTCTTCTTCTCGCCTTCCGCTACAGAGACGAGTTTTTCAAGATACCTTATGTAGTCACAGTCGAAGTCGTCAAACAAGCAGCATCACCTTTTGCCAATCCCTTGCTTCTACCAGCGTGCCACACGTTTTGCCAAATGTCCGCACTGCAAAACAGGTCACTTGACAAAAATGACGGAAACGTCATTTTTGGTTCGCACCTTGCATCGGAGCTAGCATAGATGACCTCAGCCGGGGCGACGATCGACTTCAAGAACGTACGCAAGACATACGGCAAGTTCGTTGCACTGGAAGACTTTTCGATGCGTGTGGAGGGCGGCGAGTTCATGACCCTTCTGGGCGCCAGTGGCTCGGGAAAAACCACCGCCCTCAATTCCCTTGCCGGTTTCGTCGATATCGACGGCGGCGAAATTCTGATCGATGGCGTACCGATAACCAAGCTGCCGACGGAAAAGCGCGATATCGGAATGGTGTTTCAAAACTATTCGCTGTTTCCCCATCGCAGCGTGATCCGAAATATTTCGTTTCCACTGGAAATGCGTGGCGTAGCCCGTGACGAGGCCCGGCGGCGATCTTTCAAGGCGCTTGAAATGGTGCGCTTGGACTCGCTGGCCAACAGGATGCCGCACGAGTTGTCGGGCGGCCAAAAGCAAAGGGTCGCATTCGCTCGCGCCGTCGTGTTTGAGCCACGGGTCTTGCTAATGGACGAACCCCTTGGCGCTCTGGATCTGAAGCTGCGTGAGACGCTTCAGCTGGAGATCAAGGAGTATCAGCGACAAATCGGTTGCACTGTCATCTACGTCACGCACGACCAGAGTGAGGCGCTGACGCTGTCGGACCGAATGGCAGTGATGGATAAGGGGCGCGTTCTTCAGATCGGCACTCCGGAACAGCTTTATGACAGGCCGCAATCGCGATTTGTCGCAGGGTTTGTCGGCTCCAACAACATCCTCAAGGTCCAAAGCGTCGAAGAGGGGTTCATGACTCTGGAGGGGCTCGGCCGCTTCAAGGGGGACGGCCGTCATCTGATTCCGGGCGGCTTTGTGTCGATCCGGCCTGAACTCATCACCATTCGCCATGGGGGCTCCGGGGCTCACATGGCGCATCTTTCCGAAGCCGTCTTCTTCGGCAATTCCGTACGCTACATCCTCCGCGCCGCCGACAGCAAAGAAATATCGGCCATCGAACATCGACGGCCAGGGCAAGACGTACTGCCGCTCGGAACGGCGGTCGCATTCGACCTTGATACCAGCGACCTCGTTCCGCTCTTGGATTGACTCAAACGGGTTTTGCAAACAACAACAGGGGACGTGCAATGACCAAGATCACCAGAAGAACCTTCGGAATCGCAGCCGGCGCATTAGCAGGCTCTCTTGCATTCAGCCCGTCATTCGCCGAGGACGTGACGATCGTCGTCAATGGCTCGGGCGGCGCGCTCGCTCAAACCATCACGAAAATTTTCGAAGAGCCCTTTACCAAGGCGACGGGTATCAAGGTGAGACCGACGGCACCGGTCAGTCTTCCCAAACTCAAGGCAATGGTCGAATCCGGAAACGTCGAATGGGACGTAACCGAGCTGAACGGCGACGATGTCGTAACCGCCACGAAAGCCGGTTGGTTGGTGCCCATCGACTACAAGGCTATCGACCCTGATAACAAGCTGCCGGCTATCGCGAAGCAGCCCACAGCGTTGGTCCGCGCATCCTACTCGACGGTCATCGCGTTTCGGACCGACAAGTTCGGCGGAAAAACCCCGCAATCCTGGGCCGATTTCTGGGACGTGAAATCCTTCCCTGGTCCTCGCTCCCTGGAGAACTCGCCGAAGGGTAATCTCGAATTTGCCCTGCTGGCAGATGGCGTGGCGCCGGACAAGCTTTATCCGCTCGACGTTGATCGCGCATTCAAAAAGCTTGATCAGATCAAGAAGCACATCCCGGTCTGGTGGACGAACGGCGCGCAGCACGTCCAATTGCTCATCGATGGCGAGGTCAGTATGACGTCGTCCTGGAACGGCCGGATCACGCCGCTCAAGAACGAGGGCAAGCCCGTCGACATCACGTTCAAGGGTGGCGCGTTGATGCTGTCCTACCTGGGCATTCCCAAGGGGGCAAAGCATCAGAAGGAAGCCTTGCAGTTTATGAAGTTTCGCATGGATCCTGTCGCGTCCGCGGAGTTCGTGAAGCAGGTTCCTTATCCAGGGTTCGTTCCGGGCATGATGGAACTGCTCGACCCTGCTTTTGCCGCTACGTTGCCGACGTCACCTGCGAACGCAGCGGTGCAGTTTGATTTCAACAGCGCTTGGTGGGCGGACAATCTCGATGCCGTCCAAGCCCGCTGGAATGAATGGCTGCTGATCTAGTCCACGCGAAAAGCCTAATACCGCCATGAAAATCCGATGGTCAAGGACGATCCTGCTTCTCACACCGGCAACCCTGCTGGCGGCAATGCTCTTCGTCTATCCGGTTTTCGGCGTACTCAGCCTGACGGTTCACGATGGAACATCCTTCACTGGCGAGCCGATCCGGCAGGTTTTCAATTCGCAACTCTCCATCATCGTGTTGCAGCGGACATTCGTGACCGCTGCAACCGTTACCTTGATCTGCCTGCTTATGGGATACCCCATGGCTTATTTCATGGCAGGCCTCTCACCCCGCAAGCGCGTTCTGGCTACATATCTGATCTTGCTGCCGTTCTGGATCAGCGTCCTGATCCGAACCTATACGTGGATCATTCTTCTGGGCCGTGAGGGCATTCTCAACAAGGCTCTGGTGGCGATCGGCCTGACCGCGGAGCCCATTCAACTCCTTTACACCCCGTTCGCGGTGCATATCGGCATGGTTCAGATCCTTCTGCCGATCGTCATCCTCACCTGCCTGACTTCGATCTTGGATGTGGAGCGAGACCTCGTGAAAGCTGCACGGATATTGGGAGCCACGCCCGCGCAGGCTTTTTGGAAGGTTCTGTTTCCCCTGAGCGTCAGCGGGGCCGCAACCGGCGGCATCATCTGCTTTATTCTGTGCCTCGGCTTCTTCGTGACGCCCACATTGCTGGGTGGACGCACGAGCCTGCTGATCGCTAATCTGATCGACCTTCAGGTTCATAAGACCTTGAAGTGGGACCTGGCGGCCGTCATGGCATCGGCGATGCTGGCTGCAACATTCACATGCCTGCTGGCCTATTGGATGCTGACACGCAAAAGGGCGGAATTCGCGACTGGAGGCCTAGCGCGATGACCCGTATCGTTCTGCTGGTGTATTTTGTGCTCGTGACAGGCTTTCTGCTACTGCCGCTCATCTTCCTCCTTCCGATCTCCTTGACGAACAGCCAGTTTCTCGAATTTCCTCCGAAGTCCCTGTCCCTACGATGGTATCGTGAGTTTTTCATCGATCAGAGTTGGGTGGATGCGACACTCGTCAGTCTCAAGATCGGCTTCGGCGCGACAGCCATTAGTCTTCTTCTCGGCACGTTGGCGTCTGTCGCGCTGGTTCGTTCGAACTTCAGACTCAAGGGCATTTTGACGGCGATCTTCATCGCGCCGCTCATCATCCCTTCCGTCGTAATCGCCCTCGCGCTCTACATCGTGTTCCTACGGTGGAGATTAGTGAACAATATTTATGCTTTGACGATCGCGCATGCGATGATCGCGATGCCTTATGTGGTGATGATCATCACAGGGAGTCTTCGTCGCTTCGATATGACGATTGAACGAGCGGCGCGCATTTTGGGGGCGACGCCGGTCAGAGCATTCATTCATACGACGTTGCCGTTCCTGACACCCGCTCTGTTCGCGTCAGGAATCCTGGCCTTCTTTGCGTCCTTCGATGAACTGATCATTACGCTCTTCATCTCAGGCGGTCTGCAGACGCTGCCGGTCCGGATTTGGAACGATCTCAGCCTCAAGCTGGATCCAACCGTCCCCGCCGTTGCTGTCATGCTGACGCTCGTCAGCATCCTCGGAATGACGGTTGGCGAAATCGCCCGTCGTAGGAACGAGCGCCGGTACCAGAGCAACCCTATCTCCGAGGCTTAACATGAACGATGCCGCCGACTCCAGAACTTGGTCCGACTTGAAGCCCATTGTCGACAAGATGCGAGAGAACATCGAAGCGACGCCGCTTGGACGAAACATCGGCTCGTTCGTCGATGACATGGTCGCGGCCAATCGCGACCGGAGGTTCTGGACCTTCTTCGAGGAGGAGGATGGCGGTGTTGCGACTTACGGTCAGGTACAAGACGCCATCGCCAGAACGGCGGGTGGGCTCTATGCAGCCGGCATACGGAAGGGATCGCATGTCGCGGTCATGCTGCCGAATATTCCAGCTTTTCCGATCACATGGCTCGCCATCGCAAAACTCGGCGCAGTCATGGTGCCTGTCAATGTCGGCTATACCGGGCGAGAGCTCAATTATGTGTTGACCGATTCCCAGTCGACTTTCCTGATTATCCATGCCACTTGCATTCCTGCCTATGAAGCCCTCGGTGACGAAGCGCCCTTGCCGCCATCCGCCGTCATGGTGGTGGGTGCCGGCGCGCACGAGGCAAGCGGATATTCCCGCATCGACGATAACGCTCCTGACCTCCCTCAGGATCTTCCAGAACCTGCGCTCGATGATCTCGTCAACATTCAGTACACATCCGGCACGACAGGATTTCCAAAAGGCTGCATGCTGTCGCACCGTTACTGGCTGACAATATCGCTGGTGGCGGCAATGCGCGGCGGAGAAGACGAAGATGTTAAGAACGTTCTCGCCGCTCAGCCCTTTTTCTATATGGACCCGCAATGGCTGACGCTCATGGCGATGAGGGTCGGAGGTCAAATCTTTGTAGCCCAGCGCGCAAGTTCAACCCGTTTCATGGATTGGGTGCGGCGCTACGACATCGAATATTGTCTGTTCCCTGAGATCATTTATCAGCAGCCGGAGACGGCAGCTGACGGAGACAATCGACTCAAGCGAGTTTCTGTTTTTGGCTTCAACAAGGAGAAGCATGCCGACTTTGAACGCCGCTATCACACGCTGGCCCGCGAGTCGTTTGGCATGACAGAGGTTGGATCCGCGCTGTTCGTCCCTCGGGAGGCCTATCACATGGTGGGTTCGGGCACCTGCGGAATGGTATCGCCCTTCCGCGAAGTTCAGATTACCGACCCCGAAGGGAATGTGGTGCCGAACGGCGAGGTCGGAGAATTGTGTGTGCGGGGACCTGGCATCATGCAGGGTTACTACCGAAAGCCGGAGGCGAACCAAGCTTCGTTCCGCGGTGATTGGTTCCGGACGGGCGACTTATTCTGGCGTGATGAGCAAGGATTTCATTACATCGTCGGCCGTCTCAAGGACATGATTCGACGCAGTGGAGAGAATATTGCTGCACGAGAGGTCGAGGCAGCCCTTTCCGAGATGCCGCAGATTCTTGAGGCAGCGGTGGTCGGCGTCAAGGACTCAGCGCGGGGCGAGGAGGTGAAAGCCTACATCGTGCTCCAGCCGGGTGTCTCTGAAGCAGATGCCACTCCCATGATGATCTTCGAACATTGCAAGAGCCGGCTCGCTTCATTCAAGACGCCCCGCTTTGTCGAGTATCGCGATGCCTTGCCTAAAACGCCGTCCGAAAAAATCGCAAAGCAGAAACTCATCGCCGAGAAGCCCGACTTGCGAGTTGGTAGTTTCGATCGCGTGACCAATCAGTGGCTCTGAAGAAATCAGAAGGACGAGAAAGATGCCTTTCGAGTACAAGCGCAGCGGAAAAATCGGCTATTTCACCATTCGCAATGGTACAGTGAATCCGATGACGCCGGCGATGCACAAGCAGTTCTATGGGATGATGCTTGAGTTTCTTTCGGACGATGAGGTCAGCGTGGGCATCCTCCAGGGTGCTGGTGACCGGGCTTTCTCAGCTGGTGACGACATCAAGAACGATTACGCCAAATTCGATACCCCGGCGGATGAGTTGGCCTACTATCTTTGGCCCAAACACCGTGTGGCGGAAGGCGAACCGGACACGTTTACTTGGTCACGGGAGGTACTCTCGCTCAATCGTTTCAAGCCGATCATCGGAGCGGTACGTGGCTACTGCTACGGTCAGGGAATGATCTATCTCAGTCATCTCACCGATATCCGGGTCGCCTCGGAGGATGCCAAGTTCGGCTTTCCCGAGATCGCCTATGGCATGGGCGGGGCGGGAGGCTCAACACGCCTGTCTCGCTATGTACCCCACACGGTTGCGATGGAGATGTTGCTCACCGGTGACCCGCTCTCGGCTCAGGATGCGTTGCGCGCGAACCTCGTCAATGCCGTTGTCCCTACCGATCAGGTCCTGGCGAAAGCCGAGGAATACGCCGAGCGTGTCGCACGCCATCCGCTGCTGGCGTTGCGGATCGAAATGGAAGCCTCCATTCGGTGCATGGATATGTCGCGCCAGGACGCGCTCGACTACGTGAAGAACTTGTATCGGATGCAGCGACTTACCTACAATGGCGATGAGAAGGTTGGATCGTTCCTTTACAAATCGGCCTAAGCCTTCACATCGTTTGTGAGCCGGGCCAAGGCGGAGAGAGCACCTTGTTCAGCCGCTGAACGAGGCCGATCTTGACCCGGTATGCCAGACCTCGGTGGTTTTAGATCCCCGCAACCAAACACAACAAAGCCCTCGACGGTTCTTGCCGCGAGGGCTTTTTGCTGCCCCGGAGGTTCGACAGTTCAAGTGGCCTACGAGGAGCGAAAAACTCGGACTAATCGATACGCTGTAATATAAATAAACAGTTTTCGGAACCGTCGAGCTTGCTTCGACTTGTCTCCAAGTCTGCTCACGACGAAGGCTAGGACATGAGACTTACCCTCGCTCTGACCATGCTGATTTCGGCAGTTCCCCCCGTTCTGGCCCAGGTACCGGCAGAGGTCGAAGCCTGCAGGATCGCGGGCTTGGCGGCCATCAAGGAGAAGTCGCCTTCTCTCGACCAGATCACGCTGGATATCGAATCGCTTGCGATCTCGAAGGCCGATACGAGCGTTGGGACAACCCCTATCAAGATGGTCATCATGGGCGATGCGTACCTGCAGCGCGACAAGAACGACAAGCCGAACCGATTCGTCTGCCTCATCAGCGAAGGCGGCAAGGTCGTCCTGACCTTCTTCACGGAGCAGTGACAGTCGCTTTGGGGCAAGGCCGGCTCTTCTGCTTGAGAGGCCTCGACGCCTAGCCGGCAGAGGTTCCATGGTCGTTGATCTCGACCCAGTAACCGTCAGGGTCTTGGATGAAAATCTGTCGGTAGCCCCCGGGAGCCGAGCCGATGCGGCTCTCATGACCGGGAAAGTCGGAGAATGGGATGCCTCTCGCGCCCAGGTCGGAGATGACGCCCTCCAGATCCGACGTGCTGAGCGCGAAGTGCACGGCTTTCTCGAGATGTATGGCCTTGGCATCGCCTTCCGTCAGATGAAGGGCGCCCAGGCCGTTGATCGAGAGCCAGCGAATCTGCGGATGACCCGGCTCTATGGAAATGATCTTGAACCCGAAAACGTCCTGGTAGAAGCGGAGACTGGTCTCAAGGTCTCGAACCAGCAACGAACAATGATCGAGGCTGTAGGGGCGGGGCATGGCATCTCCTCTGGCGGCAATAGTGGCAGGATAACCAATTCGTCTCCGCAAGCAGTTCCTTATACGGGATTTCACCCTATTTCTTGAGGTCGACCTGAAAGAGAAGCGACCGCATGGCGTGGCATTCCTCAGGGCAGGTGGGACGTTACCCGGAATGCCACGCTTCGCCGATCTAACCCCGGACCCCTATATCGTACTTCTCACCGGAACGGGTCTTTTGATCGCTTTGGTCGCTTGGCTTCCCATGGTGCTCAAGCGTCTTCCCTTGTCACTACC
Source organism: Microvirga pudoricolor (assembly GCF_016892705.1). Classification (GTDB taxonomy): domain Bacteria; phylum Pseudomonadota; class Alphaproteobacteria; order Rhizobiales; family Beijerinckiaceae; genus Microvirga; species Microvirga pudoricolor. Next base: position 19,115 of record NZ_JAFEMB010000004.1, read on the forward strand.
CATCGTATGCATCGGGCTTGGTGCTGGAATCTTTTCGATTCCTCAAATCACCTTCAAGCCACACCCGATGGAGCATCCGGAGTTTACGGAGCGCTTCACCGAATTTGTCGTCATCATTGCCCTCATGGGTGCGGGACTCAAGATCGACCGTGTCTTCGACTTCCGCCGTTGGTCGATTACATGGCGCCTTCTGGCGGTCACCATGCCACTCAGTATTCTGGCGATCATGCTGGTCGGATCATGGGCGGGACTGCCTTTCGTCGCCGCTCTCCTCATGGCAGCCAGCCTCGCCCCCACCGATCCGGTTCTTGCATCCGATGTCCAAGTCGGTCCCCCCAAAAGCGGCCAGGAGGACGAAGTCCGCTTCGGTCTCACCTCCGAGGCAGGTCTCAATGACGGTTTTGCCTTCCCGTTCGTTCACCTGGCCATCGCCCTGAGTCTCTCAGCAGCAACCGGAGCACCGTGGCTCGGGCATTGGCTCACCTACAATGTGCTCTGGGAGGTCGGGGCAGGCGTGGGCGCCGGATGGCTGATCGGGTGGGTCTTCGGCTGGCTGACCTTCCGCATTCCATCCGAGAACAAGCTGGCGCAGACGGGGGACGGCCTCATAGCCATCGCGGCCACGTTCATGTCTTACGGACTGACCGAGATGATCCATTGCTATGGCTTCCTGGCCGTCTTCGTCACCGCCCTGACGATCCGCCATTCCCACCGTCAACACGACTTCCATCGCGAGATGCACGACATCACCGAGCAGGTCGAGCGCCTGGCCATGATGGTTCTTCTGCTCCTGTTCGGGGGCGCACTGGTCAGCGGCCTGCTGGAGCCTCTTACGATGGCTGATGTCGGGCTCGCCCTCGTCACGCTCCTGATCATACGACCTGTCACAGGCCTGATCGGATTATATGGGTTCAGGGCAGCGCCGAGCGAAAAACTCACATTGTCCTTCTTCGGAATCCGAGGCGTCGGATCGTTCTACTATCTCGCCTATGGCCTGAACCATGCCAGTTTTCCGCAACCGGAACGGCTCTGGGCCATCATTGGGCTGATCGTCCTTCTGTCCATCCTGCTTCACGGGCTGACCGTCACCCCGATCATGCGTCTCCTGGACCGAAAGCAGGGCCGGGATCCAGACGCCCCCGAGCGGGCCGAGATTCCGCCGCCCGGCCTCACAGGTCCCTCGCAGCCCACCCGGTAGGCTCCGCTGTGGAGGACCGGGAGACGCAGTGCAGGCCACGTCTGCCAAAACGCTCAGGCGGCCTTGATCTTCGTGTCGGTCTGGGGGTAGCGGAACTTCGTATCCGTCAGGCCGGCTGCATCGGAGAGTTCCGCAGCCAGAAGCTGGGCCGACAGGATGTCCAGGATGCCTCGCGCGATACGACTCTCCTGGGCTGGCACCCGGAGCACCGTCAGGCGCTCACCATCCTCGATGTCAAGGCGCGCGGTCACCAGCACGACCGGGCAACCGATCGTTTCCAACTGGTGGGCCATCTCCACCTCTCGGCCATCGCCGAAGACGAGAACGCCTGTCTTTCCGTCCATCGATTCCATCGGTCCATGAAGGTAATGACGGGTGTCGAATGCGCAGGTGGGCACCCGCGAGGCTTCACGAACCAGGAGGGTTGCGCCCTCGGAGGTGCCAAGAGCCGCGCCTGCGCCTACGCAATCGATCGCCCTTCGATCCGCAAACAAATGCCCGATGCGATGCATCTTCTCGGCGGAGAGAGACAGTACATCTCCGGCGAGGCCGGGAAGCGCATCCCAGTCGGTCGCCGTCGGTCCGCAGAGCTTTTCCAGGAGAAGGCCTGCAACCAGGAGGGTCCCGGTATAGCCTGTGCTGGAGGGAGTCGCATCCGAGCCATTCTCGATGGTGACGTGGCGGCCCGCGGCCTCAGCCAAAGGGCTTTCAGGGTCCTTGGTGATCGCTAGTTTGGCGGCCTTGGGATGATTGCGAAGGGCCCGTACGGTCTCGATGCTCCGGCCGCGATGCGAGAGCGCGATCATGACGTCCGCGTGATCCCCACCCTCCATCAAGTCGACGGGACGGGTCGGAACGGCACGCCGGCCACGGCGCTGCAACTCGCTGGCCACGACAACAGCGGCGGCATAGCTTGCACCGATGCCGGTGACAGCGATGAGGCCCGTCTTCAGGGGTTCCAAATCGAGCTTCTCGATCTCGGCCCGCGCGTTCAGGCAATCCCTAAGGGATTCCGGCTGGCGCGCTATCGTGGAACGGTAACTCATGACATGAAGGCCTTTCGCTAAGCTGGTATGTTTAGAGAGTGGACAATACGGGGAGAGCTGCGTTCGTCCTGGGTGCAGAAATGAGCGACGCAGCAATCCGGCACGCCCCTTCGACAGGGGGGCCGGGATAAAGTTTGGCGGCAATCTGCCCCTCGAAACGCAGCGAAACCTGTTCGAAGAAGGCATTGGCGAGGAGGGGTTGGGATGCGATGACGCTACCGCCGGCCACGACCGTTACGGCGTCCGAGCCGTTTTGCCTCAAACGCGCTACAAGATCCGCGAGCTCCTTGGCGCCATCCCGAATGACCTGACGAGCCAAGAGCGATCCTCCTTCGGCCGCCTCGAACACCACTTGGGCGTGGCGCCCGAGGGCGGCCGCTCCGCCTTGCCGTCCGACGGCGCTGCCGATGCGGGCGGCGGATGGGATGTCGAGGGCCTCAAAGAGGGCGCGCACCAGGGGCTCGTCCTCCGTCCCGCCATAGTCGAGGTGCAGCGCTACCGCGCGCGCCGCCTCGCGAACGAGGCCGGATGCGCTGCCGTCGTCTCCGATAATCCAACCCCAGCCGCCTGCCACAAGCATGCGGCCTTGGGACGTCCGGCAGACGGCAATCGAGCCTGTGCCCGATACGAGACCGATCTGGTTCGTGAGACCGAGTGCGGCCGGGAGCAGTTCAGCATCGTTGACAACTTTGACCGGGAACGTGGTGTGAAGGGACAAAGCAGCCTCAAAGGCGAGGCATTCCGCCTCGTCGTCACACCCATGGGCACCCACCGCCAAACTGGCAACCGGGGCACCTTCGGCGAATCGTTGCGCGATCGCGAGCAACGCGACAGCGTCGGGGGCCCAGTTCCGCACGCGCCATTGCGCCGTGGGGAGAACGAGATCCCGGCGAGACCCAGCGGCATCATAGGCTCGGAGATGGGTCTTGGTCCCCCCGATATCGATTCCGATCATGAGCGGCGTCATGCAAGCCTCTTCGATATCATGACAAAGTTCTCTTTACGTCCCTCGCAGCCAGAGGGCTGCGGGGGCATGTTCAACCGTAGCGTTTCGAAGGATTAGGAGGCGGAGCGAATGCGTTCGCCTGCCTCGTCGAACAGAAGAATGCCGGTCGTATCGAGCTGAGCGACGCACTCTTTGCCACCCCGATAGCGGCCACCGTTGCTGCGGACCACCAAGCGTTCGCCGTTCGGCAGATCGGTATGCATATATGTGACATCGCCTAATTCTTCGACGAATGCGACCGTGGCGGGAAGTGACACGGCGCTATCGGCATCCTCGGAGAGTCCGACATATTCAGTGCGAATGCCGACCTGTACTTTCCGAAGCGAAGAATCGAACCCTCTGAACGGAAGATCGAACTGTTTCAAAGCGCCGGTCACTGCAAGAGTGATATGGTCGGACTCCACCCGAGCGACATCGGCGTCCATGAAGTTCATGCGAGGCGAACCAATGAACCCTGCCACAAACTTGTTGGCCGGATCGTCGTAGAGATCGAGCGGACGCCCACACTGCTGAATGACGCCGCCATGCATCACCACCATCTTGTCCGCCAGTGTCATCGCTTCGACCTGATCATGGGTCACGTAGATCATGGTCGTCTTGAGCTTATCGTGGAGTTGGATGAGTTCCGCCCGCATCTGAACGCGTAGCTCCGTGTCGAGATTTGAAAGCGGTTCGTCGAATAGAAACACCTTCGGTTCACGGACAATTGCCCTCCCGATGGCCACGCGCTGCTTCTGGCCACCAGACAACTCTCCGGGGCGCCGCTGAAGAAGATGTTCCAGCCGGAGAATGTTGGCAGCCCTCTCGACCTTCTCCTTGATCCGGGCCTTCTTTTCCTTGGCGATCATCAGGCTGAACGCCATGTTCTCAAAGGCAGTCATGTGAGGGTACAGGGCGTAGGATTGGAAGACCATCGCGACACCGCGACGGGCCGGGTCGACCGCGTTCACGACCTGCCCATTGAGGCGGATCTGCCCCGTGCCGATGTCCTCAAGCCCCGATATCATGCGAAGGAGAGTCGACTTCCCGCATCCGGACGGTCCCACGAACACTACGAACTCGCCGGACGAGATCTCCAGATTGATGTTCTTCAGAACGTTCACGGCCCCATAGGACTTCGACACGTTCGTGATTTCGAGCTGTGCCATTTTCAGACCTCCAAGTTCTCTTCCGGCCCCATGTACCTGAAGGCGCTACCCTTTCGACCCCGACATCGCGATACCTTCGACGATCTTGCGCTGGAAGATCAGGAAGAAGAGGAGCGGGGGAAGAGCGGCCAGAAGGTTGGCCGTCATCACGATGTCCACGGTCTGATGGGAGTAGGGTGAGTTGAACAGACCCACTACCTGACCGACGGTATAGAGTTCCGGGCTCGGTGCCACGATGAGCGGCCACATGAAGTTGCCCCATGTCTTCATGAACGTCAGAATCGCCAATGTCACGAGGGCGTTCTTGGAAAGCGGCAGGGCGATGTACCGGTAAAGTTGGAAATGGCTGGCGCCATCGAGCCTTGCTGCCTCGATCATGTCCCGGGGAATCGTCTTCATGAACTGGATCAGCATGAAGAGGCCAAACGCAGATGCAAGGCCGGGAACGACGAGGCCCTGCATGGTGTTCAGCCAACCGAGGCTCGCCGTTAGAAGATAGGTCGGTATGATGGTGACGGCGGTCGGAACCATCAGCGAGAGCATAACGGTGGCGAATAGGATGCGTTTTCCAGGAAATTCGAATAGCGCGAACTCGAAAGCCGCCATGGATCCGATAATGAGAACTCCGGCGATGGTCAGCAGGCTATATGCCACCGACACGTAGTACGCCTTCATGTAATCCGTCTCTTGCATGATCATAAGGATCTTGCTGATGCCGGCGCTGAACGACGTCGGATACAGGCGAGGGTTCAGCGAAACAGGTGTTCCCGGCTCTGCGAAAACGACATTGACCATCCACCAGATCGGGAAGACCGCCACGATGGCGATACAGGCCGCCGTTATCCACTTGAGGAGTGCCCACCCGGAGAAGGGTAGCGCAACCGCGCGGGCCGGGTTGGAATAGGCGGTGATGGCTTCAGCGGTCATCTGTCATATCCCTTCCGGCGCAGTGCAAACATAGCTGCGGTGAACAGCATGATGATCGCGGTCAGAATGAACCCATAGGCCGCGGCCTGTCCGAACCTCAAGGAGCCGAATCCGCGACCCATCATGTCCATCACTGGAAATAGAAGCGCGCCTTGGCGGCCGCCATAGCTGGCAAAAGACGAGCCCGTGAGGAGCCACGGAACGTCAAAGACCTGGAGGGCAGAGATGAAGCCGTACGTCGTCACGAAAAACAGGACCGGATACAACATGGGGATCGTGATGTAGCGCACCTGCTGCAGGCGGCTCGCGCCATCGAGACGGGCGGCTTCGTAATAGTCCTTGGGGATATTTTTCAGGCCGGCCAAGATAATCACCATGTTGAAGCCTGCCGACACCCACACGTCGACTGCGATGGCCGCATAGAGCATTGTCCCGGTGTCGTTGAGAAAGTTGATCGATCCCATGCCGAACCAACCCAGGATCATGTTGAGCAGACCGAAGTTTGGCGTGTAGATCCAGCGCCAGACAGTCGCGGCCAAGAAGGCCGGCAGTACCACTGGCAGGAAGAATGCGCTGCGGAAGATGTTGGACCAGAAGCCTTTGAAGCTATTGACAAGCAGAGCTAAGCCGAATGCGACAGATATCCCGAGTGGAACCGTGATGGCGATGTATTTGCCCAGATTCCACATGGCCTTCTCGAAATCGCGGGAAGCGAGGATCCGCTGATAATTCCCGAGACCGACGAAGCGCGTGCTGGTCGTCGCGTTCCAGTCGTGAAAGCTGTAGAAGAGCCCGCTTGCGATGGGATAGAGGAAGAAAACTGCAAACAGCAGCATGAATGGAAACACCATCATGTAATGCGGCAGATGTTTCTTGACTGTCACGATATGCCCCGCTGCGATCGCCTGGCCGGATGCCTCACCCGGCCAGGTCCTGTCGGAGATGTCTTTCAGTTACCTGCGATGCAGTCGTTCAGTTCTGCGACGAGCTCTTCGGCGCCTTTCTGAGGACTCATGCCTCCGTCCGCGACGGCTGCCGCATTGTCCGTGACGGTGGACTTGTAACAGTTCGGATAAGCGCCGACGAAGTACGGCGGTTGGACCTCAAGGGCGTATTTCACCGCCTCGACTGATCTGGCGATCAGCGGCAGGGCCGCGACTTCCGGATCCGCCATGGCGGCCGCATTGGCGTTGTAGCGTGAGAGAAGCTTCGCCCAGCGGACCATCTGTTTCTTCTCGGCGACATACGACGCGAACTTCCAGGCGATATCGACGTTCTTGCCGGGAGCAACGGCCAGGATTTCGTAGCTCTTGATGCCCGCATGGTCGCCGGCCTTGGCGGCCGGGACCAGCACGAAATCGTATTTCAAGCCGGAATCGCGCGCGGCTTGCTTATAGGTGGGGTCGACCCATGGGCCAATCACATGAAAGGCAAGCTGGTTGGTGATGAAAAGGTCCTTCGTGGCCTGATCGTTGCGACTTGTCCCGCTCGTAAGAGGCTTCATGTCGACAAAGAGCTGCAGTGCCTTAGCGTAGCTTTCGGGCTTGATCAGCGTCTTCTTGGAGGCAAAATCAATTCCCCATTCGGCGTCCGGTCCCACGATGGCATAGGTGCTTGCAACCGAGTTGAAGACCTGGGTCTGGTCCGGCATCGCAAACTTCCCGGCGGCCTTCACCTTCTTCATCTAGCCGAACCACTCCGCCCAGTCTTTCGGCGGAACCGTCGTGTCGATTCCGGCCTCTTTCAGAACGGTAAGGTTGCGGAACATGATCTCGCCGAACCCGGTATAGGGCAGGCAGTACATGGTTTGGGGCTTCGGACTGCAGCTCGCGATCGCATCCTTGTCAAATTGGTCGCGGTACTCCTGCGGCATGGCCATCCAGCGCGAGTAGACGTTTTCGACGGCTTTGGCCTCGACGAGTTGAGCGCCGACGGCGAGGCCGTTCATGAACACGTCCGGGAGATTGCCGCTGGCGGCGCCCGTGACCTGACCCGTGGTGAGGTCGTCGTCGCCCTTACCGGAAATCACGATCTTGACGCCGGGATTTTGCGCTTCGAACTCAGAGATGAATTGTTGTTGCATTTTCAGGGCTTCGCCCTGCGCAAAGTCCGAGTAGACCCAATACTGAAGCGTCACGGGCTGCTGGGCTTGGGCGGTCGTTCCAGTCGCGACGGCTAGGGCGAGGACGCTCGCTTGTGCGAGACGGCGTAGGTTCTCCATCGATGCCTCCGATGTGGCTGCTGCTGTTCCATATGCCGCGTTCTCGCCTCCCGATTTGGAGCTTCGCGATCTGTTCTAATTAGTTACGTACCTTAACAAACAAATTAGATCTGGCAACGATCTTCTTCCGTAGCGGCAGGTCGGAGAATTTTTCTTTCGGGTGAAGCGGCTTTGACCAGCGGCGGGATCGCGACTGGCACAATGGTGGGATCTTCAGCGATCCTTAGACCTCGAGATCCTCGATCAGCAGAGCACAAGCGTGCTCCGCGGTCAGCAACTCGATTCCGAGCACAGTCGCATCGGGGCCGAGGACGCTGGTCTCGATTTGAGTCGGATAGCTAAGCCGATCCACCACGTCCCGGACATAGGGAAGGATGAGGGGGTTGTTTCCGATGCCTCCGCCGAGAACCACAAAACCCGGATCCACGATGCTCACCGCTGAAGACACGATGGCGCCGATGTCTTCCGCATGATGGCGCACGTGCTCCACCGCTACCGGGTGACCGGCCTCCGCCAATGCCAGAAGCTGAGCCGGGTCGATCGGGGGAGCTCCGGCTTCCGGTGGCCAGGCTTGCCGCACGCGCTCCAGGAAAGCCTCCGATCCCACGTAAGTTTCAAGGGCCGCATTCTCTGGTCTGAGGCCTGGTCCCCAGGGGAAGGACAGGTGGCTCACCTCTCCGGCGCCGCCGTTGCGTCCCCGCACAAGCTGGTTTCTCAGGACGATGCCCATGCCGATCTTCAGGCCGATCTGGATATAGACGAAGTCGGCCCGGCCTTTGGCGACCCCATGGCTGTGCTCCGCGAAGGCGGCGCAATTGACGTTGTTCTCAAGTATCAGCGGTATACCGGGCCGGGGGGTGAAATGCGCGAAGATGTAGTCCTGGCGCGTGGAGACCGTGTCGCCATCCTTGTCCACGACCCGCGACGGGAGGGCGATGCCAACTGCCCTTAGCGGTCCCCAGCCGGGCTCGGTGATCGCACGGACGGCGTCGACCTCCTCGGCGACGGCCTGACTGATTTCGCTTGAGAGGTGCCGCTGGTTGGAGGGCAGACGGTAGATGCGGCTGTGGAGCAGCCGGCGATCGATCGTCGAGACGCGGAGCCGGACATGCGTCGAGCCGGCGTCGACCGCTATGATGTGACCGGCCCCTGTTCCCAGGCGATACATGGAGGCCTTGCGCCCAACGGCGCCCTGAACCTCGCCGATCTTCTCGACGTACCCGACCCGATCCAACTCCGCCATGGATGACGAGAGTGTCGGTCGCGAGAGACCGAGGGCAGCCCCAATCTGGGGGCGGGTCGCCGGACCGGAGGCGTAGAGCGTCCGAAACACGGACTTCGCGCTCGCCGTAAAATTCGCCCGGTTGCCGCCGTTGGACAATCCCCCCGCTCTCACATTATTCCTTTCTGAATGTAAGGTAGCCTGACAAAATAGTTACATTATCTGATTCGTAAGCGCAAACGCCCCCATCGCCTCCGGGTTCGGGCTGGATAGGAGAAGCCCTGATGGTGATTGAGGCGGGTCTGAATGAGGTCGGGTACGATATTCCCGCACGCCTTGGCGACCGGCTGGAGGATGTCCAAACTCCGGCTTTGATTGTCGATCTGGACGCCTTCGAGCGCAATTGCGAAAGAATGCGCGCCTACGTTCAGGACATGGGCGTCCGGCTGCGTGCCCATGCCAAAACCCATAAGTCCGCCGACATCGCCCGCTATCAGATGGCGAAAGGAGGCGCCTGCGGGATCTGTTGTCAGAAAGTCTCCGAGGCCGAAGCCTTGGCCCGGGCTGGCATCCGGGACATCCTGATCGCCAATGAAGTCACGGATCCGGCCAAGATCGACCGGCTGGCGCGACTCGGCCTCAAGGCCCGGATCATCGTCTGTGTCGACGATATCAGTGTCGTCTCTACTCTCTCGGATGCGGCTGGAAGACACGGATCAACCATCGAAGCCTTGGTCGAGATCGATTGCGGGGCAAGACGATGTGGCGTGAGGGATTCTGAGCAGGCGGTCACGATCGCGCAAGCCATCGAATCGGCAGCTCATCTGAAATTTGCTGGCCTGCAAGCGTATTTCGGCAGCGCTCAGCACATTGTAGACCCCTCCGAGCGGCGTACAGCTATCGGGACGGCGATCGACCTGGCTCGGGAGACGGTGGTGCGTCTGCGCGAGGTGGGACTTGAGTGCAGCATCGTCGGTGGTGCTGGAACCGGCAGTTACAACATCGAAGGCCGGTCTGGCATCTATAACGAATTGCAATGCGGATCATACATCTTCATGGATGCCCATTATGGGCGTGTCGTCGATGACGATGGTAGCGTCGTCGGACGGTTCGAGAACGCCTTGTTCGTGCTGACCTCCGTCATGAGCCACCCGTCCGCAGACCGGGCCGTGTGCGACGCAGGATTGAAGGCGCACTCGATCGACAGCGGTTTGCCTGTCGTGTTCGAGCGCCCGGATTTATCTTTTATTGGAGCATCAGACGAGCACGGGGTTATCCGCGACCCCCATGGCACGCTCAAGCTCAACGAACGCCTGAAGCTAGTTCCTGGACATTGCGATCCCACCTGTAACTTGTACGACTGGTATGTCGGTGTGAGGAACGGGCGCGTCGAGGCACTATGGCCGGTCACGGCTCGCGGCAAACTGTATTAGGCCGGATGCCGTGCTCGATCTTCGTCGGACGGATTCTCCAAGCCGATTTGCCCCTATCTTTTCGCAAGCCAGCGCGGGACGCGAACGTGCATATGGTCGGCCGTGCCTTTGTGGTGCTTAAAGTCAGGCTGTGAGCGCAGCCGAGTCGTGCGCCGCATTGCGCGTAGAGACGGCAGTCTTGCCTTCGCTTTCGGCACCCTTGAGCTCATTTGCACAGAATTAGGTCTAGGTTTCGGCGCATCTCTCCTGTCCGGAGATAAGTGATAGTATTTAATGCAAATTCCTATAATTGAAACGTAAGGTGAGTTACGTCACATTTATTGGAAAGCTGTTGACGGGATGAATGTTTTGCGACCTAATTGAGGGGCTGGATAGATCTTCAATGTAAATAAGGCAGTGTCCGATCATGGAACCCGTTGTGCGCGTGAAGAGCGGAAGTAAGTTCGAGGATCTTTATAAGTTTTCCCGCCTCGTCAAAGTCGACAACTGGATCTACTCATCCAATACCGCCGGTCGCAACTACCAAACGCGCGAAATTTCGTCCCATACGAGTGAGCAGGCGCATCAAGCATTGTCCAACCTCGAGAAGTCCCTCGCGTCGCTTGGGGCGAAGCTCTCCGATGTCGTGCGCTTCCACGTCTCGGTCGCGACGCCGGACGACCTCGATCCGGTCCTCAAGGCTATCGCCGATCGCGTCGGCGCAAATGATCCCGCTCACACCATCGCCATCGGGCCGCTGCCGCAGCCGGAGATGAAGCTCGAACTTGCTATCATCGCCTACAAGCGAGACCCCAACGTACCGGATGTCGTTCACAGCATCACGGTCTGATTGTTCAGCGTGGAAGGGGGCTTACCATGAATGCGGATGTCGTCATCGTCGGATCGGGCATCAGCGGCGCGGCAAGCGCCTATGAACTTGCGAAGGCTGGGCTGAAAGTTGTGCTCGTCGACCGTTTTGGACCTGCCGCCATGGCGTCGGGTTGGACGCTCGCCGGGGTTCGCCAGTCTGGACGGCATCCGGCCGAACTGCCCCTGGCCAAGGCAGCAGTGGAGATCTGGGCGACGTTGGCGGAGGATCTCGACGGTGAAACTGGCTACCGTCGCGGAGGCAATCTGCGTCTCGCGCGAACGCCGGAAGAGGTTCCCGTCATCGAGACCCTGGTCAAAGAGCAGCGAGCCGCAGGACTCGACCTTACGATCCTGCCGACGACAGCGGATGTGCGTGCGGTTGCTCCCGCCCTTTCGGAGACAGTGCTGCTGGCATCCCACTGTCCTAGCGATGGTAGCGCGGATCCTGCCACGACGGTCCAGTCCTTCGTGCGCGCCGCCGAGCGCCTCGGCGCCGTAACCCGGTTCGGCGAACGTGCGCAGCGCATCCTCGTCGAAAACGGCCGCGTCGCCGGCGTTGAGACCGACAAGGGTCGAATCTCGTCTGCGAGAGTCGTGGTCGCGGCCGGAATCTTCGGCAACGAGTTGTTGAAGCCCTTAGGGTATGAGGTTCCGCTACAGGTTCCGATGGTAACGGTGCTGCGTTCGGCGCCAGTCGATCCTGTCTTGGAGCAGGTGATCGGCGTCGCCAATGCGGATTGTGCGGGCCGGCAAGAGAACAACGGCCGCTTCAGGGTGACCAGCGGCCTTCAGGACTGGCACGGCGGATTGCGCGAGCGCCAGAGCGAGAATGGCCTCCGGCCGTCCGTGCTGCCCACGGGTGCCAGCATGGCGGAAGTGGTCCGGCTCTTCGGCGAGGTCGTTCCGGCCTTTGCGGAAGCTCAGATCGAGGATTACTGGGCAGGATTGATCGATCTGACCCCAGATGCCCTGCCCGTGATCGACGGCACGCTCGATCCCGAGGGACTGATCGTCGCTATGGGTTTCTCTGGCCACGGCTTCTGCCTGGGACCGATCACCGGTCGCATCATCAGCGATCTCGCTCAGGACCGGCAGACGGATCTTCCCATTCAGCCATTCGGAATCCGGCGCTTCGCCGGTCTTAGAAATTCACAGGAGCCCGCCACCCTTCACGGTTAAACCTTCGCTTCCAAGAGGCCGGCAAAGAGCCTCCGTCAAGCCTGAACAACCAGAGGATCCTTCAATGACACTCAAGCCCGCTATACTGAGCTCGCTCGTCCTAGGCACCCTACTGTCCGCCACCGCCCTGAATGCGCAGACACTCCGGGTAGCCGTTCCAGGCAGCGACATGGGAACGCTCGACCCCTACCGGGCGAGTGCGACGTTGGATATCAACGTCGTTAACTGGCTGTTCAACGGCTTGGTTCGCATCAAGCCCGGCCAGATCAGCCCTGAGATGATCGAGCCCGATCTCGCCGAGAGCTGGACGACGTCCAGCGATGGCAAAACCTGGACGTTCAAGCTGCGGGACGGGGTTCAGTGCCAAGGCGGCTATGGAGCCCTCACGGCCGATGACGTGGTCTACTCGCTCAAGCGCGCCGCCAACAAGGACACATCGAGCTTCTATGCGGAGTACGCCGCCTTCGATACGATCACGGCATCGGATCCGAAGACGGTGACGATCACCTTGAAGGAGACCGTTCCCAGCATGCTGGGGCTTCTGGTTCCCTATCACGGGGGCAACATCGTGTGCCAAAAGGCCGTCGAAGCCCTTGGCGCCGAATTCGCCCGCAAGCCCATCGGGACAGGACCGTTCGAGTTTGTCGAGTACCGCCCCCAGCAATATGTGAAGCTGAAGGCCAATGAGGCCTATTTCCGAGGCGCGCCGAAGATCAAGGAAATCTTGTTTCGCTACATCCAATCGGATTCCAGCCGCGATCTTGCGTTCCAGTCCGGTGAGATCGATCTGATCAACGGGCGTTTCGAAGATTCCTGGGTCAAGCGCATGGCTCAGATCCCGAACACCAAAGTGGACATTCTGGGACCGCTCGAGATCCATAACATTCATCTGAACATGACGCAGAAGCCGCTCGACGATTTGCGGGTTCGCCAAGCGATCGCTCACGCCATCGACCGCGACGCCATCGTCAAGTTCAGGGGAACCTCGATCTCGAAGGCTGCCGAGTCCGTTATCCCAGGAGGATATCTCGGCTTCGCACCGATCCCTCTCCTGAAATATGATCCGGCGGCGGCCAAGAAGCTTCTCGCCGAGGCCGGCTATCCCAATGGCATCACGATCAAGTCGATCCAGACGACCTTGCCGGCGATGCTGACGACGATGCAGGTGGTTCAATCTCAGCTGCGCGCGGTGGGCGTCAATCTCGAATTCACTCTGGTGGATCATCCCACATTCCACTCGCAGATTCGCCAGGACCTATCGCAGCTGGTCTATTACGGCGCCGCTCGGTTCCCCGTGGCGGACACGTTCCTGACGCAGTTTTTCGATTCGACCAGCATCGTTGGAAAGCCGTCAGCCGTAACCAACTTCTCCCATTGCGATGTTGCGGATGATGAAATCAAGTCCGCTCGCACCGCCGGCGATATCGAGAAGCAGAAGGCGCTCTGGGTCGATGCACAGAAGAAGATCGCCGATAAGGTCTGCGCGATCCCCCTCTATGAGATGGGACAGCCTTGGGCTTGGACGCAGAAGCTGGTGTTCGACTATCCGGTGAAGGGGTCGCTGAACCTCTCTCCACCCATCGATGAGACCACTCAGCTTCGGAACTGAGGGATGACCGCTTTCATCATCAAGCGCCTCGGCTTCGCCGTCGTGACGCTGTTTGCGGTGCTCAGCCTTGTCTTCTTCATCGTGCGGATCCTGCCCGGCGATCCAGCCATGGTGATCCTAGGGGACCAGGCGAGTGCCGCAAGCATCGCAGCCCTCCGCCAGAAGCTCGGTTTGGACCAGCCATTGCTGGTCCAATATCTCAACTTTCTGGTGGGGGCGATCCGCGGGGATTGGGGCGTCTCGATGGTCAGCGGCCGTCCGGTCATCGGCGAAGTGCTCAGTGTCCTGCCGAGCACGATCGAGCTGACGCTTGTTTCCCTGTTTCTTGGAGTCATTCTTGGGGTGCCGGCAGGCGTTTGGGCCGCCGTGAACCGAAACCGGATTCCCGACGTCGTGACACGCATCGTCTCCCTGCTGGGACTGTCGGCGCCAGCGTTTGTTTCGGGTATCGTTCTTCTCTTGATCTTCGCCATTGCCCTGCAATGGTTTCCCGTCATCAGCAGCGGGCAGGACACGTCCTTTAGCGGTCGCCTGCGAGATCTCGCGCTGCCGGCCGTGAACCTCGCTCTGATCATGGCGGCCTATGTGACGCGTGTGACGCGTTCGGCGATGCTCGAGGTGCTCGGACAGGATTATGTGCGGACCGCTCGGGCCAAGGGTGTGCCGGCTGGGGTCGTGATTTGGCGGCATGCCATGAGAAATTGTCTGATTCCGGTCATTACTGTGATTGGCCTCTATCTCGGAATCCTGATCGGCAACTCGGTTCTGACGGAAATCGTCTTCAACCGGCCGGGGCTCGGAAAGCTCATCGTTGGAGCGCTCACGCAGCGTGACTACACAATGCTCCAGGGTATGATCGTCATCTACACATTGATCGTCGTTCTGGTGAATCTCATCACGGACCTCGCCTACGGTCTCGTTGACCCCAGGGTGCAATACCGATGAAAAGTGATCTTTCCATCCCGACGAAGGCCAGCCCTCCCTCCGAGCTCAGGGCCGTGTCGAGCCTGGCATGGCGCGCCTTCGTTCAGGCCTTTCGCACCAACGCGACGGCAGCCGTGGGCGCTGTCCTTTTCATGATCATCGTGGTGCTGGCCGTTGCGGCGCCATGGATTGCTCCCTACGATCCCATCAGCCAGGACATGATCGTCCGCATGGAGGGGCCCTCGATGGCCCATTGGCTGGGGACCGACTATTTCGGGCGAGATACCCTGTCCCGCCTCCTCTACGGCGCGCGTTACTCTCTGGTCATCGGCCTGCTGTCGATCGTTATCGCTGTTGCGGTCGGGACCGTTATCGGTCTCACTGCGGGTTATTTCGGCGGACGCCTCGATATCGTAATCATGCAAGTGATGGACGTCGTCCTGGCATTCCCCGCTCTCATCCTCGGGCTGATCCTCGTGGCGATGCTCGGGCCCACAATGATGAACATCGTGTTTGCGATCGCCTTCACGGCGATTCCACCCTTCGCGCGAATCGCCAGGGCGCCGGTCATCGCCCTTCGGGAGCGCGAGTTCGTCCAGGCCGGAAAGGCGCTCGGCTTCTCCAACCTGAGGATCATGTTCCGTCATCTTCTTCCGAATATCCTGCCCGACATTCTCGTCATGGCGTCACTTTGGATGGCGACGGCGGTTCGGACGGAAGCCTCGCTTGCCTTCATCGGTCTTGGAATCGCTCCGCCGACGCCCACCTGGGGCGGCATGGTCCGCGAAGGTTTCGAGAATATTCTCGACAATCCTTCCCTGGCGATCTTTCCCAGCCTGGCGGTTCTGATCCTGGTTCTGGCGCTCAACCTTCTTGGCGACGGCTTGCGTGACGCAATCGACCCGAAGTTGCGGACCGAACCATGATGGCTTCCCCTGTGAAGGTCTCTCAGATGGCTGATGTGGCGAGCGCACCCGTGCTGAGCATCAAGGACCTGACGGTTCGATTCGGCCAGTACGAGGCCGTCAAAGGCATCAGCTTTAACGTGGCGCAAGGCGAGACGGTTGCGCTGGTGGGTGAGTCCGGCTCCGGTAAGAGCGTGACCGCTTTGTCCATCATGCGGCTTCTTCCCGAAAGCGCATTTCTGGGGGGCGAGATCCACTTATCCGGCCAGGACATGATGTCCCTCCGGGAAGCAGACCTGCGCGCGATGCGGGGAGGTCAAGCCGGGATGATCTTCCAGGAGCCGATGACCAGCTTGAATCCCGTGCTCACAGTCGGTTTTCAGGTGAGTGAAGCGTTTCGTTATCACGGAGACTACTCTCAGAGTGAGGCGGACGCGGAGGCGCTTCGGTTGTTCGAACGCGTCCGCATCCCGGACGGCAAGAAGCGGTTCGGCCAGTACCCTCACACCTTCAGCGGCGGTATGCGTCAGCGCATCATGATCGCCATGGCGCTGGCGTGCCGCCCGAGATTGCTCATCGCGGACGAGCCAACCACAGCGCTTGATGTGACCGTTCAGGCAGAGATCCTCAATCTCCTCGCCGACTTGCAGCGGGAAACGAACACGGCCGTTCTGTTCATCACGCATGATATGGGCGTCGTCGCGGAGGTCGCCGACCGGGTCGTAGTCATGCGATACGGCAAGGTCGTGGAGGATCGCACGGTCGAAGACCTCTTCGCCGAGCCTGGTCACGACTACACACGGCAATTGCTTTCGGCCGTGCCGCGCCTCGGTGACATGCGAGGCGAGAATGCGCCACGTCGTTTCGGATCGCCAACCCCTCACACTGAGCGCTTGGGCCCAGGCAACAACTCCGGGGGCACTAGTCGCTCGAAGCCCGCAGCACTCAGCGTCGAGAGGCTCACGACGCGCTTCCCCGTGCGCGGTGGCATTCTCGGGCGGGTCAATGGCTACGTCCATGCGGTCGAGAACGTATCCTTCACCGTGGCACCCAATGAAACTCTGTCGCTGGTGGGCGAGTCCGGGTGCGGAAAGTCGACGACCGGGCGCAGCATCCTTCGGCTTGTCGAGCCCACGGCCGGCGCCGTGCGGTTCGACGGGCAGGATCTCCTGTCCACCAGCGGAGCAGCCCTGCAGGAGGCGCGCCGGCGGATCCAGATGATCTTTCAGGACCCGTTCGGTTCCCTCGATCCCCGGCAGACCGTTGGCTCAGCGATCGCCGAGCCGATCCTCGTTCATGGACACAGGACAGGGGCGGAAGCCAGGGATCGGGTTGCCCATCTCATGGAGAGGGTGGGTCTGAGCGCCGGCCATGCTAGCCGCTTTCCTCACGAGTTTTCAGGCGGCCAGCGCCAGCGCATTTGCATCGCAAGAGCGCTTGCCCTTGAGCCGAGCTTCATCATCGCAGATGAAGCAGTGTCGGCCCTCGACGTGTCGATCAAGGCGCAGGTCATCGACCTCTTGCTTGACCTTCAGGAGGAGTTCGGCCTCTCCTATCTCTTCATCAGTCACGACATGGCGATCGTCGAGCGCGTCAGCCATCGCGTTGCTGTCATGCTGCTGGGGCGGATCGTCGAGATCGGTCCGCGCTCAGCCGTCATCGAGAACCCGCAGCATCCCTACACAAGGAAGCTTCTCGCTGCCGTTCCGATTCCCGATCCGAGCCTCCGCAGGATTAAATCCACTGGTGCGCGACAAGTGGACGAACTCAAAAGCCCGATCCGCCCCTTGGGTTACACTCCGACACCGCAACGCTTCCACGAAGTAACTCCTGGCCACTTCGTGGAAGAGATCTAGTGCGCCGACTTATTTACAATCCTTGACATAAAGGACATTTTTCCATGACCGATGTTGTCGTTATCGGAGCCGGAATCAGCGGGTCGGCCGCCGCCTATGAGTTGGCGAAGAATGGTTGGAACGTCACTCTCGTCGACCGGTATGGGCCAGCCGCGATGGCATCCGGATGGACCCTCGCAGGTGTGCGCCAGTCGGGCCGGCATCCGGCCGAATTGCCGCTTGCAAAAGCAGCCGTCGAGATCTGGTTGACCCTCGCAGAAGAGCTCGGTGCTCCGACCCATTACAAGCGGGGGGGCAACCTGCGTTGCGCTCGTAATGAAAAGGAAGTTTCCGTTATCGAGCGCCTCGTGAAAAGCCAGTCTGATGCTGGACTCGATGTCCAGTTTCTTCACGGGAAGGAGGTCCGGTCCCTTGCGCCGATAGTTTCCGAGAAGGTGCTCGCGGCAAGCCTCTGCATGAGCGATGGCCAAGCCGATCCAATCTCGACGGTATCCGCTTTCGTCAATGCCGCTCAGCGGGCCGGCGCAACCCTGCGCTTCGGCGAAAAGGTCCTGTCGATCACGGTCGAAGGTGAGCGTGTCACGAGCGTCGTAACGGATAAGGGTCAAATCCCGACACGTCATGTCGTCGTGGCCGCCGGAGTGTTCGGAAACGACCTGATCAACCCTTTGGGCCTTCACGTCCCGTTCGATGTCATGTCGGCGACGATCATCCGCTCGGCGGCCATGCCTCGAACCCTGGAACAGGTCATCGGTGTCGCCAACGGGGATACGACGGGCCGTCAGGAATATGACAATCATTTCCGCATCGGCGGCGGACACGAATACTGGGACGGAGCAATGGATGACGGCGAACGGCCGGTTGTCTATCCGAAGGCCGCCAGCATAGCCGAGGTTCTGGAGCGCTTCTGCGATCTCGTTCCCTCATTCAAGGCTGCCGGAATCGAGCGGGCTTGGGCAGGCCTCATCGATCAAACCGTCGATGCGATCCCAGTCATCGACACTGCACCTGAGATCGAGGGTCTGGTGCTTGCGCTGGGTTTCTCCGGGCATGGATTCTGTCTTGGTCCGATCACGGGCAAGATCATTGCGGCGCTGGTAGAAGGAAAAAGACCGGATCTCCCGATCGAGGCTTTTACCATTGACCGGTTCAAGGATATGCAGGCGTCTTCCAGCACTGTCACGCTTCACGGATGAAAGCGTCCGGTCTCATGCCATCATGGTCGCCCGCAGATAAACTGATGGCCTAGCGATCCAAGGCTAACGGCAATGCATTTCCATGATTCGCCGGATCTCTGAGGCGATCTCGGCCGCGCGGGAATCGTCGAGTTGGCTAGACGGAATTGCAATCGAGAGCGTGGCCGGCAAGGGCATCCCATTGCGGCGGATCCCAACGGCGACGCCGCCCGCATCGGCGTAGGTTTCACCGATGTCATAACTGAAGCCCATTGTAATCCCGCGATCCAAGCGGGTCAGAACATCGCCCTCTTTCGTGTTGTTGTACCGGGCGTATCGTGGAGCATTGTGAGCAATGATCGCAGCACGGGTCCGTTCGTCTAGGGAGGCGAGGATCGAAATGCTGCCTGGACCGATGCCGAGGGGGACGCGGCCGCCAACCCCGCCGGTCAAGGTTTGGACGAAGGCCGTTCCCTCCTGCATGTCGACGCACATCGCGTCGAACCCTGCCCGGACGAGCAAGTAACTCGAATACCCGACCTGCGCGGCGATTTCGACGACCGCCGACCGAAACTGACGGACCAGTTCGTTGATTGAACTCGGCCGGTTGGAGAGGCCGAAAATTGCAGGCCCGAGTCGGTAGAAACCCCGTCGACCTGTCCCCTCGACGAATCCATGTTGAGCCAGAGCTGTCAGAGCCCGATGGGTTGCAGACTTTGCCTCCCCGATGGCGGAGGCCAGATCCTTCAGGGATACACCCATCGGTCCGGCTTGCCCGAGATGCATCAAGACTTCGCAGGCTCGTTCCACATTGCTCGAACTGCTTTGACCCATTTTGCACCGCAACCGCTGGCTGGACCCCTCTTTTTGACATCCGATTCAGGGCCGCGCAAGAACGAGGACGGCGTCGAGCAATCCCAACCTTTCAGGCTACTGCTGGCAGAATGGCCGGAGCGCAGTCCGAATGAAGTCGACGAGTTGCTGAGCGGCAAGGGATAAGGGGCGCCGGCTGGAGGTCAGGACCCAAATGTCCATTGATGTCTTCGGGATGAGGGGGCGGCGAACGATTCGGTTCTGCGCATAATCCACGCCGATGAAGGGCGGCAGGATGGAGACGCCCACACCATTCGCGACGAAGCTGCAGGCCGTCTCCGACATAGGCACTTCGATCCGGTTGCGCTTCTGCACTCCGCGAATCTGGAAAGCCCGGTCGATCGTCATCAGGGAGCAGTCATCCCGTTCCAGGGAGATGAACGCCTCATTGCGCAAATCCTCGACGCCGATGGCTTCCTTGGAGGCTAGAGGATGGTCGGCCGGCAGAAAGCACATGAAGTCGAAGCGCAGGATCGCCTCCGCGTCGATATCGGGGTGGTCGAACGGCAGGACGCTGAGGCCGACATCCACCTGCTGCCCGATGATCAATTCAGCGATCCGCGGCGAAGCCCGGCTTTGAAGGGTGAGATGCAGGTCGGGCTGCGCCTTTAGAAAGGGCGAGAGGGCTTGCGGGAGAAAGCGTGTCGCCAGGGCCGGCATGGCCGCGATGGTGATCTGTCCCCAT
Source organism: Microvirga pudoricolor (assembly GCF_016892705.1). Taxonomy (GTDB): domain Bacteria; phylum Pseudomonadota; class Alphaproteobacteria; order Rhizobiales; family Beijerinckiaceae; genus Microvirga; species Microvirga pudoricolor. Next base: position 39,371 of record NZ_JAFEMB010000004.1, read on the forward strand.
TCGCGGTTTCTGACAGCCGCAGCCACGCGCTCCACTCGCTCCGTGCCGGAGATCAGCAATTCGACCTCCGCGGCGACAAGGCGGGCTTCCCGTGTGGGGACGAGCCGGCCGTTGCTTCGCGAGAACAGGGCGAAGCCGCAGCTCTCAGCAAAGCTCTTGAGCAACTTACTGACTGCGGGTTGCGAGATTCCGAGCCTCTCGCCCGCATGCGTGGCCGATCCGGTTTCCATCACGGCATGGAAAGCTTCGATCTGACGAATGTTCACTTTGGAATCTTTCAGCTGCCTGCTGGCAATATGAGATCTGGTTATAATGGACAGCCAAAAAGGTATTTGACAAGCATATAGTGGAAATCTCTAATCGCTGAGGCAACGCGCCTTCCTCCGCCGCTCGTCAGTCGGGAGAGCCCCGAACCTAGCGCCGAACTGCTCGAACGAAGGAAGGCCTTCCGAAAGGCTGATCGATTGGGCCGCCTGCCGCCTGTGCAAAGATAATCAAGGGAACCGAGTGCGATGAAATCACTAGCAACAGCAGGAGCCTTTGCGGCCCTGATGGCCACGGCGGCACCAGCCTTCGCGGGCAACCTCGTCGTTTGCATCGAAGGGAGTCCGGAAAGCTTCAATCCGCAGCTCACCAGCAATGCCACGACCAGCATCGTCACGGGCCAGATCTATGACCAACTGATCTCCGTGAAGGCTGGAGGATCGGATCTCGAGCCCTCCCTGGCCGAGAGCTGGACTGTCTCTGAGGACGGGCGGACTTATACGTTCAAGCTCCGTCGAGACGTGTCGTGGCACTCCAACAAAACGTTCAAGCCATCGCGCCCCTTCAATGCCGACGACGTGGTCTTCTCGTTCGAGCGGATGATGAAGGCCGACCATCCGTATCATAAGGTGAGCGGCGGAAACTACATTACGTTCAACACCAAGTTGGCGGATGCCCTGGCGTCCGTGCGGAAAATCGACGACTACACCGTCGCTTTCACGCTCAAGGACCCGCTGGCGCCCTTTACCGGAATCTTGTCGCACCAATCGCTGGCGATCCTGTCCGCGGAGTATGCCGACCAGCTCCTCAAGGCCGGTACGCCGGAGCAACTCGACCGCCAGCCGATCGGTACGGGCCCTTTCCAGTTCACGGTCTATCAGACCAACGCCATCGTCAGGCTCAAGGCCTTCCATGAGACCTGGGGCGAGCGGGCCAAAATGGAGGCCCGGACCCCGAAGGTCGAAGACCTGATCATGCCGATCTCGACCGACGCGGCGGTGCGCCTGCAGCGGGCTCAGGCCGGAGAATGCCACATCGCTAACGCTCCGAGCCCAACGGACCGAGAGGCGATCAAGGCCAGCCAGAGGCTGAACCTCGTGGAGACGCCCGTCGCGTCTTCCGGATTCGTGGCTTTCAATTTCAAGGACAAGCCTTTTCAGGACAAGCGCGTTCGTCAGGCCTTGGCAGACGCTATCAACATGAAGAGCCTCGTCGACATCGTCTTCGACGGCACGGGTGGTGTCACTGGCGCCCTGATCCCGGCTTCGCTCTGGGGCCACAATCCGGATCTGAAGGGGCATCCCTATAATGTGGAGCGGGCCAAGGCGCTGCTGACGGAAGCTGGGTTTCCCAACGGCTTCGAAACCCAGCTCTGGGCTCTGCCGGTCACCCGTCCCTACATGCCCAACGGTCGCCGCGCGGCCGAGCTTATCCAGTCGGATTGGGCCAAGATCGGCGTGAAGGCTGAAATCGTGAGCTTCGAGTGGGGTGAGTACGTCAAGCGCGCCCGCCTGGGCGAAGCCAAGATGGCCATGTTCGGCGGGATCTGGGACTTTCCGGACCCGAGCCAGATCCCGAACAATTATTTTACCTGCAATGCGGACGGCAAGCCGAGCCCATCGAACATCGGAGCGTGGTGCAACGCGACATTCAATGATCTGATCTTGCGCGCCGGGCAGATCACCGATCAAGGGCAGCGTGCCGAGCTCTACAAGCAAGCCCAGGTCGTCTTCAACGAAGAGGTCCCGGCTATCCTGTTCGGAAGTTCGTCGGCTCTGCTGGCCGTCAGCAAGTCCGTCGAGGGGTTCACGCCGGCCGTATTCGGAACGAGCCGGTTCTCCGGCGTCACGGTCCCCTAGGGCGGCCTTGCTCCGGGAAGGATCGCAAGGCCCATCATTCCGTCCCATCATCGAGACAAGGCGCGCGCCTGGGAGCGCGCGTCCATCCCCTGGAGTCAAAAATGCGTGTCGTTGTGATCGGCGCAGGGATCCTCGGATCCAGCGTCGCTTATCACCTTGCCCAGAAGGGCATCGAAGTCGAAATCATTGATGAAGCCCATCAGGGCAAGGCGACCCTGGCGGGCGCCGGGATCGTCTGTCCTTGGGCGACAAAGGCCACCGACCCGCAATGGTATGCGCTGTATGCCGCCGGAGCCGCGTCCTACGCCGGGCTGATCGACGGCTTGATCGAGCGTGGAGAGGACGACCTGGGATATCGGCGCGTGGGCGCCTTGATCGTCGCCGAAACGGCCGAGGAGCTCGATGCCGCCGACCAGCGGATCCAGTCGCGGATCGGGAACGCCCCGGAGGCCGGCTATGTGCGCCGTGTGACCGCTCAGGAGGCCAAGCGCCTGTTCCCGCCGCTGCGGGAAGACCTGGCCGGGATCTACATCCCGGGCGGTGCCCGCGTGAACGGACGCCTGCTCGCCGCCGCGATGACGCGGGCCGCGGTGGCCATGGGCGCGGTGCTGCGCCACGATCACGTGACGCTCGACCTTCAGGACGGTCGTCCGCGTTGTCTCGACAGCAGTGGCCGGACCATCACGGCTGACGAGATCATCGTCACGGCAGGGGCTTGGGCCTCGCAGATCCTCCGCCCCATCGGATTGGAGCATCCGGTGGCGCCCCAGCGCGGACAGATCATCCACATCCAGCTCCCCGGCGTGGAAACGAAGTCGTGGCCGGTCCTTCTCCCGATGACGAGCCACTACCTGCTGGCCTTCGACGACTCCCGCGTCGTGGTCGGCGCGACCCGCGAGGACAATACCGGGTTCGATTACCGGGTGACCGCGGGCGGGCAGGCGGAGGTGCTCAATGCAGGCTTGAGGTTCGCTCCGGGCTTGGCCTCGGGCACCATCATCGAGACGCGGATCGGCTTTCGGCCCGCAGGCGAAAGCATCAAGCCGATCCTAGGGCGCGTTCCAGGCATCGAGGGGCTCATCGTCGGCAACGCGCTCGGCGCGTCGGGCCTCTCCATCGGGCCCTACGCGGGTCGGCTCCTGGCGCAATTATGCGCGGGAGAAACGCCCGATACGACCATCGAACCTTACGCCCCGGCCGCATGAGCCGGGCAACCACCGCAGCAAGAGAGAGTAATCCCATGACGGACATCATTCGCCACCGTAAGCACAAGATCATGCATGGAGCCGTCGAGCATAACGGCGTGATCTATTTCGGCGGCCATGCCGCCAACGATCTCACCAAGGGCATGGGGGATCAGACCCGCGAAGTCTGCTCGAAGCTCGATACGTTCCTGAAGGAGCTTGGCACCGACAAAACCAAGATCATTGCCGCCCGCATCTACCTCAGCGACATGTCGCAGAAGGAAGAGATGAACAAGGCTTGGCTCGAATGGATCCCGGAGGACGATCTCCCGTCGCGGGCGACGATCGGGATCGACAGCCTGGGAGATCCGAACCGACTGATCGAAGTGATCATCACGGCGGCACGGTAAGCAGGCCGAGGAGGGGCGCACGAGCGCCCTTCCACCGACGACGTATCCCAGGGAATCCGATATGGTCGAGATGAGGCAGCGGATCGATGACCGCTATGTGACCGCTGAGAAGTACACCACTCTGCGCGGCATCCATCAGGATGCCCGAAAGAACCTTTCGGACGCGCAGTGGAACTATCTTTGGTGCGGCACCGGAGACGAGGTCACGCTGAGAGACAACACGGCGGCATTCGACCGATACCTGTTTGAGACGCCTCTCTTCGCCGGGATCAGCAATCCGGACACGAGCACGAGCGTGCTGGGCTTCGACCTCAGCTTTCCGGCATTCATCGCGCCATTCGGCGGAGAGGCCGCCTTTCATCCGGAAGGGCATCTGGCCATTGGACGCGCGGCGCAAAGCGTGGGCATTCGCCAGATGGTGCCGGTAGCCGCGTCCTACTCCCTCGAAGACATTGCAGCCGCCTCCGCGGCCGCCGCCATCTTCCAGATGACCTTCGTGGGCGATGAGGGCGCCGTCTTGGCCATGATGGAGCGGGCCAAGGACGCGGGGTATCGATACATCTGCGTCACGTACTCGCCGATCCGCCAGTGGCGCGAGCGCATGATGGAAGACCGCTTTTCCATTCGCGGAGAGAAAGGTCCGGCCAATTTCGGGCCCGGTCGATCCGATCCGTCAAGTCTAACCGAACTTCTGGACTTCACTCAGCCGCGTTGGAACTGGGCACAGGCGGCCAGAGCGATCGCGCGGGCCCCGCTGCCTTGCATCGTCAAGGGCGTCACCAATGCACGCGACGCTCAAGCGGCGTTGGATGCGGGGGCAGCCGCTCTCTACGTCTCGAACTACGGCGGCCGTACAGTGGACCGGACCCCGGCCGCCCTCGATGTCCTGCCAGCCGTGAGGGCGGCGGCAGGGCCGGAGGTTCCGATCATCTTCGACTCCGGGATCAGGCGCGGCAGCGACATTGCCACCGCGATCGCGTTGGGGGCGGACGCCGTCGCTCTCGGCCGTCTGATCGCCCTCGGCCTGGCAGCCGACGGCGAGGCCGGTGTCCGCAGGACGCTCGAACTCCTGCAGCGGGAGTTCTGGACGACCCTCGGCCATCTGGGCTGCTCATCGGTCGGCGAACTGACGGGGGATGTCCTCTATAGGCAGGCGCGTTCGTGAGCCTGGCATCAAATGGGCAGCCCTGGCCATGAGCGCCGACCGGCCGCATAACGGCATCTGGCGGCCTCGTCGCGTGGCGGGCCAAGCTTACAGGGCGCCACTCTCAACTCCCGAGGCGAGGTCCAGAGCTTGCTGCCTGGCCAGTTGGATCAGGGCCTCCCTATCCCTCTCTTGCCTCTCGTTTCACAATATCGTAAAGCCAAGGGACCAGACCGGGCCCCTCTGACAACTCAGGCGAGTTGTGATGTCGGACTGGAGCATCCCATAGGTGGCCCGGTTCATGACGATGTCCTCACAGTGACGGCCTCATCGGCATCTCCCGCATTAGGGCGGGCGGTGCGCTTGAGCTTGTGAGCACGACAGCCTCAAAAGAGCCGGCGCCTGCCTTTCACCGGAAAGCAGGTCCCGTATGAGCGAATTTTTTACACCGGAAGCCCTCTCGGCCCTCCTTCAAGTCATCATGATCGACTTGGTGCTGGCGGGAGACAACGCGATCATCATCGGCCTTGCGGCGGCTGGACTGCCGAAGGAGCAGCGGGCCAAGGCAATTCTGATCGGAATCGTCGCAGCGACTGTTCTGCGTATCGTGTTCGCGGCCGCGACCACCCAGCTTCTCCAGATCGTGGGCCTTCTCCTGGCGGGCGGCATTCTCCTGCTGTGGGTGTGCTGGAAGATGTGGCGTGAGCTTCGCGCCGGCCATGGCGAAGAGGTTCAGGCGGAGGAAGCCCTCACGGGGGCCGACGTCGACAAGGACGGCCGGGTCGCCGGCGCGGCTCCGCGCAAAACCTTCGCGCAGGCCGCATGGCAGATCGTGGTGGCCGACGTATCCATGTCCCTCGACAATGTTCTGGCCGTGGCCGGCGCCGCTCGCGAGCATCCCGAGATCCTGATCTTCGGTCTCGTGCTGTCCATCGCCCTGATGGGCCTCGCAGCGAGCTTTATCGCTCGGCTCCTGCAGCGCCACCGGTGGATCGCCTATGTGGGCCTTGTCATCATTCTCTATGTCGCCGGCGAGATGATCTATCGCGGAGCCATGGAGGTTTGGCCGCTTCTCAGCGCACCGTAGGGTACCATACGGGTCGGCCGGCTCTCCCTCGGGAGAGCCGGCCGAGTTCAGATGGCGCCGTGAAGGATCGCGAAAGCGGCCGCCCCGCCGGCCAGCACGAAAAGCGGATTGAGCTTCGGGCGCCACGCGAAGATCAGGCAGGCGAGAGCCGCTATGATCCAGGACAGGGCCCCGGCTCCGGCCACGCGGAAGATCGCCACCACGCCGGCGAGAATGAGGCCCGCCCCGATGGGGGCCAATCCGGTTTCCAGCGCCGTGTGCCAGTGCCGGCCTCGATAATGACTCCACATCCTGGCAACGCCGTAGCACAGCAGCGACGATGGCACGAACAGGGCCAGCGTGGCGATGACGGCCCCCGTCCAGCCTGCCACCTTCCAACCCAGAAGCGTCACGAGCATCGAGCCCGGGCCCGGTGCAGCTCTTGCGATGGCAAACAGATCCACGAATTCCCGCGCCGTGACCCAGCGATGAACCTCGACGGACTGGTGCTGAATGCCCGCGAAAATGCTGGGGCCGCCGCCAATCGACACGAGGGAGAACGGCACAAAGACCGCCACGAGGGACCAGAGCAGGTTCTCACGCATTCGATGCGGCCTTCCGCCAGGCGAGGAGCACCGATAGGGGCGCCAGAACCAAAACCACCGGGACGAGGGGCCACTGCATGATGCCGACCGCCGTGAACGTGACGGCCAGGGTAATGAAGGGGACGAGGCTTGAGCTCGCGCTGCGGGCCCCCTTGATAGCGACGACCAGAAGCAGCCCGATGGCCGCCGCGGCGGCGCCGCTCATGCCGTCCTGAATCCAAGGCATCGTCGATAGGCGGTCATACGCGACCAGGAGGCCGATCACGGCGAAGAAGGGGCCCGCCACGAGAGCCGTCACGGCACAGATCGCACCAGCCGGGCCGCGCAGGCGCTGTCCGATATAGACAGCCAGATTGGTCACATTGGCGCCGGGAAGAATCTGCGACAACGCGAGACCGGAGAGAAAGTCGGCATCGGTCATCCATCCCCGCAGGGTGACCACGTCACGATAGATCCACCCGGATAGTCCGCCCCCGAAGCTGAACAGGCCGATCCGGAAGAAGATGAGGATGATGGAGACGAGGGGGACGGAGGGGCGATCCAAGGGCATCGTGCACATTCATGATGGGGTGCCTGCGGCGGGGCGAACATTCGGCTGCCGGCCCGTCAGAATATACCTGAACCCCGGAACGGCAATCGGCTCCCCGCAGACCTATCCCACCGTGAAACAACAGCAGCGCTTCGGACTTGATCCGACGGGAGCCAGGGCCTTAGCTCAAGGTGGCGCTCTCCTGACGAGGGATCACTTCGTCGGTCTCTGCGTTCGAGACCGGCGCCCCGGAAAGGCGCCCGGTTGCTCCATCTTGGCGATCCGAGCCCGCACTCGCCGGAAAACCCCTTGGGGCCAGGCCGGAACGTCTCCTATCTGACCTCCTCGGCCGTGCCTCCGATGGCCTCTTCGAGCAACCTCATCGCCCGCGCGCCATCGGCGATGGTCGGGACGTCCACAGACTCGCGGATCGCGCGGGTAAAGTCTCCCAGGAGTGCATGATACCCCTTGTGGTCTTCGTTGGCGGCGGCCGTCAGATTGGGCTCCCAGACCAGTGTATCCACTCCGTCGGCGAGCGTCGCATCGCGATCCGACACCTTGAAGGGCGGGGCTCGGTAATAGCGGACCTCGTGGACGTTCCTGACCTCGACGCGGCGATGGTCGCCCATGACCTGCCACCATTCCATGGGCGTTCCGCGCGACTGGTGGGTGCCCACTACGAGGGTGCCGATGCCACCGCTCGTGAAGCGGAAGTCGACGTGCAGGAGAAGCTTGCCGGGGGCCATTTCGTGCCGGCGCGCGCTCACCGACGCGACATCACCCATGAGTGATGGGACGAGGTCGAAGTAGTGCACGCAATGATGCAGGTAGAATCCGCTGTAGTCGGGATCCTTGGCGAAATAGGTCGGCGCCGTCATGTACTGGCCCAGGAAGCTCGCGCGCTCTCCGAAGTCCGGTGCCCTGAGGATGTTCGAGGCGATCCTGTTCGCGGTCGAATAACGCTTCATGAAGCCGACGACGACCGGCACGTCCTGCCGCTTCGCGGCGGCGGCCAGCTGCTCGGCCTGCGCGGCCGTGGGCGCCGGAGGCTTTTCCATGAAGACCGGCAGGCGCCTCTCGATGGCGGCCATTCCAATGTCGAAATGGCCTTGGGGGCCGATGGCCAAGCCGAGCGCGTCGACATCGCCTCGGTTCAGGATGGCGCGCCAATCCTGCGTCGTGTTTTCCGGCGGAACCCCGAAGCGGGCGGCCGTTCTGGCGAGGCGATCCCCATCCGCGTCGCAGAGGGCCGCGATCGTCACGTCATGACGCATGAGCTGTGGCAGCAGCATCTCGTTGGCATGGGTGCCGCACCCGATCCAGGCGATCCGAACGGCGCTCATCGATAGCTCCCCGCGAAGGACAGTGCCGCCTTGAGGTAGCTGATGCTCTCGCCCAGCTCCCCGTCTTCGTCCCGCGTGGGGGCGCGCCATTGAGCGAGGGTGACGCCGGCCCTCTCGTCGTCGCGGCGGAACGGCTCCAGGACGATCGGTCCTTCGTAACCGACGTCATGCAGAGCCCGGGCAATCGACGGCCAGTCGATATGGCCGGATCCGACAAAGCCGCGATTGTTCTCGTTGGCCTGGAAATGGACAAGCCGCTTGCCCGTGGCCCTGATCGCGCGGCTCATGTCGAACTCTTCCATATTCATGTGGAACGTATCGAGCATGACGCCGAGCCCAGGGGAATTGACGCGATCGACGATCTCGATGGCGTGGGCGGCCGTGTTGGCGATGTCGGTCTCGAAGCGGTTCAGGGATTCGAGGCCCAGGACGATGCCGGCGTCGAAGGCTCGCGGTGCGGCCCTCTCGAGCCCTGAAACGACGCCATCGATGCGCCTCCGGCGCTCATCCGGATCGACCGGAGACGGTGCACGGCCGGCGAAGACGAGAGGAGCTCCATAAAGCGGGCCGCCCACGATGCGCGCGCCGAGGGCGGACGCGATGTCGATGCAGGTCTCAAGATACGCGACCCCGGCGTGATGGGCCTGTGGGTCGGAGCTGGCGAGATCCCGCGTGAGGTTTACCCGCGCCGCCAGGACGATCGACAGGCCTGCATCGGAGGCGGCCCGGCGGGTCTCGTCGAGATCGAGCTCGCCCGGCTCCGGCACGAGAAGTTCCACCACGTCCGCGCCTGCCGCCTTCATGCGGGCGAAGGTGGGGAAGTGGTCGCGCGTGAAAGGACGCGCGTAGAACATGGAGATGACCCCGATGGGATTGATACTTGTCATGACTTCACCGCACCGGCCGTGAGACCGCCCACGAGCCTTCGTTGCACAAGGAGGAACAGGATCGTGACGGGAAGGGCGATGAGCGTTCCGCCCGCCGTCAAGAGGCCCCACTGGATCGTGAATTCACCGATGAAAAGCTGCAGTGCCACCGTGACGGTTCTCACGGACTGGCCCGACAGCATCATGGCGAACAGGTACTCGTTCCAGGAGGTGATGAAAATGTAGATCCCGGCCGTTACGACGCCCGGCGCCACGAGGGGCAGCACGATGAGGCGGATCGTCTGCACGCGCGTTGCCCCGTCGATCATCGCGGCCTCGTCGAGATCCTTTGGGATCGCGTTGAAGTAGCTCGTCAGCATCCAGATCGCGAAGGGGATCGCAAAGGTGGAGTGCCCGAGGATGACGCCCAGGAACGTGTCGAGAAGGGCCAGGTTCTTCATGAGAACGAAGAGCGGAATGATGAGAAGCACCACCGGAAACATGTTGATGACCAAAAAGCCGGTCATCAACATACGCCGTCCTCGAAACCGGAACCGGGAGAACGCATAAGCGGCCGGGATGGAGACGGCGAGCCCGAGAATGGCCGCTCCTGCCGCGATGATGAAGCTGTTGAGGAGGTTGCCGGCGAAGCTCGTCCGGCTGATCAGCTCCCGGTAATGATCGAGCGTCGCGTTCTCGGGCAGATAGCGGACAGGCCAGAGCGAAAGCTCGGCCTGAGGCTTGATCGAGGTCAGCACCATCCAGATGTAGGGCGCGAGCGCGAAGACCAGGATGGCCAGCACGGGCAGCTCCACCTCCAGGAACCGCCTTGTTTTGGTCCTGCGGTCCTTCATCGGTCGAGATCTCGCGAGGCGCGCCGGACGTAGAGCCAGACGACGGTCAGCAGTAGCAAGGTGAGGATGAGGGCCAGGGCCGCCCCGTAGCCGAATTCCATGCTGTTATAGGCGCGCACGAACGAGTAGAGGGGGAGGGTGTGCGTGGCATAGCCCGGCCCGCCGCCCGTCATCACGAGAATGACGTCGAGGGAATTCGCCACCCAGATGGTTCGCAGGAGGAGGGCGGTCGCGATGACGTCGGCGATGCTCGGGAGCGTGATGTGCCGCAACATCTGGCCGCGATTGGCGCCGTCGATCTCGGCGGCCTCGTAGAGTTCCGACGGGATCGTCTGAAGGCCTGCCAGGATCGTGATGGCGAAGAAGGGGAAGCCCTGCCAGATCAAGGCCGCCATGATCGACGGCAATGCCAAATCGGGCCGCGCGAGCCATGCGATGGGCGCGTCGATGATCCCGGTCCGAACGAGCATGTCGTTCAGGACGCCGACATTGAAGTCGTACATCCACGTCCACATCAGGCCAATGATGACGCTGGGGAGAGCCCACGGAACAACGACCAGAGCGCGTGCAAAGCCGCGCCACCAAAAGCTTTGGTTCAGGAGCAGCGCCGTTCCAAGCCCCAAGAGGAATTGCAACCCGACCACGCCGACGATCCAGATCGCGGAGTGACCGAGCGAGATCCAGAAGACTTCGTCCTGTAGGATGGCGGCGAAGTTCCGCAGGCCGATGAACGTTGCCGCATCGGGTTCGTAGAGGAGGTAATCGTGCAGGCTGAGCCAGATCGTCTGAACGGCTGGCACAAGCACGATGGCGGCCGTGATCGCCAGGGCCGGGGCCAGGAACCAGGCGGGCGTCCAGCGCGAGAAGCTGTTATGGGCGGACGTGATCAAGGAAGCGTTCCGGATTGGGGCGGTGGCGTGCCACCGCCCGGTCGGGCTTGGATTGCGGCCGTTGTGATGTTCAGCCGTTGAAGTGCTGCTCGATGGCCTTCATCATGTCGTCCGGCGAGATCTCGCCGTTCAGGGCGCGCTGCATGTTGGTCGGCCAGATGCGGGCGATGAAGTCCGGCGTCTTGGGATGGTCGGGGAGCGATCCGGCGATGGGGAGCGAGGCCTGGCTCGCATCCACGAAGCGCTTGGGATGGCCGGTCCACTTGGCGGCGCCGGACGTGGTGATGGGCAACTGCCCGGTGAGCTTGTTGAGCTCGATGTTGTTGTCCGCCGTGGACAGGAAGGCAATCCATTTGAAAGCCGCCTCCTTGGCCTTGCTGGCGGCAAAGACGGCGTTGGATTCGTCGCCGAAATAGGTCCAGCCCCGCCCGTCCGCCGCGCGCGGAACCGGCACGGCCGAGACCTTGTCGCCCAGGGCCCCGACGATCTCGTTGGCGGATCCCACATGGTGCATGATCATCGCGGTGCGACCCGCCTTGAAGGCGTCCACGATCTGCCGGAAGCTGTCGGTCGGGGCGGAGGCCGGCGTGACCTTGGCGTCGCGGGCTAGGCCCACATACCAGCGGTTGGCCGCCAGTGCCTTCTCGCTGACCATGCCGCCCTTCTCGAAGCTGGCGCCGCCGCCGATCACGAACGGCCCCCAGTTGTCGAAACCGCCGGCGCCGCCGCGCATGCCGAAGCCCGCCATGTCGCCCTTGGTGAGGGCTTTCGCGGCCGCCAGGAACTCGTCGAAGGTCTTCGGCGGCTGAATCCCGGCCTGCTGGAACAGGTCCGGACGGTAATAGAGATAGATCACCACATATTGCAACGGCAGGTAATACTGCTTGCCGTCGGCGCCCTTGTTGATCTTCCAGATATTGTCCGGGATGTCGCTGCGCCCGGCCCATCCGCCGATCATCGAGTCGATGGGCTCGAGGGCCTTCATGGCCGCAAGGCGCGCCGCCCAGGAGAGGCGAACCATGGCGGCGTCGGGGCCGTTTCCGGCGACAAGCGCCGCGAACAGGCGTGTCTGGTAGTCGTTGCCGCCGCCCCACGGAATGGCCTCGGCCTGGATCTTGATGCCGGGATTCTCAGCCTCGAATTTCGCCACGAGGGCGGCGGGCGTGTTCTGCGGGTTGTCGAAGTGATACCACCAGCGCACGGTCGCAGGCGTCTGCGCGATGGCGGGACGGGCCAGCGGGGCTGCGAGGGCAGCGGCGGCTGATAGCTTCAGGAAGTCGCGGCGCTCCATGATTGTGTTCCTCCCAGGTTCTTTTCGTTGAAATGTGAGACGATGAAGTCGGCCCCCGACGCGATCATCTTGCGAGCCGCGCTGAGTTCCCGGGTCATGCGGAGACAGCCGTGGACCACGCCGGGAACGTGGTCGCAGCGGAAGGATATGCCGGAGGCTGCGAGCTTCTCGGCCAATTGAAGCGTGTCGTCGCGCAGCGGGTCGAGGCCCGCCGCCGACAGGTACAGGGGCGGGAGGCCGCTCAGATCATGCCTCACGGGGGTGGCGAGGGACGCGGCGTCGTCGCCCTCCGGGCCCAGGAAATTCGTCCAGTACCAGCGCATGTTCACGCTGGTGAGCAGGTAGTCGCCTCCACCGAACGCGGCGTGGCTCGCGGTCGAAAAATCCGGCGCGTAGCAGCCGTAGAACAGGGCCGCCGAGGCCGGCATCGGCAGGCCGCTGTCACGGCGGGCCAGAAGGGCCGCGAGAGCCAGATTGGCGCCCGCGGAATCCCCCGCCAGGGCAATATCCCTCGCCTGAAGAGACGCTCCCAGGCCACCATTCTCGACGAAAGCCAGGGCCGCCAGAACGTCGTCGAGGGGAGCCGGGAACGGATGTTCCGGAGCGAGGCGGTAATCGATACCGAGCACGGGCAGCCCGGCCTCGGCCGCGAGATTGCGCATCGTGCCGTCATGGGTGTCGATGGACCCGAACGTCCAGCCGCCCCCATGGACGTAAAGGATGAGTGACCGGATTGTCCCCGGGCCGGGACGGTACAGGCGGGCCCGCATCCGGTGCGCGCCCGAACCGATCGCCAGCTCGTCGGCCGCCATGGCGGGCGCGCCCTCGCTCCAGGGGATGGTGCCGGCATCCGATTGCCGGCGGGCGACATCAATGGGCAGCGTCTTGAAATCCGTCTGCGGCCCGGCCCGCATGCGGTCGAGGATCACCTGCATGTCCGGATCCACGAAGGGCGTCATGGCTGCTCCTGCGTGACGATGGTGTCGATATGGTCGCCGATGGCCTGTGCCAGGCCGCTCGCGTCGCGCGCCGCAAGGTGCTCCAGCAGGGCGTGGTGGCGGTGGGCCGTCTCGGTGAGGGGGCGTTGATGCCCCGGCGCCCAGAGCTTGGACCGGTGCGTGTGGATTGTGCAGCGCGTCAGGATCTGCTCCAGCGCCTCGAGCCCCGACAGCTTGAACAGGGTCAGGTGGAAGGTCATGTCGAGTTCGATCAGCGTGAAGGCATCGCCCTGACGGGCGGCGTCCTCCATCTGGACGATGAGGCCGCGCAAGTCCTCCAAGGCCTCGTCGGACACGTTGCGCGCCGCCTTCAGGGCCCCGCGCACCTCGATCCGGCGCCGGATCGCGAGGGTCTCCTCGGCCTCCTCCTGGTCGAGGCGGGTCACGGTCGTGCCCCGGTGACCGGCCCGCGTGACGAGCCCGTCCTCCTGCAGCCGCAGGAGAGCCTCCCGGATCGTGCCTTGGCTGCAGCCGATCTCACGCGCCAGGCCGAGTTCAGTCAGGCCGCTGCCGGGCTGCAGTTCGTTCATCATGATGCGCCGCTTGACGGTCTCGTAAACGAGCTCGCGCGGACGCTTGATCGACACGACGTTCATGGCGCCCCTGATCGGTTATCAATATCGATAATGGGGGGAGCGCGTGCGGTCAATCGCAGGGAGCTGAGACTTAAGGCGTAAGCGAAAACGCCGGAGACAACTGGAAGGACCAGTCGCCTCCGGCGTCATGCAGCCTGCGGCGGCAGGCGCCGCTTCCTTGTTGATCGGCCTACAGGTAGGCCGTCGACAGGGCCGGCACCATGGCGATGATCAGCAGGCCGACGAACAAGGCCGCGATGTAGGGCCAGATCGCGCCCATCGCCTCGTCCGGCGATACGTTGCCGATCTTGCACGCGATGTAGAACCCGACCCCGATAGGCGGCGCCATGAGGCCCACATTCATCGCCGTCACCACCACCATGGAATAGTGGATGTCGTTGATCCCGAGGTTCTTGGCGATGGGGAACATGATGGGCGCCATCAACACGATGGCGGGCAGCCCCTCGAGCACGCAGCCCAGCACCATGAACACGGCGATCGTCACCATCATGTAGGTGATCCAGCCGCCCGGCAGGTCCGTCACCATGGCGGCCATCTTGAAGGCGAAGCCGGTCTGGGTCAGCGTCCAGGCCATGGCCGAGGCGGTGCCGAGGATGATCAGGATGGCGCCGGACAGGGCGGCGGTCTCCACCAGCATGCTGTAGATCTTGCCCGGCCGGATGCCGCCGTAGAGCACCATGCCGATGATCATGGCATAGAGCACCGCGATGGTGGACACTTCGGTGGCGGTCGCCACGCCGCCGCCGACCGCACTGCGGATGATGAACGGGAGAACGAGGGCCGGGCCTGCGACGGCCAGGGCCTTGCCGACAGCTTTCAGGGGCGCCCGGCGGATGCCCTCCATCATCTCGCCCCGCGCTTTCCAGCGCGCCAGGATGGCGAGCACGGCGAGCAGCACCATGGCGATCACGAAGCCCGAGGTGAACAGGCCCGCGATCGACACGCCCGCCACCGAGCCCAGCACGATGAGCACGATGGAGGGCGGCACCGTATCGGCCATGGCAGCGCCCGTGGCGAGCAGCGCGATCATCTCCTTGGGCTTGTGGCCACGCCGCTTCATCTCCGGGAAGAGGGCGGGCGCGACGGTGGCCATGTCGGACACTTTCGATCCCGAAATGCCGGACACGAGGAAGAGCGAGCCCAGCAGCACGTAGGACATGCCCGCCTTCACGTGACCGAGGAGCGAGGCCAGGAATTCCACGATGGCGCGGCCCATGCCGGTGGCATCCAGAATGCAGCCCAGGAACACGAAGATCGGAACGGACAGCAGGATGAGGCTCGACATGCCCTCGTCGATGCGCCCGATCATCACGATGGTGGGCATCGAACTCGTGAAGGTCAGGAATGCGAGGGCGCCCAGGCCGAAACAGAACGCGATGGGAACGCCGATGGCCAGGAAGAACGCCACGAAGCCGACGAGGAAGATGATGATGTTGAAGTTGCCCAGGGCCGGGAGGCTCGGCGAGGCGAGCCACAGCATCCCGAGCGCCACCACGATGAACCCGACCGCGAGCCCCAGATCCTGGGCCTTCGCGCCGCGATAGGCGTCCCGCAGCGCCAGGAGCGCCATCAGGAAGATGCCGGCCGGCAGGGCCGCCGCGCGCCAGCTCATGGGAATGTTGAGGGCCGCCGACGTGATGAATGATTCCTCGACCGCGTATTCATAGGCCGGCCAGGCCATGCCGAGAAGGAAGGTCGCCACGAGCAGGGGGCCCAGGGCGCTGAAGAAGCCCCGGATTGTCTCCGGCATCATGTTGAGGAACAGCGTCAGGCGCAGGTGCTCGTTGCGGTCGATGGCGATCACGGCCCCGAGCATCGCGAGCCACAGGAAGCACATGGAGGCCGCCTCGTCGATCCAGACGATGGGCAGCGAGAGAACGTAGCGGGAGGTCACGCCCATGAGCAGCAGGCCGATGATCAGCGTGAGCAGGACGGCCGAGACAAATTCCAGGGGCTTCAGGAGGGCCGAGCCGCTTTGCAGGCCGACCGGCGGTCCTTCCAAGTCGTCTATGTGAATACTGTCCGCTGCCGCGCTCATGGTTCCCTCTCCTGGTTTTGCCGCTTTTGGCGTTGTCTTGGCATGGTTGGGCCCAGCCTGGTTCGTTGTCATTGTGGCTCAGCTCATGGTGTTGGGGTGGTCAGTGCCTGCATCACGGCAGGTTCTCCCGGAAAATCACCTCGACCCGCATGGGGTCGGGGGGCGTGTCGAGCTTGCGTCCCTCGCGCAGGTCCCGGAACAGGGATGCGCATTTGACGATGGTGTCCTCGGCGCTTTGGGTGATGACCGCGTCCATCGTCCCGTCGAGCAGTAATTCGCGGGTGTCGGACGTCAGGCCGTGGCCCACGAAGACGATGTCCTGGTCGCGGCGCGCGTCCTTAAGGGCGCGGCTGATGCCGGAGGCGCCGCCGCCGATATTGTAGATGCCGTCGAGGTCCGGATGCTGGGTGAGGAGGGCCCGCATCTGCCGGTAGTTGAGCCCTTCGTCGTCCTTGCCTTCCCGCAATCCCACCACGTGGATGTCGGGATAAAGCTCCTGAAGCAGGTCGAGAAAGCCCATCTCGCGCTCGCCATGGGCACGGTAGCTGAGGCTGCCCGCGATCATGGCGACCTTCGCGGGCCGCTTGCCGATGAAGCGCGCGAGCAGGTAGCCCGCCATGCGCCCGGCGGCGCGGTTCTCCAGGCCGAAATACGCCACCCGGCCCGGGCTCGCCACGTCGGAGATCAGGGTCGCGACGGGTTTGCCCATGGCGGCGATGCGATTGACGGCCTCGCGCACGATGGGGTGCTCGATGGCCATGAACGCGATGCCGTCCGCCGTCTTGGCATGCCGGTGCAGGGTGCGGGCGAGAAGGTCGGGGTTGAAGCTCGGGATGTATTCGACCGTGGGTTTGATCGAGAACCGCTCGAGCTGCGGCGCCATCTCGGTGACCATGCGGCCGAGACGCGCGATGTAGCGGTTGCTGCCCTCCGGCAGGATGAAGGACACCGGAGAGAGCGGACGCACGTCCCGGGCCCGCTCGTCGCTCTCGTCCACGTAGCCCAGTTCCGCCGCCGCCTTCATGACGCGCTTGATCGTGCCGGTTTTGACCCCGGAGCGGCCGTTCAGGACGCGGTCCACGGTGGCGGTGGACACGTCGGCGAGCCGGGCCACGTCGACGATGGTCACGCGGCGGCTCAGGGAGAGGGACTCTTCGAGAATGCTCATTGATTACATCAAAATACATCAAAACTTTGATTTGACCACATCAGTATTATGACTGATTTTCCCGTTCGGAAAGAGAAAAACCATCTTTTCGGGAGGAAATTGATGACGACGATCAGCAGACGGTCCATCCTGAAGGGCCTGAGCGTTGCCCCGGCTGCCGCGACCCTGTTCACGGTTCCGCGCTACGCCAAGGCGGCGGAAATCACCCTGCGCTACGGTAACAACCTGCCCCTGAGCCATCCGCTGAACATCCGCGCCAAGGAGGCGGCGGACCGGATCGCCAAGGAAACCAATGGCCGCGTCGAGATGCTGATCTTCCCGGCGAACCAGCTCGGCGGCGACACCGACATGCTGTCTCAGGTGCGCAACGGGGCACTCACCTTCTTCACGCCGTCCGCTCTCGTGATCGCCACCCTCGTGCCGGTGGCGGCCATCAACGCCGTGGGCTTCGCGTTCAAGGATTACAACCAGGTCTGGGCCGCCATGGACGGCCCCGTGGGCGCCTTCGTGCGCAAGGCCATCGCGGATTCCCGCCTGCATGCGCTGGAAACCATGTGGGACAACGGCTTCCGCCAGATGACCACCAGCGGCGCGCCCATCAAGGACGCGGCCGGGATGCGGGGCCTGAAGATCCGCGTGCCGGTCAGCCCCATCAGCATCTCGATGTTCTCAGGCCTCGGCGCCGCGCCGGCCAGCCTGCAATTCAGCGAGGTCTACACGGCGCTCCAGACCAAGGTGGTCGACGCGCAGGAAAACCCGCTTCCGATCATCCAGGTGGCCAAGCTCTACGAGGTGCAGACCTCCTGCGCGATGTCAAACCACATCTGGGACGGCTACTGGTTCATCGCCAACGGCCGCCAATGGTCGAGCATGCCGGCGGACGTGCAGGAGATCGTCTCCCGCGCCATCAACGAGGCGGGCCTGAAGCAGCGCCAGGACATCAAGACCCTCAACGAATCGGTCCAGGCCGACCTGCAAAGCAAGGGTCTCACCTTCAACGAATGCGACACGGAAAGCTTCCGGGCCAAGCTGCGCGAGGCCGGCTTCTACAAGGAGTGGAAGCAGAAGTTCGGGCCGGAGGCCTGGGGCCACCTCGAGAGCGTGGTCGGAACGCTCGCGTAAGCCGTCCGGCTCTCGCATCGCCATCGATCTCTGGCGCGGTTGCCCGCAGCCGCGCCGTTCTTCGTTCATCAAAGGTCAAACATGAGCCGCTTCTTCGGTGAAATCAGGCAGGCCGGATACGTCGTCGACGACATCGAGGCCGCCATGGATTATTGGACGCGCGTTCTGGGCGTCGGTCCGTTCTTCTACAAGGAGCGGGTTCCGATCGAGAATTACGTCTACCGGGGCGAGTCGCACCAGCCGCACAACTCCGTAGCGCTCGCGAATTCGGGCCCGCTGCAGATCGAGCTGATCCAGACCCGCAACGACGCGCCGTCGATGTATCGCGACTTCAAGGAGGGCGGCCATCGGGGCCTCCAGCACGTCGCCTACTGGACCGAGGATTACGACGCGGACCTGGAGCGTCTCATCGGCCAGGGCTTTGTACCCGTCATGAGCGGCGAGGTGGGCGAGCGGGGACGCTTCGTCTATTTCGACACCGAATACCACCCCGGCACCGTGATCGAGCTCTCCGAGGTCGCAGGACCCAAGGGTAAGATGTTCGACCTGATCCGGGCGGCGTCCGAGGATTGGGACGGGCAGGATCCCGTGCGCCCGTTCCCGGATCTCTCCAAGCTCTGAGGGACCATGTCGGACCAGCATTACGAGGCCACCTACCTCATTGAGACGCCCCTGCCGCTTGAGAAAGTGGCGGAGGTGATGGCGGGCGAGCAATCCTGCGGCACCTTCACCCGGGTGGAGGGCGAGACCGACGAGTTGCGCGCCCGCGCGCGGGCCGAGGTCGTGTCCTTGCGCGATCTGGGCGAGGTCGAGCCCTCCATGCACAGCGCGTGGCTCGACCGGAAGGGACTGGCAGGCCGCTCGCGCCGGGGCGAGGTGACGATCCGCTTTCCCGTGGCCAATGTGGGCGTCAATCTCTCGACGCTCGCCGCCACGGTGGCCGGAAACCTGTTCGACCTCGGCGAGGTTACGGGCCTTCGCCTGGAAGCCCTGAGACTGCCGGGCGCCTACCGCAAGCAATACCCACTGCCGCCCCATGGCGTGGCCGGAACGCGCCGCCTGACCGGCGTCGGGCAGGGCGCGCTCGTCGGCTCGATCATCAAGCCGAATGTGGGCCTGTCGGCGGACGAGACGGGGGCCCTCGTGGCGCGCCTGTGCGAGGCGGGGCTCGATTTCATCAAGGACGACGAGATCTCGGCCAATCCGGCGCATGCGCCCTTGCAGGCCCGCATCCCGGCCGTGATGGCGGCGGTGCGCCGCCACCGGGACCGCACCGGCAAGAACGTCATGGTGGCCTTCAACATCACGGACGAGACCGACGCCATGCGCCGCCACGCCGATCTGGTGGCGAAGGAGGGCGGGTCCTGCGTGATGGCGAGCCTCAACTGGTGTGGGTTCTCCGGCATCGAGACCCTGCGCCGTAGCACCGATCTTGTCCTGCACGGACACCGCAACGGCTACGGCGCCCTGTCGCGCCATCCGGCGCTGGGCATTGGCTATCTGGCCTATCAGACCCTGTGGCGGCTCGCGGGCGTGGACCACATGCACGTGCACGGCCTCGGCGGAAAGTTCGCCCAGGAGGATGCCGAGGTCGTGGCGAGCGCAAGGGATTGCCTCACGCCGCTCTGCGACGTGGACGACAGGGTCATGCCGGCCTTCTCGTCCGGCCAATGGGCCGGAACCGTGGAAGAGACCTTCCGGGCCACCGGCACCTCCGACCTGCTGTTCATGGCGGGCGGCGGGATCATGGCGCATCCCGGCGGTCCGGCCGAGGGCGTCGCGAGCATCCGCGAGGCCTGGCGGGCCGTGGAGGCAGGCGAGAGCCTCGACGAGGCGCGGGCGCGCCACAAGAGCCTTGCCGACGCCTATACGTTCTTCGGCAAGCATTAGGGACGGGAGACAGCCGTGACGCCGTCCTACGGGTGGTACGGAGACGACTTCACCGGCGCGACGGATACGCTGGCCACCCTGGCGCGCCGGGGCCGGAGTGCCTTCCTGTTCCTGCGCGTGCCGGAAGAGCAGCACCTGAACGGGTTCGCCGATCTCGACGCCGTGGGCATCGCGGGGGCGGCCCGCACCATGAGTCCGGACGAGATGCGGGCCGAGCTGGAGCCGGTCGGCGCCTTCTTCCGGGCTCTCGGCGTGCGTCTTCTGCATTATAAGTGCTGCTCGACCTTCGACAGCGCGCCCGAGCGCGGCAATCTCGCCACCGCCATCGCGGTCTTGCGCGGTTCGGTGCAGCATCCTGGCGCCGCCATCCTGGGCGGCCAGCCGTCGCTGGGCCGCTATTGCGCGTTCTCCAATCTGTTCGCGGCATTCGGCCGGGACGGCGTTCACCGCCTCGACCGTCATCCGGTCATGAGCCGCCATCCGGCGACGCCCATGAACGAGGCGGATCTGCGCCTGCATTTCGCCGCCCTCGGCCTGCCGGGCGTCCAAGGGATCCACTGGCCCGCCCTCGGCCACGATGGAGCCGCCGACGAATGGGAGGCCCTGTCGTCGACGGCGCCCGCGGTGCTGTTCGACGCCCTCGAAGCCGGACACGTGGGGGCGGTCGGGCGCTTGCTGCGCGAGGCGAGCCGGGGCCGGTCCCTGCTGGCCGTGGGGCCGAGCAGCGTCGCCCAGGCGTTCTTCGAGGAGCGGGACGGCATCGCGACCGCTCCGCCGGTTCCGGCGGAGGGTCCGGTCCTGGCCTTCGTGGGGAGCCTGTCGGCCACGACGCGGGCCCAGATGGCCGCGGCGCGCTCCTATCGGCGCATCGCCGTCGACCCCGGCATCCTGACGACCAGCGCGGACGCGCGGACCCGGATCGCCGAGGAGGCCGCGTCCCTGCTGGCGGACGGCCGCCACGTGATGCTGTCCACGGCACCAGACGAAGGAGACGTTCCACTGTCGGCCGCCGCCAGCCTGCCCGATCTGAGCGCCGTCCTCGTCGACGATGTGCTCAAGCGCTGCCCGGTGAGGAGGCTCGCCGTCGCGGGCGGGGACACGTCGAGCAAGATCGTGGGCCATCTCGGCTATTGGGGTTTGGGCTATTACGGCCAGATCGGCAACGGCGTCGCGGTCAGCGCGACCCGCAGCGACGATGCGGCCCGCGACAACATGGTCCTGATGCTCAAAGGCGGCCAGATGGGCCAGGAGACCCTGTTCGAGGACTTCCTGGAGGACCGGGCGCACTGGTAGCGCGCCCGTCGCACCGCCGCGAAATCATGCTATGCGGCGTGCCAGCGATTCACCAGCGAGGCGGCGGACCAGACATGACGAAAGCGCTCATCATCGGCATCGGAGCTGGGGACCCCGACCACGTCACGATCCAGGCCATCAAGGCGCTCAACCGGGTGGATGTGTTCCTCGTGCCCACCAAAGGGGACGAGAAGGCGGATCTCCTGCACCTGCGCCGCGAGATCTGCGAGCGCTACATCGAGGGCCGATCCTACCGGTTCGTGGAGTTCGAGCAGCCCCGGCGGGATGATCCGACGGTCTCGTACCGACAGACCGTGGAGCAGTGGCACGACGCGATCGCGGAGCGTTATGAGAGGCACCTGCTCGACGAGTTGGCCGAGGGGCAATGCGCCGGGTTTCTCGTCTGGGGCGATCCGTCCCTGTACGACAGCACCGTGCGCATCCTCGACAAGGTGCGGGCCAGGAGCCGGATCGCGCTCGACTACGAGATGATCCCCGGCATCACCAGCGTCCAGGCCCTGACCGCTCGGCACGCCGTGCCGCTCAACCGGATCGGTGAGGCGGTTCAGATCACGACGGGCCGCAAGCTGGCTCAATGCATGCCCGAGGATGCCGGCAGCGTCGTCGTCATGCTTGACGGCCAGCAGGCCTTTCAGGCGATCCCGCCCGAGGGCCTGGAGATCTTTTGGGGCGCCTATCTCGGGACCGAGGACGAAATCCTGATCGCGGGGCGCCTGGAGGACGTCAGGGACGAGATCGCCCGCGTCCGGTCCGAAGCGCGCGGCCGCAAGGGCTGGGTCATGGATACCTACCTGTTGCGCAAGGTCGATCCAAGCAACGCGTGAAGATCATGCAGCCGATCCCGCCGCCATGCATCCGGCTGCTCTCCGTCGAGGGTCGAAGAAGCATATCGTTAACCAATCTCTTCTAGAGATGACCTTACGATACTTCTTCAACGGGCCACACCATGACGATCATCGGGACCCTGTCGCGCCGGCAGTTGCTTGGCGGCTTTGCCGCGTCAGTGGCCCTGATGGGCGGTTCCGGCCTCTGGGCCGATCCGGTGTCAGCCCAGCAAGTCGAGGACATCAATGACCTGAAGCCCGGGGAGTTCACGTGGCATCCGGACCGCTCGCCGGACGGACCCGTCGCCATCATCGTGTCGATCCCCGACCAGCGCGTCTCCGTCTATCGCAACGGCATCCGCATCGCCGTCTCGACCTGCTCGTCCGGGCGGCCCGGCCACGAGACCCCGCTCGGGGTCTTCACGGTGCTCCAGATGGCCAAGACCCACCGGTCCACGATCTATGACGGCGCGCCCATGCCGGATATGGAGCGGCTGACATGGTCGGGCGTGGCGCTCCATGCGGGCGGCCTGCCGGGCTATCCCAGCTCCCATGGCTGCGTTCACCTGCCCCGCGCCTTTTCCGACAAGCTGTTTACGATCACCCATGTGGGCACGCCCGTGATCATCGCCGGAGCCGCCGGCGACCCCGCCACGATCCTGCATCCGGGCCTCGTTCTCACGCAAGCCTCCGAGTCCGAATTCGACAAGGCGTTGGCGGACCTGAAGGACCGGACCGTGCCCGGTTCGGACCCGGCCTCCTCGACGGCCCTGTCCATGATCGTGTCGTCGGCTGATGACGAGATCGTCGTCATGGAGAACGGCGACACGGTGGCGAGCGGACAAGTCACGATCACTCCCGCCGATACGCCGCTGGGCTCGCACGTCTTGATCTATGGCGGCATCGATCCGGCCGCCCGCCAGATGATCTGGCACGCCATCCCCTACACGACGGAAGCCACCGCCCAGACGGCCCAGGAGGCCGCGGGAGTCCTCCGGCGCATTCGCGGGACGGACGCGATCTTCAGGAGGATCCAGGACCGCCTGCATCCCGGCGCGATCCTCATCACCACCGACCTGCCCCTGACGCCCGAGACGCGGAGCGGCAAGGATTTCGTGGTCATGTCGGCGGCCGATGCCTGATCGCCCCTCCAACCACGGCGACGGGCATCGCCTGTCCCGGCGAGCGTTGATGCTGGGATCGATGGCGGCGCTGCTGCCGGTCGATGCCGCCCCCGGCCAGGAAGCCGGCGCGGCTCCGCTCATCTCCGCTCCACGCCTTGTTCCGGCCCGGTCGCTTCCCGTGCCCGGCACCGTCAGCCCGCCGCTCCAGGCCGTGATCGGGGCGCCCTATCCAACAGGCTGGGATGCCATCCCGACCTCCCCGGAGGCCTGGAGGGCCCTGGCGGCCCAGAGTTCTGCCGCCGTTGCGCCCCATCTGCCGGCGATCCGGGAGCGCCTGGGCGTGACCGTCGAGCCCTCGCGGATCGCGGGCGTGAATGTGTTCATCGTCACGCCGAACGATCTTCCGACCGCCAACCGCGACCGTCTCCTGGTCCATGTCCATGGCGGCGGCTATGTGCTCTATCCGGGCGAGGCCGGGGCGGGTGAAGCCATGCTCATGGCGGGCTATGCCGGTTACAAGACCGTGTCCGTGGATTACCGGATGCCGCCGGACCATCCCTTTCCGGCCGCCCTCGACGACGCCATGGCGGTGTGGCGGGACCTGTCAGGCCGCCAGGATCCCCGGCGGATGGGGATCTTCGGCAGCTCGGCGGGCGGAGGGCTGACGCTGGCGATGGTCCTGCGGGCCAAGGCGGAGGGCCTGCCGCTTCCCGGCGCCATCGCGCCCGGCACGCCCTGGGCCGATCTCACCGGCGCGGGCGACACGCTGCAGGCCAATGCCTATGTGGACAACGTGCTGGTGTCGTATGCGGGCTGGGTCGGGGCGGCGGCATCCCTCTATGCGGGTGGCCAACGCCTGACCGATCCTCTCCTGTCGCCGATCTTCGGGGATTTCCAGGGGTTTCCGCCCGCGATCCTGACGTCCGGCACGCGGGACCTCTTCCTGAGCGACACGGTCCGGGTTCACCGCAAGCTGCGCCAGGCGGGCGTCGAGGCGTCGCTGCAGGTCTTCGAGGGGCAGAGCCATGCTCAGTTCCTCACGCCTTTCGTGCCCGAGACCGAGGAAGCGTTTCGTGAGATCGCGCGCTTCTTCGCGCGCCATCTCGGCTAGGATGATCGAAGCTGTGCCGCTGGCGTCGGCGCGGCCCTTGTGGTTACGATAGGGCAGCCGCTCACCGGCACGCTTCGGCGCCGGTTGGAGAGGCATCGGGGCAACAACCATGGGAAACGATGCAGCGGCGCCGGTCGCGATGCCATCCGCCGCGCCGGACCGTCCGGTCCGGCCTCCGGGCCCGTGCCGCCCCGACGAGATCCGGCTCGGGCGCGCCATCTGCGGCCATTTTGGGCAGGCCGAGCGGCGGGAATGGTGGCTCGCCAACGGCTTGGGCGGCTATGCGGGCGGCACGGTCGCCGGCAGCCTGACCCGCCGCTATCACGGTCTCCTGATCGCTCCCGTCGAGCCGCCCCTGGGCCGCAGGCTCATCCTGGCCAAGGCGGACGCCACGCTCGTGGGCGGCGACGTGCCCGTTCCCCTGTTCACCAACGGCTGGATGGGCGGTGCCATCGCGCCGCCCGGTCATGTGCGAATCGAGAGCTTCCGGTTCGACTACACGGTGCCGGTCTGGATCTACGAGGCCGAGGGCCGACGCATCGAGCACCGGATCTGGATGGAGCCCGGCGCGAATACGACCTATGCGGCCTGGCGCCTCCTGCCGGATGCCTGCGCGCCGAACGCCGCGCTCGCCCTGCGCGTCGCGCTCCTGGTCAACGACCGTGACCACCACGGCAACATGGTGCCGGGCGGGTTCACGCCAGACATCGCGGCCGAGGGGGACACGCTCACGATCCGGGACGGGTCCCTGTTCACGCTCACGATCGCGGCGCCGGGCGGGTCCGTCACGGCCGCGAATGAGTGGTACCGGAACTTCGACCTGTCGCTGGAGGCCGACCGAGGGCTCGATCCCGTGGACGCCAACCTGTTCGCGGGCTCGGCCGATCTGCCTCTCGGTCGGGGCGCCCTCATGGGGATCGTCGCGAGCCTCGAGCCTGACGCTTCGACCGATCTGGAGGCTGCCCTGGAGCGGCGCCTCGCCCATGACCGCAGCGTCCTCGCGGCGGCGGCCCGCACCCTGCCGGACAGGCCGGACTGGATCGCCCGGCTGGCTCTTGCCGCGGACGCGTTCGTCTTCGCGAGGCCCTTGCGGGACATGCCGGACGGGCAATCGGTCATTGCGGGCTACCCGTGGTTCGGGGATTGGGGCCGGGACACGATGATCAGCCTGCCCGGTCTTACGCTGGCGATGGGACGGCCGGACACGGCCAAGCGCATTCTGCGGACCTTCGCACGTTTCGTCAGCCAGGGCATGCTGCCGAACGTGTTTCCGGGCGACGGCGCAGAGCCCGCCTACAACACCGCCGATGCATCCCTCTGGTTCTTCGAAGCCTGGCGGGCTTATGTGGACGAGACCGGAGACACCGACGCCCTGCGCGAGGTCTATCCGGTTCTCGAGGACATGATCGCCTGGTATCTGAAGGGGACGCGCTACGGCATCGGCGTCGACCCCGCCGACGGGCTGCTGCGGGCGGGCGTCTCGGGCGTGCAGGTCACTTGGATGGACGCCAAGGTCGGGTCCTGGGTGGTGACGCCCCGCATCGGCAAGGCGGTGGAGATCAACGCCCTGTGGTTCAATGCCCTACGGATCATGGCGGATTTCGCGGCACGGCTGGGCCAGCCGGATACATTCAGCGAACCAGCGGAGCGCGCGCGCGCGGGCTTCTCGCGGTTCGTGCGACCGGACGGGCAAGGGCTCTACGACGTCATCGACAGCCCGGAAGGGCAGGACACGAACATCCGGCCGAACCAGATCTTCGCGGTCAGCCTGGCGCATAGTCCGCTGGAGCGCGACGCGCAGGAGCGGGTCGTCGCGTGTTGCACCCGTCACCTGCTGACGTCCTATGGCCTGCGCTCTCTGGCGCCGGGCAGCGCGGGCTACTGCCCCGTCTATGGCGGCAATGTCCGGGAGCGGGACGGAGGATATCACCAGGGCCCGGTCTGGACCTGGCTGCTCGGTCCATTCGCGCTGGCCCATTACCGGGTGACCGGCGATGCCGGGGCCGCTCTGGCGTTTCTCGATCCCTTGCGGGATGCTCTGGCCGACGGGGGGCTGGGCACCCTCGGGGAGATCTTCGACGGCGACCCGCCGCATCATCCGCGCGGCGCGCCGGCCCAGGCCTGGTCCGTCGCCTGTACCCTCGACGCCTGGCGGCGTCTCCAGGGGGAACTCTCCTCCAACCAAGGCAGGACCTGAAGCCATGGCGGCAGCATTCGACCCGGAGCGCAAGCGCCTGCGGGAGGCCCGGGACGGCAAAGCCCGTTGGCGCCGGTGGGGCACCTATGTCAGCGAGCGGCAATGGGGCACCGTGCGGGAGGATTACAGCCCAGACGGCACGGCCTGGGACTACTTCACCCACGACCATGCCCGCAGCCGCGCGTATCGCTGGGGCGAGGACGGCTTGGCGGGGTTCTGCGACGAGGACCAGTACCTGTGCCTGTCCGTCGCCCTCTGGAACGGGCGGGATCCCATCCTGAAGGAACGTCTCTTCGGCCTCACCAACGCACAAGGCAATCACGGCGAGGACGTGAAGGAGATCTATTACTATCTCGACGCCATCCCGACCTATTCCTACGCGAAGATGCTCTACAAGCTCCCGCAGGGAGCCTACCCGTATCAATGGCTCATCGACGAGAATGCGCGCCGTCACGGCCGGGGGGAACCCGAATTCGAGCTGATCGATACCGGGCTGTTCGACGAGGACCGCTATTTCGACGTGGAGGTGGAATACGCCAAGGCCGACGTCGACGACGTTCTGATGCGCGTGACGGTGCATAACCGAGGCCCGGAGGCGGCGCCGGTTCACGTCCTGCCCCAGGCGTTCTTCCGCAACACCTGGTCCTGGCGCGAGGGAGAGCCGAGGCCTGTGATGACCGAGGAAGGCTACGGTCTCGTCCGCGTCGAGCATCATGACCTCGGCCTGTTCCACCTGGCTTTCGACGAGCCTGACGAGACTCTCTTCTGCGACAATGAAACCAACATGCAGAAGGTGTTCGGCGTCTCCGGGGAGCCGGGGTTCTCGAAGGATGCCTTCCATTCCTACGTGGTGGATGGGCGCCCTGACGCGGTCAATCCGGACAAGACCGGCACCAAGGCGGCGGGCCTCTACCGGCGGGACGTTCCGGCCGGCGGGCACGTGACGTTTCGGGTTCGCCTGCGCTCCGGCGAGCCGATTCAGAACCGGTTCGAGAATTTCGCCGAGATCTTCGCGGCCCGGCATGCGGAGGCCGACGCCTTCTACGCGGCGCAGCAAGCCCGGGTCGCGGACGAAGACATGCGGCTCGTCCAGCGCCAGGCTTTCGCCGGGATGCTGTGGAACAAGCAGTTTTACTTCTACAACGTCTCGGAATGGCTCGACGGCGACCCAGCCCAGCCGCCGCCTCCCGAGGCGCGCAAGCACGGACGCAACAAGAAGTGGCGGCACTTGAGCAGCGCCAGCATCATCTCCATGCCGGACAAATGGGAGTATCCCTGGTTCGCCGCCTGGGACCTCGCCTTCCATTGCGTGACGTTCTCGCTGATCGATCCCGACTTCGCCAAGGACCAGCTCGCCCTGCTCTGCAAGGTCTGCATGATGCACCCGGACGGGGAACTGCCCGCCTACGAATGGGCCTTCGGGGACGTGAACCCGCCCGTCCATGCCTGGGCGGCCCTGCGCGTGTTCGAGAACGACCGCCGCCAGAACGGCGGCGTCGGCGACAACGACTTCCTGGAAGGCGTCTTCCTCAAGCTCATCATGAACTTCACCTGGTGGGTGAACCGCAAGGATTCGGACGGACGCAACATCTTCGAGGGCGGCTTCCTGGGCCTCGACAATATCGGCATCTTCGACCGCTCGGCGCCCCTGCCAACGGGCGGGTACATCAGCCAGTCCGACGGCACGGCCTGGATGGCGATGTACTGCCTGAACATGATGCGCATCGCTCTCGAACTGGCCGCCCACGACCAGACCTACGAGGAACTGGCGATCAAGTTCTTCGAGCACTTCCTGTTCATCGCCAAGGCCATGACCGACATGGGCGAGGAGAGCATCGGCCTCTGGGACGACGAGGACGGATTTTACTACGACGTCCTCTGCATGCCCAACGGCCAGAAGATCCCCATGCGGCTCCGGTCCATGGTGGGGCTCATTCCGCTCTTCGCCGTCGAGGTCATTGAGAAATCGGTGCTCCTCAGCATGCCGGGTTTCGCCGAGCGCCTGAGCTGGTACCGCGAGCGGCGAGGCGATCTCGCGCAGCTCGTTTCGCGCTGGGCCGAACAGGGCAAGAACGGACGCCATCTCCTGTCGCTGGCCCGCGCGTTCCGCACGACAAAGATCCTCCAGCGCATGCTGGACGAGAGCGAGTTCCTGTCGCCTCACGGCATTCGCGCCCTCTCGCGAAGCTATCTCGAGCATCCCTACGAATTCGACTATAACGGCGCGCGCTACTGCCTCCAGTACCAGGCGGCCGAGTCGAACAGCAGCGTCTTCGGGGGCAATTCCAACTGGCGTGGACCGGTCTGGATGCCCGTCAATTTCATGATGGTCGAGAGTCTTCGTCGCTTTCACGACTATTATGGCACGGACTTCAAGGTCGAGTGCCCGACGGGCTCTGGCGTCAAGATGTGCCTTGGCGATGTGGCCGATGAGCTCTCACGTCGTCTGACCTCGCTGTTCCTGCGCGGTCCGGACGGGAACAGGCCCGTCTTCGGCGCCAACCGGAAGCTCCAGACCGATCCGCACTTCCGGGACTACATCCGCTTTCACGAGTATTTTCACGGCGACAACGGATCTGGGCTTGGAGCGTCCTGCCAGACCGGTTGGACCGGCCTCGTGGCCAATCTCATCGATCATCTGGCGTCTCAATCGGCCGAGGAGCCACAGGAGAGCCGCGAGCGGACATCCGCCGCCGCCTCGTCGTGAACCACACCCACATCATTTGGAACCGAACCATGTCACTTGAAAACAAAGTCGCCATCGTCACCGGGGGCAATAGCGGAATCGGCAAGTCCATCGTGCTGGCTCTCGCGGCGCAAGGCGCGAAGGTCGTCATCGATTATCTCTTCGATCCCGATGCGACGGACGCCCTCGAGAAGGAAGTCGCCGGTCTCGGCTCGCAGGCGGTCGGTTGCCAGGCCGACGTGAGCAAGGTCGACGATCTGCAAAAGCTGATCGACACAGCCGTTCAGACCTTCGGCCGCGTTGACATCATGGTCAACAATGCGGGCGTCGAAACCCGCACATCCGTGCTCGACACCACAGAGGGGCAATACGACAAGGTGCTGGACGTCAACCTGAAAAGCGCCTTTTTCGGAACCCAGATCGCCGCCAAGCAGATGATCAAGCAGGGCGAGGGTGGACGCATCATCAACATCACGTCGGTACACGAGGATTGGCCGATGCCAGGCAACACGCCCTATTGCCTGTCCAAGGGCGGCATCCGCATGCTCACGCGCACCGCCGGGGTCGAACTGGCAAGCCATAACATCCTGGTCGTGGGAGTGGGCCCCGGTGCCGTCGCCACGCCCATCAACACCTCGACCATGAAGGACCCGGCCCTGCTGGCAAAGCTCGATGGCGCGATTCCGCTCGGGCGCATGGCGCAGCCGGAGGAGATTGCGAATGTCGTGGCCTTCCTGGCGGGCCCCAACGCCACCTACCTGACGGCCACAACCATCTTCGCCGATGGCGGCATGATGCAGAGCAGCGTCGGACTCTAGTGGCGATGAGCGACCATTACGACGTTATCATCATCGGAAGCGGCGCCGGTGGCGGAACGCTGGCGCGCAAGCTGGCACCGTCAGGCAAACGCATTCTCATCTTGGAACGTGGCGATTGGCTTCCCCGCGAAGCCTTGAACTGGAACACCGCAGCCGTGTTTCAGGAAAACCGCTATATCTCCCCCGACACGTGGTACGATTCCGAGGGACGCGCCTTCCAACCGCAGGTGCATTACTTCGTGGGGGGCTCGACGAAGCTGTTCGGGGCAGCCCTTTACCGCCTGCGCAAGGAGGATTTCGGCGAGACCCGCCATTATGACGGCGTCTCTCCGGCTTGGCCCATCTCGTATGAGGAACTGGAGCCATATTACACCGCCGCCGAGCAAATGTACCATGTGCACGGCCAGCATGGATCCGATCCGACGGAACCGCCCACCAGCGGACCGTATCCGGATCCGCCGATCTCCCATGAGCCCCGCATCCAAAGGCTTTTCGACAACCTGGAGGCAGCGGGCTATCACCCGTTCTATGCGCCATCGGCAGTTATGCTCAATGAAGCCGACATGGCCTACAGCACCTGCATCCGGTGCCAGACCTGCGACGGTTTTCCGTGCCTTGTTCACGCGAAATCCGACGCGGAAGTCGTGGGTGTCAGGCCCGCGATCGAGTTCGAGAACGTCACGCTTTTGCGCAATGCCGAGGTTCTGAAGCTGGAGACGGACCCGGCGGGCCGTTCTGTCACGGGGGTGGTCGCCACCGTGAGCGGGCAACCCGAGACATTCTCGGCCGACATCGTGGTGGTGTCGTGCGGGGCCGCGAATTCGGCGAAGCTCCTGTTGGGGTCCGCGAACGACGCGCACCCCAACGGTCTCGCCAACGGGTCGGATCAGGTGGGCCGGAACTACATGTTCCACAATAGCCAGGCGGTGCTGGCACTCTCCCTCGAGCCGAACCCGACCATGTTCCAGAAGACGCTGGCACTCAATGACTTCTACTTCGGCATGGACGGCTTCGACTATCCCATGGGCAACATCCAGATGGTGGGGAAGTCGCTCGGAGCCATGTACAAGGGCGAGAAGCCGTTGGAGACTGCTCTCGTGCCGGTGGGCCTGCTCGACGATGTGGCGCACCACGCGGTTGATTTTTGGCTCACCACGGAGGATCTGCCAGATCCTGAGAACCGTGTGACCCTGGAAGCGGATGGGCGCATCAGGCTGAGCTACACACCCAACAACCAGGTGCCGAAGCAGAAGTTGTACGAGAAGCTGAAATCCATGCTGAACCATCTTGGCATGCACCCTGATTTCCTGGTGCATCGCCAAGCCTACATGAAGACCGACATTCCCCTCGCCGGTTGCGCCCATCAGGCCGGGACATGCCGGTTTGGCGACGATCCCGCCACATCCGTCCTCGACCGCAACTGCAAGGCCCACGAACTCGACAACCTCTACGTGGTCGATACGAGCTTTTTCGTCAGCATCGGGGCCGTCAACCCGTCCCTAACGGCAATCGCGAATGCGCTGCGGGTTGGCGACCACCTCCTGCAGAGGCTCGGCTGATGGTGGCGTCCGGCCGCGAGATCGGCCTGCTCTATGCCGCGGCGGTCGCTCAGGGTCTCGCGCTGGTTACCTTTCCGGCCGCGAGCGCCGTTTTCACCGATCCGAACGGGTTCGCCTTCAGCAGCACCCAGTACGGCACCATGTTCCTGCCTCAGTTCGTGATGGCGATCCTGGCGTCGAGCCTGGCGCCGAAGCTGGCGGCTCGCCGAGGCCTCAAAGCCGTTCTACTGGTTGGGCTTGTGGCCGATCTCGCATCGATGGCGGTGTTGGCGGCCAGCGCGTTGATGACGGGAACGGCGATTGCGTTTCCGATCATCTGTCTTGCGACCGCAGCGCTCGGTTTCGGTTTCGGCGCCACCGTGACGGCGCTGAACAGTCTCAGTGAGGCGTTCTTCCCCGAACGGCCGGATCGGGCCGTTTTGACCGTCAACGCTTTGCTCGGCGTCGGCACCGCCCTGGCGCCGCTCTTCGTCGCCGTATTGTCCGGCCTGGGCCTCTGGTGGGCTCTGCCGGTCTTGATGGTGTTGTGTCTGGGACTCATTCTGGTCCTGCTTGTCAGGCAGCCGCTCCAGGCGGGCGTGCCAGGCGAGACGCGGTCGACCTCTCAGACGAAGGAGCATCTGCCAGGGCGGTTCTGGCTCTATGGCGGCGCGGTTCTGCTCTACGGCATCCTTGAAACCATCAGCGGCAACTGGGGAACACTCTATCTCAGCCAGGAGCGCGGCGTGCCCGTGCATGAAGCCTCCTATGCGCTCACGGCCTTTTGGGTCGCGGTCACGCTCGGGCGCGTCATCGTCGCCGGGTTGGCGTCACACGTTTCGCCGCGCGTCATCTATCAGGCCCTGCCCGTTCTTCTCGCCCTTGCCTTCGGGGCGGCGGCAAGCGCGCATTCCGGGTGGAGCGGTATTCTGGCTTTCGGCCTGTTGGGGCTGGCATGCTCCGCGCTGCTGCCTCTCAGCCTCAGCTTCGCCGGCAGCGAGTTTCCCCGTCTCACCGCGACGACGGCGGGTGGTTTGCTGGCCTTGTATCAGATCGGCTATGGCATCGCGGCGTTCGGCGTCGGACCCCTTCAGGAGATGGCGGGCGTTTCCTTAGGCCGCATATTCCAGGCCGGGATCGTCATTGCTATCGCGCTGACGGTGGCGGCGTTCCTGATTGCCCGCCGCAACTCTTCCGCGCGCGCCTGATAGGAGAAGACGTCCTCAAGCCGCGAAGGGCGCAACCTCCACACCCTCCGCCTCCAGGCGGAACCTCACCGTGCGCGCGAGGTTGACCGCTCCCGGCGTATCGCCGTGAACGCAGACCGAGTCCACGCGGGTTTTCATGCGTTTCCCGGAGGTGGACACGATCTCCCCGTCGCACACCATGCGCAGAACCCGCTCGGCCACCACGTCGGCGTCATGGATGACGGAGCCCGGTTGAGAACGTGAGACGAGCCGCATGGCGTCGTCATAGGCGCGATCGGCAAAGACCTCGAGGGCGTGGGGCATGTCGAGCGCCAGGGCGGCCCGCTCCATGGCGGTCTGGGGCATCACGAGATAGACGAGACCGAGATCGACCGCCCGAATGGCGCGGCCCAC
Source organism: Microvirga pudoricolor (assembly GCF_016892705.1). Taxonomy (GTDB): domain Bacteria; phylum Pseudomonadota; class Alphaproteobacteria; order Rhizobiales; family Beijerinckiaceae; genus Microvirga; species Microvirga pudoricolor. The sequence continues at coordinate 72,701 of NZ_JAFEMB010000004.1, forward strand.
CGCCGTGGCGAGATCCTCATCGTCCATCGAGAGATTGTTCAACGCACCGTGCGTCTTCACATGGGTGACCCGATGGCCCGCCATCGCGGCCAGCGCTTGGAGGGCGCCGATCTGATAGGCGACCATCGCCTCGATGTCGGAGAGACTGTCGCCGCGAATGACCCGGCGTCCGAAACCCCAGAGGTCGTTGAAGCCGGGATGGGCCCCGACGCTGACGCCCTTGCGCTTCGCCTCCAAGGCCATGCCGCGCATGATCGTGGGATCGCCGGCATGAAATCCGCAGGCCACGTTCGCGGTGGTGACGATATCGAGCATGGCGGCATCGTCGCCCATGCGCCACGCCCCGAAGCCCTCGCCCAGATCGGAATTCAGATCGACCCTCATGGCATCCCCCTTTGACGATCGGTTCATAGCCCGGATGACGCTCCGGCGTCACCCGATCGGACAGGCTCGCCCGCCAGTTTCGCGCTCAGACGGCCGTGCGTGGGACGCAGGCGGTCAAGCATGAGATAGATGATCGGGGTCGTGTAGATCGTCAGGATCTGCGACATCACGAGACCGCCGATGATCGTGATGCCGAGAGGCCAGCGCAATTCGGCTCCAGGTCCGGTCGCGAGGACGAGGGGGAGGGCCCCCAGGAGCGCCGCGAGCGTCGTCATGGTGATGGGGCGGAAGCGCGCCATACAGGCCTCCCGGATGGCCGCCTCGGCCGAAAGGCCGTGACTGCGCTGCGCCTCGATGGCGAAGTCCACCAGCATGATGCCGTTCTTCTTGACGATCCCGATCAGCAGCATGATGCCGATGAGGGCAATGAGGGATAGGCTCGTCCCGGTGACCCACAGCGTCAACAGGGCCCCCAGGCCCGCCGAGGGCAGGGTCGAGAGAATGGTCAGCGGATGGATCAGGTTCTCGTACAGGATGCCGAGCACCAGGTAGACCGTGATGAGCGCCGCCAGGATGAGAACCACTTGGCTCGACTGGGTCTGGGTGACCTCGCCCGCATCGCCCGCGAACTCGACCCGGACCGCTTCCGGCATGTGCAGCTCCATCAGCGCGCGCTCGATCTCCGGCGTGACGACGCTGAGTTCCGCGTCCTCCGCGATGTTGAAGCTGATCGTGGCCGAGGGGAACTGACGCTGGTGGTTGACCACGAGGGGCGCGGAGGAGAACTCGACGCTCGCCACGGAGGAGAGCGGGACCTGCGTGCCGTTGCCCGCCGACACGAAGAGCCTGCCGAGGCTCGTGACGTCGCGCTGCAGGTTCGGGTCCACCTCCAGGATGATCCTATACTGGTTCCTGGTCCGGTAGAGCGTCGCCACCTGGCGCTGCGAGAACGAGTCGTTCAGGACCGCCGTGATGTCCCGCACGGAAACGCCGAGCTGGGAGGCCCGCGTGCGATCGATCCTGACATAGGCCTCGGGCCCGCCCTGTTCGCGGTCGGTGTTGACGTCGAGGACACCCGGAACGGTGCGGATCCGGGCCACGGCCCGCGGAACCCAGCGCGTGAGTTCCGCCAGTTCCGTGCTCCAGAGCGTGACTTGGTACTGCGAACGCCCGCCGCGTGCCCCGATGGTGATCTCCTGGGGCGGGAAGAGCGTAACCTGGGCTTCGACGATCTCGGCGAGCTTGGGCCGCAGGCGGGCGATGATTTCCTCTGCGGTCAGCTTGCGCTCCTCGAGAGGCTTCAGATTCAGGAAATAGCGCACCTGGTTGCCCGAGCCAAACCCTGAACCACCGACCGTAGAACTGACGCCCGACACCGCCGGGTCGGACATCAGCACGGCCATGACTCGTTCATCGATCCGGGTCATGGCCTGGAACGAGGTATCGGGCGATGCCCGGGCGAAGCCCATGATCAGCCCCGTGTCGCCCCGCGGAAGGATCGCCTTGGGCAGGGAGACGTAAAGCCCCGCTGTCAGGCCGACGGCCCCGAGGGTGATGAGGAGCATCAGCCATTTGTGCCCGAAGGCCCGGTCGAGGGTGCGGGCATAGAAGGCGCCGACCGCCTCGAGCACCGGCTCGACCAGCCGGTCGAGGGCTGTCTGGCGCGGACGCGGCAGGGTGCGGATGAAGCGGCCGCAGATCATCGGCGTGACGGTGAGGGACACCACCGCCGACATCACCACCGCGTAGGTGAGGGTCAGCGAAAATTCCTGGAGGATCCGTCCCGTGACGCCGCCCATGAAGAGGATCGGAATGAAGGCCGCGATCAGGGACAGGCTGATGGAGATCACCGTGAAGCCGATCTGCCGGGCGCCCAGCAGGGCGGCTTGGTACGGTTTGAGACCCGCTTCCATGTTGCGGTAACAGTTCTCGATCATCACGATGGCGTCGTCCACCACGAAGCCGACCGAGATGGTCAGCGCCAGCAGGGACATGTTGTTCAGGCTGAAGCCCGACAGCCACATGAGCGCCACGGTTCCGGCGAGCGACAGCGGAACCGTCACGCCCGCCGCCGCGGTGGGCACGCCCCGGCGCAGGAAGACGTAGACCACCAGCATGACGAGAAGCACGCTCAGGCCCAGGGTCAGCTGCAATTCGTCCACGCTGGCCTGGATCATGGTCGTTCGGTCGTTGACCACCGAGAGAGCGGTGTCCGCCGGGATGAGGAGGTTCAGCTCGGGCAGGAGGTCCCGCACGCGCTTGACCGTTTCCACCACATTGGCTTCGGACGTCTTCTGCACCATGAGGGTGACGGCAGGCTGCCGGTTGTATCCCCCTGCCGTGCGGCTGTTGCGCGTGGCTGCCTCGACCTTCGCGACGTCGGTGAGTCGCACGATATTGCCGCCATCGGCCTTCAGGACGATCTTGGAGAAATCCTCGAGCGTCGCGATCTGGCTGTTGGTGCCGATCAGGATGCTCGTATCGGGTCCGTCGAAGCGCCCATTCGGGCCCAGCGACGTGGCGCCGGTGATCGCGGTGCGCACGGCTTCCATGCCGATGCCGCGCGCTTCGAGGGCCGCCGGATCGATGGCGACCCGGAAAGCCGGCTGATCCGCGCCCCCGACCGTGACTTCCGCAACCCCCGGAGTCTGCGCGATCCGGGTCGCCACGATGAGATCGGCAATGTCGTAGAGTTCGCTCGCGAGCCGGTTCTTCGAGGTCAGGGTCAGGGACAGGATCGGGAAGGCCGCGGGGTTGAATTTCCGCAGGCGCGGTTCCTGCGACAGGCTGCTCGGCAGGTCCGCGCGGGCCGCCGTGATCGCGGCCTGTACGTCGCGGGCGGCATCGTCGACGTTGCGGCTGAGCTCGAACTGGATCGCGATGTTGGTGGAGCCGAGAGCGCTTGTGGAGGTCAGCTCCGTCACGCCCGCAATGGTGCCGAGATGCCGCTCCAGGGGTGCCGCCACCGTGGCGGCCATGACCTCCGGGTCCGCCCCCGGCAGGGACGCGGATACCCGGATGGTGGGAAAGTCCACGCTCGGCAGGCTGGCGACCGGCAGGAACAGATAGGCGACCAGCCCTGAGAGGAGGAGGCCGACGGCCATCAGGAATGTGCCGATCGGCCTGCGGATGAACGGCTCGGAAATGTTCATCGCGAGACGCTCATGGAGATGGCTCGGGCGCCTCGTCGCCGTCGACGCTCAAGCTCCCGAAGCGCCGAGCCACCCGGCGGCGGACGCCGTCCATGGCGAGATAGATCACCGGCGTCGTGTAGAGGGTCAGGATCTGGCTTGCCAGGAGGCCGCCGATGATCGTGACTCCGAGCGGAACCCGCAGCTCCGCGCCCGCGCCATGGCCGAGAACGAGGGGCAGGGCGCCGAAGATGGCCGCCACGGTGGTCATCATGATGGGCCGGAAGCGCAGGTGGCACGCCTCGCGGATCGCGGCTTCCGGCGAAAGGCCGCGCGTCCGCTCGGCATCGATGGCGAAATCGATCATGATGATCGCGTTCTTCTTCACGATGCCCATCAGCAGGATGATACCGATGATGGCGATGAGCGACAGCTCCATCCCGAAGGCCATCAGCGCCAGCAAGGCGCCTACGCCCGCCGACGGCAGGGTGGTGAGGATCGTGAAAGGATGGACAAGGCTCTCGTAGAGCACGCCCAGAAGGATGTAGATCACCACGACGGCGGCCAGGATCAGCCAGGGCTGGCTCTGCAGCGACGCCGCGAACTCCTCCGCGTCGCCCGTGAGCGTGCCGTAGAAGTTGGCCGGAAGCCCGATCTCGGCCTCCGCGTCCTCGACGGCCTGGATGGCCTGGTCGAGGGATGCGCCCGGCGCCACGTCGAAATTGAAGGTCGCGGCGGGGAACTGCTGGACGTGGTTGACCACGAGCGGAGCCGCGACCCGCTCGACGCGCGCGACCGACAGGAGCGGGATCTGCGCGCCTCCCGTGCCCGCCACGTAGACCTTGGCGAGGGCCGACGGGTCGCTCTGGTAGCGGGGATCGGCCTCCAGCACGACGCGGTATTGGTTCGCCTGCCCGTAGATGGTGGCAATCTGGCGCTGCCCGAAGGCGCTATAGAGAACGTCGTTCACAGCCTGCATGGTGACGCCGAGGCGGCCCGCCGCCACCCGGTCGACGGTGATCTGCACCCGCTGCCCGTTGTTCTGGAGATTGGACGACACATTGGCGAGAACCGGACTGTTCCGCAGCGCATCCTCCACGCGAGCGGCCCAATCCGGAAATGTCTGCTGGTCAGCGCCCACCAACACGTACTGGTATTGCGTCCGACCGGCCTGCGTGCCGATCTGGATATCCTGCACGAGCTGGAAATAGGCCGTGATGCCGGGGATTACCCCGACCTGCTCGCGCAGGCGCGCCATCACGGCCTGAGCATTCTCCGTGCGAGCGGACAGGGGACGCAGCACGACGGACAGGCGGCCCGTGTTGAGGGTCGGGTTCGCCTCCCCGATTCCCACCACCGACACCACTCCCAGGACCTGAGGATCCCGTCCGACGATCGTCTCCACCTGTTGCTGCAGGGCCTGCATGCGCTCGAAGGACACGTCCTGGGCGGCCTCCGTGGTGACCGTGAGGAGGCCGCTGTCCTGCTGGGGCATGAATCCCTTGGGGATCGCGACATAAAGCCAGACGGTCGCCACGAGCGTCGCGAGGGCGACCAGCAGGGTGAGGGCGCGATGGCGCAGGACCCCGTCCAGGGTGACCCGGTAGAGCCCCAGAAGACCGTTCAGGGTGCTCTCGCTCCACCGAACGAGAAAAAAGTGCCGTCCGGGCCGTGCGGGCTTCAGGAGCCGTGCCGCCATCATGGGCGTCAGGGTGAGCGAGATGACGGCCGACACCACGACCGTGATGGTCAGCGTGAGGGCGAATTCCCGAAACAGGCGGCCGACGATTCCCGTCATGAAAAGGAGCGGGATGAACACCGCGACGAGGGACAGGGTCAGCGACACGATGGTGAAGCCGATCTCGCCCGCGCCCTTATAGGCCGCCTCGAGGGGCGAATGGCCCTCTTCGATGTAGCGCACGATGTTCTCGATCATCACGATGGCGTCGTCGACCACGAAACCCGCCGCGATGGTGAGCGCCATCAGGGACAGGTTGTCGATGGTGAAGCCCGCGAAATACATGACGCCGAAGCTGCTCATGAGGGAGAGCGGCAGGGTCACGCCGGCAACAAAAGTCGCGCTGAAGGTGCGCAGGAACAGGAGCACCACGAGAATCACGAGGGCGACGCTGAGCACCAGGGTGAGCTGGACCTCTTTCACCGAGGCCTTGATGGTGGCGGTGCGGTCGCTGACGATGGACAGCGTCGCGCTGGCCGGGACGGAGCGCTGGAGCGCCTGGATCTGGCGGCCGATGAGGTCGACCGTCTCGACGATGTTGGCGCCGGGCTGTCGCTGCACGTCGATGATGACCGCGGGCTTGCCGTTGTAGAAACCCGAAACCTTGTCGTTCTCCAGCCCCAGCATGATCTTGGCCACGTCCTTGAGGAGGACCGGCGATCCGTTCGCGGTGGCCACCACCACGGTCTCGTAGGCCTTGGCGTCGCTGAGCTGGTCGTTGGCCGCGATGGTCAGGGCCTTCTGGGCTCCGTCGAGGGAGCCTTTGGATCCCGACAGGCTTGTATTGGCGATGGCGGTGCGAAGCGTGGAGAGCGAGATGCCATACGAAGCAAGACGCGGGAGGTCGACCTGGATGCGGATCGCTGGCCTCACACGTCCTTGCACCGTGACGCGCCCGACGCCTGATATCTGGCTCAGCCGCTGGCTGATGAGCGTGTCGGCAAGATCGCTCAACTGCTCGAGGGGCAGCGCGTCGGACGTGAGGGCCAGGGTCACGATGGGCGGATCGGCGGGGTTCACCTTGGCGTAGGTGGGCGGGTAGGGCAGGTCGTTGGGCAGCGTGGCGTTCGCGGCGTTGATGGCGGATTGAACGTCCTGCGAGGCGGCATCGATGTCCCGGTCGAGAATGAACTGCAGTGTGATCTGGCTCCACCCGTAGGAGCTCATGGAACTCAAGGTCTGCAAGCCCGAGATCTGGCTGAGCTGGCGCTCCAGGGGAGCGGTGACGAGGGACGCCACCGTGTCGGCGCTCGCACCAGGAAGCTGCGTGGTGATCTGGATCGTCGGGAAGTCGACCTGGGGCAGGGAGGAGATCGGCAGGAGCCGGTACCCGAGAATACTGCCCAACAGCACGGCCACCGCCAGGAGAGCCGTGGCGATGGGACGCGCGATGAAGGGAGCCGAGACGTTCACGGGGTCGAGGCCGGTTCGGCCGCCGATGCGTTGCGCCTGCGGCGTTGGTTCCCCTGATTCGGTTCGCTGGCCGTGGCGGGCTCACCCGACGAGAGGGTGATCCGGGAGCCGTCCTGGAGATTGGCGAAGCCGCTCGTCACCACTTGCTGACCGGCATCGAGACCGCCGGCGATCACGGCCTGCGTTTCGTTCTGCTGGGTGATGCGAACCGGCGTCAGCTTCACGGTGTCGTCGGGCTGGACCACATAGACGAAGCTGCCCACCGTGCCCTGCTGGACGGAGGCGGCCGGCACTACGATGGCGCCGCCCAGCGTTTTCAGGAGAAGGCGCACGTTGACGAACTGGCCGGGCCAAAGGCGCCCTTGGGCATTCTCGAACGTACCCTTCATCTTCACCGTGCCGGTGGCCTGGTCGACCTGGTTGTCGATAACCTCCAGCACGCCCGCGTCGAGCTGCTGGGATCCGATGCTTGCCGTCACGGACAGGGGCCCCTTGGCGGTCGCCACCTCGGAGACCACGGTTTCGGGCAGCGTGAAGAGGACCGAGATCGGGCGAAGCTGCGTGATGACCACGAGGCCGGTTTCGTCTCCGGAACTCACAAGATTGCCCTCGTCGATCTGGCGGATGCCCGTGCGCCCGTCGATGGGGGCCGTGATGGTGGTGTAGTCGAGACTAGCCTGTGCGCTGTCGATGGCGGCTTGGTCCTGCCGCACCTGTGCCTCGGCCTGAGCCACCGCGGCCCGCTGGGTATCGGCCTGCTGCTTGGAGGCGAAATCCCCCCGCGCAAGGCTCGTATAGCGTTCGAGATCCCGGCGCGCATTGTCGAGGCTGGCCTGATCCATGGCTTTCTTGGCCACCGCCTGATCGAGGGCAGCCTGATAGGTCACCGGGTCGATCTTGGCGAGAACGTCGCCCTTCCTGACGTCCTGGCCCTCCTTGAAGTTCACGCTCAGGAGACGGCCGCTGACCTGGGCCCGCACCGTGACGGTCTTGTAGGCCCGCACGGTGCCCACGCCGTCGAGATAGACCGGCACGTCGGCCGCCCGTGCGGCCTCGGCCAGGATGGGCACCGGGAGGCTCCGGCGTCCCCCCGGACCGCGAGGGGCGCCCGAAGGAGAGCCGCCACGGCCGAGAGCCGCATCGCCGGCCGGCCGGTCGCCCCAAAACGGAATGGCGTCGCGCATGGTCCAGCCGATGCCGGCAAGAGCCGCCAGGGCGATCAGCAGGACGAGGGTTCTGGGCTTCATGAGGGTTTTGGTTTCCTTTCGGCCGTTTCACGCCCGCCGCGCACGGGCTTCACGGCACGCGCGCCACGTCGAGGCCTGGGCCCCTCTCCCAGCCTCCGCCGAGCGCCCGGTAGAGGTCGACCACGGATTGCAGCCGCGCCAACCGGGCCTGGACCAGGGCATTCTGCGCCGAGAACAATGTCTGTTCTGTGTTCAGGAGGGTCGTGCGGTCGATGATACCAGCCCGCAACTGCTCCACCGAGATATCATAGGCGCGCTGCGACGATTCAACCGCCTTGCCCTGGAGGGCCTCCTGCTCGGCGGTCTTGCGATAGGCCACGAGAGCGCTCTCGACCTCCTGGAAGGCCACCAGCACGGTCTTCTGATAGGTGACCAGCAACTCGCGAAAGCGCGCCTGGTCGATCTCCACCTGGCCCTGGAGGCCGTAGGCGTCGAGGATGGGCTGCGTGAGCCCGGCGGCCACCTGATAGAACTGGCTGGACGGGTTGAGCAGGGTGCGGAGCGCCGCGCTCTGGAAGCCGCCCTGGCCGGTCAGCTGGATGGACGGCAGGAGCTGCGCCTTGGCGGCCTGGACGTCGAACCGAGCGGCGGCGAGCTGGGCTTCCGCACGGGCAATGTCGGGGCGCCGCTCAAGGAGCCCAGACGGCAGGCCCGGTCGGATCGCAGGGATCCGCAGCGCATTCAGGCTCGCGGTTGCGACTCTCACGGCGTCCGGCGTCTGCCCGAGCAGGACCGCCAGGGCGTAAAGGTTCTGCTCCAATTGGATCTCGAGGCCCGGGATCCCGGCCCGGACATTGTCGACCAGGCTCTCTTGCTGGGCCTCATCCAGATTGGAGGCGGTGCCGAAGCGCACGCGGGCCTGGACGGCCTCCAGGATGCGCTGGGCGCTCGCCAGGTTGTCGCGGGCGATGGCGATCTGCTGCTTGAGAGCCACCACCTGGAAGTAGGTGTTGGCCACGGTGGCATCGGTGGTGATGATCACCGTCGACAGGTCGAAGGCGCTTGCGGCGGCGCTCGCCTCGGCGGAGCGTCGGTTGGACAGGTTCTTGCCCCAGAAGTCGAGTTCGTAGCTCGTGCTCAAGCCGGCGGAAAGGTTTCTCGAACGACCGCCGGAGCCCAGGCCCGATCTGGCGCCCCTGTAGGATTGGCCGGCATCCGTGGTGGCCGACAGGCTCGGAATGAGGGCCTGGCTGGCCACCTTGATGGCCGCGTCCGCCTGTTCGACCCGGGCGACGGCGGCTTCGGCGTCGAGATTGCCGGACCGCGAGGCCTGCATGAACCGGTCCAGTTCCCTCGACGAGAAGACCCGCCACCAGCCATCGGACGGCCACTCGGCCCCGGGGCGGGAGGGGGCGTTCTTGAACCGGGCCTGGACGGGCGCGCTGAGGGCTTCGACCCCGGGATCGACCGCGCAGGCGGAGGCGCCGAGAGCCAGGACGAGGGCACTTGCGACGCGAACATAACCTGCCGCACGGGCAGAAGGACACAACCTCATCGACGCCGGGCTCACTGGAACTGCCCCGATGAGTTAACAGCTATTCGGCAGAGAGCCAAGAAAGCCCCTAGGTCGCCCCGAACGCAAAACAGGGAGGCTGACCTCCCTGTCGACACCGAACGGCCACTCTGGATGCGGCCTCGCCTATTTGCGCTGCGGCCGAAGCGACCGGGCCAGTTCGCGGATGACGTTGTCTTCGATGTTCAGGTTCAGCCGGTCGATCTCGTCGCTGGAGGCATCCACCTCCACGGCCGTGCTCGACTCGGAGGCCTGCGGGGCGGCGGGTCGCTGATTCGACGACGCGCGGCGCTGCGGCTCGGGAGCGGGTTCCTGGCGCGTCGCCTCCTGACGGGACGATGGCTGGGGTGCACCGTAACCGCCGCGCGGGGCCGCATAGCGGTTTTCGAAGATGTCGAGCAGCGTATTGAGAGCCGCATTGGTGAGCGGAATTTCCGGCGCCTGCGGCAGACCTTCGAGAGCGATGGAGCGGTTGTGATAGGCTTGGTCGGCCGTAACCTCAGGTCCGAACCAAGACGGAGCGCGGAAATCCCGCGCATCCTCGTCGCGCTCGAACTCGACGGATATCAGATCGAGGGGGCCCGGCGTGACGAAGCGGCTGATGCGAATGTCATGGTTGCCGACGGTCAGGACGGAGCGCACGTAATCGACCTTGCCGGGTGTGACGTCGAGCAGCGCTTCCGCATGCGGGCGCGGCACGTCCGTGCGTTCTTCGACCGGCATCCCAGCACCGGTCGTGATCAGCACAAGGCTGCTCTGTTCGCCATCCAGATAGACGTAGGAGCTGCGATCCGCCTGATTGGGAAAGTAGCCTTCCGTCACACGGTTGCCGCCGCGCTCCTTCCGAATGAGGCGAGCCAGCGAAGAAGCTACGAGAAAACGTCGGGTCTGACTCATTGCGGCACACGCTCCCTGACCACTTAGGCTTGGTATTCTAGCTTAATTAGGGAACCAATGACCTTTGGTAAACACTTGTCCCCCATGAATGACAACTTCAGGGTTAACGGCGGTGTATAAACCCAGGCTCGTGCGAAAAACGCAGACCGCGATCCCGAATGACGACCATCCATGGCGTGGTAACGGGCTTCGCACCCGCACAGGAGTATAACACGCTTCCTCCTGCTACGACGAAATCGCGGCCGCCGAAACGTTGTATTGGTTGCAACGACCCGCTCCTGTCGCCGCAAGTCTTCTTCAAGTCTAACGAGTGTTCGCGCGATCTTGTGAGATATCTCACAGCGTCTCGTCGGATCGCGTGTTAGGGGTAGTCCGACAAGACCGGATCGGATTGCTGCATGTTATGGTCTGGGCGGCGGGAACTGAATCTGAGTACCCCCAGGCCGAGAGGTTCCTCGAAAGAGATCCGAGAACGGTTCGGTGAGCCATAGGATCGCTTCAGACGCGTCGAACATAAGAATTGTTACGGCAAGTCTGCATCATATGTTGTGTTCAGACTACTTTCCTACCTCAAAAGTGCAGAACGATACCTCCTTTCCACTTTAGTTAACATAAGACGCACGCACTATAGTCATCATTGAAGTCGGCCAAAGGATAACGAAGATGCCAAAAGGTGAAGCGCAGGTCAGTACGGTTCTCGTCTGCAATAATCCCATGCTGCGTGAGGGCCTCAAGCATATCCTTACGGATACGCGCTTCGGTATCTGTCCGGAGGATTCAATCTCCGGTGATGCCGGCCAGTTCCAGAGCGCGGACTCGGCGCAACTCCTGTTCATCGTGGACGCGAACCACGATTACGGAAAGCCGGCGGAGCGGATCCGCAGTCTTCGCATTCAGTATCCGGCCGCAAGCGTAGTGGTTCTCGCCAATCATTTCGACATGAGCGACATGATGGCGGCCCTCGATGCCGGAGCCCAAGGCTATTGCCTGTCGACCATCGACTGCGCGGTTCTGGTGAAGTCTCTCGAACTGGTCATGCTGGGCGAGACGGTGTTCCCCTCCGCCTTGTTCCTATCGAACGTCGCCAGCTTCCAGCGCGGCCGGGACGTCGTCGAGGCTCCCGTGCGCGCCGTCCGGTCCGCCCAGTCCGACCGTCAGGCCAGGAACCTTTCCAGCCGCGAGGCCGAGATCCTGCGCTGCCTGATGCAGGGTGCGCCCAACAAGGTCATCGCGCGGGAACTCGACGTGGCGGAGGCGACCGTCAAGGTTCACGTTAAGGCCATCCTGCGCAAGATCCAGGTGTCGAACAGGACGCAGGCGGCGATCTGGGCGACCGAGCATATGTCGGACGAGCCGTCCGCAGTCGCCCGATAACGCGGAGAACCCTCTCGTCCGGGCGCAACGTCGCTCGAGACTGTCATGACGCGGCGGGCCCTGTGCCCGCCGTTAGTGTATGAAGCTGCGGCCAAGCGGGATGGTGAAGAGGATGCCGCCGTCCTCGTCCACCACTTCGAGGCGCCAGCCCTGCCAGTCCTCATTGCTCATGTCGTCGTCCTCGCGCAGCTCCTCGACGGCTTTCATGGCCTGGGCGCGCGCCTCCTCGACATCGTCGACTTCGATGCCGTCAGTGTCCTTGATCGTGTCGGACCCGCTGAGGAGGTTAAAGTAACATCGCATAATTTTTAAAGCGGTAGCTTCCATCTGCCTTCGCCATGACGTTGAGATCGCAAAGCCCGGCCATGTATTTCAACGTCGTGAGTTCACTGTCTGTCTAGATGTGCCCGAAGGGTCTGTCCAGCATCGCAGACGGCGAACCGCTTGGGAGGTAGAATTTCCCAGAACTGGTTAAACCTTTGTGAAGGAAAATGATTTTTCCAAGCCGGCCTCCTCCTTCCGACCAGCGTGGCAACAGGTTCCCAGATCCGCTACCGCCTTGGGGGTATGTCACCCCTTCTATGTATTTCTCAGCTTCAGGTTGCGTATCCAGGCTAATCACCGGCCCAATACTTATACTGTCTTCATTGAGACATCATGCCGTCCTGAGCCGCCATCACAACATTTGTGCGGTTTATCGTTCGAAAGCGCGAATTAATTAGTTGTAAAACGCTGATTCTACGGTACTCTTAACCCATAGTTAAGTAAGATCAGCATTGACATCGCCAGCATCGTAGGGGGGCTGAATCATGCGCAAGAGCAATGACCCGAACAGCCTTTTGGATGTGGATTCCTTCACTCAGGATACCTATCCGAGGTACTCACAGTCGGCACCCGGCCTGGACATGACCCTGAAAAGCATCAAGGCTCCTCCGGTCGTCGCGACCCTCTTGGTCGAGCCCAACACCCTCCTGCGGGAAGGCCTCAAGCGCATTCTGTCAGGAACGGATTATGGCGTCGTGGCCTCGGGGACAGCGATCGAGGACCTCCCCGTCGCCCGGATCGCCCACGCACACCCCCAGCTCCTGATCCTCGGCGTACCGTGCAACCACGACACTCTCGCGGCCGATCTCCAAAGCCTCAAGGCAGAGCGGCCGGGCCTCAAGGTCGCGGTTCTGGTCGAGACTTACGATCTGGACCAAGTGGTCGCGGCCTTCGATGCCGGCGCCGATGCTTATCTGGCCAAGACCATCTCTCATGAGATTCTGCTCAAGTCCCTCGATCTCGTCATGCTGGGCGAGATGGTCTTTCCGTCGGCCATCCTCGATCTCGTCCGCCGCCAAGCCGCCGCGACAGTCCAGGAGGCTCCGCAGGCGCATCCGATCCAAGCCGTCGACGGTGACGGCGAGGCCGCGCCCAAGCAGCTCTCCGTGCGCGAGACCGTCATCCTGCGTTGCCTGATGCAGGGCGATTCCAACAAGCTGATCGCCCGCAAGTTCGATATCGCCGAGGCGACCGTCAAGGTCCATGTCAAGGCAATCCTGCGCAAGATCCAAGCCAAGAACCGGACCCAGGCCGCCATCTGGGCTGCCAGCCACCTTCAGTCGAGCCGGTCGGGCGCGCAGGGCTGAGTGCCGCCCGCCCGTTTGGGTGTCCGATCTGTCGAAAAGGGCCCGCAATTCGCGGGCCCTTTTCTTTTTAGGCTCAAGCGCGGGATTGTTTGAACGAAGAGGGCCGCCGGAGCGGCCATAGAATCGGCTGGTGCCAGGGCATTTTTGGGTGAACTGGGTAAGGTTCATCGCGCAAAGGGCGCCATCGCAAGGACCGGAGCTGCTTCCATGTCATCGGAAGCAGCTCCACGGGCCGGGCTCAGCGCCCCAGTTCCTGCTTGGTGGAGCCACGCCGCTTCGTGCGCGAGATCAGCACCTGCGTGTCGACAGGCGTCGCCTCCTCTGTCGGAGAATCCTCCTGCGAGGGCAGCCGGACGGGCTTTCCAAGGCCCATGTCCTTTGCGAGCTCCGACCGGTGCTTGGAGTAGTTGCGGGCCACCATCGGATAGTCCGGCGGCAGGGACCACTTCTCCCGGTATTTTTCGGGCGTCAGGCCCAACTTGCCCAAATGCCGTTTGAGCGTGCGATAGGGCTTGCCATCCTCCAGGCAGATCAGGAAATCCGCCGTCACCGATTTCTTGATCGGAACTGCCGGCTCCTGCTTGGCGACCTCCGGCGGGGCCGGAGCGGGCCGCCCCAGGAGAGCATCGTGCACGGCTGAGATGAGGTTCGGCAATTCCGCACGGGGGACCGGGTTGTTGCTGACATAGGCGATGACGATGGAAGTGGTAAGTTTTGTATAATCGATTGGGGAGTTCTTGGATTGGTCCATCGATCCCTTGTCCTCTGTTTGGCGCCCGCGTCGAAAATTTGACCTTCCTTGTGCTTTAAGTAAACCGTTAGATAAGGCGGTTTTATGGTTTCTTGGTGGTCTTTGGAGTTATATTTACGTATCCAATATGATTAGTGAATACAAATCTAAGTATAGTAACTGCAATATTAACGATCTCAACGGATGAATCTCGGTCCGATTCTTAATTTTTGATGATCTTGAAGGGCGCTGACGCGGTGATTTGTGCCGAAAAGTGCCTTAGGGAACAGGCAGCTTCCGATGCAAGAAGATAAACCGAGTTTTACTGGCCGCCGGCGGGCTTCGATGGAGCGTAGCCGAAGGAGCGATCGGTATTCACCGGCCGCCGTAGAAGTTTAGGAGCTTAGTTTTCAGTCTCTCGGCTAGCCAGTACAAATGATGGCGCCAAGGCCAGGCGCGAAGGCCAGTGATGGATTTTCGCTATACATGATCTCGAAACCTGGCTTCGCGGCCCCCGGCACCGCGGCCTGTATGACGATGGGGCACGGGCGCCTCGGGCTGGCGGGTCCGCAGCACGGATGGCGCAGGGAGCCTCGAGCGATCCTGTTCAAGCGGTAGAAGGTCCAGCCATCCGGCGGGTTGGCCCTGCGGGCCCCTCGCGACCTCCGCGCCTGACGGACGGCTGGAGGCGCCATGTCGTTTGACCGCTCATGCCCCATGGGGTCGCAATGCGCCATCGAAGGCGACGGACGATGGTGCGCTCAACGAAAATCGGCCGGCCGCGCGAAAGCGGGCCGGCCGACGAATCGGTCTATGCCGAGGAAATCAGGCGAGCTCGATCGCACCGACCTCGAGGCCCTTGCGGCCCTCGACGATCGCCACGCGCACGGTCTGGCCCTGGTCCAGTCCGCTGAGGCCGGCCCGCTCCACCACCGAGCAGTGGATGAACAGATCCTTGCTCTCCCCCTGCACCGCCACGAAGCCGAAGCCCTTCACGGGATCGTACCATTTCACGGTGCCGGTCTGGTCCGGCGGGCCCGCGACGGGGCGCTGCTGGAAGCCGCCGCCGCCGCCCGGACGCCCAGCCGGACGTCCGCCACCGCCGCCCATGGGCGGACGGGGACGGCGCGGCGGCTCAGGCTCGGCCGTGCTCGCATCCACGCTCACGATCTCGTTCACCTGCGGGCCCTTCTGGCCGGCGCCGACGCGAACCACGAGGGTCGTGCCGGATTCGAGCGCGCTGTAGCCAGCGGCCTCGACCGGACGGATATGCAGGAACGCCTCCCCGGAACCGTCGGTCATCTCGACGAACCCGAAGCCTTTCTCCGCATTGAACCATTTCACGCGGGCTTCCGTCTCGGGGCCTGAAGCGGCCGAAGCGGGAGCATGAGAACGTGCTGGTCTGTCGTAGGATGATGGTGGAGGCGCATAGTCGCCCCAAGGATCAGCAGGTTGATCGCCGAACTGACGTCGACGGTCACGATGATCGTTACCCCGGCCCATAAATAACTGCCTTCTGAAGTCTGTAGTTTCGTCCGCTCACTGTAGGCCTAACGCTCTCAATGCTGAAGCGCAAGGAGGGGGCCCGCTCCACCATGCCAGTCCGATAGGGCACTTGGGAGAGGATTTTCATTCCATGCCTACTCCCGAGGGTCCATCGTAAAGCTATATCTGGCGAAACAGCTACGGCTAAAGTGACCCGCTTTCCACAAGAAAGCAAGTCAGTTTGAGAGAAATGCCAGTGTTCCCTTCGCGAACAACTTGCTTTACGAGCATTCTAAGTTTGACAAAAACTAATGCTCACAGGAAATCCCGGAAGGATTGCGATGGATCAGACCGACCAGACGAAAGTCGATTATACAGAGCTCACGGCCCATGTGGTGTCGTCCTATGTGGCTCATAACGCGGTCCATCGGGCCGACCTTCCGACCATGATCGCATCCGTCTACGGCGCCCTGCAGGGCTTGGGCGCCCCCAAGGCGGCGGAGCCGGTCAAGCAGCCGCCCGCCGTCCCGGTCAAGAAGTCCGTGACGCCTGACTTCCTGATCAGCCTCGAGGACGGGAAGCATTACAAATCCCTCAAGCGGCACCTGACGAAGCTTGGGATCACGCCCGCCGAGTACCGCGAGAAATGGGGCCTGCCGCGGGACTACCCGATGGTGGCGGCCAGCTACGCCCAGCGCCGCTCCGAACTCGCCAAGAGCATCGGCTTGGGCAGCATGCGCAAGCAGGCCGCCGAGCCGGAGGTCGAAGCGGCTCCGGTCGAAGCGCCCAAGGCGAAGCGGCGCTCGCCCGCCAAGCGCAAGGCTGCCCGGTAGGAACGCGGCCTCTTCCCAAAAAGGCCCGATCTCTCCACGAGGCGCCCTCTGTTCGAAGGGGGCGCCTTTTTCTTGCGCACTGATAGCAAGCGCGGCTCCATCCGGGAAACTCGTCCATTTTCGATCTTGACCTTCCTATGATGGGAAGGTTTAGACAGGAGGCCGTCTGGACTTCAAGGATCCTGCCGTGACGGATACGAACGCCCGCCCCATCCTATCGCCTGTCGAGGTCCTGGATATCACCATCCGGGGGATGAGCTGTGCCTCCTGCGTCGGACGGGTCGAGCGGGCGGTTCGGGCCGTCGATGGGGTGGAGGATGTCGCGGTCAACATCGCCACTGAGGGAGCCCGCGTGTCCTTCAGGGGGGCGCGGGGGGCCGGAATCCTCGAGGCCATTCGGTCTTCCGGTTACGAGCCCGAAGAGCACCAGGCCGAGCTGACGATTCGGGGAATGAGCTGCGCCGCCTGCGTCGGACGCATCGAACGGATCCTGAAAGCCGTGCCGGGCGTGACCGGGGCGAGCGTGAACCTCGCGACGGAGCGAGCCCGCGTCACCTTCGTTGGCCGTGACGACGTGGCGGCGGATGCGGCCGAGGCCGTGACGGCCTCGGGCTACGAGGCCAGGGTCGTGACCGCAAACCAGCCTGCGGGCGGCGCGGACGAAGCGCGGACAGCCGACCTCGCCGCTCTTCGCGGCTCCCTCATCATCGCCACCCTGGCGACCCTGCCGCTCATGGTCATCGAGATGGGTTCGCACCTGTCCGACGGCCTCCACCATGCCCTGGCGGACGGGCTGGGGGAGGGGATGGCCGGAGCCATCGCCTTCATCCTCGCCAGCATCGTACTCCTGGGGCCGGGACGGGTTTTCTACCGCAGAGGGTTCCTGGCGCTGCTGCGGGGGGCTCCCGACATGAACTCCTTGGTGATGCTCGGCACCGGAACGGCCTATCTCTACTCCACCGTGGCCGCTTTCCTGCCGTCGCTGCTCCCCGAGGGTCTCGCCCACACCTATTTCGAGGCCGGGGCCGTGATCGTCACCCTGGTCCTGCTGGGCCGCTACCTGGAGGGGCGGGCACGGGGACGGGCCGGGTCCGCCATCCGAGGGCTTCTCACGCTCCAGCCGCCGGTCGCTCGGGCCGTCCGCGACGGGCGGGCAGAGGACGTGACGGCGGATTCGCTCCGGGTGGGCGACATGGTGATCGTCCGACCCGGCGAACGCATTCCCGTGGACGGAGACGTGGTCTCGGGATCGTCCTACGTGGACGAGTCCATGATCACGGGGGAGCCTGTGCCGTCCGGGAAGGGTTCCGGGTCGTCCGTGGTCGGCGGAACCGTCAACGGAGCCGGAACCCTGACCCTGAAGGCCACCAAGGTCGGACGCGACACGGTGCTGGCCCAGATCGTCCGGACCGTGGAAGAGGCGCAGGCCTCGAAGCTGCCGATCCAGGCTCTCGTCGATCGGATCACCCTGTGGTTCGTGCCGGCCATCATCGCCTGCGCATCGCTGACGCTTCTTGTCTGGCTCCTGTTCGGGCCCGACGCGTCTCTTGGCCTCGCGGTCGTCAACGCGGTGGCGGTGCTGATCGTGGCCTGCCCCTGCGCCATGGGGCTCGCAACGCCCACCTCGATCATGGTCGGCACCGGCAAGGCCGCCGAACTCGGCATCCTGTTCCGCAGGGGCGATGCGCTCCAAGCCCTGCGCGACGCCCGGGTCGTGGCCCTGGACAAGACCGGGACGCTCACCGAGGGACGCCCGGCGCTGACCGGGATCGAGGCGAACGACGGTTTCGACGAGAACGAGGTTCTCGCCCTCGCGGCGTCCGTCGAGGCGCGCTCCGAACATCCCATCGCGCAGGCCATCGTGGCGGAGGCGCGCCGGCGAGGATTGCCCCTGGTCGAGCCGGCCGCGTTCGAGGCCGTTCCGGGCTTCGGCATCGAGGCCGAGGTCGCGAGCCGTCGTCTCGCCATCGGAGCGGATCGCCTCATGCGCCGGAAAGGCCATGACCTGGCGGCCGGCGCACAGGCGGCGCAGGACATGTCCCGGAAGGGGCACACGCCGGTCTATGTATCGGTCGACGGACGGCTTGCGGCCGTTCTGGCGGTGTCCGACCGCATCAAGGACACCACCGCGCCAGCCCTCGAGGATCTGCGGCGCATGGGGCTCAGGGTCGTCATGATCACGGGCGACAATCGGGCCACGGCGGACGTAGTCGCGCGGCGTCTGGGGATCGACGAGGTGTTGGCCGAGGTGGTGCCCGCCGGCAAGGCCGAGGCCGTGAGGAGGCTCCAGGCGGGAGGCGATGCCGTGGCCTTCGTGGGCGACGGCATCAACGATGCCCCAGCCTTGGCCCAGGCCGATATCGGCATCGCCATCGGCACCGGAACCGACATCGCCATCGAGGCCGCCGACGTGGTGCTCATGTCCGGCGACCTGCGCAACGTTGCCCGCGCGGTCGCCTTGTCGCAGGCCACCCTGCGCAACATCCGCCAGAATCTCGCCTGGGCCTTCGGCTACAACGTCGTGCTGATCCCGGTCGCGGCGGGAGCACTGTATCCGGCTTTCGGGATCCTGCTCTCGCCCATGTTGGCCGGGCTTGCCATGGCCCTGTCGAGCGTGAGCGTCGTCGGCAATGCCCTGCGGCTGAAGCGGTTCCGGATGCCGGTCTCGCCCGGCGTCCCGGCTGTGCGGGCGAGCGAATGACAGAGCAGGAGGCCATGCGATGAATATCGGCGAAGCCGCGCGCGTCTCGGGCGTCTCGGCCAAGATGGTGCGCTACTATGAAAGCATCGGCCTCATTCGGTCGGTCACGCGCACCCAGAGCGGATACCGGGTCTACAGCGACGACGATGTTCATGCCCTGCGTTTCATCCGCCGCGCCAGGAGTCTCGGCTTTTCGGTGGACGAGACATCGCAGTTGCTGGCCTTGTGGCACGACAAGTCCCGCGCAAGCGCCGACGTCAAGGCGTTCGCGCTCAAGCATGTGGCGGAGCTTGAGACGAAGATCGCCGAGCTGCAGGCCATGAGCCGCACGCTGCAGCACCTGGCGAGCCATTGCCACGGCAACGACAGGCCCGATTGCCCCATCTTGGACGACCTAGCCGACGACTCGTCTCGCGCGTCTCGGTGATCGGCGCTGCCGCTGCCTCAGGTCGATGCGGGCGGCACCGGATGGGCGGCGTCCGATCGGGGAGCCGTTCGCGGGAGATCAGTCCCGACGCCCTTGCGTTCGAGGACGCGACGTCCTATATCGGGTCTGTCAACCGAAGTTGTTCGGCCTATGCTCCGCTGCTCGTCGATAGAGCCCGTGAGCCTCTTTTCCGCTAGCATTGAAGTTTGACGGCCACGCCATAAATGCCGTGGCCCATCCGTCGTTTTGCTCCGCAATCGATTATCAAGAACCAACAACGTCGCACGGCCCGACCGGCCTCAGCGGCTCAAGGAACGCTATGCACACCCGCACTCCCATCAAACCCGTCAAGGCCATGCCGCGTCCTCTTTCGGCCAAGCCTTCTCCCCGCAAGGCCATGCCTTCGTGGAAGCCCCAGGTGCCGAACCTGACGCGCGACGAAATTCGTGAGATCGTGATCGATCTCATCGGCTGATCGAGCGGCCTGACGAAAAAAGCCGGAGCAATGGCCTCCGGCTGCTCGCTTCTCCTCGGGATCCCTGGATCCCCAATCAGACCTGAAGGCGGGCAAGGTTTTCGCGGTCGCGCCCCTGTCGGGCCTTGTGCTCCCTCTCCCGCGCCGGCCGGGACCGTTGCCACATGTAGATCCCCAACGGAAGCGCCAGCGCCGCGAGGCCCAAAAGGACAGTGACCACCGACAGTCCGCCCGCATCCGAGCGGGGATGCCCCATCACGCGATCAAGGGGATTGGAGCGCCGTGGCCCGTCGTCGCCGACGACATCGCGGTAGTCCATGGCCGAACCGCCGGTGCCATACCCCGCGCTGTCGCCGTAATCCCGTTCGGAAGGGGAGGCCTCAAGCCGGGTTGCCCTTGCATCCTCGATCGGAGCCTCTCTGAAATCGCCCGCCGCGTCCTGCCGTGATGTCGTCATGGGGTCCTCGTCTCACCGCGAAACGCCCGGCCTGAGAAGCCAAAACGTGCGGGCCTAACCGGACGCCGGGCCGTTTTGTTCCGAAGCTGTGCCGAGGCCTGCCCGAAACGATCCGTGCCGATTTCCGGTCGGATGCGTTAGTCCACCAGCTGCAACAATCGTGTCATCTCCATGCCCCCATCCCCCGTCTACCGTCCCGCCATGCGCCACGGCGATCTGGGCTCCGAATTCTTCGATGTGGTTCGGGCCGCGTCGTTCCCCCGGCACCTCCTGCGATACCGCAATCAGCGCTGGGCCGAGCGGGTCGGGCTCGGCACCCTGACGGAGACGGAGTGGCTCGATCATTTCGGGCGGTTCGAGCCCCTTCAGGGCAGTTTCCCGGAGCCCCTGGCGCTGCGCTATCACGGCCATCAGTTCCGATCGTACAACCCCGATCTCGGAGACGGCCGCGGGTTTCTGTTCGCCCAGCTTCATGATCTTCGGGACGGTCGGCTTCTCGACCTCGCCACCAAGGGCAGCGGCCAGACCCCCTGGTCGCGTCACGCGGACGGACGGCTGACCCTCAAGGGTGGCGTCCGGGAAATCCTCGCCACCGAAATGCTCGAGGCGCTGGGTGTCGAGACGTCGAAATCCTTCAGTCTCGTCGAAACCGGCGAGGAGCTCGAGCGGGGCGACGAGCCGTCGCCCACCCGCGCCTCGGTGCTGGTTCGCTTGAGCCATTCCCATATCCGGATCGGGACCTTCCAGCGTCTTCTGTTTCGGGACGACAGCTCCAATCTCGGAAAATTGCTCGACTACACCGTCGAGACCTATTTCCCGGGCCTCTGGCGGGACGACCGGGCTCAGAGGGCCAAAGCCTTCCTTGAAGAGGTCTGCCGCCGGGTCGCCCGCATGGGCGCCGAGTGGATGACCGCCGGCTTCGTGCATGGCGTGCTCAATACGGACAATATCAACGTCACGGGCGAGAGCTTCGACTACGGTCCATGGCGCTTCCTGCCGGCCTACGACCCGGCCTTCACGGCCGCCTATTTCGACCAGACCGGACTCTATGCGTTCGGCCGGCAGCCGGACGCCCTGCTGTGGAACCTCTACCGGCTCGCCGAATGCCTGCTGCCGCTGGCGCCCCAGGCGGAGCTCGAGGCCGCTCTGGCGGCGTTCGAACCGGCCCTTCACGAGGCCTTCGCGGCCCATCTCCTGCGCCGCCTCGGGCTTGCTTCCGCGGGTCCTTCGCGGGACGCGGCCCTGGCCCGTGCCCTGTGGACCTTTCTGTTGGAATCGAAAGCCCCGTTTGAGCAGACGTTCTTCGACTGGTACGGGGGGCTCGCGAGCGCGAGGCGAGCTCAGGAGGGACCCTCCCTCAGCTACTATGCCCATCCGGCTTTCGAGCCGGTGCTGGCTGCCATGGACGGCTTCACGCCGGTCCAGGGGCTGAACCTGGACGATCCGTACTTCGCGGGCGCCCGGCCCTGCACGATGCTGATCGACGAGGTCGAGGCGATCTGGGATCCGATCGCGGCCCGGGACGACTGGTCGGCGCTGGAGACGAAAATCGAGGCGATCCGGGCGATGGGGCGGGCTTATGGGGCCGAGGCCGGCGTCGATCCGTCTCCGGTACCCGGACAGGCGGGCCCGTTCTGAGCTTCAGCGGGCGTAGACCGCCGAGTTGCCGGCGTGCTCCCGCACTTCCACACTCTCGAGCCAGACCCGCCCTCCGGTCTCCTTCTGCACGAAGGCCAGGACGTAGTCGAAGACGTAGCGGGCCGTCGCTTCGCAGCCGACGGAGGGCATGAGCCGCACGTCGGCGAGGCCGAGCCGTCCCAATTCCTCCAGACGGCCGCGCTCCGGGTCGTCCTCGGCCACCAGCATCGTGTGGTCGAACATGTGCTTGAGCCACTCCTTGACGGGCTTGAGACCGCCGAAATCATAGCACCAGTTGCGCTCGTCGAGCTGATGGGTGGCGAAAACGAACTTGAAAGCCAGGGCGTAGCCGTGGATCAGGCTGCAATGGGAATGGGTCGCCCGCCACTGGCGGAAGCAGCACGACAGACCCTCGTTGTGATCGTAGGTCTTGGTCGAACGATAGATCTCCCGCCCCGGCATCCCCGGGACGTCGAGCTTCGAGAGGCCAGCCGCTTGGTTCACGCGCGTCTCCTGGTGCTTCCGTCCTTCGGGGATAGGTTCACTCGGGGGATAGGTTCACTCGGCGGCGCTGCGGTCCAGAGCGATGCACTCGTTCAGGAACTCATTCTTAAGATCGGCGGATTCCGCCAGCTGTCCCCAGTAATACGTGTTGACCATCCGGCTGCGCCGGGTGGCCCTGACACCGCGCTGGGTCTTGCACATATGGACGGCGCTGATGCGCACCGCGAGACCGCGGGGCTTGGTCATGTCGACGATGTACTGGCCGATCTGCTTGACCATCTCCTCTTGGATCTGGAGACGCGACGCGAAATGGTCGACGATCCGATCGTACTTGGACAGGCCGATGATCTTGCCCTCGGCCGACGGGAGAATGCCCACATAGGCGTGCCCGTAGATCGGCATGAGGTGATGGGCGCACATGGACCGCACATCCAGAGGACCCGTCACGATCAACTGGTCGTAGGCTTGAGCGTTGTCGAATTCCGTGATGCGGGGCGGCGCGGTATAGCGGCCCTGAAGGATTTCCTCGACATACATCTTGGCCACGCGCTGGGGGGTGTCGCGGGTGTTGTGATCGTTCTGGTGATCGATGTGCAGGATGTCGAACAGTTCTTCGAGTTTGCGAGCGGCGGCAGAAATCATAGCCTCGCGCTCGGCTTCATTCATTGGCTCATCCATGGCCTCATTGCAGAGGCGGGCTTGATTCACCTTACGGACATAGAAATTCATGGCGAGCCTGCTTGTTTTATTATATGAATACAGCGCTTTAAGCTGTTGTTTGAGTTGGTAGACTCCGGTTGACAAGAGCCTGACGCAGAAGGCTATATACTAATTCTGCGACATTTAAACTCTATTATAAGAATAAAAATTAACTTAACGCAAAGTTATAAGGGTGAATGTCGGAAGGTAGAACGAGGGGGCAAAATGCTTACTGCTAAGTTGAACCGTACAATGCTAAGTTTCCTGGCCGGTCTGGGAGCACTGCTCGTTGCCGTCACGGCCCAGGCCGGGTCTCTTGCGACGCCCACCGAGAAGCCTATCCTGACAATCTCTGGCAAGATCGACACGACGAACAAGGACGGGACCGCCCAGTTCGACCGGCCCATGCTGGAAGCCCTGGGAATGACCACCATCGAGACCACGACGCCGTGGTACAGCGGCCCGGTCAAGTTCGAGGGCGTGTCTCTCAGCAAGCTCATGAAGCAGGTCGGCGCGTCGGGCGAACGGGTCTCGATCGTGGCCCTCAACGATTACAGCAGCGAGATCCCCATTGAGGATTTCGAGAAATACAACGTCATCCTGGCGGTCAAGCGCAACGGCGAATACATGCCGGTTCGGGACAAGGGCCCGCTCTTCATCGTCTATCCGTTCGATTCCAATCCGGACCTGAAAAGCCAAACCTTCTACAGCCGGTCCGTGTGGCAGGTTGCCAAGATCGTGGTGAAGTAACGGAGCCGATCAGTCTCTGGAGGCTGGGCATTTGTCGCTGCGCATACTCAAACTTGTGCTGACGATTGTCATCAGCTTCTTCGTGCTGTCGGCAGGCTACATCTCCTGGCTGACCGTCGAGCGGCAGACCGCATTGCAGCATGTATCCCGGTACAACACCTCCTGGCTCGCGAGCCAGGCGGTGTCCGAGTTCATGCGCCTGCAGCACCGCATCAGCGCCTATGGGCTTCCCGGCAGCAGCGTCGACAAGGAGGAAGTGCAACTGCGCTTCGACATCCTGGCGAGCCGGGCCAAGCTGCTCAGCGACGGCGAATTCCAGGACTTCGTTCAGCGCGACGCCGAGCGGACCGAAGCCATCCAGAGCCTCAACAGGGCCCTGGCCGAGGCGCAGCCCATCATCGACGACATCGACCAGCCTGGTGCGGTGCAAAAAGCACTGACGATCCTCGATCCGCTCGAGACGAAGCTGACCGGACTGGCATCCGAGGCCAACCATTACGGGGGCCTGCGGGCGGCAGAAGACCGCAACGAGCTTGTGCGCTTGCACTGGCTCTTCTCCAGCCTTGCCGGAGGGCTCATCGTCTGCGGCTTCCTCCTCATCGGCCTGCTGGGCTGGCACAACCGGCTGCTGAGCCGGGCCCATCGGGAGCTGCGCACGCTCGCGGAAGACCTTCAGGCCACCTCCGCCGAACTCGAGAAGGTCAACAAGGCCCTCGGGCATGCCTATGCCGAGCTTCAGCGGCGCAACGAGGTCCTGCAGATCCAGGAGCTGGAGCTGCGAACCCAGAACGAGCGGTTCAACGCGGCCCTCAACAACATGCCCCACGGCCTGTGCATGGCCGACGCCACGGGCCGGATCATCGTCTTCAACGCCCGCTTCGCCCAGCTCTTCGATCTGGAGCGTAACGTCCAGGCGGGGACGACCCTCAAAACCCTTGTCGAGACCGGCGCCAGGGGGCGCGAGGGCGCCGAGGCCCTGCGCCGCATCTGCATCGAGCAGCAGGACCTGATCCGGGATCGCCGGTCCGCCTCGTTCATCCATGAGCAGCCGGACGGCCAAACCTTTTCGATCTCCCATCAGCCCATGATCGGCGGCGGCTGGGTGGCCACCTACGAGGACATCACCGAGCGCCGCCAGGCCGAGTCCCAGATCGCCTACATGGCCCACCACGACGCCTTGACGGATCTGGCGAACCGCATCCTCTTCCGGGAGAAGATGGAACAGGCGCTGGCCGACCAGGCCTTCCGGACGAACAGCCTGGCGGTCCTGTGCCTGGACCTGGACCGCTTCAAGGACGTCAACGACTCCCTCGGCCATGAGACGGGCGACATGCTGCTCAAGATCGTGGCGCAGCGCCTGCGCGACTGCGTCGGCGAGGAGGATGTGGTGGCCCGCCTCGGGGGCGACGAGTTCGCGATCCTGCAGACCTCGGTCTCGGAGCCGCACGACTGCGCGATCCTGGCCGCCAGGGTGGTGGATGCCCTCGGGGCTCCCTACGATCTCGACGGGCAGGAGATCGTCATCGGCACGAGCGTTGGCATCGCCCTCGCGCCGGACGGTCAGGTGGCTACAGACCAGCTCCTCAAGCACGCCGATCTGGCTCTCTACCGGGCCAAGGCCGACGGACGTGGAACCTACCGGTTCTTCGAGCCGGAGATGGACGCCCAGCTCCAGGCCCGGCGCGTGCTGGAGGTCGACCTGCGCAAGGCGCTGGTCAACGGCGAGTTCGAGCTGTTCTACCAGCCGCAGGTCAATATCCGCGCCCACGAGATCAGCGGCTTCGAGGCCTTGCTGCGCTGGCGCCACCCGGAACGGGGTATCGTATCCCCGGCGGAGTTCATCCCGGTGGCGGAGGATATCGGCTTGATCTCGCCCCTTGGCGAATGGGTCATCGAGCAGGCCTGCCAGGAGGCCGTCACCTGGCCCCGCGCCTCCAAGGTGGCCATCAACCTGTCGGCCGTGCAGTTCCGCAGCAAGACGCTGGTCCAATGCGTGAGCAATGCGCTGGCGCGCTCGGGTCTCGATCCCAACCGCCTTGAGCTGGAGATTACGGAATCCGTCCTGCTCCAGGACAACGAAGCCATACTGGCCATCCTCTACCGCCTGCGGGAGCTGGGCGTTCGCATCGCCATGGACGATTTCGGAACGGGCTATTCGTCGTTGAGCTACCTGCGCAGCTTCCCGTTCGACAAGATCAAGATCGATCAGTCCTTCGTGCGGGAGCTTTCATCCCGGGCGGATTGCTTGGCCATCGTGCAGTCGATTACGAGCCTGGGCAACAGCCTGGGCATGTCGACCACTGCCGAGGGCGTCGAGACTGAGGACCAGTATCTCCAGCTCCGCGCCGCCGGCTGTACCGAGGTGCAGGGCTACTACTTCGGACGCCCCAAGCCGGCGCGGGAGCTCATCCACTCGCTGGCCGACATCGCCGAGGTCGCCTGATCGCCTCAAGGGGTGGGCATGTCGGGCGCCGGGCCCAGGATCCGCGCGTGCTCGGCCTCCGCGGCCCCGTAGGCGGCGCCGGCCAGGGCCGCCAGCCCCGCCCGGTCCCGCAGGGTGATGCCGCCTCTCCTGGCCCGAATGGCGCCGGTCCGCTCGATGGAGCGCAACGCCCCCGTGATCCCGGCTCTCCTCACGCCCAGCATGGCCGACAGGAACTCGTGGGTTAGAGGGATATCCTCCCGGTCCACCCGGTCGTGGCGCATGAGGAGCCAACGGGCGAGCCGCTGCTCGATGGTATAGAGGCCGCTGCTCAGGGCTGTCTGGGCGACCTGCGCCAAAAAGGCCTGGGCGAACTTCAGGAAGTGCGCCCGCATGGAGGGGCTGTCTGCGAGAAGGGTTCGCAGATCCTCGACCCGCACGCGCAGCGCCCGGAAAGGCACCTGGACCACCGTGTCGTGAGATGCCACGCCGACGCCGTGAACGATCGCGAGACCCGACATCCCCTCGGGTCCGACGACCCCGATTTCCATGCGTCTCCCGTCGGCCGCCGAAGCGACCACGGAGGCGGCCCCAGGTCCCGGAAAATAGACCGCGTCGATGGCCTCCCCCGACTGCTCGAGGCTGTCGCCGAAATCCAGCGAGACCGGCTCGAGGAGGCCGGCCAGGAGAATGAAATCCGAGGGCGGCAGCGCCGCCAGGAGACGGTTCTGAACCGAGCTGCGGGTCAGGGGCAGCGACATCCCACACGCTCCTTGGACGATACGCCCGCCTTATCCGGCCCTCATCGGCTTGCCCGATCACCGGGCCGAGCCTTTCTGTCACGTCAACGAATGAAGGCCGTCGAAGTTCTGTACGCTATGGTACGTAGAAGTGCGCTATCCCGTCTTATCCGTGTTCCTTTTTCAAGGTTTCCAAAGGTATTGATCGAATAACTCTTAGGTATTAGCAAAAAGACGCGACTTCACCGTTTCCTTACTTTCATAGGAAATCCCTCCTTCGATGTCGCTCATCTCATCAGACAATTCAAATTCAACTGAATGGAATCTAGATGCTTGGAGTGAATATATCCGGTGGTGAGTACAAGGAATCCGGTACTCAATACGGGAAGGACTATATTTTCCCCTCGACCACAGAGATCAATTATTACGCCTCTAAGGGCATGGACGTCATTCGCGTCCCGTTTCAGTGGGAGCGGATGCAGAAGTCCCTCTACGGCAACCTCAACGCCACGGAAGTCGCCCGTCTGAAGGACGTCGTGGCCTATGCAAACAGCAAGGGCGTTGCGGTCGTGCTGGACGCTCATGATTACGGGACACGCAAGGTCAACGGAAAGTCCTACAAGATCGGCGTCGACTCCCAGGCTCCCGCATCCTCCCTCGCCGACTTCTGGGGCAAGATGGCGG
Source organism: Microvirga pudoricolor (assembly GCF_016892705.1). GTDB lineage: Bacteria > Pseudomonadota > Alphaproteobacteria > Rhizobiales > Beijerinckiaceae > Microvirga > Microvirga pudoricolor. The sequence continues at coordinate 100,574 of NZ_JAFEMB010000004.1, forward strand.
CGATCTTCAAGGGCTCGAACGTCCTCTACAACATCATGAACGAGCCGCATTACCAGACGTCGGCGCAGCAGGCTGTCATCAACAACCTCGCCATCAAGGCGATCCGCGACGCAGGCGCCAAGGAAAAGATCCTGGTGCCGGGCTCGAACTGGACCGGCGCCCATTCGTGGGTTTCGGGCAGCAACGACACGGAGGTCGGCCTCAAGACCGTCGATCCGCTCAACAATTATGCCTTCGACGTGCATCAGTATCTGGATTCGGATTCCTCGGGCACCAGCCCGACGGCCGTGTCGACGGAGATCGGCGTCCAGCGCCTCACCAAGATCACCGAGTGGGCCCGAGCCAACAACAAGGACCTGTTCCTCGGCGAGTTCGGCGCGGCCAACAACAAGACCGCGCTTACCGCTCTCGACAAGATGGTCAAGTACATGGACGACAATGCCGATGTGTGGATCGGCGCGACCTATTGGGCCGGCGGCGCCTGGTGGGGCGACTACATGTACTCCATCCAGCCGAAGGACCTGAAAGCCAAGGGCGTCAACGCGACCGACAAGCCCCAGATGGACATCCTGGAGAAGTACGACCTCAAGGACGGCGGCGCCCACTCAGCCTCGGCCCTGACGGTCACGGCGCAGCCGGCTCCGTCCTTGTCCCGCACTGCGATCAACGGCACCGACGGCAACGACAACCTGAAGGGGACGGCAGGCGCCGACGCCATCAAGGGTCTCGCCGGCCATGACACGATCGTCGGCAGGGCCGGTGCCGACGTCCTCGCGGGAGGCGCGGGCAACGACAGGCTTGTCGGAGGCGCGGGCAACGACCGGCTGATCGGCGGTCCGGGTCGCGACAAGCTGACGGGCGGTGCGGGCGACGACATCTTCGTCTTCAATGCGAAGCTCTCGGCCAAGACGAACGTCGACACCATCACGGACTTCAACGTCGACGATGACGTGATCCGGCTGGACAGCGCGGTCTTCACCAAGCTGGCGAAAGCCGGTCCTCTGGCAGCCGGCAACTTCTACAAAGGGCTCGAGGCCCACGACGCCAACGACCGGATCATCTACGACAGCACCACGGGCTCCCTGTCCTACGATGCGGACGGAAATGGCGCCGGTGCCGCGATCAAGTTCGCTCACCTGGCCAAGAACCTGAAGCTCTCGGCCTCCGACTTCGTCGTGATCTGAAACATCTCAGAACCGTATTTTGCGCATCGACAGGGCCCCGAAAGGGGCCCTGTCGCGTTGTTGCACGGTCAATGTTCCACCCTGCCGACCCATTCGATCATGGCGAATCGAATTTGGTCCGGTCCAAGTGCCGCCGCACTTGATAGGCGTCTCAAGAGCGCGAAACCGACTGTACTTCTAGGATCATATTCCCTAACGGCTAAGTTTTTGCGGTTGCGAGGAACTTTTTTCCGGGCGGTGCCCTGCCACGATCTGGCGGCTTGACAGCAATATTTTATACAATCTACAAAATGACGACTTTCAAAGGAGCATCGGAATGGCATTCCAGATCGGCTGGCAGGGCGTTTTCCCGGCAGTGACCACCCAGTTCCACGCGGACCTCAGCCTCGATATCGAAGGAACGCGCCGGGTTATGGATGCGCTCATCCGCGATGGCGTCTCCGGCCTCATCGTTTGCGGCACGGTCGGCGAGAACTGCTCGCTCACGCGCTCCGAGAAGATTGCCATCATGGAAGCCGCCAAGGATGTGGCCCGGGGCCGCGTTCCCGTGATCTGCGGCGTTGCCGAATTCACCACCGCCTTCGCGTCCGAGGTCGCCCGCGAAGCCCAGCGGATCGGTATCGACGGCATCATGGTCATGCCAGCCCTGGTCTATTCCTCCAAGCCCCACGAGACCGCCGCGCACTTCCGGGGCGTCGCCAAGGCCAGCGACCTGCCGGTCATGGTCTACAACAACCCGCCGATCTATAAGAACGACGTGACGCCGGAGATTCTGGCTTCGCTGGCGGATTGCGAGACCATCGTGTGCTTCAAGGAATCCTCCGGCGACACCCGCCGCTTCATCGACGTGCGCAATATGGTCGGCGACCGTTTCGTGATGTTCGCGGGCCTCGACGACGTGGTGGTCGAGAGCGTGATGGTGGGCGCGCAGGGCTGGGTGTCGGGCATGTCCAATGCCTTCCCCTGCGAAGGCGAGACCTTGTTCCGGTTGGCCCGCGACGGCCGTTTCGCCGAAGCGATGCCTCTCTACGAGTGGTTCATGCCGCTCCTGCACCTCGATGCGCGCCCGGATCTCGTCCAGTGCATCAAGCTGTGCGAGCGCATCATGGGCCGCGGCACCGACTTGACCCGTCCGCCACGCCTGGCGCTGGACGACGCGGAGCGCGGCGAGATTGAGTCGATCATGGCCAAGGCCCTGGCGAACCGGCCCGTGCTGCCGGATGTCGGCCTCAGGACGGCAGCCTAAACGTCATGGCACGCCATACCTTCTTCTGCATCGACGGCCATACCTGTGGAAACCCCGTCCGCGTCGTCACGGGCGGGAGCATCCCGCAGCTCCAGGGCGCCAGCATGTTCGAGCGCCGCCAGCATTTCCTGGCGGAGTTCGACTGGATCCGGACCGGATTGATGTTCGAGCCGCGCGGCCACGACATGATGTCGGGATCGATCCTCTACCCGCCGACCCGCCCGGATTGCGACGTGGGCATCCTCTTCATCGAGACCTCCGGGTGCCTGCCCATGTGCGGCCATGGCACCATCGGCACCGTGACCATCGCGTTGGAGCATGGTCTCATCCAGCCGAAAACGCCGGGCCTTTTGAGGCTGGACACGCCCGCCGGCCTCGTCGAGGCCCGATACGAGCAGAACGGCCCCTATATCGAGAGCGTGCGCATCACCAACGTGCCGTCCTTCCTGTATGGCCGCGGCTACGAGGTCGACGTGGAGGGCTTTGGTACGTTGACGGTGGATGTCGCCTATGGCGGCAACTTCTACGCCATCGTGGAGCCGCAAGACCGCTATTCGGACCTTGCGGACGTGGACCCGTCCGACATCCTTCGATGGAGCCTAAGGCTGCGCAAGGCCTTCAACGAGCGCCACCGGATCGTCCATCCGGACAACCCTGCGATCGATCGCCTCACCCATGTGCTATGGACCGGGAAGGCCCAAGGGCCGAACGGCTCGGCACGGAACGCCGTCTTCTATGGCGACAAGGCGATCGACCGCTCACCCTGCGGCACGGGAACGTCCGCCCGCATGGCTCACCTGGCGGCACAGGGAAAGCTCTCGGAGGGCGATGCCTTCGTGCATGAGAGCATCATCGGCTCGACCTTCACGGGCCGCATCGAGGGGCGGACGAAGGTCGGCGACCGGGATGCCATCGTGCCGTCGATCGAGGGCTGGGCGCGGGTCACGGGTTTCAACACCATCGTGATCGACGAGCGGGATCCGTTCGCGCACGGCTTTCAGGTCACGGATCGCTAGGCGATGAACCCCCCGCGGGCCGCGAAGCCTCTTGGACACCGCACCATGGCGCTGGCGGCGGCGGATGCGCTCCGCCAGCGGATCCTCGGCGGCGTCTACCGGGGCGGGCACCAGCTTCGGCAGGACGCGCTCGCGAGCGAGCTCGGGATCAGCCGCATCCCCCTGAGGGAGGCCTTCGTACAGCTCGAGAGCGAGGGTCTCGTGAAGATCCTGCCCCATCGCGGCGCGATCGTATCGGAGACGTCCGTCGATGAGATCGACGAGCTGTTCCAATTGCGGGCACTATTGGAGCCACGCCTGCTCCGTCATTCGGCGCCGCGCCTGACGACGGAGGATCTTGCCGCTCTCGACATGATCCTGAGCGAGTACGATGCCGCCATGCTGTCCGACGACGCCTCGCGGTGGGGCGAACTCAACACCGCCTTCCACCAGCAGCTCTATGCGCGCGCGGAGCAGCCGCGAACCGCCTCCATCGTCGCCACGTTGCTGCAAGGGACCGACCGCTACACACGCATGCAGCTCTCCTTCACGGATGGGCGGGCGCAGGCGCGGGAGGAGCATGCCCGTCTCCTGCAGCTCTGCCGATCCGGCGACGTTGCGGAGGCCTGCGCGCTCTTGACCGCGCATATCCGGCAAGCCGGTCACGCGCTGGAATCGTTCATCCGAAACAGGCAGCCGCAGGATCCCGAATCCTGAGCCTCCTGTCCGTCCCAATGCTGGCCAAAGGAATGGGCCCGCCGAAGCGGGCCTGCTCCGTCGTTTCGCCGAAGGATCAATCCTTCCAACGGCCTTCGTACTTGAACTCGGGAGCCGCCTGGAGCTGCTCCTTGGTGGCGTTGATCGTCCCGCGCCACGCCTTGTCGGCCTCGTTATAGGTCAGCATGACAGCGGACGGGTCCACAACCACATTACGCTCGCCAACCCCAAGGAACCCGCCGACCGAAATCACGTAGCCAACGAGACGGCCTTGGCTGATCACGGCATCCTCGATTTCGCCAACCTTCTCGTTGGCGGCATTGCGCAGGTCCACATCGTCCAGACGGTCGCTGGTGATCGCATCCTGCGGCACCGTCACGAAGTTCGGCGCAGCGGGTGCCGGAGCCTGGGCGAAAGCCGAGCCGGCGAGAGCGGCCGTGGCCGCAAGTGCGATGAGGACGCGTTGCATTCAATGTTCTCCCTGGTGGATGCCATCGGAGAATGCCGCCCCGCCGCTAAGGTTCCGATCCCTCATGCCGATCCGCCGGATCCCTGTCGCTAATCCCGTCGGGCAGCGCTATACTGAGTTCCAAGGGCTCGACCGAGGTCCGACCACGGGTTCGAGCAAGGATCCGACCAAGGGTTCGATGCCCGTCACGCACGCTTATTTCCCAGGGAGATTTCGATGTCCAAGCCGCCGGGCCGCACGCGGCCGAGCGATCCGCGCCAAGCCGCCGAAGCGGCCTTCAAGGCCGTGACCGCGAAGCCCCTGGAGGCTCCGCCCAAGCGGGCGTCCGTTCCGAATGCCAAGGAGACGGTTTCTCTCCGGATCGACCGGGACGTGCTCGATCACTTCCAGGAGGATGGCCCCGGCTGGCAGGAGCGGATCAACGACGCCTTGCGCAAAGCAGCCGGAAAATAAGCCACGGACATCTGATTGGCGTCCGGCCGGAGACCATCAATCGTCGGAGGACGAGGGGTCGACCTGCTGGAGGATGGACCCGACAGGCACCCATCCGGTGCATTGCCGGCTGGTGGGGACGAGGTAGATCCGTCCGTCCTCAACCTCCTCGACGCGGCACGCATAAGCTCGCCGGTCGCCCGGAGGGCGATAGATCACCGTCATTCCGATCTCGAAATCGGTGCCATCTGGAACCGGGTTCGCTGCAGCCGCAGGAACAGGATGCCGCGCGGCCTGAGCGTGCTGATCCCCGCTGCGGGCGCGATAGCGGTCCAGGGCCGTGATGGCGATCCGCGCCCGATCCCTGTAGCGGTCCGACAGGACGCGAATGAGCGATCCATCCTCTCGCCCCGGATACCACGAAGTGCCGCCGATCTTGGCCAGCTCCTCGGCAACAATCTCGATTTCATCGTCAGTCATGGGCATTCTCCGGCCGGGGAAGCGGGTCGGCTGCCAGTCCCCAACACGATGACATTTGTTATTCAATCATGGACTGTGAAGGGGGCGCAATCCTATCCCGAAGAGTCGTTATCCATGGCGCAAAGGCCTTAATGACAAAGGGATATGCTCCTTTGGAATCAAGGCTTTTTCTCTCCGGACGAACAGGGACCGCAGCTTGGCCGGGAACGAAGGGCGCGCGGACCCGTTGGCCTTCGAGACAAAGGGGCGAAAGCCGCTTTCGTGTTTCCATGGTCTGGAGGATGCATGCCCACGAACCTTCCTCAGGAAAGCCGAATCCGCCCCACCGGGTCCATGGAGCTGGATCCCAGCGGCGAAGGTGTCGCCGTCGACGAGACCCGGCGCATGATCGCGTCCAACAAGGTCGAAGGCACGGCCGTCTTCAATGGCCAGGGCGAGGCGTTGGGATCGGTCTACAATTTCATGGTCGACAAGTTTACGGGACAGGTCGGCTACGTCGTCATGTCCTTCGGGGGATTCCTCGGCATCGGAGAGCGCTACCATCCCCTGCCATGGAAGGCGCTGACCTACGACACCACCCTCGGGGGCTATCGGATCGACCTCGACCGGGACAGGCTGGAGGAGGCGCCGAACTACGGGCCCGACGACGATCCTTTCGCGGATCCGGATTACGGGCGCCGCCTCGACGACTATTACGGCCCGGCCCGGATCTGAGGATGTGGAGGGCAGGGGGCTGGGCGTTGCCGCTGAGGCACCATTTGGTTAACGTCCCGCCCAAACAGACGGGAGAGAGTCGTTGCCTCGGCTGGTAGTTGTTTCAAATCGCGTCGCCGTTCCGGACACGTCCGGCAAGAGCGCGGCGGGTGGCCTCGCCGTTGCCCTTAAGGAGGCGTTCCAGTCGAACCGTGGGCTCTGGTTCGGCTGGAGTGGAAAGGTCTCGGCCCACCCGTCGGCCACCCCAAGGATCACCGACCGTGGCCGCGTCCAATACGCCCTGATGGACCTCTCCTCCATCGACCGGCAGGAATACTATAATGGGTTCGCGAACCGGGCCCTCTGGCCCACGATGCACTATCGGATCGGCCTGTCGGAATTCTCGCGGGCCGATTATGCGGGCTACCTCCGGGTGAACCGGACCTTCGCAAATGCGCTCGCTCACATGGTCGAACCCGACGACCTCATCTGGGTCCACGATTATCACCTCATCCCGTTGGCGTCCGAACTGAGGGCCTTGGGGGTGCGCAATTCCATCGGCTACTTCCACCACATTCCCTGGCCCGCCCCGGAGGTTCTGGGCACGCTTCCCGGCAGCCTCGAACTCTTGCGCACGATCGCGGAGTACAACCTCGTCGGCGTTCAGACCGATCGCGACGCGGACAACCTGCGTCGCGGTCTCATCCAAGAGGCTGGCGCCTCGCCAATCGGCCCCGATCGGGTCGGCCTCGGCAAGCTGCGCACCCGCGTCAAAAGCTTTCCCATTGGAATCGACGTCAACGGATTCCAGCAGGCCGCCCGGCGTCCAGGCTCGAACCGGTTGCTCACGCAGACGGCGGCGGGCTTGGGCTCGCGCAAGCTGATCATCGGAGTGGACCGACTGGATTATTCGAAGGGCATCCCGGAGCGCATGGAATCGTTCGAACGCTTCCTGATCGGCAATCCGGATTATCGCGGGCGCGTCACCTACCTGCAGATCGCGCCGACAAGCCGGAGCGAGGTGCCCGAATACGCCACGATCAGCCGTGCCGTGAACGAGACGCTGGGACGCATCAACGGCTCCCTGGGAGAGCCCGGCTGGGTGCCCATCCATTACGTGAGCAACAGCTACCCGCGCTCGATCCTGGCGGGCCTCTACCGGCTGGCTCAAGTTGGACTCGTCACGCCCATGCGGGACGGCATGAACCTCGTCGCGAAGGAGTACGTGGCCGCGCAGAACCCCGACGATCCGGGCGTCCTCGTGCTGTCGAAATTCGCCGGCGCGGCGGAGCAGATGACGGATGCGCTCCTCGTCAACCCCAATGACCGGTTCGAGGTGGCCGAGGCCATTCGCGAGGCGCTCCAGATGGGTTTGGAGGAGAGGATCCGCCGCTGGGAGGGGCTGATGAGCGCATTGCGCGCTTCCGACGTGACCCAATGGGCCGCGACCTTCCTGAAGGACCTCAAACGGAGCGGATCCGGCGCGGGAGTAGGGCGCCGGGAGGGTCAGGAAGCGGCCCAGTAGGGATGCCGCCCTGGGCAGGTGCCGCTCATGAGCGGCGGTTCAGCACCAGGTAGGCGGCAGCCGTCCACGAGAACGTATCGCCACCGAGACCCTCGCCCGTGGTGGGATCGAAGTACTCGCAGAAGCCGGCGCGCTCCATCGCCTGGACGGTTCCGCGCTCGACGCGGCGGGCCGTGTCGTTCAGGCCGTTATGGCGAAGTCCGTCCGCGATCAGCCAATTGATGACGGCCCAGACCGGCCCGCGCCAGTAGCGCCTGGGCTCGAAAGCCGGGGCTGACGGCATCGTGGACGGAACGCCCACCGCCATGCCCTCGCACCAGTGTGCGATCTCCGCGTCGACGGCCTTGCGCTGGGATTGATCGAGCATCACGGCAATCAGCGGGATGAAGCCCGCCTGGGTCGGCGCCGCGATATCCTCGCCGGACACGAGGTCGCGGGAGACGAAGCGGCTCAGGTCATCGCGCCAGCGGCCCGCGAGACCCTTCTCCAGCGTCTCGGCCATGGACGTCAGCTCGGTGGTCTCGTCTGGGAGATCGAGCCTTCGGGCCAGATCGATCAGGTCCCGCGTCGAGCGCGCCAGGATGGCGGTCATCTGCACTTCGGCGACTTTGAACGGCGCCGCCTTCCACTGCTTCGCCGGATCCCATCCGCAATCCCGGTACACGTCGACGAGGTGGATGAAGCGCTGGTAGTCGACATCGCGGGGCCGCATGGATGGGTCCACATGGCCCGTATCCTTGCGCCGGATCGCGGTGGTGGTCGTCGTCGGCACACGCGCCAGGGCCTCGTCCCAAGCCGGGGAATTGTCGCTGCCGCTCTCCCAGGGGTGCAGGATCGCCACCAGTCCGGTCCCTTCGGGATCCCGCGCCGCCAGCCACCAGCGATGGGAGCGGAGCGCGTTGCGGAAGAGCTTGCGCGTCCGCTCCGCGGCGCCGGCATCGCCTGCCGCGACGGCGGCTTCGTGCACATGGCGCAGGGCCATGCCGAAGACGGGCGGCTGCGTGATGCCCGAGGTCGGGATACGGTGCCGGGTGCCCCACACGTCCGGGCCGGGAAAGTAGGTGTCGCTCGGCGCGTGGAAAACGATGTGCGGGATCATCCCGTCGTCCCATTGTCCCTCCGCGAGCCGCTCCAGCTCACGGTAGGCGCGGTCGACGTCGAACGTCGCAAAGCCCATGGCCACGAAGGCCGAATCCCAGTTCCACTGGAACGGGTAGAGCCGTTCGGTGGGCACGGTGTAGCCGCCGCGATCGTTGCGGGCCAGGATCGCGCGGGCGGCCTTCGCCATGTCGGGGCGTGTCATGTCGTTCATCGGGTGGAGTCCTGTGGGCGCGCCAGGGCGCGACCGGTTGAGGTGTCGATCCAGGTGAGGCGGGAGGGATCGACGGTGAGTCCGACGCGCTCGCCCGCACGGACGGTCGCGGTCGGCGGTGCCACGATGCGGGCCGCCTGTCCTTCGATGGAGCCAGTGAGCAGCAGGTGCGAGCCCATGGGCTCGACCACCCGCACGTCGAAGGGGAGGCCGCTGCCGTCGCCGGACAGATGCGCGTCCTCGCCGCGCAGGCCCAGGTCGAGATCGAGCCCTCCAGCGGGCGCCACGAAGCTTACGGGGCCGATCCGCACCGTTCCGCTTTCAGCCTTCACCTTGATGAAGTTCATGGGCGGGTTGCCGATGAAGCCGCCGACGAAGCGGGTGGTGGGGGCTGCGTAGACGCTGAGCGGCGTGTCGATCTGGTCGATCTTGCCGCCATACATGACGGCGATGCGGTCGGCGAGGCCCATGGCCTCGGTCTGGTCGTGGGTGACATAGATCGTGGTCGTTCCCGCCTCGCGCAGGACCGCCTTCAGCTCGGTGCGCATTTCCAGGCGCAGGAGCGCGTCCAGGTTGGAGAGCGGTTCGTCCATCAGGAGCACGGCGGGCTGAACGGCGAGCGCCCTCGCGACGGCCACGCGCTGGCGCTGCCCGCCCGAAAGCTTCGCCGGATAGCGATCGAGATAGGGCTCGATGTGCAAAAGCGCCGCCGCGCGCTCCACCTGGCGCTTGACCTCCGCGTCCGGGACCTTCTTCATCCGCAGCCCGAACGCGACGTTCTCGAACACAGTCATGTGCGGGAACACGGCATAGTTCTGGAACACCATCGCGAGACCGCGCTCGCGGGGGGAGAGCGCGCTGACGTCCCGACCTCCGATGACGATGCGGCCCGAACTCTGGGTCTCGAGCCCCGCGATGATGCGCAGGAGCGTGGTCTTGCCGCATCCGGAGGGTCCCAGGAGTGCGACGAACTCCCCGTCTCCGACGTTCAGCGATACCTCCTGCAAGGCGTGGAAGTCGCCGAAATGCTTGCTGACCCGGTCGATGACGATATCGGCCATGGGAGCCTCCGTTTACTTGCTCGCGATGCCCCACACGGCGAACAGGTATCGCCTGACCGCGAAGATGAAGAGCACCGATGGAATGATGAGGATGAAGCCGCCCGCGAACCGGTAGTGCAGAGGGCTCTCGGACAGGACCTTGAGAAGGTAGGCCGTGAGCGTGCGTTCGCGAACGGTCAGGATCGAGGCCGCGAAAACCTCGTTCCAGGAGATCACGAAGGCAAAGATCGCGGTGGCGGCAAGCCCTGGAAGCGCCAGCGGCATCACGACCCTTAGAAAAGCTTGGAATCGGGTGCAGCCGAACACCCAGGCTGCCTCCTCGTACTCCCGCGGGATCCCCATGAACAGGCTCTGGGTCACGAGAACCGCGAAGGGCAGGGCCAGGACCGTGTGAATCAGCGACACTCCGAACGCCGTGTCGTAGAGGCCGAGCCGGATGAAGGAGACGGTCAGCGGAAGGGCCAGGATAGCAAGCGGAAAGGCGCGGGTGAGCAGCACCAGCAAGCGAAAGGCCGTCTGTCCCTTGAACGAGTAGCGTGCGAGCGCGTAGCCCGCCGGCGCTCCGAGCAGCACCGAGAACAGGACCGTGAAGCCTGCGGCGATGAACGAGTTCATCAGTGCGCCGAACACACCTTCGATGTTCAGGAACTGCAGCATCGAGGCCGCCGACAGGTCGGAGGGCCAGATCGATTTCGGCCAGCGGAACACTCCGAGACGTCCGCCGAAGGCGCCGAGCGCCACGAAATAGATCGGGAGCAGCACCCAGGCGAGGACGGCGATGATGCCGGTCCAGAGCAGCAGGCGGCGCGCGCCCGGAACGGAGATGCCGGACGGTTTCACGATGGGCGTTGCGGTGACGCTCGTCATGGCAGCTGCTCCGGGCGGACGCGCAGGACGCGCAGGTAAAACACCGTCGCGGCGATCGAAATCGCCATGATGAGGACGGCGTAGGCGGCCGCGACGCCATAGTTCTGGTTGATGTTCTGCCAGTTATAGGCCTCGCCCGCGAGCACGGGGAAGTTCGTGCCGCCGAGCGCGTAGACGACGGCGAAGACCTCGAAGGCCAGAACGGTGCGCAGGATCAGGGCCGATTGCAGGCTGGGCTTGAGCAGCGGCAGCGTGATCTTGCAAAAGCGCGTCCAGGGCTTGGCGCCGAAGATCTCCGCCGCCTCGGAGAATTCCTTGGGGATCAGCTGAAGACCCGCGATGACGATGACGAGCACGATGGCGGTGGCGCGCCAGACTTCGGCCAGCACGATGCCGATGAACAGCGTGACGGGCGTCTCCTGCGACAGCCATCCGGTCTGGCCCTGGATCAGCCCCAGACCGTAAAGAGCGGAGTTGAGATAGCCGGAATTCTGAAGGATCGCGAGCCAGGCCAAGCCTGCCGCCAGATCCGAGATGCCAAGCGGAATGGTGAAAACCCACAGGATGAGATCGCGGCCTTTTCCGACCTTCGAGATCATCAGCGCCATGCCGATGGCCAAGGCGACCTGGAGCGGCACCACCACGAGGGTCAGCATGAAGGTGTTGCGGATCGCGACCGAGAAGTTCAAGTCGCCCGCCATGCGCGCATAGTTGCCGAGCAACGTTCCGTCGTCGGACGAGAAGGACAGCCAGATCGTCTGCACGAGCGGCACGATGAAGAGCGCGCCGAGGAACACGACCGATGGCGCGATCAGGGCGTAGGGGATCCAGTTGGCACGCGTTGGCATGGCCGCTCCGGCAGGATGGACGGGAGGTCTCCCGGATCAACGCGAGCGATCCGGGAGGCAGGTCTCGGATCAGTTGACGGGGCAGGCGCCCTGGCTCGCCTTGTCGGGCGACCAGCAGGGAGCGTTGGTCTGCTTCATCAGGCCGTCGAGCACTTTGGCCTGGTCCTCCAACACGGTCTTCACCGGCTCGTTGCGCAGCACGATGCGCTGGAAGGTGTCGTTATAGACCTTGTTGAACTCGCCGCCCTTCGCGCCGAGCCCGACGGGCAGCAGTGACACGACGGCGTCCTTGGCCCCTTGCGTCGCCGCAACGGCGTTGGCCAGCAGCTTCACGCCGGGTCGCAGGTTGGTGGGCAGTTCGGCCTTCACGACAGGGAAGAAACCCACTTCGGCCGCGGTCTGTACCTGAACCTCGGGCTTCGTGAGATGCTCGATGACAGCGACGGCGCCCGCCCGGTTCGGCGCGTCCTTCGGGATCGCGAGCCCGGCGACGACGGGCATGTAGCCGCGCCCCTTCGGGCCGGCCGGAGCCGGGAACGTCACGAACTGGTCGGGCTGGGCATCGAGCGCATCCTTCACGCGCGCCACGTGGTCCCACGCGACCCACACTTCACCGGCGAGCAACGGCTCGTTCATGAAGTTGTAGTTGGTGGAGTTGGGATTGCTCACGGCCCACAGGGCCTTCATGGTCTCCCAGCCCTTCTCGGCATCAGCCGACTTGAACGGCGTCACGACGCCGCCCGTGAAGGAGGGGTAGAAGTAGCCCTGAAAAAAGCGCGGCAGCAGGCCCGTCGGACCCGCCGGGAAGCCGAGACGGCGTTGGCCCGTCTTCTCGGCGATGGTCTTGCCCCATTGCAGGAGCTGGTCGTAGGTTAGGGCATTGACGTCCGCGCCCTGCGGCAGGAAGGGCAGGGCCTGCTTGTTGGCCACCATGATGTAGGTGGCCTGCATCCATGGAATGTATTGCTGCTTGTCCGTGCCGAGCTTGCCGAGGGTCATGAGGTTCTCGGGGATGCCGAGGCTCGCGACCTTGGCGGCCAGGTCGTCGACAGGCTGAAGATCGTCCGGCACATGGGGTTGCAATTCGCCATGAAGCGCGCCGACGACGCTCACCGTACGCTTGCCGGCCTGCGTCTCCGCTTTCATGCGTACCGCGAAGGCCGGCGGCTCGTCCACCACGTAGGTCACCTTGCCGGCGATGCCCTTCAGGAGCACGTCGCGCACCTTGGTGGCCTCCTCGATCGGGCGAAGCTGGGTCGAGTAGAAGACCGTCTCCTGGGCCCTGGCGGCGGAGAGCCCGCCGATCATGGCGACGGCGATCGCGGCCGTCCTGAGCATGTCCTGTTTCATCGCATTACCTCCGGCGCTCCTTATCGTCACCCGCCCGGCCCGGATCGCTTGGCCGAACGGTCTCCCGTCACGGCGGGGCCGCGTGCGTGGCGCGCGGCACCTGCCGGACAGGCAAGATTCTTTGAAGATCCCGTGGGTCCCCGCCGCCGATCCGGGCCAGCAGCATCTCGGCGAGCTGGCGTCCCACCTGGGCGTCCGCGATTTCCATGGTGGAGAGCGGCGGATCGGTGAACGCGGACGAGGATATGTTGTCGTGACCGATGACGGAGACGTCCCGGCCGGGTCTCAAGCCCATATCCTTCAAGGCCTGCAGCGCCCCGATGGCGATGCTGTCCGTGGCGCAAAGCAGGGCCGTGGGGCGATCCGGCTGCGCCAGAAGGGCTCTGGTGGCCTCGTAGCCGCCAGCCTCGTTGGGGAAGGCTGTGACCTCGGCTCTTTCGGAGAAGCCGAGGTCGGACAGACCCCGCAGCCATCCGGTTCGGCGCAGGCCCGCGAAGGTCAGATCCTGCGGCGCCCCGATATGGGCGATGCGCGCGTGCCCGAGGCCGCCCAAGGCCAGCGTCGCGGTCCTGAAGGCCTCTTCGCCGTCGCCGTCGATGAAGGCGTGGCCCTCGTCCCGCGTCGTCCGGCCATGGGCCACGAACGGGATGCCCCGAGCCTCGAGGAAGGCCACGCGTTCGTCGTCCCGGTAGGTGCGCACGACGATCATGGCGTCCGCGCGCCGGCCCTCGACGAGGCGGCGATAGGTTTCCATTTCGCCCTTTCGGCTCACCGTGGGGACGAGCATGAGGTCGAGCCCGTCCTCGGCGAGCCGCTCCCCGCAGGAGGCGAGCATGTCGAGAAAGATGGCGGGACCGAAATGGCCCGGTTCGGCCGGAAGGGTCACGGCCACGGTCTCAGGGCGCCGCCGCCGCAGGCTTCGGGCGGCCGAGTTGGGCTGGTAGTTCATCGACCGGGCGGCCGCCTGTACGCGCTCGCGCGTCGCCGGCGCCACGTCCCCGTAGCCGTCAAGGGCACGGGATACGGTCGTGATCGACAGTCCGAGGGACTGAGCCAGTTGCTTCAGATTGGCCAAAGGCGCCTTTGCCCGTGCGTTGCCTTGATGAAGTTATATCCAAAACGTTTTGGATAACTCAATCAGACATTCGTCTAGCGTCGTCCTTGGGTGAACCTCTGCCCTGCAACGTCGGCTGGTCGCACCTCTGCCTGGGCGGGTCGAACGTTCTCGAATCCCAGCCCTGCGCGATGCAATTGAACTCCCCGTCGTAGTTTTTATAAAAGAACATTTCGGTTGACGAAAAGAACGGCTTGCCTACAATCAGTCCTGTTCTCGGGCTCAGGCCCGAAGCCGCGGTGATTTGAAGTGTGCAGCTTGCGCCGCGTCATCAAACGCTAAAGCGTCACGATGCGTCTCATGCGCTTCGTGATCCCATTGAAGGATTGCGATCATGACGAACCCTCTTCCGAGCAGGACTTGGTCCCGAACGGTTCGCCGCGTCCGCGGCGCCCGCGACTGGTTTCGGTGTTGAAGCGCGGCCTTCCGGCGTCCGATCACCTTCCCGTCAGCGCGGCCCTTTCCGGGCGGCAGAAAGTCATGCTCATGTCCACCACCACTCACGTCATCGAAGTCGGCGACGTTACGGCCGGCATCATCGTCGCCATCAAGGGCGGTTTCCGCTTCTTCGCGGCCGAAAGAGCCTTCAAATCACTGGATCTCGCCGTCTTCCCGACGATCGAGGATGCCAACCGGGCGGCGCGGGAGAAGCTGCCTCGTCAAAAGCATTAGAAGCCCCGGCGGTCCGGCCGGCCGCCTCGTCCTGCCTCTTTCAACGACACTCTGGGCCCGGGCGGGCCGGTTTCGAAGGCAACTTGATCTTGCCCGCCCGATCCTTATTGATGTCAGCGGTTGAGTGCCGTGGATGATCGGTCCCGTTGAGACTGCTCCGTATCTGTTTCCGAGGAGAAAGACATGCAGGCCGTGCCCCATCGACCGACCGCCCATGGGCGGCGTTTCAGGCCCCTCTGGCGCGGCTGCGCGGCTGCGCTTGTGGCGGGAGCTGCGATGCTGGCCGGCGGCTCTCACGCTCAGGCGCAGACGCAGCTTCTCAACGTGTCCTACGATCCGACCCGCGAGCTCTACCGGGAGATCAACAAGGCTTTCGCCGACGAGTGGAAGCAGAAGACGGGAGAGACCATCACGGTGCGGGCCTCCCATGGCGGCTCGGGTGCCCAGGCCCGGACCGTCATCGACGGCATCGATGCCGACGTGGTGACGCTGGGCATCCCGTCCGACATCGATGCGATTGCCAGGGCCACGAAGAAGATCCCGGCGGATTGGCGCTCCAAGCTGCCCAATAACGGCCTGCCCTACACGTCGACGGTGGTGTTCATCGTGCGAAAGGGCAACCCGAAGAGCGTCAAGGACTGGGACGACCTCGCCAAGCCGGGGGTCCAGGTGGTGACACCCAACCCCAAGACCTCCGCGGGCGGACGATGGAACTTCCTGGCCGCCTGGGGCTACGCGCAGCAGAAGGAGGGCGGCAGCGTCGAGAAGGCTCGCGCCTTCGTGACCGAAATCTACAGGAACGTCCCGGTGCTCGACACGGGCGCACGGGGCTCCACGGTCACGTTCGCCCAGCGCAACATCGGCGACGTTCTGCCGGCCTGGGAGAACGAGGCTTTCCTGATCTTGGAGGAGTTCGGCAAGGACAAGTTCGACATCGTCGTGCCGTCCGTCTCGATCCTGGCCGAGCCGCCCGTGGCCCTGGTGGACGGGAACGTGGATTCCAAGGGCACCCGCAAGGCCGCCGAGGCCTACTTGCAGTTCCTCTACGGCGACAAGGCCCAGGCGATCTTCGCCAAGCACCATTATCGCCCGAGCAAGCGCGAAGCCGCCGCCAAGGAGGACCTAGCGGACCTGCCGGAGATCAAGCTGTTCACCATCGAGTCGCTCCAGGGCAACTGGGACGACATCCAGAAGAACAACTTCGACAGCGGCGGCATCTTCGATCAGATCAGTAAACGGTAGTTCATGAGCTCTGCCGCACCGGTGCTCTCGCGCCTCAAGCGTCCGAGCGTGATCCCAGGCTTCGGGATCACGTTCGGCTTTTCGCTGTTCTATCTCGGTCTCATCGTTCTGCTTCCGTTGGCGGCGCTGATCGTGAGGGCATCCCGCATCGGCTGGGACGGGTTCCTGGCCGTCGCCACGGACTCGCGGGTGCTGGCCGCCCTGAAGGTCAGCTTCGGCATTTCGCTGCTGGCCGCTCTCGTGGCGTCGGTCTTCGGCCTGCTCGTGGCCTGGGTGCTCACGCGCTACGATTTTCCGGGCCGGCGCATCATCGACGCGGTCGTGGACCTGCCCTTCGCGCTTCCGACGGCGGTCGCCGGGATCGCGCTCGCGGCGCTCTATGCGCCCAATGGCTGGATCGGCGGCCTCGTGGAGCCGTTCGGGCTCAAGATCGCCTATACGCCGGCCGGCATTTTCATCGCCCTCGTGTTCATCGGCCTGCCTTTCGCGGTGCGCACCGTCGAGCCGCTGATCGCGGAGATCGACCGGGAGCAGGAGGAGGCCTCCGCCACCCTCGGAGCGTCCCGGAGCCGAACGTTGTGGAAGGTTCTGTTGCCGCCGCTCATCCCGGCGATCCTCACGGGTTTCGCGCTCGCCTTCGCCCGGGCGGTGGGCGAATACGGATCGGTGATCTTCATCGCCGGCAACCTGCCTTACGTGTCCGAGATCGCGCCGCTGCTCATCGTCATCAAGCTGTCGGAGTTCGACTACGCGGGCGCGGCCGTCATCGCCACGATCATGCTGGCGATCTCATTCCTGGCGCTGCTCGTCATCAACCTGATCCAGGCCTGGAGCCGGCGGAGGTTCGGCCATGTCTGACCGGCCCCTGTCCCCCTCGCCCGAGGGCTGGGAAAGCGTCACCACCGAGCGTCCGGTCGTGCGCTGGACGGCGATCACGGTCGCGCTGGTGTTCCTGGCCCTGTTCCTTCTCCTGCCGCTCGTGATCGTGTTCGTCGAGGCATTCCGGCGCGGGGCGCAAGCCTATCTCGAGGCGTTCCAGGAGCCGGACGCGCAGGCGGCGATCTGGCTGACGCTCACCGTGGCGGCCATCTCGGTGCCCCTCAATGTCCTGTTCGGGCTCACGGCCTCCTGGGCCATCGCCAAGTTCGATTTCAAGGGCAAGAGTCTTCTCATCACCCTCATCGACCTGCCGTTCTCGGTCTCGCCGGTGGTCGCGGGGCTGATCTACGTGCTGCTGTTCGGGGCGCAGGGCTTCTTCGGGCCCTTTCTGTCCGCGGCCGGCTTCAAGGTGATCTTCGCGCTGCCGGGCATCGTGCTCGCCACGGTCTTCGTCACGTTCCCGTTCGTGGCCCGGGAACTCATTCCTCTCATGCAGGAGCAGGGCACCTCGGAGGAGGAGGCGGCCCTGACGCTCGGGGCCTCGGGCTGGCGCACGTTCTGGACCGTGACGCTGCCCAACATTCGCTGGGGGCTCCTGTACGGCGTCCTGCTCTGCAACGCGCGCGCCATGGGCGAGTTCGGCGCGGTCTCCGTGGTGTCGGGACATATCCGCGGTCTCACCAACACGATGCCGCTCCACGTGGAAATCCTGTACAATGAATACAACTTCGTCGCGGCCTTCGCCGTCGCCTCCCTCCTGGCGGGCCTTGCCATCTTTACCCTCGGCGTCAAATCCTTCCTCGAATGGCGCTATGGCGATTCGCTCTCGAAGCGCGTCTCGCATTGATCGGAGCGAAGGTTTGGAGATCAGGGTCGCGGACGTCGCGAAGCGGTTTGGGGCCAATGCAGCCCTCGAAGACATCAACCTGACGGTGCGGCCCGGCGAGTTGCTGGCCCTGCTGGGGCCGTCCGGCTCCGGCAAGACGACGCTCTTGCGGGTGATCGCGGGGCTCGAGGAGGCGAACCAGGGCCACGTGTATTTCGGCGGGCAGGACGCCACGAGCCTGCCGGTGCAGAAGCGTCAGGTCGGGTTCGTGTTCCAGCATTATGCCCTGTTCAGGCACATGAACGTGGCCGACAACATCGCCTACGGCCTGCGCGCCCGCGAGCGGGCCCGCCGTCCCGCCGAATCCGAGATCCGCGACCGCGTCGGCAAGCTGCTCGACCTCGTGCAACTGCCGGGACTGGAAAAGCGGTTCCCGGCCCAGCTCTCCGGCGGGCAGAGGCAGCGCATCGCGCTCGCACGGGCTCTCGCGGTCGAACCGCGCGTGCTGCTGCTCGACGAGCCGTTCGGCGCGCTCGACGCGAAGGTGCGCAAGGACCTGCGCGGCTGGCTGCGGGAGATCCACGAGCGCACGGGACAAACCACAATCTTCGTGACGCACGATCAGGACGAGGCGCTGGAACTGGCCGACCGGGTCGCGATCATGAGCCAGGGCCGCCTGGAGCAGGTGGGGACCATCGACGAGGTGCAGGACAGACCGGCCACGCCCTTCGTGATGAACTTCCTCGGAGATGCGGTGCGCTTCGACGCCACCGTGGCGGACGGGCGGATCCTCGTGGCGGGGCGGCCCCTGGGCTTCAGGCCCCCGCAAGGGCTGTCGGGCGCCGTCGACCTCTATTGCCGCCCTTGGCATCTCCACCTCGTCCCGTCGGAGCAGGAGGATGCGAGCGGCACGATAACGGCCATCCGCCGGTTGGCCGGCGCACGGCGCGTCGAGGTGTCGGGGGCCGCGGCCGAGACGCTCGAGATCGACGTGCCGCTGGACGCTCCGCTGCAGCCGGGCGAGACCGTCCATCTGGGCATCAAGCAGGGCTTCCTCTTCCCGCGATAGGACAGAATGCCGCGAAGATCCCTGACCCGGAAGCGTGGCGTTTCCGAGACGTGGCGGCCCCCTTGTGCTAGGCTTGCGCCGCGATGACCGCTTCGACCGCCGTGTCCGGCCCCAAGACGGCCCTTTCAGCCGACAGGCCCACTTACCGACAGGCCTGCGGCGCCTGCTCCGGCTGCACGGTCCGGCGCATGGCGGTGTGCGCCGCCCTGGCGGACGACGAGGTCGCCGAGATGGAGCGCGTCATGAGCTCGTTCACGCTCGAGCCCAATCAGGCGCTGGTGGAGGAGGGCGACCCGAAACGGCGGGTCTTCACCCTGACCTCCGGCATGCTGCGGCTGTCCCTCATGCTGCCCGACGGCCGCCGCCAGATCACCGGCTTTCTCATGCCGGGCGATTATCTCGGCCTGTCCGACGATGAAGTCTATTCGCAGACCGCCGAGGCTGTGATGCCGTCCGTCCTGTGCGGCTTCGCGACCGCCGACATGGACAAACTCATGGAGCGTTATGGGCGCCTGAAGGACCGGCTCCACCTCATGACCCGCCGCGCCTTGCGTCAGGCGCGCGAGAGCCAGATGATCCTCGGCCGCCTCGCCCCGTCCGAGAAGGTCGCGTCCTTCCTGCTCGTCATGTCGGCCCGGGCCGCCGAGCATGGGCAACCCGAGAGCCCGGTCCATCTGCCCATGACCCGCACCGACATCGCCGATTTTCTCGGGCTGACGGTCGAGACCGTCAGCCGGACCTTCACCAAGTTGAAGACGCAAGGGCTGATCCGCCTTCCCGACCCCCACTCGGTCGAGATCGTGGACAAGCGGCTGCTCGCGGCGGTGGCCGGCAACGTCGCCTATTGAGGGCTGAGGCGCCCGTTTTCGACCCGCAAGACCCGGTCCACGGCCCCGTCCGGGAGGCTCGCATGGGTTGCCAGCAGCACCGTCCGGCCTCGCGTGGCCGCCGCAAGATCGGCCAAAAAGTCCGCTTCGGTCTCCCGGTCGAGGCCGCTCGTCGGCTCGTCGAGGGCCACGATCCTGGCCCCTGAGAGCAGCACGCGAGCCAGGCAGAGCCGCCGGGTCTGTCCGGCCGAGAGGGTGCGCCCGGCCTCTCCGAGCCACGTGTCGAGCTCCTCGGGCAAGCCTCGTACGAAGCCGTCCAGTCGGGCCGCCCGAAGGGCGCCCCAGAGAGCATCGTCATCCGCGTCGGGGCAACCGATCCTGAGATTGTCCCGGATGGTGCCGAGGAAGACAGGCGTGTCCTGGCTGAGCAGGGCGACGCGCCGGTGCAAGTTGGCCTGCGTCACCGTGCGGATATCCTGTCCGGCGACACGGATCGCGCCCGCCTCGGGATCGGAGAGGCGCAGGAGCAGGTGCAGGATCGTCGACTTGCCGCAGCCGCTCGGGCCGATGATGGCGACCCGTTCGCCATCCCTGACCTGCAGGCTGAGATCCCTCAGAACGAGCCTGTCGGGAGTGTGGCCGAAACGAACCGCCTCGAAATGCACGGAGCTTCCTTCCGGCAATGCCGATGGCCTTGCCGGGTCGAGGATGGTCGGTTCGGACGCGGCCAGCGCCTGGACCCGACGGCCCGCCGCGAGGGCCGCACCGAGCCGACCGGCGCCGCGGGCGAGAAGGCTCGCCGCCTCGAAGCTCGCCAGCGTGGCCAGAAGAAGCCCGACCAGCACCGGGCCGTTGACCGCGCCGGTGTCGAGAGCCTCCAGGCCTTGCCAGAGGATTCCGACGAGTGTCACTCCACCCATCGCCTGGACCCCGGCCGTACCGAGGGCGTTCAGGGCGCTCTGCCGGGTCCGGGCCCGCGTGAGGCGGCGTCCGGAGGCCGAGAAAGCTCGAAAGGCGCTCTCGGTCTGGCCCATGGCCCGGAGGTCCGCGTGGCCGTCTATCGCGTCCAGGACCCGCATCCGTAGCTCCGCCGAAGCCAGGGTCGCGGCCTCTCCCGGGCGCTGGCTCGCAAGGGCGAGGGCGATCGGGAGAGCTAAAGAGGCGCAGCCGAAGCCGAGGGCATAGATCGGGGCCGCATCCGGCAGCAGGACAGCCAGGAGGGACGTCATCGCAAGGCCCGCCGCAAGCGCCGTCAGGATCGGCCCGATGGCCGTCAGGAAGACGGTGTCGAGGGCGTCGACATCCGCAGTCAAGCGGGAGACCAGATCACCTCGCCGGAAGAGGCGACCCTGGAACGGCACGCGTGGGACCAGCCGGCGGAAGAGCCAGCCGCGAAGGTCCGCCAGGAGCTTCAGGGTGGCGTCATGGCCGACCAGCTTCTCGCCGTAGCGCGCCACGATCCGCATGAGGGAGAGGCCGCGCACCATCGCCGAGGGGCCGAACAGGTTGAAGGCCAGCCCAGCCGTCGTGAGCGCGGCACCTGTCAGGAACCAGCCCGAGACGCCGAGCAGGGCGATCCCGGCCGCCAAGGTGACCAGGGACAGGCCCAAAGCGGCCAAGAAGGGTCCGGTGCGCTTGCCGGCAAGGTGAAGGATCAGGCTGAGACTGTTCATGCGGCACCTTGCTGGGGCATGGGCGACAAGGCCCGGCGGGGGCAGAGGACGGGCAGGAGAGCGCCTCCTCCGATGACGAAGGTCCGGTCCATGGCGGCCGCCAGGGCCGCCGAATGGGTGGCGACGATCAGCGTGCGGCCCCTGGCGAAGGACAGGATTCCCTCGATGACCCGCTCCTCCATATCCGGGTCGAGGTGGGCGGTCGGCTCGTCGAGCAGGACGATGCCGGGATCGCGCAGGTAGATCCGCGCCAGGGCCACCCGGTGCGCCTCGCCACCGGAGAGACCGAGCCCGCCTTCGCCGATGGGGGTGTCCAGACCTTGCGGGAGCGCGTCGGTGAAGGCCGTCACGCCCGCAAGGTTTGCAGCCTTGTGCAGGAGGCTGTCGGGCGCTCCGGGCTGGCCGAGGCGGATATTGTCCGCGATGCTGCCCTGAAAGAGGTGCGGACGCTGGCTCAAGTAAGCCACGTCCCGCCGCAGGCCATCCTCGGACAAGCGCGACAGGCTCCGCTCCCCGAGCGCGATCTCGCCCTGGTACTTCCGCAAACCCGCCAAGGCTTCCAGCAGGGTCGACTTGCCAACGCCGCTCTCGCCCAGGACCGCCACGTGCTCGCCCGGCAGGGCCACGAGCTTGGCGTGGGACAGGATCGTGCGCCTGCTTCGCGGCGCGGTCAGGGTCAGGTCCGTGGCGAAGACGGACACGGCCCGGCCAGGCCTCTCGGCCGGGCAATGCCCGATAGTGGGGGCAGGGGCCTCCGGCAGGCCCTCGAACAACTCCGCGATTTCGGCCAGGGCGGCCTTGGCGTTGGCGCGGTCGTGGTAATGGACGGCGAGCTGGCGCAGGGGCAGGTAGACCTCCGGGGCCATCAGAAGGCAGAACAGGCCCGCCTGAAGGGTCAGCGCGCCCGTGCGCAGCTCCACGAGGCCGAGATAGGTGAGCCCGACGTAGAGGGCCACGCCCGCCACGCCGAGAGCCGCGAAGAACTCCAGCACCGCCGAGGACAGGAACGCGATGCACATGACGCCCAGCGTCCGCCGCCGCAAATCGTCGCCAGCCTCCTCGATCACGGTGGCCTCTGCGTCGGCCCGCCCGAAGAGCCTGAGGGTGACGATGCCCCGCAGCCGGTCGGCGAACAGGCCGGACAGCCGGGCGAAAGCCTGGACGTGGCCCCGGCTCGCGGCTTCGGCGCCCCAGCCGACAAGGGCCATGAAGACTGGGATGAGGGGCGCGGTGAACAAAAACAGCAGCCCCACCACGACATCGACGGGAAAGACCGCCGCCGCGAAGGCAAGCGGCAGGATGGCGGCGCTCACCGTGGCCGGGAGGTAGCGGACCAGGAAGCCCTCGACGGCTTCGACCTGATCCACCACGGCGCTGGCGAGCGCGCCCGAGGCGCGTTCTGCCGTCCAGGCAGGGTGCTGGGCCAGGATGTGGCGGAACAGGGTCTTGCGCAGGCGGGCCTTGACGGTCTCGGCGGCCCTTGCCCCGGCCTGCTCTCCCGCAAAGGCCAAGAGAGCTCGCAGGGCCATGAGTGCGCCGATCCCGAGGATGGGCTGGAGGAGGCTCATCCGCGGAACTTTCCCGACAACCGCATCATGCAGGACACCGGAGAGCAGGAAGGCCTGTCCCACGAGCAGCAGGCCCCCGATCAGGGGAGCGGCCACGGACAAGGCCGCGAGAGGACCGGTCTGACGCCACAGACCCATCAGGCGGCGCATGTGAACACGCCCCTCGGGCCCCCGTCCGGTCTCCATGTCCCGCTCCATGACCCCACCCCATTCCGATCCAGGGCAGGGATAAGGCTCCCGGTGACGGCGAGCATTGATTTGAATCAAGGCGCCTCCGGGCAGGCAGGTCTAAGCCCGGGGTCGATCCGGCACCGGCCGGGTCCGAACAAGGCACCGCATATGATCGACTACACCGTCGTGGACCTGTCGCGCCTGCAATTCGCAGCGACGGCCATGTATCACTTCCTTTTCGTGCCCCTCACGCTCGGCCTGTCCTTCATGATGGCGATCATGGAGAGCGTCTATGTCATGACGGGCCGCGACATCTGGCGGCGCATGACCCTGTTCTGGGGCGTCTGCTTCGGCATCAACTTCGCCATGGGCGTTGCTACCGGCATCGTCATGGAATTCCAGTTCGGGACGAACTGGGCGTACTACAGCCACTATGTCGGCGACGTGTTCGGAGCACCGCTTGCCATCGAAGGCCTGATGGCGTTCTTCCTGGAAGCGACCTTCATCGGCCTGTTCTTCTTCGGCTGGGACCGGTTGTCGAAGGTGGGCCATCTCGTCGTCACATGGCTCGTGGCGCTGGGCGCGAACTTCTCGGCCCTGTGGATTCTCATCGCCAACGGCTGGATGCAGAACCCAGTCGGATCGACCTTCAACCCGCAGACCATGCGCATGGAGATCGTCGACTTCATGGCGGTGATCTTCAACCCCGTCGCGCAAGCGAAGTTCGTGCACACGGTGAGCGCCGGCTATGTCACGGGCGCGATGTTCATCATCTCGGTCAGCGCTTACTTCATGCTGCGCGGGCGTCATCTCGAACTCGCCAAACGTTCGATGGCGGTGGCGGCGAGCTTCGGCCTCGCGGCATCGCTGTCGGTGGTCGTGCTGGGCGACGAGAGCGGATACGTCACCACCGAGCACCAGAAGATGAAGCTCGCGGCCATGGAGGCCATGTGGGACACCGAACCCGCGCCGGCGGGCTTCACGCTCTTCGCGCTGCCGGACCAGCAGACGCGCCAGAACACCTATGCGATGCACATCCCCTATGCGCTCGGGCTGATCTCGACCCGCTCGATCAGCAAGGAAGTGCCCGGCATCCTGCCCCTTGTGGAGCATGCCAAAACGCGGGTCCAGAACGGCACCAAGGCCTATGCGGCCCTGCAGGCCGTGCGCGCCAACCCGAACGATGCCGAGGCCCAGAAAACCTTCGAGGCCAACTGGCACGACTTGGGCTACTCGCTGCTGCTCAAGCGCTACCGCGACGACGTGCAGAACGCGACGCCCGAGGAGATCGAGAAGGCCGCCTTCGACACGGTGCCGCACGTGCCGCCGCTGTTCTGGAGCTTCCGCATCATGGTGGCTTTGGGCTTCTACTTCATCCTGTTCTTCGCGGTCGCGTTCTGGCTCGCCACGAAGCACAAGCTCGGCGACAGCCGCCTGCTCCTGAAGATCGCGCTGTTCAGCCTGCCGCTGCCGTGGGTGGCCATCGAGGCGGGTTGGCTCGTGGCGGAATACGGACGCCAGCCCTGGATCATCGAGGGCGTTTTGCCGACCTTCTATGCGGCCTCCGGCCTGACCCTGACGGACCTCGCCATCAGCCTCGGCGTCTTCCTGACGATCTACACCGTCCTGTTCATCATCGAGATGATCCTGATGGTGAAGGTGATCCGCAAAGGGCCCGCCGACGAATTGCTGGTGCAGGACGGCCTTGGGGGCGGCGCCTATGTGCCCGCCGGCGCCACCGCACGCCCCGAACGCTGAAGCCTGTCACATCGAAGGATATCCACGTCATGGAATTCATCCCCCTTTCCTATGAAACCCTCCGGATGGTCTGGTGGCTGCTGCTCGGCATCCTCCTCATCGGCTTCGCGCTCATGGACGGCTACGACCTCGGCGTCGGCGCGCTCCTGCCGTTCGTGGCCAGAACCGACCCGGAGCGGCGCATCCTCATCAACCTCGTCGGCCCGACCTGGGAAGGCAACCAAGTGTGGCTCGTGCTCGGCGGCGGCGCCATCTTCGCCGCCTGGCCGCCGCTCTACGCGGTGTCGTTTTCAGGGTTCTACCTGGCGATGCTCGTGATCCTCGTGGCCCTGATCCTGAGACCGGTGGGCTTCAAGTTCCGGGGCAAGATCGCGGATCCGCGCTGGCGCTCGGCGTGGGACGGGGCGCTGTTCGTGGGCGGCGCGGTGCCGGCGCTGATCTTCGGCGTCGCCGTCGGCAACGTCCTGCGCGGTGTACCCTTCAACCTCGACGACACGTTGCGGCCATCTTATGCGGGCACGTTCTTCGGCCTGCTCACGCCCTTCGCGTTGCTCTGCGGGCTGGTGAGCCTGTCGATGGTGGTGGCCCACGGTGCCGCCGTCATCGCGGCCCGCACGGAAGGCGTCACGGCGGTGCGGGCACGGGCCTACGGCAAATGGGCCGCGATCCTGACGGCTTCGTTCTTCGCGCTCGGCGGCCTGTGGGTGGCCTTCGGCCTCGACGGCTATAGCGTCACCAGCGTGCAGGATGCCGCCGGGCCCTCGAATCCCCTGGCCAAGACCGTCACGACCGCCACGGGCGCATGGCTGGCTGGCTATGCCGCCCGGCCGTGGACGATCATCGCGCCGCTTCTCGGCTTCGCGGGCTGCGCCATCGCGTGGATCGGCCTGACCGCCCGGGCGTGGAAGACATCGCTCATGGGCACGAGCGCCGCCATCGTGGGAGTCATCTCGACGGCGGGCCTGTCTCTCTTTCCGTTCCTGCTGCCGTCGTCGCTCAACCCCAATGCGAGCCTCACCGTCTGGGACGCTTCATCGAGCCACCTCACCCTGTGGACCATGCTGATCGCCACCTGCGTGTTCCTGCCGATGATCCTGGCCTACACGGCCTGGGTCTACCGGGTCATGAGCGGGCCCGTCACGGCGGATTCCATCGGCCGCAACCCCAACGCCTACTAGGGAGACCTGAACATGTGGTATTTTTCCTGGATCCTCGGGGTTGGCCTTGCCTGCACCTTCGCCATCCTGAACGCCATGTGGTTCGAGATGCGTGAGGATGTCCGCCGCGAGGCTAAGACCAAAGGCCGCCGGACATGAACGAGGGTCTGATCCGCCGTTATGCGGGCCTGTCGGTCCCGCGCTACACGTCCTATCCCACCGCCGCGGAGTTCTCCCCGGCTGTGGGAGCCTCAGCCCATGAGAAATGGCTCAAACAGGCCGATCCGCGCGAGCCGGTTTCGATCTATCTCCACGTCCCGTATTGTCGCGAACTCTGCCACTATTGCGGCTGTCACGCGAAGGCTTTGCGCCGGGCCGACGTTCTGGCGGATTACCGTCAGGCGCTGGAAGCCGAGATCCGCCTCGCGGGCAGCCTCCTGTCGTCTCCATTGCGCGTGGCCCGGCTCCATTGGGGCGGCGGGACGCCCAGCCTGCTGGGCGGAGAGGGCTTAGCCTCCGTCATCGACGTGCTGCAGCGATACGTCATGTTTCAAGACGGCATGGAGCATGCCATCGAACTCGATCCGCGCCATGTGGATGCCGGTCTTGCAAGGGATCTGGCACGCATCGGAATCAACCGGGCGAGCCTGGGGGTGCAGGATCTCGATCCGGCGGTTCAGCGGGCCATCGGCCGGGTGCAGCCCTTCGCCCAGGTCGAGCACGCCATGGCTCTTCTGCGTGAGAGAGAACTTGCCGACCTCAATGTCGATCTCATCCATGGCCTTCCGTTCCAGACCCAGGACTCGATCCGGCGGACCTGCGCGCAGGTGGCCGACCTCAAACCGTCCCGCGTCGCCTGCTATGGATACGCGCACATGCCGGAGCGCAAGCGTCACCAGCGCCTCATCGACACGTCCGCGCTGCCGGGGCCGCGCGAACGCTTCTTGCAGGCCCAGGCCGTGGCGGAGGCCTTTCGGGCGCGAGGCTATGTCGCGGTCGGGATCGATCACTTCGCCCAGCCGGGCGACCCGGTCGCGCAAGCCGCCCAGGATGGGACCCTGCACCGGAATTTCCAGGGATATACCGACGACGACCGGCCGGTGCTCATCGGCTTCGGAGCCTCCTCCATCTCGCGCTTTCACGAGGGCTTCGCCCAGAACGCAACGGATATCGGCGCCTACAAGGAGGCTGTCGGCCGGGGGCAACTCGCTTCCGCCCGGGGCTACCGGTTTTCGGACCAGGACGAGATGAGAGGGGCCATCATCGAATCCCTGATGTGCCGCTGGAGCGTCGACCTCGGCGAGTGGGACACGCCCGACCGGTTTGCCGACGAGCGTGCGCTCCTGCGCCCGTTCATCCTGGACGGCCTCGTCCGGCTCCAGGGGACGCGCGTCGTGATGACGGACGAGGGCAGACCTTTCGTTCGCTTGGTCGCCGCGGTGTTCGACGAGTTCCGGCACGATGGTCGCGATGCCCGCTTCAGCAAGGCGGTCTAAGGGATCCGCTGACCAATATGACGTTAGGTAAACTTGCCTTTACATTCGATGGCGGGCGTGTAGCCTGCACGCCAATCATCGAACGGCCGGACCAACGCTCGCCTGCTGTCCGATTCGACAGACTGGATTGGCCCTCATGCTCAGCCGTAGCCTCATCGCCTTGGCCCTCCTGGCGCTCCCGGCCTCCGCGGGCGCACAGGTCTCGGCCCGGATCGGCCTCCTGTCCTGCGACGTGTCCGCCGGCGTCGGCCTCATCGTGTTCCAGAAGCAGACCATGACGTGCACCTTCCGGCCCGACGGCGGTGGGGCGCCGGACCGCTATACCGGTTCCATCGACCAGTACGGTCTGGAGATCGGCGCGACGGAGCGCAGCCACCTGGTCTGGGCCGTGGCCGCAGCCTCGCAGGGCCTTTCCCAGGGGGCGCTCGCGGGCACTTATGCGGGCGTGAGCGCCGACGCGGCCGCCGGGATCGGCGCGGGCGCCAGCGCCCTCATCGGCGGCACGGGCCGGGCCTTCTCGCTTCAGCCCATCGCCGTCGAAGGGGAGACCGGGATCAACCTCGCGGCGGGCGTCCGCACCGTCACCCTGCGGCCCGCGAACTGACCTGATAAACAAAAGAGCAGGACGCCTCCGGGCGTCTCTGCCTAATCTGCCGACGCGTTGCATGTTGCCCGACCTCCCTTCGAAGAGGATGTGCTGCCTTGCTGTCCCGCCGCTCCGTCGTCCTGGCCTTCGCTGCCGGATCGCTCGCCTCCATCCGCCACGCGAGGGCGCAGACCCCCGACGCGTATTTCTCCGGCTCGGCCGACGACAGCGGATTCGAGTTCCGCTCCACCAACATGAGCATGATCCCGCCGGAGTTCCGGCGGCAGCTCGTCCCTTATGCCTACGACCTGCAGCCCGGCAGCATCGTGGTCGATACCCAAGCCCATCACCTCTACCGGGTGCTCGATCAGAACACGGCCCTGCGCTATGGCGTGGGCGTCGGCCGTGAGGGGTTCCAGTGGTTCGGCAGCGCTCAGGTGATGCGCAAGGCCACGTGGCCGAACTGGACGCCGCCTCCCGAAATGCTCCAGCGCCAGCCCGATATTCCGCACTTCATGAAGGGCGGGCCGGACAATCCTCTCGGTCCCCGCGCCATGTATCTCTACCGGGACGGACGCGATCTCCTGTACCGCATTCACGGCACGACGGAGCCGTGGACCATCGGGACCGATGTGTCCTCGGGCTGCATCCGGATGCTGAACGAGGATGTCATCGACCTGTTTCAACGCACGCCCACCGGCACACCGGTTTTCGTGCTGAAACAGCGGGTGTGAGTTCGAGGAGCAGGCACCCATCTCGAGGAGGCCCATGTCGATCCAGTTCCTGCAGTCGCGGGGCGACGAAGCGCCGATCGCCATCCCGGCCATGGGGCTGAAGCTTTTGGTGCGCCTGCCTCCGGACAAGACGGGCGGCACGCTCTCCATCATCGAAACCACGAACGCACCGGGTTTCGGCCCACCCTTGCACCGCCACCGCGAAGCGGAGATCTTTCACGTCCTGGAAGGTGAGTATCTCTACGAGGTCGACGGCAAGCGCTTCCGCGCCCGGGAGGGCGACCTGATGAGTATTCCGGGCGGCGCGGCCCACGCCTTCGTCAATCTGACGAACAAGCCGGCCCGTCAGTCCGTCATCATCGCGCCGGGCCTCGATGCGGCCGGGTTCTTTACGGAGTTGGCCGGCGTGATGCAGGACGGACGTCCCGACACCGACACCCTGAACGCTTTCGGCCGCAAGTGGGGTGTCGAGTTCCTCGGACCACCGCTGATGCCGTGACGGCGGATCGAGGCGGCGTCCGCTTCAGGCGTCATCGGTTGCTCGGTGCGGCGGCCGCGCTGGCGAGGTAAGGATCGTTGCCCTGCGCGACCTCTCGGCTTCCAAGAAGCGTCTTGGGTTCCAGATAGGCCTCCAGCCCGTAAGGGCCGTGCTCGCGACCGATGCCGGATTGCTTGAATCCGCCGAACGGGGCCAGGGGCTCGTGATGCAGCCCGTTGACGAGCACGCGTCCGGCCGCGATGCGGGAGGCTACCGCGCGCGCCCGTTCGTCATCCTTCGAGATCACGCAGGCCTGAAGCCCGTAGACGGTATCGTTGGCGATTGTGATGGCATCCTCCTCATCCTTGTAGGTGATGAGCGACAGGACCGGACCGAAGATCTCCTCACGCGCAATGGTCATGTGGTTCTGGACATCCGAGAAAACCGTGGGTCGGACGAAGTAGCCCTCCAATCCGTCCGGCTTGCCCTCGCCGCCCACGACGATGCGGGCACCCTCTTCCAAGCCGACGCGGATGTAGCGCTGGACACGCTCCCATTGCTTGAGGCTGACCATCGGGCCGATGGCGGTCTCGGGATTGCGCGGGTCCCCCACTTTCACAGCCTCTACGGTGGTCCGCAGCCGTTCCTCGGCTTCCCTCTTCCTGCTCTCCGGCACGAGGATGCGGGTGCCTGCCAGACAGGCCTGACCGCTGTTGATGAAGCCCGCCCTCACCGCCAGCGGAATAGCCGTGTCGAGATCCGCGTCCTCCAGGATGAGGGTCGGGGATTTCCCTCCGAGTTCCAGTGTGATCCGTTTCAAGGTTTCGGCGCCCGCTCGCATGATGCTCTTGCCCACCGCCGTCGAACCCGTGAACGAGATCTTGGCGATGTCGGGGTGGCGGGCCAGCTCCGCTCCCACCACATCGCCGCGGCCGTTGACGATGTTGAAGACGCCGTCCGGGAGACCGGCCTCGTGCAGCGCCTCGGCCACGACCTGCGTCTGGAGCGCGCTCATCTCGCTGGGCTTGATCACCGCCGTGCAGCCTGCCGCCAGCGCGAAGGCCAGCTTGTTGCAGATGAAGCCCGCATTGGCATTCCAGGGCGTGATCAGACCCGCGACGCCGACGGGCTCCAGCACCACGTCGGCGCTGCCGATCCGGCGTTCCAGGGGGTAGGTTTCGAGAGTGCTCGCGGCATCCAGAAACGATTGCGCCGCATAGCCCGCGGCCCAGGCGGCACGGGAGACCGGGGCCCCATATTCCTCGATCATCGTCTCGGCGATCCGATCCGTCCTGGCCGCCACCGCCTCGTGAAGCCGGCGCAGGAGTGTGATGCGGTCGGCCTTCCGGGTTCGCGAGAAGGATGGGAAAGCGCGCCGCGCGGCCGCGATGGCGAGCCCGGCATCTTGTGCGTTGCCAAGTCTCACCTGCCCGATCACCCGGCTGGTCGAAGGGTTGAACAGATCGAAACGTTCCTCGCCCCGCGGGGTCACGAAGGAGCCGTCAATGTAGATGGTATCGATGGAGCGCATGAACCTTCTCCGTTCGGATTGTGAACTGGAGATAAGCCGCCTTGATTGGTCCGATAATCCGGATAAATACGGACGAGGTATTACGGTATCCGGGATAATGGCCCGCACGGGACTGACGGAATATGAGGCCGTGATGGCCGTCGCCCGCCACCGCAGCTTCCGGGCCGCGGCGACGGAGCTTGGCCTGTCCACCACGGCGCTCAGCCAGACGGTGGCGGCGCTGGAAGCCCGGCTCGGGGTCAGGCTGTTCAACCGCACGACCCGGAGCGTCTCGCTCACGGCTGCGGGAGAAGGCTTCATCGAGCGGCTCGCGCCGGCAGTCGCGGCGATCCGGGAGGCCGAGGAGGCGGTCAACAGCCACCGGGACACCCCTGTCGGCACCTTGCGTCTCAACACCTCCGTGGGGGCGGCCCGACAGATCCTGCAGCCCATCGTGTTCGCGTACCTGCGGCGCTATCCGCAGATGAAGGTGGACATCGTCACGGAGGGACGGCTGGTCGACATCGTGGCCGACGGTTTCGATGCGGGGATCAGGCTCCTGGAAGCGGTGCCTCAGGACATGATCGCGGTCGCGTTCGGTCCGGATCAGCGCCTCGTCGTGGTCGGGTCTCCCGATTACCTGGCGCAGAACCCGGCGCCCCAGGCTCCGGCGGATCTCCTCGCCCACAGCTGCATCCGCAGCCGGTTGCCGAGTGGATCGATCTGGCGGTGGGAGTTCGAGCGCCGGGGCGAGGAAGTGACGGTCGACGTCCAAGGGCCGCTCACCCTGGACGAGGCGCACCTGATGCAGGATGCCGCCCGCGCGGGCATCGGCCTCGCCTATCTGTCCGAGTGGAACGTGGCCGAGGACCTCAAATCCGGCCGCCTCGTGCGGGTTCTCGACGAGTGGACGCCGTCTTTCCAGGGCCTCTGCCTGTACTATCCCGGACGGCGCCATGTCCCGGCCGGGCTGAGAGCCTTCATCGGGCTCATCAAGGCGGTGCGGGAGCGCTCGGCCTGATGCCGTGCTAGCGGATGGAGCGGATGCCCAGCCGGAAGGACAGCCCCGCCAGGAGCACCAGGGCGGCGTTGATCAGGAGCCCGTCCGCGAACCCGATGCCGACGGCGTCGATGGTGCTGCCGATGGCGATGGGACCGACGATGAAGCCGGCATCGCCCACGGCGCGCAGGATCCCCATGGTCGGGCCGTACTGGCCTGGCGGCGCCGTATTGGCCGCGAAGGCGTTCGAGGCCGGTCCGCCGAGGCCGGTGGCCAGGCCGATCAGCAGCACGCCTGCCCAATAGAGATTGATGGAGGGGCTGAGCGCGATGACGGCCAGCCCGAGGGCCGTGAAGAGGCTCGACATCAGAATGATCGTCTTGTGGCCGTGATGATCGCAGATCCAGCCCGCGATCGGCATCACGATCAGGGTGCCGAACCCGATGAGCGAGATGGCGATGCCGATGCTGTTGACGCCCAGCTCGAAGCGCTGCTGACCCAGGAGGGGGATCATACCCCAATTGGCCGCCGTGCGGGTGAAGAAGATGCTGAAGGTCACGCCGGCGACGAGCAGGAAATTGCGCTTCGTCACGACCTGCGAGATCATCTGGAAATGGCTCTCGTGATGGCCTGCGGGCTTGGCTTGTGTCTCCCGGCAGCGCAGGAGCGCGTACGCCGAGGCAAGGGCCGTGCTGGCGGCCCAGAACCAGAACGGAGCCGTGATGCCCCAAGCCTCCGCCACGATGCCGCCGAGAGCCGGCCCGATGCTGGTGCCGGCCAGGAGGGCACCGAGATAGAGCGCCATCACGCGGCCTCGCGTCGTCGGCGAGCTCAGGTCGGCCAGAGCCGTGGCCGCAGCCGTCATGTAGAGTCCCGAGCCGATCCCCTGCAGGAAGCGCCAGATCAGCAGCACGACGAAATCGTCCGCGAGAGCCGCGCCCACCGACGTCGCAGCGATCAGAGCCGGGCCGCCCCACAGCAGGAGCTTGCGGCCGAAGCGCTCGGTCAGGAGGCCTGCGGGGATATCGGCCGCGAAACGCCCGACGCCGAACATCGTGATGACGAGGGCGGCCTCCGTCGCGCCGACGGAGAAGGATTGTCCGTAGAGGCTTAGCACCGGCGCCACCATCCCCATCCCGGCCATGACGAGGCACACGATGACGAGGAGGGAAGGCAACATGGGCGTCTGCCGCAGGATGTCTCCATATGATGCCCGGCTGATCGCGTCCATTCCGCCCCCCTAAAAAACCCGGCCGCCGTTGGGGTGGCCGGGCTCCATCGATCTACTTGGTCTTATGCTTACTCGGCAGCGACGGCCGACGGAGCAGCGTTGCGAACGAGACGCTCGCAGACTTCGTCCGTGGTCATGACGTCCCCGAAGGTGAGATAGAATGCGATGAGGGACGCGGCATGCTCCTCGTCGTTCGAGGCTGCATTGGCGTCGCTGACCATGAGCGTCTTGAAGTTCAGCATCATGGCGTCGCGGGCCGTCGACTCGCAGCACACGTTGGTGACGCAACCGGTGATCAGGACGGTATCGAGACCCCTGGCGCGCAACTGGGCTTCCAGGTCCGACGAACCCTGGATGAGGGCGCTGTAGCGATACTTCTTGATCGTCAGATCTTCCGGCGCGGTGACGAGATCCGCCCAGAGCTCGTGGCCTTCGGTTCCTTCCGACATGGCCTCGATGCGCTTCTGCTTGCGCTCGGGAAGCGTGAGGCATTCGTGCATGTGCGACCAGCTCTCGAGGGTCTCGTCCGTGAAGGTGTTGCGGATCCACACGACGGTGCCGCCTGTGGCGCGCACGGTCTCGGCCAGACGGTTGACGTTCGGCACGATCTCGCGGGCCATGTCGCAGAGCGCGTGGGCCACACCCGGCTTCATGAAGCCGTTTTGAAGATCGATGACGACCAGCGCCGTCTTGGACGGATCGATATTGTCATAGGGGTGAGCCGTTCCGCGGCGGGCGACCACCCGGTCGGTCACATGTTTCGGCATCTCGAATGTATGCATCTCTGGTCTCCTCTCACAAAAAGGTCATTCGGCCGGGACGAGGTCTTGCGGGGCATGAACGCACCGGACGCACTGGCCCGACTTGAGGGTGTACGGGGGCGGGATGGCCGCCCGACACCGATCGATGGCCTCACCGCAGCGAGGCTCGAAGCTGCAGCCCGGGGGAAGCATGCGCAGATCGGGCGGCGATCCCGGAATCGTTTGCAGCCTCGTGCCGCGTGGCTGCCCATGAACGGTCGAGGATAGAAGTCCGCGGGTATAGGGATGAACCGGATCCTGCAGGACGTCCCGCACCGAGCCGGTCTCGACGAAACGTCCCGCATACATGACTGCGATTCGATCCGAGACCTCCGCGGCGACGCCGAGGTCGTGCGTGACGAAGATCACGGCCATGCCGAGTTCCTGCTGCAGGGACCGGAGGAGAAGCAGGATCTGGGCCTGCACCGTGGCATCGAGTGCGGTCGTGGGCTCATCGGCGAGAAGCACGCGAGGAGAGCAGGATAGGGCGAGCGCGATCATCGCCCGCTGGCGCAGGCCACCCGAGAGCTCGTGCGGATAGGCGTCGAGGCGCCGCTTGGCGCTCGGCACCTGGACGAGCTCCAGCATCTCGAGAGCTCTTGTCCGGCCCGCGCGCCGGGACACGCCCTTGTGCTGAGCGACCATCTCGGCAATCTGGTCGCCGATGGTATAGACCGGGTCGAAGGCGGTCATCGGCTCCTGGAAGATCATGGAGATGGTCGAGCCGCGCAGGGCCGCCATCGACCTGCCGGACGCTTTGAGCACGTCGTGGCCCGCGACTTCGACATGACCGGTGATGCGCGTGCGATCCGGCGCCAGGAGGCGCATCAGGGCGCGGAGTGTCACGCTTTTCCCGGAGCCGGATTCCCCAAGGATGCAGAGCACCTCGCCTGCCTTCAGGCTGAACGCGACGCCGTTGACGGGCCTGACGGTGCCCTCGCGCCCATGAAATTCGACCGTCAGGTCGTCGACGTCGACGATGGACGAGAGCTGGGTCGGGATCTGCGTCAGCATGGGAGTGACTCCTCGACGAATTCGCCGGCGCGGCTATGGCCGGAGCGCGGGTCGGCCATGAGGCAGGCGGCCTGGTGGCCGCCGCCCACGTCCGCGAGGGACGGCAGTGTCCCGGCGCAAACGTCCTCGGCGAAGGGACAGCGGGTGCGGAAACGGCAGCCGGAGGGTGGGTTGACGGGGTTCGGCGGATCGCCGGAGAGTGGCGGCGTCGCCATGCGCTCGTCCGGATCCATGGACAGGCGGGACCCGAGGAGCGCGCGCGTATAAGGGTGGCGCGGACGCTTGTAGATCTCCTCGACCGGCCCGACCTCCATCACGCGCCCGAGATACATGACCAGCACCCGGTCGGCGATGAACTGCACCACGTTGAGGTCGTGGGAAATGAAGATGTAGGTGAGGTTGAGCTGATCCTTGAGATCCGAGAGAAGGTTGAGGACCTGCGCCTCCACGGATTTGTCGAGGGCCGATACGGCTTCGTCCAGCACGACGAGGCGCGGCGACAGCGCCAGCGCACGGGCGATGTTGACACGCTGGCGCTGGCCTCCCGACAGCTGATGCGGATAGCGCCCGCCGAACTGACGGGGGTCGAGGCCGACCCGCTCCAGCAGCTGGTTCGCTAGGGCGCGCGCTTGGGTCTTCGGCATCCCGTGCACGATCGGGGCGAAGCTGATGGTATCGCGGATCGGCAGGCGGGGATTGATCGACGAATAGCTGTCCTGGAACACCATTTGCATCTGCCGCCGCAACTCCTTGACGGAGATGCCGCGTGCTTCGCCCACCGCGTCGCCGTCGAAGACGATGCTGCCGTCATCCGCGCCCATCAGCTGCATCAGGAGCCGCGCCAGGGTCGACTTTCCGCAGCCCGACTCGCCGACGATGCCGAGGGTCTCCCCCTTGGCGACGGCGAAGGACACGCCGTCGACCGCCTTCACGGTCTGGCCCGGCTGTCCGATTCGGTCGGCCTTGATGGCGAAATGCTTGCGCAGGTTCTCCACGATCAGCATGGGCTGAGCGGGGCCGCCGCGGTCGCTGTGGCGGGTCGCCGCCGGAGTGAAGGTGATTGCCATGGCTGGGCCCTACATTTTGACGTCCATGGCGCTTCTCAGCCCGTCACTGACCAGATTGAAGCACATGGAAACGATGAAAATCGCGACGCCCGGCATCGCGGCGACCCAGGGCTGCACGTAGATGGCCGGCCGAAGGGTGCTAAGCATGAGGCCCCAGTCCGGCTCGGGCGGGCGCACGCCGAGGCCCAGGAAGCTCAGCCCGGAGGCGATCACGATGGAGACGCTGACGAGGCCGCTGGCATAGATCATGATCGGCGCCAGGACATTGCCGAGCACATGGGTGCGCAGGATTGGCCATGCGCCGGCGCCGCTGGCCCGGGCGGCCTCCACGAAGTCGAGGTTGCGCACCTGCGTGGTTGAACTTTCGGCGATGCGGCAGATCGGCGGAATGAAGATCAGGATGAGCGAAACGACGCCGTTCACCATGCCGCCGCCGAGGGCCCCCGAGACGCCGACGGCTAGCAGAACCGACGGGAAGGCATAGAACACGTCCATGACGCGCATGATCGCCATGTTGACCCGCCCGCCATAGAAGCCCGCGACGATGCCCAGAGCGCCGCCGATCACGAAGGCGACCGCGACCGGGAACGTGCCCATGAAGAGCGAAATGCGCCCGCCGTACAGGATGCGGCTCAGGATGCAGCGTCCGAGCTCATCCGTTCCCAAGGGGTATCCGGCCGTCCCGATTGGCTTCAGGCGGCGGCTTATGCCGGTCGCATAGGGATCGTGCGGGGCGAGCAGTGGCGCGAAGACCACGGCCAGCACGATGAGAGCGAGCAAGCCGAGGCAAACCAGCGTCGTGGGGTCGTGCCTGAGCCGACCCAGGACGCTGCGCCAGTAACCGCGCTCGACGGCAGCGGATCGTTCGATCTCGATCCGCGCGAGGGGGAGGGTTGAATCCGTCATGGTGCGTCGCCTTCCTCAAGCCCGCCGGATGCGCGGATCGAGTGTCGTCTGGAGGAGGTCCACCAGCAGGTTGGTGAGAACGAACATGAGCGCCAGAACCAGGATCGTGCCCTGGAGGATCGGCACGTCGCGGCGCAGGATCGCGTTGTTCAGGAGAAAGCCCGTTCCCGGCCAGCTGAAGACCGTTTCGACCACGATGGAGCCGCCGATCAGGTGGCCGAACTGCAGGCCCATCACGGCAAGAACGGGCGCTGCCGCGTTCTTGACCACATGGCGCAGAACGCCGCGCTCGCTGAGGCCCTTCGCCCGCAGGGTCTGGACGAATTCATGTCCCAGCACCTCCGCCACGGAGGCGCGGACCGTTCGGGCGATGATGCCAAGCGGCACGAGGGCCAGGGTGATCGTGGGCAGGATGAGGTATTTCAGGCTCTCAAGATCGAGGCCGAAGCCCTGCGAGCCGGACTTGCCCATGCCGACGGCAGGCAGAAGGTTGAGCTCGACCGCGAAGACGATCACCAGGATGATGCCAAGCCAGTAGTTCGGCACGCTGACGCCGAAGATCGCGATGCTCGTGACGACCTTGTCGGAGACCTTGCCGTGGAGGTAGCCCCCGACCCCTCCGATGATGATCGCCAGCGTGAAGGCGACGGCCACCGCGCAGGCGCCCAGCAGGAGCGTGTTGGACAGGGCCCGGCCGATCTCCTCGATCACCGGCCGGCCCGTGCCGATGGAGGTTCCGAAGTCGCCCGTCAGCACGTTTCCGAGCCAGAACAGGTATTGCATCGGAACCGGCCGGTCGAAGCCGTACTTGGCCTTCAGCTCCGCCACGGCCTCCGGCGGCGTATCGTCCGGCAGCAAAGTTTGAAGCGGGTCGCCGGGCGCGAGATAGACGAGGGAGAAGCAGACGATGCTGACGCCGAGCGCGATCGGAACCGCATAGAGGATTCGGCGGAGGATGTAGTAGAGCATGGGAGCGGTCCATCCGTCCGGCGCTTCCTGCGAAGCGCCGGTCAAGGGAAGCGGGTCAGGGCGCGACGGTGACGGGAGTCAGGTCCTGGAACCAGTTCTTCGACTGCACGAAACCTTTGACCTTCGGGCTCATGGCGCGCGGGTTCACGTCATGGGCGATCCAGATCATCAGGGCGTCGTCCACCATCTTCTGGTGCGCCTCTGCGAACAGGCTGGCCTGCTTCTCGGGATCGAACTCGACGACGGCTTTGGCGCACACGGCGTCGATCTCCGGGTTCGAGTAGTGTCCCCAATTGGCACCCTTGGGCGAAGCCTGATCGGTCTGGGCGAACCGGCAGATCGCGCCGAACGGCTCCTGCGTGTTGCGGCTGAAATTAATGCCGTTGATGCCCGCCTGCATGGTTTCGGGAGCCTTCACGCCCTTGCGCTGCGTTTCGATCAGGGCGTTCCAGTCCATCACCTCGAATTCGACGTTGATGCCGATGTCGCGCAGGTTCTCCTGCACGAACTCGTTCATGGGGAGTGGTTGCATCTGGCCCGATCCCGCCGTGGAGATCGCCATCTTGACCTTCACGGGCTTGCCGGGGCCGTAGCCCGCTTCCTTCATCAGCTTGAGAGCAGCCTCCTTGTCGGTCTTGATCTGGAAAGCCGGCTTGCCGTACCAGGGATGATCCGGCTCCACATTCCCTGTGGACTCGATCATGAGGCCGCCGAGCATCTCCTTCATGCCGGCGCGATCCACGGCGAGGTTTGCGGCTTTTCGGACCCGAACGTCGCTCCAGGGGTTGCCGGGCTGGTAGCTGAGCTCCCAGGACCAGATGTGGGGGTATGCGTTCGACACGATCTTCATCCCGGCCTTCTCGAGACGCGGAATGGTGTCCGGGAGCGGCGCCTCGATCCAGTCGACCTGTCCCGACAGGAGAGCCGCCGATCGCGTCGTGGCCTCCGGCATCGGCATCGCCACGAGGCGGTCGTGTTTGGGGATACGCTTCGGGTCCCAGTAGTTCGTGTTCTTCACGAGCTCGATGCGCTCGCGGGGTACGAGCTTGCTGAACAGATAGGGACCGGTACCGGACGGGTTCTTGCCGAAAGCATCCCAGTCGCCCTTCACCTCCTTGTAGCGGTGCGGGCTGACGAGGAGCACGTAGGCGAGCTGGTAGGGCAAAAGGGCGGTCGGGTCCGTGGTATTGATGGCGATCGTCATGTCGTCGACCTTCTCGACGTTCTTGATCGAGATGATGCGGGCCTTGACCGAGGCGGCCTGCGCGGCGTGATAGTGCGGCACCTTCGAGTCGAGCAGGTGCTCGAAGTTCCACACCACGTCGTCGGCCGTGAACGGAGCGCCGTCGTGCCAGCGCACGCCCTCGCGCAGCTTCAGGATCCAGCGGTTCTTGTTGGCCGGGTCGACTTCCCAGGACGTGGCGAGGCCCGGCACGATGCCGGAGGGCTTGTCGGCGGAGGACAGGTCCCAGGCAATCAAGGAATCATAGAGGTTGTAGCCGACGAAGCGGTATCCCTCGAAGCCTTGATCCGGATGCCCGATGGTGATCGGCACGTCGCCCGCCGTCATCGCGACGCGCAGGACGCTCTCCGCCGAAGCGGAGGTCGAGAACGAGGCTGCGACGGCCAGTCCGGCGAGTGCAGCTCTCAGCTGATGATTCCACATGGTCCCTGTCCCCTGGATGATCGTTCGGCCGGCCCTTAAGCGCTGCCGGGCTACGGAACCATCGTCGCAAGGACCGTGCCAAACCGGCGGTTCAGGGTCGGCCACAAGGCCTCGGCATTGACGGGGCGGGCCCGCGTGAATTCGACAAGGCCTTGATCAGGATGGATATTCCAGGTCTCGCAGAAGCACATGCGGCGGACCTCCAGGTGGCCCGGGATCGCACGGCTTCACGGCCCCGTCTCCTCGGGAGCCTCGTTGCCCGGTCCCGGCGTGTTAAGCGTTCGCTTAAGCCCCCGTGCCGCGTGGCGCGTCATGAACTGACTAAACATCCGTCAGATCCCAGGGCCTGACGCGAGACGTTCGACAAGGGCGGGGATGCTTCTGGCATGGGGATTGCTTGAGCGTTCACGCAAACCCTGACGGATCGGCCATTCCCTCTTGCCATGAACGATAGAAATCTCTCCAAGCTGCCCGACTTGCGCCTTCTGTCGCAATTTCTCACGGTCTGCGATGCGCAATCCATGACCGCCGCAGCCCAGCAGATGGGCGTTTCGACCGCTGCCGTGTCGCAGGCCCTGCAACGTCTGGAGGCCGACATCGGTGTTCCCTTGCTGGAGCGAGGGCCGCAGGGCGTACGCGTCACGCCAGCGGGAGCCGAGCTGCGGGACCGTGCCCGGGCCCTGCTGGAGCGCGCCGAGGAGACCATGGAGGCGCTGCGGCCCTATCAGGCGCGCGCCATCCCGCGACTTCGTCTCTATGTGCTCGAAAGTGCCGCCAGCTACCTGATCCCATCGATCATCATGTCCCTCGACAAGGCCGTAGGAGAGCTCTCGGTGAATTCCGGCAACAATCCGCACTACGCTGAGGACCTCCTGCGGGGCAGGCTCGACATCCTGATTTCCGGCGATGAGTTTCCCGGGATCGACACCATCGACCGGTGGCCGCTCTGCCGCGAGAAGCTCGTCATCCTGGCGCCTGCCGGCCTGCCCGACGACCTCCTCACCGTCCAGGCCCTCTGCGAACGCTTGCCTCTGTTGCGCATCACGCGCGGGAAGCGCGTCGACAACCTCGTCACGGCCTACCTGGAGGAAATGGGTCTCGATCCTCCTCGGCGGGTCGAGGCCTTCTCGGCGTCTCCGATCCTCGACCTGATCGGACGCGGCTATGGCTGGACGATCACGACGCCGCTGAGCGTCTGTTACCATAAGCCGGAACGGGACAAGGTTCGGTGGCTGGCGGTGCCGCAGAACCATTATAGCCGGGACCTGTTTCTGTTCGCCGAGAAGGACAGGCTGCTGGACGTCCCCGGCATGTTGGCCAAGCAGTGCCACCGGGCCCTGCGGGCCGAGGTCAAGCAGTGGAGCCAGTCGCTGCCGCCCGAGGCTGCCGATGCCATCGCGGTGTTCGACCGACCTGTCCAGCGGCTGGGCCGGAACATTTGACCGCTTCGAAGGCGCGCTTGACGGTCGTCGGCGCAGGCCGCTTGCCCTTCCAGGCACGAAACCGCTAACTCTGCCGGCCGACGCAGCGGCTGGAGCGACCCGTGACCACTTATCCCGAGGCGAGACTGAGGGTCTATTTCGATGCCGAGACCATGCTGGGGCCCGGCAAGGCCGATCTCCTTCAGAACATTCACGAGACCGGCTCGATCTCGGCTGCGGGCCGCCGCATGGGGATGAGCTACAGACGTGCCTGGACCCTGGTCGATACCCTCAACCACTATTTCCGGGAGCCGCTCGTCGTGTCGTCGGCGGGCGGAAGATCCGGGGGCGGGGCGACCCTGACCCCCACCGGGATAGAGGTGCTGGCCCGCTACCGCCACATGCAGACGGTGACGGAGGGCGCCATCGCGGCAGACCTCGCGGCCCTGTCGGGACTGCTCGGATCCCGCTCCTGACTCGACCTGCCTGATCCGGGCTATGAACCGGAGGCCGGCCTGTTCAGGACCGTGAATCCCTGCTTCTCGAAGATCGGCCTCGCCGCGGGCGAGCGCAGGTAGTCCAGGAAGGCGGCGGCGCCGGGATGGGACGATTCCTTCGTGACGGCGACCGGGTAGACGATGGGCGGGTGGCTATCCGCCGGAAAGGTTCCCACCACCGCGACGCCGGGATCGGCCGCAGCATCGGTCCGGTAAACGATCCCCAGGGGCGCCTCGCCGCGCGAGACCAGGAGCAGCGCCGCCCGCACACTGTCGGCCTGGGCGATCTTGTCCCTCGCGCTAGGCCAGGCACCGAGCTTTTCGAGGGCGGCCTTGCCATATTTGCCGGCCGGAACCGCATCGACATTGCCCATGGCGAGACGGCCATCCCCCAGGCGGGAGGCAAGGTCGAGGCCCGGTCCGACCGCGATGGGCTTCGCATCGTCCTTGGGGGCGACGAGCACGAGGCTGTTGCCGAGGAGGCTGACGCGGGTGTCCGGCCTGATCAGGTTGCGCTGGGCCAGATAGTCCATCCAATCGAGGTCGGCGGACACGAACAGGTCCGCCGGAGCCCCGGCCTCGATCTGCTTGGCGAGGGTGTTGCTGGCCGCGTACGAGATCTTCGGCGCTGCCTCCCCGGTGGCCTTCGCGTAGCCGGCCGACGCTTCGTCGAGGGCGTTCTTCATGCTGGCGGCCGCAAAGACGACCAAGTCCTTGGCCCAAGCCGCGCCGGGCGGAAGCGCCAGCCCGAGGAGGACGATCAGCGACAGGGCAAGACGCGAAGGCGTCGGCATCATGCATTCTCCACAATCGTTATATCTCTAGAGATATAACGCTTGGGCCAGGGGCGGCAAGTCTCTTTGGCCCTCCGGCCGAGGGCAGACCTCCTCCCGTCAGTCCCGGAACACGACGGTCTTCGATCCATTCTGGATCACGCGCCCGTCGAGGTGCCAGGCAATGGCGCGGGACAGCACGCGCCGCTCGATGTCCCGTCCCTTGCGCACGAGATCCTCGGGCGTGTCGTGGTGGGAGATGCGCTCCACGTCCTGCTCGATGATCGGTCCCTCGTCGAGATCGGCCGTGACATAGTGGGCCGTGGCGCCGATGAGCTTCACGCCGCGGTCATGGGCTTGATGGTAGGGCTTGGCGCCCTTGAAGCCCGGCAAGAAGGAGTGATGGATGTTGATGCAGCGGCCCGAGAGCTTCGCGGCGAGGGAATCCGACAGGATTTGCATGTAACGCGCCAGAACCACGAGGTCGGCACCGGATTCTCGCACGAGCCCCCAGAGCGCCGCCTCCTGCTCCATCTTGGTCTCCCGGGTGATCCTGAGGTGATGGAA
This sequence comes from Microvirga pudoricolor, assembly GCF_016892705.1. Classification (GTDB taxonomy): domain Bacteria; phylum Pseudomonadota; class Alphaproteobacteria; order Rhizobiales; family Beijerinckiaceae; genus Microvirga; species Microvirga pudoricolor. Next base: position 143,424 of record NZ_JAFEMB010000004.1, read on the forward strand.
TGTCAGGCCCGTCATGTCATGGTGGGCGAAATGCTCCCGCGCGTGGTTGGACACGATGCCGACGATCTCCATGGGAAGCTCGCCGATGCGCCAGCGATAGAGCAGGTCGGCCAGGCAATGGTCGAACTTGGACACGAGAATGAGAACCTTCTGACGCTCGCTCCGGTCGCGGATGGTGAAGTCCATGCCGAAGGTGGCCGCCACGGGCGCGAAGCCCTCCCGCACGGTCTGCGCGCCCGCGCTCTCGTCGACGAAGTTGAAGACGACGCGCATGAAGAAGCGATGGCTGTCGAGGTCGTCGAATTGCTGGGCCTCGATGATGTTGCAGCCAATCTGGAACAGGTGCGTGGAAACGGCCGCGACGATCCCCGGGCGGTTGGCGCAGGACAGGGTCAGGGTCAATTGGTCGGCGGACATGAATGGGTCCCGTCGTTGGAAGGGTTGCAAGGTTCGGCGGGACATTAGGCGGGCGCGGCGCGGCGCTCAACCTCGCCCGGCGCCGCCCCCGGCCTCTTCTCCGACGGCGTGCGTTGCTGCGCTCCTGGCGCCGCCGTCACGGCCGAGAACCGTCCAATGGTCCCGCTTGCTTGCCGACCTATCTAGTTGTCGATAGACCATCCTCGACCCCCGTCCGGCGCGCGGCCTCGTTCGTCCGGCGGATGCGGGGAGACCTCACATTCCGTCGTCAGAAGGCGCCCCATGGCTCTCGTCAAGAAGTCCGACCTCTCAGAGGCTCATCGCCCGGATCCGGGCAGCCTTCCTGCGGAGCCGGCGCGGCAGGGCGGCTCTCAACGAAGGGCCCAGGACCGGTCGCGGGCGCGGCAGAAGGCGGCCGAACGGATCGGAGCCGCGACGGAGCAGCTCGCCGGGGGCGTCGCCGAAGCGTCGGCCGCCGCCGAGGAACTGCGCAGGGCCCTCGAGCAGATCGCGGGAGCGGCCGAACAGGCCGCGGGGGCCTCGCACCAGTCGCTTGCGTCCATCGGGCAGCTCGGTGCGGCCTTCTCGGCGGCGCGGGCTTATACGGAGACGTCCCGGAGCCGCACGGCCGCGCTCCAGACCTTGCTGGCCGAGACCGGAACCCAGATCGATGCGTCCGTGGCGGCCGTGCGCGCGAACGCCGCCCGGCAGAACGGGTCGGTCGAGACCATCGCCGTGCTCGAACGGCAGGCGACCGACATCGACGAGATCACCCGGGCGGTCGGCGAGATCGCCGACCAGACGAACCTTCTGGCGCTTAACGCCGCCATCGAGGCGGCGCGGGCGGGCGATGACGGGCGAGGCTTCGCGGTGGTGGCCGATGAGGTCAGGGCGCTCGCCGCCGCGTCCGAGAAGGGCGCCGGGGACGTTCAGACCCTCGCGGTCGACGTCGCCGAAGAGGTCCGCTCCCTGGCGGCCACCATCCGCGAGACGGCTCATGCGATCGGCCGCGAGGCCGACGGCGCCGGGGCCATCATGGCCACCCTGGACAGCCTCCGGAGCGACATCGGTGCCCTGGCGGAGGGCAGCCAGACGATCCTCCTGGCGGCCGTGGAGGCCGAAACGGCGATGCGGGAGGCCCAGCGCGGCAGCGAGCAGATCGCGAGCGCGGCCGAGGAGCAGGCCGCCGCCACGTCCGAGGCCCAGCGGGCGGTACAGGAGCAGAGCTCCGCCCTCGACGAGAGCCAGCAGACCGCCGAGAATCTCGCGGCGCTGGCCGAGGACCTTCAATCCAACGGCCTGCTGGCCTCCGGGGCCGGGCAGGTGGGCTCGGGCGCCGAGCAGCTCTCCGCCGCCATCCAGGAGATTTCCGGCGCCGCCGGCCAGATCCTGACGGCCATCGACCAGATCAGCCAGGGCGCGGCCATCCAGGCCGCCGCCACCCAGCAGGCGAATGCCGCTATGGTCCAGATCAGCCGGTCGGCCGTCCTCTCGCGCAGCACAGCTGCCCTCGCCATGGAAGGAGCCGACAGGATCCGATCCCAGATCCAAGCCAACCGGAGCGCCGTCGTCGCGCTCGTGGACGGCATTGGAGCCGCCCTGGTCGAGACCCATGGGGCCATCCGGCGCGTCGGGGGCCTGGAGGGCGCGGTGCGGCGCATCGAGAAGATCGTGGACGGGATCGGGCTGATCGCGGTCCAGACGAACATGCTTGCGGTCAGCGGCTCCGTCGAGGCCGCTCGCGCCGGAGACCGAGGTCGCGGATTCGCGGTGGTGTCGGCCGATATCCGGGCGCTTGCCCGCAACTCCTCCGCCAATGCCGAGCGCATCAAGGACCTTGTGCGTGCGATCCGAGACCAGATCGCCCTCGTGCGGCGCGACCTGGAGCAGATCACGGCAGTGTCGGAGGGCGAGGTCGCCAAAGGCCGGATCGTAGCCGAGCGCCTGGAAACGGTCGAGACCGAAGCGGATGCGATCCATCAGGGCAGTGCCGGCATCCTGTCTGGGGCCGACCAGATCCTGAACGCCGTCGGGGAGATCCAAAAGGGAACCCAGCAAATTGCCGCCGTGGCCGAGGAGGCGTCCGTCGCGGCCGCGCAGGCCGCGACGGCAGCCCGCCAGCAGGCGCGGGGCGCCGAGGACCTGGCCGCAGCCATCGAGGAGATCGCGTCCTTGGCCGAAGAACTCGTCACGGCGGAGGCTTGATCGCCGTGGCGGCGGCGCAACGCGCTCCCACGGACGAGGGCCTGACGCTCGTCGTGCGCGTCGGCGACACCCTGTTCGGACTCCCCGGCGCGAGCGTCGTGGAGGTCATCCGCTATCCCGCCCTGGCCCGGGTGCCCCTGGCCCCGCCGAGCCTTGCGGGCGTCGCCAACCTTCGGGGGACGGTCCTGCCCGTCGTCTCCCTGGCGGTCTTGACCGGGCTGTCGGAGACCGCGTCCGAAACCGGGTCGGGGGCGCGCGTCGTCGTGATGGAGCATGACGGCCCCCTGGGGCTGGCCGTGGACGATGTCGCATTCTTCGGGGTTCTGGAGGACGGGGCGACCCAGGACGGCGATCCCATCCGCATGTTCGCCTTGGATGCCCTGCTGGCGCGGGATTTCGACGACCGAGGACGCCGTCGGGCGCGCCAGGAAGGGGCCGAGGCCGCGATGCCCGTTTCGGTCGATCAGGACGAGGCTGGTCGGTTCTTCCTGACGTTCGAGGCTGCCGGACAGGAATACGGGCTTCCTCTCGACTGCATCGAAGAGATCGTGAACGCGCCGGGCCAGATGATGAAGGTGCCGCGAACGGATGGCGCCATGGCGGGCGTGGCCGACCTGCGGGGGCGCACCCTGCCTCTGGTCTGGGCGCGAGCCCTCCTGGGCCTGCCGGCGGCGGGCGGATCCGGTCGGCCCAGAGCCGTGATCCTGCGCTCCGCAGGGGCCGAGCTCGGCCTGATCGTCGACAGGGTGAGGGACATCGTTCGCGTGTCCGACGCGGAGGTCGACCCGGTTCCGGCGATCCTGACCCGGGGCGGTGAGGCCGAGATCCAAGGGATAGGACGCCTGCAGGACGGCATGCGGCTGGTGTCCCTGCTGTCCCCCGACAAGCTCCTGCGCGCCGTGGAGGGCCCGGAGGCGGACGCCCCGACGGGGCACGGCACCGAAAGGTTCGACATGACAACCGCCGCCACGGAGCAGTTTCTGGTCTTCCGCCTCGGCGGCCAGGAATACGGCCTGCCGGTCGCCGCGGTCGAGGAGGTCGTTCGCCTGCCGGACGCGCTCACGCCCATCCCCAGGGCTCCGGCCTTCGTCGACGGTGTCATGAACCTGCGCGGGCGTGTCGTCCCGGTGATCGACCAGCGGCGGAGGTTCCAGGTCGAGGGTCGGGAGAGCCTTCGCGCCCGGGTGATCGTGGTGGGCATCGACGGGGTGCAGGCGGGTTTCGTGGTCGACGAGGCCTCGGACATCCTCGCGGTGCCGGCGGACCGCGTCAGCCAGACCCCCGAGCTGGCCGCAGGCGGTTCGGGCCTGATCGACCGGATCGTCAATCTCGACCCGGACGGCCGCATGGTCCTCCTGATCGATCCCCGGGAGCTTCTCGATCGGGCGGAGAAGGACCTCCTGCGGGGCATGCTCGAACAGGAGCGCCCCGCCCCGTGATCCGCGTCCTGATTGTCGACGATTCTCCCCTGATCCGCAGGCTCCTCGGCGGCATCTTCGATGCCGAGGGCGACTTCGAGGTGGCTTTCGCGCGGGACGGCCAGGAGGCGCTGGCCCTGCTGCCGGCCTGGAAGCCCGATGTCGTGACCCTGGACGTGCAGATGCCCAACATGGACGGGCTCGCGTGCCTCGACCGGATCATGCTGGAGCATCCGTGCCCGGTCGTCATGGTGTCGTCGCTGACCGAGGCTGGGGCCGACACGACCCTCGAGGCGCTCGACCTGGGGGCCGTCGACTACGTTCCCAAGCCGGGCGGCGCCATATCGCTGAAGATCGAAGCGCTAGCGCCGCTTCTGGTCGAGAAGGTGAGGGCGGCTGCGAGCGCCCGGTTGCCCAAGTCCAAGCGGCTGCGCGATCGGGTGAGGCTCCGGACGGGCCTCGACCGGCCGCCGCCCCGGCCGGTCGCGCCGTCGCGCCCGTCGGGATCGGGAGCCGGAGCATCCTCCCCTGCGCCGGGCGACGGCATCGTCCTCGTGGGCGCGTCCACGGGCGGTCCTCCGGCGCTCGACGCGCTGCTGATGCCCCTTCCGGCCTCGTTCCCATGGCCGATCGTGATCGCCCAGCACATGCCCGCCACCTTCACGGGATCACTGGCGCGCAGGCTCGACAAGCTCTGCGCCATGCCAGTCTCCGAGGTGGTCGGGCCGACCCCGCTTCTGCCGGGCCACGTTTACATCGGGCGAGGCGACGCCGACATCATCCTGAGCGCCAGGGGCACTGGGACCATCGCCTTGTCGGCTCCATCGAGCCCCGACTACCGCTGGCACCCGAGCGTCGACCGTCTCGTCGAGAGCGCCATGGCGCATCGGGAGGCGGCCCGGATCGTCGGCATTCTCATGACCGGCATGGGGAACGACGGCGCCCGGTCCATGACGCGCCTCAGGGCCGCAGGCGGGCGCACCCTCGCCGAGGCCGAGGAGACCGCCGTCGTCTGGGGCATGCCGGGCGAACTCGTGAAAGCGGGCGGCGCCGAGATCGTCGCGCCCCTGGACCGGATCGCAGCCCGCCTCATGGACATGGTGCCGTCCCGATGATCCAGGTCCCTTTCCTGGCCGAGGGCATGCGAGACCCCCTGCAGCCCCTGAGCGCCGAGGAATTGCTGCAGTTCTGCGCCTTTCTCTACCAGAGAACCGGAATGCAGTTCGGAGAATCCAAGCGCTACTACATCGACCGCCGCGTCGCGGACCGGATGTCGGCGACGGGCGCGCGCACGTTCATGACCTACCTGTCCCTGCTGCGCACCGACGACCGGGAGGTGGAAAGCCTCATCAATGCCTTCACGGTGAACGAGACCTATTTCTACCGCGAGGACCACCAGCTGAACTGCCTCAGCCGGGCGATGCTTCCGGAGATCGTGCGCACGCGCGGGCCGGGAGACCCGGTCCGGATCTGGTGCGTTCCCTGCTCCACGGGAGAGGAACCTTATTCCGTCGCCCTTTGGCTGCTCGAGAACTGGCCGGTCGTGGACGCCTACAACGTGGAGATCGTCGGCTCGGACATCGACACGAACGTTCTGGCGGCCGCCAGGGCAGGGTCCTATGGAGCGCGGTCGGTGACCAAGCTGCCGCCGGACGTGCTCCAGCGCTATTTCGAGCCTGGGGACGGGGCCTCATGGACCATCATCCCCGACTTGCGGGAATCGGTGAGATTCACGCAGGCCAACCTGATCGACGCGAACTCGATGGCTCGCCAGGGCCGTTTCGACGTGATCTTCTGCCGGAACGTGCTGATCTATTTCGACGACGCCTCCCGCGCCGCTGCCGCCCGGACGCTGTATGATGCGCTGAACCCCGGTGGGTTTCTCTGCCTGGGCCACACGGAATCCATGTCCCGGATCTCCGACCGCTTCGAGGCCCGCCGCTTCGAGGATGCCGTGGTCTACCAGAAGCCCATCCGCAAGCTCCCGGAGCGCTGACGGTGGACGACCTCCTTCACCATTTCATCGTCGAGGCGAAGGAACTCATCCAGCAGGCGTCCGACGACCTTCTGGCCCTGGAGCGTCGACCGTTCGATCCGCACCGTCTCGACAGCGCCTTCCGGGCGGTCCACACCCTGAAAGGGTCCGTGGGATTGTTCGACCTGAAGCCTTTGGGCGACCTTCTTCACGCCGCCGAGGACCTGCTCGCGGCCGCGAGAGCCGATGGTCTCGATCTCGATGCGGCGGCCCTGGGAGCGCTGTTCGCCTGCCTGGAGGCGAGCGAGCGCTGGGTCGGAGCCGTGGAGGCCAACGGAGACCTGCCGCCGGATGCTCCGGAGAAGGCGGACGCCCTGGCGGCCGGGGTGCGGTCTCTCCTCGACACGCCGAACCCTTCCTTGGCTGCAGTCGCCTCGAGGGCGGACGCGGCCTGGGCCGATGCTCTCTTCGATGCCCTGCGGGGCTCGGACCCGGCTGCGGCGGCATCCGGCCGGCCACTGACGGCGATCCGCTACGAGCCGCGCCCGGATTGCTTCTTTTCCGGCGACGATCCCCTTGGGCTGATGCGCTCGGTGCCGGAACTCGCCGCACTGAAGGTCTCCGCGCGGGATCCCTGGCCGCCTGCCGGGAGCTTCGACCCCTTCGCCTGCAATCTCGTCATCGAAGCGCTGTCGGGGGCGCCGCACCCGGATGTGGCTGCCGTATTCCGCTTCGTGCCGGACCAAGTCCGTTTCCTCGTCCGCGACGCGGAACCGGCTCCAGCCGTGGCGTCCGCGCCCTCCGGGGCACAGGGACCGGATTCCGGTCCACCTGCCGGCCCCAGAACCGTGCGGGTCGAAGCCGGCAGGATCGATCGGCTGGCGGATCTCGTGGGCGAGCTGATCGTGGCCAAGAATGCGCTCGCGCATCTGGTCGACGCAGCCGGGCGGGTCGGTGAGGACGTCGATTGGACCGGGAAGCTCGCGGCCCATCACGCGGTCATCGACCGCCTCGCCGGGGACCTGCACGCGGCCGTCGTGGATGTGAGGATGCTGCCGCTGCGGGATATCTTCCGCCGCTTCCCCCGGACCGTGCGCGAGATCGGGGCGCGGCTCGGCAAGACGGTCGGCCTGACCGTGAGCGGCGAGGACATCGAGGCCGACAAGACCGTGATCGACGCCCTGTCGGAGCCCCTCGTCCACGTCCTGCGGAACGCGATCGATCACGGCGTGGAGCCGGGAGAGGTGCGCCTGGAGGCCGGCAAGTCTCCGGAGGCGACGATCACCCTCCGGGCGTCCCGGTTCGGCAACCGCCTGTCCATCGAAGTTTCGGATGACGGCCGAGGGATCGATCCCGCCCGGATCCGCCGGGTCGCCGCCGAACGCGCGGTTGTGGCGCCGGACCGGCTGGCGGCCATGTCGGATGACGACATCCTCGACCTGGTCTTCACCCCGGGCTTCTCGACCTCGGGATCCGTCACGGACCTGTCCGGCCGTGGCGTCGGCATGGATGCGGTGCGGGCTGCGGTCGAGAGCCTCGGCGGGCGGGTGAGCGTTCTCAGCCGCCCCGGGCATGGCACCACGGTCAAAATGGATCTGCCCACTTCCGTGGTCATGACCCAGATCATGTCCGTCGAGGCTGGCGGCCGCGTGCATGGGGTCCTCATGGATTCCATCATCGAGACGGCCGCCATCAGGCGAGACCGCATCGCCCCCGTGGGAAGCGGCCGGGCTTTCGTCCTGCGCAACCGGACCGTTCCGCTGGTGCACCTTTCGGCTCTGCTCGACGGGCCGGAGAGAGACTCGCTTGCGCAGGACGTCAAGGTATTGGTCGTGCGGGTCGGAAGCGAGCCCGTTGGGGTCGCGGTGGACCGATTCATCGACCGGATGGACGTCATGATGCGTCCCATGACCGGCATCCTGGCCGGGGCTCCAGGGCTCATCGGCACCACGATCCAGGGTGACGGATCGGTTCTCATGGTCCTGGACATCGCGGAGCTGATCGGATGAGCGTTCGTTTGGAAGCCGAGGTGGTCCACCTGGAAGGCGATTGCGGGGTCGAGGACGCGGAACCATTGCTCGTGCTTCTTCAAGCGGATCGGTTTCGAACGGTCGACCTGGACAGGGTTGATCGTCTCCACACGGCCGTGTTCCAAGTGCTCTTTGCCCTGAGGCCGCCGCTGCAGGGCCAGAGCCCGGATCTCTTCGTGCGGGAACGGCTGCTTCCGATCCTGTCCTAGAAGAGGCCGCAACCTCGGTCTGGGCGGGTTGCAAATCGCCGGAGCCGCCCATAATCGTAGGGAAAGTGATCGCAGGGTGGGGCCGGATGGACTCCAGTCCTATCGGAGTAGGTGGATGGCAACCGTCCTCATCGTAGACGACAGCAAGCTGGCCCGTATCGTCGCCACGAAGGCGTTGACGGCTCTCCAGCCGGACTGGGAGCGGGTGGAGGCCGGCAATGCCGACGAGGCGCTGGCCGTCGTTGGCGAACGCCAGATCGATCTGGTGCTGATCGACTTCAACATGCCCGGCCGGGACGGGCTGGACCTGGCCGCGGAGTTGCGGTCCAGGCATCCCGACATGCCCATCGCGCTCATCACCGCGAACGTGCAGGACGAGGTCATCGCACGGGCGAGGGCCATCAACGCGACGTTCGTCGGCAAGCCCCTGACGGAGGATGCCCTGCGGGCCTTCGTGTCAGGCGCCGCGCTGCGTCTTCGTAAGGCGCAAGCCTGATGTCCTACGACATCGACCTCAGTGACCTGGAGCGCGATGCGCTGACGGAACTCGTCAATATCGGTGTCAGCCGGTCAGCCGCCAGCTTGCGCAAGATGGTCGGCGAACAGGTCCTGCTCTCCGTCCCGTCCGTGGAGGTCATGAGCCGCAAGGCGGCCGCCACCCTGGTAGGCGAGCGGGAGGCGGACCAGCTCGTAGCCGTCCAGCAGACCTTCGAGGGCGTTTTCGCCGGCAGGGCGCTTCTGATCTTCCCGGAGGCCAGCAGCCTCGAGCTCGTTCGCGCGGTCGCAGGCGACGAACTGTCGGGTGAGGATCTGATCGATATCGAGAACGAGGCGCTGGCTGAAACCGGCAACGTGGTTCTCAACGGCTGCCTCGCCACCATGGCCAATATGCTCCAACGGTCGCTGACCATGTCGTTGCCGCAGGTTTTGCGCGGTGACGGCGCCCTTCTTTTCGCCGCCCGGGAGGAAAGCGACCGGGAGGGTCTGGTTCTGTTCCTCTACATCAACTTCTCGATCCGCCATCGCGACATTCGCGGCTACATCGCCATGCTGATGGATGTTCCCTCCCTGGCAGCCCTCAAGCAACTGATCCGCAGCTTCATCGAGCGTGTGACGGCGGAGTCAGAGGCGGGAACTTCATCGGCCGCTTCGGGCTAGGATGAGGCCTTGACCATCCCGAACCCTCACATCTCCGAGCCGTTGCGAGAGGCGCACCGGGCGGGTGGGCCCGTTCTCGCGGCGCTGCTGCGGTCCGACACGGCCGCAGCCATCCTGGACCTTCGTGCGCCTCACAGGCCGGTTCTCGCCGTCAACGCGGCCATGGAGGCCCTGACGGATACGGCCAAAGGCGCGCTTGTCGGACAAGGCACCGACACCCTGTGGCTGCCCGGAACCCGTTCCGACACCCTGGTCCGGCTCGGCCACGCCCTCGACGGCGGGCCGGCGGCGGACGGGGAGGTGCCGGGCCTGCGCCATGGCGTGGCCGGGACGCCGCTCAAGGTTTTCATCGCGCCGTTTGGAACCGAAGCGGCCTTCGCGATCGCCACATTCACGCCTCTCGAGAGCCGGGCGGCCGCAACCGAGGCGCAACTGACGGCCGCCACCGAACGTCTCAGGCTGACCCTGGACGTGGCCGGCAGCGCCGGTAGTTGGGACTGGGATATCCGTGCCCGACGCTTGACGGCCGACGACCGCTTCGCCGCACTCTACGGCCTCGATCCGGAGCAGGCGGCCTCCGGGCTTCCGCAAAGCGTCTTCTTTTCGGTGATCCACCCCCAGGACCGGCCGCGTATCCAGATGGCCGTCGCGGGCATCGTCGAAGGCGCGGAGCTGTTTTCCAAGGAGTTTCGCGTTCGCGCCCCCGACGGTTCGTGGCGTTGGGTCCATGCGCGAGGTCGCAGTCATCCCGACGAGGCAGGCGAGCCGATCCGCTTCACGGGGATTCTCGTCGACATTACGGACCAGAAGCGGATCTCGGAGCGACTCAGGATCGCCCAGACGGCGGGCGGCATCGGGACCTTCGAATATGTCGAGGGGTTCGGCACCGCAACGGTGTCGCGGCAGTTCTGCGAACTCCTCGGACTGCACACCGCGAGCGTCCTGCCCGTCAAGACGATCAACGCGCTTGTCTGCGCGGGCCACGTTTTTCTGGCGGACGCCCATGCGGATGGCGGAGAGCGCTCCGCTTCCATCGAGACGCGCATCCGCCGCGCCGACGACGGCGAAGTCCGCTGGCTGGCCCGCCGCGGCGAGTTCGTGGAGGATGCCGAGACCGATGGGGTCCGTTTCGTCGGCGTGGTCTACGACATCACCGAGACGAAGCTGGCCGAGGCCTATCTCCAGAACCTGAACGAGACTCTCGAAGAGCGCGTCGAGCAGCGGACCCAGGAGCGGGATCGCGTTTGGAGCCTCTCGCGCGACCTCTTCGCCACCTGCGCCATGGACGGTACGATCCGGCAGGCCAACCCAGCATGGCTGGACATGCTGGGCTACGCGCCGGGCGAGATCGTCGGAACCCGGCTCGAGGTCCTGGTGCACGACGAAGATCGTGCAGGGCTGAAGGATCATTACGCATCCCTGCGCAAGGGCTTCGCTACCCACGATCTCGACGTGCGGTTCCGGCATCGCGATGGATCGGACAGGTGGATCAACTGGACGCTGACGCCGGAAACGGAGGTCTTCCACGGCATCGGACGCGACGTCTCGCAACGCAAGGTTCTCGAAGACCAGCTTCGGCAGGCTCAGAAGATGGAGGCTGTGGGCCAGCTGACGGGCGGGATCGCGCACGACTTCAACAACCTGCTCACCGGGATCATCGGCTCCCTCGACCTGATGCAGACCCGCATGGCGCAAGGGCGCCACGACACCCTGGAACGCTACGCCAAAGCCGCCATGACGTCCGCCAACCGGGCGGCCGCGCTCACCCACCGCCTGCTCGCCTTCGCCCGCCGCCAGCCTCTCGACCCCAAGCCCGTCAACGCCAACCAGCTCGTTACCTCCATGGAGGAACTCCTGCGGCGGACCATGGCCGAGAATATCCGGCTCGAGCTGGTGACCTCGGGTGGGCTGTGGCTGACCCTATGCGATCCCCATCAACTGGAAAGCGCGATCCTCAACCTGGCCATCAACGCCCGCGACGCCATGCCGGATGGCGGCGTACTCACCATCGAGACCGCGAACGCGCACTTGGACAGCGCCTATGCGGCCGCCCAAACGGATGTGGAGCCCGGCCAGTACGTGGCAATCTGCGTGTCCGATACGGGAACCGGCATGCCGGCGGACATCATCGCCCAGGCCTTCGACCCGTTCTTCACCACCAAACCCATCGGCCAGGGTACGGGCCTTGGCCTATCCATGGTCTACGGCTTCGCCAAGCAGTCTCAGGGGCATGTCAGGATCTACAGCGAGGTCGGGCAGGGCACGACCTTGAAGATCTACCTGCCGCGATATCATGGAGACGTGGAAGCCGAGGCCGCCCACGGGGGGCTGGGCGATATCCGCCGCGCCGACTCGGGCGAGACGGTTCTGGTGGTCGAGGACGAGCCCGTGGTGCGCGCGCTGATCCTGGACGTGCTGGAGGACCAGGGTTACACGGTGCTCGAGGCCGTCGACGGGCCTTCGGGCCTCAAGATCCTGGAATCCGCCCGGCGGATCGACCTTCTGGTGACGGATGTGGGCCTTCCGGGCATCAACGGGCGTCAACTCGCGGATTATGCCCGCTCCTTCCGGCCCAGCCTCAAGATTCTGTTCATCACGGGCTATGCCGAGAATGCCGCCATCGCGTCCGGCTTCCTGGACCCCGGAATGGAGATGATCACCAAGCCGTTCGCCGTCGAAGCCCTGGCGACCCGCATCCGCAGGATGATCGAGTCGTCGCCCGTCGGGTCTTGAGGGCTTATGCAAGCGGTGGGGGTCATCTCTGCAGGGCGGTTCGCGGTTCTGGCGATCCTGTGCCTGCTTCTTGGAAGCAAGACTTTCGCCTCACCTATGACAGGGCGCTCGGCCGTCGAAGCCGAGTTTCGAATGTGGTTGGAGCAGAGCGTCTGGCCCGATGCCCGGCAGCAGGGGATATCGCGCGCGACGTACGACCATGCCCTGGGCAGCATCGGCCTCAAATGGGATTTGCCCGACCTCCAGCCCCCGGGAAGAGCGATCCCTTCGGGCGATCAGAAGCAGGCTGAGTTCCAAAGCCCGGGGCGCTATTTCGTGGAACGGCAGATCGTCGATCTGACCACGACCGGCAAGGGACTTCTCAACCGGTGGAAGACGGTTCTGGACCAAGTCGAGAGCACTTATGGCGTGCCGCGCGAGATCGTGGTGGCCATCTGGGGGCGGGAATCCCATTTCGGCCGGGTGGTTCCTCGACACGATGCCCTGAGCGTGCTGGCCACTCAGGCCTTCATGGGGCGGCGGGGGGCTCTCTACCGCCCGGAGTTTCTGGCAGCTCTCACCATGGTCGAGAAGGACCACGTGCCGGAGGCGCAGTTGCTCTCCTCATGGGCGGGCGCCATGGGGCAGCCGCAGTTCCTGCCGTCGAAATATCTCCGCTACGCCGTCGACGGCGACGGCGATGGGCGCCGTGACATCTGGCGTTCCGTGCCCGACAGCCTCGCGTCGATCGCCCATTTCCTGCGGGAGCACGGGTGGCGGCCGGATCGAGGATGGGGCGAGGAGGTGCGCGTACCGTCGGGCGTTCCTTGTACCCTGGAAGGGCCACGTCAGGGCAGGCCGGGCTCCGAGTGGACGGGCCTGGGGATCGTTCCCGCGACAGGGCGCGCGGGCGCGCCCCGGGATGCGACGAGGTTTCTGCTGATGCCGGCCGGCCGGCTGGGTCCGGCTTTTCTCGTGACGGATAATTTCTACATACTGAAGCAGTACAACGAATCCGATCTCTACGCCCTCTTCATCGGGCACGTGGCCGACCGGTTGGGCGGCACATCATCCTTCTCAGGAACATGGGCCCCGACGGCCTCGCTGAACCGTGGCACCATCACGGTGATGCAGCGGACGCTTCAGGATCAGGGTTACGACGTGGGCAAGGCGGATGGCCTCGTCGGCTTCGCCACGAGAACCGCCATCGGAGAATGGCAGAGGAAGTCAGGCCGCGAGGCGACCTGCTATCCCGACGCGGACCTGATCCGCGCGATCCGCTGAGGCGGCGGCGTTCCCGGATCGCGCCGACGGTCAGCGGCCTCTTCTCAGGCCTGCGATTTGGAGCAGCGTACCGGCCGCCGCGAAAACCCCGCCCAGGATGACGACACCGATCCAGCCGCCATGGGCCCAGGCCGTGGTGGCGGCCGCCGAGCCGAGAGCGCCGCCGACGAACATGGTGGACATGAAGATCGTGTTGAGGCGGCCACGGGCTTCGGGGCGAAGCGCGTAGACGATGTGCTGGTTCGAGACCAGGGCACTCTGAATGCCGAAATCCAGAAGAATCACGCCAACCACCAAACCCGGGATCGTTTCCCACAGGCCGAACACGATCCAGGACAGGAATGTGAGTGCGGCGCCCGATGCGATCACAAGGCGGGGGCCGTAGCGATCCGCGAAGCGGCCCGCTACGGGAGCCGCCAGCACGCCCACGGCGCCGACGATTCCAAAAAGACCGGCCACGTCGGCGCCGAGCCCAAAGACCGGCTCCTGCAACCTCAGCGCCAGGATCGTCCAGAAGACGCTGAATGCTGCAAAGAGCATGGCCTGCGTGGTGGAGGCCCGGCGCAGCACCGGAAGCTCGCGCCACAATCCGCCTAAAGAGCCCAGCAGTCCAAAATAGCTGAGCCCGGCCGCCGGGCGGCTGCGGGGAAGCATCACCATCATCATGGCGCCCGCAGCGAGCGCAAGGGGAACGCTCAGCCAGAACATGCCACGCCAGCCGATGGAGGTCGTGACGAGCCCCGCCACCGTCCGGCTGAGAAGGATGCCGCACAAAAGGCCGGCCATCACGGAGCCGACGGTTGCGCCGCGCCGCTCGGGCGCAGCCAGATGAGCGGCAAGCGGCACGATTTGCTGCGCGACGGTGGCTGCCGCGCCGACGAGGACGGACGCCAACAGGATGGTTACGGCGCCCGATGAGAGTGCGGTCGCGGCGAGTGCAACCGCAAGGGCGAGGAACTGTGCGCCGATCAGCCCCCTGCGCTCGGTCAGATCCCCCAGAGGCACGAGGGTCAACAGTCCAAGCGCATATCCGAGCTGCGTGGCGGTGGGCACGAATATCGTGAGGGCGTCGGGATATTCGCTCTCGATGACGCCCAGCATCGGCTGGTTGTAATAGATGTTCGCGACCGCGATTCCAGCGGCTGCCGCCATGGCAAAGGTCAACCTGCGGCTCATGGCGCCGGTGTTAGGAGAAGCCGTACGTTCCGAGAGCGTCGTCATGAGGATCCTCCTCGTTGCGGCGAGACATTAGGACATCGCGCACGACGCTCCCACCCGTATTTTCCCATGCAAACCTTGGTTCAGGGTTTTGCCACTATGCTCGAAACCGGGACCAGTTCCCGAGAGTCGCTCGCAGTTCACGCCTCACGCCGGCTCACCAACGATCTTCTGGCCTTCATCGGGAACTGAATGCAAGATTGCTCGCCCGGACCATTCTTCAGGAAGTTGCAACCATGAGCAACCTTGCCGACCGCCAGCATCAGATGTTCCCCGTCTTCAACGCGGAGCAGACCGCGATTGCCCGGCGTTTCGCCAGCGGACCGGAGGAGAGCTTCGCGCCTGGAGGGAGCGTCTACGCCTTCGCGGCCGCTGATGCACCCGCCTGGCTTGTCCTGAAGGGGACGATCGAAGTGGTCCGCCGCGATGGCCTCAGCCGGGAAGCTCCCATCACGGTCCACGGGGTGGGTCAGTTGACCGGCGAGGTCGCACAACTGGCGGGTCGGCCCTCCCTGGTATCCGCGCACGCGGGTCCGGAGGGCTGCACCGCACTTCCCTTCGATCCCGCCCATCTTCGGGCCCTGATGGTCGGGGCGGCCGAGCTTGGCGAGACCGTGATGCGCGCCCTCATTCTCCGGCGGGTCGCGTTGATCGGCGAGGGTGGGGCGGGCACAATCCTGATCGGATCCCCGGGCAGCCGGGACATGGTGCGTCTGCAGGATTTCCTGACGCGCAGCGGCATTCCCAACCTCGTCCTCGACGCCAATGCGGACGAGGAGGGTCGAGCCCTCATCGAACGCGCCGGCATCGTCCCCGACGATCTGCCGTTGGTGGTCTGTCCGAGCGGGGCGATCCTGAAGCGTCCGAGTGATCGCGATGTCGCTGCGTGCCTTGGGATGACACCTGCTCTTGACGCGAACGCGGTCTATGATGTTGCGGTCGTCGGCGCCGGGCCGGCTGGCCTCGCGGCTGCGGTTTATGCGGCCTCCGAGGGGCTGAAGGTCATCGTCCTCGATGCCCGCGCAACGGGAGGACAGGCAGGTGCATCCGCTCGGATCGAGAACTATCTCGGTTTTCCGACCGGAATCTCTGGCCAGGCCCTTGCAGGCCGCGCCTTTAATCAGGCCTTGAAGTTCGGCGCCGAAATCGCCGTACCGGTCGAGGTCGAACATCTAGAATGTTCGAAGGCGGCGCTGACCCTGTCGCTCACGGGCGGCCAGCGCCTGCTGTCCCGGTCCGTGGTCATCGCCTCCGGGGCCCATTACCGAAAGCCGAACGTTCCCAACCTTTCGATGTTCGAGGGGGCCGGGGTCTCTTATTGGGCCTCTCCCATCGAAGCGCGACTCTGCGCCGGAGAGGACATCGTGCTCGTAGGAGGTGGCAACTCCGCCGGTCAAGCTATCGTTTTTCTCGCGCCGCAGGTCAGGCGGCTGCATGTGGTCGTTCGCCGGGACCTGACGCAAACCATGTCGCAATATCTGATCGACCGGATCGCGGCCTTGCCGAACGTTGACATCCATGTCGGCTTCGACATCGCGGCGTTGGACGGAGATGCCGGAACAGGTCTGAAGTCCGTTCTCTTCCAACAAGAGGACAGTGCATCGAGCCTCCGCTTCGACGTGCGTTATCTTTTTCTGTTCATCGGCGCCGATCCCAACGCGGATTGGGCGCGCAACTGCGTCGAAACCGATGACCGGGGTTTCATCGTTACGGGCCAAGGCAGCCATTCTCTTTGCACGAATGTTCCCGGTGTCTTCGCCATCGGCGATGTTCGAGCCGGCTCGACAAAGCGCGTCGCGGCAGCCGTCGGCGAGGGCGCCGCAGTCGTTTCGCAAATTCACGCATTGCTGGCCGAGCAAACAGCCAAGGAGGAAGCTTGATGTCCTGTACTCACCGCGCAACGATCCATGAGGTGGTTCCCAGTGCCAGAGGGTGTGAGGAGTGCCTGAAGATCGGCAGTCCATGGGTTCACCTGCGTCTATGCAGGAGCTGCGGCCATGTCGGCTGCTGTGACGATTCCCCTCACAAGCACGCGCGGTCGCACTTCCACGCAACGGGGCATCCGATCATCGAAGGCTACGATCCGCCTGAAGGATGGGGGTGGTGCTTCATCGACGAGGCCGAGGTCGAGCTGCCTGATCAGACCCCGCAATGGGGCCCGATCCCGCGATACGTATAAGGCCGCCCTTATCCCTTCCGCCCTTCGGAGTGCCCGATCATGACCGAACCGACCCTTTCCTTTCGCTATCGGCTCGAGAGCGCCCCTCCGCGTGTCGGCGCGGGCGGGGTCACGCGTGGGGCCTCCGTCAGGGAGTTCCCGGCCAGCATTGGAATCGCCGGTGTGTCCATGCGCCTCGCGCCAGGTTCGATGCGCGAGTTGCACTGGCACGCCAATGCAGCCGAATGGGCTTATGTCGTGTCCGGCCAGTGCCGTACGACGATCCTTCACCCCAACGGTGCCGCTGCGACGGACACCTTCGGGCCAGGGGACGTCTGGTATTTTCCGCGCGGCTGGGGTCATTCGATCCAGGGGCTTGGGCCGGGGGATTGCCATTTCATCCTGATTTTCGACAATGGCGACTTCTCGGAGGACCACACTTTCAGCATCACGGACTGGCTGTCGCGGACACCACCGGATGTGCTCGCTCAGAATCTGGGATTGTCGCCGGACGATCTGGCAACTCTGCCCAAGGGCGAAGCGTATTTCGCCCAGGGTCCGGCTCCGGACGATCAGTCGGCGGATGCTGCGCCAAGGCCCGCAGCCCAGCTCACCTCCACCCATCGCTATCCGCTGCTGGCCCAGCAGCCGCGGAGGGTCGCGGGCGGGGGTACCCAGCGCGTGGTCACGGTCAATGAGTTTCCGATCTCGACCACCATGGCGGGATCCATTCTCGAGATCCAGCCGGGCGCAATGCGCGAATTGCACTGGCATCCCAACGCAGACGAATGGCAGTATTATCTTGAAGGGCAGGCCGAAATGGCCGTCTTTCTGGCCGAGGGGCAGGTGGTTACGGATCGGTTCGAGGCAGGCGATGTCGGTTACGCCCCCATGGGTTCAGGACATTACATCCGTAACATCGGTGCAACTCTATTGCGCGTTTTGATCGGGTTCAACAACGGCCGGTATGAAGCCAACGATCTCTCTGCTTGGCTGGCTTCAAACCCTGTCGATGTCCTCGCCACGAACCTCAATCTTTCGCGGGAAACTGCCGCAAAACTGCCTCGACAAGCGAAATTCATGATACCCAGCGGGTCATCACACTTTGCGGCGACGACTGACGATGGCGAACGTCATTCGGCGTCGTGAAGGCTCGCAGGTCACACTTGATGGACCGTCCTATCACGGGCGCGGCCGAGTTCTCCTCCATCGGCAGCACAGGTCAGGTCGCAAAAGCCGTCTGGCTCTCGTAGGATCACTCGAGCATGCTCGTGATCCTGGATGAGGAAGTGAGGATCAGGATCCGCAATCTGCAGATGTCCTCATATGGCAATGGATTAACGTCCCAAAAGACCTCTTTCGACGTCAGGAGCAAGAGCATCGCCGGCTTCGATACTCTGCAAATAGGAGCCTATGAGGTCGCCGCCGCTCGCAGGGACGTAAGATGATCCATCCGGTTCGGCGATTGCCAGAACGACTTGCCAACCTCCTCCGGACCGGCAGGCTAGTGCGGTTGTCACGCCGGACGCTTGTCGGAGACTGAACTCCCTGCAAAGCCTTCCCGCCGTTTTGTATGTTGCAGCCACACGCAGGTTCCCAAAAGCTGTTGCCTCCTGGGTGCCGGAAGGCGCGGTAGCGAGGAGGCGCGCCACTTCTTTGCTCTCCAGGTACCCGAGCTGGTTCGCAGCGCTATCCGAGTCGTTGGCATAGCGACCGGCGACAAATCCGCCGAGCCCTACGGCCGCGGCCGCGATGGATGCCGCCAAAGGCATCCAGACCACTTGGAGGCGTCGAGGCTGCCGCGCCTGCGGCGCGGAGGCGACCGGCTCTATATTATCTCTCTGGAGGCCGGTGGCGTCATCTGCGGCTGCCTGAACTTTCTCCTTGACGGCGGATAGAAGGGCTGGGGAAACGGCCAGTTTATCCGGCGTCGAGAGCACGGCACGCGCGACCTGACGGCTTCGAATGTACCCCGCAATTTTGAGGGCCGCTGATGCGTCGAGGGTGATGGCCTGTGCCACGGCCTCGGCAACGTCATCGTCAAGTTCGCCATCGGCGAAGGCCATCAGGAGTTCATCTGTGAGATGGATATTCGACAGGGCCATTATGATTCCACTCCGTGCTTCCCGTTCACGCAGCCTGCGTCACTTCCGCGATGCGCCTCCTCGCTCGCGACAGACGGCTCATGACCGTTCCGATCGGAACGCCAAGGACCTCCGCAGCCTCCCGATAGGCGAGGTCCTCGACGCAGACCAGCAGGAGAACCTCCCTCTGATCCGAGGGCAAATCTTCGATAGCGCGCTGAACCTCGGTCAACGTGAGTTTACTGATGATCTGCCTTTCCCCGCTCTCATGGTCGAGCAGATCCTGCTCGTGATTGCGAACATCGTCCGTCATGGCGTCGTTCCTATGATGGCGCACGTGGTCGATCCAGGCGTTGCGCATGATGCGAAACAGCCAAGCATCAAGCCGGGTGCCCGGGCTCCACTGGTCCGCGCTCGCCAGAGCCTTCTCACAGGTGATCTGGACGAGGTCGTCCGCTAGCGGCGACGAGCGGCACAGCATAAACGCAAAGCGTCGGAGACGCGGCAGAAGCACTACCAGATCCTGCCCTATGGCCGACATAACTCCTCGCTACTCGCACACCTGAGGAACGTTTGGACCATCCCGAATATTCCTGCCAGTTTTTGATTTTGACGTGATCGCCTGGCATTTTCCAGCATTATCCGGGTAGCTCAGGCAGTGTATAAACAGGTTGCATTGCGGGAATAAACCAGATCCTTGATCCGTTCCCTGTACTACAGGGAGTGGTCTCGATGAATGTGGAAGCAGAATTCGAACATATGGAAGCAGATCGGGCTCGCCTTGACGGCTTCGAGAGCATCCTTGCGGCGGTCATCGACATGCTTGTGGCCGACGATAAGAAGGCCCAGGGGGACCTCGGGGAGCGATTGGACCTCATAAGGGCGATTTTGCGGGCCGAGAACGCTCACTTCGAGACCATCGGGATGGTCGAGAGATTTCATGCGCTTGTCACTGACCGCGATCTCGACCCCATCCCTGCCCCTGATGTCGCCGGGTGCCGGAGGCGAACTGAACGGTTTCAGGGGAGCTAAGGCTCAAGGTTGGTGACGGCTTGATCCTCCAGGGGTGCGCGGCTGCGAACTCTCCCTTCCTATCTGACTTTGACAAGCTTCGCGGCTTGTGAATTCAATCGAGTGTGTAGACCACGGATCGTGTGGTCGCGTCCACGACAAATCTCTGGCCGGCATAGGCAGCGTAGCGGTAGGAGCCATGCCCTGGTATCTCCCGGAGAATGGCAGTCGGAGGTAACGTCCTATCCTCGTGGTCATGAGAATTTCTGATTTTGTCGAACTGGCGCGACGTAGTCGATAGCAAGTCGAGGAGCGAGTCTGCGCTCAAGGGAAAAAGGTGTTGTGCGGAGCGATCGTGTCCGATCCAGAGCACTGGCATGCCACATGCAACCACGACTGTGATGATGCGGAAAAAGATACTCACGTGATGCATCCTGCAATGACGCTTCTCGCTCATAACGGATCGTGAGGCGTCCTTATTCCAAACCTAGTTGATGCATGCTCAGCATACTGGCGATCCGGGCCGGATGGGCCCACGCCGCATGAGGAAACAACCCTGCAGAAGTGTTATATTATCGTGATTCCGGTGTCGCCGTCGGATGGCCTCATTCGCGATGATAGACAAGCGTTCATGAATATGAATACTTAATGAATGAAGTATAAAATTTCGATTACAACGAAACCGAATGTGTTTGACCGCGTTCGATTGACTGCGGGCAACATGCTCGCAGACGAAATTTAGGAGTTCACGATGTCGAAGAAGATCCTACTAACCGGTGCCCTTCTTGCATCCCTTGTTCCGGCTGTCAGCTTCGCTCAGTCCGGCGGTGCTGCGGCTGGGGCCGCGACCGGCGCTGTTGGCGGCGCGATCGTCGGTGGACCCGTTGGAGCCGCCGTCGGAGGGGTAACCGGTGCGATCGTCGGAGGCATCGCCGATCAGCAGCAGCCCCAGTTCCGGACTTACGTCACCACCCAGAAGATTCCGTCTTATGCTTACCGAGAGGACGTCCGGGTCGGCTCAGTTCTCCCTGAGGCTGGAGTCACCTACTATGACGTGCCCACCGAGTACAAGGTGAAGGGCTATCGCTACACTGTGGTCAATAACACTCCCGTTCTCGTCGAACCCAGCAGCCGCAAAGTCGTGCAGATCATTCGCTGAGGCGGCTCAACTTCACAGTGACACGGGTGGCGTCGTGAGCCGCCCGTGTCATACCCGTGACTTGAACTAAATCTTGGCGCGCTGCCATCCGGTGAGAATAGGACCTGTCTTGTCGTCCTGATCATGGTCAGAATGGTTCGGAGCGCACTCCTCCGGCTCGCACGATGCGAGGACGAGTTCCAACGCAGACTTGGCGAGGCGCAACTGTCTAAGGTTTGCTCTGGCCGACACTGCGATCTGATTGGCGTCAAACGTGAGAGTAAAGGTACCCTCATGCTTCGCGACCGTCATGTTCTCAAGCTTGAAATTCTTCACCAACGATTCCATCGCTCTGGTCTAGAGCGCAAGACTAGGGAGCCGTCCCCGAGAGTGGCACCGGAGGCGTCTGATATTCGTCTCTTTGTCTGGAGGCGCCTAAGCCATTTTGGATTTGATCCGGGCCACCAGGGCCCGTAACCGCATCTCCGTTGCCACTCGCTCTTCCAGTAGCCTTGCAAGTTCGCTGTTCGGATCCTGCTCACGCAGTTCCTTCGCCACGCGGATCATCTCTTCCATTGCAGCTTCACTCTCGATGCTCTGGGCTGCCAATCGCAAAGCTCGGTTGATCATGAGGCATTGTTCCTGGTCGCTCCTGGAACTGAGAACGTTAGAAACCTCGATTTATTCCAAAAATGGGACGAAGGGTGATGAGCCTGGCAGAAATTAAAGCTGACGGACTACGAGCCTATGAATGATCTGTCGGTGCGCGGCTCAAAAGTGTCAACGAACTGGCTCCCAAACCTGTCTCTAGCGGCTTTTATCTGGGGTGTAAGACAATATTCCAGAATCGTATGCCGCATGGCATCCTCGCATTTCCTGGGACGCGGGCGCTAACTGGCGACTTCACGTAAGCACAAGTCCATCGTTCGCTGCTTCCAAGCTTTCAGGGAGAAACAATAAGCAATATGGACGTCATGCTCAATATGATCCGAAGAGTCACGGTTCCCGTTTGGGCGACGTTCATCATTCCCCGATCCTTCACCCAATGGTATGGACGCAGCTGATGTCGGGACTCGCTGCCGTTTTGAAAGCGACATCACTGGGGAGAAGATCGATCACCTTTTCATCAAGAGCGAAACGGACAACTTGGGCTGGCGACGTTCAGACTGGCTCCAAACGGAAGGCGGCGTAGGCAGGTGGCGTCGCTATCGTTCAAAAGTCCCGTTGAACACGCAAGCGCCCCTCCCAGGTGTCTTCAGATCCAGTTGATCGGAAGGCGCCTGTTGGGTCGCCAGCTGCCGTTGTCAAAGGAACAGCCACTCGCTGGCGTGGATCGACCCGGATGTAGAGTGCCTCCACGCCAATCTGGAATTCCTTCACCGGCATCCAGATCACGTTGGCGCCAACTCGGTATTCATTGAAATCAACAATCCCTGTCGTCGACCCTGCCGATCCATTGGCAAGTGTCGCCGTTGTGGCCGGTACCACGTACTGAGCGCCCCTGGGAGCATCGAAGCGCATCCAGGAGCCAAACAGATTCGTCTGGACTGTGGGTGTCCAGTTATGATTGAGGCCACCTGCGATGGCATAGGCTTTGTTCGTCTTGAACTCGCCCGTGAACGGTTCGACGAAGGCGTCGGTGAATGGCATGGTCAATGGGCCGGCGCTGATAAAGCCGTTACTTATCGGTCCTGCCTGACCTGCATTCAGATATCCGATCGCTCCGTTTGCATAAGCGGTCGAGATCCATAACGTATCGCCCTCGCCGAGGGCTGGAACGTTCATATAGCCATGAGCACCGAGCGCGAATCCATACTCCGTCCCCGCAAATGTGGGATTAGGCAAACCCGTGACTGGATTGAACACCGGTAGGGTCACTCCACCCACCGCTGTGACACCCACCGCCACGTCGCGAATCTGGTGCAAGGCCGCAGCTAGCTGTACCTCGCCCCAAGTCCCGGTGTAGCGAAGATTGCCAACAACATCAGGCATTCGCTCCCCCGCATAGGTCGAAGCGATCGGTGCAAAGACCGGGCCCGTAACCCCTGCTCCAAACAAGGGGAAGGACAGCTCGTTGTTGACCCTGCGCTCAATCCCATCCTCCAGTGATAGGGTGGCTGACAAGCCATTGCCGAAGGAATAGGTGTAAGCAAGGAGGGTCACTTCAGCGTTTGAAGGATCATCAAAGCGCAGATCGCCAAAATTGGGAGCTGGCAGATCCGGGCTCGTGAAAAAAGACACCGCGCGACCGGCAGTCAGCCCGTCAAACTGGATAAAGGCTTGAGAAATCTCAGGACTGGTGTCAATCCCGCCCCCTGTATAGGCGCCACTGCTGCGGGTTATTTCCATCCGGATATAGGCACGCAGTATACCGTAGGCCGTGGCCGTTCGCGCATCGACGTTAATGCGCCCGCGGGCTCTAAAGCCGATTGTGTCCTGTAGACGAGTGACAGGTTGCAGATAAAGGTACTCCGCGCGTACACGGCCTCCAACTCGGAGGCAGGTCTCCGTCCCAGGAACGTAGAAGAAGCCGGCGCCGTGGGTGGAGCAAATTCGCACATACTCGATCGGAGACGCGGCTTTTGCAGGAAGGTCGGAAGCTTGTGCGCCGCCGGTCATGAACGCGGCACATCCCAGGAACAGAGTTCGGACAGACGCCATAGCGCACACTCCAAAACAATGGCTCATCGATGCTCATCAAAGACTGTGCAGACGAACGGATGACGTCAAGCAGGTCCAGATAGACAAGTAACCTTCCATAAGTAAATCTTGATCGGTGTTGCTGGCCAGCATCATACACAAGCCTCAACTCAGCATTACCTGAACGGCGATGATCTTAACGATGGTCATGCTGGGGAAACAAATTGCGTAACCGATGTCCGTGCGTTCCGTTGGCGCAAGACGTGCTGCCGCCACGACGATGGCGGGATTGCCGGTCGAACCTGCACAGACCCCGAGCAGATCATCGAACGGAATGCGCAACAAATGTCCGGCGACCAGCACGATCAGCACAAGGGTAAGCAACACGGCCGCGCCGCCGAGAAGGATCTGAATCCCATTGGTCGCGATTGTCTGAACAAAGGGGCTGCCTGCGCCAATAGCCACCGAGCCTATGAATACGGACAAGCCGAGGTTTCGCAGGACCAGGTTGGCGATAACTGGTATCCTCCAGCCCAATGGCCCGGTGCGACCGAGCCAGCCGAGAGCGAGCGCCATAACGAGGGGACCTCCCGCCACGCCCAGACTGAAAGTGCCGCCTCCCGGCAACGGGACAGGGATCATGCCAAGCAGCAGGCCCAAAGCAATACCGACACCGACCGAAACGAATGAAAGTTCAGCATTGCCCTTGATGCTGTCACCGAAGTGACGCCGGATGTCGATCTTTCGGCTTGTAGGAACTGCGGCTACCAGCTGATCGCCGAATTCGAGTGTCAGATCAGGAGACGCAATGATGTCGACGTCACCCCGGCGCACGTGCGATATGGTAACAGGATAGTCCGGGAGGGGGATGTCGTGCAGACCTTTGCCGACAAAGGTCGCTTTCGAAATATAGACCCGCACCACGTCGAAATCGGCACGATCACGGCTGATACGTCCCGGCTCTTCGTGTCCCATGCTCTCCTTCGCTCGCTCGATGCTCGATGGGTTGCCGACCAGCAGTAGTCCATCACCTTCGTGCAATCTCATACTGGCGACTGGGGGTTCATTTACATGGTACTGACGGACTGCGACGATCTTGAGATCTGACGGAAGGATCGCGGAGACTTCCTCAACCGTTCGATTCTCGCATGTCGACTCGAGCGTCAATTCGGCAATTCGAACGTTCTGCGGAGGCGACGCAAATTTGGGTTTGACCCAAGCGGCCATAAAGGTCATCAGGATAATCGGCCCGACGACGCCAAAGGGATAGGACACCGAGTAGCCGATGGCAGGATCCTGATTGTCTGCCGCCGCCAAGGCGGCCTGCAGTGTCGGCGTGCTTGTACCAGAGCCAGCGAACAATCCGGCCGCCGTTGCCGTCGAGATGCCGAGCGGGCCCGCCAGCGACATCGCGACCAGGAGCGAAGCGATGACAGCTACAGCTGCAAGAGCCATATACTTGATCCCCGGTCCGCGTAGGCTTGCAAAAAATTGCGGTCCATACTGGATGCCGACGCCGTAGACGAACATGACCAAGCCGAGCGTACCGACTAAACTTGGCGGGGCGGCCCTCGGTGCGATGGCGCCGATAGTCAGGCCGGTGAACAGCACCGCTCCGGCACCGAAGGAAACGCCGGCGATCGAAATCTGTCCTATCGCGTAGCCGGTGGCAATGGCAAGGAACAGCGCCAGAAGGGGAGAGGCTTCGAGCAGCATACGAATGACATCGAGCATCAACTTCCCCTTATCTTACGCGGCAGCCGGTTTCCCGAAACTGTCCGATCACCCGCGCCACAAGTTCAGGGGAGGGGGATGGAGTGTCGGACAGCTCATAGTGGAGGTGCATAGCCTTCCATTTGAAGGCTCCCATTTGATGGAATGGGAGGACCTCGACCCATTCGACGTTGCGCATGGGCGCAACGAAATGGGCAATGCCTTCAACATTCGCCGGATCGTCGGTCAGTCCCGGTACGAGTACAAAGCGCACCCAGACGGGCTTGCCAAGGGAAGCCAGACGTTCTGCGAACTGGATGGTTGGTCTAATGTCCTGCCCCACGGCGCGGCGGTATGTGGCCGGATCCCAAGACTTGATGTCGAGCAAAACGAGATCGACCTGACTTAGATACTCGTCGTCGGCTCGTGTACCGAGGAAGCCTGACGTATCCAAAGCCGTATGAAGCCCCATTGCCTTAGCGGCGGCGAAAAGGCGCTTGGTAAAGTGCAGCTGAACGAGTGGTTCGCCACCCGATATCGTCAGCCCCCCGTTCAGGGCACGCAGTGGTGCCGCATAAGCGTCAAGAGCGGTTTTGGCACGGTCGAACGAAATCTTGGTGCCGTCCTTCAGATGCCAAGTGTCGGGGTTGTGGCAGTACAAGCACCGCAGCAGACACCCGCTCATAAACACGACGATCCTGATGCCAGGCCCGTCCAGGGTGGATCCCGTTTCATAGGAGTGAATCCAGCCAAATTCGGCACGAGGATCGTTGAACGTAGCCGCGTCGGGTGCATCTGGGGATTGTGCCTGCTGCAGGTCGAACCGACTATGGGCCCAGGGCTCGTCTGCCATGACATCACTCTTGACCATGGAACGTGCGGCTGATCACGTCCATTTGCTGATCTCGCGTGAGTCGGACGAAATTGACCGCGTAGCCGGAGACCCGTATTGTCAGTTGAGGATACCTATCTGGATGCTCCATCGCATCGATCAGGGTGTCCCGGTTGAGGACGTTGAGGTTCATGTGAAACCCCCCCTGACCACAATATGTGTCCAGCACTTTGACCGCCTGACTGATCTTCTCGCCCTGATCCAGGCGGTTGAGACTCGGCGTGACGGACACGGTGTAGCTGATTCCGTCCTGAGCATCAGAATAGGGCAGCTTGGCGACCGATAGGCACGAGGCAAGCCATCCATGGCTATCGCGGCCATGCATCGGGTTGGCGCCGGGTGCGAACGGTTCGCCGGCTTTGCGGCCGTCGGGCGTGTCGCCAGTGTTTTTGCCATAGACGACGTTGCTGGTGATCGTCAGCACGGACTGAGTGTGAACGGCATTGCGATAGGTCTGGTGCTTGCGGATTTTTTTCATAAAGCTGGAAACCAGATCCGCCGCGATGGAATCGACACGATCGTCGTTGTTGCCGTACTTCGGGAAGTCGCCATTGATCTCGTACCCGACGATCAATCCGTCATCGCGGCGGACCGGCCTCACCTCGGCGTGCCTGATAGCCGAGAGGCTGTCTGCGACTACCGACAGGCCGGCGATGCCAAAGGCCATCGTGCGGAGGATCTGCTGGTCGTGGAGCGCCATCTCGAGGCGCTCGTAGTAGTACTTGTCGTGCATGTAGTGAATGCAGTTCATGGCGTGGACGTAGGTTCGCGCGAGCCACTCCATCATGTTATCGAATTTCGCCGTGACGTCGGCATAGTCGAGGGTCTCACTCGTAACGGGCAGTGTTGCCGGACCGACCTGCTCGCCGCTGACCTCGTCTCGACCGCCATTGATGGCATAAAGCAAGCACTTCGCGAGGTTCACCCGCGCGCCGAAGAACTGCATCTGGTTGCCGATACGCATGGCAGAGACGCAACAAGCAATGCCATAGTCGTCACCCCAATATGGACGCATGAGATCGTCATTCTCATATTGGATCGAGGATGTCTCAGCCGAAACTCTGATGCAATAACGTTTGAATCCGTCTGGCAATTGACGCGACCAGAGCACGGTCATGTTGGGCTCCGGCGCAGGCCCCAGGTTGGTGAGCGTGTGCAGCATTCGGAAGCTCGTCCGGGTGACCAAGGGACGGCCGTTGAGGTCCATGCCGCCGACGCATTCTGTGGCCCAGTAAGGATCTCCAGAGAAGAGGGCATCGTATTCGGGCGTACGGAGAAAGCGGACGATGCGAAGCTTTTGAACGAGTTGATCAACAAGTTCTTGAGCACCCGCTTCATCCAGAGCGCCACTTTTCATGTCGCGTTCGATATAAATGTCTAGGAAGGACGAGATCCGTCCGATGGACATCGCCGCCCCGTTGGCCTCTTTGATGGCCCCGAGATATCCGAAGTAGGTCCACTGAACGGCCTCGCGCGCAGTTCTCGCCGGCTGCTCGGTGTCGAGCCCATAGGTCTTGGCCATCACCGCCAAGTCCGTTAATGCTCGCATCTGCTCGGCTAGTTCCTCGCGCTCACGGATGACATCGTCGGTTGGCCATTTGGCGTCGAGCAGCGCCCGCTCGGACCGCTTGGCTGCCAGCAATTTGTCCGTGCCGTACAAAGCCACGCGGCGGTAATCGCCGATAATCCGACCGCGGCCGTATGAGTCAGGTAAACCTGTGATGATGTGGCTGCGGCGGCACGCCATGATTTCGGGCGTATAAGCGTCGAAGACCCCATCGTTGTGCGTCTTACGGTATTTGGTGAAGACTTCATGCACGGCAGGGTCCGGTTCGAACCCCGCCGCCTTGACGCCTGCCTCGACCATGCGCAATCCGCCATATGGCATGATCGCACGCCGGAACGGCGCGTCGGTCTGCAGTCCGACAATGACCTCGTTCTCACGGTCGATGTAGCCGGGCGCGTGCGAGGTCAAGGAGGAGGGCGTCTTAGCATCGACATCGAGGACACCCTTGCGGATTTCTTCCTGGAAATAGGGCTGTAGCTTCGCCCAAACGGCTTTCGTCCGCTCGCTGGGACCGGACAAAAACCCCTCGTCACCCTCGTAAGACGTGACATTCCGCTGGATGAAGTCGCGGACATCGACGGTGTTCTGCCAACGTCCAGGGACGAATCCGGTCCATGCGTCCAGCGAAGGTATGGCGCCGGTCGTAGAGTTTGTTCCTGCCTGATGGTGCTTCGCCTGCCGCTTTCCTGCCTGTTGCTCAGGCTCATCTGCAGATCTTTTCGCAGCGATGGCTCCATCCGGCATAACAACCTCCTCCCGCAACGCTGATCGTGTCTTCAGTAAACGTATCTCCGGTCACTCACGTGGGGTGTCAGGTAGATCAGCAGAGCACTAGGTTCTGAGCGAGTCCGGCTTCACTCGTTTCCTTGTACTTGGGATTCATGTCCCGTGCGGTGTCGGCAAGAGTCTTGATCGTGGTGTCGAGGTCTACCCGATGCCTGCTGGCGATCTCGTTGGTCGCAATCATGGCGGCTGTCCAAGCTTTCACTGCCCCGAAAGCGCAGCGCTCGATGCACGGTACCTGCACATAGCCTGCCACGGGATCACAGGTCATGCCCAGGTGATGCTCCAGGGCCGACTCGGCTGCGTTCTCGATCGTGCGTGGGGGCTGATTCATCACCTGCGTGATCAGGGCTGCCGCCATCGCAGAGGCGACGCCGATCTCGGCTTGGCAGCCTCCTTCGGCAGCGGCCAGAGTAGCATTGTGCTTGCAAAGGTATCCGACGACCGCCCCAGCGAGAAGGCCTTGCCGTATCTTGTCCATCGGCACAGCGCGGCCGCTTTGGGTCAACGCGTAGACGATTGCGGGCATCACTCCCGCTGAGCCGCCGGTCGGCGCTGTGATGACCAAGTGGCCCCGGGCGTTCTCCTCGGAGGCGGCTAGAGCAAAGGCGGACACCAAGCCAATGGCGCGGTCGCTCACATAACTGTCATCATTGGCGCGCTCAAAGACGGTGGCTGCCTTGGAGTGGAGCTTGATCGGCCCAGGCAGGACATCGTCCTTATAGGAAAGGCCGGTCTTTACTGTGGCAATCATCGCGTTGGCGATCTTGTCCAGGAATGCGTTGATTTCTTCATCGCTCTTTCCGGACACAGCGATCTCGTTTGCCATCGCGACATCGGCAATCGAGAGATTGTTCGCTTCAGCGTGCTGCCGCAGCTCCTTCATCGTTGAATAGGGATATTTCGGCTGCCCTTTCTTGGGCGGTTCGTATCCCTTCCACTCGATGAAGCCGCCGCCGACCGAGTAGTATTCCTGCTCGTAGAGAACATTGTCGCCGGCCATGAGGCGAGCCGTCATGGTGTTGGGATGAGGGAACTCGCCCTTGGGCGCGTCATAGACGATGTCGGCGAGCGACAGGTTGAATGTCTTGTTTCCGAGCTGTACCGGGTAGGTTTGCTGCGGCGTCGCGATCATCTCATCGAGGAAGCGCGGGTCTACGGTGGCCGGCTCCTTACCCACAAGACCGGCCAAGGCGGCGCGCTCGGTGCCATGACCTTTTCCTGTCGCGCTGAGGCTGCCGAAGAGGTGAACCTTGAGGCCGGTGGCCTGCGCCAATTGATCGGCTGGTAGCTTCGTACAGCGTTGGTAGAAATCGTAGGTAATGCGCATGGGTCCGATGGTGTGTGAACTGGATGGACCGGGCCCGACCTTGTAGAACTCGTCCACCACAGTCATCACGGGCCCTCTGGACGCCTTGACGACGTCGAGATCCGGGGACAGGGTCGAGCCCATCTTGAGTCCGGGGTCACTGTCTGCTGCACCCCTCTTGGATTTCTGCGTGGTGGCCTCTGTCGCAGCCTGCTGCGCCCGGGCGTCAGGGCCCCAAGTCGTGCCCGTCATGACGGCTGCCGCACCAATAGCGGCGTTCCGTATGAGAAACGCTCGACGGTCGACGCCCGGTGGAACGCTCATCGGCTCAAGTGATGCCGGGAACAGTGCATCGTCGTCGCTGGAGCGGGGCATGGGCGTGTCCTCCTGCGCAAGCATCGGAGGTGATTTCGGTTTGAGACACCTCCACGTTTATTGTAGTGCAAAGCAGTATAGGCTGCTTTTGATGGCATCCTAAGTCTGGTGAGGTGGTATGCTTGATCGAAGGAGACATACCTTTGATTTTTTAGGACAGAACGCTCTCAAGCGCAGCGGAGAGTTCTTTTCCTGGCCTGATCTGTCCACCTCACCCTGAGTGCTGAGCTGCAGGGTTTAGTAACGTTCCGGAACGATGTGCTTCGATGGCAAACCGGCCTCGACGCCCTTGGGACGGCCTTCTGCCTTCGGCACGCTGGGCAGTTTGAGTTTCACCTTTTCGTAGGGGACTTGGCTCAGCAGGTGCGCGATGAGATTGAGGCGTGCCCTGCGCTTGTCGTCGGACGGGACGATGTACCATGGGCAGGCTTCGGTGTCGGTGGCGCGCAGCATGTCCTGGTAAGCCTCTGTGTAATCCCACCAACGCCGTACCGATTCCGTGTCCATTGGACTGAGTTTCCAATGCTTGACGGGATTGTCGATCCGGTCGGCGAAGCGAGCTCTCTGTTCGTCCTGGCTCACGTCGAGAAAGTACTTGATCAGAATGATACCGTTATCCACGATCTCGTTCTCGAATGATGGTACCAAGCGCATGAAGCGCTTATACTCGTCGTCGGTGCAGAATCCCATGACCCGCTCGACGCCGGCCCTATTGTACCAGGAGCGATCAAACAGCACGATCTCGCCACCGGCTGGAAAGTGAGCGATGTAGCGCTGCATATAGAGTTGGCTTCGTTCACGCTCGGTCGGGGCCGGTAGGGCGACATGCCGGAACACCCTCGGGCTGACACGTTGCGTGATCCGGCTGATCACACCCCCCTTTCCGGCCGTATCGCGTCCTTCGAACACCACAATGATACGCGCGTCCGTCGCTTTTACCCATGTCTGCAAGCGTACGAGCTCGACCTGCAGCCTTGCGAGCTCGCTCTCGAATTCCTTCCGCTTCATGGGCGTCGTCGCTGACCGCGAGTGACCCTCCGCGGCCTTGTTCGCCTTCAGGGTGTCTTGCCGGCTCATGACCGTCGCCCTCCTTCTGACTCTACCAATCGGTCCTATCGCAACCGAACCGTTCAAGTGTGTAGCTTTAGGTTACAACGTTAAATTAAATAAAGAGGACGGTGTCCTGCGATACATAATCATTGACGGTGACACCGTCTCAGCAGACCGACATGCGAGCGCGATCTGCTCGGCCGTGCCCGTCGTCGGCGAAATCGATGCCAGGGCGTAGGAGCCCGATTCTGACCATGCCGATGACGTCGGCGAGCAAAGCGCTGACATGGTTGGCGAGGGCCATCTCGCTTAGGTTGATGGCGACGAGACCATCGATCAACCAAACAAGGCTTATCCGTCTCCCTCCATGATCCAACGCCCCGGTACCGGAAGCGCCCAGCGATATTGCTCCGAGTGATCGGCTGGGCTTGACGGTTTGGGACAAACTCTTGACCCGACCGGACATCGGGGGGGCAATTCCGCGAAATAGCCCTAATCCGTGGTTAAGCTGCGCAGGAACTGATATATATTGTTTGTCGATGACGCGTGCGACCCTCACGGTGCTGCCGTATCATACCGTGAGGTCGTGCTGAACGGCTCAGGCATTGGCGAGGCGGCCATGACGACGATCAATAGTATCGTGCCATTGTCCACAAATGTCGGTCGAGAGAACTCCATTCCAACCCAGCCGACCATTCCGGCGGGCCCCGGTCGGATGCTACCGCCGGGACACATTCATCTAGGGGTCGCCAAGGAGATCGCCCCGACCTTATGTGACTTCGGTATCGACCCAGATCCGGTCATCAGCGAGGCAGGGCTCGACCCGAGTTTGTTCGATGATGGTGCGAACGTCATCCCGCATGCGTCCCTGGGCCGATTGCTCACCCTATGCGTAGCCCGCACCCATTGCCAGCACTTCGGGTTGTTGGTTGGTCAGCGCGCCACGATCCTGTCGCTGGGCATGGTCGGGCGGCTAATGCAGCATTCGGATACCGTGGGCGATGCCATGCGGGCGCTCGTGTCCAATCTCAGCATCCAAAACCGGGGAGCCGTCCCGTCCCTGACGACTCTGGGCGAGACCGTTCTGTTTTCCTTCTTGGTCTATCAACCGAAGGCCGAAAGCGCGGATCAGATCTCCGATGGGTCCATCGCCGTGACGGTTAACGCCTTGCGTGCCTTGTGCGGTTCCGAGTGGAATCCGATCGAGGTGCTTCTGCCCCGAGTTGCACCGGCAGACAAGGAGCCTTACCGGCGGCACTTTCGGGCCCCCGTTCGGTTCAACCAAGAGACGGCTTCCATCGTCTTCCCGGCCAGCGACCTGAACTGCCGGGTGGCCGGCGCCGACCCGTTCGTGCGAGGTCTCCTGGAAGAGCGGATCCAGCAGATGAAGCGCACTCAAGGCTCCGTCCTGTCAGACGACATCCGGCGGCTACTGCGGTCCCGGCTGACAAGCCAGCACTGCTCGGCTGACGAGATCGCCGACCTGCTTGCCATGCACCGGCGTACTTTGAGCCGTCGTTTGAAAGGCAGCGGCATGGGATACCGGGCAATCACGAACGAAATGCGCTTCGAAATCGCCCGTCAGCTCCTGCAGGACACCGAGGTGCCGCTTGGACAAATTGCTGCCGCTCTGGGCTACTCCGAGGCCAGTGCTTTCACCCGCGCCTTCCGTCGTTGGTCCGGCCAGACCCCGACCGCCTGGCGCTACGCTGGCCATCCGAACTGAATCGAAGGATGATCAAACAGCCAAGTGACTGTCCCGTCCGATCAAATGACGGCGTTCTGTAGGCGGGCGACGACCGCCTGGGCTGACTGACCCTGCTCCGGAGAAACGATGCCCATTCCAGCTTAACTCGATCCTCGCAAGGCGCCGAGTCGTGTGGGCGGCTCAGTATCCTCAACTGTCAAAAGAAAGTCCCAAGCGGACAAGCAATCACGTTTGAAGCAGATAGGATGCGCGCGGTTTGGCAGCGGGAGGCCTGTCGGAAAGGGGGGAGCAATGGGCACGCCATCCACCCAAAGGTTCAGCAAGCCGGCGTCAGGATCCGGCCCGTTCACGGAGGATCTGCGCCGCCTGCTTCGGACGGAATTGCTCAAGAGCACTTGTTCAGCCGCTAAGGTTGCCAGATTGTTCTCGATGCATCGCCGTACGATGAGCCGGCATCTGCGCACAGAAGGGCTAGCCTTCCGACAGGTCGCCAACCAGATCCGCTACGAGATTGCTTGCCAGTTGCTGCAGAACACCGACATGGCGCTTAGTCAGATTGCTGCAGCTCTCAAGTATTCCGAGCCCAGCGCCTTCACGCGAGCCTTTCGCCGGTGGTCAGGTCAGGCTCCGTCGGCTTGGCGTGCGTGCCATTCCAGCACACGGACATTCAGGACGCGAATGAAAATAGATCCTGAATCAGGCTTAGAGACCGCTCAGATTCGCGGCGGCCTAGTCTCGTCTCAGACCCCTATATGAGCAGTCCAAACTCTCGCCTGTTTCCGCACCACAGTCCTAAACTGTCAAAACGTTGGCTCAATGGGTCAAGCGCTGGATCCCAGGACAGTCATACTCACGACTGCAAACAGGGCGGGCAGCCACAACGCAAGGCGCGGGAGGCGATCTCGCAGACGATAGGCTGATCCGGCAGTGTCTTGATGGTTCATGACTGCCCGTCGGGCGCAGCGTGGAGGCGATCATGACGGTTGCGATCTCGACCCCGAGTGCGTCACAACCCAGGCTTCGGCAACACGACAAGTACGATCGTCTCATTGCAACAGCCCAGTCGCTTCAGAAATTGAAGGTGGCGGTGGTGCATCCCTGCGACCCGGCATCGATGAGCGCGGTATTCGAGGCGGCACAGCTAGGACTGATCGAACCGATCCTCGTAGGGCCACCCGACAAGATGCAAGCGGCTGCTGCTGCGCTGGCTAAGGATCTGCCAGTGGGCCAGTACGTCGAAGCCGCGCATAGTCATGACTCGGCCAATAAGGCTGTGGAACTCGTAAAGGCCGGAGAAGCCGGAGCCTTGATGAAGGGCAGTCTTCACACGGACGAGATGATGGGTGCCGTGGTCCGCCGTGAAGGCGGGCTTCGCACGGCCCGCCGGGTGAGCCACTGCTTCGTCATGGACGTGCCGGGCCACGAGACCGCGCTCATCATCACCGATGCGGCAGTGAATATCGCGCCAACCCTGGAAGATAAGGTCCACATCGTCCAGAACGCCATAGACCTCGCGCATGCGCTGCGCGTGGATCCGGTACGGGTCGCGATTCTGTCGGCGATGGAAACCGTCAACCCAAAGGTGCCGTCCACCATCGAGGCTGCGGCCTTGTGCAAGATGGCCGATCGCGGGCAGATCACGGGTGGAATTCTCGACGGTCCGCTGGCGCTCGACAACGCCATCGATCTTGGCGCCGCCGCGATCAAGAAGATTCAGTCGCCCGTGGCCGGACAGGCGAATGTGCTGGTCGTCCCCGACCTCGAGGCTGGCAATATGCTCGCCAAAAGTCTGACCTTCCTGGCCGATGCGGATGCGGCCGGCATCGTGCTCGGTGCACGTGTGCCGATCATCCTCACCAGTCGGGCCGACGCGACGATCACGCGGCTTGCGTCCTGCGCCGTGGCTTCGCTCGTCGCCGACGCCGCGCGGGCGCGTCTAGCGGTTCTGGGATTTTAAGTCATGGTGCCTGTCCTGATCGTCCTCAACGCTGGATCATCAAGCCTCAAGTTTCAGGTTTTCGATGTGCTCGATGGTGCGGAGCCGCAGCTCGTCTGGAAAGGCCTCTACGAAGGTCTGGGTGGAAACGCGCACTTCGTCGTCAAGGATGCAGGCGGGATCGTGCTTAGAGATGAGATATGGGACGAAGGCAGGCCAACCAGTCATGAGGAGGCGCTGACGCACCTCGTTGCGTGGCTGAGTCAGTTTCGCGAGGAGCGCCAACCCGTGGCGATTGGGCACCGAGTCGTCCATGGCGGCGAGATCTTCTCGGCTCCGGCGATTGTTGACGAGTCCGTCCTCCAGCGGCTTGAGGTCTTGGTGCCGCTTGCGCCGCTGCATCAGCCCCACAACCTCGAGCCGATCCGGATCGTGCGCCGACGCCTGCCGGAGATGCCGCAAGTTGCCTGTTTCGACACGGCCTTCCACCAAAGCCAATCTGATATCGCCACTTTGTACGCTCTACCGCGAGAAATGCGCGAACGGGGCGTGCGGCGCTACGGTTTTCACGGTCTTTCCTACGACTACATCTCGTCCGTGCTCGAAGGATACGATCAACACGTCGCCGAACGACGGGTGGTCGTGGCTCATCTCGGCAATGGAGCGAGCCTATGCGCCCTCAAGGGCGGTGTGAGCATCGCAACGACAATGGGGTTTTCCGCTCTCGATGGGCTTCCGATGGGCACGCGCTGCGGCACGGTCGACGCCGGTGTCGTTTTCTACATGCTCCGGGAGATGAGCCTGTCGCCCGGCGAGGCCGAGCGGTTGCTTTACACCAAGTCTGGCCTTCTGGGTGTATCAGGCATCTCAAACGACATGCGCACGCTGCGGGCGAGAGAGGCTGTGGACACCAATGCCAAGCGCGCTATCGAAATGTTCGTTTACCGCATCGTGCGTGAGATCGGTTCACTCGTCGCGGCCCTAGGTGGCATCGAGGGGATCGTCTTCACTGGAGGAATCGGCGAAAACGATGGGGCCACGCGTGCTGAGGTCATCGAGGGTCTTGCCTGGGCCGGTTTCACACTCGATGACGTTGCTAACCGTACCGGAGGTCCGCTGATCTCATCCGGCAAAGGACCTAAGGCTTGGGTCATCCCTACGAATGAAGAGCTCGTGATTGCACGGCAAACGCGCAGCGTACTTAGCACCATGCCCTCTAGAATCGCGTCCTGAACAGGGAGGTTGTTATCATGGAAACGCTGAAGACCAGGCCTGGCGAAATGGCTCAGCAGGAACTTGCGGACGAAACCTTCATGTCGGCCGCCGACCTGCGCAACTACATGACAGAGATGCTCATGGCGAAGGCGTCCAAGTCGCTGGAAGGCATGGATCGGGCCGAAAAGGCGCGGCATGAGCTGATCAAGCGGATGGCTGAGCCCATCAACCTGACGCAAGAGCGCCTGAAGGAGATCCTCCAGCCGCTGAAGGCGAAGCTGAAGTCGGCAGCCGAGCGAGGTCAAACGGAACTGATGGTCATGCGGTTTCCCAATGCATTGTGTTCCGACCATGGCCGCGCGATCAACAACTCCGATCCTGCATGGCCTGAGACACTGACAGGACGCCCACGCCAAGCCTACGAACTGTGGCGAGATCAGCTTAGAGACGCCGGGTTCAAGCTGAACGCGATGATCATCGAATGGCCAGGTGGCATGCCAGGTGACGTCGGGTTCTTTCTCAGATGGGGCGAGTCCAAGCGATAGACCCCGGTTCGGACGATCCCCATGCCCCAGAACAAATCGAAGATCACAACGAACAACGATAGCCCAGCGACGAAGCTGGGCCGGCTGGCGCAGTCTCAGGCGAAGGTTACGGAGATTTATCAGGAGCGTCATACCAAGGCGGCGCAGCGGTATCTCGAGGCTGTGACGACCGCAGGTGAGGCGGTGCGAGACGATGGGTTCCTCTCGGCGTCACCGCTGGATCTCTGGTATGATGCCGGCGCTTACTGGCTCGACTTCACGCAGCGCTCGATCCTGTTCTGGGATACGCTGCGCCAGCGCGGCAACAATTGGATCGACCATGAGCGCGCCGGCAAGCCGCCGTTGCTGGACTTCGATTGGGAGTTGATTGCGGACGCACGTACATTCGAGCGGCCGGTGAATTATGCCCTCGTAAGAATTCTACCGCCCGATGGGATAAAGATTGATCCTCAGCTCCGTGCCTTTGTCATCATCGATCCAAGGGCCGGACATGGACCGGGTATCGGCGGATTCAAGCAAGAATCTCAGGTAGGCGTTGCGCTCAGGGCTGGTCATCCAGTCTATTGCGTAGTCTTCTTCCCCGAGCCAATGCCAGGGCAAACGCTTGCCGACGTGTCGCGTGCCGAGGCCGAGTTCCTTCGCATCGTCGGAGTCCGCCATGCGAATGCTCGCAAGCCCGTCCTATTCGGAAACTGCCAGGGCGGATGGGCCTCGATGCTTGTTGGCGCGATGGAGCCCGATCTTATGGGACCCATCGTCATCAATGGGGCGCCCATGTCCTACTGGGCCGGGAATGATGGCGAGAACCCAATGCGATATGCGGGCGGCATGCTCGGCGGCACTTGGCCTGCGCTCCTCGCCAGTGATCTGGGCGCCGGTCTGTTCGACGGGGCCTATCTCGTTGAGAACTTCGAGTATCTCAACCCGGCCAACACTTATTTCAATAAGTACTATAAGCTTTTTTCGAAGATCGACACCGAGCCGGAGCGCTTCCTGGAGTTCGAGCGGTGGTGGGGCGGCTTCTTTCTGATGAACCGAGAAGAGATCAAGTGGATCGTCGACAATCTGTTTGTCGGCAACAACTTGGCTGACGGCAACGCAGAGTGGTCGGAAGGGCGTGCGTTCGATCTACGTGCCATCAAGTCTCCCGTTGTCGTGTTCGCATCGCTTGGCGACAACATTACTCCACCGCAGCAGGCCTTCAACTGGGTAGCCGATCTCTATCCCACCACCGAGGCGCTTAAGGCGAACGGGCAGGTGATCGTCGGCTTGATGCACGAAAGCGTCGGCCATCTCGGGATCTTCGTCTCAGGCGCGGTCGCGAAGCGCGAGTACACACAGATCACCGATCTGATCGGATATATCGAGCATCTGCCCCCTGGCCTCTATGGTATGCAGGTCGAGGAAGTGGAGATGCCTGGCGGCGTGCGCTACGATGTGCTGCTGACGGAACGACGTGTCGAGGACTTGCAGATCCTGCAGAGGTATAACCGCAAGGATGAGATGCCGTTTAGGGCGGTGGAGAAAACCTCCGAGGCGCTCGCCGCCGCCTATGAAACTTTCGTGCGTCCATTCTTGGTGCCGACTGTCACGCCGGCCATGGCCGGTCTGGCCCGCGCCTTCAATCCTCAGCGCGTACAGCGCTGGGCGATATCAGATCTCAACCCCTTCCTGCTGCCGCTCAAGGGTCTGGCCGATATGGTGAGGGCAAACCGACTGCCGCACGGAACAGACGGCCCAACAGCTAGAATGGAGCGATGGTCAGCCGACGTAACCTCTGCCTCATGGGATCTTTATCGCGACCTGCGCGATGCAACCGTGGAGAATATGTTCTTTCGCACCTATGGCCCAGTCAGTATTGGCATGGCCGAGAATTACAAAGAAGACGTGATAAAGAAGCCTGGCGACGAACGCATGGCTCCGGCGGTCAAGGAAGCGCTGGCGCATGTCAAGGATGGGGACCGGACGACGGCCATGGTTAGGGTAGCCCTGCTGTTGATGAAAGCCGGCACAGGGCGGCGAAGGCTTTCGACGCTGAAACGGGCACGCGACCTCGTCGGCAAGGAGGTTGGGCTTCTGGAAATCCCCGTGGAAGCCGCCAGGCGGGTCATCCGGGAGCAATCCTACATCGTTGACTTCGAGCCGGCGAAGGCTCTTGCCACACTCACCGATCTCCTCCCGTCTCCCGGCGACCGAAACAATTTGCTCGATCTGCTTGACCGGATCGAGGGACGCATCGAGGCCAACGAAAAGCAGATGACGCTGCTGGGCGAGATCCGGCGACTTCTTGCCGAGGACAGCGCCGATGCCAAAGGGTCGGACCGGACGGTCGCCTCGCTGCTGGCGGCTGTTCCACCGGAAGTCCGTTCGGAAGCACGGGTCAGGCGACGCCCCGCGCGCCGCTTCGTCCCCTCCCAACGCACGAGGGCGAACCCATGAACGAGCAGCCGACCAGACTGGAAGGGATTACCGTTCAGTCGAAGATCCTTCGCGGCCAGCGGGCTCTCGTCATCGGCATCGCCAACGAGAGTTCGATTGCCTATGGCTGCGCCCGCATCTTCCGTCAGCTCGGAGCCGACCTTGCCGTTACCTATCTCAACGAGAAAGCTCGTCCGCATGTGGAGCCACTCGCCAAGGATCTCGGTGCGGCAATCGTCGCGCCCTGTGACGTGGGCCACGATGGCGAACTCGAAGCCGTGTTCCGGCAAATCCGAGAGACATGGGGCGGGCTCGACATCGCGCTCCACTCTATCGCATTCGCGCCGAAAGTGGACTTGCAGGGTCGGCTCGTCGACAGTTCGGCTGCGGGATTCAAGGAGGCAATGGACATCTCCTGTCACTCGTTCATCCGTATGGCTCGGCTCGCCGAGCCTCTCATGCATGACGGTGGAACGCTTCTGGCGACGACCTACCACGGTGCCAGCAAGGTCGTTCCGAATTACAACCTGATGGGACCGGTGAAGGCGGCACTGGAGAGCGCTGTCCGCTACCTGGCGTACGAGCTTGGCGACAGGCACATCCGCGTGCACGCTGTATCGCCCGGCCCGTTGAAGACACGGGCGGCATCCGGCCTCAAGGACTTCGACGTCCTGCTGTCGGACGCGATCGAGCGCTCGCCCATCGGTGAGCTTGTCGACATCGACGATGTCGGCCTCACGGCCGCCTTTCTCACGACGCCGTTCGCGCGGCGGCTCACGGGAACGACCACCTATGTCGATGGCGGGTTGAGCATCGTGGCTTGAGGGATCCAAGCGTAAAGGAACTTGTCTATGCCCATCCATCCCGTCTCAGCAGATCGGCATGACGTTCTCGCGCCGCCAGCTCACCTGTCGGATCGCGCCGCCCGGGTGGAAGCGCAGGGGGCGAGATTGATTCCAAGGCATGTTCGAGGTGCTGGAGTTGGAGAATTGGCATGACCGCATCATCGAACCCAGCTGCCCCTGAGCACCTGCCGGTCTTCGTCACTGCGCCTGGCGGGACGGATGTCCTGATGGTGATCGTGGCCGTTTTTCTTCTGGTCGCAGTGCTGGCAGTCGGACTGCTGTTCCTGCGGCTGCACACTCTGCCGGAACGGATCGCGCACCGGGGTCACAAGCTGCAGTTCGAAATTGTCGCGATTCTAGGCTTGCTGGCGCTGTTCACGCATGTGCACCTGTTCTGGGTCGCCGGGTTGCTTCTCGCCCTGATCGATATTCCCGACTTCGGCAATCCGCTGCGCCGGATCGCCGGGTCGCTGGAGAAGATCGCCGGCCTTCCGCCGGGTGAGGGCGCCGGAAGGGCTCCGGACGAGATCGGTGTTGCCACCTTGCCGCCCGAAGAGGCGAGGGAGGAGGCGGTCGAGGTACCGAAGACCCTCACCTTGGCGCGCACAGTGAAGGAGCGGACCCATGCTTGAGCTGCTTCTCTGCTCTCTTCTGACGATCCTGCCGGATTACCTCTACCGCCGCTACCGCCAGGGCAAGCGGCTCGGTCAAGAAATCACGCTCTATTCGGTCTGGTTCGAGCTGCGTTGGGGTATCGTGTCATGCCTGATGCTTACTGTGGGCTTGATCACAGTGGTGTTTTACAATCACCCGGCGACAACAAACGCCACCGCATACTTTCGTACCATCCCGGTCTTGCCCGAAACCAACGGCCGCGTCGCTGAGATCTACGTCGATGGCGTGAGCGGGGATGTCAAGCAAGGTGCGCCTCTTTTCCGGCTCGATAGCTCCAAGCAAGAAGCAGCCGCCGAGACCGCACGCCGCAAGATCGCAGAAGTCGAAGCAGCGCTCGTGGTCACGAAAACGGAGATCCAGGCGGCCGAAGGCAAGATTATCGAAGCTCGCAGCAACTTCCAGCAGGCGGTGGACGAACTGGAAACCAAGCGTGAGATCTACCGCCGCAATCCCGGCGCGGTTGCCACCCGCGACATCGAGAAGCTCCAGGTCGCCGTGCAAGGGCGCCAGGGCACTATCGATGCCGCCATCGCCGCCAAGCAGCAGGCCGAAGCGCAGCTCTCAGCCCTTCTCCCCGCCCAGAAGGCCAGCGCCGAGGCTGAACTGGCCCAAGCAGAAGTGGATCTGGCAAAGACCCTCGTCCGGGCTGGTGTCGGTGGACGGGTCGAGCAGTTCACGCTGCGGGTGGGAGACATCGTCAATCCGCTGATGCGTCCGGCCGGCGTCCTGATCCCGGAGGGCGCAGGGCGTGGACGCCTGCAGGCCGGCTTCGGGCAGGTCGAGGCCCAGGTGTTGAAGGTCGGGATGGTGGCTGAGGCGACCTGTGCGTCAAAGCCCTGGACGATCATTCCGATGGTGGTCACCGGGGTGCAGGACTATATCGCCGCCGGCCAGATCCGCAGCGGCGAGCAGTTGCTCGATGCGCAGCAGGTGACGCGGCCAGGGACCGTTCTGGCCTTCCTGGAGCCTCTCTATGAGGGAGGGTTCGACGCCGTTACTCCGGGCAGCAGCTGCATTGTCAATGCTTATACCAGCCATCATGACGAAATCATCGCACCAGAGACCGGTATGGTGCGGGGGGTGGTGCTCCATGCGGTGGATGCCGTCGGGCTCGTTCATGCCATGATCCTGCGGATCCAGGCTTTGCTATACCCGATCCAGACCCTCGTGCTCGGGGGGCACTGACAGAAATGGCGCGCGGCGGAAAGCACCCGCCGCCGCTTGGTATCCGGGAGTTTGCCATACGTCTTCCATGAGGAGGAGTCATCATGGTCGCCAGGCCACAAGCATCTGTCACGTTGAATCGCGTTCAAAGCGGCGCCCTGTCGGCACGATCCGACAAGGCCCAGGCCGTGGCGCAAGCCTTGGAAACGTGGTTCGCCACGGCTTCGGAATACCAACGAGAGATGATGGGCTTCGTGTCCATGCGCCTTGAGAAGGACGCCGATACGACCCGCGAGATCCTGGGATGTAGAAGTCTGGCGGATGTGACCGCCATCCAATCCCGATGGATGGAAGAGACCATGCACGACTACAATTCCGAGGTCGACAAGCTGATGAGTCTCTGCACGAGGTCGGCTGAGCCCGTCGATAAGAGGTAACGGCCGCACGGATCCTGTTCCCGGATCGGCGTCTCCGTTACCCAGAGCCCAGGCGACAGGCCGGGCCAATCGGCGCACTTTGCAGGGTGACCCCAATCCGTAAAGCATGTGTGACTATATGGATGTATGGAGCAGGGTCCATGAGATCGGGGCTTGCGGCTTTGCTGCCGGTCCTTCACGCAAGCTGGAGCACGACGTGGGTGGCATCCGGATCCCGTCGGGTTCTGATGCCGAGCCCGCTGGACGCAAGCACCTTCAGCATCGCAAGGTTGTCCGGCAAGACATCCGCGGTCAGCTCTTCAAGCCCAACCCGGCGGGCAATCAGCGCTAAGTGGTGCAGCAGAGCCGTGCCGATGCCGAGCCCTTGATGAGCATCGTCCACAGTGAAGGCGAGCTCGGCCCGGCCCGGCCGCTCCACGATGTAACGCGCTCCGCCGACGACCAGCGGCGTCCTGTCCTCCTCTAGCAAGGCCACCAGGGCGACATGAGCTTCGAAGTCGACATCGAGATAGAACTCGATCTCCCGGTCCGTGAAAGCTCGCTTGAAGCCGAAGAAGCGCCGGTAGAGGGACCGGTCGCTGGTCCGGCCGACGGCGGCAAGAAGGCCGGCCCGGTCCTCGGGCCGGAGGGCGCGGATCTCGGCTGTGCGCCCGTCACGCAGGGTCGCGATGGCCGAGTACTCTGCCGTTCGCATCATGGCGTCGTCACTGGAGGCATGATCCGTTCTCACCAGGATCGTCGGTAGGCCGCGCGAGGTCCGACGTACCGGGGGCCATAGTAGCCCCGGTACGCACCGTAGTAGCGGGGCCCGTAATAGGCAGGGCGAGGATAGTATCGTGGTCCATAATAGACCGGCTGCGGGTCGTAGTACCCGACACTCGGCGCGTAATAGCCCTGCCAGGGAGCG
Source organism: Microvirga pudoricolor (assembly GCF_016892705.1). Classification (GTDB taxonomy): domain Bacteria; phylum Pseudomonadota; class Alphaproteobacteria; order Rhizobiales; family Beijerinckiaceae; genus Microvirga; species Microvirga pudoricolor. The sequence continues at coordinate 186,620 of NZ_JAFEMB010000004.1, forward strand.
TAGGCCCCGTAGCCATAGGCCGGATACCCATATCCATAAGCCGGGGCAGTGGCGGCCGCGGTGATGAGGCCTCCAAGGATCGCACCACCGATGAGCCCGGCGGCGATGGAACCGCCACCTCCCCACCCGCCGTGGCCGTAATAGCCGCCGTGGTAGCCCCAGCCGGGGTATCCATGCCGGTATTGAGCGTCCGCTGGCTGGGCGCTGTAGGTCACAATCAAGGCGGCAGCGGCGAAAGTCGCGAGATTCCTCATGTCAGCCTCCAAAGGCTCTGTATCCACCCCGTCATTTCTTCTGTCGTCCGCCACGTTGGTCGAGACTAGCGTCTCAGGCGCGACTTCTGCAGCGTCTCGCCGTTGCCTCGAGCGTCCCGAGGCGCGGTGTTGAGGCACAACCTGATCATATTGTCGTCCATGTCTCGCATGGTCAGGCAAACCTCCGCCTCCTCGAGACAGTCGGACGCATTTCCATAGCGGGCGCACAACTCCTCGCTCCGGGCCCGGATGGTGTTGATGAGCCCATAGATGAAGTTGCCGTTGAGGTCTGGCTTCGTGGACGATTTGCGCGCCGCCGCTTTGGTGGCTCCGGATGATCGCTTCGAGGTGGCGATGAGCGACGCCGAACCGGCCTCCCGGACGCGCTGAGCCGGTTCCAGGTTAGGGTCGTCCGCCAAGGCAGCGGCGGCTAGGAAGGGTGTCCCAAGCAGGAACGCCGCTAGGATAGACACAAGGGATCGTTTCCGAAGTGTCCACATGCTGATACCCCCACTCTCGGCTTCGGCGCCCGTGCTGACGGGCGGAGCAGCCCGCCAACGGGATCGGAGGCTGTTCCGCAACCAAAGCCGGGGCGATGGCTCGGTCGTCGGCCACGCCACTGTCGCTCGCATCGTGTCAAGGCGCAGGCCAGGTTCCGCCGCTCGGGCGGAGGCGTTGACAGCTCAGGACGGGCCGAGGCGGCCCCAGGGACGCGGGAGGGCCCCCCAAGCTGCCTGACCGTCATCGCGAGCAACGTTGGTATGCACTGCCGACCGTGTCCTGCTCGTTGAAGAAGCGCTTGAGCGAATTGTCCGGCTGGGTTGCCATGAGAACCATGACCTCGTGGCCGGCCACGGCGTTGGCACAGTCGAGGGCAAGACGCTGACGATCTCCCGTGGGCTTGACGGATTTGATCCGGCACGTTGCCTGGGGCGTTCTCAGGCGGTTGCCGGCGACGATGAAGGCCGGTGCGAAGATGTTGACCGGTTTCTTGAACGACGCTCCTTTCCCGGTGGACGCGTAAATCTCCGAACAGTCCAGCCCCCCGGCCAGCCAAGCACCTTGGTACCCCGACAGGCTCGCCTGAGCCCAGGCTCCTGGCACGAATGCCAATGTGGCAAGGCTCAGACCGAGCCCAATGCCAGGGAGTAGTCCCGCCACTCGCATCGTGCTCTCCTCCCGGCAAGGCATCTATCTGTGACAGTCCCGGATGCCCCATCCCTGGCTGGTCAGTGTAAGCGGGACAGGCCATGCCGCTTGACCGGCGAGGACAATCTCTTGGCAGTTTGGGTCACCTGTCCGTCGCGAGCGATCAAGGGCGCCGAAGACGAAGCGCCAAGCTCGCCAGAACGGGTGAGCGGGTGAATTGTCGACCGACAGGACATTTTCCGCCGCACTGCCCAGGAGCGATGCCTTCGTGCTTGAACGTCCCGCTTGTCGCCAGTCTCCTGCGGCGTCCGATCCGCAAGCTGTCGCAGATTTCCGACACTGGGTCGGGTGCATTCCGGGCGAAATGGGCGTCATTCGCGGTGTCTATAGAAGCCTCGCCGTGAGAGGCATTCTCAGTGCCACATTCGGTACCCGCCGACGGTGATCGCCGCCTTGGCGGCACTGCGAGCGGGCAGGAATTTCCAGGAAATGCTTGTCCCAAACTGCAAAGTTCCTGTCCTGAAGTGTCAAGCATGAGGTGAGAGCCGATGGAATGCTTGTCTCGGCCGAGCTTGGATCGCATCCTCCGCAGGCCCGCGTTCCGATTGCGACGGGATGGCTCCTTGCTCCTCGTCGACCATTCATGGGAGAGGCGCATGCATGAGCGGTCCCCAGGCCAATGCACTCTTGGATTCATCGGACTGTCTCTCACATTCGGCCTGACTGCCTTTGCCTCGATCGAGGCAAAGGCAGCCGCTCCGCCTTCATGGGGATCGCAGACGGAAGCTCCATCCAGCCTGCTCGAAGTCGTCCTGGCGCGAGATCCAGCGTACGCTCGGGCGGCCGCCCGCGGCCCACGAGGCGGCGCCGTGGCACGCGGACCTCGTGGAGCCGTAGCCCGGGGCCCGCAGGGTGGGGTCGCAGCCCGCGGAGCTTACGGGGGAGCTGCGGCGCGCGGCCCAGCGGGCAATGTCGCGGTCCGTCCGGGTTATCGGCCGGCCGTGCCGGCGGGCGGCTGGTACCGGCCGTCTTCCTACTGGTGGCGCCCTGGCACGGCGGTGGCCGCTGGCGCAGCCCTCGGCTTCGTGACGGCAGCGGCCGCGACGGCCTATGCGACGTCTCCGGCACCCGCCGCCGGCTCCTGCTGGTACTACACCAACCCCCAACGCACCCAGGGCTTCTGGGACGTCTGTCCCCGCTAAGGAGCTCCCCATGCGCCCGGCCGTCCATCACTCCCGGTCACGACCATGGCACGGCTCTAAGGTTCGTCGTGGCTACCCATGGCGCATCCCGCTGCTCAGTCCGTCTGTGATGCGCGTCATTCGGCGCCACTCCAGCAGGATCCTGACGCCACTGTACGAAATCTGCTGAGGGTATGACGATGCGCGACAACATCGGAGAGGCATTGCAGGAAACCGTCCGCGAACCGGGGCAACCGATTCTGATCCCGGCCACGTCTCACGTGAAGTCGCGACAAGCACTTGCGCCGGGTTACATTCATCTTGGTGTCAGCCGAGAGATCGCTGCGATCCTGTGCGATTTTGGCGTCGACCCCGATCCTTTGATCCGAGAGGCCGGGCTCGATCCTCGCCTCTTTGAGGACAGCCAGAGCATCGTCGCGTTCACCGCGTTGGACAGGTTATACACCTTGTGCGTGGCGCGGACGCGCTGCCCGCACTTTGGTCTTCTGGTGGGCCAGCGCGCCACCATCCGGTCCCTCGACCTCATCGGACGGCTGATGCAGCATTCGGAGACAATCGGCACGGCCCTTCACTCGCTTGTTTCGAACCTGCGTGTCCAGGACAGGGCGGTGGTGGCCTCTCTGACCGTGAGTGATGATGTCGCCCTACTCACCTACGCGGCCTACCAGCTTGAGAGCGTGAGCGCGGAGCAGATCACCGAGGCTGCAGTGGCGGTTTCCTTCAATGCGCTGCGCACCCTGTGCGGCGCCGAGTGGCGCCCGACGGAGGTGCTCCTGGCGCGCATGCCTCCAGCCGATTCCGGATGCTATCGGCGCCATTTCCTGGCTCCCGTCCGCTTCAATCAGGAGAGCACGACGCTGGTCTTCCCGGCAAAGGACTTGAAGCGGAAGGTGATTGGCGCAGATCCCCTGCTTCGCAACATGCTGGAAGAACAGGTTCGGCGGCAAGGGGGCGACGCGCACGTGACGTTCTCTGACGACATCCGCCGGCTGCTGCGCATAAGGATCATGAGCCGTTCCTGCTCCGTGAGCGTATTGGCCGGATTGCTGGCCATGCACCGGCGCACCTTGAGCCGGCGCTTGAAATACAGCGGGTCAGGATATCGGAGCATCGCCAACGAGATTCGCTTCGAGATCGCACGGCAATTGTTGGAAGACACCAATTTGTCCCTGGGCGAAGTCTCAGCGGCGCTCGGCTACTCCGAAGCGAGCGCCTTCACCCGAGCCTTCCGGCGCTGGTCGGGCCGGACCCCGACAGCCTGGCGTTGCGAAAGGCCATCGCAGGTGATGAGATAATTGTCCACAAGACGAAATGACTTGGACCGGTCTCCGCCGGGCTATCCGTTGGCCGGGCGCTCAGCGCGGCAACCCTCGCATAGGCATCGCGGCTCCCCCAAAGGTATCGTTGCGGATCCCCGGTGACTGTGATGCTTGGGAGGAGACATAGTTAGGCGGGCGTGAATCCGAGCTTGAGCCTGAGACACACGCTGCCAGGGCAGCGCACGTCAGGAATCCTACGATGATCGTCCGCATGGAGTTTTCTCGACTGTTTTCATGAATGCCTATGCGCCTGCCGGGCCAAACAGGCCGGCCGACCCATCTAATGCGCGAAGACCCAGAGGTCGATGTCCTCCTCGTCGTCCATATCCATGTTGCGGCTCTCCATGGCAGCCCGAAGGCTGTCCATAGCGTGCACCGTCACGAGGCGAAGTCGCGTCCGCTGGTCCGAAGTGAGGCTCTGGTACAGCGGCTGCCAAGCATCGGCCAGCTTCCTCAATCCGGCCGCACGATCCGCCAGGATATCGGCGCGCTGGCGATACAGCTGCACAGGATCCATGTCGCGCGGCTGATCCAGGCGATCTCTCAACGAAGCCAGTCGGCGGTAGCGGGTTTCAGCCCTGGTGCGGATCGCTTCCTCCACCCCGGGCCAAAGCTTTTCCTGGTCCGGGGTAAGTTGCAATGCGGCTTTGATCATCCCGACCCGAATGTCGGTCAGCATCTTGGCATCAGCCTGATTGAGCCGTCCGTTGTCCGGCGCGCCGGCCTGAGCGGAGGGGGGCTGCTGTGCATGGGCCATGGGCGCGCCAACGATGAACAAGGCTGCGACGGCACCGACCAATTCCTTCCGCATCTCGGCCTCCTGCTGATTCCCATGGCAGCCAGACTAAGGACCCAACTGCCGCCTGCTTGACGGCTTGGGACACTTGCTTGGCAGTTTGGGACGACGATGACCACGCCACTCTCCCAATGGGGCCTCGGCGCAGGAATTTCCGTTCGACCGAACGCGCTCGCCTCGGCAAGGGTATGCCTTCGCTCGACTGTCTGAGAGGCGTCTTGGGGCAACTCCGTCGACGACTGAGAATTTCCCGAGCAAGGACTATGGCAATAAATGCGAAGATCTTGTCCCAAACGAACAAGCATGCCTTTCAGAGACGGTCACACTGGACTCTCCTACTGTCATCTTGCCGGCGCGGTGTGGTGCTGGCCAGCGGAAGGGAGGAATCCGATGAACAGGACTCTCCTGGCCCTGTGCGCCCTGGCAGCGGGTGCGCTCCTGATCCCGGACGTTGCCGATGCCCAGCGCGGAGGTCGCGGTGGAGGGGGCGCCCGCATCGGCGGAGGAGGGTTCGGCGGCGGTGGAGGCTTCCGGGGTAGCAGCGGCTTCCGCGGCGGCGGCTTCGGCGGTGGACAACGAACATTCGTTCCTCAAGGAGGGATGGGCGGATCCCGGGTCGGGATGGGCGGCGGCTTCGGGAGCCAGGGCGGAGGCGTCCGACCGGGGCCTGGGGGACTCCGCCAAGCGGCGATCAACAGTCCTGGCCGTTTCGACAATCGCGGCGATTGGCGTGGGCGATACCCGAATTACGGTGGGCGCTATCCCTACTACGGACGCTATCCTTACTACGGCACCTACTACGGCGGTTGGGGATGGGGCGTAGGAACCGGAGCCGTCATCGGGGCTGCTGCCACGTATCCATACTATAACAGACCGTACGCCTTGTACCAGACACCGGTCGCCTCAGGCGTCGGCGGGTATTGTGCGACCTCGGTGCGAACCTGTGCACTCATCAATGCGGCCCCAGTCGGCACCGGTTGCTCGTGCCGCACTTCGGGAGGGCGCGCCCGGGGCACGGTCGTGGGAGCGTACTGATGCGCGCACGCCAACGCGCGGCTCGCTGAGATTAGGTCGGCACATAAAGACCCATCGCTCCGAAAGAGGGACAGGAATATGACCAAATCACCGAGATCTGTTCAAGGCGGTCAACTCGCTCTGGCGATCGCGCTCATTTCGCTCACAGGGAGCTCTGCAGGAGCCGTCACCGGGACGGTCCATGTTCAGGTGGTCAAGGCGGGATTCATCGTTGGCGTTGGCGGCGGTCATGGGACGCTTGTTCTGCAAGGGCGCCGGTATCCACTGAGCGTGGGAGGTCTGAGTCTGGGTGCGACCATCGGCGTATCCAAGGCCGAGTTGGTCGGGCGAGCCTACAACCTGCGCCAACCCTCCGATATTACCGGTACCTACACGGCGATTGGCGGCGGTGTCGCGGTGGGGGGGCGGAGCATCGGGCATTCGCTTGCAGAACTCGAAAGGCGTCGTGCTGGAACTGCATGGTCGCACGATTGGACTGGAGTTCAACGCGAACGTGAGCGGCGTAGAGATCAGCCTGCGTTGATCCGACCGGACACGCCGGATGATGCAGACGGCTTGGCATACGGCCGCCTACAGCATTTATCTATGAGCAGCCGAGACTGCCAACCGCTCGTCTCTGTCGACCAAGCACCGCGCGAGCCGGGATAGAGGAAAACGACGCTGACATCAGGTGGGAGGTCATGGCGGACAAGTCATATCCTGACGCAAGCTTTGCTCCTTTCGCGTTCCTCTTCAAGCCCTCTGTCCTATGGCTCGTGATCCTTGCGCCGGTCGCTGCCATTCTCGATCACGCTGGCCACGTGCCGGCCGGCGTGATTTTCTTCTGTGCCGCCTTGGCCATTGTACCATTCGCCAAGCTGATCGTTCAGGGAACCGAGCAGGTCGCCGTCCACACAGGCGCCACCATTGGTGGCTTGCTAAACGCCACTTTCGGCAACCTTCCGGAGCTGATTATCGCCATGGTGGCTCTTCGCGCGGGGCTGCTCGAGATGGTGCGCGCCTCCATCGTTGGTGCGTTGCTCGCCAACCTTCTGGTGGCTCTTGGCTTCTCATTTCTGCTCGGCGGCCTGCGTCATCACAGCCAGGAATATAACCCAAACGCGGTCCGGACCTACGCGTCGACGATGGTCTTGGCCTGGATCGGCCTGGCGCTGCCGAGCGCGTTCCACCGCGCCCTGGAGTCCGAGCCTCACCTCGGCGTGCATTCAACGCTGGATCTCGTTGTTGCCGTCGTCTTGCTTGGTCTCTATGGTCTTTTCCTGCTCTACTCGCTGCGAACCCATCCCGAGACTTTTACCGAGCTGAACGCGCCCATAATGGACGAAGGAGCTACGGCACACACCAGCCTTGGATGGGGGGTCACGACACTGCTGCTCGCCTCTTTGGGCGCAGCGTGGATGAGCGAGATCCTCGTTGGCGCCGCCGAGCAGGCGGGGCGCTCGCTCGGGATGTCCCAGATGTTCATGGGAGTGATCGTGCTGGCACTGGTGGGGAGCGCGGCCGAATCCGGGTCTGCCATCGCCATGGGCAGAGCCAACCGTCCCGACCTGAGCATCGGCATCGCCCTGGGGAGCTGCGTTCAAATCGCGCTCTTCGTCGCTCCCATTCTAGTGCTGATCGCGCCTGCCATGGGGCAGCCTCAGTTCCGGCTGGTTTTCTCTCAGGCCGAGATGTGGATGTTGTTCGGGGCGATACTTCTTGGAGCAACCGTTGCGGCCACGGGCCGGTCCAACTGGTTCAAGGGAGCCCAACTGCTCGCCCTGTATCTCATCATCGCGACGATCCTTTACCTCATTCCAACCGCCACGCCGTAGAAAGCTTCTCATGCTGCGACAGCTTCTCCTCGGGGGTGCCGTGAGTTTGGGCAACATCGCCATCCATGCCACCGTAATGGCTACGCTTGTGAGCGTTGCCCGACACGCTCTCAGGTGGGGACACAACCGGCTCCCAGCTTGGCTCGCTGCCGTCATGGTTGCGACGGTCGGGGTGCTGATGATGGCTCATGTCGCCGAGGTGCTGGTGTGGTCGCTCGCATACGCACTCCTGGACGCCGCTCCGGTCGGGACCGATGTCGTCTATTTTGCCTTCGTCAACTACACCACGCTCGGCTACGGTGATGTCCTGCCGGTCGAGCGTTGGCGTCTGCTCGGCCCGCTGGCAGCCATGAACGGCGTGCTCCTGTTCGGCTGGTCGACGGCGGTGATCTTTGAGGTTTTGAGGCAAGCCATGCGGTTGCGTGACCACAAGGGCAAGGCGTAAGCGGCGGAAGACAGAGAACTGCGTTCGATCTCGACAGGCCTGCTCAGACCCCTTCATGCCGTTTCTTGATGGCGCAGGACTGCCGTGTCGATCGTGGGGAAGAATCGGGTCTCGCCGAACCGATCGAACAGCCCAAACCGCCTCAGCTTGTCCTTGACCGGATCTTTCAATTCCGCGAAGCGAAGCTCGATGCCTTGCGCCAGCAAGGTCTCGTCAAGATCGGCCAGGGCATCGGCTGCTGTCACGTCGATACTTGTGACGGGAGCAGCGGCGACGACTACGCAACGAACCGGTGTCGGTGATTCTGCTACAGCGGCAAGGACGCGCCCGCGGAACAGTTCAGCATTGGCAAAAAACAACGGTGCGTCCCAGCGGAACAGGACCAGGCCAGGAACCCGACGGGCCTTCGGGTAGCGCGTGACATCGTGATAACCCTCGACGCCGTCCGGACGTCCCAGGATGGCGGAGTACGGGCGCCATCCGTCCCACAGGAACTCGATGACGGCGATCACGACCGCCAGGCCGATCCCGGGAATGGCGCCGAACACGGCCACACCGGCCAGACACGCTATCGACAGACAGAACTCCCAACGCTGGATTCGATAGATCCGTCCGAGGTCACCGAACTCGAACAGCCCAACAGCCGACGCGATGACGACGGCGGCGAGAGCGGCGGTCGGCAAGTTTTGCAACAGATTGGGAGACACCAGCAACAGCAGGCCGATGGCTAGTGCGCCAACGACGCCCGTGAGCTGCGTGCGCGCTCCGGCAGCCTCGGCGACGGGCGTGCGCGAGCTGCTGCTGCTGATTGGGAAGCCCTGGAAAAACCCTGTTGCCATGTTGGCTGCTCCGAGCCCTACCATCTCTTGGTTAGGATCAACTGCGGAACGCGTCCTTGCAGCGTAGGCGCGGGAGAGCACACTGGTATCGGCGAACGAAACCATGGCGACGGCACAGCCTCCGATCAGCACTGGAACAATGTCGCCGATCTCGATCCAGGGGACAGCGAAACGGGGCAGGCCCTGGGGCAGGGAGCCGAGTACCGAGACCTCGTGGCGCTCAGCGAGGTCGAAGGCGCGGACGAGAACCGTGGCGCCGACGACGGCAACCAAAATGCCGGGTACGCGCCGGTTTCCCCGCAGCATCAGGATCGTTGCCAGGGTTCCCAAACCGACGGCCAGCGCTATCCAGTTCGTCCGGCCGGCGATCACGGCCCTGCCGATAGCCAGCAGGTCCTGCAACGGTCCTGTGCTCTCGATCGAAAAGCCGAATAGCTTGGGGAGTTGGCTGATCAGGACGGTCAGGGCGATGCCGTTCATGTAGCCATAGCGGATCGGCTTTGAGAGGAGTTCGGTCACGAAGCCAAGGCGTGCCAGGCCGGCCAGGATCAGGATCGTACCTGAAACGAGCGCCATCATCGCACCCAGGGCGATGGCGCGCTGCGGATCGCCGGCCGACAACGGGAGCACAACGCCGAGGATGACGACCGCGAGAGCCGAGTCCGGACCTAGAACGAGAATCCGGCTCGGCCCGAACACGGCATAAACCAGCAACGGGACGATCGTGGCGTAAAGGCCGCAAATGCCCGGCAGGCCCGATGCGACGGCATAGGCGATGCCGACCGGGACAAGCATGGTTGCCAGCACTAGGCCGGCTATAACATCATGGCTCAGCCATGCGACCTGATATCGGAAGAGGGTGGTGAGCCCGGGCATCCAGCGCAACCATTTGGGCTCATGGCTTGCCCCAGAGGCGAGCGAGGCCCCTTCGTAGTCGCGGATGCTTCGAGCGTCATGTCCGCCCACCTCACCCTCATTCGGTTGAGAGCGAGGTGGACTCGTTGAGTGCGTGCTGGCCATGACCACACTCCGGTTTGCCGTCATCGTCGCCCGCGATACCGTCCCGAACGGGAATGCCTTGACGGCAGCTTGGCCTTGACCACCAGCCGGCACCTATTCGCTGTCTGCCCGCTCGGCAGTTTGACGGTCCCCGTTCCATAGAGGGCTTGGCCGGCATGTGCGCAATCAAAGGTCCGACACATGTTGTCGGGCAAAACGATGGGCCGTGGCCTGCTGCAGAGTGTGGGGTACGTCCTATTCACCCGATACGGCCTACTTGCGCTTCGGATATTGAGAGACCTAGACCGAAAGGTGCCCCATCATGGCGAGTGGCAGACACCGGTTAGGCTTCAGTATGCATAAACACCATGCCATCGCTTGACCGAACATGACTGCGGCTTGGCATTTTGGGACAAGTCTCGCCATGACGTCTCTCGGAAGGGTTCATCTTAGGATTCGCCCAGCGTCCCCGTTCCTGTGGTCGTCTACACCTTTGAGATGATCTTCAAGCTGACTGTTGCAGGGCGCACTTGCCCTTGAGCGCTGGAGTAATCAACCGACCAACGCGCACAGAAGGGACCCTAAAAACACGATCTTAAGGAATCGCCGCAGACCTGATCAAGGCAACAACGGCCTGACGCGTGTGGTCGAGGTGGTCTGCGAGCAATTCGAGACAGGCAGGGTCTCGCGCAATCACCAGATCCATCAGGCGTCGATGCTCCGCCACAATATCTCGCCCAATCTTTGCCTGGTCCGATCCCGCTAGACGCAGCGCGCGATAGCGCTCCGTCTGGTCGACCATCTGATTGATGAGGCGAAGCAAACGAGGGGAGGGCGCCGCGGAGACGAGGCTTGTGTGAAAAGATCGGTGACGTTTCTCCCACTCGCTCACGGCGTGTCCCTGATCTTCATTTCGATCCGGCAGCGGAGCCTTCTCCATGCGGTGCCCCGCTGCCAGAATGGCCCCTTCCCAATTGTCGTCGCCATGAATGATCGCCAGCGCCAGCGCTTCGCGCTCAAGCGCGATGCGGATGCGGTAGACGTCCTCCACGTCGTTGACCGAGAACGAGGGCACACGCACGCCACGGTGGCTCGTGGCCTCCAGAAACTGCTCCCCAACCAAACGGGCCACAGCCTCCCGAAGTGGACTGACCCCACAATGATAGCGTTCGAGGAGGTCTCGCGTCAGGAGCGCCGAGCCGGCCGTGAGAGCCCCGGCTAGGATGTCGGACTTCAAGGCCCCATACACTTGCTCCGCCAGTGTTCGTCCTGGCGGCGAAGGGTTGGAGAGGGAGATCATACTGTCACTCATGCATAGCGCATAACAGGTTTCGGATAAGTTGTCTCTATTCCAAAATTTTTCCATTTTCCAAAATATTGACAGGTTCGGAAATAGCGGCCATCGTGGTGATGACAGGATTATGAAGGGTGGGGCAGCAGATGTGGGCACTGGCAACAGCCCAACTCGATGGCAAGCCAACAGCATGCCTCGTGCGGGATGAGAATTTATACCCGCTCGCATCCCTGGCAGCGGAGGCTGGCATCACACTGCCGACAACAGTGGCGGGACTGTTCGAGGATTGGACCGCCAACGAACGACTGCTGCAGCGCCTAGGGAATACCACCGTCACTCCGTTTGCCGTGAATGAGGCTGAACTGAAGGCACCACTGCTCTATCCCGGTAAGATTCTCTGTGCGGGTGCCAACTACTATGACCACATGGCCGAGATGGGCTTCCCGGGAACCACGAAAGAGAGCCAACGGCTCTTCTTTTTCATGAAGCCACCGAGGAATGCCGTTGTCGGTCCCGGTCCTACGGTACTGATGCCCCGGGGCACGAAAGCCTTCGATTGGGAAGTCGAGTTGGCTGTTGTTATCGGCCGAACGGCGCGCCACGTCTCGCCTGAAGACGCTCTAGGTCATGTGGCCGGCTACACGGTCGCCCTCGATTTATCCGCTCGCGACTTCAATCGGGCGCCCGAGCAATTCTACAAGCTTGATTGGGTTGCCGGAAAGGCGAATGATACCTGCTGCCCCCTTGGTCCATGGATCGTACCGGCCTCAACCTTTCCCGATCCCCAAAAGGCCCGCCTGAGGCTCTCGGTGAATGGAGAGCTCAAACAGGACGGGGACGCCGGTCAGATGATCTTCTCCGTTGCGGAGCAAATCTCACGCGCATCGGAAATTATGACGCTCGACCCAGGAGATGTCCTTTTGACAGGAACGCCCGCCGGTGTCGGCGTGCCCAAACAAACCTTCCTCAAGGTGGGAGACCGGATCGACGCTGAAATCGGCGGGATCGGCCTCCTCTCCGTAACCATTGCGGGCGAGGCTTAGCGCCCATGTCGAGCGCGCCACTCGCCTTTGTCACGGGAGGGGCGTCCGGGATCGGGCTGGCAACGGTGAAGCGCCTGGCGGAGGACGGCTATCATGTCGTCGCAGTCGATTGTCATCGGGAGCGCCTCGATGCGTTGGCCTCATCCTCCAACGACGCCATCACGCCGTGCCTGCTCGACATTACGGATCGAAGGGCCGTCGCCTCGGCCATTGCTGCCCTGCCGAGGATCGATGCACTGGTTTGCGTCGCCGGGATCTATCAGCCGCGTCGATGGGATGAAATCTCCGATAACGACTTTCAGCTCATGCTGAACGTCAATCTACTCGGAACGTTCATTCCGATGCAGGAGGCCGCCCGTCGCATGACGCCGGGCTCCCGCATCGTGACTGTTTCGTCGCGAGCCGCCATTGGCGGCATCGGGTTTGCCCATTACGTTGCTTCCAAGGCGGCCATCATCGGGCTGACGCGTGCACTCGCCATGGAGTTGAAGGAGCGCCAAATATCGGTCAACTCGGTCGCTCCAGGCTTCACGGACACGCCCATGACCCGCAGCATGCCCGAGGACCAGTACGCCGCCGCCCAAGCCCTTGAACCGACGGGGAAGGCTGCGGATCCTGCCGACATCGCTGAAGTGATCGCTTTCTTGGCTGCGCCCTCGACACGCTTCATCACGGGTCAGACAATCTTTGTCGATGGCGGGAAATCGCTCGGAGGACTTGCAATCTGAAGAATGTGGCCGGCGACCGGGCGAAGAACTCTGGCGCCATTCGTTCCAAAATGCAGCAACACCATCCAGAGGACGAACAATGAACGCGCGTCATGTCATTCTTGCCTTGAGCCTTATCGTGGGTTTCACGGGCACTGCGACGGCTCAAACCCAACTCCGCATCTCAACCGCGGCCCCGGAGGTCAGCCCTCTGACCGACGCCTTCCGCCACATCAAGCAGCGGATGGAAACGGCCCACCCGGGACAGGTCGCTGTGTCGGTGCATCCTGCGTCCACCCTCTTCAGACAGGGGACCGAACTTCCCGCCATGCAGCGCGGCAACCTTGAGATGGCGTCACCTGTCACCTTTGAAATTGAAGGTCAGCTGCCAGAGTACGGTGTTCTCAGTGCCGGTTATGTCTTCCGCAGCCCGGAACACATGCTCAGGGTCTTCAACAGCCCGATCGGCGAGGAGTTCTACGCCAAGGTCGCCGACAAAATGGACCTGATCATTCTCGACACAGGATACCTCGGCACTAGGTCCGTCGGCCTGCGGATGGCCAAGAACGTCAAGAGCCCGGACGATTTCAGCGGTGTCAAGCTGCGCATGCCGCCCGGGCCTGCCTTCCAGACACTGGCCCGTGCGATGAAGCTGACGCCCGTCGCGATGCCGATCACAGAGGTCTATCTCGGCCTCAAGACTGGATCGATCGACGGCCAAGACAATCCGCCCGGCCTGACACGCGACTGGAAATTTGATGAGGTTACCAAGGAGATGGTCCTCACCAAGCACTCAGTTCAGCCCGTATTCTTTTCGATCTCCAAGGCCGCTTTCAACAAGCTGACGCCTGAGCAGCAGGGCACGCTTCGGGCAGCCGCCAAGGAGGCCGCCGCCATGCAGGTCAAGAATACGCTTGCCGATGAGCAGATAGCCCTCGCAAAGTTCAAACAAGGCGGAATGGTCATCAGTGAGCCGGATCTTGCTCCCTTCCGCGCGAGTGCGTCAAAGCTTTACGCCGATGAGGGCTTCGAACAAAAGTGGCAGCCAGGCCTCAAGGCGAAGATCGAAGCTGTTCAATGACGGGAGAGGTGTCAAGGGGCCCTCCCGGTTTGGCTAAGGAGCGAACGATGGCTGCCGTGGGTGCAACGAACTTGCTCAAGCGATTGCACCGCATTGCCGAGATTATCTCAGGACTGATGTTCGCTGGGATCTTCGTGGTCTTTCTGCTCGGGATCGTCATGCGGTACGTGTTCTCACGGCCGCTGATGTGGGGCGATGAGGTGGCGATCATCATCATGCTTTGGTGCACGCTCCTGACAGACGCCTTCGTTGTCCGATCAAAAGACCACGTGGCCTTTGATGTCGTCTGGGACCTCGCGCCAGCGCGGGGCCGGAGAGCTATCGGCATTCTGGGTTCGGGGCTGTTTGCCCTCATCCTCCTGTGCGCGCTGCCTACCATATTCGACTACATTCTCTTTCTGTGGCGGGAGAGAACTGACGTTCTGGAGTGGAGGCTTGATATCGTCTTCTCCTGCTTTGGAGTTTACATGGTCATGGTTGTCGTCCGCCTTGTGGCGAAACTGGTTGAATTCAGCGGAAGGCATTGGCGGGAGCACGTTGAAGCCGATAGCGGGCCCAGTACTGAGAATATTGTGGGTTGAGACATGAGCGTTGGATTGTCGGCCCTCTGCCTCACCTTTGTGTTGGGCGCCGTTCTGCGAGTTCCCGTCGTTCTGACGATGTTTGGAAGCGGCATCGTGTATCTTTGGGTGAGCGGCCAAGATGTCGGCTTGATCGTCGATCAGACGCTCAACAACACGATCGGCATGAACACGCTCCTGGCGGTTCCGATGTTCATCCTTGCGGCAAACATCATGAATGCCGCGACGATATCCGATCGCCTGTGGCGGGCCGCTAACGTCCTCGTGGGCCGCCTGAGAGGGGGGCATGGCCACGTCACCGTCCTCATGAACGTCGCCATGTCATCAATGACCGGAAGTGCTGTCTCGGAAGCAGCCGGCGCCGGAATGGTTGCCATCAAAATGATGCGCCAAGAGGGGCGCTATCCTGGTGGCTTGGCGGTCTCTGTCGCATCGGCGGCGTCCCTGCTGGGGCCCGTCATGCCGCCCTCGATCCCGCTCGTGCTGTATGCCGTCATCTCGGGTGCATCCGTTGGAGCCCTGTTCCTAGCGGGCATCATCCCTGCCTTCTTGATGGCTCTGTCTCTTTCGGTCCTGATATCGATCCTTGCCCACAAGCGTAATCTTCCTCGCGCGGCGGACAGTCAGCAAGGGAGCAAGGCCCAGATTCTCCTCCAGGCCCTGGTGCCGCTCACTCTTCCCGTCGTCCTCCTGGGCGGAATATGGAGCGGGATTTTCACACCCACGGAAGCGGCTGCCGTCGCGGCATTCTGGGCGATCCTATTGGGCGTGGTGGTCTACCGTAATGTCAACTGGCAAACGATGCTTGCCGTCTTTCTTGAGTCGGCTCGACAGTCGGCTATCGTGATGATGTTGATCATAAGCTCCTTCATCATCAATTTCGCCATTACGAACGAGGGTATCGCGCAGCAGCTGGCGGCATGGATCTACGGTATGCAGTTGTCGCCGTTCGAGTTCCTGCTTCTGGTCAACGTCATCTTCCTTCTCTTGGGAACAGTGCTCGATGGAGCCGTCATGTTGATGGTCTTCGTCCCCGTCCTTCTGCCCGCCGTCAACGCACTCGGGATCGATCTTGTCCATTTCGGAATCGTCGTCATCATTAACTTCATGATCGCGATCATCTCGCCTCCCTACGGGCTGGTCCTTTTTGTTCTCTCTTCCCTGACAAAGGTGCCCATGAGGGATATCAATCGCGAGATCTGGAATTTTTGCATTCCACTCGCTGTCGTCATGCTGATCCTCAGCGCCTTCCCGAGCATCGTCCTCTTTCTCCCTCACTTGTTCGGCTACAAGTAGCATAGCTGTAAAACGAGGCTCCATGTTATGATTGTTCGAAGTGCCTATATGGAAGGTGACGTCGCCGAGTCTGATCGGGCGGCGTTCGATCTCGGTTGCCGGAAGGTAGTCGAGGCGATCCGATCCTATCCCGGCATCCGTGCCGTGAAGCTGCGACGCCTTGCGCGTTCGGAAGAAGGAGCGCCGCCGGTTTTAGCCATATTCGACCTTTACTTCGATAGCCTTGAGGACATGGATGCCGCGCTGGCAAGCGAGACGCGCCAACTCGTCCGATCAACGATTGCTTCTTCGATATCGATGTTTCGGGGTCGGGTCTATCACTTGGTCTTGGACGAGGACGCTGCGGCGCCTGCGCCATGACCACGCTCGTGACAGGTGCCGGTCTCATCGGCTGTCTCACGGCAGAGATGTTGCTCGCCTCAGGTGAGCCCGTTCTCTTGATGGACATACGGGATGAACCGCCCCCTCATTTCGACCGGAAACTGAGCTACGCCCGTTGTGATGTCACCGACCGCGAGAGCGTCTCGGACTTCGTCGCTCGCCACCACGTGAGGCAGGTTGTCCACACGGCTGCCATGCTCTCAACACAAGCCCGCCTACGTCCCTTCGAGGCTTACCAGGCGAATACGATGGGGACGGCGTGCATCTTGGAGGTGGCGCGGCACCACGGCCTAGGTCGGGTCGTTCTCGCAAGTTCCACGACGGTGGGGTATTCCACGTTCGAAACAGCGGGAGGGCCAAAAGTCGAGGAAGACTTCACGTTAAAGGTCGTGAGCGAGCGGCCTCGAAGCCTTTATGCGGCCAGTAAGCTTGCCGGGGAGCATCTGGGACTTCTCTATTCCGATCTCTACGGCGTCGACGTCGTGATCCTTCGCTACGGGGCCGTTCTTGGGAAAGGCTCGAATTTGCCTTCGAGCGTGCCCGGACGCCTTCTATCGATCCTGAGTGAAGCTGGGAGAAACGGCACAATCGCTGACTTGAGCGACCCTCTTTACTCGTGGGGCGGACGGGAAGAGTTCGTCGATGCGCGCGACTGCGCGAGAGCCAACGTGTGTGCCTTGAGTGCTGCCCAACCGCTTCATAGAATATACAATGTCGCAACGGGACAATGGTATACTCTCGACCAGTTTGTGTCTGCCGTCCGCTCGATCTATCCCGATCTACAGGTCGACTTGCCTTCAGAGATCAGGACTGGGTTCGCTGGTTTTCCCTTTCTGCGGCCTGGCCCGTCTGACACGTCGGCGGCTACGAATGAACTGGGATTCACATCTGTGTACTCTTTTGCCGAAACGGTGGCGCATTGTGTGACCTGAGGATACGCTCATCGCAGCATGGATCTTGGGTAATTTCTAGACTGCGCCGAACCGGCCCGTTGGCGCGATGCTGGCTTGCAAGTGAGCCAACGGCGACGAAACCCTTGCCGAAAGCGCCGCCCCTGAAGTTGGCTGTATCTACGACTAGAAAATCCAACGTTTGTCACCGATGCGAGCGCCAAAGCCTCGTCCAAAGGTGAGAAGCGCTTCGACGATTAATTGGTCTCCAGTTCTTTCGATGGCGAATAGCGGGTAAGAAACACTGATGGCGACACTCATGGATTTTTGTGGGTCCTCGAAGCTGACTGAAACGGCCCTGACGCCCTCGAACAGCTCTTGATCCGATACGGCATAGCCCCGCATCCGCGTCACGGCAATATCTCGAAGCAGCGCCTCAACGGAGATGTTGGCCCGTTGCGCCGAGAGACCTGGAGAACTGGAGTATAGCGTTCGAATTTCTTGGTCTGTCTTGAGAGCCAGCAGGGCCTTGCCCATGGCGGCCGCGTGAGCAGGCAACTTGTGACCGGGTTCGACGGTGAACTGAATAGGCTGAGGGCCTCGTACGGTTTTGAGTACGATGACCTCCGTGCCTGATGGAACTCCGAGCCACACTGTGTGCTCCGTCTGATGCGCGAGTTCCTCCATCTCCTTTCGGGCCTGCTCCACCAAGTCGAAGTTTCGATGGAAGCTCGCGGCGATCTGCACCGCGAGGATGCCGGCTCGATATCGCTGCGTGCTGGGATCCTGTTCGAGCAACCCACCCCGGGCGAGTGACGCCAGCAATCGCGATGCATTGCCTCTCGTCATGTCGAGGTGACGGCTGGTATCCCCAACCCGGAGCTCTCCTCCGTTGTCGACGAGGAGCCGAAGGGCACGCATCGCATTGTCGATCGATTTCATGGGCCGAGCTGTCCCCTGTCGCTTGACGGAAAGGAAGTCTGATGTCTACCATAATAAACAACATGTTGCATAATATGCAACTACTGACGAGCGGGAGAAGGCGATATGAAGGCGACCGGGGGTGCATTGGTTTACGAGACCCTGAAGAGCCACGGGGTGTCATGCATCTTCGGGATGGAGGACCCCGTTCATCTCTTCCACGCTGTCGACCGGTCTTTCACGCGGATCGTGACCGTACGGGATGAAAAGCACGCGGCGATCATGGCTCACGGCTATGCCCAGGCGACCGGACGGCCGGGCGTTTGCGCATCGACCTTCGGACCGGGGGCCACGAACTTGATCACGGGTCTCCTTGAGGCTCAGCGCTCGTCGGTTCCAGTCATCGCTTTGGTCCAGGACCACTCGCTCACCCTCAAGGACAAGCACGCCAGCAGCGCGCTCGATCACGCGACCGCCTTGGCTCTCTACACCAAGACGGTGATCCGCATCGACGCGGCCGAGCAAGCTGGCGATGCCATCCGGAAGGCGTTCAGGATCGCCACAACCGGGCGTCCTGGGCCTGTGGCGGTCCTTTGCCCCAACGATGTCATGGCCGCCGACGCCGAGGCGGAAACATGGGCCGATCAGCATTACACACACTTCCCCGCCAATCGGGTTCGAGCGAGCCGCCACTCGATCGAGGAGGCCGCGCGTTTGCTCGTGAGTGCTGAGCGACCCCTCCTCATCGCTGGAGGCGGATGCGTTATTTCCAATGCGCAGGATGAGGTACGGATGCTGGCAGAGTTGCTGGACATCCCTGTCGCGACGACCATGACAGGCCGAGGGGCGATCGAGGATGCCCACCCCCTGGCCGCAGGTCCTCTCGGCTCTACGACAGGCGGACGCTATGGCCGCGGCCAGATCTCCAATGCGCTGTTCTCCGAGGCGGATGTCGCCTTCATCATGGGGTCCCGCACCGGGCAGATCTGCTATAGCAATTGGACCCTCCCGAAGCCTGGAACGAAGGTCATTCATCTGGACATCGACCCCGAGGAGATCGGCCGCAACTTTACCACGGACGTCGCCATGGTCGGCGATGTGCGGGATACCTTGCGTGATCTCCTCATGCTCTGTGCGGATCAGGGGCTTGCAAGGACGAATCCCGTGGGAAGGCAACGAATCGAGCGCCTGAGGGAGGAATGGCACGATGAATTCCAGCCGGTAGCCCGGTCCTCGCAATCTCCGATCCGGCCAGAGCGCCTTCTGTCCGAGATTTCGGCGCAGGCAGACAAGGCAACCCTGGTGGTCACAGACGCGAGCTACATCACCGGATGGGCCATGAGCCATATCGACGTGCCGCAGCCGGGCCGCTTTATCCTTTCGCCGCGGGGAACGGGCGGAATCGGCTGGAGCCTGCCCGCCGCCATCGGCGCCAAGATCGGCGATCCCTCTCGAAAGGTCGTCTGTCTCACCGGGGACGGCGCCTTCGGGTATGTGTTCAACGAACTGGAAACTGCAGCTCGCTATGCTGTGGATGTGCTCGTCGTTGTGTTCAATAACGGTACCCTGGGCTTTCAGCGGCATTGGGAGCAGAAGCTGATGGGAACCTATCTCGAGTGCGACTTTCTCGACATCGACTATTCCGAGGTTGCGCGGGCCTTGAAGTGCCGGGGCGAGCGCGTCACGGACGCGGAGGAGATTGAAGCTGCGATCGCACGCGGTCTCTCCACCGGCGGCCCCTATGTGATTGACGTGGTGATCGACCCGAACGCCACCGCCCCGATCGTGGGGTTTGAGGAGATCCTCGAGCGCGATGCCGTGCACTGAGACGGTGCCGTCCGCCACGAGAGCATGTTTGGCACATAACAAGAGGGAACGATCATGCGAAAGACCATAGGAGCACTAGTAGCAACGGCAGCGTTCGCCTTCGCGGCGTTGGCATCGACGGTAGCATCGGCAGGCCCGACCCTTGATAAGGTCATATCCCAGAAGAAGTTGGTCGTCGGGGTGGCCCCCTGGAACAAGTTCGTTCTGCTCAACCCGAAAACCAATGAGTATGAGGGCTACATCGTTGACGACATTCGCAACTTCGAGGCAATGACCGGGATCAAGGTCGAACTCGTCAACACCACTTGGAGCGGCCTCGTCGCGGGGTTGCAAGCGGGCAAGTGGGACGTCGTGATGAGCGGCCTCGGGGCCACGCCCGAGCGGGCCACTGCCGTCGCGTTCGGCGAACCTTTCGGCTATCTATCGTCGACAGCCGTCGTTCGCGCCGATAGCCCGATCAACTCGCTCGCGGATCTCGACAAAGCCGGAAATGTCATATCAGTCGTCTCAGGGACGTCCGCGCAGCAATTCAGCCAGCGTACGTTCAAGAACGCGAAGGTCACGCCATTGGCCGATACAGGCGCGGCGGTTCTCGAAGTTATGCAGGGAAGGGCAACAGCCTACATTGGTGACTCCGTTTCGAACGAGTTGCGGGCCAAGGAAAGGCCGACCGAACTGAAGAACATCAAGTTTGGCGGAAACGAGACTGAGTGGACTACGATGAACCATGCCGTGCGCTATGGCGATCTCGATCTCATGGTCTTCCTCGACACGTATATCCGCTCGATGAAGCTGCGCGGATGGTACCGCGGACTAGCGGAGAAGTGGGGCTTGCCCATCGAACTCGCCACGGGCCCGCGCTGACGGGCAGACATGCTGAGGGCCGCGGCCTAGAGCTTCGGTCTTCAGCCTTTGATCGTTCATCCAAGTGTTGGGGGCGAGGCGGACAGGCCAATGGACTATAAGTTTCAATTCGGCGTACTGGCCGACTACGGTCCCTATCTCGCGGGCGGCTTGTGGCATGCCTGGTGGACAAGCCTACCAAGCATCGTCTTCACAACCATTCTGGGGGTTATGCTGGCCGCCATGGGAATGTCGCGGAAGTGGTTCCTGCGAGGGTTCTCGGTTGTGTTCGTGGATCTCTTCCGCACGCTTCCTGTGGTTGTCCTTCTCATCTGGATCCACTACGTCATGCCGATCCTGACCGGGGTCTCGTTTTCACCAACAGTGAGTTCGATTATCGCCCTGTCCTTGAACGGCGCGGCTCTTGCATGCGAGGCTTTCCGTGGAGGGCTTGAGGCCATTCCCACCACTCAGGTTCAGGCCGCGCAGTCGCTTGGCTTTTCCCGTTGGCAGGTCATGCGCTATGTCACGCTTCCCCAAGCTGCCTTCGCGACACTGCCGTCTCTGACGAATGTACACATCACAGTGATCAAGAACGTCACCGTAACTGTCCTGATCGCCGTACCCGAGGTGATGTTCAGGGCCCAAGAGCTAACCGTTCAATTTTTCCGGCCTCTCGAGTTTTATACAGGAGCGGCGGCGCTCTACGTCGCTCTTATTTGGGGTTATGCCTTGTTCATGCGCTCGCTCGAAAGGCTTCAGAAATGGCAACCAATCTGATGCTGGCGGCGACAGACCCCGCGGAAACATATATCCGATTCAAGGACGTCCAGAAGTCGTATGGGGCAGTCAGTGTTCTCAACGGAATATCTCTCGATGTCGCCAGGGGAGAGGTTCTGGTGCTTTGCGGCCCCAGCGGCTGCGGTAAAAGCACGCTCCTCCGATGCATAAACGGGCTTGAGGCGATTAGCAGCGGGACTATCGCCGTCGGCGAGAACCGTGTCGATGGAGCCTCCCAGGAGGTCTTGCAGCGGATCCGCTTGTCGACAGGTTTCGTGTTCCAGAACTTCAATCTTTTTCCCCATATGACGGCGCTTGAGAACATCACGATCGCTCCCCGAAAGATCCTCGGCCTGCCGCAACGCGAAGCGACTGCGGAAGGGATGAGGTTGCTGGAGCAGGTCGGTATGGCTGAGAAGGCAAATGTCTATCCGTTTCAGCTCTCTGGAGGGCAACGCCAGCGTGTTGCGATTGCCCGAGCGCTTGCCATGAAGCCGTCTCTTATGCTGTTCGACGAACCGACCTCCGCCCTCGACCCGGAGATGCGTGAGGAAGTCCTTCAGGTCATTCGGCAAGTTCATGACGAACACAACATGACGATGATCGTCGTCACTCACGAGATCGGCTTTGCGAAGAATGTTGCAAGCCGGGCGATGTTGTTGGACGCCGGCAGAATTGTCGAGGAAGCCCCTGCCCGGATTTTTTTCGAACAACCGACGCAAGAACGGACACGTCGCTTCCTTCGCGCTATCAGTAACGACTGACCAAAGTCTTTCTGGCAAGACATCGAGAACATGGCTACTGATGCGAATTGATCGGCGGATGATGGATCGACTGCCCAAGGCCTGATACCATACGGCCGGCACTCCCAAGGATCTAGCGACATCCCGAGATGATCTCATGGCGGATAGCGTCAGCACGCTGGGCCACCTCCGTATAGACCTCGTCAAGCCTGACCCGGAAGCTTGGCGTCATCGCTCCACCCCATACTCGCCGCTGAAACTCACGAGGTGTTGGTGAAGCCTGTCTATGACGATCGTACGCGTGCTCGCGCGGCGCTCGATGAGGCCGATTTGGCGATAGACTTGAGGGTCTCCAAACGGGGCTGCCACGACCTCGCCAGGGGCCTCCTTCAAGGCCGTGTATGGGGCCACCGATGCTCCGAGCCCGTGGACGACGCTACCGACGACGGCTGTCATGGTGTCGATTTCCGCAATCAGGTTCGTGACGATCCTGCTCTTCGCCAGTTCGGTGTCGATCAGTTGTGCCAAACGGTACCGGCTGTTGAACCTCACATACGGGAGAAGCGAGAGCATTTCCGCCGCGGGGATCTGCGGCGTCCCTCGCGGTGCGATCGCGAACAAGGGCTCGCTGATGAAGGGACTCCACCTCAGTGTCGACCCAATCCCAGGATGGTCCGCCACCATCGCCGAATCCAGCCTTCCCGACACGACATCGTTCAACAATTCGTCACTGTTGGCGACATGCAGCTTCAGCCTGAGGTCAGGATAGTCAGCCTTCAAGGCGACGAGGGCCCGAGGCAGGAGTGACAATGCGCTCGAACGAACGGACCCAATCGTGAACGTACCGGCAATCGCTTTTCCGGAGATGGCATCGATCACGTCATCCGCAGATCGCACGAGGTTGCGTGCCGCGTCGAGCATTTGGAGACCTTGACTGTTGAGCGTCATCGGCCGGGTGGAGCGGTCGAAGAGTTCGGCCCGAACCTCACTCTCCAGGGCTTGGATCTGCTGGCTGACGGCAGACGGGGTCAGTCCGACGGCGTCGGCAGCCTTGGCCAACGTTCCATGCTCTACGATTGCGATGAACGTCTTTAATTGACGCGTATCCATCTCGCCAATCCCGAATGTTTATTCAGAAAATCTGTAAATAAATGTCAGAATTTTTCGATTTTTTCAAGAAATCTCTATGTTACGAATCGTGACCAATAAGACACCGAGAAAAACTTCGGGATTAGGGAGGATAAGATCCAAGGCGCGATAGCCTCGCTCCGCGTCCTCGCTCGTCCTGACCGCGAGGACAGCATGGACAGCCGCAACATCCTGGTTACCGGACCGGCCATCAACGAGCAGGCCGTCAAGCTCATCGCCGATAACGGCTACAGTGTAGCCTATGTCCCGCCCTACACGAACGAGGATGATCTGGTCCGGATCGTCGCCGAGGTCGACCCGGTGGGGGTCGTGGTCCGGATGGGGCGCTTCGGGGCTTCCGCCATTGACGCCGCACCCTCGCTGCGCGTCCTCTCCAAGCACGGCGTCGGGGTGGATAATATCGACATCGACGCGGCGACCCGCCGGGAGATCCCCGTCGTTGTTGCCGCTGGTGCCAACGCCCGCTCCGTTGCCGAGCACGCCATTACGCTTATGCTGACCACCGTCAAACGCGTCGTGCCACTCGACGGCGGTCTGCGCGCCGGCCGTTGGGAGAAGGCCGGGTTTTCCGGCGTGGAGGTCGCAGGCCTGACCATGGGCCTCGTCGGCTTCGGCGCCATCGCTAGGCACACGGCCGTGTATGCGAAGGCTCTCGGTCTCGATATCCGCGCCTTCGACCCCTTCGCCGATGACGCGGCTTTTGACGAAGCTGGTGTCATCCGCGATGCAGACATCGAGGGCCTGCTTGCCGCTTCCGATATTGTCAGCCTCCATTGCCCCCTGACACCGCAAACGCGCAACCTGCTCGATGCCAAGTCCATTGGGCTGATGAAGCCTGGATCTTTCGTCGTCAACACCGCTCGCGGAGGTCTGATCGATGAACATGCCTTGGTCCAGGCCATCGACAGCGGCCATATCGCCGGTGCCGGTCTCGACACCTTCGCGGCGGAGCCGCCCTCACAGGATCATCCCTTCTGGAGCCGACAGCAGATCGTCGTGACACCACATATCGGAGGCGTGACTAAGCAGGCTAATGCCAGGGTCGGAGTTGACGCGGTCGAGGGGATCCTGGCCGTCATCCAGGGTCGCGATCCGGGCCGGGAGAGGATCGTGAACTACCGCGCGCTCGCCAAGGCATCGACCTGAGTGATGCCTGTGTCGGACTTCCACAAGCGAACAACTATGAGGAGAAGACATTGAGCATAGGATTTAGGGTCCGCAACCGGGAGCGCGCCGTCGACCTGGAATGGGTCGAGAAGTTCAAGGAGCTTCCCGTCGCCAATGTCAGCGACAGCATGTTCCGCATGAGTGCTGCCGGAGCGCAACTTCGCCCGATGCACCGGGAGGGCAAGCTTGCGGGTCGAGCCTTGACCGTGAAGGCGCCGCCCGGCGACAACCTGATGCTGCACAAGGCCATGGACATGGCTGAGCAGGGTGATGTCATCGTCGTGGATGCAGGCGGCGAGGTCACCCATGCCCTTATGGGTGAGATGATGCTCGACTACGCACGCAGACGCGGAGTCGTCGGCTTCGTCCTCAACGGCGCCATTCGCGACGCCGACGCTTTCCTCGAGATGAACGTTCCATCCTTTGCCGTCGGTGTGACCCATCGCGGGCCGTACAAGAACGGCCCAGGCGAGGTGAACTGCCCGATCGCCATCGGTGGTATGGTCATCATGCCGGGCGACCTCGTCCTTGGCGATGCCGACGGCGTGGTCGTCGTACCGATCGATGATGTCGCGGACGTCTACGAGAAGACGGTGGCCAAGCACGCCGCCGAGAACAAGCAGATGGACGCCATCAAGTCAGGGACCCACAAGCCGACCTGGTTCAACGACACTCTCGTCAAACAGGGTTGCGAACTGCCAGCCTGAGTACGTCCGAACCTCGGGCACGGAAACAGACAGGACCGCATCCGCCTTTCCGGCGGGCGCGGGCAACAAGAGGCCGCCATCGGTGCACGATGTCATGGCCCCGCACCACGAAGCCGTACCCGAATCCACCCACGCCCAATCAACTGCAACGATCACCGTCCAAGGGAGAACGCCATGAAGAACCTGATCCGGAATACTGCACTTGCCACGACGATGCTGCTTGGCATCGGAGCCGCTCATGCCGAGTGGCCCAGCGATCGGCCCATTGAAATGATTGTCGCCTTCGCCCCGGGCGGCGGCACGGACGTAATGAATCGGACGCTCGCGCCCTACATCGAGAAGGAACTCGGCGGGAAGATCACCATCCTGAATCGGCCCGGCGCCTCGGGTGAGATCGCCTACACCGCGTTGACCCAGGCCAAGCCCGACGGCTACACGCTGTCGTCCCTCAACACCCCTGGCTACCTGACGATGCAGATGGACAGAAAGGTCCGTTTCGATCCCAAGAAGCTCTGTCTGGTCGCTCGTATCGTCGAGGATCCGGGCTCGTTCATCGTCCAGGCGAACTCCCCGTACAACTCTCTCAAGGATTTGGTCGCCTTCGCCAAGGCCAATCCGGGCAAGGTTACCGTCGGCACGACGGGACTCGGCACGGATGAGCATCTCGCCCTGCTGCAACTTGAGAAAGCTGCCGGCGTGGACCTGACACCGGTCACGTTCAACGGTGCCAACGAGGCCAGGACGGCTTTGCTCGGCGGCCATGTCACAGCCATCGGAATCAATGTCGGCGAATTCCAAAGTGGCGACAGGTCGGCCTTCAAGTCGCTCGGCCAGTTCGCCGATCAGCGATCCGTCATCGCGCAGGACCTTCCGACGGCCAAAGAGCAGGGCTTCGATGTCATCATGAGTTCGGAGCGCGGCATCGCCATGGGGTGCGATGTTCCTGAAGCCATCCGGACGAAGTACTCGGATGCGGTCAAGAAGGCGCTCGACAATCCAGAGTTCCAGGAAAAGGCCAAGCAGCAGTCGCTGCCTCTGTCCTACCGTTCGTCGGAAGATTGGAACAAGGAACTCCCGGCGCGGGCGGAGCGGCTCGGTGAGGTCTGGAAGCTCGTCAAGGAACAGAAGTGATGGCCGGCCCACGCAAGGCTGGCGGCACCGGGGACCGTCCGGATCTCCTGACCGCCGCCCTGTTCGTGGGTCTTGGTGCGGTCGGCCTCTGGGCCGGGCGCGACCTGACCATGGGCACCGCCGCCGCGATGGGGCCGGGGTACCTGCCGAGGATCGTCTGCTGGCTCCTGATCCTCGTCGGGCTGACCGTCGGCGGGATGGGTCTCTTCCGGGCCCGCGAGGACATCACGATCCCGAACCTTCGTCCTCTCGCCGTCATTCTGCTTTCGGTCGTGGGCTTTGCCTTCACCGCCGAGTACTTCGGCTTCGTGGCCGCCTCTGTCTGGCTGCTCTTGATCGGAAGTCTCGCGGACCGCGAGTCCAGATGGCGCGAGGTGATCCTGCTCACGGCCGGTCTGACCGCCTTCGGTGCATTGGTCTTCATCGTCGGTCTCGGCGTCCAGTTGCCGATCTGGCCTTTCTGAGGAACGGAACATGGAATTCCTCGATCTTCTCATGCTTGGGTTCGGCGAAGCGCTGAACCCGACGAATCTCGCCTTCTGCCTTTTGGGCGCGCTCCTCGGCACGCTGATCGGCGTGCTGCCGGGCATCGGACCGACCGCCACGATTGCCGTGCTGCTCCCGATCACGTTCTATCTCCCTCCGTTGGCGGGTATCATCATGCTCTCCGGCATCTATTACGGGGCGCAGTACGGCGGTTCGACCACGGCCATCCTGGTCAACCTGCCGGGCGAGGCGTCATCCGTGGTGACCGCGATTGACGGCTACAAGATGGCTCAGAACGGGAAAGCCGGTTCGGCCTTGGCCGTTGCGGCGCTCGGATCCTTCTTTGCCGGAACCGTCGCGACATTCGGCATCGCCATCGCAGGCCCGACGCTCTCGTCTTTCGCTCTCTCGTTCGGCCCCGCCGAGTATGTGGCCCTGATGCTCTTCGGCCTGCTTGCGGCCACGGTGCTTGCCCGAGGGTCTGTCCTCAAGGCGATTGGCATGATCTTGTTCGGCTTGGCCCTCGGCATGGTCGGCATCGATGCGGCTTCCGGTGAGGAACGCCTGACCTTCAGCGCAATCGAACTCTTCGACGGCATCGATTTCGTCGTCATCGCCATCGGCGTCTTCGGCTTCACCGAGATCATCGAGAACCTCGAGAACGTGGAAGCGCGCGGCGTCCTGGTTCGCAAGCTCAGCCGCCTCTGGCCCACGCGGGAGGACTTTCGCAAGGCTTGGCCGGCTGTCCTGCGCGGCACGGGTGTAGGAACCTTCCTGGGCATCCTGCCGGGTGGCGGTGCGACGCTGGCGGCCTTCTGCGCCTATTCCCTGGAGAAGAAGGTCGCGAAGGATCCAAGGGAGTTCGGCAACGGGGCCGTCCAGGGCGTGGCAGGCCCCGAGGCCGCCAACAATGCCGGGGCGCAGTCGTCTTTCATCCCGCTGCTTACGCTCGGCATCCCGTCCAACAACATGATGGCGATGATGCTGAGCGCCTTCATCATCCACGGCATCACACCGGGTCCGACCGTCCTGCAAACCCAGCCGCAGATCTTCTGGGGCCTCGTGGCGAGCATGTGGGTCGGCAACCTGATGCTGGTCGTCATCAACCTGCCGCTGATCGGCGTCTGGGTGAAGTTGCTGACGGTGCCTTACCGCCTTCTTTACCCAGCCATCCTGCTGTTCTGCTGCGTCGGCGTCTATAGCATCAACAATCGGATCTTCGACGTGGTGCTGGCCGCAGGCTTCGGGCTGCTCGGATACCTCTTCCGGAAGGCGAAGTGCGAACCGGGGCCGCTGTTGCTCGGCTTCGTGCTCGGTCCGTTGCTCGAAACGAATATCCGCCGTGCCCTGGTGATCTCGCAGGGAAGCCCGAGCGTATTCGTCGAGCGGCCGATCAGCCTCGTCCTGCTGATCGCCACCGCCGCGATGCTCGTCCTCATGGTCCTGCCGTCCTTCCGCAAGACCCGAGAGGAAGCCTTCCAGGAGGAAGAAGCCTGAAGTCCCGTTTGACGGCCCAACGGGGCAGGTACTGCATCGCGATCCCTACCCCTCCTCCATGAACAGGCGCCTTGCCCCTGTCAGGCAGAGTAAAGAAGACCGTGCTCGGCGGCGACACCCTCCCCGATGGTTCTCAGTCGTATCCGTGATGCGATGAGGAGCGGGTGGCACGGAGTTCGTGCTCCGTTGCGGGGGGACGATCGCACTTTCACCATCGGGTACGTCCCTTTCCTTGCTGAATGGGCGTGAGGGTGCCCCAAGCTGCCGGAGCACTCATGACGTTCGCCCAGCGCGCTCGTCTTATCCGGCGCAAGATCATCCTGAAGAGCCTCGATCGGTGCGAGGCGGGCCCGAAGACGACGATGGCCGCAAGGAAGAAGACATGAAGGACAGTTCGGACATTCCACGCGGCATCGAGCGGTCCCCGACGAATCTGGACTCGGCGCCCGTCAGAGACATTGCACCGGCGCCTGCCGCCCTCTCGCGCCGTCTGCGCGGGATCCTCTCGCTCGACGACTTCGAGAATGCGGCACGCCGTCACCTGCCACGCCCGATCTTCGGGTACGTGTCAGGGGCCTCCGAGACCAATGCTTCCCTTCGCGACAACCGGTCGGCGTTTGGGGAGTTCGGCTTCGTCCCGCGTGTGCTGGTCGGGGTGTCCGAGCGGACGCAGAAGGTCGAACTGCTCGGTCGCTCCTATGCGGCCCCATTCGGGATCGCTCCGATGGGGATCAGCGCCCTGTCCGCCTACCGTGGTGATCTAGTCCTGGCGCGGGCGGCCGGGGAGGCGAACATCCCGATGGTGATGAGCGGGTCTTCCCTCATTCCCCTGGAGGATGTCGCCAAGGCGAATCCTGCGGCGTGGTTCCAGGCCTACCTGCCGGGGGAGCCGGATCGTATCCTCGGATTGCTGGAGCGCGTCGAGCGGGCGGGCTTCGAGTCACTCATGTTGACCGTGGACACGGCGGTTCTGGCCAATCGCGAGAACAACGTCCGCAGTGGCTTCTCCACACCTCTGCGCCCCAGTCTCCGCCTGGCCTGGGACGGCATGATGCGACCGAACTGGACGCTGAACACGTTTCTTCGGACGCTCCTGAAACATGGCATGCCCCATTTCGAGAACTCATATGCGACACGCGGCGCGCCCATCCTCGCCAAAAGCGTGATGCGGGATTTCGGCGCCAAGGATCATCTGAACTGGCGTCATCTGGAGTTGATCCGGGAACGGTGGAAAGGGCGTTTGGTCCTGAAGGGCGTCATGGCCAAGGAGGATGCCTGCATGGCCCGAGATTGTGGTGTCGATGGCATTGTTGTCTCGAACCACGGCGGCCGGCAGCTCGATGGAGCGGTATCTCCCCTACGCGTTCTGCCTGCCATTGCGGATGCTGTCGGAGGGGCCATCCCCGTCATGATGGACGGCGGCATCCGGCGAGGGTCGGACGTGCTGAAAGCTATCGCCCTTGGAGCGAAGTTCGTCTTCGTCGGCCGCCCGTTCTTGTATGCGGCTGCAATCGCAGGCGAAGCCGGGGTCAGCCATGCCATCGACATTCTCTCGACCGAGATCAGCCGCAATATGGGGCTGCTCGGGATCAACTCGCTCGGTGAAATGGGCCTGGACCGACTGATTCACCTCAAACATATCGACGTCGGCAGCATCTGAAATTCATGTCGGCACCGGATCGGAAGGTCCGGGTCTGTGACAGTCCGGCCTCTGGCAATGCCCCGCCATCAAGTGAAACGCCGTCACTGGTCCGTTCGGTACGCCCGCATCCCCACCTAGGCTGGATGTTCAGGACGGTCAAACAAGACGGAATCGGAGCCCCAAAGGCCCTGCTCCAACCTGAATAAGGGCACCTCAGACGATGCTGCCCTGGGATTCGTTAAGGCACCGCACCTCGCGAGCTTTGGCTCACGTAGCAAAAACGACACCAACATCGGCTTGGGTAATGGCGGTGGACGCAGTCACCTGCGAACCTGTCTCTGGGAGCTGTTCCCTGTTTTGCGGGAAAATAGAGGGAAAATTAAGCCAGCTTGCCTCCTTTCGCATTCCTCTCGGGAAAGAGCGATAGCGATATCAGCGTCTTAGCGCCAAAATTCCCTGTCTGGAAAACAGGGAAAGCTTTGGAGAAAGCAGCGACGGAAACATAGCAAAAAGGCAAAGCTCAGTTCCAAACAGCGGCGCTAAGGGTGGGGTTTTCTAGGACAATGTAGTCTGACCGCAGAACCGCGGCATCAGCCTTTGGGTGAATGTCGGAAAGAGAGTCTTAGAATCTGTATAACGCATCTAAAACTCTGGGAGAGGCTGGATCCTACCGGAATCCACTCTGATAGGGCACATTGTCAGGGATTTCCGAAAGCGTCACAATGATCGTCCTCGATCCAACCGAAAACCTACTGGACAAACTTATGCCTGAGGTACTGCTGGGAACCGGTCTAAGGCGACGAGTCCAGCGGCTGCCACGGAGCCGGGCGACCCGCCAGTCATCGTTGAGATCACGAAAGAGAGCAAAGCCACCTCTACATCGACACCTGCAATCTCCATGCACGTGAGGCTGAGATCGTCGCCTTCCGTTTGGGGGCGACCCTGAAGGCATTCAACGCGGCACGCTTTCTGGAGGTCGGTAGATTGAGCGCCTGCGAGAAAACTCTCCGCTAGCCGGACTGAAAGCGCGAAACGCTCCTTATCGAAGGCGGAACTCCCCTATGCGATGATCCATGCGTACATCTGGATCCAACTCTCTCATGAAAGAACCCAGGTTGGGCCTGAATCCTATCGCCTGGGGTGAGGCTTCTTCTTCGCGGTCAAGCATTGTTGACGGTAGGTTGGGGCTCCTCCGCCGAAGAGTGCTCTTGGGGACTCTCGTGGATAACCGTCAGAACCTGACGGCGAAGCGAAGGCTTCCCTCCTGACCAAGGTAGTCCTCACCGAACTGGGCCTTGTACTCGGCCTTCAGCTCGTATCCTGAGGTGCTGAAGATCTGGACGCCACCCGAGACGTCGCCGAGAAAGTTGGGGAGGCGAGCGCTTGCGTCGTACCCACCGAACGGATCCGTTGATCCTTGCAACCGAACACGGCTGGTGAACTCGTCATCCGTTAGGAAAGTCACGCCGACGCTGGCGTATGGGCGGAGCCAAAGCTGCTCGGACAAGTCGATGCGTCCGCCGACTTCGATGTTCGGGCTCGCGGCGAAGATCAGATCCTGGCGGCGGTCGACCGCCAGAGCGAAACCTGCCGGTCCGGTTTCCATATAGCGCGGCGTGTGGCTGTAGAGGACGTCAAGGTCAAGATAGGGACGCACGTACCAGGATGAGTACGCGAATTCATAACTCGCCCTGAACCGCGCACCTGCCGTCAGCGTCTCGCTGTCGCTCGTCGTCATCCAGCGCATGGGCCCGACCTCATTGAGGCGGCTGTGGTCGTACCAGCCGTAGCCGAGGTTGAGGGAACCCGCGAGCAGCCAGTTCCCGAGCTGACGCTTCAGCGACACGGAAACATCAGCGGCGTCGCCATCCACCTTCGACGTGCGGCCGGTGACCGACAACGACTTGCGTCCGTAGGATGCCGACAAGCCCGTAAACCAATCGGGAGCGAATTCGCGCTGATAGCCGATCCGCGCATCGACCCCATCAAGCTTGTAGCCAGTCACGTCCGTGGAGCCGAACTGAGAGGTTCGGCTTGCCGTTATCCGGCCCCAGGCGCAGTCGCCCTCCTGAAGAAGGGTCCCCGCGTCGACGAAGCTCGGACAGCTCATCACGGAGCCGAGGGATGTTCGCGACTGGCTGGTCTGTGCAACGACGGCGCTGCCGACATCCTCAGGTATGAAGGCGCTCAGGGCCTTCATGTATTCTCCGGCCGAACCGATATGCGCGAAGCGTGCGAAGAGTGGCGCCTGGGCAATGGAGCGTGCATTCCAAGAGGACTGCAGATGCTGCGCGGCATTGATTTGGTTCCTGGAGAGAGCAATCCCTTGCGGCGATGTGAAGTTGGCACTGGGCGTGATATACAGGCTTTGACCGGACCGGCTCACGTCCCAGGTGATCGGAACCACCTCGCTGAGGCGGCCGGGTCCGCTGACATTCGCGCTCGACGTCAACGTCTTGGTGGCCCGCAATACCTCATAGCGGTCGGGCAGCAGCGCCGAAATCGTTGGAGAGATGGCCCCCTCCACCTCGGCCGATCCCGTCACGCTGAGGCGGCCCGAAACAGGCGCCTGATCTGGGCTCTCCTGATCGATCTCGACCGATAGGATACCAGCGGAGGTCTGTTTGAAGTTGCCTGTCAGCGACGTGCCCAGACGCGGCCCGCCTGCATGGAGCGTGCCTTCGTTCGTGAAAGTTCCTCTGGCGCCGAGATAGAGGATTCCGCTGCCGCTCGCACCAGTCGGATCCACATAGCCGCCCTGCTGGTTGTTGAACGCATTGACCTCGTTGGTCCTGCCGCTTGCCAGGTCGACGCTCCCTTGGATCATGCCTTGGTTTTCAACAGTCTCACGACCGAAGGAAGCGGATATAGCCGTGCCCGAGAGCGCGCTGACCAGCGAGCCGCTGTCGATGGTCAGCGTGTTGGAGGCTCCTCCATCGATGCGGACGGCGGCGCCGGTTCCCGAACCGCCCGAAAGGGTGCCTGCATGACGGATCGTAATGTTTGCACCTGCCTTCGACGGATCGAGGTTCCTGATATTCGCCTGGACGCCGCTTTGAGCGAATATGCCGTCGCTGTCCTTGCCGGACGTATCGATCAGACCGCGCGTTTTGATGTCAATGATGCCGCCTTGGCCGATGGTGCCCGACCGATTCTCCTTTCGGGTCACGTCCTTGACGAAAGCACTGTTCGCGTTGGCGACAAGACCGCCGCCCCCGCCGAGGCTCTGCGCGTGAATGCCGTGCGACTGCTCGCCCGTGGTCGTGATGGTGGTGAACCCGTCATCGGCAGACGTGACCGTGATCTTTCCGCCGTTGCCGCTCGATCCATTGAGGAACTCGTAGGTCATCGGCTGGTCCGCCTGTCCACCGCTGTCCCAACTCCCGGCGTAGCCTCCGCCGCCGCCGATGGATTGCAGCACGATTGCACTGGAATCGTTCCCGGTGGTGCTCACGGACGAGCCCGCAGCGAGCTTCACCTCTATTGCGCCGCCGTTACCGGCTGCCCCGCCCGAGCCGCCAATTCCAACCTTCACCTTGGCGACGCCAACTTCTTTCGTGTCAGTGTTCCCGCCGAGGCCGCCGCCTCCGCCAATGGATTGCGCAAGAAGTCCGAAAGCGCCTCGACCGGCCGTGCTGACGACCCCCTTGTGGTCGATGGTGACGGCTCCGCCATTTCCCCCGACATAGCCTTCGCCGCCGAATTTCAGATCCAGGGACGGTTTCGGGAGGATCGTGGTGTTGGGATTGTAGGTCGCATCCCCCGACGTAACGGCGCCGAGTTTCTTCAAAAGCTTCTCGGCGGCCTGCAGAGCATCCTGTTCCTCGGTCGACTGGCTGGAGACGAAGTACTGCCGTTTCAGGGGATCTGCCGCGTTCGAGAAGAAGGTGCCACCTCCACCGCCGATGGATTGCGCAACGATGCCGTGCGCGTTGGCGCCCTGAGTTGAAACCGACCTGGTGTTGGTAACCGTGACCTGACCGCCGTCGGAGATCGAGGGCTGCGCCTTGGTGGCCTGTCCACCCTTGCCCCCGACGCCGACATTGAGTGACAGCGAAAGAGTATCGGCATTGGCCGAAGCGCCGCCAATGCCGCCACCGCCGCCCACGCTTTGCGCAAGAATGCCGAAGGAGGATTGTCCTTCGGTTGCTATCGCCCCATGGTTGGTGACGCTGACCCTTCCGCCGAGCCCCCCACCGGCTCCGTTGCCGCCGATGGCGATCGTCGCGTTCAGCTTGTTGTTTCCGTTCGCATAGGCCCCCCCGCCGGAGCCGCCGCCGCCGCCGACACTCTGGGCCAGGACACCGTACGAATTCGCGCCCGCTGTTACAACCTCGCCGTCATTGGCCAATGTCACGTCGCCGCCGTTGGTTCCAGCGCCGCCGGAGCCGCCCACACTGACGGTCAGGCCTGCATTGGGAACCTTGATCTGTCCCTTTTCCAGCTCTTTGTTGTACTTCTCGATGTTCTCCTTATATCGGCGGGTCGCGATCTGCGTGGCCGCAAAGAAGCCGGCCTTCATGAGTCTTTCGTCGACCGGCTTGTTGCCGTTGAACATATCGGCATCGAAGCCGACCATGGCGTCCTTGATGCCCTTGAAAAACTTCTTCCGATCAGGCTCGCTGTCGATAACCTTCTTAATGTCCGCATTTATTTTATAGTACTTGCTGAACTCTTTCACGAGCTGCGTGAGGTAGCCTATGGTGAAATCGGGTGTGCCCTTCTGCGTCCCCGTAAAGCCTCCGCCCATGCCACCGCCACCGCCGACGCTCTGCGCCAGGATTCCGTGCGAGCCCTCGGACCTCGTCTCGACGCGCCCTTTCGCGAGGTTGTTCACGGTGACGTCCCCACCTTGTCCTGCTCCGCCGCCTTTCCCTCCGATGGTCACGTTGGCGGAAAGCGTTCCCTCTCCGCCACCGTTGAAACCTCCGGCCATTCCGCCGCCCTTGCCGATGCTTTGCGCGAAGATGCCGGTGGAGTTGCTTCCGTTGGTCAGGATGCCGCCACTATTGGTGACGGTAACGGTGCCGCCCTTACCCCCTGCGCCGCCAGACCCACCGATCGCGATGTTCGCCGTGATGGAATCCGCCAGCGAGAGCATCCCCACATACGTGTTGAGCTGCTTGTTCTCGACTCCGACCACTGTGGAGGTATTGGCAAGGCCGCCGATGCCGCCGCCTCCGCCGATGCTGGCGGCCGACAGTCCATTGGAAAACTGGCCGCTCGTGGTGAGATACCCGGAATTCGCGACCTTGACGTTCCCGCCACCGCCGCCACTGCCGCCCGAGCCCCCCAGAGCGACGCTGGCGCCGATGTTCAAAGTCGCGCCGAGGAGCTGGTTACTCGTTTGAGCCGAGGCGGCGATGCCGCCGCCGCCGCCGAGGCTGAGCGCTTGGACCGCGCCGGATTGCGTACCTGCCGTGGTGATGCCGGCATTGTTGCCGAGCGTCACGGCTCCACCCGTTCCGCCCGTACCTCCGCTCCCGCCGAACGCAAACGTCATGGCGATCGACGGCAACCCGCCTGCGGAGAGGACTGTCGCGTTCGCAGTAGCGGATCCGGCCATACCGCCGCCTCCGCCGATGCTCTGGCCGAGGAGGCCGAACGCGTTTGATCCGGTCGTCTTCAGGTTTGAGGTGTTGGACAGCGTGACGGCGCCGCCGTTGCCGCCTCCGCCACCATCTCCGCCGATGGCGAGCGTCCAATCCGTGATGATACCAAAGGACGTGCCGGTGGCATCGCCCGCCACCCCACCCTTGCCGCCCACGCTTTGGCCAAAAATCGCAGCTGAGCCCACGCCCGAGGTCGTGACCGAGCCCCCGTCGGACGGCTCGAGCGTGACGGCGCCGCCCTTGCCGCCAGAGCCGCCGCCGCCGCCAATGGCGACGGTGAAGCCGAGACCCCCCGACTTCGCCGAACCGCCGACCCCACCGCCGCCGCCGACGCTCTGGGCAAGGAACCCGAAGGCGTTCTCGCCCTCCGTCTTCACGTCGCCGGAGTTTTGGATGGTGACCGCTCCTCCGTCGCCGCCCGACCCCCCATTGCCGCCCTTTGCGGCAAAGAAGCCCCATGCGGACTGGCCGCCATCGCCACCACCCTTGATGGTCTGGTTCTTGATGTCATCGGCGATCTGAAAGGCCGCGAGGGCATCCCCGCCACCGACGCTCTGGGCCACGACCGCGCTCGCGCCTGATCCGGCAGTCGTGACCGTCCCTTCGTTGACGATCGAGACGCGTCCGCCCGTCCCCGCATTGCCGCCGGGCGCGCCACCGAAATTCAGGAAGTTGCCGCTGCCGCCGAGACCACCGGTTCCGCCGACGCTTTGCGCGAAAATCGCGAAGGAGTAATCGCCTTTCGTCGAGATCAGGCCGTTGTTGGACATGACAACTTGCCCGCCGCTTCCGCCGTAGCCCCCGCCTGCCGTGGAGCCGCCGTCCGGCGTTCCGATGCCGCCGTTTCCGCCAACGCTCTGGAGGGAGACGGCAGGCGCCCGCGACCCGAGCGTCGTGACGGTGCCGCTATTGGCGACTTGAACGGAAGGATCCGAGGCGGTGTCGTTGGCGCCTCCACCGGACCCGCCTGACCCGCCGACTTTGATAACGGCCCCAAAGGCCGTGGCCCGCCCGCCATTGCCGCCCGCGCCGCCGACGGATTCCACGAGAACAGCCGGCGCATCATCCTGGCTGGTGGAGACGCCGCCCCCCGGCAGGATGCTCAGCTGCGCCTTTCCGAGGGTGCCACCCATCCCGCCGTTCCCAGGCGTCGAATCGAGAACGCCGCCATCGTTTCCGCCATCTCCACCGCGTCCGCCGAGAGACGACAGGTAGATGGCCAGCGAGTTGCGGCCTTGGGTCTCAATGCTTCCTCCCAGTGTCAGGCTGGTGATGCCACCGTCGCCGCCGAGATTTCCGTGGGTCGGGAAGGTCAGGAAGCCGTTCGTATCCCCTCCGGCCGCGCCTTGACCGCCCTGGGAGTACAGGCGCAGCACCGTCACGGGCGCGCTGTTAGGAGCGCCTGAATTGGTCGATTGAAGGGTTGCTCCCGCATCCACGATCGCCGACACCGTTCCGCCCATCCCGGCCTTGGCGGTGCCGGGGCGCGTCTGGCCGAGCAGGAAGTTCCCGCCAATCCCCGACGCGCCACCCAGGCTTCCCAGAGTCACGAGGCTCGCCAGCCGTCCTGACGCCATCGAAGCATTCGTCTTGAAGGCAATGTCCCCGCCGCGTCCACCGGCCCCCGGCGGACGGCGCCCGTTGTCGCTGGAGTCGAGGACCGCATCGCCACCATCCCCGCCTTGGGAGAAAAGCCAGACCAGAGGGAAAGATGCCTGGACACCAGGACTGCCGAGATCCCGCAGCATGCCTTCATTCATAAACGTGACGGTACTGCCGTTGCCGCCAGGAGCCGCAGCCGCGAGACCGCTGCCCTTCCCGCCGTCACCACCGTAGGACGCCATGTTCACGACCCCTACCGTCAATCCGACCTGGGCCTGGATCGTGCCGCGGTTGGTCAAGGCGAGGGGTGCCGGGGTCACCCCGTCCGTCGCATCATCCGTCGAGAAGAGGCCCGAACTCCCATCGGCGCCGTTCGTGCCGATCGACCTTAGATGAACGCTCGGATAGGTCTTGCCGATCTCATAAAAGATTTGCGCATTTGCGGGCTCTAACGAGACCAGGATCGAGAAAACAGACACGCTCAGCATGAGGCCTGACGAGACAGGAACGCTGGTATTGATCACGGACAAGCTCGCTCACGATGCAAAAGACTATAGCTTCTTGCCTTTGACGTGATGTACCTGATTTATGCAATACAACTTTGGGGAAGTCGTCAAAATGCCACAATCAAAACATTGTTTTACTACAATGTAACATCATTTGATGTGATTTTCCGGTTAAGTGCCGCATTCTTGGACTCCATCCATCTGCCTTGCCAGGATAGAGTTCGCTCCGGCTGCTTCCTTCGGGGGAAATCGGTGAAGGGAGCAGGCTTCGAGACCCCGAAGACGCCCGCCGGAAGGGCGGCTTTATCGTCGACCAAGACTGACCTGACTGGGTGGAATTGGACTAGGTTGATTGAGAGAATTGACCTGGAACAAGGAGCCCCCCATGCTGAAGGAGAGGTTTAGTTCGGAGCAGATCATCGCGAAGCTGCGCCAGATCGAAGTGCAGTTGGCTCAAGGCAAGAGCATCGCGCTCGCCTGCAAGGACGCTGCCATCTCGGAGCAGAGCTACTTCCGCTGGCGCAAGGAGTATGGCGGCCTGCAGATCGAGCAGGCTCGGCGCCTAAGGATCTGGAGCGGGAGAACGCCCGCTTGCGCCGGCTTGTGGCCGACCTCTCCCTGGAGAAGCAGATCTTCAAGGACATCTCGCAGGGACCCGAGGGGCAGCGTCAGCAAAACTTGTAAGCCCCGAGCGACGCCGGCAGGTGGTGAGCCGCATTCGGGAGAAGTACGGCCTCTCGGAGCGCCACGCCTGCCGCCTTGTCAGCCAGCCGCGAGGGGCACAGCGCTATGTGCCCATCCTCGCACTCGCTTCGCAGTATGAGCGGTACGGCTACCGGCGGATCACCGCCTTGCTGCAGCGGATCGGCTGGAAGGTGGGGCGGGATCGGGTGCAGCGCATCTGGCGCCGCGAGGGGCTCAAGGTTCCCAAGAAGCACAAGCCTCGTGCTCGGCTCTGGCTCAATGACGGCTCCTGCATCCGACTACGACCTGAAAGAGCCAATCACGTCTGGAGCTTCGACTTTGTCGAGAGCCACACCCATGACGGGAGGAGCCTGCGGATCATGACCCTGATTGACGAGTTCACGCGGGAGTGCCTGGCCCTGAAGGTGGCGCGGCGGATCAACAGCTTCGGGGTGATTGAGACGTTGGCTGACGTCATGCTGGCCAAGGGCATGCCGGAGCATGTTCGTTGCGACAACGGCCCCGAGATGGTCGCCCGGGCTTTGCGGGAGTGGCTTGCGCAGCTCGGCAACAAGACACTGTACATTGAGCCTGGCAGTCCTTGGGAGAACGGATACTGCGATAATTTCAACAGTAAGCTCAGGGACGAGTGCCTGAAGCTGGAGATCTTCTACAGCCTCAAGGAGGCTCAGGTGATCATTGGCGCTTGGCGCGATCACTACAACCGCGTGCGGCCTCACGCATTTTTGGGCTACCGGCCGCCTGCACCAGTGACACTGGAGGCGATCACATAGCAGCTACCCACGTCCGC
Source organism: Microvirga pudoricolor (assembly GCF_016892705.1). Taxonomy (GTDB): domain Bacteria; phylum Pseudomonadota; class Alphaproteobacteria; order Rhizobiales; family Beijerinckiaceae; genus Microvirga; species Microvirga pudoricolor. The sequence continues at coordinate 225,853 of NZ_JAFEMB010000004.1, forward strand.
AATCATGCAGTAGGCTCTCAATATGCCTGGTCCAAAACCCCGGTCAGGTCAGTAGCAGTCGCGATCCTTACTCATGCTCTTCGAGTCCAACACATCTTCTTCGTGAACTCAGAGTGGAGCGATCTGCAATCGCTTGAGTTGGCTTCATCCCATAAGTCCGGGCACTGATACCGAGCAGACTATTCGCGCACCAGAATTTTCCAGATGCCGTTGGCGGCTGCAACCACTCGGGTCCCGACGATGAGATCGGCCTTCATAAAAATAAGCGAGCGTGTCTGGCGCACGACTTCGGCTCGAGACTCGATGAACTCACCGATCTGTACTGCATCCAAAAATTGAACATCCAATTGAATTGTCGCATGAGGCTTGTTGCCGGTATGATGACGCGCCGTCATTCCTAGCGCACGATCGGCAAAAGTCATGATCATCCCACCATGGACGACACCTCGCCGGTTATGATGCTTCGAATCCGACAGGAACGCGAAACGCATTCCACTCTCGGTGGATTTTTGCCAGATTGGGCCGACAAGACCAATGAAGCCGTCGTCTGCAATAGACACCCATCCATGCGAGGCAGGATCGAAAGGTGCGCTCTGGCGTCCATTGTTTGGATTTAGATCACTAACGTCCATTCGCTGGGTCTCCTTACGGGCTCGATCTTGTGCGGATATCTGCTCGACGAGGCAATTAGCCCCGGTAGTAGTCTGAAGCCAGATGGAAGTGTCGTGCTCTTCCTGAGATCATAAACTTCACACATCGACTTAGACTAAAGCGATTGGCCATTCTTGGTTGGAGTCTTGCTGTCTGTCACATAAGGGAAGGTGACGGATCGATGTTGCTCAACGTTTTCGAATTCGTATAGTATAACTGTTGCTTGTGGTCGAATAGTGCGCATGCGCCAGACTGGCTATTATGATACGCATCACAGTGCTCACCGCACTATAAATGAGGCAACGAAAGCGACGGCACTGGACGATCGAAACCGAGATGACTACTCGACTAACCGTCGATAGGCTGCCACAGCCACTGCGACGCTGCTAAGCAGTTACGATTGGTGGCTTGCTGGGACGGAGCCTTCGCAAGTCTACCGTTGCAGCAATCAATCGGAAGTAAAACGTAGCAACTCATCAACTTCCGACTGTGAGCACGATCTTTCCAAAATGGCGTCCACTCTTCAGCTTTAGCAATGCCTCGCCAACATCCTTCCAATCGAATACCGAGTCGATGACGGGACGCATCCCATTGGTCTCTATCGCACGGTTCATGTCTGAAAAGGATTGTTTTGAGCCTACCGAAATCCCCCGCACGCGTGCTCGACGCCGGAAGATCATCAGTGGGTCGATTCGACCGTCGACCCCACCAAGGTAGCCGACTACGTTGATCTGACCAGCAAGGCGGAGAGCCAGTAGTGACTGCGTAAGGGTCTCAGGACCTCCCACTTCGACGACGTGGTCCACTCCTCGGCCGCGAGTAAACGCAAGAACAGAATTGGACCAGTTGGGTTCCTCTCGATAATTGATTGTGGTCGCTGCGCCGAGTTGTAGTGCCTGCTCACACTTCACTTGACTGCTTGACAAGACGATCGCGCGTGCGCCCGACATGACAGCGAACTGCAATGCGAATACTGAAACGCCTCCCGTGCCCTGGATCAGGACATCGTCACCAGCCTTGAGGTGACCTTCGGTCACGAGCGCATGCCAAGCCGTGACAGCGGCACAGGGAAGAGTCGCCGCTTCCTCGTAAGAAAGATGGTTTGGGAACTGGACTACGCCGTCTTGATCGAGCGCAACGTATTCCGCCAGGACGCCCTGCATGGCGCCTCCAAGTTGACGCGTAGGGTCGGCAAGTTCGGACGGCCCCCCATACCAACCCTGCCAAAACGTACCACAAACCCTGTCCCCAATTTTCACTCGCGTGACATCCTTGCCGACAACAACGATGTCGCCTGCACAGTCCGACAGGGGCACAAGCGGAAGGGGGAACTCCCTATTAAAAGAACCCGTAATGATCTCATAATCGCGGTAGTTGAGGGAGGTGGCCCGAATGCGCACCAGGACCTGTCCAGGATTGGGTTCCGGCTTTTCCCGGTCGACCATATGCAAATGCTCAATGGTTCGACCGCCATTCAGAACGACCGCCTTCATGGCACTACCTCAGCGGTCGATCAATGAGCGAGGAGCAGGACCTTCATAGGCATAATCAGATGACTTTGGCACTGGCCCCTTGATGCGCTCCTTGCGGCCACTCTGCTCCCAGGCGTGCGCTATGACGCCAAGGCTACGCGAGAGAACTAAAAGAGCGCGCCCCATGGGCGGCTCAAATCCGAGTTCAAGGTAGACGGCGCCCGCGGCCGCATCGACGTTCATAGGGATGGGCTTTCCCTTGACGGCTGCAATCGCGTCCTCGACCCTTTGCGCCATATGCACGAATTTCCCGTCGATGACGCCTTCCTGAGCCGCCTGCGAAGCGAGTTCCAGGACCCGAGGCGATCGGGGATCACGCTTATGAAAGCGGTGGCCATAGCCGGGGACGAACCCACCATAGGCCTGTGAGCGCTCGAAAACGTCCTGGCCGAGGGATAACAGATCTCCCGTTGACGTCTCATCATTAACCAGACCTCGGAGCAATTCCATGGATTGCTCGATCGCACCCCCGTGTATGTCGCCCAGAACACCGATACCCTCCGCAACCGCCGTGTTCATGCCGACGCCGCAGGTGACAGCCATACGGGCAATAGCGATACTTGGTGCATGGGGACCGTGATCGACACCTCCAAGCATGGCCGATTCCAGGAGACGCGCTTGCGGTGCCGTCGGTAGGTCACCTCGTACCAAAAGCCATAACATGTCGATGAAGCCGATCCGGCCGATCAGCTCCTCGACCGCATATCCGCGTAACCTGATGGAATTTGGTTTCACTTCGGTGATCGATGTCCGCCACCACTGCGACACTTCGTCGTTTCGAACATGGTCCATGTCTTATGTCTCCTGCCGGCCCGTTTGAGCGGGATCCAAGCTATTGAAGTGATCGACCAAGGCTCCCGCTGTCATCATTTCGACGCCAGGGTGGGCTTTGACGAGCTCCAAGGTCTCCTGAAGGTAGCGGATGCGGTGAGGCGAACCGAACACCCAGGGATGCACCCCAATCGCGATGGAGCGCGCGTTTGATGCTGAAACGGCAGAAAGACCATCCAGGGCATCCGATACGAGAATGGGAAACCGATGGGCTGGAAGCTTACGGAGCCAGATGGACTGAACGTCATCCCACTCACTCGGTGCCGGAAGGGCGACCAAGCCCCGAGCGCCATTGTGCCGATACGGTTGCTCATCGTTGGACCAATCGAGCGTGTATGAAAATCCGCAGGCGCTGAGCAGTTCCGACGTCGAGGGCGTTGTGCCGAAATCCTGAGATAGCCATCCTTCGGGTGGTTTGCCGAAGGCAGCCGCGACTGCATCCCGGGAGTTGCGGATATGGGAAGCTTCCTCGTCTCGGCTCATCCGGCTGGTGATCATGCGATTGGCGGTCAATCCATGAGCAATAACCTCGTACCCGCGGGAGGCGATTTCACCGACGATTTCGGGATGAGCCTCGATGGCCCCGGCTCCGACTGCCGCTGTGACCGGAATCTGCAACTGGTCCAGGACGCTGAGCACACGATACAGGCCCACGCGGTTGCCATATTCGCGGGAAGACCATGTCCGGTAATCCGGGGTATAATTTCCAAACTCTCCTTTGAATCGGGGATCACGGTATGAGCCTTCAGGGGCAGTGAGCTCGTAGTGTTCAATTTGGAGAACAATGTAGACCGCAATTGTGCGCCCACCGGGCAGCGCAAATGCTGGCCGCTCCGGCAGAGCCGAGTAGAGGTAGATGGTATGATCCATTCCAGGGCGGCGTTGCGTCGGCATGTCGCTAACTCCTGACAGCTTCTGGCCCGGCTTGTTGAGCATTGTACCAATCGGCGATTTCTTCTCCAGTCGCGAACCAGACTTTTGAATGGGAGCGGATGTAACTCAATGCCCGCTCAAGGTATTTCAGGCGGTGCGGCCTGCCCATGATGTAAGGATGAACCGCGATGTTCATGACCCGCGGATGATCTGCACCTTCACGATAGAGGGTATCGAACATGTCGCGGGCAATAAGCTCGAACTCCGGGCCCTCGCCCGAGTTGGCGTAGAGGACCGAGTCGTTGAGATCCATTTGATACGGGATGCTCAGAAGCTTGCCGTTGCGCACCCGGATGGGCGTGGGCTGATCGTCATGATAGAAATCGCAGTAGTACTTGATGGCGGCTTCCGCCACGAGGTCGGGCGTATTGAGCGTGTGCGATGCAGCTGGCGAGAACCACCCTGCCAGTTGTCGTCCCGTCAGCCGTCGGTATGTTTCGACGCAATCCGTGATGATGGCCCGCTCCTCATCTTCAGGCAAATTCCACAAATATTGCGTATTGTAGACACCGTGGCACATATAGTCCCATCTGCGACGCTCGCAGGCCTCAAAGATCGTCGGGTAATGCTCAAAGTTCGCAAGATTGAGGGAGACGGTGCAGCGGATGTCCAAGGAGTCCATGACATCGAACATCGGCCATAGGCCAACGCGGTTTCCATAATCCTTGGTAGCGTAGCCGAGGACATCGGGGTGAGGGCAGCGCGGCCAAGGATCGCGCACGCCGACGGGGTCGGGCAGGTATTCATAGTGCTCGATATTGGGACAAACCCATACCGCGAGCTGGGCATCATCGGGCCAGGAGAAGCGCTTGCGCGAGACGATCGCGCCTCCCGTAAAGCGGTTTGGATCGTTCAGCATGGGAGACTACTCCTCCGGTCGCCCGAGGTAGGCTCCGGCGACCTTTGGATCGTCGATCAGATCCGACGCCCTGCCGCTTAAGACCGTTCGCCCTTGTTCGATGACGAAAGCCTTGTCGGCGATCTCTAGCGACATGAGAGCGTTCTGCTCAATGAGCAGAATAGTCGTCTTGGTCTTGCGCAAGTCGCTAAGGATCTCAAAAATCCGATCGACGAACTTGGGAGCTAGCCCCATGGAGGGCTCATCGAGCAACAGCAGCTCTGGCCGCCCCATGAGGGCGCGGCCCATGGCCAGCATCTGCTGTTCGCCTCCTGACAACGATCCGGCCATCTGGCCCCGACGCTCCTTGAGAACAGGGAACAGATCAAACACACTGGCCATGATAGCGCTCGCTTCGCCTTTTGGCGTACGCTCAAGAGCGCCCAGTTCAAGATTTTCGACGACCGATGACGCGGCGAAGACACGACGTCCTTCCGGGACGACGCCGATTCCCATGCGGACGAGATGATGAGTCGGGATCCCCGTCGTGGGCTGGCCTCGATAGCGGATCTCTCCGCTGGCTTTCGTCACCGCGTTGAGGATCGCCTTCAAGGTCGTTGTTTTGCCTGCACCGTTCGCGCCAATGAGTGCGACGAACTCGCCACCCTTGACCTCCAGGTGGACATTCTTCAGGGCCCGAATGCCGCCGAAGTTGACGGCGAGGTCGTGCACATCGAGAAGAGGCGTGCCGCTGATGTTTGTTGACTCAAGCAACATGCCGTCTCCTTCCGAGATAGGCTACGACGACATCCTCGTTCCCCTGAATCTCTTGAGGACTCCCTTCCGCGATGTTGCGACCGAAGTTCAGGACGCTGATGCGGTCACATACTGACATCACGACCCGGACCGCATGCTCGACGAGAAGGATAGTGACTCCGCGCGCAACGATGCGTCGCAGGATCGCGACGACTCGATCCATCTCTGTCGGGTTCATTCCGGCAAGGGGCTCGTCCAACATCAGAAGCTTCGGCTGCGTCGCCAAGGCCCGGGCGATTTCCAGCAGGCGCTGCTCACCATATGGCAGGCTTCCCGATATGGCCTCCGCCCGGTGTGCCAGGCCGACATCCGCAAGCAGCCCCATGGCGACGTCTTTGACATGCCTCTCCGCCTCTCCGTTGCGCATGGTCAGGGCCGAACCCAGGCCGTAGCCCATGTGGCGATGCTCGCCGATAAGGACGTTGTCTAGAACGGACATCGCCTTGAAGAGACGAAGGTTCTGAAATGTCCTGGCGATCCCGGCGGCGTTCACGATATTGGGGCGAAGGCCGGCTACGTTTCGGCCGTCGATGACGATCTGCCCGCTGTTGGGAGGAATCACGCCCGTCACGGTATTGATGAAAGTCGACTTGCCAGAACCGTTCGGACCGATCAGGCCATGAATGGTGCCTGACCGGACTTCGATGTGAACGCCCGCCAACGCCGTGAGCCCGCCGAAGTTCTTCGTAAGGTCTGCAACATGAAGGAGCGGTGTCGTCACGATAGCGTCTCCGTCGAACCGACCTGTGGATCCAGCTTGTCTCTCCGTGCCGCCATCTTGGCCCTGAGGACAGATCCAAGCGAAATGAGGCCGCCGGGGAGAAACAGCATGACGAGAATAACGATCACGCCCCAGATGAGGTAATAGTAATCCTGAAGAGGACGAAGCACCTCGGGGAGTACGTAAACCACGAAGCTTCCCAGGATCGAGCCCGCAATGCTGCCGGTGCCGCCGATGATCATCATCATGAAAATTCTGATGGAAACATCGAGGGAAAAGCTGTCTGGGTTCAGGAACCGGATGTAGTGGGCATACAAGGCTCCCGCGAATCCTGCAATTGCAGCCGAAATAACGAAGGCCGAAACCTTGGTGACGGCGACATCGATCCCCATGCAGGCGGCCGCCGTTTCATCATCCTTGATCGCCCTTAACGCCCGGCCGAAGCCCGACGCGACAAGCCGCATCATCAGGTAGACGATAAAGGCCAAGCATATCAGAACGAAGTAATAATAGTTCACATTCGACGTGAGGGATATGCCGGGCAGGGGAGGGCGGGGGATCGACGATACGCCATCAATTCCATTGGTCAGGAAGACCCAGTTGACGGACAGCAGCTGGGCAATGGACCCGAATGCGATGGTGATCACCGCCAGAAAGTGTCCTGTCCAACGCAGAGCCGGGAAGCCTAGGAGCAGACCCGATGTGGCCGTCAGCAGGATGGCCGTCGGCATGGAAAGCCAGAAGGGCCAGCCCTGGTATACGGACAGCAGCGCGGATGTATAGGATCCGATCAGGAAGAATCCGGCATGTCCCAACGAGATCAATCCGCCATACCCGCTGATCAGATTGAGGCTCAAGGTGAGAATCGCGAAGATCACCACCATGATGACAAGGTGGAGGGAGTAATCCGACAGGAACGGCGGAATGACGATCGCCGCGAGAATGGCTGCGAGATAGAAAGGATGATGGCGGCTCATCTGTGAACTCATCGATGATGGGGGAACAGGCCCTGTGGCCGGACCAGAAGAACAAGAATGAGCACCAGGAACGTGAACACCTCGCGATAGTGGGAGGAGATGTAGAAGCCGACGAGATTGTCGAGAACGCCGATTAGAAGGCCGCCAATGAGCGCGCCGATGTAGCTGCCGAAGCCGCCGATGATCGCCGCAATGAAGGACTTGATGAGGAGCGGCAGGCCGAGACCGGCCGACACATAGATGATCGGCGCCAGAAGAACGCCCGCGACGCCTGCAATGCCCGCACTGAGAGCGAAGCCCTCAGCAATCGTGCGGTTGACGTCGATGCCCATCAGCTTGGCCGTTTCACGATCCTGGGAAACGGCGCGCAGGCGCTTACCGAAAGACGTCTTCTGCGAAAGAAAGTGGAGGCCGACGGCCAGGACGACCATCGATGCAATGACCACGAGAGATTGCCGGGGGACGACGATGCCCAGAATGGATAAGGGGCGGCCTTCGATCAATGGAGGGAACGAGTAGGGCTGTCCCCCGTAAATAATCTTGGCGGCGTCCGATAGGACGATCTGCAGGCCGATCGTGACAGTGACAACCGTCATCTCAGCTGCGCCAATCACGGGTCGGATGACAACCCGCTCTGTGGCATAGCCAACCAAAGCGGGTATCAGGACGGCTATGGGAAGGACCAGCCATAAGGGCCAGCCCAACGTGACGTGGCAGGTTAAGGCCACGAACATGGCGATCACCACAAACTCACCTTGAGCGAAATTTACAACCGAGGCAGTGTTCCAGATCATGACGAAGCCGAGCGCTATGAGCGCATAGGCGCATCCCGTCGCGATACCGGAAGTGGCAAGTTGAAAGAACATAGGCTTTCCGTTTGTGGCGATGCGCTGATCGTTATTAGTCTCGGACCGAGACCACCTCGGGTACGAGGTCCTTGTTGTAGCGAATGACGACAGACGCATGGATCATGTCGCCCGTGGGGGCAGACGGATGATAGGTTCCCTGCACACCCGCCCATGTATCGAGAGACTTGAGATACTTGAGAAGCGCCTCTCGGCTCGGGCCAACCTTGCCGATGGCATCCACGATCATGTTGACGGCATCGAAGTAGATGACCGAGTGTCCAATCGGATCTCGCTTGAAGCGCTTTTGGAATGCTTCGTTGAACGCCTTGGATTTATCATCTGGCTTTGTGTGGACCCAGCTCAGTGGCCCAACGACGCCTTCGGCATTCGACTTGGCCAGGTCGAGGAAGATGCTGTCGGCCGAGTTGAAGGCGAACAAGCCGGTGAAGCCGAGATTGTTCAAATCCTTCACCAGAAGGGCGCCTTCCGGTTGGTTGCCCAGGTTGACCACCACATCGACGCCGGACTGGATCATCCGCCCGGCAACCGAGGTAAAGTCCTTGTCACCAACGGCATAAGACAACTCGACGACCGGATCGAGACCGTGCGCCTCTTTCAGGATCCTCACGAAAACATCGCGTCCGGAACGGCCGAACTCATTGTTGGCGTAGGTGACTCCAAGCTTTTTCTTGCCTTCCTGTTTTACCAGGTAGTCAGCTAGGGCTCCCATCCAATCCGTATCGGTCGAGCGGGCTCGGAAGATGTGCTTGTGACCTTCTTGTGTGATGCGCTGGGCCACCGAAGATGTAAACTGCGGGATGCCTGCCTCTGCTCCAACGAAGAGGGTGGGATACGTCACGCTCGACCAATCCGGGCCCATGAAGGCAACGATGGATTTGTCGCCAACGAGGCGGCGAATGGCGCTCAGGCCGACATCCGGCTTCGCTTGGTCATCGACAACGACCAGTTCGAAGGGACGCTTGCTGCCATCAGGCAACGCCACACCACCCTTTTCGTTGATGAGATCCACCGCCCATTGAGCAGCTTCCCGTATCCGCTCTCCGTTGTTTGCGCCAGGTCCTGTGAGGACGGCATCCAGTCCGATCCGAACCGGCTCCTGGGCAGAGGCTGGCAGATAGGCAAGTGCCAACAAGCCTGCGGTTAGATAGGAGAGAAAGTTTCGCCGTTTCATTGTGTTCCGTCCTTCGTGTTGATGACCGACACTATTCAGCTGCTTGCGCAGGCGAAGACCGTTGCCAGATCCCAAGCAACTCGTCCGAACTCATCATGGGATAGCGGGCTTCGAATAGACGCATGGAGCCCTCGTGGAGCACCTTATTGGGACTCGTGATGAGGTCATGAACGACTACGGTGTAATAGTCGTGATAGGAGCCGCCACGAATCGTGGACTCGACGCATCCCTCAGTCGTCGTCCCCAGGATAGCGAGGGACGCTATGCCATTGGCCCGCAACAATTGGTCGAGATTGGTGTGCACGAACGCGTCGGGACGATATTTCTCAACGACGATATCGCGTTGGCGGGGTGCGAGACCATCCACGAACTCCGCCCCCCAGGTGTCTTTGAGAGTATAATCAGGGCTTTTTCCATCGCGGCATTTGAAGCGTAACCATGCTGGGCTGTCGCTCTTTCCACCTGGAAGCGTCTGCTGGCGGATGAAGACGACGCGAATGCCGAGATCCTGAACACGGGTAACGAAGCTTACGAGAGCTGGCATCGCGGCCTGTGTCGCGCTGAGATCCTTCTTGTAGCGGGCAAAATGGCCCTCAGGATGACAGAAGTCGTTCTGGACATCGACGACTACAAGCGCCGTGGTCGCCGGGTTGACCAGTTCCTCGGGTGTATCGCGAACTGAAACGCCATTGATAATCTTCATGAGCCCCTCGTCTGTCAGGTCGGGGCTCCAAAGCGAAGCTTGAAACGACTGAGTCCGGACCTTGTACGGACAACCGTATGACTAAATCAGTCTTATCGTCAATTAGCTTTGTGTCGCGGGCGCTTATTTTGGAGACGGGCGATTGAGGCGCAGCTTATACGTGAAGCGTTCCTTGGGGTGGTGATTCAGGGTCACTTCGATAGGCTGGCTCTGAGAACAATAATAGCGACGAATGATCTGCAATCCGGCAGTCTCGGGCTTCACCGCCATCAGATCGCCTATCGCCACCGAAAAGTTGATGGCAGAAATCTCCTGCTCAACCGTCTGCAGCTCCTCGCCGTGGCGGTCGATGATCATCTCATAGTATGTTCGAGCTGGACTCGGGCCGTACGCAATCTCAGCATAACGTTCGTCGATGTAGATCTCGGAATATGCTATCGGACGGTTCTCGAGTCCTATGACGGAGCGTACGCCTCGTAAGCGGATCCAGCGGTCACCCACCGCACATCCGAGGAGTTCCGTATCGGATTCGCCTGCAACGAAGGCACTGCGGTCAATCAGCCGAAGCGCTGTTTCATGGCCATAATGCATTAATCCCGATATGGAGTTGAGGGACATGAGATATTGGCTCTGTGTCTCCAGGGCCATCACGCGGGTGCCTATGCCGTGAGCCTTGTTGACCACTCCTAGCTCACTCAGCTGCCTCAAAGCCTCACGGATGGTAGCGCGACTGACATTGAAGTTCTCACAGAGGACACTTTCGGGGGGAAGGAGATCGCCAACGGCATAAACGCCCGAGGTAATGTCCCGCATGAGAGCGTCAGCCACACGAGCATAGCGAGGTTGCTTTGACGTTCCTATAATATTGGACAACTCAGATTCCTCCTGAAGGTATCGGAGCGAAGTCTTATTTTAACCCTTATAACAAATCAAACCTTCCTAAGAAATGAATGCTCGTAAGACTTTCAGCGATTAGAAGTTGCCGCAGGCGTCGCGAAGCGTGACTCCGTCCCGGTCCACGACGCATAATCGAAGAGCGACCAAAGTTCCTTATGATCCAACATCTTATCCTTGAAGGCCAGGGTCGTGCCATCCTGCCGCAGGGTTTCAAGCATTTTGGCTCCGGCATGCGCGATCGTGCGTGTCAGTGCATTTGGATATATGGCAATCCGATACCCGAATTCCTCCAGGATTGACGCCGGAGTGATGGGTGTCCGTCCGCCTTCGACCATGTTGGCCAAAACGGGTCGGCGGAGAGCCGCGGAAACCTGTTTGAGCTCCTCCTCATTCTCCGGAGACTCCACGAACAGGACATCGGCGCCGGCTTCGGCATATTGCTCCGCTCTATCGATGGCCGCCGCAAGGCCGTATTCGCTTCGAGCATCCGTCCGGGCGATGATGAGAACGTCCTCATCCACCCTGGCATCGACGGCTGCTTTGATCCGGCCAACCATTTCGTCAGCCGTGGCCAATTGCCGTCCCGCTTCATGGCCGCATTTCTTCGGCCAGGTCTGGTCTTCGATCTGAATTGCGCTGACGCCGGCCCGCTCAAGCTCCCGAACGGTACGAATGACGTTCAAAGGTCCGCCATACCCCGTATCGGCATCGGCGATGACAGGAATGGCAGTCGAGTCTGCGATCCGCTTGACGCGATCGAGAATTTCTCCAAACGACATGAGGCCCACATCGGGAGCGCCGAGCGCCGAAATGGAAACGCCCGAGCCTGTCACATACAATGCGGGAAAGCCGGCCTTCTCGACCAAGCGCGCTGTCAGGCAATCAAAGGCACCCGGCGCCACGACGATCTTGCCACTTTCGACGGACTGGCGCAGGACTTTATTGCGCCCAGACGCTATGCGCAGGCCAAGTGGATACAGGTCTTGGTGGGCTTGGTCCATCATCATTCGGCTCCTGATCCGTATTTGCGCTCTAGCTGGCCGCTGGGGAGGTAGCGCTGCTCCAGTGTCAAGACATCGTCCATGCCGATGAACTTCTGAAACTCCTCGAAGTCGGCGATCTGATCGTCATAGCCGACGATGCTGCCCGCTTGCCGAACCCGGGTGAGGATGCTGCGCATGGCGTGGACGCTCGCGAGCAGAGCCGTCAGTGACAGGCTGACCCGTGCCACACCCGCTGCCTGCAGAAGATCGAATGTCACGTTCCTTGACGTCCGCCCGCCTTCGACAAGCGATACCCCAAGGGGTCCATTCAGCTTCCCGCGAATAGCCCGGATCTGCTCCATGGTTTCAATCGCATCCACGTACACCATCGTGGCGCCAGCAGCGAGATACTGATTGCCGCGCGTGATGACACCCTCGACACCTTCAACTGCAAGAGCATCGGTTCGAGCGTTGATGACAAAGTCCGGATCATGAAGGGCCTCGCGGGCAGCTCGAATCTTGAGGCTCATCTCCTCGGCAGAAACGAGCTCCTTCCCGGCTAGGTGGCCACACCGTTTAGGCGCGACCTGATCCTCCAAATTGAAGCCTGCAGCGCCGCAACGCTCGAACGCCCGTGCGGCATAGTGAACGTTCACTGCGTTGCCGAAGCCGGTATCGGCATCAGCCATGACGGGTATGCCCACGGCTTCGACCATGCGGCCCGTTCGCTCGACCATCTCGCCCAATCCAATCAGACTATAGTCCGGCAGGCCGATGGTCGTCACACTGATCCCCAGTCCCGTGCATTGGATCGCATCGTAGCCGGTGCTTTCCACAATCTTGGCACTGAGGGGATCAAAAGCGCCTGGCATGACCAGGAGCTGGTCTGCCAGTATGAGGCTCTTCAGCCGCGTCGTGTGTTTCATCGACTGCCCCTTGTCAAATCCGTCATGTCGCCGTTTCTGGAGCGAGATTGGAAATCTCATCCTCGCTAAGACCGACGCTTTTCAAAACTTCGCGTGTATGAGCACCTGGATGCGGGAGCGATGTTGCAGGCTCCGGAGCCCAGGTCTCCATCCTCAGAGGCATCGTGGGAATCGAAACCGAGGCTCCCGTGGGCAAGATGGTGGAAACCAACTGCTTTGACTGAACCAGATGAGGATCCTGAAAGAGGTCCTCGGGCCGCCCCACAGGACCGAATGGGATGCGTGCGCGATCGCAGGCGGCCACGAGTTCTTCCTGCGTCATTTGCATAAACATTGCAGCGATTTCCGCATCAAGCTCTGCCCGATGCTCTCGTCTGGCTGCGTTGGTCGAAAACTCAGATCGCTGGGCGAGGTCGCCACGCCCGAACTCGGAGCAGAAACGCTCCCAGGTCTCGTCGGTCGTGATACCCACAAAGACATTGCCGCCATCTTTGGTCGCGTAAATTCGGTAGATGGCCCAAGCGCTGTCCCGAACCGACATCGGCATGACGGGCGACCCTTGCAGGGCAGATTGCACCATATGCTGTCCCATCAGGAAAACGGCGCTTTCATAAAGGGCTCCTTGGACCAATTGACCTTTCCCAGTGCGGTCACGCTCACGGAGCGCTGCCAGCACGGCAAAAGATCCGGCAAGGCCACCCATCACGTCGATGATCGAAGCACCAGCGCGCAGAGGCTGGCCTGGGGGACCTGTCATGTAGGCAAGCCCAGACATAACCTGTACGACCTCATCCAACGCCAACCGGCTCTCATAGGGGCCGGCAAGAAACCCCTTCAACGCGCAATAAATCACGTGAGGGTGGTGCTTCTTGACCGTCTCGTATCCAAGACCAAGCCGATCCATCGTGCCAGGCGCAAAATTCTCGATCAATGCATCGCTCGTGCCGATGATCTTCAGGGCGGCATCACGGCCTGCCTCAGTCTTCAGATCAAGCAGAACGCTCTTCTTGTGCCTGTTATAGAACGCGAAATAGCCTGCACCGGATCCTCCTAAGTAGCGTGTCCGATCACCCTTCGGCGGTGTCTCGATCCGGATTACGTCAGCCCCAAGCTCAGCGAACAGCATCCCTGCAGCAGGGCCCATGACCGTATGCGTGAATTCGACAATCCTGAGATCAGCAAAGGGGCCCATGAACCCAACCTTATCCTCATCAACACTATTCGATCCGAGTTTTAAAGAGATACGGACATCCTGACAAGAAAATTCTGTTACTGCGACCTTTGGGTGTGAGAAGCCGTCCGATGGGTCCTCACCTCAACCGCTGCACAACGGGCCTGCGCCACAATTGGTCTTGTCGCAGATGTAAAACGTTTCAAAAAGCAATTGCGGCAAAGGCCCTGCCATCCGAAACTCTGTCCACGGTCTTGCTGAAAGATGAATCGCCATTGGCCCGCTGGGATGAATCGTGGGTGAGGCTCGGCATTAAGGCTTGGCGGCAACCATCGCCGCGTCGCTGTCAGGCATCCGCAACATCGAGCCACAAGAAACGCTATCGGTCGGTATCGTAAAGCTGCTCCCGACACTGTCACTGGTCTCTAGCGCAGTAAGACTTTTCCTGGATTGAGAAGTCCTTGTGGATCGAGGACGTGTTTGAGCCTGGACAGAAGTGCCATCTCGGATGGGGAGGAGTATCGTGCAAGCTCACGAACACGGTATTGACCGATTCCGTGCTCGGCAGTGATGCTCCCACCGAACGACGCAACGGTGTCGTGAACGATCCGCGTAATGGCTTCGGAACTAAGACCTTCGTCAACCAAGACATTGTAGTGGATGTTGCCATCTCCGAGATGACCAAAGGCATTCACGCGTGCTTCTGGAAACCCGGCGGCCAGGGCCTGCCCCGTCGCGCGCAGGAAATCTGGGATAGCGGAAAGCGGCACGGATATATCGTGCTTGAGGCTTTTACCCTCCCGTGCCTCGCACTCAGTTACATGCTCACGCAAAGCCCAGAGTTCGGATGCCTGTCCAGCCGACTCTGCGATAACACCGTCTAAGACGATCTCCCGCTCGAAGGCGATGCCCAACATGGCTTCAGCCCCGTCCTTGAGGCCGCTCAAGCTTGACGCTGCCTCCATGAGCACAAACCATTCTCCTGCGGCGACTGGCACCTTCAACCCACTATGCTTCGACACGAGGTTCAGGGACGCTGCGGAGACGAGCTCAAAAGCAGAAATCTGATCGCCGAGTTCCTCCTGAGCCAGCGCCAGAAGTTCGAGCGACGATTTGGGGTCAGCGACCGAAAGAAGGGCCACCACCGAGTGCTTTGGCCTCGGAAGGAGCCGCAAGACCGCGGCGGTCACGATCCCAAGGGTACCCTCACTGCCGACGAAAATCTGCCTCCAATCGTAACCGGCATTGTTCTTGCGCAGGTGACGAAGACCATTGACGATAGTCCCGTCCGGCAGGACAATTTCGAGCCCGAGAACCAAATTGCGGGTCATGCCATACCGTAGGACATTCACGCCGCCCGCGTTGGCAGCCACGATTCCGCCGATAGTTGCAGATCCCTCGGATGCCAAGCTGACCGGCAGCAAGCGCCCTTCGACGGCGGCGGCATTCTGCGCATTGGTGAGAACGCACCCAGCCTCCACCTCCATGGTTAGGCCGATCGCGTCGACGCTACGGATCGCCGCCATGCGTGCCAGAGACAGGACGATCTGTGTGCCAGATGCGTCTGGCACCGCCCCCCCGGCCAAGCTGGTGTTGCCACCTTGAGGCACGATCGGGACCGCATTCTCCCGACAGATCTGAACAACTTCTGCAACCTGCTTCGTCGAGGCAGGTCGCACGACGCAAGCAGCCCTACCTGGAAAGAGCTTTCGCCAGTCAACCGTATAGGGCTCCAGATCGCCCGGGCCCGTGAGAATTCCTTTCGGTCCCAGAAACTGGGTCAAACGGTCGATAAAGCCCTCGGCTATACCCATAGGAAAGTTCACTCCACGCCCAACCGTCCGAGAATCCATGCTCTGATCAAACCCTGAGCATAGGGTCTTTCCGTACCCTCACCGCCGATGTCAAAGGCAGGCTTTCACCGGATCCGGTTTGCCGCTGCTTCAGGACGAGATGTTCACGTGTTCCATCCTCAGCGGAAAAAGCCCATCCTCGTCCAAAAAGTCCATCACGTGGTAGACCGTGAACTTATAGGCGGACCCAGATGTCAACTCGGGTGGTGTAAAAGGAAAAGCTATATTGCCTCCCGTCGAAAGCCGACCATTAAATCCGTGATGGAGGAGGTACTGCTTGGTGACGGTGATAACCGCTTTCGCGTCGTCCAAATTTGGCGCGATACACTCGACGAGGAAAAACACTTCTGGCGGGATTGCATTCCTGCCAGCCGATCCCTCGAAGAGGGTCACGGCACCTTTCCCATAGACGTGAAAGATCAGCTCGTAGGGACCAGCTTCCGCTCCGACGATCGATGCAACATTCTTCTTCACGCCAGCTATGATCTCGTCAGCATTCTCGATCACGCGCGGATCGCATGAGCCGGCGCAGAGAACGGTTCGCTCCCCGCACCATTCAGCGCCTTCCATCTTGACGGACTTGGTTTGGGCTTCCGTCCAGATAGCGCCTCGGACGCGGGTGCGCCTCTCGTCCACAGCCTCAAAGATGGCGTCGTCGAGACGCAGCACCCCTTCCGGTTCATAGACTGTGAAAGGGTCGGACTGCTCGTACAAACTATGGGCTGCCACAGACAAGGGCGTTGCGGCGCGGTCGGGGTTCATGCTCTCAAGGAGGAAGCTGTTCTCTTCGAGAATGCCCAGCATCGCATCGCGGCCGCCAGGCACACAACAGATCGAAGTGCACTCGATGATCTTTGCCATGTGCATCGCAGCGGCTTTATCGTAGCCAAGCCAAAATGGAATAGCGGCGAAAACGGCAGTGTCGCAGGCGCGACCTGTAATAATCACATCCGGCTCGGTTTCCAAGGCCCGGATGATGGCATCAACGCCTAACTGACCGACGAGATGGGTGCAGTTGTCAACGCTCTGATCGGACAGAGCATCGATTCGGCCGAGTGGGCGGACGGTTCCGGCCTTGACCGCGCGCTTGACGACATCACGAGGAAGGTCGGACTCGATGATGGCGAGTTTGAAGCTGAGGTTCTCTTCGCGAGCGATTTCCCGGATGATTTCAAGGGTCCGCTCAAGATGCGGGTGTGCTCCGGCCGTTCCGGCCGTTCCAATGATCAACGGCACGCCAATCTTTAGGCTGCCTGTCAGAACCATCTTCAGGTCGCGTTTGGTGATACGCTCAGAAGTCGCGAGCTTGCCGGAGCCCAGATAGTAAGGTCCCG
This sequence comes from Microvirga pudoricolor, assembly GCF_016892705.1. Classification (GTDB taxonomy): domain Bacteria; phylum Pseudomonadota; class Alphaproteobacteria; order Rhizobiales; family Beijerinckiaceae; genus Microvirga; species Microvirga pudoricolor. The sequence continues at coordinate 243,059 of NZ_JAFEMB010000004.1, forward strand.
GATCGACAGAACCCATATCGCAGCCGATGAAATGCGGGTCGCGCTCGAGACCAGCCAGAAAGGCGGCTTCCGGGATGCCGTAACCGAGCTGGCCCGAGGCGGCAAGGACGCGAATGGGAGTGCCGGGGCCGAGACCGCGTTGGCGCAGGCGGTGGACAGCAGTCATAGCTCAAGCTCCAGAAGCGGCCCATGCTGCTGAGCCCCATAAACGTCCCGATCCCCCGGAGTTCCGGCGATCACAGGTCGGTCAATGACGATTTTGATAGCGTTAGCTGGTTTGAACGGGATCACCGCAACATCACCGCTGTCACAATTATACAGCGTGGAGAGTCTCTCCACCGTGAGTGCAGGTGACTGGCAGGCGCGCCCAAACCCGGCTTCATCCAGAAACATCAAGTCAATGGTGAGCTGCAGTGGGCCAGCGTTCTTGCTACGGATGACTTTTGCTATGTCGACAAGTCGCATTTCGGTTCCTAAGAGAGCATCGCTGGGATTCGAGGAAGATTCAGTTATCCACTGGCTGTTATCCAGCGCGCCAAGCCATGCTCAGCTAAGACCGAACATCTCTAGGCCCGGCGTATCCAATTCGGCCTGCAGAACGAGCCCTGTGTCGGCCTCCGTCGCATAAAGCCAGCGCCTGTCAGGTCCGCCGAATGCACAATTTGTGACGACCTTACCGGTCTTTGATGCGATCCGTAAAATAGGCTCCCCCTGTGGCGAGAATAGCCAAACTGACCCTAGACCAGGGTGGGACACCGCGAGGTTGCCGTCGACGTCCATGGCCATGCCATCCGGTCCAAATCCGCCGGACAATTGTAGAAACGCCCCGACCTTTGACGTCCCGCCGTCAAGGAGAAGAGGTGCACGCCATACTTGATTTGCACGTGTTACTGAAACGAGGACGCTATCCTCATCTGGGCTCAGAAGAACGCCATTGGGACTGGGTATTCCATCAAGGACGCACTCGAGGCGGCCGGAGCGGTCGAGCCTGTAGAGGCGTCCCGAGGGATCCTGCAGCCCGGACTGTCCCTGATCGGTAAAGTAGAGGTCGCCATTGGAGGCGAAGAACAAATCGTTGACCCCTCGAAAGCGTTCGAGCTTCGGACGGTCGCAAATCGTCTCAAGCGTTCCGTCGGTTACGTCGAGCGCCAGGATACCATTCTTGTGATCCGCGATGAAGGCGCGGCCATCGCGATGGAACTTCAGACCATTTGGCTCGCCGTCGTATTCGACAACCAGTTCCACGGATGCGTCCGGAGCAATCTTGAAAATGCGACCATAGGGAATGTCCGTCACATAGAGATTTCCATCACGGTCGAACGATGGACCTTCGAGAAAACTGTCGGACGGTGCATTACGCTTTTGCACCTTGAGCCATGGCGCACTCCCATCGACCCGCCGAAATCGGTCCGGCAACGATGCGAACACCTCAAAGTGAATGATTGGAGGCGCTTGAAACATCACATTCCTCCAGGCAGCCACAAGACGATGGCCGGAAACGCGACCAGAAGCCCAAGCAGAAGGTAGAGAAGCAAATAGAAGGGCACACAGCCGCGGATGACATTGCCGAGTGGCGTCCCGGAAATCCCTTGCACGACGAACAGATTCAGGCCGAGGGGCGGCGTGATCTGTCCAATTTCGATCAGCACCACCAATGCGACCCCGAACCAGAGCGGGTCGACTCCATAACTTAACAGGACAGGATGTAGGATCGGCACGGTGATTACCATCATGCCTATGCTGTCCATGATGCAGCCAAGTATCGTGTATAGAACAATCACGACCAGCAGCAGACCGAGATAGCTCAACTGCCAAGAGCGAACGAGTTCCACCAATTCGTCGGCGAGCCCCGCCATTCCAATGGCATAGGACAGGAGGTATGCGGCATAAACAATGAACAGGATCGAGCCGCTGAGACGCACGGTCTTGGCAAGCGCCGTTCTCAATGTGGCAAAGCTCAGATTGCCCCAGATCAAGCAGATGATGGCCGCGAGACAAGCGCCGAATGCAGCCGCTTCAGTGGGCGTTGCAAGGCCCGAGTAAAGGCTTCCCATCACCAGAGAGATAAGGGCTACGAACGGCAGCAGGTCGTTGGCGGTCTCACGCCATTGAAACGGCTCATCCGCCATCGCGTCTCGCGGCGCGATCGACGGCTGAAGAGAAGCACGAACCCCTACATAGAGCATGAAGAGCAGTACGAGCAGCAGGCCCGGAAGAACGCCGGCCATGAAGAGCTTGGAAATCGACGTCTCGGTAAACGTTCCGTACACGATCATTGCGATGCTGGGCGGGATCAAGATGCCGAGAGTGCCTCCAGCCGCCAATGTGCCGCTTGAAATTGCTGAATCGTAGTTGCGTGCTTTCAGCTGCGGCAATGCGACCGAACCAATGGCTGCAGCCGTCGCAACGGATGACCCGCTGATTGCTGCAAAAATGGCGCAGCCAGCGATATTGGTCTGTAACAGGCCTCCTGGCAGGCGCACCACCAGCCGAGATAGTCCCCGATAGATGCGGTCGCTCAGCCCGGTGACCAAAAGCAGCTCGGCCATTAGGATGAAGAGCGGAATGGACGTGAGTGTGAAGTTGTACATGCTTCCCCAGCTCACGAGCCCAAGCGCGTTGAGCCCGGTCCATCCACTTTCCAACAGGATGTAAACAAGCGCTGCGACCGTAATCGCTACGGGAATCCAGAGGCCGGCTATCATCAGAACGAGAAAGACCAGCGAGACGATCAGGATAACGGTGACTTCAGTCATTTCGGGTCCAGCTCTGAGCCTGATGAGCGAGCCGGAGGGCGAGAATGAGTACAAGGCTGAGCATGCCCAACATCATCAAACCCTGCGGAAGGTATAGAGGTGTCGCCAACGTTGTTGGCGCGACGGCCCCGCGCTCATATGAAGATACGGCCATTCTACCGATTTGCCACGTCAGGATGGCCACGCATACAAGGGCCATCGCATCGAAAAGCATCGTTGCAACTTGCCTGCCACGGTTGGGAAGGGCGTCAAAAAGAAACGATACCCGAAACAGCGCATTGTCGCCCAGAGCGACGCCCATGCCGAAGAATGCGATCGACAATAGGAGGTATGTGGCGATCTCGTCTGAGATCAGCAAAGAGAAGCCGAGCAAACTCCGGCAGACTGCTTCGGTGACGATGAGCAGCGCCATAGCCACGGTCAGCAGCTCACATATGCCCCGCTCAAACGATAGGACGCGCCCGAGCAGGGTTTCCGTTGTCGAACTGTAGTGCATCGTATTCTCTAACGTCCCAATGCGCTGCGGACCTTAGCCAAGGCCTCAGTCGCCTCCGTGCCCTGCTGAGTCGCCCATTCGTTCCAGTAAGGTGACACGAGCTTGGTGACCTCGTCGATTTCAGCTTGCGTAGGCTCCGTGATGGTCATCCCCTTGGACTTAAGGTTCGCTGTGACCTCACTCTCTTCCTTGAACAATTGCTCGGTCGTGGACGGCGCGATGTTCTTGACGGCTTGTCGGATCTTCGCTTGCACTTCGGGGCTCAGTTTCTCGAAGGCCGCCTTATTGACCAGATAGACTCCATCAAAATAACTGACGGGAAGCCGATAATTTGATTTCAGCATTTCTCCCCAAATCTTTCCGCCGCCGGCACTAGCTGTGAAAACGCCGTCGATGGCGCCGTGCTGAAGACCAGAAGGAACCTCGGGGGCACCCATGGTAACGGGAACGCCGCCCATGATCTGGACGAATCTGGCCTGCTCTGGGGACGAAACGCGAAGCTTCTGTCCTTTGAACTCGGAGGCCGTTGCCAGGGGCTTCGTCGAGAACGGAACTTGATGCGGAAAGAGAAAATAGCCTAGAACGATGACGCCCTTCGATTCAAAGCCCTTGCGGATGTACGGCTCCATGATCGCTGCGGCCCGATCGTAATCCTCGCGGCTCCGCAGCAGCATGGGCAGTCGCAGAATTCCGGCGATCGGCACGTTGCCAAGAAAAAGACCGTCATCAGCAAATAAGACCGTGCCATCGCCAACGGCCTGCGTAATGTCAGTCGACTGGATCGGAAGCGCGCCGGCTAGCCGCAGGCGGAACTTGATGTCGCCGTTCGTCGCTGTCTGGACCCCGTCGAGCACCCGCCGCAGGCCTTGAACGTTGGCAAGGGTCTCTGAGGGGCCGAATGTATAGGCTGTCCAGGTTTCCGCTCTCGCCGGAACAGTGAAGACCAGCGCGGAAGTTATGGCGGCTAAGGCGATTCTCTTCATTTGTACCTCACTCAATGATTGAATGTTTCAAGGTGACGTCTGAGCCTCGGTTTCATCCGACGCTCGGAAGAGGACCCAGCATTCAGCTCAAGCCATGGGACCTAGCGTGAAACGACACTCATCCAATCTCGTAAGGTTGTCCGTATATCCTAATAAGTCAATCGTTAATTTGGCTACATCCGGCGATGGACCGGTTGCTCGAGTCGAAGGAAACCAGGCCGAGGAAAACCGATGTCCTTCTCGCGAATACTGCCGCTGCTGATCAAATGGCGGATTGGAGCATCAGAGTACCGGACGGGGACGCTGCCTTGAGCACCGCCTCTTCAACCTGCATCCCCAAAAACCCCTTAGCCGAGAGGCCCCAGCCACCCTAGGATCGGGGCACCACAGCCAGAAGTTTTTGGATAAATTCCCTCCGCAACCAGTCACACTAGTTATACCGGCCAGCTGGTAAGGCCAATTGACTGTCTGTCCAATTCTGTTAAGAGTTGGGTCAGGAGCAGAGAATGCAGAAGAAAAATATCGAGTTGCAGATCGTTCGGCCTCGGCGGCTCTATGAACAAGTAGCTGATCATGTGCGCGAACGTGTTCTCGATGGAACTTTCCCGCCGGGCTCGGCTCTACCGCCCGAACGGGAGTTGGCCGAGATCATAGGTGTAAGTCGGCCTTCAATTCGAGAAGCACTGATCGCGCTGGAAGTCATGGGGTTGGTGGAAAGCCGGCCGGGCGGTGGCAATTTCGTGCGCAGCGATGCCAATAACCTACGAATTATCCCACTTGCCAAAGGTTGGGATCTTGGTCCGGGGCCAATCGAGCAATTTGAAGCGCGCCGAACGATCGAGTTAGCGTGCGCAAAGCTGGCTGCCGACCGAGCGTCGGGCGAAGATATTCAAAACCTTGAGCAATGCCTTGCTCGCATGAAAGATCTCGTGGCGCAGAATGTCTCTCCGGCGGCCGAGCATAAATACTTCCACACGGCGCTCGCCAACATTTCGCGAAATCAGATATTCGCATCCACAGTGTCGGAACTCTGGCGAGTACGTGACGGGAAGCTTTGGGATACCCTGCGCCAAAAGGTTGAAAACATCGAGAGCTGGCAGGCTGGGATAGAGTTTCGCGCAAGTCTTATCGATGCCATCCGCAACCGGGATCCAATGACTGCAGCTGTGATCATGGGAGATCACTTTGATCGAATGGGTGAACTCTATTTCGGGCTAGCGCCGGAGTCTGGCAATACATCAAGGGAGGAAACAAGATGAAGAAGTTCTTGATCATCGGCGGTGGCCTGCTCGCAGCGTCGCTAATGGCCGGCGGCGCTGCATTTGCAAAGACGACTTTAACGATGTGGACGTTTCTCGACGTCAATGCGAAGGGCGGACGCAATTTGGCGTTGAAGCAGATGATTTCCGATTTCGAAACGGCCAACCCCGACATTAAGATTAAGGTTGAACCCCAAGTATGGTCGACGCTGGCCGAAAAATTCGTGCTTGGGTCGAATGCTGGAAATGCGCCGGACATAGGTTGGGTGAACTCGGAAAATCTCGGGTTCATCATGAATTCCGACGCCGCGTCCAACCTGAAGCCACTGGTTCTCGACGGCTGGTCGGAGCATCAGAAGCAAGATTTCCTGCTGAATAGCAGCTTCACTGCCGTGACCGACGGAGGCTCAGTCCGCGCGGTGCCGTTGTTACCCTCGACTTGGGTTCTCATGTATCGCAAGGACCTTTTTGATGCGGCAGGGCTGACAGCTGCGGACGTTGCCACCTGGGGTGGCGTCACCAAGGCAGCAAAGACCCTGACTAAAGACACAAACAATGACGGCCAAACAGACGTGTGGGGTATAGGTCTTGGTCTGAGCCAGGAACGCTTCTCAGTGACGCCGGCATTCCTGGCAACTGTCGATGGTAATGGCGGCATCTTCGACGATAGCTGCAAAGCGAAATTCAACAATGAAGCAGGCCGCTCCGCTGTCACCATGCAGGTTGACTGGATCGAAAAAGACAAGGTCACGCCGCGCGAAGCTTTAGCCATGTCATCCGATGACGCAATCGACCAGTTCGCGGCAGGTCGTTATGCAATGATGATCATCGCTAATTCGCGATACGAACAGCTTCAGCGCACTGCGGCCGGTTGGGATGGCGCCAAGCTGGCCATTGCCCCCGTGCCGGGGGTGAAAGCCGGAAAGCCAGGCCCTGCTTTGCTAGTGGGGTGGTGGGCGGTCCAGTGGTCCAAGTCGCCAAACCAGAAGGCAGCCGCTAAATTCATCAACTACATGTCGGGCCCTCAAGGCGCGTCACTCTGGAATATACCAGGTGAGCAGATACCTACCTATAGATCTGTTGCCGAGCGCCCTGAAATGTCGGACCCAATAAGGCAGGGCATTCGCGCTACATCTGAGATCCTCGCAAGCAGCGGAGTGCTTATGCCTGGCAAGTGCAACTGGGGTCGCACTCAGGCAGATTTCAATCTCGCCACACAGCAGGTCGTCCTTGGTCAGGCGAAGATTGAAGACGCCCTCCGCGAAGCCGAGCAGGCCACCAACGATCGTCAGTAGCTCAGGCTTAGAACGAAGCCGACCAGCGTCGCCTCCGCCCCGCACAATCACGGTTGATCATGTTCAGTTCAGAAAAATTTACACCCTACCGGTTGGTTGGGCTAGCGGTGCTCGTCGAACTCGGCTTCGTCATTATCCCTCTAGTTATTGGGTTCTGGTACAGCGTCAACCGCGTTCAGTTCTTCCAGATCCGCGGCTTTACAGGCTTGGAAAACTATTGGCGCGTCTTGAACTCGCCAAGCGTAGCCAACGCCCTGACCGTCACTATCGCATTCTCCGTCATCTCGCTTTTTCTGACGTTCGTCATTGGCTTCGGACTGGCAATGTGGTTGGAGCGCTCTAACAGGCTGAATGGCGTTATGCAGGCTGTCGTCCTGATTCCGTATATGATCGCCATGCTTGTCGGCTCGATGCTCCTCAAATGGGTGTTTTCGAAAGAGTCTGGTCTGTCAGATCTGGCTCTCGCTCCTATGGGGATGGGCGACGTAAGCATTCTTGCCAACCCTGACTCCGCAATGGCGGCACTTGTCTACAACGCGGTCTGGCGCGACAGCGCCTTTGCCATGATTATGCTGCTCGCAGGACTGAAGAGCATTCCAGCACATCTTCAAATGGCGGCCCGCGTGGACGGGGCGTCCGCTTGGTACCGCTTTCGGCGGATCACTCTGCCATTGTTGCAGGTTCCGATCTTCATCACAGTGGTCCGGCTCTTCATCCATCTCGTGAATACTCTGACCTACCCGCTGATCCTCACCGGTGGTGGGCCGGGTACATCAACTGAAACCGTCGTTCTGAAAATGTACCGCCTCGGCTTCAACGACAACGTTCTCGGACAAGCCAATGCGCTGGCAATCATGGTATTCATCGTCAATATTGCGCTGGTGGCACTGCTCCTGCGCCTTTTCAAGAAGGCAGGCAAAATCCAATGAACCGCAACCCCTACATGCGCCTTGCGCTGCGGCGGGCAGCACTACGGACCGTCGTTAACACAGTTATCGTACTATTCGCGCTAGCTCCGATCGCCTGGGGTGTCGTGTCCTCGCTCAAGCCGGCCAATCAAATCCTTGAAGTGCCGCCTCGCTTCATTCCACAGGACGTTACGCTGGAGCACTATGAGCGCGTGATTGGTGACAAGGGGCTGCTTTTTCTGGGGAATAGCGCGCTCGTATCCGCCATCACCATCGTCTTCGCTCTGACTATTGGCTCTATCGCCGCCTACGCCATTGCACGCTACGAATTCAGTGGGCGACGGATCCTAATGATATTCACTATCGGGGTGATGAGCATTCCCATTGCGTCACTGCTCATTCCCACCTTTACGCTGCTCAGTGTTGTCGGACTCATCAACACGCATGTGGGTTTGATCCTACTCTACACCGCGTACCAGCTGCCAATCGTTATCTGGATGCTCTATGGCTACTTTCTCTCGCTGCCGATCGAGGTCGAGCAGGCAGCCCGCATAGATGGCCACACGGCGCTTGGGACACTACGACGTGTGGTTCTACCGCTCTCCAAGCCCGCTCTCGTCGCCGCCGCTCTGTTCGTGCTGGTATTCTCATGGAATGATTTTGTTGTAGCCGTCACCATGACTTCTTCGGAGAGCGTGCGCACATTCCCTGTCGCGGTTTATTTCTATCTTGGCTTCTACGGGCGCGAATGGGGTCCTCTCCTCGCATCTGCGGTTATCTCCATTATCCCGATCACCGCCATCTTCATCATCCTGCAGCGTTACTTCATCTCCGGTCTGACCGGTGGTGGGGTGAAGGGTTAATCAATGGCCACAGTCACCTTTCGCAATGTGTCAAAGCGCTACGGCGCCATCACAGCCCTCGACAGCCTCGACTTGGAGATCGGTGACGGGGAGTTCGTCTCCCTTCTGGGACCTTCTGGTTCTGGGAAGTCGACCACTCTCAACTTGCTGGCAGGTCTGATTTCCGCGGATTCTGGCACCATCCATATTGGCGAGCGAGAGATCACCCACCTTCCGCCTGAACAGCGCGACCTAGCGATGGTGTTCCAGAATTACGCGCTGTATCCCCATATGACCGTCGCGGAGAACATCGCATTTCCGCTGGAGGCAAGAAAACCGCGCCCGGGCAAGGACGCTATCGCGCGCAACGTATCACTTGTCGCCGAAACACTGGGTATCGGCAATCTGTTAGCGCGGTATCCGAAGGAAATCTCTGGAGGTCAACAGCAGCGCGTCGCCCTTGGTCGCGCCATGGTGCGGGACCCGCGCGTGTTCCTGCTCGACGAACCCTTGTCGAACCTAGATGCGCGACTACGCGTACGGATGCGCCGCGACCTAAAGGAACTGCACCGCCAGATTGGCTCGACCATCGTTTATGTGACGCACGACCAGTCTGAGGCGATGACCTTGTCGGATCGCGTGGCTGTCTTCGCGCACGGTCAGTTGCAGCAAGTGGCGCCTCCGCGTGAAATCTATGAGAACCCCGTTAACACCTTCGTTGCGAACTTCGTTGGCGATCGCGAAACCAACTTCCTCGATGGTATCTTGGAGGGCGAGAAAGATATGCTCTTTCGCAGCGGGTCTGCGGTGATCAAACTTGGCACTCAGCGACTTAAGAATGCCAGTCAGAAGGTAACGCTAGGAGTGCGTCCAGAGGCTGTCACCATTTCGCGAAATGCGGACGATGGAATGTGCGCAGAAGTTATAATGACCGAACTCGCTGGCGCAGAGCTGTTCGTCTACCTGCGCCTCATTAGCGGTCAAGAGATAGGCATGCGCTGCGATCCGAGAGAAGTCTCACTTGTTACTGGCGAGACCGTCTCTATACGATTCGATCCCCACCAAATCCACCTTTTCGATCAAGAGAGCGGTCAAAATATCGCCTGACCTCTTCCCAGCATTCTGCAGGAGTTACAAATGGCACAGACCTTGATGCAAGAGAACTACGATGTTGTCGTCACCGGTGGTGGATGCGCCGGTATTTCGGCGGCAATTAGCGCCGCTAAGGCTGGTATGAAGACCCTGCTCGTTGAAGCCGGTTCGATGCTGGGTGGAGAACTCATAACGGGCCTCTGCGTCGATGGCGCTCTCAACGCACGCGGGGAATGGATAGTCGGCGGTGTTCTCAAGGAGATCCTCGATGAGCATGAACGCCTGGGTGGGTATATCGGTCCGGTGAAGGATTGGCGTTTGATTTGGTACGTCTGCGTCGATCCTGAGATCATGAAGCTTGCTGTCGCCAACGTTGTGCGCCGCGCCGGTGTTCACGTTTGGATGTACTCGTTCGCGGAAGACGTAGTCCGCCGTGGAAACGAAATCACCGGTGTTGTAGTCATTAACAAGCGAGGCCGAGTGCTGGTCGAGGCGCCGGTATACATTGATGCTTCCGGCGATGGCGACATCGCTCTGCGAGCTGGCGCGCAGATGATGATTTCCAACGAGCAAGGAGAATTTCAGCCAATCACCATGCTGTTTCGGATCGGCGGCGTTGAGACGAGTGACCTCTTAAAGTTCTGTGTCGATCACCCTGAGAATCTCGCGGTTGGCGAGTCTGAATGGATGGGTGCAGGGTTAACGCCTCAGCAATGCGCTCAGAATCTTTACGATCAGGGACAGCCAGCGGTCTTCTTCAAAGCCAATGGGCCATTGATTACCGGCGGAATCGAGCGCGGCGAGCTGCAACAGACTGCCCTAATCGGCATTATCCCCGTGTCCACAGAGCGCAAGGAGGTTTCGGTCAATACGACCCGCATCGCTAATGTTGACGCAACGGATGCTGTCGCGCTTTCCCGGGCCTTCAGCGAACTGACCGATCAGGCGTGGCGCAGCATCGCCTTTATGAAGAAAAACATTCCTGGCTTTGAGAACTCATACTTTGCGGGCCTCTCGCACCGTATCGGTATTCGCGAAACGCGCCGCGTTGTCGGTGACTACGTGCTGACAGGCGACGATGTTCTGAATGCCCGCAAGCGCGATGATGGCATCGGCAAGGGCTCCCATCACATTGATATTCACCAAGATGGTACTAAACAAGTTCGGATCCCGGTGGCGGATGGCGGTTCCTATGATATGCCCTACGATATGCTCGTGGCGGCGGGCATCCGCAATCTGTACGTCGCGGGTCGCTGCATGTCGGCCGATCGCGAGGGGCACGGGTCGGCCCGCGTGATGGGTCCTTGTATGGCGCAAGGTCAGGCCGCAGGTCTGGGCGCGGCACTCAATCTCCGCGGCAATCAGCCCGGCGACCTAAGATCTGTCGATATCGGTCAGCTTCGGTACGAATTGAAGAGGCAAGGGGCCATTGTGGATGGAACTCACTGACAGGTCTAATCGCGCCGGACAGCGTGGTCGGCTTGTCCTGAGCGGGGCCGAAGCCGCCCGACTGGAAGCGATATTTGACCGCATGTTTCCCGATAATGGTGACGGCTATTCCGTTCGCAGAATGGGGGTAATCGACTATGTCGATGGAGCGCTTGCCGGGGCAGAATCGGAAAACATTACTGCATACCGGCGGGTACTTGACTGGCTTGCAATCACTGCTCGGACACGATGGAGTAAGGATGCTACAGAACTTTCGGATGGTCAGCTCGATGAGTTAGTGAGCGAATTGGAGCGGGGTGACTCCGCTCCAGCCGGCTCCTTCGAACTTCTGCGGCGCGACCTGCTCCGCGGTCTCTTTTCTGATCCCATCTATGGTGGCAACCGTCACCTGTCTGGATGGAAATTCCTCGGGCACCGAGGTCTTGGACAGGACGATGCCTGTCCGAAAGGGTTATGCGATTGGCCCGGCCGGAACTCGAACCCTCGGCCCGAGGCGTTCGATAGCGACGCCGGCAGGCGTCCACCTGCAAAAAACGTTGATATCGTGATTGTCGGCGGCGGCGCAGTGGGCAGCATCGTCGCTGGGCGGCTGGCGCAGCGTGGCCTCAAAGTGGTGGTGCTTGAAGCAGGGCCTTGGCGCGCCGTCGAAACATACCGCCCCGATGAGCTCGGCCAAGCATTCTATGGCCGGGCTGCTCTTGGCCCCAAGTTTAATACGGAGGTTCCGCGCTGGGTGCGGAGCATCTCCCAGACGCAAGATGTCCCCTTGACATTTTCGCTGGGTAGAATGGCTAATGGTGTCGGCGGCTCATCAGTCCTCTACGGTGCAAGGTTCCGGCGGTTTCATCCACATCATTTCCAACACTTTTCGTCACTTGCGCGCCGGGGGCTCTCGGACGCGCTTCCCGACGCCTCAAGTTTGGTCGATTGGCCGATACGTTATGATGACTTGGAGCCTTACTATACCGAACTGGAATGGATGATTGGCGTCGCCGGCGAGCCCAGCCCGTTCACACCTCGCTCCCGGCCTCTGCCCTTCAAGCCTTTGCGTCAGTTCAGAGTTGGTGACGAGTTTCGTTCTGCAGCGACTCGGCTAGGCTATCAGCCGTACACTATTCCTGTGGGCCGCGTGGGCGAGGCCCGCGATGGCGTCGTCCCAACCTACGACCCTTGGGATGAAGGCATTGGGGCGTACACCAAGGAACGCTGGACCCCAATCGATACCTTGCTCCCAAAGGCACTTGAGACGGGAAATCTAGACCTAAGAACAATGTGTCGAGTCTTGCGGATCGTCACAGACAAATCGGGGCGAGCCAGTGGCGTTACCTACCTCGACCCAGACGGACGTGAACAGCAACAAGACGCACGTGTGACTCTGGTCGCAGCCTACACGTTCGAAACCATTCGGTTGCTGGCGCTCTCTGGCAACGCGGCCCGACCCGATGGCCTGGGCAACAGTCAAGGTCAACTCGGTCTGAGCTACTTGTCAAAGATGTTTCCCCAAGTAGCTGGGCAGTTCAGTGACAGGGTCTTCAACCGGCACACAGGTCCCGGGGGACAGGCGGTCATTGTGGAGGATTTGATGGCTGAGGGAGCCATCGATTGGCCAGGCACATTTGGGGGAGGAACGCTCAGCACGGAGAATCAGTTGCTCCCACTCCAGATTGCCAATGATCCGGTCCTGATCGATGCTCCCCGTTGGGGCGCGGGCTACAAGCAACATTTGCGTAATTGGAACCAACGCGCTTCTATCAAGATTCAGGCGGACGCTTTCCCGCTCCTCACCAATCGGCTCTTGCTCGATCCCCGGTGGCGTGATCGCAGTGGCGTGGGCGATCCTGTAGTCCGAGTTATTTGGGATCTCTGCGAGGCAGACCTGAAACTTTATCAATACATGCAGGAGCGTGCAGAGGAGTTGCTGCTAGAGATGGGAGCAGAGCACGTCGGCCGTGGCCCCATCGAGACAGGCGTTGGATGCTGCCATGATCTAGGAGGCGCCCGCGCTGGCGATGATCCTTCACGGAGCGTAGTAAACTCGGACTGGCAGGTACATGATACACCGGGACTCTATGTCTACTCGGGTGCAACTTTCCCGACCTGTCCAGGGATCAATCCCACTCTCACTATATGGGCATGGGCATTGCGAAATGCCGACAGGCTCGCAAAGTCACTTGGAGCTTCTTCATGATGACCGAATATTGTCGCAGCCGCATCGGTAGCGAATGGCTTGAGCAGGGTCATGTTAGGGACATCCGCAACCCCGCCGACATAGACGAAACGATTGCAACTGTCGTATTGGCAGAACCATCTGAGGCTGATCGGGCTGTTCGGAACGCCAGATCTGGGTTTGATCTCTGGCGACGGATGCCGCTGATGGAGCGCTCCCACATTCTACTCCTGGCGGCGCGAAACATAGGTGAGCGATCGCAACTGATTGCCCGCGCCATCTCCCGCGAGCAAGGCAAAATCCTAACCGAAGCAGTGGGGGAAGTTCAGCGCGCGGTAGACATATTCTCATATTTTGCTGGGGAAGTGCTGCGTATGCACGGAGAACACTACCCCTCGACGCGCGCTAGCACGGAGATTGAGGTAGTGCGTGAGCCGGTTGGCGTCGTGCTTGCCATTACACCATGGAACTTCCCGGTAGCTATTCCGGCGACAAAGATTGCTGCGGCGTTAGCCTATGGTAACTCTGTTGTTCTAAAGCCGAGCGAGGTAACACCAGTCTCGACAAGCATGCTCGTCGAGGCAGTCGTTGATGCTGGAGTGCCGGAATCCGTTTTAACGTTACTGATCGGCGATGGACAGCTTGGGCGCGCACTTGCGCAGCATCCAGGAATAGACGCCATATCATTCACCGGCTCTGTGCAAACGGGACGCAACATTCGCCGTATCGCAGCAGATACCAGCGCCGAACTGCAGCTAGAGTTGGGAGGCAAGAATGCCTTGATCGTTCTAGATGACGCTGATCCTGCGATTGCGGCACAGATAGCGGCTGATGGCGCTTTTCTTGGAACAGGGCAACGCTGTACTGCTTCCAGCATAGCACTAGTGACCCCAGGAATCCGAGACTTATTCCTCAAGCACCTACGTGATGAAGTGTGTCGCTTCACTACCGGCGATCCATTCGACGCAGAGGCTCGCATCGGCCCAGTTGTCAGCGCCTCACATCGAGAGAAGGTTCAGGCATACTTGGAACGGGGTCGGGCAGCAGGCTACGCGGTGACGACCGGCCCAGCGCCCCGTTCTTCGCGCCCTGGATACTTCGTGGTTCCACATCTATTCGAGAACGTCGATCCAGACGACTCGCTAGCGACAGATGAGATTTTTGGTCCCGTGCTCGCCGCCGTAGACGTGAATGATCTTGATACAGCACTCAAGATTGCAAATCGGTCGCTTTTTGGGTTGTCGGCCGGTATTTGTACGCATTCGCTTGCTGCTGTTCAGAAATTCAAGCGGGAGGTTGAGGCCGGCATCGTAACAGTGAACCTCCCAACCGCAGGATCGGAACCCCATGTGCCGTTTGGGGGGATCAAACAATCGAGCCACGGACCACGGGAGATATCCGCCCATGCCGCTTCGTTTTTTACGCGAACAAGAACCGTCTACATTTCGTGCGTACCGGCCTGAATGGACGCGGCCCTGCCGTTGCTTGCATTACATACACGCTTCTATTTGCACGAATGACGCACAGCAAAGCGCCCTAATCGGTGTGCTATTGATCAGAGCACGCTAGGGGCTGCGGATGTAGGATCGGCAACTTTATCCGCGGCAAGCGCTTTCTTGAGATGAACAGCGATCTTTAGGGACATAGGATGCAGAAGTCGTCGCTGGTCAAACTCAAGTTGGCTCCAAGCGTAGCAGATAGAACTTTTCTGCCAGCCTCTCTGCCGCTTCGCAGGACGCCATGAGCAAGGTCCGAGAAACGTAGGCATGACTGAAGGCTGTCCTCAACCCGTTTGAGGCTGCTGTACTGTATGCCAATCTCGGACATTTCGACGTCCTGACCGAGGACGCTTCAACCTCCTGGGAGAACCTATTCGCTAGCATAATACATGAACTCGGTGGACCAGTTCATGGCGTATCGCTCTCTCGAAGAGGTTCTGGCAGGCTCGACACCCGCCTCGATACGCCGCCCTTCTCACACCGTCATCACCCACTTTACACCACAGCTCGAGGTCTGTTGGCAGAGTATCGACGGCAGGGATATACCCTTATTTAGTGTTTTCAGTTGGCATCGCGCAAAGAAGCCTATGGTTCTACAGAGTTTAAACTGGCTAGCGGGATGCGACAGACACAGTGATATACTGCGTCCCCCTTCCTATACCCTAAAGAGGAATTGCGTCGGCCCACAAACTGACTATCATCTGGAGCCTCATCGGTTTTTCGGTGCGCGATAGTGTCCGTACCGAAAAGCTGCGCAATGCGCCGCTTGGTAGCTCTCAATATGGGCTGATGTTTGTCGATGAGCTTTGGCGATGCAAGGCGTCGCAGGTAGCCCTAGAGGCATCCTGATTGCGAGATCGGTACGAGACCCTCGTCCGCAACATTTATCATTCCCGCACTGCGGCCGTCTCAACCTGTCAACTTAGGAGCCTCTCACCATGAGCGTCCCCCGTCGCGGCCGGCCTGCCGGCGATCGCGAGCCCGCGCTTTCGCTTGAGCGAAGCGCTCATCCCGTCACTTCGCCACCCTACCGGGTTAATGCCGGACCCATACCTCTCTCCCTCGAGTGGGTCGATCCGGACGGTATCACGCGTTCGTCTCGGCCCATTCGCCGGTCCGACCGCAAGACTATCAAGACCTACGCCCGCCTCATTCACGAATTCGGCTTCGTCGTGCCGATCCTGATCGACGAACATCGTGACGTCCTGCTTGGAGACGAGCTCCTTCAGGCGGCGATCCAGTTAGAGCTCGCGCAGGTTCCGGTGGTGCTCATCTCACACCTGTCGAGCGAGCAGAAGCGCGTCCTCACCATCGCCTACCAGCGTCTCCCCGAACGCGGGTTCTGGGACAAGGAGGTGCTGTTCGAGGAGCTGACGGCGCTCACGGATCTGGGCTTCGATCTTGAACTTACCGGCTTCGAGATCCCGGAGTTCGACGCCCTCAAGGCAGAAGCAAGGGTACGTGCACAGGATCCAGGCCGCGAGGACGAGATCCCCGAGGCTGAGGCCACTGCCGTTGCCGAGCCCGGCGACGTCTGGCTCATCGGCGAGCACCGTCTCGTGTGTGGCGATGCGCGCGATCCAGCGACCATCGCGGCCGTGATGAAGGCGGACCGCGCCGCCATGACGGTCACCGACCCACCCTACAATGTCCCCATCGACGGGCATGTGAGCGGACTTGGGGCCGTCAGGCACCGCGAGTTTGCTATGGCGTCAGGTGAGATGTCTAAAGACCAATTTATCGGCTTCCTAACCGACGTTATTAGCCAGATCATGGCGGTCGGCTCGGATGGCTCTTTGGCTTATGTTTTCATGGACTGGCGCCATCTCGAAGAGCTTTTGGGAGCGGCCTCAAGCTTAGGGCTGGAGCTCATCAACCTGTGCGTCTGGAACAAGAGCAATGGCGGCATGGGCTCGCTCTACCGCTCCAAGCACGAACTCGTCGTGGTCATCAAGGTCCGCGAGGGAAAGCATCGTAACAATGTCGAGCTCGGCAAGCATCGGCGCAATCGAACAAACGTCTGGGATTATGCCGGCGTCAACACCTTTCGAGCAGGCCGGGAGGACGAGCTCGCTTCCCATCCGACTTGCAAGCCCGTGGCCATGATTGCGGATGCAATTCGCGACGTGACTCGCACCGGCGACATCGTCTTCGACCCATTTTGCGGCTCCGGTACGATTTTGATAGCAGCTGAGACCGTGGGTCGCAAAGCCAGGGCAGTGGAAATCGATCCGATCTATGTCGATGTCGCGATCCGGCGCTGGGAATCTTTTACCGGTAAGCACGCCCGTCTTGCCGCGGATGGCAGGAGCTTTGAAGAGGTGTCCGAGGATCGTCTTCAGGACTCGAAGCTCGGTTCAGCCGACGGGCCGAGGGCTCCACAAGAGGGAGGTGCGTGATGTTACACAAGCAAGATCCTCAGTCCAAAGGTGGCGACTATAAGGTTGGATACAAGAAGCCGCCCAAGCGCACTCAGTACCCACCCGGTCGGTCCGGCAATCCCAAGGGACGACCACGCAAGGATCGACTTACGAAAATCTCGACCGACGAACTTATCCTCACGGAGTTGGGCGGACGCTGTCGAGAGAGTATCGATCCCAAGAAGTTCACGAACTTGGAGCTTATAATCATCCGGTTGGTGCGCGACGCAGTATCTGGCAAAAGGCACGCACAAAACCTCATTATTGGGCTATTGCAGAGGACATCAAATTCTGTTGCCGGATCTGAGGTCGATTACAGTAGGGATGTGCTAGCCAAGCTTAAAGCGATGGTGGCCTTCAACACAGAGCGCGAGGAGATATAGAAAAGCTCTCGCATTCGTCTTGCTCATTGTCAGGCGAGACGATTGGCTACTATCAGGCTGCTTTGTCCAAAAGCCAGCTGAACAGCCCCGCTTCGATCGCCCGCTCGGCAATCGCCTCCCGGTTCCAGAGATGGACATCGGGGCGATCGGGCGATCGAAGCGTGCCGCGTGGGCTGTGGCAGATGAAGAACATGCGCTGGCATACACTCTGGTCAAAGCGGGCGAGATAGTCGTCGAGAACAGCCTGCCCCGCCGACGATTTAATCTGCACGAACGCCCGCTCCTGGGTCGCAACCTGCTCGACAATCAAATCGACGTCTTTCTGGGTGCCGCCCAGCTCGGACACACGCTGCCAGCCCGACCGGGCCAGGATCAGGTCGATCAGGCGCTCAAAGTCCGCCCAATGCAGCCCCGCGATGGCCTCGCCCGCCACCGCCTGCAGCTCGTCGATAGCCTTGCGGCCACGCAGAACCATGGGATCCTCCTCGCCCTTGAGCTTCATCAGCAGGTAGTTTGGATCCTCAATCCCACACAGGGTCTGGCGATAGGCTGCCACCTTGGTCAGCCGGGTGCTCAAGCCATCAATACGTAGGGGGCGACCTTGGAGGTCCGTGTTGCGCCAGGGCCCAAGCGTCTGACGCATGCGGAACCCGGCCCCGGTCTCACCGCCAAGCCAGGTCACGCCCGGGCGGGCTTGAGCCCACCAGAGGTGATCCCTGGCAAAGGTGATCCAGACCGCACTCTCGTCCAGGGTGTAGAAGTCGACGATCTCACGGGCAAAGTCCCGGGCCTTGGCGGGCTGGCGGCCAGTGGTCATGAGATAGGCCGCAATCGCCTCACGGTCGCCCGAGAGCGCGATCTCGTGGGGCACCTCACGGTGACCAAGGTGGATCTCGCCGCGCTCGAAGCAGGGCTCGGCCCAAGCGTTCTGGCGCCCAAGCTTGATGTAGCGCAATGGCGGGGCAGGGGAGAGGGTGGAGAGGGCGATCGGGTCCATGGCCGTATTCGGTTGGTTGAGGGGACACACCACCGGTCGCTCTGTGTCGCCCCACAGTCCAGCTATATCTGAATAATGGATATCTATTTTTTGTATATAACCCCCATGCCCATAGGCAAGAGCCGGTTCTTCGTCCCGGCCCGTCATGCCCTCGCATCACCGCTCCCGCCGTCATCAGCGTTTGGCCGAGCTCTTGGCCGCGTACCGGGCCAAGGCCAACCTGTATCAGGCTGATGTGGCCAAAAAGCTGGAGCGGCATCAGCCATTCATGACCAGCATCGAGAACGGCCAGCGCCGCATCGATGTGATCGAGTTGCTCGATCTGGCCGAGGTGATCGGCTTTGACCCGCACGAATTGCTCGACGAGCTCATGCGCACGCCCAAGGACTAGTCTGGACGGCCCGGCCTGATCAAAACAGGACAAGACCGGCCCCTGCAACGCACGGATCGTGCTCGCATTCCACTCGACTTCTTTGGCCCGGCACGCATTGCTGGTGTCCGAGACCGACGCGGAGACGACGCATGCCAGTGAGCCTGACCATAACCGAGAGTCTACGGGCGGCGAGCCGGCGCCTCGACCGAGCGGCGGCCGTGGCCCGCGGAGCACTCGCCTCTGCCGAGAGCGGGGCCGAGACCGAGGCTCTGCGCATGACCCTGGAGCTTGACCTTGACGTCCTGCTTGATGAGGCCCGGACCTTGCTCGCGGCGACGGCTCTCCTGGAGCGCCTGGCGCCAGACGCGGGATAGCAGCGCTCGACAGGTCCCGCGGATCGGAGCGGCGTAGCGTGCCCCGTGTGCGGGGCTTGCGGGCGTGGCGGCGCTGGTGCCGTCTGCGATCCAGGACACGCCTCATGGCCCGACCCTTCCCTCTCACCGATACCCATACCCTGTTGCTCTCGGCCGCCTCGCAGCGGGATGACGGCCTGCTTGACCTTAACGCTCGGCTCAGAGGCCAAGCTCTCACTCTGGTGCCGCAGAGGCTTCTGGCTGCCGGCCTCGTCGCCGAGGCGCCGGTTGGCCGCGACGAGCCGCTGTGGCGCATGGACGATGGCAGCCGGCGCATGGGCTTGCGGATCACGGAAGCTGGCCTCATGGCCATCGGGATCGAACATGACACGACTACAGAACGCTCTGGGGACGCAACACTCATTAGACCGCTGACAGAAACGGCCATCCAAGACGTGCCGCCCGGTCAGGCGCTTCGCGCTGGCTCCAAGAAGTCTCTCGTGCTCGCTCTCCTGTGCAGCGCGGAGGGTGCCTCTCTCGCTGATCTGGTCACCGCGACAGGATGGCTTCCTCATACGACCCGCGCCGCTCTCACCCGCTTTCGCCAAGCTGGCCAGGTATTGGAAAAGGTCAAAGGCCCGGATGGCAGGGCAATCTATCGGATCAGCCCCCAGCCAGAAGGCGAGACGACCCCCCGCACTCCGTCTTATGGGCTTTGACCATGGCGCGGATCCGTATGACGGAGGAGGAGCTTGCGGCTGAGATCGCGGGTCTCAAGGATCGCTCTCTAGACGAACTCAAGCGGCGATACCTTGAAGTCAGAGGTGTTGCCCTGCCAAAGTTCATGCGCCGCTCGCTCATGACGCGCGCGGTCGAACATGCTCTGCGGGAGCAGGTCTATGGCGGGCTCAAACCTGCTGCACAGAAGCACCTCGATCGACTTGTGAGGCAGATCGTGCCGGCTCATGAAAAGCCGCCACCAAAGCCGAACAGGAAAATCCGCTCAGGGACTCGCTTGATCCGGGAATGGCAGGGAACGGTCCATGAAGTGATGGTCAGCGGTGATCGGTATATCTGGAAGGGAGAGTCCTACCGTTCCTTATCCGAAATCGCCCGCCTGATCACCGGCACGCGCTGGAACGGCTGGGTGTTTTTTGGTCTCAAGAAGACGGCGCAGAAGAACGCAGAGCAACCGTCCTGTATGCCGAAGTCATCACCCAGCAAAGCGTTGGCTTCTTCCCAAGAATCTCGTCATGCGTGATCGAGCCCGTCAGGTACGATGTGCCATCTATACTCGCAAATCTAGCGAGGAAGGGCTAGAGCAAGATTTCAACTCCCTTCATGCCCAGCGCGAGGCTTGCGAGGCCTATATCATCAGCCAGAAGCATGAGGGTTGGCGGGTGATCCCCACGGCCTATGACGATGGCGGCTTCTCCGGCGGGAGCATGGCGCGGCCTAGTCTCCAGCGGCTCCTCGCTGACATTGCCTCCGGGCTTATCGATGTTGTGGTCGTCTATAAGGTCGATCGCCTGACCCGCTCGCTGACGGACTTTGCCCGCATTGTGGAGGTGTTCGACCAACAAGGCACCTCTTTTGTGTCGGTCACCCAGGCGTTCAACACCACCAGCAGCATGGGACGTCTGACCCTCAATGTGCTCTTGTCCTTCGCCCAGTTCGAGCGCGAGGTCACGGGCGAGCGTATTCGGGACAAGATCGCAGCCTCGAAGAAGAAGGGGCTGTGGATGGGTGGCTTCGTGCCCATTGGCTACGACGCGGATGGCCGCACGCTCAAAATCAATGAAGCGGAGGCCGAGACAATCCGCACCATCTACCGGCTCTACCTGCAGCTCAAATCGGTTGATGCGCTGAAATGTGAGCTCGATCGGCTCAAGATGAGGACCAAAACCAGGGTTGATCATAAGGGAGCCATGACAGGCGGCCAAGTCTTCTCGCGGGCCCATCTGTATCGAGTTCTGTCCAATCCCCTCTATATCGGGGAAATCTGCCACAAGGATCAGCGCTATCTAGGGCAGCATCCTCCCATCATCGCCCACGAGACCTGGGAGGCGGTCCAGGCCACTTTGGCTCAAAACAATCACCGCCATCGTGTGAAGGCCCACGCCAAAAGCCCCAACTTGCTAACCGGGATCCTGGTGGATGAGCAGGGTGAGAGGTTTGTGGCATCTCATTCCACCAAGCAGGGGCGGCGCTATCGATACTACATCAGCGCCAATCTTGTGAGACATCGCCGGCATAAGGCGACAGAGACGTCTGGGGACGCGACTCAAACAGGATTGCGTCTTCCTGCGGCCGAGGTCGAGGATGCCATCGTCCGTCTGATGGCAGAACTTCTCGAGGATCGCGACTGGATGCTTCAACACCTTCAAGTGCCCAGCACATCTATTGCGGGGCAGCAGGTTCTTTTGTCCCATGGTCAGAAGCTCGCCCAGGACCTCAAGGGGACTGACCACATCCTGAAACGCAGCCTCATCTTGGATCTCGTGGATGAAGTCAATCTTGGCCCTGAATTCGTGGAATTGAAGCTCAGGCGGGCCGTGCTCCGGGCTGCGGCACTGGACACTCGTAGTCAGGGGGGTGCAGGATATGACTCGTCAGAAACGTTCACGGTGAGGCGTGTGGTCTCGCTGCGCCGTCGCTCTACGAAGACGCGTTTGATCATTGAAGGCCTGGGGACGCTCGATCCGGAACCGGATCCTGTCTTGATGAAAGCTCTTGCCCAGGCTCACCGATGGTGGGGCGACCTGACCCGTCAGCGTTACGCTACGATGAGAGAGTTGGCGGTGGCGTACGACACGGATGAACGCTATGTGGCACGGATCATTCCCCTTGCATTCTTGCCCTCGGATCTAACGGAGGAAATCATAGAGGGAACGCAGTCTCCTGAATTAACCTTGCACGCATTCCTCAACGCCAGTGTTCCGAATTAGCTTGCTCTAGCGGAACAAGAAGTAACTGCATTCAAAGCCATTCCAGTAGGGTTTCTCTTACGTTTTTTGAAACGGTTCGTTCCAAACTTCTAAGACCTTAACGGAACGGTGACAGATTATGCTGGTTGGCTATGCGAGAACGAGCAGTCTAGAGCAGGAGGCTGGCCTGGAGGCGCAGCTTCGGGAATTGAGGGCTCTTGGTTGCGAGAAGATGTTCCAAGAACAGGCGAGTTCGGTCGGCCAGCGCAATACACTGGAGCAGGCTCTGGGATTCACCCGCGAAGGTGACACCTTGGTTGTGACGAAGCTCGATCGCCTCGCCCGTTCCGTCCCACACATGTGGGAGATTATCCGAAAGCTCCAAGCGAGGGGCGTTGGCATCCGCATCATCAATCTCGGCATCGACACCAACACCCCGACCGGTAAGCTCATGCTGAGCGTCCTCGACGGCGTGGCTGAGTTCGAGCGTGAGATGATGCTAGAGCGTCAGCGCGAAGGCATTGCGAAAACGAAGGCCGAAGGGAAATATCGCGGGCGCAAGCCAACCGCGCGAGTCAAGGCCGATGAGATCAAGGTTTTACATTCCCGAGGTACAAGCCTTTCGGAGATCGCCCGCCGTTTGGAAATCGGAAAGGCGTCCGTACATCGTGTCCTGAACCACAAGTAGAGTTAACTTGTTCGAATGCGGGTTGCACAAGCTTGGTTTAGGCTCGTCTATGCGGGGCCCCCGGTGGAGGCCTACAGCATCTCCCGTATCGCCTAATATTTGCACCGGGTACAAACCTAACTCCTGTGACGGCCCCGCAGATCCAATAGCGCCGGCCACAACGCAGCTGCGAAGTCGACGTTGATGTGACGCACCAAGGCGTCGAGTTTTCCGATTGCGGCGACCAATGAGTTCGGCCAAGCGTCGACGATCGCGCGCACGCCGTCGGCGAACACAGCCATTCGATCTGCCTCGCACCGGGGTAGGTTATGGGCATGAGTGAATGCTGTGTCCAGCAGGAGCGCCAGAGCGGAGACCGCGGGACCCCCATGGTCCAACTGCAATCGGGTATTCGGCCACTTCCGGGAGCAACGGGCGGCCTGCCCACGAAGTGCAGCGTGGAAAGTATCGATCTCGTCACGACGAGCGAGAACTATGGCCCGAACCGAGAGGATGCGGTGCACCCCGCCAAGCTCTGGTTCCAATGCCATTTCACCGGCGGCCCGATCCAGCGTTTCCTCGACCGTCGGTAAGAACTCAGCGTTAACTCTGCGCATGTCAACGATCGAGAGGAGTGCCGGCAGCAGGTAAGGCTGTGCTGGATCGATGCCTTGATCAATGAGACGCCGGGCGAGTTCAGTGTGCTCGCGCGCCGCAAAGGGATGGTCTGCCTGTATCCAGCCCGCCTCTACCATTGACGCCAGCGGATCGGCAGCTATCCACAAGTCGTGCGGCGCCACCGGAGGCGGCCCCACTACATCTATAAACGGGGTCCAGGCGCCTTCCGACTTTTGGCCAATCTCCATCAGAATCTGCTTGTCTTCGTCCCGGAGACGCATCGTAACGCCATGTCGGATTGCAACCGCGAGCATCGCAGTGCTCAGAAGCTCGGCGTCGAGGTCGGTCGTGACATAGACCACCCACGGGGCGGTAGCCGCTTCGGCCTGCCGATCCGTGAAATCTCGGACCGAGACGCTTTTGATCCACCGGGCGAGTCTCGATGCATCTAGGCCGGGTGCTGCCAGCGCCTGCGTCATTTGGTCGGCATAGACCCACAACAACGCGACGCGCGCATTGCCCTCTAACTCGGCCCAATCTTCCCGCCGCAAAGCCTGCAGCGCGCCGTGGCGGACGAGGGCGACGAGGAGCTCCCCCTGGTATTTTAAGGCGAGCGCCAGCTTCTGAACCGCCTCGCCAAGCGCGCCCTCGGCAGCATCTGTGGACACAAGCGCACATAAACGGACCAGCGCGAACAGCGGCGATTCGCTCGGCGGCGACCATTCTCCCCTCTGTTGGAGCGCAACACCGAACTCGCGCAACAGATCGGTGGGAAGGTCGGTCGGCACACCGGCTATTCGCCGCACCGTTTCCTCAAGGTCGAGCTCCCGGCGTAGTTTAGACGCCGCATTCGCGATGTCAGCCGCCGACAGGCTCTCGAGATCGTCAAGCCGCAGGAAAGCCGCGAGGGCCTTGGGCGATGGCAACTCGATATCTCGAACCGACAACGTGCGGCGTTTCGAGAACCTTTGTCCCAGTTCCACTACGGTGTGATGGAAATCGCCAGCGATGAGATCGTCGAATGCCAAGAAGCGATTCTCGGCATCCGGAATGGCCGCAACGGCATCAAGGTCTTCGCCCCGAACGACACCGCGTGGATCGAGTAGGAGTTGAAAACTACGCAGCGCTCTCGCCCGTGTGTCCTCCGTTGGAAGGAGAAGCGTCCGGGTGATGAGGTTTAGGGCGGTGCGACGCCCACCGGCGACGATGATAGCGCGAGCAGGTTCCTGACCGGCGGCAGCGACCTCGACCTGTGCCTTTTGTCCATCACCCAGGTCGAGCGGAACCGTCGCGGGCTGGCCGGTGCGTGCCGTCTCTTCCAGCCCCAGCCCATAGGCTTGTGCCATCCCCTGAAGCGGCGTCTCGGCGCCTTCACTCGGGACCAGCATCATTGTTGTGCGGCGTTGAAGCCGCTCCGTGAGATCGTGCCGCGCTTCGATCCGTTCGCTCCATTCCCTCGGCAATAAGTCGAGGAATTCCCCGGCGACTTTAGCTAGCGTCGCGGCAAGAGCACGCTCCATATCTGGGTTGTTGAGATCGGAAGTCCGCTCTAGCAGGCGGTCCAGCATGGAGGCAAGGATGTCAGTCACGGCATCGCCGAGCTTCGGGTCGGCCTTAGCCTTCGGTCTCAGCACGTTGCTCACGAACCAATCGACGAAGTCCCGCCATTCTTCCGTTCCGAATTCGTCCGAGTTGAGACTACTCAGAAGCGGAATATCAAGTGTGTGGGCTATCGTGAGGGCGACGTGATAGCCGCTCGCGTCCGAGTTGCCCCAGACTGGCAAGGTTGGCGCCTGCTCCAGACGGAGGCAGGTCCAAGCCCAGTTGGCCCGCGCCTGCTTTTCCTCCAGCGTTGCCGTGCGATTGATCCAAATGCGCGACAGCAGATCCCGCGCGCACGAGATCAGGTCGAGAAAGCGCCGGACTTCCCCGGCGATTGGCCCGTTCTCGGCGGGTTGGGCCGCGGCGTCGACGTAACCGAGGCGCCCCACTTCCTGAGCGAACCAAGCACGGAGATCCGCCAAGTCCGGGGTCTCGATCAAGCCACCGTTGTCAACCGCCGCCGCCTCGATCTTAAGTACGACTGTGTCGAGTGCGAGGGGCATGAAGGCGTAGCCCACCTCGCGAAGCTTTTGGAGAAGGCGCTCGCCGCGCTCCTCGCTAATGACACTGCGCTCGCGCAGGTGCTTGATGACATCGAGAAGATGCAAGGCACCGTCGAGGCGGTTATGCGAGAGTGCCCTGTCCTCGATCCAAAATAATCCCCTGGCCAGACGTTGTGCCTCGAGGGTCTCGACAACGCATCGCAAGTGAGGCGGCAGCCGAAGCGTTTTCTCGTCATCCGCCTCCGGTGTCCTGGGCATTGTTCGCCATGAGTTGCAGGCGAGCCTATCCGCTGTCTTAGCGAGCAAGGACGAGACTTGCTCTCGAAGTGCGCACTCATGAACGGCCTCGTCCAGCTGACGGTCAAAGCGTTCGGCGTCGGCCTGCGCAAGAAATACGGGTACAGCACGGGCGATGGGCTCTAGGATGCCTTTTCGAGCAAGGTTGCCGAGCGCATACGGGGAGAGAGCGGCAGAGGTGCCGCCGCTCGCCGCCGAGGCACTTTGACCATCCAGCATCCTGATGGCGCGTTCGACTTGGTCACGGCCGAGGTGGCCCCCACGATAGGCTTCGTCTAATAGCCAGCGCACTACCCCGGCATCGAGCGAGCCGGGCTCGTCCGTTCTCTCGATAGGAAGGGCTTCGGGGGGCACGGAATTCACGATCTGCACGGCGCTGGCGCCCGGCGTAAGCACATCATGGCACGCGCGAGCGAGCTCGCTATCGATGCTTCGAAAGGTTGCCGCGAGCTCCAGTAGCGCGTCCGCGACGGAGCCGGGCACCTGCAGTGCGAAGGCGTCCTCCAGTGCATCGAGGATGTCGAGCCGTGTCGCGATTAGCAGGGCGGACAGGTCCATCATAAGCGGAGGCCGCCCTTCGGGGATATCCGGGGCGGGGCCACGGCTTGTCCCCGAAAGCAGTAGCATCGGGAAGAGATCGCCAATTTGGTTTTTGCGATGAGCCGCTTCCGCCAGGAATAGCAGTCCGTAGGACTTCAGGTCCGAGCGCATAGCAAGCGCAGCAGGCGCTTGCCCGCGCAGCCATTCCGCGAAAGCCTCACGGTATTCGCGAGAACGCTCGTCGATGAAAGCGAGCGCGGCTTCGACGCTGTCGAGCTTTATGAATACCTCATCTACCCCACTATCGCTCGTTGCGATGAACCGGAGCATTCGATCCTGCAGCTCGGAAACGCCAAGCTCGGCAGCGATAGACAGGACCCCAGCCGCAATTTCCGCGGAAATGGGCTGCTGCGAGAGATGGAGCAGGACACGTCGCGCAGTAGCCGGTGCATGGGCGCGAAGCGCATAAGCGACGCTCAGTGCCTCTTCGGAATTGAGGCGGCCCGCCTTAAGAGCGGTCTCCGCCTCGGCCCGGAACTCGTCAAGCTTGCCGATCCTGAGATAGGCATGCATGAGCCGGTGGCTGATGTGTGGGTCCCGGCCCTCACTGCGCAGAGCCAGGAGATCTGCAATCACAGGCTGATGCGCCCCGAGGATCTCGTTGGCCTTGATGCGCAAATAGACTAATCGCGTTGGCAGCCGTCCCTCGTCGAATGCCGTAGCGCAATCCTTCAAAATCATGAGGCAATCTTCCGGCCTGCCGCTTCGCAAGGCAGCGACTGCCGCGAGCTCGACTGCTCGTTCGGTGCCGATAACGACGAGCCTCCGACGCAGGTGGTCGAGATCGGCCCATGCTGAGCGCCACGCCAGGAATTCGGCGCCCGAAATGACTTGCTCGACCGGCGCCTCGGGTGCGGAGAGCAGCGCGAGCAGGGGCTCGTTCGTGCCCTCGCGCATGGACAGGTGAACAGCCGAGGAATACCCGTCACCTCCCATGGCCGAGGGGTCGCCGAACTGCGCCTGCCAGCTCTGTAGAAACTCCTCCGCGTGCGGGTAGAGATGTGCGTAGCGTTTCACGACCTCTAGGCCGCGCGCGGGATGCGATTGCCCTGCGCTTAGAAGTGCTAGCACCACCAAGTGCGTTGGAGTTCCTCGGCGCTGTCGCACGGCATCACCGAGTACCTTCTTGATTCTGCCAGCTTTTCTCAGGACGCCAAAGTTTGCCGCCCACGCGACAGCCAGCGGCTCCGGATCCGGCCGGCGCAGGAGGACCTGGGCGAATGTTGCCGCCTCCTCGCGGTGGTCTGGATGCAGTAGGAGGGCTGCAAGCTTCCAGATCTCAACCTGGGATTTCAATGGCTGCTCAACTGACGTTAGCAAATGTTCGAAATTAGATAAGGCCTTGTCAAGCAGTCCGCGTGCGGTAGCCGTGGGCTTTACAAGGGCGCTGTTGATCGGCTGTGGCATATCCCCGAACTGCGGTTCCACACCGTCGGCAAGTGCGGCGAACAAGCGAATGCTGCCGAGGGTGAGAAGCGGAATTGCCTCGTCGGGCGCACGCTCAACGGCAGACATGGCGTCGCGTATCGCCTTCTCTGGGTCGTTACTGAGGAAGCGGGCGATGGCACGTAGCCGAAGGACCTCTGCGGTTGCCTCCCCGGCGGGAACTGAGGTGAGGGCAGTCAATGCTTCGGGCGCGCGCCCTGACTCGACGAGCAGGCCCGCCTTGAGCTCGCGCTCGCGAACCGTTCGCGGCTCGGGAAGCAGAGCGAGGGCTTCGTTGACGCCACTTTCTGCGCGCACGAGAAGGGCTCGCGCGCTTGCGTCCGGAGCGGCGGCAATTGCGTCGGCCTCGGTGAGCAGGGCGCGCGCGCGCTCGACCTGGTGGGCCTGCAGATGCAGCATGGAGTTGGCGCGTAGCGCCTTTGCGCGGAGGTTCGGATCTAGCGCGTGCCACTGGGCGTGATCTTGCTGCACTTCAGACAGCCAAGCACTGAAGTCCTGGGAGCGGCCTCTGCGGAGGTCCTTAAGCGCCTCCTCCAGGCGGGCATCCATGGCCGTTTGGAGTTGGATCCTGACGGCGGCAACAGCCTCATCTATGGCACGTTGGAGAATGCTGGCGGCACCTATCAGGTCCGGTGCCGGCGCAAGCGGCGCCGCAGCTTCGACGGTCGGCGAGGATGTAGTGACGGCGGCAGAGATGGCTTCGACCCAATACCGCCCGAAATAACGATCAACGAGCCTCACATCCTTGGCGAGCAGTTCCGAAATGAACTTCTTGTTCCACAAGTGAAATTGGATGCCTCTCGTGGCAAGGACCTTCACCAGCGCTTTGGCGCTGGCGTTCATGTCGTCGTCATTACATTCGTGCGTCACCGCGAGAACAAAATCCTTTACCCCCTTGTCCTTCCAGTGATCGTCGATGTGGTCGAGAAAGTCTTGGATCCAGGGCCTAAAGTCCCATGCTTTGACCACATCATAACACTTTGCCGAGATCACGACGGCTGTATCGCCCTGGTCGTCGAAGCCTTCGACGTCGACACCAAACTGCTCGACACCACTGACGCGCTTTAACGAGTTCCTGACAAGGCGTGGGAAGGCGATCCCGATGATGTCGTCGCAAAGCTCCTCGAACTTGCGGCTACCAACGTCGATGAGCGGAAGAACACGTTCGCGGTGGAGAGATGGTGGGGTGATCCGGCTTTTCGGTGGGGTTTCATGCCTAGGCGGCTGGTAACCGGGCGGAGCTTCCGACGAGGCGGAAGGTCTCGGGTTGCGCTTTGTCTTATTTTTTGCTGCCCTCGGCTTAGCGGAGCCTTTCGAAGGGCGCACCTTCTTAGTCGGCGCGTTTCCTGAGGGAATCTCGTTTTGGGGAGCGCTAGATCCGTCCCCTACCTTTGAATTCTTTCGTGGTGGCATTCGTGACGCGACCAAGTTCCCTTGGCGCGAATCCGTAAAGAGCGCCGATAATAGAACGCACTTCCCCAGAGAGATGCGGGTTCCATCTTAGCAATACCAGTCGACACTTCTCCACGCCAGGCTAAATTTGACCGAGCCGCGATCATCCTCTCAGGATGTGTATTGCTGTTCGTCTGGTATACATGGTGGGTACACAGACGGTTTGCCATACTCCATATCATATTGGTTTGCCTGGGGAAATTAGTTGTTGGTTCTTCTCCCTCAGCTCCACCAGACACACTCCATCACAATGTAATAAAGTTTAAATTGGCTCAAGTTCGTATCAGGAAGCAGTTTTCACGATCTTGGCGTTCGGTCGAGCACGAAGGCGTCAGCATCCTTTCTCAAATAATGCCAACTCAAGCCAATGATCCCTGGTACTGATCCAACGATGAGGCCGCTATGATCGCACGGAACTCGTTAGCTATCTCGCCATGGTGTTTCAGTAGGTAAACCCCTATGGCCGAATTGCCAATTAACTTGCTCAGGTATCCCGAGGCGATGACGAGATGAAGCATATCGTCCCCATAGGAAGCTTCGATCTGCTTGAAGTCCTGTTGGAGTGACATCATCTCTCGTTCCATTCGGGCCATCTGCTCCGGAGTCAGCCCTCTGACCCTCTTCGGGGTCTCGGGTTTAGCAAGATCTTCTTGTCGGGTTGCGGCAAGAAGTGCCCTGGCATAGTTGACGCCCCAATTCGCAGCTATGCACATTAACTCGGTGACTTCGATCTGGCGCATTGGCTTCATCTTACGCAGCACGTCGAAGGTAGTAGGATTGACAGCTTTGTCCTTGAGAAGTTCAATCACTTCAGGACAGATTCTATCCAGAATAGAACGTCGACGCTTGATCGCCATGATGTCAACATTAAGGGCTTTGGCGAGCCGTTCCTCCGGAACGCCGCTTTCGAGCGCTCGCTTGAGCATGAAGTGCTCCTGGATCGTCGATAGACGGTTGACCCGCTTATTGTAGGTGAAGGCCTCGTCATCATCCGCGATAAGGCATCGAACGTCAGCATCTCCTCTCTCCATGAGGATCGTTAGCCGAACATGCCCGTCGAGTAGGAGATAGCGTCCGCGGTCGTTGCCTAACCGTGTCACGACTAAGGGCTCGATGATCCCGACCTCCGCGACCGATGCAGCGATCCGCCGGTACTTGGCAGATTCCCTGACCCTGGCGGGAATCTGACGTTGCGGCAGAATCAATCCCGCTGGTAGCATCCGGATCGTCCGTTCGAAAGCCGTGTGGACTTCCTGCCTCATGTGCCCACCTCCACCCCAAGACGTTCGGCTAGCGGCTTTGGCATCGAGTCCAAGCCCTCTGCCCTGAGAAGCGTTACAAAATGGTCGTCGGCTAGGAGTCTTTGGAGCGCGTTGACAACAAACAGGAGCCGGCTCTGCGCCAGGGTCGCCTTCCTGACGAGAAGCTTCTGCCTCTCTGTTTCCTTCTGGTAGGCACGGACGAGCGAGGTCGCGGTGGGTTTCCTATTCGGTGAGGGGCGGGCGTTGGGAGGTCGCTGAAGGCCCTTGCCTGCCAGGCTGCGCCGCTCAAGGATCTGCCGGATTGCCATGATCTGGTTGCCGCGGAGGGAATTCTGCTCGTAGGCTTCGGTGAGTGCCTTCTGCACCTCGCCGTCCTTGGCGCGGGCGATTTCGAGTGCGATCGTTGGTGGGATGATACCCTTCTCGACACCGGCCAGCACTCGCTCCTCGCCGTGGTCGAACAGGTAGCAAATCGCGTAGACGTATTCCTGGCTTAGATCCGTCTTGAGCGCAATTTCTGTTGTTGAGTATCCCCGATCCCGCAGCATGGCAATCTCCTGGACAAGCTCAAGCGACGAATGCTGACGTCGGGCTAAGTTCTCAATGAGGCTCATGACGAAGCCTTCATCCGGAGTTACATCCACGACGACCGCGGGGATCTCGGTCTGCCCGAGGGCGACGAAGGCCTCGATCCGTCCCTGACCGCAAACAAGATCGAAACCGCTACCGTCCGCACGTCTTCTGACCGTGATTGGCTTTTTGAGACCTAGACTGCCGATGCTCGCCACGAGTTCGTTGAACACCTTTTTGTTGCGGGCACGCGGATTGACGACGGCGATCAGTGCGATCGGAATCGACTGGACATCGAACATTCTGTCGGTCATGCAGCTCTCCTGACCTTAGTTCGCGCAGTCAATTCAAAGAACGGCGCCAGCGTGTCAAAACGATATGCGTCCAAATGGAAGCCATTCTCCTCTGCCATCCTGATGCGGTCGAGGGGGAAGTCGAGCCGTGGTAGCAGGTAATAGTCAAGAATGGCTTGGTTGCCCGGTGCCATGCGGACGACGATCGTAATGTCGGGACGCAGGCCAGCGTCGAACCTGACTTTCCATCGCAACGAGGTTGCGCTGCTCTCGATGCAGCGTACGATCACGAGCGAGGTGCGGAACTCGTCGTTGATAGTCAGGAGGTCCGTTTCCGCATTCTGGGCCACTGTCCCTCCAGCTTGCCTAATAGCCGCGACCGTGTCGGCGACGATCTCCGGGTGTAGTTCCCTCAGGTAGCGATTGATCTCGATGTAGCGGTAGTCACGCCCCGGAGAGAACCCGACCAGTTGATAGGCGCGCAGCAGGCTCCCGAACCTCGCACGGTAGGCGGTGCTCGCCGGCATGTCCTCTTGCTCGTCGATCACGATTGCCGACAGCCATCCTGTACGTTCATACAGCTTGCCCAGCCGATCTAGCATCTCGGCGTCGGAGAACCGGCGGCTGCGTTCGACGATGATGGCGTGAGCCATCTCGAAGGTTTCAGGATCGACGATGGCTTGAAACGCTGCGTCGGCTCGGACGAACTCCTCGGGTGGGTTGCGGACATACCTTTGCTTGAGCTTAAACGAGACCCGGTTGAAGACATTGTTGCCAATGTACTTCTCATTCGTAAGCACCTGATGCACGGTCAGTCGATTCCATGGCCGTCCTAGATCGGTCGTCAAACCTTCCTCGTTCAAGACTGCGGCAATCTCCTTTTCGCTGCATCGCCGGGTTGTAAACAGGCGGTACATCCGCCTGACGGTCCGGATCTCCTCTGGCGGTCCCGGCACTAGGATCACACGGTCCGTTTGGAGACTTTTGTGCTGGCCGAGATGCAACTCCCCTTTGGACTCACCGTGCTCGTCTACGAGACAGCGCCGTAGGCCGTAACCGGCCATGCCGCCCTGCCGGAATCCGCGACGTATCAGGTTGCATTGCCCTGCGAAGACCTTCGCCGAAAGCTCCCGGCTGTACTCGCCCGCCATGGCTCGCTTCATGCTCTTGATGATGGTGGCAGTGAGGCTACCGTCGTTCTCGAACTGCTCTGCGCAATACCGGACCCCGATCCCCGCACGCTTGCAGAGATGCTCGAGGTAGGCGCTTTCGTCAGCGTCCTGGAAGCGGCCCCACCGGCTGACGTCATAGACAAGGATCACGCTAAAGTCGGTCTGGCTCCCCTCGACATCGTCAATGAGGCGCTTAAGTGCCTCACGACCGTCGAGCCGAAGGCCACTCCGACCCTCGTCCGCATAGGTTCGGACGACGACCATTCCATGCCTGGCCGCATAGTTCCTGATTGCCTCCTCCTGGTTCTCGGTCGAGTACCTCTGGTGCTCTGTGGACTTGCGGACGTACTGCGCGGCGCGAACTAGCGCCGTCCCACCGGGCTCGATGCCGTCCGATGTTCGCGGATCTTCCTGTGTCACCGTTCACCCACCCCAAAGGAGTCATGGACCTGCGATGCGAACAGCGAGAGTCCTTTTCGCTCACTCTTGCTTAAGGGAAGGTCAGCCGCATGTCGCTTCCAAATAGACACCGAATTCTTCGGCCCAAATCTGGAAAGAAGATTCCATCCAGTTCTGGTGGGAGGCTAGGAGCAGGAGGCTTCGCTCTTGCGATTTCGGCTGCCCTGCACCGGGAGTTTGGGGATAGCCGAAGTGCGATCAAAACGATCGTACGGGCGACTTCTGCGAACGAGCGAGCGGTCAAGAACTGGTACGAAGGTCGGAACGGACCAAGTGCCGAGTCGCTCGTCATATTGTGCCGGTATTCTGATCATGTCCTGGAGACGGTCCTAAAACTCTCAGGTCGCGACAACCTCTTAAAAGCGAAGAGAATTTCTGATACTAAGGCGGTCCTACTTAAGATCCTGGCTTTGCTCGATGAGGTATAGCCGCTGTTAGCCTGCAATGATCGTTGCTGTCGTTCTATTATCTTCCATGAGCGGGAAAGAGGCTCAAAACTCGGCCTAGTCTAGGGCAATATTCCTCTGGGCAGAAAACACGCTTATCGGTCGAACCGATAGTTTGAACGGAGAGTATTCCGGCACAACCGGACTAGGTTGGTCGGAGGCGGAGATAGAGGGCCAAGCTTGAGTCGAGAAGGCCCTCATTAACCTCGGAAGAACTCTCATTAGAGACTGGCTATCGGAAATTTCGCAAATGAAGTCCGACACTTAGCAGACTAAGTTTCCGCTCGAAAAGGCTATCGTTTCAGAGACTTAGATAGTGGCGGAGAGGGGGAGAATATCCGCTCGGTCACCCAAACGCTTGTTTTACAAGAACTTTCTTGCGCTGCTTTCTGAGGCTTCGTAGCACGCCTTCGGAGCACAGCACAAGCCTGTCTCTCGGAGGCTGATTTACCTGATCCTTAGCCCCGCCATTATCAGACGCGAAAGCAGCAGTTCGTCGACGGCTCGGCCTTTGGAACACTGGTCCTATCGGCGAGGCCTCGCCTGGTAGTGTTGTAAAATGCCCACGCCGCTACATCTTCTTGCTCCTGTTAATGATGCGGCCCGCGCCGCCGATCGCGGCTCCCCCGAGTGCGGCTGCGACCGAGCCGATGCCGCCGGTAGCGGCGGCCGCTACCTTCGCGGCCCGGGCGGCGATCGGCGCGCCTCGCGTCGCGGCGATCCAGCCAGCGAGCGCAGCGCCCGTCGACGATCCGCCCGCGGCGTGCGAGATCCACGACATCGCGCCCTGCGCCATCGAGCTGGCTTGCATCAGGAAGATGCCTGTGAGGATCGTCACGCCGAGGATCGCAACGACGGACGCCTGTGACGCGCCGGAACTGAAGAGGGTGTTCATCACGCCACTCTCGCCTATGACGTGGTACTTGTCCAAGATCTGGCGGGTCGCCGCGCCCATGAAGCCGAGCATTAGGCTGACGATGCTGAGCGTCATTGCGCCCGACATGATCTCTTTGATGCACCAGGTCGCATAGCCCCGTGAGCGCTCGAAGATCAACGCGAGGGGGATGGTCGGGAGCATGATCGCCGGAATCGCGATGTGCATCGTCGCCGTGAAGGTGACGGCGACCGCGATGCACAGGACGATGATCGCTACGATCCAGATGAGGAGTCCTTGGGAAAATAGCAGGACCTGTTTCGGGTTGAGGAGGCCCGCCGACGTGGCAATGTTGAAGGCGTCGGTGAAGACGCGCCCGATCGTCGTGGTCATCCAGTCAAGCTGGCACGCGCCCGCCTGCGCGAGCGTCGAGAGGTTTCCGCAGGATTGCGATGCGGTCGACGAACCGGCGCTCGCGAGCTGCCCGCCGAGCCCGATGATTGCGACGGCCAGCGGCTCGAGGGCGTTGGTCCAGAGAACCTCGCCCGCGCCGACCCGCATGATCGCGGCCGAAACCGCCGTCATGGACATGAGCATGATGAGCTTCGTCCAGGAGCCGTTGCCGAACATCATCGACCCGGCCATGAACATCAGGGCGAACATGGCGATGAGCGCCATGAGAACCTGGACGTCGTTCTGCTGCATGCGCGTCGACGCGGACTTGATCGCCGCGTCGAGCTGCTGCGTCATCGCCGTGTAGACCTCGCAGGCCCAGCACGTGATCATGTCACCGCTTGCATCAGATGCGCCCAGCGCAGTCGTCGGCTGCCCATTGCGGTCGGTCTGCGAGACGCCCGGCGACGAGTCGACCTGCGGGCTCATCTTGGTGATCGCGCTCACGTCATAGCCGGAAAATTTCGACATGTACTCTTCGACGCACACGCCGCTCGCGTCGTTCGTTGCGCTGTTCGGGCCGGGCACGCAGCGCCCGCCGTTCGCGAGATAGGCCTGTACTTTGCCCTCGCCGAATTGCGCGCCGCCGAGAAGGCCGCTCTCGGTGAGGGTGGTGCCGTTCGACATCTGCGTGCCGACATAAGACGTGAGCGGCTTACCGAGCGCGTTGAGCTTCTCCATCCGGCCCCACTTCAGAGCCATTCCCTCGTTGATCGCTTGGAGCTGCGCGCTCTGATTGCTGAGGAAGGCGTCTTTGCTCGTGACGCCGTTCTTGCCGGTCCAGATGGTGCTGTCGTTGAGGGACCAGTTATCGTAGGTATTACCGGTGTTCTTGACGTATCCCAGGTCGATCAGGATCGCCTTGCCCATCTGGCCCGCACCGAGGTAGCCGGTTTTAGGATTGACCGCGTCCCACTTGCCGGATGCCTCGCGGCCGAAGACCGCGCTCTGAAAATCGGCCAGGGTGCCAAGGGCAGCGGCGGGCGCGATCCCGGCAAGGATCAGACCGAAGGCGACGACGATGCGAGCGGAGAGGAGGCTCACGGCTGCACCCTCGCGGCGATCTGCGCCAAGCCCAGCAGCGACAGGCGTCGGCCGCACAGGTCGAGCTGCGTCTTGTCTTTGGAAAGTGCAGCGCACCAGGCGTCGGCGGTACCGGCGAAGCGCGCCACTTCGACCGCTTTGCCATCGCGGTTCATGAAGACGCGCCACTGGCACTGCGTCTCGCCGTGCTCGCAGATGCCCGGCCCGCCGGCCATCGTTGCCAGGAAATCCCCGGTCGGCGTCACGATCCGCGCAGCCTGGAAGCCGCGGAGACCCTCGCGATGGATGTCGGACCAGAGGCTTTCGACGGCCGCATTCTGACCAGGCGCGAACCATCCCATCGGTACGCGGTCAAAGCCGGGGGAGGGGGCCGGCTGCGCGAAGGCCGGCAGGCACAGCATGCCGAAGACGACGGCGGGGAGGCCGACGAATCGCCGATTCATGCTCTGTTCTCTCGTCATGGTGGCTCCGAATCGAAGGCCCGCCGGAGGGCGGGCAGGGACGAATCGCAAATCAAAGGTTTATCGGGGTGGATCGGCTCGTAAAACGAGCGGGCAGGAAGTGTCGGAGCGGCTGTCGCGCATGTCAATCAAGCAACGCCTGAGCTGGTCTCCGTGGCGCTGCCACAGATAGACCGACATTTGGTAGTCTTCGCGGCTTAGATACGGGTCGTTGACCGACCAACGACCGGCGACGACTGCTACAGCGAGCAATAAATCGAGCGCGACGACTTGTAGAATGAAGCGCAGTCCGAACCGCGGTTTCGCTGACTTTGTCGCGCCCGGCTTGTGCATCGAGGCCGCCAGGCGCGCCTCGATGCGGTCGAGCGTCTGGCGCAGCCAGCGGTCCCTGTCCTCCGGCGCTTGCGTCGACGTCGTAGGCGCCGACGACAGGAAGGCTTCGAATCGCTCGCCGAGGCCGCGGACCTCGTGCGAGAGCGAGGACACGGCGGCGAGCACCGCGTCCTCGCGCTCGACCGCCGCGATCTGCTGGTCAAGATCGTCGTCCCGCGGCTCTTCGGACATCGTCACTTGACCTTTGAGCCCTGGGACGCGTTTTTCCTCCGCCTCTCGGACCAGAAACGCCGTAGCGTCGCGGGTGACGGCTCAGATACCTCGTCCTCGCCTTCGGAGGCCGCCCGGTGATCGATCAGCTTCTTCATTTGCTCGATGAGGCGTCGGTTGCGGTCATTAGCAGTCAGATGCGAAGGAACGCCGCCTGGGAAAGCGAGCGGGTAGGCCCTCTCGAGCAGGTCGTGCATCCAGAAGCGGCTCGCCTGCAGGTCCTTCTGAGCGAAGTAGGCCCGGATCGAAACATCGGACGGCCCGCGGGCAAGGCCCAAATTTTTGACGGCGTAGTGCTGGATGCGCTTGTTGCGGACGCATGCGCGGACGCTGTTCGTCACGCCGCCTGGGAAGCAAGCCCTCTCGCAGATCTCGATTACCCTGAAGATACGGGACTGGGTGCGCGGGGACGGGTGCGGCGTATGGGAATCGGTTTGAGCGCAGAGCACTGCACCACTCCAAAATGTCTTTGCTGGGGTGGTGAGGCGGTCCGGGATGTGCTTAGAGCCAGGCCCCGGTACCTCCCTTTGCTATCCGGACTTCCGTCCTGCGCCTCTCGCGGCGGCATCGGGAGCTCACGTGCAAGGATTATGGGGAATCGATCCCTGCCGGTCAACGACGTTGTCACTCGTAACACGTCAGAAAGGTGTTTCTCTGCCGACTTGCTCGCGGAGAGAACCGCCGCCAGGGGATATCGCTCCTGATCCGTCAGCTGTTACTGTTCGTCGATCAGATGGAGCTGCCTTTGACGTCTTTGCCCCCTATCCCCAAGAAGCTTGCCGCCCGCATCCGCGCCGCGCAGGCGAAGGTCGTCAATGCGAGGGGCTGGATCGAGTCCACCGAGTTCAACGCGCTCCAGGATGAGGCACGTTGGAACGAGTTCGTGCGCGATCCCGAGGCCTTCGCCCGGAAACACTACCCCGGCCATGGCGTGGATTCGTATCCGGTGCAGACGAACACCTCCCGCATCCGGGAGAAGCTGGACAAGCTGCCAGCCAGGCGTGAGCGGAATCGGCGCGAGCTCGAAGAGGCCGACGCCCTACTGGCGAACGTCGAGGCCGAGGTCCTGGAAGAGGTGAGCCGCATGCGGCCGACGGCAGGCCGCGTTCTATGGCCGCCACCTCTGGAGCCGTACGAGACATTCCATGCCAGAGTAATGGCGGAGGCTTATCACGAGCGCGACACAGCCGACGCGCGGCGGGAGGCGTATCTGGCCGAGCTCCAGAAGGACTACGACGAGGAGATGGCCGCGATCGAGGTCAAGCGGCAGGCCGAGCTCGACGAGTTGTCCAAGGAGATGAAGTCGTGGACGCCGGCACAGCGGGCGAAATTCAGGGAGGTCATGGGCGGGATCGCTGAGGGTCTCCGCAACCGGACGCTGACGGCGGACGCGATCGGAGCGTTCATAAACGAGAAGCTGAAACGATAGCCATAAGAACGCACTTCCCGTTAAACTTTGATGCCCTTCCCATGCTTCGCCGCTAACCCCGTTGCGGCCTGTTTCTTAGCGAACTCGTCCGGCGTAAGCGCCTTCGTCGGGATCTGCACCTGGACGACCTGCGGCGTCTTCGACACGAGCGGAATCGCCGCCGCAGCGACGTCATCGGCGCGGGCGCGTACCGGCTTGTCTATCCGCGGGTTGTGCAGCCACGTGCCGTGCTTGTCCTTTGTCAGCGCGAGCCCGGCCTCGGCCGCGCGCGAGACATCGCCGCCGATGGAGGCCAGCTTCTTGGCGAGATGCGCGATGAGGCTGGGGCGCGGGATGCTGTCGAGACGGGCTTGCTCGGCCCCCGCGCGCGCCTCGGCTCGGCGCTTCGCGACGGCCTCTGCCTGATCGGTGGCGCTCTTCCACGACACTGGGAGGGCCTCGAACGCAGGCTTGCCTTTCTGGCCGGCGCGCAGCTCCTCGGTTGTCACGAGGCGGGGAGGGGAGGCCAGGTGGCGGAAGACCCCTTTATAGAGAGCGGCGTCGGCAGCCATGGTCGACGCGATCTCGTCGCGTTTCTCGCGCAGCGTATCGAACTCTGCGTAACGCGGGTGGTCCTTCGACGTCGCCCCAGGGTGGGTCGCCTTGATCTCGTTCCAGAGCGCCTGCGCGGTCTTGCTTGTCTCGTGCCAGTCGCGCACCGTGTCCTCCGCCTTGATCTGGGCCTCGGTCCGGACGGGCAGGCGCAGGCCGGCCAGCTCCTCGATCCGCGCCCACGCGATGCCGGCATGACGGGCGCTCTGGATGCTGGCGGCCTTGTTCTCGACGTCCAGGACGATCGCGCGCGCCGCCTCGCGACGCTTCTCGACGAGTTGTCCGATGCGCGCAGTTGCCGTCGGGGAGAGCTCGTCGGAATCCGTCCCAGCGTGCTCTGCCCTCCGGTCGTCCGCCCGATGCAGCGCCTCGGCGATCCCCCGACCGGCGTCAACGATGGCCTGCACGCGCTCGGCCACGACGCCGTGCCCGCGCACGATGTCCTGCGCCGAATGCGCGGCGGGAGCCCGCGACATGGACCGCGCCAGGTCGTCGTAAGACGCGAACTCCTCGCGCGCATAGTACACGTAAGTGTCTTGCTTCGACCGGGTGAGGGCGACGTAAGCGCCGTCGGCGCGCAGGTGCTTGTCTGCCAGGACGAGCACCGTCCCGT
This sequence comes from Microvirga pudoricolor, assembly GCF_016892705.1. Lineage (GTDB taxonomy): Bacteria > Pseudomonadota > Alphaproteobacteria > Rhizobiales > Beijerinckiaceae > Microvirga > Microvirga pudoricolor. The sequence goes on from NZ_JAFEMB010000004.1 coordinate 282,713, forward strand.
CGACCGTCGCGCCTTGGCTCTTGTAGTGGGTCGTCGCCCAATTATGCGCCACAGCCGTCCAGGCGGCCGCGCCGAAGGCCACCTCCCGGCCGTCGTCCATCTGAACGCGGATGACGTCGGTCCTGACCCGTTCGGTCTTCCCGCTCTCCCGGTCGACCGGGACGATGCCAGGCAGGACGTCGATGATCCGGCCCGAATCGCCGTTCACGACGCCGCCGCCGATGATGCGGCCGTGGGGATCGCCGGCGGTGAACATCACGCGGTCACCGACGGCAAACGCGGTGCCGCCGATGACGGTTTGGTCGGCTCCGACCTCGCCCCGGCGCTGGAGCTCGGACCGGATCGCCGCGTTCAATGCGGCGACGTCGGCGTTCGTGAAGGCGTAGACCGCGAGCTGCTCGCGCCTGTCCCGCAGATCGAAGTAACGGTCGACCATGGCGGCGATCTGGTCGGCCTTCGTCTCGGTCTCGACGACGTATCCGCGCTTGTGCCACTCGTCCAGGCCAGCGCGGATCTCCCAATCTGCCAAGGCCTTCGCCGCGTGTCTGCGCCACACGTCTCCGGTCCCGAAGTTGACGCCCTTGGCCGTCTCGGCGTTGTCCGCGACGACGGCCCGGCGCTCCTCCCAGGTCATCGCCTTGACCCGCTCAAGAGCCTCGGCGCGTGTCATGCCCTGCGCCACGAAAACGTCTTCGGCGTCGGCGGTCTGGCGCATGATCGTCTTGATCTCGGCCGCACCGACCTCTTTCTGCAGGGCGTCGAATCCCGCGCCCGCGCCGATCGCCGCGTACTGCGCCGTGTCGCCGATGGCCACCAACTTGGCCCCGGCGCGCGCAGCGGCTGCGGTCAGGATCTCCACGGACCGGACGTCGCCCATGCCCGCCTCATCGATCACGAGGACGGTGCCCTTCTTGAGCAGGAGCTCGGGCCGGCCGCACCGCCCGGTCTCCTGCATCTGCCTCTCGGCGTTGACGATCGCCGCGATAGAAGCGCTCTCGATGCCGGCTTCCTTCTCGAGGAGCTTCGCCGCCTTCCACGCAATCGCCGCACCGCGCACCTGGTAGCCCTCCGCCTCCCAGACCTCGCGCGCGGCGCTCATGATGGTGGTCTTGCCGACGCCCGCCCGGCCCTGGACGAGAGCGATGGAGGACGGTCCCGTCATGTGGCGGAGCGCGGCCTGCTGCTCGGTGTTGAGCCAGGCGTACTTGTCGGCGATGTGACGGTCGCGGGCGGCCTCGTCGACGCGGAACGCGTCCCGGCCGGCGAGCGTCCTGGCGGCTTCGAGCATGCGCTTCTCGACATCGAGGTACTCCCGTGTCGTGAAGCGCTCCTCGCCGCGCCCGTCCATGCCGACGGACACGAGGCGCTCGTCCGCGAGCAGCTTCGCGACCGCGATCTCTGCGACGTCATCGCGGCCGCCGGTGACGGCCAGGACCGTGCGGTGGATATCCGCCAGGGTGACCGTCGCGTCGTCGCGGCAGAGGCGTCCCTCGCTGCGTCCCCATTCGTCGCGGTGGCCGACGAGCAGGAGCTTCACCACCTGGCCGGGATCGGCGGTGATAACCTCGGCGTTCTTGCGCTGGACCCGGGCGTTGTGCGCCGACATGCCGACGCCGTCAGCGTCCCGCGAGAAGGTTGAGGCGACCGCCGTTGCATGGTCGAGGTGGACCGTGGCCTTCAGGTCCAGGCCGAGGTCGACGTTCGACCTGTGCTCGACGTGATGCTCTATTCCGAGCTGTTCGAGCCGGTCGTTCTGTACCCGGGCGACGGTCTCGCGGAACGTCTGGGACCAGGCCTCCATCTCCGGCAGCGTTCGGAAGATGCGGCCGCCGAACCCGCCGTCGGCCTTCACCTTGCGCAGGGCGATCATGAAATGGACGTGCGTGTTGCCGTCGTCGGCATGCACGGCGTAGTGCACGGCGCACTGCTTCGCGTCGACCACGGCCTCCCGCAGGATGGCCTCGACGACGGATGGAATCTGGTCGGCCGGCAGGGCGTTCGATAGCGTAAAGCGGCCCTTCGTGGCGATCCGGGCGTTCTCGATCGCGTCGAGCGCCCGCTCCGGATCGGCGCGGTACCGGTGCGCCAGCGCCTCCGTCTCCGCATCCTCGTAGTCGTTCCAGAAGCGCTCTGGATCCTGTGTGTCGAGCGCCTTGAAGTGGTCCGGCGCGAGGATCCCGGAGGCGAGGGGCGGCACCGCGTCGGCGCTGTAGTCGAACGTGCGGCCCTGGCGCTCGTCGTAGTAGGCCGTGCGTTCATTGTAGGCGGCCGTGGATACCGATCCCGCGCCGCCGGTGGCGCGGCTGACGAAGCCGACGTTCGTGTGCAGGCGGTGGACGGAGACCGCCATCAGCGCGCATTCCCGAGCTGGAAGCGCTCGACCAGGCGCTTGCCGTAGACCCGCGCGGTACCGCCGCAGCGGCGCAGGGAGGACGGCGACTTCGCGAGCGCCTCCCCCGGCGTCGACGCAAACACCAGGGCGATTCGGTCCTCCATCGCGCCGCTCTCGCGCACCGCGACGAGCCACGGCGAAGATTTTTCGTTCTGTCGCATTCGCGTGCGGATCATGAAGCGCAAGTCCTTGTGCTGACTCGTTTTTCGATAAGCCGCCGGCCGGGCCTCACAACGCAAACCGGAGGTTTGCTCAACTGTGAGCACTACTGAACCTGCGCCCCTGGCGGCTCGGAATACTCGACACTGCAAGATCTTGCGAAACGCCAATTTTCCTACAATCTATATTGCAGCGGCTGCCTAAGGTTTCAACAGAATACCGAATCTATAGGTCGCTGCGGTTTTTGGTTAAACCGGAAAGTTTTTTGTTAAACTACTTGGAAGGACACTCACGCATGTCGAAGACGACTGCGCTACACATCCTGAAGACGGCGCGTCGACGGGAAACCGAGCTGCGGCTCCAGTTCGACGATCGCCTCGCCGATCTGGCCCGCGAGCTTGAGGACGCGAGGCTCGCCCGCTGCACCGAAGTCGGCAATCTCGCGTCGGAGGCGGCTGCCCTCGAGCTGCCCGACGGCGTCATCGGCGCGGCCCTGGCGTTCGCCGCTGATGCGTCGCAGGCCGACGCGAAGCCCGGTGACGCAGCCCTTCTCGCGGAGATCGTCGCGCGCTACGGCGGCCGATTTCCCGAATCCGCCGCACGATCCCGGCGTGCTCGTCCGGCGCGACGGGCGACTGCCGAAGCACCTGCCGGCGCGCCATCGGATCACCCTGACCCTGCGCCGCGCGATGGTGCGCGCGAGGAACTTGCCGCGGCTGGAGCGACGGGGGCGTGGCATGGGTGACCCGAAACAGCTGGCGCGCAACCTGGAGCTCCGGCGCAAGATCGACGCGGTCGGCATGCTCATCGCCGGCGGCCTCGTCGACGTGCGCGACCTTGCCAAGGTCGATCAGGTCGCCGGGGCCGTGCGCCGCCTGCTTGACGATCCGGCCCGCGCCGCCCTCGCCAAGCGTCGGGGCTTCGACATCATCGAGGCGCGCCGCAGGCATGCGGGCGGCGACCGCCACTTCGGTGAGACGCGCCACCTCGCGGCGGCCGGCTACCACGTTCTCCAGGCCGGGCTCGACCCGCGCGAGGTGGACGTCGCCACCGTCGTCGGCGCGACCGCGACGGTGCTCCAGGCTAACGGAGAAGGGGCATGACGATCGACATCGTGCATCTCCTTGTGGCCTCGTCGCCGCTCGCCATGGTCGGCATGATGCTCGGCTTCTGGACCTCGGACCGCTCGCAACGCGCGCCGCTCTATGCCGGCCTCGCCATCGTGGTGGCGGTCGGCGTAGCGGGCCTCTGGGCCTCGGGCGACTGGCCGCGCGTGGTGCGCCAGCTCCTGTCGAACCGGCCGCTCGTCGCCCTCGACGAGGTGCGCTTCGCCGTTCACTTCGGCGTCACGCTGGTCGGCGTGCTGGCGCTCGGCGGCGCGATCTCGTCGGTGAACCGGACGCACGGGCGCGGCCCGGTCCGGTCGGCGCGGGGCCATCTCGGGGACGCCCGGTTCGCCTCCTGGGCCGACGTCAAGCACCTGACGGAGGCCGACCGCGGCTTCATTCTCGGGCAATGGGGCCACGAGAAGCTGGCTGCCAAACTGAACGGCGAGAAGGTCCGGACCTCGCGCCGGAACGACGCCAAGCTGCTGCGCTGGAACGGCGCGGGCAGCCTCCTGAGCTTCGCCCCGCCGGGCGGAGGGAAGGGCACGAGCATCGTGATCCCGACGCTCCTCGACTACGAGGGTCCGGTCATCTGTAATGACACGAAGGGCGAGAACTATGCCATCGCGGCGGTGTCGCGCCGCCTGATGGGGCATCGCGTCGGGTGTCTCAATCCCTTCGGAATCCATCAGATCGGCGCGGAATCCGACGCTTTCAACGCGCTCGACTACGTGCGCGAAGGAAGCCTGTTCGCGTCCGACTGCAAGCGCATCGCCGAGGCCGTCGTCGAGAAGAGCATCGCGCCGGGCGGCAACACTTCGCACTTCGAGGAATCGGCGATCGCGATCATCGCCGGCGGCATCGCGCTGCTCATCGACGCGCGCCGCCGGGGCATCTGGCCGAGGGCCGAGATTGGCGGCCAGGTCGTCGAGATCCAGCCGTACCCGGCGACCCTGCCGGGGCTGTTCGACTTCCTCAACAGGGGCCAGCCGGCGCTCGACGCGGCGTTCGCCGTCATCGTCGAGGACCCCCGCATGATCGGCGGCCGCCTCGCCCGGGCGGCGTCGACGGTCTGGATGCAGATCGGGGCCGACGAGAAAGGCAGCCACTACTCGACGATGATGAGATTTATCGGATCGTTCGGCGACGAGGCGATCCGGAACGTCACGTCCCACTCGACCTTCGACTTGCAGGACCTGCGCGACAAGTCCGCTCCGCTCGACATCTTCATCTGCATTCCGTTCCAGCTCATCCGCGCGCACAAGGCGCTCGTGCGCGTGCTCTACGCGACCGCCGTCGGCGTCATCATCGACGGCGACCGGCCGCCGCGGGACGTGCTGCTGTTGATGGACGAGATGGCCTCGATCGGGCAGCTCGACGCGATCCTCAACCGCGAGGGTGCGGGCGCGCTGACCATCGGCCGGTCGGCCGGAATCCGCGTCTGGGGCGTCATCCAGTCGCTCGCGCAGCTCGAGGCCTGCTTCGGCCGCGAGGGCCTGCGCCTGTGGTCGAGCACCGTCTCCGTCGTCAGCTTCATGAACGTGGGCGGCTTCGACAAGGAGACGGCCGAGTACGTGTCGGGCCTCCTGGGCGACTATACCATTGAGGCCGAGAACGAGACGCGCGGGCGCTCGCACCAGATGTCCGACCTCAAGTCCGGCCGTAACAAGACGGTCTCCTCGAGCGACCAGGCGCGCCGGCTGCTGAAGGTCGACGAGGTGGCGTCCCTGCCGGAGGACTGCCTCTTCGCGATCGTCACGGGCGACGGCGGCGCGAAGTCGAAGCGTCCCATCCTGTGCCGGAAGGCCACCTATTTCGACCGGGAGGAATGGGCCGGGCGCTATGCCGGGAATCCGTGGTACCAGGGCGACGAGCCGCTCGCGATCGCCGACTACCGGGAGGCCGACCGTGTCGTCGATCAGGTCGCGGGGTAGGGAGAGGGGGCGCTCCCGCGCCATCTCCTTCCCGCCGTCGACGGCGGTGCCGGCCGACACGCTGCTGACGCTCGCTGACGAGGAGATCGCCGCACGGGCGGCCTAGATCGAGCGCCTGCAGGCCGAGTTGCTCGACCGGGACCTGCGGGTCGTCGAGCTCGAGGACGAGTTACGGAAGAGGGGAGCCGACATCCGCGACCTGCGCGCTCGCCTCGAAAGGCCTACGCGCGCCGGGAGCTGCCGGACGGCCCGGCATGCGCGGTCTTCCCCTGCACGTCCTGACCTCCGGATGCCGCTGGCGCGACTGCCCGACCGACTTCGGGCCGCGCACCACCGTCCACAATCGGTTCAACCGCTGGTCCCGACGTGGTTTCTGGCGAGCAATGCTGACTGCACTGGCTGAGGCCGGATGGTCCGGTGGGGGCTGCTCGAAGTCAGCGTTCGCGCCGATAGTGCGTGGCGACCGCGCCATTGCGGAGCGGCTTCGCCGAGACCAGCTCGAGCCGTCGCGTACTGGGCAGCCCGCCCTGGTACAGGGTCGGGCCGTGGCCAGCGATCCTGGGATGGACGAGGAGCTTGTACTCGTCGATCAGATCCAGCCGATCCAGCTCGGTCGCGAGTTTGCCGCTACCGAGGAGCACGCCCGCCGGGGTCGCGTCCTTGAGCTTCTGCACGCCTGTTCGCAGGGGGGCGGCGATGTGATGGCTGTTGGTCCACGGGAAGTCGGTTCGCGTCGACGACACCACATATTTCGGCTTGGCCTCCAGCTTGACCGCCCACTCGCGTATTGCCGGCGGCGCCTCCACGTCGCCGCGAGCGACCGCGGGCCAGTAGCTCTCCATCATCTCGTAGGTGATGCGGCCCCACAGCATCGCCCCTCCCTCGTCCATAAGGCGGGTGAAGAACGCGTGCGTCTCGTCGTCAGCGATTCCTTCCTGGTGGTCGACGCAGCCGTCCAGGGTGACGTTTATGCTGAAGGTCAGTAGTCCCATGCGGCGAGCCTATACCATACGCTCGAAAAGCCGTAGGGCTATTGCTCGCGGTTAATGTTCAACTTCCCCTATAGGTCGAAAACGGAACGTCGCCGCTCGGGTGGTTGAGTCCAGACCCCTAGGCATGAGGTAGGAGGATGAACTTCAAAGGGAGCTGCCAAGCATGGGTGCTGAGCCGAGTATTGACGAGATCATGGCTGCCGTTGAGGAATCCGGGTACCTCATGGAGCAGCATGTAGCCACCCAATTAGAAAGCCTTGGCTTCCACGTGACGACAAACTTTGCCTTTGAGGATCCGGACGAAGGCAAGTCGAGGGAGATGGATGTGCGCGCGGTCAAGCGTGTGGCCGTCGACGAGCAGGAGAAGATCTCCGCCTACGTTGAGCTGATCGTCGAGTGCAAGAACACCTCCAACCCGTTTGTATTTATCGCCCGCCCCAAGAATGAACGCGACCTGCGCAGCAGTCCCAAGGAATTCCTGTTTCCATACTCATACGAGATGAAGAAGGACCTCGGCGGCGGGAGAGGCATGTCCAAACAAGTCGATCCGTTCGTCCATCTTGGATTCGATCAAGCCTATAAGGAGCACCAGAAAGCCTGGAAGGCAGTGCAGTTCTGTCGAATTGACCGCAAGGGTAGCGGATGGCACGCCAACCACGGCGGGCTGTACGATGCGATGTTCTATCCCATGGCCAAAGCTGTGACTGCCCGCAAGTCGGAGGTGCCAAAGCCCAGACAATCAGGGGACTGGAGACACTTCTGGTTTTTCTTTCCCCTGGTTGTGACCAGTGGCCGTTTGATGCTGATCGACACTTCGGAATCGGCTCCTGTGCCGCGTCCCATCGACCATGTCAGCTTCACGCGCGAATTGAAGTCAGGCAAGCTTACTGGCCCCTACGCTCTGACGTTCGTCCGGCAGGAACAGCTGCAGCAATTCGTCGAGCAAGTCATCGACCCTGTTGCGGCGTTAGCTTCCGACTTGGTGAACAATCGTCTGGAATTCCTGAAATCGACGAGCCTGACTTGGACCGAATAAGCAGTGAGGCGGAGATACGCCCATCTTGCACGGAAGCCGCTTAAGCCTGGGTCACGTCCGCATCTTTCACCCGAACGACGTTGACCCAGTCTGCCTCGGGGCCCAGCCATTCCGGCAGGTCCATTTCGGCGGTCACCAGGATCTTTTCGCGGCGCTTAGTGTCGTTGAGCGCTTCGCGCATCTTGGCGTGCTCGCCCCATAAGAGCGCCTGCACGATCGCAGAGTATGGGGAGATGTTGGTCGGAAGCACGCCCTTCTGCCTAACCCTCTCGTCTTCTATTCTCGCCTTGAGCTTCGGCAACTTGACGTCTGCGAGCCGCATTGCGCTGCGGACGTTTTCGGCGAGCCGGCGCAGATCTGTCGGCAGGAGATCGGGCTCCCAGACCTCCTTCATGAGGGCGATAATTCCCTTGATCTCGTCGGTGTCGCGGTGCGTCTTGGACAGTGTCGAGGTTCCGGCGAGTTGGTCGGCCTCCTGAATGGATACCTCGGCGTGCTCCAGCATCGCTTTGATCTGGTAGGCGATGCGTTGGCGGCTCCAGCTGACGTCGTCCGTCTTGTAGACGAGGTCGTGAGTGGCGATCGCCCAGGCATGCTGGAGGAACGTCTTCAGCTGGATCTCGAACTTGACGCCTTGTAGCCCGGTGGGTGGCAGCGTCGGATCATCGGACCAACTCGCGTAAAGCCGCACGTCATCGAACGGAAACGCGTTCGGGTCCTTGTGGGTCTGATCGGTGCGGCGAGGCCTGCGTTCCAGGACGGTGAACATCGACCGGAGCTGCTTCTCGGCCGCATCGATCTCGCCGAGGTTGCGCACGACCAGAGTGCACGCAAAGAAATCCTCGATCGCTTCGGGATCCTTGATGCGCCCGGATTCGAGCTTCAGGGCGACGCTGAGCTCGTGTTTAACCCGGGACTCGTAGTGCCAGTTGTTGCGGCTCGCCAGCGGGCGCAGCGTCCCGTCGACCTCCTTGGCAAGCTTGTCGTTGATGCGGCGCTGATCGGCGTACAGCCGTCTGATCGAAGCCGGAATCTTCATGGTTATGCATCGAGCGCCGCCGAAAGCGCCGCGAGCCGCTCGCGCCGCGGCGTCGTGTCTGTGTTCGCGCCCCTGACATTCAGCGCGTAGCGTGCGACGGGATCGGGAGCCGACTGGTCCTGGCCGTCCTGAGGCGTCGCGGCGGCCGGGGGAGTGTCGCCTTCCAGCGCTCGGACAACCCTGTCCATGAAGTCTGCATAGCGTTCCGCGACGTCGGCGGCCGATGTCTCAGCGCCTTTGGCCAGGTGCACATAGGCCCAAAGCGAGTAGAAGTGCGCGAGCGTGCGGCCATATTGCGTGACGCAGCCGTTATGTTCGTTCATGTGGTTCAGGAAGCGCTTCGTGGCCTCAAGGCTGCCCGTGAACTCTTCTTCGTTGAATGTGGGGACAGTCTCCGCTGGGACGTCGTATTGGGCATAGAACTTGTCGATGGCGTCTTGGTCGAAGCCAACGATTTCTCCCCTCACGCTCAGGATGATGATTTCGGAGATGAACTGGACGTCGTTCATGCGCTTGGCGCGCGCAGTTGTCACGACACCGAAGTCCTTCCACTCCTGCTTCTCCGCTTCCGCCTCTGCGTAGGTGCACATCCACCCGTCGAACTTGGCGTGGCGCAGCTCCTGGCGCGTCAGCCGCCGGGAGTTGCGGTTGATCCGGTCGAAGACGTCGTTGACGAACGAGTTTTCGACCGTCGGGAGCATCTCCACGGTGATCCTGTAGTTCCAGAACTGCTTCTTGGCGTCGATGTCGAGCTGGCTGAACTTCTTCCCGTTCAACCTGGTGTCGCCGAAGTTGTCAGGAATCGCGATCTGATCCGCCGCGAACTCGATGATGGTCTGCAAGCGCTGCTTGCCGTCGACGACGTGATACGAGACATCGCCATTGTCATCGACGGACTTGTGCAGGAAGACCGACGGACAGGGGTAATTGTGAAAGACCGTGTCCAGGAAGAACTGCTTGTCCCGACGCGTCCAGACGCTCTTTCTCTGATACGGCGGGTCGAAGTCGATTTGGCCCTTCTTGTTCAGATCCAGGAACCAAGTGACGTCCTGAGGCGATTGCTGCCTTTCCATCAATTTCCCTATACGAGATCACTGAGGCGCGTGGCGCTCGTAGCGCCGTCACGCAGATGAACGATGTTTTCCGGTTCCGAGGCAAACCACGCGAATGAGCCCCAGGCAAGGGCGGACACGGTCTTTTTGAAGCCAGCGGAACCGCGATCCTGATAGGCCGTCAGGAAGGTGACGTGCGAGCGCGGGAATCCGGCGGCATCGGTCAGCTCGAAGATCGCGTCCCGCCGCCGGTCGGTGATCGCGCCGTCCGTGGCGACGACTTCGACGAAGACGAGGAGAGGATCCTTGGGGCCGAGGTCGACCAGGATGAGGTCGGGGAGGTTCTTGTCGGCCTCGATCTTCAAGCCGATCGTCGCGGCGAGCTTGTCGTCCCGCTGCACGACCTTGTTGCCGCTCTCGCTGAGCCAGAGGACGGCGGGGCTCTCCAGGAATCGGGACGCGAAGTCCTCGACGACGGCCTTCGTGATGATCGAGCTTGGACCGGGCGCGAGCGACCGCGTCTCTTTGCTCGGGAAGGTCACGAGCACGCCGGCCGCGCTGCCGGCTGCGCCCGACAACATGATGGATACGCGCGCCAGCGCGCTCTTGCTGAGGTGCGCCGTCTGGAAGGCGGCGATAGCGGCCTCGAGGGCGGGTCCGGACAAGGCCGGATCGAACAGGGCGGCGAAGTCCGCCTTGAGGGCGTAGCGCGGCGCGCTCGACGTGGTCGGCAGGTCCTCGCGGCGCAGCACCGCCCCGACAGCGACCAACCCGTCGCGCAACGTCTCGTCACGGATCGGCTCGCGGGTGTTGTCGGCGTACCAGCGGGTGCCGGCGGCGTGATAGCCCTTCTTGAGGACGCCTGAGGCATAGGCCTCGCGGTCGGCATCGTTTGCAAGCACCGATTGCTCCTCGGTCATGCGGTAGACGTGCACGGGACCGAGATAGCGGCTGGAGCCCTCCACCGCGCCGATGTAGAGCGCGGTGAAGACCGCGCTGGCCGCCAGGTCGCGGATGCAATAGGTCCGGTTCGGCGTGCCTTCCGGAAAGATGAGCGGGAGCCGCTCGGAGACGACTTCGAGCGGGACGTAGGTCGGAAGGCTCATTCCGCGCGCTCGTCCTGGGCATAGAGCGCGTCGCATTCCGCCTCAATCCGCGCCCGGCTGGCGCGTGCGTTGACGAGCTTTGTCAGCCCCTTGAGGCTTGCCGGATCCGGAAGGGGCAGGGCCTCGAGCTCGTAGGCCGACACGGCGACGCTGCCGCTGAGGCAGCGGAACGCACGGTCGGCGGCTGCGCTGTTCAGGAATGCGGCGAGGGTCGCCGGCGGCACCTTCGGCTTAGCGACGGTCGCCCGGATCATGTTGAGGTGGTTCTCGATCACGACCGCCTTGTGCTCGGCTAGGAAGGCGTCCGGGAGCGCCGCCGCGATCAGCCGGCGGTTCTGCTCCTTGGCGGTGGTACGCTGCAGCAGGACGCACGGCCGCGAGGTGACGAGCCACTCGTCGCCGGCCTTCGGTTCGAAATACGGCTCGTGGTTCTTCTTGTCGGCCCGGAAGACGAAGCGCCCGTCGGCCGTCACGGCCTCAGCCCAGATCAGGGGCAGGCGGCCCTTGCCGGCGCGCCTGTGGAGCTGGTCCTTGAACCGGTTCCATACGAGCGGGCCGGTGCTGACCTCGTAGCCCCAGTCGGCGAGCCGGTGCGGCATGTGATGGAGGCGGTCGACGAGAGTTGCCTGCTCCGGCGTCCTCGGGATGATCCAGGGCTCGGACGGATCCTTCGGCACGGCGAACGTGCCGGAATCGACGACCTCGAGCCGGTCCTGGCCGACCGGCAGGACCTCATGGACCGTCGCGGCCTCGGTGCTCCCGCGCTTGTAGGTGGCGAGCAGGGTTTCCTGCAGGACGTCGTCGAAGACGCCCTTGCGGACGGCCAAGAAGTCGATCGTCACCGGAGGGGCGTCTCGCCCGATGAGCGCCCGCAGGTTCTTGAAATACTCGCCCGCCAGGAAGCTGGTCGGGGTGACGTAGGCGATCACGCCGTCGGCGCGCGCGTGCTGCAGCGCCAGGTCGGTGAAGAGGCCGTAGAGATTGGCATGGCCGTAGAGGCTGCGCTTGAAGCGGGCCCGCTCGTCGGCCCCGAGCTTCACGCGCCCATAGGGCGGATTGCCGATGACGAGGTCGAACTTCTCGCGCGGCGGGTTGCGCTTGAGGCTGTCGCAGACCGTGACCACCACGGGAAGGCGGGTGCCTGCCTTGCGGCAGACCGGCAGCATGACGGCGTCCAGCGTCACCTGCGAGAGCCAAGCGGCGAACGGATCGATCTCGTAGCCGCGCAGGCGCGCGCCGATGTTCTTGACGAGGATCTTCGGCGAGACGTCCGGCAAGGCCTGCAGGATGCGGCTGGCGACGGGAGCCAGGAAAGCCCCTCCGCCACAAGCCGGATCGAGGATGCGGGCCGTCTTCCACTCGACGCCGGCCTCGGTCGCCTGCGCGATGAGGCGGGTCGTCAGCTGCGGCGGGGTGTAGAACACGCCGTAGTCGGCCCGGTAGGTTGGCGCGAGCATGCCCGTATAGGTGAGGCCGATCGCGTAGGCTGCTGTTTCGGGAGCCACCGAGGCCGCGGCGGTGCCGATGCTGTCGGCCGACGCGGCGGCCGGCTCGGGCAGGTCGGCGAACTCGACGGGTTGCAGGAGAGGACGGAGCGGGAAACGGCCGTCGCCCTCGGAGATTTTGTCCCACCAGGCGGAGACGAGGCGGTGGCAGAAGGCGCGGGCCAGGTGCAGACGCTGGGCGTCGGGGGCGGCCTCGGCGAGGGCCCGGGCCATGACACGGGCGGCGCTTAGCGCCCCGGTCGGGTCCGAATCGCTCACCTCTTGGCTGTTACGCTGCCGTTTGACTGCCATTTTCTCCTCGGGTCCTTCTTCCGATAGTATGCCGTGCTAACGTCCACAGGCCAAGCTTGTATCCGTTTCGTTCGGCGTTATGCAGTGACTTTTCATAGGAAGTTGTGACCAGCCAAGCCGGAGCATGGCTATGGGGCACGCCCCAGGATCTGTTGGATCGTCCGAAGCTGCCAAACGGCTCGGTCCGATGGCCCGCCGGGAGTGTTCAGCACCTTCTCAAGGCTGAGCATCGCATAATCCCGGAGCTTGATGACACCGGCTTGGTTCTTCCCAAAGTTTTTTGGCATTATGTCGCCCACCCAAGCCGGAGCCGTCGGAGAATTTGGATAGTCGGCCGGCACGAGATCGTCGAGGCGCTCCATAATCATGTATCGTCCGGTCATGCTGATGGAGAAGCATTCGCCGAAGGTGTCTTTCAACACCGTCTCCTTGACTGCATTCCAGACGTTCCACTCCAGGAAATTGGCACCCGGGAACTCCAAGTGGACCTCTTTGATGACGACGTTCGGATCGCCAGTGACGGGATAAGCTATCCGTGCCGTGCCCCGGCCAAGTGGAGATGCCGCAAGCAGGGCTTGCATGTCGGCGTCTGCTAGCAATGGTTTGTAGGTCAAGGCTGTGATCCGTTAGCGCGAGGACGGCGGTTGATAGTGCTGGCTCCGAGCACGGTCAATTCGATGAACATCCGGCACAAGACGCAGGCAGACAGGAGATGCGGGGGCATCCGAAATCCGGCCTTCCCGCTTGGATCGGATCGCATAACGCGTTGTTCCTTGACGTCGGCCAGAGGTTCCACTCTACAGAATGACCGACAACGCGATGGTCACCGCAGCACGTCCTCGGCACGGCGTGCAGCAATGTCGCGCGAGGCGAGCGCCGCATAGACGATCTTGTCGGACATGACCTCTCGTTCGCGCCTGGATTCCCCAGCCCGAGTGTAGAGCAGATACCCGAGGCCTGCGACAGCCGTGGCGGCGGAGTAGTAGGCGTTTTCTATGAGCGAGGCGGCGATAGGAGCTACGGAAAGCACGATGGCCGCCGGCGGAATCCGAGACCGCATCGCTCGCAACTCGTCAACGAGATGGGCTTTCAGCCTCTCGGCCTCGCGGAGCCTCGCCTCGAAGTCCCCTTGACCCTCCGGGCCTTCCTTCGAGCGGACTATGAGCTGCTCCACGAACTGCCGGAAGTGCTTTAGTTCCCGTCTATGGTCGTCCCGGAACCTCATGATGTCGTGGATCTCGGCGTCAGGGCCGACCGGCAACAGGCGTGCGAGCGCCTGCATGCGCCGTGTCATGGCTGAAGGCCGTTTTTGAGGTAAGCCGACGACCAGGCGGTTTGCAAACGGCTGGTTCGTAAGCAACGAGACGTTAAGGTGCGGGTGGGACATCATGCGCGTAGCGAGCACGCTCATCACGTAGTCGCACACCCAAGTTGGGCCTTCGAGCCAACCGTCGCCGTACGTTGGCCACAGAAGCCCAAATTCCCTCAACTCGGATGGGAATCGCGTGTACGCAATCTTCCCCAGGTGAATTCTGGTGACCGGTCCTCCGGCCCGCTGCGTCTGAGCCATTCCTAGCAGGTGGCCGAGGACGATCGCGTCGTCCTCCTCGTTCGTTGCATATGGCTCCGGGTGGATGGGCCTGACCAAGCCGTGCTCCATGAGGATCCGGGTTGGAAAGTCGAACAGCTCCCGCTCATCACCGTGAGGCGCGATGACGCCGATCTGATCGAAGTAGAGAAGATTTGGATTGGTCCACGCCGAGCCGGGAAGCGAGAGAGTGGGATAGAAGAGGGCGTCCAAGATCAGGCTCCTGACTGGCAAGTTGGATGCCGGGGCGCTCAGCGCCCCGTCTTGACGAACGTCATGCCTTTCTCGGTGACCCGCAACCGGAATCGGCCCGAGCCGGTCGGGTTCGCACGGCTATCGCTCGGGCCGACGATCGTGCCCGTGTAGGTGATCGTGTCATTACCCCAAGCGAGCTCGCGCGGGTCCGTGCCGATCGTGTTGAGCGCCCGGCTGACCGGCTTCCATGCGCCGTCGGTCTCCTTGAACAGGAGCGCCATCTGGTCGACGGCGTTGCCAGTGACGTCGTACTGGTAGGTCACGAAGGCGAGCGCGTGCTGCGCAGTGCCGTTGAGGAACGAGCCGTAGAAGACGCTGGTCTGGAACGCCGTCTCGGCGATCCGGCCCTTGGTCTCGCCGGCGGGCTTGTAGCAGTCGATCTTCGTCTGCTCGATGTAGTGGCCGATCGGGTCCGCGGCGGGGCCGGACAGGCCCTCCTTGTACTCCTGGGCCAAGGCGTTAGCGGCGAGGAGGGAGAACCCCAGGGCGAGAGCAAATCTCTTCATGACGGTGACTTTCTGGAAGGCGCGCCGAATCCGGCGACCGAGGTTTACGGGAGCAAGGCTAAGGTGAGGTGAAGGGCGCGCGGACGCGCCGTTCGTCAGCTGTGGGCGTGCCCGTCGAGCTCGATGCCGATGAACATCCCGCACCACGTCCCGCCATAGATGTCGAGCAGCCCGTAGTGCACGAAGCGCTTGCGGAACTCGCGGTAGCTTGGCGAGCCGTCGACGCTGCGGTTGTAGAGGCGCTTGATCGTCTGGCGCTGGGCGCGCGTGGTCGGCTTGAAAGACATGACGGTCTCCGATGATGAGAGGGAAAAGGACCCCGCCGGGGCGGGCGGGGCCAAGTAGGGCGACGTCAGTGGACCGTGGCCGGAATACGGTCGTCGATGCCCCAGGGGGCGGCCTCGTAGCCGGCGAGGTGCTTGTTGAGGGCCTTCGCCATCCGGCAGGTGAAGGCGTAGGCGAGGCACTTCTCGTAGTCGTCGGTCTCGCAGGACTGGTAGTCGAAGCAATCGAGAGCCTTTGCGGCCGCGCCCGCCCGGACGAAGGGGCGATACTTGAACTCGTAGCTCTCCACGAGCTCGGCGTAGTCGAGAGCCTCGGCGCTTCCGGCGAGGCGGTAGCGGGTGACGACGCTGCGCACGTTCTCGGCCAGGAGCATCTTGCCGAAGGCGGTCGCCGTCTCGTGGCAGACCCGCTCAAGGTGGCCGAGGTCAGTGCGGGTGGCGAAGAGCTCGAGGTTGATGGCGGCGGAGACGATGGTGTCGATGTGGGCGGTCGAGACGACGAAGGCGGACATTTGCGCTCTCCGGAAGTGACGCTGAAGGGGAGGGGCGGTGCCCCCGCCGGTGCGGCGGGGGCTATCGGGCCTTAGTCGGCCTGGCGGCGGGACCAGATGAGGCTGTGCTCGCCGTCTTCGCCCTCGACCAGAGAGCCGAAGATCGGGGCGGGGAAGCTCGGGTCGTCGAGCTTGACGCTCAGGTAGTCGCGGCCTTCGCGGGAGCGCTTGGCCCAGGCTGCGCCGAACTCGGTGTTGCCGGCGAAGATGCGGTAGTCGGGAGCCTGCTCGTTGGCCTTGTCTGCCGGGACGATCTTCGCCTTGACGTTGAGGGCGAGGGTCTTGACCGCGCCGTTGAAGGAACCGTTGTCGCTCTTGGTGAAGGTGCCGATGGTCGCCATGGTAGTGATCCTTTTCGTTGTTCGGGCCGCACCGCGCGGCCTCGATGTCGGTCGAAGGATCGGAGGCGATCACGCCGCAGCCGCAGGCCCGCAACGCACGTGGAGGACGGCGGAGAACCGGCTTTTTTGTCTCGCGAGGAAGGCCGAAAGGCCGGGGAAAAAAGGCGGGGCCCGCTGTTGCGGCAAAGGGATCGAGGCGCAGCCGTCCTACGATCAGACCAGACGTTATCGAGAGGCCGTATGCGATGCCCGATGTCTCAACGGAAGGAAGGATCCGCTCTCATCTGGCGGTTCTTGTCGACTCCCACCGGAAGAATGGACGACGGTGGAAACGGCCGTGTCATTCCCGTCGACGCCTCGCGTAAGGCTCGGAATCGCCGTTGCTTGAACAGGCCAGGGCAGCTCCGTCACACGCTCCTCGTCGCCCTGACTGACACCGGCTCCGCGCTGTAGGCATGACGGCTGACGCGGGGTTAGCTCCGACTACCTCGCTCAACCACTTTTCGACCTGCTTCCCGCTTGCTCTTTTGGTTTTTGTCGACGGGACGTCGCGCGGGATCCGTTCAGCCTCTGGTCCGCCTCCTGGCACGTGAGGTCCGTCATGCCCTTCGATGGCGTGGATGGCGTCCTCCGAATTGAGCGGAGGCCGGGTTGACGCAGGAAGACCCTGGCTGAGGAACACGTGTCGCGCCACCCGCAGACAATCCCGCAAGATCGAATAGTATGATCATCACACCAGCGTCCATATGCGCTTCTTAGATGTCATCCTGCGGTGCGACGAAAAAGTAGAGGCCCTCGCGCTGAACGGCGGCCCGTGCGGCAGAGGCGTTGAAAGTTCTTGGGATACTGCCGTATCGGCCTAAGGTGCCACGGAACGTCCAGCCCGCGCCAATGAGGAAGTCCGGGATCGCGCCGCTCTTAGGGACGGCGCAGAACAGGTCGCGGGCGAACCGGGATTCGAAGATGATATAGGATTGCGCCTTCGTTTCCTTCCGCTTCCGGCGTGCGGGATCGCTTCCGCAGGCGAGAGGAGGCTCGGCCTCGGCTCCACTATTTGGGGAGCCAGCCCGCTTCCGGCCATGGGGGTGGGAACCAGCAGGCTTTTGCCTCCGGCGATCCTTGGTCCTGTCCGACACTGCAGTGCGCCGGACAGCCTTACATCAGTCGGCGAGCGGGCAATGCTGGTGGTCGGCGGCCGCCATGAAGCTGAGCAGCCCGGACATGGCGCAGAGCGCCGGTGGGAATGATGGACATGGGAACCCCGAAGATCATGAGCCAAGTGTCGGGAGCGACACGGCTCAGACCGGTCGCCCATTCAGACGGTGCTGGGGGTTCTTGGAGGACGCTTCAGCCCGTTCGGATCGATGCCGGAGCCGGGCTGACTTGCCAGCGCCAAGCCGGTTGAGATCACCGGGACCGTGTCAGCTCCGAGGCCACAGGTGGGGAGGGCGCAGGCACTACCGCAATGAGAGCTGTGGGAAGCGCCTGCATCGTCATGGCCGCTGTCAGGAGTCCCGTGGCTGCAAGAGTTCGAAACTCTGGTCTCGGCCATCCCGGGGCTATGTTCGTGGGATGGCTGAGATGATGCATTCAGGTGGGCGGCCGCCAGTCGGCCCGGAGGCGAGCCTGCACCGTGGGCCGGCGAACTTGCCATGGACCCGCTATACAGGACGAGCAAGGCCGCTGCCGCCAACACGAGGGTTGCGGCCAAGTGACGGAAGTGGGTCCATACAGCAACCAAAGGGCGCTCCATCCCGCTCAGGCTCTCCACCATACGGCTCCTGGCCATCATCTCAAGACTTTCGAGTGACTTAGGCCTGAACCCGGATCTGATGGAGGCGAGAATCAGACCAAACGTGGTCCCTGATACCGAGCGAAGGTCTTTTGGCCCGATGGTCCGAACAGCACGACGTCGTAGGTGTCGTTCTCAGCTCCTGCGACCTCCATGCCCGGAGAGCCGACCGGCATGCCGGGGACGGCCAGGCCCTTGGCCTGCGGCTTCTCGGCCAATAGGCGCTTGACCGCGTCCGCCGGCACGTGACCTTCGATCACATAACCGGCGACCTCGGCCGTATGACAAGAGGCGAGATCGTCGGGCACGCCGAGGCGGGCCTTGACACGATTGACCTGGGGCGTGGTGATGACCTCCACCGGGAAGCCGGCCGCCTTCATGTGGTCGACCCAACCGCCGCAACAGCCGCAGTTCGGGTCCTTGGTGACGACGACCTTCGGCAGGGGCGCCGCCTGTGCGAAGGCATGCCCGGTCGCCAGGATCGTGCCCGTGGCACCGAGAACGGTCAGGAAATGGCGGCGATCGAGCATGAATTCCTCCTTCAGGCGAGGGTTGGAGTGTAACCGGCCTCGGTCACGAGGGCCTTGATGGACGTCAAGTCGGCGCTGCCGCGGACCGATACAAGCTTCGAGGCAGGATCCGCCTCGACGCTCGTGCCGGGCAAGCCGGTTTCGATGGCCTTCTTGATGGTGCCGGCGCAATGGCCGCAGGTCATGTCCTCGACCCGCAGGGTCATAGCGTCGGGGTGGCGCTCCACAGTCTGGCCTGCCTGAGTCTGGTGGGTGCTGCATCCGCACATGGTCGAATCTCCGTTTGGTTGGACGATACGCACACCCTTGCACCTTCCCACGATGGCAAGGTCAAGAGACTTTCCAAACTTGGATGCCTTGGCTGTGCGGAGGATGAGGGGAACAGATGTCGTGGAGCAATCGTTGGGCCTCTGATCCCTGACGGAAGAATGCCGTGGCTCGCCTGCTCCGCTTCATGCTCCGCCGCTTGCTGGTCGCGATGGTCGCCCTTGGCCTCGCGAGCACGACGTGGCATGGCGTGGCCTTGGCCGCCAGTTATGCTCCCGCCATCCAAGCCGATGCAACGCACGTTGGGCACCAGCATGGGGCGCACAAACAGGCGGATCAAAAGCCTTCAGCCCCAGGCAAGTCCCACTCGGCCGCACAGAACTGCTGCCATCCCGCCTGCACGATGGCCGTCATCCCCTTCCCCTCCGGCCCGATGCAGGAATTTCCACTCTCGGCTCCCCTGCGTGTGACCGGCGATCCGATGCCTGTGCCGGAGAGCCCGTCCGGCCTCGATCGCCCGCCCAAAGCGTCCTGACCATTCGCCTGACACTTGCGCCCGCAGCGTGGACGCGTGCTCGCGCTCGAATCGCCACCATTGTGGAGGCTGGCGTAGTCAGGATTTCGACGAGCGGCTCGGCGAGCGGCCGGCGTTCCCGCTGCCCCGCCGCCGTCCATGCGGACGCCTAACCACCATTGGAGACGGACATGCACCAGATGTCCCCGGAGATGCAGTCCTGCATCGATGAATGCCTACGCTGCTACCAGACCTGCCTCGGCATGGCGATGAACCACTGCCTGGAGCAGGGCGGCAAGCACGTGGAGCCCAGCCACTTCCGCAGCATGATGGCCTGCGCCGAGATCTGTCGCACCTCGGCCCACTTCATGCTGATCGGTACGCCCCACCACAAGCACACCTGCCGGGAATGCGCCGAAATTTGCGAGGAGTGCGCCCGGTCCTGCGAGCAGGTCGGTGACATGCAAGAGTGCGTCGACGCCTGTCGCCGATGCGCCGAGAGCTGCCGCAGGATGGCGGCATGAGCCGGCGACCCTTTAACCGCGGGCCCTGAGCGAAGGCTCATGCCCGCCTCTCAAATTGGCGGCCTGGCCATGTCTGGCGCGGTTCTGCGGGCACCGCCCACGACCGCCGGGCATCCAATAGAAGTAATGGGACAAGCGAATGTCACAGCACAATCACAGCCTATACTCATGGCTCCCAAACGCATGGCCGGGCCATGGTGGCCGGGCCGGCGACGCCGTCGCCGACTTCTACCTCGGCCGCTTGGGGGGCCTGAGCTTCGACTTCGGCGCCGGCGAGCACCGTTATCAGGTCGCCATCGGCGGTTCCGATCCGGACACGCTCCGTGGCGATGCCGCCAGGGATTACCTGTGGGGCCGCGGCGGCGCCGATCAGGTGGCGGGCGGCAACGAGGATGACATCCTATACGGTGACGCAGGGCCCGATCTCCTCGTCGGCGACGCGGGTCGGGACAAGCTCGACGCCGGAGCGGATGCAGACCGGCTCTACGGTGGAGACCAGGCGGACAGCCTCATGGGTCATGAGGGGGACGACTTCCTCGACGAAGGGATCGGCCACGGCATGCTCGAAGGCGGGCCCGGCAACGATACCATGGTCGGCGGACAGGGCCCGGACGCCTTCGCAGTGGATCCTGAGAGCGGCAACGACGTCATCCGGGACTTCACGGCGGGCCCGGGCATGTTCGACCACCTCGCGCTTCGGGACCTGACCTGGGAGGACCTGACGATCACCGACACCGCAGGCGGGGCCCTTGTTAGCTGGGACGGCGGCTCGGTCCTGCTCGAAGGGGTCGCTCGGAGCCAGCTGGCGCAGGACGACTTCATGTTCGCCATGGAGCCCGACCTACCGCCCGGCACCCGCGCCCCGAGCGGCCCGACGGCTGAACGGGCAACTCCGAGCGAGCCGGGGCCGGACATCGGTTCGTCAACGACGACTGCCCGTCAGGAATCTTTCGACGTCTTTTCCGACTTCCTGCTGGGGCACCACCGCGACGTCGCCTTCGACTTCGACAAGTATCACGTCGAGGTTGGCGGTTCTAAGCGGGACACCTTCCATGGTGGTGAGGACTGGGACCACGTCTTTGGCCGCGGCGGCAATGATCGTCTCCACGGCGGCGATGGCGAGGACGTCCTGCAAGGCGACGGCGGCAACGATCACCTCTACGGCGATGAGGGCGCGGACCGACTCGACGGCGGGGCGGGCCGTGACCGGCTGCATGGCGGCGACCAAGCCGACGAACTGATGGGCGGCACGGGCAACGACTATCTCGATGCCGGCGCCGGCCACGACATGATCGAGGGCGAGGAGGGGAACGACACCATGGTCGGCGGCACCGGCGCCGATGCCTTCATCGTCTCTCCGACCAGCGGCAACGACGTCGTGCGCGACTTTGAGGCCACCGGTTTGGCCCAAGGAGCCTTCGACCACATCGCCCTGCGCGACATCCGGCCCGACCAGGTGACGGTCACCGACACAACCCGGGGGGCTCTCGTCAGCTGGAACACCGACGCCGACTCCGCGGCGGAGGGATCGGTGCTGCTGCAGGATGTTGCCAAAGCCGATCTGCGCCAGAGCGACTTCATGTTCATCGACGAGCCCGGCTTCGTCGACGGCATCAGCACCGTCGGGTCCTACTACATCCTCCCCGAGACCATCGTGTGACTTTCGACGGGTGAAGACCGTTCCCAAGGGTGGTCCTGCCGCCGCCCTTGTCCACTCCAACTCACGAACTGCAAGGAGATCGAAATGAAATCATTGACCCTTATCGCCGCCGGCATGCTGGCTCTGTCTGTCCCGGCTCTGGCCCAGCAGAACCAGCCGCAGCAACAGATGCAACATCCGTCCGGTGGCCAGATGGCCATGTCGACCGAAGGCCTGCCGGAGGAGTGCCGTACCGCGGTGCAGGCCGGTGGCCAGATGCAGAATATGCAGGGCATGGACATGTCAGGCATGATGCAGGGCATGCAGGGCATGATGGCAAACATGAACGACGCCCAGAAGGGCTACATGCAGGCCATGATGAAGATGCACGGCCCGATGATGGCCGCCCACATGATCAAGGACTCCGATGTCGCCTTCGTCTGCGGGATGATTGCTCACCACCAGGGCGCCATCGATATGGCCGACGTCGTCCTCAAGACCGGCGACAACGCCGAGGCCAAGAAGATGGCCGAGAAGACGAAGAAGGAGCAAGGCCAGGAAATCGCCGAGATGAAGGACTGGCTGCAGAAGAATGCCAAGAAGGAAGGAAACTGACGTAACAAAGCGCCCCGCCGATCAGGCGGGGCGTTACTCATCCCGGATAGGACCCGCCATCGTCGCGGCTAGGCTTGCGCCAGGCTTCGTCCTACCGGGACCTACGCCAAACGTTATCGTTTGTCCGGGAGATCATCAGCCGGGTGGGAACCGCTCCACCGGCATTACGTATCCATTCTAACGTAGCTGGACGAGAAGGTACGAACAGCCGCACGCGTCAATCCTCGACGTTGATGACCATCGTGAGGCCCCCTCCGCCCTGCGTTTCGACGTTGTTATTGGTGGTGTGATGCGGGATGTGACAGTGCACGAGCCACTTGCCTGGGCGCCGTGCCGTCCAGATCACGTCGTAGCGCTGGCCCGGCCCGACGTTCACGGTGTCGGCTAAGAATCGAGCACTCTCGGGCAGGGTCTCGCCGTCGCGCGCCACCACTTGGAACGGGCCGCCATGCACGTGCATGGGATGCACGAAATTGTTGTTCGTGCCGACGAAGCGAAGCTTGATCGTCTGGCCGACTTTCATCCGGACCGTATCGGTCAAGGGATAGGCCTTGCCGTTGATGGTGAAGTAATTCGGGAGGGCGCCTTCCATTAGCATGGCGGGATAAGTCAGCCACTCGCGCTTGAGCCATTCCTGAAGCTGTATCGTGTACTCGATATCCGCCTTCGGCTCGTCGCCGTCCTGCGGCGCGATGATCAAGGCGCCGTAAAGGCCGAGTGCCTGTTGGCGGTCGACGTGGCCGTGGGTGTGGTAGAAGTACGTGCCCGACTGCCCGACCGTGAACTCGTAGGTGTAGCGGCCGCCCGGCGGGACCGGCTCTTGCGTGATCTCTGCGGGGCCGTCCATCTCGTTCGGCAGGATTAGCCCGTGCCAGTGGACGGTCGTCGATTCGGGCAGGTTATTGCGGAACTCGATGCGCACCCGATCACCCTGAGTCAGGGCAAGACGCGGGCCAGGGAGCTGGCGGTTGTATGCGTAGGCCTCGACCGTGACGTTGCCGAGGATGTTCCAGCGGATCACTGATGCCTCGAGTTCGAAGACCTTGACCCCGTTTTCAAGGCGAGGCTCGAGCGTCTGGTCACCAATCGCATTCGCCGGGGCACGATAGGAGACATGGCGCGGGTGCACCGCAGCCATATCCCGCATGGCCGCGGCGGGCGTGTCGAAGTCCATGATCATGCCGGGGGGCATGATGAGGCCGCCGACGTCGCGCGCACTGAGACCAAGGTTCACAAAGAAGCCCGGCAGGACCATTCCGGCCGCGAGCATCAGCGTGGTCACCCCGGCAACCGCGGCGAGCTGTGGCAGGGTCGCGTCGCTCCTCATCCCATGATCGTCGCGCGAACCAGCTGTCCCGTCGCCCTCGGCTGTCGTCCTATGGCCGGCGTGGGCGGCGTGGACAGCCCCCGCCGAAAGGCTCGCAGGCTCGCTGTGCCCCGCATGGCCGTCGCTCAACGCGATAGCCCGGCCGAGGTCGAAGCGGGAGCCGGGCCTGCGCTCGGTCATGAGGCCATGTTTGAGCCCACGCCGCACCAGCCAGACGTTCCAGGGATAGGCTGTCGCGAACCCGATGATGACGCCGAGCGACATCACGCCCCAGAACACCAGCTCGGTCGGGTCCATCGCGCGCATGTCACGGCCCATCATCAGGAACGCCATGGCAGGCGCCATGCCCGCCATCATGGCATTCATGCTGATGAATTCCGGCCAGAAGCTCTTGCGGACGTTCTCCCAATAAGTGCCGCCCATCATCTGCTTCATGAAGAGCGACTGGAAGATGAAGAGGCCGAACGCGAAGCCGGCGACGTACTCGATGACGAGGTCGATCCCCATCGGCAGACCGAGCAGGGCCGTGACCGCAGCCGCGAGGATGATCCCGGTGGCGTCGCCGGCGACGCAGTGGATCGTCGAGCCGACACCCTGCTTCCACAAGGGAGAGGTGAACGTCTCGTGCTCGCCCGGCCGGGGCTCCTTGTCGGCGAGTACGTACAGAAGCAGCCCGATCGGGCCCATATAGAGCGTGACCAGGATGAAGCCCCACTTCATGACCGTAGGCTCCGGATTGTTCCGGAACTGGTCATAGGCGACGTAGGCAGTCGAGAGCCCCGCAAGTGCGAACCAGATGACGAGGGCGTAGTCGATGGGCTGAACGATCATGGCTGCCTCCAGGTCAGGCTTCAGGCCGGCGCTCCCCTGGCAAAAGATCCAGGTGCCCAGTTTCTTTGCAGCGGCGGGACATGGGGCTTGGCGATGACTGGGTCCACCTGTCCGAGGATTGTTCAAGCGGCCATCAGCCGGGGGCGGCCGGGCTGAATTCGCCGGTGTTGGAAACATCGGCGCTGCGTCGGGCGAGGGCAGCGGCGTAGCGGCGCACCGCCTCCTCGAAGCCGAGCATCAAAGCATCGGCGGTGAGCTCATGGCCGATCGAGGCCTCAGCCAAATCGGGCAGCGCGGTGACAAGCGGCGGCAGGTTGTGCAGATTAAGGTCATGTCCGACGTTGAGCGTTAGGCCGCGCTCCGCCGCGCGCTGCCCAGTCACCGCATAGGCCTCGAGGGCTTCCGTGTAGTTCCCGCGACGGAAGGCTTCCGCGTAAGACCCTGTATAGATTTCGACCCCGTCGGCTTGGATGTCGGCGACGCGCTCCGGGATCGACGGATCCGGATCGATAAAAAGGATGACCCGGCAGCCGATACCTTTGAGAGTTTGCAAGGCCGACTGGACCAGCGCTTTCTGCTGCGGATCAAGGTCCCAACCCTTATCGGACGTCAGCACGCCAGGCGCATCGGGCACCAAGGTGCATTGTTCCGGACGAACTTCCCGCACGATGTCGAGGAAGCGTTCGTCTGGATACCCCTCCAGGTTCAACTCAAAGCCGGGCCGCCAAGGCGCCATGAGGCGCGAAATCGCAGTGACATCAGTGCGACGGATATGGCGCTCGTCAGGACGCGGATGCAGGGTGATGCCCTGTGCGCCCGCGTCACGCGCCACACTCACGAATGGAAGGAGATCGGGCACCCCGGTCCTGCGGGAGTTTCGCAGCAGCGCGATCTTGTTCAAATTCACGCTCAGGCGGGCCATGGCTGCCATCCTCTTTCCCGGTCAGGGGCGATGAGACTTAACATGCAGTTCTCCGCGGTTCGAGTGGCTGTTGTGCGGGGGCGTGACTGGGAATTCAACAGAGGCCGGGCAAGCCCTGTGGTCGACTTGCCCGGTCCGATCATCATAGGCGGACGGTGCGCAGCCGTACCGCGTTTGCGATGACGCTTACCGAGGACAGAGCCATCGCAGCGGCGGCGATAATCGGCGAAAGAAGGATGCCGAAGATCGGGTAGAGCACGCCGGCCGCCACCGGCACGCCGAGGGCATTGTAGACGAAGGCGAAGAACAGGTTCTGGCGGATGTTGCGCATGGTGGCGCGAGACAGTCGCCGCGCCCGCACGATCCCGGTCAGGTCGCCTTTGAGCAGGGTTACGCCGGCGCTCTCCATCGCCACGTCGGTGCCGGTTCCCATGGCGATGCCCACGTCCGCCGCCGCCAGCGCCGGGGCGTCATTCACACCATCGCCTGCCATGGCCACGACCCGGCCCGCGCGCTTGAATTTGTCCACTACGGCGCTCTTCTGATCCGGCAGGACCTCTGCCTCGACCTCGTCGATCCCGAGCCGGCGGGCGACGGCCTTCGCGGTCGTCCAGTTGTCGCCAGTCAGCATCACGACCCGTACGCCCTCCGCCTTGAGGCCGGCCAGGGCCTCGGGCGTCGAGGCCTTCACCGGGTCGGCGATGGCGATGGCGCCCGCGACGCGCCCGTCAATGCCGGCGAAGATCGCTGTCGCGCCATCCTCCCGAAGCCTGTCGGCCTGCTCGGCGAGAGGGCTGACGTCAATGCCGTGTTCCGCCAGGAACTTGGCGCTGCCGAGCACGATGCGCCTGCCCTCCACCGTGCCCAGCGCACCCTTGCCGGTGGGCGAGTCGAAGTCCGAGACCGAGGCCGTCGCGATGCCTCGCTTATCGGCTGCCTCGACGATCGCCAGGGCGAGCGGGTGTTCGCTCGGGCGCTCGGCGCTGGCCGACAGGCGCAGGACCTCGGCCTCCGTAAAGCCCTGCGCCGGGACGATAGCCGTCACGGCGGGTCTGCCCTCGGTCAGGGTTCCGGTCTTGTCGACCACGAGCGTGTCGACCTTCTCCATGTGCTCCAGAGCTTCTGCATTCTTGATCAGCACGCCCGCCCCGGCACCACGGCCGACGCCCACCATGATCGACATCGGCGTGGCGAGACCGAGGGCACACGGACAGGCGATGATCAACACCGCCACGGCGGCCACGAGGCCGTAGGAGAACTGCGGTTCGGGCCCCCAGATCGCCCAGGCGATGAAGGCCAATACCGCGACGCCGATCACTGCCGGCACGAAGTAGCCGGAGACCTGGTCCGCCAGGCGCTGGATCGGAGCGCGGCTGCGCTGGGCCTCCGCCACGAGCTGCACGATTTGCGACAGCATCGTGTCGCGGCCAACCTTCTGGGCCTCGATGACGAGGCCGCCGGATTGGTTCATGGTGCCGCCGATCACCTTGGCGCCGACCTCCTTGGTCACGGGCATCGACTCGCCGGTCACCATCGACTCGTCGACCGCGCTGCGGCCCTCCAGGACCGCACCGTCCACCGGAACCTTCTCGCCCGGGCGCACCCGCAGACGGTCGCCCGCCTGCACGGAGTCGAGCTGGACTTCCTGTTCCGTGCCGTCAGGCAGGATCTTGCGGGCTGTCTTCGGGGCGAGGTCGAGCAGGGCGCGGATCGCTCCGCTCGTGGTCTCGCGCGCGCGGAGTTCGAGCACTTGCCCGAGCAGGACGAGCACCGTAATGACGGACGCCGCTTCAAAATAGACGGCGACGGCGCCGTCGTGACCCCGGAAGGCTGCCGGGAATATGTCAGGCGCAAGGGTCGCGACCATGCTGTAGACCCACGCCACGCCCGTACCCATGGCGATCAGGGTGAACATGTTCAGGTTGCGCGTGACGACTGACTGCCAACCGCGGACGAAGAACGGCCAGCCGGCCCAGAGCACAACCGGGGTCGCGAGCACCATCTGGACCCAGTTCGATGTCTGCTGGCCGATGTAGTGGCTCAAGCCTGTCAGGTGTCCGCCCATTTCCAACGCCACCACTGGAATGGACAGGACAAGGCCGATCCAGAACCGGCGGGTCATGTCGACGAGCTCTTGGCTCGGCCCTGTCTCAGCCGTCGCCAGTACGGGTTCGAGCGCCATGCCGCAGATCGGGCAGGAGCCAGGGCCCACTTGCCGGATCTGGGGATGCATCGGACAGGTGTAGATCGTGCCTTCTGGCACAGGTTCGGCTTTCCGGGCAGCCGCCGGCTCAGCATACTTTGCGGGTTCCGCCATGAACTTTGACTGGCAGCCGGCCGAGCAGAAGTAGTACGGCTTGCCTTCGTACTGGGCCCGGTGCGGGGTCGCATGCGGGTCGACCATCATCCCGCAGACCGGATCCTTCACCTTCCCGGCATCCGCCGCAGGCTCATGGTGGTGCCCGGCGTGGGCGCCGTGGTCGTGGTGGTGGCCGTGCTCTTTGCTGGTCGGGCTTTGGGTCATAGCGGTTCTCCGCGTGCGCCTCGATGGGGAACGGGAAGCCTGCAGCTTCCTACGATTGTAAGGTCAAGTGTCCCGGACAGGGTGCTTGCTCAGTGCCATGTCCCTCACCCTTTCATCTGGTGACGAAATAGACCAGGTGGAGCGTCATCGCCTTGACGTGACGCAATCAGTATCATCTTCAGAACCATCCAAACGTCATGGCCACCACGGCGAAGTACCGGGCTGCCTTGGCCACCGCCACGATGGCGATGAAGATTGGGAATGGCTCCCGCAGCACGCCGGCGACAATCGTGAGAGGGTCGCCGATGAAGGGTAGCCAGCTCAGCAGCAGCGACCAGCGCCCGTAACGGTGGTACCAAGCCTCGGCCCGCTTGACCGCCTCGCGCTTGACCGGAAACCACGGGCGATCTTCGAAATGGGCCAACAAGCGTCCCAGCAGCCAGTTCGCCGCCGAACCGAGGGTGTTGCCGACGCTCGCTATGAGCACGAGCAGCCACCACGTGTAGTGCTCGGACACCAGCAGCCCGAACAGCACGACCTCGGACTGGAACGGCAAGACCGTCGCGGACAGAAACGCTGCCGCGAACAGGCCGCCATACTCCAGGACGTGGTTCAAGGGGCGTTTCCTTTCGAGGCGTAGGGTGCGACCGGAAGGAAGCGGACCGACAGGATATCAGGCAGTTGCTCATCTCCGGGTTGCCTCTCCACCGGCCGAGTGTCGATCTGACAGCGGATCGAAGGTGGGAGGAGACGCAGGAACCGCTTCGACAAGACCACGCCGAGGCTCGCCTCCTTGGACCGTCGCTCCATTCGCGGCAGGGCGTTCATGGCCGGGCCGAGCACGGTGAACTCGGCCCGCCTTCCGTCATCAAACACGCCGGCGAGAACGAGGCCGCAATGGAGTGTCGTGATGGCGTGAACCCCGGATGGGGATTCCGCGTGGCTCTTCCAAGTGTCCAGCGGACGCAGGATCTCGCGGGCCGCCTCAAAGGCCTGAACGGCTTGCTGCTCCGGCGTCCCATGGAGGAAGACGGCGAGAACGCCGTCTCCTAAATATTTGTCGACGATACCGCTGTGGCGGGAGACGGCTTCGTGCACGAAGCGTCTGAACGCCATGAGATCACTGATGACTTGGTGACTTGGCCGACTTTGCACCAAGCCGGAGAAGCCGCGAATATCGACCAGCAACAAGCATGCATGGCGCTCGGCAATCTCGGCCGCTTCATCGCCCCTGATCACCTCGGTTGCAACGCCTTCAGGGAGGAACCGCGACAGCAGCATCCGGTCCCACTCCACGCGCAGGATGGTCGACCACGCCAGTCGCGTCCGGTGGACGGCATACAGGACAAAGCCTGCTGCCGTGGCGAATGAGATGAGGGCCAGCACCTGTCGGGAGCCCAGCGGGCTTGGGATGCCTGCTTCCGAGAGCGTCTCGGCATCGATAAGAAGCGCAAACGATGCGATCCAGCCCACGATGACGACAAGGGCGAAGGCTGCCAGAAGATCGCGGCGCAGCCGCAGCCCTGTTTGGATGAGGAGAAGAAAGGCCGGGAACAGGCTGACTGCATCCGTCGCGAGATGCAGATCGTGCGCATCGCGCGGCAGATGGTCCGCGATGACATAGACCGCCAGTCCCGCGTCGGTGACCGTGGCGGCCCACGGCAGCCATGATCGGCCGGCTCCGGCGTGTGATGCCAAAGCCAAAACGATCGTCGTGAGGCAATAGACCACCAGCACAACCCAGTGGCCCTCGCGGTGGCCGTGGCCGTATTCGAGGACCGCGGCCGCCCCGAGAATAGTCAGAACCAGGAGCCGGGGCACCAGGGCGCGACGGTCGAAGTCATTTTCCAACTGCTGCGGCAGTTCGTCGGACGGGCTCCAGACCGCGGCTGTTTGATCCACACCTGTTGCCAAGCCGCGCCCCTCCGGTGTGCACAGGTCGGGGCGGCGGGTAAGGCTCAGCATCCGGTGCCGTGGTCGGTTTTCTCGTGCGACTGGCTAGCGATCTTTGCAGCCCCCGGATCTATGGCTTTGGTGGAGCCGGTGGCCACTGGACCGACGTGAAGCGCCAGTGGGCTTTCATACGAGCCGAGAACCAGGCTTGCAGCGACCGTGCTGTCCGGTTTCAGATCGTGGGCGAGGGGGCCGACTTCGATCCAGATCTTCCCGCCATCAAGGTCCTCGGTGGCGCCTGGTCGAACCGAGAGGGCGCCGATCTCGCCGCTCTGTCCCTGCCCGAGGGCTCCCATGATCCGCGATGGCTCTCTGCCCGGCAGGCGAAGGCCGGTAACGAGCACACGGTCGCTTCCAGAGTTTTCGACCGTAAGCGTGACAACAGTGGTTTCGCCGGCACGCGCTGGGGTGGCGGCGACCTGCGTGACCGTGACGTCGCCAAAGATTGCGCCCTCGTCGTCGGCCTTGGCCGGGCACGGTTGCAGGACGGAATAGGCTGCAATTGTGGCTGCAGATACCCCAATGGCAACGAACCGTTTCAGCGAAAACATTGTGATTTCCTTGTTGTTCTTGGTGTCGCCAGCCGCCGCGGTGGACCCGAAGCACGGCGGCCGGCGACGGTCCGCCCGAGGTTGGGATCGGACGGAATCCGATGGCTAGCGTGCCTTTTTGATGCTGATGACGGAGATCTGACCGTTCACGCGGTCAGCTTGGAACTGAACCTTGTCGCCGGCCTTCATGCCCTTCAGAAGCGCAGGGTCCTGGGCCCGGAACACCATGGTCATGGCATCCATGTTGAGATTGGGAATAGCGCCATGGTCGAGCGTGATCTTGCCGGCGCCCGCATCCACCTTCTCGACCGTACCGGAGACGGTGGGAAGGTTCGCCGCCGCAGCTGGCTGAGCGGCTGACCCGGCTGGAGCCGACTGTGCCCTGCCGGTGTCGATCCTCACGACCGAGATCTGACCGTTCACGCGATCCGCCTGGAATCGGATCTTGTCCCCGGCCTTCACGCCCTGGAGGAGGCTCGGGTCCTGGGCGCGGAAGACCATCGTCATGGCATCCATGTTGAGGTTCGGGATCGGACCGTGGTCGAGCGTGATCTTGCCCGCACCGACGTCGACCTTCTCGACTGTGCCGGACACCGTCGGAAGCTGGCTTGCAGTGGTGGGTTGAGCAGCGGGTTGCACCGGAGCTGCCGCCTGAGCCTGCGGGGCAGGTGCCGACGCGCCCTTCTGGTCAAGCGGCCCAGAGGCGTGCGGCGGCTGGTCGAGCTTGGCACGGTAGTCCGCCTGGCGGTTGCGGACCTGCCACTCCTTGAGCTCGGAAATCTGCTTCTGCTGCTCGTCAAGGATCTTCTGAGCGACTTGGCGGAGATGCTCGTCCGCGCCGTGCTCCAGCTGCGTCCGGGCGAGGAAGATCAGATCCTCGTGGTGGGCGATGAGCAACGCGGCGAAATCCTTATCGGGATCACCGGCGAGCTTCATGTCCTTGAAGCGGTCGTCCATGACCTCACGGACGCGCTCATAGGCGGCCGACGCCCCTTTGGCGGGCTGCGCTTGGGCTAGCTGATGGGGGCCGATGGCAACGACGGCCAGCAGAGCCCCGACGGCCGTAAGGGTGGCGGTCATGCGTTTCATGGCTGTTTCTCCTAAAGCGGAAGAGCCGCCCCGCGGCCCGAGGTGTAGCGGACACCCAGGCCGTGGGGCGGTTCGGGCCTCACTTGCCCTTTGTGATTGAAGTGACGGAGATCTGGCCGTTCACGCGGTCGGCGGTGAACTGGACCTTGTCGCCGGCCTTCACGTTCTTGAGCAGGGCCGGATCCTGGGCCCGGAACACCATGGACATGGCATCCATGTTGAGGTTCGGGATCGGACCATGGTCAATGGTGATCTTGCTTTGGGCGGTGTCAACCTTCTCGACTGTGCCGGACACGGTCGGCAGGCTCTGCGCAAGGGCGGCTCCTGAGAGGCTCAGGGCCACAATCAAGCTGATGGCGATACGCTTCATAAGAAACTCCTGTTTCGGATGGTGGCGAGGAGATTGGGTCGTTACTTGACGACGACGGTGCCCTTCATCCCGGATTCGTAGTGTCCCGGGATCAGGCAGGCGAACTCGAAGGTGCCGGCCTTGGTGAAGCGCCAGACGATCTCGTTGGAGCCCTTGGGTGCGAGCCGCTTCCCGTTCGGGTCGTCATGCTCCATGTCCGGGTTCTGCTCCATGGCGACCTTGTGCTTGGCGTTGTTCTGGACGCTGTCGAGCATGAACTCGTGGTCGACCTGGCCGGCGTTCTTGAGCACGAACTTCACCTGCTCGCCGCGCTTGATCTCGACCTTGTTGGGCTCGAACAGCATCTTCGCGTCGTCGGTCTCCTTCATGGTGACCTCGATGGTGCGGACAACCGGCTTGCTCGGGTCGCCCGGCTCCCCAGCCGCGAACGACTTGTGGCTGTGGCCGGCCTCGCCGGGACCGGCGAAGGCCAGCGTGGTCGAGAGGGCAAGCGCTCCAAGCGCGCCTGCGAGGGTGGAAAGACGAACAGTCATTGATTGCTCCTTGTGCAATGGTTCTGGTCGGGATCAGTGGTTTCCGTGGCCGCCGGCCGTACGGACCGGGCGCTTGCGCGGGTCGATGGCGCGGAACTCCGTCGCCTTCACGCCGCTGTCTGGCGAGGTCGCGCGAGCGGGCTCGGCGAGCTGCTCGCCTTTCCACTCGTACGCGACGGTGCCCTCCGGGTGCTTGTACCAACCCGGATCCTTGTAATCGTCGGCCGCCAGGCCAGGGCGGACCTTCACGACCGAGAACATGCCGCCCATCTCGACAGGCCCGAACTGGGCGTAGCCCGTCATCATCGGCAGAGTGTTCTCGGGCAGCGGCATTTCCATCGAGCCCATCTCGCCCATGCCGGTGCCGCCCATCGGCATGTAGCCGGGCGCGATCCTCTTCAGGGCGGGCGCCGTCTTGTTCATGTTCACGCCGATATAGGTTCGATTGTCATGGCCCATGGCGTTCATGGTGTGGTGGCTCTTGTGGCAGTGGATCGCCCAGTCACCGGGTGCGTCGGCCACGAACTCGAAGGCCCGCATCTGTCCGACCGCCACGTCGATCGATACCTCCGGCCACGCCGCTCCTTCCGGCACCCAGCCGCCGTCCGTGCCGGTGACCTTGAAGTCGTAACCGTGCATGTGGATCGGGTGGTTGGTCATGGTCAGGTTGCCGAACCGGATCCGCACCTTGTCGCCCTGACGCACCACGAGCGGGTCGATGCCGGGGAACACGCGGGTGTTCCAGCACCAGAGATTGAAGTCCGTCATCTCGTTGACGCGGGGCACGTACGAGCCGGCCTCGATGTCGAAGGCGTTGAGCAGGAACACGAAGTCGCGGTCGACGCGGCGCTCGGCCGGGTCGCGCGGGTGCACGACGAAGAAGCCCATCATGCCCATCGCCATCTGTACCATCTCGTCCGAGTGCGGGTGGTACATGAAGGTGCCGGACTTCTGACAGATGAACTCATAGACGAACGTCTTGCCCGGCGGGATGTGCGGCTGGGTGAGGCCGCCGACGCCATCCATGCCGTTGGGCAGGAGCTGGCCGTGCCAGTGCACCGCCGTGTTCTCCGGCAGCTTGTTGGTGACGAAGATGCGCACCTTGTCGCCCTGGACCGCCTCGATGGTCGGCCCCGGCGACTGGCCGTTGTAGCCCCACAGGTGGGCCTTCATGCCGGGCGCCATCTCGCGCACGACGGGCTCGGCGACGAGATGGAACTCCTTCCAATCGCCGTTCTGCCGCCAGGGCAGGGTCCAGCCGTTAAGGGTGACCACGGGCTGGTAGTCCGGTCCGCTCTTGGGATAGAGCGGCGGCTGCATCGTGGCCTCGGTCATGGTGGGCGCCTCGGGCAGGCTCGCGGCCTGCGTGCGCCCGCTGATCATGGTGGCTCCGGCGAGGGCCAATCCCCCGGCGCCGAGAAAGCCTCTTCGCGATACGGTCATTGGTTGTCTCCTCAAGTGTTTCAGTGCCCGCCGCCAGCGGCGGCTTCCCCGCCGGCCGCGGCCGTGGTGGTCTCGCCGCCGCTTGCGCCACCACCAGCCAAACCGCCGACGAGGGCGGCCTTGAGGTCGGTGGACGCAATCCAGAAGTCGCGGCGGGCGTTGATGGCGTCGACGTTGGACAGGATGCGGGTGCGGGCGTCGATGATGAGCTGGCTCACGTCGACGAGCATGCCGCTGTACTGGAGCAGGGCCTCGTCCTGGATCCGCTTCTGGAGCGGTAGGACACGGCTTTGGTAGTGGCGGGCGAGGTCGTGCTTGCCGCGGTAGACGACATAGGCCTCGCGGGCCTCGGACCGGACGTTGACCGCCCGCTCGGCCAACCGGTTTGCGGCCGCCATATAGGCCTCCTGAGCGCCCCGGCGGGTCGTCTCGCCGAAGTCGAAGATTGGGATCGTGAATGCGGCCTCGATGCCGCGGGTCCGGCCCTTCTCCTTCTCGATCTCGACCTCACCCTCCTCGGTAATGATCTTGTTCTTGCCGAAGCTCGATCCCTCGACCAGCTCGATGTCGCTGACGACGCTGTTGACGACGTCGAGGCTGTACTGTCCTGCGACGGCGTTCAGATCGTTGCGCAGGGCCTGCAGGTCCACGCGCCGGGACAGGGCCTCGCTCTCGACGTCCTTCTGGCTCGCCAGCCGGGATGGCAGTGGCGGCAGGCTGCCAGGCAGGCTGAAGTTGATGTCGCGGCCCCACAGGCCCAGCTGACGGATGAGGCGCTCGCGCTCGACCTTCTGGTCGATGCGGGCCTGGGCAAGCTGTGCCCCGATCTCCTGGTAGAACGCATGCTCGCGGGCCTGCTCCAGCTTGTTGAGGGCGCCGGTCTCACCAAGCTGCTTGGCCAGCTCGGACGCCGTCTCCGCCGTGGCGAGCGCCTGCTGCATGAAGGCGACCCGCTGGTTCGCAGCGATCGCCCTGTAATACTGCCGACGCGCCTCCGCCCCGAGGGCCAGCACGGCTTCGGCCGTCCGGAACTGGGCGGCGCGGAACTGCTGCTGGGCGACGGCCGAACGCTGCGGCAGGGTCGCCAGCTCGTACAGGCCGATCAGAAGCTGCCGCTCAATCTCGAAAGACGAACCTCCGAGGAGACCGCTTCGCCCTAGGACGACCCGCGGCGAGGGGGGCAGGCTGGCCTGCACGTAGCTGGCCTCGGACACGCCGAGGTCGTTGAAGGCCGCCTGCAGGCCCCTGTTCTTCAGGAACGCGATCTGGACGGCCGCGTCCGGCGTGAGCGGGCGCCGCAGAAGCGCCTCGACCTGCTGCTGGGCCCCTACCGCCTCCGCCTCGTTCGTGATCTTGCCGACATCCTTGTTGAGCTCGGTGTAGGCCACGTTCTGCGCCACCGAAAGGCCGCCATCCTGGGAGAACGAGACGCATCCTCCCAGGAGAAGGGTGATGGCGACGCCCCCGAGCAGTCTCAACCGATGCTTGGATGCCCCTTTGCAGTCTTGTCTATTCATTGTGCTGCCTTCCGTGCGCGTGCTTTGCCGCGCCGCCCCCTGGCGGCTTGTGTGTTGTTGCCGTGGTCCACTTGTCACCGTCCCCGCCGGGCGGCGTCGTCGGAATCGCCTCGTTCGGGATCGGTCCCGGCCCCGGGCGCGACCCGCCGGTTGAGCTCGCGCCAGTCGCCAGGCTCGACGACGTCGTAGTTGCGGATGCCCGCTGTCACGGCGGTGTAGCGCGGGCTTTGGAGGCCGACCGCGGGATCGGCGGGAGCCGCCAGGTAAGCGGGGGGAGTGCCGGGCATGCAGGCGCCCAGTCCCAGCGCCAAGGCAGAGAGGCTTAGAAGTTTGATCATGGTGTCCGTCCTTGCGGGAGGATGCGGGGCGGGCTCATCGGGATTGCGGGTTGACGACCACGGCGAAGGGCACGGTCAGCACTGTCCGGCCAGCCTCATCGACAACCTCGACCGCTAAGCCGGGATTGGCACGGGGCCAGTCCTCGCAGAAGTCGCGGGCGACCTGCAGGGCCTCGGCACGGGCGTCCTCAAGATCGAACAGGTCCTCGCCATCAGGATCCGTGTCCTCAAAGGCGTCGCCATTGCGGATGTGGAAATAGAAACGGGGCATGGGTCGCTGTCCGTTTTGGACGGACCGTCGCCGCGGCAGGCGCAAAACCGGCGGAACGAGGAGGGACGCGGAGTCCCGGCATTCAGACGGATTTCGGGCTTGGTTGGCGGAGAGGCGGTTTCCGTAATGAGCGGGTTAGGCGGAACCGCTCAGGCGAGCGGGCGCGCCGGTTCGTGCGGGCCAAAGGCCCGCGCGTGGCTCAGACGGTTCGCGGCGGACGGTCGAGGCCGCCCACGGTGATGCCCGCGATCTGCTCGTCGCCAGGCATCGCGGGGGGAGTTTGGGAGGTGGTCGGGGAGTGGACGTCGGGAGCGACGCCGGCTTGGAAGGCGTGGCAGGTGCCCATGCTGCAGCAAACAGGGCCGGAGCAATCCTGGGAGCCCTCATCGTGGTCGGCCGACGCATCCAGAGTGGCGTCGAGAGACGACGCCAGCTCGTCGGCGTGCTCGTGGTCTCCGTCGACGCCGCCATGCTCGTGCGCGACGCCGACCATGGCGGCGTGCTGATGCCCAGCCGACGCGGCCGCCTGCGGCACGGAGATCGGGAAGATCGCCATGGTGAAGGCAAGCAGAGCAACGATGATGGTGCCCATCAGCCGCAAAGGGAAAACGCTCCAGTTGGTCAGAATCGGATATGTGTCACGAACGGCGGGATTCGACAAGGTGGTGCGGCTATCTCATCCGAGGGGCAAGAGCACCGGCTCGGCCCGGTAGCCGGCCCCGCGGAGGGCCAGCAGGAGGGCGGATTCGAACCGGCGGGAGACGACGCTGATCGTGCGGGCCCGGAGGTTCGCCTCAATGCGGATGGCTTGGTCGATATCCTGCAAGGCGCGGACCACGAAGCCCAGACAGCCGCCGCACATCAGATCGGGGAGGTGGAAGAGATGCATGGCAGGGGCCTCGATTCGCTGAGATCCCAGCCTGTGTGGACCTTGTCACGGTGGCAAGGTCAAGCTGCAAGTCGTCTCCAGCATCCCAAGCGCAGAACACCACCGGCCTGACTTTTCAGCAGGATCATTCCAGGGGTAGCCATACGGCGTGCAAGGTAATATACCCCCCTACCTTATCTGAGCGGACGGAGATGTGGCCATGTCCCACACCACCAAAGACAAGGCGAAACTTTTAGCGCGGGTGCGCCGGATCCGGGGACAAGTCGAGGCAGTCGAGCGCGCCCTCGAAGCGGAGATCGGCTGCACTGACGTGCTGATGCTCGTCGCCTCGGTGCGCGGCGCGGTCAACGGTCTCACTGCGGAGCTGATGGAGGATCACATCCGCCATCACGTGGTCGACCCGGCCCGTGAGCCGGATGCCGACCGCGCCCGCGGTGCCCAAGAGCTGATCGACGTGGTCCGCACCTATCTGAAGTGAGTCGCCGCTCCCCCGCAGACAAACCCACAGGTGAACCCGATGCACGGTCATTCCCCCGACACCTTGCAGCATGAACACGTGTTCCTCGGCGACAACCACGAGCGCAACGAGCGCCTGACCTGGTTCGTGATCGCCCTGACCGCCACCATGATGGTGGTCGAGATCGTTGCCGGCACGCTCTACGGCTCGATGGCCCTGGTGGCCGATGGCTGGCACATGTCCACGCATGCGGCCGCCATGCTGATCAGCGCGCTCGCGTACTTCTACGCCCGCCGTCACGCCCGTAACCCGCGCTTCACCTTCGGCACCGGCAAGCTCGGCGACCTCGCCGGCTTCGCGAGCGCGATCATCCTGGCGCTCATTGCCCTGCTGATCGGGTGGGAGAGCCTGCTGCGTCTCGCCAACCCGATCCCCATCGACTTCACCCAGGCCATCGCCGTGGCGGTCATCGGCCTCGTCGTGAACCTGGCCAGCGCCTGGCTCCTCAAGGATGATCACCATCATCACCATGGGCATCACGGGCATCATGACCACGGCCACCACCATGACCACGGCACGCACCATGGGCATCACCATCACCATGCCGGTGGACGCGACAACAACCTGCGTGCCGCCTATCTGCACGTCCTGGCGGACGCCTTGACCTCCCTTCTGGCCATTGCTGCCCTGCTGGCCGGTAGCGCCTATGGCTGGCTCTGGCTCGACCCGTTGATGGGCATCGTGGGCGCCCTGGTGATCGCCCGCTGGTCGTGGGGCCTCATCCGCGATGCCGGGGCCGTCCTCCTCGACGTGATCCCCGAGGGCGAGGACCTCCCGGACGAAATCCGGGAGGCACTTGAAGGCGACGGCGACCGGATCACCGACCTGCATGTCTGGCAGGTCGGGCCCGGGCACCACGCGGCGATCATCTCGGTGGCAACTCCGGCTCCCAAGACGCCGTCGGCTTACAAGGACCGGCTGACCCATCTGCATGAACTCTCGCATGTGACCGTCGAGGTTCAGCCTCTGCCGGCGTGACCGGAGCTTGGTCTGCAGAGACGACGTCAAAGCTTGCCGAGAGATGTAGCCGCTATCGGAACAAAGCCGGGGAGGGACAATTCCGTAGTGGACCGGCTGCTTGCAGCTTGGCAATGAAACCTGTGTTCCTTGTTCCCATGTGCCCATAAACCTCGATGACCGTGTTTCCCTCAGACCTTGACGATGAAACCCACCGCTGTCTTGCGGAGGCCCTGACGGAGAGCGGACAAGCGATCTCCCTCTATGATGCCGAGGACCGGCTCCGTTTTGCCAACAAGACCTACCGAGAGCTGTTCATGGGGGATTATGACGGCCCCCTGACGTTCAACGACATCCTCCGGCATGCGGCCAAGCGCGGGCTCGGGGTGCGGATCGACGATGACATCGAGGCCTTCATCGCCCGGACCTTGCCCCGGCGTAGGAGCGTACCCAGGAAGGCGTTCGAAACCGACCTGGTCAATGGGCAGTGGTTCTAGATGGACCACACGATACTGCCAAACGGCTGGGTGCTGTCGGTCGGGGCTGACATCACGACCCTGAAGCACAACGAAAAGACCTTGCGGAAGGCGCACGAGGAGGCTCTCGTCGCCGCGCGGACCGACCAGCTCACGGGCCTACCGAACCGTCGTCACATCCTTGATCTGCTCGACGAGGCGCTGGTGGCCGCCAAGGCTACTGGCTCCGGACTGTGCGTGGCCGTCATTGACCTTGACGGCTTCAAGGCCATCAATGACACCCATGGGCACGATGTCGGCGATGCTGCTCTCCACCACTTTGCCTCCGTCTGCCAAGCGAGGGTGCGGCCCCAGGACGACGTGGGCCGGACCGGGGGAGAAGAGTTCCTGATGCTCCTGCCGGAGGTCAGGCTCAACGCGGCCGTGCGCATCGTCGACCGGGTCCGGGAGGCATTCCCTCCGGCCTCCCTCAGGAATGGCGAGCTCGAATTGCTGTACACCTTCAGCGCTGGCGTCACCGAGGCCCTGCCGCACGACGACCGCAGCTCCATCCTCTATCGTGCGGACCGTGCCTTGTATGCGGCCAAGGGAGAGGGGCGGAACTGCACCAGGATAGGCTTCGAAGAAGTGACCCGGCAGGGGACGCCGCGCTATACGTAGGCGATGGCCCTTGCATCCACCATCCTCCGCCTTGCGCCTACGGACATCCCGCTGTTTCGCAAGCTGAATGTCCTGTTCGGCGATGCCTTCGTCGACCGTGAAACCTATGGTGCCGAGCCGCCCAGTGACGTTTACCTGGAGAGCCTGCTCGCGAAAGAGCACGTTGTCGCCCTCGTTGCGGTGGCGGGCGAGGAGGTTGTCGGAGGCCTCGTCGCCTACGAACTCGACAAGTTCGAGAGGGCACGGCGCGAGCTGTACATCTATGACCTTGCCGTGAGCGCGGACCATCGATGGCAAGGCGTCGCGAGCGCCCTGATCGGGCACCTGCGCGAGATCGCCGCCCAGCGTGGCGTTTGGGTCATCTACGTTCAGGCGGACTACGGTGATGACCCAGCCATCGCGCTGTACGAGAAGCTTGGAATACGCGAGGAAGTGCTGCATTTCGACATCCGGGTCGAGCCAGCGCCTCTTTAGCCGGAACAACACGGAATGCCCTCAAGACGCGGAGGCATCACATGAGCTTGCGTGTGGTCCAGTTCCTCGCGGTCGTGCTGACAGCTCTCGCCTTTGTGCCGGCTGGAGCGCTACATCGAGGAGAGATGAGGCAAGGGTCGAGTGTCCCCTATGCGCCACCGATCTCCTCGATAACGACACCTGTCCCGCCGCAGATCGGGCATTCCTTGTCGCCAAGCTTCCCGGTGCCCTTGCACTCCCGGCAGACATTCTCGCCCGCTCCTGGAGTATCCAGATCGGCTTGGTCCCCGGGATTGAGCTTCGGCTTGTGGGAGTGATCGTCACCTGACTTCTGGTCAGACATGGCCCTGGCTCCTGCAAACGTCCGTTGAGGCAACGCCGCGAGGAAGCCAAGGTTGCCCGTCTGGGCTTGCCAGGCGGTTCTACTCGGCCGCCTTGACCTCGTGCCTCATAGCTTCCGCGGCGATGCGCTTGGCATTATTCTCCGCCGCCTCCTTGCGCTCACTATAGCGGTCGGTGAGGTAGTCGGAACGGTCGCGGGTCAGGAGCGTGAACTTCACCAGCTCCTCCATCACGTCGACCACGCGGTCGTAGTAGGAGGACGGATTCATCCGCCCGGCCTCGTCGAACTCTTGGAACGCTTTCGCGACCGAGGACTGGTTCGGGATCGTGACCATGCGCATCCAGCGCCCGAGCACCCGCATTTGATTGACTGCATTGAACGACTGCGACCCACCTGACACCTGCATCACGGCAAGCGTGCGGCCTTGCGTGGGACGCACGGCCCCGACGGAGAGCGGGATCCAGTCAATCTGAGCCTTCATTACGGCGCTCATGGCGCCATGCCGTTCCGGGCTGCACCAGACCTGGCCCTCGGACCAGAGCGACAGCTCCCGCAGCTCCTGCACCTTGGGATGGTCGCTGGCGGTGGCGTCCGGCAGCGGCAGTCCGTGCGGATCGAACACACGCGTCTCGGCGCCGAAGTGCCGGAGCAAGCGCTCCGCCTCGAGGGTCAGGAAACGGCTGTACGAGCGCTCCCGCAGGGAACCGTAGAGCAGGAGGATGCGGGGTGGGTGCGTGGACGGTCGCCTCGGTTCCAGCTTGCCGAGGTCCGGCACGTCGAGGACCGAGAAGTCGATGTTGGGAAGGTCACTCACCGGCGGGGATCCTCCGTGCAGAAGGTGTCGCCTGGCGGGCGCCGCGCTCGTACCAGCCCTGGCTGCGGTTCACGATCCAGACGACCGAGAGCATCACCGGCACCTCGATGAGGACGCCGACCACGGTTGCGAGAGCCGCCCCGGAGTTGAACCCGAACAGGCTGATGGCGGCAGCGACGGCAAGCTCGAAGAAGTTGCTAGCCCCGATCAGGGCGGATGGGCCGGCGACGCAGTGCTGCTCGCCCGCAACCCGGTTGAGCAGGTATGCCAAGCCGGAGTTGAAGTAGACCTGGATCAGGATCGGCACCGCCAGCATGGCGATGATCATGGGTTGCGCCAGGATCTGCTCGCCCTGGAAGCCGAACAGCAGCACGAGGGTGGCGAGCAGTGAGACCAGCGAGAGCGGCTGCAGGATCCGCAGCAGGCCGGTAAGGGCCGCTTCACCGCCCTGGGCAATCAGGCGCGAACGCAGGAACTGGGCCAGGATCACCGGGATGACGATGTAGAGCACAACCGAGAGCAGCAGCGTGTCCCAAGGCACGGTGATCGCCGACAGCCCGAGCAGCAGCCCGACGACGGGTGCGAAGGCCACGACCATGATGACGTCGTTGAGGGCCACCTGTGAAAGCGTGAAGTGCGGCTCGCCCTTGGTCAGGTGGCTCCACACGAACACCATCGCCGTGCAGGGCGCTGCCGCCAGAATGATCAGGCCGGCGATGTAGGAGTTGATCTGGTCGGCGGGCAGGTAGGGCTTGAACACGTACCCGATGAAAAGCCAACCGAGCGCCGCCATCGAGAACGGTTTCACCGCCCAATTGATGAACAGGGTCACGCCGATGCCGCGCCAGTGCTCGCGCACCCGCCCGAGCGAGGCGAAGTCGATCTTGATCA
This sequence comes from Microvirga pudoricolor, assembly GCF_016892705.1. Lineage (GTDB taxonomy): Bacteria > Pseudomonadota > Alphaproteobacteria > Rhizobiales > Beijerinckiaceae > Microvirga > Microvirga pudoricolor. The sequence goes on from NZ_JAFEMB010000004.1 coordinate 324,421, forward strand.
GCATCGGGATGACCATGAGCCAGATCAGGGCCGCCACGGGCAGGTTGACCTTGGCGACCTCCAGCGCGCCAACGGCCTGGAAGAAGCTGGGGAAGACGTGGCCGAGAGCGATGCCGGCGACGATGCACAAGGCGACCCAGAGGGTCAGGTAGCGTTCGAACACGGACATGTGGAATCCTTCAGGCGGTGGCGGCGCGCCGACCGTGCGCGTCGACGACGATCTCGCCGTCCTCCTTGTGGAACTCGCCGAGCGGCGGCGGCAGGAGGTCAAGGACGGCCTCGGACGGACGGCACAGGCGCACGCCGTTGGGGCTCACCACGATGGGGCGATTGATCAGGATCGGGTGCGCCATCATGGCATCGAAGAGCTGATCGTCGGTCAGGCTAGGGTTGTCGAGGCCGAGCTCCTTGTAGGGCGTGCCTTTCTCGCGGATGACGTCGCGGACCGGAACGCCCATGCGCTCGATGAGCTGGCGCAGCAGGAGCCGGGTCGGCGGCGTCTGCAGGTACTCGATGACATGCGGCTCGATGCCGGTGTTGCGGATCATGGCCAGCGTGTTGCGGGACGTGCCGCAGTCAGGGTTGTGGTAGATGATAACGTCCATGGGAGAGACCTCAGGCCGAGCAGGAATTAGCGGGTAGCAGGATGATGCGGAGCCGTCATCCATCAACGGTTTCCTTAGGTGGGCAGCAGGGCGTCAGGGCATCGATCAGTGGAGCGCATAAGTCGGGATGGCCACCGCAACAGTCCTTGAGCAGGAAGGTCACGACCTCACGCAATCGGTCGAGGTCGGCGCGATAGATGATCGAGCGGCTCTGGCGCTCGGAGCGGACCAGTCGCGCGCGTGACAGAATGCCAAGATGGCTTGACATGGTGTTGTGGGGGACCGCGAGCTCCCGGGCAATGTCGCCTGCTGGCAGACCCTCCGGCTCGTTCTTCACCAGCAGACGGAAGACGTCGAGGCGGGTCGGTTGGGCGAGGGCCGCGAGGGCCAGAATGACATTCTCTGATTCCATATATCGAGACTTATGGAAATGTCGTCACCTAGTCAAGCGTTAGCCTGCAGTCTCGCGCATCGGTGTCGACGGTCACGCCTTGGGGGGCGCCTGCCCGGCTCAGGGTTCGGAGTACCGGCACTTCCCGTGGGCGGCCAAGAGCTCAATGATCCAACACTCAGAAACCTGACGGTTCTCGCAGGCGACCATGTCCTCCAGCTCGTCCCACAAGGCGGACAAACGGGCGATCCTGTCGTTGACCGCAGCGAGGTATGCCTTGGAAATCTCGTGGGTTTCACCGCATAGTGCTTGGCGCCTTCCTCGTTGCTCCGGCCGCGGTTGCCGGGATTGTGCTCCCTGCGGCGCGGGTTGCATTCTCGGGCCAAGTCCGCATCGAGGAGGAACGTCCGCGCTGGATCGGCCTGTCCCGTTAGCTCGCCAAGACGCCGGCCGTCCGCGACCGCCCTGTGGATCACGCGTAAGCCGGAGCTGGGCGCCTCAATCCTGCCGGACTTCCCGGCAACTTCTCACTCGGATCGGCGATGCCTGCGGTAAGGCGGGCTGGACGCCGGCCACTGAGGAAACGGGGAACTGTCCGGCGCAGCATCGGGCAGACAGAATGCGGGGATCCCCCTGATGAAGCGTATCGTATTGGCCGCGGGCCTTGTGCTCGCGCTCGCCGCCTGTCAGGGCGAGAACATGTCCACGCGCCACTTGGCGCCGATTCCGCCCGCCACCATGGCGCTGATGGCCAGCAAGGGCATGTCGCAGAACGACCCGATCCTGATGCGAGCCTTCAAGAAGGAATCCGAGATTGAGGTCTGGAAGCGCGGCTCCAATGGCCGGTACGCGCTCCTCAAGACTTACCCGATGTGCCGCTGGTCGGGCCAGCTCGGGCCCAAGACACGCGAGGGCGACCGCCAGGCACCGGAGGGTTTCTACACGGTCACACCCTCGCAGATGAACCCGAACTCGCAGCTCTACCTGTCATTCAACCTCGGCTACCCAAACGAGTACGACCGCGCCTATGGCCGGACGGGGTCGCACCTGATGGTGCACGGCTCGTGCTCGTCGCAAGGGTGCTTCGCCATGACGGACGAGGCCATCTCCGAGGTCTATGCGCTGGCGCGGGAGGCCTTCGCCAGCGGCCAGCGCGGCTTCCAGTTCCAATCCTATCCGTTCCGCATGACGGCGGAGAACTTGGCCAGGCACCGCCTCGACCCGAACATTGCCTTCTGGAGGAACCTCAAAGAGGGCTCCGACTACTTCGAGATCGCCAAGGACGAGCCGCGCGTGTCCGTCGCCAATCAGCAGTATGCCTTCAGCGGCGATGCCTCGGTCATGGCCGCCGTCGCGCAGAAGCGGCAGACCGACGATCAGCAGGTGACTGCGTTGGCGGCCAATGGCGTGCAGCCGGTCAAGCTGGTCTACGCCGACGGCGGGCAGCATGAGAGCTTCCGGCAGGCGCTGTACGGCGATGCGGGGCAGGGTGGTTCGCTTGCGGTCGACGCCAGCGCCCGCAAGCGCCTCGGCGACATCAGCCGTCCCGAGGCCCTGGCCGCCGGTCCGCAGGAGGTCGTCCTCACCGCGAACAGGAAGCCGCGGGGGGCTTCGGCTCCGATGGCCTATGCTTCACAGAGGTCAGGAGCCGCGCCGCAGGCGGGCACGGCGTCCGAGCCGGCAGCCCAAGCCGTGGATAGCCAAGGACCTTCGGTGTTCGGTCGCATGCGATCGTTCTTCGGAGGCTGATCGCCGCGACAGGTCAGCCGGGGCTTCTCCGCGGCTCCGGCTTACTGGTTCGCCGTTATGGTCGGCGACGTCCGGCCACCGAGCGAGGCCCAGGCCGTGCCCGTGTCGCCCTCGCGCTTCACGTAGGTGTAACCCGTCTGGTGCCAGGGCAGGATGGCGTTGCGCTTATTGTCGAGGATGAGATCGCCCCGGTCGGTGCGGACCATCATCACGGCATGTCCGGCACCTTCCTCGTCGATCACGACGGTCATACGAAGCGCACGGCGCGGGAAGCCTGCCTCGACCAGCTTCCTGCGCTTGACGAGCTGGTAGTCCTCGCAATCGCCGTAGCCGTCCTCGGCGAAATCCCAACGGTCCTCGATGCCCCAGTGGTCCTTATCGGTCTTGGCCTTGATCTCCACGTTCACCTCCCGGTTGATGCGCTGGAGGGTCTGCCACTCCTTCGCACCTAATTGGACGGTGGCAGGCTCCGAGACGTCGACGGCGCATTCGACCGTGTTCTGCTCGCAGAAGCGGACCCAGCCCATGATTGGCTTGGCGGCACCGCGCTGGGCCACCGGCTGGGAGGCGGTCGGCAGGGCGGCGACGGTCTGCGCCTGCGCTGAGGCAGCGGGGGCGGACAGGGCCAAGAAGGCGGCGAGACAGGGAGCGTTCCTGGAAAAAGGCCGAACGTTCAGAAGCCCGAAGAGAGGTTGCCGCATTGCCCCCGCCGATGTGTGCCATTAAGGATTTGTTCAACTTTGTTGGCACAGTGGAAATGGCGGGTTCAAGGCAAAAGTTAAACAAGAGTTAACGGAGCGCGCCCGGTTTCGTTCCGGAATTTGGTCAGTCATGCCGAGCCCACCGATGACAGGATTGTGTTGGGACCCGTGCCCCGCGCCACATTGACGTCTGGTGCGCCGGCAGGCACCCCTCGGTGCACCAGCCCCGATTGAGGGCAGACTGGCAACAGTCGCTGGCGTTTGGCCCGACGGCGGCAGGATGGATCGAGGACCCATGCTTAGCGTCTCCCTCCCAGTCGCCATGCTCGGCGGCCTCATTAGTTTCCTGAGCCCGTGCGTCCTGCCGCTGGTGCCGCCTTACCTGTCGTTCCTCGCCGGCACGACGTTTGACCGGCTGAACGCAGGCGACGGCGCCGTGCGTCGGCGGGCGGTTCTGGCCGCTCTCGTGTTCGTGGCCGGCTTCTCGACCGTGTTCGTGCTGCTCGGCGCGACCGCCTCGGCCCTGGGTCAGGCGATCCGCCAACATCTCGACATCCTGAGCACCGTCGCCGGCATCGCCATCATCGTCATGGGGCTCCACTTCCTCGGCGTCTTCCGGATCGGGCTGCTTCACCGCGAGGCACGGTTCAACGTTGAGAAGCCGGTCGGGCTCAGGGGCGCCTACGTCATGGGGCTTGCCTTCGCGTTCGGCTGGACGCCCTGCATCGGCCCGGTCCTAGCCGCGATCCTGACCATGGCGGGGTCCGAGCAGAGCGTGGTGCAAGGCGCCTTTCTCCTTGCGGCTTATTCGGCGGGCCTCGGCGTTCCGTTCCTGCTCACGGCCTTCGCCATGAAGCCCTTCGTGGCGCTTCTCAAGCGCATGCGCTCCCGCTTCGGCATGGTTGAGAAGGCTATGGGCGTCCTCCTCGTTCTGACTGGAGTCGCGTTCCTGAACGGGTGGATCACCAACATGTCGTATTGGCTCCTGGAGACTTTCCCGGCCCTCGGAGCGCTGGGCTGAGCCGCCTCAGTCCGGGTGGTGCGGCGGCTCGGCCAACGGCGCCGGAGCACGATTTGTCACGGGCTCGTGAGGGCGCCGCACTTTTCAATCCCGGATTCGTGTGAGAGGTTCGCTGCATGAAGCCGTGGCTCGCCATCACACGTCTGCTCTCGATCCTCGCGATCCTGGGGCTCGTGCTCGCCCCGTTCACCGCGCCCGCGGTGGCCGGCGGGATGGCCGCGCCCATGGCGATGACGGACACCGGGATGGACATGGCGCCCCCTGGCGATGGCATCGCCATGGCGGAGATGCCGTGCTGTCCGCCCGAGCAGCCGGCCGTCCCGGATTGCCAGAAGGCTTGTCCGTTGGCGACCCTGTGCCTTGCCAAGATCGCCCAAGGCATTGCGCCTGTCAGCGCCGTGCCGTCCCGGTTCAGCATCGCCCGTGCGCTCCTCGCTGGGAATGATGCAAACCTGGAGACGCTGGATCCGATCCCGCCTCCGCGGCCTCCACAAGCCTGAGATCAACACCGGCCCGAGGGCCGGACGCTGCCGCGCGGCTTCCGCCGCGCCAGGGCAGGCGGCTTGCCGCCTCCGTTGTGCTCAGGAGAACTCCACAATGAAATCATCCGTGCTTTCGCGCGCCATCGAGGCGGCGCTGCTTGGCCTTGCTGTCGCGGCGCCCGCCTGGGCCGACGCCGCTGATTATGAGTTCCAGCTCGTTCAGAGCGAGATACCGCAAGGCGAGACCGTCGTGGCCGTCCGGCTCGTCGACAGGCGCTCGGGCCAAGCGATCCCGGATGCGGTCGTCTTCGCCAAACGCATCGACATGGCTCCGGATGGGATGCCGACGATGACGTCGCCCATCGATCTGGTGCCCTCGACCGAGCCGGGAACCTACCGGTTCAAGACCAACCTGAGCATGGAAGGCGGCTGGCAGCTCTCGCTCGCCGCCAAGGTGCAGGGCGAGACCGGTACAGTCGTCAACAAGCTCGCTCTGAGGGCGCAGTGATGAGCCGGACCGCATGGACTGCCGTGATCCTCGTCGCGCTGGCAGCGGGGGGCGGCGGCTATTGGGCCGGACAGGGTGAGTTGAAGCTGCCGGCACCTGATGCTTCGTGGATCGGCCTGCCGGGGCTCATCGAAACGGCACGCACCCGCTTGGGTCTGGGTCAACCAGCGCCCGCACCGGCGAGCAAGCCCGCACCCAGCGGCCCAATCGTTTACTACCAGGATCCCGACGGGAAGCCCTTCTACTCGCTTGAATCGAAGCGGACCGAGGATGGGCGGGTCTACCGCCCGGTCCATGCCAGCCAGGACGTGAGCTTCGACGACAAATCGATGGCGGCTGTGGAGGCTGCCCCCGTTCAGGGGCAAGGCGGCAGGCGCGTGCTCTACTACCGCAACCCGATGGGGCTGCCGCACACCTCCCCAGTGCCGAAGAAGGACTCGATGGGGATGGACTACATCCCCGTCTATGAGGGCGAGGACGACGGCTCCACGGTCACCGTTTCCTCGAGCAAGCTCCAGCGCACCGGGGTCCGGTCCGAGGTGGTCGAACGGCGCAGGCTGGAGCTGCCGGTGCGCGCGCCCGGAACCCTCGCCGAGGACGAGCGCCGCATCTCGGTGGTCTCCGTCCGCTCGGAGGCTTTCATCGAGAAGGTCGAGAACGTCACGACGGGTGACCATGTCCGCAAAGGCGAGCCGCTGCTGCGGCTCTACTCGCCCGAGATCGCGGCCGCTGGCGCCCAGTACCTAAGCACGGTAACGGATGGGGGCGCCCAGCCCGGCGGGCGCCTGGTGTTGGACGGCGCACGGCGGCGCCTGGAGAGCCTTGGGGTCTCGGCCGAGGTGCTCGCCGAGATCGAGCGCACACGCCGGGTCCCACTCACCATCGCCTGGACCGCTCCGCAGGATGGCGTGGTGGTGGAGCGCAACGTGTCGGACGGCATGCGGGCGATGGCCGGCGACGTGCTCTTCCGTATCGTCGACCACTCGGTGATGTGGGTGCTGGCCGATGTGACGGAGCGCGAGCTGGCCCTGATCCGTGAGGGCCAGTCGGCCACTGTCCGGGTCCGGGGTTTCCCGGGCCGTGAGTTCGCCGGGGCGGTCGCCCGCATCTACCCGCACTTGGCCGCCGAGACCCGGACCGCCCGCATCCGCATCGAGTTGGCCAACCCGGGCGGAATCCTGCGTCCGTCCATGTATGCCGACGTCGAGTTTGCCGCCGGCCCGCAGGACGCCATGGTGGCGGTGCCGGACAGCGCCGTGATCGACACCGGCACGCGCCAGGTCGTGATCCTCGACAAGGGCGACGGCCGGTTCGAGCCGCGCGAGGTCAAGGTCGGCGTGCGGGGTGCCGGCTTCACCGAGATCCGGGACGGAATCGCCGTGGGTGACCGGGTGGTCGTGTCGGCAAACTTCCTCATCGACGCCGAGAGCAATTTGAAGGCCGCCCTGCAGGGCATGGGCTCCCCGGAGGCGAAGCCATGATCGCCCGCGTCATCGCCTGGTCGGCGCGCAACCTCCTGCTGATCTTTATCGGTGCGGCGTTCGCCGTCGCGGCGGGCGCCTATGCGCTGCGTACCCTGCCGCTCGACGCCATTCCCGACCTCTCCGACGTGCAGGTCATCGTCTACACCGACTACCCGGGGCAGGCTCCCCAGGTCGTCGAGGATCAGGTCACCTATCCGCTGACCACCTCGATGCTGACCGTGCCCAAGTCGAAGGTCGTCCGCGGCTTCTCGTTCTTCGGGGTGTCGTTCGTCTACGTGATCTTCGAGGACGGCACGGATCCGTACTGGGCCCGCAGCCGGGTGCTCGAATACCTGAATGCCGCCTCCCGACGCCTGCCCGCGGGCGTGACCCCAAGCTTGGGTCCGGACGCAACCGGGGTGGGCTGGGTCTATCAGTATGCGGTTGTGGCGAAGGAGATGACCCTGGCGGAGCTGCGCTCGCTCCAGGACTGGGTCGTGCGCTATGCGGCGTCGAAGGCCGAGGGCGTCGCCGAGGTCGCGAGCGTCGGCGGCTTCGTCAAGCAGTACAACGTGGTCGTCGACCCCCGCCGCCTGCGGGCGCAGGGCATTTCGCTCCAGAAGCTCCGCGACGCCATCCGCACCAGCAACATGGATGTCGGCGGACGCACGGTCGAGCTGTCTGAGTTCGAGTTCATGGTCCGTGGCCGCGGCTATCTCAAGAGCATCCAGGACATCGAGGCCATCGTTCTCAAGACCGAGGTGGGCGTCCCTGTCCGTGTCGGCGACGTGGCACGCGTCGAGCTCGGGCCAGACGAGCGCCGCGGGGTCACCGAGTTGAATGGGGAGGGCGAGGTCGCGAGCGGCATCGTCCTGCAGCGGTTCGGAGCGAACGCGCTGAACGTGATCGACAGCGTGAAGACCCGACTGTCCGAGATCGCCTCCAGCTTGCCTAAAGGAGTGGAGATCGTTCCCGTCTACGACCGCTCGCAACTGATCAACGACGCCGTCGCGACGCTCAAGACCACGCTCATCGAGGAGAGCATCGTCGTCGCGCTCGTGTGCATCGTGTTCCTCCTGCACGTCCGGAGCGCGCTTGTTGCCATCCTGATGCTGCCCGTCGGCATCCTGATGGCGTTCGGCGCCATGAGTCTCATGGGGCTCGGCTCCAACATCATGAGCCTCGGCGGCATTGCCATTGCCATCGGCGCGATGATCGACGCGGCCATCGTCATGATCGAGAACGCCCACAAGCACCTGGAACGGGCGCCGAAGGACAAGCCCCGGGTCGAGATCCTGATCGAGGCGGCGAGCGAGGTCGGGCCGGCCCTGTTCTTCAGCCTCCTGATCATCACCGTGTCCTTCCTGCCGATCTTCACGCTGGAGAGCCAGGAGGGCCGCCTGTTCGGCCCGCTCGCCTTCACCAAGACCTTCGCTATGGCGGCGGCGGCCCTGCTGTCGGTGACGCTGGTCCCGGCCCTGATGGTGATCTTCGTGCGCGGGCGGATCGTCCCGGAGCACCGCAATCCCATCAACCGCCTGCTGATCTGGATCTACCGACCCGTGATCTGGGTCGTCCTCCGGGCCAAGACGCTGACCATCCTCGTGGCGCTGGTCGCGCTGGCTGCCACCGTCTGGCCGGCACGCCAGCTCGGCTCGGAGTTCATGCCGGACCTGGACGAGGGCACGCTGATGTACATGCCGACGACCCTACCGGGGCTGTCGGTGACCAAGGCGGCGGAACTGCTCGCCACGCAAGACCGGATCATCAAGTCGTTCCCGGAGGTGGCCTCCGTCTATGGCAAGGCCGGGCGGGCCCTGACCGCGACCGATCCGGCGCCGACGGAGATGTTCGAGACGATCATCAACCTGAAGCCGAAGGGCGAATGGCGGCCGGGGATCACCTTGGCGAGCCTGAAGGCCGAGATGGACCAGGTCCTCCAGTTCCCTGGCGTGTCGAATGCCTGGACCATGCCGATCCGTGCCCGCATCGACATGCTCTCGACGGGCATCCGCACGCCGGTCGGCATCAAGGTGTTCGGCACCGACCTCGCCGAGATGGAGAAGACGGCCCGCCAGGTCGAGGCCGTGGTCAAGGCGGTGCCCGGCACCACGAGCGCCTACGCAGAGCGGGTGATCGGGGGCTACTACCTCGACGTCGTGCCTGACCGCATCGCCCTCGGCCGCTACGGCCTGACCATCGGCGACGTGCAGGACGTGATCTCGACGGCCATGGGCGGCGAGGTGGTCACGACCACTGTCGAGGGACGAGAACGCTACGGCGTCACTATCCGCTATCCGCGCGACCTGCGCTCGGACCCGCGGGCGATCGCGACGGAGGTGCAGGTGCCGCTGCCCGCGGGTGGCACCGTGCCGCTTGGCGAGGTGGCAGAGGTCAAGCTCACCCGGGGCGCCACCTCGATCCGGACGGAGAACGGGCAGCTTGCGATCTACATCTTCGTCGACATCGCCGGACGGGATCTCGGCGGCTACGTCGCCGAAGCCCGGCAGGCGGTTGCCAACGAGGTGAAGCTCCCGGCGGGCACCTTCGTCCAGTGGAGCGGCCAGTTCGAGTACCTGGAACGGGCTGAGGCCCGCCTGAAAGTGGTCGTGCCGGTTACGCTCCTCATCATCTTCCTGCTGCTCTACCTCAACTTCCGCCGGATCACCGAGACGCTGATCGTTATGCTCTCGCTGCCGTTCGCCCTGGTAGGCGGAATCTGGCTGATGTGGTGGCTTGGGTTCAACATGTCGGTCGCGGTGGCGGTGGGCTTCATCGCGCTCGCCGGCGTCGCCGCCGAAACTGGGGTCGTCATGCTGATCTACCTCGACCAAGCACTGGAGCACCTGAGGGCCGAGCGAGCCGCGCAGGCACGTCCGTTCACCCGGGCCGACCTCTACGAGGCGATCATGATCGGCGCGGTGGAGCGCGTGCGGCCGAAGATGATGACAGTGGTCGCGATCATGGCGGGCCTGATGCCGATCCTGTGGAGCACGGGAACAGGTTCGGAGGTCATGCAGCGGATCGCAGTGCCGATGATCGGCGGCATGGTCTCGTCAACCCTGCTCACCTTGATCGTGATCCCGGCGATCTACGGTCTCGCCAAGGGACGCGGGCTTCCCAAGCAGGCTGACGCCGGGACCCGCGCCACCGATATGGGTTCGGCGGAAGGCAAGCTGGCTGCGGAGTGATCAGGCCGTGACACCTAACATCATCGGCAAACCACGACAGGTTGTGCTCCTGGCCGCAGCGGTAGCATTGGGAGGCGCGGCTGTGCTCGGGTACCGATCCATTGCTCCCACGCGTCCCGAGGACAGCGCCCAGATTGCCTTGGGGCACAACTTGTACGGCCAGCATTGTGCTTCCTGCCACGGCGCGAATCTTGAGGGACAACCGAACTGGCAGGAGCCTCTGCCGAACGGGCGCCTGCCCGCGCCGCCCCACGACGCGTCCGGCCACACGTGGCATCATTCCGACGACGAGCTATTCACGCTCACGAGGGATGGGCTGGCCGCTGTCGTGCCCGGGCATGAGAGCGACATGCCGGCTTTTGCCGGCGTCTTGTCCGACGAGGAGATCCGGGCTGTCCTGGCCTTCATCAAGAGCACGTGGCCCGAGAAGGAGCGCGAATACCAGGCAGCCCGGACCGAAGCTCGAAAGCAGTGAACCCGACCTGCCAGCCCAGTTTGACGCGGGTGTTTGCGGCACGCCCTACGTGGCCCGCCATTCGCGAGAATCGCACGGCTGGTCTGGTCGATCCGTGCTAAGATGCCAGGCATTCCTGAGGCGGTACGGCATTCTCGAACCAACGCGGGCCCGACTCGAGGGAAGGAGATGGCAGGCCGTCACGGTGGGGGCATCGGTTTTCGGGAGGAAGCGATGAAGTATCCCTCTCTTGCCGGATTGGCCGGATTGATGGCCATGACGATGATGGCAGCCATCACATCGGTGCAAGCCCAGTCGGCCGGCGGTTCGATCCGCGCCTCTGAAATTACCCGCGCCCTCAAAGGAAAGGTCTGCACGTCCAGGGTGGGCGCCACCTTCGAGTTCGGGAAAGACGGGCACTACGCCTATGATGGGCTATGGACCGATCACGGCCATTACCGCATCCACGATGGCGCGGTCACGATCATGCTCGACAGCGGGCTGGAGAAGGACTTCGCGATTTCGCGGCGGAACGGGATCCTCTTCATGGAGGACACCGCGGTCTCATGCGCATGACCGGCGCCAATGAAGGCCGCAACGAGGTAGGGGAGCCAACGTGGGATTCTATAACGACGTCTTGCTGCCCCGCCTCCTCGACCGTGCAATGCGAAACGAGGAACTCGTTCGGTATCGCCGCCGGACCGTTGGGGCGGCCCGCGGCCGCGTTTTGGAAGTCGGCATCGGATCCGGCCTGAACCTTCCGTTCTACGGCAGCGGCGTCACCGAACTCATCGGCCTCGAGCCGTCGCGGGTGCTCATCAAAATGGCTTCGCAGCGGGCCAGGGCGCATGACAAGGCAGTCGCGTTTCTACCTGGATCCGCCGAGGCGATCGCGCTGGAGACGGACAGCATAGACGCGGTCGTGACCACCTGGACAATGTGCTCGATCCCGGATGCCAGGGCGGCGCTCGCCGAGATGCGGCGGGTGCTCAAGCCCGGCGGCGAGCTCCTCTTCGTCGAGCATGGCCGGGCGCCCGATCCCTGGGTCGTGCGCCTCCAGGACTGGCTCACTCCCGCCTGGAGGCCGCTCGCCGGCGGCTGCCATCTCAACCGTCCGATCGCCGCTCTCATCACTGGGGCCGGCTTCAGGATGAACGACCTGCGGACTGACTATGCGCCCGGGCCGAAACCATTCACGTTCCTGTACGAAGGGCGGGCGACGCCTACCTGACCGCTAGCCACGGGCTCCCTTGCTGGCGGCGCCCCGGCGCGCCGGCTGCAGGCCGGACGCTCCGAACCGCGGAGCTGGTCGATGGTCGCTTCCATGGCCCCCATCATCGTTTGCCAAGCCCTCGATGATCGGGCACTCGGGCCGCTCGTCGCCATGGCAGTGCTTCGCGAGATGCCTGAGGGTCGCGGCCATTTCCTGCAGCTCGCGTGCCTTGCGCTCGAGGATGTCCACGTGCTCGAGGGCGATCCGCTTCACGTCCGTGCTTGCACGGTCCCGATCGCGCCAGAGGGCGACGAGTTCCGAGATCTGCTCGACCGAGAAGCCTAGGTCCCGGGCCCGGCGGACGAAGGACAGCGTGTTGACGTCGTTGTCTGAATACACGCGGTACCCCGCTTCGGTGCGGACGGTCTTTGGGATCAAGCCAATCGACTCGTAGTAGCGGATCATCTTGGCCGAGACGCCCGAGGCCTCGGCGGCCTGTCCGATGTTCATGGTGTTCCTCCCCTCAATTAGATTGATGTGTGATCAGCTCGTGGCGAGAGCGGCTGCGCTCGGCTGGCTGGCGGGATCTGCGGCCGGAGCCTGGAAGGCCCGCAGCCGCAGGGCGTTGCCAAGGACAAAGACGCTCGAGAGCGCCATGGCACCGGCCGCCACGATCGGCGACAGCAGCGTCCCGTCGACCGGATAAAGCACACCGGCCGCGACAGGGATCAGCACCACGTTGTAGGCGAAGGCCCAGAACAGGTTCTGCTTGATGTTGCGGATCGTGGCCTTCGACAGGGTGATCGCGTTGGCGACGCCCCGAAGGTCGCCCGACATCAGGACCACGTCTGCGCTCTCGATGGCGATATCCGTGCCGGTGCCGATGGCAAGCCCCACGTCCGCCTCGGCGAGGGCAGGGGCGTCGTTGATGCCGTCGCCGACGAAGGCCACCTGACGTCCGCCCTCGCGCAGCCGCTTGACGGCCGCGACCTTGCCGTCCGGCAGGACCTCGGCCACGACCTCGTCGATGCCGACTTGGCGCGCGATGGCCTCGGCGGTGCGGCGGTTGTCGCCGGTGATCATCGCCACTTTCAGCCCAAGGGCATGCAGGGCGGCGATCGCCTGCGGAGTCGACGGCTTGATTGGGTCGGAGACAGCGATGATCGCGGCCAACCTGCCGTCGATGGCGGCATAGAGCGGGCTTTTGCCCTCACCGCCCAGGCGGTCTGCGGATGCGGCGAAGGCCGCCACGTCGTAACCGAGCTTCGCCATATAGCGGTCGGCGCCAACTTCTACCCTGCGGCCCTGAACCGACGCGGAGACGCCATAGCCGGGCAGCGCCTCGAAGCCATCCGCGGGAGCAACGGTCAGGCCGCGGCCGTTGGCAGCCTCCACGATCGCCTCCGCAATCGGATGTTCAGAGCGGGTCTCGACCGCCGCCGCCAGAGCGAGAACCTCGGCCTCGTCGAAGCCGGAGGCAACGATCAGGTCGGTCAGTTCGGGGCGGCCCTTGGTGAGGGTGCCGGTCTTGTCGAGCGCCACTACCTCGACGCCCTTCAGGCTCTGGAGCGCCTCGCCTTTGCGGAAGAGGACGCCGAGTTCCGCCCCGCGGCCGGTCCCGACCATGATCGAGGTCGGCGTGGCGAGCCCCATAGCGCACGGGCATGCGATGATCAGCACCGCGACGCCATTCACCAAGGCGAAGCTAAGCGCCGGCTCGGGCCCGAGGACCAACCAGACCAGGACCGTAAGGGTGGCCGCCGCCATGACGGCGGGTACGAACCACGCTGTCACCTTGTCGACGAGCGCCTGGATCGGAAGCTTGGACCCTTGCGCCTGTTCGACCATGCGGATGATCTGGGCCAGCACAGTGTCGGCACCGACCTTGGTCGCCCGGAAGGTGAAGCTGCCGGTCTTGTTGATCGTGCCGCCCACGACCTCGGCGCCCGAGCCCTTCTGCACGGGCACCGGCTCGCCGGTGATCATCGACTCGTCCACGAAGGACGATCCCTCGACCACTTCTCCGTCGACCGGGACCTTCTCGCCCGGACGAACCTGCACGAGATCCCCGGCGCGAACCTGATCGAGCGGGACCTCGACCGTGTTGCCGTCACGCACGACGCGGGCGGTCTTGGCCTGCAGGCCCATCAGCCGCTTGATCGCCTCGGAGGTGCGCCCCTTGGCCTTGGCTTCGAGCGTACGGCCCAGCAGGATCAGCGTGACGATCACGGCCGCCGCCTCGTAGTAGACGTTCACGGTGCCGGCCGGCAGGACGGAGGAGGCGAAAGTCGCCACGACCGAATAGCCATAGGCCGCCGCCGTGCCGAGCGCCACGAGGGAATTCATATCCGGCGCAAGACGTAGCAGGGCAGGAATGCCCTTCCGGAAGAAGCGCCGCCCGGGTCCGAACAGGACGAGGGTCGTCAGCATGAATTGGATGATCCAGCTCTCCCGGTGGCCGATGGTGTCCATGATCCACTCGTGGACGCCCGGGATGAAGTGAGAGCCCATTTCAAGGGCAAAGACCGGCAGGGTCAGGATCGCAGCCAGGGCGAGCGACCGCTTCAGGGCGCCGTATTCCCGTTCCCGGCCCTCCCGCTCCCGGTCGGTCGCAGGTTCGGCGCCGACGCGACGGGCCTCGTAGCCTGTGTTGCGGACGGCCTCCTCAAGAATGGCCAGGCTCGCGACGCCGGCGAGGTGGCGGATCGTGGCCTTCTCGGTCGCGAGGTTGACGTTTGCGTCGATCACACCGGGCGCGGCCTTGAGGGCTTTTTCGACCCGGCCCACACAAGAGGCGCAGGTCATGCCCCCGATGGCGAGCTCGGTCGTTTCCTCGGGCACCGAATAACCGGCGTTTTCGATGGCCTGGGCTGCCCCAGCTGCATCAGCCGGGCCATGGAAGGTGACCTCGGCGCGCTCAGTGGCGAGGTTCACGTTCGCCACTGCGACGTTCGGCAGAGCCTTCAGGACTTTCTCGACGCGACCGACGCACGAGGCACAGGTCATGCCCTCGACAGGGAGAGAAAAGGTCGCTCCGTTGTCATTGTTCCGCTTTGCAGTGGCGGTGGCCATCGCAGGATCTCCTTGGATTACTCGACTAAGGAGAGGTGTAATCCTTCCAATAGTGGGAAGGTCAAGCGCCGGTTTCAAGCCACATACATTCCGGGGCTGCTGTCCTGAAAGCCTCGTCGCGGGGTGAGATGCGGCTATGGTCCTGGCATGGATGCCCCGGCCTGGACGCGGTCATCCACGTCTTCCCGGCCGTCCCGGTGTCCGCAGCGGTCGAGGTGGGCCGCACCTTGGTGCCGAAGGCTGACCTGGCAAGGCTCCCGAGTTCATGAGCCCGGCGGAGAAAGAGAACGCGGACGTGATCGAGCGGAAGGCCGCCGTAATCCTTGGCGAGCGCTTCGAGCCGCGCGACGATGAGATTGCCCGGCGGCTCGCCTGCGGCGAAATCGAAAACGATTACGAGACGCCGTTTTGATCAATCTCGTCTGTGGATGCCGCCCTTTGCAGCTGGACGGCGGTCGACGCGGATGCCACGCTCCAGAGTCACTCCCCACAAAGCGACTGTTGAATGCAAACGAGCCTGTTCCCCGGCCTCACGATCCCGTCGACGAAGCGCAAAGCGCCGAAGCTGACCGCCAGCGTGCACCTGCCGGGCCATCCCGATTACCGGCCGTACTTCGACCCAGAGATGGTCGCCCGTCATGGCATGCCCGAGAAGGTCGTTTTCGACGGCGGCCGCATCGTGCTCCATCGCGGACGCAACGAAGCGATCATCGAGGCCATCGAGGACGAGGTCGCGATCGTCACCGATCCACCCTACGGGATCGACTTCAAGAAAGGCGTGTCAGGCAAGGCCGCGAAGGGCCGCACGAGCCTGCGCCGGCTCGCCACCGTCGATAAGCCGATCCTGGGCGACGACAAGCCGTTCGACCCCGCGCCGTTCCAGCGCTTCGACTTCGTGCTCCTGTTCGGGGCGAACCACTACATGTCGCGCCTGTGGGACGGCGGCAGCCTGCACGCCTGGGACAAGACCGGCGGCGGCAAGGGTCCGAAGGATTCTTTCTCGGACGTCGAGATGCTGTGGCTGAACCGGCCGATGCGGAAGAGCCACGTCTTCCACCATCTTTGGAAGGGCGTGTGCCAGGCGAGCGAGAAGGGCGAGCGGCGCTATCACCCGAGCCAAAAGCCGATCGCCGTCATGGAATGGTGCCTGGGCTTCGCGCCCGAGGGTCTGACCGTGGTGGACCCGTTCATGGGTGCCGGATCGACCGGCGTGGCCGCCGTGCGGCAGGGGAGGCGCTTCGTCGGAATCGAGGCAGACCCGGGGTATTTCGAGCTGGCCTGTGCGCGGATCGAATACGCCCTGCGCGAGCGCGACGGCGCGAGCGCCGAAAATGCAGAGCCTCCGCTGTTCGACTTCCCGTCGACAGCGAAGGTCGTCAGTAGTCCTGAGCCTGCCGAGCCCGCTGGGTCCAGCGCTGCGCCGCAGCCGGATCGCGCTGAACGCCGTAGCCCTGCTCGTAGCAGCGGGCGACTTCCAGCATCGCGTCCTGGTCCTCGCAATCCTCGGCCAGGAACTGAAGCTCCTGGAAGTAGCGGACGGCGTCCTCATCCCGATCTCGCGGATGCGCCAGGGCGGCCGCTGCTGCGTAATCTTCGTAGTCCATGTCATGCTCCTCTAGGTCGTCCCGGTGAATGGTGGCGAGCCGGGACTGTCACGCCCCGGCCCGCTGCTGGTGACAGGCCAGGAGAGCTCCCATCACCAGACAATCTAGATGCATCCGACACTGGCGTTGCGCAGCATGATGACGCCCATCCGCCACGTCACGGCGTAAGTCCGTCCGTCCGCCGCAGCGCGATGAAACCGGCCTGCGGTACCGGAAGCGAGCATGGCCCGCTTCACGGCCTCGGCGGTGAGCCGCGCGACCTGCGCGGCTCCGGAGCGATCCGACCAGACGAGCCAGTCGCGCCGTTCTCTCTTCGCTTTCCACCTTGCGATGGCAAAGGCTTGGGCCTTAGTCATGACCTCGCCCTCACTCCGCCGCCATCGGGAAGCGCTCCTCCCGCTGGCTCATCGTCTCGACGCCCCGCGTCCGCAGGATCGCGGGAAGCCAGCCGGTTCCGGCGACGCGCTTCTGCGCCGCCTCGGCCATCGCCTGCTTCTTCATCGTGGCGAGGTTCTCCGCAGCCGCTGCGGACACCGCCTCCTCCACAGCTTGCGCGATGCGGGGCTTCGCGACCCGACCGAAATACGTCGACGCGGTCGGCTCCCACCACTGGGTCATGTCCAGCGCCAGCGCCTCCGCGAGAACGTCGGCGTTCTTGGTCGTGGTCCGGCTCCGGTCATGGGGCTGCTGCACCGCCATCACGGTTTGGCCCGCGCAGTGAGCCAAGAGGCTCATCAGGCTGTCATGGTCCAGCCCCGCCACGAAGGTCCACAGGTCGGGCGCCTTCTCGGGCAGCTGCTTCTTCCACGCTTCGTGACGATCTGAGACGATCCGCGCCGCCTTGGTGTCCGCGATCCCGTCAGCATGGCTGGCGAGGTAGCCGGTCAGCGGCTTGAGGTCCAACACCGACGCGTCTGCGTAGCTGTAGAAGAGCCGGCTCGCCATCGCGTGAACGACCGCGATCAGGGCCACGTCCGGGTTTTCTCCGAGCGTGAGCCGGAGAGCTTGCGTCCGGTGCGCCGTCAGTTCTCCGACGAGGCGGTCCGACAGGGGCTTCATGCCCTCGTCCTCGGGCTCGTCCTGCTCGTCCGCTTCCGGCGCGTCTCCTTCCCCGTCGGCGTCCTCCTCTCCGATGCCTTCCCCCCTGGCGGGGCGCTCCTGGCTGACCTCGTCCTCGGGCCGCACGTAGCCGCGCTCGATGCGGAGGTTGCCGTCATAGTCCAAGCAGACGATGACGCCCGCGCGCTTGCAGTCCTGCGCGTCGTAGGCGAAGCCCTTCTCCTCGAAGCTCTCGATCAGCGCCTCCAGCTCCGACATGCGCAGATCGACCGCATCCGGCAGCTCCTCGGCTCCCTCGTACTGCTCCGACAGCTCGTTGTACTCGGCCTGGACCATCTCCTGCGCGGCCTGATCCTCCTCCGACAGGGCGACCGGCTTGCGTTGAATTCGCCGCATCCGATTGCCGTGCGGGAACTCCAACTGCGGCTCGACCCATTTCCAGCCTTCCTCCTGGCCGATCTGGACCGCCGCCTCGGTCAGCTTCGCGTCGACGAGACGGTCCAGCAGCGCCACGTCTTCGCAGTAGATGCCGTCTCGGTCCGAAAACAGGTCGCGGACTACGGTGCCGCCAGCCGCCTCGTAGGCCTCGACGCCCACGAACCTGACGCGCTTGTCACTCGCCGGAACGTGCCCCTCGGTCAACATCCTGCGGATCGTGTAGGCTTCCATGTTGTAGCCGCCGACGAGGCGGCCATAGACCTGCTCCTGCCGTTCCTGGTCGTCCGTCACGGCGAACGCCATGAGCTGCTCGAGGGTGAGCTCCTCCTCCCGGTAGGCCTTCATCAGGCGCGGCGACACGGCTCCCAGCCGCAGCCGCTGCTGCACGACGCGCGGCGTCACGCCGAACCGCGCGGCGATGTCGTCGACGGACAAGCCCTGCTCGTCCTGCAACTTCTTGAACGCCTCGTACTCGTCAGCTGGATGCAGGCGCTCGCGCACGACGTTCTCGACCAACGACAGCTCCTCGGCCTCGCCCTGCGCGATCAGGCACGGGACCTCGAACGCTTTGGGGATGCGCTTCTCCTTCGCCAGCCTCTTGAGAGCGGCGAGGCGGCGGCCGCCGCCGATGACGTGGTACTTGCCAGTCTCCGCGCCGTCGCCGTCGACGACAGGCATGACGGACAGGGACTGTAGGAGGCCGTGCGCGGCAATCGAGGCGCAAAGCTCGTCCAGGCCAGCCGTCACGTTCGTGCGGCGCACGTTCTGCTTCGACGCGACAAGCTTGGTGAGCGGGATGGTCTGGATGATCGTGGTGGCCGTCATGGTTCTCTCTCCGTTTGCTGCCGAAGGCATGACCCTTGGCATGCCTTCCGGAGGCGGGTGACCGCGCGGGGGTGTGGGGCAAATGACGGCGGGCGGGGCCGGGCTGCCAGCCCGAGCGGAGCGGAAGGGAGACGATGGGATCGGGATCCTCACCCGTTCCGCGAGGCGGCGGCCCTGACCTGCTGGAGGCGGCATTTGGAGGGAGAGGGCGGACAAGGTTCCCCTCTCCCCGAGGCTCGCGCCAGCGAGCGGACAACCCTTCAATCCTGTCGGCGGAATCGGCGCTGTTTGTCGCTTGCGACTGTTCGGTCGACGATGGGAGTGCGGGCTTTCGCATAGGGCGGGAGCGCGCATGGAGGAACCAAGTGATGGAAGAGTACCCGATCTACGTGTGGCTGGAGGGTTGGTCGAACATTAAGCCGATCAGGCAGCGTGCCGATGGCCAGGACCCGGATGCAGCGACGCGCCGGGCGGCGGGCTGGTGGAGAGGGGGAGCAGAACTGACCTGCAGGCTCGTGGACACCGCGGTAAAGTTCTGGGTCGTCTGGGCGGTGGAGGAGTGGGACTACTTCGAAGACTTCCTCGAAAACGAGGAGGCGGGGAAGAGGCTCGGAATCGAACCCCGCCTTCCGGCGATGAGCATGTGATCATCGAACCTTCCCCGGGGAGGCGCTGAACCGCCCCCCCGGGAACCCCAACCGGCTATGCGCGGCGGTCCGTTGTGACGCTCGGTCGGACCCACTGGCTCTCCTCGGTCAGCGGCGGAAGCAGCGGGCGCTCCGGCTCGTCGCCGGTTGGGACCGCTGGCAGGATCGTGCCTTGGCTCGAAGGAACGATGGGGCCGCTTGCCGCGGGCGTACACGAACCGGTCACCGTCAGTTCGCCACGTCCCTCGGAATGGAGCAGCATGCCGGAGCCGACGTCGGCCGGCAGGCTCAGGAGGGAGCCCGTCATGGAATCGAGCGTGCACTCGAACACTCCGGGAGTGCCCACCATGGTGCAGGTCGATCTGGGTTTCGGGCCGACGACGGTCACCTCGCCGCACCCGCCAGAGCCGCAGGTGACCTCAAGGGGGCCGTCCGCCAGGACCGGCGGCGCGTCCGCGAGGAGTTCCCCAGCGACGATGGCCATGCCAACGGCAAGGACACCCGTGCGGCGCTTGCCGGTGGAGCGCAGCCTCGCGTCCGCCCGCCGAATCCGCGCCTCGACGCCGATGAGCACGAGGACGAGCGCGACGAGCGGGCCCGCGAGCATGAGGAGGCGTCCGACGAATGCGCCGGCCTGCTCGGGCTCCACGAAACCGGCGAGGTAAGCGAGCACGACAATGATGGCCGCCGTCATCAACGCCGTCATGGTCCAGCCGAGGAGCGGAAAGACGCGCGCGATCACGCGCTCGAGGGACGTCCCCTTTGGGCGGGCCGGGGGTGGTTCGCGGAGGTCGTGCGCCTCCCGGAAGGTGGCGATCCACCGCTCGGCCGCTTGGCGGTCGGCCGACCGCACCGTGATGTCGATCGCGGAGCCGTCGGGCCCGGCGAGGAGCTTGGTGACGCTGCTCCTGCGGCGGCTCCCGATCCTGACGGGCGGCCATCCCTTGGCGGCAGGGAATTGAGGATCGTCATGCACGTGTAGAGCCAAACGACGACGAATGGAATGCTGGGTGCCACATGCTTGATGCCGCCCCATGCGCCGCCCGGGCTAATCGAATCGTATCCTACCGCGAGGGCTAGGACGTCGACGAGCAAGGACAGCGCCAAGCACCCCAGGTAGAAGCCCAGGATCATGATGACCACCGTGAAGGCGTCCTGTACGAGCTTTCTGAAGTCGAAGGTCGGCTCGGTGGGTTGTTCGCTGAGGCTTTGGGCCTCCTTGATCGCGGCGATCCACTTGTCGGCATCCTGCGCGGTTGCAGCTGCGACGGTGATGCGGACGCCGTCAGGGCTCATGACCGTGCGGGCGTGGCTTTCGCCGGGGAGGCCTTCGATGTGAGCGAGGATGTTCTTCATGTCTGCTCCGTTGACGATTGGAAAGGTCGAGCCGCTCCAGCACGGATGCGATCTCGACGCGTCGCTCGGCGAGCAGCTCCCGCAGCTTGTCGAGGACGTTGACCCGCGGGGTCGAAACCCCGGTTTTCCAGTCGTGGACAGTGTCCCGATGCACCGAGAGCGCTCGCGCCATCTCGGCTTGCCACCGCGAGCCCCAGAGGGCTTCGCCGGCAGCGGTTATCAGGGCCTGCACATCAGTAGCTGACAGACGGTCGTCCATCGCTTGGTTCCTGGCCTCCTGCATCGTGAACTCCGCACTTTGTAGGAGTTTCATCACGATGGGGCCGAGGTAGCGGATTGGCAACGGGCGAAGGCTCACCGCAGCGCGAAAATCGTCGCCGGGCGTACGATTGTGCGAACCGGCCGTGAACGTCTGGACAGATGACGCGCCTGGGCGCGAGACGGGGGGCTGCCCCCGCGCTCGCGCGCTCTTGGCCCCGCCGTCTCCCGTGCCCGCAAGGTGCCGCCGAACGGTTAACGAGAGGTTAAGCGATTCGGCGGCGCGCATCGCGAGTAGTTTCGGATAAGGCAGGAAGTAAAACCGAATCTTGTTACAGTTTAGAGCGAGAAAACTGCGCTTGATCGGCCGCATTTTGCTGGAACAAAGCTTGAACGAAAGGTTAAGCAGCGTTAAGATATACTCCAACATTTCGGAGGTTTCAGAACGGCTATGGTCCAGAAGTTCATCAGGGCGCTGCGCAACGAGAGGGAGGAGACGGCGGAGATCCGCCGCTACCAGAACCTGGCCGACGGCGAGGGCGCGGTCATCAGCTACAGCTTCATGAGCGCTGCCCCGGAGGGCGTGTCGGGCTTCTCGACTTACATGGCCGCCGAGCAGGCGCAGGTGCACAAGGTGTTGGCGCAGTTCCAGGCGGTGGCGAACGTCACCTTCGTGGAGGCCTCCGACACGGCGGCCGCGAACCTCCTCTTCGGCCAGCGCTACATGCCCGGCTGGCAATCCGGGGAGGCGTCAACTCCGCTGATCCGGAAGAGCGACGGCTCCCGCTCGCAAGTCGAGGTCTGGCTCGACACCGAGTACGACCTCGCCAAGGGCGACGTGCGCATCGTCGGCACCGCCCTGCACGAGATCGGCCACGCGCTCGGCCTGAAGCACTCGGGTGAGGGCGCGGTGCGGCTCCCGTCCGCCGAGGACGCCCGCGCCAATACGACCATGTCGTACAACGGCGACATGCAACTGAGGCTCGGCATCTTCGACATTGCCGCGCTCGAGGCGATCTACGGCCCCGCGCAGACCAAGCTGGGAGCGAACACCTACACCTTCGGCAAGGACAAGGTCATCGTCGACGGCGGCGGCACCGACACGCTCACCGCGGCCTCGTCGAAGACCAAGGTCGTGATCGACCTGAATGGCGGCGCGTGGAGCTACGCCAACAAGAAGGCGGGCTCACTCGTGAAGGACGGCCAGGTCTACATCGGCGAGCACACCGTCATCGAGCGCGCCACCGGGTCGAAGCACAACGACACGGTCCGCGGCAACGCGGCCGACAACCTGCTCAAGGGCGGGGCCGGCAACGACACGGTCGACGGCCGGACCGGAAACGACCGCCTCTACGGCGACGGCGGCAACGACAAGCTCTATGGCGGTTTGGGCGACGACGCTCTTTACGGCGGGGCGGGCAAGGACACGTCCCTGTCCGAGATGGGCACGCTGGAGAGCCACGACTGGATCCGCGACTTCTCGGCCAAGCAGGGCGACCGGATCGACCTGCGCAAGGTCGACTTCGACCCGGCCGCCGGCGGCCGCCAGAAGATGACGTTCCTCGGCAACGGGACCGACGACGCGCGGCTCTCGGCCTCGAAGGCGGGCCAGGCCTACTACAACACGGCGGGCGACGAGCTGCGCGTCGACGCCGACGGCGACGGAATCGCGGACTACGCGCTCGGCATCAAGGGCGTGGCCTCGATGAAGGCCTCGTACTTCCTGCTCTGACCGTTAAGTCGGTCACAATATTTGGGCTGGTGCGCCATGCCCGCGGCGCGCTACTTCTCGCCCATGTCATCGACCATCGACCTGAAATGGGTGCTCAAGCGCCCGCAAGACGAGACCGTCGCACCAGACCCGGAGGTCTGGATCGACGTGGCCCGCCTCGACGAGGCCTGGCGCGGCGGCGGGAGCTACTACGTCGCCTTCGCCGGGCAGGGCGGCTCGGAAGAGCGCGTCGCCCGGGCCGGCGAGCGCCTCACGGACGGCCTGGAGACCTACATGCCGGAGATCTGCCTCGAGGCAGACGGGACGGTCACGTTCGCGGACGGACGCCACCGCTTCGCCTGGTGCCGCGACCACGGCGTTTCCGTCATGCCCGTCGCCGTGTGCCGCGAATGCGAGGACGAGGTGCGCCGGCGGTTCGGGACGGACAGCCGCGCGTCCCAGGTCGAGATCCCCAGCTAAGCGTGCCTGCGGGCGGTGCGGGTACGGCAAAGCCTCGCTATATTGCCTGCATGATGACGGAATCGAACGATCAGACCACAGGCGACGCACCACCGTCGTCGCTGCCGGAGAACCTCGCCGTGAGCGTTGAGGGCTTCCCCAACGAGGAAGCCGCCTTGGCAATGGGCCGCGGCATGCTCACAGCGGTCCGCATACTCGGCCGCTACATCGATGTGGGCACCCTTGCCGGGATCACCGTCGCGGTCCACTACGACGCCGCCCTGCGCGACCTGGATCGCGGAATCGAAGGCCTGCCGCCAGAAGAGAGGACGAATGACGAGGAGCTGGTCGGTGTCGGCAAGGCCGTCTTGGTCAAGCGCGGCGGCGAGGTGAAGACCTACCTCGTGTTCGAGGCGGGTCCCGTGTGCTGTCTCGCGCAAGAGAAGCCCGACGAGAGCGATCTCGGGCTCGCCATAGCGTTGATCGCGCACGAATGCGCGCACGTCGAGGAGCACGCGCTGCGGGAGCGTCAGTTTCCCGGGACGCTCCTGAACAAGATCGAAGGGGCCGTGCCAGCGCTGCTCCAGCAGTTCTCCGAGTCGTTCTGGTGCGAGTACGCAACCTGCCGCGCCGCTGCGCCGTTCGGCAGCGACCAGGGCGGACGCTACAGGGAGACGTTGTCGGGACGGCTGGAGCGGGCCCGCGAAAAAGCGCGCGACGCGATCAAGGCCTACAGGTCCCATCACGATCAACGCCGGGTATTCCAGGAGGTCGGCCACGCTGTCCTGGAGCCGCTGCGCATGGCCTCCTACCTGTTCGGCCACCTCGACGGGCTGGCGGAAGGCGAGCTACCGGACGTAGCCGCGGAGCTGCCGACGGACGACGAGGTGTTTGTCAGGGGCATCACGAGGCTCGTCACTCAGCTTCGCGGCCTGTGGGACAGGCGCGACCGCTGGGAAATCCACGAGGACATGTGGATCCTCGGCGAGACGGCCTTCGACGTGGTCCGGGAATGCGGCGTCGGCGTGCGGCCGAGAGAAGATGGCGGAGCCCACATCGACGTGCCCTACACACATGACACGCTCGCGGGTGGTCCCAATTTAGCGGAGCTCTTCGCGATGGCGCTGCGCGGGCGGTCCTGACCGCCGGTCCTGGCTAGCCGCGCCTGCCGAGCGTCTCCTCGACGATGCGCGGGTTGCGGTCGAGCAGCGCCAGGAGCACGCGGGCGGGCCCCTGCGGCTTGCGGTGGCCCTGCTCCCAGTTGCGCAAGGTGGCGACCGGGACGCCGACGCGCTTGGCGAAGGCGGGCTGCGACAGGCCGGTCCGCGCGCGGATCGAAGCCACGTCGACGACGGTCGGAAGCGGCGGCATCTCCTCCGGCGGCGTCGCCAGGATGCCGCCGATAGCGCTCATGATCTCGTCGTAGTCGTCCGCCATGTCATCTCCCCGGAGCGGCACACTACGCCAGCGACGGAGTCCGTCAACGACGCAGTGCGTCAGCGACGTACCCGGCCAATAGTCTCCGTGGTTTGGCCGAAGCTACCTGCTCAAGTTCGTGAACGTCATTATTCGCTGGCGCGTAACCGGATCTCGTCAAACCAGCCCTTTATTTCACCATATGGGTCACGCTGTAACAGGTGCGCCATCGTCATTTGGCCTGCGGCTGCCTCGTTCAGCCTGATTTTCGCCTTGCTCTCCTTCTGGTCGCGCTTCTTATCCGGCAACTCAATCCAGCGCTTAGGCGGATTGTTCGCCATGTAGATCGCCTCCGCCGTCATGGACGGCACGTCACAATCGTCAGTGAAACTGAGCGCAATGTTGAGAGCAGCATTAATCGCTTCGGCATGGAGGTAGTTCTCCATCTCCCGCTTCCGCGTCAGCGCAGCCCAAACCTTCGGCGCGCGCTGGTTCAGGGTGTCGACCGCGACCTTGTACTTAGGAGCGGCAGCGTCATCGCGGTCATAAATGTGGACCTCAGCGCATCCAAGGCGCTCGAGATAGCGGCGCTCGACCCAGTGCTTGAGATTGCCGCCGCCGACGATCACGACGGCGACGCGCGGGTCGGTTTCGATGCAGATGACGTTCGGATCCACGCTACGCAGCAGGCGGCACATGTGCTGGAGGAACTTGACGTCGTGCGGTCCCTCGACGAACAGCAGGACCTTGGTGTGGGGCCTCGGGTCCGGCGTCACGCCCAGAGCCGTGGCCACCCGATCGAGGACGCCTTCTCCGGTCTCGACTTGCGGATGGTTATCGTCCCTCCTGTTGACGAAGCGAATGCTGTCCTGCGGCAGGAGTGAGGCTAGCCCGGGGGCATGCGTCGTCAGCAGGACTTGAGTGCCGTCGACTTGGCTCAGTTCCATGAGAGCCTTGACCAGGATCGCCTGCTTGTCCGGATGCAAGGAGGCCTCGGGCTCCTCGATCGCGTAGATGATGCCGGGATTGCCCGACTGCAGTCGCTTCCGCTCGGCCTCTGCGCGGAAGAAGTTCAGCAGGATCATCCGGCGGACGCCGCTGCCGCGCTTGTTGATCGGAATGTCCCCGTCGCCGGTCAGGGACAGCTTGAAGCCGTCGAACTTCGGCTCCGCCTTGAAGGTCGGGTGGAGCTCGTTGGCCAGGGTGGGGTCCATCTCCCGCAGCTTCTCCAGCGTGCGGGTTGCCACTTCGATCGTCCTGGCCCTTACCGTCTCCCTGATGTCCGCCAGCTGAGCTTCCACCGACTTCATCGCTTCCTGGACTGCGATCTTCATCGGATCAGCAACCTCCGGGTCGTCGTCCTTGCTCGGACGGTCAGCCCTGAACAAGGCGAAGGCAGGCAACTCCTTCTGGATCTCGTCCCAAACCTTCTTGCCGTCTTCAGCCTGGAGAGGCACGGCGGTCATGGCCAGGTCCAACGCACCGACACTTTCCCGGATGGCGCGCCGGAGCGCCACGTTCGAGCGTGCGTCCACACCCAGCGCCTTGAGGTCAATCCCGAGTTCCTTCACACGATCTTTGAGACCCGCGTTCTTGAGCTGCAAAAGATCGGCCGCCTTCGGAGCGGTTGGATGGAGGGCATGGGCAAAGACAGAGCATTTCGGCGTCTTGCCACCGCAATCCCATTGCTTGAGGATCTCCAGCTGCCCGTCGCCGTTCAGAAGGTGCTCTGCCGCGAAGGTGGTTTCGGCCTGGGCATCGATGACCAGGGTCGCCCGAAATCCCTCGAAAACACAGGAGACGCTGCAGGGCTCTCCGGAGCGCGAAACGTTGACGTCCTGCGCGTCGATCTTCACCGCATCGCATTCGAAGAAGATCCCGAGCGCCTCCATGATCGTGCTTTTGCCGACGTCATTGCAGCCGATGATCGAAGTGAGATCGCCAATGGCGATCTCCGTCCGCTCCCGGTAGCCGCGGAAATTCTCGATGATCACTTTCGTCAGACGCATGTCGCCCCGGCTTTATTGCTTCATTGCAGGCCGCAAGCGTCGGTGCCCTCTCTGCGGAGAGCTGCATCAGTAACGGTCGCAAGCTGAGCCATTCCGCGGCAGGCTGTCGGGATTTGCCGTGGATTGCAACGTCCAAGCTTGCTTGTGCACAGCTTGAGGGGTGAAAGCAACACGCCTGACCGAACGCGGGAACGCTTTGAGCTACGGCTCCTCCTGGTGGCGGAGGGTGTAGGGCCGCGCCGCGTAACGGGGGCTTCTCGAGGTGACCTGCAGAGACCTGGAGAGCCCCAAGGCTTGGCGGGCTCTCCAGGGGTGTTTGGTCGGCGTGCGCATATATTTGGGAATCGCGCCCGAGAAGCATCTGGCGGCGGTCAGGCGCACGGTTGCAGCCGCGCGGACAGGAGCCGCCGCATCCTGACGGTCCGGTCCGGCAGGTTGATCCAGTCCTTTACCTCGAAGTCCGCGATCCGCAGCGTCGGCGCGAAGCCGTAGTCCGGCGCGAGGATGTCCGTCAGGGCGTCCCGGAACGCTCGTTGACGGTGCCGGCCTCCCTCGCCGGGAAACAACGGCGGCATCGGCCGGCCGAATCCGCCGCCCTCGAGTTTCGCCTTGGCGTCCGACCGCGCGATCCAGAGGTCGGCGTCGAAGGCGAGCGGCACGTCGTCCTTGTAGCGCCTCAACGTCGCCGCCCGGTAGGCGTTGAAATGCTGCTTCTCGTCGACCTCGAGGATGCGCGGTGGCGAGCCCGGCACGAGCAAGACGGCGTCGACCGTCCTGCGCTCGACCTTGCGCATCCCGTCGGGAAGCTCGAGCCCCGTCAGCTCCGAATAGATCGAGCGGACGAGGGGCCAGCGGTCGCCGCACTCGGCCCGGCCGGGACGCACGAGCCAGTCCGGCGTGGATGCTGTGGAGGCCCCGAGGATGTCGGCGACCAGACCGACGACGGCGTATTCGATCTCCTTAGGCATGCGATCCCGCGGCGACCTGGCCGTCCTCGGGTTGGTCGGACTTCGCGCCCTCGGCGACGATTTGGAGGGCATCGTCGGGTAGCGGTCGCTGCAGCTTGAGGGCCTCCTCGGCCGGCGCGGTGAGCCAGATCTCGTACTCCTCAGGCGTCGTCAGGATCACCGGCATGGCCTTCGGGTGGACCGGCCCGACGACGCCGTTAGGCTCGCAGGTGAGGAAGGAATAGAGCAGGTGCTCGCCCTCCACCGGCTCGGCCTTCGTGCCCCGCACGCCCGTCCACGGCCGCCAGATTCCCGCGAAAGCCGCCAGCGGTCGGTCCTTGTTCAGGGCGAACCACACCGGTGTCTTGCGCGGCTTGGTGTCCCGGTATTCGCTGAAACTGGTCAACGGAATCAGGGCCCGGTACTGCGGCTTGAGCCAGGCGCGCCAGAACGGCGAGGCGACGTTGCGCACGTTGGTGACCGGCTGGGTGCCGACCTTCGGCGGCGGCGGGAAGCCCCAGCGCATCCGGATCAGCTCGCGCTCGCCGTCGACCGTGCTCACCACCGGAGCCATCTGGTCCGGGAAGATCGCGGGCAGGGGCGGCACGTTGCCGGCGCTGTCGCGGGCGACCTCGAAGGCCCGGCGCATGGCCTCCTGGGTGGTGTAGCTCGAATACAGATTGCACACGGGTGGGATCCTCCTGCGGGGCATGGCACCTTATGCGGTTGCAGCCGTTCCCAAATCATGAAGTGTCGGGCATGGCTCGGACATGGCCGACAAGAGGATGACAGCGTTCTCCGAATTCACAGGCCAGCCTGTCGACATGGGGTCCGAGGTAACTCCGGACGGGACAGCGCCTGCTTAGGCGTTGTGATGGCCTCACCTGATGATAGGATCCTTTTCGTCGCACGAGCTATGAATGGTCCCTAGTGGGGTGGGCTCACTGCATCCGAAATTGGAGATTGCCGCCATGACGCCAGCCTGGGCCGTCGGACTGATGACTGGAACTGTCCTCGACGGCAACATCGACATTGCGTTGATCAAAACCGATGGCGAGACGATCCAGGAATTCGGGCCTTGGACCCTCGCGCCCTATCCGCCCGAGCTCCGCCCGCTGCTCCGAGAGGCTATGGCCGAGGCCCGCGACTGGAACTTTGAGGGGCCTGAGCCTGCAATATTCGCACGGGCAGAGGATGCCCTCACCCGGGCGCAGTCAGCGGCCGTCACGGCCTTTCTCCAGGAGAACGGCATCAAGCCATCGGACATCGCTGTCGTGGGCTTTCATGGCCAGACCATGCTCCACCGCGCGCCCGATGTGGAGCGTCGCGGACAGACGCGGCAGCTCGGGAACGGGGCTTTGATGGCCAGCCTCATCGGTACGAACGTAGCCTATGACTTTCGCACGGCGGATATGATGGCGGGCGGACAGGGAGCCCCGCTTGCGGCGAGCTACCACGTCGCGCTCCTGCGCAGCATCGACGCCAAGCCGAACGCAGCCGTCCTCAACCTCGGTGGCGTGAGCAACGTGACGTGGTGGAGCGGTGACACCATGGTCGCGTTCGACACGGGGCCGGCCAATGCTCCCCTCAACGACTGGATCGGTCGACATGGTCTTGGCGACATGGACCGCGACGGTGCCGTCGCCGCCCGGGGCGTCGTTGATGAGGCTCGTCTCTCTCGGCTTCTGGAACATCCCTACCTGACGGCCGCCTACCCAAAGTCGCTCGACCGCAACGACTTCACCGCGGCCATGGCCGATGGGCTGAGCCTGGAGGATGGTGCCGCGACATTGACCGCGTTCACGGCCGGCGCGGTAGGCAAAGCGCTCGATCTGCTGCCGCGACGGCCGGCACGTCTCATCCTCTGCGGCGGCGGACGGAGGAACCCGAGCCTGGTCGACGCCATTCGCCATCGCGCGAGGATTGAGACGGTCATGGCCGAAGATGTGGGCTGGCGCGGGGATGCCGTCGAGGCGGAATGCTTTGCCTTTCTGGCCGTCCGGGCGCTTCGAGGCCTACCGATCAGCTTCCCGCTCACGACGGGTGTCGCGCAGCCCATCACGGGTGGGCGCATCGCCATGTTCGATGAGGCCGCATAGGCGACGAGTTCCTTCAGCGCCAATTCCGAAAGGTACAGCGCATAAACTGTCACTTGCGCGTTTCAGCCCGGAATCAGGGGCTGTCCGGAGCGCCTTGCCTACGACGCAATGGCCTCCCGGCGCAGCCTCACGGGCTGCGCTGGGAAATACACGAGCCGCCGGTGCCAATCGCACCAGCTCGATCCTTCGAGCGTCGGGGCTCCGCAGCAGACGGCGCTGCGCGGATCGTCCGAGACGATGAAGCGGCACTGCCGCGTTCCGATTTTGAGCAGTTTCGTGCGTTGTCTTGGGTCAGGCTCTTGCATGACGGGCACCTATGGCACGGCGGGGCGGATCAACGGAAGTCTCGTGTCGCGATGCGGATGGCGGGCACTTCGACCCGCTGCTCCTGCACCTCGGCGGGCATCACGTCGACGGCCTCCTTCTGTCCCTCGCGCAGGCGGTCGCGCGTGCCGGTCTTGGCCTCGTCGCCGCGACCGTGGCGCATGCTGAAGGGGTCGTCCCGGTCGCCGACGCTGCGCAAAAGGTCCGACAGGTCGACGAGGTGATCGGCGATGAGATGGGTCACGCCGCCCTCACGCTGGTAGCGGCCGCGGATCGCCATCATGCCGGACGAGAGGATGAGACGGCGCTGCTTCTCGTAGAGCGAGGGCCACACGATGACGTTGGCCACGTCGGTCTCGTCCTCGATCGTCATGAACATCACGCCCTTCGCCGAGCCCGGCTTCTGGCGCACGAGCACTAGGCCGGCGACCGTCACGCGCTGGCCGTCGCGGGCGCGGTGCAGGTCGGCGCAACTTCGGATCCGGCGCTCGCGTAGCTCGGCGCGCAGGAAGGCGAGGGGGTGCTGCCGGAGCGTCAGCCCCTTCGAGCGGTAGTCCTCGACGACCTCCCGCCCCTCCGTCATGGGCGTCAGCGCGACGGCGCGCTCCTGGATCTCGGAACGGATCACGCGGTCGCGCTCGTCGGCCGCCGCGAACAACGGCATCACCTCGTCCGCAAGGCCCCGGATGATCCAGAGCGCGTCGCGCCGCGTGACGCCGAGCGACCCGAAGGCGTCGCCGTCGGCCAAGCGCTCGAGGGCCGTCGCCGGTATGCCGGCGCGCCGCCAGAGGTCCTCGATCGACATGTAGGGCTCGTCGCCCCGCGCGATCGGGATCATGCCACCGTCGGCGTTGGCGAGGCCCCGCACCAGGCGCAGGCCGAGGCGCACGGCGAAGCGGTGGCGGTTGCGCGTCGGCTCCAGGGTGCAGTCCCAACGGGAGTTGTTCACGTCGACGGGACGGATCTCGACCCCGTGCGCCTTGGCATCCCGCACGAGCTGCGCCGGGGCGTAGAAGCCCATCGGCTGCGCGTTAAGAATGGCGCAGCAGAACACGTCGGGATGGTGGCGCTTCATCCACGACGAGGCGTAGGCGATCTTGGCGAAGGACGCCGCATGGCTCTCCGGAAAGCCGTAGGAGCCGAAGCCCTCGAGCTGCTTGAAGGTCCGCTCGGCAAACTCCGCGTCGTACCCGCGGGCGGTCATGCCCTGCACGAGCTTGTCGCGGAATTTGGTGACACCGGCCGTGAGCTTGAACGTCGCCATGGCGCGCCGGAGCTGGTCGGCCTCCGACGGCGTGAAGCCGGCGCACTCGATGGCGACGCGCATGGCCTGCTCCTGGAAGAGCGGCACGCCAAGCGTCTTCTCGAGCACGCGCTGCAGCTCCGGCCGGGGATACTCCGGCTTCTCGCGTCCCTCGCGGCGGCGCAGATACGGGTGCACCATGTCGCCCTGGATCGGGCCGGGCCGGACGATCGCGACCTGGATGACGATGTCGTAGAAGTTCTCCGGCCGAATCCTCGGCAACATCGCCATCTGCGCCCGGCTCTCGATCTGGAAAGTGCCGATTGTGTCAGCCTTCTGGATCATCGCGTAGGTCTTCTCGTCGTCGAGCGGAATCGTCGCGAGGTCGCGGTCCTCGCCCTTGTGCTCGCGCAGGAGATCGAAGGCGCGGCGCATGCAGCCGAGCATGCCGAGGCCCAGCACGTCGACCTTCATGAACTTCAGCGTGTCGATGTCGTTCTTGTCCCACTCGATGACCTGGCGGTTCTCCATCGCCGCCGGCTCGATCGGCACGAGGTCGTCGAGGCGCTCCTGGGTGAGCACGAAGCCGCCCGGGTGCTGCGAGAGGTGGCGCGGCGCGCCGATCAGCTCGGATGCGAGCTCCAGCGTCATCCGCAGGCGCGGGTCGTCGATGTTGAGGTTGAGTTCCTTGGCCTCGGCCTCGGTCACGCCGCCGTTGCCCCAGCCCCAGACGAGGCCGGACAAGCCCGCCGTCACGTCCTCCGGCACGCCGAGCACCTTGCCGACCTCGCGCACGGCTCCGCGGGCTCGGTAGCAGCTGACGACAGCCGTCAGCGCGGCGCGGTGGCGGCCGTAGGTGTCGTAGATCCACTGGATCACCTCCTCGCGCCGCTCGTGCTCGAAGTCGACGTCGATGTCCGGCGGCTCGCGCCGCTCCTGACTGACGAAGCGCTCGAACAGGAGGTCGTGCTCGGTCGGGTTGATCGACGTGACGCCGAGCACGTAGCAGACGGCTGAGTTCGCCGCCGAGCCGCGCCCCTGGCAGAGGATGCCGCGCGACTTGGCGAACGCGACGATGGCATGCACCGTGAGGAAGTAGGGCGCGTAGCCGAGCTCCTCGATCAGGTGGAGCTCGTGCCGGCAAGTGGCCGCGACGACGTCGGGCACGCCGTCCGGGTAGCGCTTGGCCGCGCCTTCCCACGTCAGCCGCTCGAGCTTCTCCTGCGCCGTCTCGCCCGGCTCCGTCTCGGACGGGTACTGGTAGCGCAGCTCGTCGAGGCTGAAGCGGCAGCGGCCGAGGACTTCCCGAATCCGCCGGAAGGCTTCGGGATGGCATTCGAACAGCCGCTGCATCTCGACCGGATCTTTCAGATACCGGTCGGCATGACGATCGAGCCGGAATCCGGCTTTGTCGATCGTGCAGCGCTGGCGGATGCACGAGACGACGTCCTGCAGGCGGCGGCGCGACGGGTGGTGGTAGAGCACGTCCCCCATGGCGACTGTCGGCACCTTCGCCACCTGGGCCGCCTGCTCGACGTAAAAGAGCCGCAGGTGCTCGTTGGGCGCGAAGCGGCGGATCAGCGCCATATAGGCGCGGTCGCCGAAGGTGGCCTTCAGGCGCGCCAGATTGCGCGTGAGATCGTCATCCGCCTCGTCGCCGAGGAGGATCGCGATGAGGCCCTCGCTCCACGCCACGACGTCGTCCCAGGCGAGGAGGCACTTGCCCTTGCCGCCGCGTGACTTGCCGACGCTGAGCAGCCGGCACAGGCGCGAGTAGGCCGCGCGGTCGGTTGGGTAGGCGAGGAGCGACGTGCCGTCGACGAGATCGAGGCGGCAGCCGACGATGAGGCGCACGCCGGTTTCCCTCGACGCCTCGTAGGCGCGCACGATGCCGGCGAGCGAGTTGCGGTCGACGATGCCGAGCGCTTCGATGCCGAGGAGCTTCGCCTGCTCGAACAGCTCGCCCGGGCTCGATGCGCCGCGCAGGAAGGAGAAGTGGGTGGTGACCTGGAGCTCAGCGTACATCAGGCGAAAAGGCTTTCGGTCATGCGAAGAAGCCGTGCAGCCACCAGCGCCCGCCCTCGGCGGCCGGCGCGTCACGGAAGACCCAGAAGCGGCCGCCTTTGTCGGTCTCGAGGCGGTAGTAGTCCCGCGACGGCCCGTCCGTGTCGCCCGCCCACCATTCGGGGGCGATGCGCTCCGGCCCGTCCGCGTGCGTGACCTTGTGCCGGACCTTGCGCCACACGATGAGCGCCGGCGGGTGGTCGGGCAGGAGCGCCGTCGCAACCACGGGCTCTGGCGGATCGAGAAGCCGCGTCGGCCGGGGCAGGTTCTCCGGCCAGGTGGCGTCCGTCACCGGTGCGAGAGCGGGCACCTTCCGCGCCATGCGCTCCGGCACGAGCGTTTGCACCGGCTCGAGCCGGTACACGCGATGCGCCCCGACCTTCGCGCCGAGCCGGTCGACGAGGCGGCTCATGTCCACATCCGGTGCGGACACGCCGGCGATGCCGCGCGCTTCCGTCTGCGTTTCCGAGAGCGGCTCCGTCTTGCTGGCGACGAGCACCATCTCCTCGATGCCGAATCCCGGATCGACAGTCTCGAGCCGCTCGTCGAATAGCTTCGCCAGGTGCGGTGCGTCCCGCGTGGCCTTCGCGGTGCCGATCCGCAGGTGCGCGCCTTTCTGGTCGACGCGGCGCAGGATCAGGTCGAGCCGGCGCACGCCCTGGCCGCGTTTCACGAGCTGCTTGCAGAGGTCCTCTGCGAGGCGGTGCACCACGTTCTTGATCGCTTTGAGCCTGCCGATCGGCTCCGCGAAGGCGACCGTCGAAAGAGGCGTCTCCTCTGGGATCAGGGGGTTGAGCGGCTCGAAGGCATGGCCCATGGCCTGGTCGAGCCGCAGCGCCACGTCCTTGCCGAAGCGGCGCACCATCGGCGCGCGCGGCATCGCGGCGAGCTGCCCGACGCGCTCCACTCCGAGCTTCTGCATGACTGCGACGATGGAGGGGGAGATGCGAAGCGCCGCGACGGGCAGGACCGCGACCGCCTCGACGGACCGTCCGACCGGGATGATCCCGCCGCCGCGGAATCGCGCGACGGCCCACGCCGCGCCGGGCGCGTCGGCGACCGCGGCCCGTGCAGTGACGCCTTGCTCGTTCAGGCGGCCGAGCAGGTGCTCGAGGAGCGCCTCCTCGCTGCCGTGGAGGTGCGCGCAGCCGGCGATGTCGATCCAGACCCCGTCGGGCGGATCGGGCGCGACCACGGGCGAGTAGCCGATTGCCCAGCGCGCCAGCTCGCGCAGCGCCGCGGCATCCTCCTCCGGCGTGGCGTCCCAGACATGCAGCTTCGGAACCATCGCCTGTGCCTGGGCGACGGCCATCCCCGCGTGAAGGCCGAGCCGCTGCGCGGCCGGGCAGGCAGCCGCGATTGTGCGGCGCGAGCCGACGGCCGACACGGTCACGAGCGCCTCATCGCGTGACGGCTCGCCGAAGCGCCGCCGAATCCGGTCGACGGGCCAGTGAGGCAGGTACAGCGAGACGACCCGTCTCATCGCAGGCCTCCAGGATCCAGGAACAGGGCGCGCCGCCGCGGCAGCGCATGAGGTCGACCTGCCACTGGACACGTCCGAGGCCCGGGGCAGGGGCGGGCTCGGACGCGGCCGGCGCGATGCGCCATCGGGTGACCGCCGCCGAGGGCAGGGCGGTGACGTCCTTCTCCGCGACCGTCCACCAGCGGCGCAGGAGCAGGGCGGTGACGCCAGAGGCCTCAGCGGCAAGTTGGAGCCGGCGCGACGCGAGCAGGCTCAGCCGCGTGACCTCGCCGACGACGGCCGCGAGGCCGCGCTCGCGCAGGCCCTCCTCGACGAGCGGGAGCACGTCGCGGTCGCGGCCGCCCTCAACGTAGATGACGCGCCCTGGCGCGAGGCCCGCCAGGGCGAGGCCGGGGGCGAAGAGGTCGCGCCGGGTGAGGCACCACAGGACGGGGCCCTTGAGGCGCGCGGCGATGCCGGCGGCGAAGAGGGTCGCGGAGCCGGCGAACTCGGCGGCCGGTCCCGCCTCGACGACCTCGTGCAGCGCCCCGCGCGCCAGGCCGCCGCCCGGCAGGTGGCGGTCGACGGCGGCGATGCCGAAGGGTAGCGGAGGGCGTACCTGCGCGCTGCCCTCGAGGCGCTCGATCTGCCGGCGCAGCTCCGCAACGGCCGGGGAAGCGGCGGGCGGAGAGGAGGCGGATCGGAGCAGGTGGCGCGTCATCGGGTCCCGGTGTGACATAGTGAACAAAGCAAGAACACGAGCAACGCACCTCGGTCAACGCGAGTTGCCGCTGCGCGGCTGTGGATATCGGGGAGGGGTAGCGGAATCCGTGCCCACCGGCTGGTATCCCGGGCCAGCCGGTGGGCACGGCACGTGCTGGCACGACCTGCGAAGTTCGCGCCTCAAAATCTTCTCGCCGTCGGCCTCTCAGCCGGCCACTGCGGGCCGTCTTACGAGCCTCCGTCTGCGGCCGGATCCGCCGCTCCGCCGCGGGCAAATGCCCGCGCTTTGGGCGGTCCGGGATCCGACTGCGTGTGGCCGTTCCGCCTCCGGCGAGTGGCTGCCTGAAGCCGGCTGTCTGTCGCCGGCTGTCTGTAGCAGCCATGACGGTGGTCGAGGGAAGGGCTGTGGCGCGTCCTGGAGCGGGCGCAGCGGTGCCAGGCGCGCCGAATCCGCCGGCGGCGAGGGGCTCTGGTCGACCGCTTCGCACCGCCAGCCTTGCGCCCGCGAGGCGCAGTCCTTCGTGTTGCGTTCGCCTTTGGCCGTTCGGCCTCCGGCGACAGCTGCGCATGCCACCATGACGGACTGGGAAAACAGGGCTTCGCGCATTCCAACGTAGCGACCGGTGTCGTCCGTGAGCCGGTGAGAGCGGAGCCCATTCCGTCGACGGAGACCTGGGCCGCTCGGAGGGTCTCCAGGACCGCGTGGAGACCGGCAAGGCATAGCCCGGAGGCCATGGCCCGTTCATCGCTGTCATGCCCTGCGTTACGGAGGGGAGCGCCAGGCCAAAGGCCGGACGGCGCTCCGGTGGACCGGAGCCGGACGTGCCGACGCGCGGTGCACGGTCGTCTGAGCCGGTCCGCCAGGAGCCGGCGAGATTGGGCGGCAGCCCGCCTCAGTCGTCATGCCCTGCGTCACGAAGGGGTTCGTCCAGCCCCGCGTCAGGAGCTCGGCGGGCCGCAGGCCACAGTTTCAGGAGTGGAGACCAAGCCGGGCCGGCGGAGGCGCGGGCGACTGCCCGCGGCCGACGACGAGACCCGGCCGCAGCCGGAGCCTCGCAGGCCGGCCCGAAGTGGCCGGCCTGCGAGGGCGAACGGCGAGGATAGATCAAGACGCGGGGGCGCGAGGGTGCTAAAGCAGGGGATCCGTGAGGGCGGATCGAGGTAGGATGCGCGACGGCCCCGAAGCTTTCATAGCCTTACTCGAAAAGTTTTCGTAGCTACGTTCATAGTGAAGGGCCAGTGGCGCCTAAGTTATTGGAAAAACTAGATAATAATATTTTTAACGTGACACATGTAATGGCAATGTGTGACACAGATAATGGAATTTTTCGTCGTTTTTTGAGCAAAGCCCCGATTCTGTGACGCAGATAATGGCAGCTAGGCCTATCCCGAATCTTACAGGAATAAATTCCATCAGACGGCCTCTGTGGCATCGCTTTTAAAAAGCGCCTGCCGCTTCCGCCGTGGTGAATGCTCGTCGATCGTCTTTATCTGCAGGCCGTTCTTCGTATTCTCCCATTCGTTGGTGTCGTCCAGGGACGGCCTCCCGACTAGGATCTTCTTGTCGTCATCCTTCCCAATGTAGATCTTCCATGTCGTCCGCTCGTCGACGAGGCCAAGAGCGTCTTTCAAGCGGTGGACCCGTTGCCTATGAGCGGTTCCGTCGTCCACCATCTTCCAGGTCTTCTTCTCTTGGTCCCAGACCTTCTTCCTCCGCGGCTTCCCGTTGATGACTTCCGTCAGCTCGTCGAGGTTATACTCCATCGCCCTGTCAAAGCCGACTTGCGCTGAGAAATGCCAAGCGAGAAGGATCGCTCGGTCGGAGGTGTGGAGCTCCCTCATCTCAATGAGAGAGAGCCTGGCGAACGGCTCGAATTCAGGCTTTTGATTAGGTCTGCGGTCGTTGTTCTGCTTGAGGGCCCCGCCTGCCACGAGTGCGTGCTGGGCAATCTCCGGGATCAAGTCGACGGCTACGGTTTTCGCGGCAGTATCTTCAGTGAGCAGCATCAGGGGCCAATCCTTCTGGATGCTGCCTCTCTGCGTAAACATGCTTACTCTCCTGAGAGCATACAGCGAATCGCGGATTGCATCGGTGTTCGCCTTGGCGTCCGTCTTGCCGAGCATCTTTCGGATATCTATGAGGGCGCATTGCACGCGGGCCCAGTGAGGAGCTTCATCCGGAGGCAGCATCGGATGTCCCGCTCCGTCAGTGGCATCATAGGTGTTGATGGGGAGGTGTTGAGCCATTGCGCAGAGGACGGCGAGCACCTGCAAATCGTTGACTGTGAGCTTGTACTGGCTCGTCAATCGGTAGTAGACCTCGCGACCGCGCCTCCTGTCGATATCCCTACCGTCCGCAGCTCGATCGCTAGCGGGCTGTGCCTGTTGATCCGGCTCCATCTCCGGCACGTCGGCTTTGTTGGCCTTGGTCCCGTCGGGTCGGCAGGCGAAGAGGCCGCACTGCGGCGTGACCAAATCGAGCTTGGCGAACTTCAGCTGACCGGCATGCACGGGCTCGCGGCTCCTGGGCGCGCGTTTGCGCTCCTTTGTCGCCTTGCTTCCCCTGTCGGCCTTCTTCTTGGACTTCTCCTTGAGCGCGTCTGAAATCCGGTGCCAAGTGCCGCCTTCGAGCATCTTTTTGAGCTCATCGGGAGTATACGTGCTCTTGTTGATGTCAGGGGTTCTGTAGTGGTCGAATTCCACGGCCTTCATAGACTTTACTCCGCCGGGTCCAGATGCAGCGACACGCGCGAGCCAGTGACCTCGGCGAAGCGCCGGATAGTCTTGAGGGACGGCACGACGGTGCCGCTCTCCATTCGGGCGACGCTCGACTGGGTAGTGCCGAGCGCCTCGGCGACCTGCTGCTGTGTCATGCCGGCCCGGGTGCGGGCCTTGATAAGCTCCTCGGCCGCCGCGTACTCGAGGTCGGCCTTTTCGTATCCCTTGCGGAACTCGGGGTCCCGCATGTGCTTAGCCTTCAAGTCCTTCAGCTTCGTCATGGCTTCACCCTCTTCATGCGGTCACGGGCAATTGCGAGCTCACTGGTTGGCGTCTTCTGGCTCTTCTTGACGAAGACCCGCAGCACGACGACCCGCCGGCCGGACACCGTGACGTAGAATCCTCGGGCGATGCCCTCGCTCGCCTTAGCGCGCAGCTCCCACAGCTTGCCTTCGAGATGCTTCACGTGCGGCTCGCGAATCTGCTCCAAGCCGATGTTCTCGATCATCTCCATAAGCCGGATCATCCGGGCGCGAAGAGCTGCCGGCAGAGCCGCAATCTCTTCGTCTACGGTTTCATCCAACGTTTCGACTGACCAAATCATGAAAGTGAATATAGCGCCGACGCTATGTTTGCACAAGGCTTTATAAGGAGTTTTTCGTCGCGGGCGCTTACTATGCCTCGAATCCTGTCGACCGGAATTCGCGCCCACGCCGACGCACGAGGTCAGGCTGCGCCCGCGCCAGGAGCCGGTCGGCACTACGGCAGGTCGCGTACGCGTCGTGCCGCGCCCTATTCCAAAAGAGACGGGTCAACCGGTGGTCGGGGAGGTCACCCCAATAGCTGCGTTACTCAATGAGCTGTCGACGGAAATCGCGGCGTAGGAGCGCGCGCTCCAAGCGGCCGATCTGGAGCAGCGGGCGCGGCGGAGTGCCTCCAGTCCAGGCGGTCATGCCTGGCAACGCGGAGAGGGGAAGGGAGGCGGCCATTACGCCGCCTCCCGCTGATCGTCTGTGTTGCTCTCGTCGGCCGTCAACGTGGCACCGGTCAAGTACCGGACGGCGCGCTCTGCATGGCCTGCTGCGCTGAAAACTGCGCGGCTGTCCTGCTTCAAGACCCGAATCCAGCTTTCGATATAGCTCGCGTGGTCAGCGCGTGGCTCGAGTGTCAAAGCCAGATCCGCGCAGAGGAAGGCTGCGCCGAGCTCCGCGACAAGCTCCTCAAACGCGTATGACGAATCGCCGAACCGCTTGCCGAAGGTCCGGCCCAATCGGTCGCCGTGGCCGGTCCAGTGAATGTGCTCATGACCAAGGGTGGCGTAATACGAAACTGCGTCTTTGAATGCAGCGTGCGGCGGCATCTGGATGAAGTCGAGGCCCGGCGAGTAGAATGCGCGGTCACCACCGTGGCGGATTGTCGAGCCGGTCGCGCGGAAGAAAGCTTCCGCCGCCTCAACGACCTCGAACGGGCGCTCCTCCTTGGTCTCTGCCTTCGCATAGAAATGAGTGGGGAGGCCGTCGACCTGCTCAACGTTAAAGACAGAGTACGCTTTAAGGTACGCGACCGAGCGCTCGGCCTTCTCGCCGGTATCGCTGTTCTGCTCCTCTTTCGTGAAAGTCCCCGCCTTGAACACCGTCGACGAGGTTTCGCCTTTGCGCACCTGACCACCTAAGTCGGCGGCTTGCTTATACGTCATCCACGTCGACGCGGTGTAGCCGCGCAACATGGCCTCGGTCCAAAGAGTGAGGACATTGATGCCTTGGTATGCCAAGCCATTCGCGCGCAGCGGGCGTGTGACCGGCGCGCCGCCGTTGCCGGCCGACCACGGCTTCACCCAGGGGCGCACGCCCTGCTCCAGATCAGCAACGATGCGGCTCGTGACGCGCGCGTACGGGTCGACGCGGGGTGTTTCTGAAGTTTTGCGGGCCATTTCTTCTCTCCAAATCGCGGCAGCGGTGCGTGCCTGCTCACGCACCGCTGCCCTCCCGGCGAGGGACGGAGAGTGGGGGCAAAAGCGGCCCTCGGGCCGGGACCAGAGCGGCGCGCAGATGGCAGGAGCAGAGCGACGAATCGAGCACCGGGAGGACCCGCCTTTTGCGGGGAGACGAGGCGGAGCCTCTCTCCCTCTTGCTCGCGTCCGCGAGCGCATGGCCATTGATCTCAGATGAGCTCTCCCGACGTCGCGAGTCTCACGAACGCGATCCTCGGATCGGGCCGCTTCCGAATCTTCAGGAAAGGTCTGCCTTCTAGATGCGTTTCGATCTCAAGCGAGGCGAGCTGCACGCCTTGCGCCCATCAAGCCTGCTCGTGCACCGTCGACGCGTCACTTACGCGCGAGGAATGTGCAGACATCGGCACCGCACGCTTCAAGATTGCGATGCCGGCCAGGATGTTCTCGACGTCGTTGTCACGGTTCGGTCTAAACCAGCCAGCTATAGGGCCGAGGTCGTCTGTTGAGGGGCAGACCATGTCCAAAGCGCTAGCGAATCGCTTTTACAAGCAACTCCAGGACACCGAATCGAGTTGCGCAAACAACACAGTGTTGGTTCTTTGCAACGAAGATGTTGTCGTCGCCGTCTGAACATAATGCAATGACCATATGGTGAACCATTAAATGAGGATTATTTGAGTGTTGTTTGATGGTTTCCATAGTGTACCCGGATTATGGTGTACATCCCAAACAAAGTGAGCGAGAATTCTTTGCTACGTTAAGATGGCCGCAATCGACAGACGGAGACGCGATGACAACCGACTTCACTTTTACCGCTGCCAATTCGCAGCAACTGGCAAAACAGCTCCGCTCGGCGCGGACAATTGAACCGCGGATGCACTTCCACTTCGGGCCCGACGGCGATGGCGGCTGGTGGACCTACGGTGAAGACGAGGCCAAGGCTCGCCTTGGGCTGTCATTCCGCAGTTTGGTGGCTCACGCGCAGACTGTCTTCGACGAAATCCAGGAGACGGCCAGGCGGCGAGGGCCGTTCGATATCACGAGCATCCGCTTCGACACCGCCGAGGACCTCCTCAATGAGGCCATCGAGGGATCAATCGCGAGGCCGATGGACGAGCACGATCCAGTTGGCTTGGTCTATAAATACGACGTCATGCTCGTGGCCGATGTCGCAGAGCGTATTGGTGTCAACTCCGTCCTGCATGTCACGATGTGGGACTGGAAGGCTTATTCAATTGGCACAATGATGTCCGACAAGAATGCCTGGGATGGGAGGCCACGGACGATCATCGCCTCGGCAATGCAAATGTCCGAGGACGATCAATGGTGGTTCTCAGCGGATGTGGCAAGTTGGGCGATCGCTAAGATTGCGGCTAGGCTTGACTACTTGACAGAGGTCATCACCGGTCACGATCCCGAACCGAGCTGCAGGTTGCCTGGCTGGCATCCTAACGACGAACGCAAGCTAACGACTTCCAACCGGCGCCGCGCAGCGGCATAAAGCATATACGAGGCGCGGGCTATAAGCCTGCGTCTCGCATTTGCCGTAGATTTGCGCACATCAGTAAAGAAGATCGAGATTCTCTTATGCGGCGTCGAGCTTTTCGGCACCCCATATCAGCTGCAGTAGTTCCGCCAGAACACGTGGTTGTCATAACGTCGCCTAGCGAGCTCCTCCCGGGTCAGCCACCCATTCCTTAACTCGTTCTCGTTGCGTCGATCCATCAATCGCGCCTCCGCATCTCTTTTCTTGGCAACGCGAAGACCGGATAGGGAAATGCGAAGAGCATAAGCCGCGAGAACAGCACCGGCGAGGATCGCCGGAACTCCATTCGGCTGGTACACAAAGGCTAGTGCGATCCCGTGGGTCGCAGCAAGCAGGCCGCAGAATCCGAGCATCAATTGCCAGAAGCCATCAGCTATACGTAAGTGCGTCGCAAGAAGGGTCGCGAGCAATGCAATTGTCAGCCACACGAATGCGTCACCCGCTTGAACAAGCAAGGCCGCCACGAGGAGCGCCATTGCAACCAGCGCGGCGAACGCCAAATGGACGAAGTTGTCGCGGCGAATCGGATTGAGCGGCGTTGATATGTAGAAACTGACGGATTGGAACGACTTACTGATCACGGCTTTCGACTCCATTGCGCGATTGCTTTGCGTTTCTCCAAGAGGAGCATCGGATGCATTAAACTCAGTTGCCATAAAGTACGGCTAGATGGCCCGACATCACGATCCCTGATCGTCAGTCGTGATGCTGCTAGCGGTGCTGTCGACTTCGTCCGAGCTCTCCTCATCGTACGCCAAATCACCCGATGCTTTGCACAAATCAGCGTCGATGTTGCTCGGCCGACGGGCCTTCTTGTTCGAACCCGCTGGAGAGGATCGTGTTGAACGGGCGCGAGAGGGAGAGTTCGCTACGAAGTTTTCTACCAGACGATCCCTGTCACTCTCGCTTGCACTAGCGGCAAGGGCCACTGCGGCCTGGATGAGGTCGTCATCGAGTTCCAAGCCGCCGGCTTTCTCGACGAGGACGGCAATCTCTACTCGTCGGTCGGCGCGAGCCTTTTCGAGTTGCTCACCTGCGATCCGCTTTGCAGTTTCGAGGGCCGCCTGAGCTGATGCAATGGCTGCTTCAGCTTCTAGTTTCCGCTTCAAGTAGCGGGACATGCTTCAGTTCTCCAAGAGGTGTGTGATTAACTGCTTGCGATCACTGCACAGGGAGCAGGTGCGAAGGTCATGCTCGTGAAGCAATCGCGGCTCTGCGTGCGCGGCGGTGCCGACAGGTGAGGGGGATCTCGGCAGGCTCGCAGGTTGCGAGGGGACCTCGACTGGCTGGGCGTCCGGCCAATGCCTTTCGGCGGCG
Source organism: Microvirga pudoricolor (assembly GCF_016892705.1). Lineage (GTDB taxonomy): Bacteria > Pseudomonadota > Alphaproteobacteria > Rhizobiales > Beijerinckiaceae > Microvirga > Microvirga pudoricolor. Next base: position 367,447 of record NZ_JAFEMB010000004.1, read on the forward strand.
AGGGGCACGAGTTAAGGTGAGTAGAATCGGAAAATCTATCCGCGTCAATACGATGAGGCGCGAATTTGCTCGTGATCTCTCATCTTTCGATGAATGAGCTGCGCGCCTTGAAATTGAACGGGTGAAGAAGCAAATTGTTGGGCATAGGCCCGAAGAATACCATGAACGACAATGTGGCTCCCATCCCTCAACTTAGTAGGAGAGCCTTCATGCGTATTGCTAGACTGGCAAACAACGCATCTGACATGAATCGATCGTCAGAGGACCCCACCTCAAGAGCAAGGGCCCAGGCTGCCGGTCGCTTTCAGATCTTGAGCTTTGCCGAGCAAGCGGCTCACATTTACCTCGGCCAGCCGTTTCGTGCACTCAAGCGCCAGCACCTTCCGTCAGAGCTCTTCATGCATCCTGCTGTGATTGCGGATGACGAACTCATCCTCTCGACAGAGGAGGATCTTCGAGAGCTGCTGGGGACTGCTCTCCGTGATGATCGGAAGCGGCTTCTTGCTGCGTTTGATCGTGCGGACATTGTCGAAGTCATCAGGATTTCGGGCTGGTCTTATGCGAGGGCTTGGGCCGAGCTCAAGGAGCATCGGAGTCAGGGACGGATCAGAGCAATCAGGCCAGGCCGGCCTGCTGCAGTTGGCGACATCATATGCCTCAATGAGACCTTCGTGGATGTGCGTGGTCCCAGGCGCCGCTGGACGGGACAATGGTTCTGCCGGGTAGAGAGAATCGAGGACTGTTTCGTTCGGCTTGAAATTGTGGAGACGAGAAAAGTACCGCCGGCGATCAAGGCGGCGCGACATGCAGATCCCCGACTGCTGACGTCATGGCTGGAGGGAACGCACCCGGACTTCTCGGCGGAGCGGCTACGGCGGCCGGGCGAGGGTCGAGCCATGAAGAAATGAAATAGCCGGCCCTGGTGCCAGAATCATTTCGTCGTCTCTCGCACCCAGGAACAGAACAAGGGCCAAGATCGGTGGCCGGATCAGCACATCAACTGGGATCTGTCTCTTCTCTACGTAAGGTGCGGGCGAGGATCACGTCCGCGTTGGACATGGTCGAAGTCTTTCAAGACGAGAACCATTGCCTGCGCATGTTCAAGGGGGTAGTCCGGCCCAACAGCCGAATTCGCCCTGAGGTCATCACAGGTCGTTGGCCTTCAGCAAGTGTTTCGAATCCGCCAGTCTGGAAGAAAGTAGACCGGTGTGCAGCTGCAGGACGGAGCGTGGGAATGTGACGTGAGCTTGTATGAAGACCCGAACCTCACTTTGTATTTGAGCAGTGGGGAGGAGCGCCGCCCCGAGATCGAGAGGCTTCTCATGCTCGATAATGGAGCCATCGAAGATGTAGCGGTTACGTTTGCTAAGAACTGATGGTTAGAAATAGTTGATCTTTCATCAGCAATGCACGTCTTGATCTGCCTCTTCCTTGTGGTTGATTGTAAGCGAAGCATAGTTTCACTTAATGGCTTTTCGGAGCAGAATGGACGCTCTTTAGAAAGCTATTTATATCAATGTCCTTTAGATCGCAGCGTGGCGGGTGGAACGCCATTTTCGGCTGAAATCTTGCATATCTCTTTGGCCAGAAATGATATCGAGAAGCCTTCACCATAACTCGATCCTACATCACTGCTGCTATGACCAGTCAAAGCATCGCTAACTTCCTTGCTGATGCCAGAGTTCCTGCAAATATCTTTGAAGCGATGACGAAGGCTGTGGTTTGGCGCGATGCGAGGATCCGTGATTTCTAGATCCCGTCGAACCCAGCGGCTAAGGACCTTCGTCGCATTGCCTCCACGTCGACCGAATCTATCAGGTGTAATTTCTCCGAACAAATGAGCATCTTTGCTCCCGCAGCTTGCGACAAATTGGAGAAAGCCTTCCTGAAGCAACACCGGATGAAGCGGTACTCGACGACGCGAGCCTTGGTTCTTGAGATGCTTGTCAGGATGGTCATCGTTGATATCGATATAATGACATTCGTCAGCCTGGCGAACGTCCGACGCTCGAAGCTGACAAAGTTCGTCGAGGCGCGCGCCGGTAAAGGCTGCAAGCCAAGGGATCCATCTCCTGTAGCCATCTCGACCTCTTGCGTCGAGCAAGAGAGCCTTGGTTTCATCGTCCGAGAAGCCCCTTCGCTTGTCCGACCTGCCTTTCTTTTGCGCAGGCGTCTTTACTAATGCGAAGGGGTTTGCAGCCACCCGGCGGTTCTCCATTGCCCACCCATAGACGGCTTTGCTCGCGGCTATAAAGTCAGCGACTGTTTTCATGGACTTTCCGGATTGAAGCAGTTCCGCCTTCCAGTCTGCTGCATCGTCGAGGGTCGCCGTTGCCACGGATAAGCCTCGAGATTTCAAGAATTCCTCAAACTTCATGAGTCGACGTTGGAATGTGTAGCTGGTCTTCTCGGTCGGTTGCTTTTCAAGCTTCCATCCTTCGATCAGGCTGGCGACAGTCACCTGGACTTTTTGATGCTGTGGGAAAGCTGAAGGGGGAAGGGGACGTTCCGGGGTCCTCACGCTTGCGCCCTCATGGCGCGCCCTTACGATCTCAAGTGCCTCTAGCCAAGCTTCGGTTAGTGAGCGGTAGATCCTATTCGCAAGCGAGGAGAAATGGTCGTCGAGTTGGACACCAGCATCAGCCAAAGCCTGGATTGCATCATTGTCGAAATGCACGTAGAGGTTGTCGCCGCGTGCGTTAGCGTCTCGCAGCGCAGCCTCTTCCTCCCGTAACTGTGCTGCCAGAATCTGCCACTCGCCCCGCGACATCGGAGAGGTGCCACGCCGTTTCGCTTCATCTGCCGCGAGTTTACGGTATTTGAAGTCCGTAGCGAGCCGCTCAAGCGCCCGATCATCAATAGCAATCGTCAGCGGGGCCTTATGGAGGGCGAGGCGCTGTCTTGCTCTTGAGAAGATACGGTCTGCCTCAGCATCAAGGCTGCGGACCATTTCCTTGGCTTTACCGTAATCCGCTGTCGATAGGCTTATCCAGAACTCGGTGCTAGCCTTGCTGCCTCTCAACGAGACTGCGGCCTTAAAATCAAAGAGGGACGGATCGTCTGTCGACAGCATTTGCCGCGCTATCTCCCGCAGCGGCTTCGGGATCGTGCGACGATACCAATAGATTTTACCCCGCGTGACGAGCCCCACCATTGTCCTCATAGCTTCGTAGCACTCCTTCGTAGCAAAGGCAGCGCGCAAAGCCAATCACGGCTTAAAAAGCCTTACAAAACAAGCTGTTCAGTGTGGAATGGCGGAGAGGGGGAGATTCGAACTCCCGATACGGTTGCCCGTATGCCGCATTTCGAGTGCGGTGCATTCAACCACTCTGCCACCTCTCCGGGTCGCGAAGGGCCATGGCCCCGCTGGTTGAGGCCGGGTGGATATCATGCGTTTTGGGGGCGCACAAGCGGCAAAAACAGGTTTTTGGTTGACAGGGGAGGGACCTGTCCCGTATGACGCATTCGCTACGCGTAGGCCTTTCCGCCTGCGCGTTTTCATTGCGGGGTTAGGAAAATTTCCCGGCCCCGCGTACCGAAGCCGGAAACTGCCAAAAAGCCAGCCTGACGGGATTTTGCCCGGAAAGAGTTGGGTTTGAACACGAGGTTGAAGATGTTCGCAGTGATCAAGACCGGCGGCAAGCAATATCGCGTCGCCGCCGAAGACGTCATCACCGTTGCCACGCTCGCAGGCGAGCCGGGCGACACCGTTACGTTCGACCAGGTTCTCGTCGTCTCGAACGACGGCAACACCCAGTTCGGCGCTCCCCTCGTCGAGGGCGCGACCGTGACGGGCACCGTGGTCGAGCACACCCGCGGCGAGAAGGTTATCGCCTTCAAGAAGCGCCGCCGCCAGAATTCGCGCCGCAAGCGCGGGCATCGCCAGGATTACACCGTCGTCCGCATCACCGGACTGCCGGGCCAGAGCGAGAAGCCCAAGAAGGCTGCGGCCAAGAAGACCACCCAGGAGACGGCTGACGTCGCTCCGGCCGCTACCGCTGAATAAGCGACCGGCTCAAGCTAGGAACACGGGAGTACACCCATGGCTCATAAAAAAGCAGGCGGCTCGTCCCGCAACGGCCGCGACTCCGATGGCCGTCGCCTCGGCGTGAAGAAGTTCGGCGACCAGCAGGTCGTGGCTGGCAACATCATCATTCGTCAGCGCGGCACCAAATGGCATGCCGGCGCCAATGTCGGCATGGGCAAGGACCACACCCTCTTCGCCACGACGGACGGACGCGTACGATTTCTGACGAAACAAGGCCGAGCCTTCGTATCGGTCGTCCCGGCCCAAGAGGCCGCAGAGTAAACGGCGAGAGCTAAAGCGAAGGAGCTCCCGCCGGTATCACACCGACCCGGCGGATCAGAGCTCCCAACAGGCCCGAAAACGGCCAAGCTCCAGATCCAGAACCAGCAGGGGAGGTGGGATACCACCTCCCCTTCGCGTTTTCCGGGCCGCTTTTGAAACGAAAGGCCCAACTGGATCGGAGCAAATCCATGTTTCCCGACCTCACCCGTGACGATGTTTTCCGCCTGGAAACCCGCCGCCTGTGGCTGCGCTGGACGCGCCTTGCGGATGCCCAAGCCATCGTGCGCCTCGCCGGTGAGAAATCGGTAGCCGACATGACGGCCCACATTCCCCATCCCTACACGCCGCAGGATGCGGAGCGATTTATCTTCGCGGCGCGCCAGTCCAACGCGGACGGGCAGGGGCTCCAGCTCGCCATCACGCCGAAGGGCAGGCCCAACGCCCTCATCGGCATGGTGGGGATCACCCCAGGCTCCGAGAAGGGCCAGCCGACCCTCGGCTATTGGCTGGGGACTCCATCCTGGGGGCAGGGCTACGCGACCGAGGCCGTCAGGGCCCTGATCGACGCCTTCTTCGCCTATGGCGACGAGATGGAGCTGCGGGCTTCCACGCGGGTGATCAATCCCACGTCCCGGCGGGTGCTGGAGAAGTGCGGCTTCGCTTATCAGGGCACGGGCCTGGTGGAATTCCCGGCCCGGGGCGGCTTCTATCCGGCGGACGAGTTCCGGCTCGACCGGCGGGCCTGGGAGAGCCTGAAGTCCTGGGGCCATACCGGCCTCGTGCGGGAACCGGCCTATGAGGCCGAGCCCGTGCTCGAACTGGCGAGCTAGAGCATTTTTCGGCGAAAGGCCCCCGGTCCAACGCCGGAAAATGCGACAGGACAAGTAAGAGAGCTGATTTCACGCCAATGGAAGCGGCTCCAGGCTTCGCCTCACAAACCGGCGCTCCCGGAAACCGGGAGCGCTTTCCCTATGGTCTGCGTTGCTCCCGCGAACCTTGTCCCGTAAAGGAAGCGGGTTATGAAATTTCTCGACCAAGCCAAGATCTATATCCGCTCGGGCGACGGAGGCGCGGGCTGCGTCTCGTTCCGCCGTGAAAAGTTCATCGAGTTCGGCGGGCCGGACGGCGGCGACGGCGGGCGCGGCGGCGATGTTTGGGCCGAATGCGTGGAAGGGCTGAACACGCTGATCGATTATCGCTACCAGCAGCATTTCAAGGCCAAGAAGGGCGTCCACGGCATGGGCTCGAACCGTGCCGGCGCCAAGGGCGACGACATCGTGCTGAAAGTGCCGGCCGGCACGGAAATCCTGGACGAGGACGGCGAGACGGTCATCGCGGACATGACCCATGTGGGCCAGAAGATCCTGCTGGCGCGGGGCGGCAACGGCGGCTTCGGCAATGCCTATTTCACCACCTCGACCAACCGGGCGCCGCGCCGGGCCAATCCGGGACTTGAGGGCCAGGAACGCTGGATCATTCTGCGCCTCAAGCTCATCGCCGATGCGGGCCTCGTGGGACTGCCCAATGCCGGCAAGTCGACGTTCCTGGCCACCGTCACGGCCGCCAAGCCCAAGATCGCCGATTACCCGTTCACGACGCTCCATCCGGGCCTCGGCGTGGTGCGCGCCTACAACCGCGAATTCGTGTTGGCGGACATTCCGGGCCTGATCGAGGGCGCGTCCGAGGGGGTGGGCCTCGGCGACCGCTTCTTGAGCCACGTGGAGCGCTGCCGGGTGCTGCTGCACCTGGTGGAGGGCACCAGCGAGCATGCGGGGAAGGCCTACAAGACTGTCCGCACGGAAATCGAGGCTTACGGTCACGGCCTCGCGGACAAGCCGGAGATCGTGGCCCTGTCCAAGGCGGATGCGCTGGACGAGGAGACGCTCAAAGAGCAGGTGGCGCGCCTGAAGCGCGCCACCAAGCGCACCCCTCTGGTGCTCTCGTCGGCTTCGGGCCAGGGCGTGCAGGAGGCCTTGCGGGCGCTTCTCTCGGTGATCGACGAGGCCAAGGCCGAGGAGGCCGAAACCGCCGCCCCCCAGGAAGAATGGCATCCATGACGCCCGATCTGCGCCAGTTCCGCCGCGTCGTTCTGAAGGTCGGCTCCTCGCTCCTGGTAGACCGGGCCCGGGGCCGTTTGAATCATGCCTGGCTGGCGGCGCTCGCGGAGGACATCGCCGATCTTCATGCCCAAGGGGCCGATGTCCTGGTGGTCTCGTCCGGCGCCATCGCCATGGGGCGCACGGTGCTGGGCCTTCCTCCGGGCACCCTGCGCCTGGAGGAGAGCCAGGCGGCGGCGGCCGTCGGGCAGATCGCGCTCGCGCGCATCTGGGCCGAGGTCCTGGCCCATCACAGCATCACGGCGGGCCAGATCCTGGTCACCCTGGCCGACACGGAAGAGCGGCGGCGCTATCTCAACGCGCGCGCCACCACCCTCAAGCTCCTGGAACTGCGGGCGGTGCCCGTGATCAACGAGAACGACACGGTGGCCACCAGCGAGATTCGCTATGGCGACAACGACCGCCTGGCCGCCCGCGTCGCCACCATGATCGGGGCCGACCTGCTGGTGCTGTTCTCCGATATCGACGGGCTCTATACGGCCCCTCCGGCCTCGGACCCGAAGGCCGAGCACATTCCTGTGGTGGAGCGCATCACGCCGGCCATCGAGGCCATGGCGGGCGGAGCGGCCTCCGAACTGTCCCGGGGCGGGATGCGCACCAAGGTCGAGGCCGGCAAGATCGCGACCGCCGGCGGCACTCACATGGTCATCGCGGACGGTCGCACCAAGAATCCCCTCCGGCGCGTGGCCGAAGGCGGGCGCTGCACGTGGTTCCTGACGCCCTCGAACCCCGCCACGGCCCGCAAGACCTGGATCGCCGGGGCGCTCGAGCCGCGCGGCATCCTGCACGTGGACGAGGGCGCGGCCCGCGCTCTCCTGGGAGGCGCGAGCCTCCTGCCGGTGGGGGTGCGCCGGATCGAGGGCAGCTTCGCGCGAGGCGACGCGGTGACGATCCGGGGCGAGAGCGGCGTGCTGGGCCGGGGCCTCGTGGCCTACGACGCCCATGAGGCGACGCGGATCATTGGCCGGCCCAGCCGCGAGATCGAGGCCATCCTGGGCTATTCGGGCCGCGCCGAGATGATCCACCGAGACGATATGGCCCTGAACCTTGAAGTTTCGCGGGCTGGCCTGAAAGCGGCCTCTTGAGGGGAAGAGCATGGAAGCCTTGAAACTGGTCGAAGGATCCGACGTCGAGACCCTGATGGGCCGGATCGGCCGTGATGCCCGCAAGGCTGCCCGTCAGGTCGCTTTGGCGTCAACGGATCAGAAGAATGCGGCCCTGCGCGCCATGGCGGCTCAGATTCGAGCCCGGCGGGATACCATCCTGGCGTCCAATGACGAGGATGTGGCCGAGGCGCGGGCCAAGGGTCAGGCTTCCTCCTATCTCGACCGCCTTGCCCTGGACGACGAGCGCCTCGAGGACATCGCGGCTGCCGTGGACAGCATCGCCGGGCTTACCGACCCGATCGGCCGGGTGCTGGCGACCTTCGAACGTCCCAACGGCCTTGTGATCGAGCGCGTGGCGACCCCGCTCGGGGTCGTGGGCGTCATTTTCGAGAGTCGCCCGAACGTGACGGCAGATGCCGGGGCGCTGTGCCTGAAGGCCGGCAATGCCGCCATCCTGCGCACCGGTTCGGACAGTTTCCGCACTGCGGCGGCCATCGCCGACGCCATCGGGGCGGGGCTTGAGGAGGCAGGGCTTCCCGCCGACGCGATCCGGCTCGTGCCCACCCGCGACCGGGCGGCGGTGGGCGCCATGCTGTCGGGCCTCGACGGAAACATCGACGTGATCGTGCCTAGGGGCGGCAAGAGCCTTGTGGCGCGGGTCCAAGAGGAGGCGCGGGTGCCGGTCTTCGCCCATCTTGAGGGGCTCTGCCACGTCTTCGTTCACGAGAAAGCCGACCTCGCCATGGCGAAAGCCATCGTGCTGAACGCCAAGATGCGCCGCACGGGCATCTGCGGTTCCGCCGAGACTCTGCTGGTCGACCGCGCCTGCGCCGACACGCACCTGGAACCCCTGGTGGCGATGCTGCTCGACGCGGGCTGCGCCGTGCGTGGCGACGCCGCGGTGCAGGCGGTCGACCCCCGGGCATCCGCCGCCGCCGAGGAGGATTGGCGCACCGAATATCTCGACGCCGTCATCTCGGCGAAGGTCGTGGACGGCCTGGGGGCCGCCATCGCCCATATCGAGGCCTACGGATCCCACCATACGGACGCCATCGTGACGGCAGACCAGGCGGCGGCTGAGCGCTTCATGGCAGAGGTCGATTCCGCCATCGTGCTCCATAACGCTTCGACCCAGTTCGCCGATGGCGGCCAGTTCGGCTTCGGGGCCGAAATCGGCATCGCGACAGGCCGGATGCATGCGCGGGGGCCCGTGGGCGTCGAGCAACTGACCTCGTTCAAGTACAGGGTGCGCGGAACGGGCCAGACCCGCCCGTGAGCCTGGTATCCTCGCGGTTTCGCCTGGGGCCGTCCGGCCTCGTGTGCCTGCCCCGCTTCGCCTCTGGAATGAGGATCGGCCTCTACGGGGGCTCGTTCAACCCGGCCCATGCGGGCCACCGGCACGTAAGCCTCATGGCCCTCCGGCGCCTCGGCCTCGACCGGGTCTGGTGGATCGTCACGCCGGGCAACCCGCTGAAGGATACGGGCGAACTGGCCCCGACGGCGGCACGGGTCGAGGAGGCCCGGCAGATCGCCCGGCATCCGGCCATCGACGTGACCGCCTTCGAGGAGGAGATCGGGGCCCGCTACACGGTGGATACCCTGGCCTACCTCAAGCGGCGCTGCCCGGGCGTGAGGTTCGTCTGGATCATGGGCGCCGACAACCTTGCGGGGTTCAACCGCTGGCGCGGCTGGCGAAGCATCGCCCGGATGATGCCGATGGCCGTGGTCGACCGCCCCGGCTGGACCCTGAGGGCGGTCCATTCCCGTGCGGCCATCAACCTTGCGCAGGACAGAATTCCTGAGAGCGAGGCCCGGTCTTTGGCAGGCCTCGCTCCCCCTGCCTGGGTGTTCCTGCACGGCCCGCGGTCCTTCCTGTCATCCACCGCCATTCGCCACCTGCGACGAACTTCTCCTCCGATGAGACGTTGAAATCGTGTGCCGTCCGACATTATCTTAAGAGGACGGCGCACAAAGTGTAGCGTCGCTTGAAAGGGTCTGAACCTGAATCGACTATCTTCGCTAGAAGCGGATCTGAATCCGCTTCCCCCTCTCTCCGGAGCGGAGACTCCGCAAGATGAGGACATTCGGGCTGCTATCGTAGCCTCCATCGAGGATATGAAGGCCGAGAACACGGTCGAAATCGACCTCGTCGGCAAAACCTCGCTTGCAGATACCATGATCATCACGTCGGGCCGTTCCCAACGCCATGTGGGCGCCATCGCCGACCGTGTCATCAAGGACCTGAAGGACAAAGGGTTCGGGAATGCGCGGGTCGAAGGGCTGCCGGCTTGCGACTGGGTGCTAATCGACGCCGGTGACGTGCTCGTGCACATCTTCCGCCCCGAGGTTCGCGGTTTCTACAACCTCGAGAAGATGTGGGGCTCCGACCGACCGCAAGACCGTCCCGTCTAAGTCGGACGTCTGGTCTTGCGCTTGAGCTTGCTGGCCGTAGGCCGTCTGAAAAGCGGTCCGGAACGGGAGCTCGTCGAGCGCTACAGGCAGCGCATCGAGGCCATGGGCCGAGGCCTTGGCTTGGCCGGGTTCGACATGGTCGAAATGCCCGAGAGCCGCGCCAGACGAGACGACGACCGCCGCCAGGAGGAGGCCGATATCCTCCTGGAGAAGGCTGGCCAGGCCGTGCTGATCGTTTTCGACGAGCGCGGCAAGAGCCCCACAAGCGAGGCTTTCGCGGCTCGGATCAGACAGTGGCGCGACGACGGGCGGGGCGACATCGCCTGCATCATCGGTGGGCCCGATGGACTCGATCCCAGGGTTCGCCAGCGGGCGGATCTCGTGGTCTCCTTCGGGGCGCTCACGATGCCGCACCAGATCGTGCGCGCTTTGGTCACCGAACAGCTGTATAGGGCGCTGACAATCCTGTCCGGTCACCCTTATCATCGCGCCGGACACGACGATTCCTAACGGATGATCCGCGCAAGCTCCCTGATCCTTCTTCCCCTGACCGCCCTGGTCCTGCCCGCCCCGCATGCGGCGTGGGCCCAAACGCCCGCGCCTGCCGTGGGGGCCTCGACGACGGAAACCGCCGAACAGAAGGCGCGGCGCGAGGGCGATCTGCGCAAGCTCGAGGAGGCGATGGCGGCAAGCGCGGAGGCCAGGCGCAGGCTGGAGGCCGAAATCGCCGAGATCCGCACCGACCGCGCCAAGCTCAACACGGCCCTCATCGAAACCGCCGACCGCATCCGCGGCACCGAGGATCGGACCCGCGGCCTGGAACAGCGGCTTCAGACCCTCACGGCCAGCGAGGCGGCGATCCGCCGCTCCCTCGACAGCCGCCGGGGCGTGATCGTGGAGGTTTTCGCGGCCCTGCAGCGCATGGGACGCCGTCCGCCTCCCGCCGTGCTCGTGCGGCCCGAAGACATGCTGGAGGCCGTTCGAACCTCGATCCTCCTGGGGGCGGTGCTGCCCGAGCTCCGGGCCGAAGCCGAAACCCTGGCGACCGACCTCGCCGAGCTGGTGCGGCTCAAGGACGCCATCGTGGCCGACCGAAACACCCTCGGGGGCGAACTCGCGGCCTTGTCCAAGGAACAGGAGCGCCTGAACGCCCTCATGAACGCCCGACAGACCCGGATGGCGGCCGTCGAGCAGAATATGGGCTCCGAGCGCGAAAAGGCCGAAGGACTGGCCCGGCAGGCGGGGTCTCTCAAAGAATTGATTGACCGCATGGAGCGCGAGATCACGGGCGCGCAGCGGGCCGCCGAGGAGGCGCGCAAGGCCGCCGAGGCCCAGGCCCAGGCCACCCGCGAGCGCTTCGCGCAAGCCGCCTTCCGCGATCCCGCCCGCTTGGCTCCCAAAATTCCCTTCGCCGAGGCTCGAGGCCTTCTGCCGAGGCCGGTCAGCGGGGATGTGGCCCGCGATTTCGGAGCCGCCGACACCTATGGCGGAACGACGCGCGGCATTTCGATCACCACGCGCCCAAGAGCGGCTGTCGTATCTCCATCGGACGGATGGGTTGCCTTTGCGGGACCCTTCCGGTCCTATGGACGACTCTTGATCATCAATGCGGGGGGAGGATATTATCTCCTTCTGGCCGGCATGGATCAAATCAACGTCGAGGTCGGTCAATTCGTCCTCGCAGGAGAGCCTATCGCGACCATGGGACAATCTTCCCTCGTGTCCCCGGCCGCAGGAGCCCTCGCAACAAACGAACCTGTTCTCTATGTAGAGTTCAGGAAAGATGGTACGTCGATCGATCCGGGCCCATGGTGGGCGAAATCGCAAAGCGAAAAGGTTCGCGGGTAATGCGCAAACTGTCCCTTCTTCTTGTCGGTGCCGCCCTCGGAGCGGGCAGCGCAACCGTGGCGACGCAGACGAGCCTGCTGTCGAGCACGAGCGCCATCGCGGCCTCCGCCGACACCTATCGCCAACTGAGCCTCTTCGGCGACGTCTTCGAGAAGATCCGCACGGATTACGTCGAGAAGCCTGAAGAATCCAAACTCGTCGAGTCGGCCATCAACGGCATGCTGACGTCCCTCGATCCGCATTCGAGCTACATGGACGCCAAGAGCTTCCGTGACATGCAGGTCCAGACCCGTGGCGAGTTCGGTGGCCTGGGCATCGAGGTCACCATGGAAGACGGCCTCGTGAAGGTCGTCACGCCCATCGACGAGACTCCGGCCTCGCGGGCCGGCGTGCTGGCCAACGACGTCATCACCCAGATCGACGGCGAGAACGTGCAGGGCCTGTCCCTGAACCAGGCCGTCGACAAGATGCGCGGCCCGGTCAACTCCTCCGTCATCCTGAAGATCCAGCGCAAGGAGGCCAAGGACCCGATCGAGGTCAAGCTCACCCGCGAGACCATCAAGGTTCGCCCCGTCCGGGCTCGCGTCGAAGGCGACATCGGCGTCCTGCGCGTGACCCAGTTCAACGAGCAGACCTATGAGGGCCTGCGCGCCGGCATCGAGAAGGTGACGGCCGATATCGGCGCCGACAAGGTCAAGGGTTTCGTGATCGACCTGCGCAACAATCCGGGTGGATTGCTGGACCAGGCCATCATGGTGTCGGACGCGTTCCTCGACCGCGGCGAGATCGTCTCGACACGCAGCCGCAACCCCGAGGATACCCAGCGCTTCAGCGCCAAGACGGGCGACCTGACCAAGGGCAAGCCCCTGGTGGTTCTCGTCAACGGGGGCTCGGCCTCGGCCTCGGAGATCGTGGCCGGAGCCCTGCAGGACCACAAGCGCGCCACCGTCATGGGTACGCGCTCCTTCGGCAAGGGCTCCGTGCAGACCATCATCCCGCTCGCGGGCAACGGCGCGGTGCGCCTGACCACGGCGCGCTACTACACCCCGTCCGGCACCTCGATCCAGGCCAAGGGCATCACGCCCGACATGGAGGTTCTTCAGGATATTCCCGATGACCTGAAGGGCAAGGACGAGACGAAGGGCGAGGCCGGCCTGCGGGGTCACCTGCAGAACGGCGGCGAGAAGGAAGAGCGCGGCGGATCGTCCGCCTACGTTCCGCCGGATCCGACCAAGGACAAGCAGCTCATCGCGGCCTACGAGTTCCTGCGCGGCGAGCGCAAGGGCGCGGCCAACACCACGACGACCAACACGGCCACCGCGCCGAACTGATCGCCGCGCCATTCCCGCCATCCACAGCCTGCCGGTTTGCCCGGCAGGCTGTTTTCGTTTCCTCTCCGACATCCCTCATCGGCCAGGGTGCAATTCTTCGGTCGCGGCCGACGCCAGGCCTTGCTTCGAAGGGTCCGAGACGGCACTCTCGTTGCGTCACCCGAACCGTCGCGGATCGTCGTCGTTCAAAAGAGGGGACAGCCGCGCCGGTCGAACAGCGGGCCGGTATCGAAGCGCAGGGGAGGGACGAGGCCGATGAAGAGCGCCAGAGGATTGCGGAACATGGCGGACCTGCCCTATCGCTCCTGTGTCGGCGTCATGATCCTCAATCGGGACGGTCTCGTGTTCATCGGACGCCGGAAATCCGAGGGCGGGCCCGAGCATGTGGCCGACGGCTATGCCTGGCAGATGCCCCAGGGTGGAATCGATCCCGGCGAGAACCCCTACGATGCGGCGATCCGGGAGATGTACGAGGAGACCAGCGTCCGCTCCGCCGCTCTCCTGGCGGAGGCGCCCGACTGGTACACCTACGATTTGCCCGCCATGGTGGCGGGCCGGGCCTGGCGCGGGCGGTACCGGGGCCAGAAGCAGCGGTGGTTCGCGTTCCGGTTCGAGGGCGACGAGAGCGAAATCAACATTCTCAAGCCCGGCGGCGGCCACCACAAGCCTGAATTCGACGAATGGCGCTGGGAGGAGATGCACCGGCTGCCCGATCTCATCATTCCCTTCAAGCGGCCGGTCTACGAGAATGTGGTGACGGCCTTCCGGCACCTGGCGCCGGAAACCCAGAAGACCTGACGGCGAAACCGGCCTCAGGCGGCTTGGCTGCGTGCCTCGGAGGCGGGTTTCCGCGATAGGTGGGCCGCCTGGAAGGCGGCGAAGCCCTTGAGCCTCAGGTCCTGCGGGCCGATGCGCTCGGCCGCGCCGTTGAGCCTGCCGAAGAACCGGCTGCGGGCATCCTTGAGCAGGCGCTGCTTGCGGGCGATCGGCTGGGCCCCGACGGCCTTGTCCCGCACGAGGGCCATGGCGGCGGCGTAAAGGTCGTCCGCCGCCGACTCGATGCCGGGGTCGCGTTTCAGGAGGCCCATGACGTCCAGGAGCAAAACCCGTAGGTCGTGAAGGTCGCTCTGCTCGGGCTGGAGGGCGATGCAGTCGGCCAGCAGGCCGATGGCCTTGAGGCGCTCGTCAATCGTCTCCGCGAAGGTCTTGTGCAACATGGGCCGTCACCTCCTGAGCATCGAGCGAATGACCGGCGGGACGCGGGTTCGCTGGCCTGGCAAGAATGCGCCCCCATGGTTAACGGATGGTTATCGTTGATCCCTTCGGGGTAGCTGGCAAGCGCTTATCAAAGGCAACATTTTTGAGGCATGATAGGGCTGGCGACAGCACCGGGAGGCAGGCTGATGATCGACGTGACGGGCTTCTGGAGCGACGTACGGGGCTTGGGCGCTCTGGCGATCGAGAGCGCGCGCCTCCTGCCTCCCGCTTTTCTGCTCGCCTTTGCCGCCATGCCCGCGGCCGCCCTTCTGTGCCGCAGCCCGACGGCCGCCGCGATCGCGCTTCTGACGGGCCTCCTGGCGCTGTTCGCGCTCCGGATCGAAGCCGGTCCTGTCTACGCGTGGGGCATGGTCGCGATCGCGGGCCTCTCGGGGCTCCTGGCCGTAATCCTGGCGTTCTCCGTGCGCCGGGCGAAGCGGGACGCGCGCCTGGCGGTGTCCGAGGCTCGGACAGCGCGGCAGGAACTCGACGCGGTCCGGGAGAAGCTCGAACGCGAGATCCACTGGCGCCAGGCCGGCGAAAAGTTGGCCGAGCGCAAGCCCGCCGCCGTCTCCTGAGCCGCCCCGCCTACTTGTTCGCGGTGAGCATCGGGCCGGCGCGATCGGTCAGGGACACCCAGGCTTTCCCCTCTGCGCCCTCGCGCTTCACATAGGTGTAACCGGTCTGGCTCCACGGCAGGACGGCGTCGCGCTTGTTGTCGAGGATGAAGTCGCCCCGGTCGGTGCGAACCATCATGACCGCGTGTCCGGCCCCTTCCTCATCGATCACCACCGTCATGCGCAGGGCGCGGCGCGGCAGGCCGGACTCGACGAGCTGTCGGCGCTTGAGAAGCTGGATGTCCTCGCAATCGCCCATGCCGTCGTCCGGATAATCCCAGCGGTCGAGTTCGCCCCAATGGTCCTGATCGGTGACCGGCAGGATATCCCTGTTGACGCGGGCATTCACGGCCACGATCTCGGCCCAGGTCTCGGAATCGAGGGTGATGACGGTGGGTTCGGTCTCGTCGAGGGCGCATTCCCCCGGAAGCCTTTGGCAGAAGGCCAGCCAGGCCTGGGTCGGAACGGCCGAGCCGCCGGCGCGGACGGGGTGGGTAGAGGCGGGCAGGGAGGCCGGGAGGGAAGCGAAGCCGGTCTGGACCGGTGCCGGATTGGCAAGGGTAGCGCCCGGCGCCAGGATGCCCGTCAACACCAGAGCCCAAACGGGCGCAATGCCTCTTCGGGCGCGCGAACGCCCTTTTCTGCCCCTTGTCATGTTCCGCTCGCTTAGCTGGCTTTTTGTCTTTAAGCCAAGCTGTCAGTTCGGGACGGATCGGGCAAGCGGGAACATGGAGTACATCCTGCGACGGATAGCGTGTGTTGAAATCAAGTGACACCAGACACGTAACGTAAAGTAATGGACAGCATAATCCACTCGGTATCATGTTCGAAAATTGCGCAAGGCGCGGACTGCTCGATCGAAGCTTGGCCGCTGTCCCGATCCTGTAACGGACGCTATGACAATACGTGCAAGCTTCGAGCTTAGGAACGCGAGGGGACGTCCATGCTATCGGATCTGACGAACAAGAGAGTATTGGTCACGGGATCGAGCACTGGGATCGGCGCCGCCGTGGCGGCGGGCTTTGCCGAGGCCGGCGCGCTTGTGGCGGTGCATTACAACAGCAGCGCAAAGGAGGCGAAGGCCGTCGTCGAGGGAATCGAACAGGCCGGAGGGCGCGCGCTGGCGCTGGCCGGCGATGTCGGGTCGACCGCCGGCGCCGCCGGGCTGGTGCGAGAGGCCGCGTCCCGCCTCGGCGGCCTGGACATCCTCGTGAACAATGCCGGTGCGCTCGTGCGGCGCGTGCCCGCCATGGAGATTGACGATGCCCTCTACGACCAGGTGCTCGACCTGAACGTGCGCTCCGTCATCATGGCCTCCCAGGCCGCCATTCCCTATCTCAAGGAGGCGGGCGGTGGGGCCATCATCAACACCAGTTCCATCGCGGCCCGCAACGGAGGCGGCCCCGGCGCGCTCCTCTACGCGAGCGCGAAGGCTTTCGTATCGAACCTGACCCGGAACATGGCCAAGGAGTTCGCGGCCGATCGCATCCGTGTCAACGCAGTGGCGCCCGGGGTCATCACGACGCCGTTTCACGAGAGGTTCTCGACCCCGGAGATGCTCGAAGGCATGCGCCGGACGATCCCCATGGCCCGCCTCGGCAGCCCGGAGGAATGTGTCGGAGCCTACCTGTTTCTGGCCTCCGACCGGATGAGCGGATACATCACGGGCCAAACCATCGAGGTCAATGGGGGCCAATACATGCCGTGACGAGGACGCGCCGGGCTACCAGAAATAGGAGAAGCTGTAGGCCAGGATCGCGACGATCACGAGAACGGCCACGGTCTTCCAGTGCTTCTGAATGTGCTGATGCAGTGTCAAATGGGGTTCGTTAGGCACTGCTCCGCTCCGGTTGGGATCCTGTCCGTCGTCCTTATCAAACGGCCGGGCCGAATCAACCCAAACTCGAAGAACGAACCCCACGACCGCCGCATCGATGATCCTCCGGGAGAGGCTGGTGCGGCACCAATCGCGTCTGACCTTCCGCCGATCGCTCCGGAGACCTCGCCATGCCCACTACCCCCCGCCGCGCCCGTCCTTGCATCGACCGCGCCGCCCTAGCGCTTGTCGGGAGCCTGCTCGCGGGCAGCGCCTCGGCGCAGGCGCAGCAGCCGAACTACGAGCGCTTCCGGGAGGGTGTGTTCCTCCGCTACCTCAACGCCGAAGCCGGTCCCATCGCGCGCGTGCCTCAGATCGGCCTGTCCTTCGGCGAACGGACCCACCGGGCCGACTTGGATTCCGGCTCCACGGGGGTGGTGGTGGCCTCGAGCCTGATTCCGGATTTCGACCAGCTGCCGTCCTCCGGCGAGGGTCGGTTGACCTACACGAGTTCCGGACGGGTCATGATCGGCCAATGGGTCACCACGCCGCTCGCCCTGATCGGTCAGGACGGCGCGCAGGTTGCCACCCAGGCCATGCCGGTTCTGGCGGTGACGCGGGTCGAATGCCTGCAGGAGGCGCGGGATTGTGCGCCGACCGACGATCCGCGCAACATCGCCATGGTGGGAGTCGGCTTCGCCCGCGAGCACGACCGCCAGTCCCAGAGCACGCCCGACAAGAACCCCTTGCTCCAGGTCGCGGCAGGCGGGCGCGAGCAGCGGCACGGCTACATCCTGACGCCCCAGGGTGTGCATGTGGGCCTGACGGGCGGCAACGTGACAGGGGTCTTCCATTACATCAAGTTGGACCGCCAGCCCGATGCGCCGGATTGGTCGCCGGTTCCGGCCTGCATCTCCCTCAACGGCCGCACGCCGCCCGCCTGCGGGACGATGCTGGTGGATACGGGGGTCACGGCCATGTTCATGACGGTGCCGCCGAACCAGGCCGGCGACGCGAGGCGGGAGCTTCCCCAGGGTACACAGGTGGCCGTCAGCGTTGGAAATCCCGCGCGCAGCCTCCCGCTCTACAGCTTCGAGGTCGGCGGCTCTTCGCTTCTGGCTCCGGAGGGCACGCATCTGAATGTGTCGGACGCGCGGGTCTTCGTGAACACCAGCTACCATCTCCTGAACGGCTTTGACGTCCTCTACGACGCGGACGGCGGCTATGTGGGCTTCCGCCGGCGGGACTGATCGCCTCGGCTGCGTTGCCTGGACCGGCCTTGACGAAAAAGATCCCGCGTGGCGGGGCCTTCTTCGTGGCGCAGGGCTTGGCGCCGAACGGTGCCTGCGGCTTACTTGAGATCCGGCGCCGCGGCGTCGGCCGACACCTTCGGGCGTGCCTGCCGGGAGCGGCGAATCACGACACCGTCCGCGCCGGGGGCTTTCTTCGATGAGGTCCGGCGCGTCTGTCCGGCCGTCTTCCCGGGAACCTTCTCGGCCTTCGTGGCCGGGGAGGCGGGCGCGTCCTTGGTCCCATTACCGCGTAGGCCCAAAAGTCCCTTCTGCAGGTTCTTGAGCAGACGCTCCGCTTCCGAAAGGGGCTCTTCCTGAGCAACGAGCTTCAGGAGCGTCTTCTCGAGCTTCTCGGCCCGCCGGATCGCTTTCGCGAGGATCGCGGGAACGTCGGAAGCCTCATTCTTCTTGGTTTTTGCCATTGTGAACCTGCCGGATATGTGTCCGGCCGCTCCGTTAGCAGGCAAACAGACGGGCTTCCAATGAAGTTTTGATGTCAGTTCAATGACGTAACTCAGTTCGCTATCTGACGGGAGGCTGCTGCGCAGGATCGCGGGTCCGGTCACGACGAGGGGCGAATCCGGCGCCAAGCGCCGATGATCGCGCCGGCGGCCCTCTCGATGTCGGATCGCGTGGTGCCGTAGGAAATCACCGACATCCGCATCACCCAGAGCCCTCTCCATCTCGCGCCGCCTGCGAAAAGCGTTCCGTCGTCTTGGATCCGGCGGATGGTCCGAAGGGTCAGATCGTCTCCCGCCGGGCTCGGCTCATCTGCTCCGAAGCGGACGATCACCTGGTTGAGCACTACGTCGTTCAGGATCGTAATTCCCGGCTCCCGGCCCAGGAGTCCGGCAAGCCGCCGGGCCATGGCGCAGTGGCGTTCCACCATCCGGGCGATGCCCTGCCGCCCGAGATGCGAAAGCATGGCCCAGGTGGCAAATCCCCGCGCGCGACGGGAGAGCTCGGGCACGTAGTGGGATGGGTCGCGCTCATCCCCTCCGGCCCCGGGCAGATAGCTGGCCGCGATGATCATTGACCGTCTGTGCGCCTCCGCGTTTCGAACGATGGCGTATCCGCAATCATAGGGAATCTGGAGCCATTTGTGCCCGTCCGTCGCCCAGGAATCGGCCAGCTCGATGCCTTCGCCAAGATGAGCCAGGGGAGGGCAGGCGCGGGCCCACAAACCGAAAGCCCCATCCACATGCACCCAGGCGCCCTGGTCTTGAGCCAAGCGGACGATTGCGGCGTGATCGTCGAAGGCACCCGTATTGATCTGCCCGGCCTGCGTGATCACGATGGTCGGCCCCCGGCAGGAAGCCAGAGCCGTTCGCAGGGCGTCCGGCTGCATCCGCCCCTGGTCATCCGCCGGGATCCGGATGACCCGTCCATGGCCCAACCCCAGGAACTGCAGGGCCGAGAACACGGTCGTATGGGCATCGGCCCCGATGAGCACGTGGATGGGCGGAGCGCCGAAGAGCCCATCGCGCTCCACATCCCATCCCGACCGGCGCAGGACCTCGCCACGAGCCGCGGCCAGACAGACCACATTGGCGACGGTCGCGCCCGTGACGAATCCAACCGAGGATTCACGGGGCAGGTCGAGGAAATCGAGCAGCCAGCGGGCCGAGACGGCCTCGGCGGCTGCCGCCGACGGGGCAGCGGTGTGGTTGCCCGCATTCTGCCCCCACGCAGCCGCGAGCCAATCGGCCGCGACTCCGACCGGGTGCGATGCCCCGATCACCCAGCCGAAGAACCGGGGTCCCGTGGTGGCGTGGAGCCCCGGTGCGGCGCGCTCCTGCAGATCGCGGATGACGGTCTCGGCTGGCTCACCCGTTTCGGGCGCGGGAGCCTCGAAGGCGGCCAGGGCCTGCGCATAGGTGCGCTCCGGCCTTTGGGGGCGCCCGCCGATCGTGGACCGGAAGCGCGCCGCATCGGCCGCGACGGCCTGGAAGATCCGGCTCAGCACCCCTTCGTCCGCCGCCTCCGCGTCGTCCATGGCCCGTGCTCTCAACCCGTTGCGTCCGGGAAGGATGAAGCGAGAGCCCCGGAACCGCAAGGCGGGTTAGCCCGAATTGCCGGCTCCCGCTCGATGGGTATCGCGCCCGCGGCCCGCTTCGATCAGCCAAGAGCCTCCAGGCGTCGGGTTTGGCGGGCGATGAGGCGCTCGACGTCCGCGACGTCGCTCGGCGACAAGGCCCCACCCGGCTTTCGCAAGGTGGCCGAGGCCAGCGCTCCACGCTTGGCCAGGATGTATTTGCGGATCGACAGGCCCAGGCCCGGCTGCTGCTCATATCGGGCCAGCGGCAGGTAGGCATCGAATACATCCTGCGCCCGGTCGGGATCGCCCGCGGCGTGATGGCGGACGACGTCGCGCATCATTTCCGGATAGGCGAAGCCCGTCATGGCGCCATCCGCGCCGCGCGCCATCTCTTCCGGCAGGAACATGCCGCCATTGCCGCACAGGATCGAGATGCGCCGCCCGCCGGATTGTTCCGACGCCGTGCGAAGAGCCGAGATCTTCGAGAGGCCCGGCCAGTCCTCGTGCTTGAGGCAGACGCAGGTCGGGATCTGCTCGACGACGGCCTGGATCACCGACACCGGGATCGTGACCCCGGTCGCCAGCGGGAAATCCTGGAGCACAAAGGGGACGTCACCGAGAAAGTCGGCCGCTTGCTTGTAATAGGTGAGGATCTGCTGATCGCTGCGAAGGGATGAGGGCGGCGCGATCATGACACCGGCCGCACCGTCGCTCATCACCATGTCGGTCAGGGCCTTCATCTGGGCGAAGCCGGGCGCCGACACGCCCGCCACCACCGGGATCCGCCCGTCGACCTGCTTCAGGATTCGGCGGACATAGGCTTGGGACTCGTCGATGGTGAGCTTCTGCGCCTCCCCCATCATGCCCAGCACGGTCAGTCCCGTCGCGCCGCGCTCGAGGTAGAAATCCACCATCCGGTCCGTGCTGTCGAGATCCAGGGCGCCGTCCTCCCGGAACGGCGTGACCGCGATGACGTATACGCCCGAGGCGTGCTCATTCAGGAGGGGCAACATGATCTCCGTGGAAACGTTGGAAGTTAGGCGGCGAGGCGCATCGCATGGGCTTGATCGTAGCCGACCGTGATGACGTCCCCTCTGTTCATGTCGGGAATGTCGGCGTCGGTCAGAACGGTGAGCTCGCGGCCGTCCGCCCTCAACACCAGCCGGTACCCAGTGCCCATGAAGATGATGTTCTCGACCACCGCCTCGACCTGCCGATCCGACACCCGCGCCGGTTCGCCGACCCTCATCCGCTCCGGCCTGATGGCGATCTCCGCCTCCCCGGAGGCAAGGAAGTTGCACTCGCCGAGGAAGCTCGCCACGAAACGGCTGTTGGGGCGGAAGTAAAGGTCCCGCGGCGTGCCGACCTGGACGATCCTTCCCTTGTCCATCAGGGCGATCTTGTCGGAGAGAAACAGGGCTTCTTCTTGGTCGTGGGTCACGTAGATGATCGTGACGCCGGTCGAACGATGGAGGTCTTTTAGCTGCAGCTGGATCGACTTGCGCAGGTTCTTGTCGAGTGCGCCGAGAGGTTCGTCCATCAGCAGGATATCAGGCTCGATCACGAGCGCGCGGGCCAGTGCCACGCGCTGCTGCTGTCCGCCCGACAGCTCACGCGGGAGACGCTCGGCGTAATCCCCCAGGCTGACGAGTTCCAGGGCCGCCTTCACGCGCCGGTCCAGATCGGCCGCGCTCATCCGGCGCATCTCCAGGCCGAACGCGATGTTCTTCCTGACGCTCATGTGGGGAAAGAGCGCATAGTTCTGGAACACCATGCCGATATTCCGCTTCGAGACCGGAACCGGGCCGATGTCCCGTCCGCCCACCATGATGGACCCCGCGTCGTAGTTCTCGAATCCCGCAAGCGTCTTGAGCAAGGTCGTCTTGCCCGAACCTGACGCCCCGAGCAGCGTGCAGAACTCCCCGGGCGCGATGTCGAGGGAGACATCCGCGAGGGCTTCGACCCGGCCGTAGGTTTTGCGCAGGTTGCGGATCAGGACCGGCTTTCCGGAAGGCATCGATGTCATGGCTTTTTCCGCGAGATGAGGAGGTTGGCCGCAAGGACGAGGACCGTCACGATGATGATGAGGCCCGAAGCCGCGATGATCGTCGGATCGATCTCGTGGGCGACGCCCTCATACATGAGCTTGGGAAGCGTGCGGCTGCGGACGTTGGTCAGGAAGAGCGCCAGAACCACGTCGTCGAACGACGTGATGAAAGCGAAGATCGCGCCACCGACCACGCCCGGCATGATGCAGGGCAGCATCACGCGCCGGAACATGGTGAGCCAGGACGCGCCGAGTCCCTGGGCGGCGAGTTCGAGGTTCCGATCGAACGAGGCCAGCGAGGCGCGCACCGTGATGAACACGTACGGGCTTGCCAGCACGATGTGCCCGAGCGCCAGACCCCAGATCGTGCCCACGAGGCCGGCCGGGACGAGGAGGTAGTATAGCCCGATCGACAGGATGATGACGGGCACGATCATCGGGAGGATGAAGACCGCCTCGATCAATCCGCGCCAGCGCCGGTCGATCCGGGTCAGGCCGACGGCCGCCGCGGTGCCGATCAGGAGCGAGACCGCGACCGTGATGCCGGCCACCTGGAGAGAGCGCGTCAGCGCGTTCATCCATTTCGAGGCCGTGAAGAAGTTCTCGTACCACTGAAAGCTGTAGCTTTCGGGCGGGAAGGTCAGGAACGAGGACGACCCGAGGCTCATCGGGAATACGATCAGGATGGGGGCGATCAGGAAGGCGGCGACGAGGAGGCCGAGGGCGACCGATACCCATCCGCCGGGCGAGCGGCGATGATCGGTTCCAAACGGTTCGGCCGACTTCCCGCCGCTGCCCGAGATCAGGCGCTCCAGCCCGAAGATCCTCTGGAACAGCGCGAACAGGCCCAGGGCGACGGCCAGCAGGATGATGGCCAGCGCCGCCGCGAAACCCCAGTTGAGTTCGCGGGTGATGTTGTTGGCGATCATCTGGGCGATCATGGTCTGGCCGGGGCCGCCCATGAGCGCAGGCGTGATGTAGAAGCCGACGGCGTTCATGAACACGATCATGGCGCCCGCCACGACTCCGGGAGCCGTCAACGGAAGGATGATGCGCCGGAACGTCGTGACGGGGCCCGCGCCGAGGCTTTCGGCCGCCCGCACGGTCGAGACGTCGAGCGCTCGGAACGAGGCGTAAAGGGGGAGTACGACGAACGGCATCAGGACATGCGTCATGCCGATCAGGACGCCGGACAGATTGTAGACGAAGGCGATGGGTGCATCCGTCAGGCCTGATCCCATCAGCATCTGGTTCAGGACGCCGTTGCTTTGGAGGAGGATGATCCAAGCCGTCGTGCGGACGAGGGAGCTCGTCCAGAACGGCAGCAGAACGACCACGAGAAGGATGTTGCGCGTGGTGTCCCGCGACGTCGCCATGAGGTAGGCGAGCGGATAGCTCATGACAACGGCGAGAAGCGCCACGGTTCCTGAGATCGTCAGGGTGGTCAGCAGAACCGAGCGGTAGACGGGCACCTCGACGGCTCGGACGAAATGCTCGAGCGTGAAGGCGCCGTCTCCGAACGCCGACTTCAGGAGGGTCGCAACCGGTATCAGGAAGAGGAATACGAGAACGATGAGGAAAGGCAGAACGCCGATCCAGCCGCCCGGGATGCGGAAGGGCCGGCGCTCCGCACCCACCCGCATCGTGACGCTCATGCCTTGCTCGCTCATCGTCAGCTCACGAAGAGTTGTCGCGGAAAGTTCGTGAGACGCTCGTAGCCCGTATCCGTGATCGTGATCGTCTCAGACATGCCGAAGCCGCGTGCCAGAATGTATGTGTGAAAGGTCATCCCGGGTTCGAACGTCCAGGCCGAGCTCGGCTCGGCCTCCAGGGGCTCGCCTCCATTGGGCGCGAGCATCAGTCCGACCGAGTAGAACGTCTTGTTGGTGTAGGTTTCGCGCAGTCCGGACGAGAGGGCCCCATCCCGGTAGATCGCGTCCGGCACCGTCGCGCGCACGCCGGGTCCCACGGCCGCGATGGCGTCGTCCTGGATCGCGATCAGCTTCTCGACGATGCGATGCTCCTCGTCCGTGGCGGTCTCCACCTTGATGGGCCGCATGAAGCGGGCGTGGTAGTGACGGACATTCGGCGTCGTCTCGAGCTGGACGATGTCCCCCCGTTCGAGAACGCGGTCCGAATAGCCTCCGTGGAGATGGTAGGCGCGCTCCCCGGACGACAGGACGCCCGGCCCCGGAAGATCGCTGCCCGCGCGAATCATGGCGGCGCAGATCTCCGCCGCCATTTCACGCTCCGTTGCACCTGTCTTGGCGCTGGCAATGCCGGCCGCCATCCCGGCCTCTGCTGCCTTAGCGGCCTTGCGCTGATACGCGACCTCGGCCGGCGACTTGATGATGCGCATGGCCGAGGTCATGCGGCTGACATCGGTCCAGCTCGCTCCCGGGATGGCTTCCTTCAAGGCGTTGAACCGTCCGACCGTCAGCGGCCAGGCCTGCATCTCGACCGCGATCCGGGGAGTGGGTCCGAGAGCCTCGAGGACGGCGCGGCTGGCAACGGCGTTCTTGTCGTCCGAGTCGGTCCACATGACACGCTTTGGAAAAACGCAGGTCGAGTCGAGGTAATACTCCTCGACGTCACGGCAGAACAGAACCGGATCGCCTTCCACCGGAATGATGGCGAACTGAAAGGATGAGTAGCCCCGCGTGAAGAACCCCGTGAGGTAGGTCACGGTCTCGGGCAGAAAGGCGATCAGCGCGTCGAGTTGGTTCTCGACCAGTTTCGCACGCATCTTCTCCACCCGCGCGAGATATTCCTCGCGCGGGAACCAATAGGCCTTCGTCACCATCAGATCAGTCCTTCAGCATCGCGGTGTAGGCTTCGCTCGCCTTCGTGCCGTTCTTGGCCCACCAGGAAATGTCCAGGAACAGGGCGTTCTTCAGGCGCTCGGCCGTTGAGGGAAGCCGTTCGGCGCGCTTGGCGTCGATGAACGCCCACGCCTTCTCTGTCACGGGGCCGTAAGCCACGAACTCGCTCAGCTTCGCGTTGTTCTCGGGCTTCACCACGTAGTTGAGGAACTTGACGGCGGCGGCCTTGTCCGGGGCTCCCTTGGGGATCATGAAGAACCCGACCTGCGGAATCTGCTGCTCCCACGACATCTTGATCGGCAGGTTGGAGTCGATGCCGCCCTGGAAGCGGCCGTTCCATCCGAACGCCATCACGGCCTCGCCGGACCCGAGCATCTGGACGGGTTGCGCTCCGCTGGACCAGAAGGCCGCCACGTGCGGCTTGAGGGCGCGCACCTTGTTGAGGGCGCGCTTGAGGCCCTCCTCGGTCGAAAGAACCTCATAGACCTTGCCCATCTCGACGCCGTCGGCGATCAGGGCCGCTTCCAGCACCGTCTCGGCCTTGTCGGGAAGCGTGCGCTTGCCGGGGAACTTTTCGACGTTCCAGAAGTCGGCGAACGTCGCGGGCTGCGGCTTGCCGTCCGGGAATGCCTTCGTCGAGAATCCGATGAGCGACGAGAAGATTTCCGAGGGGACGCCATAATCGTTCCGGGCTCCCGGAATGACGTGGTCCTGGTTGACCATGTCGGGCGTGATCTTCTCGAAAAGGCCGAGGTTGACGCCGCGCATCAGCGTTCCGCCGCCGCCCGTCACCACATCCCATGTGACCGAGTTGGTGTCCACCATGGCCTTGATCTTGGCGACCTCCGGCTCGGTATCTTCCTCGACGCTGATGCCGGTCTCCTTCGAGAAGGGCGTCAGCCACACCTTGCGGATGGCCTCCTGGTAGGTTCCGCCCCAACTGGCGAACACCATTTCCTCGGCAACGCTCGCGGTGGTCAAAAGGGAGGCTGCCGCGACCGCAGCCAGTAACATCTTCCTCATACTGGTTCTCCTCTGGTTGTCTTGAACATCGGCCACCTTGTTGTTGATGGTTCGGTGGTCAGGCAGCTGCCTTTTCCCGGCAGAAGTCCGCAAACTTCGTCAGCATGGTCTTGGCGGCCGCCGCCTCGTCCGCCGTGGCGTTGAGCTGGTCGATGCTGGCTCCATCTAATTCGAGACGCTCGCGGCATTCCTCGAACCAGACCTTCGATTGCTCGAGCGTGATCTCGGGATGCCCTTGGATGCCCCAAGCCGGAACTTCCCGGTGGCGCCAGATCTGGTTCGGGCACAGGTCGCTCGAGGCCAGGATCTTCATATCCCGATGACCATCGCGCACCTCGTCGTTGTGCCAGACGAACATGTAGACGCTGTCGCCGATATCCGACGCGATTTCGTCCTCGTGAATATCAGGCGTCGTCGGGAGCCACTTGTAGCCCACCTCGCAGAAGGGACGGCGGAAGACCTGATCCCGGCCACACAGCGCTGAGGCCAGGATCTGGCTTCCGAAGCAGATGCCCAGGATAGGAATCTCGCGCTTGGCGGCGTCCTCGATCAGCTGGTGCTCGCGGTGAATGAACGGGACGTCGTCGAAGGCCGCGTGGGGGCTGCCCGACAGGAAGATGCCATCGTACTCGTCGAGGGAGTTCGGAAACTCGCCGTTGTAGGCCCAGTAGCGATCGACCGTGAGGCCGAACGACTCGAAACGATCGTCGAGCCTGGCGACGGACTGCTTCTTGGGTCCGTTTTGCAAAAACAGAAGGCGGCCTGACATCGGTGATCCTTTCTTGAAGACGTCGAATTCAGTGGGTCGGCTCATTGGAGCGGCCCGAGATGAAATCGAGAATGCCCTGCCGGGCGTGCTCGATATGCTCCTGCATGAGCGCGGCCGCTCGGTCGGCGGCGCCTTCCTCCATTGCGGCAAGAATCCCGAGATGCTCGGCTTTGCCGGGATCGAAGCGCCTGGGGATGCGCGTCAGCCCGAACATGCGGGTCCGCTCCCGGAGATCCCTGATCATGCGGTAGATGAGGCGGTTGCCGCTCGCCTGGGCGATGGACAGGTGAACCATGTCGTCGACCGACCAATGTTGGTCGCCCGTCACCGACTCGACCGTTCGCATGCCGTCGATGGCGGAGCGGATCTCGTCGATCCGGCCTTTCGGGATGCGGCCTGTCGCCAGGCGCACGGCCTCCGCTTCCATGACGCGGCGAACCGCGAGGATTTCCATGATGTCCTCGACGGAGATCGTATTGACCACGAGGACGCGGCCTTCGCGCCGGAGAAATCCTTCACCCTCCAGGCGGCCGAGCGCCTCCCGGACGGGGGTTCGCGAGAGGCCCAGGCGTTCGGCGAGGCGCCGGTCCTGAACGATGGCGCCGCCGCTGAGTTCCCCTGACAAAAGCATGGATCTCAGCTTCTCGCACGCGAGATCGGCTAGGGTATCGCCACTTTCAGTATAAGTAGATATATCCACTGATGCGCCCGAGTTATCGATATGCATTTGGTATACCAATAGGATACCGAGTCAAGGTGATAGGGCATTACAATTTGAGCAGCGTTGCTTAAAGTATTCGCTCTTGCACAATTTCGAGGCGATGATCGGCGAAGCAGAGGTGGCGCCTTTCCGTAGTTTCTTACATGAAAATTGTCCTGGTGAATGGGGTTGTACCTTAGGTCAAAGCTGAGCTTGCTTTTGGGTTAGGACACGTTCGCGTGACACAAAACGACGACCCGCCCCGTCCGGAGAGGGACGGGCCCAAAAGGACACTCATGTTTAATCCTGGGAGGCCTGCCCAGGGCGACGACGGCCCATGCCGGCTTGGTGGTTCAGGATCGCGATGCTGCGATCCACCTCGATGATATGCAAGGCTCCGATGTCGCGCACCATGTCCCAGCCATTGGGGAGGGCAAACTCATTCGGAATCCCGTCCGTCGGACACCGCAGTCTCGCGAGGCTTGCGCGCTCCGACACGATCGCCGCGAGCAAATTGTCCCAGGGCTGCACCGTCGCCTCTCCGAGACTTTCGAACGCAACCAAGTTGCCGGAGGTCACGGCTGCCTCGTAGGGAGCCAGGACAGCCTCCAGCCTCGACTGCGCCTCCGCGATACGCTGGGCGGCCGCCTGACGGGACGCGCCGCAATCCTCCGCGACGGCCGGGCGCAATGGGACCCAGAGGACCAAACAACAGGCAAAGACGAGAGCACGCATGGTCTCCTCCCCGGTTCGAATCCGAGGATTCTCGCACGAAACGATCAGCGCCCCTGTGAAGGGCATCACAGTGATGGTGGGAGTTGAGCATGAACGAGCGGCCGTGCGCTGTTAAGGTGCCTCCCATGATTTGCGGGCCCGCTGGGGCGGGAGCGGTCGCGGCTACATGGGACGGTCAGGCCACACAGTGACGCCACAGCTTTCCGAGTGCGACGAAGAGCAGGCAACCAAGGATCGTCCACAGGACGATCTCGGAGGTGGCCTCCGGAAAACTCTCAGCGTCGTGAACATCGTGCACCAGCGTTTCGAAAAGTTCGTAGGCCGTCCCAAGAGTGAATCCCGCAAGGGCGCCGGCAAGACCGTGGCTCTGAGCGGGCTGGAGGGTGTCGCGGGCGTGATCCCGCTGGAATGGCAGTGACATTGAGGCAGACCCCCTTCAGAGCGCTCTTGTGCAACGGGCGCGCAAGCAAACGTCCCCCCGCGGCAGTTGTTACGGTCCGACGACAAAAATTCGTGCATCCGGGTTCAAGAGCACGATTCCGGTGCGAGGTTCCTCGGTCTTGAGGACGTCATCGGCTCTGTAAGCATTGAGCGTTTACGATAGTCGCGCTCCGAATCCTGTTGCAGGCGGATTTCAACTTTCGGAACGGGTGGGCCCGATATATGGCTTTGACTGTTCCCCGTCCGCCCCCAACCCTCGAGTAGCGACAGACATGGTCATCCCTGGCTTCCGGCTCTTCTGCTTGCTCGGCCTCATCCTGATCGCATCGACGGCCGGCGCGCACGCGCAGCAGCCCGGTCCTCAGCCGGCCTTGAAGGTCGGCCTTCACGTCAGCCCCCCGTTCGTGATGGAAAATGCCAAGACGAACCCCCAGGGCATGGCCGTCGAGTTGTGGAAGGATGTGGCGGCCAACGCCGCGCTCCCGTTCGAGTTCCAGACCTTCGACACTGTCGCGGATCTGCTGAGAGCCACCGAGAGCGGAACCTTGGACGTCGCGGTCTCGAACCTCACCATCACGCATGAGCGTGCGCGCCGGATGGACTTCACGCAGCCTTGGTACGATGGAGGACTGAGGCTGCTGGTCGACGCCAACGCATCAGGCAGCGCATCGGATACCCTCCAAGGTCTGTACTCGATGGGGCATCTGCGCAATTACGCCATTCTCGGGATTCTCATCATTCTGGCGACGGTTCTCCTCACACTGTTTGACCGTCGCTTCGATTCCGACTTTCCCAAGAGATGGGCGCACGGGCTGTCCGAGAGCTTCTATCATGTCATCTCGATGGTGACGTCCGGAAAGGCGTCGAGGAAGAACCTGTTCGGCTCGTTCGGCAAGGTTCTGTCCGCCTTCTGGATCGTGTGCGGGGTCGGCGTCGTCGCCTATGTGACGTCCTCCATCACGAGCGTGATGACCGCGGACGCCATCACCCGGCAGATCGACGGCATCTCGGACCTGGGAGACAGGACTGTGGGCGTTTTCACCGGCAGCGTCGCGGAAAGCTTCGCGCGGGAAGCCGGTCTCCCGTTCAAGTCGTTCAGCGATATCGATCAAGCTGCCGCGAGCCTGAAAAAGGCTGAGGTCGCGGCCGTTCTGGCGGATGCTCCCGTGTTGGAATATTACGCTCATTCGCGTCCAGAGATGGCCCTGGAGGTCGTCGGGACTCTCATGCATCCCGACAAGTACGCCTTCGCTCTGCCCTCCAACAGTCCTCTGAGGCGCGTGCTGACGGCCGAAATTCTCCGTGCGAAGGAGCAGGGGACACTGGCCGCGCTGAAGACGAAGTACTTTGGCGGCCAGAACTAATCTCCGCGCGCGCCTATGTGGGACGATCGCGGGCACAAGTTTTGGTCAGCCGCGATCCGCGGCTGCGCCGAACGTCTCGCGGCAGACCAAGCCCATCTCAGGACCACCCTGTTCCAGCCGGATTCGAAATTGCCTGAGTGGCAATCTTTCACTACGTTGCGTCTGCGATTGCTGCAGCCGTGCTTCGCTTACAGGACACCCCCCCATGAAAAAATCGCGTGCTCTTCTTGGTGCCATGGCGCTGATCGCGTCCGGACTTCCCGTTCAAGGGACGTTTGCTCAAGGGTTTTCCTGCAAGTCAGCGACCGATGCGGGCAAGGATGCGCCGGCATTGACGGGACTGATCGATCAGCGGACGGGCCGGACATCCGATGCCCGCGTCGCAGCCTTGGTGCAGCAGTATCAATCGAACGGCATCGGAAGCGGCGACATCGTCAATCGCCTCGTCAATGGCTACTGCGTGAACGTCGCCGGCATCGGCGGGTTGTCCGATCGCCAGAAGGCGGAGCTCACGCGCCAGTTCGCCCGGCAGGTGACGGGATACGTCTATGCGGATGCCTCGCTGGGGCCGATCTCGATCCTGGTCGACGTGCCTTTGAGCCAGGAGATGCTGGACCGCGTCGACGCCTCGGCCTCTGCGAAGGGGGTATCTCAGGGCCAGTGGATCAGGGACGCGGTCGAGAAAGCCTTGACGGCGAACTAGAGTCGGCCGCGATCCAAACGGCGTCGAGACGGCGGTGTATCACACCGCCGTTCGAATGCAGGATCTTCAGCCGGTCTCAAGGCCCGCGGGGCGACCGTCGGACGGCCGCCGGTGATCAGAGTGTGAAATATCCCTTGGCGATGTGAGACAGGCCTTTCACCGCGATCGCGAAATCCGCCAACCCGTCGCCATTGACGTCTCCCTGAACCTGACTGCCGCCAGCAACTTTCTGGATTCGTAACTCGCCCGCTTTTCCATGAAAGTCCGCCGCGCCGATGTATTTGAAGGCTTGGTTGCCGGCTTTGAGGACATTGGCGTCGATACCTTTGAGGTCGATCCTGTCCTTCTGCTGGGTCGAGAAGTCGTAGATCGTGTCGCGCCCCTTCGCGGCGACCGTTGAATCCTTGAGCGTCTTGAAAACGAACGTGTCGGCGCCGGAGCCCCCATAGAGCTTGTCCGCGCCGCGGCCGCCCACGAGTTGGTCGTTGCCGGCATAGCCCCGAAGTGTGTTCTTGCTGCCCGTGCCCGTCACCGTATCGTGCCAGGCGAAGCGGATGGCATCGTAGCTCGTCGGGTTCTCCAGGATGTTGGCGATGAGTTGCTCCACCTCGGCATCGCTCAGTGAGCCGGTTTCGCTGAAGGCAGGGTCGTAGGATTGGCGCAGCGCGGCCGCATAGTGAACGAGCCGGTGATAATCGTTGGCGGCCACCTCCAGCATCGCGATCCCGGCGGCCTTCTGCGCATCGCTATTGCCAGGCGCCAAAAGGGCATTGGCCGCATCGAGAACGAAGACGCCGCTGAAGGGGCCGACATAGGTTGCCGATCCGAAGCGGACGATATCCTGGCTGTAGAGGATGTTGGTCTCGGAGAGCGTCGGGGCCGAGTAGTTGCCGACGGGGTCCCCCCACTCGACGTAATTGATCAACTGGGATTGCGCGTTGATCGGAATCGCGTCGGATGGAATGCCCGGTGCGCCGTAGGTTTCGCCCCCCATGCCCATCTGGGCCGCCACGTAGAGGGCCTGAGCACCGCCGAGGGAATGGCCTGTCACGAAGACGTTCTCGCGCGAGATGCCCTGTTCGGCAGCGGCCGCGATTACGTCCTGAGTAAAGCTCATGGCGTCGTCGTAGGCCGGCGGTTCCTGGCCCAGATAGATCTGGATGTCGGCCAGGATCTGGGCGGCTGCGAAGTCTCGATTGGCCTGCCCCTTCGTGAAATCAGCCAGGTTCGTGCCTTCGAATGCGACGATCACCTGGTTGGCGGCTGTCAGGAAGGCCGCGCCGTAGAACCCCGAGCCGACGTCCAGGGACGTCATCTGCTGGCCGTCGACCAGGAAGGGAGACTTTGGCGCAACGGACCCTTGCGTATAGGTCCAGCCGGCAGCGTAAATGAACTCGGACGTCGTTGGGCGCATCGGGTCGTTCTCCTGGCCGCCCATTGATACGGATCTTCCTCAGGAAACAAAAGATAAGCTTAAGTCGGTGTGCGGCCGAATTCTGGTTGGGAGTGCTTGAATGCATCAGTCCAACCTTCGGAGTGACAAGGAAAATTCCTACATATATTATGTAATGTTGTATTTTTACTGTTCGGGCTTATCGTCTGAGTGGAATTCTATTTTGGATCCGAAACGATCTCGCGACGAAGGGTGTCGGGCTTGGAAAGCGCTCGTCGGTGGTTTTGGCTTTCGAAGCCGATGGATCTTTTGGAGCAAGGCCACGTCTCGAAAGATGAAGGCGCTTGTCGAAGACATGAAAGCGCCACGGTTGTTCCGCCGTTTGATCGTTCGTGTCATCAAGGTGTCCGCCTTGCGTTTCTGGAGCGATGCATGCCAACAACGAAGAGTCCGTCAGCCCTCGATCAGTTCATCGGGCAAAGGATCCGCACGGCCCGCGTCGCCAAAGGCATGTCGCAAGAAGGCTTGGCCGACCAGCTGGGTCTGACCTTTCAGCAGCTGCAGAAGTACGAGAAAGGCGTCAATCGCATCACGGCCGGCCGTCTCGAGGAGATTTCCCGGGTCCTGGGCTGCCCGCTCCTGTGGCTTTACGGTAAGGATGAGGATGTCGGGATCCTGCCGACACCCCATCAAGTGCTGGCGGAACGGATCGGCTTGCTGAGCCCGCCGCAACAGGCGGCTCTCAAGCAGATGACGGACGCGATGCTGAACGTCGCCGGGGCCGAGAGGCCCGAGGGGTCGGCGCTCCGCTCCGGCGCGCCCAAGAGGGGACGCCCGCGCAAGGAGGCGCTCAAGGCGCGATCCGAATCCGCCCCGTGACGTCGCGCCCTTCGACCAGAATGCCGATCCGATGGCCGTGTTCGTTGACGATCGGCTTGTAGGCAACGTCCACATGGCGCTGTTCCAGCGGGCCGTTGCGGCGCATGCGGATCCGTAGCGGCAGCGTTTGGCCCAGAAACGGCTGTCCCGTCTCGTAGGCCTCCTCGATCAGGTCGAGGAAGCCCTGCTCCTTCAGTTCCGGAAGGGCTTCCCGGATGGGCCGGTCGATGACGGCCCGATGTCCGGTGAGAAAGCGATGGGCTTTGTTGGCCATGTGAAACACGTGTCGCGGCCCCGCAAGCACGGCCAGAAAACCCGGGGGGTCCAGGTCCAGGGCGGCCGAACCGCCCGTGGGCGCGGCCAGCGGAACCAGGCCCAACCCTCCCAATCCCATCGCGGCCTCGCCTATCGGCCGGAAGCCCGGCGAGCCGATCACGAGCCTGGCCCTGTCTCGAAACGCCTCCTTGAGGAGCTCGGGCTCTCTGTCCCAGCCCCGCGCATTCTCGGCCGTCAAATAGAAGGCACGAGCCATGTTGTCGATCTCATCGTGCATGTGCATCTCCCATCAGCACGACCGGTCTGTGGTAGCAAATCCTTGGGTGAGTATTCCTAGTTGAGCGCCACCTTCAATTGAACTAGGGCTATACTCCCACAGGCGTCAACGCTCTCATTTGAGAATTTCCAGTCTGAGACTGGTCTCAAGACTTACCCATTGGTCGAAGGCTTTCGGGCGTCTCGTGGCGGTGGGTCGCGACCCCGGCCGACCTCATCACAGGGTGATGGACAGCAGCACCGCTCCGGCCTGATCCACGCCGGTGAGGCGCCAGCCCACCAAGTCGGCAGGCTTCTCGACTTCCTCGCGCAGTTCCACGATGGCGCTCATGGCCTGCGCATAGGCCGCTTCGATGGTGGAAACCTCGACGCCGTGATGATCCGTGATCTGCTCGATTTCATTCACGAGGTGAAAGTAGCACCGCATATCTTACAGGGTCCTGCGCTTAGAGAAAGTAGAGGGCAGCGGCGAGCGGGCCGACGATGAGAGCGAAACGGCCATAAAGGCGCCCGGCCAGCTCGGTGGTGAACTCGAGATGGTAGCCATCGTGGGTCTCGATCAGTCTTCTCTCTTGCATTGCATGACACTGCAATAACACAACCTAGAGCAGAAGATAGACCATTGTTTGAGACAGGCCCCCTCTTGTTTTCCCGCGCCATCGCCCAGTTTCCGCTGCCTCGCATCCTCAACAGGCTGCGAGGCGTCCGAGGCGCTGCTGTTCCGATCGCAGGGCCTCCGGGGATCCAGCAAACCTACTGCGCCAAGAGCCGCAGGCAGGTGCCCGCCTTCTCGGCTGCGGGACGGGCGTTGGACTGGCTAATCTTTCCCGCCATCACGAGGGAGCGCGTCTGCTCCGTGACCGTGTCGCGCAAGGTGTCCAGACCCTTCATGCTTCGCACGGACGCGTCGTAGATCATCTTGGAGTCGGAGGGGAGGCCCTCGGCGCATTTCGACGCGGCGGCGTTGGGAGGACTCGCTTGCGCGAGCGTAGCCGCCGAAGCTGCCGGGGTTGCGGCAGGTGACGCCGTCGAAGCTGGAGGCGGAGCCGGTGGGGCGGCGACCGTGCTTGCGGCGGCCGCCAATCCACCAACGGCCGCCCCGGCGGCTGCGGCCCCTATGACGGCGCCGGTCGGGTAAACGGGCGCGCACCGCCAGCAGCGCGGATAGTACACGTCGCGCGCCACCAGGGGAGGCCGTACGCCCCCGACCGCGACGCCTCCGCGCCATCCTCGGGCGACCCAGAAGGCATCGGCGGGAGCCGCCGCGGACATGAGGGCTGCAGCGGCCAGGAACGGAAGATAACGGTTCATCATCATCTCCTTCAAAGTCCAGGCTGCGCAAACGGCACTGGTTTTCCTTGGGCTGTATGCGCCAGCGAGAACGTCTTGCCTGGAATGGGGCGGTCGAGACTCCAGCCCGAGAAGGTCACGCTGTTGCGCGGCCTGCCGGGCGTGTCCGTTTCGGTGACCGTCAACTGGCGCGGGAGCCGATCCTTGGCCCCGACCCAGATCTGCCCCTGAGCCCCTGGAGCCGTGAACGCCACGATGTCTGTCTCGACGCCGCCAACCATTCGGGTGCGTCCGACGACGAAGGCTCGGGTCAGCCCTTCGGTCAATCCCTTGGCCGGATCGGACAACAGCATGTCGGCAACGGCCTGAGTCTGCCCAAACGCCTGCACCTCCGAGCGAAGGGTGTCATCGAGGGTGGCACCCGCCGGTGCGGTTGCCACGGTGCCGTCTCCCGATCTGAAAAGCACCATCGTCCGGCCGTCGGTGAGAAACTCGATCCGGGGTCCGTCGCCTTCGGTAATGACCCGAAGCCGATGGGGGCGCTGCATCTCGACCTTGCTGCGCTCGGTGAGAAGGATCGATTGTCCTTCCGCATTCGGCACGTCATGGGTGGCTGTTGCGGTGAAAACCATGGTTCGGGCCGAAGCCAATCGGTCTCCGGCCGCCTTGAGGATTTGAACGGCCGCCGGATCGACGAGGGGCGCCGCGGGTTGTGCTTGCCCTGGCGAGGACGCCACGGCTCCGAGAACGAAGGCTGTCACGATCACGACATACTTCATGGTGTGGCCTCGTGTGCACATCCGCCGACCCCGCCCGAGCCAGCGCTCAGCAGGTCTCGTAGGCTAACGATCAATATTCGAACCTGAAGCGTGCCCCGTTATTGCCGTTCGAATAATCCACACGCCGCATGGCGGGCCGGATCGAACTCGTACAACCAACAGGCCGCATCATCTTTCCTGTCGTTAAGCTTGTCAATTATTTTGATGGCTACCGGCATTGGCGACATCAGCATGCGGAAAACAGCAGCAGATCATGGGTCCGCCGCCCAAATTTGCCGGATCTACTTTCAGTCCGACGTCGCGGCGTGCCCGGCTCGTCACCACAGGGCCGCTGATGGGCGTCTTATCCCTAAGGTCTTGTCCGCTACCGGCCGGAGCGACAGGGTGCCATATGATGAGGGTGACCCGGCCCCCACCATGCTTTCGGGGCCTGGTCCTTAGGTCGGAAGCCATCGGACCTTCGGATCATATCCGAAATGCCGAGTGGAAGCGGGTTCATCGGCGTCGTATTCTCTTGGACATACGGCGCGCCACGGCAGAACTGATCACTCTCGACCGGAACCTAGCGGCTCCCGCACCGAACAGAAGGCCCCGCTGCCACGGCGGGGCCTTCCTGTTTTCAGGAGAGGTTGGCCGCCTCGGGAGTGCTGTGAGTTCCGGCGGGGACGTAGGGCAGGGGGTTCAAGGCGTGGATGACAACCAAACCAGATCGGCCGGAACCGGTCGCCGGTCCATTTGCGCGGCTGCCGCCGTTCGCGTCCTCGCCCCCGAACGCAAGGCAAGCATGCATGATGGGGGCTTTATGCCTTCGCAAGACACCACCTGACTTGCGTCAGATCCCGCCGAGCGCGGCGCGTCACGCGCCCGGTTTCGCGCCAGACGTCGCGCGAGGTTCTCCGAACACGGGCCACATCCGGGCCAGCACCTGGTCCTGCCGCACGAATCGGTGCGCCAGCGCGGCGCCCGCATGGATTGTGACCAGTCCTCCGAGAGCGAGCCCGAGACCGTTGTGCAGGGTCCAGAGCGCCTCGGACAAAGCTTCGTTTTTATCCACGAGCTTTGGCAGGGTCACGGA
Organism: Microvirga pudoricolor; assembly: GCF_016892705.1. Taxonomy (GTDB): domain Bacteria; phylum Pseudomonadota; class Alphaproteobacteria; order Rhizobiales; family Beijerinckiaceae; genus Microvirga; species Microvirga pudoricolor. The sequence continues at coordinate 404,162 of NZ_JAFEMB010000004.1, forward strand.
CCAGAAAACGTCCATGGGTTCACCGTAGGCATTGGTGCCGACCCAGCCGATGATCGGCATCGCCAGGATGATCCCGTAAAGCGCCATGTGGACACCCTCGGCCAGGACGCGCTGATAAGCCGGTAACGCGGACGGGAGCGGAGGCGGCCGATGGGTCAGACGGTAGGCGATCCGGATCGCGATGAGTGCCAGCAAGAGGATGCCGAGCGACTTGTGCAGATTGAACAGCCACGTCTGAAAGGCGTCCCAGGGCAGGTAGTTCACCGCTATCCCCAAAGGCACCATGCCGATCACGAGCACGGCCATCGTCCAATGCAGCAAGCGCGCGGGGAATCGATAGCGCGTGGAACTCGCAAGGGGCATGTGCAAGGCATCTCAAGGGGGTGCAGCAAGACCTTAGCCGACCCCCACAAGCCAAGCCAGCAGTTTCAGGTCTCGCGCTCCCGTGCCGCTGGTGCCCTTCGCCCTTGGCTGCAGCTCTTTTAGAACTTCCTCGTGTCTAACTTCACGGTGTTCAATATAGACGTCGCATTGCCCGTAACTTGCCCAAGCCGCTCGGCGGAGGAAAACTCCGCCATCGATCGTTATGTTGTAATGAAAGATGCGACGTCTGGGAATAGACTGCATAGACAATCTGCGGGCGCCGGTAAGACTTTATAAATGCGTCAGGACTAGCAGTTGGACTAATATTCAGGCATGCCAACTTTGGGTAAGCATGGCCGCCGGTCCCATGCTGGCCGTCTCATGACGCTCGCAACGGCCGCCGATCAATTCCTCCCAAACGACCTCTCCCAAACAACCCCTGCCGACCCTGAAGGACGATCATGACACCCGCATACTGGAATGCTTCCTGGCAAGAACCCTTCCCGCAAAAGGGCCCAGGGGCCACGATCTCGTCGCTTCTTCACCAAGGTCAGGCGCCGGATGGCTCTTATTATTACAGTGGACGGCACGATACGGACGCGGCGCTGATCGGCTCGAAATGGACCATCACCGATCTGACCTATAGTTTCCCGACGAGCGGGTCGCTTTACGGGTCCAATTACGAAGACAGCCGCGCCACGGCCTTCGATCCGTTCAACCCCATGCAGCAGGTCGCGGTGGAGGCCGCGCTCAAGCTGGTGGCGTCCTATACGGGGCTGACGTTCAAACGGATCGAGGAGACGCCTGGCAATGCCGCCACGCTCCGGTTCGCCCAGACGGGATCGATCGACGTGGAGACCGCTCAGGGCGGTTTCCCCGCGCCGCTGAACTGGGCCGGCGACGTCTGGTTCGGTGAGACGGGCCAGCCCTATTATGCGACGCCGCTCAAGGGCAACTGGGGTTGGGCCACCATGATGCACGAGATCGGGCATGCGCTCGGTCTCAAGCACGGACACCAGGACTACACGGAGGTCGACCTGAGCGAGGACCTCGGCGTGGCGTCGCCCCGGTATGGCAGCGAGGCCCTGACGGAAGACCATAATGGGCAAGCCTGGTCCCTGATGACGTACGTGTCCTTCCCGGGCGCGCCGCTGACCATCCACGGCGACCTGCGCAACGAGCCGCAATCCTACATGCAGGACGACATCGCCGCCCTTCAGTACATGTATGGGGCAAACTTCGATTCCCACGCGGAGAACACCGTCTACCGCTGGAGCCCCAAGACCGGCGAAATGTTCATCAACGGACAGGGCCAGGGCCGCCCGACGGCGAACACGATCTTCTCCACGATCTGGGACGGCAACGGGATCGACACCTACGATCTCAGCAATTACCGCACCCACGTGAAGCTCGACCTGCGTCCGAGCGAATACTCGACCTTCAGCAAGGCTCAATTGGCCGATCTCGACGAAGGAACCGGGATCGTGCTGGCGCCCGGCAACGTCGCGAATTCTCTACTCTATCAGGGTGACCGACGGTCCTTGATCGAGAACGCCAAAGGCGGCTCCGGCGACGACCGCCTGATTGGCAATGCGGGCGACAACCGGCTCTTCGGCAACGCGGGCGACGACATCCTCAGCGGAGGCAACGGCCGGGATCAACTGACCGGGCACGCGGGCGACGACTACCTGGCCGGCGGAAAAGGCGCGGACATCCTGAACGGCTCGAGCGGCAACGACATCCTGCTGGGCCAGGCCGGAAACGATACGCTCATCGGCGGCGGCGGAGCCGATCTGCTGTCCGGGGGCGCCGGCGCGGACCGTTTCGTGCTGAAGTCGATCACTCACAGCACGGTCGATCCCTTCGGCCGGGACAGCATTCTCGACTTCTCGCGCCAGCAGAAGGACAAGATCGATCTCTCGGCCCTGGATGCAAACACCCTGATCGGCGGCGATCAGCGGTTCATGTTCATCGGCACGGACGAGTTCCACGGCCTGGCCGGAGAGCTGCGTTACATCTCCGCGAACGGAAGCGCCACGGTGTCCGGGGATGTCGATGGCGACGGGTTGGCTGACTTCGCCATCGCCATGAGCGGCGTTTCCGTGCTCTTCAGAGGGGATTTCGTACTCTGACCCAGCCGATGCCTTCCCCCGGTTGCGGCCTGGGGAGGGCATTCTCCGTCGTCCGAGATTTCGGTGCACCTTGGGATCGGCCCTCATGCGAAAGGAAATCAGGCTTCCAGCAGCCCGAACGACCGTCGATCTTAACCGGCCCTTATCAATTGTTGGTTCTACTGGACATGACGGACGGAGTGGCAGGACGCGTTATGGACGACAACAGGCTGGAAGCTCGACCCCTGCCGACATCCATCTACGATTGGATCCCATTCCTCCTGTCCATCGTTGGACTGGGCTGGCTATTCCAGCTCGTGAACTAAGGAGGCGTCCGGATGACCAAGATTGAGCGCAAGGTGTGGGAACGGGGCCTCGCGGCGCTCTATGCCGGGATGTTCGTCTCTGCCCTGGCGCTGAGCTTCATGTCGAGCGTCTGAGCCGCTTCTTGACGGTTGAAGGTTTGAGCGGGAGCCGCTGGGAGAGCAAGACGGCTTTTACTCCGCCATTGGTCCCTCGCACCGACAACCAGGGTTAACACCAAAGATAACAATTGTTACCCTTCGGGCGCTCTAACCCCCAATCGCTGATCGAATTACAAATGATCATCGGCGGGGGATAAAATGAAACAGAATCATCGATACAGTCGTCTGACCTATGCGGAACTTGCGTTGATCACCTTCGAGGACAAGACGCTTCCGGCCTTTCTTCTCTACTGTCTCGGGTTGGCGTTCGGGATGGCCTTGCTGCCGCTGATCTATCTGAATCACTAGCAGGTGCGGACCCATGACGTACGCCCTGTCATACTGCACGTCCCGCTCCTTCGAGCGAAGCTTCCTGCCTCTGGCCCGGCTGGACGTCCGGCGGACGAGCCTGAGAGCGGCGAACGATGCGTGGGCCCATTTGGCGCTCGTTCATCCGATCGGTCGCAACCGCTCTCCCTCGCTTCCCTCGCCACAAAGCTCATCAGTGGTCTCGACCATCGCCGTGCAATAGGCGCCCCTCGCGGAGTGGTCTCGACGCGAGGGGCAGCCCTGAAGGCATCGCCCCCGATAGCCTTCCAAGCATCAATGAGGGCGCGCCCGCTCGGTTCCTGGAGCAAAGAAAAACCCCTCGGCATCATGTGCGAGGGGTTTGTAAGAGACGGAAGCGCAGGGGGCAGACGCGCTTCCGATAGCCGACAACGCGCGAGCCCGAAGCCCGTTCCTCATGCCCCAGGGCACACTTTGCCGCAGGGCTGGGCTGGAGTGAGCCCCATCGGACAGAAGAATGTTTCGAGCCGTTTTTCGCCGTGCCGTGAGACCGCACCGGCCGAACCCAACTCAAGGCGCCCATCGCGTCCGTACTGCGGCCAAGGCGGGCGGTTCGCCTGGCCGACGCCTGCATCGACCGCGATGTCCTCGGCCCTATCCCGAACACGATCCCGGCTCCCATGCAGACATAGAGGGGCTGGATTGAGGACGACGCTTAACAGGCGAGGGCCGATTCCTTCGGCGACATAGTGGTGCCCCTGGCCGGGATCGAACCAGCACTCCTTGCGGAACTCGATTTTGAGTCGAGCGCGTCTACCAATTCCGCCACAGGGGCAACGCGGGTTGCGAGGTATCACGGGATCGGAAGCGCGGTCAATGCGGGGCAGGCCGAAGCTGGGAGCCTCTCGCCTTTAAGCCCCGGTTGTGCTCAAAGGGCGGGGGCCGGCCGGGCCTTTTTCATGGATCGATTGCCCTCCCATGCTCAGACGCCTTTACGATTGGACATTGTCCCTCGCGGCCAAGCCTTCCGCTCCCTATGCGCTGGCGGCCGTCTCGTTCGCCGAAAGTTCGTTCTTCCCCGTTCCTCCGGACGTGATGCTGGTGCCCATGATGCTGGCCCGGCCGGATAAAGCCTGGTTCTATGCCGCGATCTGCACGGCCGCGTCCGTGCTCGGCGGTCTCCTGGGTTATGCCATCGGGGCGCTGTTCTACGAGACCCTCGGGGCATGGATCTTTCAGGCCCTCCATCTCACGGAAGGCGCCGAGGCCTTCCGTCAATCCTACGCCGTCTACGGACACTGGGTCATCCTGCTGAAAGGGCTGACGCCGATCCCCTACAAGCTCGTCACCATCACGTCGGGCTTTGCCGAATACAACCTGTTCTGGTTCGTCGTGCTGTCGATCATCACCCGCGGGGCGCGCTTCTTCATGGTGGCCCTGCTGATGAGCCGGTTCGGGCCTGCCATCAAGACGATCATCGACCGCCACTTTAACCTCGTGGCGGGCCTCGCCATCGCGGCGATCGTGGGTGGCTTCGTGGCGTTCCGCTATTTGTTCTAGCCGGGAGGGCCCAGGGAATGCGTCTCGGGATTACGATGCGGCAGGCTGCGCTGGCCATCGCCCTTGCGGCCGCGGCGACCATCGGCGGCGCCTACATTTTCCAGTATGGCTGGGGTTACGTCCCCTGCAAGCTCTGCCTCTGGCAGCGCACCCCCTACTATGCCGGGATCGTGCTGGCGGTGCTGACCGCCCTCCTGCCGCCCGGCGCGCGGCGGGCGGGCCTCTGGCTGCTGGCGCTGGTCTTTGCCGGAAGCGCGATCCTGGGCGCCTACCATGCGGGCGTGGAATGGGGCGTCTTTGCCGGTCCAAGCGATTGCGGCGGCGGCGCGGGACCGGCCGCCGGCAATGTGGGGGATTTTCTCAACCAGCTCCAGTCGACCCGTGTGGTCAGCTGCACGGAGGCCGCATGGCGCTTCCTGGGCCTGTCGCTCGCCGGCTGGAACGTGCTGATCTCCCTCGCGCTCGCGGCCTTCGCGGGCCTTGCGGCGCGGGAGGGGCGGGCCTGAGGGCGCCGCCTTACTCCTCCAGGGTGCTGTCCCAATACAGGTAATCGAGCCAGGATTCGTGCAGCACATCCTTGTATTGCAGCCGCTTGGCGCATTCGTCGAGCTGGTGCGGCGAGGGCTGGTAGGGCTGGCGGCGCAGCTTCAGGCCGGACTCGTGGAGGGACTTGTCGGCCTTGAGCAGGTTGTCCCTTTGGCATGAGGTGACCACGTTGGTCCAGTTCGTCAGGCCGCCCTTGCTGCGGGGCACCACGTGGTCGAACGTCAGCTCGCTCGTCTCGGAACGCTCCCCGCAATACTGGCAGCGGAAGCCGTCGCGCAGAAACACGTGGTAGCGCGTGAACGACACCCGCTTGCGCTTCTGGTAGCGCTTGAGGGCCACCACGGACGGGATCTTGAACGACCGGGTGACCGAGTGGACCTCGTGCTCGTAGGTCGAGACCTGGAACACCCGGTCCTGAAGCACTGCCACCAGGGCGTCCTGCCAGTGCCAGACCGACAGCGGGCCCCAGCTCAGGGGCTGCATATCGGCGTTCAACACCAGCGTCGTGAGATTGGGGACATGCGTCATGGCGCCCACCGGACAATCGAAACTTTGGGAAGGGAGGAATGGGTGAGCCGGCGGGGGATAGGGCTGGCCGGCGGGCGCGCGAGCCGCACGACGTCGGGCAAGGCGGTCGCGGAAGAGAGGCGGGCCCGGCGGGGCAGGGGGCCTCCGGACCGGGGCGCAAGGGCGGGGGCCGCACGGGCTACGAGCTTGGGAGGCTGGACGGAGCGGCGCCGGTGAGAGGTGGGAGCGCGATGGAAGGTGGCTGTCGTGTTCCTTGATGAGAGCGCGGGAAAAGCGGAGGACCCTGGGGGCGGACTTCGGACGGCTTTGTCGGCGGCGGTTGGCGGGTCGGAGGAGGGAGCAGGCGGGACGAGCGGGGAGGGCACAAGGTCATCGTTCAGGGGCCGGGCTTGGGTCCCAGGCGGAGCCAGACGGCGATCCGGCCTCACGACAAGTCTTGCAAATACCGTCACCTCGCCTCCCGATGGAGAAAAGTCGTCACCTGCACCCCTAGAGTCTACAGGATATGTGACGCTGTTGTGAAGCGTGGCCCCTTGGGCGCCTGTGCCGCACCCACAGGAAATGGACCGGCCCTGCGTTGACGCGCCCCTGGAGGGCCGGGGATAGTGTGCAGGCCACACCCGCGCCGTCACCAGGCGCCCATGAAGATCACCTCATGACCATCACACCATGAATCTTCTGCATGAAGGCTTGGCCTGGATCGAGCCCGCCATCACGACCTATGGGGTCTGGGCCCTCTTCGTGATCCTGTACTTCGAGTCCTTCGGGGTGCCGTTACCGGGGGAGAGCGCTCTGTTCACCTGCTCGCTGCTGGCCGTGCGGGGGGATCTCGCCATCGGGCACGTGTTCCTGGCCGCCTGGATCGGCGGCGTGCTGGGCGACAGCACGGGCTATCTCATCGGACGGTTCGGCGGACGCTACGTGCTCGAGCGGTTCGGACCCTGGGTGAAGCTCACGCCGGAACGGCTCGCGCGCTTCGAGGGCCAGTTCAAGACGAAGGGGTTCTTCATCGTGCTGGGGGCGCGCTTCGTGCCCGTGCTGCGCCAGCTCAACGGTCTCGTGGCCGGGTCGGTCAACATGCCCTGGCACCACTTCGTCGTCGCCAACGCCATCGGGGGTGCCCTGTGGGCCGGCGTCTGGAGCTTCGGACCCTACATGTTCACGGACTGGTTCCGCCATCTGGCCTGAACCGCCCGGGGCATCCGGCGGCGGCCGGCCTACTTGCCCTTGGCGTCCCGCAGGCGGGCGAGGGCGTCCCTGATCGGCCCGAAGGGCCCGAAGACGTGCTGCTCCCGGGAGAAGCCGTCCGCGTAGGGACCGTAGGGGGCATCGACGGGCTTTTCGAGCAGGTCGGGATAATCCTTCTCGATCCCGGTCAGGCGCGGATGCGGCTGGGCCACGATATAGGCCGCCACGTCCCAGGAATCCTCCACCGACAGGCGCGGGAAATCGTAGCTGACCCCGTTGGGCATGTTGCTGTGGGTGAAGTTGGCCGCCGTGATGAGCTGCTTCATGCCGGCCCCCTCGTTGAAGGCGTCCGGCCCCCAGAGCGGCGGCGTCACATAGCCCAGATCCGTGGGGGTGAAGCTGCGCCGCACGCCCTCTCCGTTCGTGCCGTGGCAGCGCAGGCAATGCTCCTGGTAGATGCCGAGGCCTCGCCCCGGATCCGCGGCCCGCTGCAGTTCCGGCATGGCTCCGGCGCCGTAGCCGTCGAGCTTCTGGCCCGGTTGCAGGCCCGTGGACAGAAAGTCCAGATAGGCCAGCATGGCTTTCATCTCGGGAGCGTCGCCCGGCAGCGGGCGACCGTTCATCGACCGGGTCATGCACTGATTCACCCGTTCCGTGAGATCGAGCACCCGTCCGGTCCTGGCATCGTGCTGCGGATAGACCCGGGTCAGGCCCCAAAGTGGCAGCCCGAACTTCTTGGTGCCGTCGTCCAAGTGGCAGCTCTTGCAGGCGAGGTTGTTGCCCGCGTAGCGCTTGGCCGGATCGTCGACCAGGGGACCGATGATCTCGTAGGTTTTCCGGATGAGGTCGCTGCCGGCCTGGATGAGCCGGGATTGGGCGTTGTCCGGCAGCGCGTCGATGTCGGGCACGTCCCAGGCGGCCGGAGCGGGAGCGGGCGCCTGCGCGGCGGCCGGAACGGCCGCCGGGAGGGCGAGCGCGGCCGCCAGGAGGAGGATGCGGTAGCTCTTGTGCGCTCTCATCTGGCCCGATGTCCTCACGCTGCGGAAGCGCGAGACTAAGTCAGGCCGCGACGGTGTCAAATGCGGGGTGTGGGCCGTGCGGTCAGCGGGTCGGCATGGGCTTCTCGCCCCGGTAGTCATAGAAGCCGCGCTTGGCCTTGCGGCCGAGCCAGCCGGCCTCGACGTACTTCACCAGGAGCGGGCAGGGGCGGTACTTGGAATCCGCCAGGCCCTCGTGCAGCACCTGCATGACCGACAGGCAGGTGTCGAGACCGATGAAATCCGCGAGCTGGAGTGGCCCCATGGGATGGTTCGCGCCGAGCCGCATGGCCGTGTCGATGGCGTCCACGGATCCCACGCCCTCGTAGAGGGTGTAGATGGCCTCGTTGATCATCGGCATCAGGATGCGGTTGACGATGAAGGCCGGGAAGTCCTCGGACACCGTGACGGTCTTGCCGAGCTTTCCGATGAACTCTTTGGCGGATTCGTAGGTCGGATCCTCGGTGGCGATGCCGCGGATCAGCTCCACGAGCTGCATCACCGGCACCGGGTTCATGAAGTGGATGCCGATGAACCGCTCAGGCCGGTCCGTGGAGGCGGCCAGCCGCGTGATCGAGATCGAGGACGTGTTGGTGGCGATCATGGCGTCCGGGCGCAGGGACGGGCAGAGCGCGGTGAAGATCTTGCGCTTCACCTCCTCGTTCTCGGTCGCGGCCTCGATGACGATGTCGCAGCCCGAGAGGTCGTCGTAGGTGAGGGCGGGCTTGATGCGGGCCAGCGCCGCTTGGCGGTCCGCCTCGGAGATGGCCTCCTTGGAGACCTGGCGGGCCATGTTGCCGTTGATGGTGGCCAATCCGGTCTTGATCCGATCCTCGGAAAGATCGCTCAAGCGCACGTCGAGCCCCGCCAGGGAGCACACATGGGCGATGCCATTGCCCATTTGACCGGCGCCGATCACGCCAACGGTTTTGATCTCGATCCCCATGTCCCTACAGCTTTCGGACAAACACACCCGTCAAACGAATCCGGGCGAGATGTCCCGCCCGGACCATGTCATTATTCCTGACCTTATCACCCCGCCTTGGTCAACTCCTCCTGAAGTTGGGGGAGGAGGGTGAAGAGGTCGCCGACAAGGCCATAATCGGCCACCTGGAAGATGGGGGCCTCTTCGTCCTTGTTGATCGCTACGATCACCTTGGAATCCTTCATGCCGGCCAGATGCTGAATGGCCCCTGAAATCCCCACCGCGATGTAGAGATCCGGCGCCACCACCTTGCCGGTTTGGCCGACCTGCCAGTCGTTGGGCGCATAGCCGGCATCCACGGCGGCGCGGGACGCCCCCATGGCGGCGCCGAGCTTGTCGGCGATGGGCTCGATGTACTTGGTGAAGTTCTCCGCCGAGCCGAGCGAACGTCCCCCTGAGATGATGATCCGGGCCGAGGTCAGCTCCGGACGGTCGCTGACCGCCAGCTCCTCGCCCTTGAAAGTGGACAGGCCCGCATCCTCGGCCGCCGCGGCGCTCTCCACCGGAGCGGAGCCGCCCTCTGAGGCTGCCGGGAAGGCGGCGGTGCGCACCGTGATCACCTTCTTGGGGTCGGTGGCCTGCACGGTCTGGATCGCGTTGCCGGCATAGATCGGCCGCTCGAAGGTGTCGGGCGACACAACCTTGATGATGTCCGACACCTGCATCACGTCGAGCAGCGCCGCCACCCGGGGCAGCACGTTCTTGCCCGTGGTGGTCGAGGGCGCCACGATGGCGTCATAGGGGCCGGCCAGGGAGACGATGAGGGCGGCGGTGGGCTCGGCGAGCTGATGCTCGTACGCCGCGCCCTCGGCCAGCAGAACCTTCTCGACGCCCTCGAGCTTGGCGGCGGCGTCCGCGGCAGCTTTGGCATTGTGTCCGGCCACCAGGATGTGCACCGGGCCGCCCAGCGCCGCGGCGGCCGACAGGGCCTTGGCGGTGGCGTCTTTCAGCGAAGCGTTGTCGTGCTCGGCGATCAGCAGGGTTTTCATGTCAAATCTCCTTAGAGCACGCCGGCTTCGACTTTGAGCTTCTGAACCAGTTCGGCGGCGGAGCCGACCTTCACGCCCGCCTTGCGGCCGCCGGGCTCCGCCGTCTTGATCACCTTCAGGCGAGGCGACACGTCGACCCCGAAGGCGTCGGGCGAGGTCTCGTCCAGCGGCTTCTTCTTGGCCTTCATGATGTTGGGCAGAGACGCGTAGCGCGGCTCGTTGAGGCGCAGGTCCGTGGTCACGACCGCGGGCAGCTTGAGCGACACGGTCTGGAGGCCTCCGTCGACCTCGCGGGTCACGTCCACCGAGCCCTCGCCCGGGGCGACCTTGAACGCGAAGGTGCCCTGCGGCCAGCCCAGGAGCGCCGCCAGCATCTGGCCGGTCTGGTTCGAATCGTCGTCGATGGCCTGCTTGCCCAGGACCACGAGGTCGGGCTTCTCCTGCTCGACCACGCCCTTGAGGATCTTGGCCACCGCCAGCGGTTCGACCGCCGCGTCGGTCTTGACCAGGATGGCCCGGTCGGCCCCCATGGCGAGGGCGGTGCGAAGGGTCTCGGAGGCCTGGGCGGGTCCGATGGAGACGGCGACGACCTCGGTGGCCTTGCCCTGCTCCTTCAGGCGGATGGCCTCCTCGACGGCGATCTCGTCGAAGGGGTTCATGGACATCTTGACGTTGGAAAGCTCCACGCCCGATCCGTCCGCTTTCACGCGGATCTTCACGTTGTAGTCCACAACGCGCTTCACACAGACCAAAAGCTTCATCGTTTCCTCACTCGGCAGGCAAATTTGGAAGAGGTCTCGACGCCTCTTCCCGACGGCTGGACAAGATGGGTCGGGACCGTAGCGGGCGGCTCCCGATTGTCAACGCAAGGCTCGGATTTCCTGCGCTTCGACGCGGGCCAGCACCGGATCGTAGCGGTGGCGCATGACCGGGATGAGAATAGCGCCCACGACGAAGCCGCCAAGATGCGCGAACCATCCGACCGCCTCGTCCCCGCCCAGGAAGGCGGAAGCCAACTGGAGCGCGAACCAGAAGCCGATGGCCCCATAGGCGGGCATCCGGAGCGGAATCCCCTTCAGGAACAGCCCCCAGATGCGCACGCGCGGGTACAGGATGAGATAAGCCGCGACCACCCCCGACACCCCGCCGGAGGCCCCGATGAGCGGCCGGTGCGGCTCCCCCGTGACGAGGGCGTGCACGAGGCTTGCGACCGTGCCGCAGAGGACGAAGAACAGCAGGAAGCGCCCGTGCCCCATGGCGTCCTCCACGTTGTCGCCGAACACCCACAGGAACAGCATGTTGCCCAGGAGGTGAAACCAGGTGACATGCACGAAGATATTCGTGACGAGCGTCAGGACCGGAGGCACGAACGGGTAGCCGGGCGGCAGCGCCTCCGTGCCGAAGATCACGCCCGGAATGAGCCCCAGCCCGGCCACGAGTTCGTTGTCGCCGCCGGGACCGTAGAAGGTGGCCAGATAGATCGCCGTGCAGAGGCCGATGACGATCCGCGTGCCGAGGGGCGTCTTCATGTTCTTCAGCGGCACGCCGTCATGAAGCGGGAGAAACATCGCTCGCGGTCATCCTGATGTCACACCATGGCGGAAGCGGCCGGTGCCCGGCTCGACGCGCATGGTTTCAGCGGTTCTGGCCCGGCACCCACAGGACATCGCGGGCGCCCCTGTCATTGATATAGCGGGACGCCACGAAGAAGAAATCCGACAGACGGTTCAGATATTTGATCGCCTCGCTCGAGACCACCTCGCCGTCGCGCTCCGCCAGCTCGACCACGAGGCGTTCGGCGCGGCGGCACACCGTGCGGGCCTGATGGAGGTAGGCGGCGGCGGCGGTTCCGCCCGGCAGCACGAAGGAGCGCAGCGGCGCGAGATGCTCGTTCATCTCGTCGATCTCGCGCTCCAGGCGCTCCGTCTGAGCGGCCGTGATGCGCAGGGGCTCATAGGGGAGAGGCTTGCCGGTCTCCACGGTGGCGAGGTCGGAGCCCAGATCGAACAGGTCGTTCTGAATCCGGGCCAGCATGGGGTCGATCTCATGATCCGAGGTGTGGAGCCGAACGAGGCCCAGGCAGGCATTGGTCTCGTCCACCGTGCCGTAGGCTTCGATCCTCAGATCGTATTTCGCGCGGCGTCCTCCGGCCGCCAGGGCCGTGGTGCCCTTGTCGCCGGTGCGGGTATAGATGCGGTTGAGAACGACCATGACATCCCAGATGGGGCCGATTCGACGCCGGTCACGTCGAATGAGGCGGCTAACGCGCGTGAACCGGATCGCCGGAGGGGCGCGGCCGCAGAGGCCGCAACCTCAGAAGGAATAGCCGACGCGGGCGCCCACGTTGGTCAGGCCGCGGTTCTGGGTGCACAGGCCCGCATTGGACAGGTGCTCGATGGTGGCCATCACGCTCCAGTTGGCGGAGAGGCGCACGCCCACGGAGGCGGATTCGCGAAAGAGCGGGGAGCAGCCCAGGGCCTGCTTGTCGGCCGCCACCAGGCCCGGATTGGCATGCGTGTCGCCGTTATGGACCGCGCCGCCCAGGCTGCCTTCCAGGAAGACGCTTGGGGTGACGTCGAAGGTCCAGGTCAGGCCCGCATAGGCGAAGCTCGTATGGCCGCCGGTGTTGATGCTGCCGCCGAGATGGGGCCGGGGAATGAAATAGCTGGTGAAGAGGTCGGAGGCCGTGAACGGCTTCGCGAACAGGATTTCGCCCGTCAGGTTCGCGGACGTGCCACGCCCCTCGTTGCCCCAGGGGTCTTGGGCCGAGAGCCCGAAGCGCAGTTCGGACACGAAACTCCGGGGCTGGTTGAGCGGGGCTGTGTCGATGTAGGGGGTTGGTTGCTGCTTGTAATCCGCGCTGAAGGCAGCCGTGGCTCCGATGGAAGCGATCAGGAGGCTGAGGCCCGCGATCCAGCTGGCGCGCATGAACAATCCTACGATTCTTAACGAATGAGAAACCAGCTTTACGCCGGCCATGGCTAATAAGTCCTTAAAGACCGGTGGCGGAAAAGTGTCAATATCGGGCAAGTGGCTGTGTTAATAAGGTGCCGCTGTGCCATTTCGGCCCGGATTTGCCGCCATTTCGCCACATTCGGCGCAACGCGCAACCCCAGGCTTCAGCCTAGACCGCTTTCCACCAAATAACGGCCATGATCAGGATGATGGCGATGAACTGCAGGAGCACCCGCAGGCGCATCAGCTTCTGGGACCGGTTGGGGCTGCCCCCTCGAACCATGTTGAAAAGTCCGAGCAGGAGAACGAAAGCGACCGCCATGACGGCAATCGGGACGACGAGATCAACGGCGCTGTTCATGACGATTCCATCGGGACGGGGCCCGTGGAGCTTGTCCTAGATCATGGCGCCTGAAAGGGAAATCGGGATTCGAGGACCCAGGGCGGCAGGCGTTGTCGCACGATGCCAAGCCCCCGTGCGGTGAGCCCAGGCCACGAGGGCCTGAGCCCCGGGTCTCAGTTTCGCCGGAGGAGCCGGTCGAAATAGTCGAGCTCTTCCTGCGGCCGGGTCGGGTCTCCGAGCTTTCGGCGCAGCTCCTCGAGGATCTGCCGGGCCCGTTCGGCGGCGGACTCGTTGGCGCCCGGCACCCGGACGCGCCCGTCGGTGATGTCCCGGTTTCGGGTCGGCCGGCCCAGAGGATCGTTGTTGTCCTGGGCCGTCTGGCCCTGGCCGCGGGGTTCGCCCTGGCCCGGCTGGTCGCCCGCCTGCTGCTGATCCTGGCCGTCGCCCTGCTGCATCTGCTGCATCTGCTGGGCCATGCCCTGCATGCCGCGCCGCAGGTTCTCCAGGGCCCGACCCTGGGCGTCCACGGCCGGACCGTCCTGGCCCTGGCCGATGGCGTTCTCGGCCTCGCGCATGGCCTGCTCGGCGTCGCCGAGGCCCTGCTCGCCCTGCATGCCCATGCCGCGCATCTTGTCCTGCAGCTCGCGCAGCCGCTCCCGCAGGGCCTGCTGGCGCTGGCTGAGGCCCTGCTGGCCCTGGCCCTGCTGCCCTTCCTGGCCTTCGCCATCCTGGCCGTTCTCGGCTTGCTCCTGGCCCTCTCCCTGCTGACCCTGCTGGCCTTGCTGACGCTGGCCCTGCTGGTTCTGGCCGCGCTGCCCTGGCTGCTGCCGCCTGCGGTCACCCTGCTGCATCCGGCGGTTCTGCCCGTCCTGGAAGGTCTCGTCCCGGAGCTGCTGCTGCTCGCGCGCCATGTTCTCCAGGTCCTGCATCGCCTGGTTCATCTCCCGGTTCATGGGGTCCGACATCCGGCTGTTGGGCTGGGCGGTCTGCAGGTTTTCGAGGATGTTGCGCAACTGGTTCAACAGCCGCTCGGCCTCCGCCATATCGCCCCGCCGCATGGCCTCTTCCATTTGCTGGAGCATGCGGTTCAGGTCGTCCTGGGAGATCATCCGATCCGGCGAGCGCTGGTTTTGGGCTTGATTCTGCTGGTTTTGCTGGTTCTGCTGCATGCGCTGGGCGAACTCCCGCAGGAACTTGTCCATGGCAGTGCGCAGCTCCTCCGTCAGCCGGCGGATCTCCTCGTCCGTGGCGCCCCGGTCCATGGCCTCCTTCAGCCGGTCCTGGGCGGCCCGCAGCTCGCGCTCGGCATCCGACAGGTTGCCGTCCTCGATCTGGAGCGCCATGGTCCAGAGCCAATCGGCCACCTCCGTCAGGTCCGCGTCCGACTTCGCCCGGCGCAGGCGGTCGGCCCCCATGCGCAGGCCCATGAACACGCCCCATTGAGGCGTGAACAGGTCGGGCGCGATCAGGAGCGCGTCGAGGGCCGTCTGGGTCCGCTTGCGGTCGTCGGGGTCGAGCACGAGGTTGCGGCGCTGCTCCACGAGGGCCTTGGCGAGCGGGTTCGTGAAAGGCCGTTGCGGAAGCGTGAACTCGATGGCCTCGCTCATGCCCTCCTGGCCGGCCTCGTCCTTGGCCGTGAGCTTGATCTTGACCCGGGCGCCAGCCCAGGGATGATTGGTGAGGTCGACCGGAGACTTGGTCTCCGCGTTGCCGTCCCCCGGCAGGGCGAGGACCAGAGCCGGAGCGGGCACGAGGGAGCGCTTGCCCCGCGTGGTGTCGGCCTTCTCGACGGAGCCCTCGATGGCCGTGATCCCGTAATCGTCGCTGCCTTTATAGACCAGGCTGAAGGTGCCGCGCGCGTTCACCTCGGGCGGGGCCGAAAAGGCAATGACCGGGGGCTTGTCCGGGATGGCCTCCAGGGTCAGCGTGACGCCGGACGCCAAGCCGGTCTTCACGGAGAGTTCCGCGTTGCCGTCGAGGGTGAAGCGCTCCTCCCGCAGGTCCGTGCGGGCATTCTCCTTGGCCGGAAGGGCGGTGAGCCCCCGGATCGGCGTGATGGCGGCATCGCCCTGGCCCGCCACGCGGATCACCACGGTGGATTTCACGGGCGCCCGCAGGTGTTGTTGGCCCGCCGCGAGATCGATCATCAGGGGCGGGGTGCGGGTATAGAGCGGAGGGTCGATCCAGCCATCGACCCGGAAGGCCGGCGCGGCTGCCTTGGCGCCCTTCCAGTCGAAGGCCGCGGCCAAGCGCGGCCAGGCCTCGGGACCGGCCACGAAGGCGCTGGCGGCCAGGGCCAGGAGGCCCGCGGCCCGGAACGCGTAACGGTCCCGCCGGGGCATGTCGGGCCTGGGCGGGGTGACACGCATGGTGCCGAGGGAGGCTTCCGCGCGCCGGCGGTGAAGATCCCACAGGGCGCGGGTCCCGGCGTCCGAGGATCCGAGGGCGAGGCTGTCGTCGAGGGCGCGGGCGGGGCCGTGCCGCTGGCCCGCGTCCCGGTCGAGCCGATCCAGCGCCTGCCCGCGCCGCACCTTGGGCAGGCGCGCGAGAGGCCAGAGCGAAACCAAGAGGGCGAGCCCGAAGAGCCCCAGCCCGACCGCGCGCCAGAGGGGCGGCGTCTCGAGCCACAGGCCGAAGAAGGACGCGGTGAGGAACAGGACGCCGACCGCGAGCGGCAGCCACAGGCGCGGCCACGCCTCCTCCCACCACAGGGCCAGGCGCGCCTGGCCGACGAGGCGGTCCAGTCGCTTTTGAAGGTGGTTCGGCCCGGATCCCGGCCTCGGCCCTTCGCTCATGCATCAAGCTCCCGTGGCGGCCAAAGCCGCACGATGCCCCCATGGGGAAGCTAGCACGGGAGGAGCGGATGGCTAGCGGTCAAATGGGCACAGAGTCGTGAGCCCCTGGGAATGATGCCCTGCGCAAGCCGGGTCGGGACCCGCATGGCGGGCCGCAGGCCAGGGCGGCAAGCTTGGCCGTTATTGCCCGCACGATGAGTTTGTTGTATCACGTTATCAAGTAACATAATTCTGTTTGGGGACGACGGTGACCAGAATTTCGCAGAGAGACACATTCGAATACGACGCTAAGATCGCGGCGTTGACAACGCTTTCGAACGACAAGCGTCTTGGAGTTTGGCTCGAGGAAGGGGCCGGCGGAGCCCTGTCGCTGAAGGGTCGCTTCATCGAGCCGGACGGATCCGAGGCGGGCAGCGCCGTCACGATCGCAACGGGCGGGTTCCGGATGGACTCCCTCGCCGTGACCGAGTTGAGCGACGGCCGCATCATCGTGGTCTGGCAGGATTTCTCGGGCGGCGCCATGCGGCTCAACGCGTCTATGCTGGACGCGAACCTGACGAGAACAGTCAGCTATCCGCTCGGCACCTTCGCCGAGGTCCCCACCAACCCCGGCATCGCCGTACAGGCGCTGGCAAGCGGTCGGTTTGCCGTCACCTATACCAGTGCCGCGACGAGCGCAGGCGTGGATATCGTCGGAGCCGACGTTTTCACCGCCAGCGGCGTCAGGATCGATGCCGAGGCGATCACCCTCGTCGACGAGGCCCGGCCCGGCGAATATGACACCATCACGCTTCAAGATGGGCGTCAGGCCGTGATCGGGACGGTCCAGAACGGCACCAAGACATCCATCACGCTCTTCGTCGGCAAGGCGGGAGGCCCGACCGTTCAGGAAACGATCGGCGAAATCGACGGAACGAGCCCGACGCACCCGTCGATCGCCGCTCTCGGCGATGGCAGGTTCGTGACGGTGTGGGATGATGTCGAACAGACCGCCTCCGGCGCCAAGACGGTCATGCGTGTCCAAGTGGTCAACGCGGACGGGACCGTGACGGCCGCGCCGATTTTCGTCACGAGGCCGTCCGGGACCCTCAAGGCCTCCGACATCAAGGTGCTCGACGACGGAAATTACGGAATCGTCTTCACCGTTTTGAGCGGTGGCCAGCAACTGATCTACGCGGCGACCAGCTCCGCCAATGGTAGCGCAGTGTCCGACCCTGTCCTGGTCGGGCGCGCGTCTGCGGAGGATCGCCTGCATCTCTCCCTTCTGGCGCTGGAAGACAACGCGTTCGCCGTCGGCTGGCAGCACGGGAGCGGAGCCGATTCAGGGTTCACGACCAGCGTCCTCTACACCGTCAAGTCGTGGCTGGGAGATGAAGCCGGCAACACCTATCGGGGGACGGTCGAGGACGACGACATCAGTGGTCTTGGCGGCAACGATTATCTTCTGGGGCTCGGCGGCAACGACTCCCTTCTCGGCGGCGACGGCAACGACACCCTCGACGGCGGCGCGGGCTTCGATACGCTGATCGGCGGCAAGGGCGACGACGTGTTCTACATCACGCCGGGCGACGCCGTCGTCGAGGAGGGCGGAGGCGGGCGTGACACCATCATGGTGAATTACAGCTTCGCGCTCGGCAAGGACACCCAGGTCGAAGTCGCGCAGGCCTACGGCAACGCCGCCATGAGCCTCAGCGGCGCCAACATGAACGACACGCTCATCGGCAACGACGCGGCCAACACCATCGACGGCGGCACGGGCGCCGACACGATGCAGGGCGGCGGCGGCGACGACGTGTTCTACGTGGACGACATGCGGGACGCCGTCTCCGATTCGGCCGGCGCCGATGTGGTGTTCACCTCCGTGAGCTATTCGCTCGCCAGCGCGGCCGGCATCGAGACGCTCACGGCCTCCGGCACGCTCGGCCTCTCGCTCACGGGCAACGCGCTATCCAACACCATCACCGGCACCGCCGGCAACGACACCCTCGACGGCGGCCTGGGTGCGGACCGGCTCAACGGGGGCGCCGGGAACGACACCTACGCGGTCGATTCCCTGGCGGACGTCATCGTCGACATCGCGGGCGTCGACACTGTCCTGTCGAGCATCACCCTGTCGCTCGCGGCCGGGCTCGAGAACCTGACCGGCACGGGCGGCAATGCCTTGAAGCTCACGGGCAACGGCGACGCCAACGCGATCAAGGGCAGCACCGGCGCGGACACGCTGTCGGGCGGTTTAGGGGCGGACACGCTGGAGGGCGGGGCGGGCCGGGATGTCTTCGTGCTCGACACGGCGGTGGCCAGGAAGAAGAACGCCAACATCGACACGATCATCGGCTTCAACGTGGCCGACGACACAATTCTGTTGGAGAATGCGATCTTCAAGGCCTTCAAGGGCAAAGCTTCGCTGACCAAGCCCCTGAAGGTGTCCAAGGAGGCGTTCTATTCGGTGTCCAAGGGCAAGGCTCAGGCCCAGGACAAGGCTGATCGTCTGATCTACGACCAGAAGAGCGGCAAGCTGTACTACGATGCCGACGGGGCGGGCGGGGCGGCCCAGATCCAGATTGCGATCCTCGACAAGCGGATCAAGAAGCTCTCCGAAAAGGACTTCATGATCGTCTGAGCGAACCGACCTGAACGAAAAGGGCCGGCGGAAGCGATCCGCCGGCCCTTTTTCAGTCTCGCAGCACCGTTCCGTCAGTCGAGCCAGTCCGGCACCCGGTCCAGGCCGATGAGGTCCTCGTAGGTCTGGCGCGGCCGCACCACCGCGTAGTCGCCTCCGCGCACCAGAACCTCCGGCACGAGGCGGCGTGTGTTGTACGTGCCCGCCTGCACGGCCCCATAGGCGCCCGCCGTCATCACGGCCAGGAGCTCGCCGGGCCGCACCTCCGGCAGGTCGCGGTCCTGGGCCAGGTAATCGCCGGTTTCGCAGACCGGGCCGACCACGTCGGCGATGATGTGGCGGGCATCGCGCCTCGGCTCGATCACCGGCTTGATGTCGTGATGGGCGTCGTAGAGGGTCGGGCGGATGAGGTCGTTCATGGCCGCGTCCACGATCACGAAGGTCTTGCCTGCGCCGTCCTTCACGTAGACGACCTCCGTGACGAGCACCCCCGCGTTGCCGGCGATCAGGCGCCCCATCTCGAAGACGAGCTTCAGGCCGAGGTCCCCCGTGTGCCGCTTGATGATGTCCGCATAGGCCTGCGGATCCGGCGGCGGGTCGTTGCTCTCGCGGTACGGCACGCCGAGCCCGCCGCCCACATCGATGTGGTGGAGCGCGTGGCCCGCCGCCATCAGGTCCCGCGCCAGCTCGGCCAGGAGCGCCGTGGCGTTGTCGTAGGGCGTCAGGTCGGTGATCTGGCTGCCGATATGCATGTCGACGCCCGTGATCCCGATGCCCGGAAGGCGGGCCGCGCGGTCATAGACCTCCCGGGCCCGGCTGATCGGGATGCCGAACTTGTTCTCCGACTTGCCCGTCGAGATCTTCTTGTGGGTCTTGGCGTCCACGTCCGGGTTGACGCGGATCGAGACGGGGGCCTTGAGCCCCTTGGAGATCGACACCTCGGACAGGGCCTCCAGTTCGGGCTCGGATTCCACGTTGAAGCAGAGAATGCCGCTCTCCAGGCCGAAGGCCATCTCGGCCCGCGTCTTGCCGACCCCCGAGAACACGATCCGGTTCCCCGGCACGCCGGCCGCGAGCGCTCGCCGCAGCTCGCCCTCCGACACGATGTCCATGCCGGCGCCCAGGCGCGCCAGGGTCTTCAGGACGGCCTGGTTCGAGTTGGCCTTCATGGCGTAGCAGACCAGGGCCTCCCGGTCCGAGAACGCCTCGGCCAGAACCCGGTAATGCCGCTCCAGGGTGGCGACCGAATAGCAGTAGAACGGCGTCCCGACCGCTTCGGCGATCCGGCGAAGGTCCACGTCCTCGGCGTGCAGGACGCCGCCCCGATAGGCGAAATGGTGCATGGTCGTAAAAGCTTACAGGAGCGGGTCGAGGATGAAGGGTTCCTTGGGAATCGTGTAGCCCTGCTTGGCCCCACGGGAGCGCTGCGTGCCCACGGGAGAGGGCAGCACGCCCGCGCCCGCGGCAGGCGCCGCCTGGTCGGTTTTGGGAGCGGAGGGGTCCGGCGGCGCCTCCGGGGCGCCCCGGCGCCCGCAGGCGGCCAGGGTCAAGGTAAGGAAACCCACGACCAAAACGGCGCGGACAGGAATTCGGCTCGGCAACATCAACACGCTCCAAAAGGCGGCGGCACCATAGCGGGAAGCGAAGGCTGAGGCGAGGGGGCTGGACGGTGCCCCGACAGGGTAGTTCTCATCGGGAAATTTAATGTTATACAGTTTACGAAACGGTACGAGCCCGCAGGATCGCGGTGCCATTGGAAGGGTCCATTCATGAACAAACCGATTGTGTGGAGCACGTTCGACCTCGAAGACCAGCGCGGCGGCAACCAGCAGAATCTGGTTCCCCTGCGCAAGGGTACCTTCCTGGCGGCCTGGAACCAGAACGACGACGTCAAAGTGCAGTTGTATTACTCGGGCGCAGTCCCGAGTTCCAAAGTGATCGACGTCACGACGCTGGCCGACTCGTCGGACCCCTCCGTCGCCGCCTTGGGCAACGGCAACTTCGTCGTGGCTTGGCGATCCTTCCAGGATGGCAAAGCTCATTTCTACGGGCGGATCTTCGACCGATTCGGCACCCCCCTGGATTCATCCGAGACCGGCGCGAAGGGCTTTCTCCTGGGAGAGCGCGCCGATATGGCGCAATACAAAGCGAATGTCGTCGCGTTGAGCGGCAACCGGTTCTTGGCGACGTACATCGACGAGACCGCCACCGGGTACCCCGTCAAGCTTCGGGCCTTCACGGGCACGGGAGAGGCCATCGGCGCCGCGGCGACACTGCCCCTGCCAGCATCGGCGAATGCTATTACCGCCGTCAAAACCGTGGCCTTGGGCAACGATCGGGTCGCCGTCCTCTACAAGTGGGGGGACAGTACCTTCGCGGTGGAAGATGGGTCGAAAGCCGTACAAGTCTATAAGATGCAAGCCGACGGCGCGCTTACGGCAGAGGGCGCGCCCTTCGATTTGACGGGAGATTTCGATGTCCAAGGATCGGATGTGACGGTTCTGGCGGACGGACGTCTCCTAGTGACCTACTTCCAGGCTGGCGTTAATTTCGCACCGGACAGCAGTGACAGCAGTTATATTGGGCAGATCATCGATCTCGCTGGACGTCAGCAAACTGAACCATTCAAGTTGAGCGTGCCCGAGCTTGAGGACGGGCAGACCTTGCTCAGGGGCACAGGATCTTTGGTCGCACTTGCCGACGGTGGATTTGCGTTTGCTTATTCGATCATGGAAATGATGGAAAGTGGAGCTGAGGTCAGCAACGTCCATACGGTGACGTTCAACGCATCCGGCGCCATCGTGGGAGACGACACGATCGTTGCCAAGGGCGTCCCGGGGGCGACCGAATCGACGGACCTGATCCAGTTGACCGACGGGCGTCTGATCGCCTCGTGGACCGTCTACGACAGCACTGCGACGGATGATGGCTACCTGATCCAGGGCACCGTCGTCGACTACCGCGCCACGGGGATCACCCTCACCGGCGACGACGACACGGACCAGCTCATCGGCACGGACTTCGCCGATGTTCTGAACGGCGCGGGCGGCGACGACCATCTCGTGGGACGCGCCGGCGACGACCTCCTGTCGGGCGGCGCGGGCCGCGACAAGCTGGAGGGCGCGGACGGCAACGACCGGCTCGACGGCGGAGCCGGGAACGACACGATGGAAGGCGGCTCCGGCGACGACACCTACGTCGTCGACAGCCTCGGCGACATCGTGATCGACACCTCCGGCACCGATACGATCGCGACCTCGATCAGCTACACGCTCGCCAACGCGCCCGCGATCGAGAACCTGACCACGTCCGGCGGCCTCTCGCTCGCGCTGACGGGCAACGCGCTTGCCAACGCCATCACGGGCACGGCCGGCAACGACACCCTCGACGGCGGCCTGGGTGCGGACCGCATGGACGGCGGGGCCGGAAACGATACATATATCGTGGACAACGCCTTCGACGTCATCGTCGACGCGTCCGGCATCGACACCGTCATGGTCGCCACGAGCTACACCCTCGGGGCCGGGCTCGAGATCCTGACGGGCACGGGCCTGAACATGGCGCTGACCGGCAATGCCGGGGCCAACACCATCACGGGCGGCATCGGGGCCGACAAGATCGTGGGCGACGCGGGCAACGACCGGCTCGTCGGCTCGGACGGCAACGACACGCTGTCGGGCGGTTTAGGGGCGGACACGCTGGAGGGCGGGGCGGGCAAGGATGTCTTCGTGCTCGACACGGCGGTGGCCAGGAAGAAGAACGCCAACATCGACACGATCATCGGCTTCAACGTGGCCGACGACACGATCCTGTTGGAGAACGCGATCTTCAAGGCGTTCAAGGGCAAAGCTTCGCTGACCAAGCCCCTGAAGGTGTCCAAGGAGGCGTTCTACTCCGTGGCCAAGGGCAAGGCTCAGGCCCAGGACAAGGCTGATCGTCTGATCTACGACCAGAAGAGCGGCAAGCTGTACTACGATGCCGACGGGGCGGGCGGGGCGGCCCAGATCCAGATCGCGACCCTCGACAAGCGGATCAAGAAGCTCTCCGAAAAGGACTTCATGATCGTCTGAGCGAACCGACCCGAACCAAAAAGGCCGGCGGAAGCGATCCGCCGGCCAAGGTCGGGCCTTCTGGCCGCATCCGGCGAGCCTCGAACCGCAGGCCTCGCCAAATCTTGACCGCTCCCGGCGCAAAGGGGCTTGAGGCTTCGGCAAGGACGCGCCACATCGGGCCCATGTCCGACCTCCAGCAAACCCCATCCCCTTCTCCGATCGCTCCCCGTCCGCCCCGGCGCGGGGCGGCGTCCTGGCTCGCGGGCCTGGCAGGTCTCGCGGTTGTCGGGGGCGGCGCCTGGTATGGCCTGTCGCAGCATTCCTCGGCGGCCGGCGCGGCCGAATGCCGGGCATCGGCGGCCGCGACGGAGCGGATGAAACCCCTGGCCAAGGGGGAGATGGCGGCCGTGGCGGTCAATGCCCCACGCTTGCCGCCCGAGGTGAGCTTCCTCGACCCGGAAGGCAAGCCGGTCACCCTCGCGGACCTCAAGGGCAAGGCCGTCCTGGTCAATCTCTGGGCCACCTGGTGCGTGCCCTGCCGCCAGGAGATGCCCGCCCTCGACAAGCTTCAAACCGAATTGGGCGGCTCGGATTTTGCGGTCGTGGCGGTCAACGTGGATACCCGCAACGCCGAGAAACCGAAGGCGTGGCTCCAGGAGAACGGCATCCGGAACCTCGCCTATTACTCCGATCCCACGGGCAAGATCCTGCAGGTGCTGCAGAAATCCGGACACGTGGTCGGGCTTCCGACCACGCTTTTGGTGGATGCGTCGGGCTGCGAGGTTGCGCTGCTGAAGGGACCCGCCGAATGGGCGTCTCCGGACGCCGTCGCGTTCATGCGGGCCGCCCTCGGGCGGAGTTGACCGGCATCACACCCGTGGCTTGAAGGCTCCATCGGCGTCAGGCACGCCGATCTCGCCCGAAAAGGCCGGCTTGGCGAGGCGCCAGGGCCGGTCCATGGCGCCCCGGGTCTCGGACCTGTCCAGCACCCGCACGCTCCCGTCGGCATGAACCACCTGGATGACGATCAGGCCTAGGGCCTGCAACATCCGGGCTGCCATCTTGGTGGACAGGTCATCGGCCGGGACGGCCAGGGAGCCCGCGCCGTAGATCGCCTCGATCAGGCCCTTGGGATGCAGCCGCGCGGATTGCGCCGCCGGTTTCGATCGCGTCTTGAACGCGACCACGTTTAGGTCCGTCTCCACCATCGTCCAACCCCCATCGGAGCCGCGATTGTTGTTGTGGCGGCCCCATACTCATGGAACGGCTCAGTTTGCCGGCAAACGGGCAAGGCTGGGAATGTGACAAAGTAGGCCTGGCGGGTTCGGGGTGGCGGGCTTGCCGGGAACGGCCGGACCGAAAACACAGGCTCACGAAAAAAGCGGAGCCTGGGCCCCGCTTTCCAAACCGTTCGATTCGGCCTGAATCAGGCGGTCTGCTGAACCTGAATGCCCCTATCGGCGAAGAGCTGCTGCAGCTCGCCGGCCTGGAACATCTCGCGGGTGATGTCGCAGCCGCCGACGAATTCGCCCTTCACGTAAAGCTGAGGGATCGTCGGCCAGTTGGAATAATCCTTGATGCCCTGGCGCACGGTCTCGTCCTCGAGAACGTTCACGCCCTTATAGGGCACGCCGAGATAGTTCAGGATCTGCACGACCTGGCTCGAAAACCCACACATGGGAAACTGGGGCGTGCCCTTCATGAAGAGCACCACGTCGTTGGACTTCACTTCGTTGTCGATGATCTGGTTGGCGTCAGCCATTGCTTGTCTCCTTACGAGGTCAAGGCTCGTATTTTGAACTATTCTATCTCACATATGGTGAGGGTTAGTCCATTCGACGATGCTTTGGTCTCAAACTCCGAAGCAATTCTCAGCAGGGCCTGGGGTGCATTCGAAGCAACATCCACTTGAATCACGCAGCCCATTCCGACAAGGCTTGGGTAGCGTTCTTGCAACTGGCCAGAGCCTCCCATGGACACATAGTTAGAAAGCTTCTGTCGCAATGCGTCTGCATCCGTAGCTTCCATTGACGTAACATCTGAGGCTGCAACGATAAGCTTGAAGACGTTGTTGCTTTCATCCACCGTCACCAAGTCGATACAACCTGGATCGAATTTGTTACTGACCTCGCTCATTGATCGGATGCAACCGTAGTTAATGCGAGGGCATGCAACACGCCGCCCATGTTCCCTTTCAGGGCGCCATACACCAACTGGTGCTGCTGCACCCGGGATTTGCCCTTGAAGGCCGAGGACGTGACCGTCGCGGCGTAATGGTTGCCGTCGCCCGCGAGATCCTTGATCTCGATGACGGCGTCCGGCAGGGCGTCCTTGATCATGCGCTCGATTTCATGAGCATCCATGGGCATGGGTCTGAATTCTCCTCAAGCCTTGCCGGCCATGTAGTCCGGCAGCCAGGATTCGTGCGCGGCCTTCAGGTCCTTCACGGATATGGCCTGCCCGCCCGGCAGAATCAATGAATGGCCTCCCGTGAGGCCAAGGGTGACGGCTGGGATTCCGAGCGCGCTCGCCTCGTAGAGGATGTCGGCGGCCTGGTCCCGGTCCATGGCCAGAATGTAGCGGCTCTGGTCCTCGCCGAACAGGAAGGCGTGCAGGGGCATGTTGTCCGGTGCCGCCGTGATCATGGCGCCGATCCCGCCTGCCATGGCCATTTCGGCCACCGCCAGGGCGATGCCGCCGTCGGAACAGTCGTGAACCGTGTCGACCTGCCCCGAGCGGATGAGCTGGCGCACGAAATCGCCGTTGCGGCGCTCGGCCGCGAGATCCACCGGAGGCGGAGCGCCTTCCTCGCGGCCGCACACGTCCCGCAGGTAGATCGACTGGCCGAGCCAGCCCGTGGTCTCGCCGATGAGAACGAGCACGTCCTCCTCGCGCCTGAGGGCCACGGAGGCGTGGACGGATACGTTCTCCAGCACGCCGACGCCCCCGATGGCGGGGGTCGGCAGGATGCCCTGGCCATTGGTCTCGTTGTAGAGCGACACGTTGCCGGACACGACCGGGAAGTCGAGGGCCCGGCAGGCCTCGGCGATGCCCTTCAGGCAGCCCACGAACTGGCCCATCACCTCGGGCCGCTCCGGGTTGCCGAAGTTGAGGTTGTCCGTGATGGCGAGCGGCAGGCCACCCACCGCCGTGATGTTGCGCCAGGCTTCCGCCACCGCCTGCTTGCCGCCCTCGACCGGGTCGGCCTCGCAATAGCGCGGCGTCACGTCCGTGGTCATGGCCAGGCCCTTGGGGCCGTCCTCGACCCGCACGATGGCGGCGTCGCCGCCCGGCGTCTGGACCGTGTTGCCGAGGATGAGGTGGTCGTATTGCTCCCAGACCCAGCGCTTGGAGCACTGGTCGGGCGAACCCACGAGCCTCAGGAGGGCGTCCGCGTCGGAGACTGGAGCCTCGACGCTCTCGGGACGGATCACGGCCTGGTAGGTGTTGGCGATGTGCGGCCGGTCGTAGAGTGGCGCCTCGTCGCCCAGCTCCTTGATCGGCAGGTCTGCCATCACCTCGCCGTGGTGCTTGACCACGAAGCGCAGGGTGTCGGTGGTCCGGCCGATGATCGCGAAATCGAGGCCCCATTTCACGAAGATGGCCTCGGCCTCCTTCTCCATGCCGGGCTTGAGCACCATGAGCATGCGCTCCTGGCTCTCGGACAGCATCATCTCGTAGGCGCTCATGCCCTCCTCGCGGCACGGCACCTTGTCGAGGTCGAGCTCCACGCCGAGGTCGCCCTTGGCGCCCATCTCCACGGCCGAGCAGGTCAGCCCCGCCGCGCCCATGTCCTGAATGGCGATGACGGCGCCGGATTGCATGAGTTCGAGGCAGGCTTCCAGCAGGAGCTTCTCGGCGAAGGGGTCGCCCACCTGCACGGTCGGACGCTTCTCCTCGGAGGCGTCGTCGAACTCGGCCGACGCCATGGTGGCGCCGTGAATGCCGTCGCGGCCCGTCTTGGAGCCGAGATACACGATGGGGTTTCCGACGCCGGTCGCTGCCGCGTAGAAGATCTCGTCCGTGCGGGCGAGGCCCACCGCCATGGCGTTGACGAGGATGTTGCCGTTATAGCGCGGGTGGAAGCCCACCGAGCCGCCCACGGTGGGCACGCCGAAGGAGTTGCCGTAGCCGCCGATGCCCGCCACGACGCCCGAGACCAGATGCGGGGTCTTCGGGTGGTCCGGCTCGCCGAAGCGCAGGAAGTTCAGGGCAGCAATCGGCCGCGCCCCCATGGTGAACACGTCGCGCAGGATGCCGCCCACGCCCGTGGTGGCGCCCTGGTAGGGCTCGATGAAGGAGGGATGGTTGTGGCTTTCCATCTTGAAGATGCAGGCCAGCCCATCGCCGATGTCGATCACTCCCGCGTTCTCGCCCGGCCCCTGGATGACCCAGGGGGCTTTGGTGGGCAGGCCCCTCAGGTGCAGGCGGGAGGACTTGTAGGAGCAGTGCTCGTTCCACATGGCCGACACGATGCCGAGCTCGGTGATCGAGGGCGTGCGGCCGATCAGGGCGACGAAGCGCTCGTACTCGTCGGGCTTCAGCCCGTGCTCCTTGACCAGCTCCGGGGTGATGGCGACGTCGTTGCGGATCATCGGGGTCTCGTGACTTGAGGAATCTTCAGGCTGCGCGGGCGACGGACGACACCAGGCTGTCGAACAGGCCGCGCCCGTCGGTGCCGCCGATGAGGTCCTCGATGAGGTTCTCCGGGTGGGGCATCATGCCGAGCACGTTCAGGGTCTCGGAATAGATGCCCGCGATGGAGTTCATCGAGCCGTTGCGATTGGCGTTCGTGGTCACCTGGCCCCGCTCGTCGCTGTAGCGGAAGGCCACGAGGCCCTCGCCCTCCAGGCGGTTCAGCGTTTCGGCGTCGGCCGTATAGTTGCCCTCGCCATGGGCCACGCAGACATCGATGGCCTGGCCCTTGTCATAGGCGCGGGTGAAGGCGGTGTCGGTGCGCTCGACGCGCAGGAACTGGCGATGGCAGATGAATTTCAGGTTGGCGTTGCGCATCAGGATGCCCGGCAGGAGGCCTGACTCGCATAGGATCTGGAAGCCGTTGCAGATGCCGAGCACGAGCCCGCCCCGGGCCGCATGGGCCCGCACCGCATCCATCACGGTCGCCCGCCCGGCAATGGCGCCGCAGCGCAGGTAATCTCCATAGGAAAATCCGCCGGGCAGGACCACGAGGTCGGTGCCGGAGGGCAGCTCGGTTTCGGCGTGCCAGACCTTCTCGACCTTGGAGCCGGCCTGGGCGAGAGCGCGGGCGACGTCGCCCTCGCGATTGGAGCCCGGAAAGACGATGACGGCGGATTTCATGGGCGCCTCACGCGATCTCGACGCGGTAGTTCTCGATGACCGTGTTGGCCAGGAGCTTCTCGCAGGCGGCCTTCAGGGCGGCTTCGGCCTGGTCCTGGTCCTGGGTCTCGAGCTCGATGTCGAACACCTTGCCCTGGCGCACGTTCCCGATGCCCTCGACGCCGAGGGATTTCAGCGCGCCTTCGATGGCCTTGCCTTGCGGATCGAGAACGCCGTTCTTGAGGGTGACGGTGACGCGAGCTTTCATGGGCGGGGTATCCGTGCGGGATTTCTAAAGATCGCTTACGCCATAAGGCTAATGGCGCCCCAGCACAACGCCCCTCGGCCTCAGGGCCCGAGATGTTCCACCGCGATGCGGCGGGCGAGGCTCTCGACGGCCCCGGCTTCCGTGCCGATCACGAGGACGACGCCGAGCGCGTCCCCCTGCCGAAGGCCCAGTGCCGCCCCATAGACGGGCGGCTTGGCGCCGTCGGCGCGGGACAGGGCCAGGAGGAAGCCCGACCGGCCCGCCTCGTCGAGCGGTCGGGTCGTGACCCGGACAGGGACGGGCTTGGCCTTTCCCCTCGGTTCCTTGGATTTCGTCTCCAGGGCCCGCGCCAGCCCCTGCGGAGCGCGCAGGACCGCCTCGGCCTCCCGCGCGGAGGTTCCGAACAGGCGCACCGCGCCCGCCGTCATGCCGGCCCGCCCGCACTCCTCGCACAGGGCGACGGCCTCGGGCTCGGCGCGCTCCTCGGCGAGCCAGTCGGAGAGGGGGAGGGAGGTCCAGGCCTGACCGTCCGGCAACCCCTCCAGGGTGCGCGGAAACATGCCGCAGGCCGCCAGGACGACTCCGAGGACGAAGCCTGCCAGGAGGGGGGACCGGGACGGGATGCGACGCAACATCTGGGCGGTTCGAGCGGGGAGGGGCAGGAAAGGGCCGGAGCCGGACAAGAGGAAGCCCGGCGGACCGGGCTTCCTCGAAAAGCGGTTACTGAACGAGACGGGGGCCGTTCGCAGTCGGGTTCTCGGTTTCGGACAGGATGCCGAGACGGCGGGCCACTTCTGAGTAGGCCTCGACGAGGCCGCCCATGTCCCGGCGGAACCGGTCCTTGTCGAGCTTGTCCTTGGACTTGATGTCCCAGAGGCGGCAGGAATCCGGGGAAATCTCGTCGGCCACCACGATGCGCATGAGGTCGCCCTCCCACAGGCGGCCGGTCTCGATCTTGAAGTCCACGAGGCGGATGCCGACGCCGAGGAAGAGCCCAGACAGGAAGTCGTTGACCCGGATGGCGAGCGCCATGATGTCGTCGATCTCCTGGGGGTTCGCCCAGCCGAAGGCGGTGATGTGCTCCTCCGACACCATCGGGTCGTTGAGGGCGTCGTTCTTGTAGTAGAACTCGATGATCGAGCGGGGCAGCTGGGTGCCCTCCTCGAGCCCGAGGCGGGTCGCCAGGGACCCGGCCGCCACGTTGCGCACCACCACCTCGAGGGGGATGATCTCGACCTCGCGGATGAGCTGCTCGCGCATGTTCAGGCGGCGCAGGAAATGGGTCGGGACACCGATATCGTTCAGGTTCTGGAAGATGTATTCCGAGATCCGGTTGTTGAGAACGCCTTTGCCGTCAATGATTTCATGCTTCTGGGCATTGAAGGCTGTCGCGTCGTCCTTGAAGTGCTGGATCAGCGTTCCAGGCTCCGGACCTTCATAGAGGACCTTCGCCTTGCCCTCATAGATGCGACGGCGGCGATTCATAGGCGTGTACCGTGGTTTGAGGAAATCCATGGCCGAGGCTCCTTTGGAATTGTACGAGATCCGCGGCTGGCGCAGGCGCGGCAGATGCCGCCGCCCGGCTTGGGGGCAACCTATCCGATCCCTCGGGCAAGCACAACGCGGGGGGTGTGGGAGGTCAGGTCATGGCTCCTCGCGGTCTTTTCAAGGCGCTCACCCTGGCGATGGGGCGCCCGCGCCTTTATATCGCGGGGAAGCTTAACCCATGGGAGGATGCTTATGACCACGTTCGACGACCGCCGGAATGCCTTCGAGAACAAGTTCGCCCTCGACGAGGACCTGCGCTTCAAGGCCACGGCGCGCCGGAACAAGCTCCTTGGGCTCTGGGCCGCCGAGCGTCTCGGCAAGACGGGCGCAGAAGCGGATGCCTATGCCAAAGCCGTGATTCTGGCCGATTTCGAGGAGGCCGGCGACGCCGACGTGCTGCGCAAGGTCCATGCGGATCTCCAGGCCGGCGGCAAGGGGGTAAGCGAGGCCGAGCTCGCGGCCAAGATGGACGAGCTGGCGGCCCGGGCCGTCGAGGACGTGAAGGCCGGGCGGTAACGCGCCCATGGCCGCGTCGTTTCGGGACCGCCTGAGGGCCGGTTCGCCATCGCTGGCCGCCTGGTGCGGCATCTCCGAGCCCGGCATCGCCGGGCTCCTGGCCCGTGAGGATTTCGATGCCGTGGTGCTGGACATGCAGCACGGCGCCATCGATTTCGCCGCCACCGTGCGGGCCCTTCCGCTCATCGCGGCGGCGGGCAAGCCTGCCGTCGCCCGGATTCCCGTAGGCGAATTCGCGACCGCCTCTCGCCTGCTCGATGCCGGGGCTTCGGCCGTGATCGCCCCCATGATCAATACCTTGGAGGATGCCCGACGCTTCGGGAGCTTCATGAAGTACCCGCCGATCGGCGAGCGGAGCTGGGGTCCCCATGGGGCTCTCGCGGTCTCGGGCCTTCAGCCCGGCGACTATTTCCTGCAGGGCAACGGCTTGACGGCGGCCTTCGCCATGATCGAGACGGCCGCCGCCCTCTCCATCGTGGACGAGATCCTCGCCGAGCCGGGCATCGACGGCGTTTTCGTCGGCCCCGCCGACCTGTCCATTGCCCTCTTCGACGGCAAGCGCCTGGATGCGGAGGCGCCCGAGGTCGACCGGGCGCTGGATCATGTGCTCGCCCGCGCCCGGGCCGCCGGGAAGCTCGCGGCCGTCTACTCGGCCACCGGAGAGCGCGCGGCAGCGATGGTTCGCAAGGGCTTCGACCTCGTGGCGGTGGGCAGCGACACGGCCATGCTGCGGCTCGGCGCCCAGGCTTCCCTCAAGACGGCCAGGGGGTGACCCGCCCGGCCCGGCGGCCTTCAAGCCGGCGCGCCGTCGCGGGCCTTCGCCTGTCGGTAGACCATCCACAGCACCTTGGCGGCCACGCCCCGCCAGGGGCGCCACCGCTCGGCCAGGGCTTCCAGGGCTCTGGCGTTCGGGCGCTCGTCCAGGCCGTAGGCGATCCGGGCCGCCTCCTGGACGGCCAGGTCCCCGGCCGGAAACGCATCCGGGTGACCGAGGCAGAACAGAAGATACACATCCGCCGTCCAGGGGCCGATGCCCTTCAGGGCGGTCAGCCGGTCATGGGCTTCATCGGCGGGCATATCCTGCAAGGTCTCGAGGGGCAGGCGGCCTTCCGCGACTTCAACGGCGATGTTGCGAAGCGTACGGATCTTGCTGGCCGAAAGCCCCGCCGCGCGCAGCCCCTCGTCCGAAGCCCCCAGGATCGCGTCCGGGGTCACCGGGGCGAAGCGGTCCCCCACCCGCGCCCAGATGGCGGCCGCGCTGGCGGTGGAGAGCTGCTGCCCCACGACGATCCAGGCGAGACCCTCGAATCCCGCCGGCCGGCGCCGGAGCGCCGGCACCATTCCACCCTTGATCAAGTCCGCCATCACGGGGTCGGCTTCCGCCAGGGCATCGAGCCCCGTGCGGATGGGGTCTTCCAGGCTGTACAGGGAGGGCAGGGGCGTCGTCATGGCCTGTGGCCTCTGGGTGAGAGACAGCCATGACCCCCGTCTTTCGCTTCGCGCCCAGCCCCAACGGGCGGCTTCATCTGGGTCATGCGTATTCGGCCTTGCTGAACGAGCGACTCGCCCAGGCTTGGGGCGGGCGCTTTCTGCTGCGGATCGAGGACATCGATATAGCCCGCTGCCGTCCGGCTTTCGAGGCCGCCATCATCGAGGACCTGTCCTGGCTCGGCCTCTCCTGGGAGGTGCCGGTTCGCCGCCAGTCGGAGCATTTCGACGATTACCGGCGGACGGCCTTCCTCCTGAAGCGCAAGGGGCTGCTCTATCCCTGCTTCTGCTCGCGCAAGGACGTCGCCGACGCGGTGGCCCGGCGGGAGGCCGCGACCGGTCGGCCCTGGCCCCGCGACCCGGATGGCGCGCCGCTCTATCCGGGGACGTGCCGGAGCCTGCCGTCGTCGGAGGCCGAAAGCCGCATCGCCTCTGGCGAGCCCCATTCCTGGCGTCTCGACCAGCCGGCAGCGCTGAAGGAGGCGCCCGGTCCTTATTTCTATGACAGCTTCCGGCCCGAGGGGCGCGCGCATCGCGTCGTCGCCCATCCCGAGCTTTGGGGGGATACCATCCTGGTCCGCAAGGATACCCCGACGAGCTACCATCTGTCCGTGGTGATGGACGATGCGATCCAGGGCGTGACCCATGTGGTGCGGGGCCGGGACCTGGAGGCCGCGACGGATCTCCACGTGCTCCTGCAGCGCCTGCTGGACCTGCCGACGCCGCGCTACCACCATCACGGGCTGGTTCTCGATCCGCTGGGAGATAAGCTCTCGAAGAGCCGGGGCTCGGAGGCCCTGCACGAGCTGCGCGAGAGGGGCATCGATGCGGCGACCATTCGCCGGCATCTCGGGTTCTCAGCCGACTCCGAGCACCTGGAGCCAAATGATGCTGGTAACCAGGGCCAACATCGTTGAAAGCGTGACGGACGCGGAGGCCAAGGCCACGCCTTCGTTGTATCGCTCCGCGAACAGATAGGCGTTGATGCCGGAGGGGCAGGACGCGAAGAGGACGGCGACGCCCGACCAGGCCGGCGGCATTTGGAAGACCTGCGTGGCCAGCACCAGCACGATGAGCGGGTGCACGACCAGCTTCAGCCCTGAGATCACCGCAGGCATCTGCCAGCCCGAGCCCAGGCCGTAGCGGCGGAGCGAAATCCCCATGGCGACGAGGGCGCAAGGCACCGCCGCCCCCGCCAGGAGGTCGACGATCTGCCAGGCCGGCGCCGGGATGTGGGCCGCGATCGGCCTGAGGGCCGACCCCGCCAGGATGCCCACCACGATCGGGTGGGTGAAAAGCCGGCGGAGCAGGGTGAGGGGGGAGGCTCCCCGGCCTTCCGCCAGCACGGTGGCCAGCGTCATGGTCACCGGCAGGTGTACGGCGATGAGCAGAAAAAGCGGCACGGCGCCCTCATCCCCATAGGCTTTGAGGATCATGGGAATGCCCACGAACACCGTATTGGCCTGGCCCGCCGAGAACCCCGCCACCACGCCGGAGACGCCGCCCAGCCCGAAGAACCGCTTGCCCACGAGTGTGGCGATGCCCCAGACCACGGCCACGCCGACGAAATAGGAGATCCAGTAGCCCCAGGGCTGAACCTCCGGGATCTCGGCCCGGACCAGGGTGCGGAAGATCAGGCAGGGAATGCCGAGGGTGAAGACGAATTCGGACAGGCCTTCGCCCATGCGCGACGTGAGAAGCCCGAAACGTCCGCCGCCATAGCCGATCGCGATCAGGCCGAAGATCGGGAAGACGATCGCGAGCGACTCAAGCATGGGGGATCAACGCAACTCGGCCCGCTGGGCGATCCCCGTCGGGCTGTCCGCCTGGGCCACGAGGCCCTGGATCTGCTCCCGCTGGCGCTTGAACTCCGCCAGGCCCCGGCCTTCGAGCTCGCGGCCGCGGGGCAGGCGAATCTTCATGGGATCCACGAAATGTCCGTTGATCATCACCTCGTAGTGGAGGTGAGGGCCTGTGGACAGCCCCGTGCTGCCGAGGTAGCCGACCACCTGGCCCTGCTGCACCCTGGCTCCCGCCGAGATGCCTTTCCCGAAATTGGACATGTGGTTGTAGGTGGTCACGTAGCCGTTGGCGTGCTGGACCTCGACCCGGCGTCCGTAGCCCGATTCCCAGCCGGCCTTGATGACCGTGCCGTTGCCCGCCGACAGGATGGGCGTGCCGATCCGGTTGGCCCAGTCGATCCCCGTATGGGGGCGGGTATAGCCCAGGATCGGGTGGTAGCGGGATCCGAAGCCCGAGCGCAGGATGCCCTCCGCAATGGGTTTGCGCAGCAGGAACTTCTTGAGGGAGCGTCCCTGGTCGTCGAAGAAATCGATGGCGCCGTCGTCGCCCTGGTACCGGAAGACCCGGCGGGCCTCGCCGCCGATGGTCAGGGCCGCGTACAGGATCTCGGGCGGTCCGTCCTCGTCGTCGGAGCCGTAGAACACCTCGAAGGTGTCGCCGGAGGAGACGCGGCGCTGGAAGTCCACGTCGAACCCGAAGATGCGAACCAGTTCCTCGACGGTGGAGCGGGGCAGGTCGTTCTTGAGGGCGGTTTCGTAGAGGCTGTCATAGAGCCGCACGCCGCGGCCGTCATCCTCCTCCGGCTCCTCCTCCTGGGACGCGACGGCGCCCTGGTTCGACTCGTCGACGGGCGGCGTCACGGACACGAAGACCCCGCGGTCGTTCGTGGCCGCGATGGCTTCCACGCCGCGCTCGCCGATGAGCGTGACGCGCACGATCTGACGGGCATCCCCTAAGCGGGGACCAGGGGCGATCAGGATCCGGATGCGCTCACCCTCGGGCAGGGACGCGACCTTCACGGTGGCGCCCAGCGCCGTCGTGATGGCCCGGATCTGCTCCGGGTTGGCGCCGTAGCTGCGCAGGTTGGTCTCCAGGGTCTCACCCTTCTTGAGCACCAGGTCGCGCTCCTCGACGATGGGGCTCGCGGCCTTCTGGTCGGTCTTGGGCAGGTCCGTGACGTTCTCGGGCACCACCCGCACCTCGATGGAGCTGAAAGGCGCATCGATGATCCGGGCATAGCCGAGGGCGTCGCCGAGCCCGTCCGGCGACCGGAGGGTGCGGCTCAGCATCTGCTGGGCCGGGATCGGAACGGCGGTCTGGCGCCGGCTGTCGTTCGAGACCCGGCGCTCTTCCTCGAGGATGGAGATGACGTCGTCGTCGTTCAGCGAGGGCGCTGTGGCCTCGACCGCCACCATGGACAGGTCGGTGCGAACCACGGCCACGTCCGCGTCGGCGATCTCCACGGGCGCCGGTTCCACGTAGCGCTCCCCCGCATCCTCCGCGAAGAGGCGCATGGGATTGAAGGACGGGATGTCCGTTGCGTAGGTGCCGGAGGACAGGGCGAGGTTGGTGGCGACCCGGACGAAGTGGCGGACCTTGATGGCCTCCCGCTCGCCGCTCCGGATCGTCATCGGAGCCCGAAAGGTCTGCCGGGCCGCCGTGGATGTATCGGACCGGATCAGGCGGTCGCCCTTGCGGGCCGCGTTGGTGGGCTGATCGGAGGCGGCGTCCGCGCGGATCGCGGCGACCACGGCTTTCTCGGGGGGCGTGATTGCCGTCATGGCGCCCTGGAGGGCCACATGGATCGAAGCTCCGATGAGGGCGGCGCCCGTAACCCCCGTCAGAACGCTCGCGCCGAGCCAGCGCAGATTGATGTCGCGCCGATCCAGATGGCGCTCCGATCCGTCTTCCGTATTGAGGGGTGGCTCCTGGCCGATGTCGATGCCGGAGGCGCCGGCGCCGGACTTGCGCTTCCGGAGAGGGGCATCGTGAGGGGAGTGCTGGCTCATTTAAGGAACGCGTGACATCTCGAAACGGGTCTCAGGATGCCGGCTGCTTAACATGGAATGAAGCCAGGCGCACCCTGAGGGCGAGTTGCCTGAACGAGGCCATCCCGCCTCCCTCTCCGTCGTCAGAGGCAGGCCAAGCGTTGCCGGCAGGAAGCGGTTGCTTCCGCCCGTACTGTGTCGGGAGTGAGGCAATGGCCTTCGGCACTGTCGATAACAGGGGCCCCAAACGGGGTTCGCGAGAAAAACGCCCCAAGGGTCAAAAAACTTTCATATGGGCGTTGACACCGGCAAAGTGTTGGACTTATAACCCGCCCATCGACGCCGCCGCTGACGCGAACGGCGCCAAACACTTCCTCGGAAATGCCAGGCTGTTCGCCTGACCTCTGGTCGGGACGAAAGCTTGTTCCTTGGAAGTGCTCATCTTCGGATGGGGGTCGAAACCGGGTTTGAAAAAACTTCAAAAACGGTGTTGACAAGAAAACGAGATGAACTTAAATCAGGTTCATCGACGGAGCGGCCACCGAGTGGTTGTCTCTGAAAACTCTGGGAAGTTTGGTTCTCCTGATCAGGCATCGCTTGATGGGATGAATTGGCTCCTCCGGGTTTGTCTTCTTCGGAAGAACCAGCTCTTTGACAAGTGAAGATGAGAAAGAGAAGCGTAGGCGGCGGGTCCTTGCGGATCATCCTTTGGATGATCG
>NZ_JAFEMB010000005.1 GCF_016892705.1 Microvirga pudoricolor
CGGCCCGGAGGGCCGGGAGCGGGTGGGAAACGCCATGTCCGGGAATGTCGCGTTGCCGCCCCTCCCCGGGGCGCTGATGCGCTCCGAGCCTCCCCCCCTGGGGGGGGGGGGGGGGCTCCCCCCCCGCGTCCCCCGGTCCCGGCCCCCCCGGTTCCGGCCGACGGGGCTCGGGCTGTGCGGCCGGGGGCTGCCTCGGTGCGGGTGGGGTCGCCTGCGCTGGAGGCGCTTGAGGCGGGGTGGCTTGGGGCGCCGGGCGCGGTGCGGGACGCTCGGCATCGGGCCCTGGGCCGGGACGTGGCGCGCCTCCGGGTGCATCCTGCTGGCGCGGGGGACGACCGGGACCTCCCTCCGGGCCCCCAGGACGCGGAGCCTGCTCGCCCGCGCGCGGGCGGTCCGGCCTCGGTCCGTCGGGGCCGCCGGGACGGGCGCCGGGTGCGCCGCCGCGTTCGCCGCCAGATCCTCTTTCGCCGGGACCTCGCTCTCCACCGCCACGCTCACCCGGGCCGCGCTCTCCGCCAGGGCCGTCGGGACGCCGGCGCCGGGGCTCATTGGGGTTGTCGCCGGGACCAGGAGCCGGTTCGGCCTGGGCCAAGACGGTGTTCGCAGGCCGGTCGGTCAGCTGAGCGGAGGCCGCCGTCACGGCCATCATGAGGGGCAGGGCCGTGCCTGCGAGGAGCAGGAGAGGGGAACGCATGATTGGATAGGTCCTCGTCTGTTTTTTCTTCGATCAGGAGCCTCGACAAACCCGCTGTCCGTTTCTTGTTCCTTCAGGTAACGTTCAGGTTGGCCCGCGAGGACGCCGATATACTTGATAAGACTGGAAAATTGGTCTCGCGATGACTACATGAAATTCTCGCAGATCTTCCCCTGGGCCCTGGATTCGGTGCATGCAATGGACGGATGACGGCATCGTGCTCGGTGCCCGCAAGCACGGCGAGGCCAGCGTGATTCTGGAGGCGATGACCCGGGAGCACGGACGCCATCTCGGGCTCGTACACGGTGGGCGCTCGAAGCGGCTCCAGCCGGTGCTTCAGCCCGGCAATGGCGTGCATGTGACCTGGAAGGCGCGGCTCGACGAGCATCTGGGGCTCTTCCAGGTCGAGGGCACCGCGCTGAGAGCCGCCCACCTCATGGGGTCGCCCCTTGCACTCTATGGCCTTGCAACGCTGGCTCACGATTTGCGCGCCCTGCCCGAGCGCGAGCCCTTCGGCGAGCTTTACGAAACGTTGACCGTTCTGGTCGACCATCTCTCGGACCCGGATCTGGCGCCGTCCATGTTCGTTCAGTTCGAACTGGAGCTGCTCGCGGATCTGGGGTTCGGGCTCGATCTGACGGTTTGCGCCGCCACGGGCCAGGAGAACGATCTGATCTACGTGTCGCCTAGGAGCGGCCGGGCGGTGAGTGCGGGAGCGGGCGAGCCCTACAAGGACCGGCTTCTGAAGCTCCCGGGCTTCCTGATCGGGCAGAGCCGGGAGAACAGGCCGAGGCCGGAGGATATCCGGGCCGGATTTGCGCTCACGGAATTCTTCCTGCATCAGAACGTCTTCCTGGAGCGGGGGCAGACCCAGCCCGAGGAGCGGGCGCGCTTCGTCGCACTCGCGACGTCTGGAGACAGCTGATTTGTTTCTGATATGTTCTCATATCGGAATGTGACGAACGATTCGTATTTGAGGATTTTCATCCATGGGTAAGACGGTCACCCCGCCCTCCGGCGGGGAGATTGAGAACATCAATCTGAAGGACGCCCTGGAAGAGCGCTATCTGGCGTATGCGCTGTCCACCATCATGCACCGGGCCCTGCCGGACGCGCGGGACGGCCTGAAGCCGGTCCACCGGCGGATCCTGCACGCCATGCGGCTCCTGCGGCTCGATCCGAAATCGGCGCCGAAGAAATGCGCCCGCGTGGTCGGCGACGTGATGGGCCAGTACCACCCCCACGGCGACCAGTCGATCTACGACGCCCTCGTGCGCATGGCCCAGGACTTCGCCCAGCGTTACCCGCTGGTGGAGGGACAGGGCAATTTCGGCAACATCGACGGCGATAACGCCGCCGCCATGCGTTACACCGAGGCGAAGCTGACGGAAGTGGCGCGGCTTCTGCTCGAAGGCATCGACGAGGACGCGGTCGATTTCCGTGAGACCTACGACCAGACCAACGAAGAACCCATCGTCCTTCCGGCCGCCTTCCCGAACCTGCTCGCCAACGGCTCGCAGGGCATCGCCGTGGGCATGGCGACCTCGATCCCGCCCCACAACGCGGCCGAACTCTGCGACGCGGCCCTGTACCTGATCGGCCATCCCAACGCGTCGTCCGAGCAACTCGTCACCTTCGTGCCGGGCCCCGATTTCCCGACAGGCGGCATCGTGGTCGATACCCCTTCCTCGATCATGGAGACCTACCGCACAGGGCGCGGCTCCTTCCGCGTACGGGCACGCTGGAACAAGGAGGATGTGAGCCGGGGCACGTGGAACATCGTCGTCACCGAGATCCCCTATTCGGTGCCGAAATCGCGCCTGATCGAGAAGATCGCGGAGCTCCTCCAGGAGAAGAAGCTGCCGCTCTTGGCCGACGTTCGCGACGAATCGGCCGAGGACGTGCGCATCGTTCTGGAGCCGCGCTCCCGCACCGTCGATCCGATCATCCTCATGGAATCGCTCTTCCGGCTGACCGAGCTGGAAAGCCGCATCCCGATGAACGTGAACGTGCTGGCGGGCGGCAAGGTGCCGAAAGTGCTCGGCCTCGCCGAGTGCCTGCGCGAGTGGCTCAACCATCGCCGCGACGTGCTCATTCGGCGCTCGACCCATCGGCTGTCGGTCATCGACCGGCGGCTGGAAATCCTCGGCGGCCTGCTCATCGTCTATCTCGATCTCGACCGGGTGATCAAAATCATCCGCGAGGAGGACGAGCCGAAGCAGGAGCTGATGCGCGTCTTCAAGCTCACCGAGATCCAGGCCAACGCCATCCTCGACACCCGCCTTCGTTCGCTGCGCAAGCTTGAGGAGATGGAGCTCAAGCGCGAGCAGGCCGCCCTCCAGGGCGAGAAGGCCACCATCGAGACCCTACTCGGCTCCGAGAAGATCCAGTGGAAGACGGTTTCGTCCGAGATCCGCGAGGCCCGCAAGCTGTTCGGGCCCGAGACGGCCTTGGGCAAGCGCCGCACGGTCTTCGCCGAGATGCCGGACACCTCCGACATCGACTTCGCGGAGGCCATGGTCGAGCGTGAGCCCATCACGGTGCTCGTGTCCCAGAAGGGCTGGATCCGGACCATGAAGGGCCACGTGGCCGATATCTCGGGCGTCCAGTTCAAGGGCGACGACGCGCTCAAGACCTCGTTCTTCACCGAAACCACCGCGAAGATCATGGTGGCGGCCACGAATGGACGCTTCTTTACCCTGGAGGCCTCCAAGCTGCCGGGCGGCCGCGGCTTCGGCGACCCCATCCGCCTCATGGTGGACCTGGAGGAGGGCGCCGATTTCATTTCGGCCTTCCCCTACAAGGCGAACGCGAAGCTCCTCGTGGTGGGCACCGACGGGCGCGGCTTCGTGGTGCCGACGAACGACCTCGTGGCCAATACCCGCAAGGGCAAGCAGATCCTCAACCTCGACGAGCCGTCCAAAGCCGTGGTCGTGACGGAGGTCGAGGGCGACACGGTGGCGATCATCGGCGAAAACCGGAAGATGCTGGTTTTCCCGTTGAAGCAGATCCCCGAAATGACCCGCGGCAAGGGCGTGCGCCTCCAGCGCTACAAGGATGGCGGCGTCTCCGACGCCAAGGTCTTCAAGCTCAAGGAGGGACTGACCTGGAAGGACACGGCGGGCCGCACCTGGACGGTCGCCAAGGAAGACCTGCGCGACTGGATCGGCGACCGCGCCGAAGCCGGCCGCCTTCCGCCCAAGGGCTTCCCGCGCAGCAACAGCTTCGGATCGTGATTACAGAAGCCCCGCCAAGCGATTGGCGGGGCTCTTTTTTGTGCCTTCCTCCTTGAGGGGAAGGTGTCACGGAGTGACGGATGGGGGTGGAGCGACTGGGTGAGTGATCAGCATGCTCTTACCGCCGTCATCCCCGGGCTTGACCCGGGGACCCACGTCTTGCGACGCGGGCGTGGGTGGCCGGATCAAGTCCGGCCATGACGGTAGAGGTGTATGCGCCGTGACGATCAATGGTGCGCTCTGACTTCTCCACCCCCACCTCGGTCGCTTGCGCGCCTGTCATCAAAGATTATGGAGAAGTCACGATGCGGGTTAAGCGCGGACTGATCACTCGAACCGCAGCCACCCCGGCGCCAACAATCGCTCCTGCGGGGTGAAGCGCGCCTTATAGGCCATCTTCTTCGAGCCTTCGACCCAGTAGCCCAGGTAGAGGTAGGGCAGGCCCATCTCTCGCGCGCGCTCGATATGGTCCAGAATCATGTGGGTGCCCAGGCTCCGGTCCAAGAGCTCGGGGTCGTAGAAGGAATAGACCATCGACAGTCCGTCGCTCATCACGTCGGTGAGACACACGGCCAGGAGGTCACCCGTGCCGCGCCCCGTGATGCCGCTGTCGATGCCCCGTCGGCGATACTCGATGATCGCCGTATCCACGTGGCTATCCTCGACCATCATCGAGTAGTCGAGAACGGTCATGTCGGCCATGCCGCCATCGGTGTGCCGGGCGTCGAGATAGCGGCGAAAGAGAGAGTATTGGTCCGAGGTCGGCTTGTTCGGCACAAGGGTGCCGATGATGTCCCGGTTCGTCTTCAGGACGCGCTTCATGTTGCCGGACGGCTCGAACTCCCGCGTGAGCACCCGCACGGACACGCAGGCCCGGCAGGTGTCGCAGGCCGGCCGGTAGGCGATGGTCTGAGAGCGGCGGAAGCCTCCCTGGGTCAGGATCTCGTTGAGATCCCGGCCCCGGCGCCCGACAATATGCGTGAAAACTTTCCTCTCCTCCTTGCCTGGCAGATAGGGGCAGACGGACGGGGAGGTGAGGTAGAATTGCGGCGGGTCGCGGGGTTGGCTCGTCACGCGGAATGCCTTGGATGAGAACCTTGAGCGCAAACTTAACGCTCAAGGATAACATTGGTCCCCGACACGTCCAGTCAAGGCATGCTGCGACGCGGCATCACAGCCCGATCAGGCCCGGACAACGAGGATTCCGGTGAGAAGATCGCGCACGAAGCGGCGGTCGCTTCGGGCGAAGCCCACGAGAATATCGCCTGCCCAGAGCAGAAAGGTCGGCGAGGCCACGTAGAACAGCAGGGCATGCACGGCCGCTGCCAGTCCGGACACCCGCCCGCCCGTGGAGGCATCCACGACCTTCAGCCCGTTCATCCGCATGCCGACGGTGGCCTGGGCCGGCCCGCCAATGGTGATGGCGTTGTAGAGCACGAAGGTCATCGCCATGAGCGGCAGGCCGACGGCGAAGAGCAGCCAACCGAATCCAAGGGTGACGATGCCGAAGATGAAGATCGCCACGCAGATGAGGCAGATCCAGAAGAAGATCACCACCAGGTCGATCAGGTATGCCCAGAACCGGCGCGATATGACGCCCTCCGTCATGCGCTCCAGTTCGTAAGAGCGCGCATCGATCACCGGCATGGTCGGCCCGCTGGCCATGGTTGTTCACTCCTCAAGATCAGTAAGCCGTCTCCGACAACCCTCGCGCATCGATCCGCTTGGGGGCAAGACCGTCCTGTGCCAGGGCCTCGAAGATCTCTGATGTATGCATTCTTCCGCGCGTTTCTATAGTCACGTCGATGGAAACCCCTTTGGCGGGCACGTCGAGGAACAGGCGGCCATGGGTGACCTCCAGGATGTTGGCGCCCAACGCGCCCAGGCGGCTCGCCAGGGTCCCCAGGAGGCCGGGACGGTCGTTGGACGTGATCCGGAACGAGGCGATCCGGTCGTCCCGCTCCAGCTCGCGCACCATCACGGAGGCGAGGAGGCGCGCGTCGATATTGCCGCCGCAGAGGACGAGGCCGACCTTGCGGCCCCGGAATCGCTCCGGCTCGGTGAGCATGGCGGCGAGGCCCGCCGCGCCCGCGCCCTCCGCCATGGTCCGCTGCAGGGTGGCGTAATCGTTCACGGCCCGCTCGATCAGCGCCTCCTCGACCAGGATGATGCTGGGTACGAGGTCGCGCACCACCGGCAGCGGCCGCTCGCCCACGGTCTTCACCGCGATGCCCTCCGCCAGGGTGGCCCCGCCGATGGGGAGGTCGGTGCCCCGCACGGCGTTCCAGAAGGACGGGTAGAGCGCGGCCTCGACGCCTACGATCTCGATGGCGGGCTTGACCGCCTTCGCGGCGACCGCAATGCCCGAGATGAGGCCGCCTCCGCCGATCGGCACCACGATCTGGTCCAGGTCGGGAACCTCCTCCAGCATCTCGAGGCCGATCGTGCCCTGGCCCGCCATCACCTTGGGGTCGTCGTAGGGGTGCACCAGCACCAAGCCTTCCTCCACAACGAGCTCCCGCGCTCTCTGGGCCGATTCGTAAAGCGTCTCGCCGAACAGGATAACCTTCGCGCCATGGGAGCGGGTGTTCTCCGCTTTCACCAGCGGCGTGCCCTCCGGCATCACGATGGTGGCCGGGATGCCGAGACGCTTGGCGTGGTAGGCGACCGCCTGGGCATGGTTGCCCGCCGACATGGCGATGACGCCCCGGCGGCGCTCGTCCGGAGTCAGGCTTTCCAGCTTCACGACGGCGCCGCGCTCCTTGAAGGAGCCCGTCGGCTGCATGTTTTCCAGCTTCACGAAAACCTGTGCACCGGTCAGCTGGGACAGGCGCGGGGATGGCATGAGGGGCGTGCGGAGCACCTGCCCCTTGATGGTCTGCGCGGCTTGTCTCACGTCGCCGATATCGATGGCGTATCCGGCCACGATGTCCTCCGTTCGGATTTCGCCCTCTAGACGGGGCGTGGTGTCGATTCCCGCAGGCCAAGGAATCCGCCCGGCCTGAAGATCAGGAAAACCGCGAGCGCCCCGTAGAGAGCGATGTCCCGGCCT
This sequence comes from Microvirga pudoricolor, assembly GCF_016892705.1. Classification (GTDB taxonomy): domain Bacteria; phylum Pseudomonadota; class Alphaproteobacteria; order Rhizobiales; family Beijerinckiaceae; genus Microvirga; species Microvirga pudoricolor. Next base: position 6,983 of record NZ_JAFEMB010000005.1, read on the forward strand.
TCGATGGGAAGGTAAGCCGACCAGAAGGTTTCGAACAATCCTACCGCAACGCCACCCAGGAGAGCCCCCGGTATGGAGCCGATGCCGCCGATGATCGCCGCGATGAGCGCCTTCAACCCGTACTGGAAGCCCGCCGCGAAGCCGATCCCGCCATATTGGGTCACGATCAGGAGCCCGGACAGGCCCGCCATCGCGCCCGCCAGCGCGAAGGTTGTCAGCGCCAGCCGGCGTTCGTCGACGCCGAGAATCGCCGCCATGCGGGCATCGTCCGCGGAGGCTCGCCAGGCCCGTCCGAACCTCGTCCCCTGCATGGTCCACAGGAGAACGGAGGCGGCCACGAGGGCGATGCCGGCGACGAGCAGGGAGACCGGCGTGAGGCTCACCACGAAAGCCCCGGATCGGGCCACCGGGATCGCCCCGGACCAGAGAGGCGGGAGCCAGACCGTGACGGGGCTTTGCGCCAGGCGCAGGAACTCCATGAGGGCGACCGACAGGCCCACCGTGGCGATAAGGCTCGGCTGGCTGCTGCGGGTCGTGATCCGGGTGATCGCGAGGGTGTTTCCGACGGCGCTGAAAAGCGCGCCAGCGAAGAGGGCTGCCGCCATCCCGAGCCCGAGCCCTACGAAGGGCGACGTGACCCCGAGCGCCACAAGGGCGATGGCCGCTCCGGCGACCGTGGCCGCCCCTCCAACCGCCGCCAACTCACCGAAGGCGAGACTGATCCGACCCGTCAGTCCGAAGACGAGCGCATAGGCGACGGACAGGAGCGCATAGATGCCGATCCGGGGCAGGGCGGCGAGGAGCTGCTGGAGCGCGTAGGCCAGCCCGAAGGGGATCTCGGACGCGTCGACGCGCAGCTCTCCGCCCGGGTCCCCCGCCACGCCCTCCGGCGTCTCGATGTAGTAGCGCTTGAGCAGATAGAGGTTGGCGCCGGGAAGGGGGCCACGCTCCGTCAGGATGCCTGTCAGCTCGGCCTTGTTGGGGGAGAGGCCATCGGCCGCGAATTGGCACAGGATGGAGCGGTCAAGAGGACGGCGGTTGGGCATGTCGACGGAATAGTCGATGCGCACGCTGCGGGGCCCCGGGCCGGCCTCGGCCCTCAGCACGGTGATCCGCCCGCCGGGATTGAGGGCCGGCAGGGCGGTCCGGCAGACCCGCGCCTGCTCGGCGTCCACGGAGAACCCGCATGCGGCGAGAAGGCTCAATCCAAGGAAGCACAGGGCGAGACGCCCCATGCGCGCGATGCTGGCTCGGATCACGTCACGTGGGTGGGTGAGAGGTTCAGGCTTTCAGCCTCTCGGCGACCCGTGGGGCGAAATAGGTGAGGATCCCGTCCGCGCCGGCCCGCTTGAAGGCGATGAGGCTTTCCATCATCGCTCTCTCGCCGTCAAGCCAACCGTTCTGGGCCGCCGCCTGGATCATGGCGTACTCGCCGGACACCTGGTAGGCGAAGGTGGGCACCGAGAAGGTGTCCTTCACCCGGCGGACGATGTCGAGATAGGGCAGGCCGGGCTTGATCATGACCATGTCGGCGCCCTCGTCGAGGTCGAGCGCGACCTCCCGCAGGGCTTCGTCCGAATTGGCCGGGTCCATCTGGTAGGTGCGCTTGTCGCCCACCAGGGTGGCGCTGGTGCCGATGGCGTCCCGGAACGGGCCATAGAAGGCGGAGGCGTACTTGGCCGCGTAGGCCATGATCTGCACGTCCTCGAAGCCGGCCGCGTCCAGGGCGTCGCGGATGGCACCCACCCGCCCGTCCATCATGTCGGACGGCGAGATGATGTCGGCGCCGGCCTCCGCCTGAAGCACGGCCTGCCTGGCCAGGACGTCCACCGTCGCGTCGTTGACGATCCGGTCACCTTCCATCACGCCGTCATGACCGTGGCTGGTATAGGGGTCGAGGGCCACATCCGTCATGATGCCGATCTCCGGCACGGCCCGCTTGATCTCCCGCACGGCGCGGCAGACGAGGTTGCGGCTATTGACGGCCTCGGACCCGGTCGGGTCGCGAAGGGACGGGTCGGTGTTCGGGAACAGGGCGATGACGGGGATGCGCAGCGTGGCGGCCCGCTCGGCCTCCCGCACCGCCTGATCCACCGTGAGGCGCTCGACGCCGGGCATGGAGCCCACGGCCTCGCGAGCCCCCGAGCCTTCGTTCAGGAAGAGCGGCCAGATCAGATCGTCGACGGAGAGGCTGTTCTCGCGCACCAGGCGCCGCGTCCAATCGGCCTTTCGGTTGCGGCGCGGCCGGTGCGTCAGGGACAGCGAGAACGCGGGAGCATCCTGCACCACCGGGCGGGGGAACGACGACAGCTTCGACATCGATCTTTTTCGATCCTCTTCCGACGCCGGCTGCCAGTACCGGCTCGGATGGAGGTATCACATTTGAATGGATGTAAAAAAGGCGCCGATGTCGCATTTCCTCTTGGGGTGGCGAGGTCGTGAGAGGATTCTCCCTGTCCATGACAAGCGTGGCGCTTTTGCCCTCCACCCTTGCGGGGAGGGTCGAGTCGCGAAGCGACCGGGGCGGGGATGAAGACGTCGGAGCGGATCGTGAATTGTTGGAGCGCACGCGCCGCTACCGTCATGGCCGGACTTGATCCGGCCACCCACGGGTCAACGTCGCAAGGGGTGTCATCGGAGACGTGGGTCCCCGGCTCGAGGCCGGGGATGACGCGGCGAAGAGTTATGCCGCCATCGCTCACCCAGACGCCCCTCATCCGAGCGCGTCGCGCCCACCTTCCCCGCAAGGGGAAAGGAACAAGCGCCCATCCGTTGACGCATCCCCCAACGCCCGTCTAAGCCCTTGAGCTGGGATAAAGGGAGCGCTCCATGGCAGCCGATGACGAGGTGATCTGCGAGAAGCGTGGGGCAGCCGGGCTCATCACCCTCAACCGGCCCCAGGCCCTGAACGCCTTGACCCTGGGCATGGTGCGCGCGATGCGCAAGGCGCTCGATTCCTGGACCGCCGACCCGTCCGTGACCCGCGTCGTCGTGACGGGAGCGGGCGACAAGGCGTTCTGCGCGGGAGGCGACATCCGACGCCTGCACGACCTCGGCAAGGCGGGCGAGACCGAGGAAGCGCTGGCGTTCTGGCGCGAGGAGTACCAGCTCAACGCCCTGATTCACCGCTATCCCAAGCCCTATGTGGCGCTGGCGGACGGGATCGTGATGGGCGGGGGCTTCGGGATTTCCGTCCACGCGCCCTACAGGGTCGGCGGGCCGCGCTACCTCTTCGCGATGCCGGAGGTCGGGATCGGCTTCTTCCCTGACGTGGGCGGAATCTATGCGCTGCCCCGCCTGCCGGGCCGGACCGGCACCTACCTGGCGCTCACCGGAGACCGGATCCGCCTCGCGGACGCGGCCTATCTCGGCCTCGTCACCCATCCGGTCCCGTCCGAGGCCATCGAAGCCATCAGACTCGCCCTGGTCGAGGGTGCGCCCGTGGGCGAGACCCTGTCAGTCCACGCGATGGATGCCGGACCCGCGCCCCTCGCGGACCATCGTGACGTCATCGACGCCTGCTTCTCGGCCGACAGCGTGCAGGGCGTCCTGGACCGCCTCGACCAGGCGGCCACCGAGGGGTCGGGCTTCGCCGCCAAGGCGGCCGCGACCATGAGGACCAAGTCGCCGACGAGCATGTCCATCGCCTTGGAGCAGATGCGCCGGGGCGGAGCGCTCGACTTCGACGAGGCCATGCGCACCGATTTCCGCGTGGTGAGCCGGATCGCGCGAGGGCACGACTTCTACGAAGGCGTGCGTGCGGTCATCATTGACAAGGACAACGCCCCGTCCTGGAAGCCCGCGACACTGGGTGAGGTCGACCCGCAGGCCATCGCCCACCACTTCTCCAGCCTCGAATCCGACGAGTTGAAGATCGCCTGATGCCCCAGCCCCAATCCGCTCACTCCCAAGCGTCGCGCCAGCCGGTCGGCCTGTCCAAGGAACATCCCTCCGACCGAATCGAGGAGGCGGTCCCGTCCTCCGGCCTGCGCTGGAGCCTCATCCTCACCTGGTTCATGCGCGTCCTGGCGATTCTCTGGATCATGAAGGGCTTGAGCGCCTGGGCCGTTATCCTGGGGGTCTGGACACCCGCTGGCCTGTTCGAGACGCGCTCCCTCGGCTACCAGGCAACCATCGTCTATTTCGCCCTGATCGACCTTATCGCCGCCGTTGGGTTGTGGATGGTGAGCAGCTGGGGCGGTGTCATGTGGCTGCTCGCGATCATGAGCCACCTGATTCTCGCCGCGTTCTTTCCCGGCATCGTCGCGAGCGGCGTCTCCACGCTGGCGTTTTTCCTGGGACTGCTGGTGGTTTATCTGGCCATTTCCTGGCTTTCGGCGCGGGAGACGCAGCCGAAAACCCAAGCTTGAAGCCCTCGCCGGCTCAGCCCAGACTGGGCCCGAAGGATATATTGTGGCCTCCAGGTCACAGTTGGCAATTCCCTAACCATAAGCCTTCGCCTTTGCGGCAAGTATGGGCACACAAACGTGTTTTGCCTTAAATCGGCCCCGATGTTCTCTGTTTTCGATACCGTTCGTTAAATCTATCCCGGCAATTTCGGCTGGGAGCGAAGGGTGAGACGAACGCCCTTTTCGTCCTGGATCGTCATCAACCGAGAGCCTCGTTCATGCTGTCTCGCCGTCGCCTTCTCCTGACAGGGTCCGCCGCCCTCATCCTCACGCCCGCGATGGCTTCCGCGCAGGGCCAGGCCGAGTGGTCGCAAAATTACGAGGCCGTGTCCCGCAGCCGCGTCCAGCGGACCTCGACTCCTATCCTCTCGCCTGAGACGGTGGCCACCACCGAGCAGATGATCCAGCGCTACCGCGACATCGCTTCCCGCGGCGGATGGCCGTCCGTGCGCGGCACGGAAGGGTTGCGCGTCGGCTCCAACGGCCCGGCGGTCGGGCTACTGCGCCAGCGCCTCATCGTCACGGGCGACCTCGATCCCAACGCCGGCGATTCGCCGATCTACGATTCCTATGTCGAGGCCGCCGTGCGACGCTTCCAGGCGCGTCACGGCATCGGCGCCACGGGCTCCATGAACAGCACCACCGTGGCGGCCATGAACGTGCCGGCCGACATCCGCGCCCGGCAGCTCGAGATCAACCTCGTGCGCCTGCGTACCTATTCGGGCAATCTCGGTGGCCGCTACGTAATCACCAACATCCCGGCGGCCCTCGTCGAGACGGTTGAGGGGGGGCAGGTCCATACCCGCCACGCCGCCGGCGTTGGCAAGATCGACCGCCAGTCGCCCCTGCTGAATTCGAAGGTGGTCGAGATCAACTTCAACCCGTTCTGGACGGCGCCCGCATCGGTGGTGAAGAAGGATCTCATCCCCAAGATGCAGAAGGAGCCGAACTACCTGACGGAGAACAAGATCCGCATCTTCAACGGTGCCGGTCAGGAGATTCCGTCGAGCCAGATCAACTGGTTCTCCGACGAGGCGACCCGCTACCGCTTCCGCCAGGATCCCGGTGGCGACCTGAACTCGATGGGCTACGTGCGCATCAACATCCCGAACCCGCACGGCGTCTATATGCACGACACGCCGTCCAAGGGCATCTTCGGCGACGATTTCCGCTTCGTATCCTCGGGCTGCGTGCGCCTGCAGAACATTCGCGACTATATCGAGTGGCTGCTGAAGGACACTCCCGGCTGGAGCCGCGAGCAGATCGACGCCACGTTCAAGTCCGGCGACCGAATCGATGCCCGCCTGTCGACCGCTGTTCCGATCTATTGGGTGTACGTCACGGCCTGGGCGACACCGGACGGCCTCGTGCAGTTCCGCGACGATATCTACAACAAGGACGGCCTCGGCGGATCGATCCCGGTGGCCAGCCGCACGCCGACCGAGCCGGACCAGGAAATGTTCCTGCAGAACTGAGCCGGTTCACGTCATTCCAGCGGCCCGCCCCATGGCGGGCCGTTTCGCGTTTCAGGCGTCGCGGTCCTGGGTACTGGTCCTGGGGTGGCGGGTTCCATGGCCCCATGTTAAAGGCTCGGGCGAAAGTTCCATCGGCTCGCGGCGGATTTCGGTCGGCCTCGCGGGGCCGCCACTTGAGGTGAGGGTTCAACATGAGCATGAGCGAAAAGGCCCAAGGCCATCTGTCCAATAGCTTTTTCTCGGCCAGCCTTGCCGACAGCGACCCGGAGATCGCCCGCTCCATTGAGCTTGAGCTCGGCCGCCAGCGCGACGAGATCGAGCTGATCGCCTCCGAGAACATCGTGTCCCGCGCTGTGTTGGAGGCTCAAGGGTCGGTGATGACGAACAAGTACGCGGAGGGCTATCCGGGCCGCCGCTACTATGGCGGCTGCCAGTTCGTGGACATCGCCGAGAACCTCGCCATCGACCGCGCCAAGCGCCTGTTCGATTGCAAGTTCGCCAACGTCCAGCCCAATTCCGGTTCCCAGGCCAATCAGGCCGTGTTCATGGCCCTCATGAAGCCCGGCGACACCTTCATGGGCCTCGATCTCGCCTGCGGCGGCCACCTGACCCATGGGGCACCCGTCAACATGTCGGGCAAGTGGTTCAACGTGGTGAGCTACAAGGTCCGTCCCGAGGACCAGATCATCGACATGGATGAGGTCGCGGCCCTCGCCCGGGAGCACAAGCCCAAGGTGATCGTGGCGGGCGGCTCGGCCTATTCCCGCTTCTGGGACTTTGCCCGCTTCCGCGAGATCGCCGATGAAGTCGGCGCGTATTTCATGGTGGATATCGCGCATTTCGCGGGCCTCGTGGCCGGCGGCGCCCACCCGTCCCCGTTCCCGCACGCTCATGTGGCCACGACGACGACCCACAAGACCCTGCGCGGCCCCCGCGGCGGCATGATCCTCACCAACGACGAGGATCTAGCCAAGAAATTCAACTCGGCCGTCTTCCCCGGCCTTCAGGGCGGGCCCCTGATGCATGTCATCGCCGCCAAGGCGGTGGCCTTCGCCGAGGCTCTGCGGCCTGAGTTCAAGCTCTATGCCCGCTCGGTGGCCGACAACGCCAAGGTGCTCGCCGACACGATCCTGTCCGGCGGCTACGCGATCGTGGCGGGTGGGACCGACAATCACCTGATGCTGGTGGATCTGCGGCCGAAGAAGCTCACCGGCAAGGCCGCCGAGCTGTCGCTCGGTCGCGCCCACATCACCTGCAACAAGAACGGCGTGCCCTTCGATCCCGAGAAGCCGATGGTCACCTCCGGCATCCGCCTGGGCACCCCAGCAGCGACCTCGCGGGGGTTCGGCGTGGCCGAGTTCAAGCGGGTGGGCGAGCTGATCGTCGAGACCCTCGACGGACTGGCCAAGAACGGCGAGGAGGGCAACGCCGAGGTGGAGGCTTCGGTGCGAAAGCGGGTCCACGAGTTGACCCGCCGCTTCCCGATCTACGGGTGATCGAATTCAATGGCAGAAGTCCAGGCTGCAACGGCGCCAAGACAATCACGCGTCCTGGCGGCCTTCATCTTATCACCGTTAGCCGCCGGTCTGGCTTTCCTCTCGCCCCTGATCGTATCTGTCGTGTTCGAGATGTTAAGCGCGTCCAAGGATGCGGCCTACATGCTTGAGGTCAAGACGACTGCCTTAAAGACTGCTGCATTTGTGACCTCGGTCTGTGCCTTCGGGGCTACAATCATTCTTGGTCTACCAGTTTATTGTCTGCTCCGCAGAAGAGGTTCGATTTCTCCGCTTATGTCGGTCCTTACTGGAGGGATGGTCGCCTTCACAGCCGCATCCCTCGTTCTGATAGGGAATGATTGGGCGCATACGAGTATCGAGACTGTTTCCGGCCTATTGGCTAAGATTTTTGTTTGCGGGCTGTTAGGCGGCCTTGTTTTCTGGCTCTGTGCGTTCTGGCGCGATCCAGATTTGATAGTTGTGAGTGCCTGATGCGCTGCCCCTATTGCGGAAGCCTGGACACCCAGGTGAAGGACTCGCGACCGACGGACGACGCCTCGTCGATCCGCCGGCGCCGGGTCTGTCCCGATTGCGGGGGCCGCTTTACGACCTTCGAGCGGGTGCAGCTGCGCGAGCTTTTCGTGGTCAAGCGCTCCGGCCGTCGGGTGCCTTTCGACCGGGACAAGATGGAGCGCTCGGTCGAGGTGGCCCTGCGCAAGCGCTCGGTCGATCCCGAGCGGGTGGAGCGGATGCTCAACGGCATCGTGCGCCAGCTCGAGAGCCAGGGTGAGACCGATGTGCCGAGCGAGACGGTTGGCGAAATGATCATGGAAGGCCTGAAGGCCCTCGATCACGTGGCCTATGTGCGGTTCGCGTCCGTCTACAAAAACTTCGGCGAAGCCAAGGACTTCGAGGATATTCTTGGTAAGTTGGCCGAGGTCGAAGGCACCGTGGCGCCCCGCAAGAAGAGCGGCGCTCGAACCTCCGACGAATGAGCGCCGGGACCGACAGGCGCCTGATGGCGCTGGCACTGACCCTCGGTGAGCGCAATCTCGGTCGGACTTGGCCGAACCCCTCCGTGGGCGCGGTCGTGGCGGACGAGGATGGGTCCCTGATCGTCGCCGGGGGTGCGACCCAGCCCGGCGGGAGGCCCCATGCGGAGCGCGTGGCCCTCGCGTCGGCCGGGGAGGCTGCCAGGGGCCGGACCCTTTATGTCTCCCTCGAGCCCTGCTCCCACCACGGGAAATCACCGCCCTGCAGCGATGCCGTGATCGCGTCCGGGATCCGGCGCGTGGTCTCGGCCATCGAGGATCCGGACGACCGTGTGGCCGGGCGAGGCCATGCCCTGTTGCGCGCCGCCGGGATTTCCGTCGAGGTCGGGTGCCTGGCCGATCGGGCCCGGCGCAGCCATCGCGGTCACATGACGAGGGTCACGAAGGGTCGTCCTGCCGTGACCGTCAAGCTTGCCCGGACAACCGAAGGGTTTGCGGGGTCACGGTCCGGCCCAAGGCTCCTGATCACAGGCGAAGACGCCAGGGCTCGGGTCCACCTGATGCGGGCGCACGCGGATGCCATCATGGTCGGCATCGGCACGATCCTGGCCGACGATCCGTTTCTCGACGTGCGCCTGCCGGGCCTTGAGAGCCGGTCCCCGATCCGGATCGTCATCGACAGCGGGCTCCGGACCCCTGTCGGGTCCAGGATCGTCGGGGATAGCGGCCGCGTCCCGACCTGGATCGTCACGACGGCGGGGGCATCCTTCGAGGCGGAGCGGGCGTTCGTGGCCTCCGGCGCGGAGGTCCTTCGGGTCGAGCCCGATGCGGCCGGGCGAGTGGATCTGGGTCAGGCGCTGCAGCTTCTCGGAGCGCGGGGGCTGACGCGGGTTTTCTGCGAGGGCGGGCCGGAGCTTGCGAACGCGCTGGCGCGGGCCGATCTGATCGACGAGCTGACCCTCGCCACCGGGCGTTCGGCGCGAGGGCAGGGCGATGTCCCGGCCCTGGGGCCCGACCTGCAGGATTTCATGGACGGCCTGCGCCTCGTCGGTGACGAGGGGGCCGGATCCGATCTGTTCATGTTCTGGGAGAAACCCTGATGTTCACTGGCATCGTGACCGATATGGGCGAGGTCGTCGCCGCGGAGGGCCAGCAGGGCACCCTGAAGCGCCTGCGCATCCAGGCCACCTACGATCCGGCCACCATCGCTCTCGGCGCATCCATCGCCTGCGGCGGGCCATGCCTCACGGTGGTGGATGTCGGCGCCCGCGAGGGCGGATGCTGGTTCGACGTGGACGCGGCGGCCGAAACCCTGGCGCTCACCACCGTGGGCGAATGGGCGCCCGGCACCCGCATCAATCTCGAGCGCTCCCTGAAGATCGGCGACGAGCTCGGCGGCCATATCGTCACGGGTCACGTGGATGGCCTTGCCACCATCGTGAGCCGGGAGGAGATCACGGCGGGAGACGGGCCGTGGGGGGCGACCGCCCGATTCACCATCCGGGCGCCCCATGCCCTGGCGCCTTTCATCGCCGCCAAAGGCTCCGTCTGCCTGGATGGCACCTCTCTCACGGTGAATACGGTGGAGGGCGACCTGTTCTCCGTTCTGATCATCCCGCACACTCTCGACGTGACCACATGGGGTACGCGAAAGGCCGGCGACCGGCTGAATCTGGAGGTCGATCTGATGGCGCGATACGCCGCACGGCTTGCGGATGCGCGTGCCGCGGGGTAGGGAGCGCAGATCTTTCCAAATCTAAGCCCTCGCCTTGAGAGGCTGGCCGACGAAGCTCCAACGGGCTCTCCTCCCCACAAGGGGGAGGGGAACCTGTACTACAGCTTCATGAGCGAGACTCCCGGGATGAGGCGACCTCATCGGTCCTCCTTTCCACCCTATTTGATTGAAACCCATGGTCTCACACGGTCCCAAGACAGATTCCCGCCCCGCCGTTCCCGGTGTCCGCATCCTCGTCGTCGAGGCGCGCTTCTACGACGATATCGCCGACCAGCTCCTCAAAGGCGCCCGCGCCGTGATCGAGAAGGCAGGCGGTGCGGCCGACGTGCTGACCGTGGACGGCGCACTGGAAATCCCCGCCACCGTCACTCTGGCCCTCGATGCCGCCGAAAAGGCCGGCCGTCCCTATGACGGCGTCATCGCCCTCGGCTGCGTCATCCGCGGCGATACGGGCCACTACGACATCGTGGCGGGCGAGAGCGCCCGGGCGCTCATGGACATTTCGGTCCAGCGTCCGATACCCCTCGCCAACGGCATCCTGACCGTGGAGAATGACGCGCAGGCCTGGACCCGGGCCCGGGTGGGCGAATTGAATAAGGGCGGCGGCGCGGCCGAGGCCGTGCTGGCCGTCATCCGGATCGTCCGCCAGCTTCAGGAGGCTTGAGCCATGTCCAAACCCGCAGAGCGCTCCGCCGCGCGTTTGGCCGCCGTCCAGGCCCTGTACCAGATGGACGTCTCCGGCAAGGGCGTCATCGACGCGCTGGCCGAATTCGAGGCCTTTTGGATCGGCCGCGAGGTCGAGGGCATCGAGTTCAAGCCGTCCGACACCGACTTCTTCCGCAATATCCTGTCGGGCGTGGTGAACAACCAGCGCGCCATCGACCAGACGATCGACAAGGCCTTGGCCCAGGGTTGGCCGCTCACCCGCATCGAGGCGGTGCTTCGCGCCATCCTGCGCGCGGGCGGCTACGAGCTCATGTTCCGCAAGGACGTGCCGGCCCGGGTCGTGATCACCGAGTACGTAGACGTGGCCCATGGGTTCTACGGCGAGGACGAGCCGGGACTCGTGAACGCGGTTCTGGACTCCGTTGCCCGCGAGGTGCGGGTCGGCGAGCTGGAAAAGCGCGCCGCCGGCAAGCGCTGACCGCCCCGCCGCTATTCCCTCGCCCTCGTGGCGCGGTTTAGGCTGTGGGATGAGCGCCCGACCTGTCGGATCGACGCTCCCCCCACCTCCAGCTCCTTCCCGCCAGGGGAGGGCATGTCCGCGTGCCCATCCATGACCCGCCCCACCGAAGATAGCCTCATCGCCCGGTTCTTCGCCCCGATCGCGGACCAAGCGGGTCTTGGCCTGAGGGACGACGCCGCCTGCTTCGCGCCCACGCCGGGCCGGGATCTCGTGTTGACCGTCGATGCCCTGGTCGAGAGCGTCCATTTCCTGCCTGACGACCCGCCTGGTTCCGTGGCCCGCAAGGCTCTTGGCGTGAACGTCTCCGATCTGGCCGCCAAGGGGGCCGACCCACGGGGATTCCTGCTGAGCCTCGCACTTCCCATGGGCTGGACCGAGGAATGGCTGGCGGCCTTCGCGGCGGGACTCGGAGAGGCCGCGCGGGAGTTCGGGTGCCCGCTTCTGGGCGGCGATACGGTCAAGGCAAGCGGTGCGCTCTCCCTGTCGGTGACGGCGCTCGGCGAGGTCCCGTCCGGCCGCATGGTGCGGCGGACCACGGCTCGCCCCGGCGATGCCATCTGTGTCTCCGGAACGATCGGAGACGCCGCCCTGGGCCTCGACCTGCGCCGCGACCCGGCCTGGGCCGCATTCCTGTCGGAGGACGAGCGCTCGCACCTGGCCGACCGGTATCTCCATCCTCGGCCCCGCCATGGCCTCGCGAGGGCGTTGAGGCGCTATGCCCATGCTGCCATGGATGTGTCGGACGGCCTTGCGGGAGACCTCGCCAAAATGCTGCGGGTCAGCGGCGTGACAGGCTGGGTCGATGCCGAAGCGGTGCCCTTGTCGGACGCGACGCGCCGGGCCGTGGGGGTCGAGCCGAGGCTCCTGGATCGGGCGCTGACCGGCGGCGACGACTATGAGATTCTCTGCACCTGTCCGAAAGACAGGATCGACAGTCTCGTGGAGGAGGCCGATAAGGCGGGCGTACCGGTGACCGTCATCGGCCAGGTTCTAGCGGGCGAGGGCCTTCCGGCGTTTCGGTTCGGCGACACCGAGAGGCGCTTCGAGACCGGATCGTTCTCGCATTTCTGAGGCACCATGTCCGCCATTCCAGATGACCGCCTCGCCAAGCGCAATGCCCTCATCCTGTCCGGCGCGCAGGCCTTCGGCGGGGCGAGCCCGGCCATCGTGGTCTCGCTCGGCGGCCTCGTCGGCCAGACCCTCGCGCCCGCTCCGCAATATGCGACCCTCCCGGTCAGCCTGATCAACCTCGGCCTCGCGCTCGGGACGATTCCGGCCGCGATGGTGATGCGCCGGGCAGGGCGGCGCACGGGCTACATCCTGGGGTCCGCCACGGGCGTCGCGGCAGGCTGCGTGGCGGCCGCCGGGATCGCCTCCGCGAGCTTCGCGCTCTTCTGTCTCGGCACGTTCATGGCCGGGTTCTGGGGCTCGTACACCCAAAGCTACCGGTTCGCCGCCACCGACACCGCTTCGGAAGCTTTCAAGCCGCGCGCGATCTCCTGGGTCATGGCGGGGGGCCTCGCCGGAGGGGTCATCGGACCGCAAATCATCATCTGGACGCGGGACGTGCTCGTCACGGCGCCGTTCGCGGCGGCCTTCCTGGGGCAGGCGGCGCTGGCCCTGCTCACTCTCGTGGTCGTGTCCTTCCTCCGGCCCGCCCCGGTGGCCTCCGCCGTCAAGCCCGGCGGACGTCCGCTGGGCGAGATCGTGTCTCAGCCCCGGTTTGTCGTGGCCGTGGTCACCGGGCTCGTCTCCTACGGGCTCATGACCTTCCTGATGACGGCCGCCCCCCTCGCGATGATCGGCTGCGGGCACTCGGTTGGAGACGCAGCCCTCGGCATCCAGTGGCATATCCTCGCCATGTTCGGCCCGAGCTTCTTCACCGGCCGCCTGATCGCGCGCTTCGGCAAGGAGCGCATCACGGCGCTCGGCCTGGTCCTCATCGCGGCGGGCGCCGTCATGGGTCTCACGGGACTGGACCTCGTTCACTTCTGGGGCGCCCTCATCCTGCTCGGCATCGGCTGGAACTTTGGCTTCATCGGAGCCACCGCCCTGGTGACCGATTGCTACCGGCCCGAAGAGCGCAACAAGGTGCAGGCCGCCAACGACTTCCTGGTGTTCGGGTCCGTGGCCGTCGCGTCCTTTTCGTCCGGATCCCTTCTGAACTCCGGCGGATGGCTCCTGGTGAACTCCCTCGTCTTCCCGCCCATCGCCGTGGCTTTGGGCCTGCTCGCATGGCAGACGCACCGGCGCGCGGCCGCGCTATCCGCCTGAACTCTCCTGTGAATCTTATCCAGAAGTCGCGTTGTGGGGTGTCCTAATATTTGGCACCAAAGTCACACACCTGAGGGGAGAAGGCCGCATCGAGGCCGAGACCGGCCCTGACGAGCGACCTCCTGCCTTCCATGACAAGGATGGCACAATGGCACTTACGCTGATTATTGTGGGCGGTCTGCTTTCTATTGCCTACGGCCTTTGGGCCATTTCCGACGTGATGAAGAAGGATGCCGGATCGCCTCGCATGCAGGAGATCGCGGCCGCGATCTCCGAGGGCGCCAAGGCCTATCTGCGGCGGCAGTACATGACCATCGCCATCGTGGGCGTCGTCCTGTTCGTCCTGATCGCCTACCTCCTCGGCCTGCGTGTCGCCGTGGGCTTCGCCATCGGGGCCATCCTGTCGGGCGCGGCGGGCTTCATCGGCATGAACGTCTCGGTTCGGGCCAATGTGCGCACGGCGCAGGCGGCCACCCAGTCCCTCGGCGGCGGTCTCGACGTGGCCTTCAAGTCGGGCGCTGTTACGGGCCTGCTCGTGGCCGGCCTCGCGCTCCTTGGGGTCGCGCTCTATTTCGGCTACCTGACCCGCATCGAAGGCCTCGCGGGCTCCAGCCGCGCGGTCATCGACAGCCTCGTGGCCCTAGGCTTCGGCGCGTCCCTGATCTCCATCTTCGCCCGCCTCGGCGGCGGCATCTTCACCAAGGGCGCCGACGTGGGCGGCGATCTCGTGGGCAAGGTCGAAGCCGGCATTCCGGAGGACGATCCGCGCAACCCCGCCACCATCGCCGACAACGTGGGCGACAATGTCGGCGACTGCGCCGGCATGGCGGCCGACCTGTTCGAGACCTATGCGGTGACCATCGTGGCCACCATGGTGCTCGCCGCGATCTTCTTCGCGGGCCAGCCGGCCCTGCTGGAATCGATGCTGCTCTACCCGCTCGCCATCGGGTCCGCCTGCATCCTCACCTCCATCATCGGCACCTTCTTCGTGAAGCTCGGGCCGAACCAGTCGATCATGGGCGCCCTCTACAAGGGTCTTATCGCCACGGGAGTCCTGTCCGTTGTGGCCGTCGCGGCCGTGACCTGGGGCACCATCGGCTTCGGTCCCATCGCCGGGACGGATTACAGCGGCCTGAGCCTGTTCTGGTGCGGCGTGGCCGGCCTCGGCGTCACGGCCCTGATCGTGGTGATCACGGAATACTATACCGGGGTGGGCTACCGCCCTGTGCGCTCCATCGCCCAGGCTTCCGTCACCGGCCACGGCACGAACGTGATCCAGGGCCTCGCGGTCTCGCTCGAATCCACCGCCCTGCCGGCTATCGTCATCATGGCGGGCATCATCGTCTCCTACTCCCTGGCGGGCCTTTTCGGCATCGCCATCGCGGTGACGGCGATGCTCGGGGTCGCCGGCATGATCGTGGCCCTCGACGCCTTCGGTCCCGTGACCGACAATGCGGGCGGCATCGCCGAAATGGCCGGCCTGCCGAAGGACGTTCGCAAGTCCACCGACGCCTTGGATGCCGTGGGCAATACCACCAAGGCCGTTACCAAGGGCTACGCGATCGGGTCGGCGGGCCTCGGCGCTCTGGTGCTGTTCGCCGCCTATACGTCGGACCTGAACTATTTCACCCAGAACGCCGCGACCTATCCCTACTTCCAGGGCGTCCGGCCGGACTTCTCCCTGGCGAACCCGTACGTGGTGGTGGGCCTGCTCTTCGGAGGACTGATCCCATTCCTGTTCGGGGGCATTGCCATGACGGCCGTCGGACGGGCCGCCGGCTCGGTGGTGGAGGAGGTCCGCCGTCAGTTCCGGGAAAAGCCCGGCATCATGGCGGGCACGGACCGGCCTGATTACGGCCGGGCGGTGGACATGCTCACCCGCGCCGCCATCAAGGAGATGATCGTCCCGTCGCTCCTGCCGGTCCTGGCGCCGATCGTGACTTATTTCGTGGTCTATGCGATCGCCGGGAAAAGCCAGGCCTTCTCGGCCGTGGGCGCTATGCTGCTCGGCGTCATCGTCACGGGGCTATTCGTGGCGATCTCCATGACGTCCGGCGGCGGCGCCTGGGACAATGCCAAGAAGTCCTTCGAGGACGGTTTCACGGACGAGGCGGGCGTCACCCACCAGAAGGGCTCCGAGGCTCACAAGGCTTCCGTGACCGGTGACACCGTCGGGGACCCCTACAAGGACACGGCCGGCCCGGCCGTGAACCCCGCCATCAAGATCACCAACATCATTGCGCTGTTGCTCCTGGCGGTGCTGGCGCATTCCTGAAATCAGGCGTTTTCCAAAAAAAAGCCCCGGGGACCCTCCCGGGGCTTTTTGCTTCCCATCGATGCAGCAAACGAAAATGGCCGGGAAAACCCGGCCATTGCAATGTTGTGCGGGGCGGGCCCGGGTCAGGCGCCGAACGGGTTGAAGTTGTTCGTGCCCTTGAAGATCTGGCCCAGGAAGCTCGATTCCTCGCCGCCGGACGGGGTCGTGCGGGAGATGAAGTCGAAGACCTTGCCGTCTTGGATGCCGTAAAGGGCGACGCGCTCGACCCGGAGGCCGTTGTCGAAATAGACGGCGGTCACCTGCTGGTCGACCACGGACTCGCCGAGGAACTGAAGCGTCCGCTGCGATTTCTGGCTGATATAGTACCAGTTCTTGTTGCCGACGGTGGAGACCGTGGAGGGAGTGCCCAGGGTATTGAGGACCTGCTCGGCGCTCATGCCCTTCTTCACGCTGGCCAGGGCCTGCTCGTCGACGATATAGCCGCGCTGGAAGGTCTCGCCGCCCATGCATCCCGCGAGGGCCGAGGTCAGGAGAGCGGCGGCCGCCAGGCGGGCCAGTGTTTTACGAGATGAACGCGTCATATCACTCTTCCAACGATGCGGCGCCGTTGAGCTTGCGCCTTTGGATGCGGATGGCGTACCCCGGTGTCGAGATTTTGACAAGGCAGGACACTCCAAGGTGATCTTCAACCTCTTTCGCAGGGATCCCCGACGCGAGATGATCGCGACCCTCTACGAGCGGGTCGCCACGGCCTCGCGGCAGCCGGGACTTTATACCGGGTTGGGCGTGCCGGACACACTCGAGGGCCGGTTCGAATCCTTGTCTCTCCACATGATTTTGGCCCTGCGGGCCCTGCGCGGGCGGCCCGATCCGGCAGCGGAGGTCGCCAAGGACCTCACCGATGCCTTGTTTCGCGACCTGGACAGTTCCCTTCGGGAAATGGGCGTCGGCGACACGGTTGTGCCCAAGCGCATGAAGAAGCTCGCCAGCGCCTTCTACGGCCGGGCTCACGCCTACGACGCCGCCCTCGACGCCGGGGACGAGACCGGCGTCGCGGAGGTCTTGGCCCGCAACGTTCAGGGCAGCGACGTGCCGGCGGAGGCTCTCGCGCGTTATGTTCTGGCAGCCGACCGCCGGATCCGGCAGCCGGATCTCGATGCCATCCTGGAGAAAGGCCTCGATTTCCCGACCCCCGAAACTTTCATGGAGACGTCCCGATGACCCCGGATGAAGTTGGCCCACTGACCCGCCCGGTCGATGTCGTCCACATGCCGGCCCGGGGCACCCAGGCTCATGTTCACGCCACCGAGGAGGAGTGCCGGGCGCTCGCCCGGGACTTCAAGCTGCCCGCCATCCGCTCGCTCACGGGGGACTTCACCCTTGAGAAGACCGCCAAGGGCATCCAGGTGCGCGGCACGGTCCGGGCGGACATCACCCAGACGTGCGTCGCGACCCTCGAGGATTTCGATTCCACCGTCGAAGAGGACGTCGACGTGGACTTCGCGGAGCCGGAGGGCATGCCCGCCGCCCCCCCGACCGACGAACATGATTTCGACCCACCCGACGAGATCGTGAACGGCAAGATCGATCTGGGAGCCCTGACCGCCGAATTCCTGGCGCTGGGCCTCGACCCTTATCCCCGCAAGCCCGGCGCCGCCTTCGAGGGCGGCGACAAAGACAAGGAGGAATCCCCCTTTGCGGCCCTGGCGAAGCTGAAGGGGCAGGGCGGGGACTGAGGCCGAGTTCGCGCTTGCAGAACAGGAACCATGAGCGAGCCGGAGCGGCACGGGCCGCTCCCCAAGAACTCAAATAACCATAAAATCGCCGTGCTTGATGGTCGGCTTCATCAGCAGTTCGGCAAACTTGACCGCTCCGATTTTTCCGGTCCCGTCCGCGTCGTAGTACAAAGCGCCCTTGGTCTTGTCGTAGATGATGCGGTCATCCTTCTGCTTGGCTTCCTTGCCGAGCTGGAACGCGCCCTTTTTCAACGCACCGTCAGGTCCCACTTTCTTGAAAACATTGTTGTCGAGATGGATCTTATCGATTCTCGCCTGGAAATCCGTGATCGTATCGACGTTTTTCCGGGAAAGCGTGGTGTTGAAAACGAATATGTCGCTCCCTAGGCCTCCGGATAACGTGTCCATTCCGCCCATGCCGCGGATGATGTCATTGCCCGATTGGCCGGACAGCCGTTCAGGCGAATTGGAGCCGATGATCGTCTTGTTGTCCGGTACCGGCGATTGGCTGCTCACGGAGATGTAGAGATTGCGATCGAGGAAGGCGCCCTTGCTATCCGTGGCGCGAACCTTGACTGTATAGCTGCTGCCAATCGTGAAGCTGATTTTGGAAGGGTCGACGAGGGTGAGGTTTGTTCCGTTGAGGGCAAACCGGCCGCCCGAACCGTCGATCAGGCTGTAGGTCAGCGTGTCCCCGTCATTCGGATCGGTGCCCTCGACCGTGCCGACCTTGGATCCGGCCACGCTGTTATGGCTCACGTAGCCGCCCATCAGCCGAACGTCGCTCGGCGCCAGATTTTGGTTACCGAAAACGATCTGCTTCTTCGTGATGCGGTACCCGCTGCCATAGACGTCTATGTCCACAACCGTGTCACCGGCCGCCAGCGCCCGGGTGGGGGCATTGATGACGAGCGAGCGCATGAGGGCGCTGACAGCTTCGGATGAAACACCGGTGCCGAAGGAAAACGATATTGATCCGCCGTAGTAGCTCGAAGTGGAAAAGTCGGCGAGATAAGTATCTTTGAAATAGACTTTCCCTGAGCCTGAGACTGAACTCGAGAATGCGATGTTGTTGGTCGCCGTGAGGGCGATCGTGCCGTAATCTTGCCAGACCTGCTTCTTGGCGATACTCACCGACAGGGCCTTGATGGAGTTGAAGTCGTCCGAGATGACCGCGTCCGCGTTGCTGTCGAGCGCAATCCTGTCGCCTGACTTCAACTCCCGCTTCATCTCGTCGAGTCCTGTGACCGTGGGAGCGCGATTGACGGATATCAGGCCGCTTCCGTGTCGGATCGTGTCGATCCCACGGCTATGGAGGAGGTTGATGTCATCGACGATGAGTTCGGATCCCTCGACGATCACCGTGTCGTTCTGAGCCGAAAAGCCATTCAGGACCCTAGCCAGACGTACATCCTTCGTGGAGAGGACGGCGTTGTTCGTGTTCATGTACACGATGTTGAAATTCGTGACCGCAACCGATCTCAAATCGATCGTGTCGCCATAGAAGTCGAGCGAATTCCCGGTGCCGACCGCGTCGATCGCTCTTACACCCGCGAGCTGACTGGCGTTCAAAACGATCCAGTCGTTGCTCGCCGTGCCCGAGATCGTCTCGAACCCCGAAAAAGTAATCTTGCGCAGGTCGAAATCGCCGCCGCCGTTCAGGATCAGCTTGTCTTCGCCGGCGCTACCCTGGAACGAACCACCTGTCAGGTCGCTACCGTATATAACTTTATCCGCCATCTCACGCTCCAAGCTACGCAACTCTGTGCAGCCCCTGATTGCCGTTAGGGCGCAAGATACACGGCAATATATCTAACGCAATAACATTTCGTTGGTCTCGGAAAGGTTCCCAACAACCCTATTGCGCCCCCGCCCTAAACCGCTATTTTCCGGCGCCTGAACCTAGAACCACGGAAGACAGTCCCGCCCATGCCGAAGCCAGTGCGTATTTCGCTCGATGCGATGGGCGGGGATCATGGGCCTTCGGTGGTGGTGCCGGGGGCGGCGCTTGCCCTGGAGCGGCATCCGGACATCCGGTTCCTCATGGTCGGCAACGAGAGCCTGATCGCGCCGCTGGTGGAGCGGAACCCGAAGCTCAAAGACGTGACGGAAATCCGCCACACGGACCTCGCCATCGCCATGGACGAGAAGCCCGCCCAGGCCATCCGGATGGGACGCGGCAAGTCCTCCATGTGGAAGGCCGTGCAGGCGGTGAGGGACGGGGAGGCCGATGCCGCCGTCTCGGCCGGCAACACGGGCGCCCTCATGGCAACGGCCAAGATCTGCTTGAAAATGATGGCCCATATCGACCGCCCGGCCATCGCGGCCATGTGGCCGACCATGCGGGGCGAAAGCATCGTGCTGGACGTGGGCGCGACCATCGGGGCGGATGCACAGCACTTCGTGGACATGGCCGTGATGGGCGCCGCCATGGCCCGCATCGTCTTCGATCTCGACCGGCCGAGCGTCGGCCTCCTCAATGTGGGCACGGAAGAGATCAAGGGTCTGGAGACCGTAAAGGAAGCCAGCCGCATCCTGCGGGACACCAAGTTTCCGAATCTCGATTATCGGGGGTTCGTCGAGGGGGACGATATCGGCAAGGGCACGGTCGACGTCGTCGTGACGGAGGGATTCACGGGTAACATCGCCCTGAAGACGGCGGAGGGCACCGCCAAGCAGATCGGCGAGTACCTGCGTTCGGCCATGAGCCGGACCCTCATGGCCAAGATCGGCTACCTGTTCGCCAAGCAGGCCTTCACGGCCCTGAGGGACAAGATGGACCCCCGCAAAGTCAATGGCGGCGTGTTCCTCGGCCTCGACGGCGTCGTGGTGAAGAGCCATGGCGGAACGGACGCGCTGGGCTTCGCCAGCGCCATCGACGTGGCCTACGATATGGCGCATTTCGAACTCATTAAGACCATCAGGACCATGCTGGAGCATGATCCGGCCGGCCAATCGGCCTGAGGACACCCTGTGAAACGTATTCGTTCCGTCGTGCGTGGCTGCGGCTCCTACCTGCCGCCCCGTCTGGTCACCAACAAAGACCTCATGGAGTTCGTGGAAACCTCGGACGAATGGATCGTCCAGCGGACAGGCATCGAGCAACGCCACATCGCAGCCGATGACGAGACGACTTCGATTTTGGGTATCAAAGCCGCCGAGGCGGCCCTGGCGGATGCGGGCCTTCAGGCGAGCGAAATCGATCTCATCGTCTGCGCCACCTCCACGCCGGATTATACCTTTCCATCCACCGCGACGATGATCCAGAACGGTCTCGGCATTCATCACGGCGCCGCCTTCGACCTGCAGGCCGTGTGCACGGGCTTCGTCTACGGCGTTGCCACGGCGGACAAGTTTCTGACGTCGGGCTCCCACAAGCGCGCCCTCGTCATCGGGGCCGAGACCTTCTCGCGGATTCTCGATTGGGAGGACCGGACCACCTGCGTGCTGTTCGGCGACGGCGCCGGCGCCATCGTGCTCGAGGCCCAGGAAGGCGAGGGGACCCCCGCCGACCGAGGCGTCCTGACCTCGCACCTCCGTTCGGACGGCCGCTATCGCGACAAGCTCTACGTGGACGGCGGTCCCGGCTCTACCAAGACCACCGGTGTGCTGAAGATGGAGGGCCGCGAGGTTTTCCGGTTTGCGGTCGGCATGGTCACGGATGTGGTCCGGGATGCCTTCGAGTCGACGCAGACCACCGCTGAGCAACTGGATTGGTTCGTGCCGCATCAGGCCAACAAGCGCATCATCACGGCCAGCGCCGAGAAGCTGGGCATCGCACCCGAGAAGGTGGTGATCACCGTCAACAAGCACGGCAACACCTCGGCGGCTTCGATACCGCTGGCCCTCGACACGGCCGTCAAGGATGGCCGGATCAAGAGGGGCGATCTCGTGATGATTGAGGCGATCGGCGGCGGGTTCACCTGGGGCAGCGCGCTCATCCGCTGGTAGTCGGGGGATCGTCCCCGCTCGCCCTCTACGAAAGACGGGGGCGCCGCCGGCAGAAGGCCACAGGGTCTATTTTATTGGAATGAAAGCCTTTTTGGTCTTTCATACCTATTCATAGCCGGGTATTCGGCTGTGTTCGTGAGCTTGGGCGGTTGACCGCGCGGCACCGTCTGAATAGCGTCACGTTAGGGGACGGGTGGCGTAAGCCGCCAACGCTGGGGGAGCGTGAATGGCCGGGAAGACTGTGACCAGAGCCGATCTGAGCGAGGCCGTGTACCAGAAGGTGGGGCTGTCGCGGACGGAATCTGCGGATCTTGTCGAATCGGTGCTCTCGGAGATCTGCAACAGCCTCGCGGCCGGCGAGACCGTGAAGCTGTCCTCTTTCGGTTCCTTCATCGTGCGCGACAAGGGCGAGCGGGTTGGGCGCAACCCGAAGACCGGCATCGAGGTGCCCATCGATCCCCGGCGCGTCATGGTCTTCAAGCCGTCCAACGTGTTGAAGGCGCGCATCAACGGTTTGGACGTCGACGACGCCGAGGATTAGCCCTGGAGGCTCGGACCTGAGAGATGGACAAGAGCCCTGACGCCTTTCGGACCATCAGCGAAGTCGCCGACGAGTTGGACGTGCCGCAGCACGTCCTCCGTTTCTGGGAAACCCGGTTCAATCCCATCAAACCCCTGAAGCGCGGGGGCGGGCGGCGATATTACCGCCGCGACGACGTGGAGCTCCTCAAGGGCATCCGCCACCTTCTC
Organism: Microvirga pudoricolor; assembly: GCF_016892705.1. Lineage (GTDB taxonomy): Bacteria > Pseudomonadota > Alphaproteobacteria > Rhizobiales > Beijerinckiaceae > Microvirga > Microvirga pudoricolor. The sequence goes on from NZ_JAFEMB010000005.1 coordinate 29,265, forward strand.
TATGGTGAAGGCTATACGATCCGCGGCGTCCAGCGCATCCTCAAGGAAGAAGGCATTCGTTTCGTCCAGTCCGTGGGACGGGGCGAGCAGACGGTCGCGGCGCCCGAATTGGGTGAGCAGGAAGATCCCTTCGACACGCCGTCCGCGAATGGATCGGCGCTGCCGGGCCTCGAATTGGCGGATTCGCCCCCAGCCTCGGCAGGGATACCGTCCGGCGAAACCGGCGGGTCGGGGCTCGGCGACGCCGAGATTCGGCTGCTGCAAGCCGCCTGGGCCGAATTGGATGAATGCAGGCGCGTGCTGAGCGCCCTGAAAACGCTCGCGGAACCGAACTCGCAGGAATAACCGTCGATTTCCGTCGATTAGGCGATTGCTTCTCCGGGCCCGACGGCTTATATGGCGGGCTCAGTCGGAGCGTAGCGCAGCCCGGTTAGCGCACTAGTCTGGGGGACTAGGGGTCGGAGGTTCAAATCCTCTCGCTCCGACCATTGATTTCAATGACTTAACCGGCATTGAACCTGATCCTTTCATCACGGGTTGCAGATTTTGGTTCGGTGGTGTTCGTCCAGCTTGGCGATAACCGACTCGGCCATAGCCTTCGGGCGAGCCAGAAACCGGTCATGATCTTCTGAGCGTGGGCCGCGAGGGGGCCGATCAAGGTTGCAATCTCACGGGCCGATGCACCGGCTAACGACCGTCCGAAAGCTTTGCCTTGCGACGGTCAGAGGGATCTAGCTTGTTACGAGATCAGATTTCAGGACAGGCAATTGTCCCCATTCTTGAGACAAAAACGAAAATGCTTCCCCAACGGAACTCGATCGGCGTGAGCGCGTCCTGAGAATTGCTACCTGGCGTTCCAGCTTTGGCTCCGTCCTGATCTCTACGAGGCCTTTCTCTTTGCTGACGCACGAGGGCATGATGCCATAGCCGACGCCGCTCCGAATCAGAGTCTGCATGGTCTTGTAGTCGTCCACCTGGAAAGCGGGATCGGGGTAGCGCCCGATGCTTTCAAAGAATGACTCAGCGCCCCGTGTGGAATTCATATCGCGCAGGTTGCTTATGAATGGCAAATCAATGAGATCGGATGCCCTCACTAGACCCGCGCTGGCCAACTCGTGCCGCTCGGAGACGACGACATTGACTGGCTCCGTTTCTACGACCACCAGCTCGATGTCTGATCGCAGAACTGAGTGACCGACGACGATGTCGAGTTCCCCCCTGCGCAAGCGTTCCACTAGGACGGTCTGCAGCTCTCGTGTCAGTTCGAAACGAGTCCCGGGGTGTCTCCGGTGAAACTCGGCAACGTATTCTGCAGTGCGTACTGTCAGCGAGGGCAGCATGCCGATGCGGATTGTTCCGGCCTCTCCATTGCGGACCCGGCGCATGGATGCCTCGGCGTCCTGCACCCGCTGAACGATATCACGGGCATCGGGTAATAAAGTATCGCCAGCGGCCGTCAGCTTCACACGCTGTCCGCTGCGATCAATCAACTTGACCCCACAACTGGCCTCCAACGCGACGAGATCCTGCGAAATCGCGCCTTGGGACTTATGGAGTCGATTAGCCGCGGCGGTAAGCGTACCTTCTTCGACGATCGCCAGAAACGTTTGAAGGTGCCTTAGACTGACTCGCAGATTCATAGAGGTACGATGCCACCAAATCGAAGATTGGGGAGAATTGTTTATCTCGGCCCTTTTTGCAATTTGGTTCGGCTTGCTCGCCATTCGTCAACGCATTCCTGTTTATTCAAACCAGTCGGGTCTCCGCCACCTTGGCATACAGGGCAGCCCCGAGGGGTAGGACCTGGTCGTCGAAGACGAAGCCAGGATTGTGCAAGGCAACATCACCGGAGTGGCCCAGCCAGCAGAAGGAACCAGGCACGACCGCGAGGAAATCAGCGAAATCCTCGCTTCCCATGACAGGTCTGGACGCGGTCAAAACCCTGTCACCGAAAAGCGATCCAGCGATCTCGACCAATGCGGCTGTCTCTTCGGGATGGTTGACCAGGACCGAGAAAACGTCTCGTGTTTCGAACGAAACTTCGACGCGAAACGAAAGGCCGACCCCCGCCGCGATCTCCCGCATACGGATCCGGACAGCCTCTCGAACCACATCCGAGAAAGCACGTACGGTTCCAGCGACGGAAGCTGACGATGGAATAACGTTATACGCTGTTCCGCTGTGTATTCGTGTTACTGAAACGACAGTCGATTCGTTCGGAGGCAGATTTCTGGAAACGATCGTATTGATCTCGTTCACCAGCGCCACGACAGCGGCTATGGGATCATTGGCATCCTGCGGACGTGCGGCATGGCTTCCCTTCCCAGCGACCGTGAAATCGAAAAAGTCCGCTCCCGCCATGGCAGGGCCGGGAAAGACCGACACCTCACCCAGCTGAAGGTTCGGCGAGTTATGAATGCCGTAGATTTCATCCAGCGGGAACCGGTCGAGCACGCCATCCTTCAGCATCGCTCGCGCTCCGCCCAAACCCTCCTCAGCGGGTTGAAAGATCAAGACCACTCGGCCTTTGAACTCGCGCGTTTCCGCTAGATAGCGAGCCGCGCCTAGAAGCATGGCCATGTGCCCGTCGTGGCCGCACGCATGACTGCAGCCCGGACGGGTCGATTGCCATGGGAGGTTCGTCGTCTCGGTGATGGGCAACGCATCCATGTCCGACCGCAGGCCCACATACCGCTTTCCAGGATGACGCCCTTCGATGATACCGACAACGCCCGTTCCGCCGATGCCGCGAACGGTCTCGATGCCCCAACTCGAGAGCAGCGCCGCGATACGGTCTGACGTCCGATGCTCCGTGAAACCCAACTCCGGATGCGCATGAAAGTCACGGCGTATCCGTGTGAGGTCGTCGGAAAAGGCCAGAATACGCTGAGGCACGTTGGCGAGCGGGGCTATCATCAGACATCCCTGCGCTTGTCTGGCCAAGGGTACATCCGGTACCCGACGAAATTGGTCTGATCGCTCAATTCGGTTCCGAAACGTTCCGATAGCGATCGTCGCAGGTCAGTCATGTCCGGTCGGTTCGGCCATTCGCTCAAAAGCAAATAATGAGGCCGGAATGACGGCAGTCGCGGATGACCTTTTGTGCGAGTAGCGAGGCGAACCCGCTTGGCACCCGCAAGCAGAAGCCGCTCCGCCGCGCCAGAGTTGAGAAACGCAATGACATCTTCGCCGCTGGATGGATTAAGGTCGAAACGCTCCACGGCTATCCAGTCGGAATTGAGCAACGGCCGGTCCTCAACGACAACCGGGGCTACGAAAACATGGGAGTAGATCGTCCAGGTCTTGTTGCGGCGGCGTGCTAGAACTGCCTGAGAGTAAACGTCAGCCGCAGGGATGTGCTTGTACTCAGTCCGCTCGAATAAATCGACGCTTTCGATCTCGTAGAGATCGAAAATCGACATGTCTCCCTCTACGGCGCGATAGGAAGTCGCGTTATCGAACCCTGCCTGAAAAATGTCAGGCGCGTGCCGATACGCGTACCATTCGGCAAAGGCTGGAATATCCTCATCTGCGAGATCCAGCTCTGATGTGTAGAGCTTGCGTGTCGGTATCATGGCAGGTCCATTGAGAGCGCAGCGGCGCCGCGCCCTCCGTCAGGTTGATAGGTGTCCAAAATCACGTGGGTAGCCGTCGAATCTAAGCTGTTTTTTTCACGTTCCAGAACACTAGCATATTCGCGCGCACGAGCCCGCTCACCTCACTGCGCACGGCGAAAGGCGTAAAATACTCTCCAGTCAAAATTGCCGGTAGGCTCGTCCATAGAGCAGCAGACAGTTCTTCGAGCAGACCCCGTTGCTTAACAGGGTCGCTCTCCGCCATGTATCGCCCGCGAATATCTTCGACCTTTTCATCACAGGGCCAACCGAAGTAGGTCTTGCCGCTGCAACTACTGTCGATAACGAAGTTCGTCACAGGTGAAGACATCACGCCGCCGTTGATCGCGGAGTGGATAATGTGCCACCCCCCTTTTTCTGGTGGATCCTTCTTGTTGCGGCGTACTTGCAACTGCGCGAAATCGACGATCTGAAGGTCGACGTTGACCCCGATGGAGCGCAGTGCACCAACGGTGACATCCGCTAAGGCGCCCTGCGCAGGCAGTTCTCGCGTGCCGACCACGACAATGGTTTCGCCCTTATAGCCTGCCTCTTCCATCAGCTTGCGGGCGGCGGCTAAGTCCTGCTTGCGGTAGGGCTCGGAGCCCACCTCGGTCTTGCTGTCTCCGTCGCAGCTAAAATACGAAAAGCAGTTCTCGTGCCACCATCCCTCAGGGCCATATCCGGCGGCCATGTAGTCGGATTGCTTAACAAGCATTGCCAGAGCTTGGCGCGCCTTCGGATTGTTGAAGGGGGGAAACAGGTGGTTGGGGCGCATGAAACTCAAGGCGCCAAACATCATGAGCTTTTCGACCCGGACCTTCGGATTGTTCTGAAACAATGGAAGCAGGTCCGCCGGGGTCTGATCGATCAAATCAATCTCGCCGTTGATCAGAGCAGCCGCGCGTGTGTTGGCGTCCGGGAGGAATTTCAATTCAACTCGATCGACGTTCGCGACCTTACCGCCCGCAAGACCGCTGGGAGGCTCGTTGCGTGGAACATAATCTGTATTTTTGACCCACACGGCCTGATTGCCGATCCGCCACTCGGCGCGCACGAACTTGAACGGTCCTGAGCCAACAGACGTCGTCACTGCCTTGAAAGGGTCCGTTTCGACATCGGCCTTCCGCATAATTATCGGCTGGTTTCCACCGACCGGGGAAAGTGCCATTTCGACGAAAGGAAACGGTGTTGCGAGCTTGAGGACAAACGTGTCGGTCGTGGTCGCATCGAAAGACGCAATGATGCTTCCGAGCTTGGCTCCCAGGGTGTCCCGTACCATCCAGCGCTTGATCGAAGCCACAACATCGGCTGCCGTCACTGGCTGCCCGTCATGAAAGCGCAAGTCCGGCCTGAGCTTGAATTCATACGTCAGGCGGTCAGTCGAGATCGAATGATCGCCGACCATCTGCCGCTGAGGCTGCATTTTCTCGTCGAGGGCGAAGAGAGTGTCGTAGACCATCATCCCGTACTGGCCGGTCGTGGTGGTCGTCGTGATCATCGGGTCGAGCGTGCTCAGGTCGGAACTCGGGGTATACCGAAGCGTCCGCGCTGGGTCGGCTTGGGCCCAAGCGGGCCCGTGGAGCGCGCGTGCGAGAAAGGGCAGGGCAATACCCGCCTTGAGCAGGCTGCGACGTTCAATCTGCATTCTAGTCCCCTCTCTTCTTGTCTTATCGGCGTGGCGTGGGAATGTTGCGGTCGGACCACCCGGCCATAAACGCAAGCGTTCCCGGCTGAATCATTGCAGGCAGAGCTTGTGACACCATGAGCAACGGCTCGCTCTGCACGAGGAAACTCCGCATCACAGAAGGACCCCATCTGTCGAATCCGGATCCTTCCCCCGCGCGCTCGCCGATGTCCTCAAGGCGGAATTCTTCCAGCCGTTCGCCGGTAATCACGTTCGTGACCCACCCGAGGATTCCTGGAGGTATCCGCGCCCCCACCTTGGCATGATCATGAGGACCATCGAGCGCTCCAGCCCGCGAGGCGAAGAAAAGCTTAACCTGATCGATGATCTCCACGCGGTCAGGACCCGTCGGCTCTCGGTCGATATGCCCTCGAAAGGCGAGCATATTCAGGAGGCCGTCGGTGGCAATCGCAGTGTCGTTGCTCGATGCGCCTCCGAACTCGATCAAGCTTGCCTGTGCTCCTGCCGCTCGAGCAGAAGTGCACATTTGTCCTGGCGTATGTCGGTCCACCATTACGGGCACATAACCGAACGACGCGGTCAATTCGAGATTGCCGTAGTCGTAAGCGAAGTGCGTCTTGCGGACCGGCGTCCCTGAATGAACGTCGATGATGCAGTCGGCCCGCTCCAGAATATGGTCGAGAAGTGCGTGGGCCAATTGATCGCTCGTGCTCCCTACCGTGTTACCGGGAAAACGGCGGTTCAACTCAACAAGATCGGGATTATGCCTCATCATTCCCGTCAGACCGAAGGGGTTCGCGGCAGGTATGACGTAGACGGAGCCTCTGACGGGTAGGGTATCCAGCGTGCGGCACAGTTCGTGGAGCGCCAGAACGCCTAACGGTTTGTCACCGATGATCCCAGCAACAATTGCAGTCGCAGGGCCATCACCACGACCAAATTGGTGGACATGAATTCGCCAGGGAAAATCATCTATGCGAAGTCCGTCGACGTCGAAGAAATAGCGATGTCTACCTGGCATCAAACCACCATGAACCGACAGCGAGGATCAGTTCGTTCGATACGATAAGCAGGCCCGCTTCCGGCGAAATGCAGATCGGCTGCACTCCCTATCACTGTTTCTAAAGTCGCCGGACGCCTTCGGCATCATTAGTTTTTGCTATGTCCAGTTAAGGACTCTGCCGTTTCATGATGGATTCCGCTTTACGAAGATCAGGTGAAGTGGATACGCCCCGGAGAGCGCATGCTCAGGTATATCATCAAACGGATTGTGGCGGTGATCCCTGTGGTGTCTGTGGTGGCGCTGTTTGTCTTCTCGCTGCTTTACTTCAGTCCAGGGGACCCCGCAGCGATGCTCGCCGGTGACAATGCCTCGGCAGAGGACATTGATCGCATCCGAGAGAGCATTGGCCTGAACCAGGAGTTCTTCGTGCAGTTCGGACACTGGGCGCTCAACGTTTTGCAGGGGGATTTCGGGCGGTCGCTCTTCAGCAATACTCCCGTGAGCGCTCTCATTTTGGAACGAATGGGGCCAACATTAGCCCTCGCCTGGGTCACAATGGCCATAGCGATCCCAATCGGAATCCCCCTCGGCGTTGTGGCGGCATGGCGCTACGGCACTTGGATAGACCGTTTGGTGTCCTTCATGGCCGTGGCAGGATTTTCCGTTCCGGTGTTCGTGTTCGCCTACTGCCTCATCTATCTTCTCTCGATCCATCTGGCTTGGTTTCCTGTTCAGGGCTACGTTGAGCCATCTGCGGGCCTGTGGCCCTTCCTGCGCCATTTGATCTTACCGGGCGTCACCCTGTCGCTCCTGTATGTCGCCATGATCGCAAGGATGACACGGACGACGATGCTCGAAACCCTCAAGCAGGACTATATTCGAACCGCGAGATCAAAAGGATTGCGTGAGAGCCGTGTGGTCATGAAACACGCATTGCGCAACGCGTCCGTGCCAATCGTGACGACTGTCGGTCTGGGGGTCGCCCTGGTGATTACCGGCGTCGTGGTAACGGAAAGTGTGTTTGCAATCCCCGGCCTCGGCCGGCTGACGGTGGACGCAATCTTGCGCCGCGACTACCCGGTGATCCAAGGCATGATCCTCGTCTTCTCGCTCACCTATATGTTGATCAACCTGCTGATTGACATTTCCTACACGTTCCTCGATCCGCGGATCCGATACTGATGAAACTTTATAGGGTCGGTGGGGGCGAGGTGCAGACCGGTGTGGTCGCGATGCTCCGAAAGCAGTGGGCTCGGAACGCGCTAGCTGTCATCGCTGCAGGGATACTGATCGTACTGGCCATAGGCGCCATCTGTGCTCCGCTCTTATCGTCGATCGACCCACAATCAATCAGTCCAGCTAGAAGAATGAGGCCTCCTTCGACGCAGTTCTGGTTTGGAACGGACAACCTCGGCCGGGATATCTTCACCCGTGTAATCTATGGCTCGCGCGTGTCTCTAATGGTCGGCGTGGGAGTTGCGGCACTCGCCACACTATTTGGTACATTCATAGGCCTCCTGACGGGGTTCAATCGGGTTGCCGATGCCATTCTGAGCAGAGTTATGGATGGGCTGATGTCAATTCCGGCCATCCTGATCGCCATCGCACTGACAGCCCTGACACGTGCGAGCGTCCAGGGCGTCATCATTGCTATTACCATTGCGGAGATCCCCCGCGTGGCCAGACTGGTTCGCGGCGTCACACTGACATTGCGCGATCAGCCTTTCATCGAGTCCGCTCGCTCCATTGGATGCTCTACGCCTCAGATACTGTTCCGACACATTCTGCCAAACACACTCGCGCCCCTGATTGTGCAGGCGAGCTTTATCGGTGCGTCCGCGATTCTCATCGAAGCCACCCTGAGCTTTCTCGGCGCGGGCGCTCCGACTGAAATCCCAAGCTGGGGGAATATCATGGCGGATGGACGATCGCTTTTCCAAATCTCACCGCACATCATCTTCTTTCCGGCGTTGTTTCTCGCGATTACCGTTCTGGCAGTCAATATCGTCGGGGATGCAGCACGAGATGCGCTCGATCCTCGCCTCGCGCGTGAAACAAAATAGAAGTCTTTAGCATAACTGATGGGGCGCGCTTTGATTCCGGCTTGCCGTGACATCAACCACCTCTAGTGTGACCGACGGTCCGAATGATTCAGGAGACGACATCGATGGCAATGCTTTTCGAGCCGATTGCACTCCGGAGCTTGGTGCTGCCGAACAGGGTGGTGATCGCTCCCATGTGCGAGTTCAGCGCCGTCGACGGATGTGCATCGGATTGGCATATCATTCACCTTGGCCATCTCGCTGTTTCAGGCGCAGGCCTGCTCATCATCGAAGCAACCGGGGTCGAGCCGGCAGGGCGTATCAGCCGGGAATGCCTTGGCCTGTACTCGGATGAAAATGAGGAGGCATTGGCAAGGGTCCTGAAGATCGTGCGCAAGTACGCAAGCATGCCGATTGGAATTCAGCTCAGCCATGCAGGTCGGAAAGCGTCGATCCGCAAGCCGGCCGATGGACGGGGACCCGCAGGCGAAGAGGAGGGGGGCTGGGAGGTCGTTGCCCCATCACCGATACCCTTTGCCGAAACGTGGAAAACGCCACGGATGCTCGATCGAGCAGGCATGGACAGCGTTATTTCCAATTTTGTACAGGCGACCAAGCGTGCGGATCGGCTGGGATTGGATCTGTTGGAACTTCACTCCGCCCATGGCTATCTCATGAGCTCTTACTTGTCGCCGATCGCGAATGTTCGCACTGACGAGTATGGCGGAAGCCTGGAGAACCGGATGCGGTTCCCGCTCGAGATCTTCAAAGCCGTCCGTGAGGCTTGGCCGGATCACAAGCCTGCAGGTGTCAGGTTTAATGGCTCCGACTGGCTTGAAGGGGGCATCGACCCCGACGAAGCTGTGGCCTACGCAAAGGCGCTTGCCGCCATCGGATGCGATTATGTCGATGTGTCTTCCGGCGGCAATGGCTACGCTAACATACCGCTCAGTCCGGGCTATCAAGTCCCGTTCGCGGAGCGTGTGAAGCGCGAGACCGGCCTCCCAACCATGGCCGTCGGACTCATCAGAGAGCCAAGTCACGCAGAGCAGATTCTGCAGGATGGCATGGCTGATATGATCGCGCTTGGTCGAGGCATTCTCAACAACCCGCGCTGGCCTTGGCATGCGGCCGAGGAACTCGGCGCCGTCGTAGAAGCCCCGCACCAGTATATGCGTGCGGTGACCAGAACTGGCTTGCCGACACAGGATTCGACAGGCGTGCCGTCACATATTGCGCAGCTGCGCGAGTCGAGGGGGTAAACCGATGGACTTTGCGAACCTGCCGTTCGACATCGATTCCATGCTCCATGGCCTTCGCCGTTGGGTCGAATGTGAAAGCCCCTCGTATGATCCGCATCGCGTCAACGAGATGATGACGCTAGCCGCCCACGACTTCGCCGAAGCCGGTGGGCGTGTCGAACGCATTCCGGGATCCGGCGGTTTCGGTGACTGTATTCGCGTCAGATTCGGCGATGACGGTAACAGCAGACCCGGGATTCTCGTCCTTGGACACCTGGATACAGTGCATCCTGTCTCAACTCTTGAGAAGCTTTCCTGGCGCCGGGAGGACAATCGTTGCTACGGCCCAGGCATATTCGACATGAAGGCGGGCAATTACATCGCTCTCGAGGCGATGCGCCAACTGAAAGCGGCCGGGCAGCTGCCCTCGCTGCCCGTGACATTTCTTCTGACGAGCGATGAGGAAGTCGGAAGCGCGAGCACCCGCGACCTCATCGAGAAAGAGGCCGCCGTCCACCGTTACGTCCTGATCCCCGAACCAGGACGTCCGGATGGAGGTGTTGTGACCGGCCGATATGCCATTGCGAGGTTTGAGTTGGAGGCGATCGGTAGGCCCAGCCATGCGGGAGCGCGGCTCAGTGAGGGACGGTCGGCCATTCGCATTCTGGCCGATGCGATACCTGTGATCGAAGGCATGACGGACACAGACTGTACCTTCAGCGTTGGTGTCATCCATGGCGGCCAATGGGTAAACTGCGTAGCGAGTACCTGTACGGGGGAGGCCCTCAGCATGGCAAAGCGTCAGGAGGATCTCGACCGGGGTGTCGCGCGGATGCTAGCGCTCAACAGTGGCGACGAGGTAAGCGGCCGGCTGATCGTCAAGCGTAGCCTGACCCGCCCCGTTTGGGAAGCGAACCGTCGAAGCATGGAACTTTATGAGATGACGAGACAGCTTGCAAAGGAGCTTGGTGTCGATCTCAATCATGAAAGCGTCGGAGGTGGCTCCGATGGAAATTTCACCGGTCAGCTCGAGCACGTGGCCACTCTCGACGGCCTAGGTGTTCAGGGCGCGGGTGCGCACACCTTGAACGAACATATTTTCGTCGACAGCCTCGTTACCCGTGGCAGGCTTTTCGCAGGACTGCTCGCAACGCTTTCCTGAGCGTACAATTCGACATTCTATGAATTCGACCCTGGACCAGCATTCGCTCGTCCAGGGCATGTGCGTGTTAAAACTTCTGATGGTAGGACCCCTCTCACCCTTTTCAGGTGACAGGGGCGACCGAGTCAGGCGCTCTCGCGCACGTCATAGCCTGTTGGGGTGAACGTGCCGTTCTCGACGCGAAACTGTCTCATAAAGTCCGGCCAGAGGGCAGTGAGCTTTCCGCTATCCTTATGGAGGTACCAACTCTTGCATCCACCCGCCACCCAGACGGTTCCTTCGCTCCGTTCGTCGATTCTGCTCACATAGGTTGTTTCGGCTTCAAGGCTAGGCTCTATGACGGCGCCGTTGTCTATTATGTAGTTTAGGGCACCTCTGATGTAGTTAGCTTGGGTTTCGGCCATGTAGACCATCGACCCGGCACCCAGACCGGTATTCGGCCCAAGCATCATGAAAAGGTTGGGGTAGCCGGACATTGAGGCACTCGCGAAGGCGCGAGGCCGGTCACGCCAGTGATCGGCGAGCCGGTGGCCGTCGCGACCGAAAATGACCTCGGCAATCGGAAGGTCCGTGGCTTCGAATCCCGTCGCAAGGATCAGCGCGTCGACCTCGTGCGCCGATCCGTCCCGACAGGTAAGGCCAGACTCGGTGATGCGTTCGATGGGTGAGGTCTCCAGGTGGACATTGCTTTGTTGCAGTGCCGGGTAATAGTCGTTCGACAACAAGATGCGCTTGCAGCCGACTTCGTAGTCGGGCGTGACCTTGCGCTTTAAATCCGGATCATTGACTTGGGCTTCGAGGTGCCCTTGGGCCATCGCGGACACAACGGCAATGAAGCTGGGAACGCGTCGCCTCTGGAGAAATCGACCTTCGTTGAACCAGAACAACTCATTACGCAGAAGTTGGGCCGTTTTAGGCATTCGGGCGAACATGCCCTTTTCAGCCGCCGTGAACGCGGTGTCTCTGCGGGGAACGATGTATGGGGCTGATCGCTGGAAGATGGTAAGCGTGGCAGCCGTTTTCGCAAGTTCTGGGACGATTTGGACTGCGGATGCGCCCGTGCCGATCACCGCTATCCGCTGTCCTTCGGGCTGGAAGGAATGATCCCAACGAGCGGAATGTATTACCTTACCGGCGAAGGAATGAAGACCGTCGATGTCGGGAAACGCTGGGTCCGACAGGTGTCCGGCCGCCGAAACCAGGGATCGTGCTCGATAGCTGCCCGTCTCGGTCTGAACCACCCAGGCCGACACGGCGTCATCCCAATTCGCCCGCAGGACATTGGTGTTGAAACAAATATGCGGTCGTATATTTTCCTGATCCGCGGTTTCTCGCAGGTAGTCAAAGATCTCCTGCTGGCGTGCATAGACGCTGCTCCAGTTTGGATTGGGCCTGAACGAATAGGAGTATAAGTGGGATGGGATGTCACATGCGGCGCCTGGGTAGGTGTTATCACGCCACGTCCCGCCAACATCGTGTCCCCGTTCGAGAACGACAAAGTCGATCTTTCCCTCTCGCTTGAGCCCAATGGCAAGTCCGAGCCCGGAGAACCCGGTTCCGATGATGATAACGTCTCTTATTCGACTTTGGTCTTTGCCGTGGCTATTCATCGAAACGATCTCCGAGGCTTGCGGTTCACGCATGTTCGTTTGAAATAATGCTACCTGGGGGAAGGCGATCCGGCTGGGACATGAAGTCCTGTACTACCGACAATAGTTCTGCTGGTCGCTCGACGACAACTCCGTGCCCACAATGAATCTCGAACAGGCGGGCCTGCTCAATGCCGCCGAAGAGCATGTGCGAATGCCGGATGGGAGCAGTTTGATCCAGTTCGCAACCGACCACGAGGGTAGGGGCCTCAATCTTCCTAAGATCATCCGAGAGATCGACAGTTCGGTTGAGTTTCATCTTAGCGCTTCGCGCATCGCCTAGATTGTGCGTACGAATGAGCTCCTGGAGCTCGCCAGGCGTCCGCGCGTTGATGAAATGCTGGCCATAGTTCATAAGAACGGAGAATTTGCCAAGCGACGGGTGAGAGCTCTCATAGAGTTCACGCCACACATCATTCCTTAGAAGCTGTTGGGCATCCGTCTTAACCCATCCAGCGACGAGGATGAGCGAACTGATCAACAACGGCTTTTGAGCGGCCAACTGCGCCGCTACGACAGCACCGAAAGAGTATCCCAAAAGGCATACTTTTTGGTCGCCATCGACTGCGCTGATTACGGCTTCAGCCTGCTCACGGTAAAACTGGAGACTGAGATCGACCCCGATTGGGTCCGCAAAGTCGAAAGTTACGACGCGGAAATAGCGCGCGAGCATTGGGAGCAACATCCAAAACGTGCCCGCCGCTGTGCCTCCCGATCCATGCAGGAGGACGATGGTTTGCGATTTTGTCCGTTCTGGATCGCTATCGTAGCAACTCAACGAAGTGTCTTGAAAGCGAACGGAGTACCTGCGGACGTCCGGAGGAAAGTCAGAACTCATTTTGTCAAGCCGCTATTGAAGTGAGTACGTAAGACGGTGTCGCCCTGACACAGGATGTGCTTGTCCGGGATGTCACACCGGATGCTGATGTTTCTGCCGAGGTGAAACCGAGCTGCGTCGCGGGCATGCCAAGTCTTGCGATGGCCTCGACCGTGTCATGATGTGCATTGACTCGAGATCCAACTCTTTCTGGAAAAGCATTCGCCACGAGGCGGTCATAAGTCATTTGACCGCAGTACAGCGTCTATTGAAAGTTCTCATCGGTAGTTACGGCATCAGGATTTCTCATACCCTTGTCTTTGATATTCTCTGCGACATTGAAAAGGCGGGCGTAAAGCGACTGGACTGCTGCTGTGCGAGCCAGGGTTGCGGCGTCTCCGGCAATGTCGTGTCATGGACTGCGGCTATGATCCGTCAGGCTTCACTAAACACTTCCTTGCGGCGACTCTTGAAGCTCGGCACTGCGACCAGGACCAATAGAGCGAGTGCAGCCAACAACAAACCCAGGCTGATCGGCTGCTCGATAAAAACCAAGTAGTCGCCCCGCGACAGTACCAGTGCCCGACGAAGATTTTCTTCCATCATGGGGCCGAGAATGACCCCAAGAAGCAGTGGGGCCGCTTCGCAGTTCAGTTTGTGAAACAAGTAACCAACCGCGCCGAAGAGCCCCATCATCTTGATGTCGAATGTCGAGTTTGAGAGGGAATAGGCCCCAATCATGCAGAACAACAGCACGGATGGAAACAAAAGCCGGTATGGAATGCGCAGCATAGTGACCCATACGCCCACAAGAGGCAGGTTGATAACAACCAGCATAAGGTTGCCTATCCACATGGACGCAATGAGACCCCAGAACAGTTCTGGCTGCTGGGTAATGATCATCGGACCAGGGACGATCCCCTGGATTAGCAAAGCTCCAACGATCATGGCCATGACGACGTTGGAAGGAATGCCGAGGGTGAGCATTGGAATGAACGACGTCTGCGCGCCTGCATTGTTGGCGGACTCCGGGCCAGACACGCCCTCGATGGCTCCCTGCCCGAAACGCGATGGGTCCTTTGCCAGCTTTTTTTCGAGCGCGTAGGATGCGAAAGAGCTGAGAAGAGCTCCACCCCCGGGCAGAACGCCGAGTATCGAGCCGACCAACGTCCCGCGCACTGCGGGCATTGCTGCGGATCGCAGCTCGTCTTTCGTCGGCATCAGACTTCCGACCTTAATCGGAGTCTCCTTGCGATCGCGATGATCCAAGTTCGACAGGATGTCGGATATGCCGAAGAGGCCCATGGCGAGAGGTACGAACGCGATGCCGTCGAAGAGTTGGGGTAAGCCAAGAGTGAAACGCTGCTGTCCGGATTGGACGTCTGTCCCGACGATACCCAACATCAATCCGAGCACGACCATCGACACCGCGTTCAGCAAAGAACCTTGAGCGAGGACAATGGCTCCAACCAGTCCGAAGGCCATCAAGGCAAAATTCTCGGGCGCGCCAAAGCGCAAGGCGATACCCGCGAGGGCAGGACTGGCTACGGCAATAAGCAGTGTGGCGACGCTGCCTGCAAACAAAGAGCCGAGTGCCGCGATTGCGAGGGCGGCGCCAGCGCGTCCTTTCAAGGCCATCGCGTGGCCGTCGATGCAGGTCACGACCGAAGAAGCCTCGCCGGGAAGCCGCATCAGGATCGCAGTTGTCGATCCGCCGTACTGCGCGCCATAATAGATTCCGGCAAGCATGATCATGGAAGAGACGGGTGTTAGATAGAAAGTGAGCGGCAGCAGCATTGCCATCGTCGCGGCCGGACCCAATCCCGGCAGGACACCGACCAAGGTGCCAACGACGACCCCGACAAAGCAGAAGAAAACATTCTGAAACGTCAGGGCGACGCTCATGCCCAAGGTGAGATTGTCAAGCAGGTTCATCGACGGATCTCGAGTGTTTTTGAAAAGGCGTTTAGAGTTTCAGCTCGGGAAGACGATAAAAGGCAGCCCGAGAGCGTAGACAAAGACAAGCGTTGAGATGACCGCGAGCCCGGCAGCAAGGATGACAAGGCTGCGCCACCTAACGTCCGGACTACCAAAACCTGCGACTAGAGTGCTGACAAACGCGGATGCCGGAAAGCCAAGCATCTCCACAGTCAGCGCGAAAAGCACGATGGATCCGAGGATAAAAGGGGCAGGGCGCGGGTTGAAGCTCTCGAAGGCTTCTCCTCCACTTAGGCCGCGGATGACGCCAACCAGCCCCAATATCGCCAATCCCGCACTCAGGACTGTGGGGAAGTAACCGGGCCCCATATCATCGGCCTTGCCGAAGTCGTAGTCCCGCGATAGCCAGAATCCGAACAGTCCGATGCAGGTGAACATCAGACCGGATACAATTTGGCGATTGAGCGATCGGGTCAAAATTGGCCTCCGTGACCAAAGCTGCCCGAGCCGAATGAACGGCTCAGGCAGAGCAGCGCCAATCTAAACGTTACTGAGCTTCGAGATTCAGCGCCTTGACCGCATCTGTCCAGACTGCCGCATCCTGCGCTACGAATGGAGGGATTTCATCAAGTGTCAGCGTTCCGACTTCGCCTTCGCCGGCTTTCATGCGCTCGACATAAGCAGGGCTTTTCAGCGCGACCATCACAGCGTTATGAAGCTTCTCTATAACGTCCTGCGGGGTCCCCTTCTTCACGAAAAGGGCGTACCAAGTATATGCACTGAAGTCGACGCCGTCTTCTTTCCAAGTCGGTAGCTCCGGTGCGCTCGGTACGCGTTTGTCGCTTCCCATCGAAATGGCCTTGATCTGGCCAGATTTCGAATTGGCGAGTCCAGTCGCAGCGCCGTCGAACATCAGCTGAACGCGGCCACCGATCATATCAAGCGTTCCTTGAGCACTTCCGGGATAGTGAACCGGTCGGATGTCGATGCCGGTCTTCATGCGAAACACCTCTCCCGTGAGATGTGCTGCAGCCCCCTTGCCATGGGTTGCAAAATTGACCTCACCCGGGTGTGCCTTCGCGTAGTCGATCAATTCCTTGACCGTGTTCGGAGCAAAGTTCTTCGATGCAACCAACACGTAGGGAACTTTGCCGATCATGGCGACAGGAACGAGATCGGAAGGCGTGTAGTTTAGGTTTTTCATCAGCAACGGTGAGATGGCCGTCGAACTCGAACTACCGAGCATGATGGTATACCCATCCGCAGGGGCGCTCACTAACGATGCAGCTGCGAGCGTCGTCGCGGCGCCGGGCTTATTCTCCACGAGGACAGGCTGACCAAGCTGCTGTTTGAGCGACTCCGCGATAACCCGTGTCAGAATGTCGGACATGCCGCCCGCTGTGTAGGGGACGAGGATCTTGATGGGTTTTGTCGGATAGTCCTTCGCGACGGTGAACGTGGATGAAGCGAACAGCGCAATGGCAGCAAGGACGCCTTTGGCGACGGATAACGATCTGGACACCGAGTTCTCCCGAAATAATTCCCGCGCCACGCTCGTTCGTGGCTGTTCAGTCCAGACTACGACACGTCATCCGCTCAAGAAACGCACCGTTTCCTGCTTCGCCATTAAGGAATCTTATAACTGATGTAATGGCGCCTGCTTATAAGAAGAATTGATAATGTCAGTCCGAAAACCCAGGTTTCCTGCGGTACTCGATCATTTATCCAAAGGTCATCCTAATTCTAGGTGGCATCCTTAGAGCCCTGCCGGATCCATCACGGGCGAACGAAACAACATCCGTCTCCGGAGTTCAAAGACGATGAAAATACGAGCCGCTGTGCTTGAAGAAATTGGCCGCGCTGGGCCGTACGTTCAAACCTGTCCCTTGACGGTCGAGGAGATCGATCTCGCCCCACCGCTCGCAGGAGAAGTCCTAGTGCGGACCGCCGCAGCCGGCCTGTGTCATTCCGACCTCTCGGTCATCAATGGCGACCGGTCTCGTCCGACGCCGATGGTTCTAGGGCATGAGGGTTCAGGGATCGTGGAGGATGTCGGTCCAGGCGTCGACGACCTGAAACAAGGCGACCATGTCGTCTTCGTCTTCGTTCCGTCATGCGGGCATTGCGGACCGTGTCAGGCGGGACGACCAGCGCTCTGCGAACCCGGGGCGGCGTCCAATGGCATAGGCGAGCTCCTCGGCGGCGGTACTCGTCTGTCCAGACGAGGTGAGCCTGTGTATCACATGACGGGCGTGTCGAGTTACGCCACCCACTGCGTGATGTCACGGCGCAGTCTCGTTAAAATCGACTCAGATGTCGGGCTGGATATCGCGGCGCTCATGGGTTGCGCGATCTTGACCGGAGCAGGTGCCGTTTTCAACCTCGGTGCGGTCCAACCGGGAGGCACGACGGCCGTGGTGGGTCTCGGTGGTGTAGGACTGGCCGCGATCCTGGGTGCATCGGCGGCCGGAGCGGAAACGATCATCGCGGTTGACACGCTGGACTCGAAGCTTGAGCTCGCCGAAGAACTTGGAGCGACGCACTGCTTTAACGCCACCGACCCTGAAGTCACCGCCAAGGTCAGGGACTTGACGTCGGGCGGGGTCGACGCGGCGCTCGAGTTCGCCGGGTCCGCACGCGCTCTGGAAGGGGCGTTCGCAATGACGCGTCGTGGCGGGACGACAATCACGGCCGGTCTCCCTAATCCGCAAGCGACGCTCAACATTTCACCGTTGACCTTGGTTGCAGAAGAGAGGTCCATCCGCGGTAGTTATCTAGGTTCCGGGGTCCCTTCGCGCGACATCAATCGCTTCCTCGGTCTGCACAGACGCGGCAAACTTCCCGTCGAGAAGCTCGTGACGCACAGGATTCGTCTTGATGAGATAAACGAGGCCTTCGACCGATTGGCCACGGGGCAAGCTATAAGGCAGATCATCGATTTTACCGCTTAGACGAAAGCTCGTCGACGCGGCGATGGCATCGCGACGGCTTCGTTCGCCCGTAAAATTCGGTCGCGCCTGTTGATCACAATTCGGCTCTACTCGGAGAATGACACAAGCGGCTTCGGCACCAGGTCGCATCATCGGTATCAAAACGAGGGCGGCGTGCAGGCGCTCACAACTTCACATGGGACTGGGCCGATACACCGAAAGCGATGGGGGCGCCTGCTGTCGAAATAGTAGGCGTCGCCCGGTCCCAGAATACGGCGCTCATCATCAACGGTAACTTCCAGGCGTCCGGCGAGCACGATGCCCCCTTCTTCTCCGTCGTGCACAAGTGGAACCCGCCCTGTGTCTGCGCCCGGTTGATAACATTCCCGCAGCAGTTGGATGCTTCGGCCGAGCAGGCTCTCGCCGACCTGACGGTATGAGATGGAGCCTTTACCGATCTCTACTAGATCTTCCGCTGCATAGAACGCTTTCTTCGGTCGCTCCGGTTCGAATGCGAAAAACTCCGCGAGTCCGATGGGGATCCCATCCAATATTCTCTTGAGGGCCCCAACTGAAGGGTTGGATGCATTCGACTCGATCAGTGAGATGGTTGAGTTCGGGACACCGGTTCGCTTCGACAGGGCCCGCTGAGACAGGTTGCTCGCGATCCGCACAGCGCGGAGCCGATTTCCAATGTCGATCGACATCTGCATCCTTTGATGTTGTCCAGAATAGATCAAATACTGAATGCGTCGACGTTTATTTTCAAGAGCTTAACCGAGCAAAGAAAAGGACTTGTCCGATCGCGTGATAGCGTCAATCTGACGTCGACCCGATGGAGGCCCCTATGGACCACGCGCCCAGAACGAATGCTCTTCCCCTACAGAATTTCTGGATGCCATTCACCGCAAACCGTCAGTTCAAAGCATCACCGCGCCTGCTCGCTAGCGCGAATGGCATGTACTACACGGACATCAACGGAAATCAGGTCCTCGACGGGACAGCGGGGCTTTGGTGCTGCAATGCGGGGCACGGCCGCCGAACTATAACCCAAGCAGTGGAGCGGCAGCTTGCAACACTGGACTACGCTCCATCCTTCCAGATGGGGCATCCGGCCGCTTTCGATTTCGCCGCACGGCTGGCGGAGCACGCGCCGGGGCATAGCGAGGGCCGGTTGGACCGCATCTTTTTCACCGGATCCGGCTCGGAATCCGTCGATACGGCGCTCAAGATCGCTATCGCTTATCAACGAGCGATCGGACAGGGCACGCGTACCCGCATTATTGGACGAGAGAAGGGCTATCATGGGGTTGGCTTCGGCGGAATCTCGGTAGGTGGTCTCGTCAACAATAGACGTGTCTTTCCTCAAATCCCTGCCGACCATATGCGCCACACGTTGGATATCGATCGGAACGCCTTTTCCAAGGGTCTGCCGCTGCATGGGGTGGAGCTTGCAGAGGATCTGGAGCGGCTGGTCCAACTCCATGGAGCGGAAACCATTGCGGCGGTGATCGTTGAGCCGATGTCAGGATCAGCCGGCGTCATCCTGCCGCCGAAAGGTTATCTCGAGAAGCTGCGCGCGACAGCGGACAAGTATGGGATCCTGCTCATCTTCGATGAGGTCATCACCGGCTTCGGGCGTCTCGGCACACCTTTCGCTGCCGACTATTTCGGGGTTGTTCCGGACATGATGACGACCGCGAAGGGTCTCACCAACGGGGCTATTCCCATGGGCGCTGTCTTCGCCAGCCGCACGATCCATGATGGCCTGATGACCGGCCCAGACAACGCGATTGAGCTATTTCATGGTTATACGTACTCCGGTCATCCTGTGGCGTGCGCCGCTGGGTTGGCCACGATGGATATCTATGCTGAGGAAGGCCTTCTGACTCGTGCCGCCGAACTCGCTGATGCCTGGCAAGAGGCCTTGCATTCGTTGAAAGGCCTGCCTCATGTTATCGACATCCGCAATCTGGGGCTCGTCGGAGCCGTTGAGCTTGCTTCGCGAGAGGGAGCGCCGGGGACCCGCGCTTACGATGCTTTCATCGACTGCTTGCAAAAGGGCCTGCTGGTCCGCGTCACAGGTGACATTATTGCTTTGTCGCCGCCCCTCATCATTGAAAGAAGGGAGATCGATACGGTCGTTTCAATCCTGGGAGATGCACTGCATGCGCTGAACTAGCACCGAGCTGCAGCGGCGACTGGAAGTCAACGACTCTCATCAGTGACTTTGATGGGGCAGCGGATGTTCGGGGGCGTCGAGCGGACTATTGAAATCTTCTCGCTCCGACCGTGGCCGGATCCGGTATCAACCCCCGGCCGGGCCTCGCCAATCGCATCGACACACTGTCGAAACCCTTCTCGCCGCCCCATAATCACTACGGCTGAGCTTGGGGAACGGCGATGACCACCGAACTGACTTTGCTGGGATGGAGCCTCGTGCTGGCGCTTGTGCACGTCTTACTACCGGCGATGCTGCGCACGGGAGAAACAGGAGTGGCCTACAACGCCAGCGCGCGGGACACGGACGGCCCACCGATCGGCGTCGTCACGGGGCGGCTGATGCGGGCCCAGAAGAATCTCTTCGAAACCTTGCCGCTCTTTGCCGCCGCGCTGCTCATCGCGCATGTGGCTAACCGGACGGGCATCCTCACCTGGTGGGGTGCTATGATGTATTTCTGGGCACGGGTCATCTACCTGCCGCTTTACGCGCTCGGTGTTCCCTACGTGCGCTCGCTCGTGTGGCTCGTCTCTTTGGCGGGCGTGATCCTGATTCTCGTGGCGATTCTGCTCCCGGGAGCTTGATCAGGCTTGGGCGAGCTGTCCGATCGCCTTGGCGAGATCGCGCCGTCTTGCCTGGGCCTTGCGGCGCACGCGGATATCCGTCAGCTGGCCTTCGATCATCTGAAAGAGGGGCAAATGCTTGTCACCGTGCTCCGCCACAACGAAGGCGAGCACTCCCAAGGCTTTCTCCAGGCGCTCCTCCATGGTGAGGCTTTGCTGCTCGGCCGCTTGGCTCTTCATCGTCGTTCTCCGCCGGTCGTCCCTGCAACATCCAGGCGAAAGAATCATGCTCCTCAAAGGTAAAGGTTTGATTATTATCCTGGCGGCGGGCTCCAACGGATGGCATCTCCGGTTCTCGAATAGCGAAACCAACCGGCCTTTGAAGCGTCAGTATGGGATTGAACCGAAGGGGATCGATAATGTTTTCTTGGGCTTCCATCCGGTTGGCCGGTCTGCTCGCGGTCGTTATGGCGGCGCCGGCATCGGCCCAGTCCACGCCGTCGACGCGTGAATGCATGGCCGGCGAACAGCGAATCGATGGCGAATGCCAGCCGACGACCCGTGGGGCCAAGAACCGCGGTTCAGGATCCCGCTGAGACGGACCATGAGACGAAAAAAAGGTCCCGCCAACGGGTGATGGCAGGACCTTTCGCTGGGGATTCCCACCTCAGACGTGACTCACGGATAGGTGCAGACGTAACGCATCCCGTTGGTCGATAGGTACGTGCCCGAGGCAGGGTCATAGGAACGGTATTTCCTGGCGCAATAGGCTGCGACCGAGGGGCTGACAGTCCCAGGAGGAGGTGGAGCCGCCGGCTGGGCCTGGGCCTGATTGGCGATCGCTCCCGCAATCAGCGCGCCGGCCGCTAGCCCCGCGACACCGGCTGCCACGGCGCTTCCGTTGTCGCGGCGGTAATAGTACGGCCGAGGACCGTAATAGCCTGGGCCATAGTAACCATAGCCGCGACGATAGTAATATTGGCTGTAGCTCTCGCCCGGATAGGCCTGCTCGAGATTGGGCGTAACCGGCGGGCGGGCGACGGGTCCGGCACTCGCCGGAACCGTGGTGGCGAGCACGCAGACACCCGACAGCGCCAGGATCAAGTTTCGCATTTCCGACTCCTCATGGGCGGCAAGGTAGCAATCGGGGCCCGGCCGCAAGAACACTTTCCTTTATAGCGTGATCGCCTTGCAGGGCAAAAGGGGAGCTGGGGCAGGGCCGGTGCGGAGCCGCACACGTTTCAGCGATCAACGCCACCCCACCGAACGGTTGGGTTTCCCAAGCTGAAAGTCCGGTCGAAGGCGCAGAACTTATTGCGGAGGTGCAATCATAACTTGCGGTCCTGCATTTTCGTTTCGGATCCGAAAAATTTCGTATCGGATAAAACTCTGAAAAACCTTTGTTGTTTCTCAGAGGTTTCCGAGAGGAAGCTGCGATGCTTATCAGAAGTTACGTTGGCGTTCATTCCACAATGCGCCACCGTTCAAAAGTAATTTGATTACTTTTGGCGGGCTTGATAAAGTTTCATTTCCAATTTCGAGTCAGGTGCCGTCGATGCGCGCCCCAGGGTCCGGCAGTCATTGTTATAGGTTTGTGCTCGGCTCGCTGCGGCGTCCGTCTGCCGGGCCCCGGCGGTCGCTCTCCGGCCATTGTGGCGTTACGCGGCAATGAAGAACGCTCTGCCTTCGAAATCGACCATCATTTTCGTTCTCACGATCGGCAGCCTTATCGCCGGGCTGGCTTTCGCGTCCGTGCGCCTCCTGCAGGTCGAGCACACTCTGCCGGCGAAGGAATCGTACGCGGAGATCTGGGCGATTTCCCAGGCCCAGCTCGACATGTCCCTGCTGGCCGACAGCCTGAAAGGCGCGGCTGAAACTCGACGCGGCGAAGCCCAGCGTCCCGACAGCCCGGATCGCTCCCCCCTCGGGCGGCTCGAGAATGCGCTCCCCAAAGTCGATCTTCTGCTGGAGCGGAGGCAGGCGGAGCTCATTTCCGAAACCGGCCGCCTAGGGGCCTTGGAGGCCATGCGCGACCGGCTCGGCGACCTCCGCGCAGTGCTCCAACAGGGAATCGCGCCGGAACAGGCGTCTCGCCTGGAGGCCGAGGCGCGCAGCTTCGCCAACCTGCTTCAGCTCGTCTCGCTGCAGGTGACGGAGCAGGCGGAAGCCCGGGGGAGCGCGGAACGCAGCACCTACCTGCGGCTCATCTTCGAGGTGCTCGCGGCGATCATCGGCATCTTCATCACGTCCTCGATCCTGTTCTTTCGCGTGTTCAGGGGGATCCGCGAGACCTCGAATGCCCAACGCCTTCTGCGTCAGGAGCAGGAGCTGTCGGATCTCGTCATCAACAACATCAGCAACCAGGGCATCGTTATCTTCGACGAATGGCTGAACTGCCTGCTCTGGAATCCCGGGATGGAAACGCTCCTGGGGATCCGGTCGGCCGACGTGGTGGGAAATGGCATGCGGGAGGTCATCCCGATCTTCGCCAAGGACAATGTCGCATCGACCCTGATCCGGGCGACAAGCGGGACGAGCTCCGTCTTCGAGGATGCCGGGCTTACCGAGACCGGACGCGAGCGGTGCCTCGAGATCAACTGCTTTCCGTTGAACATCGCCGAACGCCGCCTCGGCATCGCCTTCGTCCGCGATGTCACCGAGCACTGGCTGGCCCGCCGCCAGAGCGAGCAGCAGGCCTTCAACCTGGAGATTCAGGTCCAGCAGCGGACCGCGGCCCTGCGCCAGGCGGAGCGCCGCCTCATCGCGGCCATCGAGACGGCGCCGGAAGGCTTCGCTGCCTTCGATTCCACGGGACGGCTTCTGTTCGCCAACGAGCGGATTCGCGCCGTCGAGCCGGTTTCGATCTGGTGCCGGCAGGAAATGACCCTGCCGGTCTTTCTCCAATGCTTTGCCATGTGCGAGGGGGCGGATACCCGGCTCCTGGCGGCGGACAGCGTGTTCGAGGATATTGCCGTCGATCTCATGATCAAGAAGGATGCCTGGGCGCATCTCTCCGTGACCTGGGCCGATAGCGGCACCATCTTCGTGCGCCTGACGGACATCACCGCCTACAAGCAGGCCGCCACCGCCTTGCAATCGGCCCTTGAGCGAGAGCGCGAGACCACCATGGCCTATCGCAGCTTCGTGTCCATGGTCTCCCACCAGTTCCGGACGCCGCTGGCGATCCTCGATTCCGGCGCCCAGAGGCTGTTGAGGCGGGGGCAGGCCCTGACGCAGGACGAGCTTGCGACACGAGTCCAGCGGATGCGCAATGCCACGAACCGGCTCACACGCCTTGTGGAGAGCGTGCTGAACGCCGCCAAGCTCGATGCGGGCCGACTCGAAGTCAATCCGTCCTCCTGCAACCTCAGCGCTATGATCGGGGACCTCTGCGAACGTCAGAGGGAGATGACACCCCACGCGGACATCCGCTTCGACGCTCCGCTGATGCCGATCCAGACCCGGTGCGATACGATCCTGATCGAGCAGGTGGTCATCAACCTCCTGTCGAACGCCGTGAAGTACTCCGGCGAGAATCCCCTGGTCGAGGTCAAGGTCTGGGTCGATGCCGGCCAGGCCTTCTGCTCGGTGCGCGATACGGGAATCGGCATCCCGGCGGACGAGCTGTCCAAGATTTTCGACCGCTTTTACCGCGCACGAACCGCCTCCGGGATCGCCGGCACTGGAATCGGCTTGAATTTTGCGCAAAAGATCATGCAATTACATGACAGTTCGATCGAGGTTCAAAGCCACGAGGGAATTGGATCCATCTTCACCTTCGCATTGCCGATAGAGAACGCCGGGCAGGCGTCACAGGCCGCCTAGAGGGGCACCGCATGAACAACCAGATGACGATCCTCTGCATCGAAGACGAGGAGGACCTGCGCACGGATATCGCCGAGGAGTTGATTGCGGCGGACTACGAGGTGCTCCAAGCCGGAAACGGCCGGGAGGCCATCGATCTGTTGGAGAACCAGCGCCCCGACCTCGTGCTGTGCGACATCACCATGCCGGGCCTCGGAGGTTACGACGTTCTGAAGACGATGCGGGAGAGATCGCACCTGTTGGACGTGCCGTTCATCTTCCTGACCGCTCTCGCGGATCGCAACGACGTCCTCGTCGGCAAGCAGGCCGGGGCCGACGACTACCTCGTCAAGCCCATCGATTACGACATCCTTCTGGCCACCGTCGCGACGCGCCTGGAACAGGTGAGTCGCGTGCGCACCGGCGCCGTGCAGCGCGCCGAGGAAGCGTGGGAGGAGGTGCTGAAATCCTCACGCGGGCGGGCCATGGAGGCTCTCTACAAGGCCACCTTCGCGTTCGACCGCTTCCTTGTGGGCGTCACCGTGGTCGACGAAGGCGGAAACGTGAAGCTCATGAACAAGGAGGCCGAGCGGATCCTGGGCGAGGACGACGGCCTGAGCGTGGTCCTCGGCAAGCTCAGGGGATCGGTGCCGAAGCTCAACAACAGGCTTCACGACAACATCGCCCGCGCCTTCCAGGAGGAGTTCCTCGACGAGATGGTCTCCTTCCCGCGTCTGTCCGGGGGGCGACCGTACCTCGTGCTCATCCCGGGCCAGCGGTTCTCGTCGGAAGAGCCCCCGGACGCCATCGTGCTCCTGATCATCGACACCGACCAGCGCACGAAAGTCTCCGGGGACACCCTCGTGCGCCTCTACAATCTGACCCCGTCTGAGACCCGCGTGGCGCTGATGCTCATCGACGGTAAGCGCCTGGATCAGATCTCGGAGGAACTCGACGTCGCTCAGACGACGGTGGTATTCCACCTGAAGAAACGCTATTATACGAAAGACACTACAAAGGGTTATCCCGATGAAATGCCCCAAGTCTTTGATGTTGCTGACTTTCCTTGCAACGTCGCCCGCTATGGCTCAGCCGGTCCAGCAGGGGGAAGCCACCTTCGTTCAGTTGGCTTGTGACCGCCTGGGGCTGGTCACCGCCGCTGATGTCGTACGAGGGGCGACAGGCCTTGAGGCTTCGACCGTGTACGAGGGTAGGGCTCTCCAGGCTCACTGGGAAAAGCGCCTTCAGACGATGACACCCGAAGAGCGCAACGAAGTTTGCCGCGACGCCTTCCAAAAGGGTGGGATGCTTGCGCGCTTCGGAGCTTATTGGACAGGCAAAGACTAACGTCAGGCCGAGACGAAAAACTCGTTATAAAATTGCGTGTCGTGGTATAAATAGAAGTACCATGACCACACAAAACAACACTTCTGGCGTCCACCGCCTCTTGAAGCCACAGGAGGTCGCCGACTTCCTGGGTATCACCCTCCGCCACGTCTACACGATGATCAAGGAAGGTCAGATCGCTTACAGCCGCGTCGGTCGGCTCTATCGAATTCATCCGTCTGAGGTCCAGCGTGTCACCCAGCAGATGATCAACGTGCCCGCTGGCGACGAATAATCCCAATCCAATTTGAAAGGCTGAATGGCCAAACGCAAAGCACGAGGCTCGAAAGAAGCCTTCAGCGTCAAAACGAAGTTTGACGCCACTGAACGGAAGCTCCCTCCAATCCGTCCGCTGACTGAGAAGCAAGCCGACTACCTGGAGGCGCTAGAGGCGTCAGACCAAGTCATCGCCCTAGGGGTTGCGGGAACCGGTAAGACCTTCATCGCCGCCACCTTCGCCGCTGACCAATACCGTCAGCGGAAAATCCGCAAGATCATCCTGACGAAGCCCAATGCTCCAGCCGGACGGTCATATGGATTCCTCCCAGGGACGATTGAAGAGAAAACCGCACCGTGGGTCCTGGGCATGACCGAGGCCATCAAAGAGCGGATCGGGGCAGGGGCATTCGATATCGCCATGAAGAACGGCGATATCGAGGTCGTTCCTTTCGAGACGATGCGAGGCCGAACCTTCAAGGACGCCTTCGTCCTTCTGTCGGAGTCTCAGAACTGTACGGTCGATGAAATCAAGTTGTTCCTCAGCCGTATCGGCGACGATTGCAAAGTCGTCTTGGACGGTGACCTGGGTCAGAAGGACATCAAAGAGTCGTCGGGGTTGGCTACGGCTATCCATCTGATCAAGAAGGACTGCCTCCCAGTCCCCATCATCGAGTTCGACCTTGGCGACATCGTCCGGTCGGGCATTTGCGCGATGTGGGTGAAGAGCTTCCATCGGGCCGGACTATGACCGATCCTTCAGAACTGGTGTACGTGCTATTGGAGTATCCAAGAGGGAGCGAAATTATTCCGGCTCCGCGAGGTCAATATATGCGTAAAATGTGCTCAGTTATAGCAGAGTCGGAGTCAGTCATTCCGTGGTGCGATAAAAACGACGTGCCCTATTACTCATTTCGGACGAATGGCCACATCGTTGCGCCGAAAACGCTTGAGCAACATACTCTGTTCAAGCTGACCTTCTTCTAATGGAAAAGGCTGGGAGCGATCCCAGCCTTTAATCGTTTAAGCCGCTTCGTCAGTCTGCAAAGCGTCTTCCGTGACCTTCACGACGGACCCCGGAGAGTTCCATTCGTGATGACGCGCCCCCGCCTTCGAGCCATCCCGATGCCGCAACCAGGAGAGCTTATAGACATCTCCGTTCGGAGCGATCCCAGAACCCTGATACAGGGCACCCCCACTATCGGTCGGACCACGGACCTTCACCGCTGGGGACAGGATGATGGCCATGTTATCCCGAACCAAAAGGGTCATGGGAAGGGTTTGGATCGGAGGAAAATCCGTCTCTGACATCGTAAAAAGCTTTCATCTAAAAACCGCCGCGAGCTAAGGGCTAGGGCGGATTTCAGTTGGTCACCAGACTCATTACGGTAGAAATTAACTCAGGCGTTAAAACCCGAAGTCGTCCCCCAAGAGACCGCCTCCAGCCGCCGCAAGCGGAGCCGCCGCGATCCCTGGATTAATGGTCGCACGAGGCCCAACAACGGTCGGAGCACCCTGAACCGCCTGAGCCGCACGACGCCCCTGATAAGCGTTCTTACCCGCCGACCCAGCCGCGCCGATGACCTTTGACAGGATGATACCCCCAAGACCGCCCGTCGCTCCGTCAGCCAACAGGCCAAGCGTTCCGAAGATGGCGTCGTATTTGCCCATGACACGGGAGAGCATCCCACCCATTGCCGCCGCTGTATCGCTGTTCGGGTTAGCAGTCTTGCCGCCGATCTTGGGACCACGGACGGTCTTCAGGACAGAGGCGAACTCTCTCATGACCTTCTGTTCGTCAGGCGAGAAGGTGACACGGGCAAGGGCTGAGCCTTCCGACAGGAAAGAGGAAATACGCTCCGACATAGCCTGGGGACCCCAATCGTCTTTTCCTTCCGGCTTCGAAACGATCTTTTGCCAGATGCCTTGACGGACACCCTTCCAGGCGTCCGAGTCCTTCCCCATGGTGTTCTGGAGGCGGACAGCTAGTCGTTGAGAGACGCCCTTCTCGCCGATCTTGGAGAGGCCGAACAGAGCGTCCGAAACTTCCTTTGCGGTGACATCGGTTTCAACAATGCGTTGCATCCAACGGGAGGCGTCGGCGTCAGGGGCGGAGCGGTTTGCCTTAAAGGTACTTTGATATTTTGCAAACGAGGCACGAGCCTTCTTGAGGGCATCCAACGCCCCTTCATCGCCGCTGAAAAGCTGGTTGGCCATCGAGTCTTCAAGATGGTTGTCGAACTTCTCGATGATGGCGGTGACCGCCCGACGATCTGAAGGGTTGTTCGAAGCAGCCGACCGGATCGCGTTGAGACGCTTACGCATCTGTTCGGCTTCCTGAAGGCTGACGTTGCCGATGACTTCGTCTCCCTCCTTCGGGGCGCGAAGTTCGTCCAAGAGCTTCACGGCACGGGAGGCACCAGGGGTCAGCATGGAGTCGATTTCGACTTCGCCCTGAAGCGACTTGGTGATGTTCCCGCCCAGGCCCTGGAACGCCGTCCCCTGGAATTCGCCTTCACGCCCCAGGGCGTCGGCGTACAGGTTCTTGTACTCGTTCTTTGCCGTAGCAGCCTTCGAACGAACATCCGCAATGATGTTGCCAGCCGCGTTCAAGGGGTCGTCCGCCGCATTAACGGGGACGCCATCAGGTCCGACCTTCCCACCGAACTGCTGACCGATAGCGGTCTTCGCCGCGCCGATCTGCTGTTCCTGCTTCTCGAAGAAGGGCGAAAGCCGGTTGAAGGCCGTCTTGCCGTAACCCTCCTGGGCGGCAAGGTTCTCAAACCTCATTTCACCGAAGTCCTGGGTCGCCTGACCTTTCGTCAAATCGATCCCGAACTTCTGAGCCTGAAGCTCCCGAGCCGTCGCGTCATTGGCTCCCTTACGAGCAACCGCCGCCGCCGCCTCCGGTCCAAAGGATCGGGGATCGAGCCCAGCAGCCTGGAGCTTCGCCGCATCCTCAGGAGAGAGGGTCGGGGGAGCGCCGGTCGGAGCCTTGGTAAAACGGTTGACGAGCTTCCCGCCAACATCGGCGACCTTGTCCATGACAGGCACGGCACCGCCACCCACAAGACCGCTCAGGGCAGCCGAGGTCCCGACCTTGCCCCAGTCGCGGTTATTCGAAATCAGACCCTGGTCCAGGTATTCATCCGCCGCACCAGCAGCCGCGCCGGTCAATGCTCCAGCACCCATACGGACACCGAGCTTCGCCGCCGCTGGGAGAAGGGTAGGGGTCGCCGCACCACCCGACAGGACGGACGCGACGACAGGTCCAGCGATACCCGTCAGAGTACCAGCCGTCGAGGCAGTCGGGTTGAGGGTCGCGCGGGCTTCGTCGATCTTCTTTGTCTGGTCGTAGGCGTCGGCAAAACTAACTTCTGGACCCGTACCGAGATAGCCACGCGCGACCTTGATCCCCGCGTCGAGGTTGCGGGGAAGGTTGAGCATACCCGTGTTGAGAGCTTCGGACGCGAAGGTCATGATAGACGAGCCATCGCCCTGGTTGCCGACACCACCCGCCGCCGCAAGGGTCTTGCGGGCTTCAGCCTCTTCCTTCGGCATGGCGTTGACCGAATACCACTGCTGGGCACCAGCGAGAGCCGCCTTCTCGTTATCGGCTTCGATGTCGAGGGTAAACCCAACATTCCAACGACGATCCATTGGACGATGGGCTTCAACAACCATTCCGGCATCAGCGGTCACGCCACTGGCAATAGAGCAGCCACGCGAGGGCGACGCCCATCAGGATGATGATGACGCCTGGGCCGGACATGACGAACTGCTTCGCGAGGTCAAATACGCCTGGACCATGCTCAATCGCTTGATCGAGTACCATGGCTGTACCACCCGTCAGGCCAACCGCGCCGCCTTTCCCCATGGGTGTGGCCATGAAGGAAGGTCTGCTGACAGCATCGACTTCGACACTTGGAGACACCTCTTGGTCGTCATACGCGTTCCAGAGTTCCTGTTCGGCATCGCGGCGACGCTTGAGACCTAGCAAGGGCTTGCCACCCGCGTTGATCCACAAATCAAATTCCGCACAAGCGCCGTCGTAATCCTTGCGGTTCAGCTTCCGGAGAAGCGTGGACTTCTGGAGCGCACCAGCACCGAGGTTGAAGACGAAGCACACAAGGGCGTCGAACTGACCTTGGGTCAGAGGAACCTTGACCATCCTGCTGACAGCCTTTTCGGAGTCTTCAACGTCCTGGTACAGGAAGTCGTCCGCTTGGGCCTTCGTGATCTTCATCCCACGGCGAACGCCTTTAGTGTGACCATACCCTAGCCGCCTCTCTAGCACCGTCCTTCAACGCTGGGACCTTCAGGTCTGCCTTCCACACTCCAGGCGTCACAAAACTAACTTTAGCTCCCGTAATCTGAGCGGCGGTTCGGACGGAGGCGAACGACTCCCCAAACGAGAAGGCCGACGAGACCCCTTCACCAGGGCGCGACCAGACGTTTTCGATCCAGACTTCATCGGCTTCGTGTTCGACCAGGAGCGCCCACACTTCGGCACCATTGACGCGTTGCTTGGTCCCGAAAGGCGTCGTCGGCATGTCATAGACCGCGATTAAGTCTAGTGGGTTCTTTGAGGTGTCGATGAAGCAGAGCGCTCCAGATAGGCCGGGATCGATCCCGCAGATGATGGGCATGAAGGTATTTATACAACGTAACGTCTTTCATATAAAGAAAAAGACGATGGGCTTTCACCCACCGTCTTAAGTAGTTCACAAGGTCAACCTTAAGGTCAGTCTCATTCTAAGTCGGCAACGCTTGGCTAGAGGCCGCAATCCCCGCAAAGCGTTTACTGACTAAGCTGAGTGTGCACGCCGAAAAGCTCTGGTCAATAGCCTGAGGGATTTTATTAATTACACTGTTTTCACGGATTTCACTACCCCAAAACAAAAAACGCTGTCCGGGGAGGAACAGCGCTTTTCGTCAACCATAATCTTTGAGGAGCCATTATGAACAGGCAGCCGATACTTGAACTCTTTTCGGTTTGCCATCCACTTTGTAAGATTACTTTAGCTATTTAGCTTCGTTCCCGCAATATATCTTTGGCGACGGGTGATATGCGGGGCAGACCCCTTGGGGGCAATAGTGGCAATTGTGGCGATAATTTTGACCAAACTCTTTATATTATTTCTCTCATTTATTTCTATACTCTTTAGAAATAATTGCCACAATTGCCACTATTGCCTCAAACCCTTATTTCATAAGGGTTTTTCGAGAGGCATATGGGTGGCAATGGTGGCGTATCCCCCGTCGCCACCCATATTTTGCCCGTTTACCGGTCGTCCGACTTGTTCTTGATCATGTCCTGGAGCCTGATTTTGCGTTCGGTGGCAATTGAAATGACGTTGTTGGGGGCAATTCGGTAGGAATTGCCCTCCTTGCGGCTTGTCCGAAGCTCGACGAGAGACCCCTTCTGGAGGGTGAGACGCTTCAGTTCGCGACTGAACTTGTTGACGTTCGCAAACTTGGTTTCAGAGGGATACGACCGCTCCAGCCATGGGTAGAAGCTGTCGGTGAAGAGACGGGTTGCCCCGACCCACTCATTCGCGGGGATCGTTGAGCATTCCTCCGTCCATTCCTCCGTGCTCGACTTGAAGCGCTGGTCAGACTGGGACTTGCGCAAGGCCTCCAGCTTCAACCGGTCGGCAATCATCGGCGCGACGGTCTCGTCTTCATCCACCGACTTCCAAATTTTGAGGGTGTCGATAGCTTTCATAGCGCCGACATCGATGGGCTGGGTGATCATCTGGAAGTATCGACGGTTACCGCTCTTATCCTTGATCAGGCCGTTGATGTCTTCGTTGGTGCACCCGATAAAGGATGTCACGAGGGTCCTGGAGGATGCCGCCTGATAGATTTGGCGGATATCGCGACGCTCTTCCGTCATCATACCCTTCAGCTTCTCGACGTTGGCGTTCTTCAACCCAGCGAGTTCGTCGAACATCATGACCGGCATATAAGTCAACCGATACTGCTTCGAGTTATCTTCGAGAAGTTCGAAGCCCGCTCCCGTGAACAGGTCCCCCAGGCTCGACAGGAGGTGTCGAACCGCCATAGTCTTCCCATCCTCCTGGGCACCATAGAAGACCGGCATCATGTGGGAGTAATGAAACCACCTAGCGGCACCGCCAACGCCCTTGATATTCCCATAGGCTCCGATGTGGTTCTTCACCCGATGAATCCAGTTCACCATCGCCAGGACGGAGGCTTCCATCATCTGGGCGTCGGCTTCCTCGTCTCCCGTAGGGCGGAGCACCAGTGAGAGCCACTTCCGAAGCTCCGTATGCCCAGGGTCGAGGTTGGCGTCGTATCTCAGTTCCCCAAAGGCGCGACGAGCGATCTGGAAGCGTTCGTCTTCGATAAAACTCCGGAGGGCACTGTCATAGGTGTTCTTGAAGATGCCGTAGGCATTCGTCCACATCTTGAGTTCGTCGAGCATCCGAGCCATCCCGTGGGTGACGCCGTTGGGCAGGACGAAGTCTTCGTTGAAGGTCATGCGGTAGCCATAGGCAGCAAGATAGGCGGGGATGAACTGAGTCTCCGTGTACGGATAGAGTCCCAGGGCGGCTTTCACCTTGGAGGCGCGCACGGTCGCCACAGCATCCGCCTTATCGAAGTCGCAACGATTGATCAGAAGCTTCTGGAACCGTGGCCATTGATAGCCTTCGGCGTCCTTAGCGCCTTCGGCATAGCTGACCACCAAAGCAAGTTCCTGGTCGGTCATCTTGCGCTTGGGGTCGGTGACGTTGTCCCACAGGTCGAGGGCGGCAATGAAATCGGTTGTCGTATTAGTAGGCATTAAATCAGGTCTTCAAAAAATAGGTTTGGGTATTAGGCGCGACGCTTAGAGGCGAGGAACTTCATTTTCTGTTCCAGGCGGTAGTCACGAAGTTGGGTATCGGAGAGAGGGGAGGCGGTGCCTGTCAGGGACATCACTGAGCGCAAATCGTCAGCGAGGGCACCAGACCCATAGGTCCGCTGGCAGTAATACCCCCAGCGACCGTCCAGGTCGAACTGGAGGCTTCGCATCTCCCCGAAGGTGAGGGACGTACCCGAGTATAGCCAGATACGGGAAAGGGTGCCCATCAGGGTCTGACGATGCGATCCGCCCTTATAGAGGGTGTCGTGTTCGTCGAGCCATGACGGCTTGCAGTACTTAGGATTGTCGAGACCAACGCCTGAGGCGACATCCATACTCGCCATCTGGAGGCGCAACGTGGCAAGCTCTTCAGGGGTGAGTACCCGTGTACTCTTGTCAGTCGCTTCTGAACGCTTGGCGTATTCAAGAGCCTCGTCAGGCAATGACTCAACGAGACCCAGGATCGCGTCAACGTCGAGGGCAGCACCCTCCAGCCACGCACGCCGTTCACCTTCGAAGCAGGGACCATAGAGGTGGTCGCCAGGGTCATAGATCGAACCGTCAAGCTGGTAGTTGAAGAGGTCGTTGAACCAGACGAACAGGAGGAACATCGTGTCGTAATCGACATCGCGGCTCAGGGGGATGACGATCCTGACCTTGTGCCGCCCATCTTTGCGCAGATGTGAATACGACGTGTAGAGAAGGTGGCTAAAGCCGAGACCCCTCAAAACTTGATTTACGTCGTCGAAGGTGACGGTTGGATGTCCGTCCTGGTGGTTGTCGAGGTCGAAGTAACCCAACGTCACGACGCCGCTACATGCTTCGCCAACCCTCCACAAACCTTGCTTCGGTTCGGCATCGGGCTTTGACTTTGGCTTCCACTCGCTCTCTTCGAACAGGGTTGGGGTCCAGGAATAGCATTGATACTTGTGTTCCTGGGCTTGCGGGTAGGCGGCTTGGGACCAGAAGTCGCTGACGAATGCATTGAAGTCAGCGTATGTGGTCATGGATGTGATTTTGGATTGGTGGAGTGTTGTCGCGCCGTGCGACGGCTTAAACACTTCGCGCAAGTAACTTACGCAAGGTTGGGTTTGGGTAGTGCTGAGCATTTGGCTCCGTGGTTTGGTTGGTTGAGCCTGTATTTACTCATAGGGGTATCGCCGATTTCAATAAGTGACGGCGTTTGGCGGTCATACCTGGGATTCCCAAAACGCATAGCTCAGGGGCATTTGAATTTCGATTTCGGCGAAGGGGTCTGCCTAAATACGCGGACCATTTAAACGAAAGCCATTTTCAATGACCAATACGCAATACCTCCTTCATGTCATCGACGGGCGAGGCATTCTCCTTCGCTATCATCCCAACCCGTCTGAACAGGAGAACGACATCGTCATGACCAAGGATGTGCTCGACTTCCTTGACGCTGAGGATATCCCGTACGAGCGCGAAGAACTCAACACCATCCATATCAACCCCCAAACTGACAGCCAAGCTGTCGCCATGAAACTTCGTTGGGGGTTCTAATGGCGAACACCGACGAAATCCTGGAGAGGCTGAAACAGGCTGCTGTAACAGCAACCGAGAAGGAGTTCAGGCATTACTTGGGCCGCTTCCCGATTGTCGTTGACGCAACTCATTGTTCGCTCTGGGAGGGCAAGAGGTTCAACCCGTATTACGATGGAGGCTTCCCACCCGAAATAAAATGGTGGTTGGTCAAGCGAGGTGTATTGCAGACGACGACGCTCTTTTACCGTTTCGGTCTGATCATCATCGGTTTCCAGGACGAGAAAGTCGCGCTCGAATTCAAAATGACCTTCGGTTGATTCATTTCGACAATATCCGCGTACTTAATTACACTCCATTCATACTAAATACATTCATGGACACATTCTCTTTCATCGTCCGAACCGTTCGCACCGAAGACCTTCTCCGATATTTGGACGACCAGGGCTTCGACTACGCGTTTGGCCGTCGAGGGCTTTGGCCGAGAGTGACGCTGTACGACGCGTCTCAGGCCGTGCTCTTCAAACTTACTTTTTCAAACTCAATCATTCAGTGAGACATTTTTTTGAACCACGATATTTCTGACGACGGTCCAGCCGTCCGCACCTACACCCATAACGTCAAGCTCTCTAGAGCCTCCCACCTCGTTTCTGGCAACCTTCCCGAGATGCTGTCCCAGGCATTCGAGCAGATGCACGAAGACCACATCGCCGCTGGAGGCTTGGACGACGACACGTTGATGATGGTCGCCCAGTTCATGCTGGTTGCTGAGCCGAAGGGACCTGAAGTGGAGGGCTCGACGCATGGCTAAGCGCAAGACCACCACCAAGACGCCTGAGGCGACCAACAGCCACGCTTCGGATTTGCAGAGTAAAGCAAACCCTGAGAACGCTTTCGTTACGGAAGAAACGTCGAGCGAAATCAAGGGCAACCCATACCTGACGCGTTCGTCTATCGAAGCCACTCTCCGAAAGCATGGGCCGATCATTATCCAGAGCCGGTATTCCTACGCTCCGGATTTGGACCTTGATCAGCTTATCGAGAAGGTCGTTAGGGACCTTACGGCGACACAGCACGCCGTAAACGATGTCGAGCGGGCAGTTACCCAGCGAGAGCTATCGGACTCTGCTGAGGCCGACGCTCTGCGGAAAGAATTCTCTGAGCGTGTTGTTTGCTCCGAACTGTCACGCCTGATCCGTTCTGAACTGGGCATCTATCCCGAGCGGAGGATTGAACCCACCGCCGATACACCTCCGTCAAAGCCCAGCTTCTGGGCGACGCTGATAGCAAAGCTAAAGGGGCGCGGCTGATGTTCTGGAAAGCATTTAGCGCGACCTTGGGTTCGTTCACCGCTCTCGCATTTATCGTTGGCTCAATGGGGCTTGTCGCGAAATTTCTCCCGAACCCCCCTAAGACGGTCGATCAGTGCCAAACCGTTCAGGGGGGGTCGAAGTGATGTCTAATCCTCCCGTTTTCTCCCAAACCTTGACCATCGACTGTTCAATGGCATCGATCAAGGACGGCTCAGCCGCCGCCCATATCCGAACCGCCGCTGAGCCAATGGTCGATATGCTATCGAGAGAGGCCGATCATATCGGTTACGCCCCTGTCAACCAACCTCGTCTTGAAGTTCACTTCGTCCTTCGTGAGGTCGTTGACGCGGATGATCAGGAA
Organism: Microvirga pudoricolor; assembly: GCF_016892705.1. Lineage (GTDB taxonomy): Bacteria > Pseudomonadota > Alphaproteobacteria > Rhizobiales > Beijerinckiaceae > Microvirga > Microvirga pudoricolor. Next base: position 65,547 of record NZ_JAFEMB010000005.1, read on the forward strand.
GAGGTCGTCGAGGAACCGTCCACCCGAGACATCATCCGTGACACCATCACCCAGTACGCCTTCGACAAGGTGTCCGTGGACAAGCTTGCCGACGCTATCGTCAAGGCTCTGGAGGGTCGTCGCGTATGACTTCCGGGAAAAGGGTTATTACCTGGACGAACATTTCTTACGTCGGCGTCGATAAGGATCGAAGGTTCGGTCCCGACAAAGAGCGTTTGAAAGAGCTTGCCGCGAAGATCGTTGCCAACCTGAAGAAGGGTGGCAAGTAATGACGACCTTCGTGAAGGATGGTCCGCGTTGGGCAACGAAGCTCAACTTCCTCCGTGCAAGTGCATTCGTCAAACAGGGCTGTCTCTGCTATTGGTGCGGCACCAGGATGATGACGCGCCAAGAGTGTCGTCAAGCTGGGATGAAGACCCCTCCGAACCTTCTTACCGCTGACCACCTCATCCCGCGCATTCATGGCGGTAGGGACCACATCAGCAACATCGTCGCCGCTTGTTTCTCCTGTAACCAGGATCGGGTAAAGCGCGATCACGGCAAGCCCCATGTTAGGGTCAAGGCGATCTGTGTGAGGGTCGAAGCGTGAAGCCGAGGCCGATACGCCGCAAGGCTTCTCCCAAGCCTCACCCGATCCCCCGTCCCACGACAAAGAACTGGTACGCGAATGATCGGGTCTGGGAGTTCATGCACCCAGACGAAGTTGATCGTAATCCTACTGCGGACGCGGTAGGATTTATCCATTACCCCGAAGATCGGGAAGACCTTTATTACACCGCTGACGGCACCTCTGATGGGTGGACGTGGGCTAAAGCCGCGAAGAACAAGAGATTTAGACAGTGACGATTACACTTTACGAAATCCGCACGTCGCTCCAGCGGGACGCTCTGAAGGATGCTCTCCGTTGGTGCGAAGAGAACTTTGGGATGGAGGGTTACCACATCCCCCAGACTGACGGCTCCATTGTCCGAACGGGGAACTGGTACGCGGTCAGGGGAGACATGGGGGGCCGGTTCATATTCTACCGCGACAATGACGCGACCCTCTTCCGGATGTTCTACGACAGCAGCATCCTGGACTCTCAAAAACGTAGTTTCGAGGATGCGGCATGAGTCTCTTAGTCCGACCTGTGACGCGGGAGACGATGGCGGAAGCTCTCCGCAAGGCCTTCGAGCGGTATGAAGAAGATGATGGGATGTTCTACGTGAGCGGGGTCTATGATGACGTAGGCGGGGACCCTTGGTTCAAGGTCGAAGGTGAGATTGTCGCCAACTCTTTCGCCGCCATCCTCATCGACGTTCTGAATGACGATGTGAACGACGACCTTTCGGGGGACGCTTCGGAATGAGAGCGTTCACCTGTACAGATCATGATGGGTATTGGTCGGTAGGCGTCGCCTCTGTTGTGATCGCCGCCGATGAAGATGAAGCTCGCCTGTTGTTGACGGCTGAACTTTCCAAATCCGGCTTGCACAAAGAGCCTTTCACCCTTCAGGAAATCGATTTGACCACGCCACAGGCCATCGTTCTTCGGGACGGTAATTATTGATGACCGCCGCCGACAACCCTCTGACCGTCACTGTCGCTAATCCGCTGATCCATTCGAATGGAATGGACTTCTTCGATTACGAGGAGATCGTCGGGAAGCATGTGAAGCTTGGATCGGGTAGACCTGATTTAGTTGCCGAAGCGGCAACTCTCATCGAGACCTTCCGCGACCCTAACCGACTTCGGGAGGCCAATCCTCACATCAATGGAAACTTCGTTTTGGTAGACCCGTCTCTCCAGACGAAAGATTTCCACTCCCCTCACTACCCCGTTGGGGGGGAAGTCATTTCGTGGATATCAGAGAATGCGAGGGGCGATGTCACCATCGATAAGGTAGCCATGCGAATGCCAGGGTCTACTGGTACAGATCGAATGAGCATCGTTCAGGCGGCTGTCCTGGTTTTCGGCGACGACGCTGACGCCACCCTCTTCAAGCTATTCTGGGAAGGACGGGAATGAAAGTCTGTTACACCGATTACAGCGACGGTCGGGTCCAGTGGGTTCGAGACCACGAGGGGAGGGAGGTCATGCTGATCTACAAGCTGGGCAATAAAAGCTACCTCCGTCTACGTGATGGAGGGCACCTTCGAAAGGATCGTCGTGATGGGGATGCAATATTCAGTTCGAGTTCTCCCCGGTCTCCCCAGCGTCGGCAAATCATTGGCTTTTCAAAGACTTAGCTATTTCTCCCCAGGCCTGTCCAGAAGAATATCGATTCAATCGGCGTTTAGATGCACCCGACTATGTTGACAGGTTAACGTTTCGAACCGCTTATAAAGAAATCGCCCCGAAAGCACTGATTCGACCATGAGTTTTTCTCAATGGACGAGTCTGCCCGATGTCTTCCCAGTCTTCCCTGAGCGTCAAGTCCCAGTGGTTCGATGCGACCGCCCAAGGCGATCTAGCGATCTATACCTTGGCCGGGATTATGGTCCTGGTCTTCGTCTACGCCGTGCTCAGGCTTTACCTGAGAGCACCCCGTGCGATTTCAGATGGAAGTGGGTCCGGTCGCCGGTCAATACCTCCGCCAAAGCGTCGATCTCCTGAACGAGGTGGTCAATCGCGCGATACTCATCCCCGCCGATTGGAATCTCCGCCAAAGATCGGGTCAGGGTAAATCGTGCTGGTCCCAGGGCGTCCAAGACCTTGTCCGCCACCAGCTTGTTCATGTCCCTCCGGGACCGACGCGAATGACCATGCCGCATAAATAAGGACTCCGGACCGTTCTTGGTCTGTTCTACCTCAAACTAGATTTCAGAAAAACTGCTTATGACCACCATCCACATTTCCACCCGCAAGATTGGCAACACCGTCGAGGAAGGCCTTCTCCGGATCGGGCTTTACCTGGGCTCCATCGGCTGTGACGAAGGCGACTTCAGTCTGGAGCATGACACCTTCCACACCCGCGCCTTCACCTTCGACCAGGACACCCATGCGATGGCGTTTAAGCTACGCTTCAGCGACTGGGTCACGACTGTCGAGGAAGAAGTGGGGATGGAGCGGGAGCGCTACAAAGAGCTACAGGCTCTGTTGGCTCAGCAGTGTCAATTGGGAGGGTCCAGAGCGGCAATTATGTCCGGGCTCATCAACCAAGCGCCTGCGGCTCTCAGCTATCAGAACCCCTACGTCAGTAATCAAGCATACCTGTCCGGTATGGGTCAGGCTGCTTGCGAAGCCCTTGGGCAGACTAGAACCGCCGTTAGCCCGTTCAAAAAATAAGGGCTCCGAAGAGCCCTTTATTCGTTGTGGTCGAGGAACCCGGAGAAGGCCCAACTAAGGCCTTTCGATATCAGCCACACCACCAGGGGCGGGATGATCGCCCACCCGAGCCACGCGACGAACATACCCTTTTGGTAAGGTCCGCTGGTCAGCATCACGGTCATCCAGGTCAGAAGCAGGGTCTCATAGATCGCCAAGACGACCCAGCCCAGGCGGGAGAACCCTTCACGCCAGTTCATACGAGAACGCCATGCTGACGAGGGTCGCATCTTCCAGGGCATCGAAGCCCATGACGACTTTGTCCCGTCCTGCGAAGAAGAACCTGGGGGCGACGTTCGCCCTGATCATGAAGTCCTGAGCTTCTTCCCAGGTGGAGCGGGGGACTTCGACGGTCGGCAACTCAACGACATCAGCCGTAGGCCGGAATTGGGTAGACATGCGTCGCCCTTTCTCAAAGAGAGGGCTTCACCATGCGGGCAAACGTGCAATACGTCAAGTGTGCAATACAGATGTCACTCTTTGCGGTAGGTCTCTAACCCTGCCTTTAAGCGTGCGGAGTCGGACGCCCGCATAGGGTCTCCGACCTTCTCAAAGAGCAAATCGACAGCTTCCTCCATCAGTGCCTGGACAGTCGTCTTCCGCTGGACCGCAAGTTCACGGACCCGCCAATAGGCGTCGTCGTACAGGTAGCTTGTGAAGGCCTTCTTCATGTCGCGCCCGCCACGCTTTGGCTTCTTGTCGTCCGTCATCTGGCAGCCTTGCTGTATGAACTCCTTGCATCATTGCAGGAAGGCAGGGGAGGCGGTCAAGGCTTCAGCTTATTGAAGACTTCAACTCTCAATGGGTCTTCAGAGCTATCACCAGGATCGCGCGTCATGGTTGTAAAGGCTTCGCGGACGACGGTGTCGCCCATGTCCTTCAGGACGTTCACCGACCCGACGTATTGGATGCGACGGGCACGTCCACGCCCCTGGGGGTTGGTCTTCTTGAAGCGGTGAACGATAGCGCCACCCATCAGGACCACATCAAAAACTTCGTTTTCAAAATCGAACCAGACGTAGTCGATGAAGGTCTGGAGAGCCGACGAGAGCTTCGCGCGATACCGATAGAGGTCGTCACCCGTCGCCGTCTCAAGCTCCGCCCGAAACTGGGCGATGACGGCCTCCAGATCGCTTCTGTCATCTTGTTGCGCTTCAAGCTCCGCTTTGGCTTCAGCCAGACCGTCGAGGGATTCCTTCCCCTTGCGGATGTCGGTGACGATCTCCCGGAGGGTTTTGCGGTGGAGGTCCAACAAAGGGTCATCGTCGTCGGTCAGGGAGATTTCCCGCGCCATACGATCCCGACGCTTCTCCAGTTCGCCCAGCTTGAAGGCGACCGCGCCAATTTGCTTCTCACACTCCTTAAGCTCCGCCATGTCTCTGGTGTTCTCAAACACGTCGGAGAGCCGGTATTCAGGGATGTGGTCGAGGATGGCGGCTTCGACTTCGTCGTAATTGAACCTCTCGCCACCAGGGCAGCCGCGCTTTGCCTCAGCATTCGAACAAGCGAAATATCGAAACACTTTGCCATGGTCTGGGCGACCCTTCGCGACCGCCTTCGTGACGATCTTCATCGGGCTCTTACACGCCAAGCACTCCGCCCGGTTGCCCAGGAGGTTCGTCAGGTAGAGGCCTTTTGCTCCCGAGGCGTGTTTCTTCCGAGCCGCCTGGGCGCGAAGCCAAAGGTCTTCGTCAATGACCTTGGGGTAATAGTCGGCAACCTCTTCCCCTACTTTGACCTTCTGCCCATCCTCCACGGCTCCAGGCTGGTGGAAGCCCAACAGGGCACGGTTGGAAAGCAAGTTATAGACGGTGGTCGGATGCCACCCGGCACCCTTCCTCCCTACGACCGTCTTGAACGGTGGCTCCCGACGATCATTGAGCATCCGGGCAATCGTATACGTACCGACGCCTGAGATGGTCAGTTCGAAAATCTCATGGATGACCTTCACCCGCTCCGGGTAGGGCTTGTACTGCCCATCGGTGTCGAGGAAGAGCCATGACGGGCAAATCGCCCCTTTGATTCCATTCTTCCGCCGTCCGACCCAGGAATGTTTGACCCGTTCGGATTTCTTCTCGCTTTCTTCGTTGGCTCGACTCATGATCATCAGCGAGCCCATCAGTTGCATGGGGTCGTTGACGGTGTCCTGGTCATAAATACGGTCGTCCATGATCGTGCCGATTTTGATCCCGGCATTCAGGAGATTGATGAACCAGGGGAGGGCGGTGCCAACCTTTTCACGGGAGAGGCGGTCGAGGGATTCCACCAGCAGCCACGACCCAGGTCTGATCTTCTGGGCGGTCACGTCATCCATGAAGGCCTTCAACTGACCTTCGGTCTTGTTCTTCGAGCGGAAGGCGGAAACGCCCAGGTCGGAGTAGTTCTTCACGATCCGGAGGCGGTTCTTCTGGGCGAAGGTGTCGGAGAGTTCGACCTGTCGCCGATGGGAGTCACCCCGAACCTGACCCTTGGTCGAGTACCGGATGTAGGAGTAGGCGAGCGCCATGTCGTCGGCCTCTGAAACTTGATTTGTCACAATAGCACCATCAAAATGTTTGAGGTGCTTTCCATACACTAAAGAAACCTCTTTCGTAAGACAGAGACGAATCGCCAGGCGGATCTCATCCGCGTCCTCCTGTCCGTTCCCTTGCGCACCGCCGCCGATTGAGAGTTAACAGGTCGTTGACCAAACAGGGCCGCTGCGCGAGCGGCTCGGGCTTTGCCACAATTCGTTCAGCATTCAGAGAGGTTCCATCGCGTATAACGGGACCTGAAGGAGAGGGTGCCCCTCGGGCCCCGGTCTCAAGGTGAAGACAACCATGACGATGACGCGTTTCATTTCCGGCACTGCCGCCGCTCTCGCACTTGCCGGCGGCCTCGCTGCCGCCCATCCGGCCGAGGCGCGGGATCGCCTGTCACCCGGCGCAGCCGCCGCAATCGGCGTTCTCGGCGGCCTTGCGGTCGGCGGCGCCATCGCTGCGTCCCAACCTCCCGCCTATTACCCGCCGGCCCCGGTCTACGCGCCGCCGCCACCGCCGCCAGTCGTTTACGAGTCCGCGCCTGTCTACTACGCGCCTCCTCCGCGCCCGGTTTACGTGGAGCGTTGCTTCACCGAGCGCTATAGCGAATGGGTGCCCGGTTGGGGCTGGGAGCCCCGCCGCCGGGAAGTCTGCCGCTAGGATCGATTGGGCCCGCTCTCGCGGGCCTTTTCATGCCGGTGGGGCAACCGGCACCCCGGCCCGGCGTTGTCCCGCAGCACGCCTATGCCGGGAGCCCGCCATGACCGCACCGAAAACCAGTGACGCCCTGCCGGACGAGCCCAAGCTCAATCCGGGCGACGAGGCTGAACCCGGCTCGCCGGGTTCCGGGGAAAACATCTGTTCCGAGTGCCAGGGATCGGGGAAGATCGGGGCCGTCGAATGCCCGATCTGCGGCGGCACCGGCATCGTGATCACGGGGATTGGAGGGGGGTAGGGCCTCTAGGCCTTGTCGGGCTTTTCCATCCACCGGATCAGCGGCATCACGGGCAGGACCCAGATCAACCCCAAGACGATGTAGACGATCGTCTGCATCAGCGTGCCCGCATCCCGTACGCGGCCCTCCGCGATGGCCATCGCCATCAGTGCGTAAACGCAGATGAAGGCCACGAGGACCACGGCTCCGACAAATTTCCGGGTGCGCTTGCGCATTCCTGTATCCTCGATCCTGCTGACGGGCCCCGGCCGCTGCGGCAATGGCAGGCGTTGCACCCTTTCCTTCGTGCCTCTATGTGACAGGGCCTATCCGGCGTTCAAGCCCCAATCAGCACGTGAGAGTGAGCATGGCTGTCGCAGCCGTCGCAAACGGTGTCAGGGCGGATCCCATCCGTCCGGCATCCCAGTCAACCGCCGTCCGAACCTGGCTCTATGTCCTGGCCGCCCTGGTGGTCGCCATGGTGGCCGTCGGCGGCGCCACCCGACTGACGGGCTCCGGCCTATCCATCACGGAGTGGAGGCCTGTGACGGGTGCGCTGCCGCCCTTGTCCGAGCAGGCTTGGCTTGCGGAATTCGAGAAATACCGTCAGATCCCGCAATATGAGCTGCTCAACAAGGGCATGACCCTGTCGGAGTTCAAATTCATCTACGGCTGGGAATGGAGCCACCGACAACTCGGGCGCCTGATGGGCTTGGTGTTCTTCCTCCCGCTGGTGTGGTTCTGGGTTCGCGGCGCGATCAATCATCGGCTCGCCCTGACTTTGCTTGGCATTGGCGCTCTCGGCGGCCTTCAGGGCGCCATCGGCTGGATCATGGTGGCGTCGGGCCTTCAGCCGGGCATGACGGCCGTCGCACCGATCAAGTTGACCTTGCACCTGACCACCGCAAGCGTGATCTACGCCTGCCTCCTCTGGGTAGCGGCCGGTCTCGGGCGTGAAAAAGCGGGTGGCGCTCCGAGGGTTGCTCCTGCCATGCTTCTCGGGCTGGTGTTCCTGCAAATCGCGCTCGGCGGCCTCGTGGCTGGGTCCAAGGCCGGTTATACTTACAATACATGGCCTTTGATGGACGGCGCTCTGGTTCCTCCCGCGTCCGCATTGTTCGTCGTAAAGCCCTGGATCGAGAATTTCGTCGACAACGTAGCCCTGGTTCAATTCAACCACCGCCTGGTGGCCTACGCCATCGTTGCCTTCACGCTCTGGCACGCGTTGAGTCTGAAAACCTCCCGGCCTGCCACGAAGGCCTCCAGGCGGGCCACAGCGCTCGCGGGCCTTACGCTGTTCCAGATGGGTCTCGGAATCGTCACGCTCGTCCTCGTCGTACCGCTCTGGGCAGGCCTTGCCCACCAAGTCTTCGCCATGGCCGTCCTGGGAATGGCCGTCGTCCACCTGCGCCTAAGCCTGTTGGAATAGGGCAGGCGTGAACGCAAAAAGGCGGCCCTAGGGCCGCCTTTCCTGCGAGTGATCGCAAGCGTTACTGAATGATCTGGACGATGCGGCGGGTGCGGGGCTCGACCAGGACGGGCGTGTCGTTCACCACGGTGTAACGGTACTCGGTCGAACCGTACTCGGCGGGCACATCGTAGTAGGTCACGCCCTGGTTCGGCAGCACGGCGCCGACACGAACCGACTCACTGTAGCGGTAGGACGGCACGCCCTGAGTCACTACGTACTGACGGAACTGGGGCTGCTGCTGACCGGCGATGCCGCCCACGATGGCGCCCGTGACGCCACCAACGGCCGCACCGATCGGGCCGCCCACGATGGCGCCGCCGACGGCGCCCGTCGCGGCACCGGCGGCCGCGCCGCCATTGGACTGGGCGAAGGCTGCGGCCGGAGCCATCAGGGCAACAAAAGCACCAGCGAGAAGAATTTTCTTGGACATCGTTCGTCTCCAATTGTCGATCGAAACATCCAACGGCTAACCTTCAAACGGGTTCCTAATTCTTATTTTCGTCTCTGCATCACGGATTATTACGGAATAAATACATCATGACGCCTGAGAAGAAGGGGACCTTGGGCACATACGTCGAGTGGATCGCGCACTCTGGAACGGCCAAGCTTTGGGGAGCCTGACCGCGTGAGACCGACTGGAGAGTTCCCACGCCGGGGGGGGGCATTCAGAGAAAAAGCGCTGTGCTGTCCTGTCGAATGCAGAGCCTTTTGGTGGAAATTCCTGTTTTTTCAAGGAACGCAAATTGTAGTCTTCCGAAATTACCTGCTAGAACGGCAACACTGTTAGAGAATCACCCTCCGGCAACCGCATCGGAGTGGCGAAAAGAGTCAGGAGTTCAGGGATGAATGTGCTGGTCTTTGCTTCACGGAAGGGCGGTGCGGGCAAGAGCACGCTTGCGGCGCATCTGGCGACCTATATCGCCGAGCACTCCAACTCCACCCTCCTCATCGACGGAGACCCGCAGGGGTCGCTCAGCCTCTGGCACCGCCTGAGAGGCGAGGAGCAGCCAGCCCTGAAAACCAGCACCCGCAGCCTGGGCCAGACCCTCGAGAGGGCCGAGCGGGATGGCGTGGAATGGGTCATCATCGACACGCCGCCCGACGCCTCGCCTCCCGTCGCCGAGGCTATCCGCCACGCGACCCTCGTGGTGATCCCTATGCGTCCCGGCTTGTTCGATCTCGCAGCTGTGCGGGAGACCATCCAGATCGCCCGCGATCTCGGCAAGCCTTACGCGGTGGTGATCAACGCCGCCCCGGCCAGGCGCGGCCGGCAGGACGATGCGGTTGTGGCCGATGCCCGAGGGGCCCTCAATGGTCTCAAGGCGCCCGTCTGGTCCGGCCAGATCACCCACCGGCCAGAGATGACCCTGTCCCTGTCCTATGGCGAAGGCGTGAAGGAGTACGGCGCTCGTTCCGTCGGCGCCGAGGAAATCCGCCAACTCTGGTTGGCGCTGACCCGCACGGTGGATGCCGTGCAGGCTGCTTACAGACGGCCGGGAACCCGACGCGTCGACGCCTGAGCGATTGAGCCCGGCCCCGCCGGGCTTTTTCGTATCCGGGCCTCGCGTTGGCGCCAGCTTACCCGCGCTTGTAACGGATGCCTTGCAATCGTTACCTTCGTCGCGTCCTCCGCATTTCGCCCGCCGGTTCAGAACGCTGTACAGTCGTTCCGGCCACGGTTCGACACGAAAGATACGTTGAAAGTTTCGTTATCCAGTTTCGACCATCGACTGAGATATTTTTTGCGGCTGTTGAGCTTGAGCCGCACCTGGTTGTCGTTTAGGCATGTTTTTCAAGCAGGCGTTGAATAACAAGGTGGCCTGAATACACATTTTGACCGATGCACCCGAAATATAAACAGTGCTAGGGTGCCACTTGGCGTAAGGGCATGGGGCAGTTTTACAAGTGAGCGAAAAGCGTGCATCGCTCAATTCTTTCAATCAAAAGTCGCAGTGGCCCATTGGCGACAGCGTCATGGCGGGGCTCATCCGTGACATGGATTGGTCTGCCACGCCCCTCGGGCCCATGGACGAATGGCCCCAATCGCTGAAGACTACCGTCGACATCATGTTGGCCAATGTCTTTCCCATGTGCATCGCTTATGGCCCCGAGCACATAGCGATCTACAACGACGGTTACATGCGGCTTTTCGGCGACCGACACCCAAGTGTCCTCGGCCGCCGGACGTCTGAGATTTTTCCCGAGATTTGGCATCACATCGTGGCGATCTACGAGCGCATCTATGCGGGCGAGAATCGGATCGATCAGGACCATTCCTTCTCCACCACCGAGATGCATCTCGACAACCGCCCCATCTACACGACCACGCTATCACCCCTGCGGGACGAGACCGGCGCAGTGTGCGGGGTCCACGCGGTCACGGTCGAGACGATCGAGTGGGTGCGCATCAGCCATATCAAGCAGCGCGCCGACAGTATCGTGCGCGAGAAGGAAGCGCGCTTCGGCGCGGTGACGGAGCTTGTCCCCAGCCTCATGTGGAGCAGCGATCCAGACGGGCGCGTCAACTGGTTCAATCAACGCTATCTCACCTACACGAGCCAGTCTCTCGAAGACGCCCTGGAGCGTGGGTGGATGTGGCCCGTGCATCCGGACGACAAAGAGGATTCGACCGGAGAATACCGGAAGGCCTTCGAGACGGGACAGGTTTTCAATGTCGAGGAGCGGCTTCGGAAGGGGAGTGACGGATCCTACCGTTGGTTTCTCTGCCGCACGGAGCCGCTCCGGGACGACGAAGGACGGATCGTGCAGTGGTTCGGCTCCGCCACGGACATTCACGATCTCCGCCAGGCCCAGGAGCACGAACGTCTCCTCGCCGCGGAGCTGCAGCACCGGGTGCGGAACACCCTCGCGGTCACCCGGTCCATCGCGAAACGAACTGCGGAGAGAAGCCGGACCATCGAGGACTTCACCCGGCATTTCGACGGCCGCCTGAATGCGTTCGCCCGCACGCAAGCTGTCGTGACCCGAGACCCGACGTCCGGCGTGGACCTGGAATACATCGTGTCGGACGAGCTGAGGGCTCATGGCGGGCGGCGCGGCGGCAATGTGCGTATCGAAGGCCCAAAGCTGCGCCTGCGTTCAAAGCCCGCCGAAACCTTTGGGCTCGCCATCCACGAACTGGCCACCAATGCCGTGAAATATGGGGCCCTCTCGTCTCCGGACGGGGAGATCGACATCCGGTGGCGCTTGAGGAACCAGGAAGGCGTCTCGTATCTGCGGTTCGGCTGGATCGAGAGCGGGCTCCGGCTGGATCCCAGCCGGCCCGTGCAGCGCGGATTCGGATTGGACATGCTGGAACGAAGCCTCGCCTACGAGTTCCAGGCGGTCACGATCCTGTCCCTCGAAAGGACGGGCCTCCACTACCATGTGGATCTGCCGCTCACGGACCAGGTGGTCGGAGCGGACGTCTGATGGCCCTGCCGGTTGGTTTCGATGACGAAATGATTACACGTCGATCTCCCCGGAAACTGCACTGATTGTAGAATTCTCAAGTCCTTTTTATCGCCTCCGGCAGCCCGTGGTTGGATGGCTTCGCTTCGATCGAAATCAGGCCGCCACAAGCTGGCGGATATTGAGCCACGACGTCAGATCCGCAGGAATTCGGCGCTCGGCCAACTCCAGCACAAAGCGCCCGCCCGGACCCTAACCGGAGGCGTCGGGGGCAACCTTGGAACAACTTGCCATGGGGGTTTGAGGCTTTACCTTGGCCCGGAGCGCCGTCGACAGGCGCGGGAAACGCCGGACCCTCATGCCCGCCGACCAGAGCGCCCCTGCCGTCTTGCTTCGCAACGTCGCCATCACCTTCGGGGCCGGTTCCGAGGTTTACACGGCCGTGCGCGCCATCGACCTCGAGGCGCGACCAGGGGAATTCATCGCCATCGTGGGACCCACCGGCTGCGGGAAGTCGACCCTGCTCAACGCTTCGGCCGGCCTGCTCAAGCCGTCGGAGGGCCAGGTCGCGATCTTCGGCGAGCCTCTCCCGGGGCTGAACAAGCGGGCGGGCTATCTCTTCCAGCAGGACGCGCTCATGCCCTGGAAGACGGCGCTCCAGAATGTCGCCGTCGCCCTGGAGCCCCAGGGGGTGTCGCGAGGGGAGGCCGAGACCAGGTCCCGCGCCTGGCTGCGCCGGGTCGGGCTCGCAGCCTTCGTCGACCGCTATCCGCACATGCTCTCGGGCGGGCAGCGCAAGCGGGTGGCCCTGGCGCAAATGTTGATCCGGGACCCGGAAATCCTGCTCATGGACGAGCCTTTCGGGCCCTTGGATGCTCAAACCCGCCAGATCATGGGGAATCTGCTCCTCGATCTGTGGGCTGCGAACCGCAAGGCGGTGCTCTTCGTCACCCATGACCTCGAGGAGGCGATCGCGCTCGCGGATCGTGTCGTGGTCATGTCGGCGGGCCCGGCGGCGCGCATCATCGGCGAGTTTCCCGTGAGCCTGCCGCGCCCGCGGGACATCGCGGAGGTGCGCCTGGAGCCGGCCTTCCATCACATTCACAAGGAGATCTGGGCCAGCCTGCGCACGGAGGTCCAGAAGGCCTATGCCCAGGGCGAGTTCGATGCGGGGGAGGGCGCAGCATGAGACGGGCGAGGCTTCTCCTGCTCCAGATCGCGGTCGGGCTCGCGTTCCTGCTGATCTGGCATGTGCTCACGGTCTATCCGATCCTGGCCCCCACGCGACAGGCGCAGTTCTTCTTCTCGACCCCGCTCGATGTTCTGGCCCGCGTCTGGAAAGAATTCGCCTCGGGCGAGATCTGGCGCCATCTCGGCATCACGCTTCTGGAGACCGTCCTGGCCTTCGCGTTCGGGGCCGCGGGCGGCATCCTGTTCGGGTTCCTCTTCGCTCGGCGCGAGTTGCTGGCGGCCGTGTTCGACCCCTACATCAAGGCCGCCAATGCCCTGCCCCGCGTGGTCCTGGCGCCGATCTTCGCACTCTGGTTCGGCCTCGGCATCTGGTCGAAGGTCGCGCTGGGCTTTACACTCGTGTTCTTCATCGTGTTCTTCAACGTCTATCAGGGCGTGCGCGAGGTGAGCCCTGTGGTGCTTTCCAACGCCCGCATGCTCGGCATGAACGAGCGCCAACTCCTGCGGCATGTTTACTGGCCGTCGGCGCTCACCTGGATGTTCTCCTCCCTGCACACCTCCGTGGGCTTCGCCCTCGTGGGAGCGGTGGTGGGTGAATATCTCGGCTCCTCCGCCGGGCTCGGCTACAAGATCCACGAGGCCGAGAGCGTTTTCGACGTCACGGGCGTGTTCGCCGGGATGGTGATCCTGTCCGTCTTCGTGATCCTCATCGACCTGGCCGTGACCCTGATCGAGCGGAGGCTCCTGGTCTGGCGTCCCGGTCCATCGACAAACGGACAGGCCTGAGCGATCCTTCCCTTCGAAAAACATCACACCGGAACAGGGAGATGACCATGGAACGCCGCACATTTCTGATTGGAACGGGCGCCGCCGCGCTGGCCGCCGGGCTGGCGCCGGGCGCGCTGGCGCAGGCCAAGCCAGAGAAGACCAAGGTGACCCTGGGCGTCGGCGGCAAGCCGCTTCTCTACTATCTCCCGCTGACCATCGCGGAGCGGAAGGGCTTCTTCAAGGAGCAGGGGCTCGACGTGGAGATCAACGATTTCGGCGGCGGCGCGAAGTCGCTGCAAGCCTTGATCGGCGGCTCCGTGGATGTCGTGACGGGCGCTTACGAACATACCATCCGCATGCAGGCCAAGGGCCAGGACGTGCGGGCCATCACGGAACTCGGCCGCTTCCCGGCGATCGTGCTCGCCGTGCGCAAGGACAAGGCGAACCAGATCAAGTCCGCGGCCGATTTCAAGGGCGCCAAGATCGGCGTGACGGCGCCTGGCTCCTCCACGGCCCTCACCGCTCAATACGCCATGGTCAAGGCGGGCCTGAAGCCGACGGACGCGGCCATCATCGGTGTCGGCGGCGGCGCGGGCGGCGTGGCCGCCATGCAGAAGGGCGAGATCGACGTGATTTCGCATCTCGATCCCGTCATCTCGAAGCTCGAGGCCGATGGCGACATCGTGGTGCTGGTGGACACCCGCACGGAAGCGGGCACCCGCGCTCTCTTCGGTGGCTCGAACCCGGCCGCGACCCTCTACACCAAGAAGGACTTCATCGACGCCAATCCGGTCACCACGCAGCTGCTCGTCAACGCCTTCATGAAGACCCTGAAATGGCTCGACGGCGCCAAGCCCGAGGATGTGGCCGAGGTCGTGCCGCCGGAATACCACCTCGGCGACAAGGCGCTCTACATCAAGTCCGTCCAGAACTCGCTGGAGAGCTTCTCGCGCACGGGCATCGTGCCGCCGGAGGGGATGACGAGCGTGATGGATATGCTCAAGACCCTCGATCCCGAACTGAAGGACGCCAAGGTCGATCTCGCGGCCACCTTCGACGACCGCTTCGTGAAGAAGGCCGCGAGCTAGGTCTCGGCGCGCGGCCGCCTTCTCCTTACGACTTGGCCCTCCCCCGCGCGGGGGAGGGCGCCACCGTACTGCCCGTCAGATCACCCACTCGAACGTCCCCGAGGGCCGCCCGACGCCTTGGAAGCCGAACACGACTTCTTGGCCGGGCGAGATCGTGCTGTTCCAGCCCACGTTGTGGACCATGAAGGTGTCGCCCTCGGAGCTCACGACCTCGGCGTTCCAGATATTAGTGATGGCGCTCGAGGACTTGAATGCCAGGGTCCAGGCGTCGACGGCCGACGTACCGGTGTTCTTGACCGCGACGTTCGCCGTATAGCCCGTGCCCCAATCATTTGTGACCGTTGTCGTTGCCTGAAGCTTGGCGCCCGTCGGGGTGGTGGGCGTCGTCGGCGTCGTAGGATTGGTGGGCGTCGTTGGGACGGCGCCGTCGTCGTTGAGGATCGTTGCGGTCGCCGTGGCCTTGGACAGTGTCGCGCCCGATGCGTTCGACAGCGCGATCTGGAAGGTCTCGTTGGCCTCCGCCCGCGCATCGCCCACGACCTTCACCACGACCGTCTTCGACGTCTCACCCGGCGCGAAGGTGAGGGTGCCGGAGAACGGCGTGAAGTCGCTCGCATCCGCCGTGCCCGCGACGCTCTGGTAGGCCACCGTGACAGCCTCGGCGGACGCCGCCGAAAGGGTCACGGTGAAGACCGCGTTGGTGACGCCGTCCACGGTGCTGCCGCCGGTTCCGCCCTCGCCGAAATCGAACATGAGCGGCTGCAGCTGCGTGACCTTGTTCTGCAGTACGGTGCTCCAGTCGTCCGCCAGGATGCCGCCGGTATCGCCCGAATTCGGGTTCCACGACCACCACGTCCAGCCGATTCCCTCCTTGCCCGACGCGATGTCGACCGTGCCGTTGGCGTCGAAGTCGCCCGACAGGTAGGACTTGATTTTCGACAACCACGCCACGTCCTTGGGATCCGTCAGGCGGCTGCCGAACTCGCCGAGATAGACCGGCGCGATGTTGTTCTTGTAGATGTAGCCCCACATCTGGTCGAATTTGGCCGTCAGGTTGTTGGGGAAGGCCGGGTCGTTGAACCACGGTTGGCCGTAGATCGAGTTCGGATAGTCGTGGGCGGAGTACACGAGCTTGTCGCCCACGTTGAGCTGGATCGGCCGATCCTTCACGCCCATGAGATTGCCGCCCCACCAATAGTAATTGCCCTGGTAGGACTCGATGCCCTCCACGAAAATGAGCCAATTGGGGTTGGATGCGAGGATCGCATTGCCGGCGCGCTCGGCCGCCGCCGCCCAGTCGGTGGATCCGCCTCCGCCCCAGGTGGCCGGGCCGTGGGGCTCGTTGTGGAGATCGGCGCCGATCACCGCATCGTTGCCGGCATAGCGCGCCGCCAGCATCTTCCAGTTGTCGATCCATTTCTGCTCGGTATAGGCTCCCTCGTACCACAGGCCGTTGCCATTGGCGCCAGCGCCTGCCGCGGAGCGATGATGATCGAGGATGATCTTCATGCCGAGCGCGTCCGCCTGGGCAACGATCTTGTCCATGATCTGGAGGCCCGTGAGGTTGGCCAGGTCGGGGTTCTTGTTGAAGTCGATCCCGTTGGGCCGGCTGCCGGCCTCGAAGAGCTGGTCGGAGAAGGGCAGGCGGATGGTGTTGAAGCCCAGATCGGACATCTGGGTCATCATCTCCTTGTAGTTGCGCACGTTGAGGCCGTCCGGCGAGTACCGGTTGGACTCCATCCCGAACCAGTTCACGCCCGCGATCTTCACCGCGTTGCCGGACGCGTCCAGGATCTGGTTGCCCTGCGTGCGGAAGAACCCGTCGCCGGCGCCTGAACCCGGCGTGCCGGGCACGAAGACGGGGTTGCCTTCCTGGACGGAGATGTCCGCCACGCTGATGGTCGGACGGGCCGGGGCCGCGTCGTCGTTCAGGATCGTCCCGACCCCCTGGGCTTTCGAGATCGTCGCCCCGGACGCCCCGGAGAGGTTGAACGTGAAGGTCTCGTCGGCTTCGAACAGGCTGTCGCCGATCACGGATACCGCCACGGTCTTCGTCGTCTCGCCGGGTGCGAAGGTTACCGTCCCGGTCTTGGCGGTGTAGTCGGATCCGGCCGTGGCGGTGCCGTTGGCCGTGGCGTAGTTGACGCTGACGGTAGACGCTGCCGCAGCCGACAGGGACACGGTGAACAGCGCGTCCTTGGTGCCGCTCTGCCCCTCCGTGACGCTCACGTTCGAAACGCTCAGCGTTCCGGCCGGGGCGGCCGTATCGTCGTTGACGATGGTGGCCACGCCCTGGGCGTCCGCCAGCGTCGCCTTGGTGGGGGAGGACAGGTTCAGCGAGAAGGTCTCGTTCGCCTCGACGGCTGTGTCGCCCTGCACGAGGATGGCGACGGTCTTGCTGGTTTCGCCCGGCGCGAAGGTTAGGGTCCCGGCCTTGGCGATGTAGTCCGATCCTGCCTTGGCGGTGCCGTCGGCGGACGCGTAGGCCACGGTCACGGTCTCCGTGGAGGCCTTGGACAGCGATACCGTGAACACGGCTTCCTTCGTGCCGGAATTTCCTTCCGTCAGGCTTACGTCCGAGACCGCAATGGCAGGGGGTGTCGGAGCGGGAGTTCCGCCGATGGCCGTCCCGTTGACGGCGTAGCCGGTGGGTTGGGGAACGCTGCCGGTATTGTTCGCCTGGAACCCGAAGGACACGGTCCCGTTGGCCGCCACGCCGGCATTGTAGGCCAGGTTCTTCACCACGTAATGATTGCCCACGTGGCTGACGATCTGCGCGTTCCAGACGTTGGTGATCTCGAATGGCGCGTCGAACTCCACGGTCCAACCGTTCAGGGCCGTCGGATTCGCATTGGTGAGGGCGATCGAGCCGACGAAACCGGAATTCCAGCTGCTCCCAACGCTGAAGCTGACGTTATAAGACATAGACCCACCCATCGACATTAAACGAAGTTGCTTGCGTCACCTGACGCTGCAATCAGGTTGCAGATCCGCGCATATTAGGGCGAATTTAAGCCTAGAATAGCCTGTTTTATTGTGTTTCCGTGCATTTTTATTTCGCACAATTCGCAATTGCTGCCCCTGGAGAAATGTGCAGTCCAAGATTATTGGAGGCTCCAGTAGAGATTTCGATTATGCTTAAGATTTGTAGTTAAGTTGTTAAAAGACATAATGTTTTATCCAATTGAAACGTCTCAGTATAGTGCCGAGATGCTCAAGGGTTCCTGAGCCGTCTCAGGTCCCTTTCAGGTCTTGCGACAATCTTTTGTTAAAATGCTATCCATCATCATGGGCCTTCGGAGTCCGGTCGGTGCCGAGCCCGGTAGCCTGCCTCTGTCGGCGTTCAGCCCGGGCTTGCGGGATCGCCGGCGGTTTGTCGGCTAGGGCGGGGCTCGAACGTCCTGTAGAACGACAAGCTCACTGGAGATGCCCGATGTCCTATGTCGACGGATTCATCTTGGCCGTGCCGAAGGAAAAGCTCGATGACTATAAGCGCATCGCAACCGAGGCCGGCGAGGTTTGGAAGGAACACGGCGCCCTCGCCTATGTGGAGTGTTATGGCGACGACGTCCCCTACGGCGAACTGACGTCATTTCCCCGCGCGGTTCTGGCGAAGGAGGACGAAATCACGGTCTTCTCGTGGATCGTCTACGAGTCCCGCGAGGCGCGCGACGCCATCAATGCGAAGGTGATGGCGGATCCCCGCATCAAGATGGACATGGACAGCATGCCCTTCGACGGCAAGCGCATGATCTATGGCGGGTTCCGGCCGTTCGTGGAACTCTGAACCGGAACGCGGTTCCGCCGCTTCCGATCAAGCTCCGGCTTCAATGAAGGGCGCCGCGTTGGCTATAGGGTTCGGACCCGCTTCGGCCGATCAGCACCCGTTGCAAATGCCGCGGGTGATGCCCCGTGTCTTGGCATCCCAGGCGCGCTGCTGTGCGTCGCTCTTGCGACGGGCCTCGTCGCCTAGGGCCCGAGATTCGGCCTCCGTCAGCTGCCGCGCCGGCACGGCCTCCTTGCCGGATGCCGCGCGGTCCTTGACGGACGCGGGCTGAGCGGCGAGGGGAGACGAGACGAGGAGAGCGAGCGTGATCGCGATCATTCCGGCGCGCATGACAGATCCTAACGGAGCGATCCAGAAAGCTCCGGATTCACCATAGGCACAGGGGGCGCCGGCCGCCAACGAAATTGATAGGTAAACTAAAACTTGCCTTAAGGTCCAAAAAGGCATAATCCTAATATATCGACTTTTGGCCAGATACCTGTGCCGTTTCGCCTTCGTATAACCAGGCGCACGTTCAGAGCTTTCCGAAAATTCGACTAATCCGGGGTAAGGGATGTGCTTCTGCGCGCCCTGAGCTCCGGCGCACCTATACCTACCGAGGATGTTTCTCATGGAAACCGGCACCGTCAAATTCTACAACTCCCAGAAGGGTTACGGATTCATCCAGCCTGACAACGGCAGCAAGGACGTTTTCGTCCACGCCACCGCTCTCGAGCGCGCTGGCATTCGCGGTCTCGTCGAGGGACAGAAGGTCTCTTTCGAGACCGAGGAAGACCGCCGCTCCGGCAAGGTCGCCGTCAGCACGATCCAGACGGACTGATCATGCCGCTCGGCCGAACAGGCCGCAGCGAACCCGAAGCCGCTCCCACGGGGGCGGCTTTTCCGTTTCTAGCGAGGAGGACAAAGATGTCCCACAAATTCGCGGTGAGGCAGCTCGTGCGCCTCAAACAGCCCAGCATCTCCGACAAGCGCGTCACCGGTGGAAGCACCTATGAGGTGGTCCGGCTGATGCCGGAGGACCAGACCGGCGAACCCGCCTACCGCATCAGATCCGGCGACAGCGAACGCGCGGTGCGCGAGAGCGAGATCGCCTCGGCGTGAACGAGGAGCCGCGGCCGACGATTTACGCCCTGAGCTCACCGATTTAGGCCGGATCCTGGCCGCAGATTCTCTCGAAGAATTGAAAAGGCAGCCCCGCCGTTTCCCGGCCGGGCTGCCTCTCGGGGGCCTTCAGGGGCCCAAATGACTTATTCGGCGTCCTGCGCCGATGGGTTCTCGGACGGTTCGGCCTTCTCCGCGGTTCGCTTGGACGCGGGCTTCCAACGGTTGTTGGCCGGGGTCTTCTTGACGGTTTCTGGCATTGGCCGGCGCTCGAAGATGAGCTGAGCGCGTGCGACGATATCGGTCACGCCCTGCGCGGTGCCGGTCGGAAGTGTCTTGACCACATGGTCTCCAATGCTGTGCCCAAAAAAGTTTGGGCGTCCATCCTAGCACGTTAGGCGAATATTTACACTTTCGGCGGCTGAGCGGCCGTGGAGGCTTCGAACCGCCGTGCATTGACGGGTCAGGCCGGAACCCGTACAAACGGCCCATGATCACCGGTCGCCACACTTTCGTGAGTTATTTTACGCCGTCCCCATAGGGCGGCTCCGTTCGGTTGCGACCAGACGTTCGATGCCGCCGCATTCCGGCGGCATTGTCTTTTGGTGATCAGGTCTCCGGGTTGCGGCTTTCCAGCCAAGCCTGAAGGAGACCCCAGATGACGATCCCCACATCCGACTTCCTGAGAACGCTCACGGAACGCGGCTTCATTCACCAATCCACGGACCTGGGCGGGCTCGATGCGGCGATGTCGGGCGGACCGGTCGCGGCCTATATCGGGTTCGATGCGACGGCGGACAGCCTGCATACCGGGCACCTGGTGCAGATCATGGCGCTGCGCTGGCTTCAGCGCGCAGGGCACAAGCCCATCGTGCTGATCGGCGGCGGTACGACCCAGATCGGCGATCCCAGCTTCCGCGACACGAGCCGACCACTCCTGGGCGACGAGCAGATCGCCCGCAACGTCGAGGGGCTCAAGCGGGCCTTCTCGCGCTACCTCGCGTTCGGCGACGGGCCGACCGATGCCGTGATGGTGAACAACGCCGCATGGCTCGACCCGCTGCGCTTCCTGCCTTTCCTGCGCGATTTCGGTACGCACTTCACCGTCAACCGCATGCTGGGCTTCGACAGCGTCCGCCAGCGCCTCGAGAGGGAGCAGCCGCTCACGCTCCTGGAGTTCAACTACATGGTGCTCCAGGCCTTCGATTTCCTGGAGCTCTCCCGCCGCCACGGCGCCGTCCTGCAGATGGGAGGCTCGGACCAATGGGGCAACATCGTCAACGGCATCGACCTCGCCCGCCGCACCGACGGACGGCAGCTCTTTGGCCTGACGACACCGCTGCTCACCACGTCGTCGGGCGCCAAGATGGGCAAGACGGCGCGCGGAGCCGTGTGGCTGAATGCCGAGCGCCTGAGCCCCTACGAGTTCTGGCAGTTCTGGCGCAACACGGAGGATGACGACGTCGCCCGCTTCCTTCGGCTCTTCACCGAACTGCCCATGGACGAGGTCCGCCGACTCGGGCGGCTGCAGGGGGCGGGCCTCAACGAGGCCAAGGAGGCCCTCGCCACGGAGGCGACGCGCCTCGCCCATGGCGGGGAGGCCGCCGCGACCGCAGCCGCCACGGCGCGCCGCACCTTCGCGGACGGCGAGACGGGCGAAGGCCTCCCGAGCATCCTCGTCGCGCCGGACGAATTCGGTGACGGCGTGCCGGTCGCGACCCTGCTGCACAGGGCCGGGCTCGTGGCCTCGCGCGGGGAAGGTCGCCGTCTCATCAAGGGCGGCGGAGCGAGGCTCAACGGCGAGACCGTGGCCGATGAGGGCGCCTTGGCGGCCCTGGCGGACCTGAAGGCGGGCTCGCTGACCCTCAGCGCCGGCCGCAAGCGCCACGCCGTGGTGCGCATCGCGTAGGAGCCGGGCAACCAGACGGGAGACGAAGCGCGACAGCGCGCGTCCCCCGTCAAGGCCGCCTCCTATTCGCGGCCGAACGTATAGGCCTGCCCGTCATCCATGGAGAGCCGGAAGGTGTCGAGCTTCCCCTGGCCGTCGATCTGGAACTGCACGAAGGCGTTCGGTGCGGGGCCCAGGTTCTCCGCCATGGCCGCGTAAGGGCCGAGCGGGACGATCCGCACCGTGAACACGTCGCCATTCCAAGGATCGAGCCGGAGCTTCGCACCCGTGGCTGCGAGCTCCATCGTCAGTCCTTCGCCCTCCACGGCGAGGGAAACCTTGCCGAAGCTCGGGTTCGCGTAGGTCCCCGCGAGCGGCGCGAGGGGCGGGAAGGGGCGCGGGTCGGCGGGCTTGGCGAACAGCGCATCGGACGCCTGGACACCTGCCTTAGCCCGCGCGAGACCATTCGCGACGTGATCGACCCGCGCATTGCCGAGGACGCGGTCGAGCACCCAGAGTCCGATGGCATCCGGGAAACCCACATTGGTCTCGTTGGTGAGAACCACGATGCCGAGGTCGCGGTTCGGCAGGAGGCCCACATAGGACCCGAAGGACGGCGTGCCGCCGTTGTGCCAGACGATGGTGCCGCCGGGCGTCTGCTGCACCACCCAGCCGAAGGCATAGGAGAGCTGTTCCGTCATGGCGATCTTCGGCGTGTGCGTGAAAGTGAGGCTCTCCGTCGACAGGAGGCGTTTACCGTCCAGGGCGCCCCGTCCCAACTGCAGCCGCAGCCAGCGCGACATATCCTCGACGGTGGAGTTGATGTCCCCGGCACCTCCGAAATCGTACGGGAAGAGCCGGGTGAACGGCACTTGCACCGTGCCGTTCGGGGTCCAGCGGTGGCCGCCCGCATGGTTGGGGGCCGCCTCGATGGCCTTCGCGCTGTGGGACGTATCCGCCATTCCCAGCGGCTGGAGGAGTTCGGCCTGTAGGACCGCGTTCCAGTCCGGAGCATTTGCGGCCGTGGCGACGATGCGGCCGGCGAGCAGGTGGGTGATGTTGGTGTACGAGAACGTGGACCGGAAGCTCGAAGTCGGCTCCACGTGGCGCAGGGAGCGGATCATCCCGGCCTCGTCGATGCCGAGGATGCCAAGGGTGTCGTTCACGTCGGCGGGAAGACCGGACCGCTGCGCCAGGAGGTCGAAGACGCGGAACTCCCGCGTGACCCACGGGTCCTTCATCTGGAAATCGGGATGGAGGTCCACGACGCGGTCGTCCCAGGCGAAGCGCTTGCGGTCGACCATGATCCCCAAGGTGGCGGCCAGAAAGGCTTTGGTGGCGGACCCGATCTGGAACACGGTCTTCGTGTCCACGGGGTCGCTCCCGCCCTTGGCGCGAATGCCGAACCCCTTGGCGTAGACCAGTTTGTCCCCGGCCACGATGCCGATGGCGAGGCCCGGAGAATCATAGGCCTTCATGCCGCTGGCGATGTAGGCCTCGATTTCGGGCACGAGGGCCTGGACCTGCGCGTCGCTCACTGGCCTCGGCCCGGCATCCTGCGCCAGAGCCGGATCGGTCAGAGGCGCGGCGAGCGCCGCCCAGGACAGCACCAGGCCTCCGATCGCCCACGCCTCGCGGCGTGCTATTGCTCTGACGCCCGATACGATCTCCCTGACAAGTCCCAGCATGGCAAGACCCCCCAAGCCGGCGCTCCGGCTGGCCGATTCCTAGCACGGAACGTCAGCGCGCACGACGGTGGGGCCGATGACCCTTCGAGGTCAGCCCGCTGGCTTGGTCGCGGTCAGAAGGAAGAAGGGGATCTCGCCGTAGGCATCGTAAGGATTCACGGAGAACAGACCGTGCCACGGCTTCGGGTCGAGGAAGCCCGCATCGCGCAGCAAGGCGCGGGCATCGGCCTCCGTCAGCCCATTATAGAAGGGCAACTCCACCCCGAAGATCTCGACCGCCTCGCGCTCCTGTCCAGGTTTGCGCCACATGCCGTCCGAGACGAGCAGCGTTCCGCCGGGACGCAGGATTCTCCACGCCAGCGCGAGGGCGGCGCATGGGTTCTCCAGGGTCCAGAGCACGTTGCGCAACGTGACGGCGTCGGCGCTCGCCTCGGCCAGTCCGGCCTCGTCCATGGTGGCCTTCACGAACCGGACCGACAGCCCGCGCTCCGCAGCACTTGCCCGCGCATGGGCCAGCATCCCCTCCGACCCGTCGATGGCGGTGACGCGGTGGCCGAGTTCGGCCGCGATCAGCGCGCAGGCACCGGTGCCGGCGCCGAGATCCACCACGTCCAGGCTCCGCTCTCCCAGGGCGGCTGCCAGCACCCGCTTCCATTCCGCCCGGTGGCGGATGTGGGAGGCCGCGCCATCGAAACGATGGGCGCGGGCAGACCAATGGTCAGCCATGGCTTGTGCGGTCTTCGGCGCGACGAGCGGCATCATCTTTCCTCGTTCAGCGGGCATTGGCGCGGGACAGGATCTCGGAGAAGCGCCGAGCCGGTCCCCTCGGAAGACCGCCGGGTATCCGAGCCTCGTCGACCGGAGCTTTCCCGACCTGGATCAGCATCACCATGCCCATGTCGTAGTGAGGCGAGCACTTGATGCCGTAGAGGCCGGGCACCGTGAAGGTGACTTCGATCTCCTGATTGATCTGTCCTTTGAAAGGTTTGGCGCCGTCCGGCAGGAAGCCGTCGACGGTGGCGGCGTTGTGCCCTCGCTGGGTTGCCAGGAACTTCACCGTGTCGCCGGGCTCGATCGACAGGTGATCGGGCTCGTAGAGCATCGAGCCGCGCTCGCTGCCGTTGAGCATGCGCACCTCGTAAGTCTCGGCGCGTACGCCGTGCGCCGGGAGGATGAGCCATAGGGCAAGGATCTGGGTGGGAAGCCGCATGGAGGAACCTGTTCAGGATGCCGGATGGAAGCGGATGATGCGGCTTCCGTCGGCCGGATCGATAAGGAAGCTGGCGGCCACCCCGAAGATGTCGCGCAGCACCGGGACGGTCAGCACCTCGTCCGGAGGCCCGAGGGCGACAAGCCGGCCCCCGTGCATCACCCCGAGACGGTCGCAGCCGAGAGCCTGGTTCAAGTCGTGCAGGGCGATCACGGTGGTGATGGGCAACTGGCGCACCAGACCCAGAATCGCGAGCTGATGCTGGATGTCGAGGTGGTTCGTGGGCTCGTCGAGGAGAAGAATTTCGGGCTGCTGCGCCAGAGCGCGGGCCAGATGGACGCGCTGGCGTTCGCCGCCGGAGAGCGTGTGCCAGAAGCGTGCTTCCATGCCGGTCATGTCGGCATCGCCAAGGG
Organism: Microvirga pudoricolor; assembly: GCF_016892705.1. Taxonomy (GTDB): domain Bacteria; phylum Pseudomonadota; class Alphaproteobacteria; order Rhizobiales; family Beijerinckiaceae; genus Microvirga; species Microvirga pudoricolor. The sequence continues at coordinate 90,321 of NZ_JAFEMB010000005.1, forward strand.
CGCGCGCGACAATCGCGTCGTCTCCGGCCGTCCAGGGCTGAAGCGGGGAAAGCCAAGCGGTTCGCCCGAGTTCGACGGCATCGCGAACGGTGATGCGCTCTCCCGACTCGGCGTGCTGCTCGACGAAAGCCAGGGCCTGGGCCACGGACCGTCGCGGCATGGAAGCGAGGGACGCGCCCTTGAGGCGCACGCCGCCCTGGCTAGGCTCCAGCAGGCCGGCCATGAGCCTCAGGAGCGTAGACTTGCCGGATCCGTTGGGCCCGACGAGGCCGAAAGTCTCGCCCTCCCGGATCGCGAGGCTCACATCCCGCACGATGGGCGTACCCCGTGCCGACCATCCGAGGTCGTGGCATGAAAGCATCATCGTCCGCGTCTCCCCCGGATGAGGATAAGGGCGAAGCCCGGCGCCCCGACCAGCGCCGTGATGACGCCGATCGGAAGGACTTGGCCGTCGATCGCTGTGCGGGAGGCGATGTCGGCACCCACGAGGAAGACCGATCCCATCAGGGCAGAGGCGGGCAGCAGGCGCGCGTGGCGCACGCCGACGAGAAAGCGGGTAGCGTGCGGGATGACGAGGCCCACGAACCCGATGGATCCTACCATGCTGACCATCACGGCGGTCATCAGCGCCGAGGTTCCGACGAGCAGGATTTGGACCTGCCGCACGGGGATACCGAGAGATGCGGCCGAATCCGATCCGAACGTGAAGGCGTCGAGCGCGCGCCGGTGCCAGATACACACGGCGACGCCCAGGATCGCCACCGGCACCGCGAGCCGAACGTCGTGCCACCGCACGCCGCTCAGGTTGCCCAGCAACCAGAACATGATGCCCCGCGCCTGCTCCGCATTGGCCGACTTGGTGATGATGAAGGACGTGAGGGCGTTGAAGAGCTGTGAGCCCGCGATGCCGGCGAGGATGATCTGCCCCGTGGCCTGCACGCTGACGCCACCACCCGCAGCGCGAGCGAGCACCGCCACGAGCAGGAAGGCCAGCACCGCGCCCGCGAAGGCACCCAGCGAGAGGGAAATGGCGCCGGCTCCCAGGCCCGTGATCGCGACCGTGACGGCGCCGGTCGACGCGCCCGCCGAGATTCCGAGGATGTACGGGTCGGCGAGGGCGTTGCGAAGAAGGGCTTGAAGCACCACGCCGGACACCGCCAGCGCGGCGCCGCAGCAGGCCGCCACGATGGCCCGGGTGAGGCGGTAGTTCCAGACGATCCCCTCGTCGATGGCATCCAACGGATAGCCCGCCGCGAAGATCCTGTTGGCCAGGGCCTTGGCGATCACCGGAAGAGGAATCGACGTTTCGCCGATGGCGGCCCCCGCACAGACCGCCGCCACGAGCAGGAGCGCCGCGAGGGCGGCGCGTCCCGAAAGGGCGAGGCGGGAGGCGCGGGGCTTTCCCGCCGATGCGAGGGTCACGGGGCGGCGCCGATCTTCGTCATGGCGTCCACCATGGCTTCGATGCCCGTGGCGATCCGGATCGAGGCGTGGATCGCGTGCGCATCCACGATCACGATGCGTCCCTGTTTCACGGCGCTCATCTGGCTTGCCACGGGGTCGGTTTTCAGGAATTGCAGTTTCTTCTCCACATCGTCCGCCGGGAAGCGCCGGCGATCCATGCGCATGATCACGATGACGGACGGGTCTGCCTTGACGATGGTCTCCCAACCGACGGTCGGCCATTCCTCGTCGGATTGCACGACGTTGCGAATGCCGAGCGTGTTCATGATGTAGCCCGGAATGCCCTTCTGGCCCGCCACATAGGGGTCGAGATCGATGTCGGCGCTCGAGAACCAGAACACGGCCGAGGCATCCTTGAGGTTCAGGGACGCCGCGCGTTCCGTCGCCTTGGCGACACGGGCTTGAAGGTCCGCTTTCAGGGCCTTGCCCCTGTCCGGCACATCGAAGATCGCCGACAGGTCGTCGATGGCCTTGTAAACCGTGTCGATCGTGAATCGCGTCTTTCGCGTGCCGTCGCCGCCCGTGAGATTATCCTTGCCCACGCAGTCGGCCGGCATGGCGTAGGTTTGGATGCCGATCTCGCGGAACTGCTCCGGCTTTCCGACGATACCCTGCGGTCCGACATGCACCTCGAACTGGGTCGTCACCAGTTGAGGTCGCTTGGCCGCCACGCTCTCGAAGCCCGGATGGTTGTCGGCGAGGCGGGGAATGCGGCCGTTGGCGTCCCCGAATTCCGGCAGGACGTCGTTGAACCACACGGACGTGCCCACCACCCGGTCGGCGAGGCCGAGCGCAAAGAGCATTTCCGTGGTCGATTGTCCGACGGTGACCACCCTCGTCGGAGCCGCCTGGAAGGTCAGCGTCCGCCCGCAATTCTCGACCGCAAGAGGGTATGCCGTCGTTTCAGCCTGAGCGCCAGCGACCATGCAGCTCAGGGCTGCGGCCGCCAGGGCGATCTGTGTGATCTTCATGAATTCGGTCTCCAATCGTCGTGATGCTTGCGATTGGGGAGCCGATCAGACAGAGCATGACCCGCGACAGACGCGAACACGCCTCTCGGGTCGTCGGCACAGTGAAGGCCTGGTGCATGCGCTTTCTCCTCCGGACACCCCGCCCGGGTCAAGTTTCAGGGTGTCGGCAGGTCTCCTGACTGACGGATCATCGCACCGCCCGCCTTCCCGAACTCACGTTCAGTGGCTGGTTGGGGGTGCTCACCGCCTACAGTTGCGGGGGCAGTTTCGTTTCGCGGCCCCGGCCGGGGCCGCCGCGAATTCCCTGTTAGTTCCTCTCGGAAACCGACGCCGCTTCGTAGCCGGTTTCGGGTCGCTTAACAAGCCGGGACGAGGCCCATGCGGGTCGGCGCCGTCACGCGAACCGCTTGGCCCCGGCAACGCAGCAGACGACGAGAGCCGTGGCTGCGATCATCGTCCAGGGGACCGGCTCATGGAGCAGCAGGGCCGCGAGGGCCAGGCCGAAGAAGGGTTGAAGGAGCTGCAACTGTCCGACGCCCGCGATGCCGCCGAGCGCGAGCCCACGGTACCAGAACACGAACCCGACCAGCATGCTGAAGACCGACACGTAGGCGAGGCCGATCCAGGCCGGCCGGCCGATTCCGCCCCAGGTCGCCGGCAGGGTCGCGAGGGCGAGCGCAGTCATCACCGGCAGCGACAGGAGCAGCGCCCAGGAGATCACCTGCCATCCGCCCAGCTTCCGCGACAGGGCGGCTCCTTCCGCGTAGCCGAGACCGCACAGCAGGATCGCTGCGACCATCAGCCCGTCGCCCACGAGCGAGCCAGTTCCTGCCTGGATGAGGGCGAACCCCGCCACCGTCGCGGCTCCCAGGCCGGAGAACAGCCAGAAGGCGGGGCTGGGCCGCTCGCCGCCCCGCAGCACACCGAAAAGTGCCGTGGCGAGGGGCAGCAATCCGACGAACACGATGGAGCGGGCCGCCGCGACGTGCTGGAGCGCCAGCGCGGTGAGCAGCGGAAACCCCACCACGACGCCGAGGGACACGATGGCGAGGGACATGAGGTCCGTCCGCCGCGGCCGCGGCGCGCGAAACAGGGCGAGGCAGGCGGCTCCCAGCAGGGCGGCGATCACGGCACGGGCGGAGGTGAGGAACAAGGGCGAGAAGTCCAACACGGCAACCCGCGTGGCCGGGAGCGAGCCGCTGAAGATGACCACTCCCAGAAGGCCGCTTCCCCAGCCGGCCGTCGTGCGATCCATGGTGTGCGTCCTCCGTCCCAAGAGAGGTATCGGCTCGCCCCTGGCGTGAACAGGCACGCTTCCATACAATTGTGCCGAACTGTATGGGTATGACGGTCAGCACAATGGGGACGGGCAAGGATGGCTGAACGAGACGTGTCGCGCACGGGCGCCGTGATGGCCGCGATCCGGTCGAAGATCGCCGGGCGGGCGCTCGGCGCGGGCGATCGCCTGCCTTCGATCCGACGCCTGGCGGCGACCATGGGGGTGTCGCCGTCCACCGTGGTGGAAGCCTATGACCGTCTCGCGGCGGAAGGGATCATCCGCTCGCGGCGCGGGTCCGGCTTCTACGTGACGGGAGCGGGCACGCCGCCCATGGCGCTCGCCCATTCGGAGCCTCGCCGGGAGCGGGCGGTCGACCCGTTCTGGGTCTCGCGGCAATCCCTCGACGCGGATCCGGGCACCTTGAAGCCGGGATGCGGCTGGCTTCCGGCCGATTGGATGCCACACGCACCTCTCAGGCGGGCCCTGCGAAACCTCGCCCGCGCCGACGAGGCCTTGCTAGTCGAATACGGCAGCACACGGGGCGCCGCGTCCCTGCGCCGCTGGCTGCTGGGCCGGTTTGCCGAGGAGGGACTGGACGTCGCGCCCGCCCAGCTCATGCTCACCGCGTCGGGAACGCAGGCCATCGACCTGATCGGCCGTTTCCTGCTGCGCCCCGGCGACACGGTGCTCGTGGACGATCCGTGCTACTTCAATTTTCAGGCCTTGCTGCGCGCGCACCAGGTGCGGATCGTCGGCGTCCCGTACACGCCGGCCGGGCCGGAGGTCGGCGCCTTCGAGACTGCGCTGGCGGAGGAGCGGCCCCGGCTCTACATCACGAATTCGGCCCTGCATAACCCCACGGGCGGAACGCTCTCGCCTCAAACCGCGCACCGGATCCTGAGAGCCGCCGCGCTTCACGGCCTCACGGTCGTCGAGGACGACATCTTCGCGGATTTCGAGCCCGATCCCTCGCCGCGCCTGGCCGTACTCGACGGGTTGGAGCGGGTCATCCGCATCGGCAGCTTCTCGAAGACCCTCTCGGCCTCGGTGCGGTGCGGCTACATCGCCGCGCGGGCGGACTGGATCGAGGGGCTGGTCGATCTCCAGGTCGCGACGTGCTTCGGAGGGCCGAGCCCCGTGGCGACGGAGATCGTGGCGGCCATTCTCGCCGGAGGGGGATACCGCAAGCACATGGACGATCTGCGCAGGCGCCTCGAACGAGCGCGGCGCGACGTGGCCGCGCGGCTCGAGCCCCTCGGCATCCGTCCCTGGCTCATGCCGCGGGGCGGGTTCTATCTCTGGTGCCGCCTGCCGGACGGCGTCGATTCCGCGGCGCTCGCCCGCCGCTGCCTCGACGAGAACGTGGTCCTGGCGCCCGGCAACGTCTTCAGCGCGTCGCAGCGCTCGGGCGGCTTCATGCGGGTCAACGTCGCCCAATCGCAGGACCCGCTGGTCTTCGACGTGCTCGGACGGGCTGTCAGGGAGCTGCGAGGCGGGGCATGAAAGCGCGCTCGTATGGCGTAGAAGGGACGCTCACCTCGGCAACGATTCGGGACGCGCCACCATGAGCTTTGCGGATATCGTCGGTCTGATCGGCGTGGCGGCCTACCTGTCGGCCTACGGGCTGCTGCAGCTCGGCCGCCTCAAGGTCGAGGAGCGCGCCTACGCGCTGCTCAACGGTCTCGGCGCGCTCCTCATTCTCTATTCGCTGATCTACGACTTCAACCTGCCGTCCTTCGTCACGCAATCCTTCTGGCTGTTCTTCACCGTTCTCGGCTATTGGCGCTCGCGGGCGGGGCGTCCGGCGCGCTGACCGGCGCTCAGGCTGCGGATTCCCGCTCGCGCCGGATCGCGCCCAGAATGGCGTCGTCGTCGTGCCCCTCCCAGTCCAGGGGAAGCTCCACGCGAACCGACTGCGCTCCGCCGGCCGGGGTGCACACCACGTGCACCCGGTCCTTCGCGCCGTCCACGCGGGCGGCCTCGACCTTTTCGGGATCGTTGCCAAGCCCCGCGAAGGCCTGGATGCAGCTCCAGACGATTCCGTCGGCGTCGGTCACCTCGCGGGTCATGGGGTCTCCTGCGGTCAATCGGACTCCGGGTTGAAAGTGGAGCGGCGGCACGGCGTTTCGAGGGGCACCGCGCCCGGCCCGACGAATGAATAAGCTCAAGGTTCGAACATTCGGCAAGCCCCGCCGTTGAGAGGTGATCTCATACCGTTCAGGCAGGAGGGTGTTGCCATGCACAACGCTTTCGCTTCAGGCCAACTCGTCGTCCACAGTTTCGGCGCGGAGGGCGTGTGCCGCATCGTCGGCGCGATGCCGCATCTTCCGGACGGCGAGCGGCAATATCTTGTGACCGACTCGGTGGGCCGCATTGCCCGCGTCGTGCGCGAGAGCAACCTGCGGGAGGCCCCACTCAGGACAACGGTCTCGACGGACCGGTAGGACGCCCGAAAGTACGAGGCGCGCTCATTCCTCGTCTTCGAAAAGCGCGCCGACCTGTGTCTTCGGCTCCACCCCCGCCTTGGCGGCGAGAAGCACCAGCTGGGGCAGCGTCTGCACATCGAGCCTTTGCATCACGCGGGCGCGGTAGATCTCCACGGTCCTGGGGCTCAGGCCGAGATCGAGGGCGATGGTCTTGTTGGTGCCGCCCGCCAGCAGCCCCTCCAACACAGCCCGCTCGCGCTCCGGCAGGGAGTGGATGCGGGCCTTCGCCTGATCGGCCTCCTGGCCCTTGGTCTCCCGAGCCTGGACGCGGTTCGTCACGCTGGCCACGGCCGCGAGGAGGTCCTCCCGCGTATAGGGAATCGACAGAAAATCGGCGGCTCCCGCCTTGATGGCCCTGACGCCGTAGAGCACGTCTCCACCGGGATCGCCAATGACGATGACGGGCAGGTCGACTCTCTGCGCCTTGATGTCCCGCAGCACCGCCACGCCGCCCGAGCCCGGATCGCCCACGTCGCACACGACGCAGCCGGGCGCGAGCGCGGGCGCCGCCGCCAGGAAGCCCGCGGCGGAGGTGAATCGGCGGACGTTGTATCCGGCGCTCCTCAGCATTCCCGCCAAGCTCTCGGCGGACGCGTTGTTGCTGTCGATCGCATAGACGAAATGCCCGTCTTGCTGCGTGATGTCCTGCATCAGCCCGCCGATACGGCGGACGCGTCCCTCGGCACTCCGGATCGGGAAGAACGTGTCCCGCAGCCAACGGATCGTCCGATCCGGGCGGAGGATCCGGTATTCCTCGACCACGACCTCGCCCAGCCGAACTTGGTCCAACGCACGCGCGACGCGGTCGCGATCTTCGTGATAGATCGACTGCATCCAGTCATGCAGGCGGGTGGGAACGTTCACGGCGGATCCCCAGAGCATTTTGAACCGAGCGCCCAGATGGGTCAGCGTCTCCGTCTCCAGGTCGAGGTCCCAAAGGATATGCGCGGAATGTTCGGCGAACTGGCGCAGGCGTTTCTCGCTTTCATGCAAGGCCGCCTCGGCCTCCTTCAACTTCGTGACGTCCTGCCCGATTCCTCCGATGCGGATCACGTGCCCTTTTGTGTCGCAGATTGGAAAGTCGGAGTTGCGAAGCCACCGGATCCTGCCGTCAACGGGCCGCCTGATGCGGTACTCGAACCTTACCCGCTTCCCTTCGAGGACTTCCGCGATGCACTCGAGCGAACGGTCACGGTCTTCCGGCACGATGATTCGTGCCCAACCCTTGAAGTTGTCGCCCTTCAGCGCCTCCTCGACGCCGAGGCCGTAGATCGTCTCGAAGGCAGGACTCAGATACTCCAACTGCAGGCTCCTCGCGTTGCGGATCCAGATCACGTCCGAGGACGCCTCGCCGAATTGCCGTAAACGTTCCTCGCTCTCCTGCAGGGCCGCATGGGCCGTATGAGACCGAACGGCCACGCTGGCGAGGCGGGCGCAGATGTCGTTGAGACGCTTTTCCCGCTCGGAGAGATGGTGGGGCTCGCGCCAATGCGTGGAGAGCATCCCGATCGGTTCTCCGTCCGATCCGACAAGCGGCGTCGACAGGACGGCCCTGAAGCCGGCGCGACGCGCATCCTCCACCCGGGGCCGAAACTCCTCGTCCCGTTCGGTGTCGGTGATCTCGACGGATTGCCGGAGTGTCAAAGCCCGGCCGCAGGCCGAAACATCGGCGGCATCGACTGCCGCGAACGCGTCGAGGAAGGGCTGCTCGAAACCCTGAGAGACGGCAATCCGCAACTTGCCGCTCGCCGGATCGAGAAGCTGGACATTGCCGAATTGCGCCGCTGACATCTCCACGGCCGCATCCAGGATGAGCCCGAGCAGAACTGTGAGATCGCTCTCGACCACGACGCGCTGCGCGAGCTTGTGCAGCCGCACCATGGCGGCCAGTTCGGCCTTGAGTTCCAGATCCGCCTGCTTGCGTTCGGTGATGTTGGCGAACAGGGAGGCGAAGCGGTCGTCCTCATGCGGGAACAACCCGACCTCGTACCATTGGCCGAGACCCTCGTTGAAGTATTCGAACCGGTTCGGCCGACCGGATGCGACCGCCTCCGCCGCCATCGTCAAGGTGCGCTCGTCCGGGATCGGAATCGCCTCGGAGCGCAGACGCCCTTTGACCTGGGAGGCGCTGAGCCCCGTGAGTTTTTCGAAAGCGGGATTCACCTCCACGAAGCGATAGTCCACGGCATCGCCCCGTGCGTCGCGCACGACCTCGCACAACGCATAACCCTCGTCCATCGCATCGAACAGCTGCCGGTATTTCTGCTCGCTTTCCTCGAGCTTGGATCTCGCGATCTGGTCCTGGAGGCGGAGAACCTCGTCTGGGGCGCTCTTCCAGTCCGTGATGTCCTTGGTGGTCGTCGCCACGCCGTCGCCGAGCTTGACGACCGATTGAAGAAACCATCCGTTGAACTGCTCGTGGGGGTAATAGTGCTCGGCGATCTCGGCCTTTCCGCTCTCGGTCACACGCTTGAAGGCGCCGAAAATGTCTTCCTGCACCACGCCCGGGTTGCGCTCCAGCAGGCTTTCGCCTCGCACCTCGCCGTATTTGCTCTCCGAGGTGTGGTTGTTCAAAAGCCAGCGGAAGTCGACGATCTCGCCGGCCTCGTCGCGAATGGCCGCGAAGACCTGGATCATGTCCATCGAGGAATCCATGGTGGCCTGCAGGAGGTCGCGGCTGGACATCAGCTCGGCCGGCCGCTCGTCGACCTGTCGCATCAGCTCCGCCCGGTATGCCGCCTCGCTGCTGCGCAGCCGATCCAGCGCCTCCCGCCGCTCGGTCACGTCCGTGCCGGTGCCGAACCATTCCACGATCTCCCCGTCGGGTCCGAGGATCGGAACGGCGCGCGACACGACCCACCCGATCCCGCCATCGGCGCGGTTCACGCGATGCTCGAGTTCGAACAGGGATTTGGTCCGGATGGCTTCGTCGATGGCGGCGAAGATCGCCGGGCGATCGTCCGGCGGAAGATAGTTGTCCGCCCAGTCCTCAATGGGCTCGACCGTGTCGGCCAGGATGTCCCGGCCGGACAACTGGTACATCTGCCGCCAGTCAGGGCTCATGCGGTACATCATGAAGGTCCCGGCCGTGACCAGGGCCCGGAACCGCTGCTCGCTCTCCCGCAGCGCCCTCTGGGCCAAGTGCTGCGCCGTGGTTTCGAATATGGTCACCTGGATACCGGCGACGGCGCCCCTGTCGTCCCAGACCGGGTTGTAGGTGAGGGTGAACCAAGCGTTCGTCAGCACACCGCCCCGAGAAAGGGGGTAGAGGGCATCCTCGAAGGTGCAGGTTTCGCCCTTCCAGACGCGGTCGTAGATCGGCTTGTTGATGTGCCAGACCTCGGGCCAGACCTCACGGGTGGGCCGACCCAGCCCGGCCGGGTGCTTGTTGCCCAAGATTGCCGCGTAGCCGTCGTTATAGATCTGGATGAGTTCGGAGCCCCAGAGGACGACCATGGGAAACCCGTTTCCCAGGACGAGGTCGATCGTCGTCCGCATGCCTGACGGCCACGTCTCGATGGGACCGAGCGGCGTCTCCGCCCAATCATGCCGGCGGATCAGAGTCCTCATGGTCCCGCCGCCGTGAGGCCAGGACCCGGTCGAGCGAGCCATGTCCGCCATCCGCTGGTGTGTCCATGCTTCTTACATGGACCCGCGTACGGAACCTACGTGATATCCCCTAGGAGTTCAACGATTGAGGGCCTGGGGTCAGCCGGCCGCGGCGGCTCCCCATGATTCCCGACATGCAGCGGCTCTTGTCCCGGTTCGGCGCTGTGGCACCGAGCAACACGTCGTGTCCGGCGAGAACGCGGGAGCCTTAGCCCTCACTCGTGGCCCAGGATTTCGGCCAGCTTCGATCTGGCGCGATTGATCCGGCTCTTGATCGTCCCGATCTCGATGCCGCAGATCTCGGCCGCCTCCTTGTAGCCCAGACCTTCCGCCGCCGTGAGGAGAAGCGCCTCGCGCTGCTCGGGGGGCAGCTTGTGCAGGGCTTTCCAGACGTCGTGCAGGTAGAGCGGGCTCTCCTGGTCGGGCATAGTCGCCTGCGCCCCGGCGATATGCCCGTCCGGATCGGGAACCTCGCGCTTGAGCTTCCTGTAATGGGTGTAGAACTGATTGCGCAGGATGGTGAATAGCCAAGCCGTCAGGCTCGTGCCCGGCGTGAAGCGGTCGATGTTGTCGAGGCCCCGCAGGAGCGCTTCCTGCACCAGATCGTCGGCGCGGTCCACATTGCCCGTCAGGGAAATCGCGAAGGCTCGGAGACTGGGAATCGCCGCGACGAATTGTTCGCGGATGTCGTCCTGAGGCGGCACGAGGGCTCCATACCTGGCATCGACCAGGGGCTCGATCACTGGCGCTCCGCCTGACTGGGCATGAGGATTGGCATCCATGACGGCCTCCGGGTCGGACTCAAGAGGGGCCGCACCACCGCGAGCGGGGCACGCTCAAGGCGATGCGGGCCCGCTTTAACCTGTGGGAGCGGGGCTCCGCTGCCATGCGGAGCAGCCCTAGGGAATCTACCTATCAGCGGAGCAGCGCGTGGGATCGGCCTGGGCCCGGCCCTGGGACGGGCTGGGACGGGCCGGGACGGGCGAGATGCTGCGTTGCGGCGGGGTGCGAAGCGGTCGGACCTAGCCGTTCCATCCGGGCCTTTCGGCAGCCTGCCGGATCCAGTCGGACAGTTGCGCCTCGTCGAGCGGGTCGCGCTCGCGGATGTGGCAGTACCGAGTGGTCGGGTCCTTGGACGCGACCGGCGGCAGAGGGGTCAGGGCCGCGCCGTTGAAGAAGGCCAGCTTGATGTAGGCCGTGAAGCAATGCATCCCGAGAAACCAGCCCCCGCCCTCGACGCCGTAGAGCGGCGAGTTCCACTTCACGGCCCGGCGGACGCCCGGCACCGTGCGGGCGACCAGCGCGTCGAGCCGATGGCCGATGTCACCCTTCCAGCCCGGCATCGCGGCGATGTAGGCCCGCACCGGTCCCTCGCCGTCGCCCTTGGCGATCTGGGGGTTGCCGCCCGGCAGAAGGCGCGGGACCGGGGCAGCGGGGCCGGCGGCCAAGCTCCTGGAAAGCTGCGTGCGGGGCGCTTTCGTCATCTATTCGTCGCCGTCTCCTGCGCCAGGATGGCAGACCGGCTCCCCGCCCGCAACGGGGCGAGGGCCGATTGATCTGCCATCGGCGAAGCCATAAGGAATCCCCACATACGGATACGGCGGACGCCGCAGCCCATGGGCCGCGCGGGCCGGAGATCGGATCGGAGCGCCCCATGAAGAAGATCGGTTTTCTCTCGTTCGGCCATTGGTCGCCCTCGCCGGGCTCGCAGACCCGCTCGGCGCGGGACACGCTCCTGCAATCCATCGACCTCGCGGTCGCGGCGGAGGAGCTCGGGGCGGACGGGGCGTATTTCCGCGTCCACCACTTCGCGCGCCAGCTCGCGTCCCCGTTCCCGCTGCTCGCCGCCGTCGGGGCGCGCACGAAGCGCATCGAGATCGGCACGGCCGTGATCGACATGCGCTACGAGAATCCGCTCTACATGGCGGAGGACGCGGGCGCGGCGGACCTCATCGCCGGCGGGCGCTTGCAGCTCGGCATCAGCCGGGGTTCGCCCGAGCAGGTGATCGACGGCTGGCGCTATTTCGGCTACCAGCCGCAGGAGGGCCAGAGCGACGCCGACATGGCCCGGCAGCACACGGAAGTTTTCCTCGACGTGCTCCGGGGCGAGGGCTTCGCCCAGCCGAACCCGCGCCCCATGTTCCCCAACCCGCCCGGCCTGCTGCGCCTCGAGCCACATTCCGAGGGCCTGCGCGAGCGCATCTGGTGGGGTTCGGCCTCCGATTCCACCGCCGTCTGGGCGGCGCGGCAGGGCATGAACCTGCAAAGCTCGACCCTCAAGGAGGACGAGACGGGCGAGCCCTTCCACGTGCAGCAGGCGCGCCAGATCCGCCGCTACCGGGAGGCCTGGACGGAGGCGGGCCATGCCCGCGCGCCCCGTGTCTCCGTCTCCCGCTCCATCTTCGCCCTCGTGGACGACCGCGACCGCGCCTATTTCGGGCGCGGCAAGGAGGGCGATCAGGTCGGCATCATCGACAACATGCGGGCGATCTTCGGCCGCTCCTACGCGGCGGAGCCCGACAGGCTGGTGGAGGAGCTGCGCGCCGACGAGGCCATCGCGGAGGCCGACACCCTGCTGCTCACGGTGCCGAACCAGCTCGGCGTCGACTACAACGCCCACGTGATCGAGGCGATCCTGAAACACGTGGCCCCGGCGCTCGGCTGGCGCTAGCGGGCCCTCCCCAGCGTGCTCTTCCCAGCCTGCCGCCGGGGTGCCAGTCTGGGCCCGCACCGGGAGCACGGATTCCCCGGAAGGGAGGATTCATGGCGAAGATCGATCAGGCGGCGGCGCGGGTGGCCCGGGGCTCGGACTACCCCGCGCCCTACGACGTTCCCTGCCGGGACCGCGTCCGGCGGGCCCTCGGCGACGTCGCCGGGCTCACCCAGTTCGGCGTCAATCTGCTGGAATTGTCGCCGGGCGCATGGTCGAGTCAGCGCCACTGGCATTCGGCCGAGGACGAGTTCGTGTGGATTCTGGAGGGCGAGGTGGTGCTCGTGACCGAGGGCCGCGAGGAGATCCTGCGGGCGGGGGATTGCGCGGGCTTCAAGGCCGGCGACCCCGACGGCCACCACCTCCAGAACCGTTCCGCGCGACCGGCGCTCATCCTGGAGATGGGCTCCCGCCGCACCGAGGAGGACGTCGCGGACTATCCCGACATCGACCTGCGCTACTCCACGGCCGAGGGCGACCGGCACAGGGACGGCACGCCGTATTGAACGGCCGGGGACGCCGCGCGCCACGTTGCCCGCCGGGCCCTCCTCATGTTACGCGGTTACCAGAGCCGGACGCATCCGGCTCCGGGACCTAGAAAGCCCGCACTAGGCGGTCGGCATCGACCGCAACGATGCCTCCTTGCCCCTATGGCCGGGAGGTGTTGGCGTATGTCCAAGGCGCAAGCCGAAAGGCCAATACGGCCGTCCTAGTGCGGCTTTCTAGCTCCCGGCCACCAGCACCCCGCTGGTGGCCATTTCCCTGGGAGCCCGCACATGGAAAGCCTCAACCCCGCCCCGTATTCCATCATCGCCGACGCCCTCAACAAATTCCACACGGCATCCGAGCCGATCCAGGCGCTCGCGCTACTCTGCGCGACCGCGATGGTGCTGGGGACGGTGTGGAGCGTGTGCGGGGTGTTGCGGGCGGTGGCGGGGAGGGGAACGACCGGCGGACGGTTTGGTCGCGTGCTGCGGGTTTCCTCGCGACCGGAGCACTTGATTCTGCCGGGGCGGGATCAAACCACGTAGAAATCCTTGTAGGTCAGCTTCAACCCCGCCTTCAGGGTCGCGATCCTGATAGGAGCGGATGCCCCGTTGCCGTCGGCATCGTATGAGAGTGCACCCGTCGTGTTGTCGTAGACGAGGTGATCGTCGGCGTCACCGGCTGCGCCGCTCAGGGTGAAGAATGCCTTCTTGAGAAGCGCGGGCTTTAGCTCAGAGCCCTTCTTGCCGAGCGCTGCGAAGATCTTGTTATCGAGCCAGATCGTGTCGTCCTTCACGTTGAAGTCGGTGATCTTGTCGACGTTGTTGGCGCCGGGCTTGGTGTTGAAGACGAAGACGTCCCGGCCGCTTTTCCCGGACAGCACGTCCTTGCCGCCGAGGCCGTAGAGGATGTCGCTGCCGCTTCCGCCAACGAGCTTGTTGGCTTTGCCCGTCCCGCGCAGGGCTTCGACCGCATCGGTCACCGTGATTGTGAGTGTCTGCTCGAAAGTCAGGCCCCAATTGTCCGTCACCTGGAGAGTGACCGCATGGGATGCGGCCGTCTCGAAATCGATCGTTGCGCCGTCCGCGACCACGATCTGGCCGTCCTTCAGCGCGAAGCGGCCCCCGGCGGGATCCTTCAGCAGAAAGGTGAAAGCGCCACCGTTCGCGTCCACCGCGCCGAGCGTGCCCACGACGGTGCCGCCCGCACTATTCTCGAGGATCGACGCACTCGACAGCGTGATGGCGGTCGGAGCGACGGGCACGGTCGCCAGAACGTCGAGGGAGCGCGCGGTGCCGTCCGCGAACTGGAACGCCTCGACGCCGACGAGCGTATCCGCGCCGTCCGCATCGACGCGTTGATCGGCCACCGTGACGGTGCCGTCCTCCGCAATCGCGACGGCGTAATCCGCGCGCTTGCCGGAGAAGATCGCGGTGTCCGTTCCGGCACCGCCAATGACCGTATCATTCCCTTTGCCGCCGGTGAGAGTATCGTCGCCACCGAAGCCTTCGAGAATGTCGTTAAATCGATTGCCGATCACCGTATCCGCGCCTGCGAAGATTTTGGCGGCGGCAGTAGCGGAGTCGCCGGTCATGAACGTGTCGAAGGTCGACTTGAGGTACACAACGTCCGTTACAGTCGCCCAGGGAACACCGTAGAGGCCTGCAAGCGAAATGGCCTCACCCACGAAGATGAGACTTGAATTGTAGTCCAGTAGCGTGACGGATTTGAGGGAAATGTTGAGGGGTGGTCCCATACTGACCGAATAATAGTAAGACTTTGTGGTACCGTTCGTATGGGGCCCTGAGGATGAAAACCCGCCTCCGAAGGCTTCCGACAACTTGTTTTGAAGATTCGTCTCGGCAAACGTCACTGTCGCCATACACTGCTCCCCCTGCATCGTTCAGTGGACTAGCTGCTCTATAGGCTTGTTTCGCACATGAACCAGCACTCTGCTGATACTTCACGATAAGTAATGTGATGGTGATTATTGTGACATGAATCCCATTTTCCGCAAGAGTGGAGGTTTATACTTTCTACTATCCTGTATTGCCGGACCCCCCAGTTTCGCTCTGCTTCCAGACGTGAGTTTGCCCCCTCTGCCGCCCCACCTATCCCTCCCGCCAAATCCCGCTATCATCCGCCCATGAACGAGAGGGTGAAGCGGCGGCTGACCACGGTGCTTTGCGCGGATGTGCAGGGCTATTCGCGGTTGATGGGGGCGGATGAGCCGGGGACGCTGGCAGCGCTGCGGCGGGCGCGGGCGGCCATGGCGGCGCTCGTGGAGCGGCATGACGGCCGGATCGTCAACACCTGGGGCGACGCCGTCATCGCGGAATTCGCCAGCGTGGTCGAGGCGGTGCAATGCGCCGTGGAGATCCAGGCCGAGCTGAAGGGCGAGGAGGGGCATCCGGATTCCGGCGCGCCCGAGAGCCCGGAGCCGGGTCCGTCCGGGGACGGGCGCATGCGCTTCCGCATCGGGATCAACCTCGGTGACGTGATGGTGGACGGGGGCGACATCTACGGCGACGGGGTCAACATCGCGGCGCGCCTCCAGGAGATGGCGGAGCCCGGCGGCATCCTGGTCTCGGGCCCAGTCTACGACCAGGTGCACAACAAGCTCTCGGTCGGCTTCGAGAACCTCGGGCCCCGGCCCGTGAAGAATGTGGCACTTCCCGTGATCAGCTACCGGGTGACGGCCGGAGGAGGCGCCTCTAACCTTTCCGCCGCCGCGATGCCCGTTCCGGCGCGCGCGCCACGGGCCGAGGGCATGGCCGGGCTGTTCCGGGACATGCCGCCCGCCATCGCGGCGATGCTGGTCTCGGTGCCGCTCCTCATCCTCATCAACCTCTTCACCGGCATCCAGCGGATGTGGTTCCACTGGCCCGTCACGTCGATCCTCGCCGTGGTGCTGTTCTGGGCGATCACGCGCAGGACGGGGCGGCGGCGCTCCTGAGCGTGCTCCCGGCGCGGCCGCGACGCCGGAACGATCCGGATCCTCAACCCCGCAGGACCGCTTTCGCGAAAAGCTCGACGCCTAAGAGCAGCAGCCCGGCCAGGAACCAGCGGCGGAAGGTTGTGGGGCTCACGCGGCCCCGCAAGATCCCGCCGAGCCACATGCCGGCGAGGGCGGGCGCGACTGCCAGGGCCGAGAGGGCAAGGCCGTCGAGCGCGAAGGCGCCGCGCCAGGCGAGCCCCGCCGCGAGCGCGATGGTGGAGACCGTGAAGGAGAGCCCCAGCGCCTGGATCAAATCGTCCTTGGGCAAGCCCAAAGCCTGGAGATACGGCACGGCCGGAATGACGAAGACGCCCGTGCCGCCCGTGACGAGTCCGGTCGCCAGCCCGATGGCGGGCGAGAGCGGCCCCTCCAGGCGGGACGGCACCTTCGGCTGCCGCCCCCAGAGCGCGAAGGCCGCATAGGCCACGAGGGCGAGGCCCAGGCCCGCCGTGGTCCAGCGGGTGGAGCCTCCCGCCAGCAGGGACGATCCCGCGAGGGTGCCGGCCACGATCCCGACCATCATGGGCCAGAAGCGCCGCGCCAGCCCGCCGAGGCCGGGGCCGCGCAGCAGCTGCCACAGATTGGTGACGAAGGACGGCACGACGAGGAGCGCCGCCGCCGCCACGGGCGGCATGATCGCGCCGAGCACGCCCATGGCCACCGTGGGCAGCCCCATGCCGGTCACGCCCTTGACGATCCCCGCGAGGAAAAAGGTGAGGCCGGTGACGAGGAGGAGCCAGGGGGAAAGGTCCGACATGGCCCATAGGGTCACGGCGGACGGGGCCTCGCAATGCGGATCTCGTTGAGCCTGCCTTCGGGACAGCCGAAGGCCGCGGGATCCTCCAGGGGGCGCCGAACCCAACCCGCCGCATTCCCGTTGTCCGGCGGTGGCGACGCGACGTCCGCGATCCGCCCGAACCAGGCCCCGCCGATGCCCGAATCTGACGCGCCGTTCTCCCTCGATCCCGCCCCGAAGGTGATCACCTTCGATTGCTACGGCACCCTCGTGCAGTGGTACGAGGTGCTGGAGCGTGAGATCGGGCGAGTGCTGGCCGCCCACGGCGCGAGCCCTGCGCTCGCCCCGGCGATCCTCGACAGCTTCTCGGCGCAGGGTCGCCGCCTCACGGCCGAGAGGCCCCACCGCCTCTACAAAACAATTCTGCGGGAGGGCTTCGCGGCGGCCTTCGCGGAGCATGGCTTGGCTCCCCGCGCGGACGAGATCGAACGGGTCGCGGCCTCGCCGGCCACCATGGGTCCGCATCCCGAGGTTCCGGCGGCGCTGGAGCGCCTGCGCGAGTGCTACAGGCTCGCGATCTTCACCAATTCCGACGACGATCTGATCGCCCCCACGGTGGCGCGCATCGGCGTTCCCTTCGATTTCGTCGTCACGGCGGAACAGGCGGGGGCCTACAAGCCCTCGCCGCAACTCTTCGCGTTCGGCTACCGCCGGATGGGCGTGAGACCCGACGAGACGGTGCACGTGGCGATGGGCATGTACTGGGACATGAAGGCCCGTCATGAATTGGGCCTGCGCGGCATCTGGGTGAACCGTCGGGGCGAGGACGGCAACCCGGACTGGCGGCCCTATGCCGAGGTGAAGAATCTGGAGGAGGCCGCGGACCTGCTGCTTCCTCCGTGAGCGCGGGCGTTGCGTCGCCGCTCCCGGCGTCGCCAACCTTCTAAAGAAACACGCTCGATCTCGTGCTCGTCTGCACGATCTTTGCCTTCTTCGTGCAAACCTATGCCGTCCGACGGATGTCGCCGAGCCGCGTCGGTCTGCTGATGCGAACGGAGCCCGTCTTCGGCGCTCTCTTCGCCATGGCATGGCTCGGCGAAAGCCTTTCTCCCTCCGCTTGGGTTGGTGGCGCATTGATCGTCGCCGCGTCCCTTTGGGGGGCCTCGACGCCGGCGGAAGCTCGCACCGGCGAGGAGACGCGCGAGCGAGAAGCCACCTAGCCGTCTCGCCCCATCCCGCTGTCATCCTCCCATGAGCGAGCGGATGACGATGCCGTTCCGGGCCTTCTTGCGGATGACCGGCCGCCGCTCATGACGATCGGCGTTGGACCGTGCGCAGTGCCTGTCGGTTCGGTGTGAGCGCAGTGCATGCCGCCGTTACCCCGGGCTTGGCCCGGAGATTCACGGGCCACGCTGCAAGACGTGGGTGGCCGGATCAAGTCCGGCCATGACGGTGAGGCGGTTGCACCTTTCCGATGATCCGAGGGGCCTGACGTCTCCACGTCCACCCGGCCCTTGCGGCCCCCGTCCCCGCAGGGGCGAAGGGTAGGGGCGGCCCGTGTCACGGGCGGTGCGGATGGACCTTCGCCTTGAGCCGCCGGCGTCGCGGCTTCCGTCGCGGCCGGTCCACCCGGTCGAAGGAGGCGGCGGCGCGGGCGAGCCTGAGCGCCCGGCGGATCTCGGCGGGTTCGGGGGCGGGTGCCTGCTCCAGGCGCTCCACGCAGCGCTCGGTCTGGCGCATCAGGCGCTCCGCCAGGGCGTGTCGGCGCAAGCGGCGGCGCCCTTCCTCGGTGAAGTGCTCCAAGGGCTCGGCGCCGGGACGCGCCCAGCCTCCGGCTTTGGCGCGGCGCGACACGGTCGCGGCGGAGGTGCCGGTGCGGGCCGCGATCTCCCGGTAGGAGAGGGTGGTCTTCTCCACATAGGCGCGGATGCGGTCGAGGGTTTCGGGCCCGTGCGGGTCGCCCTTGCGGCGGGGCCGTGGCTTGCGGGGGCGCATGGGCACCGCAGGGCCATCCGGCGGGCTCCTGTCGGGCCGGGCGGGGGCGAACGGCGAGAGGCGATAGACCGGTCCAACCATGCGACCATCGGGCCGCAAGCCGCTCCTCACGTCAAGAACAAAAATAGAACATCGTTGCGCTTATCCGCAGGAATCTCGGGCGGATCGGGGCGCAAAATGTGCAACGCCCGTTACACCGTGTTTCACCCCGCCGTTTTGACGAACCGGAGGATTGAGGGATTCGGATCGGGCGAAAATGGCCATCGGGAGGCTGGTATCCGCGCTTCCCGTCAAGGAGGGGTCGAATACCTCTGCTTCCTTCCCTTGAGTGCCCCTGACCCTCGACGTGCCGGGCCCTCCTATCAAGGGGAGCGCAGCCGGAGGGCTGGTTGGGGGGCGACCGGGTGAGCGCTCGCATCGCCTCCCACCGTCGTCATCCCCGGGCCCGACCCGGGGATCCTCGTCTTCGGGCGCGGGGCGTGGGTGGCCGGGTCAAGCCCGGCCATGACGGGAAGGGGGCGCGAAACCCTTGGAGTGTAAACCCTTGGGGCCGCAAGGCTTACGCGGCGTCGAGGGCCTGATTCAGGTCGTCGATGAGGTCGGCCTTGTCCTCCAGGCCGACGGACAGGCGCACGACTTCGGGGCCTGCTCCCGCCTTCACCTTCTGCTCGTCCGTGAGCTGGCGGTGGGTGGTGGAGGCCGGGTGGATCACCAGGGAGCGGGTGTCGCCGATATTGGCCAGGTGCGAGAAGAGCTTGAGGTTCGAGACCAGCTTCACGCCCGCCTCGTAGCCGCCTTTCAGCCCGAAGGTGAAGACCGCCCCCGCGCCCTTGGGGCAATATTGCTTGGCGAGGTTGTGGTAGCGGTCGCTCGTCAGGCCCGGATAGCTGACCCAGGACACCTTGCCGTGGCCCGCCAGATGCTCCGCCACCGCCAGCGCGTTGTCGGAATGGCGCTGCATCCGCAGGGGTAGGGTCTCGATGCCGGTGAGCAGCATGAAGGCGTTGAAGGGCGACAGCGCCGGGCCGAGATCGCGCAGGCCCAGCACCCGGCACGCGATGGCGAAGCCGAAATTGCCGAAGGTTTCGCCCAGCACCATGCCGCCGTATTCGGGACGGGGCTTGGACAGCATCGGATAGCGGTCGTCGCCCCCGAAGTTGAACGTGCCGCCGTCCACGATGACGCCGCCGATGGAATTGCCGTGGCCGCCGAGGAACTTGGTGGCCGAGTGCACCACGATGTCGGCCCCGAACTCGAAGGGGCGGATCAGGTAGGGGGACGCCATCGTGTTGTCGACGATGAGCGGGATGTTGTGCCGCTTGGCGATGGCCGCGATGGCCGCGATGTCGACGATCACGCCGCCCGGATTGGCGATGGATTCGATGAAGATCGCCTTGGTCTTTGGCGTGATGGCGGCTTCGAAGCTCGCCGGATCGTCCGCATCGGCCCAGACCACATTCCAGCCGAAGTTCTTATAGGAATGGTTGAATTGGTTGATCGAGCCGCCATACAGCTTGTTGGCCGCCACGAACTCGTCGCCGGGCTGGAGCAGGGTGTGGAACACCAGGAACTCCGCCGCGTGGCCGGACGCCACCGCGAGCGCCGCCGTGCCGCCCTCCAGCGCCGCGACCCGCTCCTCCAGCACCGCATTGGTGGGGTTGCCGAGCCGGGAATAGATATTGCCGAAGGCCTGGAGCCCGAAGAGCGAGGCCGCGTGGTCCACGTCGTCGAAGACGAAGGACGTCGTCTGGTAGATCGGCGTCGCCCGCGCGCCCGTCGCCGCATCCGGAGCCGCGCCCGCATGAATCGCCAGGGTCTCGAAACCCGGTGCCCGCTCACCCATATCTATCTCTCCGAGGTCGTGATCTGAGGTTTTGTGATCTTGGAATGCGTGATCTTGGAATGTTTCACCATGACGCGCACGGCGACGCGCTCACACCCTCCCGATGGTTCTTTATAAAGAACAAATTGTTCTTCGGTCAAGGCAGCCGCTCAGCGGGGCCTGTTCAGGCTGAGCTTCTGAAACCCTTTACCCGCAAGGACCGGCTTCTTGGATGAGAGCATCCGGGAGTTGATGCCCTGCCAGGAAATTTCCCCGGAAATCCGCCCGAATTCGATCTTCGGGCAGCGGTTCATGACCACCTGAACGCCCTTGTTTTCCGCCCGTTTGGCAGCCTCGTCATTGCGCACCGAGAGCTGCATCCAGATCACTTTCGGCAGCGGATCCAAGGACAGGGCCTCGTCCGTGATGGGGCCTGCAGCCTCCGAATTGCGGAAGATCTCCACCATGTCCACGGGATGCGGGATGTCGGCGAGCCGTGCATAAACCGTCTTGCCCAGGAGTTCTTTCCCGGCCAGTCCCGGGTTGATCGGAATGACGTCGTAGCCCTTGTCGGCCAAGTATTTCATGACGATCCAGCTCGGTCGCGCCGGGTTCTGCGAAGCCCCCACCAGCGCGATGGTCTTCACGGTCTGGAGGATGCCCCGGATATAGTCGTTCGAGTAATTGTCGTGGTCCATGACCCAACCGTATGGGAAGTAAGGCCCACGTTCAATGAGACAGCCATGCTGAAAACGCCCCCGAGCCCTGTCATGACCAAGGAGGAGGTCGAGGCCTTCCTGGAGCGGGAATTTCCTCAGATGCATCATGGGGGACAGTCCTGTTTCATCGAGGAGATCGGTCCCCATTCGGCCCGGATGCGGATGGCCTATCAGGAGCGCCACCTGCGCCCGGGCGGCACCATCTCGGGGCCGGCCATGATGGCGCTGGCCGACTACGTGCTCTATGCGGCGATTCTCGGCTCTCTCGGGCCGATCGCCTTGGCCGTGACAACCAATCTGAGCTTCAACTTCCTCCGCAAGCCCCTGCAGCGCGACCTCATGGCCAAGTGTCGGCTGCTGAAGGTCGGACGACGCCTTGTGATGGGGGAGGTGGCCATCGTGTCGGAGGGCAGCGCCGACATCGTCTGCCACGCGACCGGCACCTACGCCTTGCCGTGAGTGAGACGCATCCCATCTCTTGATACGATGTTTCCATCGCGTACGGAGGCGTGAGAATGCATGTGACGAGATGTGCCCAGGCCGGAGCGTGCGAGCCTTTCCTGCTGAGTGCGAAGCGCGCCGGTGCGCCAAGGCCCCTGGTCTGCCCCATATCCAGAGTTTTCGCGAAATATAGCCTTTCGCGAAGGATGTGACGTCGTGCGTTGTATGATTTAGCGAACGACTGGGCGGGTTTATCGAACCCAGGTGATGTGAGGATGGAGTAGGTTGGGTTCGGAACTGGGCGGAAATAAATGAAGTATTATGATACCACACAGATTAACGTATTGTATTGGCTCGATTTTCCACCGAGGTGCCGTGAGCGTTCGAGTTGACACCGCGCCGCGAGTCCGTTAGATCGCAAGCCACTGACCGTCGCCTTCCGTGGCGGTTGTCGTTTTTCGAAAACCTGAGCCGCGAGGCTCTACAACGGGAACCATGCGATGAAGACTACTTCGCTGAAGCCCGCCGAGGTCGAGAAGAAGTGGGTTGTGATCGACGCGAACGGCCTCGTTGTGGGCCGCCTCGCTTCGGTCGTGGCGATGCGCCTGCGCGGCAAGCACAAGCCGAGCTACACGCCCCACGTCGATTGCGGCGACAATGTTATCGTCATCAACGCCGATAAGGTGGTGTTCACCGGCCGCAAGCGCGACCAGAAGGTTTATTACCATCACACCGGCTATCCGGGTGGCATCAAGGAGCGGACCGCCAAGTTCATCCTCGACGGCCGTTTCCCGGAGCGTGTCGTGGAGAAGGCCGTGGAGCGCATGCTTCCCCGCGGACCGCTCTTCCGCCAGATCATGGGCAACCTCCGCGTCTACAAGGGCACGGAGCATCCGCATACGGCTCAGCAGCCCGAGGCTCTGGACGTTGGCGCCCTCAATTCCAAGAACGTGAGGGGCTAACCATGGCAACTCTTCAGTCTCTCGCCGATCTCGGCCAGAACGCCCAGGCCGCTGCTCCGGAAGCTCCGAAGCACGTCCAGAAGCTCGATGCCCAGGGCCGTGCCTATGCCACTGGCAAGCGCAAGGACGCGGTTGCCCGCGTGTGGATCAAGCCCGGCTCAGGCAAGATCGTGATCAACGGCCGTGAGGTCGAGGTCTATTTCGCGCGTCCCGTGCTCCGCATGATCCTGAAGCAGCCGCTCCAGATCGTGAACCGCGACGGCCAGTACGACATCGTCGTCAACGTCAACGGCGGCGGCTTGTCCGGCCAGGCCGGCGCCGTGCGCCACGGCCTGTCGAAGGCCCTGACCTACTATGAGCCCGAGCTTCGCGGCCCGCTCAAGAAGGAAGGCTTCCTGACCCGCGACGCCCGCGTCGTCGAGCGTAAGAAGTACGGTAAGAAGAAGGCCCGCCGCAGCTTCCAGTTCTCGAAGCGCTAAGCGAACCTGCATTTCCCGGAAGGGCGGCCCTGTGGCCGCCCTTTTGCGTTTGGGATCCTTCCCGCCCATCCGTCGTTGAGGCCACGAACACCTGGAGACGAACGATGAGCGACGTGGACCGTGACGAGGTCGAGAAGGACTTCAAGGAAGCCGTGAACATGCAGCCGGCGGAGCTGGAGAAGTGGCTCGAGAGTGAGGAAAGCCGGTCCGTGGGCTGGACCCATGACGGCGAAGGGGAATCCGTCGGTCACCATTCCGGGCGTATGATCGTGGAGATCAAGCGCAAGAAGAAGGCGGACCTGACCGACAAGGACGTCGCGCACATGCGCAAGGTGGTGGGCTACGTGCGCCGCCACATGGCCCAGAAGCCCTCGGGCGACATCGAGAACAGCCGCTGGCGCTACTCCCTCATGAACTGGGGCCACGATCCTTTGAAGTGACGTCCCGCCGTATCGCCGGTTCCCACAAGAAAGCCTTTCCTTTCCGGCGGTTCATTCTTAAATACGGCTCCTGAAATGGGCGCCGTGGCGGTCACGGCGTCAGGACGAAGGCAGACGATCATGACGATCTCGCTCGACAAGAACCAACCGCAGGTGCAGGCGACCCGGACGGTCTTCATTGATGGTGAAGCCGGAACGACGGGACTCGGCATCCGCGACCGCCTCTTGAACACGAGCGATGTCGCCATCCGAAGCATCGATCCGGCCCGCCGCAAGGACCCCGAGGCTAAGCGGGACATCCTCGCCGACGTCGACCTCGTGATCCTCTGCCTGCATGACGATGCCGCGCGGGAGACCGTCAGCTTGGTCGAGAGCCTGAACGGCCGCAAGCCGCGCATTTTGGATGCCAGCACCGCCCACAGGGTCAGTCCCGGCTGGACCTACGGTTTCGCGGAACTGGATGCCGGGCAACGGCAGGCGATCCAGGCGTCTGATCGCGTCGCCAATCCCGGCTGCTATCCGACGGGCGCTATCGCGCTGATCCGTCCGCTGATCGATGCCGGGCTGATCCCCGTCGATTATCCGATCAGCGTCAATGCTGTCAGCGGGTACAGTGGTGGAGGCCGCTCGATGATCGAGGCCTATGAGGCCGGGACCGCACCCGCCTTCGAGCTGTACGGCCTCGGGTTCGAGCACAAGCACGTGCCCGAATTGCAGAAATATACCGGCTTGACGCGGCGCCCCATCTTCATCCCGTCCGTGGGCAATTTCCGGCAGGGGATGTTGGTGAGCGTGCCGCTCCACCTCGATCTCCTCCCGGGCAAGCCGACCGCGACGGACCTGGAAGCCGCCCTGCGCAACCATTACGGCTTGAGCGGTCTCGTGAGCGTGATCTCGACGGCTCGGGACGACAAGCGGATTGAGCGCATCGAGCCGGAGGCACTCAATGACACGGACAAGCTCGAGTTGCGCGTGTTCGAGAACGGCAGATACGGACATGCCGTGCTGGTGGCGCGCCTCGACAACCTCGGCAAGGGTGCGTCCGGCGCTGCGGTTCAGAACGCGCGGTTGATGCTCGGCCTGGACTAGAACAGGGTGCCGCCCCCTGGTTGGGGGCGGCTCTCCAGTCCTGGCTGGCAGGCCGTGGACGGCAGGCGTCAGGCGCGCCGCTTGTGGCTCGTATCGATCGGCTGGTCCTCGTAGGCCACCACGTTCTGCCGCTGTTCGCCGAGCCCTTCAATCCCGAGCGTGACGACGTCCCCCGACTTGAGGTAGCGCGGCGGCTTCATGCCCATGCCGACGCCGGGTGGCGTACCAGTCGTGATGACGTCGCCCGGCTCCAGGATCATGAAGTGCGACACGTAGGAGACGATCTTGGCGATGTCGAAGATCATGGTCTCGGTCGAGCCGTTCTGAACCCGCTCGCCATTCACCTCGAGCCACATGGCAAGTTGACCCGGATCGGGAACCTCGTCCTTCGTCACCAGCCAGGGGCCGATGGGCCCGAAGGTCGGGCAACCTTTGCCCTTCGTCCACGTACCGCCGCGCTCGATCTGAAACTCGCGCTCGGACACGTCGTTACACACGCAGTAGCCCGCCACGAAGTCCAAGGCTTCGTTCGCGCCCACATAGGACGCCCGTTCGCCGATCACGATGGCGAGCTCGACCTCCCAATCGGTTTTCTTCGACCCGCGCGGAATGACGATGGTGTCGTTCGGGCCGACGATGCAGGAGGGAGCCTTGTTGAACACGATGGGTTCGGCGGGGATCGCCGCACCGGTCTCGGCCGCATGGTCGGCGTAGTTCAAGCCGATGGCGATGAAATTGCCGACGCGAGCGACGCAGGGCCCGAGGCGCTGACCGGCCGGCGCGGCGGGCAGGGCGGTAGGATCGAGCGCGGCCAGCTTGGCCAGGCCATCACGCGAAAGGATATCGCCCGCGATGTCGGAGACCATGCCGGACAAGTCTCGGATCTCGCCATTCGCGTCGACCAGACCTGGCTTCTCCTGCCCCGGCTCTCCATAGCGCACTAATTTCACGGCGTTCTCTCCTGTTGCATGAGGCTAAGAATTTGCATCGAGACTAGTCCACAATTCGGCCACCGGAATGTTGCGCTTTTGTCACGAGCGCCCAAAACTCGCGCAGTACACAAGGCTGTGGGGCGGGTTAGCCTTTATTCCAAGTTGGCTGCGCAATACGGTAGTTTATATGTGAACGACAGTTCGAATTCATTGTTCTACTGAACAACCTGGAGATGGACTGAATAATAACGCAGGGGAAGACGCAAGCTCGGCAGGCCGTGGCTTCATGGTGAAGCAGAACTTAACCAATTGCGGCTAAATCCAAGCATAGGCAATCTGTCCCCACGGCGGATCTTCCGCAAGAATCAAGACGGTCCATTCTTCAGGGCGGGAAATTTCTATGAGTTGTCATTTTCGTACTTTGAGCCTCGCGGCGGTGTCTCTCGCCGCATTGGTCTCAGCACAGGGAGCCGCGCAGGCCGGAGCTTTCGGTCTGCGTGAGCAGAGCGCCACGGGCCTGGGCCAGGCTTTCGCGGGCGTTGCGGCCGGCGAGGCCGGAGTCTCGTCGCTGTACTGGAACCCGGCGACCATCACGATGAACCCTGGTTTCCAGAGCGAATGGCATGCCTCCGCCATCGTGCCGCGTTCGGACATCACACCCACCTATACGGTTCCGGGCGGCCTGGCAGGCCTCGGAAAGTCGGGCGACATCGGCCTCGACGCTGTTCTGCCCGCCTCCTACAGCAGCTATCAGATCAATGACAGCCTGTGGGTTGGTCTCTACACGGGTGCACCCTACGGCCTCGCGACGAAGCCGAACCCGATCTGGGCTGGTCAGCTCTATGCCCGCACGACTTCGGTCATCTCCTACGAGGCCATGCCGACCGTCGGCTACAAGGTGAACGACTGGCTCTCCGTCGGTGCCGGCGCTCGCGTGCAGTATTTCAAGGTCCGCTACTTCTCGGCGATCGGCCCGACCCCGACGGCACCGTCGCCGCTTGCCGCCAGCGCGGGTCTCGAAGGTGACGATTTCGGCTTCGGCTACTCGGTCGGCGCGACGCTGACGCCGTTCGCCGGAACCTCCATCGGTATCGGTTACCGCTCGTCTGTCGAGCAGGAGCTCGACGGAAAGTTCCAGTACTTCGGCGTGCCGATCACCGCGAAGGTGGTTCTGCCCGAGTCGGTGTCCGTCGGTTTGAGCCAACAGGTTACCGATGCGCTGACGTTGAGCGCCACGGCGGAGTGGACCAACTGGAGCCGCCTCGGCTTCCCGCGCGTCTATAACGACCTGACCGGCGGTCTGCTCGCCCAAGCCCCCTACCTGCCGCTGGACTACAAGGACGGCTGGTTCTTCTCGGTCGGTGGCGAGTACCGCATCAACCCGTCCTGGGCGGTGCGGGCCGGCGTGGCCTATGAAATTTCCCCCATCGATGTCGATAACCGCAATCCGCGCCTGCCGGATTCGGACCGGGTCTGGGTGTCGCTTGGTGCAACCTATAACTGGAGCGACAACCTCTCCTTCGACATCGCGTATAGCCACCTCTTCTCGGTGGGCAATACGGACATCAACATCGCGCCGGGCAACTCCATCTTCCCGACGCGGGGCGTGGTCTTCGCCGGCGACGTGGACTCGAGCGTCGACATCGTGTCGGCCTCGATCAAGTACCGCTGGGACAATCCCGCCCAGCCGATCCCAGCCCCGATCGTCCGCAAGTACTGAGACGAACGGATCACTCCAAAAGAAAGGCCGGCTTCGAGCCGGCCTTTTTCTTGGGTCGTTGTCTTGGGATCACGACGGCTCAAGCACATACGTGCCCGGAGCATCCGCGAGGGGGGGAAGTGCACCGGCGCCCGGCTCCCGCGCCGCCACCTTCTTGGGTGCCTGCTTCTCGATCCATGACATCCAGTAGGGCCACCACGTCCCTGGGGTTTCGGCCGCCTCCGCGATCCAGTCCTCGACCCGCCCATAGGATCCGACCGCGTCGCCGGTCCAGAATTGGTATTTCGCCTTGCCTACGGGGTTGACGACGCCCGCGATATGACCAGACCCGGCGAGCACGAACTCGACGGGGCCGCCGAACAGCTTCGACCCCCGGAAGACGGATCGGGCTGGGGCGATGTGGTCTTCCCGAGTCGCGAGGTTGAAGACCGGAACCTTTACTTTCTTGAGATCGAGCCTCACGCCGCCCACATCCATCTCGCCCTTGGCCAGTTTGTTTGTGAGATAACAATTGCGCAGATAGAACGCGTGGTTGGCCGCAGGCATGCGGGTGGAATCGGAATTCCAGTACAGGAGATCGAAGGGGAAGGGCGAGTTTCCCTTCAGGTAGACGTTGACGACATACGGCCAGATCAGGTCGTTCGGGCGCAGCATGTTGAAGGCGTTGGCCATGTGGGCGCCTTCGAGAAAACCCCGCTTCTTCATGGAGTTTTCCAGAGCGGAGACCTGTTCCTCGTCGACGAATACCTTGAGGTCGCCCGCATCCGTGAAATCGACCTGCGCCGTGAAGAACGTGGCGCTGTCGATCCGCTTGTCGCGCTTGGCGGCCATGTAGGCGAGGGTCACGGCCAGGAGCGTGCCGCCGACGCAATAGCCGATGGCCGTCGCCTTCTTCTCGCCGGTCGCCGCCTCGATGGCGTCGAGTGCCGCGAAGATGCCCTCGCGCATATAGTGCTCGAAGCTCTTGTCGGCGTGACGCGCGTCGGGGTTGACCCAGGAAATGCAGAAAACCGTCAATCCCTGCGACACGGCCCAGCGGATGAAACTCTTCTCCGGATTCAGGTCGAGAATGTAGTACTTGTTGATCCAAGGCGGCACGATGAGAAGAGGGCGCTTGTACACTTTCTCCGTCGTGGGCGCGAACTGGATCAATTCCATCAGGTCGTTCCGGAAGACCACTTTGCCGGGCGTGGTGGCGATGTTCTCGCCGATCCGGAACCGGGTCGCGTCCGACTGTCGGATCTTCAACGAGCCTTGCCCGGCTTCGATGTCTTCCGCCAACATCGCCATGCCGCGCACGAGATTCGCGCCGCTCTCCTTGAACGTCTCCCGCAGGAGCTCCGGATTGGTCGGCACGAAATTCGAGGGCGAGAGGGCGCCCGAGATCTGCTTGAGATAGAACCTCGCCTTCTGGCGAGTGTGATCGTCTACCCCTTCCGCTTCGTCGACGATGTCCTCGGCCCAGCGGGACGTGATCAGGTAAGCCTGCTTGAGAAAGTCGAAGAACGGGTTCTCGGACCACTCGGTGTCCTTGAATCGATTGTCCTTCGGCTCCGGTTCGGCCACGGGCCCGGTCGGTTCACCCTGCGCGCGGCGAAGGGTCGAGGTCCAGAGATCGAGGAATTGAGAACCCAGCTTCGACTGAGCCTCGATGGTCTTCTGAGGGTCGACCATCCAGGCCTCGGCCACGAAGCCCAGGGTTTTCACGACCTCCGCCACCTCGGTGCTGAAGTCGCTCTTGGGGCCGCCGTTGCCGAGCGGCTTCAAGTAGGCCGCTGTCGCCCTGCCGGCACCCTCGATGAACAGGGCCATGTTTCGAGACAGGGCCTCGAAGTCCGGCACGGCGGGCGTTTGCGTTTCCTCTTCGTGCGGCTTAGCCATAGGACGGTCTCCCTTCAAAGGCCGTTGACGTTGCCCATGAGCCGTGTTTTCGACATTCTACGGATCGACCACATGAAAACACCAGACACTTGTCATCATTTCCGGATTTTAAAATGAGTTCCATAGGGACGTTGGTTTATCAGGTTGTCGTGAAGGGCGCGGCAGGCCTGTGCGTCGTCGGACTTGCGGCCTGCTCGGGCAACACCGCGGGCAATCTGGTCCGCTCGACCGGGTTTGGGCCCACAACCGCGGCCTCGCCGGATTTCGTCTCGGCTTCCCGTCCACAGAACCTCGACTACATTCCCATCACGGCGCCAGGACCGGGTCGGGAGACGCCGGCCAAGACGGCCGATCAGGTCAAGGCCGTGGAGGCCGAGATGGATGCCCTTCGCGAGCGGAACGCTGCGGCAGGGGCCACCGCGGCCGAGGCGGGCGGGACACCGGCGCCAGACCCTGTCCTTACTCCCGCCAACAAAAGAAACTCTAACGCCGCCAAGAAGACGTCATCCCCCAACTGAGCCCAAGCCGGCACGAAGCCCCCAGGAACCCCGCTATGTCCGATTTCTACCGCATCCAACGCCTTCCGCCCTATGTTTTCGAACAGGTCAACCGGATCAAGGCGGCGGCGCGAGCTGGCGGCGCGGACATCATCGATCTTGGGATGGGCAACCCGGACATGCAGGCCCCCCAGCATGTGATCGACAAGCTGGTCGAAACCGTGGGCAAGCCCCGAACGGATCGATATTCCGCCTCCAAGGGCATCGGCGGCCTCCGCCGCGCCCAGGCGGGCTATTACGCGCGCCGGTTCGGCGTGAAGCTGAACCCCGACACCCAGGTCGTCGCGACGCTGGGCTCCAAGGAAGGCTTCGCCAACATGGCCCAGGCGATCACGGCGCCCGGCGACGTGGTTCTGGTGCCGAATCCGAGCTACCCGATCCATGCCTTCGGGTTCCTGATGGCGGGCGGCGTTATCCGGTCCGTCCCGGCGGAGCCGACTCCGGCCTTCTTCCCGGCGGCGGAGCGCGCCGTGGCGCATTCGATCCCCAAGCCGATCGCCATGGTGGTCTGTTACCCCTCGAATCCGACCGCCTATGTGGCCTCCCTGGATTTCTACCGGGACCTCGTGGCCTTCGCGAAGAAGCACGACATATTCATCCTGTCGGATCTGGCCTATTCGGAGGTCTATTTCGACGAGTCCAACCCGCCTCCCTCCCTGCTCCAGGTCCCGGGCGCCATGGATGTGGCGGTGGAATTCACCTCCATGTCCAAGACCTTCTCCATGGCCGGCTGGCGCATCGGCTTCGCGGTGGGCAACGAGCGGCTCCTGGCCGCCCTGTCCAGGGTCAAGTCCTATCTCGATTATGGGGCCTTCACGCCGGTCCAGGTCGCCGCGACGGCGGCGTTGAATGGTCCGGAGGATTGCATCCGCGAGATGCGGGCCACCTACAAGCGCCGTCGCGACGTCCTGATCGAATCCTTCGGCAAGGCCGGATGGGCGATCCCGGCTCCCACGGCCTCCATGTTCGCCTGGGTCCAGATCCCGGAGAAGTTCCGCTCCCTCGGCAGCCTGGAATTCTCCAAGCTGCTGGTCGAGAAGGCCGATGTGGCCGTTGCGCCCGGCATCGGCTTCGGGGAACACGGCGATGACTACGTTCGCATCGCCCTGGTGGAGAACGAGCAGCGGATTCGGCAGGCGGCGCGCAACGTCCGCAAGTTCTTCGACAATGCGGACCAGACCCTGCACAACGTGGTTCCGATGAGCCGGGCCGTCTGATCCCAGGTGCATCAGGCCTGGAAAACGGCCGGTCTCTCATGGACATGCAACCGTGGCAGTCGTAAAGAGCGACGCGACTTTCAACGGAGGCCTTTGTCCGTGACTTCTCCTCTCCGCGTCGGCATTGCCGGCCTCGGCACCGTCGGCGCTTCGGTGGTCGGCATTCTGGCCCGCCAGGGCGAGGGCTTGGCCCGCCGGTGCGGCCGCGCCATCGTCGTGACGGGTGTCTCGGCTCGGGATGGCACGAAGGACCGGGGCGTCGACCTCACGGGCAGCACGTGGTTCGCGGACCCCGTCGCGCTGGCGTCCTCGGACGAGATCGACTGCTTCGTCGAACTGATCGGCGGGGCGGATGGAAAGGCCCACGAGGCGGTCAAGGCCGCGCTTTCTGCCGGAAAGCACGTGGTAACGGCCAACAAGGCACTTCTCGCCAAGCATGGCCATGCCTTGACGCAACTGGCCGAGGAAAAAGGCGTCGCCCTCGCCTTCGAAGCCTCGGCCGCCGGAGGCATCCCCGTCGTCAAGGTGTTACGCGAGGCCTTGCCCGGCAACACGATTTCCCGCCTTTACGGTATCCTGAACGGCACGTGCAACTACATCCTGTCCCGGATGGAACTGGAAGGCCTGACCTTCGCCGAGTGTCTCGCGGACGCGCAGCGCCTGGGCTACGCGGAGGCCGACCCGACCTTCGACGTCGAGGGCTTCGACACGGCGCACAAACTCGCGCTGCTGACGAGCCTTGCCTTCCGGACCGAGATCGACGCCGACGCCGTCTATGTCGAGGGCATCTCCTCGATCACTCCCCTAGATCTCAAGATGGCGGATGAGCTCGGATTCCGGATCAAGCTCCTCGGCGTCGCCGAGCGCACCTCCGTCGGGATCGAGCAGCGGGTTCATCCGACCATGGTGCCCAAGTCGTCACCCATCGCGCAGGTGATGGGCGTGACCAACGCGGTGACCATCGACGCCGATGCCGTAAAGGAACTGACGCTCATCGGCCCAGGGGCGGGTGGTGACGCCACGGCGTCCGCCGTCATCGGCGACATCGCGGATGTGGCCTCCGGACGCTCCGGCACCCCGTTCGGTTATCCGGCGCTGGAACTCTTCAAGGCCCCCAGAACGCCCGTTCAGCGCCACGAGGGCGGCTACTACATCCGTCTGACCGTGCACGACAGGCCCGGGATCGCGGCCGGCGTCGCCACACGCATGGCGGAAGCCGACATCTCCCTTGAAAGCATCCTTCAAAAGCGCTCGGAGGCTGCCGCAAACCGCGATCCGCATGGGAGGTCCGGGGCGCCCGTCTCCCTCGTCCTGATCACCTACGCGGCCACCGAGTCGGCGATCCGATCCGCAGTCGACAAAATCTCCGGGGATGGTCTTATTGCCGAGCCGCCCCAGGTCATCCGCATCGAGCGGGAATAAGAGAGCGGCCGACAGGTCCTTCCGTCAATATCCTCCAAGGGAGCCATAGCATCCATGTCACAGGCGATCACAGTCCAACCGGGTCAGGTCATCGAACGCATCCTGACCCTCGAACTCGTTCGCGTGACAGAGCGCGCCGCGGTGGCCTCCGCCCGGCTGCGCGGCCGTGGCAACGAGAAGGCCGCCGACCAGGCCGCCGTGGACGCCATGCGCCGGGAGCTCAACAAGCTGCCCATCGACGGTACGGTGGTGATCGGCGAGGGCGAGCGTGACGAAGCCCCGATGCTGTTCATCGGCGAGCGGGTCGGCAACCGGAATGGCGTGAAGGTGGATATCGCCGTCGATCCCCTGGAGGGCACCACGCTCTGCGCCAAGGACATGCCGGGATCCATCGCCGTCATGGCCATGGCGGAGTCCGGCACGCTCCTGGCCGCGCCCGACGTCTACATGCAGAAGATCGCCATCGGGCCGGGATATCCGCAGGGCGTGGTCGACCTCGATGCCTCGCCAGAGGAAAACCTTCACAATCTCGCCAAGGCGAAGGGCGTGAAGGTGACCGAACTGACCGCCCTCGTTCTGGACCGCCCGCGCCACACGGATCTCATCGCGGCCATCCGCAAGACCGGGGCAGGCGTACGCCTGATCTCGGACGGAGACGTGGCAGGGGTGATCTTCACGACGAACCCGGCCTCGACCGGAATCGACATCTATCTCGGCATCGGCGCCGCTCCCGAGGGCGTGCTGGCAGCCGGAGCGCTCCGCTGCATCGGAGGCCAGATGCAGGGCCGGCTCATCCTGGACACCGAGGAGAAGCGCAGCCGCGCCCTCCAGATGGGCGTCAAGGATCCGAACCGGAAATACGACATGAAGGATCTCGCGAGCGGCGACGTCGTCGTGGCCGCCACGGGCGTGACCGACAGCGCCCTGACCAAGGGCGTCAAGTTCGGCAAGGACGTGATCGAGACCGACACCGTCGTCTATCGGTCCGCCACCGGCACGGTCCGTCGCATCTACGGCGAGCACCGGGAGCTGTCCAAGTTCCATCTCGACTAGGCCAGCGCCCTACGCCCTGCGATCATCGGAGAGGCGCGAAGCCTCTCCGATAAGGAAGCTGTTTTGACCATATTCCCCGCTACCATCGGCCCGTGACCGAATCAGCGAGTTCCCCCATCCCGTCCGTCAGACCCTTCCTCGGCGTCGAGCGCTCCGCTCTCGGCCGAACCTGGGTCGAGCGCTGCGCCCCGGCTCAAGGCGCGATCGCCATGGCCATCGCTCAGACGCATGGCGTGCCGGAGATCCTGGCGAGGGTGCTGGCCGGTCGTGGCGTATCGGTCGCCGACACGGACGGATTCCTCAACCCGCGCTTGCGCGACCTGCTGCCGGATCCGCATGTTCTCACCGACATGGAGGCCGCGGTCGAACGGCTCGCCCTGGCCGTCGAACGGCGGCAGACGGTCGCGATCTTCGGCGACTACGACGTGGACGGGGCCTGCAGCGCCTCCCTGCTCGCCGAGTACCTGGCATCCTGCGGCGTGCCCTATCTGATCCACATCCCTGACCGCATCACCGAGGGGTATGGCCCCAACAGCGAGGCGATCCGAGGCCTGAGGGAACAGGGGGCGGACCTCCTCGTCACGGTGGATTGCGGAACCGCCAGCCTCGAGCCCCTGGCTGAAGCCAAGCGGATCGGACTGGACTGCGTGGTCCTCGACCACCACCAGGCACCCCAACAGCTCCCCGAGACACAGGCTCTGGTGAACCCGAACCGGCAGGACGACCTGTCGGGCCTCGGCTATCTCTGCGCCGCAGGGGTCGTTTTCCTGACAATGATCGCTCTCAATCGCGCCCTTCGGGCCAAAGGCTTCTTTGCCGGAACAACGGAGCCCGATCTCCTGTCGAGCCTGGATCTGGTGGCCCTGGCGACCGTGGCCGACGTCGTGCCCCTCGTCGGCCTCAACCGGGCTTTCGTCCGCCAGGGACTGGTGGTCATGCGCAACCGCCGGCGCGCCGGGCTCGCGGCCCTGTTCGATGCGGCTGGCCTTTCGGGGGCCCCGGAGAGCTGGCATCTGGGATTCCTGGTCGGGCCCCGCATCAACGCAGGCGGCCGGATTGGAGACGCCGCCCTAGGGTCCAAGCTTCTGCTCACGCAGGATACGTCCCAGGCGGCCCGCCTCGCAGGTGAACTCGACCGCCTCAACCGGGAGCGCCAGACAATCGAGCAGCTCGCCATTGCGGAGGCGGAGGCCCAGGCGCTGTTGTCGCTGGAAGCCGCACCGGATCGGCCGGTCATCGGGACCGCCTCGGCCCAATGGCATCCGGGCGTTGTGGGCCTCATCGCGTCCCGCCTCAAGGAACGCCTGCGACGGCCCGCCTTCGCGTTCACGTTCAATCCTGATGGGACCGCAACGGGATCAGGACGCTCGATCCAGGGGGTGGATCTCGGCCGCGCGGTGAGGGGCGCGGTCGATGCGGGTCTGGCCATCAAGGGGGGCGGCCACGCGATGGCGGCCGGGGTGACGATCCGCCAGCACGATTTCCCGGCTTTTCTCGAATACATGGCAGCCCAGGTCACCGAAGCCTATGCGGAGGCCCACGCGGCGGATCATTACGCCATCGACGCGACGTTGACGGCCGGAGCGGCCCAGCCTGGAATCGTCTCGGCCCTGGAGCGGGCAGGGCCCTTCGGCGCGGGCCAGCCGGAGCCTGTCTTCGCCTTCCCCCAGCATCGAATCGTCGAGGCTCGGGAGGTTGGAAGCGGAGGGCATGTGCGCGTGAAGCTCCGCGGCGGCGACGGCTCGTTCATCGGCGGGATCGCCTTCCGGGCCGCTCATCAGCCGATCGGCCAAGCTCTGACCAACGGGATCGGCCTTGTGGTTCATGTGGCTGGGACGCTTTCGATCGATCGCTGGGGTGGCGGCGAAAAGGTCGAGCTGCGCGTTCAGGACGTTGCGAACCCCTGATGGGACCGCGCTTGCGTCCCTCAGCCTGATTTCTTCAATAGGGTGCTTGCCGCGCTGACAGAACCCCATTATACACCCGCCTGTCTCGGTGATTTCGCCGATGCGCCCTTCGTCTAGCGGTCTAGGACGTTGCCCTTTCACGGCAAAAACACGGGTTCGAGTCCCGTAGGGCGCGCCACTTCAAGTGGCCCGTACAAGCTCCCGAGTGATCCGAACTGTCTGTCCACGCTGTTATACAATATAACGCTTGCGGTCCCGTGTGCGGGCAGGATAGGGCGTGCCGGTCATGACGCAACAGCCAGAACTCTCGGTCATCGTCCCCTGCTTCAACGAGGAAGAGGCCATCGGCCACACTCACGCGCGGCTCAGCGCCGTCTTGCAGGGGATGGGGCTGACCTACGAGATCATCTACATCGATGACGGCAGCCGCGACCGGACCGCATCCCTTCTGGGCGACCTGCAGCGCAAGGACCAGCATGTGCGCGTGCTGCGCCTGTCGCGCAATTTCGGGCATCAGATCGCCGTCACGGCCGGGCTTGACTACGCGCAGGGACGGGCCGTCATCCTCATCGATGCGGATCTCCAAGACCCACCGGAGGTCATTCCAGGAATGGTCGCCAAGTGGCGGGAGGGTTTCCAGGTGGTCTACGGCCAGCGGGAGTCCCGGGCCGGCGAAACCCGGTTCAAGCTTTGGACCGCTCACGCTTTCTACCGGTTCATCAACACGCTGTCCGAGGTGCCGATCCCGGTCGATACGGGTGACTTCCGCCTGATGGATCGTTCAGTCGTCGAGGCCCTGGGACGCATGCGTGAAAAGCACCGCATGCTCCGGGCCATGACGAGTTGGGTCGGATATCGCCAAACCGCCCTGCCGTATGAGCGCCAGGAGCGCTTCGCCGGACGCTCGAAATATCCGCTCCGCAAGATGATGCTCCTGGCCTTGGACGGCATCGTGTCGTTCTCGGTCGTGCCCCTGAGGCTCGTCACCATGACGGGCGTCGCCTTCTCGGTCCTGTCCGTCCTGGGCATGATTTATGCGCTCGTCGTGCGCCTGATGACCGACAATTGGGTGCCGGGCTGGGCTATTCTCTTCATCACGATCCTCCTCGTGGCCGGCGTGCAGTCCATATTCCTCGGCGTCATCGGAGAATATGTCGGGCGAATCTACAGCGAAGCCAAGGATCGACCCCTGTTCCTGGTTCTCGAGGAACTCGGCTTCGAAGAGGAGGTCGACCGTGAGCGACCTCCCATCCGTGCTGCCCGCTAGCCCGCCTTGAGGGCCTGCCAAGCCTCGGAGAACGCACGGGCGTTGCGGGAGATGTCCGCAACGGCCATGCCCGGCGCGAACAAGGCGGATCCGAGACCGAAGCCGTCGGCGCCGGCATCCACGTAGGACTTCATGGTCTCCGGCTTGATGCCGCCAACCGGCAGCACGATCGTGCCTTTCGGGAGGACGGCCCGCCAGGCTTTGACCACGGCGGGCGGCACCGCCTCGGCGGGGAAGATCTTGATGGCATCGGCTCCGGCCTTGAGGGCCGCGAACGCCTCCGTGGGCGTCGCAACGCCGGGCGTGCACACCATGCGGAGCTCCTTGGCCCGGCGGATCACCTCGGTATCGCCGTGGGGCATGACGACGAGCCGGCCTCCGACGTCCCGGACCCCGTCGACGTCCGCCGGGCTGAGCACGGTGCCGGCTCCGACCAGCACATCCTTCGGCAGGGTCCGGCTCAGGGTCTCGATGCTTCGGAAGGGCTCGGGCGAGTTGAGCGGAACTTCGATGATTCGAAAGCCCGCTTCGACCAGAGCCGACCCAACGGCCTCGGCTTCGTCCGGCCTCAAACCCCGAAGAATTGCGACCAGAGGAAGACTTGCGAGAAAGTCCTGAAGCACAAGGTGACCTTTCCTGTAGGACGCGAGGCGCCGGGGTGCGCCGTGATCAATGCCTTAATTGGCCAAGACAAGCGCGTTTTCAACCGAAAGGCCATGGCCGCCAAGCTCGACCGCAACGGTCGTTGGGGCTAGATCTGAGCGCAACTGAGATGCACGGCGGCAGGGCGTTCATGACACAGCGTACGAGATCGGGGGGCGACAGGCGGGGCTTGAGGCTCGACCGCATCGATCTCTCCATCCTCCGAACCATGCAGGAGAACGCCCGCATCACCTATCAGGCCCTTTCGGAGCGCATCGGCCTGTCGGCGAGACCTTCGCTCGAGCGCGTGCGCCGCCTGGAACAGAAGGGCGTCATTCGGGGCTATTCGGTGCTTCTCGATCCGGCCTCCGTCGGCCATGACATCATCGCACTGGCCGAAATCGCAATGCGCGACCCCTCGGCTTCTACCCGGCAGCGCCTCGAGCGGGCCTTGATTGCGCACCCGTCCGTGGTCGAGCTCCAAGTGGTCAACGGCGCGCACGACTACGCGGCCCGCGTCGTCGCCCCATCGCTGGCCAATTACGAGGCTCTGACGGAGGCCTTCCTGGCCGACCCGGCCTTTGGGATCAGCCGCATCCACACGACATTCGTCCTCAAAACCCTCAAGCCGTTCGCGGGGTATCCGGTCCCAGACGACGAGGACTGACGCCAAGCTTCGCCTTGGCGACAGGATCGGCTTCCGATCATGGCCTGTTCGACGGTTTCGGTCCCTGGGATTTCCTAGACTCGGGGAAAAGAGGGACCCATGAACGACAGCTTGAACATCATCGCCCACGAGCAGGCCGTCACCGCCGCCAATTACGACCCCCTTCCCGTGGTTCTGACGGAGGCCAGGGGCGTCTGGGCGACCGACGTCGATGGCAAGCGCTACCTCGACATGATGAGCGCTTACTCAGCGGTGAGCCTCGGCCACGGTCATCCCCGAATCCTGAAAGCCATGTCGGAGCAGGCCGCCAGGCTCGCCGTGACGAGCCGCGCCTACCACACGGACGTTCTCGGGCCCTTCCTGGCGAAGTTGGTTGCCCTGACGGGCCTCGACGTCGCGTTGCCGATGAACACCGGCGCGGAGGCGGTCGAGACCGCCATCAAGGCAGCCCGACGCTGGGGCTACCGGAGGAAGGGCATCGCCGTGGATCAGGCCGAGATCCTCGTGGCCGAGAATAATTTCCACGGTCGCACGACAGCCATCGTGGGCTTTTCCTCGGATGCCTCCTATCGCGAAGGCTTCGGCCCGTTCCCGGGCGGCTTCAAGCGGGTTCCGTTCGGGGATGCCGAGGCGATGACTCGGGCCGTCACGGATCGCACCTGCGCGGTCCTGGTGGAGCCCATCCAGGGAGAGGCAGGCATCGTCCTTCCTCCGGAGGGCTACCTGAAGGACCTGCGGACCCTGTGCGACAAGCGCAACCTGCTCCTGCTCCTCGATGAGGTGCAATCGGGGCTTGGGCGCACGGGTCGCTGGTTCGCCCATCAGCACGAGGAGATCCGGCCGGACGGGCTGATATTGGGGAAAGCCTTGGGCGGAGGCGTCTATCCCGTCTCCGCTCTCGTTGGGACGCGCGACCTGATGGAGGTTTTCGGTCCCGGATCCCATGGCTCGACCTTCGGGGGAAACCCCCTCGCGGCCCGGATCGGGCTCGAAGCCCTGGCGGTGATCGAGGACGAAGGGCTGGTCCAGCGCAGCGCCGAACTGGGCGCCTATCTCTTGGAGCGTCTTCGCGCCATGCGCAGCAACGTGGTCGTGGACGTGCGAGGTCGGGGCCTCTGGGTCGGCGTCGAAATCGATCCATCCGCGGCCTCGGCGCGTTCTCTTTGCGACAACCTGCTGAGGGAGGGCGTCCTGTCCAAGGACACGCACGGGACGGTTTTGCGTTTCGCACCGCCCCTGACGATCACGCGGGATGAGATCGACTGGGCGATGGAGCGGATCGAAAAGGTGTTCGCCCAGCTCCCGGACCCTCATGCCTCGCACGCCCAGGTTTCGCCCGCCCAAGCTTCGCACGCCCAAGCATGACGCAAAGGTCCCCAAGCATGTCAGGAAGCCTCAATATCAAGCCGAGCCGCGTCGAACGGGACAAGCGTCTTGCCGCCTATCAGCCCTTGTCCGGCATGGTCGTGCCGCGTTTCGCCGGAATCTCGACGTTCATGCGGTTGCCGCACATCTTGCCGGAAAGTGCGCCCGGGGAGATCGACATCGCGCTCCTCGGGATCCCGTTCGATGGCGCCACCACCAATCGGCCAGGCACGCGGCTGGGTCCGCGTCAGGTTCGCGAGGCGTCGTCCCTGATGCGGCTCGTGAACTACGGAACGCTTGTTGCGCCTTACGACCTGTGCGCCTGCGCGGATGTGGGCGACGTGCCCGTGAACCCCATCGACGTGTCGGACACCCTCGGCCGGATCGAGGCACAGATCGCCCATCTGCATGCGGCCGGCATTACGCCCTTGTCCGTTGGAGGCGACCACATCGTGTCCTACCCGATCCTGCGGGCGCTCGGCGCTCGTGAGCCCGTCGGACTGATCCATGTGGACGCGCACAGCGATACCGGAGACACCTATTTCGGGGGTCAGAAGCTCACGCACGGGACTCCCTTCCGCCGGGCCATCGAAGATGGCGTGCTGGACCCGAAGCGTATGGTCCAGATCGGGATCCGCGGGACCATGTACTCCACTGACGAGCGCGACTGGGCGCTCGACCAAGGCATCCGGATCATCGACATGGAGGAGGTTGCTGAGAAGGGCATTCCCTATGCGATCGCGGAGGCTCGCCGCGTCGTGGGACAGGGCCGCACCTACTTCACCTTCGATATCGACTCCATCGACCCGGCCTTCGCGCCTGGAACCGGCACGCCGGAGATCGGAGGCTTCACCAGCCGCGAGGCGCTGCAGCTCGTTCGTGGCTTTCGCCATCTCGACCTCGTGGGCGCCGACATGGTGGAAGTGTCGCCGCCGCTCGATCCGACGGGAGGAACCGCGCTCGTGGGAGCCTCGATCGCCTTCGAGCTTCTGTGCCTGCTGGCGGAGGCTCGCTCGGAGCGCAATTAACGTAACGTCATGCCGGCGGAACGCTTCTCAAGCATTGCTGGGCGGTGCGGGAGATTCGTGTCTGGTCGTCGGGGCCGACCGTACCGGCCATGACCTTCCGCCATGTGTCGTCCTCCCGGAGGCGGTCCACCACGCAAGAGCAGACGGATCGGCAGACCCGCACATTGCTGTTGCTGGTCAGGCAGTTCGCCTCGCATTGCTGGATGAAGGGCTGGGCTTCGGCCGTCCGGTTCGGACCGACGAGTTGCAAAACCCCGTAGAGAGCGCCGAAGAGCACGAGCTGGTGGATCAGGTAGATCGGCAGGCTTTTGCGTCCTGCCCACACGAGCGCTCGCGTCCCCGGTCCCTTGGCGCCCACGGGAGCCGTCGGAGCCGCATTGCGCGGGAGAAGCAGAGCTCTCCCGATCACGATGCCGATGAGCACGAGGCCGAACCACGGGAAGACCGGCACATAGTCGTTGGTGACGGGCTCGCTGGCTCCCAGGCCCAACCAGTCGAGCCACGGCCGGTCCCAGAGGGGAGCCGTAGCGATCCATGGAAGGCTGAGGCAGAGCAGGGCTGACACGGCCGCGATCCAGGCGGGAAGGCGCAGAAACGGGAGGGCCAGGACGCTCGACAGCGCGATGCAATGCAGAATTCCAAAGAAGATGTAGCTCTCGGGAAACGCGAGATAGGTTGCAATCGTCACGAGGGCGGCCGCCCCGGCGATCTTGGCGAGGCGCTTCAGGAAGGCCCAGCCACGAAATCCATTGGCATGGGCCATTGTTAACCCGACACCGACCAGGATCAGAAACGATCCGGCGATGGTGCGCGCGAACCAGCGCCAGGCTGGGTCCTGGATCAGATCCACGGGAATCAGCCTCAGGTAGCTCAAGTCCCACCCGAAGTGGTAGACCACCATGGCGCAGATCGCGATGCCGCGGGCAATGTCGATGCCATCCCATCTCCGGGAGGGGATCGCTCGGTTGGTCGCGGTGCTGGTCAAAGGCTTCGGTCCGGTTCTCGCCTGACATAGGGCAGGGGAGCCCTATATCACCCCGATGACGGAAAGCCTTGATTCTTTACTGGCCGCGCTGGCACGCCTCTTGAGCGAGAGCCGCGTCGCCGTCGGGTTCACCGGGGCTGGGATCTCCACGGAGAGCGGTGTCCCGGACTTCCGAACTCCTGGGTCGCCCTGGATGCAAAACAAGCCGATCCCCTACGAAGCGTTCCTGGCCAGCGCCGAGGTGCGCCGAGAGGCCTGGCGCCGCAAGTTCGCCATGGACGACCTCTACCGCGGCGCGCGTCCTGGCGTAGGACACCGCTTCCTGGCAACGATGGTATCGTCGGGCCGCATGCCGGCCGTCATCACGCAGAACATCGACGGCCTGCACCAGCAATCGGGCCTCTCGCCCGAGGAGGTGATCGAGCTGCACGGGAACGGGACCTACGCGACCTGCCTGTCCTGCGGGACGCGTCATGAGCTGGATGGGATCCGATCCCTGTTCGAGACGGAGGGCAGTCCGCCGCCTTGCCGTCATTGTGGCGGGATCCTCAAATCGGCGACGGTATCGTTCGGGCAGGCTATGCCCTCCGACGCCATGAGAAGGGCACAAGACCTGACCCTGTCATGCGACCTGTTTCTGGTTTTGGGATCCTCTCTAGTGGTGTACCCCGCCGCCGCTCTTCCGTCGCTGGCTAAAAGAAACGGCGCGAGTCTCGTCATCGTCAACCGCGAACCCACCAAGCTCGATGCGGAAGCCGATTTGGTCATCCGCGGAGAGATCGGTTCGATCCTCGACGCTATCTCATTGAAATGGCAATATAATTGAAAGCCGGTGACGCTTCGGCATCATCAAAATCGCGTTTCGGGCTTCCCCGGATTCAGGACGGTGTTATCTTCTCATTAAGAGATGGCAGTTTGATTCGAGTGCGGGTTTCTCATGTCCAAAGATTTCAGCGCCAGTTCGTTCGGCATGGCAGGGCACGACTCTTCCTTCGAATCCCCCAGGACTGATGCGGGACAGGACACGTCCGGCGAGAAGCCCCTCGATCTCGTCCAGATCAGCGGCCGGATCAAATGGTTCGACGTGGCCAAAGGCTTCGGATTCATCGTTCCGGACGACGGCAAGCCCGATGTGCTGCTCCATGTGACCTGCCTGCGCCGGGACGGATACCAGGCCGCGAACGAGGGCGCGCGCATCGTCGTCGAGGCGG
This sequence comes from Microvirga pudoricolor, assembly GCF_016892705.1. GTDB lineage: Bacteria > Pseudomonadota > Alphaproteobacteria > Rhizobiales > Beijerinckiaceae > Microvirga > Microvirga pudoricolor. The sequence continues at coordinate 132,861 of NZ_JAFEMB010000005.1, forward strand.
TCCAGCGTCCGCGAGGATGGCAGGCCTTCCGCATCCTCTCCCTCGACCAGTCGACGGCGCTCCATCCCTCCGAGTTGCCCATGCCTCGCACTCATGTGCAGGTCACGCCGACGAGCAGCCTGGAGCCGGCCATCGTCAAATGGTTCAACCGCCTGCGCGGGTTCGGCTTCCTTACGCAAGGTGAGGGCAGCCCGGACATTTTCGTTCACATGGAAACTCTGCGCCGTTACGGCATTGCCGAACTGAAACCGGGCGAGCGGGTTCTGGTGAGGTTCGGAGATGGGTCGAAGGGCCTGATGGCGGCGGAAGTCCGTCTGGCCGATATGACACTGCCCCAATCCCACTGACGCTCGCGCGAGGATCGTTCCGTGTTTCGCGCTCTGGCCCGCCCATTTGCGGCTTTCTGCTTATTGCTGGCCTTCGCGGCTGCCGCCCACGCCCAGGTTTTCGAGCCGCTGACGATAGTGGCCACGGGCGGCCAGCGTCATTCCTTCCAAGTCGAGGTCGCCCGCAACGATGCCGACCGCGCTCAAGGCCTGATGTTCCGGCGCACCATGGCGCCGGATCACGGCATGCTGTTCGACTTCGCCAAGGTCGCGCCGGTTTCGATGTGGATGCAGAACACATACCTTCCCCTGGACATGCTCTTCATCCGCCAGGACGGCACCATCGCGCGGATCGCGGCCAATACCGAGCCATTGTCGACCCGCACCATATCATCGGGCGAGCCTGTACTTTCCGTTCTCGAATTGAATGCAGGGACGTCCGCACGGCTTGGGATCAAGGCCGGCGACAGGGTCGAGCATCCGCTTTTCAAGCGCTGAGATCCGTCGACGGCATCGTCTCGGGCCCACCAATGGGCCGGCGCGGAGATTTCCGTCCTAGATCGGCCCCGGATTTCGATTCCTTCCAATCCAGGAACCGGAGGGCTTGCGCTCCCGTTCCCAGAACGATAGACGAACCAAGCTCTTGGTGAGGATCGGGGTGTAGCGCAGTCTGGTAGCGCATCTGCTTTGGGAGCAGAGGGTCGCAGGTTCGAATCCTGCCGCCCCGACCATCCACCAACGGCACGACCAGGATTTTCGGTAAGCCCATGCCCGCACGCATTTATAAGCCAGCGAAGGCCGCCACCCAGTCCGGAATGGCCCGGACCAAGCAATGGCTGCTCGTTTTCGAGCAGGATAAGCCCCGGGAGATCGAACCGCTCATGGGCTGGACCAGCTCCGGCGACACCCGCCAGCAGCTCCGCCTGTGGTTCGATACGCAGGAGGAGGCTGTGGCTTACGCGGAGCGGGAAGGGATTCCTTACCGGGTCGAGGAGCCCCACGACATCAAGCGGCGCCTGATGTCCTATTCCGACAACTTCAAGTTCAACCGGGTTGGTCCCTGGACCCATTGATCGCGCCGAGATGCCCCACGGCCCCGTAGCTCAACCGGATAGAGCAGCCGCCTTCTAAGCGGCAGGTTACAGGTTCGATTCCTGTCGGGGTCGCCACTCTCGGATTTTCCGGGCCGTGGGGCCGGCATTCCACCACCCTCAGCATCCGGTCTTTTCGCCGCCAAGGGGCGGCATCTGGTCCTCGAGCACGGATCATGAGTCGTTCGGCGGCCGCCAGAGACAAATTTCTCTCCTTCCGGCGCATTTCGACCCTTCCGTCAGGTCTCCCGGAACATATGTAATTTGTTGACCTCTCCCTGTCGTGCCATGGGAGGAGTTTGTTCCGCCTACCGCCTACCGCCTCCGCCTGCTCTCAACCGCATCCCAAGGGGATCCAGATGGCGTTTTCCGGCAACGTGGCAGCTTTGGCTGAAACTCCCTCTGTAGCGGGAAGCGGCGATGTTGCGGACGATCCGACCTTTTGGATCAACCGCAACGATCCGGCCGCCAGTTACATCATCGGAACGAGCAAGCACCCCAGCCAGGGCGGACTCTACGTTTACGACCTGCAAGGCCGTCAGGTCGATCACTACGCGGCAGGCGAAGCGTTGAACAACGGTGATCTGCGCTACGACTTCGACCTCGGCGGCAGCCTCATCGACCTCTATGGTGCGACGAACCGAAAGACCAACCAGATCGACTTCTTCACGCTCGACGCCGGTGGAGACCTGCAGAAGCTCGGCTCCGTTCCGAGCGGCATCAGTGGCGTCTATGGCTTCAGTTTGGCCAAGGTGGACGATACGCTCTACGCCTTCGTGACCCATCGCAACAGCGGCGTCGTCAACCAGCTCGAAATTTACGACGACAATGGCTCGCTGGCCTCGAAGCTGGTTCGGAGCTTCGATGTGGGGTCCGTCGCCGAGGGCGTCGTAGTGGACGACCGCACCGGAGCCGTCTACATCTCCCAGGAGAGTACCGGCATCTGGCGCTATGACGTGGATCCGGAGACAGGCTCCGCCCGCACCCTGGTCGCGGAGGTCGGCACAAGCGGACTCCGAGCCGATGTCGAAGGGCTGGCGATCTATGAAGGGCAGGACGGCGCAGGATATCTCGTCGCATCCAGCCAAGGCAGCGACAGCTATTCGGTCTTCGACCGGGCCTCGAACAGCTATCTCGGCAGTTTCAAGGTCGCGGCGAATGGCGGCATCGATGCGGCGTCGGACACGGATGGCGTCGCCGTTACGGGACAGAATCTAGGTGACGTCTACGAGCAAGGGATGTTGGTCGTCCACGACAGCAGCAATAGCGGAGGCGCCACGAGTAACTTCAAGCTCGTGCCCTGGTCAGGCATCGCGGCCCTGATCGGTCAGGAGACGCCTCCCGATTCCCCGCCTCCTCAACAGCCGGAGGAGCCGAATCCTGAACCTCAGACGGACGATCCGACGTTTCAATCGGTAAATTGGGCCGGGAGTGCCGGGGCCGACACCGCCATCGGCAACGCTCTCGACAATGTCATGGACGGGAATTTCGGCAACGACCTGCTCAAAGGGGGAGCCGGGAACGACCGGATCGACGGTGATTATGGAGCCGATACCCTGTGGGGTGGATCGGGCAAGGACGTGTTCGTCTTCATGCATTCGAGAGCCACCAACGGCGACGTGATCAAGGATTTCGTTCAGGGCGAGGATATGATCGATCTCAGCGGGATCGATGCCGACAAGGGTCGCGCGGGCAATCAGGACTACGAGTTCATCGGAGACGCGCCCATCGCACGCGTCGGCCAGGTGTCCTTCGTCCAGGATGCCGCCGAGAATCGGACTTACCTTTACGGAAACTCCACCGGCACCACGGCTCCGGAATTCAGGTTGATCGTGGAGGGCCTCCACACATTTACCGTGGCCGACTTCGTTCTGTAACGGGATCGGGTGCGGTCTCACACACCTCCTTCGGTATCCCGGAAACCTGTGCGGTTCGTCGCGAGTTGGGGTAGCAAGCTCGAATGAGCCGGGGACGCGACATTCGCACAGGGGCACTTCCATGTTGAACGACAGGCCACTTCAAGGTTTGAGGCTCTCGAACACGCTCATCCCGTGTCCCGAAGCCGCAGCTCAGGTCGCCGGACATCTTCTGAGGCACATTTATGCCGATCTGATCGATGCCGAGCAGCCGGAGCTATTCAAGTCTCTGATCCTGCAACTGGAGGCGCGAGAGATGATTGGCCGGGCGAGAACCGGCTCCGAGTGCCCGCAAACGGCCGGGCCGGCTTAAGACAGCGTTAACCGTCGAAGCGCAACATCGGCATCCGGGAGATGCGTGATGGAAGCTCATTCTCATCCTCGACAAACCGTTCTCGTCGTCGACGACGACCCCATCTCCGGAGGCCTGCTCGTCCAGATTCTCCGGATGGGCGGCTTCGAAGCCGTCCGAACCGCCTGCGCCAGCCACGGGCTGCTCACGCTCTGCAAGGCGCGCGCCGGTGTCGACTGGCTGGTCACGAAGCTTGAGATGCCAGGCCTGATCGACGCCTGGATCCTGGCAGATGAGTTCCATCGACATCAGGCCGATAGACCCGTGGTTCTCTTGACCGATTCACCCACCGGCTGCGACGCACCCGCGATCGATGCCGTCGCTGCCCCGGCAGGGTCTCCAATGTTGGTCGTGGAGGCGCTTCAGGCGCTGGCGCAGCCCCGCCGCCCAGCGCCGCCCTCCCTCGAGATTTCGAGAGCCGCCTAGAAGTCGGGTCAGCTCGTGCGCTCCGGCTCCTGAGTCCAAGTCTCGATCGCGACGCGAATGTCGCTCGGCAGGTCGTAGATGCCGCGGTCGTTCTCCGCAATCGAGGAAATGACGGCCGCATATTCGTCAATTCGGCGAGCCTGAGCCGAGGCGGGATCCTCAGTCAGGAAGGAATCGGTTGAACAGACCATTAAGGACAAAATCCCTAGCAATGCACGCATAGGCGATGACTCCCATGTCGTTAGGGAAGCAGCTTGGCTTCTCAGAAGTCTCTGAGGCGTGCGGGCGCGCACCCGCCGGATGCCTTATCCGGGCGTGGCTTTCCCGCCACGGGAGAGCACGGACGCTGCGGCCAAGCTGAAACCGATGGGAGCCGCAGGAGTTCAACCACCACGCCTTGTGGGAACTTTGGCTTTGAAATGAGTGCTGCCATGCTGTCAAACGATAGAGATTTCAGGGAGTTGCGTCTTCCTAACACGCTGCAGCTTACGCCTGACCACACGTCCCTGGTCGTCGGCCGGCTTTTGCGCGAGCATTACCAGCGGCTCGTCGAGGAGGACGTTCCCGACCGGCTGCGCAACCTCCTGAACCAAATCGACGACAGAGAACGCGCTGCCATGCATGCCAGCGCACGTTGAGCCGGGTGTATTCTCCTCAAACGAAGAATAGATCCGTTTGGGGAAGTTCGATGTTGTTGTGCCAAATCTGGCTCCCCGCCTTGGCGAACACGAAGAAGGAATTGTCCGTGTGGGAGCCGACATTATGCGCTGGAAGCTGAGGATCCGTGAAGGCGAGGCCTGGGCTCGATAGGGCGACGGATCCGAGGTCCGACGGATTGAACGTCAGATTTCCCGTGCTCACCTTCTTGTAATAGATGTCCTTCGGGCTGCCCGTGTGATCCTGATAGAAAATGTAGAGCTCGTTGTTCGTGTCGTCGAGCACGAGAGACGGCCGGCTGGGATCATGTTCCGCTCCACCGTTCACGACCTTGGCTGGCGTGCTCCAACTCCCGGGACGCCCGGACGTGAGCCAGATGGCGTTCTTGTCGTCCTTCATGGCGATATACACGGTATTGCCGTGAGCCACCGCCGAGATGTGGTTGTCGATCGCGACCTGACTTGACGTGGCGATCGTGCTCACGGCCCAACCACTGGCGTAGTCCGACGAGAAGCTGACATTATGCGTCGCCATCTTCCAACTGTTCGTCGCGCCGTCCGCGCTATAGGCGATGGCCACCTTCGTGACGCCGCCATCGGTGTAGGTGACGAAATCGGCTTTGCTGTCCCCGTTCGAGCCACCGTTTCGGACCGTTCCGGTGTCAACGGTTGTTTCCGCCCAGGTTGAGAGGCTGGTGTCGGTCGCGTAGGCAACATGCAGGCCGACCGTGCCGACCGTCGTCGACCCGATGGACGACAGAAGCGGATTCCCGTTTGTATCGAGGCCGAGAGCGATCTCGCTGTTGGAAGCCCAATTGCCGCTTGTGAGACCGCTTGCCGCGCTGACGCGGATATCCGCCGTCATCAGCCAGCTCTCGTGTTCCTGATCGTAAGCGAAGCGGTACAGGTGGGGTTCGACCGTACTCGGCCCGTGGTTCAGGACCCAGAGCACGTCGCGTTCATCGTCGAAGGCGATGTCCGCTCGCGCCCGGTTGTTCAGCATGTTGCCGCTGGCCTTCTCCCAAACGCCATCGTCATACTCGTGGATGGACCAGTTCGCTCCATCGGGCAGCACCGCCCACCATTCGCCGTCATGGTAGAAGCTCTTGCGGGCGTTCGTGTGCTCGAACGTTCGAGTCTCGCCCCCCGTAAAGGTCGTCGCGCGTCCCGGAACCCCAACGCCACCCGGCGTCGTCGTCGGCGCGATAGAGATGCTGAAGGCTCCCAGTGTCCCGGCGGCGGCTGCGTTACCGGCGTGGTCCAAGACGGCGCCCTGCTTGAGACTGACAGCGTGGCTTCCGTTATCGATCGGCGTGAACCCGCCGGGCGACGACAGCGTGTAAGTCGCCGTGACCGACCCATTGGCGTTCGCGGCGGTCGTCACCCCTGTGACCGTGACGCTGCCCGGCCCTGAGACCTCCAAGTCGTCCAGGCCGATGCTCGCGGGATCGATCCCGGACCCACCGACTTCGTCCGTGTAAACCACTTCAATCGTGTGAGTTTGGCTAGCGCTGCTCAGGTTCGGCAGAGTGGCGCTGGCGGTGGGCGCGGTCTTGTCCTGTGGCGGAGGAGGGGGGTCCACTTTCACCGTGTAAGTGACCACAAGCTGTGGCTTGATGGACGCCTCGGATGCATTGAAATCCCAGCCATCGGAGCCGAGCGACTTCAGCATCCAGCCGTGGTTGGCCTCGCCGTCCGCCCAGGCCTGAACGCTCGTGGTGACATCCACGTTCGTGGCGCCGACGAGGGTCTTGCCGGTATTGGCGTCCGCAGCCGCCCGCGCCTCGACGCCGTCGGTCTGGATCCCGTTGTTGCCGAACGTGTTCCAGGTCGCGGCCGCGTCCCAGGATTGCAGCATCCGGTGGAAGGTCGCGCCGTCGCCCTTGTTCGTCGTCTGCAGCGTCAGGACCGCGGAGGTGATCTTGGCGCCCACGGGAATCTGGCCTGTGCCGCTGCCGATCAGGCCCGAGAACATCAGCAGGGACTGGACGTCCGTGTCGACGCCGATGGTTGCCGTCGTCGCGTAGCTGCGCGTCGGCGAGGTCGACTTGATATTGGTGTCCTGCGCCCCCGAGTAGCCCCCGACGCCCTGCTGGAAGCTCACCGTTTGAGGCTGGGAGGTGGGGGGAGGCGGCTCGGGAGTGGGGTTCGGGATATCAACCGTGAAGGACGCGAGCGTTTTCGCCAACGCGGCGTTGCCTGCGAGATCCGAGACCTCGTTCGCCTTGAGCGATACGGAGTAGGTGCCGTTATCGGCGAACGTGAAGCCATCGGGAGAGGCGAGGGTGTAGGTGGCGGAGACCGTCCCGTCACCCGCGACGGATGTCGTGACCCCCGTCACGGCAATTCCGCCCGAGACAGCGATATCGTTAATGTCGATCTTGGTGACATCGACACCCGTACCGCCTGCCTGGTCCTGGTAGGTGACGACCACGGTGTGGTCCTGCCGGGCCGTCGTCACATTGGCTGCAAGCCCGCTGGCGGTGGGCGGGGTCGTATCAACGGGCGGCGGCGGGGGCGGCTGGTCGTCGAGCGTGTAGGTCACAACCAGGCGTGGTCTGACGGACGCCTCGGATGCGTTGAAGTCCCAGCCGTCGGAGCCGAGCGACTTCAGCATCCAGCCGTGGTTGGCCTCGCCGTCCGCCCAGGCCTGAACGCTCGTGGTGACATCCACGTTCGTGGCGCCGACGAGGGTCTTGCCGGTATTGGCGTCCGCAGCCGCCCGCGCCTCGACGCCGTCGGTCTGGATCCCGTTGTTGCCGAACGTGTTCCAGGTCGCGGCCGCGTCCCAGGATTGCAGCATCCGGTGGAAGGTCGCGCCGTCGCCCTTGTTCGTCGTCTGCAGCGTCAGGACCGCGGAGGTGATCTTGGCGCCCACGGGAATCTGGCCTGTGCCGCTGCCGATCAGGCCCGAGAACATCAGCAGGGACTGGACGTCCGTGTCGACGCCGATGGTTGCCGTCGTCGCGTAGCTGCGCGTCGGCGAGGTCGACTTGATGTTGGTGTCCTGCACCCCCGAGTAGCCTCCGACGCCCTGCTGGAAGCTCACCGTTTGAGGCTGCGATGCCATGACCCGTCTCCTGCCTAGCCCGATACGTGTGGGTTCTTGTTGTCGGCATCAGAATCGTTGGCTTGGAAGGTATTGCGCCGCGGCTCGTGCCATAAGGATAGTGTTGCCTGAGCGCGCCGCGCTCATTAACATTTCATGCTTCTGTCAAGTCAAAGGATTTATGGTTGACGAAGCTTTAAGAGGGATAGGCATCATGCCCTCCGGGTACCCCGGAAGGCTTAGGGTTCGGCTCGCACCTTCGTCCGTCACCGAGACAGGCGGCGCTTGAGCCAGACGTTGTGCTCCGCGAGCTTGTCCAACATCTCGGCTTCAGGGCGCCATCCTCTCGTCTCGAGGTAGTCATCGAGCTCTTCCATGGTGATTCTCACCGGGATGGCAAGGCGTTGCGCCATGCCTTGCAGTATCTCGCCATAAGGATGCTCCGGCGTGGCCGTGGGCGTCAGATCCGGCAACACGGTCGGCAAGCCGGACGACAGCCCTTTCTGGTAGACCGCGTGATAAGACAGGCTCAGGAAGTGGTCATCGGCGCATGGCTTGAGAACAAGCTCGCCTTGGCGCTGCGCGCGTTCCAGCAGCGCGCGCGCTCGTGCAGGAGGAAGGTATGACGTTCCTCGATACGAGGTGCCTGGCAGTGCGCTTGCCGTGTAGACATCGCAGGGTACGGCCCCTTCTTCGGAGTCCAGGAGTTCAGCCAGACGCGGCAGATCGGCATCGGCCACAAGCAGGTCGATATCCTCGCCGGGCTCGACATGCGGGAGGGCCTCGAACCATCGCAGAACCGCGTAGCGAATCTGGCGCCTGCGCAGTTCCTCGAAAAAGCCGGACACGCCGAGGCTTGCCGGGATAAAGCGCCGCGGCGACGGTCTGGGAGCGATGCCGAGGGCGCGCCTGATCCTGCGGCGGCGTTCCGGGGACACCAACGCCCTTGCACCGATGAAGCGCCGCTCCATCTCGGCGACATCGCGAAGGAGCCTCTTGACGGGAGCAAGCGCCGACACGTCACTCCCCCGCAGCTGGCGATGGCAGGTTTGCGGGGCGCATCATGGGTCGCAGCAGCTTGCGGGCCGCATCGATCATGACGCGAACATTCGACTGGCCGCCGGGGGTCACGCAGTAGATCGCCATGTAGAACGCAAGATAGATCGCGGCATCCGCCATGATGGCCAGGAAGGGCTGCTGGATCGTGAAGCTCGTGCTCGGAATCGCGTGGACGGCAAGCACGCATGCGCCTGCGGCAATCGACGCGACCGAGGCCGGCAGCACGGCGCCGATCACATCCCGCGGGCGAACGAACGTCCCCCGCAGGCAGAACGCGATGGCGGGCCCTCGGAGCACCATCATGACGGCGCTGTAGGCCGCCGCCACGCCGATCGGCCCGTATTGCACGCCGATGGTGACGCCGATCGCGATGATCGGTGTCTGCAGGATGGCCCATCGCAACTGGCGGGCCGTCCGTCCCAGGCTGACGTAAAGCCAGCCCGTTGCGACGTTGAAACTTCCGAGGAAGGCCGCAGGAGCAAGCGCCTGGAAGATCGGAACCGTTCCGAGCCACTCCTGTCCGAGAAGAAATCCTATGATCGGCCTGGCCTCGATGGAGATGAACACCACGAGGGGCATACCGGCCGTCACGAGCAGGCCGAGGGCCTTGCGATAATAGGTGCGATATCGGTCCGGATCGTTCTGCAGCCGGCTGAGCGCCGGAAGCGCCACGTTGGTGATCGGACCGTTGAGCTGCGTAATCGGAAGCAGGAGCAGGCTATAGGCGCGATTGTAGAGGCCGAGGGCCGTCTCGCCCCACACCTTGCCGATAAGGATGTTGTCCAAGTTGCGGTTGAGATACTGGCAGAGATTGGCACCGGTCAGATGCCCACCGAAGGCGATCATGGACCGGATCCCGGACCCGCGCACGGGGCGCCCCGGGCGCCACCGGCAGGCGATCCAGACCCAGACCATCGTCACGAAGGAGGTGGTGACGGTCATGAGCACCAGCGACCAGTAGGACAGGCCATAGAGCGCCGCCACGACGGCGACGGCGAAGCCGGCCAGCATGGAGCCGACCTCGATCACGGCGAGCTGACCGAACAGCATGTGCCGTTGCAGGAGCGCGATGTGCTGGGCGGACAGGCCGCCCGTCAGCATGGTGGCACCGAAGATGGCGGTGATTCCGATAAGGCGCGGATCCTCGTAGAACCGGCTCACGAGAGGAGCGCTGGCCACGATCAGGCCCGCCAGCACGGCGCTCATGGCGACGTTGATCCAGAACAGGGTGCTGACCTGTTCATCACTGATGGATTGCTTCTGGATCGTCGCCGCGGAGAGCCCCATGTCGCGGATCAGCGTGATCAGCCCGACGATCGGAGTGACCATCGCGATCAGGCCGAAATCCCCCGGCGACAGCAGCCGCGCCAGCACGACGATGGACAGGAAGTTCAGGGTGAATTTCGCACCCTGCGCCGTAATCGCCGCGACGCCTCCGGAGATCGACCGGCGGGCGAGATCATGCTTGAGATGAGACGTGTCGAAAAGACCGGATGCGGACTTCCCGGGCTGGCCTGCCTGGCCTTTGTCTTCCATGCCGGTTCCCATTCCCGAAGGGTTTCACGAGAGGTAGTCGGTGTGCGCCTCCACGAGGCCTCCGAATGGCGGTTCAGCCAGCGTGCTCCGGTCCCGGAAAACCGCCGCCATGGCCGAAGGTCTCGACGTGGCGCGCCGATCCACGCGGCTCACAAGCGAACGACTCTATTATGCCCCGCTTTGCTGGCGTTGACACCCGCACTACGCTTTCTTTCAGTCGCGTACCTCTTCTGGAGTAGGTTTAGACTAGAGGTCGGCAAGTCTAATCCATGCATCGGAAGGCTTTATTTTCAGAGCGGCCACTATAAACCTTCGCTCTACCGACGGAGCCCAAGTTTTATGGGTTCTAGCCATTTTGGTTCGTTAGTCGGCTGAAGGACAGATGATATAACTCCTGTAACGCTGGAGAGGACCTGTCCTCGCGGTGGCGAACCTGATTCTCTATGAGACGGAATGGAACGAGCCTGATGGAGCGGCGAGAGGACACCTCATCTTTGTCGGCCCGACTGCCTGGGCCGCTGAGCCGATTGCTGCGGCCGCGTCTCAAGACGCTTCTCGGCCGGGTGCGTGGCGACGGTCCCGTGCATCACATCGCTCAGGGCTTCGATCTCGCCGACCTCACGGCCGAGCTCGAAAGACATCAGCTCTCTTACGCTTTGCTCGACCTGAACCCGTCCGGATCCGGATCGCAGCCTGTTCTCCTCCTGGACGATGACGCTATGATGACGGTCGAGGGCATGCTCTCGCCGTGGCCAACGGGGCAGACGGTGGCGATCTACTCTGTCACAGGTCTGCCGGGCTATGCCTTCTCACCGCCCGGCGGCGACGGCGGCATGGCGCTCTTCCCACCCTATTTGGCACGCTCCCTCCTTGCTGCCGCCGAGCGTGGCTCCGGCCGGGTCGAGGGCCGGGAGGCCTTCCTGGCGCGCGCTTACGCCCTGACCTATCTCGCGGGCGGCTCGGCGGATGCCGCCTCTGTCGATGGATGGGACAGCGACGGCGCTCCGGCGAAGGCGATGGAGGCGGAGGCCGCCAGGCTGGGCATCCAGCTGGCAGCTCCGGTGACGCTGGAGGCCATCGAGACCGTCCTGGCTGACAACGGTTGGCGTCCTCCGATGGACGTCCTCGAACGCGCAGCGGGCTGGAACGGCTGGCTGCGAGACCGCTTCTTCGGCGAAAGCCACCAGGAGACCGAGGAGCCCGGCCTGTCGCTGTTCTTCGTTCGCCGGAAGGCCTCGGAGGATGGTCTGGAGCCGTCGATCATCAGGCTGCTGGAATCGGGCGGCTTCGAGATCCTGGAGACGATCCCGCTCGAGGGGGAACTGGCGCAGAAGGTCACCAACTCGGTAAGAGGCGGGAACTGGGGCCGGGGCCCCTGGCCGGTGAGCGGAGGGCCACCCGCGAGCATCATCGTTGCTTTCGACGTCATCCCCCTCGGCGTGTCGCAGGCGGAAGGCCGCCGCCATCCCGGCCTGGACAACGGACGGATCCTTGCCGCCAAGGAAGCGGTGCGGATGTACCTGAACGAGAATCTGCCGGCCGAAGCACGCTTCAACGCGGTCCACTCCACCGATAACAGCCGCCAATCGCTCGAAGTCCTGCGCGGCATTCCCGCCGTCGACGTGGACGCTCTCCTCCGGCTCATCGACGATCGCAGGCGGGACTTCGCGACCCATCACACCGTGATCGAGACCCTGACCCGCCACGGAAAGCGGGCGAAGGTCGAGCTCATCGAGTACAATGGGACGGTCGCGGTCAAGAAGACCTACCGGCATCAGGCCTTGCGCTTCCTCCAGCGCGAGGTGGCGTTCCAAGCCGAGTTCTCGGCCCTGCGCCCGGAGGTTCTGCCGGTTCTGGAGACGGGGCCGAACTATTTCATCTCACCCCACATCGAGGATGTCGGCGCCCAGCACCGGTTCCTGGGAATCACGTTCCCACGTCTGCTCAGCCTCAAGGATGTCCGCCAGCTCGCGGACTTCATCCGCTTCCTTCTCGCGCGTGGATACGATCCCATCGACCTGACGCCCTGGAACAACGTGCTGATCGACAGGACGGCAGGCCTGAAGGCGATCGACTTCGAGTTCGTCTACCGGAACCCGGATGGCCGTATCGTTCCGGAAAAATCGATGTGCCTCACCGGCCTCAAGGATGAGTTCCCGGGCGATTATCCATACGGGGTCTTCTATCTCAAGAACCCCTACGCGACGGAATGGTACCCTCGCATCGGCCTCGACCTCACGCGCTTCCTGCGCGGCGCGACGTGGAAGCAGCAGCCCCTGCGTTATATCAACTTCGGACGTTACGTGGTCCGTTGGACGATCCGGGGTGTGCTGCGGTCGGAAAGCAACAGCATCAAGGCGATCATTCGGCGTGTGGGACGGCAGGTCCTGCGGCGCAAGGCCAAGGTCGCAGCGACCCTCGACAAGGCGTCCCGGATCGCCCAGCACCCCCGAGAGCCCGCCACAGGCTAGAAGCCGCAGGCTCCGCGATCGCGAAGGGCCGGGTTCACCGAGCGTGCCGTCGAAGGCAGCGCCCTCAGAAGCGGAATCCGGCTCCCATTCCGCTGCCTGTCATGACGGGCTGGATCGCGGGCTCCGACGATGCGGCCGGCGCCTCCGCTGCATCCGGAGCCTGGACCCGTTTTGCGGGGGGAGCGGATGCGGAGGATGCCACCGGCGTCGGGGCCGATTTGACCTCGCCGGTCATGGAAGGCGGCGGCGGCACGTTGGTGTGCTGAAACACGCCCGAGGGACCACCGAACTGGCAACCCGCCAGCGCCGTTCCGATGGCTGCCAGAGCGAACAGTGTCACGATCGGCCGCATGCGAATCTCCTTGAAGTTGGGCCGAACCCTATTCTTCGGCAGGAGAATGTCGAGCGCGACCTGCGCCATCTAATGGGGATGCACGTCGCTGAGCGCGATGCGCACCCGCACGGCACCTTGGCGGGGGATCTTCGGGGGCCCGATGCTGACGGGCGTGTTCAGATAGGCGACGAGATCGCGGGCGGTGGCGGGGTCCTTGAACCGGATATGGCCGTACCGGGCATTGGCTTCGAAAAGATTCAGGAGCAGAACCTCGTCCTTGGTCAGATCGACATCGGCCAGATAACACCCCGAAACGCCCGTCACCGGGCGAACGTCGCGCAGGGCATGGTCGAGCGCATGGGGCCACTCACGAACGGGTTCAGGCATCGCATCCTCCGCAGGCTGCCATATTTCTACCAGTTGTAGTCGTCCGCTGTCTCGCAGCTATCGCCGGTTTATGATGGCGCAGAAGGATTAGTGGCGCGCGGCGCAAGCGGGCAGCCGGCCGAGATGAGAGCGGGCACCTGCCATGCAAATCCGCCATAGCCGCGCTTGCGGCTTGCGTTAGATTTCGGCCATCGGCCTTCGACTCAATGCGAAGGCTTCCACGAAGCACTATCGGTTCCCATGACAAGCATGCTCTTTTCGCCGATCCGTCTGGCGAATGCGGATCTTCCCAACCGGATCGTCGTCGCACCCATGTGCCAGTATAGCGCCAATGACGGCTGCGCCAGCGACTGGCACCTGACCCATCTGGGAAGCCTGGCCAATTCGGGCGCCGGTCTCGTCGTCGTCGAGGCGACCGCCGTCGAGCGTCGCGGCCGGATCACCCACGGAGATCTCGGGCTCTATGACGACGCCTGCGAGGCGGCCCTGCTGCGGGTGGTCAATCATTGTCGGCGGATTGGCACCGCCAGGATGGGCGTGCAGATCGCCCATGCGGGCCGAAAGGCGTCGACCCAAATTCCCTGGGAGGGAGGGCAGGCTCTCGGTCCGGAGCAGGATCCCTGGCAGACCATCGCGCCGTCAGCCATGCCCTACCGGCCCGACTGGCACACGCCGCGAGAGATGACCCAAGAGGATATCGACCGTGTCCGCGAGGCGCATGTGGACGCCGCCCGGCGGGCGCTGCGCATCGGATTCGACGAGATCGAGCTTCATGCCGCCCACGGCTACCTGCTGCACGAATTCCTGTCGCCGCTCACCAATAAGCGCACAGATCGCTACGGCGGCAGCCTCGAGGCGCGGATGCGCTTCCCGTTGGAGATAGCCCAGGCCGTGCGCGCCGTTTGGCCGACGGACAAACCCCTCGGCATTCGCATCACCGGCAGCGACTGGGCGTCGGGCGGCATCGAAGTGCCTGATGCGGTCGCATTCGCCAAGGCCCTTGAGGCGGTCGGGATCGATTTCATTTGCGTGTCGAGCGGAGGGCTCGTGCCGGAGGCGAAGATCGCGGTCGGGCCGAACTATCAGGTTCCGTTCGCGGAGGCGGTGAAGCGGCAGGTGAGCATTCCCGTCAGGGCGGTCGGGCTGATTGGAACGCCGCGCCAAGCGGAAAAGATCATTGCCGAAGGGCGCGCCGACATGGTCGCCCTGGCGCGGGCCTTTCTCGACAATCCGCATTGGGGTTGGCATGCCGCCAAGGTGCTGGGGGGCGATGTCGCCCGGCCACTCCAGTATGCCCGCGCGGCGCATCACCATTGGCCTGCGGCCTTTTACACGGACTGACCCGAAAAAAGCCCGGTGGAGGCACCGGGCTTTCTGGGTCTCTAGGAGGGAAGCGGCCTAGTTGAACTTGTAGTTCAGGCCGGCCCGGACCACGCCGAACTCCGTGTCGCGGCTGCGGTTGTAGATCGAGCCGAGGTCGTAGTTCGACTTCGTGTCGAGGTTGACGTAGAGCCCTTCCACCTTGGCGGTGATGTTGCTGGTGAAGCCGTATTCGACGCCGCCGCCGAGGGTCCAGCCGCCATTGGTGTCACCATCGCCGCGCCGGCCGCCAAGGCCCACGTCGTACGCATTGTTGCCACCGATGTCGCCGTAGGCGAAGCCGCCGGTGGCATAGATCAGCGCGTTGTCGATGGCGACGCCGGCACGGGCCCGGATTGTGCCGAAATAGCCGTCGGAATCGCCGCGATAGTAGGTCGTGCCGAAATAGGTTCCCTTGTTGCCGACCGCCGCATACTGGATGTCGGTCTCGGCACCGATCACGAACATGCCCATCTGATAGTTGTAGCCGGCTTGAGCGCCGCCGGTGAATCCACCCGAGCGGCCGCCGCCGACGGAGCCGAACGCCGGATCGACGTAGCGGCTCGTGCCCGTGCTCCAGCCGTAACCGGCATTGGCGCCCACGTAGAAGCCCGTCCAGGTGAAGATCGGCATCGGGCTGTAGGCGGGCTGCGGAGCGCCGCGATAGGGGAGGTCGGCCGCATGGGCGGCACCGGCGGCAAGGACGATGGACGCCGTTCCAGCGAGCAATCCGGTCAGAAGGTTACGCATAACATATTCCCGTCTTGAGAAACTTGCGGCGACTGAGGCTCATTGCCAAAGTGCAACGGGACCAAGATATCCATAAAACGAAACATAATTCAATAACACTATACCCGTGTTGGGTTCCTATGCTTTACAGACCGTAAACGGGTTACTTTTTGTAAAGACATCGTCGCATGAAAGCCTTCAGGTAATTTTCGGTTGCCTGAGGCTCGCCGATTCTAGACTTCGATCGGCCCCTCTCGCGTTGATCTGCCACCGAAATCCGAAATGTGGCTCCATCTGCCGAGACATCTTTCCCTCGACTTATGTCTCGACAGGCCTTAGAGGTTTTATTCATTAGCCGGCAACCTGATCGAGAGATTCAAGAGCCTGGACATCAATAACGCGAACAGGCCGCTCGTCCCTGGAGAGGTACCATGTCGGTGACCACTATTCTGCTCCATCTCCTCGGGGAGATCGCCCTCCTTTTGTGGGGCATCAACATGGTCAATAGCGGGGTTCAACGCGCTTTCGGCAGCGACCTCCGCTACGTCCTGGGGCTCGGCCTCAAGACCCGCCTGCGCGCGTTCTTCTCCGGCGTGGCCGTGACGACTGTCCTGCAGAGCAGCACTGCAACGGCCCTCATGGTGGCGTCGTTCACGGCGGGAGGGGCTGTCGATCTTGTCCCTGCCCTGGCGGTCATGCTGGGCGCGAATGTGGGCACGACCCTGATCGTGCAGGTCCTCTCCTTCGACATCTCGCTGGTGTACCCGGTTCTATTGTTCGGAGGTTTTCTGGCCTACCGCAAGGGCACTTCCAGCAAGATTCGCGACATCGGCCGCGCCGTCATCGGGCTCGGCCTCATGCTGCTGTCGCTTCATCTCGTGGTCGAGACCATGGCACCGATCGAGTCGTCCTCGATTCTCAAGGAGATGCTGGCTTCCTCGGACCCTATCATCCTGGTTCTGCTCGCCGCGATTTTGGCCTGGGCGGCTCATTCGAGCGTCGCCGCCATGCTGTTCATCATGTCCCTCGCGACGGCGGGCGTGATCGGGGCGGAGGCCGCTCTGGCGATGGTGCTTGGGGCGAATCTCGGAACGGCGCTCAACCCTTTGCTGGAGGGGACGGGTGGCGATCCGGTAAAGCTGCGGGTGCCCGTCGGCAATCTCGCCATGCGGGTGCTCGGCTGCGCGGTGGCGCTGCCTCTCATCCATCCCATCGTGGGCTTGATGAGCGGTTTCGACGCGCAGGCATCGCGCATGGCGGCCAACTTCCACACTCTGTTCAATTTCGTCCTCGCGGCGATCTTCATTCTGCCGCTTCCCTGGATCGCGCAGGCGCTGCTCAAGATCTTCCCCGAGAAGGTGAAGGCCTCCGATCCCGGCGTGCCGCAATACCTCGACGCCGATGCCCTGGACACGCCCTCCGTCGCCCTGGCCAATGCGGCCCGCGAGGTGCTGCGGATGGCCGATGTGGTGGAGACCATGCTTCGCAGCTCCCAGGACCTGTTCCGGGAAGGCGATCTCAGCCGCGTCTCGTCCGTCAGCCATACGGATGATGTCGTGGACCGGCTCTACAGCGCCATCCGTCGCTACCTCAGCGCGATCAACCACGAAGCCCTGAGCGAGGAGGAGGCGAGGCGCCTGTCGGACATTCTGGCCTTCGCCATCAACTTGGAGCACGTCGGCGACATCGTGGACAAGAACCTGATGGAACTCGCGGCCAAGCGCATCAAGAACCACCTTCGCCTTCCGAAGGACGTTCTCGACGACATCACCCATATGCACGCCAAGCTGCTGGACCATCTGCAGCTCGCGGCATCGGTGCTCATGTTCCAAGATGTGGCTTCGGCCAGGCGGCTCGTCACCGAGAAGGAGCAGTTCCGGGATATCGAGCGTGCGATTACGCAGCGGCACCTAGAGCAGCTGCGCTCCGGACGCGCCACGGGCGACACCAGCGCCATGCAGCTCGATATCGTCCGGGACCTGAAGCGCATCGAAGCTCACATCGCCTCGACCGGGCATTCGCTCCTGGAGCAGAGCGGCGACCTGAAGCCGAGCCGGCTCGCGTCCTGAACTCACCGGCCGGGAGCCTCTTCATAGTCGTTCCTGGTCCTTGAGGGCCTTCCAGTCCATGTACTGAACCTGATCCGGAAGCCCGATGTCCCGGCGGAGGTATTCGTTCAGGTCCGGAACGTCCGGCAGGATGACCGGCCGGAACCAGGGATACCCAGTCATCCGGAGCTTGAAGCGCAGCCAGAGGCCGCCGACGCCGTCCAGGCGGCGTAAATCGTCGTACCGCATTTTGATGCCTTTCCGAGGAAGGGCGCCGGAACGGCCGCCCTTGTTCATGCCCCGATGGTGGACCTCGTGAGGTGCCTTGACAAAGCGAAAGCCAAGTGGCTGCCATAAGGCCACCTTATGGATTCAAGTCATGCAACTTCCGCCCATGAGCACGATACGGGTCTTCGAAGCCGCGGCTCGCCACCAGAGCTTCACCCGCGCGGCCGAGGAGCTCGGCATGACCCAGGCCGCCGTGAGCTACCAGATCAGACTGCTGGAGGATCGCGTCGGCCTCCCGCTCTTCGTGCGGCTTCCGAGGCAGGTCGTTCTGACCGCGAAGGGGCGGGAGCTGGCACCGGCGATCACGGAGGCCTTCTCCCTCCTACGGGCAGCCTTTACGGATTTCGAGGATAGGTCCGAGACGACCCTCTCGCTGACGACCATGACCACCATCGCGTCGAACTGGCTCATTCCCCGCTTGGGGCGCTTGAAGGCCCTTCATCCGGAACTGGCCGTTCAGATTTCGATCTCGGACCAGATGGTCGATTTCAGCCGCAGCGAATTTGACGTGGGCATTCGATCGGGCCTTGGCGAGTGGCCGGGCCTGGAGGCGCACAGGCTCATTCCCAACCACTTCACCCCTGCCTGTGGGCCGAGCCTCCTGCAGGGCACACCACCCTATGCGCCCGAGGCAATCCTCCAGATGCCGCTGCTCTCGCCCCGCGATCCCTGGTGGCAGGATTGGACGCGGGCGGCCGGGCTCGGCGAAGTCGATCTGTCCGACCGGCCCGACAACGCCTTCGGCACCCAGCAGTTCGAGGGACTGGCGGCCATGTCCGGCCAGGGCGTCGCGCTCATCAATCCCTACTTCTTCGGGGACGACATCGCGGCGGGACGGCTCGTTCCAATCTCCGACGTGATGGTGCGGTCAGACCGGCCTTACTGGCTCGTCTATCCTAAAACCCGGCATCGCTCGAAGCGTATCAAGGCGTTTCGGGACTGGATCCTGACAGAGGCCGCCAGCGACATCCGAAGAAACGAAGAGGTCACCCTCGCGGGGTGAGGCCTATTCGGCCGCTTGCGGCTCACGCTTCCCGGAGGCCTTGAGGCGCATGGCCAGATCCAGGAGCGCGCGGTCGTGCAGCACGTACATGCGCTCCTTGGGTTTCAGCCATTCGAGAGCCTCCTGGATGGTCTCCGCATCGACCAGCTTGGCCTCCGCCAGCGCGCGCTCCGTCTCGATCTCGCCGCGGCGCCGGGACGGGGAGGGCGGGAGCATCTCCACGTGTTGCTGCCTGAGCTTGGGATCCGCGTAGAGCGCCGTCAGAGCCTCTTCGTCGTCGTAGCCGAATTTGGCATTCCGGGCCTGAAGCTCGTTCGCGCGGGTGGCGATGGCGGGCACTTGGCGCTCCTCCGGCGTCATGAGCAGCCCGAGCTTCTTGAGGGCGAGGCCCGCGCTGAGCTGGCCGCTGAGCCAGGAGAGGGGGATTGCCAGGAGCAGACCCACGATGGTGGGCGACATCCAGAGGAAGAGGGATGTGGCGATCAGGAAGGCCGAGATGCCAGCGAAGGCGCCGAGCGCCGTGTGCCAGCGGTGCCGACGCACGATATCCCGCATCGGGATCGACCCGTCGTCGCGCCTCTGGGGCTGCCAGCCGGTGTCTCGTCCAAGCAGGATCTGGAACACGGAGCCCGATTGGATCAACATGAGGATCGGGGCGAACAGGGCTGCCAGCGCGATCTCGATGATGGTCGAGATCGTCAGACGGATCGCGCCGCCAGAAGCCCGCCGGTTATCCCCTTGAATGAGCATGAGGATCAGGCCGAAGATCTTGGGCGCGAGCAAGATGCCCATCGTGATGGCGAAGAGGGTGAGCGCGCGCTCGGGATCGAAGCGCGGCCAGATCGGGAAAAGCCGGAAATCGCGGGCGAAATATTCAGGCCGGATATAGGTGGTTTGCAGGACCAGCGCGATACCGACGATCAGCTGGAACAGCCAGAACGGCGAGGCCAGATAGGACATGATGCCGGTCGCGAAATGCTGGCGCGTCGGCAGCTTGAACCCTTTCGCGGAAATCACCCTCATGTGCTGAAGGTTGCCCTGGCACCAACGCCGGTCTCGGGCCGCGAGATCGATCAGGGACGGCGGACTTTCCTCGTAGGAGCCACCCAGCTCCGGCAGCATGTACACGGTCCAGCCGGCGCGGCGCAGCAGGGCCGCCTCCACGAAGTCGTGGCTGAGGATGTGCCCGCCCAGCGGGGGCTTGCCCCTCAGGTCCGGTAGCCCCCCATGGGCCGCGAAGGCCTTGGTGCGGATGATGGCGTTGTGGCCCCAGTAATTCCCGTCCCGGCCCATCCAGGTCGAGAGTCCCGTCGCGATCACCGGCCCGGTCACGCGGGCGGCGAATTGCTGCAAGCGCGCGAAGAGGGTGTTGCGATTGATGATGAGTGGCAGGGATTGAATGATGCCCGCATCCGGATCGGCCTCCATGGCGGCCGCAAGCCTCACGATGCAGTCGCCTGTCATGAGGCTGTCCGCGTCGAGGACCAGCATGTGGTCGTAGTGGCCGCCCCAGCGTCCCACGAAATCGGCGATGTTGCCAGCCTTGCGGTGGTGGTTCTTGGCTCTGTGGCGGTAGTAGAGACGCGCGCCGGGACCGAGGCGCTCGCGCAGGGCCAGGAACGCCCGTTCCTCGGCGATCCAGGCATCCGGATTCGTCGTGTCGGACAGGATGAAGTAGTCGAAATGAGAGCCGAGACCTGTGGCGGCGACGGATTCGTGGATCGCTTCCAGGGCCGCGTAGGTGCGTTCGGTCTGCTCGTTGTAGACCGGCATCACGATGGCGGTTCGGCCCGCCAGCGACGTGGGCAGCGGCGGCAGCTTCGGACGCCTCAGGAGGACGAAGAAGCCCAGCAGCGCGCTGGTGAAGGCGAGGGCGATCCAGGAGAAATTGACCGTGAAGAGGCCGACCAGGACCCACTGGAGAATGGTGGTCCGGCTGATCGACACCACCTGATACATCTCATAGGTGCCGTAGGCCGTCAGCAACAGGGCTCCGCCGAACACGAACAAACGCGCGAGCCAGGGCTTGGCGTGGTTCACCACCTGCCGGCGCTCCTCCTCCGCCGACCAGCGGCGCAGGTGTTGCGTCGGCATGTTCAGGTGGTTCTCGGGAGGCATAGCGGGCTCAGGCCGCTCGAAGGGGGCGACGGTCGCGTCGGGACTCACGGTGTCCAACGATAAAGCCATGTCTCGCTAATCTGCTTCCCATTGGCCTCGAGGATGAGGCGCATCTCACATGCGTTTTCGTTACCTGGATCAAGCTCGAACGCGACGCGTACGGTCTTGCGCTCCGGATAGGACCATTGCTTCAGGTTCTGAAACGATCCCGGCCCGACGCTCAAGACGGCCTTGATGTCCCCAGAAGGCGTAGTGCCCAGTATATCGCCTGTAAAGTCGACGATAAAGCGGCGACGCCGACCGGAGGTACCCACACCGGTTCTCAGGGAACTCGCGATGGCCAGCGGGGGCCGTTCGGGCGGAGTCCAGCACCAGTACTGACGATACGCGAAGGCAAACTCGGACCCGGCCGCGATCGCAGCCTTGGGCCGCCAATAGGCCAGGATGTTGTCGTTGACCTCGGAATCCGTCGGTATTTCAAGCAGTTGGACGCTGCCCTGCCCCCAGTCGCCCAAGGGCTCGTTCCAGAGGCTCGGTCGCCGGTCGAAGCGTTGCTCGTCGTCTTGGAACGCCTCGTAGCTCCGCTCGCGCTGCAGCAGCCCGAAGCCCTTCGGGGCATTGTCCACGAAGGCGGAAATCTGGAGGGTCTCGGGGTTGTGGAGCGGACGCCAGAGCCACTCGCCCTTGCCGTTGAAGATTTGCAGTCCGGTCGATTCGAACACCCCCGGACGGATATCCTCCGTGCCCCGGTTGTCGTTGGGACCGAAAAAGTAGGTGGAGCCGATCCCGCCGAAACCCACATGCTCCAGATTGACGCGAGGGAAGAGCGAGGTTTCCACATCGATGATGGTCATGTCGCCCGGCCGCAAGGTCATGCGAACCGCACCCGTGGTGGACTCGCTGTCGATGAGAGCGTGCAACGTGATGCTGTTGCTTCCGGCGGCGGGCCGTTCAAGCCAGAAGGCACGGAAGAACGGGAACTCCTCGCCCCGCGCCTCGGCGGGCTTGAGGGTCAGGGCGCGCGCGATGGCGCCGAAATTCTGACCGCGTGCCAGAGCGCGGAAGAAGGTCGCGCCCTGGAAAATGGCAAAATCGTACGGCCGTCCTTCCGGGGAGGTGGCCAGCAGGCGGAAACCCGAATATCCGATGTCACCCGTATTGGCCGGCACGTTGAGGCCGCCGAAATCGTATCGCGCGGCGTCGTATCCGACCCGGCGCACCGCGCCGTCCTCGACGAGATAGATGTCGACCTGGTTGGTGAAGACGAACCCGCGATGCAGCGGCTCGAGCCCGATCCCCCGGCCTTCCCCGCCCCAGATCGTGAAGGGCTGCCGGGGCCGGATCGCGACGTATTGGCCATAGTTCAGATTCGCGAAGACGCCCGGCAGATCGCTCGGCAAGGGAGAAAAGCCCTGCTTCGACAATTGGCGGGCCAGCTCCGCCACGCCGGCGGCGTCGAACGGCCGGCCGTCGCCGAGCCGGGACTGGATGAAGGCCTGCGGGGTCTGGGCCTGGGCGAAGGCTGGGGACCCGGCTCCGAGAGCCAGGGCCGATACGCCAATTGAGGCCAGCACGTCGCGCCGGCTGGGGGACATGCGAGGGGACATGGGGGACTGAATGTCCGGCGGGACCGGCACGGGCACTACTCTTGCTGTCATTCGGGCGGAAGTCTGAAGACTAAAGCCTGTCTATATAATTAGAAGCCCTGTCCGCTAGGTAAATGCGCATTGCGACAACCTATCCCGAATAGATAGCTGTGCATTGCGGAATGGGACCGGTCTGGGCTAGGTCTTCGCAACGACCGTTGGAACACAACCTACATGACCGAACAGGCCATTTCGCGCGCTCCATCCCGCTCCTGCCTCGCCGTGGTTTTGGCGGCAGGCGAGGGGACGAGGATGAAGTCCGACATCCCGAAGGTCCTCCACAGGGTGGCCGGCCGCACCCTGGTAGGACATGCCCTCTCGAATGTGGCGAGAGCGGGCGCTGACCGGATCGCCGTCGTGGTGGGGCCCGACCGGGACGATGTCGCTGGCGAAGCGAGGTCGGTCTTCCCCGGCGTGGACATCTTCGTTCAGGCGGAGCGGCGGGGCACCGCCCATGCGGTTCTGAGCGCCCGCCCGGCCCTCGACGCCGGAGGGGACGACATCATCGTGGCCTTCGCGGACACTCCGCTGGTGAACCCCGAGACCTTCGTGAAACTTCGCGGTGCCCTCGATGGCGGCGCGGCGGTCGTGGTGCTGGCCTTCGAGGCGCAGGATCCCACCGGCTACGGCCGCCTGCTCATGGAAGGCGATGCGGTGACCGACATCCGCGAGCATCGCGACGCCACCGAGGACGAACGGCGGATCACCTTGTGCAACGGCGGCATCATGGCCCTGCGGGGCGACGTGGCGCTCCGGCTCCTGGAACGGGTCGGCAACGAGAACGCCAAGGGCGAGTACTACCTGACCGACGTGGTGGCGATTGCCCGCGGCATGCAGCTTGCGGCGACGGTGGTGATCGTGCCGGAGGACGAGGTGCACGGCGTCAACGACCGCGCCCAGCTCGCCCAGGCGGAGCAGATGATGCAGGCCCGCTTGCGCCACTCCGCCATGTTGGCCGGGACGACGCTCATCGCCCCCGAGACGATTTTCCTGAGCCACGACACGGCCTTCGGTCGGGACGTGGTGGTCGAGCCGCATGTGGTTTTCGGCCCCGCCGTCCGCGTCGGGGACGGGGTCGTCATCCATAGTTTCAGCCATCTGGAGGGCGCGACGGTCGCCGGCGGGGCCGCCATCGGCCCCTATGCCCGTCTCCGCCCCGGCGCGAATGTGGGCGAGAAGGCCAAGGTCGGCAATTTCGTCGAGATCAAGAACGCCGATCTCGGCCCCGGCGCGAAGGTGAATCACCTGACCTATATCGGGGACGCGACCGTGGGCGCGTCGGCGAATGTCGGCGCCGGGACGGTCACGTGCAATTACGACGGCTTCGGGAAGTACAGGACGGTGATCGGCGAGGGCGCCTTCATCGGCTCGAATTCGTCCCTCGTGGCTCCGGTCACCATTGGGAAGGGCGGATTCACCGGATCGGGCTCCGTGATCACCGAGGACGTGCCGGACGACGCGCTTGCCGTGGGACGGGCCCGCCAGGTGGTCAAGGAAGGCTGGGCCCGCACGTTCCGGGAGAAGGCGAGCGCCGCCAGGAAGAAGTGACGGGCGTCACAATCTGTCACGCGAGTTGATTTGAGACGCAACACTGTATTCGGTAAGCCGTGCAAGCTTGACCGAAATCGAAGCGTTTGGGGGCCTGACGCATGTGTGGAATTGTTGGAGTCGTGGGCGATACGCCGGTCGCGCCCCTCATCGTGGATGCGCTGAAACGGCTTGAATATCGCGGCTACGACTCCGCCGGGGTCGCTGCGCTCGAGGACGGCGCCATCGTGCGGCGCCGCGCCGAGGGCAAGCTGCGGAACCTCGAAACCAAGCTGTCCGCACAGCCGATCCTCGGCACGATCGGCATCGGCCACACCCGCTGGGCCACACACGGGAAACCCAACGAGACCAACGCCCACCCGCACGCGACTGACAAGGTCGCCGTCGTTCACAACGGCATCATCGAGAACTTCCGCGAGCTGAAGCAGGGCCTCGAGGCCAAGGGCGTCCGCTTCGAAACCGAGACCGACACGGAAGTGGTCGCCCAGCTCGTTTCCTACGAGATGCATCAGGGCCGCGGCCCGGTGGAGGCGGTGGCCGTCACCCTCCCGCGCCTTCGCGGCGCCTTCGCGCTGGGCTTCCTTTTCACGGGCGAGGACGATCTTCTCATCGGCGCCCGCCATGGCGCCCCGCTCGCGATCGGCTATGGGGATGGGGAGATGTTCCTAGGTTCGGACGCCCTGGCCCTGGCTCCGTTCACCGACGACATCACCTATCTCGAGGACGGGGATTGGGTGCTCCTTCGCCGCAAGGGCGCCGACATCCACGACGAATCTGGGCGGGTGGTCCAGCGCAAGCGCAACAAGATCCAAACCAGTTCCTTCATCGCCGACAAGGGCAATCACCGGCACTTCATGTCGAAGGAAATCCACGAGCAACCCGAGGTGGTCGGCCGAACCCTGGCCCATTACGTCGACTTCACGGCGGGCCGGGTCAGCCTCCCGTTCGAACTTCCCTTCGATTTCAAGGATCTGCGCCGGATCTCGATCTCGGCCTGCGGCACCGCCTATCTGGCTGGCCTGATCGCAAAGTACTGGTTCGAGCGTCTCGCCCGGGTCCCGGTGGAGATCGACGTGGCCTCCGAGTTTCGCTACCGCGAAGCTCCCATGGAGCCGGGCGGGCTCGCGCTCTTCGTCTCCCAGTCGGGAGAGACCGCCGACACGCTGGCGTCTCTGCGTTACGCGACCGGCGAGGGTCAGCACACCCTCTCGGTCGTGAACGTCCCGACCTCCACCATGGCACGCGAGAGCGCCGTGATGGCGCAGACCCTTGCCGGGGTCGAAGTCGGCGTCGCGTCCACCAAAGCCTTCACGTGCCAGCTTTCCGTCCTCCTGTGCCTCGCCATCGCGGCGGGCCGGGCCCGTGGAACCCTGACCGAGGAGGACGAGAAGGAACTCGTCGAGGCCCTGATCAACGTGCCCGGCCTCATCAACGAGGCGATCAAGCGCGAACCGCAGATCGAGATCCTCGCCCGCGAACTCGCAAAGGCCAGCGACGTCTTGTATCTCGGGCGCGGAACCTCCTATCCGCTGGCCATGGAAGGTGCGCTCAAACTCAAGGAAATTTCCTATATCCACGCCGAGGGCTACGCCGCGGGTGAGCTCAAGCACGGTCCCATCGCGCTGATCGACGAGACTCTGCCCGTCATCGTGATCGCGCCGCACGATGCCGTGTTCGAAAAGACGGTTTCGAACATGCAGGAGGTCGCGGCACGGGGTGGGCGCATCGTCCTGATCACGGACGAGAAGGGCGCTCTCGATGCGGGGCTCGACACCATGGAGACCATCGTGATGCCGGAGGCGCATCCGGTCGTCGCGCCCATCGTTCACGCGATCCCGGTCCAGCTCCTCGCCTATCACACGGCCGTCTTCATGGGCAAAGACGTGGACCAGCCGCGCAACCTGGCAAAATCCGTCACGGTCGAGTAGGGGCTCAGCCCGCCCGGAGCAGCTTGATCGCGGAATCCCGTTCGAACATGTAGAGCAGCGTGCGCAACGCTTCGCCACGCGTGCTCGTCAGCTCCGGGTCGCGGTCCACGATCAGCCGGGCGTCATCCCGGGCGGCCGCCAGGATATCGCCGTCCACCTCCAGCCGCGCGAGCTTGAAGCCGGGCAGGCCCGATTGGCGCGTTCCCAGAACCTCGCCCTCGCCCCGTAGGCGAAGGTCCTCCTCGGCAATGCGGAAGCCATCCTCGGTTTCCCGCATCATCTCCAGCCGGGCCTGAGCGGTCTGGCCGAGGGGACCCTTGAAAACGAGGAGGCAGGTGGAGGCCTCGGAACCGCGCCCGATCCGGCCTCTCAACTGGTGAAGCTGCGCCAGGCCGAATCGCTCCGCATGCTCGATCACCATGATGGTGGCGTTGGGCACGTCGACGCCCACCTCGATGACGGTGGTGGAGACGAGGATCTTCGTCTCGCCGCGCACGAAGCGCTCCATGGCGGCGTCCTTGTCCCGGCCCGCCATCTTGCCGTGGACGAGGCCGACCTGATCGCCATAGAGGCCGCGCAGATGATCGTAGCGCTCCTCGGCGGCGGCGAGGTCCACGGTCTCGGATTCGCCGACGAGCGGACACACCCAATAGACCTGGGCGCCATTGGCGACGGACCGGCCGATGGCCGCCGCCACCTCTCCGAGGCGTTCGATGGAGATGAGCTTGGTGGAAATGGGCTTCCGGCCCGCCGGCTTCTCGTTCAGGATCGAGACGTCCATGTCGCCGAAATAGGTGAGGGCCAGGGTCCGGGGGATCGGCGTCGCCGTCATGACGAGAATATCCACGGCCTCGCCCTTGGCCCCGAGCGCCAGGCGCTGATGAACGCCGAACCGGTGCTGCTCGTCCACCACCGCGAGCCCCAGGTCGTGGAAGGCGACGCCCTCCTGGAACAGCGCATGCGTGCCGACCGCGATCTGGATGCTGCCATCCGCGAGCCCGGCCAGGACGCGGCGGCGCTCGGCGCCTTTCTCGCGACCGGTCAGAAGCGCGATGGTCAGGCCGGCGCCCTCGGCAAGAGGAGTCAGCCGCTCATAATGCTGGCGGGCGAGGATCTCGGTGGGCGCCATCATGGCCGCCTGCCGCCCGGCCTCGATTGCGCTCACCATGGCGAGCAGGCCCACAACCGTCTTGCCCGCGCCCACATCCCCCTGGAGGAGACGCAGCATCCTCTTGTCCGCCACCATGTCGGACCGGATATCGTCCACGGCCTTGTCCTGTGAGGCCGTGAGCCCGAAGGGCAGGGCGGCCTTGAGCTTCGCCACCAGGTGTCCGTCGCCCGCATTGGCGCGGCCCGGCAGGCGGCGCATGCGGCTGCGGACCAACGCGAGGGCAAGCTGGGACGCCAGCAATTCGTCATAGGCCAGACGCTTGCGCGGCGGCGATTTGAGCAGCGCCTCCTCGGAGAGCGCGCTTGCCTTGTCGGGCCTGTGAAGCGCCTGCAGAGCGTCGTTGAAGGCCGGATAAGCGTTGCGTTCGAGCCAGGCCTTGTCCTGCCATTCGGACAGGGTCGGCACCCTCTCGAGAGCCGAGCCGATGAACTTGCCGACCATGCGCGACGTCAAGCCGTCGGTCAGGCCATAGACCGCTTCGACCGCCGGAAGGCTCGCGATCCCGCGCTCGTCCAGGATGCGGTCGGGGTGAACCATCTGGCGCATCCCGTCCCAAAGCTCGATCTTACCCGAAATGTAGCGCTGCTCGCCCACCGGAAGCAGCTTTTCCAGGCGCGCTTTGTGACCGTTGAAGAAGATCAGCGACACGTCGCCGGTCCCGTCCTCCACCAGGATCCGGTAAGGCGCCCGGCGGCCCGGCGGGGGCGGTCGATGGGCCGCGACGGTGACGGAGAGCGTCACCGGCTCTCCCACGGGCGCATCCGCGATCGAGCCTTTCAGATCCCGCGAGATCCCGCCGCTCGGCAGGTGGAATAGCAGGTCCGCCACGCGCGCGGGCCGCCCCGGCTCGCCCAGCAGGCGGTCGAGCAGCGGAGCGATCTTGGGCCCGACGCCAGGAAGGGTGGCGGCGGGCGCGAACAGGGGATCGAGGAGCGAGGGACGCAGGGGCATGGGGGAGCGGGGTGGCAACTGGCAGGAAGGCGTTTATATAGCGGCCTTGTCCCCAATTCGCTAATGCGCGAGGAGGCGGACCCACCATTCCGACCGGAGCAGCCCCATGAGCGGAACGACCCGCACCAGCGCCGACCTCGACGTCCGCCGCCGGCAGATCCTTTACCGTTCCTGGCACCGGGGCATGCGAGAGATGGATCTGATCATGGGCCGCTTCGCCGATGCCGAGATCGGCAACCTGACGGATGACGAACTGGCGGATTTCGAGCAGTTGATCGAGGTCACGGACCGCGATCTCCTCGGGTGGATCACCGGCGAGATCGAGACACCCTCGAACTACGATACGCCGCTCTTCCGTCGCCTGAAGAGCTTCCACTCCCATACCTCTCCGATCCACACCTGAGAAAAGCCTGGCCCGGCCTCCAACCCGCGCCGGGCCCGCGCGTTGTTCCTGACCGTTTGATTGATCCAAAGCCATGAAATCCGCCCTGAACCGAGCCCTCGACGTCCTGAAGAAGGGCCAAAGCCTCACGCTGTCCAGCGTGCCGGACGGGTTCGACGCCCTCGTGGTGGGCGACCTGGCGCGGGGCCTGTCGGGGATCGTCGAGGGGGCGGCCGTTCTGGTTCACGTGTCCCGCGACGGCCAGCGCCAGCAGAACTTCATCAACGGCCTGAACTTCGTCGCCCCCGAGATTGAGGTGCTGACCTTCCCGGCCTGGGATTGCCAGCCTTACGACCGGGTCTCGCCCAACGCCGCCATCACGGCCCAGCGCATGACGACCCTGGCGCGACTGGCCCGCTCCAAGACCTCCGAGGACAAGCCGCGCATTCTGTCGACCACGGTCAACGCCCTCGTGCAGCGGGTGCCACCCCGCGACAGGATCGCAGCCGAAACGTTCTCGGCGGCGCCCGGCAACGTGGTCGACACGACGCTTCTCATCAACTGGCTTGAAACCAACGGTTTCCTGCGCACCGGCACGGTCCGCGATCCGGGCGAATATGCCGTGCGCGGTGGCATCATCGACCTGTACCCGGCGGGTCTTCCGAACCCGGTCCGGCTCGACTTCTTCGGCGACGCCCTGGAGTCGATCCGCGCCTTCGACCCGGAGACCCAGCGGACGGTGGGTACGCTGCGGTCCCTGGATCTCGTGCCCATGAGCGAGGTGCAGCTCACCACCGAAAGCATCAAGCGCTTCCGTCAGGCCTACGTGGCCCAGTTCGGCGCGCCCACCCGCGACGATCGGCTCTACGAGACCATCAGCGAGGGGCGCCGGTATCCGGGCATGGAGCATTGGCTCCCCTTGTTTCACGACCACCTGGACACGCTCCTCGACTATGCGCCCGATGTGCCGGTGATCTTCGACGCGCTGGCGGACGATGCGGCGGGGGAGCGCCTGTCCCAGGTTCAGGACTATTACGACGCCAGGCGTTCGAATCTCGGCCAGAATCAGTCCGGCGTCGCTCCCTATCGGCCTCTTCCCCCGGACATGCTCTATTTCAAGCCGGACGAATGGGCCGCGCGCACGGAAAAGCTTTCCCTTGCGCGCCTCACGCCCTTTTCGATGCCCGAATCCGGCGGACGCGTCGTGGTGGATTGCGAGGCCCGCCAAGGGCGCAACTTCATCGCCGAGCGGGCGGAGGAGGGGTCCAACGTCTTCGAGGCCGCAATCGCCCATATTCGCGCCCTTCAGAAGGACGGGCGGCGCGTCATGCTCGGGGCGTGGTCCGAGGGCTCCCGCGAGCGGCTCTGCCACGTTCTCCACGACCATGACCTGCGCCAAACCAAGCCGGTTTCCCGCATGGCCGACGCCCTAGCACTGCCGAAGAACGAGGTGCCGGTCGCGATCTGGAGCCTGGAATCCGGTTTCGAGGCGGGCGATCTCGCGGTCATCAGCGAGCAGGACATCCTGGGCGACCGGCTCGTTCGCCAGAAGCGCCGCTCCAAGCGCCCGCAGGACTTCCTCACGGAGGTCGCGGCGCTGACGCCGGGCGACCTCGTGGTGCACGTGGACCACGGCATCGGCCGGTTCGAAGGCCTGAAGACCATCGAGGCGGCGGGTGCGCCCCATGACTGCCTGGAACTGCACTATGCGGGCGGCGACCGGCTGTTCCTTCCGGTAGAGAATATCGAGCTTCTGACCCGCTACGGCTCCGAGGAGACCGAGGTCCAGCTCGACAGGCTCGGCGGCGGAGCTTGGCAGGCCCGCAAGGCCAAGATGAAGCAGCGCATCCGCGAGATGGCGGGTGAGCTCATGAAGATCGCCGCCGCTCGTGTGCTCAAGGATGCGCCGCGCCTCGTGCCTCCGGAGGGCATCTACGACGAGTTCGCGGCTCGTTTCCCGTACGACGAGACCGAGGACCAGCAAAACGCCATCGACGCGGTGCTGGACGATCTCGGCACCGGCCGGCCGATGGACCGCCTCGTCTGCGGCGATGTCGGCTTCGGCAAGACCGAGGTGGCCCTGCGCGCCGCCTTCGTGACGGCCATGAGCGGCAGGCAGGTGGCCGTGGTGGTGCCCACGACCCTGCTGGCGCGCCAGCACTACCGCACCTTCGCCGAGCGCTTCCGCGGCCTGCCCCTGAACGTGGCCCAGGCCTCCCGCTTCGTGCCGTCGGGCGAGATGAAAAAGGTCAAGGAAGGTCTGACGGATGGGTCCGTGGATATCGTGGTCGGCACCCATGCGCTTCTCGCCAAGTCGATCCAGTTCAAGGATCTCGGCCTGATCATCATCGACGAGGAGCAGCATTTCGGCGTGGCCCACAAGGAGCGCCTGAAGAACCTGCGGGCCGAAGTCCACGTCCTGACCCTGTCGGCCACCCCGATCCCCCGCACCCTGCAGCTGGCGCTGACGGGCGTGCGTGAATTGTCGCTCATCACCACTCCTCCCGTGGACCGACTCGCGGTGCGCACCTTCGTGACGCCTTTCGACCCGCTGCTGATCCGGGAGGCGCTCCTGCGCGAGCGCTATCGCGGCGGCCAGGCCTTCTACGTGGTTCCACGTCTGGACGACCTCGCGGAGGTCAAGACCTTCCTGGACAAGGAAGTGCCGGAGGCCAAAGTGGCGGTCGCCCACGGCCAGATGGCGGCAGGCCAGCTCGAGGACGTGATGACGGCCTTCTACGAGGGCAAGTACGATATCCTGCTCTCCACCACCATCGTCGAATCCGGCCTCGATATCCCGACGGCTAACACTCTCATCGTGCACAGGGCCGACATGTTCGGCCTGTCCCAGCTCTACCAGCTCAGAGGCCGCGTCGGCCGCTCCAAGACCCGCGCCTATGCGCTCTTCACGGTCCCGGCCAACAAGCACCTGACGGTCCAGGCCGAGCGGCGCCTCAAGGTCCTGCAATCCCTCGACACCCTGGGCGCGGGCTTCCAGCTCGCTTCCCACGATCTGGACATCCGCGGCGCCGGCAACCTGCTCGGCGACGAGCAGTCCGGCCATATCAAGGAGGTGGGCTACGAGCTCTACCAGCAGATGCTGGAGGAGGCGGTGGCCCAACTCAAGGCAGGCATCGAGGAGCCGACCGAGGAGCAGTGGTCGCCCACCATCGCGGTCGGCGCGCCAGTCATGATTCCCGAGAGCTACATCTCAGACCTGCAACTGCGCCTTGGACTCTACCGCCGGCTCTCGACCCTGGAAACCGATGGCGAGATCGACGCCTTCGGGGCCGAGCTGATCGACCGGTTCGGGCCCTTACCCTCGGAAGTTCAGCAGCTTCTCAAGATCATGGCGATCAAGGTCCTGTGCCGTCGCGCCAACGTGGACAAGGTGGACGCAGGTCCCAAGGGCATCATCGTGTCGTTCCGCGAGAACTCATTCGCCAACCCGAATGGCCTGATCGCCTACGTGACCGAGCAGGCGTCCTTCGCCAAGGTTCGGCCCGACATGAAGATCGTGTTCATCCGGGACATTGAGGAGCCGGACGAGCGCATCAAGGCCACGACCACAATCCTGCGCAACCTCGCCCGCATCGCGGAGAAGAAGGCGGCCTGAGTCATGCGCGAAGCCTGGATCGTGCTGGAGCGCGGCGAAGTGGTTGCGGAGCGCGACGCCGATCTCGTCGTTCCGTGGTGGAGCTTCACGAAAACTGCCATCGCGGCTTTGGCGCTCGCCCTGGTCGAGGAAGGCCGCCTCTCCCTCGACAATCTGTTGCCGGGGCACTCTTTCACCCTGCGCCAGCTCCTTCAGCACCGATCCGGACTGCCGGATTACGGTGGCCTTGCGGCTTATCACGACGCGGTTCTGCGCGATGGCGACCCCTGGACGCCGGAGGAATTGCTGGACCGCATCGATGCCCGGCGGCTTCGTTACGAGCCGGGTTTGGGCTGGGCCTACTCGAATGTGGGTTACTGGCACATACGGCGCCTCATCGAGATGGCAACTGACGAAAATCTCGATTGTGCATTGCAACAAAAATTGCTGAAGCCGATGGGACTCGCAGGCGTCGGACTGGCCGAGAGGCGGGCCGATCTGAGGTCGGTCGAGATGGGTGAGGTTCGAGGCTATCACCCCGGCTGGGTCTATCACGGGCTGGTCTGCGGGCCCCTCCGGGCGGCTGCGCGCCTCATGGACGGGTTGATGAGGGGCGGCTTTCTCTCTTCGCCAAGTCTCCGCGCCATGCTGGACGCCCATCGGCTCGGCGGACCGATTCCAGGCCGCGATTGGGAAAGCTCGGGTTATGGGCTCGGTCTCATGATTGGGCGAACGAAGGGCGGGGTTGCGGTTCGTGGCCATACCGGCGGCGGTCCAGGCAGCACGGTTGCGGTCTACGACTCGTCGGAGACGGATCGTACGGCTGCGGTTTTCTCAACCAGTGTCGATGAAAATGCCTCGGAAAATAAGGCTTTGGCTCTTCTACGCTAGGCTTCGGCCGCAACGAGGGCGCGGGCGCTGAGCTTGTTCTGCAGCACGAGGTTGGCCGCATTGCCGTATGCGCGGCTGACAAGGATGACCGGAATGCGATTGCCGTCGAGGGTGGATTTCAGGCGCCGCGCCAGAGCGAGGAACCGGGTCCGCTCCTCGGAGGAACCGCGTCGCGGCATCTGCAGGACGACCGCGACGGGGCTCGGCATCAGGGCCAGGACGTCGTCCGTCGCCTCAAACGGCGTGGTGACGCTGGCGAAACCCATCTCCGCGAGTTCGGCCGATAGGGCGCTGTCCAAGGTACGATCACCATTGTCGACGACCAGAACCTTTTGCAGTCCGCTCATATCGGTGGTCCCCGGGTTTGCACCCTTCGCAGGTGCGAAAGGTAACCTATAACGATTTATAGGCGGCTTTGTTTCGGGATCCAACCGAATATGAGCTTGGCCCCACGCCGATAAAGGAGGGGGTCAGCGCGGTTCCCGCCACCAAAAGTCGATATTGGGGCCAAAGAGTGGTAGGGCTTCCGGCCGTCGCAGGTCAGCCGAGTAAGCCACCCACTGAGCCGGTATGTAGAACAGAGGGACCACGTAAAACCCCGACATCAGGACCCGGTCGAGGGCCCGGACCGATGCGACGAAATCCTCCCTGGAGGTGGCGCCCAGCAATGCGTCGATCATGCGATCCGCCGCCGGCGAGGCGACACCCGCATAGTTGAAAGATCCATCTCGGCCGACATTGGCTGCGCCCCACCGATTGCGCTGCTCGTTGCCCGGCGAGGCCGAGGCAGGCCAGACCCATTGGATCATGTCGTAGTCGAAACGGGAGAGCCGCCGCCAGTACTGGACGTCGTCCACGAGCCGCACGCGGGCTCGGACACCGATCCGGCTGAGCGTGCTCGCGAAATTCAGCGCGAGGCGTTCCTGTTGGCGGGAATTGACCAGCATCTCGAAGGAGAACGCCTCGCCCGTGCCTTTGCGCCGCAGCGCCCCACGGCCGATTTCCCAGCCGGCTTCTTTGAGCAGATCCAGCGCCTTGTGGGCGCTCTGCCGGTCCCGGCCCGAACCATCGCCGTCCGGCAGGGCCCACCGGCCTTCCAGGATCGTGGGGACGAGATCGCGAGAATAGGGCTCCAGAAGCTCTCTTTCACGGTCCGTCGGAGACTTCTCGTAGGCGGACAGGTCCGACGCGGCGAAGTAGCTGGTGCTGCGGTCCAGGAGGCCGAAATAGAGGTTCCGGTTGATCCAGTCGAAATCGAACATATAACCCAGGGCCTGTCGCACGCGCGGATCCTGGAAGATCTCTTTCCGGGTGTTGAACACGAAACCGTTCATGCCCTTCGGCAGGCGGTTGGTGAAGCTCTCCAGCTTGATGCGCCCCTGGCGAACGGCCGGAAAATCGTAGCCTGTCGACCAGCGCCCAGGTTCGCCCTCCGCGCGGAAATCATAAAGTCCCGCTTTAAAAGCCTCGAATAACGTGTTGGCGTCGCGATAGAAATCGTACCGGATCTCGGCAAAGTTGTAGAGGCCCTTGAGGACCGGCAGGTCCGCGCCCCAGAAGTCGGGCCTGCGCTCCAGCACGATGCGCTCCCCAGGCCGGATCTCCTTGATGCGATAGGGGCCCGAGCCGATGGGAGGCGTGAAGGTCGTTCGGTCGAAGGTAGCCGGGTCGGTGGCGTGGGCAGGCAGGACGGGCATCAGCCCGATGATGAGAGGGAGTTCCCTGTCGTTCGCGCCGGTCAGATCGAACCGGATCCGGTGGGCCCCTTCCACGGTCACGGCCTTGACCAGGCCGAAGAGCGAGCGTTGGAGCGGCTTGCCGGATGTCTTGAGAAGCTCGAACGTGAACCTGACATCCTCGGAGGTGAGGGGCGTCCCGTCCGAGAAGCGGGCTCGCGGATCGAGGTTGAATGCCACGTAGCTCCGGTCCTCAGGCATCTCGACCGTCTGCGCAACTAGGCCGTAGAGCGTGAAGGGCTCGTCCTGCGAGCGCATCAGCAAGCTCTGCAAGACGTAGCGCGGCACGACGTCGGGAGCCACGCCGAGTACGATGAGCGGGTTGATGCTGTCGAAGGTCCCCTGGAGCGCAAGGGTGATTCGGCCACTTTTGGGGGCGTTCGGATTGACGTAGGGCAGATGGTCGAAGCCGGCGGGGAGGGCAGGCTCGCCGTGCATCGCGATACCATGCCGCGCCCCAGCGCCCGGCACATCCTGGGCCGAGACCCCTGACACCAGGAGCCAAGCGCCCAGAATCGCCTGGAGCGGGCGCCTGAAAAGCCTCCACATCGGCTGGTTCCCCGGTTTCATCCTGTCCCCTGAGGCTAGCATGGATAAAGTCTCGCTTGAGACTGGAAACCTGTAGCGCGAAAGGTTAAAGGAGCCCTGCACGTCATTCCTTCGCCTTAATCGGCGGGGATGCACTCAACTGATTGAAGGCCCCCGCACCATTGGGCAACACGGCTCACCGATGCAGGGGGCCGGCCTTCCGATTGAAGAGGAACAACGAGACATGTCATTCGCGACTCGAATCGCGAGCCTGGGGGGCTCCTGCGGCATTGCCACGGCGATGGCGCTCATCCTTGGCGCGGCGCCCGCGCTGGCCCAGACCGCTCCGGCTCCCGCACGCCCCGCCGCTCCCGCCCAAAGGCCGGCCGCTCCGGCAGCCCCTGCCCAGCAGCCTGGCGCTCCCGCCGGTGGCCAGGCCGCCCAGGCTCAGCAGACCGGGCCGATGGTCGTGCAGGTGAAGGCCGAGCCGTCCCAGCCGGAATGGACCAAGGTCTGCGGCAAGGATCAGGGCACCAATGCCGAGATCTGCTACACGACCCGTGACTTCGTGTCCGACCAGGGTCAGCCGGTTCTCGCCGTTGCTCTCTACGACATCAAGGGCCCGCAGCCGCAGAAGATCGTCCGCTTTCTGATGCCCCTCGGCCTGCTGCTGAAGCCGGGCATCCGCTTCGCCGTGGACCAGGGTCAGGCGACGCCGGGCGATTACGCGGTCTGCTTCCCGAACGGCTGCTTCGCCGAGGCGAACGTGAAGGATGATTTCATCGCCTCCATGAAGAAGGGCCAGAACCTGAACGTGAGCGTTCGCAACCAGGCTGGCCGCGAGGTCACCTTCGCGGTGCCGGCCACGGGATTCGGCAAGTCCTTCGACGGCGCGCCGATCGACCCGAAGGTGCTCGAAGAGCAGCAGAAGAAGCTTCAGGAAGAGCTCGAGAAGCGTAGCGACGAGCTTCGCAAGCGTCTTGAGAGCAACGCGGCAGGCGGTGCAGCCGCGCCGGCCGCGCCCGCCCCCGCTCCGGCGGCGCCCACGGCTCCCAAGCCCTGACATCAGGTTCTGGTCGCTGTCCCCATCGGGCCGGTAGCTGCAACGAAAAACGCCGGGCTTCGCGCCCGGCGTTTTTCGTTTAACCGGGCTGGCTGCCCAGGATCAGTTCGCGAGGATCGGGTGCGCCTGATAGCTGCCGTCCTGGCGGCGAACGAACATTTCGTCGATCATCGGGTTGCGCAGGGGCTCCTCCGATGGGTCGAGGACGAGGTTTTGCTCCGACACGTAGGCGATGTATTCCGAATCCGCATTCTCGGCGAACAGGTGATAGAAAGGCTGGTCCTTCCGGGGACGAACATCTTCCGGAATTGATTCCCACCACTCGTCCGTATTGTCGAATTCCGGATCGACGTCGAAGATCAGTCCCCTGAACGCATAGACCCGGTGCTTCACGACTTGGCCGATTGAGAACTTGGCTGAAAGGGCCTTCATGGCTCCGCACTCCTTAGTCTCAACATATAAGTGCACGCGGCCTGAACGCCAAATGGCTCCGTGGGATAGCTCCCCGGAATGGTGCGGGTCCGGCCACGGGATTGCGTTTTGCGACTGCCTCTCATCTCACCGCGTGCATTGCCGCAGGGCTCAAAGCTTGCCAGAAGGCGGCGTCACCTCACGATGGATCCGCGATGTCCGACCTGATCGGGCTTTTCAATCTCCTTGCCCCCTTCTTCGGCCTCATCGGGCTCGGCTTCTTTTGCGGCAAGGTCGTGCGGCAACCGGAGGCCGGCCTGGCGTGGATGCAGTTTTTTCTCATCTATGTGGCGCTGCCCTGCCTCTTCTACCGGCTCATCGCCGATAAGTCGCTGGACGAGCTGACGAATTGGGCCTTCGTGGCGGCCACGACCATCGGCACCTTCACGGCATTCTCGTTGTCCTTCGCGGCCGGGTGGAGGCATACCCGCGATCTGCCGCAATCGGTCATGCAGGGAGTAGCCGGGTCCTATTCCAATGTGGGATACATGGGCCCTCCGCTGATCCTGGGTGCCCTGGGCAGCGACGCCTCCGCGGCTGTCGTGCTGATCTTCGTCTTCGACAACCTGCTGCTGTTCACCCTGGTGCCGCTCCTCATGTCGTGGGCGGATCCCGAGCGGCAGACCCTGGGCGCAACCTTACGCCGCATCGTTTGGCGGGTCCTGACCCATCCGTTCAACATCGCAACGGCCGTAGGCGCCGTGGCCAGCTACTGGCACCTGAAGCTGCCGGTGGCGGCGGACCAGATCGTGACCTGGCTCTCGGGAGCGGCCGCCCCATGCGCGCTCTTCATCATGGGCGTGACGGTGGCCCTTCGTCCCTTGGGCCGGTTGCCGGGCGAGGTGCCGGCGCTTGTCTTCGTCAAGCTGATCCTGCATCCACTCTTCGCGTGGGTGCTCCTGTCGGCGATCGGAGATTTCGGACCCGCCTGGACCTACGCGGCCATCATCATGGCCGCCCTGCCGCCCGCGCTCAACATCTTCGTGATCTCGACCCAGTACAATGTCGGGGTGGAAAGGGCCTCCGCCTGCGTGCTGGTCGGCACGCTCGCCTCCATCGTCACGCTGACGGTGGTCCTCTACCTCATCAAGACGGGCAGCATCCCCTACGACCTGTTCTCCTGAGCCCGAGGCTCCCGGCGCATCAGGCTCGGAGCGCCGAAGCGGGGCAGCACGCCCTCCCGCATGAGGGCCCGGCGCAGCGGCCCGATGCCGCTCACCGCCAGGAGACCCGCGCCACGCATGAAGTCGGCCGGCATCAGATCGGTCAGGAGGGTTCGGTTCAGGCCATCGACGGCGGCGGTCCGCAGGCGGACGTCGAAGTCCCTGCCGCGCTGATAGCCGCGGAGCGTCTCGTCGCTCCCAAGGAACTTGCCCTGCCGCCGCGCATCCACCGCCACGTCGCGCAGGGCCGCTGCGTCCCGCAGACCCAGGTTCAGGCCCTGGGCTCCGATGGGCGGGAACACATGGGCGGCTTCGCCGATCAGGGCGAGATGGGGAGCCCAGTAGCGGTCGACGGAAAGCCCGCTCATGGGCACGACGCCCCGGGGCCCGTCCACCCGCATGGCGCCGAGCATCGATTGAGCCTGACGCTCGATGGCGATGGCGAGTGCCCGGTCGTCGAGGTCGGCCAGATTCTTGGCTCTGTCAGGCTCCGTCACCCAGACGAGGCTCGACCGGCGGCCGGGCAGGGGAACCAGGGTGAAAGGTCCATGGCGGGTATGAAATTCCGTCGACGTCTCACGGTGCTCCCGGTCATGGGACAGGATCGTGGTCAGGGCCGATTGGGGATAGGACCAGGTTCTGGCGGCGATTCCGGCCCCCACTCTCAGGGCCGACCGACGTCCGTCCGCCGCCACGACGAGGTCCGCCGCGATGACCGTGCCGTCCGAAAGGGTCAGGGATGCGGCCCCGTCGGAGGCTGCCATGCCGGTGGCCGTGCCCTCGAAGAGCGTCAGGAAGCTCTCTCGTCGGGCCGCCTCCGCCAATCGGCTCACCAGAAGCGCGTTCTCCACATTCCACCCGAAGGCGTCGAGGTCGATCTCCAGCGCCCGGAAGGCCACCGGGGGCGGGCGGAAGAGGCTGCCGCTGTCGTCGATGAGGCGCATGGTCTCGAGGGCAGCCGCGTCCGGCTGGATCGAGCTCCAGACCCCGAGCGCCTCCAGAAAACGGATCGATCCGTTCATGAGAGCGACGGTGCGCCCGTCCGGCCGGCTCTCCAGGCTGCCGACCAGGGCGGTGCGGAAACCGTCCCGCGCGAAGGCGATGGCGGCGGCGATGCCGGTCGCGCCCGCGCCGACCACGGCGATGTGGAACGAGGCACCGCTCATGCGAGGGCTCCCGGTGCCGCAGGACAGGGCAGGGCGGTCTGGGGATAAGCCCGGCCGCCCGGTTTCCCCCGTTGCCGACAGGTAAAGTAGGCCATTATGATAACCTTCAGGAGAACATGGATGCTTATCGGCCCGGAGCCTTCGCGAAGGCAAGCCCGGAGAGACGCATCAAGGGTCTTCCCTCTGACAACAAACGTTGAGGCCGTCGCGCGTGATATCGGATGTTCCGTCGACACCCGCCCTTGTGGAACTCAAGGGCATCAGCAAGCGCTACGGTGATCTTCTCGCAAACGACAATGTCAATCTCGCCCTCAAACCGGGCGAGGTCCACGCCCTCCTGGGCGAGAACGGGGCGGGGAAGTCAACCCTCGTGAAGATCCTGTATGGGGTCATCGAGCCGACCGAGGGCGAAATCCTGTGGGAGGGGCGTCCGGTCGCCATCACGTCCCCGGTTGAGGCACGCGCCCTCGGCATCGGTATGGTCTTCCAGCACTTTTCGCTGTTCGACGAGCTGACCGTGGCCGAGAACATCGCGGTCGCACTCTCGGAAGACTGGTCCTTGAGGGCCGTCCGCGCCCGGATCGGCGAGATCAGCACGGCCTACGGCCTGTCGCTTGAGCCGGATCGGGCCGTCTGGACCCTTTCGGCGGGCGAGCGCCAGCGCATCGAGATCGTGCGCTGCCTGCTGCAGAACCCGAAGCTGCTCATCCTCGACGAGCCGACCTCCGTGCTGACGCCCCAGGAGGCCGAGAACCTGTTCCAGACCCTCGACAAGCTGGTGCTCGACGGCTGCGCGATCCTGTACATCTCCCACAAGCTCGAAGAGGTCCGCCGCCTGTGCCGGGCCGCCACCATCCTGCGGGGCGGACGCGTCGTGGGCACCCTCGACCCGCGCGAGCGCAGCGCCCGCGAGATCGCCGCCATGATGGTCGGCGCCGAGGTGGGCGAGGTGAGGGCGGCTCATAAGCCCCCCGGCGAAACCGAAATCCTCGCCGTGCGCGGCCTGTCGGTCCCGGCCACCGTGCTCCACGGCCAATCCCTGAAGGACATCGAGCTCATCGCCCATGCGGGCGAGATCGTCGGCATCGCGGGCGTCGCCGGGAATGGCCAGAGCGAGCTTTTCGCCGCTCTCTCGGGCGAAGTGGCGGCGGTGCGGGACGACGCGGTGGTCATCTCCGGCAAGCCGGCCGGCCTGTCCGGGGTCGATGCGCGGCGCCGCACCGGCGCGGCTTTCGTCCCGGAGGAGCGCCTGGGCCACGCGGCCGCGCCCACCCATCGCCTGAGCGACAACGTGCTGATTTCCCACCATGCGGGCGGGGAGGTGAGCCGGTCGGGCTTCATCGTCACCAAGGCCGCCAAGCGCCTCGCCAAGGCCATCATCCAGGGCTTCGACGTGCGCACCCCGGGCCAGGAGGAGGCCCAGGCCCGCAAGCTTTCCGGCGGGAACCTGCAGAAATTCGTCATCGGCCGGGAGATCATCCGCCGTCCGAAGCTGCTCGTGGTCGACCAGCCGACATGGGGCGTCGATGCGGGCGCGGCGCGGCTCATCCGCCAGGCCCTGGTCGATCTCGCCGCCGAGGGCGGCGCCGTGGTGTTGATCAGCCAGGATCTTGATGAGCTGTTCGAGATCGCGGACCGGATCGCCGTGATCCAGCACGGGCACCTGAGCCCGCTGCGTCCGGCCCCGGAATGGACTCGCGAGGCTATCGGCCTCGAAATGTTGGGCGTCGCCCGCTCGTCGGAGACCGCCCATGCGCCTTGAGCTGACCCCGCGCCTCACGGTCGCGCCCTGGATGCGAGCCGCGGCCTCGATTGCGGCTTTCGCGGTCTCGTTCCTGATCGCCGGCCTCGTGATCTGGCTCATGGGCCGCTCCCCCGCGGCGGCCTTCGATGTCTATGTGGTCCAGCCGCTCAGCGATCCTTGGTCGATCCAGGAAATCGTCGAGAAGGCCACGCCTCTCGCGCTCATCGCCATCGGCCTGTCCTATTGCTTCCGGGCCAATCTCTGGAACATCGGGGCGGAGGGTCAATACGTGATGGGCGCCGTGCTCGGAAGCTGGCTGGCGCTCAAGACCCACGGAACGGATGCCGGGATGTGGGTTCTGCCGCTCATGCTGATCCTCGGTGTCGTCGGCGGCGCGCTCTATGGCCTGATCCCGGCCTTTTTGAAGACGCGCTTCGGCGTCAACGAGATCCTGACCAGCCTGATGCTGGTCTATATCGCGCAGCTGACCCTCGATTATCTGGCGCGGGGACCCTGGCGAGACCCGAAAGGCTTCAACTTTCCGCAATCGGTCACCTTCGATCCGTCCGCCACCCTGCCGACGATCTTCGAAGGAGGCGTGCATTGGGGTTCGGTCTTCGCGCTGCTGGCCGTGATCGCCACGGCGATCATCGTCGGGCGCTCGCTGTTCGGCTACCGACTGAGGCTCGCGGGCGATGCGCCCCGGGCCGCCCGCTTCGCCGGGTTCGACTCCAAGACCACGACGCTCATGGTTTTCGCGATCTCCGGAGGCCTCGCGGGCCTGGCGGGCATCGTCGAGGTGTCGGGCCAGATCGGCCAGATTCAGCCCTCGATCTCGCCGGGCTACGGCTTCACCGCCATCACCGTGGCGTTCCTGGGCCGCCTCAACGCCTTCGGCATCCTCGTGGCGTCCCTTGTCTTGGCGCTCACCTTCATCGGCGGCGAGAGCGCCCAGATCCTGCTGAAGCTGCCCCTCGACCTCACGCAAGCTTTCCAGGGCATCCTGCTGCTGTGCGTTCTCATCGCGGACGCCATGGTGAGCTACCGCATCCGTCTCGTCAGAAGGGGAGCGCATTCATGACCATGTTCGAGGCCAT
The DNA here is from genome assembly GCF_016892705.1 of Microvirga pudoricolor. Classification (GTDB taxonomy): domain Bacteria; phylum Pseudomonadota; class Alphaproteobacteria; order Rhizobiales; family Beijerinckiaceae; genus Microvirga; species Microvirga pudoricolor. Next base: position 175,089 of record NZ_JAFEMB010000005.1, read on the forward strand.
CCTCCTCACCATCGTGACGGCGTCCACGCCGTTCCTCATCGCGGCCATCGGCGAGCTGGTGACGGAGCGCTCAGGTGTCCTCAACCTCGGTGTCGAGGGCATGATGATCATGGGCGCGGCCTGCAGTTTCGCGGCGGCCGTGACCTTCGACTCAACCCTTGCCGGTGTTTTGGCCGGCATGCTGGCCGGAACCCTGATGTCGGGGCTGTTTGCGATTGCCGTCTTGGGATTCGCGGCCAACCAAGTCGGCTCCGGGCTGGCGTTGACCATCCTGGGCCTCGGCTTGTCCGGTCTCATCGGTGCGCCTTTCGTAGGTGCGCGGCGCGAACCCATCGGTCACATCGTGATCCCGGTTCTCAGCGACATTCCGGTGATCGGGCGTCTGCTTTTTGCCCAGGACATTTTCGTCTACGGCTCGATCATCCTCACCGTCGGCGTTGCCTATTTTCTTGGCAGGACACGGGCGGGCCTGAAGCTTCGCTCGGTAGGCGAAAGCCACACCTCCGCGCATGCTCTTGGGCTCCCGGTCCTGAAGATCCGTGTCCTGGCCATCCTGTTCGGCGGGGCCTGCGCGGGTCTCGCGGGCACCTATCTGGCGCTGGTCTATACCCGCTTCTGGTCCCCCGGGATGACATCCGGGCGCGGCTGGATTGCCCTGGCGCTGGTCGTCTTCGCGGCGTGGCGTCCGGGCTGGGTGCTGGTTGGGGCCTACATCTTTGGCACAGCCTCCGTCCTCCAGCTCCATGCGCAGGCGGCCCAGTTCGGCCTGCCCTCGCAGGCCCTCTCGGCGATCCCGTATCTGGCGACGATCCTGGCTTTGCTGGCCCTGTCCATTCGTCACGGGCGGGCCATCGGCGCGCCGGGCTCTCTCGGAGTGCCGTTCGTGCCTGACCGGTAGGCAATTGCCGAAAAAGTGATCACTAAGTCTCCCTTGCAGGAGTCGTGGCGTCTTGTATGGAATACGAAACTCTTTCCAGGGGAACGAAGCATGAAGTTACGGGTCATGATGGGCGTTTTGGCAGGAGCCGCGGCCCTTGCTCTCACCGCCGGAAGCGCCAGCGCCCAGGAGAAGCTGAAGATCGGCTTCATCTATGTGGGCCCGGTCGGCGATCACGGCTGGTCCTACCAGCACGATGTGGGCCGCCAGGCCATCGTGAAGGCCTTTGGCGACAAGGTTGAAACCACCTACGTGGAGAGCGTGCCGGAGGCCGATTCCGAGCGTGCCATCGAGCAGCTGGCCCGCACCGGCCATAAGCTGATCTTCACCACCTCTTTCGGCTTCATGGAGCCCACCCTCAAGGTGGCCAAGAAGTACCCGAACGTGAAGTTCGAGCACGCCACCGGCTTCAAGCGCGCGCCGAATGTGTCCACCTACGCGGCCAAGTTCCACGAGGGCCGCTACATCATCGGCCAGATCGCCGGCAAGATGTCGAAGACCGGCACCATCGGCTATGTGGGCGCCTTCCCGATCCCAGAGGTGGTGGCGGGCATCAACTCGTACTTCCTCGGCGCCCAGTCGGTGAACCCGAACATCAAGATCAAGGTCGTCTGGGCGAATTCCTGGTACGACCCGGCGAAGGAAGCCGATGCCGGCAAGGCGCTGCTCGACCAGGGCGTCGACATCATCGCCCAGCACACCGACAGCCCGGCCCCGCTCCAGGCCGCCGAGGCGCGCGGCAAGTTCGGCTTCGGCCAAGCCTCGGACATGGAGCGTTTCGCCCCCAAGGGCCAGCTGACCGCCATCATCGACAACTGGTCGGATTATTATGTCGCCCGCACCAAGGCGGCTTTGGAGAACACCTGGAAGTCGGAAGACACATGGGGTGGCATCGACGCCCACATGGTCGTCATGTCGCCTTATAAGAACATGCCCGACGACGTGAAGAAGCTTGCTCAGGATACGGAAGCCGCCATCAAGTCCGGCGCGCTCAACCCGTTCAAGTGCCCGATCGTGAAGCAGGACGGCAGCCAGGTGGAGTGCAAGGGCGACGGCGCTCTCTCCGACGAGCAGGTTCTCGGCATGAACTTCTACGTGAAGGGCATCGACGACAAGCTGCCGCAATAAGCGATATTGGCGCGCAAGACATGAGGGCAGCTGGTCGATCCGGCTGCCTTTTTTGTTTTGAGCATCAGTGAGAAGCGTTCGCCAAGCGGTGCACGTCGGGGGCATGCAATCTGAGCGAGCGCCCAATCATTTTATCTATTTACAGTATAACGTTTCGATTTCATGATCTCGTATTGTCGCGCCTAGGGGGGCCAAATGGTTCGTCATTACGAGTGGAATTCGGAAGTCTTCGAAAGGGAAAACAAGACGACCTACGCTCTGGCGCTCGGGGATACATTTACGGAAACGCATCCGCGGGCGCTTTATAAATATATTAACGGGGCGGATCAGAGCAGCTTCATGACCCTGGCCGGCCACAATCGTGTCTCAATGGACAATGGAGGCATCTACGCCGGGCAATTCGGCATTCGCGCGCATGGCGAATACAACGACATTTCAGTGAAGCAACTGACCGCAGATGGAACAGGCGTGAGCTTGGAAGGCGCTCACAGCTTCCTCCGGGCCGAAGGGATCTCCGCCAAACAGAGGGTGTCCATCAATCTCGAGGGCTATAACAACACCGTACTCAATTATGGTTTGGTCAATATTTATGCCCCATTCGAGGCGACGCCCATTGCCGTGCGAGTGGCGGGTGAAAACAACAACATTCACAATTACGACTCCTATACAGGCGGGATCTATTCGAGCGGATACATCAACGGAAAGAAAAGCGCGGTCTATTTTGAAACGGGCAAGCACGTTCTCACTAACGATTCACTCATGTTGGCTCAGGAAAACGACACGACGGGTGTGATCGAGATCGCTTCTGCGGCAGGAAATATTCGCATCTACAATAACGGTTCGATCAAAGGCATGGTGAACGGATATGCCGTTCATCAGGCAGCCTATGCAAGGCCCGTCGAAATCGATCAATCCGGCATCAGCATCGAGAATACCGGCGCTATCGAAGGTCATATCCAGCTTGGATCCTGGGGAGATGAGATCCTCAATCATGGTCATATTTACGGGCGTGTCGACCTGAATGGCGGCGACGACAGGTACTGGCAGAATAATTCACTCAATAAAATCAACTATACTATCGAAGTTTCCGGCGGGCAGGGGAATGATCGGATAGCCGGTGGGCGTGAGAAGAATTCATTCTCTGGCGACGGTGGCAACGACACGCTGGAAGGTTTCGGAGGAGATGACATTCTACGCGGTGGTGCAGATCACGACTATATCAGCGGTGGGGAAGGCGCGGATACACTTTCCGGCGGCCTAGGCAGAAACGAACTAAGCGGCGGGCCAGGAAACGATCTCTACGTCTTCGACTTCAACCCGTATTCCATCAAAGCGGAACCCTCCATCATCTTGGATTTCCTCTCATCCGAGGATGATATCGCTTTAGATCAGACTGTTTTCAAAGGGCTTACCTTTGATCGAAATGGTCTTTGGTATGGCTGTTTGGAAATCGGTTCGAAGCCAAAAGACGCATCGGATCACGTCATCTATGATCCTAGCAATGGCAGGCTTTACTACGATGAGGACGGCATAGGCCCTATAGGTCAGTTGCATATCGCGACAATCAACATCGCCGTTGGCTCAAATCGCCATCCGGCAATTCTTTACCCCGAGGACTTTCAGCCTTGGGTGTAAACTCAGGGAGTGAACGATATCAACGGTCTCCAAAGGGCATGGATATCATCACCCTCCACAGAGACAGCCCGGCGCGTCTGCACTCCGCCGGGGCGCGGGGCAAGTTCGGCTTCGGCCAAACCTTCGATATGGAGATCAAGCTTGACGAACGATGCTACCAATCGCGTTGGCGACAAGGCGAGCGGCGGTCAGGGCGGATAGACCGCTGATGTCGTTGGGAGGGTAGAGTTCGACGAGGTCGAAGCCTGCGATTCTGGCCCGTTTGCCGAGCCCTGCGATCAGGTCGATTACCTGCGTATAGGTGAGACCGCCCGGCGTTCTTGACGCGACTCCTGGCATTACGCTGGGATCGAGGCCGTCGCAGTCTAGCGTCACGACGACCCGCGCTCCTTCAGGAATATGCCGGAGAGCCGCCTCGACGCCCTGAGCGTGGATCTTGCGGGCGGTCACAAAGCGGCTGCCGTAACGCATCGCCGCTTCGATTTCGGCCGCTCGTGCACTCCCGACGCTGCGAAGGCCGACCTGCACCATGCCAGTGACATGCGGCATCTCGCTCGCCCGGCGCATGGGGCTCGAATAGCCGTCGCGTTCGCCATGGAGTTCGTCGCGCCAGTCGATATGGGCGTCGATCTGCAGGATCCAGACCGGGCCATGGTCCGCAAAACCGGCAAAAAAGGGAATGGGTACGGAATCGTCGCCGCCGAGCAGGATCGGTACGGCTCCCAATGCCAGGATCTCGCGGGTCTTCGCCTCGATCCGGGCGCGGTTTCCGGCATTGTCCTGCATCCTGGTCGGGACATCGCCGGCGTCGATGCAGCAGACCGGCTTGCCGTCGAACAGCGGGCCGCCGAGATCGAAATCCCAGTGCTCGATCAACGGGGCATCTTCCTGGCTCGCTGCCCGGATGGCATGGGCAGCCAGGGCTTGGCCGCTGCTATCCTGGCCGGGATAAGTGCTGCCATGACCTGCGCCGAAGAGCACGATACGAGGCGCATGCCCCTCGGCGAGGTGATCGGGAAGGCCGAGGAAGGACGGCGAGGGAATCATACAGCCACGCCGTGCAGATCGTACTCGTCCGAGCGTTCGATCTTCACGGTGACGATGTCGCCCGCCCGCAAGGGACGCCGGGAGGCGACGTAGACGGAGCCGTCGATCTCCGGCGCGTCGTATTTGCTGCGCCCCTTGGCGACGGTGGAGCCCGGCTCGTCGATGATGACGGGGATGCGCTTGCCGACCTTGTTCTTGAGGAGCCTTGCGCTTACCTCGCGCTGGGTCTTCATGAAGCGATGCCAGCGCTCGTCCTTGGCCTCGGGCGGAACGGGGGTGCCGATCTCGTTGGCGGGAGCACCCGCCACAGGCTCGTAACGGAAGCAGCCGACCCGGTCGAGCTTGGCTTCCTTCAGCCACTCCATCAGGAAGTCCACGTCCGCCTCGGTCTCACCGGGGAAGCCGACGATGAAAGTCGACCGGATGGCGAGGTCCGGACAGATCTCGCGCCACTTGCGAATCTTGTCGAGGGTACGCTCCTGGTGCGCTGGGCGGCGCATGGCCTTGAGAACGGTAGGCGAGGCGTGCTGGAACGGGATGTCGAGATAGGGAAGGATCTTCCCCTCGGCCATCAACGGAATCACCTCGTCCACGTGCGGGTACGGATAGACGTAGTGCATGCGCACCCACATGCCGAGCTCGCCCAGCTCCCGCGCCAAGTCGAAGAAGCGGGTGCGTACCTCGCGATCCTTCCAAAGGCTCGGCTGGTACTTGATGTCGAGGCCGTAGGCGCTCGTATCCTGGGAGATGACGAGCAGTTCCTTGACGCCCGCCTTGGCGAGCTTCTCGGCCTCGCGCAGCACATCGCCGACGGGGCGGCTCACGAGGTCGCCGCGCAGCTTGGGGATGATGCAGAAGGTGCAGCGATTGCTGCAGCCCTCGGAAATCTTCAGGTAGGCATAGTGCCGGGGCGTCAGCTTCACGCCCTGGGGCGGCACGAGATCCACGAAGGGATCGTGGGCCGGAGGCGCCGCCTGATGGACCGCGCTGACCACGGACTCGTATTGCTGCGGCCCCGTGATGGCGAGCACGTTCGGAAACTTATCGAGGATCGGGCCCGGCTCCGCGCCCATGCAGCCCGTCACGATCACCTTGCCGTTCTCGGCCATGGCCTGCCCGATGGCATCGAGGGATTCGGCCTTGGCGCTGTCGAGGAACCCGCAGGTATTGACGATGACCAGATCCGCCCCGTCATGGCGCTTGGTCAGCTCATACCCTTGCGCGCGAAGCTGGGTGATGATCCGCTCGGAATCCACCAGGGCCTTCGGGCAGCCGAGAGACACGAACGAGACTTTGGGTGCGGGCGCATTCATCCGCGGGGTCGCTTTCTCAAATGGAATTCCGTGCGGGGTGACCGAGGCCTCCACGCACCATCGTCAGGGCGGCAGGGCAGAGAGCCCGGCTCGGCCGGCCATGACACCGATATCAAGGACTGGTCCTGCCGGCTTCAGCGCCAGGAGCGCGAGCGGCGGCGGGGTTTCGTTCTGCCGGGCTATGTAGCTGCTTTCCATGGGAAAGTTAAGCCCACCGGGGGGCGGTGCGGCGATGGGCGCCCAAGCGCGCCGAGATGCCTGGGAACCTTAGCCGCCCGTTTGGAATTTGCCCTGCGCCATTGAGAGAGGATGATCCATGTCGAGTGCCAATGTCGCTAGGGCAATCTATTCCACGCGCAAGGCCGCCAATCAGGCAGCCCGGCGATTGGTGGACAGCGGATTTGCCCGCAACAGCATCGATATCCATGAGCTGGAGGACGATGGCTTCGAGCTGTCCGTCCATGCACGGCGCGAGAACCTCTGGAAGGCGCGACGTGTCATCGGTGCCTCCACCCCCCGCGAATACGCGACGGGGGCTTACGAGGGTGTTCGCGCTCATCCGGCCGTCGCGCTCGGGATCGGCCTCCTGGCTGGGCTATCCCTGTATGCCATTCTTTCGCGAACTAGCCGCGAGTGATCTAAATCCAAAGTTGTAGGTTTTTCAAACGGCCAAGGTGAAACATTTTCGCCTTGGCTTTGTTTGCGTCCTAGATTCATGCGACGGGCCTCGCGTCCGCCTGCCTGAGGGGACGCCTCCATGTCACTCGCCTGCAACGGCCACCCAAGGCCGCGTCAAGGGATTCTGGCGCCCTCTCCCTGCCTGTCATACGCCTCGAGCCCGAATTGCACCCCCGACGACGTGCCTTTCGCCTGAACGGCTCTGCGCTTCGGCAGACCAAGATCCATGCAGCGAAGAACCAGAGAGGAGACTGGCAAAATGGGACAAGCCGTCAAACAGCCGAGAGTCGCGTTGATCGTGGAAGACGAGGACGAAGTGCGTGATCTTGCCGCTGCTCTGCTGGAGGAGACCGACCTGGAGGTGGTCGAGACGGAGAACACCCAGGAGGCCATGAACTACCTCTCGGGCAACGCGGGCGACGTGGCGTTCCTCTTCGCGGATGTGCGAACGTCTTCACGGCTCGATGGGGTGGACCTCGCCCGCACGGTCCGCCTGAAATGGCCGTGGGTGCGAGTGGTGTTGACCTCCGGTGCGCCTCTTGACGACGACCTCGACAAGGGACTGCGCAATGTCCGCTTCATCCCGAAGCCTTGGCGAGCCCTCGACGTCCTGATGGAAGCCGAAAAGGCCTTGGCGCACCACTCCTGACATCGACTGGGCGCGGCCTGGTTTACCGCGCCCCTCGAAGACCTCGTCGTCCGGCGCGACCCTGCCGGCGTTCAGCCGGCATCGCTCCCCATCGGCCCAAGCTCGTCAGGCCCGGCAAATACCCTTCTCGATTGGGCTCTCCGCCACCTGGAACGTCCGCAGGGCCTTGGCCACGAGCGGATCGAGCCCCGGGCCTTCCAGATTTGCGTGGGCCAGGATCTGGCGCCGCATTCCCGGCGTCCAGAACGCAACCATATGATCCCGTATTCCTGCCATGGCCTGATCCTCAGGGTATGAGCGAAAGAAAGCCGCGATCTGGTTGGCCATCCGGATCAGCTTGTCGGGGTTCATGCGGAGACGCTCTCGGTCAGGATGCGCTCAACCCCATGGAACACCGTCATCGAATCGCGCCGGGCGATGGCGGCCAGGGTGATGTCGAGCGCGCGGGCTCGATCGAGGGCGAGAGATGTCGGTGCGGAAATCGCCACGAGGGTGCGAGCCCCGAAGGCGGCCACCTTCTCGACCAACTCGAAGGAACAGCGGCTTGTCACCACGACGAAGCCGGAAGCGGGATCCACACCCGCACGGAGGAGGGCGCCGATCAGCTTGTCCAAGGCATTGTGACGGCCTACGTCCTCCCTCACGAAGAGCAGGACACCGTCGAGAGATGACCAAGCAGCCGCATGGACGGCGCGGGTGACATCGTTGAGAGGCTGATGCCGCTCCAGGGCTTCCAGAGCCTTTCGGATCGCATCGACGGCGATGCTGGGGGCTCGGCCCTGGGGCGCGGCCGCGCCGGGCAGGGAGGCGAGATCCTCGACCCCGCATAGGCCGCAGCCCGTTCGCCCAGACAGAGCCCTCTTGCGGGCCAAATGGTCCCGCAGGCGCTCGGCGCTCAGATCGATGGAACAGACGAGCCCGCGATCCGCAGGCTCCAGCCGGATCCCCCGCACTTCGCTCGCTTGCCTGACGATCCCTTCCGTGAGGCTGAACCCATAGGCGAAATCCTCGATATCGGCTGGCGTGGCCATCATGACCGCAAAAGGAATGCCGCCATAGACGAAGTTGACCGGGACCTCCGCCGGCAGCGCGCGTTCGGCGGAATCGGCGTCACGCCCACCAAAGCCGATGACCGTGGCGGCGGCCCGCGTCGCGGCGGGCAGGAGCGTATCGACCTTACTCCGCCGCATCGAACCGCGTCTCGATCCGCTTCAGGGCCACGTCCTCCTCGTAGAACCTCGCCTGCCAGTCGGACGGCCGGTTGGTCCGGCGAACCTGCACCGCCGTCACCTTGTACTCGGGACAATTCGTGGCCCAGTCCGAATAGTCCGTGGTGATCACGTTGGCGCCGGTCTTGGCATGGTGAAACGTCGTATAGACGATGCCGGGCTGCATACGCTCGCTGATCTCGGCCCGGAGCGAGATGTCGCCGGAGCGGCTTTCCAGTGCAACGAGATCACCGTCCACGATGCCACGGCTCTCCGCGTCGAAGGGATGGATCTCCAGGACGTCCTGCTCATGCCAGAGGCTATTGGCGGTTCGCCGCGTCTGGGCGCCCACATTGTACTGGGTCAGGATCCGTCCCGTCGTCAGGATCAGCGGGAAGCGCGGCCCCGTCCGCTCCTCGGTGGGCACGAATTCGGTGATCATGAACTTGCCCTTGCCGCGCACGAAGCGGTCGACGTGCATCATGGGCGTCCCGCGCGGCGCATCGTCGTTGCACGGCCACTGGATCGATCCCAACATATCCAGCTTCTCGTAGGAGACGCCTGCGAAGGTGGGAGTGAGCTTCGCGATCTCATCCATGATTTCGCCGGGATGCTTGTAGTTCATGGGGAACCCGAGCTTGCCCGCGAGCGCGATGGTGACCTCCCAGTCCGCAAGGCCGCCCAGCGGTGCCATGACCTTGCGCACTCGGTTGATGCGCCGCTCGGCGTTGGTGAAGGTGCCGTCCTTTTCCAGGAAGGAGGAGCCCGGCAGGAAGACATGGGCATATTTGGCGGTCTCGTTCAGGAAGATGTCCTGGATGACGACGCACTCCATCGCCATCAGGCCCGCGGTTACGTGCTGGGTGTCGGGGTCCGACTGGGCAATGTCTTCTCCCTGGATGTAAAGGCCCTTGAAGGTGCCCGCCACCGCTTCGTCCAGCATGTTGGGGATGCGCAGGCCCGGCTCGTCGTTGAGGGGCACGCCCCAGAAGGCCTCGAACATCTGCCGCGTGGCATCGTCGGAAACATGCCGATAGCCGGAAAATTCATGGGGGAATGAGCCCATATCGCAGGAGCCCTGGACGTTATTCTGCCCGCGCAACGGATTCACGCCGACGCCGGAATGCCCGATATTGCCGGTCGCCATGGCGAGGTTCGCCATTCCCATGACCATGGTGGATCCCTGGCTGTGCTCGGTGACGCCGAGGCCGTAATAGATCGCCCCGTTGCCTCCCGTGGCGAAGAGGCGGGCGGCGCCTCGCACATCCGCGGCCGAAACGCCGGTCAGGGATTCCAAGGCCTCCGGCGAGTGGCGCTCGTCGGCAATGAACCGGGCCCAGGACTCGAAGTCGTCGAGGTCGCAGCGCTCGCGCACATAGGCTTCGTCGACCAGTCCCTCGGTCACGATCACATGGGAGAGGGCATTGATCATCGCCACGTTGGTGCCGGGCCGCAGCGGCAGGTGGAAATCGGCCTCGACATGCGGTGATTTCACGAGATCGATCCGGCGGGGATCGATGACGATGAGCCGGGCGCCCTCGCGCAGGCGCTTCTTCATCCGTGAGGCGAAGACCGGGTGTCCGTCGGTGGGGTTGGCGCCGATCACCACGATCACGTCCGCGTCGGCGACGGACGCGAAATCCTGCGTGCCCGCCGAGGTGCCGAGCGTCGTCTTGAGACCGTAGCCCGTCGGCGAGTGGCACACACGGGCGCAGGTATCGACGTTATTGTTCCCAAAGCCTGCGCGGATCAATTTCTGAACCAGGAACGTCTCCTCGTTCGTGCAGCGGGACGACGTGATGCCGCCGACGGCATCCCTCCCATACTTGGCTTGGAGGCGCTTGAATTCCGACGCCGCGCGGGTCAACGCCTCCTCCCAGGAGACCTCCCGCCACGGGTCCGTGATCTTCTCGCGGACCATCGGCTTCTTGATGCGATCCCTGTGGGTGGCATAACCCCAGGCGAAGCGGCCCTTGACGCAGGAATGGCCTTCATTGGCCTTGCCGTCCTTGTAGGGCACCATTCGCACCACGGTGCTGCCTTTCATCTCGGCCTTGAACGAGCAGCCCACGCCGCAATAGGCGCAGGTCGTCACGACGGAATGCTCGGGCGTCCCGAGTTCGATGACGCTCTTTTCGTTGAGCGTCGCGGTGGGGCAGGCCTGGACGCAGGCTCCGCAGGAGACGCATTCGGACCCGAAGAAATCCATCCCGCCCGGAGAAACCCGGGAATCGAAGCCGCGACCCTGGATGGTGAGCGCGAAGGTCCCCTGCACCTCCTCGCAGGCCCTCACACAGCGCGAGCAGACGATGCATTTCGAATCCTCGAAAGTGAAATAAGGATTCGACTCGTCTTTCGGCGCCTTCAGGTGGTTCTCGCCCTCGTAGCCGTAGCGCACCTCCCGCAGGCCGACCGCCCCCGCCATGTCTTGCAGCTCGCAATCGCCATTGGCCGAACAGGTGAGGCAATCGAGCGGATGATCGGAGATATAGAGCTCCATCACGCCCCGCCGCAGCTCGGCCAAGCGCGGGGTCTGGGTGGAGACCACCATGCCGTCCTCGACGGGCGTGGTGCAGGAGGCGGGGGTCCCGCGCCGACCCTCGATCTCCACGAGGCAGAGCCGGCAGGACCCGAAGGGCTCGAGCGAGTCGGTGGCGCACAGCTTCGGGATCTTGGTGCCCATCATCATGGAGGCCGCCATGACGGAGGTGCCCGCCGGGACCGACACGGGTTCGCCGTCGATGGTCACGGTCACGCTCTTCTCCGCCTTACGAAGCGGCGTGCCGTAATCGACTTCCTGAATTAGAGCCATGGCGCTCTCCTTACTCCGCGGCCGCTGGCAGGTGCGGCGCCTTGTCGAAATCTTCGGGGAAATGGGTCAGGGCGCTCGTCACGGGGACCGGCGTGAGACCGCCCATGGCGCAAAGGGACGCGTCGGTCATGAGCTGACAGAGATCGTCGAGAAGGGCGACGTTCTTCTCCCGCTCGATCCCCGCCACGATTCGGTCGATCACCTCGACACCGCGCACCGCGCCGACCCGGCAGGGCGTGCACTTGCCACAGCTTTCCGCGGCGCAGAATTCGAAAGCGAAGCGGGCCTGCACGGCCAGATCCACCGTGTCGTCGAAGACCACCACGCCGCCATGGCCGAGCATTCCCTTGGCGGCCGCAAAAGCCTCGTAGTCCATGGGGATGTCGAGCATATGCTCCGGGAAATAAGCACCGAGCGGCCCGCCCACCTGCACGGCGCGGATCGGCCGCCCCGAATGGGTCCCGCCGCCGAAACCCTCGATCACCTCCCGCAGGGTAACGCCGAAGGCCAGCTCGAGCAGGCCACCGCGCTTGACGTTTCCGGCCAATTGAACCGGCAATGTGCCCATCGACCGGCCCATGCCGTATCGTGCATAGGCCTCGTGCCCATGTTCCAGAATCCAAGGGACGCTGGCGAAGGACAGCACGTTGTTGACGATCGTGGGCTTGCCGAAGAGACCTTTGAGAGCGGGCAGGGGAGGCTTGGCCCGAACCGTGCCGCGCTTGCCCTCGAGGCTCTCCAGAAGCGATGTCTCCTCGCCGCAGATATAGGCGCCCGCGCCGAGGCGGGTCTCCAGGGTGAAGGCTCGGCCGGATCCGAGAATCGAGGAGCCCAGAATGCCCGCCTGGGTGGCTGCCTCGATGGCGGCGTTCATGGCGCGGTAGGCGTGGGGGTATTCGGACCGGATGTAGAGGTAGCCCTTGGTGGCACCCACCGCGAGCCCCGCGATGGCCATCCCTTCGATGAGGGTGAAGGGGTCACCCTCCATGAGCATCCGGTCGGCGAACGAGCCGCTGTCGCCCTCGTCGGCGTTGCAGACCACGTATTTGCGGTCCGCCTCCGCGTTAAGGACGGTGTTCCACTTGATCCCCGTCGGAAAGCCCGCGCCCCCACGCCCCCGTAGGCCGGACAGCTTGATCTCATCCACGATTTCAACCGGTTCGAGGGCGAGTGCCCGGCGCAAGCCCCTGAGGCCGCCATGCGCCTCGTAATCCGCCACGGACTTCGGATCCGTCACCCCGCAGCGAGCGAAGATGAGCCGGGCCTGACGGGTCAGGTAGGCCACGTCCTCCAAACGTCCGATGCGTGAGGGGTGCTCCCCGCCCGCCAGGAACCCGGCCGCCAACAGGCTGTCGATGTCCGAGGTCTTCAGGGGGCCATAAGCGATGCGCCCTTCGGCCGTTTCGACTTCGATCAGAGGCTCGAGCCAGAACAGGCCCCGTGAGCCGGTGCGTACGATCTCGAGCGCAAGGCCGGCCTCCGCTGCGGCATTCTCCAGCCGCGCCAGGATCCGCTTCGACCCAAGCGACAGCGAGGCCGCGTCCTGCGAGATGAAAACGCGCGTCATCGTCCACGCGCCTCCGTTACGAGTTCATCCAGGGTGTCCGCGCACAGTCGACCCACGGGCTCCCCGTCGTAGAGGGCCGCCGGGGCGCAGGCGCACAGGCCAAGGCAATAGACAGCCTCGATCGTCAACCGCCCATCGGCCGTGGTCTCGCCCCACATCACGCTTTGTCGTTTCAGAAGGGCGTCCGCGAGCTCGGCGCCGCCCATGGACTGGCAAGCCTCCGCCCGGCAGATCTTCAGCGTGTGGGCGCCGCCGGGCTGCCACTTGAAATCGTGGTAAAAGGTCAAGATTCCATGCACTTCGGCGCGCGACAGGTTGAGCGCCGACGCGACCAGGGGAAGGGCTTCCTCGTGGATGTATCCGAACTCCTCCTGCAAGGCGTGCAGGATCGGCAAGGCCGGCCCATCCCAGTGGCGCTCCCGCATGACGATCTCGGACGCTCGCACGCTATCCCATTGGGCCGGCTTGGACATCTTCTTCCCTGGAACCGTTCTCGTTTCGGCCAGCGTGTCGAAGACAGGCGCGAGACACAAGCGTCTTGTCACATGTCGCGATAGAAAACCTCTATCGATCAGCTGGCGAGACCGGCCGCGAGACGGCGGGCCTCGCTCACGAGGGCCGCCGTGATCGGCGTCATCGGATCGCGCTGCGGCACCACGAGGCCGATCCGATGCACCGCATCCGGCTCCGTGATGGGGATTGACCGCAGGCGCTCCGACAGGCCCAGCGTGTCCGCGAGCTTCTCGGGCATGATCGTCGCCCACTCGCCTGTTCGCACGTGCGAGAACAGGACGATCATGGAGTTGGACTCGAGGGTCGGCGCGGGATCGTTCCCCGATCGCTTGAGAAGATTATTGATGATGCGGCGGTTTTGCATGTCCGGCGTCAGGAGACATAGCGGAATGCGGCCTACCTCGGCCCAGGTGACGCTCTCGCGATCCCCGAGGGCGCCGGTTCTGGACGTCAGCAGGCGATAATGCTCGGGATAGAGCGGTACGGTTCGCACGCGGCCGAGCGGCTCGTTGTCGAGATAGGTCAGCCCCGCGTCGATCTCCAGGTTGTCCAGCATCGCCAGCACCTCGGCGGACGTGCGGGACAGAATGGTGAAGCGCACGTCAGGGTGCTTGGCCCGGTAGGGCGTCGTCAGGCTCGACACCATGGCGAGCGCCGTCGGGATCGCGCCGATGTGCAGATGACCGACCAGCCCGTGCTTGAGCGACAACACGTCCTGTCGCATCGCTCGGGCGTCGGCCACCAGCCTTTTGGCCCATTCCAACACCCGCTCGCCCTCGGGCGTCAGTCCGCGATACCGCGAGGTCCGATTGATGAGCAGCACGCCAAGGGAAATTTCCAACTGCTTGATCCCTGCGGACAGCGTCGGCTGCGTCACATTGCAAGCCTCGGCAGCGCGGCTGAAATTGCCCTCACGGGCGACGGCGATGAGGAATTGCAGCTTGTCGATCATACGCGCGATGGAAAGGATACCGGAACGCCGACACCTTGCCGCGCGCCCGGTGGAGGCAGAACCCTACTTTGGTCGAGTGCGCGGCCGGGCCTGAAGCGCCCGGACAGCCATGATCGGGCCGAGGACCGCACCCAGAAATGCGCCCGCCAGCCCGGCGGCAACGGCTGCGTAACCGCAGGCGCCCTCGAAGCAGCTTACGTCCAGATAGTCGTTGAGCAGGAGGCCGCCGCCGAGGCCAACCGCGAATCCCACGGCGCCGCCGAGCAGGAAGGCCGCGACAAGCGCCAGAATTCTCATGGGCGTCCGGTCGGGCGGGGTGGGGCCGGGTTCATCATCCGGCGGAAAGGACGAGAATGACGATGGCGAGGCCCAAGCTGGCGAAGGCAATTGTGTCGGCCGCGTGCTTCGAGGCCTTCAGGACCCTTGGAAGCAGGATTTTGGCTGGAAACAGCGGCCCGCAGCACTTGTCCATGGTCATCCCCTTCGCTCGATCGCGTGAGTCGGAGACTGGCGCGGCCGGGTGACCTGCGCTGTGCGCTGCCTCACATCCGCTCAGCCCAGATCCCGTGAGCCGTGCTGGGCGGACCCTGGAGTGGATTTGGACACGTCGTCCGTCAGTGCGGCGCGGGACTCGCCCGCAGGGAAGGCGTGGTAGACGGCCCATGTGCAGAGCAGGAGGGCTCCCAGCATGACGATCCACTGAGCGGCGCGGCTCCGAGGACGTTCGGCCGTTTCGCGCCAAACGGGTGTCATTCGATCCCGCGCCATGTTCCCCCGCCCTGTGGCTTGCCGTGATGAGACGTTCGGGAGGGTAGCCGCGAGCGCGATTCGAGCACCGTCATATGATGGTTTGGGATTTCAAGAACGCGTGAGAAGGTGTTGTCCCACAACCGGAAGCTTAAAAACCGGCGTATCTAGATAATCGTTTGCTTCAAGCTCCTAGTTCGGCAGGAGAGAGCCTTGAAACAGCCAGTAGAAGGCCCCGAGCCAGAAAATACCCGTATAGAGCACGATGCCCAACCAACTCAAAACAGCTTGACGATCGACGACGTCGCGCAGGTCATGTCGGCGGCTTTCCTTTGGAGCCGCAAGCAAAGATACCGGCATCACTTTGTTCCTCCCCAGATGTTGCTGATGGCGGCTTAGTGTGACCACTTTATGGCCAAGCCCTCCGGGAGGACGGGGCGTGAGGCTCTATTGAAGAGGTCTCAGCCCGCGCTTCGCATCGATCAGTACCAGGGCCCCCATACGCCCCAATAATTCCAGGAGGCATCCTGCAGCATCGCCGCCGTCATCTGCCGCTGGTCCGCAAGGCGTTGGTCGAAGGCCATCTGCTGATAGGCCGCATAAGCGGTCTGATCCCCATAGTAGAGGCACCGGCAGATCGTCGGATCTGCATAGAGATAGACCGGCTGGCCGTTCTGATTGTTCGTGACGAACTTGTGGGGTGGAAGCGCCTTCAGGCCATTGATCTTGTCGGCCGTGTCCGCGAGCTTCACCTTGAAGCCTGCGGCGGCGAGCATGTTTTCCTTGTTCTCCACGGCGGTGACGCAACCCGTCACGCCAAGGGAGAGGGCGACGAGTGCCGCCGCTGTAAGAATGCGAGCCATGAAATCCTCCCTTTCGACGCGACCGGTTTATTGCGGGCCGACTACGGGACCCGGCAGCACGTCCGTACCGACGCGGCCGCTGGGGGGAAGGGGGCTCTGGACGATTTGAGCCTCGACGTAGTTGGGGGGCGTACCTTGAGACGACCCGGACAGGCAGCCGGCTAGGGATGCGCCCAGCAACGCCAAGGCAGCAAATTGTAAGATCTTGCGCATCGTCTATCCCCCGACCTGAAGTTTTCGTCCCCACCACCCAGTGGCCGAAATTTACGGTAGTTGCCGCCTGGATCCTTGTAAACTCGGCAATTACATTCATTCCTAAGGAAGATTAACGGTGTGCCGCAGAGGAAGAGCGCGGATCTTTCTCAAGACGACCATCGAGACCGAGGTGACCGGATGGCGAAGGAACCCAGGAAGACCGACGAGGAGCTCCAGCGCGAGCTGGACCGCGAGCTCGATGCGGAATTGGAGGATACGTTTCCTGCCAGCGATCCGCCGCAGGTGACGCGTATCCCCGCCCGGAGCCAATATACGGGCGATCCGGACGAGGATGAGAACAAGACGGAATGATGAGGGGGCCGCCCGAGCGGCCCCACCTCTACAGGACGAAATCAGCCTTGGTCAGTCCGAGCTTCACGCCCTTGAGGGCGATCTCGAACTGGGTCGCGCCGGTGTTGCCGTGCACATGCGTGACGCCGGCCTTGAGGTCTTCGTGATAGAAAACGTGCCCGGCCTTGTTCACCTTCTTGGCTCCGTCGAACGCGAAGCTCTGGTTGCCGGCCTTGCCAGCCTGGGCATCGATGGCCGACAGATCGATCTTGTCGCCATGCCGGAAATCCATGATCCGGTCGCCGTTGGCATGGGAGGCTGACTTGAACGCGAAAGTGTCCTTGCCCTTCCCGCCCCAGAGCGTGTCCCGGCCGGGACCGCCCCACAGCGTATCCGCCCCGGCGCCGCCCTTGAGGACGTCGTTGCCCGCGCCGCCGAACAACTGATCGGCACCGGCGCCGCCGACGAGCTTGTCGCGTCCGCCAAGGCCCTTGATGACGTCGTTGCCGGGCGTTCCCACCAGGATGTTCGCGCCCGCGTCGCCGGCGAGGACTTTGGCGACGGTGACGGCGGAGGAGTTGGTGACCGTCGACGGGATCGAGGAAGGCTTGGTGGTGGGCGGCTTCGAAGGCGTCGCCACCTGAGGGCTGGAGCCGGACACGAACGGAATGTCGTAACCGGACAGGCCGGACAGATACTTCACCAGCCCGGAATCCGTCGCATAACCCGCACCCTTCGCGTCCAGGAAGTCCCGCATCTTGCCGATGCCGGCGAGATGGGATCCGGCCACGATGACCGACGGGGTGATCAGGATGCCCGAGATGGTGTCGCCCAGATGGTCCGTCATATGGAAGTTACTCTGCTGGGCATACTTCCAGTAGAGTTTGAGCATGTCGTCGAAGACTTTGTCCTGTAGCGACGGAGTTCCCAGGAGCTGCGTTTTGCTGGTGACGCCGTTTTTGCCTGTAAACTGCCCGACCCAATCCTGCTCCTTGGTCCCGTCCGTGTAGTATCCGAGATCCTTCAGCGTCACCTCGGCGAACTGATAGGCTCCGAGATAACCCTTTGAACTAACAAGGCTATAATTTTGAGTGGATTCCCGATCCCGAATAGCTGAGAAGAAATCAGCATAGCTCTTACCACCAGTTGAAGCCCCCGCCATTTTGCCTCCAGTTAAGAATAAAGACACAAAAAAAGGTCGGTTACGAAGCCCGACCTATCGAATGACCTATGCTTAACAAATGATGTTTCTTAGCGTCAATACAGATTATCTTTTGATTTACCATGTATTACCCAAGGAAATGCGAGCCCGCAAGCAACCACCGCAAATCCATGATTTTGTTGATCAAACCGATCCCGTTCCGGGTCGGCACGGCCCGCCCGCGCCAAAAAGGCTTGACGACCGACCCTCCATATTGAATGCGTAACGGGTTCGCTTCGGGGCGATCGCGGAAGGGTGGCCGAGTGGTTTAAGGCAGCGGTCTTGAAAACCGCCGTGGGTGCAAGCCCACCGTGGGTTCGAATCCCACCCCTTCCGCCACGTCATCCAGACCCGAACGGTGGCGCTTCCTTCAGGAAGCTCCGTGGAACAGCGTGTCGCAGGCTCCAACCCGTCATCCTCGGGCTTCAGGTTTTGAATTCCGGGCCCGATGCCCTACAAATCTGGCATCTCATCGATTGAGGCCTGTTGATTGTCTTCGCCTAAGGCCAACCTTGCGGACCTGGACACCTGCGCCCAGGAACCCATCCGCATTCCCGGCAAAATCCAGCCGCATGGTGTCTTGATTGCCCTCTCGGGCGAGGACGCGTCGATCGTCCATGTCAGCTTCAACGTGAGCAGGCTCGGTCTCGACGGCGAGTCCGTTCTCGGCCAAAGATTCGATGAGGCGGTGCCGACCCTGGCCAGACAGCTCCAACCTCTCCTCGACGAGGTTCGCGGACGGCAGGAGGATGGGCCGTCTCGCGCCATCATGATCGAACTGACCGGGACGGGAGGCCGATTCGAGGCCTCGGCGCACCGCTGCGGCGACCTGCTGATCGTCGAGCTGGAGGATGCGCGGGCGGGGGTGGCGACGGCCGGCGAGCCCGACCCCGACCTTCGCGCCTTCGTCAGGCGGCTGCAATCGACCGCGAGCCTCGACCACCTGTGCGCCCTCGCGACCGACGAGATCCGTCGCATGACCGGCTTCGACCGGGTGATGGTGTATCGCTTCGATGAAAACTGGAACGGGACGGTGCTGGGCGAGAGCCGCAACGACGTTCTGCCCTCCTATCTCGACCTGCGTTTCCCGGCCTCCGATATCCCGGCCCAGGCCCGCGAACTCTACCGCATCAGCCCCATCCGCATCATTCCCGATGCCGCCTACGAGCCCGTGCCGATCCTGCCGGTGCTCACACCGGGCACCGACAAGCCGCTCGATCTCAGCTTCGCAGCGCTTCGCAGCGTCTCGCCCGTTCACATCGAGTACATGCACAACATGGGCACAAGGTCGTCCATGTCGATCTCGATCCTCCAGGGCGACCGGCTCTGGGGCCTTATCTCGTGTCACAGCCGGGAGGCACGCCGCGTTCTGCCTCAGATTCGGAACGCCTGTGATTTTCTGGCCCAGATCTTTGCCCTCCAGGTCGGCGCCCTGGAGCAGGCCGCCAGTGCCACGCACCGCATGCACCTCAGTTCGGTGCAGACGAAGCTGCTGGGCTTCATGGCCGAGGAAGACAGTTTCGTCAGCGGACTCCTCGAGCATCCGGCGGAATTCCTGGAGGTGGCGGAGGCGTCCGGCGGCGCCATCGTGGTGGGGGACAGCATCCGCCTGATCGGAGAAGCACCCTCGGTGTCGGAGGTGAGGGACCTCGCGGACTGGTTGAGGCGTGAGCACAAGGCCGATCTGGTCGCAACGGATTCCTTGGCACGCGACCGGGGCCTCCCGGCCACGGAGACGAGCCCGGCCGCCGGACTTCTGGCCATGTCCATTTCACAGGTCCACACCGACTACGTGATGTGGTTCCGGCCCGAGGTCGTCCAGACCGTCAAATGGGGTGGCGATCCGACCAAGGCCGTGTCCGCACAGGACGGCTCGATCCGGCTCCACCCGCGCAAGTCCTTCGAGATCTGGCGCGAGACCGTGCGCGGGCAGTCCCTGCCCTGGTCGCGGAACATCATCGAGACGGTGAGGGAGTTGCGCAACGCGGTCGTGGGGATCGTGCTCAAGCGTGCCGAGGAGCTGGCCTCGCTCACGGTCGAATTGCAACGCAGCAACAAGGAGTTGGAGGCCTTTTCCTATTCCGTCTCCCACGATCTGAGGGCTCCGTTCCGCCATATCGTCGGTTATTCCGAAATGCTGCGAAACCAGGAGGGAAGCCGACTCTCGGAGCGAGGCAGGCGCTACATCGACACCGTCATCGAGGCGGCCTTCTCCGCCGGGACGCTGGTGGACAATCTTCTATCCTTTTCGCAGATGGGACGGGCGACGCTCAACAAGCGGGCGGTGGACCTCAACATGATCGTCGAGGACGTCATCCGCCGCATGGCACCCGATATCGGCGACCGACAGATCGATTGGCGGATCGGACGCTTGGGTTCGGTCCGGGTTGATCCGGTCATGTTCAAGCTGGCGGTGGAGAATCTGATCTCGAACGCCGTAAAATACACGCGCGGTCGGGACGTGGCCGTCATAGAGATCGGGCGCACCGACGATCAGTCCGAGAGCGTCATCTTCGTCCGCGACAACGGGGCCGGCTTCGATATGCGATACGTCAACAAGCTCTTCGGAGTGTTCCAGCGCCTTCACAGGGCGGAGGAATTCGAGGGGACCGGCATCGGTCTGGCCAATGTCCGCCGGATTCTCGAGCGCCATTCCGGCCGTGTGTGGGCGGAGGGGGCCCTGGATCAGGGCGCGACCTTCCATATGGCCCTTCCCAATCAGGAGGCGGCTCGCAATGGCTGACCTGAAGCCCATCCTCCTCGTCGAGGACAGCCCGAACGATCTCGAGCTGACGATGACGGCTCTCGAGCAAAGCCAGATCGCCAACCCCGTCGTCGTCGCCCGTGACGGAGCGGAGGCCCTGGACTATCTCTACCGGCGCGGGCCCTTCGAGAACCGGCAGGACCGCGATCCGGCCGTGATCCTCCTGGACCTGAAGCTGCCCAAGATCGACGGCCTCGAGGTACTGGCGAAGGTCAAGAGCGACCCGGCCCTGCGCTCCCTTCCGATCGTGATGCTGACATCCTCCAGGGAGGAGAGCGATCTGGTGCGCAGCTACCAGCTCGGCGTGAACGCCTTCGTGGTCAAGCCGGTCGGCTTCGAGGATTTCTTCAAGGCCATCCGCGAACTGGGAGTCTTCTGGGCGCTCTTGAACGAGCCTCCCCCAGGGGGCGGCATGCTGAAGCCGTGACGGACCATCACCCCTCTTCCTCCTTGGCGGGCCAGGAAACGATATCGATCCTCATGCTGGAGGATAGCGATCTCGACTTCGAACTGATCGCCGATGCCTTGAGTCGAAGCGACCTGACCGCGCGGATCCGGCGGGTCGTGTCCCGCGAGGCGTTTCAGCAAGCCGTGCTCGGCGGGGGGCAGGACGTCATCTTGGCCGACTATGTCGTTCCGGGCTTCGATGGCGACGAGGCCTTCCGGTTCGCCCTGAAGCACGCACCGCAGACGCCGTTCATTTTCGTCTCGGGCACCCTGGGCGAAGACATCGCCACGGAGGCGATCAAGGACGGCGCGTCGGACTACGTCACGAAGCATCGGCTCGACCGCCTGCCTCGCGCGATCCACCGCGCCCTGGGGGAGGCTCGCCTCCGGAAGGAAAACGACAGGGTCCGCGAGGATCTGGCAACCAAGGAGCAGGCCCTGCGGGTCAGCGAGGAGCGCCTTCAAGTGGCCCTGGACGCCGCCGAGGTCGTGGGCATCTGGGACTGGGACTTCGAGTCTGACCTGATCCATGCGAGCGCGCGCTTCGCCCGGATCTATTCGGTGGACCCGGAGATGGCGGCGATCGGAGCGCCGGCCAACCAGTACTTCGCGCATATCCATCCGGACGATCTCGGACGGCTGCATGATGCGATCGAGGAAGCCAAGGCGGGGGACCCCATCTTCCAGAGCGAATACAGGATTCGACAGCCCGACGGAACCGTGCGGTGGGTGCTGGCGAAGGGGCGGATCTACAAGAATGCCGTCGGCAAGCCGGTCCGGTTCCCCGGAGTGGCCATCGATGTCTCGGACCAGCGCCTCGCGGAAGACCGCAAGTCCCGTCTCGTCGACCTGATGGACCGTCTGAGAAACGCCGACACCGTCACGGAAATCCTCGATGCGGCGGTCGGTGTCGTCGGATCGGGCCTTGCCGCGTCCCGCGCCGGCATCGTCAGGCTGGATGCCTCGGGACGGATCGCCACCGTCGTTCATGAATGGTGCGCGTCAGGCGCTCAAAGCATTGAGGGCCGCTACGAACTTGCCCGGTTCGGACGTTCATTCGTCGACGCGCTGGCAAGCGGGCAGCCCCTGATCGCCCCCGATGTCGCTCTGGCGCCCGAGACCCGGGCCTCGTTGCCCATTTTCGAAGCCCTGAGGATCAAGTCCTTGATCAACCTGCCGCTGATCGAGCAGGGCCGTCTGGGAGCCGTGCTGTTCGTGCATGCCCAGGAGGTCCGGCACTGGACTCAGGCCGACGTCGGGTTCGTGCGGGATGTGGCCGACCGGATGTGGGCCAGCGCCGAGCGCGCCCGTGCGGAGGAGCGCCAGCAGATCCTGATCAACGAACTGAATCATCGGGTGAAGAACACCCTTGCGACGGTCCAATCCATCGTCAACCTGACCCTTCGAAAGGCGGAGACCCTTTCGAGCGGATCGACCGCCATCGAGATGCGGCTGCTCGCCTTGTCTCAGGCCCACAACATTCTCACGCGGGAGAATTGGGACGGGGCGGAGCTGCAGGAGATCGTTGCGGAATCCACGACGGCCTACCGGAGCGCCCGGGAGGACAGGCTTCACATCAGCGGCCCGAAAGTTCGCCTGAATCCGCGAGCGGCGCTCGCCCTCTCCATGGCGCTCCATGAGCTCGCCACGAACGCCGTGAAATACGGCGCTTTGTCGAACGATACCGGCCGGATCGTCGTCCAGTGGGCGCTGGAGCGGCGGGACGCGCGCGACTGGCTGAGACTCCGGTGGGAAGAGCAGGGCGGTCCGCCGGTCCAGGCGCCCTCCCGGCGGGGGTTCGGCTCGCGGCTCATCGAGCGTAGCCTCGCCCAGGACCTCGACGGCGAGGCCCACATCGATTTCGCTCCGGACGGGGTGATCTGCCGCGTCGATACGGCCGTCACGCTGAACTGACCCCCGATCCGGGACGGTCGAGGAAAAAGCGCATCATTTCGCGGCTCGCGTCCGGCCCGCGAGGCTCCGTATACGAGCCCCTCGGGCTCCCGCCCGACCAAGCATGACCTGCGCCATGGAGCACCCATTGCTCCAGCATGGCCCGTCCGGCGGCATCGGACGCCACCGTCCGGGTATAGGCGAGGCCGCCGGGCGCCCGTCCGTGGGTGGTGCTCGTGTGCAGGTTCAGGCCCGACCCGGACTGGGCCGCCACCTGATCGCCGTTGATGGGGTTGACCGTCGTATCTCCGTCCCCATGGAACACGATGGTTGGCACCGCGCGTCCCGTTCCCCAGCGCGGTGCCGCACCACCCTGGCGCATGGCCGCGAAGGCGGACGGCATGTCCCGCGCCGCGCCGCAGGCCAGGCCCGAGTGCACGCCGACGGCCGCGTAGAGCTCAGGATAGGCCGCTCCCATGATGGCGGCCGCTGCTCCGCCAGCGGACAGGCCCGCCACAAAGACCCGTCCGGGCTCGACCGGCAGGCTGCGCATGATCTCCTGGGTGATCCCCGCGATAAGGGAGGGCTCGCCCAGGCCGCGCTGCTGGTCGGCCGCATTGAACCAGTTCCAGCACCGCGAGGCGTTCGCGGAAGCCGTCTGCGCCGGATAGGCCACGAGGAACGTCATTTCCTCGGCCAAGTCGTTCATGCGCGTGCCCGCCGCGAAGTCGTCCGGGGACTGCGTGCAGCCGTGCAGCATCACCACCAGAGGGAGCGGCTGCTCCTTATAGCCGCTCGGAATGTACAGCTTGTAGGATCGGCTGCCGGCTCCATTGCTGAAGACGCGCTCCTCGAAGCGCGCCCCAGCAGGCAGCGGCTCCTGGACTGACGCCGGCCTCAGACGGGCGGCTCCACCGAAGCCGAGGCCCTTACCCGGCCGTCCCAGGCGCTCGATGAACCCTCTCATGGCCTCGGGGATGGCTCCCGCCGCGGCCGAGGCGTCGGCCGGAGCGCCAGCGGCCTTTCCGTGCGGTGGCTCCCAGGCTCCCTCCGGAGACGATGGCGGCACCATATCGATGGTTGCGGCAGGCCCTGCTCCGCGAGTGTCCCTAACCCGGCTCGCGCTTGCCTCAGCGGGGATTGGACCCGCATCCGGTGCGTCTCCTCGCAGCATCGCCATGGCCTCGCGCAGCCTGCCCTCGCGGGTAAGGCGGGTGACCTCGAACATGTCGACATTCGGCGTGACGTTCATGATTGAATTCCTGCATTGGGTCGATGGGAGTCCAACGCTGCGCTCCTAAGGGGCCGCGATGTCTCGGGACGGGTGGAATTTGGGTGAGGGGCGGGCCGGCCGAGGTCAGCGCATCCTGTCCTTCAAGGCCTCCTTCACGGCAGGGCTGGCGTGCAAAGCCCCCAGCACCTGAACGGAGGCAATCGTTTGGCGTGCCAGATCGGGGCTGACGTCGTCGGCGATGCTGGCGAGGCCGAGCACCTGGATATGCAGCGCTTCCCCAGCCGCCTGCACGGCCTCGAGGTCCTGTCGGCTGAAGTGGCGCAGGCCGAGGTCGAGCCGGTGCCGCGCCACGGATTTCGTGACGGCGTCGCCGTGCCGCTCGAGCTGGTTGCGGATTGCGGTCCGGATAAAGTCCGTTCGATTGGAATAGAAGCCGTCCCTGACGAGCAGATCCACGTGCCCCAGATCCACGTATCCGAGATTGATCGTGATCTTCTCGCTATCCGCGGCCCGCGCGCGAGCCTCTGAGACGTTCTTGGCCATGAACACCATCCCTCTACCATCCCCATGGATGGCATATGGATGGCCTGCATGGTCTTCGCAAGAGATGGGTTCAGATCTGTTCGTTTGGTCCGAGGTGCTGTCTCGGGACGCCTGGAACGGAAAGTGCTTGGGTCGAAGGTTTTTCGAAGGGCGGGTTGTGATGCGATTGGGCCACGGAAGCGATATTCACGCTACGACACAGGCGAAACACCGGCATTTCGTGCGTCTTGGTTAAAAGACCGCTCCGCGCCGTCCCAAACGTTGGCATAAAATTTCAGAAAAACGATCTAAGCTATTGATATAATTGATTTTACATTGATTTTAAGCGCCATGCCCGACTGGGTTCATGGGAAGGTCCCGCGGTCCGTCGCGACCAGCCCGCACCTCCTGCCAAGCCTCGGCAACCTCTCGCCAAACCGTTGAAATGTCGACAGGAAATGCATGCTGTGCACATCTACTCCGATTAAAGCTTAGGCATTGACAAGCGAGACCGTTTTAACGTCTCCTTAACCTCTGAAAACGCACCTTGCCCCGATGAGACCCGGCGACAAGGCGCTTACGCGACAACTCCGCGCCAAGCGGGATGAGGAATGCGAGGCGGCATGATTTGTGATCGCACCGATCCAAGCAACGGCTTCTCCAGGCAGAGAGGCCCTTCCATGAGATTGCTCCTCCGCATCGCGGGGGTGACGGCGATCGCGCTGACGGCGGCCAACTGCTCGAAGGGGGTCGGAGGCATCGACCCCAAATACGGCGTCGCGGCGAGCCCACGCGTGGTGCGCGACGGTGAGGCCGTGCCGAAGGGTGGCGGCCGCAACATGGTCGGCAAGCCCTATACGGTCGCCGGCAAGACCTATGTTCCGACCGAAAATCCGGGTTATGCGCGGGAAGGGCTCGCCTCCTGGTACGGCTCGAATTTCCACGGTCGCCTGACCGCGAACGGCGAAGTCTTCGACCGGGGCTCCATCGCGGCGGCGCACACGACCATGCCGCTTCCGAGCTACGCCCGCGTTACCAACGTTCAGAACGGTCATTCCATGATCGTCCGGGTGAACGACCGCGGACCGTATCACGGCAATCGGGTCATCGACGTGTCCGAGCGCGCCGCCGAGGCCCTCGGTTTCCGCCGCGCCGGCACCGCTCAAGTGAAGGTCGAATATGTCGGCCGCGCCTCCACCAACGGCAGCGACGACCGCATCCTCCTGTCGAGCCTGCGCACGGACGGAAGCCCCGCCAGTCTCGGCAATGGCCGTCCGACCATGCTGGCGGAAGCTCCTCCAGCAGCCCCCGTCCGGCAGGTGCGTCAGACGATCACCATGGCCAGCTATGAGGCGTCCGAGCAGGTCGAGACGGTCACGCCGATCGCGGGCAACTTCGTAGCCGCTGAGGCCGCCCGCGCCATCAATCACGTGCCGCTGCCGCCGGAGCGTCCCTTCGACCTCGGCACGATCCCGGGAGCGGCGACGCCCGTCCGCACCTCGGCCCAGAACACGGGTGGGCGGCCGGTTGTGGCTGGCCTCTACTATGCCGAGCCGCAGCAGGCGCGCGGCTTCCAGAGATCGGCTGCTTTCGGCTCTCTCGACCAAGCTAAATTTGTGAGCAAGTCGACCCAAAACTAAACCGTGATAAGCGTAGCGTTGATTTTCGTACCGTAAGGCCACAAATTCCCTTCTCGGAACGGAGGGGATTATGGTGGTTTTGCGGCGCGTGAAAAACCTTCTGCGGTTTTTGCCCGGCGCCCTTTGCGCAGCCCTCGTTCTTCCCCTATTCGGAGAGGCGGCGAGCGCTCAGGGCTTCCAGACCACGGCGCCGCAGGCCATCCTGATGGATGCCGATACCCGCGCCGTCCTGTTCGAGAAAAACCCCGATCAGTTGAATGCGCCTGCCAGCATGGCGAAGGTGATGACCGCCGAGGTCGTGTTCCGTGAACTCAAGAATGGTCGCCTGACCATGGACAGCGAGTTCACAGTCTCCGAGAATGCTTGGCGGAAGGGTGGTGCCGGATCAGGCGGTTCCGCCATGTTCGCCAAGGTCCACACTCCTGTCCGGGTCGAGGACCTCCTGCGTGGTCTCATCATCCAGTCCGGCAACGATGCCGCCATCACCTTCGCGGAGGGCATCGCCGGAACGGAAGAGAATTTCGCCCGCATGATGAACGAGCGCGCGAAGGAGATCGGTCTCGCAAACTCCACATTCCGCAACGCCACCGGCTACGGCGACCCCCAGCAGAAGGTGACGGTGCGGGATCTGGCGAAGCTCGCGCTCTACGTCATCGAAACCTATCCGGATTACTACAAGCTTTATGGCGAGCGGGAATTCACCTGGAACAAGATCCGCCAGCAGAATCGCAACCCGCTCCTTGCCATGGACATTGGAGCGGACGGGCTGAAAACCGGAAACATCGACGAGTCCGGCTATGGCTTGATCGGGTCGGCGGTTCAGAACGGCCAGCGCCTCATCGTGGTGGTCAATGGCCTGAAGACGGCCCGCGACCGGGCCAACGAGGCGCGCAAGATCCTCGATTGGGGATTCCGCTCCTTCGAATCCCGGCAATTCTTCGCCGCCAGCGACGTGATCGGCGAAGCCCAGGTCTTCGGCGGCGACAGCCGCTCCGTTCCACTGGTCGCCAACAAGCCCATCAAGGTTCTGATGCCGAGAGGCGAGGGCGATCGCATGCAGGCCCGCATCCTTTATACCGGGCCGCTTCAGGCCCCGGTTCAGAAGGGCGCGCAGGTCGGCCGCCTGCAGATCACCCGGGGCGACGCGATCGCTCTTGAAACGCCTCTTTATGCGGGAGAGGATGTTGGGGTAGGAACGCTCAGGCAGCGTGCTTTCGACGGCCTGCTGGAAGTCAGCACGGGCTGGGTGCGGCGCGCGTTTTCGAGCGTTGCCGATAGGATCTGATGGCGGGAACATTCATCACCTTCGAAGGCGGGGAGGGGGCCGGAAAATCGACGCAGATCGAGCGCCTGCGCCGGTTCCTCGAGGCCGAGGGCCACGACGTGGTCGTCACCCGCGAACCCGGCGGCTCGCCCCGGGCCGAGGAGATCCGCGCCTTCATCCTGGGAGGCAGGGCCAAGGATCGCGGCCCCGTCCTGGAGACGATCCTGTTCGCCGCCGCCCGCCTCGATCACCTCGACACCACCATCCGGCCGGCACTCGCGGCGGAAAAGGTCGTGCTCAGCGATCGCTTCGCGGACTCGACCCGCGCCTACCAGGGTGCGTCAGGGGGGATCGAATCCGGCCTGATCGAAGCCATCGAGCGCGTGACCCTGGACGATACGCGGCCAGACCTGACCTTCATTCTCGACCTGCCTCCCGAGACGGGACTTGCTAGGGCAGACAAGCGGCGTGCTGGCACCGGCGGGCCGGCGGATCGGTTCGAGGGCGAGGCGCTGGCGTTCCATGCCAGCCTGCGCGAAGCGTTTCGCTCCATCGCTGAGAGAGAGCCCGGCCGCTGCGTGCTGATCGACGCGGACCGGGATGCCGACACTGTGGAGGCTGCAATCCGAACCGCCCTGTTGGCGCGCCTGCCCCACCTCGCCGCTCCGAAAGACCTGCGCGATGCCTCGTGAGCCCGACGACGAGACGTCTCCGGACCAGCTGGCGGGAACGACGCATCCGCGCGACCGCTTCGCCTTCTTCGGGCACCGAGAGGGGGAAGAGGCATTCCTGGACGGCATCCGCAGCGAGCGTCTCCATCATGCTTGGCTGATCGGGGGCCCCCCTGGGATCGGAAAGGCGACGCTCGCTTACCGGGTCGCCCGCATGGTGCTCGACCTCCACAACCGGGACGCCTCGCGTCTCACCAGCCTCGGCATCGCCGAGGATTCCAGGACGGCCCGGCAGGTTTCGGCCATGTCTCACCCCAATCTCAGCATCCTTCGCCGGGCCCCTGCTACGGACAAGAAGGGCCCTTCAGCCACGATCCAGGTGGATGCCGTACGCAAGACCCTGGGCATGTTCGGGTCGACGGCGGCGGATGGCGGATATCGGGTCTGCATCGTCGACAGCGCGGAAGACCTGACCGCGTCGAGTGCCAATGCGCTCCTGAAGATGATCGAGGAGCCCCCGCCGCGCTCGATCTTCCTGATCGTCAGCCACGCGCCGCAGCGCCTCCTCCCGACGATTCGATCGCGGTGTCGCCGGCTCCTGCTCCGCCCGCTGGCGGACCGGGACATCCGGTCCGTCATCTCGTCCATGGGCGAGGGATGGGCGGCTCCTGAGCCGCTCCTGGCCCGCGCCGTCGCCCTGAGCGACGGGTCTGCCCGGCGCGCTTTCGAGCTTCTGGATGAGGACAAGGTCGCCTATATCGACAAGGTGACGGGCCTTCTGAACGCCCTGCCCAGCAAGGACGACAAAGGGATCCTGGCGCTGGCCGAATCCCTCGCCAGGAAGGACGCGGACGATACCTACGAGCTGACCCTGGAGACGGTCGAGCGCTGGGCGGGCGACCGGATCCAGGCCGGGGCCCATTTGGGAGCGGCCCGCCTTGCACCCCTGGTGGAGGTATGTGAGAAGATCGCCCGCCAAGCCCGCGAGATCAGGGTCTTCAACCTCGACCGCCGGCCCTTTATTCTCGAGCTGTTCGACGATCTTGCAGAGGCTGTCCGGCGAACGGCGTAAGTGCTGCCCCACGGCAAAGGAATGCGTCCCATGGCCGAACGAGAAAAATTCTACATCACCACGGCTATCTCCTACCCCAACGGCGCGCCGCATATCGGCCACGCTTACGAGGTGGTTGCGGCGGACGCCATCGCGCGCTTCAAGCGGATCGACGGCTACGACGTCTTCTTCATGACGGGCACGGACGAGCATGGCCTGAAGATCCAGCAGACCGCCGACAAGGCCGGAACGACCCCAAAAGCCCTCGTGGACGAGATGTCGGCCAAGTTCCGCACCATGGCGGACGGGCTCAATTGCTCCTACGACCGGTTCATCCGCACCACCGACGCCGATCACCTGCCCTCGACCCATGAATTGTGGCGCCGGATGCAGGAGAAAGGCGACATCTACCTGTCGAAATATTCCGGCTGGTACTCCGTGCGGGACGAAGCCTATTACGACGAATCCGAGCTGACGAAGCAGCCTGACGGCTCCTGGCGCGCTCCCAGCGGCACCCCGGTGGAGTGGATCGAGGAGGAGAGCTACTTCTTCCGCCTCTCGGCTTATGAGAGCCGCCTGCTCGCTCTCTACGAGGACCATCCGGAGTTCATTGCGCCCCAGACCCGGCGCAACGAGGTCGTGAGCTTCGTCCGCTCGGGCCTCCAGGATCTGTCCATCAGCCGCACGACCTTCAACTGGGGCCTGCCGGTCCCGGCCGATCCGAAGCACGTGATGTATGTGTGGATCGATGCCCTCAACAATTACCTCACCGGAACCGGATTTCCGGAAGCCGACAACCCACGGGCGCATTACTGGCCGGCGGATGTGCATATCATCGGCAAGGATATCATCCGTTTCCACACGGTGTATTGGCCGGCCTTCCTCATGTCGGCGGACCTGCCCTTGCCGAAACGGGTCTTCGGGCACGGTTTCCTTCTCAACAAGGGTGAGAAGATGTCGAAATCCGTCGGCAACGTCCTCGATCCGTTGGATCTGGCCGAAGCCTACGGCGTCGACCAGTTGCGTTACTTCTTCATGAGGGAGGTTCCGTTCGGCCAGGACGGTAATTATTCCCATGAAGCCATCGTCAATCGCATCAACGCCGACCTCGCGAACGATCTCGGCAACCTCGCCCAGCGCTCCCTTTCAATGATCGCCAAGAATTGCGAGGCCTCGGTGCCGCAACCGGCAGAGCTGACGCAGGCGGACAGCGACCTCCTGTGGCTAGCCGACGCGCTGCCCGGGAAGGTGAGGGGAGCCATGGGAGACTTCGCCCTGCACACGGCCCTGGCGGAGATCTGGTCCGTGGTGGCCGAGGCCAACCGTTACTTCGCGTCCCAGGAGCCTTGGGTTCTGCGCAAGAGCGATCCGGCCAGGATGGCAACCGTGCTCTACGTGACGGCCGAGGTGCTGCGGGCCGTCGGCATCCTGGCCCAGGCCTTCGTGCCAACGGCGGCGGAAAAATTGCTGGATCTTCTGGCGATCGCACCCGGGGACCGGGTGGTGGCCACCATCGGGGCCGGAGGGCGGCTCGCGCCCGGCACGTCCCTGCCGCAACCCCAGCCGATCTTCCCGCGTTATATCGAGGCGGAGGCGTAAGCGTCCGCTTCGAAGCGCCCGTTGCGGGCTCACGCGAAAGCCGAGATGTTCACGTCGTTCATGTTCGCCACCGGGATCGAAAACAGTATCCCGACCATCAACAATGGCCGCACCCGCATCGACCAAATGGAGAAGTGCGGCCACTACAAACACTGGAAGACGGATTTCGACCTCTTGAAAGAGCTCGACATCAACGTCCTGCGCTACGGGCCGCCGCTGCACACGACCTTCGCGGGACCAGGCCGTTACAACTGGGATTTTGCGGACGAGACCTTCGGCGAGATCCGGCGCAGGGACATCATCGCCATCGTGGACCTGTGCCATTTCGGCGTGCCCGACTGGCTCGGGAATTTCCAGAACCCTGATTTTCCCGAGCTTTTCGCGTCCTATGCGGAGGCCTTTGCACAGCGCTTCCCGTGGGTGCAGCTCTACACGCCCATCAACGAAATGTTCATCTGCGCGGTCTTCTCCGCCGCCTACGGCTGGTGGAACGAGCAGCTGGCCAGCGACCGCGCCTTTGTGACGGCCCTCAAGCACATCGTGAAGGCCAACGTCCTCGCGATGGAGCGGATCCTGAAGGTGCGTCCCGACGCGATCTTCGTCCAAAGCGAGTC
This sequence comes from Microvirga pudoricolor, assembly GCF_016892705.1. GTDB lineage: Bacteria > Pseudomonadota > Alphaproteobacteria > Rhizobiales > Beijerinckiaceae > Microvirga > Microvirga pudoricolor. The sequence goes on from NZ_JAFEMB010000005.1 coordinate 206,584, forward strand.
CTCGGAATACTTCCACGCCGAGAATCCGGCAGCCATCAGGCCGGCCGAGATCCTGAACGCCCGCCGCTTTCTATCCCTGGACTTCAACTACGGTCGGCGGGTGGATTCCGAGATGTACGAGTATGTCATGGACAATGGCATGACGCGCGAGGAGTATCATTTCTTCACCGGTCGTTCAGCCCTGCGCCACCACTGCATCATGGGCAACGACTATTACGTCACGAACGAGCATCGGGTCAGAGCGGACGGCTCGACCACATCCGCCGGCGACGTGTTCGGCTATGACGAGATCACGCGCCAGTACTACGACCGGTATCGCCTGCCCGTCATGCACACCGAGACAAATCTCATGGAGGGTCCGCGGGGCGATGAAGCGGTAAACTGGCTTTGGAAACAGTGGGCCAACGTCCTGCGGGTTCGCAACACGGGTACCCCCATCGTCGGGTTCACCTGGTACTCCCTCACGGACCAGATGGACTGGGACACGGCGTTGCGCGAGGAGAACAACCGCGTCACCCCCGTGGGGCTCTACGACCTGGACCGCAATATTCGCCCTGTCGGACGGGCCTACAAACAGCTCATCGAGGATTGGTGCGATGTCCTGCCGTCTCAGAGCGTTTGCCTCACCCTTCCTGTCATGCTGCCCTGCGAGTATGAGGAAACCCCGGTTCTTCGCCATCGGGAGCGGGTGCGGCAGTTGATCCGGAAGGAATCCGAGTCCAAGAACGACAATCAGCAGGTCTCGGCCGGATAGCACCGTTCCAGTGGCCGTATTGCCGAAACGGGCTGGACCGTTTCCGGAGGAGGGCGCTTTTCGTCATGTTGGTCGATTCTCACTGCCATCTGGACTTTCCGGACCTGCAGGGCCGGCTCCCGGAAGTGCTCGCGAACGCCGAAGCCCAGGGCGTCCGGCGTTTGGTAACCATCTCGACCTACGTGTCCCGCTACGATACGTACCGCAGCCTAGCGGAAGCCCATGACAGCGTCTTCTTCACCGTCGGAACGCATCCGCATAACGCGGCAGCCGAGCCGGATGTGCCTGCCGCGCGTCTGATCGAACTCTCCGATCACCCGCGCTGCATCGGCATCGGAGAAGCCGGGCTCGACTACTTTTACGACAAGAGCCCTCGCGACGTTCAGAGAACGGTCTTCCGGACCCATATCGCGGCCGCGCGCGAGACCAGGCTGCCGCTCGTCATCCACGCTCGGGATGCCGACAGCGACATGATCGAGATCCTGACTGACGAGATGGGGCGAGGGCGGTTCGATGCCATTCTCCACTGCTTTTCGTCGGGCGCGGGCCTGGCGCGCGTCGGCGTGGAACTCGGGCTTTACGTCTCCTTCTCCGGAATACTGACCTTCAAGAAATCCGAGGACATCCGCCGAATCGCCGCCGAGGTGCCGCTGGATCGGCTTCTCGTGGAGACGGACGCGCCCTACCTGGCGCCCGAGCCCTACCGGGGCAAGACGAACGAACCCGCTTATGTGGCATACACGGCCCGGGTCCTCGCGGAGGTTGCTGGCTTGCCGGAGGACGAGTTGGCCGGGATCACGACCCGTAACTTCTATCGCCTGTTCAGGAAAGCGGCGGCCCTGGATTCGGCGCCGGCCGGCGAGGGGGAGCCATGAGCCTGCAGGTGACGATCCTCGGCTGTGGATCCTCCGGAGGCGTCCCGCGCGTGGGCTCCGGCTGGGGTGCCTGCGACCCTTCGAACCCGAAGAACCGTCGCCGCCGCTGCTCGATCCTCGTTGAGAAAAATGGTCCAGGGGGCCGGACCAGCGTATTGGTGGATACTTCCCCGGATCTGAGGGAGCAGTTGCTCGACGCGAACGTCCTACGCCTCGACGGCGTTCTGTTCACGCATCAGCACGCCGACCACACCCACGGGATCGACGACCTCAGGCCTTTGGTGATCGCCATGCGGCGCATCATGCCCATTTATGCTGATCCGGAGACCAGAGGCCTCCTCTTCAAACGCTTCGGTTACTGTTTCGAGACGCCGCCGGGCGGAAGCTATCCGCCCATCCTCCAAGCCCATCCGATCCATCCGGACGACCCGGTCGCCGTGTCCGGCCCTGGCGGTGAGCTGCGGGCGCAGCCATTCCGCATGGAGCATGGCGACATCGAAGCTTTAGGATTCAGGTTCGGAGGGCTTGCCTATGCGCCGGATGTGAGTCGCATGCCCGCCTCGAGTCTCGATCACCTGCGTGGCCTCGACATCCTGGTCCTCGATGCCCTTCGCTATACCCCTCATCCGACCCACTTTTCGGTATCCGAGGCGCTAGAGCTGATTGAAGAGGTACGGCCCAAGCGGGCCGTTCTGACCAACCTCCACACGGATCTCGATTATGCCGAACTGGCCCGAAAGCTCCCGGAAACGGTTGTGCCGGCTTTCGACGGAATGGTCCTGAGCCTGCCCGCCCCTTAGAACGGTCCGCGCTTGGCGAGGTCGTCGAAGGCGGATCGCAGCTGGAACAGCCTGTCCGCATAGGCGCGGCTGAGGCACGCCCGGTCGCCGCCGCAGGTTTCCCGTCGCTTCAGCCAAGTTGTCTGGGTCGTCTCGAGCTCCCCGCGGGCGCCCATGGCGACGAGTTGCTTCAGGCGCGTGTAGAGAACTGCCATCTCGACGTCCTGATCGTCCATCTCCTTATCGGCGCAGATCGCCTTTTCATCGGCCGCCTTGGCCTCGGAGCAGTCGAAGCTGGCGGATTGGGCGGGTGCGCTCACTCCTAGCAGCGCAACGGTGAGGACCGGCAAAAATCGGAACATCGGAAGACCTCCGTCGGGGCACAGGTTTAGCAGTGAACGGCCAGGGACGGCTCCGGCTCCCGCTGTGGCCTGGGCTTTTCGATCTAGGGTAAACGAGGCGTTAAGGAGCCTCGCCGCCCATATCGTCCTCTAGCGCCATCCTCATGCGCTGAATCACCGCGATCGTGCCCTCCGGCGCCGAAAGCATTTGGAGTTGAGCCTCCGTGTGCTTGATCTCCCGGACGATCATGTTGGTGGTAAAAATCCGGCGCTGGATCAGACTGAGGACGAGGCCGGATACCAAGGCCTCCAGGCCCCGCAGTTCCGCTCTCAGCTCATCGATCTCAACGTTCTGCGCGCTCATTGTGCATTCCCTAAGGTCATAACCTTAACCCGGAACCCCGGGATTTGCTCCCGGCGCGGCTGCAGCGGGGCAGGGCAGCCTGACGAACCCTCACCTGGCCGGTCATGCGCCATTCAGATTGCCGGCGCGATGATGTCGCTTCCGGATCGAGAACCCTGACACCGAAGGAGGCATTCATGGCCGTGTCGGAGTGGATTTCGAAGTGGTTGACCCGCGCTGGAGAGCCGGCCAGTTCGCCCGGGCATTCACAGTGCCCGCCGGCTGCACCCAAGGGTATGATCTTCCTGTCGTCCGAGCCCGGCGCGAAGGACGCTGCGCCATTCCCCGAGCGTGTCGCCATGCCGCCATCCGGCTATACCATGCCGCCGAGCGGATACCAGCCTTATGCACCTCCGTCGCGGCGCCGGTCGGCCTGATCTCATATCCCCGGCTTGGGGCTTGGCCCATCCGGGAAACTACCGATCATCGTAAAGGACCGATGGGCCACGCATGAAACGAAGGTTCGCGGCACCGGCTGTCCGTGAGCCCTCGAGCCGAGCAAAACCGGGCACCGGCAAGGCCACGCAAGCTCACCTCAAATGTAAGTTCCATAATATATCTTATGCGAAATTGGCATTGGGCCCTCTGGTGCAGGTCGCACGGTTGGAGCGACTGGCAGACTTTCTGGACCCTGGCGATCTTTCCAGCTTGAGATCCAGGATCCCTGCCCTCAAGAGCTTAGCCGTTCGCGAAGATCCAGCGTGCAAGACATCGACCACATTTTCGAAGGCCTCGGACGTTCTGCCTTCCGAAGGAGGTTTCGCCTCGGCGCCAGCGAGCGACGGTACGTTCGCGACAAGAGCCTTCCGGTCGTGATGGGGCATGCCCGAGATTTCGTCGAGCGTCGTCTCGCGCCCGCTGAACCCGCAAACGACGGGAAGCAGACCCCGTTTCGTGGCCATCCGGTCTTCATCGCCCAGCACGCCACCGCCACCTGCTGCCGTGCCTGCCTCCAGACGTGGCACGGCATCTCGCGTGGTAGGGCGCTGAGCGGGTCTGAAAAGGATCATGTTCTGGTCGTGCTCGAACGTTGGATCCGCAAGGAATTGGGGCCGGACGCACCTTGAGGTCTGGCTTGGGGCTCCGGGGTGGGCTATGGCGTCGAGATCACGAAAGGTGCTCACCCGAGATGACGCCATCCTCCGATATCGGCCGCCTGATCGAGATCATGGCGGCTCTGCGAGACCCCGAAACCGGCTGCCCTTGGGACGTTGCGCAAAGCTTCAGGTCCGTTGCGCCCTACACGCTGGAGGAGGCCTACGAGGTTCTCGATGCGATTCAGCGCGAAGACATGGTCGACCTGAAGGAGGAACTCGGCGATCTGCTGCTGCAGGTGGTCTTCCACGCCCGGATGGCAGAGGAACAAGGCAGCTTTGCCTTTTCGGACGTGGTCGAGGCGATCACCCGGAAGCTGATCCGGCGCCACCCGCACGTCTTCGGCGAGGCGGGCGCGCTGCCGGTGGAGAAGGTGAACCAGCTCTGGGATCGCATCAAGCAGGACGAGAAAGCCGAACGTCGACGGGAGCGGGAAGCAGCCGGTCAGTCGATCCAAGAGGCGGGATTCCTCGACGGGATCGCGGACGCGCTCCCTGCCCTCACCCGGGCCCAGAAACTCACCGCCAAGGCCGCCAAGGTCGGGTTCGATTGGCCCGACGCCGATCAGGTCGTGGCCAAGATTCACGAGGAACTGGACGAGGTCCGCGAGGCCGCTGGAACAGGGGACGCGGATCATCTCGAGGACGAGATCGGAGACCTGCTCTTTGCGGCCACCAACCTTGCCCGCCATTACGGTGTCGATCCGGAGGCCGCCCTGCGTCGGACGAATGCCAAGTTCGAGCGCCGTTTCCGCGCCATCGAACAGGCCTTGACCCTCTCCAACCGCACCCTGGCCGACGCGGATCTGGTCGAGATGGAGCGACTCTGGGTCGAGGCGAAGGGGCAGGACCGGAAAAAAGCCTAGGCGTCGAGGGGCTTGGCCTCAGGAAACCGGCTCAGGAGTCGCGGCTGTTTGCCCGGCGTGACGCGGATCCGCAGGATCGAATGACCGTCGTCGCGCAGCTGCCGGTCCAGAATCTCCGTGTTCTCGTGCAACCAGGCGAAGCCTTTGCCGTCCTCAGGCGCCACATCCACCTCGAAGCTCATCCGCTCGGCTGCGAGATGGTCGCCGATGGCCGCGAGAAGCTGCGGAATCCCCTCGCCCGTCAGGGCCGAAATGAGGATCGGCCGCCGTGACTCGTCCGTTCGTTCGGAGGTGGCAGCAAGGCGTTCGTGCTCTTCCGGCGTCAGAAGGTCAGCCTTGTTCCACACCTCGATGACGCGCTTCGTGTCCTCCGGGTCGATGCCCAGTTCGCGCAAAACGCCTTCCACGTCGCCGGCCTGCTCCTCCGTCTCGCCATGGGAGAGGTCACGGACGTGTAGGAGCACATCGGCCTCGACCACATCCTCCAGGGTAGCTCGGAACGCAGCCACCAGCATCGTCGGCAGGTCCGAGATGAAGCCGACCGTGTCGGACAGGATCGCCTTCTCGCCGGAGGGCAAGTCGATGGCGCGAGAGGTCGGGTCGAGGGTGGCGAACAGCATGTTCTCGGCCAATACCTCGGCCTGGGTCATGCGGTTGAAGAGGGTCGACTTGCCGGCATTGGTGTAGCCCACGAGCGCCACGATCGGATAGGGCACCCTCCTCCGGCTGACCCGATGGAGGGCGCGCGTCTGGACGACCGTCTCCAGGTCGCGCTCGATCCGTTTCATCCGCTCCTGGATCATGCGCCGGTCGGCTTCGATCTGGGTTTCGCCGGGACCGCCGAGGAAGCCGAACCCGCCGCGCTGGCGTTCGAGGTGGGTCCAGGAGCGGACCAAGCGCCCTTTCTGATAAGATAGGTGGGCCAGCTCGACCTGGAGCGTCCCCTCCTTCGTGCGCGCCCGGCGCCCGAAGATTTCGAGGATCAGGCCGGTTCGGTCGATGACCTTGGCGCCCCAGGCCTTTTCGAGATTGCGCTGCTGGACCGGCGTGAGTGCGCAATCCATCACCACGAGGCCGATGCTCTCCGCCCGAATGAAACCCGCAAGCTCCTCGACTTTCCCGCTGCCGAGATAGGTGGCGGGCCTTGGGGAGGCGAGAGGGGTTATGACGGAGCGGACGATATGAAGATCGATGGCCGCCGCAAGGCCGGTCGCCTCGTCCAGGCGCGCTTCCGGCGTACGAAGGTTTGGAACCTGGCCGTCGGAGGCGTCGGGCGCGAGGAATTTCGGCCTGCGGGTCAGGTAGGGGCCGACCACAAGCGTATGAGTGCCGGCGGCGACGTCCTTTTCAGGCTCCGCCAGCTGGGCGAGACGCTCTTCGCCGGGAGACCGGGGTTCGGTCAATTAGATCTTCTCTCCTGGATCGTCCTGGTCGAACAGCTGCACAGGGTGGCCTGGCATGATGGTCGAAATGGCGTGTTTGTAAACCAGCTGCGAATGGCCGTCGCGCCGCAACAGAACACAGAAATTGTCGAACCAGGTGACAACGCCTTGCAGCTTGACCCCGTTGACGAGGAAGATCGTGAGGGGGATCTTGTTCTTTCGGACGTGGTTGAGGAAGGTGTCCTGAAGATTTTGCGCGCGCTCGCCCGCCATTGAAGTTGCCTCGCCAGCCCATCGCCGCCGGTCTTGGCTAGGGGCCGCTTATATGATTGTCCGCATCCGTGCGGTCGGTGACCGGCGGTCTTATTACAGGGCGAACCTCGCCGTTGCGCAAGTGCCCCCTGCCAACATTGTGCCTATTTTCCGTGGATCGCCCCTAGCCTCCGATCCCCAGGGATTTCAGCTTGCGGTGCAAGGCCGAGCGCTCCATCCCAATGAATTCGGATGTTCGCGAGATATTTCCGCTGAATCGGGCGATCTGCGCGAGCAAATACTCCCGCTCGAAGATCTCCCGGGCCTCGCGAAGGGGCAGGCTCATGAGTTTCTCGCCGCCCGAACCGCCTGGCGTCGAAGGCACCAGGGTGCCGATCTCCGAGGGCAGCATGTCCGCCGTGACCTCGGCATCCGGGTCGCCGGAGGTGAGAATCATCAGCCGCTCCACGTTGTTGCGGAGCTGACGGACATTGCCGGGCCAGTCGTGAGACTGGAGCACCGCCATGGCGTCCTCCGCGATAGACCGGCGCGGCAGGCCCGTGGCCGACGAGATCTGGTCCATGAAAAACTCGATCAGCTCCGGCACGTCTTCCCGGCGCTCCGCCAGGGACGGCACGCGAATGGGCACGACGCCGAGGCGATGAAACAGATCCTCGCGGAACCGCCCAGCCCCGATTTCGGCTGCCAGATCGCGGCTTGACGATGAAATGATGCGTACGTCCACATGGACCCGTGTCGTGCCGCCGATGCGCTGAAAGTTCTGGTCCACGAGAACGCGCAGGATGCGGTTCTGCGTCTCCCGAGGCATATCGGCGATCTCGTCAATGTAGAGGGTGCCGCCATGGGCCTCCTCCAGGGCGCCGATCCGGCGGCCCCTCTCCTCGCCCCCTTCGATCCCGAACAGCTCCGCCTCCATGTTGTCCGGCGTGATGGTGGCCGCCCCGAGCACCACGAAGGGGCCGCTCGACCGGCTGGACAGGGCATGGATGGTGCGCGCGGTCAGCTCCTTGCCGGAGCCGGGAGCCCCGGTGACCATGATGCGGGCGTTCGTGGGAGCGGCGCGCTCGACGGCTTGTCGGAGCTGGTTGATCGCGATCGACCTGCCGGCGATCCGTGTCGCCTGCATGGAGCGCGACCGGAGATCGCGCACCTCGCGCTTGAGGCGGGAGGCTTCGAGCGCCCGGTCGGCCACCAGAACCAGCCGGTCGGCTTTGAAGGGCTTCTCGATGAAGTCGTAGGCGCCCGCCTTGATGGCCGATACGGCCGTCTCGATGTTGCCGTGACCCGAAATCATCACCACGGGCAGGTCGGGGTGCTGGGCCTTGACCAGGTCCAGCACCTGTAGTCCGTCGAGACGGCTGCCCTGGAGCCAGATGTCCAGGAACACGAGGTGAGGGCGGCGGGACTCGATGGCCGCCAGCGCCTCGTCCGAAGACCCGGCGGTGCGGGTGCGGTGCCCCTCGTCTTCCAGGATGCCCGCCACGAGGTCGCGGATGTCGGTTTCGTCGTCGACGACGAGAATGTCAGCGCTCATTAGCTAGCCTTGCGATGTTCGGCACGAGAGGGGTGATCCGCGGGTTGCGGCGCCGCATGCGCCTTGGGGATCCACATGCGAACCCGCCCTCCCCGGCCCTCCGGGTTGTCGGCCAGTTCCATGCCGCCTCCGTGCTCTTCCAGGATCTTGCTCACGATGGGCAGCCCCAGGCCGGTGCCGCCCTCGCGCGTGGTCATGTAGGGTTCCAGCAGCCGCTGGCGCCCCTCGACGGGAAAGCCTTTCCCGTTATCGATCACTTCCATGACCAGACAGTCGGGATGGGCGTCGTCGAGGATTACGGAAATCCGGCCCTGCCCTCGCTCGTCCTCGGGAACCGCCGCGATCGCTTCCGTGGCGTTCTTCACGATGTTCGTGACCGCCTGGGACAGGAGCCTGCGATCGATGGGCACCACCACCGGCTGCTCGGGCAGGCGGTCCGTGAACTGGATGTCTGGGTGGCCGATCTTCATCATGAAGACGACCTGTCGAAGCGTTTCGATCAGGTCCTCCTGCCCGATCGTGGGCTTGGGCATGCGAGCGAAGGACGAGAACTCGTCGACCATGCGCTTGATGTCGTCCACCTGGCGAACGATGGTATCGGTGCACTGCTCGAACACCTCCTTGTCGGTGGTGATCACCTTTCCGTATTTCCGGCGGATGCGCTCGGCGGACAGCTGGATCGGGGTCAGCGGATTCTTGATCTCATGCGCGATGCGGCGGGCCACGTCCGCCCAGGCCGAGGTGCGTTGCGCCGTCACGAGATCGGTGATGTCGTCGAGGGTGACGACGAGTTCCCGCTCCTCGCTGCGAGGCTGCTCGCCCGTGACGCGCACGTTGATGGTGCGCTCCTTACCGTTGCGGGTGATGAGAATCTGCTTTTGCATCAGGCGCTGGCGCGAGTGCTTCATCTCCTCGACGAGATCGGACACCTCGGGCAGGATCCGAGCGATGGGACGTCCCAGGATCTGGTTGCCGGGCGTTCCCAGGAGAGCCTCGGCGGACGGGTTGACGATCGTGATCACGCCCCCGGCATCGATGCCGATGACGCCTGCCGAGACGCCGGCCAGCACGGCCTCCGTGAAGCGGCGGCGCCGGTCCATCAATTCGCTGGCGGCCGTGAGTCCATCATGCTGCTGGCGAAGCTCCGATGTCATCTTGTTGAAGGTCTCTCCCAGATGGGCCAGATCCCCCTCGCCCCGGCGCACGGGCACCTGAACGTAAAAGTTGCCCGTCGCCACCTGATCGGTGGCGTGGATCAGGCGGCGGATAGGCGCCACGAGCCGGTTCGCGAAGTTCAGGCCGAACCAGATGGCCGACAGCAGGACGATCAGCGCGATGAGGGTAAACATGGACGCAAACGCGATCTGCGTGCCGACCTTCTTCTGCTCCAGGCCTTCGTAGTAGGCGACGCCAGCCTCCGCGACCGGTGGGAACTCGATGGCACGCGGATCGACCTCGCGGGCCACGTACAGGATGCGCCCTCCATGGGCGGGAAGCTTCAGCATCGAACGGAAGACGTTGCCCTGGCCTGAGAACAGGCACAGGGCCTCCGTCTCGCTGGTGTCGTCCAAATCCGCCGCCGTCGGGAGCTGCAGGTTCAGAATCGGCCGGGGCTCGACCTTGTCGACGGTCGTCCCGTTCGGCTCCAGCAGCATCGCCACCGGGAAGCCCAGGAACACCGCGCGGGAATTCATGAAATCGTGGAAGACCTTCCGGTCCGCATCGAAGAGCACCTTCGCGCGGTTGAGGTCCGCCGCCATGAGCTGCGTCTCGCGGGCCAGGGTTCTGCACTGGGTCTCGCGATAGGCTTGCGCGATAGCCACGGTGTTGTTCATCAGCTCCTTGATGGAGCCCTGAAACCAGGGGTCGAGGCCGCGCTCGAGCGTGACGGTGGCCACTCCGGCCACGAGAATCGTCGGCAGCACCGCCACGAGGCTGAAGAGACCCACGATCCTCACATGCAGCCCGGCCGCCGCCGCTCCGGCACGCCTCTCGCGCACGAGACGCTTGGTTTGCCAGGCCACGATGGCAAGCAGGAAGAGGATCAGCACCCCGTTGAAGATGAAGACCCCGATGACGACCTCGTGGGTCGGCAGGATCGGCGTCAGCCCCGCCAGCACCAGGAAGGTCGTCAGGGCCGACGCTAGGGCCGCCATGACGCCGATGGTGCCGAACCACGACACCCCCCGATGGGGCTCCCCAGCCTGGCGATGTGAATGTGCGTTCTGTGCGCTCAAAAAAGGTGCCCCGCCTCACCGGACGCATTCCATGCGCCGCTCTTGGTGATGCACCAACACAACACTGTGGTCAAATTATTACAGTCACGGTCTCCACAGCAGATTACCTGCCGGACTTGATCACCTGCAGCTCGAGGTCCCTCACTTTCTTGCGGAGGGTGTTGCGATTGACCCCTAGCAGTTCCGCCGCGCGAATCTGGTTTCCGCGCGTCGCCGCGAGGGCCGCGCCGATGAGGGGACCTTCGACCTCTCGCAGGATGCGGTGATAGAGGCCGGGCGGCGGCAGGGTGTCCTTGAAATTGGAGAAGTAGTCCGACAGGTGGCGTTCCACGGCGTCCGACAGGTCCTCCGATTCGGCCTTCTGGGACGGCTTGTTCGGGGTCTGCGGCAAGGGCGCCGACCGCGCATCGAGTTCGGAGTCGATGATCGCTCCGGTGATGGTGTCCTGCGGATACAAGGCTGCGAGGCGGCGGACGAGGTTCTCCAGCTCGCGCACATTGCCCGGCCAGCGGTAGCGTTTGAGCCGGTCCATGGCCTCCACGTCGAGCTGCTTGCGCGACAGCCCCTCCTTTTCGACGAGGGTGAAGAAGTGGCGCGCCAAGTCCGGGATGTCCTCGATCCGCTCCCTGAGGGGCGGCAGCCGAAGGGGCACGACGTTGAGGCGGAAGAACAGGTCCTCTCTGAACAGGCCCTGCTGGATCAAGATCCGCAGGTCCTTGTTCGTGGCTGCCACGATGCGGACGTTCGTCTTGATGGGCACCCGGCCGCCGACCGTGGTGTACTCCCCCTGCTGGAGGACCCGCAGGAGCCGGGTCTGCGCCTCCATGGGCATGTCGCCGATCTCGTCGAGGAAGAGGGTTCCGCCCTCAGCCTGCTCGAACCGGCCGGTGTTGCGCGAGGTCGCCCCCGTAAAGGCTCCCTTTTCGTGGCCGAAGAGCTCGGACTCGATGAGTTCGCGCGGGATGGCCGCCATGTTGACGGCCACGAAGGGGCCCTGGCGGCGCTTGCCGTAATCGTGCAGGGCCCTGGCCACGAGCTCCTTGCCGGTGCCGGACTCACCCGTGATCATCACGGTCAGGTCGGTGGGCATGAGCCGCGCGAGAGAGCGGTAGATTTCCTGCATGGCGGGCGACCGGCCCACGAGGGGAATGTCCTCGTTCTCGTTGGCGCCGTGGGAGCTCGCGACGCTGCGCGGGCGGGACATGGCCCGGCCGACCACGGCCACGAGCTCCTTGAGGTCGAAGGGCTTGGGCAGGTACTCGTAGGCACCCCGCTCGGACGCCTTGATGGCCGTCATGAAGGTGTTCTGGGCGCTCATGACGATGATGGGCAGGTCGGGCCTTACCTTCTTGATCCGCGGCAGCAGGTCGAAGGCGTTCTCATCCGGCATCACGACGTCGGTAATGACCAGGTCGCCCTCCCCTTGGGCAACCCAGCGCCAGAGGGTGGCGGCGTTGCTCGTGGATCGCACCTCGTAGCCGGCGCGGGACAGGGCTTGATTGAGCACGGTCCGGATCGCGGCATCGTCATCGGCCAGTAGGATATGTCCGCTCGGCATGGTGTGTCCTCAAAGGTCCGAACCGCGCCCGTCATCGGCGCGGTGCATGGGAAGCAGAATGCGAAAGGTGGTACGGCGCGGGGCGGGATCGCACTCGACGACCCCGCCATGATCGCCCACGATCTTGGCCACAAGCGCGAGGCCGAGCCCGGTCCCGGACGCCTTCGTGGTCACGAACGGGTCGAACAGGTCTCCCACGAGATCGGACGGGATGCCCGGTCCGTTGTCGCTGATGCTGACCTCGATGGGCAGGCTCACCCGCTCGCGGGCTCCCGGCACCTGCAGGCGAACGCCGGTCCGGAAGGCCGTCGCGAGAGTGATCTCGCCGTCCGTCGTGTCGGGCCCGATGGCCTCGGCGGCGTTCTTCATGAGGTTCAGGACGACCTGGATCAACTGATCCCGATTGGCCAGGACGGGCGGGAGCGAGGGGTCGTAGTTCTCGACGAATCGGACGTGGCGGGCAAAGCCCGATTGCGCGAGACGCTTCACGTGGTCGAGAATGCCGTGGATGTTCACGGGACCGCGCTCGATGGGCCGCTCCTCGCCGAAGAGCTCCATGCGCTCCACGAGCTTCACGATCCGGTCCGTCTCGTCGCAGATCAGGCGCGTCAGAAGCCGATCGTCCTCCTCGGCGGATTGCTCCAGGAGCTGGGCCGCCCCACGGATCCCCGAGAGAGGGTTCTTGATCTCGTGCGCCAGCATGGCGCCCAGCGCCGTGATCGACCGGGCAGCACCCCGGTGGGTCAGCTGACGGTCCATCTTCTCGGCGATGGTCTTCTCCTGCAGCATCACCACCACGTCCTCGGTCTGGTCGCCCAGGGGCGTCGCGAAGACGTCGACCACCCGCTCGGCGCCAATTCGCGGGGTGCTGATGTCGACCCGGTGCTCGCTCACGCTGGAGCCCCTGTGGCGCACATCGTCCACAAGCGCGATGACGGGCGAGCCATACGGGATGATGTCCTGGAGGCGTTGGCGCTGCATCATGCGCAGGCTCATCTCGAAAAACGCTTCCGCAGCCGCGTTGGCGTGGACGATCCGCCCTTCGGGGCCGATGGTCAGGACCGGCAGCGGCAGGGCATTGACGATGAGGTCGTTGACGCTGTTCATCAGGCGGCCGCCCTCGCCCGATCTTTGTAGAGGGCGCGCAGGAGAGCGGTCACTACGGCCGGATTCTCGCTGGTCACGATGGATCGACGCATGTCCGGCGTTACGTCAAATCCGTCCGAGAGCGCGACTTCGGCATAGGCCGCCAAATGTTTGCGTGCATGGCGAATCCCGGTTTCGATCCCGTAGAGCGACAGCAATCCCTCGTAATGCTCGACGGCGAGGCTGGCGCGCTCTTCGGGCTCGGGCGTCTGGATGGGTCGTCCGCGGAGGCCAGCGCCAACCTGAGCCACGAGCCAAGGCTGGCCGATGGCAGCGCGTCCGATCATCACGGCGGCTGCGGCGGATTCCGTCAGGCAGCGCCGAGCATCCGCAAGGGTGGCGACGTCGCCGTTGGCGATGACCGGGATCGCGACGGAGGCCGATACGGCCCCAATGGCAGCCCAGTTCGCCGACCCCTTGTAGAATTGCTGACGCGTGCGTCCGTGCACGGTCACAGCTTGCACGCCGAGGCTCTCAGCGCGCCGGGCCAGATCGGCCGCGTTCAGGGTCGCATCGTCCCACCCGAGCCGCATCTTGACGGTAACCGGTACGCACACGGCCGAGACCGTGGCGTCGATGAGGCGGGAGGCATGATCCAGGTCCCGCATCAGGGCCGAACCGGCATAGCCGCCGATTACGCGCTTGGCCGGGCAGCCCATATTGATGTCGATGATGCGGGCGCCGGAGGATTCCGCCACCTTGGCGGCTTCGGCCATCCAATGGGGTTCGCAGCCCGCCAGTTGCACCACGTGCGGCTCGATGCCGGAACCCTCCGCTCTCAGCCAGGCTTCGGCGGAGCCCTTCACCAGTTCGTCCGACGCCACCATCTCGGAGACGACCAAGCCCGCTCCAAGGCGCCGGACGATCCGCCGGAAGACCGCGTCGGTCACGCCGGAGAGGGGAGCGAGAACAGATGGCGCATCGACGGAGAGCGAGCCGATACGAAAGTCTATTTCGCCTACTTTTTGATCAAAAATCATTGTGCACACAAAATAGCCAAATCAGTCAGGAGCGCAAGCCCCTGCGAGGGGATGCGGTGCCGCAGCCGACGCAAAGGAACGTTTGCGTCCCGCCGCAGGCGGGCTTACGAAAGCGGATCGACAACGCGATCGCATTCTCATGACATTGACCGCCCTGATCGTCGCCGCCGGACGCGGGTCCCGTGCGGGAGCCGGGCTCCCGAAGCAATATAGAAACCTGGACGGCCGCTCGGTGCTGGCTCGTACCCTGGGGTCCTTCCTTGACCACCCTGGCATCGACTCCGTTCGGGTGGTCATTCACCCGGATGACGAGAGCCACTACGCGGCAGCCCTGCGAGCCGGCGCAGCCGACGCTACGAAACTCGGACCCGCCATTTCGGGCGGCGAGACGCGTCAGGACTCGGTCAGGCTCGGCCTGGAGGCCCTATCGGACTGCCCACCCGGCGTCGTTCTCATCCACGATGCCGCGCGGCCGTTCGTGGGCCCGGCCCTCCTTGGCCGGGCGATCGAGGCCGGACGGGACCGCGAGGCGGCAGTGCCGGGCATCGCCGTGACGGACACGATCAAGATCGTCGACCCCGAAGGACGTGTCATCGATACGCCCGACCGCTCGACCCTTCGGGCCGTCCAGACACCACAGGCATTCGACTTCCGTGCTCTTCTCGACGCCCACCGGAAAGCCAAGGCAGCGGGAGAGGAGCGCTTCACAGACGACGGCGCCCTGATGGAGTGGGCCGGCATCGCCGTTCACGTCTTCGAGGGCGAGGCCACCAACATCAAACTAACCCATCCGGCCGATTTTGCGGCGGCGGAACGACATCTGAGAGGATCGATGGCCCTGCTGACCCGTCTCGGCACCGGTTTCGACGTGCACGCCTTCGGCGAAGGCGACCACGTCTGGCTCGGCGGCATTCGCGTGCCGCACGACAGGGGCGTCATCGCCCATTCCGACGGGGACGTGATCCTCCACGCCTTGACGGACGCTATCCTAGGGACACTTGCGGATGGCGACATCGGGACTCACTTCCCGCCAAGCGACCCGCAATGGCGCGGTGCCTCCTCCGACCGGTTCCTGGCGCACGCTGTCGGTTTGGTCCGGGACAGAGGCGGGCGAATCGACCACTTGGACGTGACGCTGCTCTGCGAGGCTCCTCGCCTCGGACCTCATCGGGAGGCCATGCGCCAGCGGATCGCCGATATTTCCGGGATTGGTATCGGGGCTGTGTCCTTGAAGGCCACGACCACTGAGAAGATGGGCTTTACCGGGCGCCGCGAGGGAATCGCCGCCCAGGCCGCCGCCACGATCCGCCTGCCGGAGGACGATGCATGAACCTGGACCTCCTCACGCGAGCCGCAGCCTTGCTCGACACCTACAAGGCCAAGGGATGGATGATCGCCACGGCGGAATCCTGCACGGGCGGGCTCGTCGCCGGGCTTTTGACCGAGATCGCGGGATCCTCGGCCGTCGTGGAGCGTGGCTTCGTGACTTATTCCAACGAGGCCAAATCGGAACTCGTCGGCGTGCCCGCAACGCTGATCGCCGAGCATGGGGCCGTGAGCGAGCCGGTGGCCCGCGCCATGGCGGAAGGCGCCCTCGCCCGATCCCGCGCCCATGCGGCGGTGGCCATCACCGGCGTGGCGGGTCCGGGAGGCAGCACGGAAGCCAAGCCGGTGGGTCTGGTCTGGTTCGCCTTGGCCGTCAGGGACCGACCGACCGTCGCTGTCGAGCGTCGCTTCGGCGAACTGGGACGAGGCCGGGTGCGGGAGCACTCCGTCGAGCAAGCCGTCGCGCTGCTGGAAGAAGCCGTGGCCTAGCGGATCCGCTGTCCTTCTCGTGCCAGGACGTCCGAAAGATCGAGCGAACATCCCGGTTGGGCCTCGTGCCGGACCTCCCGAAGGCGTTGGACAATCCCTAGCCGATGGGCGCGCTGCGCTGATGGCCATAGATTTCGTCGGCCCGCTCCTCGAAAGACTCCGCGAACTTTCGGAACGCCTTGTCGAACATGGCGCCCATGAGCATGCCCAAGGCGAAGCTCTTGAACTCGTAGTTGATGTAGAACTCGACATCGCAGCCGGTCGGCGTTGCCCGGAACGTCCAGCGGTTCTCGAGATATTTGAAGGGGCCGTCGACGTATTCGACAAGGATGCGCAGCCGGGGACGGTCTAGGCTCACCCGCGTGGTGAAGCTCTCTGAAATGGCCTTGTATCCGATGCTCATGTTGGCCACGAGGGATTCGACCCCCTCCCCGCTCTGGGAGCGGCGAATGACCCTCAGCGATTCGCAGAGCGGCAGGAACTCGGGGTACTTTTCGACATCGGCCACGAGTTCGAACATCTGCAGCGCCGAGTGCTTGACCGGGCGGGTGGTGCGGAAGGTCGGCATGATCAGGCAGCCACCGGTTGGAAGAGGCGATCCTCGAAGGCCGCGACCTCGCGAGGGGTTCTCAGGATCATACCCTGCTGGTCGGGACGCAGCCGCTCCATGACGCGCTGCGTCCGCGACCGGTTGCGGCTCTCGAAGGTCCACACGAAGCGCAGGAAATCAAGGCTCAACCGTTCAGGACACCCAGCGGCCATGTCGGGGCGGACCCGGCCCCAGTTCAGGACGAGCCGCCGGACGACGCGCAGCATGCAGCGCCAGCGGGCGATGTCGAGCCAGATCACGGTTGTGGCGCGGGCGATGCGGATCTGGAGTGTGCTGGTGTAGTTGCCCTCAATGACCCAGGCGTTGCCCTCGGCCAGCCTATTCACGCGCTCCGCCCACGCGGCCTTGGCCGGCTCGACCCAGCCGGGCCGCCAATACTCTCTGTCGAGATGAGTCACCGGAAGGCCGAGCGCGTCACCGATGCGCCGCGCCAAAGTGCTCTTTCCGGCACCGGGCGAGCCGATGACGAGGACACGCTCCATGAATCGCTCTTATGCGCCGAGTTTGACCAGACGGGCCGCCCTGAGCTTCGCGAAATCCTCGCCCGCATGGTGCGAGGACCGCGTCAGCGGCGTTGCGGACACCAGGAGGAACCCCTTGGCATAGGCCGTGGTTTCATAGGCCTTGAACTCGGTGGGCTCCACGAAACGGATGACGGGGTGGTGCTTGCGAGTCGGCTGGAGGTACTGGCCGATGGTCATGAAATCCACGTCCGCCGAGCGCAGGTCGTCCATGAGCTGGAGAACCTCGTTCCGCTCCTCGCCGAGGCCCACCATGATGCCGGACTTCGTGAAAATGGTGGGATCGAGCTCCTTCACCTGCTGGAGCAGGCGGATGGAGTGGAAGTAGCGCGCGCCGGGCCGAACCTTGAGATACTTCGACGGCACGGTCTCGAGATTGTGGTTGAACACATCGGGCTTGGCCGCCACCACGATTTCGAGCGCGCCGGGCTTGCGCAGGAAGTCCGGCGTCAGGATCTCGATCGTGGTCTTCGGCGAACGAGCCCGGATCGCCTGGATCACGTCCGCGAAATGCTGCGCTCCTCCGTCGGCGAGATCGTCCCGGTCCACGGACGTGATGACCACGTGCTCGAGACCCAGCTTCTCGACGGCCTTGGCCACGCTCTCGGGCTCGCTGCGGTCAAGAGCCTGGGGCATGCCGGTTTTCACGTTGCAGAAGGCGCACGCACGGGTGCACGTGTCGCCCATGATCATGAAGGTGGCGTGCTTCTTCTCCCAGCACTCGCCGATATTGGGGCAGCCCGCCTCCTCGCAGACCGTCACGAGCTTGTTCTCGCGCACGATCCTGTTCGTCTCGGCCCATTTGGGGGAGCCGGGCGCCTTCACGCGAATCCAGTCAGGCTTGCGCTGCTGAACGGGCTGGTCCGGCCGGTGGGCCTTTTCCGGATGGCGGGGACGATTGTCCCGGTTCAGGAGATCGAGGACGACGGCCATGAAGCTCTACCTTTGGGGACCGCGCAGGCACAGTCCTTCATGGGAGTGACTTAAGCCTTTCGACGCCCCTTCGCAATTGGTCTATGACCGATAGGACCCCGCCGCCTCGTTGCGGGCCGCCGGCTGGCGCTGAGGCAGGAGCGGGGGATACGACGGCCGGCTCGACCGTAGCGTTGGGAAAGCATGGATTTTTGGAAAGCTGCCCCGGGTTGGCGCAGACCTGGTCTTGGACCCTAACCGGTCGAGGGTGATCAGTTCTGCCAGTTGGACCTGCGCCAACCCAGTAACAACGTTATGCCTCAAAGCGCGGCCGTTGTCACGCGGATTAAAGTATTACTCTCGCTTGGTCACATCCAAAGCAGTATAGACGTTCGTCTGGGGAAGTTTATATTGCAGCGCAAAGCAGTTCGCCGATGCCAAGGCTGATTGGTGCGCCAGTCGAAACACAACTTAACGAAGAAGTTTCTGAACGCAGCCTGAAAATGGCCCGAGAGAGCTTGCGGGCTTTAGCATCGGAGCCCTCTTTTCCCTGAGTCGCACCTGGACCAAAGGCCCATGCTGCGGCGGGTCGAAGGGATCCCCGGCAAATCCGGCTTACGGGAGCAGCTCTTTGGGCCTTTCAAGTTCGGAATTTTGGCCTATCGTAGCGAAGGGCGACCAACAGCCACACCAAGGGGGCAGCGATGGAATTCAATGGCGACAGAGATCCGTTCCCGGCGTGGTTTCCGGCTTTCCTAGTAACCGCCGGCCTAGTGGCCTTCGCGGCCTATTACTGGATCGCGTGACGCCAGGCTGACAACCCATCCCCGGACCGATAGTCCACACAGTCAATCACCGCTGAGGCGCCGACCTCGATGTGCGCGCCGCATCCGCCCTCGAGAGACCAAGATCGGCCAGCGAGCGGTCGTCCAGGGCGGCCAAGGCCCGTGTCCCCGCCCGGTCGTCGAACCAGGCCTCGACGCGCAGCAGGTAGTGGAACAGGATCTGACGCCCCGCCCGGCGCGACAGCGCTTCAAACCCAAGATTTTCTGATGCAAATCCGACAGCCATAACGGCCTCCGCTCTGAAACAATCTCTTGGGTGAACTCTGCTCCTCGGCTAGGCTGCGGGCAAACGAGAAGATTTTGCCCTTTGCCCAAGCCTGGCTTGGGCAAAGCCCATTGAGGTCAGCATGTCCCGCCGCCGCCTCCCTCCGCTCACATCCCTGCGCGCCTTCGAGGCCGCTGCCCGGCATTCGAGCTTCGACAAGGCCGGCGACGAGATCGCCGTGACGGCGAGCGCGGTCGGACAGCAAGTCAAAGCCCTCGAGGCATGGCTCGGCGTGCCCCTCTTCCTGCGGCTTCCGAGCCGCGGCGTCGTCTTGACCGCTGCGGGAGAGCGATACGCCTCCACCCTCACCGACCTTCTCGACCGGCTCCACGAGGCGACGGCCCGCGCCATGAAGGCCGATCACGAATGGGTGCTGACCGTCAGCACCATCCCGAGTTTCGCCCTCCTGTGGCTCATCCCCCGTCTCGGCTCCTTGCGGCAGCAATATCCGGAGATGGAAATTCGGGTCTCGGTTTCGCCCCTCCCGGTCGACTTCGCCCGTGAGGACGTGGACGCCGCGATCCGCTTGGGACGCGGCCACTATCCTGGGCTGCGAACGGACTGGCTCATGGACGAGACTTTCTTCGCCGTGTGCAGCGACGCCCTTCTGACCGACCCTGCCCGGCCGCTTCGGGAGCCGGCGGACCTGCGCCATCATACCCTTCTGCACGAGATCGCCGAGGGCATCCCCAATTACACCACCTGGGCCCGCTGGCTCGCCGAGATCGGCGCGACCGGAATCGACACCTCGCGCGGGCCACACTTCTCCCATACGTTCATGGTGCTCCAGGCGGCGGCGTCGGGCCAAGGTGTGGCGCTCGCCACCAATGTGCTCATCGGCGATTACTTGAAGGCCGGACGGCTCGCTCGGCCCTTCCCTCAGGAGGTCAGTGGCGTGAATCAGTATCACGTGGTCTGCCCCGAAGCCTCGGCCGAGCGGCCTGCTATCTCGGCTTTCCGGAACTGGCTCCTGGACGAAGCCCGAGCCGCACGCTGACCGGCCAGCGCCTCCGGCGCGCCAGACTTTCGTTCAAATAGCCCTCGGAACCGGCGGCCGGCATGCTATATTCACCAAACCGCTTCTGCCGCAGGAGAAGCCCCTTGGTCACCGATCTCGCCCTTGCCCTGGTTGCCATCCTGGCCGGCTCCGTCGGAATGCTTCTGATCCTGCTGCTCTGGTTCGGCGACTCCCATGCACGGCCTGTTATTCCGTTCGTCGACGATCCGATCATGGGTCCGAGGGACCAGGCGGCCATCCACGAATCCCAGGGCTCCTTCATCCCGATGCCGGCTCATTTGCGCAGCCATGACGAGATGGTGGCCTGGATGACGAAGGAATTGCCGAAGTTGACCGCGAAGACGCTGCCGCAGCCGAATGACCGACCGCAAGCATAGGGCGGTTCGGCGCTCTCCTGCGCTCAGGCCTTGCGGGAAGAGTCGAGCAGGGCAACGACCGGAGCTGGACGGGGAAGCCGGACCGATCCTATAGCCGTCACGCCATAGGCGCTGTTACCGTCATCTCCTGGCTCGATCCGGCCACCCACCGCCACGTCGCACGAGGTCTCACGGAGACGCGGGTCCCCGGCTCAACCGAGGGGGTAGCGAAGGGAGCGCTCACCCAGGCGCCCCACCCTTTCCGTCACTGCGTGATGCCTTGCCGCAGGGGGCAAGACACCGCTCACATGTGGATGACGCGGTCGTAGGCGTCGAGCACGCTCTCGTGCATGGTTTCCGATAGGGTCGGGTGCGGGAAGACCGCGTGGATCAGCTCTTCCTCGGTGGTCTCGAGGTTCATGGCGATCACGAAGCCTTGGATCAGCTCCGTGACCTCGGCCCCGACCATATGGGCGCCCAGCAACTGACCGGTCTTCTTGTCGAAGATCGTCTTCACGAGGCCTTCCGGCTCGCCCAGCGCGATGGCTTTTCCGTTGCCCACGAAGGGGAAGCGGCCGATCTTCACGTCGAAGCCCTGCTCCTTGGCCTTCGCCTCGGTGAGTCCCACGGAAGCGACCTGCGGGTTGCAATAGGTGCAGCCCGGGATCTTGCCCTTGTCCATGGCATGGGCGTGTAGACCCTTGATGGTCTCCACGCAGATCACGCCCTCATGCTCGGCCTTGTGAGCCAGCATCGGAGGGCCGGCCACGTCGCCGATGGCCCAGATGCCCGGCACGTTGGTGCGGCCGAGCCCGTCCGTGACCACCGTGCCCCGGTCCATCTTCACGCCGAGCTTCTCAAGTCCGAGATTCTCCACGTTGCCGACCACGCCCACCGCCGAGATCAGCCGTTCCGCCGTGATGGTCTGCGTGCCCTTGCCGTCGTCGATGGTGGCGGTGATGGAATCCGCACCCTTCTCGACCTTGGTGACCTTCGCGCCGGTGAGGATCTTGATGCCCTGCTTCTCGAAGCGCTTGCGGGCATGGGCCGCGATCTCCGCATCCTCGACGGGCAGGATCTGCGGCAGCACCTCGACCACCGTTACCTCAGCGCCCATGGTGCGGTAGAAGGAGGCGAACTCGATGCCGATGGCGCCCGAGCCCATGACGAGCAGGGATTTGGGCATGGCGGGCGGGTTCATGGCCTCGAAATAGGTCCAGATCAGCTTGCCGTCCGGCTCGATGCCCGGAAGCGCGCGGGGCCGCGCGCCGGTCGCCACGATGATGTTTTTGGCCTGGTAAGTGCCTTCGCCCAGGACGCCCTTGGGGATCGGGTTCTGCGGCTGCACGGCAGACTTCTTCATGGCCGAGACGACGACCTCGCCCACCTTGGGAATGGTGGCCTCGCCCCAGATCACGTCGACCTTGTTCTTCTTCAGCAGCATGCCGACGCCGCCGTTGAGGCGGCCCGACACGTTCCGGGAGCGCTTCACCACGGCCGCCGGGTCGAAGCCGACCTTCTCGGCCGAGAGACCATACTCGCCCGCATGCTGCATGTAGTGGTAAATTTCCGCCGAGCGCAGCAGGGCCTTGGTGGGAATGCAGCCCCAGTTGAGGCAGATGCCGCCCAGGTGTTCGCGCTCCACGACGGCGGTATTGAAGCCGAGTTGCGCGGCCCGGATCGCGGCCACGTAACCGCCCGGTCCGCCGCCTATGACGATGATGTCGTATTGGTCTGCCATGGAAATCTCCCGTCATGCCCGGGCTTGACCCGGGCACCCATCGACGGGCCGGGCCGCAGAAAGACGTGGATGGCCGGGTCGAGCCCGGCCATGACGATGTATTAAACGAGCATCCCCATCGGGCTCTCGATCAGGACCTTGAAGGCTGCGAGCAGTTCCGCGCCGAGCGCCCCGTCGACCACCCGGTGGTCGCAGGACAGCGTCACGGTCATGGCCTGGACGACCGCGGGCACGCCGTTCTTGACGACAACGCGGTTCTCGCCCGCGCCTACCGCCAGGATCGTGCCCTGGGGCGGATTGATGACGGCCTGGAAGTTCTTGATGCCGAACATGCCCAGATTGGAGACCGCCGTGGAGCCGCCGGTATATTCCTCCGGCTTCAGGCGACGGTTGCGGGCCCGGCCCGCCAGGTCCTTCATCTCTGCCGAGATGGCCGTGAGCGTCTTCTGCTCGGCCTTGCGGATGATGGGTGTGAACAGGCCGCCCTCGATGGCGACCGCCACGCCCACATCCGAGTGCTTCATCTTCAGAATACGGTCCTCGGCCCAGACCGCATTGGCGGCGGGGACCCGCTGGAGCGCGATGGCGAGCGCCTTGATGACGAAGTCGTTGACCGAGAGCTTGTAGGCCGGCTTCCCATCCTTGTCCTTGGTGGCCGCGCCGTTGATCTGCTCGCGCAGGGCCATGAGGGCGTCGAGTTCGCAGTCGAGGGACAGGTAGAAATGCGGGACCGTCTGCTTCGACTCGACGAGCCGCTTGGCGATGGTCTTGCGCATCCCGTCGAGGGGCACTTCTTCGTAAGTCCCGGCCTCGAACATGGCCTTGACCTGATCGGCGGAGGCGCTCTGAGCGAGGGCAGGAGCGGCCGCCGGGGCCTTGGGGGCAGCGGCAGGAGCCGGAGCCGCGGATTGGGCGGGCGCAGGGGCGGCCGCCGCAGGCTTGGCGCCGCCGCCGGACATGGCGGCACGGACATCCTTCTCGACCACGCGACCATGGGGGCCGGAGCCCTGGACCGATCCGAGATCGATGCCGGCCTCCTTGGCGACGCGCTTGGCGAGCGGCGAGGCGAACACGCGTGCGCCCTGCCCGGCCCCGTTCGGCTTGGCGGCCGAAGCCACTGTTGCCGGACCGCTCGGCGCCTGATCGACGCGCGCGTAGGACCTCTGCGTCGAAGCATCCTCCGCCTTGGCGACATTGTCGGCTGCGGGAGACCCGGCGGACTTGGCCGGCTCCGGCGCGGCCTCGGCTTTCGGCGCGGGAGCCGAAGCACCGCCACCGGCCTGCACGCTTTTGGGATCCTCGCCCTCGGACGCGATGACCGCGATCAAATCGTTGACCGGTACATCCGCCGTTCCCTCCGGCACCACGATCTTGGCCAAGATGCCTTCATCGATGGCTTCCACCTCCATGGTGGCCTTGTCGGTCTCGATCTCGGCCAGCACGTCGCCGGACTTGATCGTATCGCCTTCCTTCTTCAACCACTTGGCAAGGTTGCCCTTTTCCATCGTGGGAGACAGTGCAGGCATCAGGATATTGATGGGCATGGCGTTTTGATCCTGAGCGTTGTTCTAGTTGAGGGCTTGGGTGGAGCCGGGATCCGTCGGATCGTCGAGCTCGGCCTGAAGGCCGGCCCGGATCTCCGCCATGGCGTCCTCCTCCGAGAGGCCGGTTTCCATGGCATAGACGCGGGCCGCATGGCGGGCGAGGTCCACGAGGAGCACGCCCCAGGTGAACGGATCGTCGAAGGCGCGGCGCAGCGCGATGCTCACCGCCCCATCGACCACCGAAGCCCGCAGGATCTCGATGCCGCCCTTGTCAATGGCATCGGGCGGAACATTGAGGGCTTCGAATTTCCGTTCTGTCATGGGATCACCGATAGCAAACGGCCTTCGCGGCCTGCACCACCTCGGCCACCGACGGGAGCGCCAGCTTCTCGAGGTTGGCCGCGTAGGGCATCGGGACGTCCTTGCCGGTCACCCGGGCGACGGGAGCGTCGAGGTAGTCGAAGGCGTGCTCCATGATCCGGGTGGCGATTTCGGCGCCGACGCCGCTCTGGGGGAAGCCCTCGTCCACGGTCACGCAGCGCCCGGTCTTCATGACGGAGGCAACCAGCGTGTCGGTGTCCATGGGACGGATCGTGCGCAGGTCCACGACCTCCGCGTCGATGCCTTCCTTTTCCAGCTCCTGTGCGGCCTTGAGCGCGTAGGTCATGCCCATGCCGTAGGACACGATCGTGACGTCCTTGCCCTCGCGGTGGATGCGAGCCTTGCCGATGGGAACGAGGAAGTCGTCCAGCTTGGGCACCGGGAAGGACTGCCCGTAGAGAATCTCGTTCTCCAGGAAGACCACCGGGTTCGGGTCGCGGATGGCGCTCTTGAGCAGGCCCTTGGCGTCGGAGGCCGAGTACGGCA
Organism: Microvirga pudoricolor; assembly: GCF_016892705.1. GTDB lineage: Bacteria > Pseudomonadota > Alphaproteobacteria > Rhizobiales > Beijerinckiaceae > Microvirga > Microvirga pudoricolor. The sequence goes on from NZ_JAFEMB010000005.1 coordinate 231,300, forward strand.
CCACCACCTTCAGACCCGGCAGCGACGAGTACCAGGCCGCGTAGTCCTGGCTGTGCTGCGCGCCCACGCGGGCGGCTGCGCCGTTCGGGCCCCGGAACACGATGGGGCTGCCGAGCTGGCCGCCGGACATGTAGAGGGTCTTGGCGGCGGAGTTTACGATGTGGTCGATGGCCTGCATGGCGAAGTTGAACGTCATGAACTCGACGACCGGCTTGAGGCCCGTATAGGCCGCGCCCACGCCCACGCCCGCGAAGCCGTGCTCCGTGATCGGCGTGTCGATGACGCGCCTGGGTCCGAATTCCTGCAGCAGGCCTTGGGTGACCTTGTAGGCGCCCTGGTACTCGGCCACTTCCTCGCCCATGACGAACACGTCCGGGTCGCGGCGCATCTCTTCAGCCATGGCGTCGCGAAGGGCCTCGCGGACGGTCATGGTGACCATCTCGGTACCCTCGGGGATCTCCGCCATCGCGTCGTGCGTGGTGCGGTTGGAGATCACGGCAGGAGCGGCGGGCTCGGCGCGGGGCATCTGATCGGTGCCGGAACGGCCATCGGGGGCGGGCCTGTCAGCCAGGCCTTCCGCCTGAGCATCCGGAGTCGGTGCGGCTTGGGCGGGAGCAGGCGCCGGAGCGGGCGCGGAGGCCTGAACGGTCGAGGCGTCCTCACCCTCGCCGGCCAGAACCGCGATGGGGGTGTTCACGGCCACGTTGTCGGTGCCGTCGCCGACCAGGATCTTGGCCAGAACGCCCTCGTCGATGGCCTCGACCTCCATGGTCGCCTTGTCGGTCTCGATTTCGGCCAGCACGTCGCCGGGCTTGACCTTATCGCCCTCTTTTTTCAGCCACTTGGCCAGTTTGCCCTGCTCCATCGTCGGGGAGAGAGCCGGCATGAGAATATCGATCGCCATGGAAGACTCTGTTTTCTATCGCTGCGGCGAGAAAGGGAGACGGCGCTTGCGCCGCCTGGGCGCTCCCCGGCTCCGGAAATGGGTTCCCGGAAGGGAGCGCGGCTGATCAGGAGGTCGGGAGCAGGATGTCCGTGTAAAGCTCGGACGCATCGGGTTCCGGGTCGTGCGTGGCGAACTCGGCCGCCTCGTTGACGATCTCGCGCACCTTGCTGTCGATGGCCTTGAGCTCGTCCTCGGACAGCTTCCAGCTCTCGAGGAGCCGGCGGCGCACCTGCTCGATGGGGTCGAACTCCTCGCGCATGCGGGTCACCTCGTCCTTAGTCCGGTACTTGGCCGGATCGGACATGGAGTGGCCGCGATAGCGGTAGGTGAGCATCTCGAGGATGTAAGGTCCCTTGCCGGAGCGGGCGTGCTCGATGGCTCGCAGGCCCGCCTCGTGCACCGCGCGGACGTCCATGCCGTCCACCTGCTCGCCGGGGATGTTGAACGAGACGCCGCGCTTGGAGAAGTCGGTCTGCGCCGAGGCGCGGTTGACCGAAGTGCCCATGGCGTAGCGGTTGTTCTCGATCACGTAGACCACGGGAAGCTTCCACAGCTCCGCCATGTTGAAGCTCTCGTAGACCTGGCCCTGGTTGGCCGCGCCGTCGCCGAAATAGGTCAGGCAGACGGTGTTGTCGTCCCGGTAGCGGTTGGCGAAGGCGATGCCGGTTCCAAGGGACACCTGGGCGCCGACGATGCCGTGGCCGCCATAGAAGTGCTTTTCCTTGGAGAACATGTGCATGGAGCCGCCCTTGCCCTTCGACAGGCCGCCGCGGCGTCCGGTCAACTCGGCCATGACGCCCTTCGGGTCCATGCCACAGGCCAGCATGTGGCCATGGTCGCGGTAGCCCGTGATAACCTTGTCGCCGTCCTTGGTGGCCATCTGCATGCCGACGACGACCGCTTCCTGGCCGATGTAAAGGTGGCAGAATCCGCCGATGAGGCCCATGCCGTACATCTGGCCAGACTTTTCCTCGAAACGGCGGATCAGGAGCATCTCGCGATACGCGTCGAGGTCCTGGGTCTTGTCGAATTGCGGCGTATTGGGGGGCGCTTTCTTCACTGGATTTTTGCTGGGATTGGTCTTGTTAGCCGCGCCTGAAGCAGCGCGGCCCGCCTTGCGGGCAGCAACAGCCATCGGGTTCCTCCGAAGGGTTTCCTCAGACAAAAGTTGTACCGCAGTCGGAACCGGAAATCGAGTGGGTTAAAGGTCTGTTAACGGGTTAGAGTAAATCGCCTAAGTTACTAAGATTACGACAAAATTTTTAATAAACTTGAATTCAGTTAATCAGAATTTTAGGCAGCAACGTTTCATTGTCCAGTAATGATGACGAGATCGTTGCGGTGCACACGTCCGAGCATGACCCGGGCACGTTCCTCGAGAAGATCCTGGTCGATCTGGTCGGCCCGGAGCAAGCCGATGCGGCGCTCCCATTCGGTCCGCTCGGTTCTCACCTGCTCGTATTCGGCGTTCAGGTTGGCCGCCAGGCCCTCATATTGCTGGCGCGCCTCCATGCCCCGGGCGCCAGTATGGGCGTGGTGCACGAAATACGCTGCGATGCCGGCCGAGATGCCGTACAGCACGAGAGGGATGAGGATTCGACGGGCGCGCCTGCGGATGACCATGGGTCCACTCTAGCGTCGCATGGTTAAGGATCGGTTGAAGGCACGCGCCCTGGCCCGGTGTTTCGCCATCGATCCGGCTCTGCGGAAGGCTCGAGCGCCGGGTGACCTCCCTCAGGGGGCAGCGATCAGATCCTTGATCCGGCTGGCTAGGGCATCCATGGCGAACGGCTTCGTGAGGACCTGCATGCCGGGCTCCAGGTGTCCGTTGCCGACCACGGCGTTCTCCGCATACCCGGTGATGAAGAGCACCTTGAGGTTCGGCCGGACCACACGGCCCGCATCGGCGACCTGGCGTCCGTTCATACCCCCCGGAAGGCCCACATCGGTGATGAGGAGATCGAGCCTGACGTCGGACTGAAGCACCTTCAGACCCGACGCCCCGTCCGCCACCTCGATGGCCGTATAGCCCAGTTCCTCGAGCACCTCGGTGATGAGCATGCGGACGCTCGGCTCGTCGTCCACGATCAGCACGGTCTGCCCCTGCTCGGCGCGGGGCGCGGCCGAGAGCTCGGCGGACGCATCGGGAATTTCGGCAGCACCGACGTGGCGCGGCAGGTAGATGCACATGGTGGTGCCGAGGCCGAGTTCGGAATAAATCCGGACCTGCCCGCCCGATTGCCGCGCGAAACCGTAGATCATCGAGAGGCCGAGACCGGTCCCCTGCCCGATCGGTTTGGTGGTGAAGAAGGGGTCGAACGCGCGGGCAATCACCTCCGGGGTCATGCCTGTGCCCGTGTCCGTAACGCACAGCGACAGATACTGCCCAGGCGGGAGGTCGCGCTCGCGGGCGGCCCGGTCGTCGAGCCATTTGTTGGCGGTCTCGATGGTGAGGCGGCCGCCGTCCGGCATGGCGTCGCGGGCGTTGATGCACAGGTTCAGGAGGGCGTTTTCGAGCTGGTTCGGGTCGACCAGGGCGGGCCACAGGCCCGCCGCGCCCACCACCTCGATCTCGATGGCGGGGCCGACGGTGCGGCGTACCAACTCCTCCATGCCCCGGATCAGGCGGTTCACATCCGTCGGCTTGGGGTCGAGCGTCTGGCGGCGCGAAAAGGCCAGCAGGCGATGGGTCAGCGCAGAGGCCCTTTTGGAGGCGCCCTGCGCCACGTTGATGTAGCGGTCGAGATCATGGACACGGCCCTGGCTCATGCGGGTCTGCAGGAGTTCGAGGCTGCCGCTGATCCCGGTGAGCAGGTTGTTGAAGTCGTGCGCGATTCCGCCCGTCAGCTGGCCTACCGCCTCCATCTTCTGAGCCTGGCGCAGGGCGTCCTCGGCCCGGTCGCGCTCGGCCTCGGCTCGCAGGCGGTCCGTGATATCGATCAGGGACGCCATGGTGCGGGTGATGCGTCCCTGGGGATCTCGCCGGACGCGGGCGGACAGCAAGACGTCCGCAACGTCCCCCGACTTCTTGACGAATTGCAGCCGGCAGTCGTCCACTTCGTCGTTGTCCAGAAGGGATGCCCAGGCGACCGGGAGGCGAGTCCGGGCGCTTTCGTCTGTGAGAAAATCGGTGATTTTTCTCCCCAGCACCTCATGGGCGGTGTCAAAGCCCATGAAGGCGAGCCAGCGATCGGACACGCTCAGAAGCCGCTGGTCGGGACCCAGGGAATGCAAGGACACTGGGGTCTTCGTGTAGAGCTCCGCCAGCTCCACCGTCCGGTCCTGGATCTGCTGCTCCAGAAGCTCGCGGGAGCGGGCCAAGACGTCACGGGCATCGACGATCTCCTGGATGTCGGTGCAGGTGCCGAACCAGCGCACGATCCGTCCCTGGGTGTCGCGAACCGCCTGAGCGCGGCCCAGAACCCAGCGATAGGCTCCCGAATGGTGCCTGAGCCGGTATTCGATATGATATGGCTCTCCGGTGTTGAGACAGTTCTGCCAGACCGTCCAAGACCGCTCCTGGTCGTCCGGGTGGAAGACGCCATTCCAGCCGGCGCCGTCGGTCGAACCGTAGGGGACACCGGTATATTCGTACCAGCGGTCGTTGAAGAAGTCGTGAAACCCGTCGGGCTGGGTCGACCAGATCATCTGGTCGATGGAGTTGGTGATGGCGCGGAAGTTCGCTTCGCTCTCCCGCAAGGCCGCTTCCGCGCTCTTCAGGTTGGTGATGTCGAAGCTGACGCCGGGAAAGCGCAGGGGCTGGCCGTCTGGCCCGAGGGTGCAGTTCCCCTGCGCCACGGCCCAGCGCACGCTCCCGTCGGCCTGTAGCAGCCGGTACTCGGCCGAGAAGGGCTCGCCCGTGCGCAAGGCGGTCTCGATCGCCTGCCGCGCAACGGGAAGGTCCTGGGGATGAATGCCCGCGAAGAACTCCGCGATGGGCGCGCCTCCGGCCGCGCGGGCCGGATCGACGCCGTAGAGCGTCGCGAAGCGCTCGTCCGCCGTGACGATGTCGTTGACGACGTCCCAATCCCAGGTGCCGATCCCGTTGGAGGCATAGAGCGCGAGCTGCAACCTTTCCTCGCTTTCGGTCTGGCGCTCCTCGGCCTTCGCCCGTTCGACCGCATCCCATACCCGCGCGGCGACCTCTTCGGCGAGGGTCACGTCGTCCTCGGTCCAGCGGCGCGGCTCCCGGTGATTCACATGGAGGAGGGCCCGCAACTCGCCCCCACGGATCAGAGGAACGGCGAGCAGGGCACGGACCTGGTAGGGTTCGAGGGCGCGGCCCTCCATGCCTTCAGCCTGGGCGACGTCGTCGTAGACCGTCGTCCGACCCTCCTGGAGGGCCTTCATATTCGCCGGGCCGAAGGCGTCCAGCGGAAACTGGCCCGACAGGTGGCCGACGCTGTCCACATAATCCGTTTCGAGGCTGAGCCTCCTGGCGCCCTCGGAGATCTGGCCGTAACCGGCTCGACTGACGCCCAGGTGCGAACCCAAGGTCTCCACCGCCGCCAGCATGATGGCCCGAGGCTCCGTCAGCGGACGCAACCGGTCGCTGAGTTCCAGGAGGAAGGCGAAGCGCTTCTCGGCCCGCACCTTTCCGGTCGTTTCCGTGCAGGCGCAGAACATTCCGGCGACCGTGCCGTCTTCCCCTCGGACCGGGGTGTAGCCGAACGCGAAATGGGTCTCCTCCGGATATCCGTTGCGGTTCATGATGAAGCGGATATCGTCCATGTGGGTGGCGACACCCCCATAGGCACGGGCCAGGATCGGCTCAACATCGCTCCAGATATCGTGCCAGAGGTCGTCGAAAGGCCGACCGAGCGCGGCCGGGTGACGGGCCCCGCACATGGCAGCATAGCCGTCGTTGTAGAGCGTGGTGTGATCCGGCCCCCAGACGATCAGCATCGGCTGCTGCGAGCCCAACATGACGCCGACGAGGGTCTTGAGGGCCTGCGGCCAGGATTCGGGCCGACCGAGCGGGGTCCCGGACCAGTCGAGCGCGCGCATGAGGGCACCGCTTGCGCCGCCGCCGGTCAGGAAGAGTGGGCTTTCCCGCACGGCGCTAGCGAGCATCGGCGATGCAACCAGGATGAGACGTGTCTCGATAAACCCTTGTTTTCATGGCGGCTGCCATAGCAAATCGCCCCCAGGCCTCCAAGCCGCTGAAGGGGTGAAACACGCTTTCCCACGCAGGGTTCCCAGGCTCGAAGGGACTAACCCCCCGGAAAGAACGCCCCGCAGCATGGCGGCGGGGCTTTCGAATGAGAGGAGAAGACCGGCTCAGACCAGCGCCTTGAGGGCCTCGCGGCCGGCATACCTGGCCTGGGAGCCCAGCTCCTCCTCGATGCGGATGAGCTGGTTATACTTGGCCAGTCTGTCCGAACGCGCCAGCGAGCCGGTCTTGATCTGCCCGCAATTGGTCGCGACCGCGAGATCCGCGATCGTGGAATCCTCGGTCTCGCCGGAGCGGTGCGACATGACCGCGGTATAGCCGGCCCGCTGGGCCATATCGACAGCGGCCAGGGTCTCCGTGAGCGAACCGATCTGGTTGACCTTCACGAGCAGGGAGTTGGCGACGCCGCGCTTGATGCCGTCCGACAGGCGCGTCACGTTGGTCACGAACAGGTCGTCGCCCACGAGCTGGCACTTCGAGCCGATGAGATCGGTCACGGCCTTCCAGCCCTCCCAGTCGTCTTCCGACATGCCGTCCTCGATGGTGGCGATGGGATAGTCTGAAACCAGCTTCGCGAGATACTCAGCCTGCTGCTGCGGGCTCAGCTTTTGTCCAGTCCCTTCATAGACATAGGAGCCATTCTTGAAGAATTCGGTCGAAGCGCAATCGAGGCCGATGACCATGTCGCGGCCGGGCTTGTATCCCGCCTGCTCGATGGACTTCATGATGAAGTCGAGTGCCGCCTCGGCGGAGGGCAGGTTCGGGGCGAAGCCGCCCTCGTCGCCCACATTGGTGTTGTGGCCGGCGTCCTTCAGGGCCTTCTTGAGGGTGTGGAACACCTCGGCGCCCATGCGCACCGCCTCGGCCAGGCTCGGCGCGCCGACGGGCAGGATCATGAATTCCTGGAAATCGATGGGATTGTCGGCGTGGGCGCCGCCATTGATGATGTTCATCATCGGAACCGGCAGTACGCGCGCCTGGGTGCCGCCGACGTAGCGGTAGAGCGGCAGCGCCGAGGCGTCGGCGGCCGCCTTGGCCACGGCCAGAGAGACGCCCAGGATGGCGTTGGCGCCGAGGCGGCTCTTGTTGGCGGTGCCGTCGAGCTCGATCATGGTCTCGTCGATGAGGATCTGCTCCTCAGCGTCCATGCCGCCGATGGCGTCCAGGATCTCGTTGTTGACCGCATCGATGGCCTTGAGCACGCCCTTGCCCTGATAAACCTTTTTGTCGCCGTCACGCAGCTCCACCGCCTCGTGGGCGCCCGTGGACGCGCCCGAGGGCACTGCCGCCCGGCCCATGGAGCCGTCCTCGAGGGTGACGTCGACCTCGACGGTGGGGTTGCCTCGGCTGTCGAGGATCTGGCGGGCGTGGACGTCGATGATCGCGGTCATGATGGCTCCCCTAATGCATCCCTGGTGAACTGAATTCGGTTCACGGTCAAAAATGCGGCACGGTCAAGAACAGAGCCGTTTCCACGGGTGTGAACACGGCTTTCGAGAGAAACAAGGCCAGGGTGCGGCCTCTGGTCTTGCAGGGGCTTATTGACCGAAACCACGAGGCGGGCAAGGAGAGCGGCCGAATTCACCACAACGATTCAAGGTCCTGACCCCATGACGGAGACCACCCTTCAGCTCGGCCAGCCGAGCGCCCTGCCCCATTCCCCTGAGGAAGCCCAGCTCGACCGGGTCCCGAACCCTCACCCCGACACGGATTATCTCGCCCGCTTCACCGTGCCGGAATTCACGTCCCTCTGCCCCGTGACGGGCCAGCCCGACTTCGCGATCATCGTGATCGACTACGTGCCCGGCCCCTGGCTGGTCGAGTCGAAGTCGCTCAAGCTCTACATGCACGCCTTCCGGAACCATGGCGCCTTCCACGAGGATTGCACGGTCGCCATCGGCAAGCGCCTCGCCGGCCTGCTGGAACCGCGCTTCCTCAGGATCGGCGGCTATTGGTATCCGCGGGGCGGCATCCCCATCGACGTGTTCTGGCAGACGGGCGAGCTGCCCAAGAACCTCTGGCTGCCCGACCAGGGCGTCGCGCCCTACCGCCCGCGCGGCTGAGCGGGGCGGCTGAGCACATAGGCGGCGGTGAGTCCGACACTCGCGATCACGAGGGCTGCGATCCCCGTGGAGGCCGCGAGCCCGATGCTGCGGATGCCCGCCCCCATCAGCACGACGCTCAGGGCCTGACCGCAGAAGAACGAGAACGCATGCAGGGCCACCGCCGAAGCGCGGGCCTGCGGGGCGACTTCCGTGACTTGGGCCTGGAAGGTGTTGTGCAGCATGTAGAACCCGAGTCCGACGCCCAGCATGGCGGCGGCTTCCGACTGCCAATTGCCGGACAGGCCCAGGCCCACGAGAGCGATTGCCGCGACGGCCCCACCCAGAATGAGGATCCGGTAGATGCCCAGATTCCGCAGGAGCCACCCGACGAGGGCCGAGTAGATCAGGCCTCCGACCGCGAAGCCGCCGATGACGGCCCCGGCGAGGCTCGGCCCCTCTCCCCGCTCCTCCAGCAGCGGCGCGATGTAAGGAAAGGCGCCGAACAAGGCGGTCGCCTCCACGAATACGAAAGAGAACAGCGCGAGCGCCCTGGGATTGGACAGGATGGCCCGATAGCGTGCGATGGCGCTGTCCAGGTCGAAGCGCCCACCCTTCGGGGCGTGGCGGAAGCCCACCAGAGTGGCGCCCAAGGCGACAGCCATCATGCCGGTGGAGATGGCGAAGACGCCGCGCCAACCCACGAACTCCGCCATCAGGCCCGCAAGAGACGAGCCGCTGAGCTGGCCGACGATCACGGCCACCAGATAACGGCTGAGGGCGAGTTGGCGCTGTTCCATGGCGACCCGGTCGCCGATGAGCGCGATCGACAGGGGTACGGCCCCGCCTGCCGCCGCGCCGGCGACGACCCGTAGGACGAACAGACTGGCTGTATCGGGCGCAACGGCGGCGGCCGCGAGGGTGACGAGGAGCAGCGTGAGCGCCACCTTCATGACCCGCTCCTTGCCGAGCGCGTCTCCGACCGGGCCGAGAACCGGCTGGATGAAGGCATAGGGCAGAGCGAAGGCGGCGGACAGGAGCGCGATGGTCTGTGGGGACGAGGTGAGTTCCCGGGCGATCAACCCCACCATCGGCTCGACCGCGCGCGCCGAAAACGTGCTGGCGAAGCCGCTGACGGACAGGATGAGGATCAGGGTACGAGGCGGCATGAATGCGGAAGTCTCGCGGCGGGACCATCGAGACTTAGCACCTCACGCCGCAAAGACGAGGGGCTCGAATGCGGAGCGGCTCCGTGGCGGGAGCATGGATGCCGAATCTCATCCCGGGTTAAAGGGCCGGTTCAGCTGCGCCCCTTTGCCAGCGCGTCGAACGCCATCAGCTGCTTTAACAGCCCTTCCATCTCCCGCAGCGGCACCATGTTGGGGCCGTCGGAGGGCGCCTTATCGGGGTCCTGGTGCGTCTCGATGAAGACGCCCGCTACGCCCACGGCCACCGCCGCACGGGCCAGAACCGGCACGAACTCGCGCTGGCCGCCCGTGGTGGTGCCCTTGCCGCCGGGCTGCTGCACCGAGTGGGTGGCGTCGAAGATCACCGGCGCCCCGGTCTCGGCCATGATCGGCAGGGCACGCATGTCGGTCACGAGGGTGTTGTAGCCGAAGGAGGCGCCCCGCTCCGTGAGCATCACGTTCGGGTTGCCGGCGCCGGTCACCTTGGCGGCCACGTTCGCCATGTCCCAGGGTGCCAGGAACTGGCCCTTCTTGACGTTGACGACCCGTCCCGTCTTCGCGGCCGCAACCAGGAGGTCGGTCTGGCGGCATAGGAAGGCCGGAATCTGGAGCACGTCCACGACCTCGCCCGCGATGGCGCATTGGTCGTTTTCGTGCACGTCCGTGAGCACCGGCAGGCCGAGGGTCTCCTTCACCTCGGCGAACACCGCCATCGCCTTGTCGAGGCCGATGCCGCGCCCGCTCGACGCGGAGGTGCGGTTCGCCTTGTCGAAGGAGGACTTGTAGACGAGCCCGATGCCGAGCTTCGTCGCGATCTCCTTGAGGGCCGAGGCCATCTCGAGCGCATGGTCGCGGCTTTCCATGGCGCAGGGCCCGGCGATCAGGCTGAGCGGGAGTTGGTTGCCGAAGCGGACGGAGCCGGCCTGGACGACGGCGGGGGATAGGGTGTGGTCGGTCATGGGCGTCCCACTAGCGCTTTTGGGCGTGCGACGCAAAGGCGCTCAGAACGTCATCGCGGCCGCGTTGATGATGCCCGCCGACAGCGAGGCCGCCCCCAGGAACAGGGCGGCCGCCATTTCGCCGGAGGCGATGCGCTGCGACAGATTGGGCATGACGAGGCGCACGAGCCAATAGACCAGGATCTGCACCGCCAGCGCGACGATGCCCCACACGAGGAGGTCCACGATGGTCTGGGCATGCACGATGGCGCTGGCGAGCGGCAGGGCGAACCCCACGAGGCTGAAACCGAGCGCCGTGGCGGCCGAGATCGAGTTCTGGCGGATTAGGGCAAACTCGTTGTGCATCGTCGCCAGGGTGTAGAGGGCGAGATAAGCGCCCACCAGCACCAGGGCGATGATGAAGAACACGATGAAATCGAACAAACCTGCCAGCGCGGTTGTCATGCTAAGCCCCCAGCCTCGATCGCCGTTCGCGATCATTCTTGATTCGGCCGGATCTTACGCCGCCTCGAACCCGATCGCGACGCCGAAAGCGACGCTGGCCGGAACGATCAGGCGACTCCCGATATGTTGGTAGGGAATGCCCGCCGCATCGAGCCGGTGCGCCTGGGCCGGAAGATCCCTCAGACGAACCGAAAAGGCCACGAAGGCAGGCTGGTCGAGCTCGGCCTCGACCGAACCGAAGATTTCTGCGGCATCGTCAGGTGTCATGACGTCCAGGTGCCCCTCGTTCAGGGGAAACGTGAAGTCATGCGCCTCCGGCTCGCCCGGCGCGACTCCCGTGAACGCTGTCAGATAGTCCTTGTGCCGCTCGGGCTCGGGCGCTGCGAGCGCCACGGACGACAGCCGGTCCGCGCCGTTGTCATGGGTCTGAAAGGCGGGGTTCCAGAAATTCTCTGGGAAGTGCTGTTGGCAGACGAAGAACCCGGCGCGGGGAGCGGCCTCGTTGCGGGCAAAGGCCAGGGTGAACGAGACCTGCGTCTCGCTGCCGTCGGGCCGCTTGGCCTTCCGTTCGAAGAAGAACGGCTCGAACGCGCCAATCCCTTTACGGGCGAATTCCGAGGCGTCGGCCTTTGCGTCCCGGCTGTCGAGGACGAGCATGGCGAGCCCTTCCCGGTGCCTCAGGTAATCCTGCACGAAGGCCCCGAAGCTGAACGTATCGGGCCCGTGCGGCGCGATCCCGCTCGCATCGCCGACCGTGATCAGCTCGATGAATCCGCCCGGCACCTGGACGACATGGTTCTCCGTGCCCCATGGATGCCGGTTGCGCGCGCCGACCTGGAACCCGAGGCTCCGATAGAAGGAGGCGGCCTTGTCCAGGTCGCGCACGGCGACGACGAGATGATCGATACGGCGGGACATAGGATCTCCGGGCTTGTTGGAAAGGCTACTTGCGAAGGGTTCTGGCGTAAGATTCCAGAACCGCGTTCATGCGAGATTGATAGCCCTTTCCCGTCGCCTTGTACGCATCCAGGACGGATCTCTTCACACGAAGGGTCACCTGCTGCGTCCGGTCGGGCTCCACGATCCGGGCGCTCTTCCAGAATTCCTCACCCAGTTCCGGAATGTCGGTGTAATCGATACTCGCGTCAGGCAATGCCGCCAGTTCCTGGGAGCTCAGCTCTTTGTCGTAGGGCTTCTTCATAGCGCCTCCTTTCCGCACGATTGGCGCGGCGCGCTGAGATGATGCGGATCCGTCCTGCCCGGTCGGCATGAATAACGGCGACGCAAACGATGCCGTCGACCATCCCGATGCTGTGCTGGCGAATCTCGCCGTAATCGAACCGCTTGTCGATCCAGCTCAAGACAGGCCGTTCGAAGATCTTGCTCGCGGTTGCGAAGCCTACACCGTGCTTTTCGACATTTGCGCGGTCTTTCGCTTCATCCCATTCAAACATGAATATACACTACAATTGTAGTTACAAAATCGGAAAATGCTAGTCTTAAAATGGAAATGGCTGGGAAATCCCAGCCATTTGAATTGATGGTCTTAAACCAACCGGCTCTGGACCGTCGCTGCTTCCACGAAGCTCTTGAAGAGCGGGTGCGGCTCGAAGGGGCGGGATTTCAGCTCGGGGTGATACTGGACGCCGATGAACCAGGGATGGTCCTCGTATTCCACGATCTCCGGCAGGACGCCGTCCGGCGACAGGCCGGAGAAGCGCAGGCCCTTCTGTTCCAACCGGTCCCGGTAGGTCATGTTGACCTCGTAGCGGTGCCGGTGGCGCTCGGAAATTTCCGTGCCGCCGTAGATCTCTGCCACCTTGCTGCCCGGCTTGAGGCTTGCCTGATAGGCGCCGAGCCGCATGGTGCCGCCGAGGTCCCCGGTGGCCGTGCGCTTCTCCAGCTCGTTGCCGCGAAGCCATTCGGTGAGGATTCCCACCACCGGCTCCGGGGTGGGGCCGAACTCCGTGGAGCTGGCCTGCTCGATCCCGGCGAGCGACCGGGCAGCCTCCACCACGGCCATCTGCATGCCGAAGCAGATGCCGAAATACGGGACCTTGCGCTCGCGGGCGAAGCGCGCCGCCCGGATCTTGCCCTCGGAGCCGCGCTGGCCGAACCCGCCCGGCACCAGGATGCCGTGGATGCCTTCCAGGAACGGGGCCGGATCCTCGTGCTCGAAGACCTCACTCTCGATCCAGTTGAGGTTCACCTTCACCTGGTTGGCGATACCGCCATGGTAGAGCGCCTCGATGAGCGACTTGTAGGCGTCCTTGAGGCCTGTGTACTTGCCCACGATGGCGATGTTGACCTCGCCCTCCGGGTTGTGGATGCGTTTGGCGATCCGGGTCCAGCGGGACAGGTCGGGAGCCGGCGCGTCCTCGATGCCGAAGGCGGCCAGGACCTCCCCGTCGAGCCCCTGCTCGTGGTAGGCCAAGGGCACCTCGTAGATCGAGGGCGCGTCGCGGGCCTCGATCACGGCGGTCTCGCGCACGTTGCAGAACAGGCCGAGCTTGCGGCGCTCGTCCTTCGGGATCTCCCGGTCCGTGCGGCAGAGCAGGATGTCGGGCTGGATGCCGATGGAGCGCAGTTCCGCTACGGAATGCTGGGTCGGCTTGGTTTTGAGCTCGCCCGCCGATGGGATGAACGGCAGCAGGGTCAGGTGTACGTAGATGCACTGGCCGCGCGGCAGGTCGTTGCCGAGCTGGCGGATGGCCTCGAAGAAGGGCAGGCCCTCGATGTCGCCCACGGTGCCGCCGATCTCCACCAGCACGAAGTCGTACTCGTCATTCCCTTGGAGCACGAAATCCTTGATGGCGTTCGTGACGTGGGGGATCACCTGAATGGTGGCGCCGAGATAATCGCCCCGGCGCTCCTTGGTGATGATGTCGAGATAGATCCGGCCCGTGGTGATGTTGTCGGCCTTGGAGGCCGGGACGCCGGTGAAGCGCTCGTAATGGCCGAGGTCGAGATCGGTCTCGGCCCCGTCGTCGGTCACAAAGACCTCGCCGTGCTGATAGGGGCTCATCGTCCCCGGATCGACGTTGAGGTAAGGGTCGAGCTTGCGAAGCCGGACCTTGTATCCGCGTGCCTGGAGAAGCGCTCCCAGGGCCGCCGAAGCCAGACCCTTGCCGAGCGAAGACACCACGCCGCCGGTGATGAAAACGTACCGCGTCATGGACCCCTATCCATAGAGAAGTGGCTCCGATTCGCAATCGCGAACCGGGGCGCCAGATTGCCATCCACAAAAGAAGAGGGCCGGAAGTTCCGGCCCTGGTTGTCAAGCGTCGAGGTCTCTTACTGAGACTGGGGCACCGTCGGCGCCGTCGGCGCGGAGGGCGCCTGGAACGGAATCGCGGGGGCCGCCGGTGCGGGGGCGCCGGGAGCGGGACCCGCCGGCTGGTCGCCCTGCAGGCGCTGCAGCTGCTCGAGCACGTTGCCGCCGCCCTGCCCGGCCGGAGCCTGTTGCCCCGCAGGAGCCGCCGGAGCCGTGCCGTCGAGGATCGAGCGCGGCGCGCCGCCGCGGGTCGCCAGGATCGTCAGCGCCAGGCTGGTCACGAAGAACAGGGCCGCCAGGATCGCGGTCGCCCGGGTCAGGGCATTGGCCTGGCCGCGGCCCGTCATGAAGCCGGAAACGCCGCCGCCGCCGCTGAGGCCCATGCCGCCTTCGGAACGCTGCAGGAGAACCACGCCGATCAGCGCGAGCACGATGATCAGGTGGATGATGATGAGGACGTTTTGCATGTTTTCCCAAAACCTCAAGCGGCCGCGCCCGATGGCGTCAGCCGCTCGCATTCGTCTGTTGGCGGGCCTGTAGCATAGGTGTGTGCGGGATCAAAGTCCTGCAAGGCACCTTTTGCGGGGCTCTCCGAGGGGTTCAGGCCCGGTAGGCCGACGCGATCCCGAGGAAATCGGAGGCCACGAGGCTGGCCCCGCCGACCAGGGCGCCGTCCACATCGGCCACGCCCATCAGCTCAGCCGCGTTGGAAGGCTTCACGGAGCCGCCATAGAGGATGCGCACTTTGGCCTGTTCGGCCGGCCCGACGATCCCCGCCAAGTTCTCCCGGATGACCTTGTGAACCTCGGCGACGTCTGCGGCCGTGGGCGTGAGCCCGGTCCCGATGGCCCAGACCGGCTCGTAGGCCACCACGAGGTTGCCGCCGTTCGAGCCCTCGGGCACGGAGCCCTTGAGCTGGCCGCGCACCACGTCGAGGGTGCGGCCGGCCTCGCGCTCGTCCTTGGTCTCGCCCACGCACACGATGGCGATCAGACCCGTCCGGTGGGCGGCCTCGGCCTTGGCCCGCACGTCGGCATCCGTCTCGCGCTCGTACTGACGCCTCTCGGAATGGCCGACGATCACATATGCGGCACCCCCATCCTTCAGCATTTTGGCCGCGATGTTGCCCGTATAGGCGCCCGATTCCTTGGCGTGGCAGTCCTGGCCGCCGATGCCGATGCCCGAGCCCGCCGTTTTCTCGGCGAAGGCCGCCACCAGGGTCGCCGGCGGGCAAATCGCGAGATCGACCCGGCCCTTAAGGGCGTCGTCGTAGCCGGCCTTGATCTGGTCCAGGACCTCCGCGGAGGCCTTCAGGCCATTCATTTTCCAGTTTCCCGCCACCAGCGGGCGCGGCCGATCGACGCTCATGTCAGCTCTCCTGTCACGCTTCCTGGCGGTTCGAGTAGCAGAGGCCCAACCCATCTTTCAACCGGCCCTGCCCTTTTCGACGGACGAATGATCGGCTATCGGCGTGGCTAACGAGTTTTAGGGAAACGTGTTCTGATGCTTCGCGGACTGCGCAACGCCGGGCAAACGGTGATCGGCAAGTCGATTGCCACGATCTTCTTCGTCCTCCTGATCCTGAGCTTCGCGGTCTGGGGCATCGGCGACATTTTCCGGACCCAGGCTCCCAACACCGTCGCGACGGTGGGCGACAGCACCGTCTCGGTCGAGCAGTTCCGCGTCGCCTACAACAACGAGCTCCAGCGTCTCGGCCGGCAGTTCCGGACGGTCATCACCCCCGAACAGGCGCGCCTGTTCGGCGTCGACCAGCGTGTGGCCTCCTCGCTTGTCACCCAGGCCGTGATGGACGCGGAAGCCAAGAAGCTCGGTTTGTCGGTCTCCGATCAGCTCGTGGTCCGCTCGATCATGGAAGAGCCGGGCTTCCGCGGGTCCGACGGGCAGTTCAACCGCGCCCTTTTCGACCAGATTCTGCGCAGCAACAACCTCACGGAAGCGGGCTTCGTCCAGGAGCAGCGCACCTCCATGGCGCGCAGCCAGCTGGCGGATGCCATCACGGGCGACCTGACGGTGCCGAACGCGGCCCGCGACGCGGTCCACCGCTTCACGAACGAGCGCCGCACGGCGTCCTACATCAACCTGCTGCCCGCCTTGGCGGGGGATATCCCGGCGCCGACGCCGGAGCAGGTCCAGGCCTTCTACAACGAGCGCAAGAGCTCGTTCCAGGCTCCCGAATACCGGGCCGTCTCGGTGCTGGCCCTCGATGCCGCCAGCCTGGCCAAGCCCGACGCGATCTCGGATGCCGACGCCCGGCAGCGCTATGAGCAGGAGAAGGCCAAGTTCGGCTCGCCTGAACGGCGCACGGTTCAGCAGATCCCGTTCCCGAGCCCGGCGGACGCCGAAGCGGCCCTCAACCGGATCAAGGAGGGCGCGACCTTCGACACCATCGCGACGGAACGCAACGTTTCGCCCCAGGATCTCGACCTCGGCACCTTCGCCAAAAGCGAGATGCTGGACCCGGCCGTCGCCGACGCGGCCTTCGCGCTCCAGCCCAACGCCGTGAGCGCGCCCGTGGCCGGTCGTTTCGGAACCGTTCTGGTTCGCGTGACCGCGATCCAGCCGGAGGCCGTGAAGCCTTTCGAGGACGTGGCGGGCGAGATTCGCCGCGAGCTGGCTCAGCAGCGCGCCCAAGCCGATATCGAGGCCGTACACGACCAGATCGAGGATCTGCGCGCCAGCGCTCGGCCTTTGGCGGACATCGCCAAGGAGAAGGGCCTCACGCTCGTCCAGGTCCCGGCCATCGACCAGAGCGGCCAGGACAAATCCGGCAAGACAGTGGACGCTCCCTTGCGCGATGCTCTCGTGAAAGCCGCATTCGCGTCGGACGTCGGGGTCGACAACGAAGCTCTCCGGACGCCCGAGGGCGGCTATGTCTGGTACGACGTCATGGGGATCGAGCCGTCCCGAGAGAAGACCCTCGACGAGGTTCGCGACGAGGTCGCCCGTCTCTGGCGGGAGGACGAGATCTCCAAGCGCCTGTCCGATAAGGCACGCGAGCTGACCGAACGCCTGGAGAAGGGAGAGGCCATCGAGGCTGTGGCTCAAGGCGTGGGCGAAGTGAGGAACGCGACCGATCTTGCCCGCAGGGCCGGCAAGGACGATCTGACGGCCGAGGCCGTGAATCGCATTTTCGCCGTGCCGGTCGGCAAGGCCGGAAACGTGGCGAATGGGAATGATTCCCGTGTGGTCTTCAAGGTGACGGGCGCCACTGTGCCGCCGATCCAGACCACCACGGAAGCGGTGGAGCAGATCGAGAATCAGCTGCGCAACAGCATGAGCGAGGATCTGCTGTCCGAGTACATCGCCCAGGTTCGGCAGGATCTCGGCGTGACCCTCAACCCGACCGCCATGGCGCAGGTGACGGGATCGAACACGGGCCCGTAGGAAAGAGTCCCTTCATGAGCGTGACGCCGGATTTCGACGCCTTCGCAGGGGCTTACGGCCAGGGCGAGTCGGGCGTGCTGCGCACCACGATGGTGGGCGACCTGCTCACTCCGGTCGCCGCCTTCATCAAGCTGCGGCACGAGCGAAAGGGCGCCGCCTTCCTGCTCGAGTCTGTCGAGGGCGGCGCCGTTCGCGGGCGCTATTCCATGATCGGCCTCGATCCGGATCTGGTTTGGCGCTGCCAGGACGGCCAGGCGGCGATCAACCGGGATCCGCTCGAGCGGCCGCAGAATTTCGTGACCGAGGATCGCGCGCCGCTGGAGAGCCTGCGCGCGCTCATCACCGAGAGCGCCCTGCCCCTAGGCGACGAGCTGCCACCGATGTCGGCCGGCCTGTTCGGCTATCTCGGCTACGACATGGTGCGTCAGATGGAGCGCCTTCCCGCGCCCAATACGGACGTGCTGGAGGTGCCCGACGCGATCCTGATGCGACCCACCGTGATGGTCGTGTTCGACGCCGTAAAGGACGAGATCAGCCTGATCACGCCCGTGCGACCTCGCAAGGGCACCCCGCCCAAGGCGGCCTACGAGTCGGCGCTCGCCCGTCTGGAACAGGTCACCCGCGCCCTGGAACAGCCCCTTCCCCTGGAAGACCGATCCGACCCGGCCGGGATCCGGTTCGAGCCGCCGGTCTCCAACACCTCCCCGGACGAGTTCCTGGCCATGGTCGGCACGGCCAAGGAGTACATCCGCGCGGGAGACATCTTCCAGGTGGTGCTGTCCCAGCGCTTCGAGTCACCCTTCCCGCTGCCGGCGTTTGCGCTCTACCGGTCCCTCCGCCGGGTCAACCCGGCGCCGTTTCTCTGCTATCTCGATTTCGAGGCCTTCCAGATCGTCTGTTCCTCGCCGGAGATCCTGGTGCGGATGCGCGACGGCAAGGTCACGATCCGGCCCATCGCCGGCACGCGGCCGCGCGGCGCGACGCCCGAGCAGGACCGCGCTCATGCGAAGAGCCTCCTAGCCGACGAGAAGGAGCGCGCCGAGCATCTCATGCTCCTCGACCTCGGCCGCAACGACGTGGGCCGGGTCTCGGCCATGGGCTCCGTGAAGGTCACGGATTCGTTCTTCCTGGAATATTACAGCCAGGTCATGCACATCGTGTCCAATGTCGAGGGCAACCTCGACGAGGGCTTCGACGCCCTCGATGCCCTCGTGGCGGGCTTCCCGGCCGGCACGGTCTCCGGCGCCCCGAAGGTGCGCGCCATGGAGATCATCGACGAGCTGGAAAAGGATAAGCGCGGGCCCTACGCGGGCTGCGTCGGCTATTTCGGCGCCAATGGCGAGATGGACACCTGCATCGTGCTGCGCACCGCCGTGGTGAAGGATGGCCGCATGGCGGTCCAGGCCGGCGCGGGGATCGTCTATGATTCCGACCCGGCTTCGGAGCAGCAGGAATGCGTCAACAAGGCCAAGGCGCTGTTCCGGGCGGCCGAGGAGGCGGTAAACTATGCCAGCCGGGCACGATTCGGGCAGTAGGAGCTGCGGCTCTCGCGAGCCCCTGGGGTCGGCTGGGGCGCCCCAGGGCGAGGGCAAGACATCACTTGACCTGCGACCCGCGCTCGGCAAACGTTCCGGCGCCATGACCCGCGTTCTCGTTATCGACAATTACGACAGCTTCACCTGGAATCTGGTTCACCTGATCGCCCCCCTCGCGTCGAGCATGGACGTGGTGCGCAACGACGCGACCAGCGTGGACGAGGTTCTGGCCTCCCGGCCTGACGCGATCGTGCTGTCACCGGGTCCCCGCACGCCGAACGAGGCGGGGATCTGCCTGGACCTCGTGACGCGCGCCTCGCCGGAGATCCCGACCTTCGGGGTGTGCCTGGGCCTTCAGACCATCGGGCAGGTTTTCGGCGGCACGGTCGCGCGCGCGCCGCTTCCCATGCACGGCAAGGTCTCGCCGATCTCGCACGGCGGTCAAACCATCTTCCGGGGCATCAACGGGCCGATCAACGCCACGCGCTATCACTCCCTCATCGTCGAGCGCGAGACCTGCCCCGTGGACCTCTCGGTCACGGCCGAGACCGATGACGGGCTGATCATGGGCCTGTCCCACCGCTTTCTGCCGATCCACGGGGTGCAGTTCCATCCGGAGAGCATCCTGTCGGAGCACGGCTCGACCATCATGAAGAACTTCTTCGATCTCGCCGCGGCCTGGAACGCCGGGCATCGGCCGGATGCCCCTCCGTCCGAACGTGACAAGACGTCGCCGCCGGTGCATTGAGAGCCCATGGAATCGTTCAAGCCCTATCTCGCCAAGGTTGCGACCGGCGCGTCCCTGACGCGCGAAGAGGCCCGCGCCGCTTTCGATGACCTCCTGTCCGGCGAGGTGACCCTCGCCCAGGCGGGTGCCTTCCTGATGGCCCTGCGGGTCCGGGGCGAGGCTCTCGACGAGATCGTCGGCGCCGTCACGGCCATGCGCAGTCGCATGCTCAAGGTCCAGGCGCCGGACAACGCGGTCGACATCGTCGGCACCGGCGGCGACCATTCCGGCAGCTACAACATCTCGACCCTCGCGGCGATCATCGTGGCTGGGACGGGCGTGCCGGTCGCCAAGCACGGCAATCGGGCAGCCTCCTCGAAATCCGGAACCGCCGACGTTCTCAACGCGCTCGGCGTGAAGCTCGGGCTCGAGCCCAAGGGGCTCGGCCACTGCCTCGACGAGGCCGGCCTGTGCTTCATGTTCGCCCAGACCCATCACGCGGCCATGCGCCATGTGGCGCCCGTGCGGGTCGAGCTCGGCACGCGCACCCTGTTCAACCTGCTCGGCCCCCTGTCGAATCCGGCCGGTGTGAAGCGCCAGCTTCTCGGCGTGTTCTCAGAGGCTTGGCTCGAACCGCTCGTGCAGGTTCTCAAGGAGACCGGGTCCAAGAAGGTGTGGGCCGTTCACGGCTCGGACGGGCTCGACGAGATGACCACGACCGGGCCGAGCCATGTGGTGGCGCTGGAGAACGGCAGCATCCGCACGTTCACCGTCTCGCCTGACGAAGTCGGGCTGCCGAGGGCCAAACCCGAGGACCTCAAGGGCGCGGATCCGGAGCACAACGCCACCCAGCTGCGCGCGGTGCTCGACGGCGCCCGCATTCCCTACCGGGACGTCGCTCTCCTGAACGCCGCCGCGTCCCTCGTGGTGGCCGACGAGGCCGACGGCCTGCGCGACGGCCTTGATCGCGCCACACGGTCTCTCGATTCTGGGGCGGCCAAGGCGGCCCTCGACCGGTTGGTCCAAGCCTCGAATGCGTGAGCGGGAAACCCCATGAGCGACGTCCTCGCCCGTATCGAATCCTACAAGCGCCAGGAAATCCTGGCCGCCAAGGAAGCCGTGCCCCAGGCCGAGATCGAGCGCCGGGCCGCGGCGGCTTCCCCGCCGCGCGGCTTCGTCGCCGCCATCGAGCGCCACCTCGGCCAGGGCCGGCCGGCGCTGATCGCGGAGGTCAAGAAGGCGAGCCCATCGAAGGGTTTGATCCGGGCCGATTTCGACCCGCCGTCCCTGGCCAAGGCCTACGCGGAGGGCGGCGCCACCTGCCTGTCCGTTCTCACCGACGAGCCGTCCTTCCAGGGCAGGCCCGAATACCTCGCCCAGGCCCGCGACGCGTCCGGCCTCCCCGCCCTGCGCAAGGATTTCCTGTTCGAGCCCTATCAGGTCTACGAGGCTCGCGCCTGGGAGGCGGATTGCATCCTGGTCATCATGGCGAGCGTCAGCGACCCTGAGGCCCGCGCCCTCGTCGACACGGCGCATGGCCTCGGAATGGACGTGCTCGTCGAGGTCCACGATGCCGCGGAGCTCGATCGCGCCCTCGGTCTCGGCACGAAGCTGATCGGCATCAACAACCGCAACCTGCGCACCTTCGAGGTGTCCCTGGAGACGAGCGAGGCTCTCGCGGCCCGGATCCCGGAGGACCGCATCATCGTGGGCGAGAGCGGCATCTTCACCCTCGACGACATCGCGCGGCTGGAGAGGGTTGGGATCGGCACTTTCCTGGTGGGCGAGAGCCTGATGCGCCAGGCCGATGTCGCCGCCGCGACGCGCAAGCTTCTGTTCGGCGAGGCCGCATGAGTGCCCTCACTCACCTCGATCCGAGCGGCGCCGCCAACATGGTGGACGTGTCCGACAAGGAAGCCACGACCCGCACCGCCATCGCTGAAGGTTTCGTGGCCATGCGGCCGGAGACCGTCGATCTGATCCGCCAGGGCGACGCCAAGAAAGGCGACGTTCTGGGCACCGCGCGGCTCGCGGGCATCATGGCCTCCAAGCGGACGCACGAGTTGATTCCCCTTTGCCACCCGCTGCTGATCTCCAAGGTGAAAGTCGATTGCACCCTGGACGAGAGCCTGCCCGGCATCCGCGTGACCGCCGAGGTGAAGATCACGGGTCAGACCGGGGTGGAGATGGAGGCGCTCACCGCCGTCTCGGTCGCCTGCCTGACGGTCTACGACATGGTGAAGGCGGCGGACCGGGACATGCGCATCGAAGGCGTGCGCCTGCTGCGCAAGAGCGGCGGGCGCTCGGGCCTCTACGAGGCCCCGGAAGCCCGGGCGTGAGCCTGCTGCCCGTCAGCGAGGCGCTGTCCCGCATCCTGGCGGGGGCGTCCCGGCCGACCGAGATCGAGCAGGTCCCTGTCGCGGCCTCGGCGGGCTTGACCCTGGCCCGAGACCTAAAAGCCCTGCGCGACCAGCCGCCATTCCGGGCCTCCGCCATGGACGGATACGCCATCCGCAGCGCGGACGCGGCGAGCGTCCCCGCGACCTTGAGGATTGTCGGCACGAGCGCTGCCGGGAAGCGATTCACGGGCGCGATCGGCCCCGGCGAGACGGTGCGGATCTTCACCGGCGCCCCCGTACCGGACAGCGCCGACGCCGTGGTCCTGCAAGAGGACACCGAGCGCTCCGGCGACCGGGTCACGGTCAACGAGGCCTCCCGTCCCGGACGCCATCTCCGCGCGGCGGGCCTCGATTTCCTCGAGGGCGATCCCCTCCTGCGTGCGGGCCAGCGCATGGATGCCCGGCATATCGCCCTCGGAGCCGCCATGGGCCATGGAACGGTCCCGGTTCACCGCAGACCCCGCGTGGCGATCCTGGCTACGGGGGACGAGCTCGTGCGGCCCGGTGAGCGGGCGGGGCCCGACCAGATCACCGCATCCAGCCTCCCCGCCGTCGCGGCCATGGTCGTGCGGGCGGGGGGAGAGCCCATCGATCTCGGCATTGCCCGCGACACGATGGAGAGCCTCGACGCAGCCTTAGGCAGGGCCGAAGCCGAAAAGGCCGATATCCTGGTGACGCTCGGCGGCGCCTCCGTGGGCGACCACGACCTCGTCCAGAAGGCGCTTGCGGCACGCGGCATGAGCCTTGAGTTCTGGCGCGTGGCCCTTCGGCCCGGCAAGCCGCTCATGCACGGCCGGCTCGGATCCATGCTTCTGTTGGGGCTGCCCGGGAATCCCGTCTCGTCCTTCGTGTGCGCGATCCTGTTCCTGGTGCCCGCCATCCGAGCCCTGTCAGGCGATCCCGATGCCGATGCCGACGGGAGCGAGGGCGCAGTTCTTGCAACTGACGTGCCCGAGAACGGGCCCCGCCAGGACTACATGCGCGCGCGCCTTCATCACGAGCGCAAGCTCGAAAAGTCCGGGCCGCTGGGCGAGGTGTTGAGCGTGACGCCGCACGAGGTGCAGGATTCGTCTCTTCTTGGCCTCCTGCAATCCTCCGATGCCCTCTTGATCCGCCCACCCCACGCACCCGCCGGCAAGGCGGGAGATCCCTGCCGGATCGTGCGGATGGAAAGGTTCTGCTAAACGCCGCGCCAAGCGCCGATTCCTCTCAGAGATGGAAGATCGGCCGGCGCCAGCCTCTGGGATGGTCTGGCCAGGTTTGGCGAAAGGAACCTGATATTCACCATAAGTTGTTGATCGAGTTGTTTTTTCAGAAGCGCTCAAGCTTGCTGAGTATGATCCGCAAAATCCACCGACCGCGCAGCTTGGCCTTACACTTGCAGAACACAGCGGGAACAGTTAGCATGTTCGTGCTTTGTTTTCAGAATCGCTCCTCCCTGGAGCCGTAAGGAACAGCTATGCTGACGCGTAAACAGCACGAACTGCTCCGCTTCATCCATGAGCGGTTGCGTGAATCAGGTGTCCCGCCGTCCTTCGACGAGATGAAGGATGCGCTGGATCTCAAGTCGAAATCCGGCATCCACCGCCTCATTACGGCGCTCGAGGAGCGCGGCTTCATCAAGCGCTTGCCGAACCGAGCCCGCGCTCTCGAGGTGCTGCGTCTGCCTGAGACCGTAGGCGGCAGCGCGGGCCGGCGCCAGTTCACGCCGAGCGTGGTCGAGGGCGGCCTGGCCGCCAAGACCGGCAAGGCTCCGACGCCTCCTGCCCAGGAAGAGCGTCGCGGCGATTTCTCGATCCCCGTCATGGGACGGATCGCGGCCGGTACGCCGATCTCGGCTATTCAGAGCCGCAGCCATTCCATCACCCTGTCGCAGGATTTCCTGAGCCAGGGCGAGCATTACGCTTTGGAAGTTCGCGGCGACTCGATGGTGGAAGCGGGCATCCTCGATGGCGATCTGGTCGTCATCAAGAAGCAGGACACCGCCAATACGGGCGATATCATCGTGGCGCTCATCGACGAGGAAGAGGCTACCCTGAAGCGCTTCCGCCGTCGCGGCTCCTCCATTGCGCTCGAGGCCGCCAACCCGGCTTACGAGACGCGCGTCCTGGGGCCCGATCGGGTCAAGATCCAGGGCAAGCTGATCAGTCTCGTTCGCCGCTACTGACTTCGTCGTCCGGCAGATCCTGCTCGGGCACCGGCTTCGCCGGCGTTCGGGCGGGCGCCGGAACGAGCGCGGTTGGGGTCGCCTTCAACCCGGACCAAGCCTTGTCGCGACCCGCGGGACGGGCCGCGACGACCTCGAAGACCCCGTCCCGGAGCCGCAAGGCCGTCGCTCCATGAGCGTCGAGAGCCCGCCGGTCGATCACCAGGGACGCGGCGCATCCAGCTGGCGCCTTCAGCCGCGTGATGACGATCGCGGCCCTCCGGCAATCTTCCTCCAGGGCGGCGATGTCCTGGTCGAACGCGACGAACAGTCGGTCTTTCGTTTCCACCACACAGCCGGAACCGTCGCAACGTCCGCCCATCCGGAGCGTTTTGTCCTTCGGGTCTCGCGAATCTCCGTCGGCCCGAAGCCACTGCTCCACGACGAATCCGGAGGGTCGTCCGACCAAGACGAACCGGCCGTCCGCGCCACGCACCACGGCGCCCGCCCCTTCCCTGTCGATGAACACGTCGAACCTCTCCGGCGCGGCCGCCAGCGCCAACCCCGCCAGGGCGGGAATCAATGCGACCCACCGCAATGACGAGACGAGGAGCGTCGCGATCAGCAGAGCCAGGCCGATCATCGTCAGAGTCGTAACGCTCATCGCCGGCACGGTAACCGTCGCGCCCGTCAGCGCGCTGACCCAATCCGAGACATCCAGGACCCTGGCCACGGCCCACCCCATCGCACGCCAGACAGGTCCGTCGAGGCCGAACGGAAAAGCGAGGATCCCCAAGACCGCCGACGGCATGACGACGGCCGAGACCAGCGGCAGGGCGAGGGCATTTCCCACGAGGCCCAGGGGGTTGAGGGACTGGAAGTGATAGGCCGTGAACGGGGCGGTTGCGATGCTCGCCACAAGAGTGGTTCCGATGAGACCGACCACGGCTCGGACAACCCACCGCAGGATCTCGTCGAAGACCCGGATCGGGCCCCCGTCCCCCACGGAGACCTGCACCACAGGTGCGAACGCGACGAGGGCGGCCACCGCTCCGAAGGACATCTGGAAGCTCGGGCCGAGAAGGGCCTCGGGCTCGCGCGCGAGCACGATGAGAGCCGCGACGGCGAGGTTGCGGATGCTCAGGGCAGGCCTATCCGCCAGGATCGCCCCGAACATCACCAAAGTCATGATCAAGGACCGCACGGTCGCGACCTCGGACCCGGAGAACACGCAATAGATCACCGCTCCCGCCATTGCCACCAGGGCCGCGATCTTCTTCACGGGCCAGCGGAGGGCTATGCTCGGCGCTAAGGCGAGCCCTGCCCTGGCGAGCCAGAAGAAGGTTCCGGCGGCCAGGACCATGTGCAGGCCGGAGATCGACACGATGTGATAGATCCCGGCTCCGCGCAGCATGTCGTTGGTGGCCTCGTCGATGAGCCCGCGCTTGCCCGTCACGAGGGCGGCCCCGACTGCTCCGGCCTGGCCGCCGATCGCGGACGCGATGCGGCTGGTGAGGGCGCCGCGCGCGTCGTCGATTGCGGCGGCGATCCGTAGGCTCCAGGGTGGATCTCGGGGGGCAGCCGGAGCCCGGATCGCTCCGACCATGGACCCCACGGCACCGACCTCCTTGAAATACGCGTCGCGGGCAAAGTCGTAGCCTCCGGGCCAGGCCGGCTGCGGCGGCGGGAGCAGACGCGCCGTGCCCTCGATATATTGCCCAGGCGACACCTCTCCCTTGCGGATCGTCACCCGCACCAACCGGGGCCTTTCAGCCTTGCTCAGGCCTTTCACGGCCTCGACCCGCAGGACCACGCGCTTCCCATCCGGCCGCTGATCGACGGTTTCGACAAATCCCGAGATCGGAGCAATGACGATGCGGGACAGGATGGGCGCGTCCACGGCCCGAACCCGCCAGGCGGCGGCCCCGAACCCCGCGAAGAGGGCCGTGAGCGCCAGGCCGGTAGCCAGACCTGTCAGGCTCCGGCGCAGCCCGAAGGCGACGGCCCCGCCCCCGGCGATCCCGAGCGCTGGCGCCCATAGGGCAGGCTGCCCGTCAGCCTGAAAGAACAACACGATCCCGAGGCCGAAGAAGACCGCGATCCACGGAAAAAGCCGCCGCTGGTCGATCTCGCGCCGCATGCACCGGCCAAGCCACAGGCGCACGTCATCCGGCGCGGTCCATGCCTGCCACGCCAACGGAATCGGCAGCGCCAGCGCCCCTGTGCGCGCGTGGGGCAATCGGCTGGGTCTCGGCTCGTCGGGTGGGACCATCTCTTCTGCTTAACGTCGGGTGCCAATGCATGTTAGACGACCGCTCAACCGAGCCCAAACCGGCCTGTGGATTGAGTCGGGCGACCCGATCTCCACCCCGGAAGGCCCCCACCGATCTTCCTCCAAAGGTTCGCCATGACCGTCGTCACCCGCTTCGCCCCCTCGCCGACCGGATTCCTGCACATCGGTGGCGGGCGCACCGCTCTGTTCAATTGGCTTTACGCCAAGCGCCACGGCGGCAAGATGCTCCTGCGCATCGAGGATACGGACCGGGAGCGCTCCACGGATGCCGCCATCGAGGCGATCCTCGACGGCCTCAAGTGGCTCGGCCTCGATTGGGACGGCGACGTGGTCTATCAATTCTCTCGCGCCGCCCGCCACAAGGAGGTGGCCGAGAGCCTTCTAGCTGAGGGACGAGCCTATTACTGCTACGCCACCCCCCAGGAACTCGAGGAGATGCGCGAAACGGCCCGTCGTGAGGGCCGACCCTCCCGCTACGATGGCCGCTGGCGCGACCGGGACCCTGCGGAAGCCCCCGAGGGTGTGAAACCCGTGATCCGCCTGAAGGCCCCGACCGAGGGCGAAACGGTGGTGGAGGACGCGGTGCAGGGCCGGGTGGTCTGGCAGAACAAGGACCTCGACGATCTCGTGCTCCTGCGCTCCGACGGCACGCCGACCTACATGCTGGCCGTCGTGGTGGACGATCACGACATGGACGTGACCCATGTCATCCGCGGCGACGACCACCTGACCAATGCCGCCCGGCAGACGCAGATCTACAAGGCCCTGGGCTGGGACGTGCCCCAAATGGCCCACGTGCCGCTCATTCATGGGCCGGATGGAGCCAAGCTCTCCAAGCGTCACGGCGCGCTCGGCGTCGAGGCGTACCGCAGCCTGGGCTACCTGCCCGAGGCCTTGAGAAATTATTTGGTGCGCCTCGGATGGAGCCACGGCGACCAGGAGATCTTCTCGACCGAGGAGCTGATCCAGGCCTTCGACCTGTCCAGCATCGGCCGTTCCCCGGCCCGGTTCGACTTCGCCAAGCTGGAGAACCTGAACGGCCATTACATGCGGCAGGCGGACGACGCCTATCTGGTGGAGGCCATCGAGGGCTTGCTGCCGGAACTCGGCGATGAGCGCGGCCTCGGCCGCACCTTCCCGCCGGCTCTGAAGCAGAAGCTCGTGGCCGCCATGCCGGGCCTGAAGGAGCGCGCCAAGACCCTCGTGGAACTGCTGGACAGCGCGTATTACCTTTACGCCCAGCGGCCTCTGAAGCTCGACGAGAAAGCCCAGAGCCTCCTGGGTGACGGCCGGGCCCGGCTCGACGGCATCCCGGCGAAGCTCCGGGCCGTGACGGATTGGTCGGCGGCCGGCGTGGAGGCCGTGGTGCGGGAACACGCGGAGGCGATCGGGGCCAAGCTCGGCCAGGTCGCGCAGCCCCTCCGGGCGGCCCTGACGGGGCGCGCCACGTCGCCCGGCCTGTTCGACGTGATGGCCGTGCTGGGCAAGGACGAAACCCTGTCGCGGCTCGAGGATCAGCTGTCGAATGCACCAGCCGCATAGCTGGGCGTTCTCTCTTTAGAGGTGCTTGCCCGCCGCATACGGATAAGCTACCGAAACGACCATATCCCACCGACCGGGAGCCTCAGGTCGGCAGCTTCGGAAGACCGGTTTCCCAAGCCCCCGGTTTTCCAAGTCCCTGGCTGCCCTAGGTTATGCTCGGCCTCCTGTTGAAAGGGCGAAGACGCATGAGTTCCTCCTCCAGCACGCTCACTGTCGACGACAAGTCGGTCGACCTCGCGATCAAGACGGGCGTCATCGGGCCGAGCGTAGTCGACATTTCGAAGCTGTACGGCCAGACCGGGATGTTTACCTACGATCCCGGGTTCACGTCGACGGCATCCTGCGAATCCAAGATCACCTACATCGACGGAGATGAAGGCGTTCTGCTCTATCGCGGGTATCCCATCGAACAGCTGGCCGAGCACGGCGATTTCCTCGAGACATGCTATCTGCTGCTCTACGGGGAGCTTCCCACCGCTGCCCAGAAGGCCGATTTCGACTATCGCGTCACGCGCCACACCATGGTGCACGACCAGATGAACCGGTTCTTCACCGGCTTCCGCCGCGATGCGCACCCGATGGCCATCATGGTGGCCTGCGTCGGCGCGCTCTCGGCCTTCTATCACGACTCGACGGACATCTCGGATCCGCACCAGCGCATGGTTGCGTCCATGCGCATGATCGCCAAGATGCCGACGCTCGCCGCGATGGCCTACAAGTACCATGTGGGCCAGCCCTTCGTGTACCCGCAGAACGAGCTGGACTACACGTCCAATTTCCTGCGCATGTGCTTTGCGGTGCCGGCTGAGGAGTACAAGGTCAATCCAGTGCTCTCGCGGGCCCTGGACCGGATCTTCATCCTGCACGCCGACCACGAGCAGAACGCCTCGACCTCGACGGTCCGCCTCGCGGGCTCATCGGGCGCGAACCCCTTCGCGTGCATCGCGGCCGGCATCGCCTGCCTGTGGGGGCCCGCGCATGGCGGCGCCAACGAGGCCGCCCTCAAGATGCTGGAAGAGATCGGCACGCCCGACCGCATTCCGGAATACATCGCCAAGGCGAAGGACAAGAACGATCCGTTCCGTCTCATGGGCTTCGGCCACCGGGTCTACAAGAACTACGACCCGCGCGCCCGCATCATGCAGAAGACCACCCACGAGGTCCTGAACGAGCTCGGCATCAAGGACGACCCGCTTCTCGACGTAGCCGTCGAACTCGAGCAGATCGCCTTGAAGGACGAGTACTTCATCGAGAAGAAGCTCTACCCGAATATCGACTTCTATTCGGGCATCACCCTCAAGGCGATGGGCTTCCCCACCTCCATGTTCACGGTGCTGTTCGCGCTGGCCCGCACGGTCGGCTGGATCGCCCAGTGGAGCGAGATGATCGAGGACCCGTCCCAGCGCATCGGCCGCCCGCGTCAGCTCTATGTGGGCTCGCCGAAGCGGGACTATGTGACGGTCGCGCAGCGGGGCTGAAATCCGCCTTCCGAGACACGAAAAGGGGCCTTGTCGGCCCCTTTTTCACGCGGTGGCGCCACTTATTCCGGATACCCGACGCTGACCTTCTGTACGCGGGGCTTGACGGCCTGTATGCCTTTCGAGGCCGAGCTGAACTGCGTATCGCCGCCGACCCGGTTCAGAGCGGTTTCGCTCGCTTTCTCGTCGGGCTCGAACACCACGAGCAAGCTACACCCACCCGGCACGGCGGCGAGTTTGCCCTTTTTCCAGTCCGAGGCGGTGCCGCCGTAATCCCAGTTGAAGCCGTAGAGAGAAAAAGGCTTCCCGTTAGCGGCTTCGACGCCTTTCAGATCCATGCCGACGCGTATGCCTTGCGGACCCGTCCAACCGGTTCCGGCGATTTGAATGGAGGCGGGACGGGCTTGGCGCGCTTCATCGAGCCAGAACACCTCCACGCGGCGGGCATCGTCCTTCGGGTAGATCACGCTCGCCTTGGTCTCCACACCCTCGGCGCCGTCGACGGTCTCGACCACGACGTTGGCAGCCCCGTAGGCTTCGACGAGGCGCTTGTGGCTCGAATCCTTCGCAAACGGGCCCTGGCATGCCAATTCGTCCGCCTGGGCGGCACCGACGCCGAGGATTGTGGCCCATACCAGTCCATGGAATCGTTTCATGCCCGCGCCTCCGATCGATATATCGTAAGCGCAGATACGCTAACGCCTCAAGGGCGCGAGCCGTTGCACTATGTCGGCCACGATCCGGGACGCCCGTTCGCTCGGACGTTCGTCGCCAATCTGCATGAGCGCATCGAGGCGCCGGAGCGCGTTCTCCTGCCTCCGCCGTTCCGGGGTATCGGACAGGAGCGGCAACAGGGCTGCCGCGAGAGTCTCAGGCGTGCAATTCTCCTGAATCAGTTCCGGGATCGCGTTCTCACCGAGCACCAGATTCGTCAAAACGATGGACTGGGCCTTGATCAGCGGGCGCAGGATCATGGCCTCGACCGGCGAGACCTTATAGGCCACGACCATCGGAACGCCGGACAGGCCGAGTTCCAAGGTGACAGTGCCCGAGGCCGCGAGTGCAGCGTCAGCCGTGCGAAAGGCGTCCCACTTGGCGGCCTCGCCTTGCACGATTCTTGGTCGGACGCTCCAAGCGGATGCCTTGCGCGCAATCTCCTCCACAAGATGTGGCACCGCCGGAATCGTGACCTCGTAAGGACGAACCGAGCGCTGTTGCAAGAGCGCCAAAGCGTCTCCGAACGTGTCCATCAGGCGGCCGACCTCGGAACGGCGGCTGCCCGGCAGCACAAGGAGGTGCACCGGGCCGTTCTCGCTCAAGCCTCGCTCGCCCTCCGGCCGAAGTTCCTGGAGGCGCTCGATGAGGGGATGGCCCACATAGGTAGTCGGAGGTCCGCCCAGACGCCTGTGCTCCTCCGGCTCGAAGGGTAGAAGCGCCAGGAGATGGTCCACATAAGCCCGCATCTTGGCCGCCCGGCCCGGACGCCACGCCCAGACGGAGGGGCTGACATAATCCACGATGGGAATGCCGGGCGCGCGCTTGCGTACCGCCTTGGCGACCCGGTGGGTAAAATCCGGGCTGTCGACGATGACGAGGATGTCGGGTCGCGCGGCCACGACGGCATCCGCCGTCAGTCGGATGCGCCGGAGGATCGTCGTCAGGCGCGCCATGACGGCCACGAATCCCATGACGGCGATGTCTTCCTGAGGAAACAGGCTCTTCAGCCCCTCCCGCTCCATGGCGTGGCCGCCGACGCCGCCGAAGGCGATCGAATGGGCACCGAGCCGCTCCTTGAGCGCCCGCATGAGCTTCGCGCCGAGTTGGTCCCCGGATTCCTCACCCGTCACGATCCAGATGGAGAGCGGTTTCTCAGTCACCTTGGCGCTCCATCCAAGGCAGCTCGACAGCCTTGATGAAAAGACCGAGCCGGTCGGCCGTCGCGACGGTCTTGAGCTGGTCGACCACGAGGGTCGAGCCACTGCCGATGGCGACGCCGGACAGGCCCGCCCTGGCGGCTTCCTCGATTGTGCGGGGACCGATGGCCGGCATATCGACCCGCAGATCCTGGCCCTTCTTGGCAGCCTTGATGAGGACGCCTCCCTCCCTGCGTCGCTTGAGGCCGAGGAACGACTGGCGCTGCGCCTTCACGCGGCCGAGCATTCGATCCGTACCCTCCGGTCCCTCGATGGCGAGCACATGACGCTCCGCGATCACGGCCCCCTGGCCGATGTCGAAGGCGGACAACGAATCGAGCAGATCGATACCCACGGCGATGGCCTGGCTGTCGCCCTCCCCCGGCACGAAACTGCCGCGCAAGGACGGCGGCGCGACGAGATCCGGCGCGAGTTCGTGAACGCCGACCACCCGGTGGCCGCGCTCCTCCAGGAGCATGACGGCGCCGCGCAGCACCTGATCGTCGCCGCGCGTGATGACGTCCTTCACCTCCTGCATGTTGCGCAGAAGAGAATAGGCGCCGAGCAGGGCCGCGAAGCCGGGACGGCGCACGGCGCCGACCAGGGAGACGGCTTCAGGCCGCCAGGCGGCCAAAGTGTCCGTAATGGTCTTCAGGTCGAGCAGATCGACCACCGCGTGGGCGCGACGTCGCAGCTCAGGCTCGGCGAACCCGCGAAACGCCAGGATGCGAACGTCCTGCCCCCGACGCTGGAGGTCATCCGCCAGCTCGATGGGAAGCCGCCCGGAACCGGCGACGAGCGCGATCGGGCCCTGCGAGCCCATCAGGCCGAACCGAGGGGGTCCTTCGGGGTGCAGATTGCCCGCTCCTTGCCCTCTCGGATGAAGTCCAGAATCTCATGCACGAAGGGGTGGCTCGCGAACTCGCCCGCGACGTCCTCCACCCGCTCCGTTAGGGTTCCCTCATCTGCGAAAAGCAGCCGATAGGCGCGGCGGATATCGTGGATCTGATCCCGCGTGAAGTTGCGGCGGCGCATGCCGATGATGTTGAGCCCCGCCAGATGCGCCCGGTTGCCGATAGCCATGCCGTAGGGAATCAGGTCGTTCTCAAGACCCGACATGCCGCCCACGAAGGCGTGGGACCCGACGCGGGCAAACTGGATGACCGCCGATCCGCCGCCGAAAATCACGAAATCACCCACCGTGACATGGCCCGCCAGCATGACGTTGTTGGACAGGATGCAATCGTTGCCCACCTTCGTGTCGTGGCCCACATGGGAGTTGGCCAGGAAGGCGCACCGGTCGCCGACGACGGTCTTCAGACCGCCACCCTCGGTGCCGGGATTGATCGTCACGCCCTCGCGGATCATGCAGTCCGACCCGATCGTGAGGGTCGAGGCCTCGCCGCGATACTTCAGGTCCTGGGGAATATGCCCGACGGACGCGAAGGGAAAGATGCGGGTACGGGCACCGATGGTGGTCTTACCGGCAACCGCCGCATGGCTGATGAGGTGGCAGCCGTCGCCGAGTTCGACCTCCGGGCCGACCGTGCAGAACGGCCCGATGGTGACGCCCTCGCCGATCTTGGCGCCATCCTCGACGACGGATGAGGGATGAATGGTCGCCATCAGTCCATCACCAGCATCGCGCTAACCTCGGCTTCGCAGACGAGATTGCCGTCCACTTTGGCTTCGCCCTTGTACCACCACATGTTCCGGCGGTTGTTGAGCTTCTTCATGTGGAACTCGACCCGATCCCCCGGCTCCACGGGCTTGCGGAACTTCACCTTGTCGATGGTCATGAAGAAGACCTGCTTGGGCTTCGCCTGCTGGGCGATCTTCGACGCCACGCAGATTGCACCAGCCGTCTGGGCCATGCCCTCGATCAGGAAGACGCCCGGATAGATCGGCCGCGACGGAAAGTGGCCCTGGAACTGCGGCTCGTTGTAGGTGATGTTCTTGATTCCGATGCAGGAATTGTCACCGTCGATCTCGATGATCTTGTCGACCAGCAGGAACGGATACCGGTGCGGGAGCAGATCCAGAATCTGCATGATGTCGGCGGTCTGAAGCGTCTTGGGCGCCTCGGTCATGGCGTTAAACTCCGGTCCTGACGGCGATCAACTGGGTTCGCCATCGCTCTTGCTGGCGGAATTGCTGGAATCCTCGTGGGATGCAAGCTTTTTCAGGGCATGGATCTCGCGGAACCACTCGCGCATGGGCCGGGCGGGCACGCCGCCCCATCGGGCTCCAGCGGGCACGTCACCGTTGACGCCGCTCGTGGCTGCGATCTGGGCGCCCATGCCGATGCGCACATGGCCCTTCACCGCCACTTGGCCGCCGAGCGCGACGAAATCTTCGATCGTCGTCGAACCGGCGATGCCGACCTGGGCGACGATCACGCAATGGCGGCCGATCACCACGTTGTGGGCGATCTGCACGAGGTTATCGATCTTGGTCCCCTCGCCGATCACGGTGTCGCGGCTGGCGCCCCGGTCAACGGTGGTGTTGGAGCCGATCTCCACGTCGTCCTGGATGATGACCCGGCCAACCTGCGGCACCTTCAGGTGCCCCTGCGGCCCCATGGCGAAACCGAACCCGTCCTGCCCGATCCTGACCCCCGGATGGAGAATGACCCGATTTCCGATATAGGCGTGGGAGATCGTGACCTGTGCGGCGATCGTGCAGTCCCGGCCGATCTTCACGTTCGCGCCGATCACCGTCTGGGCGCCGACCAGCGTCCCGGACCCGATCTCCGCCCCGGGGCCGACGACGGCGCCCGGATCGAGCCGGACGCCATGTTCGAGGCGCGCGGAGGGATGCACGAAGCAGCCCGGGGAGATGCCCGTGGACGCAAAGGCCGATTCCGGCCGCATCGCACTCGGGAACATGAGCGCCATGACGCCGGCGAAGACCCGGTAGGCCTGCGGCGTCACGAGAGCGACGGAGCCGGCGGGGACTTTTGAGGCAAATCGGGGCGTGACCAAGACGGCCGCCGCTCCGGTGGCCGCCAGCGCGGACCCGTAGGCCGCGTTGTCCATATAGGCGAGATCCGTCGGCCCGGCATTCTCCAGGGGAGCAACCCCGCGAAGCAAAAGCTCCCCGTCGATGCCGTCGGGGAGCGTGGCGCGGGCCATCTCCGCTACCTGACGCAACGTAAGCGTTCGGGCCTGCGGGAAGAAGCTTGTATCGGTCATGCAGAAAGTTCGAGGGCGCCTCTCGGCGCCCTCTCCAGATCAGAAGCGTGTGCCGCCCGAGAAGCGGAAGGCCTGTGTCTTGTCGCCGCCATACTTGACGCCGTTCGAAGCCAGGATGCCCTCGTCCTTCGACAGCGCGATGGCGTAGTCGAACCGGATCGGTCCGAGCGGCGAGGTCCAGAGGATCGAAGCGCCCACCGAGGAGCGGATCGTCTTGCTGTCGCGGACCAGGATACACTCCTGGGCGTTGATCAGGTTCTGGGTGCAGCCGGCGCCCACCGGTGCATAACCGTCGATGATGCCATTGCCGTTGGTGTCGAACACGGTCGGGCCCTTGTAGCCAAACAGCGTACCGGCATCCGCGAACACCGCGCCCTTCAGGCCCAGGTCGCGCGGCAGGCCCCAGATCGGGAACTGCAGCTCGAGCGACCCGCCGAAATAGGTGGAGCCGCCGATGGCGTTGGCGTTGGTGTCCAGGCTCGACACGTCGCGCGGGCCGATGCCGTTGGTGGCGAAGCCGCGCACGAGGGACGGGCCGAGGAAGAACTGATCCACGATGCGCAGATCGCCGCCGCCCGTGTTCGCGTTGTTGTTCTTGCCCAGGCCCTGGATGTGACCGCCCTGGACGCGGGCGATACCGACCACGTCGTCGAGAACCTCGTAATAGTAACGAGCGTCACCCGTGGCGCGGAAGTAGCGGGAATCGCCGCCGAGACCGGCAAAGTCCGTCTTGGCCTCGGCCCAGAAGCCGTTGCGCGGATCCTTGGTGTTGTCGAGGGTGTTGTAGTTGAACGTCAGGCCGGCGAGAGAGGTCAGGGTCTTGCCCTGCGATTCCTTGATCGCCAGCGAGGCTTCGCCGTTCGCTTCGCAGAAGTAGCGATTGGCCGTGCCATTGGGGTTCAGCTCGGTGTAGCCCGCGATCGGAATGGAGCAGTCGTTGTACGGCTGGTCGTAGTCGTTCGGGATCTCAAGATCCTGCTGGTACAGCGAATAGCGCGCCGTGATCGTGAACTCTTCCGTGAACGGCAGGCCGAGGCGGAGCTGGCCGCCGGTCATGCGGTTCTCGTAGCGCGAGTACCGGGTCTGGTCGCTGAACTTCGAGAACAGGTCGATACCGGCTGCCAAGCGATAGCCAAGGAAGTACGGCTCGGTGAACGAGAAGTCGACGCCATTGGAGCGCTGACCGAGCTGACCCGCGAGGCGGACGTACTGGCCGCGGCCCAGGAAGTTGGTCTCGCTGACCGCCACCTCGCCGATGAAGCCGTCGGAGGTCGAGTAGCCGCCCGACACCGAGAAGGCGCCGGTGGACTGATCCTCCACATCCACGTTCACGACGACGCGATCGGGCGCGGAGCCCGGCTCGTTGGAGATGCGGACGCGCTTGAAGTAGCCGAGGTTGTTCAGGCGGCGTTCCGCTCGGTCGACGAGCACCTTGTTGTAGGGGTCGCCTTCACCGAGGTCGAACTCACGGCGGATCACGTAGTCGCGGGTACGGCTGTTGCCCCGGACGTTGATGCGCTCGATGTAGACACGCGGCCCGTCCTCGACCACGTAGCCGAGGTTGATGGTGGCGGTAGCGGGGTCGCGGGTGCCGATCGGACGGACCTGCGCGAAGGCATGGCCGTCGCGAACCACGTCGGTGGTGATGTTCTGAAGCGACTTCTCGACGGCATCTGCATTGTAGACGGAGCCGGCGGAGACGCCGATATCGTTCCGAAGGGCGTCGGCGTTCACGCCTGGGATGCGGGATTCCACGTTCACGCTGCCGACGCGGTACTGCTGTCCCTCATCCACGGCGATCGTGATGATGTAGCCTTCTTCCGCCGGATCGAACGTCACGTCGCTGGACACGAGACGGTAATCGGCGAAGCCGTTCTTGAGGTAATAGCGGCGGATCAGCTCGAGATCGTTGGACACGCGGTCCGGATCGTAGATGTCCGTGCTCTTCAGGAAGCTCAGCAGGTTGCTCTCGGTCGTCGTCATGACGCCGCGCAGACGGCTGGCGGAAATCTGGTTGTTGCCGACGAAGCGGATCTCGGCCACGCCGGTCTTGTCGCCCTCGTTGATCGTGTAGACCACGTCGACCGTGCCGTTGGGCAGATCCACGAGACGCGGGGTGACCGCGGCGAGGCCGCGGCCCTGGCGGCGGTAGACCTCGAGGATCCGCTGCACGTCGGCATCGACGGCCGCCTGGCTGTACCGGGTCCGGGCCCGGACCTGGAGGTCACCCTCGATCAGGCCCTTCTCGACCCGCTTGTTGCCCTCGATGACAACGCGGTTGATCACGGGCCCCTGTGCGGCCGCTGCTACGCGCCTGCTTCCCGGATTGGCCACCTGCTGCGCGAAAGCGGTCTCGGCGGCAGTGACTCCGGCAATCATGGCCGTCACGGCTATGGCTGCAGTCCTGGCCGGCTTTTTCCGGCGTGGCGTGGTCGTCGACATCATCAACTGGCCCGTCTCTTTATTCATGTACACAGCGGGTCACCCCCGCAGGCCGGGGACGACAGCCCCCAACCTTATCGGTCACCGCTTGTACAAACTTTCGCCGCTATTGCAAACGGCCCCTTGCTCAACAGAGTAGCAATTTTACCGGGCGTGGCCTGCGTGTCACGCCCCCCTGGCGATAAAACTGGTGCCAAGGTGAACAATATCATTCCACGTGGCGAACAGCATGAGAGCGGCCACCAGGGCGAAGCCGATCCGGAACCCGATCTCCTGGGCCCGGTCGCTCAGCGGACGGCCGCGAACCGCCTCAATGGCATAGAATAGAAGGTGTCCGCCATCGAGGAGAGGCACCGGGAACAGGTTGATCAGGCCGATGGACACGGACAGGACGGCCACGAGGCTGATGAGACCTCCGACCCCGCCGAGGGTCGCCACCTGGCCCGAAACCTGCGCGATCCGGATCGGGCCGGAGAGCTGATCGGTGGATTCCTCCCCCACGATTAATTTGCCGATATAGTTAAAAGTCCTGTCGATAACGTACCAGGTTTCCACAACCCCGGACTTTAGGGCGCTGATCGGCGTGTAGGTCAGCCTCTTGATGGCGGAGGGATCCCGGGAGGCCTGGAGGCCGAGGAGACCGATCCGCTGCTTGCCGAAGGGGGTGCTCTGCTCGCGCAGATCGGGGGTCGCGGTGAGGGGGACTTCCTTGCCGTCCCGGTCCACCACGATGTTCAGGGCCGTCCCCGCGCTGGTGCTGACGATGCGCTGCATGTCGGCGAAGGTCTCGATCCGGGTGCCGTCGATGGACAGAATCAGGTCGTTCGGCATGAAACCGGCCCGCTCGGCAGGCCCGCCGGGCTGCACGATGTCGATTCTCGGCTCCAGCACCGCCCGGCCCTGAAAGTAGTTCAGGCCTGCGAAGACCACGATGGCGAGGATGAAGTTGGCGATGGGTCCCGCCGCCACGATGGCGGCCCGCTTGGCCACGCTCTGGTGTGGAAAGCTCACCGCGCGCTCGGCTGCGCTCATGTGGTCGAGCTCTCCCTTGTTCGGTACGCTGGCGGCGTTCAGGTCGCCCACGAACTTCACGTAACCGCCCAGGGGAATCGCCGAGAGCTTCCAGCGGGTGCCGTGGCGGTCGTTCCAGCCGAAGATCTCGGGGCCGAAGCCGATGGAGAAGGCCGTCACGCCCACTCCGCAGCGGCGTCCGACCCAGAAATGGCCGAACTCGTGCACGAAAACCACCACGCTCAGCACGACGAAGAACGAGAGCAGGGTGAGCAGGAGAGAGTTCGTCGCTCCGCCGATGGTCGCGAGCAGGTCCATCACATTTCCTTCCGCACCGTTATGACGGCGCTACTTCCAGGGCATCCGGCAAGAGCTGTCGCGCCGCCCGGCGCGCCTCCCCGTCGATCTCCAGGGCGTCCGCGACCGTGGCCGGTGCCGGAAGCTTTCTTGCGGAGAAGGATGAGCAGACACTCTCAACCGTTTTCGAAATATCGTAAAACCGGATCGCGCCAGCCATGAAGGCCGCCACGGCGATCTCATTGGCGGCGTTCAGCACGGTTGGCATCGACCCGCCGGCCCGCAGGGCGGCCCGGGCGGCGGCGAGGCACGGAAACCGGTCCTCGTCCGCCGGCTCGAAGCTTAATCGCGCGATCGCGGCAAGATCGAGACGGGGCAGGCTCATGACCAGGCGCTCACGATGCCGCAGGGCATTGGCGATGGGCACTTTCATGTCGGGCAAGGCCAGGCCCGCCGTCAGGGCTCCATCACGCCACTGCACCAGGCCGTGCACGATCGATTCCGGGTGGACGACCACACCCAGGCGATCCGCCTCCAGACCGAAGAGATGGTGGGCCTCGATGAGTTCCAGGCCCTTGTTCATCAAGGTGGCGGAATCGATGTTGATCTTCGACCCCATGGACCAGACCGGATGGGCCGCGGCCTCCATTGGGCTCGCCTCCGCGATGCGCTCCCGGCTCCAGGTCCGGAAGGGCCCGCCCGATGCCGTGATGATCGCCGTCTCGACATCGCGATTGGCGCCGGCCGCCAGGGCCTGGTCGAGGGCGTTGTGCTCGGAATCCACGGGCATGATCTCGGCGCCGATCTCGCGGGCCGCCGTCATGAAGGCCTCGCCTGCGCAGACGAGGCTCTCCTTGTTGGCAAGCGCGATCCGGCGACCGGGCTTCATGGCCGCGTGCGTGGGTTTGAGCCCTGCCGTGCCGCTGATCGCGGCGAGCACGATGTCGGCCTCCCGCTCAACCGCTTCCATCACGGCGCCCTCGCCCGCTCCGCTATCGATCCCGGACCCGGCGAGAGCCGCCCTCAAGGCGTCTTGGCCCCTTTC
This sequence comes from Microvirga pudoricolor, assembly GCF_016892705.1. Lineage (GTDB taxonomy): Bacteria > Pseudomonadota > Alphaproteobacteria > Rhizobiales > Beijerinckiaceae > Microvirga > Microvirga pudoricolor. The sequence continues at coordinate 270,752 of NZ_JAFEMB010000005.1, forward strand.
ATCCGCCAGGGCGGCGAAGCGGGCTCCCAGGCGCCGGGCCGTAGCGGCCAGGGCCTCGGCGTCCCGGCCGCCGACCACAGCCGCGACGCGAAACGCGTCGCGGTGGGCCAGCACGACATCGGCCGTCGAACGGCCGATGGAGCCTGTGGCGCCGAGAATCGTGAGGGAGCGCGTCATGCGGGAACCGCCGAGGACAGCTTGAGGAGGAGCAGAACGGCACCCAGGATCAGCGCAACCGCCCAGAATCCGTCGAGGCGGTCCATGACACCGCCATGTCCCGGGATGAGATGGCTCGAATCCTTGACGTCGAAGCGCCGCTTCATAGCCGATTCCCCGAGATCGCCGAGCTGGGACGCGACGGAGGCCACGATGGACAGCATGATGACGTTGCGTAGGCTGAACGGCGGCATGATGCCCAGCCGCTGTACGCTCCAGGCCACGAGGAACCCCGCGATGGCGGCGGCCAGCACCCCGCCCAGGAAGCCCGACCAGGTCTTCTTGGGGCTGACGCGCGGCCAGAGCTTTGGGCCGCCGAGGGACCGGCCCGTGAAATAGGCCGCGATGTCCGTGGACCAGACCACCGCGAACATCCACAGAAGGCCGGCGAGACCCAGGTTCGGATGCTCGCGCACGGTGGGAGGGACGACCACAATCACGAGGCCGTAAAGGAAGCCGGTGACGGCCCAAGCCTTGCCGGTGCGTCCCTGAGCCAGGAGCGCCAGGAGCAGCACGGCGGCGGCCACGACACCGACGGAGGCGCTAAAGCTTCCCCCGGCAACGAGCAAGGCCGTCAAAGCGGCGCACCCGGCGGCCGCGACGGCCTGGACGGGCCGGAGGGGCCGGACCTTCGCCATGGCGGTCCATTCCACCGTCATGGCAACGCCCGCCGCGAACCAGAACCATGCGAAGGCTTGGCCGCCCAGATAGGCCGTGATGAGGGCGAGGGGGATGAGGACCAGGGCGGACGCGACGCGCTTGCCCAGTTCGGTGGAGACGACGCCGGAGCGTGCTTTGCCCTGCTCGGGCTTCGCAGCGGTGTCAGGGGCCCCCATCTCAGACGACACGGGCGCTGAGGCCGCCGAAACGGCGGTCGCGCCGGGCGTATTCCTCGATGGCCGACCGGAAGGTCCGGTCGTCGAAATCAGGCCAGAAATCCGGCAGGAACACGAATTCGGAATAGGCTGTCTGCCAGGTGAGGAAGTTGGAGACCCGCTGCTCGCCGGACGTGCGGATTACCAGGTCCGGGTCCGGGATGCCCGTCGTATCGAGTTCGGCCTCCACGGTGTCGAGGTCGATGGTCGCGGGATCCAGCGTTCCGGCCCTCACCTTCTCGGCGAGGGCCCGCATGGCGCGCACGATTTCCTGGCGCCCGCCGTAATTGAAAGCGATCACCAGGTTCAGGCCCGTATTGGCCTTCGTCAAACCCTCGGCCTCGTCCAGCAGGACGCGAATGTCGGGGGCGAGGCTGGTCCGTTCTCCGATGATCCGCACCCGGACGTTCGCCGCGTGCAGGTCCGCGAGATCGTGCCGCACGAAGCGCTTGAGCAGTCCCATGAGATCGGAGACCTCCTGGGCCGGGCGCCGCCAGTTTTCCGACGAGAAGCTGTAGACCGTCAGGTACCGGATGCCGAGCTCGTTGGCGGTGCGGACGGCCCGCCGGATCGCCTCGACGCCGCGCCGGTGCCCCTCGAAGCGCGGGAGGCCACGCTTGGCCGCCCAGCGCCCGTTGCCATCCATGATGATGGCGACATGAGCCGGCGGCCCCTCACCCGGTGCGGGTTGGGTCAGCGCGGGTGCCGACAGCTTTGCTTCGCCGCTCATGGCCTGCTCTCTCCACACGCCCCGATCAGACGTGCATGATTTCCTTTTCCTTGGCCTGAAGCAGGGTTTCGACCTCGGCCACGTACTGGTCGGTCGCCTTCTGGACCTGATCGCCCTGACGCTTCTCGTCGTCCTCGCTGATGGCGGAATCCTTCTGGAGCTTCTTGAGCAGGTCCATGCCGTCGCGGCGGACGTGGCGGATCGCGATGCGAGCCTCTTCCGCGTATTTGTGCGAGACCTTCACCATCTCCTTACGGCGCTGCTCGTTCATCTCCGGGATGCGCAGGCGAATGATCTGGCCCTCGGTTTGGGGGTTGAGCCCGAGATCCGACTCGCGGATCGCCTTCTCGACCGCCGATACCATGCCGCGATCCCAGACCTGGACGCTGAGGAGGCGCGGCTCCGGCACGCTCACCGTGGCCACCTGGGTGATGGGCATCGCGGCCCCGTAGGCGTCAACCTGGATGGGGTCGAGCAGGCTGGGCGATGCCCGGCCGGTCCTCAGGCTTCCCAGGTCATTCTTGAATGAATTGATGGCGCCTTGCATGCGGCGCTTCACGTCGTCGAGGTCAAAAGTCGCGGCCATCGCGGTGAATCCTTACTCAAACAGTTAAAATGGGCTTACGCCTGTGCGGCTTCGTCATCAAGGGGCGACGATGGTCGAAGGGCTGGTCCCGTCGAGGATCGCCGTGACGGAGCTCGGGGCATGAACCGATCCGACGATGATGGAAAGTCGGCTCTCGCGGGCGAGCGCGAAGGCGGCGGTATCCATCACCTTGAGGTCCCGGGCGATGGCCTCGTCGTGGGTCAGCCGCTCGTAGCGGACCGCGCCGGGGTCCTTCTTGGGATCGGCCGAGTAGACCCCATCCACCTGGGTGGCCTTGAGCACCGCGTCGCAGCGAAGCTCCGCGGCGCGCAGGACGGCGGCGGTATCCGTCGTGAAATAGGGATTGCCCGTGCCTCCCGCGAGAACGACCACCTGTCCCTTCTCGAGATGGTGCAGGGCGGGCTGGCGCGCATAGGTCTCGCAGATCGTGGGCATGGAGACCGCCGACATGGTGCGGGCCGGCACGCCAGCGGCGTTCAGGGCCGTTTCGACCGCCAGGGAGTTCATCACCGTGCCGAGCATCCCCATGGAATCGGCCGTGGGGCGGTCGATCCAGCCGGCGGCGCTCATGCGGGCGCCCCGGATGATGTTGCCGCCGCCGATCACGAGGGCGATCTCGAAGCCGGCCTGCGTCGCCTTGGCGATATCGCTCGCAAGGCCGACGAGCAGTTCGGAATCGAGCCAGTACCCATCGGGAGCCATCAGGGCTTCCCCTGAGAGTTTCACCAAGATGCGCCGGAATTTCGTCACAGGGGAACTCTCCTTGATAAACCCTCTCATGAAAACGGCGGCCCGAGAGCCGCCGTTCTTAAGTCTTTGTATTGGCTCAGGCTTTTCCGCCAGCCGCCGCCGCGACTTCGGCCGCGAAGTCCGGGGCCTCTTCCTTCTCGATGCCTTCGCCGAGGGCGAAGCGCACGAAGCTCTTCAGAGTCACGGGCTTGCCGGCCTTGGACTCGGCCTCCTTGAGAACCTGCGAGATGGTCTTGGACGGATCGTGCACGAAGGGCTGCTCCAGGAGCGTCACCTCCTTGTAGTAGCTCTTGAGACCGCTCTCGACGATCTTCTGCATGACGTTGTCGGGCTTGCCGGCATTCTTCTCGCGCAGGATCGCGCTCTCGCGCTCGACCGTGGCGGCATCGACGCCGGAGGCGTCGACGGCGACCGGGTTCGTGGCAGCCACGTGCATGGCGATCTGGCGGCCCAGCGGTCCGAGAACCGTGACGTCACCTTCCGACTCCAGCGCCACGAGTACGCCGATCTTGCCGAGGCCTTCGGTGACGGCGTTGTGCACGTAGGTGGAAATCAGGCCTTTGGAGACCTCGAGCTTGCTCACGCGGCGAAGCGTCATGTTCTCGCCGATCGTGGCGATCAGCTCGTTGAGCTTGTCCTTGACGGTGGTCTGGGAGCCGGGGAAGTGAGCGGCTTCCAGCGCCTCGACCGAGCCCGCGCCCATGAGGGCGATCTTGGCGGCTTCCCGGGCGAAGGCCTGGAAGCTGTCATTGCGGGCCACGAAGTCGGTCTCGGAGTTGACCTCGAGGATGGTGGCCTGATGGCCGGAGGACTCGACAGCCACCAGACCCTCGGCGGCGACGCGCCCGGCCTTCTTGGCGGCCTTGGACAGGCCCTTCTTGCGCAGCCAGTCGACGGCGGCCTCGAGGTCGCCATTGGTCTCGGCAAGGGCGGTCTTGCAGTCCATCATGCCGGCGCTGGTCTGGTCGCGCAGCTCTTTCACCATCGCAGCGGTAATGTTCGCCATGGCTCATCCTTTCACGGGTTCAGATATGGGGAGCCCGGCGTTCAGGGAAACGCCGGGCTTGGGAAAATTCAGCCGATCGGCGCGGCGAGAGCCGCGCGGGACTTCAAGCCTCAGGCGGCTTCGATCGCCGAACGGGCCTGGGCGATCCAGCCGTCGCGCTCGAGGCGGCCGTTGAGCTTCAGGTCCTTGTCGAGGGCCGCGATGTCGTCCGCCTTCATGGCAGCGAGCTGCCAGAAGTGGAAGATGCCGGCCTCGTTCAGCTTCTTCTCGAGCTGCGGGCCGACGCCCGTCAGCTTGGTGAGGTCGTCCGGGGCACCGCGGGGAGCGGCAAGGCGCTCGAACTGCTCGCCCTGCTCGGAAGCGCCGACATCGGCTGCCGGAAGCTCCTCGGCCATCGGGTTCTCGGACGCGCCGACATCGATTCCCATGGAACCGGCCCCGCGGGAGATGCCGTCGAGAGCCGCGCGGGCCACGAGGTCGCAATACAGGGTGATCGCACGGCCGGCGTCGTCATTGGCCGGAACCGGGTAGGTGATGCCGTCCGGGTCGCAGTTGGTGTCAACGATGGCCGCCACCGGGATACCGAGACGCTTGGCCTCCTGGATCGCCAGCTGCTCCTTGTTGGTGTCGATCACGAAGATCAGGTCGGGCGTGCCGCCCATGTCCTTGATGCCGCCCAGGGCGCGCTCGAGCTTCTCCTTCTCGCGGGAGAGCATCAGGCGCTCCTTCTTCGTGAGGCCCGAGCCGCCGCCGGCGAGGATCTCGTCCACCTTGCGCAGGCGGGAGATCGAGCCAGAGATCGTTTTCCAGTTGGTGAGCATGCCGCCGAGCCAGCGGGAGTTCACGTAGTACTGGGCCGAACGCTTGGCCGCATCGGCGATCGAATCGGCCGCCTGGCGCTTCGTGCCCACGAAGAGCACGCGGCCGCCCTTGGCGACCGTGTCGCTGACGGCCTGGAGGGCGCGGTGCAGCATCGGGACCGACTGGGCCAGATCGATGATGTGGATGTTGTTGCGGGTGCCGAAGATGTACTGACCCATCTTCGGGTTCCAACGGTGAGCCTGGTGGCCGAAGTGAGCGCCAGCCTCAAGAAGGCTGCGCATCGAGAATTCAGGAAGCGCCATATGTTTTCTCCGGTTAAGCCTCCGCGGAACAGTGAACCGGCCTTGCCGGCCACCGGGGGTTCCTCATGGGCTCATGAGGGGATTCCGCGTGTGGGATGAGGGCGCCTATAGGGGAAAAAGACTCGAAAGACAAGCCTCCTCGTGAGGTCAGCATGCCCCAGGTCTTACGCCTGGCTCGGGTCAAAGCGCTTCTGGAGGAAGTAGAATTTCGACGCCTGCGGCCGGTCGTCCAAGGTCCCGAAGAGGCTGTATCCGTTCTTCTGGTAGAAACTCAGAGCCTGAAATTCGAACGTGTTCAGCCAGACACCGATGCAGCCCTGATCCCGCGCGAATTCCTCCGCCCTGCGCATGAGGTCCGTTCCGAGGTCTTGGCTGCGGTACCGTTCGGGCACGATCAGTAGCTCCACATACAACCAATCGTACGAGACCTTGCCCCACAGTCCTCCAACGGTCTCCTCCGAGGCCGGGTCCCGCAGGAGGATCGCCAGAGGTTTGGCATTGGCCGGTTTGGTTTTGGTGTCGTTGTAGGCGATCAGCAGTTTCAGGATCGCCTCGCGCTCCGCATCGCCAGGCGCTTCACACCGAATGATTGCCGGCTTGACCATACCGCTGCCCCCTCACTCACGGCGACATGAGCCCGAGCGCAGACATACGTAACATAGTTTCCTTGGCTGGGGAAGTATGGTTGGCGTTCAGCTCACGTGCACGTCCACAACCCCAGGCACGGCGCGCAACGCCCCGGCGATCTGGGGGGAGGCCATGTACCTACCGGGAAGCTTGACCTCTACCTCGCGGTCGCCGTCGTCGAGGATCAGGACGAGGGAGACTTCACCCTCGCCTCTCGTCTTGAGACGCTCCAGCACGCTCGGCAGCGGGCGCTCGTCGCGCAGGAAGATGCGCATGCCCTTCTGGTGCTTGGCCAGCGCCGTCTCGAGCAGGTCCGCCATCCCGATTCGCGCCCTCACCTCTTCGCCGTCCATGCCGGCTTGAAGCATGAGCACCACCGCGTTGCCGGGCTCCAGCACGTCCCGAAGCTGGTTGAGACCCTCGGAGAATACGATGGCCTCGAAATGTCCGGTCTGATCGGACAGCATGACGATGCCCATCTTGTTGCCGGTCTTGGTCCGCCGCTCCTGCCGGCTCAACACTGTGGCGGCCACGCGCCCGGCCGAGTTGCCGTTCTTGACCGAGCGGCTGAAATCGGCCCAGCTTTGCACATAGAGCTTGGGCAACAGGGATGCATATTCGTCAAGGGGATGGCCCGACAGGAAGAAGCCGACCGCGTCGTATTCCCGTTGAAGCTTCTGCGCGGCAGGCCATGGATCGTAGGCCGGAATGCGCAACTGAACATCGTCGGATGCCACGCCTCCGAACATGTCGATCATGCCGCCGTTGGCCGCCTCCAGCGCCTGCTGGGCCAAACCCATCATGGAATCGACGGCCGCGCAGGCCTTGGCGCGGTCGGGCTCAAGTTCGTCGAAGGCACCTGCCGCGATGAGATTTTCGAGCGTGCGCTTGTTGATGAGGCGCGGGTTGATGCGCCGCGCGAAGTCCGCGAGGCTCTTGAACGGCTTGTCCCCCCGCGCCTCTATCACGGCCTCGATCGCTTGGCGCCCGACACCCTTGATTGCGGCGAGCGCGTAGAGGATCGAGCCCTTGCCTTCGGCATCGTACTCGACGTCGAAAACCACACCGGAGCGGTTGATGGAAGGGGGCTCCACCTTCATGCCGAGACGCTGGGCCTCACGGCGGAATTCGGACAGCTTGTCGGTATTGTCGAGATCGAGCGTCATCGACGCGGCCAGGAATTCGGTTGGGTAGTTCGCCTTCAGATAAGCTGTCTGGAATGCCACCAGCGCGTAGGCTGCCGCGTGACTTTTGTTGAAGCCGTAATCGGCGAATTTCGCCAGCAGGTCGAAGATCTCGTTCGCCGTGGATTTGTCGAGGCCGCCCTTTAGCGCGCCAGACACGAAGCGCTCGCGCTGCGCGTCCATTTCGGCCTTGATCTTCTTGCCCATGGCTCGGCGCAGGAGGTCGGCGTCGCCAAGCGAATAGCCCGACAGAACCTTCGCGACCTCCATCACCTGTTCTTGATAGACGATGATGCCGAAGGTCTCGCGCAGGATCGGCTCCAGCTTCGGATGCGGATACCAGTGCTCCTTGTTGTGCTCGTCCTTTCCGAGCTTGCGGGCGCAATAGACCGGGATGTTGGCCATCGGGCCCGGGCGGTAGAGGGCCACAAGGGCGATGATGTCCTCGAAACGGTCGGTCTCCATCTCCACAAGCGCCTTGCGCATGCCGGCGGATTCCACCTGGAACACGCCAACCGTCTCGCCCCGCTGCAGCATCTCGTAGGTCTTGCGGTCGTCCAGCGGGAGAGCCGAGAGATCGATGTGGATGCCCGTGCGGGCAATCAGGTCGGTGGCGGTGCGCAGGACCGTGAGCGTCTTCAGGCCGAGGAAGTCGAACTTCACGAGCCCCGCCTGCTCGACCCACTTCATGTTGAACTGGGTCACCCGCATGCCCGTCTTCGGGTCTCGGTACAGCGGCACGAGCTCCTGCAGGGGACGGTCGCCGATCACGACGCCCGCCGCGTGCGTCGAAGCGTGCCGGTGCAGGCCCTCGAGCTTTTGGGCGATGTCGAGCATGCGCTTGACGACCGGCTCTTCCTCGATGGCAGCCTGCAGCTTCGGCTCGCCTTCGATGGCCTGCGCCAGCGTTACCGGATTGGCCGGGTTCTGCGGCACCAGCTTGGTGAGCTTGTCGACTTGGCCGTAAGGCATTTCCAGCACGCGGCCCACGTCGCGCATCACACCGCGCGCAAGGAGCGTGCCGAAGGTGATGATCTGCGCGACCTGCTCCTCGCCGTAACGCTGCTGTACGTATTCGATCACGCGTTCGCGACCCTCGACACAGAAGTCGATGTCGAAGTCCGGCATCGACACACGTTCGGGATTCAGAAAGCGCTCGAACAGTAGGCCGAAGCGGATCGGATCGAGATCGGTGATCGTCAGTGCGTAAGCGACAAGCGAACCGGCACCCGAACCACGCCCCGGCCCAACCGGAATGTCGTGGTCCTTCGCCCATTTGATGAAGTCGGCCACGATGAGGAAGTAGCCGGGAAATTTCATGTTGCGGATCACGCTCACCTCATAGGCAAGGCGATCGTGATAATCCTGCTCGGTCAATCCCGGTGCCGGCCCGTGCGCGGCAAGGCGAGCGAGCAGGCCTTCCTTGGCCTGACGCTCCAACTCCTCGCCCTCATCGAGGGTTTTGGCCTCTTCGCCGCGACCGAAACTCGGCAGGATCGGCTTATGCGTCGTCACACGGGTCGAGCAGCGCATCGCGATTTCGACACTCGACGCCAGCGCGTCCGGCAGGTCCTTGAAGAGCTCCATCATCTCCCGGCGTGTCTTGAACGCGTGCTCGGGGGAAAACCGGCGCCGGTTGCCGTCGGACACGATGCGGCCTTCCGCGATGGCGAGCAGGGCATCGTGAGCCTCGTAGTCGTCCGGCGCCTTGAAGAACGGCTCGTTGGTGGCCACGATGGGGAGAGAGTTGCGGTCTGCCATCGCGATGAGCTCGCCTTCGACGAGACGTTCCTCGTCGAGCTTGTGGCGCTGAATCTCGACATAGAGCTGCGAACCGAACGCGTTCTTCAGCGTGTCCAGCCGTGCTTGCGCCAATTCCTCGCGACCGCCCATGCGCAGTGCGCAGTCGATGGGACCGGTGAAGCCGCCTGTGAGCGCGATCAGGCCCTCGCAGTATTGCGACAGGACCGTGGACGACAAGCGCGGTGTATCGCCCAGCGGCACATCGAAATAAGCGCGGCTCACGAGGCGCATGAGATTGCGGTAGCCTTCCGCATTCTGCGCCAGCAGCACCACGTTTGCCGCCTGCGGCTGCGAGCGGGCGATGGGGTCAGGTTCCTCGAAACAGACGGAAAGCTGAACGCCTGGGATGGGCTGAATTCCCATGCCGGAAAGCTTTTGGGAGAATTCGAGCGCACCGAACAGGTTGTTGGCGTCCGTCAGCGCCAGGGCGGGCTGCTTGTCGGCCCCAGCCAGCTTTGCCAGGTGCTCGACCTTGATCGCCCCTTCCAGCAGCGAATAGGACGAGTGGACATGAAGATGGACGAAGCCGATCTCTTGGAGGACGCGGGACATGAAAACCTGCTCTGAACTGAACTCAGGATGCCTGAGTCCCCTTGCAGATCAGAGTCTCGAATCGGCGTTAAGTTTCCCTCTAGCACGCCGCCCTGTGGAATCTCCTGTGGAAAGTCCGTTCTCTATACCATCGGGGAAAGGACTAGGGACCAAACTGCAATGGCACTGCCGAAGATCGCCAGGGAGACGAGTTCAACAGCGGTTTCGATGAACGAGCGAAGCATTAGAACCTCATTGTTTCCGTTATGTTCATGTTCGTTCGTCTTATGTTCTGTGTAAAGCCGTGAAAGCGGGGAAAGCTCGTCACAGTCAACAGGGTCTTAACAGCGATGGGGCCGGCTGTTCGGGATCAAAAGACATTTCGGCCGGGCCCACCTGTGGATCGGCTCCGGGCACGCGGGCCGCAGGCGCCCATGGGGTCGCAAGCCCTCCGGCCCTCCCCCTCGTCATCCGGCGCGCGCCAGACCGACGGCGATGGGCGTACTCTCCGCGAGCCCATTCTGGCCGACCGCGAACCGAGGATTTATTTTCGAGCTTTTGTGGTCGACCGGATCGTCGACATGATGAACGGGCTCGCCGTCGGAGATCGAAAGGTCAGCTGGCCGCGGAGACTGCAGGGTCTTTCCGACCGAATGTAGCGCCTGCAGTCTGAAGGGATCTCTCTAGACCGGTCTTGGAAAGCGCCGCCTTGGGCGCTGAAATCAGAACGTCCGGACGCCCTGCCCTCAAGGCAATTGGACGATCTGTCCCTCGCGGATCGTGACGCGCCGGTCCATGCGGGCGGCAAGGTCCATGTTGTGCGTGGCAATCAGCGCGGCGAGGCGGGAGGCGCGCACGATGGCGACGAGGGTCTGGAAGACCCGGTCAGCCGTGTGGGGATCGAGGTTGCCCGTCGGCTCGTCGGCCAGCAGAAGCCGGGGCGCATTCGCCACCGCGCGGGCAATCGCGACGCGCTGCTGCTCACCGCCGGACAGTTCTCCTGGGCGGTTCTCAAGGCGCTGGCCGAGCCCCAGAAAAGTGAGGATCTGTGTCGCCCGTTCCTTTGCCTCACCCCGGGGCAGGCCGCGGATGATTTGAGGCAGCACCACGTTCTCGATGGCGGAGAATTCCGGCAGGAGATGGTGAAATTGATAGACGAAACCCAGCTCTTCCCTTCGGAGCTTGGTTCGCTCCTGGTCATTCATGGATGCGGTCGGTCGCGATCCGACGAAGACTTCGCCGCCGTCTGGTTTCTCCAGCAGCCCCGCCACGTGCAGAAGGGTGGACTTTCCCGTGCCGGACGGCGCCACCAGGGCCACGATCTCGCCGGGCCAGATGGCCAGATCCGTGCCGCACAGCACTTCGAGCGCGCCGCCTGCCTGAGGGTAGCGGCGCTCGACCTTCGACAGGTAGAGAGCGGGTTCGGGTTGACCGTTTGCCATGGATCACCCGTAACGCAGGGCTTCGACCGGGTCGAGCTTCGCAGCCCGCCAAGACGGGTAGAGCGTCGCCAGAAGCGACAGGATCATCGACATGAGCAGAACCGAGATGACTTCCCCCGGATTGATGACGGCCGGAATCTCAGACAGGAATCGCACGGTCGGATCCCACAGCTGCCGATTGAGAGCCCAGGACAGGAAGTTTTGGATGCTCTGGATATTGAGCGTGAACAGCATGCCCAACGCGAACCCGGCAATCGTCCCGACTATGCCGATGGACGCGCCGGTGATGAGAAACACTCGCATGATGGCACCTCGCGTGGCGCCCATGGTCCGCAGGATCGCAATGTCGTTGGACTTGTCCTTCACCAGCATGATGAGGCCCGACACGATGTTCAGGGCCGCCACGAGCACGATGAGCGTGAGGATCATGAACATCACGTTCCGCTCGACCTCCAAGGCACCGAAAAACGTTCGGTTGCGCTGGCGCCAATCAGTCATGAGGATGGGACGTCCCGCCGCCTCGTCGATGGCGGCGCGAGCCTGGTCCACCTTGTCGGCATCGTCGAGATAGACCTCGATCAACTGCACGTCGCCGTTGCGGTTGAAGTAGCTCTGCGCTTCGGACAGAGGCATGTACACAAAGGTCGAGTCGAATTCCGACATGCCGATTTCGAAGATCGCCTTGATGGGATAGCCCTTCACGCGTGGCGCCGTGCCGAAGGGTGTCGCGGCGCCTTTCGGGGTGATGAGCGTGAAGGTGTCGCCAGCCTGAAGCGAGAGCGATTCCGCCAGCCGGCGCCCAATGGCGACGCCTTCGCCGGCATCGAAGTCCTGCAGGGAACCCTGAGTGATGTGATTCGCGATGTTCTCGATCTTGCGCAGATCGTCGCCCCGCACACCGCGAACCAGGACGCCACTGCCGCCATAAGGCGAGGACCCGAAGGCTTGTCCCTCCACTAGCGGAAGCGCCCGTCTCACGCCAGGCACGGCGGCGATGCGCTTCGTGACCTCGTCATAATCGGTCAATGGGGAGTCGATGGGCGCCACGAAGATATGGCCGTTGATGCCAACGATCTTGTTTAGCAGCTCGGCCCGGAAACCGTTCATCACCGACAGCACGACGATAAGGGTGGCGACCCCTAGCATGATGCCGAGGAACGAGAAGCCGGCGATGACGGAAACGAACCCCTCTCGACGGCGCGTGCGGAGGTATCGCCCCGCCAGCATCCACTCGAAACGCGCAAAAGGCTTGGTCGTGGAGGTGCCGGCTGTTGCCATGGAGGACCGTCAGGCGCCTTTCGTCAGCCGCGCCGCGACCGAGTCGAGGGGCAGGGTTTCACGGGCGCCGGTGGCGCGGTTTTTCAATTCGACTTGGCCCTCGGCCAGCCCCTTCGGACCGACGACGAGCTGCCATGGAATCCCGATGAGGTCCGCGGTGGCGAACTTCGCGCCGGGACGTTCGTCACGGTCGTCGTAGAGCACGTCTCGGCCGCCGGCGGTAAGTTCGCGATACAGCCTCCCGCAGGCCTCATCCGTTGCGGCATCGCCCGCCTTCAGGTTGAGAAGGGCAACGTCGAAGGGTGCGACGGCTTCCGGCCAGATGATGCCGTTCTCGTCGTGACTAGCCTCGATGATGGCCGCCAGCAGGCGGCTCGGGCCGATGCCGTAGGATCCCATATGCACTTCGTGCTCCTGCCCATCGGGCCCCATGACCTTGGCGCCCATGGGTTTGGAATACTTGGTGCCGAAGTAGAAAATATGGCCGACCTCGATTCCGCGCGCCGACATCTTCTTGTCCGCCGGAACGGCGTCGAAGGCGGCTTCGTCGTGCATCTCGGAGGTCGCGGCGTAAAGCGACGTCCACTTGTCCACCGTCGCCTGGAGGCCTGGGATGTCGTCGAAATCCGTATCGGCGCCAGGGATCCCGAAGTCGAGATAATCGGCGTGAGAGAAGACCTCGCTCTCGCCCGTCGACGCCAGGATGATGAATTCGTGGCTGAGGTCACCCCCGATCGGGCCCGTATCGGCCCGCATCGGGATGGCCTTCAGGCCCATGCGGGCGAAGGTGCGAAGGTAGGCGACAAACATCTTGTTGTAGGAGTGCCGTGCGCCTGCTTGGTCCAGGTCAAACGAATAGGCGTCCTTCATGAGGAACTCGCGGGAGCGCATGACGCCGAAGCGTGGGCGCACCTCGTCCCGGAACTTCCATTGGATATGGTAGAGGTTCAGGGGAAGGTCCTTGTAGGAGCGCACATATCCCCGGAAGATCTCCGTGATCATCTCCTCGTTCGTCGGGCCGTAGAGCATATCGCGCTCGTGCCGGTCCTTGATGCGCAGCATCTCCTTGCCATAGGCCTCGTAGCGGCCCGACTCGCGCCACAGATCCGCCGACTGGATCGTCGGCATGAGCAGTTCGATCGCGCCTGAGCGGTTCTGCTCCTCGCGGATGATTGCGTTGACCTTGTTGAGAACCCGCAGGCCGAGCGGCAGAAAGGCGTAGAGCCCAGCGGCCTCCTGGCGGATCATGCCGGCCCGCAGCATGAGACGATGGGAGACGATCTCGGCCTCCTTGGGAGTCTCGCGGAGGATCGGGAGGAAGTAGCGGCTCAAGCGCATGGAAGGCCTTCAAGATCGAAAAGGGTGAGGGGCCGGCTTCGGCCCGCGACTCGCTTTATGCACACAACACAGGCACCCGCCAAATGACAAGATGGAAGGGATTCCAGGAGCGGTCCTTGCCCTCCCGAGAACCGGCGGCCCCTAAATTTTCGGAATTTATTCCCCATCTCGGGGATTAGACGAAAGATTAACCTCCCGTCTGCCAATTCTTCGATCAGATCCTGCCAAAAAAGGTGACACGGCTTATTAAAGAAATTATACAGATCGGGCTGAACGTCTCGGTGTTTCTCATGCTGAGACGGCGGTCCGGTGTTTCGGGAGGAACAAGCATCCTCGCCCGCCTTTTTCAGGGTGGCGGCGCAACAAGCCAAGGATGAAATCATTGCCTAAAGGCAATACAGGCAAGGCGTGAGCCTTGCTTTTTTCTTTTCTGACTACCGTGCCTGCCCGCATCGGACGTGAACCTACGAGCCCTTAGCGGTCCATCAGGCCGATCTGCCAGGACACGCCAAAGCGGTCCACCACCCATGCGAACTGGCGGCTGAAGGGGTACTCGCCCAATGGCATAAGGTCCTTGCCTCCGTCGGACAGCTTCCCGTGCAGGAATTGGACCTCCTCGACGGATTCGCAAGTGATGAAGACCGACATGGACGGCGTGAAGGTGAACTCGTGCTTGGCCGGCGAGTCGATGCACATGAAACTCTGGCCGTTCAGCGCGAAGCTCGCCAGCATGACCCTACCCTCCGGACCGCCTTCCCCGGGACCGTAGCGCTTCAGGCTCGTAACGCACGCCTTGTCGAATAGGGAGACGTAAAACGTCATCGCCTCCTCGGCTTGACCCTCGAACATCAGAAACGTGGCGATTTGAGGCATGGTCACAAGCCCGAAAGTGGCAACGCCGCGCAAACGAAGACCAGGATGGGACTGGAAACCAGTGTCGTCCAGAGAGCCTTTTCTCGCAAGGCTGGAACAGATGGCGCGCCAGGTTCGGTCCCCGAGATGATCTCTCCGCTCTCATGCTGGCTGCGAACGCCGAATGGCAGGACGGCGAAGAGCGCAATCCACCAGATCACGAAATAAAGTGCGCTGGCGCCGGTTACCCGCAGACCGAAGGCCATGACGGCGATCGTGATGCCAATGCCGGAGATGAGGACGATCGCCGCAAGGGTGGCGAGGGTCGAGGAGGCGATGCGTTTGACGAGGCGGACCATGCGATTCTCACGCCTGCTCGAGTTCGACAAGGGTCCCGTTGAAGTCCTTCGGGTGCAGGAACAGGACCGGTTTGCCATGAGCGCCGGTTCTCGGCTCGCCCGAGCCGAGGATGCGGGCACCCTTGCGAATGAGTTCGTCCCGCGCGGCCAGGATGTCATCCACCTCGTAGCAGATGTGATGGATGCCTCCATCGGTTGACTTTTCTAGGAATTTCGCGATGGGAGACCCCTCTCCCAGGGGCTCGAGCAATTCGATCTTGGTGTTCGGTAGGTTCACGAACACCACCGTGACGCCATGCTCGGGCAAAGGATCCGGGTTCGACACGTTTGCTCCGAGCGTATCGCGATAGAGCCGCGTCGCCGCGTCAAGGTCCCGGACCGCGATGGCGACGTGGTTGAGACGGCCGATCATCCCCTACCCTTTCGTTCAGACTTCGATGACCAGCACATGGCAGGCCGGTTTCTTCCCCCAAACCTCGTTCACCTTGGCCCGGATGGCGCGCTGGACCGCGTTCTCAACGGCCTCGGCGTCCCGGCGCTTGGCTTTCGACAGCCCGTCGAGGGTATCCTCCACAACGGTGGCGACGAGTTCCAGGATCACCTCGCCCTGGCGGGTTTTTTCGGGCAGGCCCATGGCGTCGATGATCGGATCGCCCGCGAGCTCGCCGTCTTCCTCGATGGCGATGGCTGCCGTCACAATACCAGCGAAGGCGAGTTTGCGCCGCTCGGGGACAGCCCGCTCCGCCGCATTGGTCACCAAGTTACCATCCTTGTAGAGCCTTCCCGCCGGCAGCGTGTCGACGATCTCGGCACCCCCTGGCGCGAGGCGGACCATCGTGCCGTTCTTGGCCTTCACGACTTCCGGCACGCCCTGCGCGCGTGCGAACTTCGCGTGCTCGGCCAGATGAAGCGGCTCTCCATGGGCCGGTATCGCGATACGGGGCCGCGTCCATTGGTACATCTGGGCGAGTTCGCCGCGGCGGGGATGGCCCGACACATGGACGAGTTCGGTGCGGTCGGTAATGACCTCGACACCCTGCTCGATCAGGCTGTTGACGATGGTTCCGACAGCCTTCTCGTTCCCTGGGATTGTGCGGGAGGAGAAGATCACCCTGTCGCCTTGTGACAGCGCCAGGTCAGGATGCTCGTCCTGCGCGATCCGCGCCAATGCCGCGCGGGGCTCACCCTGAGAGCCCGTGAGGACCGCGACAACCTTATCGCGCGGAAGGTACCCGAAGGTCTCCGGGGTGCGGAACTCGGGCAACCCTTCCAGATAGCCGCATTCCTTGGCCACATCCACCACGCGGTCCATGGCTCGGCCGACCACGACGACCTCACGTCCGCATTCACGCGCTGCCTCGGCAATGGAGCGGATGCGGGCCACATTCGACGCGAAGGTGGTGATCGCCACGCGTTGTGGCGCGTCCTTGATCAGCACTGCCAAGTTTCTGGCGACGTCCGCCTCGGATGGGCTCGTGCCGTCTCGCACCACGTTCGTCGAGTCGCAGACGAGGGCCAAAACGCCTTCGTCGCCTAGAGCCCGGAACGATTCCTCGGAGGTCAGACTTCCAAGATAGGGCGTCGCATCGATCTTCCAGTCACCCGTATGGACGACAAGACCGTGCGGGGTGCGGATCGCCATGGCATTCGATTCAGGGATCGAGTGCGCCACCGGCACGTACTCGATCTCGAACGGCCCAAGCTTGATGCGCTGCCCCGGCGCAATCTCGTTGAGGTCGACCTTTGGAGCGTTCGCCTCGGATAGGCGGCGCGTCTCCAGGAGACCGATGGCGAATCGGGTGGCGTAGACCGGCGCGCACAGGCGCGGCCACATCTCCACCAAGGCGCCGATATGGTCCTCGTGGGCATGGGTGATGAAGATGCCCAGGAGATTGTGGCGCTCCTCCTCGATGAAGCGGAGATCCGGATAGACCAGATCGATCCCTGGAAGGTGATCCTCGCCCCCAAATCCCATCCCGCAATCGACCAGGATCCACTGGCGGTTAGCCTCTGGACCGAATCCGTACAGGGCCGCGTTCATGCCGATCTCGCCAAGCCCTCCCAGGGGCAAGAAGACCAGTTCGTCTTGGGCAGATGCCATCGTGGTTATCCTATTGGGCCCGGTCAGGGCCGAGTCGTATGATCCATCAGGTGGGGAAAATAGAGGTCGCCGGCGTCGATCAGACTGAGACCGTCCGGGCCCCTGAGCTGCAGGCGCCCTGCCGGATCCATCCCCTCGAAAACCCCCCTCCGCTCCCCCGAAGGCAGTCTCAGCACGACCTCCTGACCGAGTCCGGCGGCCCGTTCGAGCCACAGGGCTCTTATGGCCGAAAACGAGCCCGAGGCATTCGCACCCATGGTTCTCCGCCAAGCCGCGAAGGTACGGGCAAAAGATGCCGAGAGAGCCGCGAACGTTGTCTCACGATCTAGGCCTGGGCGGACATCCTGCAAGGTATTGGCCGGGTAAGGCGTTCCTGCCGGTGCAAAGGCGACGTTGATGCCGATACCGAGGATGATGGCCAGCGCGTTCGAGCCAGGGAGGCGATGCCCCTCCAGGAGCAGACCTGAAACCTTTGCACCATCGAGGAGGAGGTCATTGGGCCATTTGAGGGCGAGTCGGGGTGCTCCAATGCCCGTGACCGCCTCGATGGCCTCATGCAGGGCCAATCCGGCGACGAAACTCAACAAAGGTGCGACGGCAGCCTCGCAAGGGTCGATCAGCAGCAGACTGGAATAGAGGTTGCCGGGCGGAGAGGACCATTGTCGTCCGTGCCGACCCCGTCCCGCCCGTTGTTCACCCGCGACGATCCACAATTGGCCGGGCTCGCCCGCGCGAGCGGCCCGAAGAGCATCGTCATTCGTGGATTCCGTCGCCTGGAGCGAGAGAAGCCGATATCCGGCCGCCTCGGCCTCCAGGGACAGGCGCACGTCAGAACAAGGAGCGCGCAGCGGCGCCCGCCGCGCTATTGAGGGGACCGGGGACCAGGCCGAAGAGCACCACGAACACGCTCGTCAGTCCGAGCACGAGTTTCACGCCGAACGGCATGGCGTCGTAGCGCTCGGCCGGCTCGTCGAAGTACATGACCTTGACGATGCGCAGGTAGTAGTATGCGCCAACGACGCTGGTCACCACACCGATCACGGCAAGCGTCACCAAGTTCGCCTGGATCGCGGCGTTGAACACCGCGAACTTGGCGAAGAATCCGGCGAGCGGCGGGATGCCTGCCAGCGAGAACATCATCATCGCAAGGCAGAACGCGATGACGGGATGGGTGCGGGCGATGCCCGACAGGTCCTCGACGTTCTCGAACATGACGTTCCGGCGCCGCAGGCTCAGGATGCAGGCGAACGAGCCGAGAGTCATGGCGAGGTAGATCGCCATGTAGACAGCGACGCCCTGGATGCCTTCGGCCGTGCCGGTGGCAAGGCCGATCAAGGCGTAACCCACGTTGCCGATGGACGAGTAAGCCATCAGGCGCTTGATGTTGCGTTGGCCGATGGCCGCGAAGGAGCCCAGCGCCATGGACGCGATGGAGATGAACACGATGATCTGCTGCCACTGCCCGGTGATGCCCGGGAAGGCATCGATGAACACGCGGGTGGCCATCGCCATGCCGGCCATCTTGGGCGCGGCGGCGAAGAAGGCCGTCACAGGCGTGGGCGAACCCTCATAGACGTCCGGCGTCCACATGTGGAACGGCACGGCCGAGATCTTGAAGGCGATGCCGGCCGCCACGAAAACGAGGCCGAAGATGACGCCATTGCCTGCCTGTCCGCCGGACACGGCCGCCGCGATGCCCGGAAACTGGACCGAACCCGTGAAGCCGTAGACCAGCGACGCGCCGTAGAGAAGCATGCCGGACGAGAGCGCGCCGAGGACGAAATACTTCAGACCGGCTTCGGTGGAGCGCACATTATCCCGGTCGAAAGCCGCGATCACGTAGGAAGACAGGCTCAGCAGCTCGATTCCGAGGTACAGCGCGATGAGGTCGTTGGCGGATGCGACCATGAGCATGCCGATGGTCGAGAGCACGATGAGGATCGGATACTCGAACCGGAAGATCCCTTCGCGGCGCATGTAATCCATCGACAGGATCAGGCCGCCGATGGATGCGATGAGTGTCAAGACCTTCATGAACTTGGCGAAGCCGTCGATCACGAACGAGCCGCTCATGGTTTCTGTATGAGTGCCCGGAAGCATCAGCACGGCCACGAGGGCGACCGCGAGGAGGCCCATGGCCAGGATGCTCATGATGCCGGCGGAGCGCTCGCCGCGGATGGCGCCGAACAGGATCATCACGAGCACGCCGGCCGCGAGGATGATCTCCGGTAGGACGGGGCCGAAGGCGGGTATGGCGAAGGCGGGGTTCATCGCAACCTCAGTGAACGGCCACGGCCGCGGTTTGGATGGTTGTGAGCGCGGCCTGATAGGTTTTCATCAGGGCGTCCGTCGGCGCCGCGAAGGCGTCGAGGATCGGTCCGGGCTGCACGCCGTAATAGATGACGAGAAGGACGAGAGGTATGAGGCTGATCATTTCCCGGCGGTTCAGGTCCGTGATGGACTGAAGCTCCGGCTTCTCCAGCGGCCCGTAAACCACTCGACGGTACAGCCAGAGGGCGTAAGCTGCCGACAAAATGACGCCCGTGGTGGCCAGGAACGACACCCAGGTATTGGCCCGGAACGCGCCCATGAGGCTCAGGAATTCACCCACGAAACCGGACGTGCCGGGGAGGCCCACATTGGCCATGGTGAGGATGAGGAACACCACGGCATAGAGCGGCATCCGGTTCACGAGGCCGCCATAGGCCTTGATCTCGCGGGTGTGCATCCGGTCGTAGACGACGCCGACGCAGAGGAAGAGCGCGCCCGATACGAGGCCGTGGGACACCATCTGGAACATGGCGCCCTGGATGCCCTGCGGATTCATGCTGAACAGGCCCATGGTCACGAAACCCATATGGGCGACGGACGAATAGGCGATCAGCTTCTTCATGTCCTCCTGCATCAGCGCCACGAGGGACGTGTACACGATGGCGATGACCGAAAGAGCGAAGACCAGCGGCGCGAAGTAGATCGAAGCATCCGGGAACATGGGCAGCGACACGCGGATGAAGCCGTAGCCGCCCATCTTCAGCAGGATGCCCGCCAGGATGACCGAGCCCGCCGTCGGCGCCTCCACGTGCGCGTCCGGGAGCCACGTGTGGACCGGCCACATCGGCATCTTCACCGCGAAGGATGCGAAGAAGGCCAGCCACAACCAGATCTGCATGTTGGCCGGGAACTCGTGGGTCAGCAGGGTCGGGATGTCGGTGGTGCCGGCCGCCCAGTACATCGCCATGATGGCAAGTAGCATCAACACGGAGCCGAGCAGCGTATAGAGGAAGAACTTGAAGCTTGCGTAGATGCGGCGCTTGCCGCCCCAAATACCGATGATGAGGAACATCGGGATCAGGCCTGCCTCGAAGAACAGGTAGAACAACACGAGGTCGAGGGCCTGGAACACGCCGATCATGGTGGTTTCGAGCACCAGGAAGGCGACGAAGTATTCCTTGACCCGGTGGGTGATCGATTCCCACGAGGCCAGGATGCAGAACGGCATCAGGAACGTGGTCAGCAGGATGAACGGCATGGAGAAGCCGTCCACGCCGAGCTTGAACGCGATGCCTTCGGCGAGCCAAGCGTGGCTTTCTACGAGCTGGAAGCTAGAAATTCCCGTGTCGAAGCGGCCCCAGGCCACGAGGGACAACAGGAAGGTGATAATCGTCGTGATCAGCGCCGCCCAACGCGCGTTGGAACGGGCCGCCTCGCTGTCACCGCGCAGGGTCAGGATGAACGCCGCGCCGAGGAGCGGCAGGATCAATAGGCCGGAGAGGATGCCAAAGCCGAGCATCAGTGCGCTCCCCTGAACAGATAGAAGGTGACGAGAGCGGCGACGCCAATCAGCATCGCGAAGGCATAGTGATAGACGTAGCCGGTCTGGACCCGCACCACGCCGCGGGTCACGTCCATGACGCGCGCCGAGATGCCGTCGGGCCCCAGGCCGTCGATGATGCGCCCGTCGCCGGTGCGCCACAGGAAGCGGCCAAGCCACATGGCCGGGCGGACGAAGATGAGGTCGTAGAGCTCGTCGAAGTACCACTTGTTCAGGAGGAAGCGGTACAGGAGAGGGTGCTCGGCGGCGAGCTGGGCCGGCTTCTTGGTGTCGAGCATGTACATGTAAACCGCCAGAACGAAGCCTAGGATCATCATGACGGTCGGCAGCAGCGGCACCCAGCCCGGGAGATGGTGCATCTCCTCCAGGATGTGGTTGTCGGGCCGGGTATAGAGGGCACCCTTCCAGAAGTCGTTATAGCCTTCACCGATAAAGTCATGGTGGAAGATGATGCCCGCAACGAGAGCGCCCAGCGCCAGCAGAGCCAGCGGAATGAGCATCACCAAGGGGCTCTCGTGGGGCTTGTGATCCCCATGGCCGTGATGGCCGTGCTCGTGGTCCGCATGATGAGCGGGCTCCACGTCGTGATTATGGTCGTCGTGCTCGACTCCCTCGTGGGAGCCGTGCGCATGATGGCCGTGGGCATGATCGTGTCCGTGAGACCAGCGGGCCTTGCCCTCGAAGGTCAGGAAGAACAGGCGCCAGGAATAGAACGAGGTCATGAACGCCGCCACCACCGTGGCGATGAACGCGAAGGTGCCGGCCGCCGAGTGCTTGGCGAAGGCGGCCTCGATGATGGCATCCTTGGAATAATATCCTGCCGTGAACGGAAAGCCCGTCAACGCCAGCGTGCCGATCGCCATCATGGCGGTGGTGAACGGAATGTACTTCCGCAGCGCGCCCATGTTCCGCATGTCCTGCTCATGGTGCATCGCATGGATGACCGAGCCGGCGCCCAGGAACAGGAGGGCCTTGAAGAAAGCGTGGGTGAAGAGGTGGAAAACGCCAGCCCCATAGGCGCCGACGCCGAGGCCCACGAACATGTAGCCGAGCTGCGAGCAGGTCGAGTACGCGATGACGCGCTTGATGTCGTTCTGAACGAGGCCGACGGTCGCGGCGAAGAAGGCCGTGATACCGCCGATGATCGTGACCACCGTCAGAGCCGCCGGGGCATACTCGAAGATCGGAGACAGACGGGCGACCATGAAGACGCCGGCGGTCACCATGGTGGCGGCATGGATGAGGGCCGAGACCGGTGTCGGGCCCTCCATGGCGTCCGGCAGCCAGGTGTGGAGCAAGAACTGCGCCGACTTGCCCATGGCACCCATGAAGAGCAGCAGGGCCGCGATGGTCATGGCATGCCATTCGACCCCGAGGAACCGGAAATTGGCATTCGCCATATCGGCCACACGGGGGAAGATCTGCTCGAAGGTCACGCTGTTGAACAGAACGAACAGGGTGAAGATGCCGAGCAGGAAGCCGAAATCGCCCACGCGGTTGACGATGAAGGCCTTCATGGCGGCCGCGTTGGCGGAATCCTTCTGGTACCAGAAGCCGATCAGCAGATAGCTGGCGAGACCCACGCCCTCCCAGCCGAAGAACATCTGCACGAGATTGTCGGCGGTCACCAGCATGAGCATGGCGAAGGTGAAGAGCGACAGATAGGCGAAGAAGCGCGGCCGGTGCGGATCCTCGTGCATGTAGCCGATGGAATAAAGGTGCACGAGGGCCGAGACCGAATTCACCACGATCAGCATCACGGCGGTGAGGGTATCGATCCGGAAGGCCCAATCGACGTTGAGGTCACCTACCGACATCCACTGGGCCACCTGGACCCGCAGCATCGGCGTATCGCCCAGCGCCACCTGGAAGAAGGCAATCCAGGACAGGAAGGCGGAGACGAAGAGCAGGGCCGTGGTGACGATCTCGCTCGGCCGGGGCCCGATGAGACGCCCGAAGAGGCCTGCGATGAGGAAGCCGACGAGCGGCAGGAAGACGATTGCGTGATACATGGCGTGTGCCTGAGCCGATCCGTTTGAGCCTTAGCCCTTCATCATGTTGACGTCTTCGACCGCGATGGAGCCGCGGTTTCGGAAGAACACGACGAGAATGGCGAGGCCGATGGCCGCCTCCGCCGCCGCGACCGTGAGGATCAGCAGCGCGAAGACCTGGCCGACGATGTCGTTCATGTGGGTCGAGAAGGCGACCATGTTGATGTTCACGGCGAGCAGGATGAGCTCGACGGACATCAGGATGACGATGACGTTCTTCCGGTTCAGGAAGATTCCCAGCACGCCCAGGGTGAAGAGGACGGCGGCGACGGTGAGATAATGTCCGAGACCGATCATAATCGCTTCTCCTTAGACGCCCTGACGGAAGGGAACCTTCCGCACTTCGACGGCGTCCGCCTGGGTCCTGGCGTTCTGCTTCGAGATGTCCTGGCGCCGCACGCCCACCCGCTCACGCAGGGTCAACACGATGGCGCCGATCATGGCGACCAGGAGGATCAAGCCCGCCGCCTGGAAGAAATAGAAATACCGGGTGTAGAGAACCTGGCCGATGGCCTGGGTGTTGGTCATCACGTCCGCCGGGGGGATCGGCACGGCGGCGGTTCGCATGAGGCCGGGGTCGACCACGTAGGTGCCGATGACCAGGATCAGCTCCAGCAGGAAGACGATCCCGATGAGCATGCCGATGGGGAGATATTGCAGGAAACCCTGGCGCAACTCCGCGAAGTCGACGTCCAGCATCATGACCACGAAGAGGAAGAGCACCGCAACCGCACCCACATATACGATGACCAGGATCATCGCCAGGAACTCGGCCCCCATCATCAGGAACAGGCCCGCCGCGTTGACGAAGGCCAGGATGAGGAAGAGCACCGACTGAACGGGATTGCGGGACGCGATCACCATGAAGCCGGACGCTATGGTGATGGTCGCAAACAGGTAAAAGAAGGCGGCAGTGACCGTCATGCTTGCAGCTCAAGCCGCGCAAGGCGGCCCCTTCCGACGTGGCGCCGACAACCGGCGGTTCGTCTATAGTTTCCGAATCCGAACGGGACAACCCGCCGGAGTGCTTCATCCCCTCCCCTTGCGGGTCCGGGATCGTTTCGATGGCGTCCCCGGGCGGACGACTTCGTCCGTTCCGGCTCTTCCCTAGCGATAGGGCGCGTTCTTCGCGATGTTGCGCGAGATCTCACGCTCCCAGCGGTCCCCATTGTCGAGCAGCCGCGCCTTGTCGAACAGCAGCTCCTCCCGGGTCTCGACCGAGAATTCCAGGCTGGGCCCCTCCACGATGGCATCCACCGGGCAGGCCTCCTGGCACAGGCCGCAATAGATGCACTTCACCATGTCGATGTCGTAGCGGGTCGTGCGGCGGGTGCCGTCGTTCCGGCGCGGTCCGGCCTCGATGGTGATGGCCTGGGCCGGGCAGATAGCTTCGCAGAGCTTGCAGGCGATGCAGCGCTCTTCCCCGTTGGGATAGCGGCGCAGGGCATGCTCGCCCCGGAACCGAGGGCTACGGTAGGACATCTCGAAGGGATAGTTGATCGTGGCCTTCGGCTTGAAGAAGTACTTCACGGTCAGGAGGAAGCCCGTGATGAACTCCTGAAGCAGCAGGCCCTTGGCAACCTGATCGAGTTTCATGGAACCGGCCTCCGTTAGCGCATGCCCGGCGCGATGCCGAGGACGAAGAGAACAGCCGCCACGACGATCACCATCACGAGCGACAGGGGCAGGAATACTTTCCAACCGAGCCGCATGAGCTGATCGTAGCGGTAGCGCGGCACCAGGGCTTTCACCATGGCGATCATCAGGAACAGGAAGCTGGCCTTCAGGATGAACCAAATCGCGCCTGGCACCCATGTGAAGGGTGCGAAGGGGATCGGCGAGAGCCAGCCACCCAGGAACAGGATAGTGCCGAGCGCGCACATGGTCATGATGGCCACGTATTCGCCCAGCATGAAGAGCAGGTACGGGGTCGAGGAATACTCGACCATGTAGCCCGCCACGAGCTCGGACTCGGCCTCAGGCAGATCGAAGGGCGGACGGTTCGTCTCGGCCATGGCCGAGATGAAGAACACCACGAACATCGGGAAGAGCGGCAGCCAGTACCAGCCCAGGATGCCCAGGCGGGTGTTCTGCGACTCGACGATGCCCGAGAGGTTCAGGGTCCCGGCGCACATCAGAACCGTCACTATGACGAAGCCGATGGACACCTCGTAGGACACCATCTGGGCCGCAGACCGCAGAGCGCCCAGGAACGGATACTTCGAGTTCGAAGCCCAGCCTCCCATGATGACCCCGTAGACGCCCAGCGACGAGATCGCGAAGATGTAGAGGATGCCCACGTTAATGTTGGCCATCGCCCAGCCGGCGTCGAGCGGGATCACCGCCCAGGCGGCCAGTGAGGTGGTGCAGAACACCAGAGGGGCGAGCAGGAACATGCCCTTGTTTGCCGAAGCCGGGATGACCGGCTCCTTCAGCACGAACTTGAGCAGATCCGCGAAGCTCTGCAGCAGGCCGAAGGGACCGACTACGTTGGGACCGCGGCGCAGCTGCACCGCCGCCCAGACCTTGCGGTCGGCCAGCAGCGCGTAGGCGATGAAGATCAAGAGGGCTACGAGCAGCAGCAGGCTCTTGCCCAGCATGATCGCGATCGAGAGGAGAATGTCTCCGAGTTCCATATCCGTCGTCTCTTACTCGGCCGCCTCGAGCCGGATCTCACGGGCGAGCGCGGAGCACTCGGCCATGACACCGGACGCGCGGGCGATCGGGTTGGTGAGATAGAAGTCCTTGACCGGGCTTGCGAAAGCCTCCCGGCCTGCCGCCCCGCCGAGGCCCGCGAGCGCCGTCACGGCCGATGCCGCATCGGCCGGGGTGACCCGGTCGAGGGCCGCGAAATGCGGAAACTCGCCATAAAGCTTCTGACGCAGGGCATTGAGGGAGTCGAAAGGCAGGCGCTGACCGAGAACGTCCGAGAGAGCGCGCAGGATCGCCCAATCCTCGCGCGCATCGCCCGGCGCGAAGGCGGCCCGGTTCGCCATCTGGGCCCTGCCCTCGATGTTCACGTAGGTGCCGGACTTTTCGGTGTAGGTCGCGGCCGGCAGGATGACGTCCGCCCGGTGCGCGCCCTTGTCGCCGTGAGTGCCCTGATAGATCACGAAGGCGCCCGGCGTGATGTCAATCTCGTCGGCTCCCAGGTTGAACAGCACGTCCACGCCGCCTTGGGCCATCTCGATCGCGGTCTTGCCGCCCTCGCCCGGCACGAAGCCGAGATCGAGAGCGCCGACGCGGGAGGCTGCCGTATGAAGCACCGAGAATCCGTTCCAGCCCTCCGCGATGGCACCCACGCCCTGCGCGAGCGAGGCCGCCGCTGACAGGATCGCGAGACCGTCCGGACGGGCCAAGGCTCCGGGTCCGACGATGACCAGCGGACGCTTGGCCTCCTTCAGCTTCTCGGCGAAGCTGTGACGGCCGGCGACAAGTTCCGCCAGGGAATCCGGACCCGCACCCAGATACTCGTAGGGGTAGGTCAGGTCGACCTGCTCGCCGATGAGGGCGATGGGCGGGGGAGCGATGCGCCAGCGCTTGCGGATGCGCACATTGACGAGCGACGCTTCGATGCGCGGGTTGGACCCGATGATGAGGATCGCGTCCGCGTCCTCGATGCCCGCGATGGTCGAATTGAAGAGGTACGACCCACGGCCATGGGCCGGGCTCACAATCGAGCCGTCCTGCCGCGCGTCGACATTCCTCACCCCAAGGCCCTGCATAAGGAGCTTCAGGGCATAGGTCTCCTCGACGGCCGCCAGGTCGCCCACGATGGCGCCGATGCGGTCCGGGCTGGTGCCCTTCACCTTGGCGGCGATAGCCGCGAAAGCCTCCTGCCAGGAGGCGACGCGCAGGCGACCGTTCTCCCGCACGAAAGGTCGGTCGAGGCGCTGGAGCCGCAGGCCGTCCACGATGTGGCGGGCCTTGTCGGTGATCCACTCCTCGTTCACGTCCTCGTTCACGCGCGGCAAGATGCGCATGACCTCGCGGCCACGGGAATCCACGCGGATGGCGGACCCGACCGCATCCATGATGTCGACGGAATCGGTCTTGGCGAGCTCCCACGGACGGTAATGGAAGGCTTCCGGCTTGTGGGTGAGCGCGCCCACCGGGCAGAGATCCGCCGCGTTGGACTGCAACTCGGAACCCAGCGCCTTTTCCAGGTAGCTCGTGATCTCCATGTCCTCGCCGCGCCAGATCGCGCCGAGATCTTCCACGCCCGCCACCTCCGTGGTGAAGCGGATGCAGCGGGTGCAGTGGATGCACCGGTTCATGGAGGTCTTGATCAGCGGGCCGAGGTACTTGTCCATGACCGCGCGCTTGTTCTCATGGAAACGGGTCGTGTCGACGCCGTAGGCCATGGCCTGGTCCTGGAGGTCGCATTGACCGCCCTGGTCGCAGATCGGGCAATCGAGCGGGTGGTTGATGAGGAGGAACTCCATCACCCCTTCCCGAGCCTTCTTGACCGTGCCGGACTTGGTGAGAATCTCCGGCGGCTCGCCGTTGGGGCCCGGACGGCAATCGCGAACGCCCCAGGCGCAGGAAGCGACCGGCTTGGGCGCGCCCTTCACCTCGACGAGGCACATGCGGCAATTGCCGGCGATGGACAGGCGCTCATGGAAGCAGAAGCGCGGAATCTCGGCCCCGGCCGCCTCGGCGGCTTGGAGGAGCGTGTATTCCGGCGGGACGTCGACCTCGACGCCGTCAACGATGATTTTCGCCATCCTGTTTCTTACTCCGCCGCCATCATCACCGACTCGCTATGCGGATTGGCCGCATAATCGTCGATCCGCTTTTCGATCTCATGCCGGAAATGCCGGATGAGGCCTTGAACCGGCCAAGCCGCCGCGTCGCCGAGCGCGCAGATGGTATGGCCTTCGATTTGGGTGGACACTTCGAGCAGCATGTCGATCTCGCGCTTCTGAGCGCGACCCTCGGCCATGCGGTTGAGCACGCGCCACATCCAGCCCGTACCCTCGCGGCACGGGGTGCACTGGCCGCAGCTCTCATGCTTGTAGAAATACGAGATGCGGGCGATGGCGCGCACGATGTCCGTAGACTTGTCCATGAC
Organism: Microvirga pudoricolor; assembly: GCF_016892705.1. GTDB lineage: Bacteria > Pseudomonadota > Alphaproteobacteria > Rhizobiales > Beijerinckiaceae > Microvirga > Microvirga pudoricolor. Next base: position 298,532 of record NZ_JAFEMB010000005.1, read on the forward strand.
GATCACGGCCGCCGTGCCGAGGCCCGAACGCAGGTTGCGCAGGGTGTCGAAATCCATCGGCGCGTCGATGATCTGGTCCGCCGGGACGCAGGGCACCGAGGAGCCGCCCGGGATGACCGCCAGGAGGTTGTCCCAGCCGCCCCGGATGCCGCCGCAATGGGTGTCGATCAATTCGCGGAAGGTCAGGCCCATGGCCTCTTCCACATTGCAGGGCTTGTTCACGTGGCCCGACACGCAGAACAGCTTCGTGCCCACGTTGTTGGGACGGCCGATGCCCGCGAACCAGGCCGCGCCCCGGCGCAGGATGGTACCCGCCACCGCGATGGATTCCACGTTGTTCACCGTCGTGGGGCAGCCATACAGGCCCATATTGGCCGGGAATGGCGGCTTCAGGCGCGGCATGCCCTTCTTGCCTTCCATGCTCTCGATGAGAGCCGTCTCCTCGCCGCAGATATAGGCGCCGGCGCCATGGTGGACGTAGAGGTCGAAGGGATAGCCGTGGATGTTGTTCTGGCCGATCAGCCCGGCCTCGTAGGCCTCGTCCACCGCGCGCTGGAGGGCGTGCTTCTCGGCGATGTACTCGCCGCGGATGTAGATGTAGGCCGCGTGCGCCCCCATGGCGAAGGATGCCAGCAGGCAGCCCTCAACCAGAAGGTGCGGGTCGTGCCGCATGATCTCCCGGTCCTTGCATGTGCCGGGCTCGGATTCGTCGGCGTTCACCACGAGGTAGTGCGGGCGCCCATCCGATTGCTTGGGCATGAACGACCATTTCAGGCCGGTCGGGAAGCCCGCGCCGCCACGGCCGCGCAAGCCCGACTTCTTCATCTCGTCGATGATCCAGTCCCGGCCCTTCTCGAGCAGGAACTTAGTGCCGTCCCACGCGCCGCGCATTTTCGCGGCGGACAAGTCCGGCGAATGGAGGCCGTAGAGGTTGGTAAAGATGCGGTCTCTGTCCTGGAGCATGTCAGGTCACCTCTGTCAGGACGTCTTGTTGTCTTTGTCGACGGTCACGCCGGGCTTGCTTTCGCTGCCGTCGCGGCGGGTGTCGGCGTCGGAGGGCGGCGTTCCGGCGATGGGCGTCGTCGGAGCGTCGGGCACCGGGCGGCCCGCCTCGGGCTTGCTCGGCGTCGCCACGTAGGACTTATCGCTCTGGGGCGCGGGCTTGGCCTTGTCCTGCGTCTCGGGATCGATCTTAGTCGCCTTCGACGGATCGGACGCTTCCTTGCGGTCGGCCGGGTGGATGGGCGTCTCGCCTGCCTTGGCGCGCGTGGCCGGGGTTTCGGCGGCCTTGCTTTCTTCTGGACGGCCGGCCGGGGGCTTGGCGGCCTTTCCGCCTTCCGGAACGCTGGCCGTGGCGGCGGCTGCCTCGCCCGTGTCGGCAGTCTTTACGGCCTCTTCCTCGAAGCGCTTGCGCCAGGCGCCGATCATCGAGCCGTCATAGAGCTTGGGGTCCTGCAGGGTCTTGATGTCGTCCTGCGGTTCGGAGGCATGACGGCCGTTCTGAGGGCCCGTCTTCACGGGGCGGCCCGCGGCAAGGTCGTCCAGGAGCGTCTCGAAGGTCTCGGTGGTGAGATCTTCGTAGTAATCGTCGTTGATCTGCACCATCGGGGCGTTGCAGCACGCGCCGAGGCATTCGACCTCGAGCCAGGAGAATTTGCCATCCGCAGACACATGGTTCTGCTCTCCGACCCGGCGCTCGAGCACCTTCTTGATGTCGCCCGCGCCGCGCAGGACGCAAGGCGTCGTGCCGCAGAACTGGATGAAGTACTTCCCCACAGGCTCAAGGTTGAACATCGTGTAGAAGGTCGCCACCTCCATCACGCGGATGGTCGCCATGTCGAGCTTCGCGGCCACGGCCTCGATGGCGCGGCGCGGCAGCCAGCCGCCGGATTGCTCCTGCGCGCGCCACAACAGCGAGATCACCGCCGAGGCCTGGCGGCCCGCCGGGTACTTGGCGATCTGTCCCTCGGCCCAAGCCTCGTTCTCGGGCGAGAACGCGAAGCTTTTGGGCTGTATGTCGTCAGGCGCGAGCTTTCGAACGGCCATCGTATCCTCTTAACCTACCGCGCCGCCCTGCCTTTTCGGCCGGACGGTCACGACTATCGTGTGCGCCCGACAGGCGCGAAAGGCCGGGCGGACCCGGCCCGAAACCTTACCGATCCACCTCGCCGAAGACGATGTCGAGCGAGCCGAGGATGGCCGAGACGTCGGCCAGCATGTGCCCGCGGCACATGAAGTCCATCGCCTGCAGATGGGCGAAGCCCGGAGCGCGCACCTTGCAGCGATACGGCTTGTTGGTGCCGTCCGCCACGAGATAGACGCCGAACTCGCCCTTGGGGGCCTCGACGCAGGCATAGACCTCGCCCGCCGGGACGTGGAAACCTTCCGTGTAGAGCTTGAAGTGATGGATCAGGGATTCCATCGAGCGCTTCATATCCTTGCGGGACGGCGGCGCCACCTTGCCGTCGAGGGTCCGGACAGGCCCCTGCCCGGCCGGCTCGCGCAGCTTTGCGATGCACTGCTTCATGATGCGCACGGACTGGCGCATCTCCTCCATGCGGATGACCTGACGGTCGTAGTTGTCGCAATTGCGTCCGACGGGGATGTCGAATTCCATCTCCTCGTAGCATTCATAGGGCTGCGCCTTGCGCAGATCCCAGGCGGCGCCGGAGCCGCGCACCATGACGCCGGAGAAACCCCACTTCCAGCAATCCTCCAGAGTCACCACGCCGATATCGACGTTGCGCTGCTTGAAGATGCGGTTGCCGATGACGAGAGTATCGAGATCGTCGAGAACCTGCAGGAACGGGTCGCAAAAAGCTTCGATGTCGTCGATCAGGTCGGGCCCGATATCCATGTTCACGCCGCCGGGCCGCACGTAGTTGGCGTGCATGCGCGAACCCGATGCGCGCTCATAGAAGATCATGAGCTTCTCGCGCTCCTCGAAGCCCCAGAGCGGCGGCGTCAGGGCGCCCACGTCCATGGCCTGGGTGGTCACGTTGAGCAGATGCGACAGGAGGCGGCCGATTTCCGAGTACAGAACCCGGATGAGCTGGGCCCGGCGCGGAACCGAAATCCCGAGCAGCTTCTCCACCGCGAGGCAGAAAGCGTGCTCCTGGTTCATCGGAGCCACATAATCGAGCCTGTCGAAATACGGGATCGCCTGCGTATAGGTCTTGTACTCGATCAGCTTCTCGGTGCCGCGGTGGAGCAGGCCGATATGCGGATCGACGCGCTCGACGATCTCGCCGTCCAGCTCCAGCACGAGGCGCAGCACGCCGTGCGCCGCCGGGTGCTGGGGCCCGAAATTGATCGAGAAGTTGCGGATATTATGCTCGCCCATGGGACGCCCTCTCCGCTCTTTAAGCTTTGGCTTTTTCGTCGCCGGGCAGCACGTAGTCCGTGCCTTCCCATGGCGACAGGAAGTCGAAATTCCGGAATTCCTGGTTGAGCTTCACGGGTTCGTAGACCACGCGGCCCTGGCCGTCGTCGTAACGGACCTCGACGAAGCCCGTCATGGGGAAGTCCTTGCGCAAGGGGAAGCCTTCGAACCCGTAATCGGTCAGGATCCTTCGCAGGTCCGGATGGCCCGAGAACAGGATTCCGTACAGGTCGTAGGCCTCCCGCTCGAACCAGTTGGCGGACGGGAAGACCTCGATGATGGACGGGACGGTGGTGACCTCGTCCGTCGTCACCTTGAGGCGGATGCGCCGGTTATGGCTGGGGGACAGGAAGTGGTAGACCACGTCGAAGCGGGCCTCACGCCCCGGATAATCCGCTCCGCACAGGTCGATGAAGTTCACGAACCGGCACTGGGCATCGTCCCGCAGGAAGGTCACCGCCCGCACGACGTCCTCGGCGCGGACGATCATCGTCAGCTCGTCATAGGCAATGGCCCAGTCGGTCACGGCCTCTCCGAGGGAGGCGGCGACGTGTTCGCCCAGGGCCTGCAATTCCGCGTTCATGCGATGAACCTTCGCTCAGCGTTCGATCGTGCCGGTGCGGCGGATCTTCCTCTGGAGGAGGAGGACGCCGTACAGCAGCGCCTCGGCGGTCGGGGGGCAACCCGGAACGTAGATGTCCACCGGCACGATCCGGTCGCATCCGCGCACCACCGCATAGGAATAGTGATAATAGCCGCCGCCATTGGCGCAGGAGCCCATGGAGATGACATAGCGCGGTTCCGGCATCTGGTCGTAGACCTTGCGCAGCGCGGGAGCCATCTTGTTGGTGAGCGTGCCGGCCACGATCATCACGTCGGACTGGCGCGGGCTGGCGCGAGGCGCGAAGCCGAAGCGCTCGACGTCGTAGCGCGGCATGGAGAGCTGCATCATCTCGACGGCGCAGCACGCCAGGCCAAAGGTCATCCACATCAACGAGCCGGTGCGGGCCCAGTTGATCAGGTCCTCGGCCGAGGTGACGAGAAAGCCCTTGTCGTCGAGCTCGCCCTTGATCCCGAGGAAGTAGGGGTCCGTCTGGCCGATGGGCTGGCCGGTCGCCGGGTCGAGAGCGCCCACAGGCTGCGGGGCAATCAGGGGCGTCCGGGGGGCGTCAGTGATCAATCCCATTCCAGGGCTCCCTTTTTCCACTCATACACGAAGCCCACCGTCAGGACGCCCAGGAAGATCATCATGGACATGAAACCGAACCATCCCAGGCCGCCGAACGTGATGGCCCAGGGGAAGAGGAAAGCCACTTCGAGATCGAAGATGATGAAGAGAATCGCGACCAGATAGAACCGGACGTCGAATTTCATCCGGGCATCGTCGAAAGCGTTGAACCCGCACTCGTACGCGGAGAGCTTTTCCGTATCGGGACGCTGGTAGGCGACCAGGAACGGCGCCACGAGCAGTGCCAGCCCGATGAAGAGCGACACACCGATAAAGATCACGAGCGGCAGGTAGTCGGCCAAGAGATTCGTCATGCGACACCTAAGGAAGGAGACCCGGTCACAAATGGCCGGGCGGCAATTCCGGATTTAGAAAGACCTAAGCCTGAAAAAAGGCCCTGCGACAACCGAAATTATGGCCGGAGGCTTATCCGAGTTCTCCTTCACTGACAAGTGTTTGCCGCGCCGCAGAAAGAACGGTTCCAAACTGAAAATCGCAATTTCCGGATGGCTCCGACGGTCTCGATTCGGCCCCGGGAACGCCCTGCCGCGGGCGAAATTCGGCCAAGGTTGCCGCCCGGCCGGATGCGCCCGTGGAGGCCCGTGTCGAGCGATCCTCTGTCATGCCCTGAGCACCATCCTGCCGAGTCCCGAACACATGCCAGCTCTTCCGCGACTGGAGGAAGGAGCGCCGGAACCGAGGATCCCAGTCATCGTGGCAAACCTCACCAGCAGGCATGTACGCGACCGCTCACCAACGGCACCGCTCTGCGGTGCAGCTTCGTCGATTATCTATGTTTTTCAGGGAGATGAATGGCGCGGGCGACGGGGCTCGAACCCGCGACCTCCGGCGTGACAGGCCGGCACTCTAACCGACTGAGCTACGCCCGCGCATCGGACCGCCGAAGCGGTGTGGCGGGGTTTAAGGGGGCCTCCCGGAACTGTCAAGCGCCGTTCGCGGCTAAGTTCGGGAAAACTGAAAAACCTTTTTCTGGCGGACGTGGGGTGCCCCGGAAGCCGCGCATCGAACCCGGACGCGGGCTCGTGACGCTTCTGCGAGGACCTTCCCCTAAGCGTTTGCGGCGACCGGACGAAGACGGGATGCTAGCGGGGCCCCATGGCCGGGGAGCGCTCGGTCTGCCGAACCTCTTCGGACGAAACCGTCCAGAGTCGGACCATTGGGACCGAAACCAGATAGGCCAGGGAAAACGTAATGAGGCCGATGAAAATCGCGGTCATGAAGGCTGCCCTCTTTCGCCGAGGTAGTCTCATCCATCATGGTCAATGAGACGTTAATCTATTGCGATTCTTTTAGCCGTTGACCTCTCCCGCGTCCAGACGGACGTAACGTCATATACTTTCTTTTGCTTAACGTGACTTTTCCGAGACACGTTTGGACAGGCCCCGCATCGCTGTAGGGTCCTGGCGCCGCGTCTGGTAGATCCGGTCCATAACGATCTCGGAGGCTCCTATGACCAAGACGATTCTCGTGACCGGCGGCAGCAGGGGGATCGGCCGCTCGACGGCGATTCTGGCAGCCGCCCAGGGCTGGTCCGTGGGTGTCAACTATCTCGCCGATAGGGAAGCCGCCGAGGAAGTGGTTCAGCGGGCTGAGCAGGCGGGCGGCCGTGCGGTTGTCGTGCAAGGCGATGTCGCCGTCGAGGCCGACGTCCTCGCCATGTTCGACAGGACGGAATCGACGCTCGGGCGCCTCGACGGCGTCGTCGTGAATGCCGGCATCGTCGCCCCGCCCCTCCCCCTGGCCGACATGAGCGCCGAGCGCATGAGACGGATCTTCGAGGTCAATGTGCTGGGCGCCTATCTGTGTGCCCGCGAGGCGGCACGGCGTCTCTCCATGAGCCGGGGCGGACGCGGGGGCTCGATCGTCAACGTCTCATCCGTGGCGGCCCGCATCGGCTCACCGTTCGAGTATGTGGATTATGCGGGTTCGAAGGCTGCCGTGGACACGCTGACCCTCGGCCTTGCCAAGGAACTCGGACCGGACGGCGTACGGGTCAACGCGGTGCGGCCGGGGGTCACGGATACGGACATTCATGCGAGCGGCGAGCAGCCGGATCGAGCCAGTCGCATCGGCGTCCAAACGCCCTTGGGGCGTGCCGGCCAGCCGGATGAGATCGCTCAAGCCATTGTTTGGCTTCTGGGCGATGCTTCGTCCTATGTGAGCGGAGCGCTGCTCGACGCCTCGGGCGGCCGATGAACGAGCGGGGTCTAGAGGCTCGAACATGGAGTAAAGGCCGTCGCGCTTTCCTTGGACGGCCGGCCTGGAACGAGGGCGATGTGAGCCGACCGTGCTCCGATGCTCCGGCACCTGTCGTGCCGTTCCCGATCGCCCTTCGATGAGATGTACCGCAAGGGCCAGCCGCAGTGTCGGCCGGGCAATCCGGCTGGCATCGCTGCGCCGTCGAATCCTGCCCGTCTCCTGATGCTCGACGGTATGGATCGGTCACGAAAAGCCTGAGGCCGGGAGACCGGACGACGAGGGCGCTGTTTCGCTTCGGGACGGGGATGGCGCGCCTGTCCCCGGGATCGTGGTGGGCGATGACGGGCTCGAACCGCCGACCCTCTCGGTGTAAACGAGATGCTCTACCAACTGAGCTAATCGCCCTGAGCCACCCGACATAAAAAGAGAAGGCCGACAACGCAAGGCGGTCGGCCCTCTTTTATGGGATCGGCAATCGAAAAAGCGATTACTTGCCGTTCACGGCGTCCTTCAAGCCGGCGCCGGCACGGAATTTGGGCGTCTTGGAAGCCGGAACCTTGACCTTCTCGCCCGTGCGCGGGTTGCGCGCCTCGCCGGCGGCGCGGTTCGTCACCACGAAGGTGCCGAAGCCGACGATCTTGACCTCGTCGCCCTGCTTGAGGGCACCCGTGATGGCGTCGATGGCGGCGTCAATCGCCTCGCCTGCCTGACCGCGCGACAAACCGACCTTATCTGCCACGGCAGCAACGAGCTCGCCTTTATTCATACGTAGTCCTCCAAATATAACGGTGGCCGCGAAAATAGTCCTGGGCTGCCGTTTTAGGGACGAACCGTGTGGCGCAAAGGTTGAAACCTTGCAACCCCCGGAACGGCCCGTTTCCGGGCCTTTTCCCCCGATAGACGCAAAAAAAGCCCCCGGATCCGAGATCCGGGGGCTCTGAATGCACCTTCCGTAAGGAAAGACTTTAGTGAGCGACGACACCCTTCGATTCGTCGTCCGACCCGCTGACCTTAGGCGTCTGAGCGGCCGATTCATCCCACTCGATGGGCTCGGGCATGCGGGTCAGGGCATGCTTCAAGACCTCATCCATCCGGGAGACCGGAACGATCTCGAGACCGTTCTTCACGCTGTCCGGCAGCTCGACGAGATCCTTGGCGTTGTCCATGGGGATCAGCACCTTCTTGATGCCGCCCCGGAGCGCCGCCAAAAGCTTCTCCTTCAGGCCGCCGATCGGGAGAACCCGACCGCGCAGGGTCACTTCGCCCGTCATCGCGATGTCCCGACGGACGGGAATACCCGTCATCACGGATACGATGGCGCTTGCCATAGCGATGCCGGCCGACGGACCGTCCTTCGGGGTCGCTCCCTCCGGAACGTGGACGTGGATGTCCTTCCGGTCGAAGAGCGGCGGCTCGATGCCGAAATCGACGGATCGGGAGCGGACATAGGACGCCGCAGCCGAGATCGATTCCTTCATCACGTCGCGAAGGTTGCCCGTGACGGTCATCCGGCCCTTGCCGGGCAGGACGACGCCCTCGATGGTGAGCAGCTCACCGCCAACCTCGGTCCAAGCCAGACCCGTGACTGCACCGACCGAATCTTCCTCCTCGACCTCGCCGTAGCGGAAGCGCGGCGGGCCCAGGTAATCGGGCAGGTTGTCCGTGGTCACCTCGACGCGCGAGACCTTGGAGATCAGGATCTCCTTCACGGCCTTGCGGGCAAGGTTGGCGATCTCGCGCTCCAGGTTACGTACGCCCGCCTCGCGGGTGTAGCGCCTGACCAGCATGAGCAGGCCGTCATCCGTGATCGCCCATTCCTTCTCGTCCAGGCCATGCTTCTTCATGGCGGACGGGATGAGGTGCGTGCGGGCGATCTCCGCCTTTTCTTCCTCGGTGTAACCCGCGAGGCGGATCACCTCCATACGGTCGAGGAGCGGACCAGGAATGTTCAGCGTGTTCGCCGTCGTCACGAACATCACGTTCGACAGGTCGTAATCGACCTCGAGGTAATGGTCGTTGAAGGTGGAGTTCTGCTCAGGATCCAGAACCTCGAGCAGGGCCGCCGACGGGTCGCCACGGAAGTCCATGCCCATCTTGTCGATCTCGTCGAGCAGGATGAGTGGATTGGACGTCTTGGCCTTGCGCATGGACTGCACGATCTTGCCGGGCATCGAGCCGATATAGGTCCGGCGGTGACCGCGGATCTCGGACTCGTCGCGAACGCCGCCGAGCGACATGCGCACGAACTCACGTCCCGTCGCCTTCGCGATGGACTTGCCGAGAGAGGTCTTACCGACGCCCGGAGGTCCGACGAGGCAGAGGATCGGGCCCGTCAGCTTGTTGGCGCGCTGCTGGACCGCCAGGTACTCGACGATGCGCTCCTTCACCTTTTCGAGGCCATAGTGATCGGCATCGAGCAGGTCCTGAGCCCCCTTGAGGTCCTTGCGCATCTTGGAACGCTTGTTCCACGGAATGCTCAGGAGCCAGTCGAGGTAGTTGCGGACCACGGTGGCTTCGGCCGACATGGGCGACATCTGCCGCAGCTTCTTCAGCTCGCCAAGGGCCTTGTCACGCGCCTCCTTCGAGAACTTGGTCTTGTTGATCTTGTCCTCGAGCTCGGCCAACTCGTCGCGACCTTCGTCGTCGCCGAGCTCCTTCTGGATGGCCTTCATCTGCTCGTTGAGATAGTACTCGCGCTGGGTCTTCTCCATCTGGCGCTTCACGCGCGTCCGGATCCGCTTCTCGACCTGAAGCACGGAGATCTCGCTCTCCATGAGGCCGAGAACCTTCTCCAGGCGCTGCGCGACCGTCGGGATCTCCAGGATCGCCTGCTTGTCGGCGATCTTGATCGCCAGGTGCGACGCGATAGTGTCGGCGAGCTTGGCGGGCTCCTCGATCTGCGTCACGGCCGAGACGACCTCGGGCGAGACCTTCTTGTTCAGCTTGACGTAATTCTCGAACTCCGAGACCACGGAGCGCGCAAGAGCCTCGGCCTCGATCTGGTCGCCCATCGAGTCCGGCAGGGCCTCGGCCTCAGCCTCGTAATACTCGTCCGTCTGGGTATAGGCCTGCACCTGAGCGCGGCTGACACCCTCCACCAGCACCTTCACGGTCCCGTCGGGCAGCTTCAGGAGCTGCAGGACGCTCGCCAGCGTGCCAACCTTGTAGATCGCGTCCGTCTTCGGGTCGTCGTCGGTCGCATCGACCTGCGTGGCCAAGAGGATGTGGCGGTCGGATTTAACGACCTCCTCCAGGGCACGGATCGACTTTTCGCGTCCCACGAAAAGGGGCACGATCATATGCGGGAAGACGACGATGTCACGGAGCGGCAGAACCGCGTAGGTCCCCGTCGAGCCTGGAACGATAGGCTGGCGCGGCTTCGACTGTGTCATTGAGACAATCCTTTCGACATCGTCCGACAGGATCCCTCCATTGAGCGGATCTGCGAACGGAGAACCGGAACGCTCAGGCTTTGTATGGGATACTCGCTGCGTCCGGTACGTGGGGCCGTCCCTCGGGAATGAGCGGGCAGCGACCACGCAAGAGATAATGTGGCGTGGCGGAAACAGTCTTTCAAGGACAGGTCCGCCACGACCTTGAGGGGGCTCTGGAGGGCGACGATCAGGCGCTTGCGCTCGCGGTCTGGTCGGCCCGGTCGCCATGGATGAAGAGCGGCTTGGCCTTCCCCTCGATGACCTCGGGACCGATCACAACCTGCTCGACGGAATCGAGGCCCGGCAGGTCGTACATGGTCTCCAGCAGGATCGACTCCATGATCGAGCGCAGGCCGCGGGCGCCGGTGCGGCGCTCGATGGCCTTGCGGGCGATGAGCGTCAGGGCCTCTTCCTGGAAGGTGAGGTTGACGTTCTCCATCTCGAACAGGCGCTGGTACTGCTTGACCAGGGCGTTCTTGGGCTCCTGCAGGATCTTCTTGAGGGCATCCTCGTCCAGGTCCTCCAGGGTGGCCAGGACCGGAAGGCGGCCGACGAATTCGGGAATGAGGCCGAATTTCAGCAGGTCCTCGGGCTCCACCTCGCGGAAAATCTCGCCGGTGCGCCGATCGTCGGGCGCGCTCACGCTCGCCCCGAAGCCGATGGACGTTCCCTTGCCGCGGCCCGCGATGATCCGCTCCAGCCCGGCGAAAGCGCCGCCGCAGATGAAGAGGATGTTCGTGGTATCCACCTGCAGGAATTCCTGCTGGGGATGCTTGCGGCCGCCCTGGGGCGGCACGGATGCCACCGTACCTTCCATGATCTTGAGCAGGGCCTGCTGGACGCCCTCGCCCGATACGTCGCGGGTGATGGAGGGGTTGTCGGACTTGCGGGAGATCTTGTCGATTTCGTCGATGTAGACGATGCCGCGCTGAGCCCGCTCCACGTTGTAATCCGAGGCCTGGAGCAGCTTCAGGATGATGTTCTCCACGTCCTCGCCGACATACCCTGCTTCCGTAAGGGTCGTGGCGTCAGCCATGGTGAACGGCACATCGAGGATCCGAGCCAGGGTCTGGGCCAGGAGGGTCTTGCCCGAGCCCGTGGGGCCGATCAGCAGAATGTTGGACTTCGCCAGTTCCACGTCGTTGTGCTTCGTGGCATGGGCGAGGCGCTTGTAGTGGTTATGGACCGCCACCGAGAGCACCTTCTTGGCGTGCTCCTGACCGATCACATAATCGTCAAGGACGCGGCTGATCTCTTTGGGGGTCGGGACGCCGTCCCGGGATTTCACGAGGGATGACTTGGATTCCTCGCGAATGATGTCCATGCACAGCTCGACGCACTCATCGCAGATGAATACCGTCGGGCCGGCGATCAGCTTCCGGACCTCATGCTGGCTCTTGCCGCAGAAGGAGCAGTAAAGCGTGCTCTTGGAGTCGTTGCCGCCAGCCTTGCTCATATATTCTCTCTCCAATCGGTGCCCGGCTGGTGCAACGCCCGCCCGGCACTTCACTTAAATCTAGGAGCGACGGGCCTAATAAAAGGTTCCGGCGCCGAGATTCGAGGCTTTTGTTAATGACCGCCTCGAATCCTCATGCAAACACGCTGCGGGCGCGTGATCAATAGGAACGGACCTGAAGGCCAAAAGGACGCAGAGGCCAGTTCTTGTCCCCAACTTTAAGGAATTAGGTCCGATTTCCCTCTTGGGGAGAACCGGACCTGCGACAACCTCATACCGATCGTGGCACAGCCAGCCCGCTATATTAACCCTGGGGAACGGTGGGCTCCGGACGCTTGGACACCACCTCGTCGATCAGGCCGAATTCCTTGGCGGCGTCCGCCGTCATGAAATTATCGCGCTCCAGGGCTGCTTCCACGGCAGCCAGGTCCCGGCCCGTGTGGGTCACGTAGATTTCATTGAGCCGGCGCTTGAGAGCCTCGCTCTCGCGGGCGTGGATCATGATGTCCGTCACCTGGCCCTGGTAGCCGCCCGATGGCTGGTGGACCATGATGCGGGCGTTCGGGAGGGCGAAGCGCTGACCCTTGGCTCCCGCCGTCAGCAGGAGCGAGCCCATGGAGGCGGCCTGTCCGACGCAAAGCGTCGAGACGGGGCAGCGAATGAACTGCATGGTGTCGTAGATCGAGAGGCCGGACGTGACCACGCCGCCCGGGGAGTTGATGTAGAAGGAAATTTCCTTCTTTGGGTTCTCGGCCTCGAGGAACAGAAGCTGCGCCACGATCAGCGAGGCCGAGTAGTCTTCAACCGGGCCGGTGAGGAAGATAATCCGCTCACGCAGCAGGCGGGAATAGATGTCGAAGGCGCGCTCGCCCCTATTCGACTGCTCGACCACCATCGGCACGAGCGTGTTGTTGTACAACGCGACCGGATCTCTCATCGTCTCACTGCTCCAAAGTCGGCTGCGCGGACGCGCAGCCGTCGAGATAAAGCAAGCAGCGAGGCGGCCGGTCCGAGGCCTTACTCGCCCTTGCTGGCTTTCTTTCCGCCCTCTTCGGATTCGTCGCCGAACAGCTCGTCCTTGGAGACGGCGTTGTCGACCACCTTCACCTCCGAGAGGATTCGGTCAACCACCTTCTCCTCGAAGAGGGGGGCGCGGATCTCGGCCAGGGCCTGGGGGTTCTTCTGGTAGAATTCCCACACCTGCTTTTCCTGCCCGGGATACTGGCGGACCCGCTCGACGAGAGCCTGCGTGACCTCGTCGTCGGAGACCTTGATATCGGACGTCTCGCCGATCTGTGCAAGGACCAGGCCGAGGCGCACGCGGCGCTCGGCGATCTTGCGGTAATCAGCCTTGGCGTCTTCCTCGGTGGTGTCCTCATCCGCGAAGGTGCGGTTGTTGGTCTTCATCTCGCCTTCGACCTGGGCCCAGATCGCGGCGAATTCCTGCTCCACGAGGCTCGGAGGCAACTCGAAGCTGTACTTGGAATCGAGGGCATCCAGCAGGTCCTTCTTGACCTTGCGGCGGGACTGGGCGTCGAAATCGCGCTTGATGGCGTCGCGGACGGCATCCTTGAGCTTGTCGAGCGACTCCATGCCGAAGCCCTTGGCGAGCTCGTCGTCGATCCTCAGCTCGCCCGGACCCTCGACGTCCTTCACGGTCACGTCGAACTCGGCGGCCTTCCCGGCCAGATGGGCGGCCATATAGTTCTCGGGGAACGAGACCTTCACGAGCTTGGTATCGCCCGCCTTGACGCCCGCGAGCTGGTCCTCGAAGCCCGGGATGAAGGTGTTGGAGCCGAGCTCAACCCGGATGTCCTGAGCCGATCCGCCCTGGAACTCCTCGCCGTCGATCCGGCCCACGAAGTCCACGACGACCCGATCGCCGTTCTCGGCGGCGCCGGCCTTCGACTCGAAGGAGCGGTTCTGCTTGGCCATGCGCTCGAGCGATTCGTCGACCTCGGCGTCGGTCACCTCGGTGACGGGCTTCTTTACCTCGACGCCGGACAGATCGACCAGTTCGAAGGTCGGCAGGACTTCGAGTGACACCGTGAAGGCGAGGTCGCTCTTGGCGTCCATCACCTGCTCGACTTCTTCCTTGCTCTCGGGGAACTGGACCTGGGGCTCGAAGGCGAGCTTGAGGCTGTTGTCCTCGACGATCTTCCGGTTCGCCTCGTTGACGGCGTTCTGCACCACGTCGGCCATCACCGAGCGGCCGTAGACCCGGCGCAGGTGGGTCACCGGCACCTTGCCGGGACGGAAGCCGTTGATCTGAACGCGGTTCTTCAGGGTGGACAGCTCATTCGTGAGGCGCTGCTCCAACTCGGTCGCCGGGAGCACGACCTTGAATTCTTTCTTCAAGCCCTGGGACAGAGTTTCCGTCACCTGCATGGTTTTGACTGCCTTCGTTAAACGAGAAAAATCCTTGTCCGGACCCCGGTCGGCGAAGCCTCGAGGCTCCAACCTGGACCACGGCCCATCCGGAAACCAACCCTTGCGGGACTGGTGCGGGCGGAGGGACTCGAACCCCCACAACTTGCGTCGCTGGAACCTAAATCCAGTGCGTCTACCAGTTCCGCCACGCCCGCGCGGAAGGTGGCGCCACACATGCGCCGCCTCGTCCGGGACGCGGCTCTATAGCACGCAATCCGGGCCGTGCACCAAAAAAGTTAGCCGCAACGGAGATTTGAACGCCTCGCGCCACGGCCAAGCCGCGGGAGCGGCCCGCCCGCCGCAATGACCGCTAGGCCCACGACCCGTTCACGCCCTATGGTCGAAGGATCATTCCATGCGAGCGTATCGACCACACCATGCACACACCCTATCGTCCGTCACGACGCACGGCCCTCGGTCTGGGACTGGGATGGTTCTGCTGGACGCTCAACCCCTTAGGGGCGCAAGCTCAGACGCCGCCTCAGTCCAAGGAGGCGCCGGAATGGAAGGCTGGCCCGGTCAAGGTTCACCTGCGCCCGGATGCGGCCGATGAAGCGGAGCTGTGGCGCTTCGATGGCGGGCCCGCCCCTGTCCTGCGGGTCCGTCAGGGCGAGGAGGTGAGACTTCGTGTGTCCAATGGGACGCCCGCGCCGCTCTCCCTCCATTTTCATGGCGTCCGCGGCCCCAATGCGATGGACGGGGTGGCAGGCCTCACCCAAGCGGCCGTTGGACCTGGGGAAGATTTCGAGTACCGGTTCACGCCGCCTGATGCCGGGACCTTCCTGATCCGCCCCTGCATTCCGGGCGGCAGCGCCGAGGCCACGGAGCGCGGTCTGACCGGCCTCCTGATCGTCGAGGAGATCACCCCACCACCGGTCGACAGCGACATTGCCCTCGTGCTGGACGACTGGAAGCTGTCCGAGACCGGAGCTCTCGCGCCGTTCGGGGTCGATCAGGGGCCGTCGGGCCGCCTCGGAAACTGGCTGACCGTCAACGGTGGGCCGGTGCCGGAGCGGGTGGAGGTTCGGCCGGGCTCCCGGGTTCGGCTCCGCCTCGCCAACGCCTCCAACGCGCGCATCTTGCGTCTTCAGTTCGATGGTATGAAGCCCTTCGTGATCGCCGTGGATGGGCAGCCGACCGACACCTTCGAGCCCTTGCGCGCCTCCCTGCCCTTCCCGCCCGGCACCCGCTACGACCTCCTCGTCGACATGCCCCGGCAGCAAGACGCGACGGGCACCGTCAAGGCCTTGCTGGGCAACGGGATCCCGTTACTGCAGCTCATCGCGGCCGGAGAAGTCGCAGCCCCAAAGCCCGCGATGGCGCCGATTCCGGAGAATCGGAAACTGCCAGAGGCGATCAGGCTCCAAAGCGCGACCCGGGCCGACCTCGCCATCACGTACGACGAGGGCGCACGGGCGTGGCGGATCAATGGCAAGCTAGGCTCGGTCGAGACGCCAGCACTGCGGGTCAAGCGCGGGGCGCCGGTGGTGCTGGCACTCGACAACCGGACGCCCTACCCCCAGCCTTTCCATCTCCACGGCCATTCGTTCCGTCTGCTCCATGCCATGGACGACGGATGGGAGCCCTATTGGCTCGACACCCTGCAGGTGCCGGAGAAGCGGACAATCCGCATCGCCTTCGTGGCCGACAACCCCGGCCGTTGGCTCTTGGCCTCGACGGTTTTGGAGCGCTTCGACGCTGGGCTGTGGTGCTGGATCGAGGTGACCTGACGTCTCATGCACCAGCCATCCGGCAGCCTCGCGCCGGGCCGAACAGGCGACACCGGGTCGGGCATCAGGCCAGCAGCGTCCTGAGCACCTTCGGAAGTTCTTCCGGGAGATCCTCGGCGATGAGGCCGGGACCGAAGCTTGCCGCCGCCTCGGCGTGGAGCCAGGTGCCCGCGCAGGCGGCATCGAAAGCGGGCATCCCCTGGGCCAGGAGGCCTGCGATGAAGCCGCACAGGGTGTCGCCGGAACCGGCGGTGGCAAGATAAGGCGAGCCATTTTCGTTGATGGCAGCCCGTCCGTCGGGCGCCGCCACGACCGTGTCGGGCCCCTTGAGCAGAACCACGGCTCCCAGATAGGCTGCGGCGCGGCGCGCCTTCTCGAGCTTCGACGGCGCCTCGAGCATGTCCGGGAGCCCTTCGAACAGGCGGGCAAACTCCCCGTCATGGGGCGTGAGGACGGTGGGTGCCGACCGAAACGCCTGGTGCAGCTCCGAGGCGATGCCCTCGAAGGACGTCAGCGCATCGGCGTCCAGCACGAGGCGACGGCGGGCTTGGACGGCCACGGACACCAGAGCCCGCGTGGCGGCGTGGACGCCGAGCGCGGGCCCCAGGACGAGGGCGTTGAAGCGTTTGTCATCCAGGATGCGGTGGAAGCCTTCGGGGCCGTCATAGCCCCTCAGCATGATCGCGGTGAGGTGGGCCGCATTCACGGCCAGAGCCTCGGGCGGGCAGGCCACGGTGACGAGACCCGCACCCATTCGCAGGGCGCCCCGCGCCACCATGCGGGCCGCACCGGTCTTCGTGGCGCCGCCCGACAGCACGAGGGCGTGGCCCCGGTCGTATTTGTGAGACGCCAGGCTGGGCTTGGGAAAGACCGGAAACCAGAGGGCTTTCTGGTTCACGACGGTCTTGGGCCGCAGGCTTTCCACGATCTCGGCGCCGATCCCGATCGCGCCCACCTCCACGGGGCCGCAATGGGCGCGGCCCGGCATGAGGAGATGGCCGGGCTTGCGCGTCACGAACGTGACCGTGCGGGTGGCCCGGATCGCGATCCCCCTCACGGCCCCGGTCTCGCCGTCGATGCCCGAAGGAAGGTCCACCGCCAGGATCGGGCGATTCGCGGCGTTGGCTCGGCTGACGAGCCGGTGTGCGGCACCGTCGAGGTCGCGGGTGAGGCCGGCGCCGAAAAGTGCGTCGACAATGAGATCCGCCTCATCGAACGCCGTCTGCTCGGGCTCGACCAGCGGGCCGTCCCATTCTGCCGCCATGAGGGCGGCATCGCCCGTAAGGCGGTCTCGTGCGCCCAGGAGAGCCACGGTGACCCGATGGCCCTCCCCGGCCAGCAATCGGGCGGCCACGAACCCATCGCCTCCATTCTGACCAGGCCCTGCCAGAACCAGGATTCTGCCTCCCGGACTGATCATCCGGGAGGCAGCCCCGGCCACGCAGGCGCCGGCACTGCGCATGAGATCCGGGCTCGGAATGCCCGCCGCGATGGCTCTCGCGTCCGCCAGCTTCATTTCATAGGGGGTGAGGAGGGGTTGGGGCTGCATAAAATCCACAGATGGCTCAATCCCAGGCTAAAACGACTGCCACTCTGGCCTGTGCACAAACTTTAATCATATACTGCCTTCGCAATATGCATTTGCTGCACGTCATAGGGCAGGAGCACATGGAAGAGCTCCGGTTTTTGGTGCTAAGTGCCGCAAATGCTCGGATGAAGGCAGCCCAGCGACCATGAAAAAGATCGAAGCCATCATTAAGCCCTTCAAGCTTGATGAAGTGAAGGAAGCGCTCCAGGAGGTCGGTCTCCAGGGCATCACGGTCATCGAGGCCAAGGGCTTCGGCCGCCAGAAGGGCCACACCGAACTGTATCGCGGCGCCGAGTACGTCGTCGATTTCCTCCCCAAAGTGAAACTCGAGATCGTTCTCGGCGACGATCTCGTGGAAGGCGCCGTCGAGGCGATCCGCAAGGCCGCCCAGACCGGGCGGATCGGCGACGGGAAGATTTTCGTGTCGAGCGTGGAAGAAGCCATCCGCATTCGCACGGGCGAGACCGGATCCGACGCGATCTGATCCCGCCACACTCCGAACCGCGCCCATCAACGGGAGCGGACAATCTCAAACAGGGCAGAAGGACCACGAGACCATGCAGACCGCCAATGATGTGCTGAAGGCCATCAAGGATAACGACATCAAGTACGTCGATTTCCGCTTCACGGACCCGCGCGGCAAGTGGCAGCACGTCACCTTCGACGTTTCCATCGTCGACGAGGATGTGTTCGCCGACGGCATCATGTTCGACGGTTCGTCGATCGCCGGCTGGAAGGCCATCAACGAGTCGGACATGACCCTCATGCCCGATCCGGCCACGGCCCAGATGGATCCCTTCTTCTCCGCCGCGACGCTCTCCATCGTCTGCGACATCCTCGAGCCCGCCACCGGCGAGCCCTACAACCGCGATCCGCGCGGCATCGCCAAGAAGGCCGAGGCCTTCCTGAAGTCCACGGGCGTGGGCGACACCGTCTATGTCGGTCCGGAAGCCGAGTTCTTCGTGTTCGACGACGTGAAGTTCATGGCCGACCCCTACAACACGGGCTTCAAGCTCGACGCCTCCGAGCTGCCGACCAACGGCGACACGGATTACGAAGGCGGCAACCTCGGCCACCGCATCCCGATCAAGGGCGGCTACTTCCCGGTTCCGCCGCTGGATTCCGCCCAGGACATGCGCGGCGAGATGCTGGCCGCCATGGCGGCCATGGGCGTGAAGGTCGAGAAGCACCACCACGAGGTGGCGTCCGCCCAGCACGAACTCGGCATGAAGTTCGACACCCTCGTTCTCATGGCCGACCAGATGCAGGTGTATAAGTACTGCATCCACAACGTCGCCCAGTCCTACGGCAAGTCGGCGACCTTCATGCCGAAGCCGGTCTACGGCGACAACGGTTCGGGCATGCACGTGCACCAGTCGATCTGGAAGGGCGGCAAGCCGGTCTTCGCGGGCAACAAGTATGCGGACCTGTCCCAGGAATGCCTGTGGTACATCGGCGGCATCATCAAGCACGCCAAGGCGCTGAACGCCTTCACCAACCCGTCGACGAACTCCTACAAGCGTCTCGTCCCGGGCTACGAGGCTCCGGTGCTGCTGGCTTACTCGGCTCGTAACCGTTCGGCCTCCTGCCGTATTCCTTGGACGACATCCCCGAAGGCCAAGCGCGTCGAGGTTCGCTTCCCTGATCCGACAGCGAATCCCTACCTGGCTTTCGCGGCCCTGCTCATGGCGGGCATGGACGGCATCCAGAACAAGATCGATCCGGGCGCAGCCATGGACAAGGATCTCTACGACCTGCCGCCGCGCGAGCTGAAGAAGATCCCGACCGTATGCGGTTCGCTCCGCGAAGCCCTCGCCAGCCTCGACAAGGACCGCGCGTTCCTGAAGGCCGGCGGCGTCTTCAACGACGACTTCATCGACAGTTACATCGAACTCAAGATGACGGAAGTCGCTCGCTTCGAGATGACCCCACATCCGGTCGAGTTCCAGATGTACTATTCCTGCTAAACGCGGGTTTCCTCCCGGCTGCAGGCGAGCAGCCAACCTTGACCGGGGCCTCAGCGCCCCGGTTTTTTGTTGTCCGCCAGGGACCCTGGCAGGGTTCCGATGTCTGCTCTCGCAGGAGGGTCGAGCGCTCGACTTCGGCATCCATCGGGACAGACACCGCCTTGCCATTGGCACCTGCGAGGAACGCAACAGTGAGCGCCCGAGACGGCTTGGGCAATAACCTGTCGGCCCGTGCCGCCGACATCGGAACAACGGTCGTCTTCGCGCTCAAGCATTACCGATCCGCGTCAGCGACGGAGGCAGGCAAGAGGTCAGCGCCTTGCTCGGCCTTGCGGTGAGGCCCAAAAGAAAAGGCCCGGTGTTTCCACCGGGCCTCTCGTCGATCGCTTTCGAAGGATCTTAGTAGGTGCCGAACTTGAAGTTCAGGCCGGCGCGAACCACACCGAACTCGGTGTTGCCGTTGCCGGTGTAGTACAGGCCGCCCGTGTTCTTCGTGTCGAGGTTCACGTACAGACCTTCGACCTTGGCGGTCAGGTTGTTGGTGAACGCGTACTCGACACCGCCGCCGATCGTCCAGCCGCCGTTGGCATCGCTGCCACGGTCATAGTAGTACGGGGTGGTGGCCAGGCCGTAGTAGTTGTTGTTGCCGAGGTCGCCGTAAGCGAAACCGCCGGTCACGTAGATGAGGGCGCGGTCGAAGGCGACACCGGCGCGAGCGCGGACCGTGCCGAAGTAACCGTCATTGCTGCCGCCGCCATAGTAGTAAGCGCCGTAGTAGTTGCCCTTGTTGCCGACAGCGGCGTACTGCAGGTCGGTCTCGACGCCGATGACGAACGAGCCGATCTGGTAGTTGTAGCCGATCTGACCGCCGCCGATGAAGCCGCCGTCGCTGCCGCCGCCGGTGTAACCGAAGGCGGGGTCGAGGTAGCGGTTCTCACCGGTGCTCCAGCCGTAGCCGGCGTTCACACCGACGTAGAAGCCGGTCCAGGTGAAGACCGGAACGGCGGCGATGATCGGAGCCGGGGCGCGGCGGGAAGGAAGGTCGGCGGCCATGGCGCCAGCGGTGAGGCTGAGCAGAGCGACCGAAGAGAGAAGAATCTTTTTCATTGTTTGGTCCGTTTTTTGGAAGAAGTCCGGCTCCGCTCATAGCTCAGCCGCAGCGGCGGTGTCTGTCACCAATCTGCAACACACCCCCTCACCTTTCACCGAGATCCAGGGCTCCGGCGCCGTGGGCGGGAATTCCGATCCGGCCCACGCCCAGGCCGATGCGTCGCCGCCCGCATTTTCTGATTTTTCACAGTGACTTAACGGCATGACCATCAGACCTTAACCTAAGGTTACCTGGTAACGAATGATTCACCATGCCGGATCATCGGTGGTGGATGCTCTACTCCGTTTCGAGCCAGAGCCGCAGGGCTTCCGCCACCTGATCGGGCCGCTCCAGGGTGGACGTGTGGCCGCAATCGGGAATCATCACGAGAGAAGACCATTCGATCCGGTCGGCCATCTCCCGCGCGACCTCCGGCGGCGTGATCGCATCCTCTTCACCGACCAGAACGAGGGTCGGGATCTCGACCGAGGGCAAGAGATCCCGCGAGTCGGGGCGGGCCATGATAGCGCGCTGCTGACGAACGAAGACCTCGGGCCCGAGAGATTCGGCCATGGCTAGAACGAGTCCCTGCAGATCCCGATCGCCCTGCCGCGCCGGGGCGACGAGTTTCGGCCAGAGCGACGGGACCACGTCCCGAAAACGCCCGGCCTGGGCCAGGCCGATCAACCGGAGCCTGTTTTCCGTGGCCTCGGGCGTGTCGGCGCGCGCGCTGGTATCGAGCAGGGCAAGCCGCGTCACGCGGCCCGGCGCCTGTCGCAGGACCTCAAGGGCCACGTAGCCGCCCATGGACAACCCCGCCAGCGCGAACCGTTCGGGCGCGCCCCGAAGAAGGCGGGCCGCGATGGCCGGAAGGTCGTCGTCGAGCGTGGTATTGGCCACTTGAAACGGCCAGCGGGGCGCTAGGCGCTCGATCTGAGGAGCGAAAAGTCGCTCGTCGGTCAGCAATCCGGGAATCATTACAATCGTTTCGGCCATCCGTTTCCATCCTCGGATTGACAAGCGGTCCGCTTGTCCTATGGTCCCGCGCAGTTTTAC
The DNA here is from genome assembly GCF_016892705.1 of Microvirga pudoricolor. GTDB lineage: Bacteria > Pseudomonadota > Alphaproteobacteria > Rhizobiales > Beijerinckiaceae > Microvirga > Microvirga pudoricolor. Next base: position 320,113 of record NZ_JAFEMB010000005.1, read on the forward strand.
TTGAGCCCGTGCTTCGGGCGAACCCGCCGCGCGCCTGTTTGTTGCCATAGAGAACGGCACGGAAAGCGTTATCTGGCCCTCAATGGTATTATGATCTCATGTCGTTCGCTGAACTCGGACTGAGCGAGAAGGTTCAACAGGCGGTTTCGTCCGCCGGTTACACCGACCCGACCCCGATCCAGGCCCAGGCCATCCCCCACGTGCTGGCGCGCAAGGATGTTCTCGGCATCGCCCAGACGGGCACGGGCAAGACCGCCGCCTTTACCCTGCCGATGCTCACCATGCTGGAGACCGGCCGGGCACGGGCGCGAATGCCCCGGACCCTTATCCTGGAGCCGACCCGCGAACTGGCTGCCCAGGTCGAGGACAATTTCGACAAGTACGGCATCAACCACCGCCTCTCCGTGGCCTTGCTGATCGGTGGCGTTTCCTTCGGGGACCAGGATGCCAAGATCACCCGCGGCGTCGACGTCCTGATCGCTACCCCCGGCCGGCTGCTCGACCATTTCGAGCGCGGCAAGCTCCTGCTTTCGGGCGTCGAGCTCCTCGTTATCGACGAGGCCGACCGCATGCTCGACATGGGCTTCATTCCCGATATCGAACGGATCGTGAAGCTGGTGCCGTTCACCCGGCAGACGCTCTTTTTCTCCGCCACCATGCCGCCGGAGATCCAACGGCTCGCGGACGCCTTCCTTCACAATCCCGTCAGGGTCGAGGTGGCCAAGCCGGCCTCGACCGCCAGCACCATCACCCAGCGCCTCGTGGCCACGGGCCGGGAGGATTTCGACAAGCGCGAGACCCTGCGCGATCTGATCCGGAACGCGACGGACCTCAAGAACGCGATCATCTTCTGCAACCGCAAGCGCGATGTAGCCATCCTCCACCGCTCCCTTCAGAAGCACGGTTTCAACGTGGCGGCCCTGCACGGCGACATGGACCAGAGCGCCCGCATGGCGGCGCTGGCCGGCTTCCGCTCGGGTGAAACCCCTCTCCTGGTGGCCAGCGACGTGGCGGCGCGCGGCCTGGACATTCCGGCGGTCAGCCACGTCTTCAATTACGACGTGCCCCATCATGCCGAGGATTACGTGCACCGTATCGGCCGCACCGGCCGCGCTGGACGCACGGGCTATTCCTTCACGCTGGTCGGACCCGGAGACGAGAAGTCTTTGGCGGCGGTCCAGAAGCTGACGGGACAGGATATCGAGTGGGATGGCCCCACGCTCGCGGAGCGCCCTGCCTCCCCGGCCCGCGAGGGCCGTCGGGTCCGGATTGAAGGCCGTGGAGAGCGCGGGCGGGGACGCCGCGACCGGGAACGGGCACCGCGCCGCGAGCGGGAAGCCGCCCCGGAGAGTGCCGAGGTCGAAATCGTTCAGGACGCCGCCCCGGCTCCCATGCGTGAAAACGGTGCCTCCGAGCGCCGGTCCGACCGTGGCGACCGGGGAAGAGAACGCACGGAGAGGGACCGGCCCGATCGGGATCGGCCGGACAGAGACCGCCGCCGCCGCTCGAACCATGACAGTGACGGCGACACGCCGGTCGTCGGGTTCGGCGACCACGTACCGACCTTCCTCACCCGTCCGGCGACCATCAAGAAATCGTCCTCATAGAGGCCTGGCGAGGCCCGCACCGTCGATTGGGCGGCCATCCGCTGAGCCAGACCGGAAATCCGCTCAGGTGCCGGTCTTGCGCCTCGACTTCTTGGCATTCCGGCCGCGCCGGGCCCTCAGCGCGGCCGCCATGGCGAGATCGGCGAAACGGGCTGCCTCATCGGGTTCGTCGAATCCGGAGGCCGGCATCAGCCAGTAGCTTGTGATGGTGGTCGTGCCGCCCTTCGTGTCGAAGGCGAAGGGCTTCGAGCCGAGGTTTCGAAACTCGTCGACGGTCTCGGCGTCCGCTTTCAGGTAAATCTCGTCGCGAGCCACCAGCGCGAACATCACGTCCCCCTGGTAAACCCCTTGGCCGCCGAACATCCGCCGGATCTGGAGAGGTCTCCCGACCGCCTGGAAGACGTCGCGGATCGCCTCCGAGTCCAAGGGCTAACCTGCCGCTTGGAGCGCTTCCGGGTTGGCCGGCGTGATGGCCACCGACTCGCCGCACCCGCAGGCCGAGGTCTGGTTCGGGTTCCGGAACACGAACTGGGACGACATCTTGGTTGTCTCGAAATCCATCTCCGTACCGAGCAGGAAAAGGATTGCCTTGGGGTCGACGAGAACCGTCACGCCCTTGTCCTCGAGCTTCTCGTCGAGGGGGTTCACGGTCTCGGCATATTCCATGGTGTAGGACATGCCGGCGCAGCCGCCGTTCTTCACGCCGACGCGCACGCCCATGATCGGGCGGTCTGCCTTGGCGATGATATCCTTCACGCGGGCGGCCGCCGCGTCGGTCAAGCTCATGACCTTGAAGCCTGGTAAAGCCATTGTTCTCTCCGGCAGCCGGGTTCAAGGCCCGGGCAGAATGAGGGTTGTTGACTTTATTTAGGTGATCCACGGCCATCCGTCGAGATTCATCACCACATGAAGGCACGGCCCGGTTGACGGAGAACCGTTTTTCCCAGCTTTAGTACGCGAAACCCGAGGGTTAGAAGGAGAGCGGATGCCGCACCACACCCCATTGATCTCAACGATCGTTGTCGGTCTCGTGCTGGCCTTCATCCTGGGCGCCGTCGCCCACCGCATCCGCATCTCCCCCCTCGTCGGCTACCTTCTGGCCGGGGTCCTCGTGGGCCCGTTCACGCCCGGCTACGTGGCCGACCAAGGCTTGGCCAACGAGTTGGCCGAAATCGGCGTCATCCTGCTCATGTTCGGCGTCGGCCTGCATTTCTCCCTGAAGGATCTCCTCTCGGTCAAAGCCATCGCGATTCCGGGCGCCATTGCCCAGATAGCCGTGGCGACCCTTCTGGGCATGGGCCTGGCCTGGGCCTTGGGCTGGGGGATCGCGGCCGGGTTCGTGTTCGGCCTTGCCCTATCCGTCGCCAGCACCGTGGTGCTCCTCCGGGCGCTCCAAGAGCGGCGCCTGATTGAGACGGAGCGTGGCCGCATCGCCGTCGGATGGCTGATCGTCGAGGATCTGGCCATGGTCCTGACCCTGGTGCTGCTGCCGCCCATCGCCGATCTGCTCAAGACCAGTTCGTCCGATCCGCTCATGCTGCTCGAACCGCTGGTGATCACCCTGGGCAAGGTGGTGGCCTTCATGGCCCTCATGCTCATCGTCGGCCGCCGGCTCATCCCGTGGATCCTACATTTCGTGGCCCATACGGGCTCACGCGAGCTGTTTCGGCTCTCCGTGCTGTCCATCGCCCTCGGCGTGGCCTATGGGGCCGCCGTGCTGTTCGGGGTGTCCTTCGCGCTGGGAGCCTTCTTCGCCGGCATGATGATGGCCGAGTCGGAGCTCAGCCACCGCGCCGCATCCGAATCGCTGCCGCTGCGGGACGCCTTCGCGGTGCTGTTCTTCGTATCCGTGGGCATGCTGTTCGATCCGACCATCGTATTCCGCGATTTCGGACCCGTCCTGGCAACCTTCCTGATCATCGTGGTGGGCAAGTCTCTGGCTGCTCTCGCCATCGTCCGCCTGTTCCGCCACAAGCGGGCGACCGCGCTCACCATCGCGGCCAGCCTGGCGCAGATCGGCGAGTTCTCGTTCATCCTGGCGGGGTTGGGCGTGGACCTCGCCCTGCTCCCGGAGCGCGGACGGGACCTCATCCTGGCGGGCGCCATCCTGTCGATCCTCGTCAACCCGGTGCTGTTCGCGATCCTCGACCGGCGGCTGGCGAAAACCGCCGATCCTCTCCCGCCGCCCGTCGACACACCCACGGCCGACACTCCAGCGGCCGCCATGGAGGTGAAGCCTCGCACCATGACGGATCTCTCCGGCCACGTCGTCCTCGTCGGTCACGGCCGGGTCGGACAGTTCGTCAGCGCCAAGCTGCAACGATCCGGCACGCCTTTTCTGGTCATCGAGACCAATGACGGCAAGACGTCCGAGCTGCGCCAGAGCGGCATCGAGACCGTCACGGGCAATGCGGCGGATCCGGAGGTCGCGGCGTCGGCCAACATCGCCGGCGCCCGGTGCCTGCTGGTGGCGATCCCTGACGCCTTCGAGGGCGGCCAAGTCGTGGAGCAGGCCCGCAAGATCAATCCCGGCCTGCCGATCATTGCCCGCTCGCACTCGGATGCCGAAGCGGAACACCTGCTCAAATACGGCGCCAGCACGGTGGTGCTGGGCGAGCAGGAGGTCGCGAAGGCCATGCTCGGAGCCATCTCGGACAGAACCGCGCCGGGGAACGCCGCAGCCGACGTACCTCCAGTCGATGAGCCTCCGGGGACATCCGCTTCCGGCCCCGCTCCGCAGCCGACCTGAACGAAAAAGCCCGCCTTTGGGGCGGGCTGATCTTCACCATTTGGCTCCCCGGGTGAACCCTGGGGCGGCTATCGAGCTACCACATGTCGAGGGCGACACGGGCTTCGTCCGACATCCGGCTCTGATCCCAGGGTGGATCGAACACCATGTTTACCTGCACGTTCTGGACGCCCTGCACCGAAGCGACGGCATTCTCGACCCATCCGGGCATCTCGCCGGCCACGGGGCATCCAGGGGCCGTCAGCGTCATGTCGATGGCGACGTTGCGGTTATCGTCGATATCGACCCGGTAGATCAGGCCGAGTTCGTAGATGTCGGACGGGATCTCGGGATCGTAGACCGTCTTCAGGGCCGCGATGATATCGTCAGTCATCCGGTCCAGCTCTTCCGGCGGGATCGCGGAGCTCGGCGAAACCTGCGGCGCGTTCGGGACGGCGGCGTCGGTAGGGTTGGAGGTATCCATGGGGCGTCCTCACGCGAACAGGGTTTCGGCCCGTTGCAGGGCCTCGGCCAGCTTATCGATTTCGGCAGGGGTGTTATAGAGCCCAATCGACGCGCGGCAGGTGGAAGTGGCGCCGAAGCGCTCCAGGAGCGGCATGGCACAGTGAGTGCCGGCACGGACGGCGACGCCCTGCCGGTCGATGATGGTCGCGACGTCGTGCGCGTGGGCGTTCTTCATCTCGAAGGCGATGATGCCGCCCTTGCCCTTGGCCTGCCCGATGATGCGCAGCGAATTCATGGCGCCGAGGCGCTCATGGGCATAGGCCGAGAGCGCCGCCTCATGGGCCTGGATGTTGTCCCGTCCCAGCTCCATCATGAAGCGCACGGCAGCGCCGAGGCCGACGGCCTCGATGATGGCGGGCGTTCCGGCTTCGAAGCGGTGGGGCGGGTCGTTATAAGTGATAGCGTCCAGGCGGACTTCGCGGATCATCTCACCTCCCCCTTGATAGGGAGGCATCCGCTGGAGCCATTCGCGCTTGCCGTAAAGGACGCCGATCCCGGTCGGCCCATAGACCTTGTGGCCCGTGAGCACATAGAAATCCGCGTCCAGATCCTGTACGTCCACGTTCAGGTGAACGGCCCCCTGAGCGCCGTCGATGAGGACCGGAACCCCATGAGCGTGGGCGATGCGCACGATCTCCTTCGCGGGTGTCACCGTGCCGAGCACGTTGGACATATGCGTGAGCGCGACGAATTTGGTGCGGGGCGTGAAGAGCTTCTCGAATTCCTCGACCAGGAAGTTGCCGTCCTCGTCCACGGGCGCCCACTTGATCACCGCGCCCTTGCGCACCCGCAGGAAATGCCAGGGCACGATGTTGGAGTGATGCTCCATGATGGAGAGGATGACCTCGTCCCCCTCCCCGATCCCGGCGCCGTCCGTCATGCGGCCGAAGCAATCCGCCACGAGGTTGTAGGCTTCCGTGGCGGATTTGGTGAACACGATCTCGTCCACCGTGCCGGCATTCAGGAAGGCCCGCACGCTCTCGCGGGCGGCCTCGAAGGATTCGGTCGCCGCATTGGCCATGTAGTGAAGGCCGCGATGGACATTGGCGTAGCCCGTCTCCATCGTGTTGACCATGGCGTCGATCACGGCGCGGGGCTTCTGCGCCGAGGCGGCGTTGTCGAGATAGACGAGCGGCTTGCCGTAGACCTGTTGCGACAGGATCGGAAACTCGGCCCGGATGGCCTCGACGTCGTAAGTGCCTTTGAACGGTGCATTCATGGCTTCATCCACCATTTGGGTCTCATCCCTTCCGGGGAAGCTTTTCGTTTCGCAGTCTCATCGCGAGGGATCTGCGAAACAATTCGTATCGCAGCCTCATCCTGAGGGAATGGCGCAGCCATTCGTCTCGAAGGACGAGGCGTCTCCAGTGCTCTCTGGACCCTCCTTCGAGACGCGACTTTCGCCGCTCCTCAGGATGAGGGTGACCGCAGCGGAAACCCTTATCCCCGCGCCCTGAGCCAAGCCTCGACGGACGCGATCAGCGCCTCGCGGAGGCTGTCGTTCTCGACGAACTCGATGGCCTCGCCCAGGAAGGCCTGGACCAGAAGGCTTTCCGCCTCGGGCTTCGGCAGGCCGCGCGCCATGAGGTAGAAGAGCAGATCGTCGTCGAGCTGACCGCAGGTGGCGCCGTGAGCGCATTGCACGTCGTCGGCGAAAATCTCGAGTTCCGGCTTGTTGTTCATGGCGCCGCCCTCCGACAGGAGGAGCGCGGCCGACATCATGCGCCCGTCGGTTTTCTGCGCGTGCGGCGGCACGATGATCTTGCCCTGGAACACGCCCGTGGCCTCACCGTCGATCACCGTCTTGAACAGCTCGCGGCTCTCGCAATGAGGCGCGGCGTGCTCGATGATCAGCGTCGTGTCGCCGTGCTGGCGATCCTTCAGCATCGACGCGCCGTTGATCTGAGCCGTCGTGTTCTCGCCCGAGAATACGCCGAAGACCTGGTGGCGGAACACGGACGAGCCCACGGCCACGTTGATCGTGTTGAGCGACGCCTCGGCGCCGAGCTTTACCGCGAAGGTGGACAGCGCGATCGCCTGGTCGCCCTCGGCGTTGAGACGGACGTGGCGCACGTGCGCGCCGTCGGCCGCGATCAGCTCCACCACGTCGTTGGGCTGGTGGGCCGCACCGTTCGTGCTCTCGTGGCTCTCCACCAGGGTCACCGACGCCTCCGGCTCAACCACGACCAGCACGCGGGTGGCGGTGGCGACCGGGGTCGTGCTCGACGTCACGAACTGGAGGTGGATCGGCGTCGTGACTTCGCCGACGACACGGATCATCACCCCATCGGCCATGAAGGCGGAGTTGAGCTGATAGACCGGGTTTTTGCTCGCCCAGTCGACGGGGCTCAGACGCGACAGCCATTCGTGGCCGGACGCCAGGGCGCTCGCGAGCGGGACGACATCGATGCCTTCCGGCAATCCGTCGAACGCGATGGCGGAATCCACCAGGTGGCCGTTCACGAAGGGAATGCGAACCGCGTCCACGCCTGCGAAGGACTTCGCGTCGAGGAGCGCCCGCTTGGCCTCGTCCAAGGACGGCTTGGCCGCGAACGGCGCCGCCTCCCGCACGAGCGCGCGGAGGTCCGTGTACTTGAACTCCTCCACCCGGCGGTGGGGAAGGCCGTTGCGGTTGAAGGTTTCGAAGGCCTGGGCGCGGGATTCCACGTCGCCAGGCAGGGTCGCCTTGGCGGCCTCGAAAGCCTGCACCAGCGCGGTCTCGGCCGGTGTCTTCATGAGAGTGATCGCGGCCATGTCAGGCGGCCTCGCTTTCCCGGTAATCGGCATAGCCGTTGGCCTCAAGCTCGAGCGCCAGCTCCTTGCCGCCCGAGCGCACGATGCGGCCCGAATGCATCACGTGCACGGTATCGGGCACGATGTGGTTCAGGAGACGCTGATAGTGCGTGATGACGAGGAACGAGCGGTCTGGGGACCGCAGGGCGTTCACGCCCTCAGACACGATGCGGAGCGCGTCGATGTCGAGTCCGGAATCCGTTTCGTCGAGGATGCAGAAGGACGACCGGAGAAGGGCCATCTGCAGGATCTCCATGCGCTTCTTCTCGCCGCCCGAGAAGCCGACATTGAGAGCGCGTTTGAGCATGTCCTTGGGGATTTCGAGCTGCGCCGCGGCCGCATTGACGCGCTTGATGAAATCCGGCGTCGACAGCTCGCTCTCGCCGCGCGCCTTGAGCTGCGCGTTCATGGCGGCCTTGAGGAAGGTCATCGAAGCGACGCCGGGGATCTCTAGGGGATACTGGAAGGCGAGGAACACGCCTGCGGCGGCGCGCTCGTCCGGCCCCATCTCCAGGATGTTCTCGCCGTCCAGCAGGATCTCGCCGTCGAGGACCTCGTAATCCTCCTTGCCGGCGATCACGTAGGACAGGGTCGACTTCCCCGAGCCGTTCGGGCCCATGATGGCGGCAACCTCGCCGTTATTCACGGTGAGATTCAAGCCGTTGAGAATGCGCTTGTCCTCGATCTGGACAACGAGGTTCTTGATTTCGAGCATTGGTTTATTCCATTCGCGTCATCCCGGGCGAGCATAGCGAGACCCGGGACCGATATCCGAATTTTGAACTGGTTTCCGCGATCCCGGCTCTGCGCTACGCTCCGGCCGGGACGACGCCTGTTTGGTTAACCCACCGAGCCTTCCAGCGAGATCGAGATTAGCTTCTGGGCTTCCACGGCGAACTCCATCGGGAGCTGCTGGAGAACATCCTTCACGAAGCCGTTCACGATGAGCGCCGTCGCCTCCTCATCCGAGAGGCCGCGCTGCTGGCAGTAGAACATCTGGTCTTCGGAGATCTTCGAGGTGGTGGCCTCGTGCTCGAAAACGGCGGTCGCGTTCTTCGACTCGATGTAGGGCACCGTATGGGCCCCACACTCGTTGCCGATGAGGAGCGAGTCGCAGTTCGTGAAGTTGCGCGCGCCCGTGGCCTTCCGGTGAGCCGAGACGAGACCGCGATACGTATTCTCGGAACGGCCCGCCGCAATGCCCTTCGAGATAATCCGGCTGGTCGTGTTCTTGCCGAGATGGATCATCTTGGTGCCGGAATCGACCTGCTGCATGCCGTTGGACACCGCGATCGAGTAGAACTCGCCCCGCGAGTTGTCGCCGCGCAGGATGCAGGACGGATACTTCCAGGTGATCGCCGACCCCGTTTCAACCTGCGTCCAGGTGATGACCGAGTTCTTGCCCCGGCAATCGCCGCGCTTGGTCACGAAATTGTAGATGCCGCCCTTCCCTTGCGCATCGCCCGGGTACCAGTTCTGGACGGTGGAATATTTGATCTCGGCATCGTCGAGAGCGATCAGCTCGACCACCGCCGCGTGGAGCTGGTTCTCGTCGCGCTTCGGGGCCGTGCAGCCCTCCAGGTACGAGACGTAGGAGCCCTTGTCGGCGATGATGAGGGTGCGCTCGAACTGGCCAGTGTTCTTCTCGTTGATGCGGAAGTACGTGGACAGTTCCATGGGGCAGCGGACGCCCGGCGGCACGTAGACGAAGGACCCGTCCGTGAAGACAGCCGAGTTGAGGGTCGCGAAGAAGTTGTCCGTGACGGGGACCACCGTGCCGAGATATTGCTTCACCAGATCCGGGTATTCGCGGATGGCCTCCGAGATCGGCATGAAGATCACGCCGGCCTTCTTCAGCTCCTCCTTGAAGGTCGTGGCAACCGAGACCGAGTCGAACACCGCGTCCACGGCCACCCGGCGCTCCGGCTCGACCCCGGCCAGGATCTCCTGCTCACGCAGGGGAATGCCGAGCTTCTCGTAGGTGCGCAGGATTTCCGGGTCGACCTCGTCGAGGGACTTCGGAGCCGGATTGTTCTTCGGCGCCGCGTAATAATAAATCTCGTTGTAATCGATCTTGTCGTAGGACACGCGGGCCCAGTTGGGCTCCTGCATGGTCTGCCAGCGCTTATAGGCGTCCAGGCGCCATTGCAGCATCCATTCCGGCTCGCCCTTCTTGGCCGAGATGAAGCGGATCACATCCTCGGAGAGGCCCTTGGGGGATTTCTCCATTTCGACTTCGGTCTCGAAGCCGTACTTATACTGGTCCACGTCGATCAGGCGCACCTGATCGATGGTCTCCTGCACTGCAGGCATCTGTCTCTCCCACCTCTCACGGCTTCAAGGGCCGCGGGTTGACGACGACGAAAGGCTCCGCAGCCCCTTCAGGCCGCGCTCGCCCTTCTCTTATATAGGTTCGATGCCACCCTTTCGCACGTCTCCACGAAGCGGGAAACGTCCTCTTTGGTGGTCATCCACCCCAAACTGACGCGCAAGGCTCCCTCGGCGAGAGCCGGCTCGACCCCCATGGCATCGAGCACATGCGACCGCCTGACCTTGCCGGACGAGCAGGCGGACCCGGACGAGAGCGCGATTCCAGCCAGATCGAACGCGATGAGCGCCGTCTCCGCCCTCAGGCCCGGAATGGCAAAGGCAAGCGTGTTTGGCAACCGCCGGGTTCCGTCCGCGAAGACGACGGCCTCCGGCGCCACCCGGCGAAGCTCCGCTTCGGCTTCGTCCCGCAGGGCTTCGAGCCGGGCAGCCTCTTCCGCGAGATGACCTGCCGCAAGGGAAGACGCAACCCCGAAGCCCGCGATGGCCGCGACATTTTCGGTGCCGGCTCGATAGCCCCTCTCCTGGCCGCCGCCGCGGATGAGCCGGTCTGCGATCTCGAGCCGGTCGGAGGCCAGGATCACCGCCCCGGCTCCCTTCGGACCGCCCAGCTTGTGGGCCGAAAGGGTCAGGACGTCGGCTCCGAGGGCTTCCAGGTCGAGCGGAATCTTGCCGGCCGCCTGGACGGCATCCGTATGCAGGAGCCCGCCCTCCTCGCGCACCAGCGCCGCCGCCTCGGCGATCGGCTGCAGGGCGCCGGTCTCATTATTGGCGGCCTGGATGGAGACGAGCGCGCGCGGACCCGCTTGGAGCTGGGCCCGCAGCCGCGCCAAGTCCACGACCCCTTGGCCGTCGACCGGAATGGTCTCGACCGCGCCGGGATCGAATCGATGTCCAGACAGGACGCTGGGGTGTTCGCCGGCGCTGATCAGGAGTCGTTCGGGGCCGGCCTGGCCGGACTGGCGCAAGGACGGCGACAGAGCCAGATTGTTGGCCTCCGTGCCGCCGCTGGTGAAGATCACGTTCTTCGGCCTCGCACCCGCCAGCGCTGCGACCTGTTCGCGGGCGGATTCCATCTCGGCGCGGGCCGCCCGGCCCTCCGAATGAACCGACGAAGCGTTTCCGGGAAGCCCGAGCGCGCGCAGGACCGCCTCGGCGACCATGGGCCTCAGGGGCGCGGTCGCATTATAGTCGAGGTAGACGCGCTGCTGCGTCATGAGGCCTGCGCCCTTTCCAAACCCGCTCTGCGAGGCCCTCGCACGAAATCCTTGCATTGGCCCCTGGTAGACGTGCTAAAGCACCACGACATCCGCGTCAGGCCTCGGCCCGACAGAGTGCTGCCGCGCGCAGTAACGCGATAACAGCCCTCTTTAGAATAATTCTAAGGCGGTTTTAGGGAAATGAAGCACCTCAAGTCAAGGGTGCTTGCTCATTCTATCCTTCATCGGAAGGGTAAGTCCATTCAAGAGGTTCAGAATGCCAGAGGTCGTCTTCACGGGGCCCGCCGGTCGTATTGAAGGTCGCTACCAGCCCGCGAAGCAGAAGGGCGCGCCGATCGCCATCGTGCTGCATCCCCACCCGCAGTTCGGGGGCACGATGAACAACCAGATCGTCTACAACCTCTACTATAATTTCCTGAACCGGGGCTTCTCGGTTCTTCGCTTCAACTTCCGGGGCGTCGGCCGCAGCCAGGGCGCCTTCGACCATGGCCAGGGCGAACTCTCCGACGCCGCAGCCGCCCTCGACTGGGCCCAGTCCATGAACCCGGACGCCCGGGCTTGCTGGATCGCGGGCGTGTCCTTCGGGGCCTGGATCGGCATGCAGCTCCTCATGCGCCGCCCGGAGATCGAGGGTTTCATCTCCATCGCCGCCATGGCCAACCGGTATGACTTCTCGTTCCTGGCCCCCTGCCCGTCCTCCGGGCTGTTCGTCCATGGTTCCGAGGACCGGGTCGCGCCCGTCAAGGACGTGGTCAGCGTCATCGAGAAGGTGAAGACCCAGAAGGGCGTCAAGCTGGAGCACGCCGTGGTGGACGGCGCCAACCACTTTTTCGACGGAAAGGTGGACGAGCTCATGCTCTCGGTCGATGAGTACCTCAACAAGCGCCTCGGCACGGCCGAGGAAGCGGCTTGAGCGTGACGGCGCAGATTTGAAAGAAAAAAGGCCGGGCGCGATGCCCGGCCTTTTCGTTGGGTGACGTGCCGTCTCAGATGAAGACGAAGTCGTTGAGATGCAGGGCGGTCTTGCCCACGCCCGTCAGGGTGAGGCTGAACTCGCCCTTGGCGATGACCGTGTTGCCCCCCGACTGATAGGCCGTGCTCATAAGAGCCGCGTAGTCGGCAAACACGCTCTTGTAGACGATGATCTTCTCGTAATCGTCAGGCCCGGCGGCAAAGTCCGCAATGGTGGTCTTGGCCCAGGGGCGGATGTGGTAGGTGTCCCGGCCCCAGCCGCCGATCAGCAGCGAACCCACCCCGTCGCCGATGAGGATGTCGTCGCCGTAGCCCCCGTCGAGGGTGTCCGCCCCGGCCGATGAACCCGCATCCATGTCGAGGTAGTCGTTGCCGTCGCCGCCCATGAGGAGATCGCTGCCCGTGCCGCCGATCAGGCTGTCGTTGCCGAGATCGCCGTAGAGTGCGTCGTCTCCGCCCGCTCCCGACAGGAAGTCGTTACCGGCGTTACCGTACAGAGCGTTGGCCATGTGGTCGCCGAACAGGCTGTCGTTGTAGCGGCTGCCATGGATACCCTCGACTCCGCTATAGGTGTCCCCCGCCGCCTCTCCGGTGTTCATCGACGGGCTTGCCAGGCTGACCACGAGTCCGGTGCTCGACCTGTCGTACATGGCATAATCATGATTGCCGCTGCCGCCGATCAGGCGGTCCGCTCCCGCCCCACCGTAAAGAAGGTCGTTGCCGCCGTTGCCTTCCAGCGTATCGTTCCCGCCGTTGCCCGTGAGCGTGTTGGCGGCGGCATTGCCCGTGATCCGGTCATTGCCGGAGCCCCCGATGGCGTTCTCGATCAGGGAGCGTGGGTCGTCGTTGTACTGGAGGGCATTGTACACGTTGCCCCGGACGAAGAACGAGCCATTGTCGATCGACGCCAACTGGGCGAACGAGAACTGGGAATGCCCCCCCGGCGTCAGGTCGATGACGGCATTGCTGCCGTAATTTGACATGTCGTAGGTGTCGTTTCCGCCTCCGTCCCACAGGGTCAGGAAGATCGTGTTGTCATAAGGCAGCCCTTGCCCGACGCCATTCACGAGCGTTTCACCGGTCTGCGGATCCCACTTGTAGACGGTGTTTCCGGCGTTCGTCGTGAAGTCGGCGCCATAGAGGGCCTGCAAGGCGGCGATATCGTAAGCCATGAATGTCTGCGGCTTATCGAACGACGCCGCATAGGACATGACCGTGTATTCCGGCGAGTCATGCAGGGCGCTCATGGCCGGCAGGTTGCCGCCCGCTTCATGGGGATGCTTCAGGCCGAGGGCGTGACCCAGCTCGTGCAGGACATAATAGTTGGCCCGAGCGCCGGGAGCGGCGCTTGTGGACGACCCCATGGTCAGCCACGTATCGCCTCCAAGGAGCGGAATGCCAGGATAATAGGCATGGTTGCGGTTGATGAGATCGCCCGGCACGTAACCGCTGACCTGGATATTGGCGTCGTCGCGTCCAACGTAGTCGAGGTTCAGGTTCGTGAAGCCCTCGACGGACATCAGTGTCATCCTGGGACCGCCACTGAGCGGGCTGTACCCTTCCAGGACGTGCCGGATCGCCTGCTCGTTCTCGAACGACAGCGGCGCATAGCCCGCCGCGCTCGGATTGAGCCAGTGGAAGTCGGACCGTGAGTCCGGGAAGGAATAGGTGACCGTCGCGTTGCTCCACTGAGAGCCGGAGAACAGCGCCTTGACGTCGGCATCGGCCGTATATGGGATGCTGTACTTTGCGTTTGCGACGGGAACGTTGGGGAAGTTCGATGCGATGGCGGAGAATGCCTCGAGCGGGACGGCCGAGATGTTCTCGGAGATGGTGTCGTAAACCCTCTCGACCCTGTCGCCGAACCAGGACGTGACGCTGTCCCAGATCGGAGCCGCGCTCGCGAAAGCTCCCATGGCCGCATAGGCTCCAGTGCCCGTGGACGCCGTGAAGAGCCCGAGGCCGTGTCCCGAAAGAGCCGAGTCTTGTACGGGAGAAGCCCAAAATCCGCTTTGGGCTTGGCTGTCGAGGCACGCATAGCACATGGTAAACGCTCCCTGTGTTCCTATCTGAACTATATAACATATCTTAAGCATAAGCTTGTCAATAATTTTCTCCTCAGGAAAATTTCAACTAAAGCACATTGTATTCGTCGAGTTCATATCCCTAGGTTGCAATCGTCTGTGCTGGACCTGGTCCTAAAAGCTGATAAGAGGCGAACGATGCCGACACCCGAGCCCCGATCATGAACGCGCCCAAGTCCGAATTCCTCAAGGTCCTCACCGAACGGGGCTTCATCCATCAGACCTCCGACTTCGACGGCCTCGACGCCGCCGCCTTGGAAGGGCGCCTGACCACCTATGTCGGCTACGATTGCACGGGCCCATCGCTCCATGTCGGCCATCTGCTGTCGATCATGATGCTGCACTGGCTGCAGAAGACGGGCGCGGGCAGACCCATTACGCTGATGGGTGGTGGCACGACGCGGGTGGGAGACCCGTCCGGCAAGGACGAGAGCCGCAAGCTCCTCACCGTCGAGCAGATCGAGGACAACAAGCAGAGCATCAAGGGCGTTTTCACGCGCTTCATCGGCTTCGGCGAGGGCCGGCACGACGCCATGATGGCGGACAACGCCGAATGGCTGACCAAGCTCAACTATATCGAATTCCTGCGCGATGTCGGCCGCCACTTCTCGGTCAACCGGATGCTGTCCTTCGACAGCGTGAAGCTACGGCTCGACCGCGAGCACGAGCTGTCGTTCCTGGAATTCAACTACATGATCCTCCAGGCCTACGATTTCGTGGAATTGCACCGGCGCTACGGCTGCGTTCTCCAGATGGGCGGCTCGGACCAGTGGGGGAACATCGTCAACGGCATCGATCTCGGACGCCGCCTCGGCACGTCTCAGCTCTACGCCATCACCTGCCCTCTCCTCACGACAGCGTCCGGCGCCAAGATGGGCAAGACGGCGTCCGGCGCGGTCTGGCTCAACGCGGACCTGCTGAGCCCGTACGATTACTGGCAATTCTGGCGCAACACGGAAGATGCGGATGTGGGGCGCTTCCTGAAGCTGTTCACGATCCTGCCCCTGGACGAGGTCGCGCGGCTGGAGGCCCTCGCCGGCGCCGAGATCAATGAAGCCAAGAAGGTTCTGGCAACCGAGGCCACCGCCCTCCTCCATGGCCGGGACGCGGCGCTCCAGGCGGAGGAGACCGCCCGGAAGACCTTCGAGCAGGGCACCCTGGCCGAGACGCTGCCCACCATCGAGGTGCCGGCGAGCCTCCTCGATGCGGGTCTCGGCGTCCTCACGGCCTTCGGGCCAGACTATGCCAAGCTCGTGCCGTCCACGGGCGAGGCTCGGAGGCAGATCAAGAGCGGCGGCCTGCGGGTCAACGACGAAGCCGTGTCCGACGAGCGGGGCGTGCTCCGGGCGGAAGACCTGACCCCCGAGGGCGTGATCAAGCTCTCCTTCGGCAAGAAGAAGCACGTCCTGCTGCGGGCGGTCTGACGCGAAACCGCACGGCGCCGTGTTTGAAAGCCGCCTCTCGGGGCGGCTTTTCGCTAGGCGATGGGATGCGGCTCAGCGGTCGGGGGTCGCGGGGAGCGGGTTGCCGGCCTGTGGCGCCTCGCCGGCGCCGAAGAGCTTGCGCAGGAAGCCCGGCGCCACCGCCGAGAGCGGGTTGACCGTCAGCGTCGGGGAGGTGGCGGCACCCGACACGCGGAAATTCACGGCGAACAGGCCCTCGTACTGGCTGCCGCCGAGGAGCGGACCGAAGAGGGGCACCTGGGCGAAGGCGTTGTTCAATCCATAAGCCGGCACGAAGGTGCCGCTGATGTCGAGCTTGTCCCGCGCATAATCGACATAGCCCCCCAGGGTAAAGCCGATGGACGCCCCCCAAATGGCCGCATCCTTGAAGTCGAGCCGCCCGGCATTGCGCTGGAAATCCACCCGCGCCTTGCTGAAGTCGATCCGGTTCGTATCGACCTGCACGACCTTCGGCCGGCCCGCCGCATCCTGCCCCGAGACGACCTGGGTCTGGGTGGGAATGATCCGGCGCAGGGCAGGCTCGTTGGTCAGCGTGAATTCCCGCAGCATCACGTTGCCGGATTGCGGGCCGTCCCCCGTGCTCATCTGCAGGATCAACTCGCCCCCCGTCATGCGGCGGTAGATGTCGAGGAAGCGCAGCAGGGACCCGGCGTCGTCCGATTGCAGCAGGATGAGCGGCGTCGTACCGGGCTGGCTCACCGTGCGGGACACGAGATTGGTGGCGCCGAGGCGTCCCTTCACGTCGAGCTGGCGGATGTTCTCCTTGCGGATAGAGGCCTTGACCACCGCGTTGGTGACCGCCTCGTCGTTGTATCCAGTGAGAATGTTCAGAGCGAGATCGAGGTCGAAATCCTTGGAATCCTTGGCCGACTGGCCGGAGCTGCGCCCCCCGCCAGCCGTCGGAGACGGCCCGCTGAGAGTCTTCGTGAACGGGCGGGCGTCGCCCACGTTGCCGCGCACGATTACCTTGTAGACATTGCCCTGGCGGTCGAGCTGGGCTCGCATGTCGTCGCCGGGCGAGAGCTTGAAGGTCGTCAGGTCGGCCTTGTCCAGACTGCCGTCTCCCGACAGCACGGCGGAGCCGCGGATTTGTACCGAACCGCTGTCGAGCTGCAGGTCCTGGACTTCGCTGGTGGCTCCCTCGACCAGCGTGAGACTGAGCTTGCCGGGGCGACCGGCCGCCTTCGTCCAACCGGGAATGAGCTGGTCCACGGAGGTCTTGGCGAGGTCGGCCTCGATGCGGATGCCGGCTTTGGCGTCCCGGCCCATCGGCACCGTCGCCTTGACGGCGAGGGGGCCCGTGAGCTGCGATCCGAAGGAGAGCCCCCGGCGCTGCCGGGCCGCCTCGTCGAGCGTGAAGGCCACATTGGCTTCGCCGACGCCCTTGGCCCTCTTGACATCGATGGTGGCGGGGCTGCCCGCGAGTTTGCCTTCACCCTTGATCGACAGGCTGCCCCGGTCGTAGGCCAGGGCGAGGTTGGCGTTCTCGAGCTTGTCCTTCCCGAAAAGCTTGTCCACCGTCATGTCGCTCACGGTGCCGTTGACGGTGATGGGCAGGTCGACGAAGGGCGGGATATCGTTCACGGCGAGGTCGATCCCGACCCGCAGCTCGGTAGCGCCCTTCATGGTCGCGGGATCGACGTCGAACCCCGTGATTTCGCGGATGCGCGGGGCCTGGAGCAATCCGCCCAGACCTTCGGCGCTGCCCTTGAGCCGAAAGCCGATCCGCGCCAGGGAAGCGTCGTCCCAGTAATTCTTCAGATCGAAGGTCCCGTCGATGGCCTGAAGGCTTCGACCCTCGGCCATCTCGACAAGCCCCGAGGCGGCGCGCAAGGTTACGCTCGTTCCCGTGACGCTGCCCGTGACCGGAACCCGGGCGATGGGCGGCAGCCCTTGCGCAGCGACCAGGGTGGCGCCCGCGATGCGGAAGTCGATGGCGAGCGACTTGTCCGGAACAGGCCCTCCCGAAATGGACTTCTCCACATCGGCGCCCGACATGTCGACCTTAAGGCGGATATCCTCGACGGTGCCGGCCTTGAGGTTATCCACGAGGAAACGACGCACGGGAGGCGCGACGGCCTCCGGCCAGATCCTCACAGCCGCGCGGGCGTCCGTTCCGGTCCCTTGCACGTCCAGGCGAATCGCCTTGGGGTCGGACGCCGCCAGAAGAACCCCGCCGATCTCGGCGTTGACCTTCGGGCCACGCAGCTTGATCCCGTTCAGCCGCAGACCGTCTGGCCCAGACAGGTCGGCCTCCACGCTGTCGAGGCGCACCGGCTCATCGCCGGGCGCGGCCCCGGACAGGACCGTATCCTTGCCCGAGAGCGCGAGTTGCCAGCCTCTCTCGGCCATGAAGGGGCTCAAGGCGCCCTGGAGCCTCACGTCGTTCCCGCCGCCCTGGAGCTCCAGGGCGTTGAGGTGCAGCACCTTCGCGTCCTCGTCCCAGGCCACGTCCACCTTCGAGCGGTCGACCGCCAGGGGCGAGGTATCCTTGTCGTCGATCTGGACGAAGCCTCGGCCGCTGGCCAAGGTCGTCTTCAGCTCGGTCACCCGCCCGTTGGCGAAGGCGGCGTCGACCCGGCCGGAGAACTCGAGGTCCGTCGTCGCCGGAACGGCCGACAGGCCCGCCAGAAGGAACACGTCCTGCACGGGAGCATCGGTGGCCACGAGGGTGGCGCGATAGCCTGTCCGCGTCGTGCCGGAGGCATCGCCGCTCAGCTGCCACGGACCCTGCTGCCCGTCGAGCCTGGCGTCGAAATGGTGGCCCTCCCCGTCCCGTGTGAAAGTGGCGTCCACGCGCCGGAAGGTGGCCCTCTCCCGTTGGTCCGAACCGAACAGGCTCAGGCGGGCATTGGTGAGCCGGGCGCTGTCGAGGGACGTCAGGACGCCCGAGCGACCGACCACGAGTTCGAACAGGGAGCCGACGATCCGCGACACGGGCGAGCCCGCCTGGGCGGCAAGCTCCGGCGCAACAGTGACAGGCGTGGGCGCCTGGTCCGGCGTGGGCGCCTGATCCTTAACGGCCTCGGCGGAGGGTTCGGACACGAAGGTCAGGGACCCGTCCTTGGCCACCATCGCTCGGATCTGGAGGTCGCGCAGCTCGATGGAGCGAGGCTGAAGGCTCGCGGTCAGGAGCGACCAGCCGTCGACGCTCACGATGGCGTAAGGCGCCCGGACCACGAGGGTTCCGTTGGGGTCCCGGATATCGAGGCCGTTGGCCCTGAGGGCCGGGTATCCGTCCTGGAGTTCGAGGGCCGTATCCCGCAGCGTCACGTCCCAGCCCGGCCCGATCCGCGCTGCCAGGGCGTCCGAGATCCTCTCCGGCAGTCGCCCGAAGCTGACCGGGCCGGCGGAGAGGCGCAGGTACAGCACCCCGCCCGCGATCACGAACGCCGTCACGAGACCAAGGGTCGCGTAGAATGCACCCCGAAGAACACGATGCGCCGCGCTTTTCCTGCCCCCCGCCCGACGCGGCCTTTTGATGAGAGATGGCTTCATTCGCGGGGTCGAGCGATCCGGTTCTTGCAAAAGGGAAGAAGAGAGGGAATCAAGACGGCGGGACCATAACCCGCCGCGACGGCTCCCGCGACCCTCTCGGCCAGCCTGCGGCACTTGTTCCCCAACCACGCAATTCCGCCGAAAGGAAGGCGCCCCATGAGTCTGACCCTCGGAAGCCCCGCCCCCGCCTTCTCGCTCCCCTCCACCGGAGGAGGCGAAATCAGCCTCGACACCCTCAAGGGCCGGACGGTCGTCCTGTATTTCTACCCCAAGGACGACACCAGCGGCTGCACCTTGGAAGCCAAGGATTTTCAAGCTTTGGGCGCCGAGTTCGCGGCCGCCGGCGCGGTCGTGATCGGCGTCTCGCCCGACAGCCTGAAGAGCCACGACAAGTTCCGGGCGAAGTACGGCCTCGCCTTCGACCTCGCCTCGGACGAGGCCAAGACGATGCTGGAGGCCTATGGTGTCTGGGTCCAGAAGAGCATGTGGGGCCGCAAGTACATGGGCGTCGAGAGGACGACCGTCCTGATCGACCGGGACGGAAAGGTCGCCCGGGTCTGGAACAAGGTAAAGGTCGACGCCCATGCGCGGGAGGTGCTGGAGGCGGCGCGGGGGCTTTGAAGACGACGATGCCGAAGCTCGCCCCTCAAGCCGCTGGTTGCAGTACCTTCAACACCGTGCTCCCGGATGTTCGGGCAGCGCTCCGGGCGGCGTGAGCAATGCGCGAGCCGACCCGAGACCGATGCGGCTCGTTCCGACGGCGGAAAACCTGCCATGGAAAATGGCCATGGGACCGACCGCAACGCGATTCCAACAGCCCTGCCTGTCTGAGACAGGCGCCGCTCGAACCTAATCGATATCCTCGACCGCGTCGGCACCGCCATAGACCCGATGCGCCAGGGACGCTTCCACGAACGGGTCGATGTCGCCGTCGAGCACGTCCTGCGGGCTCGTGGATTGGTGGCCCGTGCGGAGGTCCTTCACGAGCTGGTAGGGCTGGAGCACGTAGGAACGGATCTGGTGGCCCCAGCCGATATCGGTCTTGGCGGCGGCCTCCGCGTTGGCCTTTTCCTCGCGCTTCTTCAGCTCGGCCTCGTACAGGCGGGCGCGCAGCATGTTCCAGGCGGTGGCCCGATTCTTGTGCTGGGAGCGCTCCTGCTGGCAGGCGACGACGATGCCGCTCGGAATGTGGGTGATGCGCACCGCCGAGTCCGTGGTGTTCACGTGCTGGCCGCCCGCCCCGGAGGACCGGAAGGTATCGATCCGGCAATCCGATTCCTTGACCTCGATGTTGATGCGGTCGTCCACCACCGGGTACACCCACACCGACGCGAAGCTCGTATGGCGGCGAGCGTTCGAATCGTAGGGTGAGATGCGCACGAGGCGGTGCACGCCCGACTCGGTCTTGAGCCAGCCATAGGCGTTGTGGCCCTTGATCAGGAGCGTGGCGCTCTTGATGCCGGCCTCGTCGCCGTCGGTGATCTCGAGGAGTTCGACCTTGTATTTCCGGCGCTCGCCCCAGCGGGCGTACATGCGCTGGAGCATATTGGCCCAGTCCTGGCTCTCGGTGCCGCCGGCGCCGGAATGCACTTCCACATAGGTATCGTTGCCATCCGCCTCGCCGGACAGAAGCGTCTCGACCTGACGGCGGGCTGCCTCGTCCTGAAGGGCGCGGATCGCTTCCTCACCCTCCTTGACCGTGCCCTCGTCCTCTTCCATCTCGCCCAGTTCGATGAGCGTGATGGCGTCCTCGAGCTCCTGCTCGAGGCGCTTGATGGCGTTGATCTGGTCTTCGAGGCTCGTGCGCTCGCGCATGACCTTCTGGGCGGTCTCGGCGTCGTTCCAGAGGTCGGGATCTTCCGCCTGCGCGTTCAGTTCCGCGAGGCGTCGCTGGGCCGTATCCCAGTCAAAGATGCCTCCTCAGCAGCCCGACTGACTGCTTGGTCTCATCTACGAGGTGTTCGATTTCGGCGCGCATCGTCTGCTTTTCAGGTTGATGGTCCGGGAAGGGGTGAGGCGCCTCTTACGCAGAGGCGCGGCCGCTGTAAAGAAGCCGGGCCCCGCCAGGGCCCGATTCCGCATGCATGGCGTCAGATGGGACGTCGGGAATCCTAGTACAATCCGCCCGTGCCCGGGCCGACGCCAGGGCCTCCCGGAGCCGCGTATCCGACCTCTGCGGGTGCCGGCTCGCTCGGCGGCGCGTAGGCGTCCGGCGGGGCCGTGCCGGGCTTGAAGGCCTCCACGATCACACCGCCGCCCTCGCCACCGCCTGCGCGGGTGCCCGTCCCGGCGTTGACGCGCACGAGCTTGATGCCGGCAGGCACGCGGAACGGGGTGGCAGGCTTGTCCTTCAGCGCCATGGTCATGAAGTCGCGGAAGACCGGGGCGGCATAGTGGGCGGCCTGGGCCGAGGCGCCAAGGGAGCGGGGCTTGTCGTAGCCGAGATAGACGCCTACGGCGAGGTCCGGCGAGAAGCCCACGAACCACACATCCTTCGCGTCGTTGGTGGTGCCGGTCTTGCCCGCGAGCGGCTTGCCCACGGCCTTCAGGGACTGGCCCGTGCCGCGCTGGACCACGCCTTCCAGGATTGACGTCATCTGGTAGGCCGTGAGCGGATCGATCACCTGCTCGCGATTATCCACGAGCTTGGGCGCCGCGCCGCCGTCGAAGCTGGCCACGTCGCATCCGCCGCACTGACGGTCGTCGTGCCGGTAGATCGTCTTGCCGGACCGGTCCTGGATGCGGTCGATCAGGGTCGGCTTGATACGGCGCCCGCCGTTCACGAACATCGAATAGGACGCTGTCACGCGCATGACGGTGGATTCGCCCGCGCCCAGGGACATGGACAGCAGCGGCAGCATGTCGTCATAGATGCCGAAGCGGCGGGCGTACTCGGCCACCACCGGCATGCCGATGTCGCGGGCGAGCCGCACGGTCATGATGTTCTTCGATTTCTCGACGCCGTAGCGCAGGGTGTGGGCGCCCCCGCCGCCATTCTCGAAGTTTTGGGGTGTCCAGGCTTCCTGGCCCGGGCCCATGCTGATGGTGATGGGATCGTCCAGGATCAGGGTCGAGGGCGTGTAGCCGTTGTCCAGGGCCGTGGCGTAGACCAGGGGCTTGAAGGCCGAGCCGGGCTGGCGCATCGCCTGGGTGGCGCGGTTGAACTCGCTCTGGTCGAAGGAGAATCCTCCCACCATGGCGTGAACGCGGCCCGTATAGGGATCCATGGCCACGATGGCCCCGGAAATCTCGGGCACCTGGCGCAGGCGGAACTGGTCCGGTTTGCCCTCGATCGGCTCCACGTAGACCACGTCACCGGAATTCACGACCTTGTCCACGGTCCGGCGGGTCCACTTCACGCCGTCGGCGGTGATCTGGCCGAGCTGACGCTCGCGGGCGACCTGGCCGGACGAGTCGCGCCGGGGCTGGAGGCCGATGCGGGCGCGCCCGCCGGATACCTCGAGAACCACCGCCATGCGCCAGGGCTGGATGTCGCCCAGCACCGGCACCTCGGCCAGGGCGAGGCCCCATTCGCGGCCCGCAAGCTCGATCTTGCTCTGCGCCCCGCGCCAGCCGCGGGCCTCGTCGTAGCGCACGAGACCGTCCACCAGGGCCTTGCGGGCCATGGCCTGCATCTTGGGGTCGAGGGTGGCGCGGATGGAAAGGCCGCCCTCGTAGAGGGTCTCCTCGCCGTAGCGCTCCGCGATTTCGCGGCGCACGCCCTCGGCGAAATAGCCCGACGCGATGCTGTTGGGCGAGACTACGCGCGGGTTGACGTTGAGGCCTTCCTTCTTGGCGGCGGCGGCTTGCTCGGCCGTGACGTAGCCGTTGTCGACCATGCGGTCGATCACCCAGTTCCGGCGATCGAGGGCGGCTTGGCGCTGGCGGAACGGATGGTAGTTGTTCGGAGCCTTCGGCAGGGCCGCCAGATAGGCCACCTCGGCGATGTCCAGCTCGTGCACCGACTTGCCGAAATAGTTCAGGGCCGCCGCGGCGACGCCGTAATTGCCCAGGCCCAGATAGATCTCGTTCAGGTAGAGCTCGAGGATCTTGTCCTTGGGGAAGGTCGCCTCGATGCGCAGGGACAGCAGGGCCTCGCGGATCTTGCGCTCGTAGCTGCGCTCGTTCGTCAGCAGGAAGTTCTTGGCCACCTGCTGGGTGATGGTCGAGGCGCCCTGCTCCCGGCGGCCGCCGGAGCGGGCATTGACGAGGATCGCACGCACGATGCCCTCCGGGTCGATACCCGGATGGCGATAGAAATTCTTGTCCTCGGCGGACAGGAACGCCTCGATGAGGAGCTTGGGCGTCGCCTGGATCGGGATGTAGAGGCGCCGCTCGCGGGCGTATTCGGCCATCAGGCTGCCGTCCGTGGCGTGGACGCGCGTCATCACCGGCGGCTCGTAGGTCGCAAGCTGGGCGTGGTCCGGCAGGTCCTTGGAATAGGTCCAGAATCCGAAGGCGATCACGGCGGCACCGATCAGGAAGAAGATCGCCCCGATGCTGAACAGGAAGCCGAAAAATCGTAGGACGAAGCGCATCCGTTGGGTTCCGTTATCGGCGCCTCTCGGGCGCTCCTTCTCGCTGGTCTTTGAAGCGATCCCTCCGCCCGAACGGCCCGGCCCGCAAGCCGGATCTGTTAGCCGAGGAATCGCCCATCCGCCACCGGTATCCACACTCTATCTATGGTAAAACTGCGGCAGGTCCCTGCTTGGCCAGGCGCCTGGCGAAAAATCGGTCGATCGCCACCGTAATTGCCTGGGTGGCCTTGTTGCGCCACTCCTCCGAGACCAGAAGGTCGTAATCCTTCCGACTCGACAGGTAGCCGAGCTCCAGGAGAACCGACGGCACGTCGTGGGCCCGCAGCACCCAGAACCGGGCCTCGCGGCGGGCGTTCTTGTTCAGCCGGGCGACGGATTCGAGCTGATCGACAAGGCCTCCCGCGATTCCATGGGAGAAGGCGCGGGTCTCGCGCAGGGTCAGGTCCTGCAGGATGTCGAAGATTTCGTCGGGCGCTTCCGTGGCGTCGATGCCCGCCACGGCGTCGGCCTTGTTCTCGCGCTCCGCGAGGCGGGCCGAATCCGCGTCCGATGCGCGCTCGGCGCGGGTGTACACCGTCATGCCGCGCACCTCCTGGCCGCCGGAGATGGAATCCGCGTGGATCGACATGAAGAGATCCGCCTTGCGGCCCTGCGCGAACTTCACCCGCTCCTCCAGGGACAGGAACACATCCTGATCGCGGGTGAGAAGAACGCGATATCGGCCAGAGGCTTCGAGCCTTTTCTTGAGAAGCTGCGCAAAGGTCAGCACGATCTCCTTCTCGAAGGTGCCCGCAAGAGACGCCGCTCCCGGATCGACGCCGCCGTGGCCGGGGTCGAGAACGATCAGGGGACGGCTGTCCCCGTCCAGACCGCCCGGCGCAGCCGCTGGGCCCTTGGCCTGGGACCTCGTCGCGCTCTCGGCGGCCGCCTTGCGGAAATCGTCCCGCTCCGTCCGGGTCAGCTCGATGGTCATCACGGCGGTGCCGTCCCCCGCGATGGTGTCCACCTTGACGCCCGACACGAGGGCCGTCTGGGCCAGATCGATGACCATTCTCGACTGGCCGGGAGCGAAGAGCCCGTAGCGGAACGACGCGATGGCGCCCTCGCGCTTGCGGCCCGTATCGGCGGGAAGGTGAAACGTCACCTCCGGCAGGTCGACGATGATGCGGTCGGGCCGCTCCATGAGGTGGGTTTTGGCCGTCACGGGCTTGGACAGGGTAATCTTGAGCCGGGTCCTGGCGCCCTCGGACTCGACCGCGACCGCCGCCGCGATGGTAGGCGCTGCCCCGATGGCGGGCGCCGGCTCGGCGACGGGCGCCTGCCCGGCGGGCACCCCCTCGCTCGCGGCCATGGCCGGACCGCCCCAGGCGAGCGCCGCCGCGAGCCAAACCCCTGCGAATTGTCTGATCGACCTCGATAGCATCCTGTCCGCCGCTGTTCAGGAGCCCCCTCGTAGTCCATAGGCCGCGCTTGGTTAATGAAGCCTCAAGCCGCAGGCACCGTTAATTGCAGCACTGTTGCATCCTAGTCACATCGTCCCAGACATCTTGCCAAACGGCACAATCAATCTGTAATGATCATGATCCCGTCCGGCATGGCCGAATCTGGCGGGGCTCGCTGGATACGGTTGTGTTGATCGATCCTTCATCGAGCCCCTGCCACGCTCAACAGGCTCATGGACTGGCTCATTTGGCGGATTTTACGCCGTTTTTTGCCGATGGTCAGCCCAGGCTGCCCCATCGTTTTCGAAAGGGCCGTCGTCGAATGGTTGCACAGGCTCAGTCAGTCATGACTGCCTCAGTGGCATCCATCGATGCGCGCGATCGGTTTCGCGTCCGCCCATGTTCCGCTTCAATCGGCATGGCGTCGGCCCAGTTCAACCCAGAATGCGCCCCATCGCGGCGCATGATGGCGATCGACAGCATCCCCCTAGCATTTTCAGCCCGTCGGCTCATCCGGCGCGGCCTCCCGCCCTTCAAGCGGTTCCTGCAACAGGTCTTGCCCTCGATCGCCATGTCGAGAGTTCAACATGGCAAACAAGATGCTTATCGATACCTCCCACCCGGAGGAGACCCGGGTCGTGGTGGTGCGTGGTCAGAAGGTCGAGGAATTCGACTTCGAGTCGGCTAGCCGCAAGCAGCTCCGTGGCAACATCTATCTGGCGAAGGTGACCCGGGTCGAGCCGTCCCTTCAGGCGGCCTTCGTGGAATATGGCGGCAACCGCCATGGATTCCTGGCCTTCAGCGAGATCCACCCCGATTATTACCAGATCCCGGTCGCCGACCGGCAGGCCCTCCTCGAAGCCGAGGCCGAGGCCCAGCGCGAGGAAGAGCAGGAGGAGGAGCGCCGCCGAAACCGCCGCCGCCGCTCCGCCCCCAAGCAGGCCGCTCCCGACGAGACCGTGACGTCCCCGGCGGCCGAGCCCGAGAGCGAGGATTCCCCGCCGGCCCAGGATGGCGGCGAAACCAGCGAGGAAGGCTCGGCCCTGATCGTGCCGGACGTCTCCTTGGGCGAGGACCACCAGACGCCGGCTCCGGCCGAGGCCGTCGATGAGGCCTCGGCGGACGAGGCTGGCGTCCAGGTCATGGACACGCAGGTCGCGGTCACGGACACGCAGGTCGACGCCGCCGTCGTCGAGGCTGGAGCCGAGACGGAGGCCCCGGCCGGTGACGACGTCGAGGCGGATCACGACGAGGACGAGGGCGACGAGGACCAGCCCGAGGAGCACGAGATCGTCGAGCAGCTCGGCGGCGACGACGCCATCGAGGACATGCCGCGACGTGCCCGCCAGCACCGCAAGCAGTACAAGATCCAGGAAGTGATCAAGCGCCGGCAGATCCTGCTGGTGCAGGTGGTCAAGGAGGAGCGCGGCAACAAGGGCGCGGCTCTCACGACCTACCTGTCGCTCGCGGGCCGCTATTCGGTGCTCATGCCCAATACGGGCCGGGGCGGCGGCATCTCCCGCAAGATCACCAACGCGGCCGATCGCAAGCGCCTGAAGGAGATCGCCCAGGAGCTCGAGGTTCCGGACGGCATGGGAATCATCCTGCGCACGGCCGGCGCCTCCCGCACCAAGCCTGAGATCAAGCGCGACTACGAGTACCTGATGCGCCTGTGGGAGAGCGTGCGCGAGCTGACCCTCAACTCGGCCGCCCCCGCCCTCGTCTACGAGGAGGGCTCCCTCATCAAGCGGGCGATCCGCGACCTGTACAACAAGGACATCGACGACATTCTCGTGTCCGGAGAAGATGGCTACCGCGAGGCCAAGGACTTCATGCGCATGCTCATGCCGAGCCATGCCAAGATCGTCCAGCCCTACCGCGAGCCGCAGCCCCTCTTCGCCAAATACGGCATCGAGGCCCAGCTCGACGCCATGTTCTCCAACCACGTGACCCTGAAATCGGGCGGCTACCTCGTCATCAACCCGACCGAGGCCCTGGTTTCCATCGACGTGAACTCGGGCCGTTCGACCCGCGAGCACAATATCGAGGACACGGCGCTCCGCACCAACCTCGAAGCCGCCGAGGAAATCGCCCGGCAGCTCCGCCTGCGCGATCTCGCGGGCCTCGTGGTCATCGACTTCATCGACATGGAGGAGAAGCGGAACAACCGCGCGGTCGAGAAGAAGCTCAACGAGTGCTTGAAGAACGACCGCGCCCGCATCCAGGTGGGCCGGATCTCGCCCTTCGGGCTGCTCGAGATGTCGCGCCAGCGCATCCGGACCGGCGTGCTGGAATCCTCCTCCGTGGTCTGCCCGCACTGCGCCGGCACCGGCTTCGTCCGCGCGACCTCGTCGGTGGCGCTGCACGTGCTGCGCTCCATCGAGGAGACCCTGATCAAGAATTCGGGCTTCAACCTCGTCGTCCGCACCCGGATGGAGGCCGCCTTCTACATCCTCAACCAGAAGCGCATTCACCTGCGCGAGCTGGAGACCCGCTTCGGCGTGGCGATCTCGATCATCGCCGACGAAACGCTGGTGGGCACCACGAACTACACCGTCGAGCGCGGTGAGCCTGCCCTGCGGATCGAGCATAAGGCCCCCGCCACCGGGATCCAGATTGACGCCATAGCGCCGATGGACGAGCCTGAGGACGAGGATTTGCCGCTGGAGGACGAGGAGGAGGCCGCCGAGTCCGAAGCCCGATCCGACGAGGAGCGGGGTGAGGAGGACGGCAATGGCCGCCGCCGCCGCCGCCGTCGTCGCCGTCGCGGTCGGGAGCGGGAGGCTGGTTCGGCCGACTCCGACCAGGACGGTTCGGCCGGTGACGAATCCGACGAGGAGGAGGGCTCCGAGGCTGACGAGACCGCCGAGGCCCGGGATACCGCGCAGGAAACGGCCGAGGCCCAGGACGGGGGTTCTGCCGACGGCGAGGTCGCCGAGGCCAACGGCAGCGAAGAGCGCAACGGACGCCGGCGCCGGCGCGGCCGCCGGGGTGGCCGCGGTCGCAGCCGCGACGAGAACGGCGAGTTCATGGCCGAGGGATCGGCCGAAGAGGCAGCTGAGGCGCCTGTCGAGGGCACCGGGAACAGCGAGGCAGGCGAAGTCGCGTCGGCCGCTCCGGAAGCGGCGGGCGAGCCCGAAGTCCAGAGCGCTCCGGCCGTGACGGAGAGCCATCCGGTCCCGGCCGCCGGTCCCGAAAGCATCGTGACCGTCGCTCCCGTCGAGCCCATCGGGGCGGGTCCCGACGCCGAACGGCCGCAGCCGGCGGAACCGGAGCCGGAGCCCGTGGCCGTGGTCCTGACCCCACCCGACCCGAGCCGCCCCAAGCGGGCCGGCTGGTGGTCGCGGGCCAAGCAGGTTCTCGGCGGCGAGTGATTTCAAGACGCCCCGGTTCGACGAACCGGGGCGTTTTCGCATCCGCTGGACGGGGCGATCGAAAGGCCTTATCGGCGTCACCCCGACTCGTGCCCGCTCAGACCAATCCTCTGGAGGCAGCCGACCGAGATGGACGACCATGGCGGCCACAGGTGCTCGGTCGAGGATCTGACCGCCGCGCCGCGACTTGACACTCTTGCCCCTCGGGGTGAGCGCAGCGCTTCATTCTGCGGATCGCCGGAAAGCGTCCGTCTCCGCCCTGCTCCGAGCCTATTTCAGCCAGGCCCCGAGGCGTGCCACCGTCTCGCGGCAATCGTTCTCGGAACCGGCGAAAGACAGGCGCAGGTAATGCGAGCCCTCGATGGGATCGAAGTCGAGCCCCGGCGTCGCGGCGATTCCGGTCTCATCCAGCATCCGCTTGCTGAACGCGATGGAATCGTTCGTGTATCGGGCCACGTCCGCATAGATGTAGAAAGCGCCGTCGACAGGGTGCATCTCCGACAGGCCGATGCGCGGCAGCTCGTTCAGCAGGAGCTCGCGATTGCGCGCATAGCCGGCCCTCACCTCTTCCAGCTCGTCGACCGCGTCGAAAGCGGCGAGCGCTGCCACCTGCGACAGATAGGGCGGGGAGATGTAGAGGTTCTGGGCCAGCCGCTCCACCGGGCGCACGAGCCGTTCGGGCACCACGATCCAGCCGATGCGCCAGCCGGTCATGCAATAATATTTCGAGAATGAGTTAATGACGACCGCGTCGTCATCGGTTTCCAGAGCCGTGGTGGCCGGAGCCGCATAGGTCAAGCCGTGATAGATCTCGTCCGACACGAACCAGAGGCCCATGCGGCGGCAGGCCGCGCCCAGGGCGCCCAGGGCGTCGCGGCCGATCATGGTTCCGGACGGATTGGCCGGGCTCATCGCGAGCACGCCGTGAAAGGGCTTGTCCGCGTAGGCCTTCTCGATCGCGCTCGCGGTCATGATCCAGCCATCGGCCTTGCTCAGGGGAATGGTCGCCGGCTCGATGCCCAGAGCCTCCAGGATGTTCCGGTAGGCCGGATAGCCCGGCGCCGTGATGGCTACCCGCTGGCCCGCGTCGAAAAGGCTCAGGAAGGCCAGCACGAAGCCGGCGGACGAGCCCGTGGTGACGATCACCCGTTCCGGTGCGACGTCGACCCCGTAGGCCTCCCGGTAGTGTCGGGCGATCCGCTCCCGTAGGGGGGCGATGCCCAAGGCCTCGGTGTAGCCGATGCGCCCCGCCTCCAGCGCGGCCTTCGCGGCTTCCCTCGCGGCCCGGGGTGCGGGGGCCGAGGGCTGGCCCACCTCCATATGGATGACGCTGTCGCCGCGCCTTTCTTTCGCCGCAGCGGCGCTCAAAACATCCATGGCCAGAAAGGACGAGACCCGGTCCATTCTGTGGGCGATGCGGGGGGTCGAGAAGATGGCGGCGTTTTTGGTCATGGGGAGCCTCGTACCCTCTGGCGCCGCCGGCCTCAACCGGCAAGGCTTCGGGATCGGCTCGACAAAGCCGTGAATTGACGCCTGACTGCCCGACCCGCTAACCCATGCGACAACCCTATCGCTTCGGAACCGCCCGGAGCCCGTCAAAGGACCGACGATGCGCTTCTCTCTCCTGAAATCCTGGCGGATCGCCGCCGCCGCCGGCACCGTCATAGGTGCCCTGGCTCTCGGTTCTGCGGCCTCGGCCCAGACCCCGGCCTTCAACGAAGGGCAGCGCCAGGCCATTGGCGAGATCGTCCGGGACTATCTCATGAAGAACCCCGAGGTTCTCCAGGAGGTGATCGGCGAACTCGAGAAGCGGCAGGCCGATGCCCAACGGGTAGCCCAGGCGGGCGCCCTCAAGGAGACCCGTGAGGCGGTTCTCAACGCGCCCCATTCCTACGTGGTGGGCAACCCATCGGGCGACGTCACTCTCGTCGAGTTCTTCGACTACAATTGCGGCTACTGCAAGCGGGCGCTGGCCGACGTCCGAACCCTCGTCAAGTCCGATCCCAAGCTGCGGGTGGTGTTGAAGGATTTTCCGGTCCTCGGGCCGGATTCCGTCGAGGCGAGCCGGGTCGCGCTGGCGGCCCGCAACCAACTCCAGGGCGACAAGCTTCTCGACTTCCACGTGAAGCTGATGGACAGCAAGGGCCGGGTGAACGGCGAGCGGGCCATGGCGGTCGCCAAGGACATGGGTCTCGACGTCGCCAAGCTCCAGAAGGACGTCTCCGGCGCGGACGTGCGCGACGCCCTGCAGGAGAACGCGGCCCTGGGCGACAAGCTCGGCCTCACGGGTACGCCTGCCTTCATCATCGGCGACGAGGTCATCCCCGGCGCCGTGGGCCTTGAGCCGCTCAAGGGCGTCGTGGCCAGCGTCCGCCAGTGCGGCAAGGCCACCTGCTGACCCGCCGCAATTGCCCCAAGGGCATCGCCGATTCGCCCGGACGCCTCCACGGAAAGCCTTTGGAGGAAGCCTCTGGAAATCAGGCGCTTCCCCTTTCCCCGGGCCCGCCTTTTGGCTAAGAGGGCGCTTCCGCCTCCGCGAGGGAGGCACCGGAGCGCCTTTTTGCTGCGATGATCGCCACGCTTGTCCGTCACGGACCCACCCCGACCCTGCCCGGTCGTCGAGATGCCTGGACCCACGGCCGCACCCCTGCGAGCCGGGATGGGTCGGCTCCCGCGCGAGGTATGGCGGCCTGGGTCATGGCAGGCCCCGGAAGGCGCCGTTCCCGATTTCTCAAGCCCAAGAGATAACCCCATGCCCAAGGACAACCCTTTCGACCCGGATCTCGTGCGTGAATTGGCGAACCTGATCGCCGATACGGATCTGACCGAGATCGAGGTGGAGAAGGGCGACCTTCGCATCCGCGTGGCGCGCACGGTCACGGCCGTGACGGTTCCGGTCTCGATGCCGTCCGTCGCTGCCGCGCCGGGCGCCGTCATGGCACCGCCGCCGGTGGCCGAGGCCGCGCCGACGGTCAAGCCGGCCGCCCATCCGGGCGCGGTGCTCTCGCCCATGGTGGGCACCGCCTACCGGAAGCCTTCCCCGGAGGCGAAGGCCTTCGTGGAGATCGGCTCCAAGGTCGCGGTCGGCGACAAGGTGCTGCTGGTGGAAGCCATGAAGACCTTCAACGAGATCGTTGCCCCCCGCGCCGGCACAGTGACGGCCATCTTCGTCGAGGACGGCACGCCCGTCGAATACGGCGAGCCGCTGATCATCATCGAGTGAGCCCGATGTTCGACAAAATCCTGATCGCCAATCGCGGGGAGATCGCCCTGCGAATCCTGCGCGCCGCGAAGGAGCTCGGCATCGCCACCGTGGCGGTCCACTCCACCGCCGACGCGGACGCCATGCACGTGCGTCTCGCCGACGAGAGCGTCTGCATCGGCCCTCCGGCCGCCCGTGACA
Source organism: Microvirga pudoricolor (assembly GCF_016892705.1). Taxonomy (GTDB): domain Bacteria; phylum Pseudomonadota; class Alphaproteobacteria; order Rhizobiales; family Beijerinckiaceae; genus Microvirga; species Microvirga pudoricolor. Next base: position 352,088 of record NZ_JAFEMB010000005.1, read on the forward strand.
GCTACCTGAACGTTCCGGCCCTCATCGCGGCCTGCGAGATCACAGGCGCCGACGCCATCCATCCGGGCTACGGCTTCCTGTCCGAGAACGCCCGTTTCGCGGAGGTTCTCGAGGACCATCGCATCACGTTCATCGGCCCCAAGGCGGAGCATATCCGCATCATGGGCGACAAGATCGAAGCCAAGCGCACCGCCAAACGTCTCGGCATCCCCTGCGTGCCGGGGTCCGAGGGCGGCATTACCGACGAGGACGAGGCCAGGCAGGTCGCCAAGACGATCGGATACCCGGTCATCATCAAGGCGGCGGCGGGCGGCGGCGGACGCGGCATGAAGGTGGCGCGCAACGAGGACGACCTCCTGTACGCCCTCGCCAGCGCCAAGACCGAGGCCAAGGCCGCCTTCGGGGATGATGCGGTCTATATCGAGAAGTACCTCGAGAAGCCGCGCCATATCGAGATCCAGGTCCTGGGCGATGGGCGCGGCAACGCCGTGCACCTGGGCGAGCGCGATTGCTCGCTCCAGCGCCGCCACCAGAAGGTCTGGGAAGAAGGCCCCTCGCCCGCCCTGAACCTGGAGATGCGCGAGCGCATCGGCGGCATCGTCGCCAAGGCGATGCAGGAGCTCAAATACCTCGGCGCCGGCACCATCGAGTTCCTCTACGAGGATGGCGAGTTCTACTTCATCGAGATGAACACCCGCATCCAGGTGGAGCATCCCGTCACCGAGATGATCACGGGCATCGACCTCGTGAACGAGCAGATCCGCCTCGCGGCCGGCGCCCCCCTCTCCGTGAAGCAGAGCGACATCAAGATCGAAGGCCACGCCATCGAATGCCGCGTGAACGCGGAGCATCCCTCCACGTTCCGCCCCTCCCCCGGCACGATCAGCTATTTCCACCCGCCCGGCGGCCTCGGCGTCCGCGTGGATTCGGCGGCCTACCAGGGCTACCGGATCCCGCCGCATTACGATTCGCTGGTGGGCAAGCTCATCGTCCATGGCCGCACCCGCAACGAGTGCCTCATGCGCCTGCGCCGGGCGCTCGACGAGTTCGTGGTGGACGGCATCGACACGACCCTGCCGCTCTTCCGCACCCTGGTGCGTAACCCGGACATTCAGAACGGCCAGTACGACATCCACTGGCTGGAAAATTTCCTGAAGACCGGCGGATTGGGCGAAGAGGCCTGATCCATGCCGCGCTTTCTCCATGTCGGCTGCGGTCCGAAACGCAAAGATCGGACCGTCGAGGCCTTCGCGTCCCCTCAATGGGAGGAAGTGACCCTCGACATCGACGAGAGCGTGGCTCCGGACATCGTCGACAAACTGCCCGAACTCGCTCACGTGGTACCGGGCAGCTTCGATGCGGTCTATTCGGCCCATAACATCGAACACCTGTATCCGCACGAGGTGCCACAGGCGCTCGCCGCCTTCCACCGGGTGCTCAAGAACGACGGGATCGCCGTCATCACCTGCCCGGATCTGCAATCCATCGGCGAGAGGCTTGCGACGGGCGATATCGACCTGCCGCTCTACGAGAGCCCTCGCGGGCCCGTCGCGCCCCTCGACATGCTCTACGGCTTCCGCCCGGCCATGCGGGAGGGCAACCTCTACATGGCTCACCACACCGGTTTCACCCTGGCGTCGCTGCGGCGGGCCTGCGATGGCGTCGGATTTTCCGGATTCGTGGGCTTTCGGCGGCCTGACCGGCACGATCTTTGGGCGATGGTGGCCAAGGGCTCCCGCAGCAAGGACGAGCTTCGGGATCTCGGGATGCGGCTTCTGCGTCCTCTCTGACCGCAATATACCCGGACTCCATCCGAGGTTTCGGCGCGCATCCGTGCCGGATGCGGTCTTGAGCGTCGTCGGCGTCGTGCTACCTTAACGGCGATGCGTGGCGATCAGATCGACATCACTCCCGAGGTTCTGCTGAAGGCGTATGCGGCCGGGATCTTTCCCATGGCGGAGGACGCGGACGATCCCTCCCTGTTCTGGGTCGAGCCGCGCGAGCGCGGGATCATTCCCCTTGGCACCTTCCACATCACGAAGCGGCTGGCCCGCACGGTGCGGTCAGACGCCTTCACGGTTCGGGTGGATCACGATTTCGACGGCGTCGTCGCAGGATGCGCGGCCCCTGGCCTCGACCGGGAAAAGACGTGGATCAGCCGGCGCATCCGTGACCTTTATGGCGCGCTTTTCGACGCCGGTCACTGCCACACGGTCGAGGTCTACAAGGATGATCGTCTCGTGGGCGGCCTCTACGGGGTGCGGCTTCAGCGGGCGTTCTTCGGCGAGAGCATGTTCCACCAGGAGCGGGACGCCTCGAAGGTCGCCCTCGTGCATCTCGTGGCGCGCTTGCGCCGAGGCGGTTTCAGCCTTCTCGATACCCAGTTCGTCACACCCCATCTGGCGCAGTTCGGAGCGATCGAGATCCCCCGGCGCGACTACAAGAGAATGCTCCATGCGGCCATGGGCCAGGAGGCGGACTGGTACACCTGGCCCACCGGCCGCACCGTCTCCGGCGCGGAAGCCCTGGCGGAGCTGCCGGGTTCCCTGGAGCCCTAGCGGTCGTTGGTGCGCTCGTTGTTGATCACCGGCGCCTGCTGGGGCTGGATGACGCGCCTCGCCGGCCGCTGCGGCTGAACCTGGGGCTGGGGTTGAGGCGCGGCTTGCGGCTGCTGGATGGGGGATGGCGCCATGATGTCGCCCGGCTGCCCTGGTGAGCCCGGTCGGGCGGAGGCGGGCTCCTGGCGGATCGGCGGGGGCTCCTCGGGAACCTCCTTGGGCTCCGCGATCACCTGGGTGCCGCCTTTGCAGTCCACGAGCCAGATGTCGTAGACCGGGTGCTCCATGCCGTGGAGGCCGGGGCTCGAGGCGAACATCCAGCCGGAAAACACGCGTTTGGGCTGCCCGTCGAGGCCGGCATCGTCCACTTCCACGAAGGTGCTGGTGTTGGGGTTCTCGTTGGGCGGCTTGGTGTAGCAGACCTTCGGTGTCATCTGGAGCGAGCCGAACTGCACCGTCTCGTCCACGGCCACCTCGAAGGAGACGATTCGGCCCGTGATCTTATCGAGCCCGGAGAACACGGCGGTCGGGTTCTTGATGCGGTCTGCCTGGGCCGCGCCCGCGCCGAGCGTCATCAGAGCGAGAGCCAGCGTCGCCCGCTTCAGTCCAAAGCTCATCCCGTCGAAACTCATCCCGAACGCCCACGCCTCATGCGCCGCGGCCCAATCGGCCGCATCCAGCTTGCGCAGACGCGATACCATGCGAACGGTGTTCTAAAAAGGGCAGGTCCGTGCGAAAGCTGGGCAGGAAACCGTCAAAGCGCCTCGCGGGACGACGGCGATGAGGGAGCCAGATGCAGACCATATCGGACGCCGCCCGGCTCAGTTTGGGCTTCATGAGCGCGGCGCAGACCGCCGCTCTCGGCGAGGCGGGAATCCTCGTGCCCGACCCCCATTCCACACTTGTCTCGGCCGGGATCGACCTGGCGCCCGGCGTGGTGATCTGGCCCGGAACGGTTCTAAGCCTGACCGGCGGCAGCCTTTCCATCCGCTCGGGAACGCATCTTTACCCCGGCACCCGCATCGTGGCCGAGGGCGGGGCGATCGCGATTGGGTCCGATGCAGAGATCGGCGAGGAAGGCGGGTTCACGGTCAAGGCCGGGGTAGGCTCGTCCATTGCGATCGGCAGCCGCGCGCGGCTGCTGGGCGGAGGCTCCCTCCTCCTGTCAAACCACCTCGGTGACGGCGCGCAGGTTCTCGGTCCGATCCGCTGTCAGGAGTGCCGGCTCGGCACGGGCGGGAGTCACCGCGAGCCCGATCCGGACCTGCGTGGGGGCGTCCTGAAGGGTATGGGGGTCGCGCGCGGGATCGAGGTCCCCCAGGGATACGTCGTGCAGGCCTTCGGCCTTTTCTCCGAGGCGCCCCTGCGTCTCCAGACCCATTTCCATCCCAAACCTTAAGGCCCTGTCATGACCCGTCCGGCACTGGATCTCCGACTCGGCCTCGGACTCGTCTCTCTGGGACGGGTCTGGGGTGTCGCCCAAACCGTCCCGCCCGATGATGAGGCCGCCCAGAGGCTCCTGGAGGCGGCCTGGACGCTGGGCATCCGCATCTTTGACACGGCCCCCGCCTATGGGGCGAGCGAGGCGCGTCTCGGGCGGTTTCTGCGAAGCCGCGCCGAGGCCGAAGCGGCCTCCGCCTTCGTCATGACTAAGGCCGGCGAGGAATGGGATGAGGCTAAGGGCGGGAGCCGCGTGAACCATACCCGCGATGCGCTGCGGCGGAGCATCGACCGCAGCTTCGACCGCCTCGGGCGGATCGATGTCCTGCAAGTGCACAAGGGGACCCGCGACGTGGTCGGCCATCCGGACGTAGCTTCAGCTCTCGCCTATGCCCGCGAGCGCGGCGTCTCGGGATTCGGGGCGAGCGTGACGGACATGGAAGCGGGCCGGGTTGCCATCGAGACGGGCCTCTATGGGTTCCTGCAGTTTCCGTTCAACCGAGCCAATCCTGAACTGGCCGATCTCGTCGCCCTCTGTCGCCGGAAGGGCGTCGTTCCGGTGATCAACCGCCCCTTCGCCATGGGCGCCCTGGTGACCGAGGGACCGTTCGAAGCCGCCGCCCAGGAGGCGTTCGGGTTCCTGAAACGGGAGGTCGGATCGGGCATCGTCCTCACCGGCACGGGAAAAGCCGCGCACTTGGCCGAGAACGTCGAGGCATTCCACCGATCCGATCCATAGACTAGCGTGAGCGGCCCTCGAATGGATCGGGAGCCGGGTCCGTCATGGGCCGGCCTTCGTCGTCCCGGCGCTTGGCATGCTCGAGCACGCAGGCGGGCGTGCACAAGAGCCCCTCATCCGACCAATAGGCCGGGCCGCTTTGGGCCTTGCCGGCATGATAGGTGAAGGCCGGGTCGCCATAGGGTCGCCCGCAGACGATGCAGGCGCGCGGCGTGGAACGGTTGAGCATACGTGAGAGCCGATGGGCCTATTCGCCCGGCGTCCAGGGCACATAGTCGCCGGTGGCAGCGGGGCGCTGGCCCGTTGAGAGCTGCGAGCCGGACGGGCGGTAGGCCAGGGGTGTGCCGGTCATGTTCGGGATATGCGGCTTTTCCCACTCGCGCGGCGTGTAGGTTTCCTCGCTCGGCGGAACGTCGCCGTTGTGGCAAAGCCAGGCGCGCCAGCCGGGCGGGACCTTCGAGGTGTCGGCGACGCCGTTATAAATGACCCAGCGGCGTTCCGAGCCCACGTTGGAATCGATCACGTGCCCTTGGGCGCGGTAATACGTATTGCCGAACTCGTCCTGGCCCACGAACTGCCCCTTGCGCCAGGTGTAGAACCGGGTGCCCATGGTCTGGCCGTTCCACCAGGTGAAGAACTGCAAAAAGAACTGTTTCATCGCCGCCGCCGGGGAATCCGCGTTGGGATCCGATAAGGGGTCTTAAGATGGCGCGGAATATGGCCCCGTGGGCGTTGTAAGTCCAGCCTTGTCATCGAGTGGAAGCTCCGTGATTCCCCACGCCCCGATTCTGGTGGTCGGACGGGCGATTCTCTGGGACTTCCAATGCTTTTAGGGAAATTCTCCCATAGGCACGGCTATGGTTAACGATTGGTAAACGGGTTTGCCGACAAGGCGCCGCTTGTGGGTGCTTAGTCACCTATTAACCACGACCGGGAATAGGTTCCGGAAAAAGCCGAAAATATCGGATTGGGATTCGTGAAGGAGTCTCCGAGGCTTAGCCGGAGCTGAGCCAACTATCCACAGGATTCACACCAAAACACAAGATATAGTCGGGAACGACTCCCCTCGACACTAGTTCTTGACGTGAGGCTCGCAAAACGACTAGCTTGGCGGGGTGCTGATCAGAGATCGGCGACCGGTTCGGAAGAACCGGAACCACTCCCCCAAAGGGCTGAGCGTCCAGGCCACGTGGCAGGCTCCTGCCGTGCGGTTTTTCGGCGTCTGGAGTGATCGCCGCTCGGTCGTTGCGCGTGTCAGGTCATCCCTCGTTGAGGGGTGCCGGAGTGTCTAACAATTCTGGTGGGTCAGGCTGCGGCGATGTCGCGGCCCGGGGATGCTTGTCCCCGATTTGAGGAACAGTGCCATGCGGATCGAGCGGCGTTACACGAAGCCGGGGCAGTCGCCCTACTCCTCCCTCGCCTTCCGGCTCGCCACGAGCGAGATCCGCAATCCGGACGGGTCGATCGTCTTCAAGCTCGACAATATCGAGGTGCCGGAGACCTGGAGCCAGGTCGCGTCGGACGTGCTGGCCCAGAAATATTTCCGCAAGGCCGGTGTCCCGGCCCGCCTGAAGAAGGTTGAAGAGAACGACGTCCCGTCCTGGCTGTGGCGCTCGGTGGCCGACGAGGCCGCGCTGGCAGAGCTGCCGGAGGATGAGCGGATCGGCTCCGAAATCTCCTCCAAGCAGGTGTTCGATCGTCTCGCGGGCTGCTGGACCTATTGGGGCTGGAAGGGCGGCTATTTCTCGTCGGAAGACGACGCCCAGACCTTCTATGACGAGCTGCGCTTCATGCTCGCCAACCAGATGGTGGCGCCGAACTCCCCGCAATGGTTCAACACGGGTCTGCACTGGGCCTACGGCATCGACGGGCCGAGCCAGGGCCACTATTACGTGGACTACAAGACCGGCAAGCTCACCAAGTCCAAGTCTTCTTATGAGCATCCACAGCCGCATGCCTGCTTCATCCAGGGCGTCGAGGATGATCTGGTGAACGAGGGCGGCATCATGGACCTATGGGTTCGCGAGGCGCGCCTGTTCAAGTACGGCTCGGGCACGGGCTCCAACTTCTCGCGGCTTCGTGGCGAGGGTGAGCGGCTGTCGGGCGGCGGACGCTCGTCGGGCCTCATGAGCTTCCTGAAGATCGGTGACCGCGCGGCCGGCGCCATCAAGTCCGGCGGCACCACCCGCCGCGCCGCCAAGATGGTGGTGGTGGACGTCGATCACCCGGATATCGAATCCTACATCGACTGGAAGGTGAAGGAGGAGCAGAAGGTCGCGGCGCTCGTGACCGGCTCCAAGCTCGGCAACAAGCACCTCAAGGCCATCATGAAGGCCTGCGTGAACTGCGAGGCCGAGGGGGATGCCTGCTTCGACCCGGAGAAGAACCCGGCCCTCAAGAAGGAGATCAAGCTCGCCCGCCGGGTGATGATCCCGGACAACTACATCAAGCGCGTCATCCAGTTCGCGCGCCAAGGCTACACGGATATCGACTTCCCGATCTACGACACCGATTGGGATTCCGACGCCTACCTCACGGTCTCCGGCCAGAACTCCAACAACTCGGTCTCGCTCACCGACGACTTCCTGCGCGCGGTGGAATCGGACGGCGACTGGCACCTGAAGGCCCGTAAGGACGGCAAGGTCACCAAGACCCTGAAGGCCCGCGACCTGTGGGAGCAGATCGGCCACGCCGCGTGGGCGTCCGCCGATCCCGGCCTGCACTTCAACACCACCATGAACGATTGGCACACCAGCCCCGCCGGTGGCCGCATCCGGGCGTCGAACCCCTGCTCGGAATACATGTTCCTGGACGACACGGCCTGTAACCTAGCCTCGGCCAACCTGCTTCAGTTCTTCGACCGCAAGAACCACAAGTTCAACGTCGAATCCTACGAGCATGCCTGCCGTCTCTGGACCATGGTTCTCGAAATCTCGGTGATGATGGCGCAGTTCCCGTCCAAGGAAATCGCGCAGCTCTCCTATGAGTACCGCACGCTCGGCCTCGGCTTCGCCAATATCGGCGGCCTGCTGATGACCATGGGCCTCGGCTACGACTCGGATGAAGGCCGCGCCCTCGGCGGCGCCCTCACGGCGATCATGACCGGCGTGTCCTACGCGACCTCCGCCGAGATGGCGGGCGAGCTCGGCGCGTTCCCGAACTACAAGGCCAACGCAAAGCACATGCTGCGCGTCATCCGCAACCACCGCCGCGCCGCCCATGGCGTGTCGGAGGGCTACGAGGGCCTCAGCAACAACCCGGTTCCGCTGGATCACGCGTCCTGCCCGGATCAGGATCTGATCGCTCACGCCCGCCAGGCCTGGGACCGCGCCCTGGAACTCGGCGAGCAGCACGGCTACCGTAACGCGCAGGCCACGGTGATCGCGCCCACCGGCACCATCGGCCTCGTGATGGATTGCGACACCACCGGCATCGAGCCCGACTTCGCGCTGGTGAAGTTCAAGAAGCTCGCGGGCGGCGGCTATTTCAAGATCATCAACCGGGCCGTGCCCGATGCGCTCCGCGCGCTCGGCTACCGTGAGCACGAGATCGCCGAGATCGAGGCTTACGCTGTCGGCCACGGCTCCATGGGTCAGGCTCCCGCCATCAACCCATCCACGCTGGCCGCCAAGGGCTTCACGCAGGACAAGATCGACGCGGTGGAGAAGGGCCTGAAGAGCGCCTTCGACATCAAGTTCGTGTTCAACCGCTGGACGCTCGGCGAAGACTTCCTCACCGGCGCCCTGAAGGTGCCTGCCGAGAAGCTCAACGACCCGTCCTTCGACCTCTTGCAGCATCTCGGCTTCTCGAAGGCCGACATCGAGGCCGCCAACATCCACATCTGCGGCGCCATGACCCTCGAAGGTGCGCCGCACCTCAAGACCGAGCACTACGCGGTGTTCGATTGCGCCAATCCCTGCGGCAAGATCGGCAAGCGCTATCTCTCGGTGGAAAGCCACATCCGCATGATGGCGGCGTCGCAGCCCTTCATCTCGGGTGCGATTTCCAAGACCATCAACATGCCCAACGACGCCACCGTCGAGGATTGCAAGAACGCCTACATGCTGTCCTGGCGCCTGGCGCTGAAGGCCAACGCGCTGTACCGCGACGGCTCCAAGCTCTCGCAGCCGCTGAACTCCGCTCTCATCGCCGATGAGGAGGAGGATGCGGAGGACGCGGTCGAGACCCTGACGGCGCTTCCCGCCGCCGCCAAGGCCGCGAACCTCTCGGAGAAGATCGTCGAGAAGATCGTGGAGCGCGTGGTGGCGATCCGCGACCGCGAGAAGATGCCCGACCGCCGGAAGGGCTACACCCAGAAGGCCGTCGTCGGTGGCCATAAAGTGTACTTGCGTACTGGCGAATACGACGACGGCCGTCTCGGCGAGATCTTCATCGACATGCACAAGGAAGGCGCGGCCTTCCGGGCGATGATGAACAACTTCGCCATCGCGATCTCGCTCGGTCTCCAATACGGCGTGCCGCTGGAGGAATACGTGGAGGCCTTTACCTTCACGCGCTTCGAGCCGGCGGGCTTCGTGCAGGGCAACGAGCGCATCAAGAGCGCGACCTCGATCCTCGACTACGTGTTCCGCGAGCTCGCGGTCTCGTATCTCAGCCGCAACGACCTCGCCCATGTGGACCCGTCCGAACTCGGACCCACCACCATCGGGTCGGGCGAGAACCAGTCGAAGGCCCCCGAGGCCGCCCCCGCCACGCCCTACATCTCCACGGGCTTCGTCCGCGGCGCCGCCGACCGCCTCATGGTCATCCCCGGCGGCATGGGCACCCCTGCCCCGCGCACCGGCGGCCTCACCATGGGCGCGGTTGCGCTGAAGGAAGAGCCCGCCGTGCAGGCGGAAGCGAAGGTCGGTGAAGCGGAGATGTCGAAGCTGGCGTTTTCAGCTCCCGCCCCGTCAGTCGCGGATCGTCGGGCTGAGGCGAAGATGAAGGGCTATGTAGGAGAGTCGTGCCCTGAATGCGCGAACTTCACGCTGGTGCGGAACGGGACGTGCTTGAAGTGCGATACTTGCGGCAGCACGACGGGTTGTAGTTGAGGTTCAGGCTGGGGAGCTATGGGTAAAAACTTCAAAGCTCCCCATTTCTGGCGAGAGGAAGACCTTGCGCGTTTAGCAACAAAGCATAGGGCGCTATCGCCTAAAGCTCAGGAGCCAAATTTCAATGTCGTGGAGTTCTTCGGCAACGATCTTCCGAAGATCATTCGCTGCCCAATCAAAGTATCCCTAAGAAATCTCGCGGGCCATGAGGATTGGCCCGCATTTGTTTCAGGCGGCAAACCTGAACTTATTTGTGATGACGAAGTTTGGGAGCACTCAAAGTTAGGTGATCCAGACGCGCGATATATACTCGCGCATGAGTTCGGACATCTTGTGCTTCATAGCGGTCACGCTCAGCACTTCAGCGATCCTAATAACGAATTTCACAGCTGGCATATGGAAGAAGAAGGCGTTGAGTGGCAGGCGCATACCTATGCACGTTACTTGCTGGCTCCAGACGAACTAGCTAGAGCGTTCCTTAACTCGGGCGAGATGGCTACTACGTGTGACATCCCGATTTGGTTGGCCAAAAGACGCTGGGAAGAAGTTAACAAAGGAATGCTCTCAGGTAATGTATGTCCGAATTGCGGAGATTTCACCGTATCGCTGACTGGAATTTGTTTCAATAATTGCAAGATCTAAACCAATCTGGTCCTCGAATGGGTGAACGTTCCTTAAAATTTAAAAGATTTGCCAGCAAGCACCCCAGCTGCTGTTACTGCGGTGGTGTCCATGACACGACCGAAATCGACCACATGCCTCCTCGCAATATGTTCGAAGGCAAAGCTAGACCGAACGATTTCGTTTTCCCTGCGTGCGCAGATTGTAATCGACTCAGTTCGCTCAGTGAATCTGTCTGCACTATGCTTTTTAGAACAAAGGCCTTCGTCAACAATAATCGAACACATGACGACGAATTAGAAAGAGTTATCCGGGACGTTTCCAGAAATGATCCTGATGTTCTAACGGAGATGTTTTTCCACGACCCAAAACTACTTCGCAAGAAAATGCTCTTGCAGCGCGAGCTTGGGACGGGAGACTTCGATATCCTGGCTATTGGTCCAATAACGAGAACCTATATCTATAATTTTTGTGCGAAAATGGGCCTCGCAGCTCATTATAAGCGAACAGGTTTAGCTGTTCCGAGAACAGGTATAGTCATCTCGGATGTGAGAATTGGACCCGAGTACATAAAAGGCGAAGTGCCCGACCTAAATTACCTCATTGAGGAAGAGGGCACCCTGCGACAAGGACAATGGTCTGTATGGAATCAGTTTGCCTATAGATTTGCTCAAACCGAAAAACCAGATATTGGGCTATACCAATTTATCTTCCACGATAATGCCCTAGTCACCTGTGTTATCTGTCACGATAAAAATTTGATTTCTGTTGAATACCCCTCTGAGCTTGCTCGGACGCCAGGTGAACTATTCTTGAGCCCCGGCAGATTTCCGGACCATCGATTGCCAATTAAGGCAACTGGATACATGAGCAACACGTTAAGACTGATAGCGAACTAATCGTCATGGCCGGGCTTGACCCGGCCATCCACGGGCTACGTCGGAAGACGTGGATGCCCGGCTCAAGGCCGGGCATGACGGTGGGGGTATGTGGCTCGAACGAGATGAGACGCTGGTTAGCGTTGGTGGTACTGCGAGCGATTGGGCGCATCGACAATGTGGGCGCGCCAACGCACGACACTACTGGTTCAGCACCTCATAGAGATCGTCCCATTCCGGGTTCATCGCGTGGATCAGGTGCACCTTCCAGGCGCGTTTCCAGTGCTTCATGGTGTGCTCGCGCTGGATCGCGGTGCGGATGTCGTCGTGCCATTCGTACCAGACGAGGCGCTTCAGGCCGTATTCCTTCGTGAAGCCGTCGATGCGGCCCTCGCGGTGCTGCCAGGCACGTAAGGAGAGGTGGCTCGTCACGCCGAGATAGAGCGTACCGTTGCGCCTGTTGGACATGAGATAGACCCAGCCGCCCTTCTGCATATCGCAATAGTATAGCGGATTTCGACAAGCACAACCGTCATGCGCGGCCTTGAGCCGCGTATCCACGAACCACGTCGTAAGACGTGGATGGCCGGGTCAGGCCCGGCCATGACGAGGGTTGGGTTCATGATGGATGGAGGATCCTTGGCGCGGGAGCGACAGCATGTCGTGACGCATGGATGCCACCGGCAACTGCCGCCAATCCCGCACATCTCCGTCCTCTACCCGCCGCACGACCCAGCGGCCCTGCCCGTCCAGCGCGATCACGTAAGCCGCCCCCTGCCCCGCCAACGCCCGCACTACGTCACGCAGAACCCGCGCCATGCACCACGTCACGCCGATGATCGTCGCAGCCAAAGCCACAATGCAGAGCGCCTGAATCGGCTCGGAGGCGGTGTGGAATTTGGACAGGGCGTCGGCCCAGGCGCTGTAGGGCTCCATCGCGTACTCCCCTGATGTAAGGCGACCACCAGCGGGGCTGGTGGTCGGGGAGCGACTGTGTTGAGTGTCAAGCGTGTTTGGGGTTCCAAGTCTGGTTTGTTCGGACGAGGGCGTTGAGGATGACGATGAGCTTTCGCATGACGGCGACGAGGGCGACCTTGGGCTTTTTGCCGGCGGCGCGGAGCTTTTGATAGAAGGCCTTCAGCTGGGCGTTGTTGCGGGTGGCGGCGCCCATGGCGGCCATGTAGAGGATGCGGCGCACGCTGGCGCGTCCGCCGCCGATGGCGCGGTATCCGTGCTGCTTTCCGGAGTCGCGGTTGAGCGGGGCGACTCCGACCAGGGCGGCGATCTGCTTGGCGGAGAGGCGTCCCAGCTCGGGCAGCTCAGCGAGCAGCGTGCGGGCGGTGATGGCGCCGACGCCCGGCACGCTTTCGATGATGTCCTTCTTGCGCTGCCAATCCTCGTTGGCGCCGATGAGGTGATCGAGGGCCTTGTCG
>NZ_JAFEMB010000006.1 GCF_016892705.1 Microvirga pudoricolor
GCTCCAATCAACATACAAGTTGAGAAGCCGCCTGTAGACGACCGCGATGACCTTTAGGCTTTCGCCCTGGACATGCGACAGTGCCTCCCCGGCCATAAGGCTGGGAAGACATCTTTGCGGCGGATGCTGGCACCGCCCTGTAAGGGGTTCTCACGCCCCAGAGCCGAATGCGTCCGGCTCCGGATATGACGTAACACGTAAAACACGCTGAGGGTCAATGGGTGACAGGGCAGGGGATCCTACGTCGCGGGACGCACCCGCAGTACCCGACCTTGAGCCGAATCCGTCACGAGGTAGACGTAGCCGTCGGGGCCCTGGCGGATGTCGCGGATGCGTTCGCCGATATTCTGGAGCATGCGCTCCTCCCGCGTGATCCGGTCGCCGCTGGTTTCCAACCGCGAGACGAGCTGCCCCCGCAACGCGCCCGTAAGAATGCTGCCGCGCCAGGCTGGGAACTTGTCGCCGGTATAGAAGACCATGCCGGACGGCGCGATGGAGGGGTCCCAGTAGAAGACGGGCTGCTCCATGCCGGGCTTCGACGTCCCTTCGCCGATCTTGGCGCCGGAGTAGTCGACACCGTAGCTGATGACGGGCCAGCCGTAGTTCTTGCCCTTGCGGGGGATGTTCACCTCGTCGCCGCCCCGCGCGCCGTGCTCGATGGTCCAGAGTTCGCCGGTGCCGGGGTTCAGCGCCGCCGCCTGGACGTTGCGGTGCCCGATGGACCAGACCTCCGGAGCGGCGCCTGGCTGGTTGAGGTGAGGGTTGTTGGGGGTCGGGCGGCCGTCCGGGCGGATGTGGATCACCTTGCCGATGTGGTTTTCCTTGTTCTGCGCCTGCGCGCGCAGGTCGAACCGGTCACCCACGGTCACGAACAGGTTTCCGTCCCGGTCGAAGACGAGGCGCGATCCGAAATGATTTCCGCCCGTATAGGACGGTTCCTGGCGGAAGATGACCTGCGGAGTCTCTAGAGTGGAGCCGTCGGCGCTCAGGCGCCCACGCATGACGCTGGTGCCGGCGCGCCCTTCACCGCGATCCTCCGCAAAGCTCATGTAGACGAGCCGGCTCTGGGCGAAATCGGGGGCGAGCGCCACGTCGAGCAGTCCACCCTGGCCGCGCGCCGCGATGCCCGTGAGACCGCGCACGGGCTCGGAGAGGCGCCCATCGGCCTCGACGATCCGCAGGCGGCCCGCCTTTTCGGTGACCAGCATGCGGCCGTCGGGCAGGAAGGCGAGGCTCCAGGGGTTCTGAAGGCCGTTGGCGACCGTCTCGACGATGACCTCGGCTTTTTCGGTGCGCACGCGCTGTGAAGTCTGGGCATAAGCGCCGGCGCTCGCGCCGAGGGCCAGGGTCAGCGCCAGGGCGGCGCAGAGGCGTGTCATCGAATCTCTCCGTGTCGTTCGACCCGGAGAGCTAGTGATCGGGCCCGGCGCGTCAACGGCCGGGCCGATCAAGGCCACGTTATCTCTGGAGCAGAATGACCGGCGATTCGGGCGTTGGCTGCGAGGCCGCCTGGGTTCCGGCCATCACCGACACGGTGGCAAAGCCCAGCAGGAACAGGAGGGCAACCGAGAGCCGGTTTTCCCTCAAGGGTTCCAGGCGGTACCCCGCCGACTTGACTTGATTGTGGTTGCGGATCCCAACGGTACTCATGAACCGGCCCCATTAACCTTAACGGTTGCTGGGGAAAACCTGTTCAAAACAGGAATGTTCCCGTTGCGTCCTGTCGCAGGGCCCGCCGAATCGCCTCTACCCCCAAATTGCCAAGGCCGATGGGGTCAGCCTTCCGCTTCGACCGTCACGGAGGGGGCCGAGCGCCGGGACGGCCCGTGAAAGACGGCTTCGATGTTGTTGCCGTCCGGATCGAGGGCAAAGGCGCCGTAATAGCCGGGATGATAGTCCCGCTCGCCCGGCCCGCCATTGTCCCGGCCCCCATGGGCTAGGGCCGCGGCGTGAAAGGATTTTACGGTTTCGCGGTCCGGTGCTTGGAAGGCGAGGTGGACCCGCGAGACCGGTCCGTCCGCCTTATCGACCCATAGCTCATCACAGGCAAAGTGCTTTGGGCTCTCCGAGGTGAAATCCCGCCCGACAGCGTTGAGGACAGCCTTGTAGAACCTGCGGCTCGCTTCGAGATCGGACACGCGGAGATGGAGATGATCGATGAGGCGGCCTTGGTGGATTGGCATGAGGGTCCTCTCGCTTGGCTTCGCACCTCACCCTCATCCTGAGGAGCCGCGCCAGCGGCGTCTCGAAGGAGGATCCAGTGCTCTCTGGAAACATCCTTCGAGACGAATTGCTCCGCAATTCCCTCAGGATGAGGCCGCTAAGCACTCACCCTCCGGTGTCAGAGCAATGCGCCTCACTCCGCCGGCTTGATCCCGGCCGTCCTGATGATCTCCGCCCAGGTGTCGATCTCCTTGGCCAGATAGGGCTTGAAGGTCTCCGGGTCGCGGACGTTCAGGGTGAAGCCGAGCTTGGTGATGCGCTCCTTCACGTCGGGCTTGTTCAGGATCGCCATGATGGTCTTGGACAGCTTGTCCAGCACGGGCTTCGGGGTATTGGCGGGGGCAAAGAAGGCCGCCCAGGATTCCGCGTCCGCGTTCGTGATGCCCTGCTCGCGCAGGGTCGGCACGTCCGGGGCCTGCGGGTTGCGCTGGGGGCTCGCCAGCCCGATGGCGCGCATGTTGCCGGCCTGGAACTGGGACAGCACGCTGGGAAGGGTGGAGTTGGACACGTCGATGCGGCCGGCCATCAGGTCCGTGACCAGGGGCGCCGCGCCGCGGAACGGCACGTGGGTCATCTTGGTGCCGGTGCGGACCATGAAGAGTTCCGTGGCCAGGTGCGAGCCGGAGCCGACCCCCGTGGAGCCGTAATTCAGCTTGCCGGGGTCCTTCTTGGCCAGCTCCACGAGTTCCGTCACCGACTTCACCGGCAAGGCGTTGCTCACCACGAACACGTGCTCGAAGGCGCCCGCGCCCGCGAGCGGCGCGAAGTCCTTGACGGCGTCGTAGCCCGGCTCGCGCAGCAGGAACATGTTGTTGCCGTGCGTCTGGTTGTTGCCGAACACGATGGTGTAGCCGTCGGGCTCGGACCGGGCGACGGTGCGAGTCCCCACGGCCCCCGAGGCGCCGGCGAGGTTCTCCACGATGACGTTCTGACCCAGGTCCTTGCCCATCTCCTCCGCCACGATGCGGGCGATCACGTCGGTTGGGCCGCCCGCCGGGTAGGGCACCACCATCTTGATGACGCGGTTGGGAAAGTCCTGGGCCAAGACATCGGAGAAAGGGGCGCTGGTGGACAGGAGGGCGGCTCCGGCGATGAGGCCGAGCGCGAGGCGTCTCGTAACGGAAAGGGGCGTAAGCACGGGCGTGTCCTCGGGAAAACCGAAAAAGTTAAGCTGTTTTGCTTGCTTGATGGCCGAGCGCGGAATAGGGTCCGGCCCCGCCGATCCGGTACCTTTTAGCGCCCCGACTGGAGGATTCCCATGGGCTTTTTGTCTGACGCCCTTTCCCGCATCAAGCCGTCTGCGACGATCGTGATCACGCAGAAAGCGCGCGATCTCAAAGCGCAGGGCCGGGACGTCATCAGCCTGTCCGTGGGTGAGCCGGATTTCGATACGCCCGACAATATCAAGGAAGCCGCGATCGCGGCCATCCGCCGGGGCGAGACCAAGTATACCCCCGTCTCGGGCATCGTTCCCTTGCGCGAGGCCATCGCGGCCAAGTTCAAGCGCGAGAACGGCCTGGACTACAAGCCGTCCCAGACCATCGTGGGCACGGGCGGCAAGCAGGTGATCTACAACGCCCTCCTGGCGACCCTGAATCCCGGCGACGAGGTGATCATCCCGGCCCCTTACTGGGTGTCCTATCCGGAGATGGTGGGCCTGTGCGGCGGTACGCCGGTCTTCGTGGAATGCACCATGGAGCATAACTTCAAGCTCCAGCCCGAGCCCCTCGAGCGCGCCATCACGCCCAAGACCAAGTGGATCATCCTCAACTCGCCCTCGAACCCGACCGGTGCGGCCTATACCCGGGCCGAGATGAAGGCCATCACGGACGTCCTGATGCGCCACCCCCAGGTCTGGGTGCTCACCGACGACATGTATGAGCACCTGACATACGGGGATTTCGAGTTCGTGACCCCGGCCCAGGTCGAGCCCGGCCTCTATGAGCGCACGCTGACCATGAACGGCGTCTCGAAGTCCTATGCCATGACGGGCTGGCGGATCGGCTATGCGGCCGGGCCGGAGCACCTCATCAAGGCCATGGATTTCGTGCAAGGCCAGCAGACATCCGGCGCGTCCTCCATCGCCCAATGGGCGGCGGTCGAGGCCCTGAACGGCACGCAGGAGCACCTGCCCAAGTTCAAGAAAGCCTTCGAGGAGCGCCGCGACCTCGTGGTGTCGATGCTGAACCAGACCAAGTACCTGAAGTGCCCGACCCCCGAGGGCGCCTTCTACGTGTATCCCTCCTGCGCGGAAGCCATCGGCAAGACGGCCCCGTCCGGCAAGGTGCTGGAAACGGACGAGGATTTCGTGTCCGAGCTCCTCGAGGCCGAGGGCGTGGCGGCGGTTCACGGCTCGGCCTTCGGCCTCGGCCCGAACTTCCGAATCTCCTACGCGACCTCGACCGAGGTCCTGGAGGACGCTTGCCACCGCATCCAGCGCTTCTGCGGCTCGCTGCGGTAAGGGTAGATTGCTCAGAGCCGAGGCGCGTCGGCGCAGGCCCATGTGACAAGCGTGAGCTACTCCCTTCCCCCTTGTGGGGAAGGGCTGGGGATGGGGGTGTCAGCTCCGGGCCCATAAAGGTTGGCGCTTACACCCCCACCTCCAACTCCTCCCCACAAGGGGGACGAGAGTGCGTCGAGCTCATCCCCTCAAGCGAACGTCCAGGCCTTGTGGGCGATGAAGCTCCACACCATCACGATTCCCGTCGTCACGAGCTGGGCGGGGAGATACGGCGCGTCCAGGCCGTTGATGAAGAGCTGCATGAACACCCAGGTCAGCCCGAATCCCACCGCGGCCACAAGGGCGAAGCGCCACGTGGCCTCCTGGTGGGGCCGGTCGCTGTCGTAGGTGTGGGCGCGGTTCAGCCAGTAGGACACGATTCCGCCGGCCACGTACCCGGCGAGCGTCGCCGTCACTGGGCCGAATCCCCCGGCTTCCACCAGCCCGACGAGCAGCCCGTAATGAACCACGGCGGCCGCGAGGCCAACGCCCGCGAAGGCCATGAATTGCCGAAAGAGGCGGGTGAGGGGAGGGAGAGCGGTCACGGCGCCCTCATAACGCCATTCGGCCGCTGGGTCATCCCGTCCGGGAACCATGCGTTTTCACCGGGGGAAGGGGCACCGAATGGCTTCCTTTCGGGTGCAAGCCCGTGTAAGAGCCTCCCTCAACCTTCAATCTGATCACACGCCAGCTGCGCTCGAAGCGCCGCATCATGCGGCCGCGCGGCTGGACACGCCTGGGTGGGCCAATGCCGAAGCGGACTGACATCTCCTCCATTCTTATCATCGGGGCCGGACCGATCATCATCGGCCAGGCCTGCGAGTTCGATTATTCGGGCACGCAAGCCGTGAAGGCCCTGAAGGAGGAGGGCTACCGCATCGTCCTGGTGAACTCCAACCCGGCGACGATCATGACCGACCCGGACCTGGCGGACGCCACCTATGTGGAGCCGATCACGCCCGAGATCGTGGCCAAGATCATCGAGAAGGAGCGCCCGGACGCCCTCCTGCCCACCATGGGCGGCCAGACGGCGCTGAACTGCGCCCTGTCGCTCAAGAAGATGGGCGTCCTCGACAAGTTCAACGTGGAGATGATCGGCGCGACGGCGGAGGCCATCGACAAGGCCGAGGACCGGCACCTTTTCCGCGACGCCATGACCAAGATCGGCCTCGACACGCCCAAATCCCGCCTCGCCAACGCCTCCGCGCTGAAGAAGGCCGACCGGGACGCCTATCTGGCCGAACTGGCGCGACTGGAGGCCCTCGACGAGCATCCCGGCGAC
Source organism: Microvirga pudoricolor (assembly GCF_016892705.1). GTDB lineage: Bacteria > Pseudomonadota > Alphaproteobacteria > Rhizobiales > Beijerinckiaceae > Microvirga > Microvirga pudoricolor. Next base: position 6,006 of record NZ_JAFEMB010000006.1, read on the forward strand.
AAGAAGCGCATCATCGCGGCCTACAAGCTGAAATGGGATGCGGGCGAGAACGACCGGCGCAAGCGCTACCAGGAGCACGCCATGGGCGAGGCCCTTCTGGCGCTGGCCGAGGTGGGCCTGCCCGCCATCCTGCGCCCGTCCTTCACCATGGGCGGCACGGGCGGCGGCATCGCCTATAACCGCGAGGAGTTCCTCGACATCGTGGAGCGCGGCCTCGACGCCTCGCCCACCAACGAGGTGCTGATCGAGGAGAGCGTGCTCGGCTGGAAGGAATACGAGATGGAGGTCGTCCGCGATAAGGCGGATAACTGCATCATCGTCTGCTCCATCGAGAATATCGACCCCATGGGCGTCCACACGGGCGATTCGATCACGGTAGCGCCCGCCCTGACCCTGACCGACAAGGAATACCAGATCATGCGCGACGCCTCCCTGGCGGTCCTGCGCGAGATCGGCGTCGAGACGGGCGGCTCTAACGTGCAGTTCGCCATCGAGCCCGAGACCGGGCGCATGATCGTGATCGAAATGAACCCTCGCGTGTCGCGGTCCTCGGCGCTGGCCTCCAAGGCCACGGGATTCCCCATCGCCAAGGTGGCCGCCAAGCTGGCGGTCGGCTACACCCTCGACGAGATCGCCAACGACATCACGGGCGGCGCGACCCCGGCCTCCTTCGAGCCCGCCATCGATTATGTGGTGACGAAGATCCCGCGCTTCGCCTTCGAGAAGTTCCCGGGCGCCGAGCCGACGCTCACCACCGCCATGAAGTCGGTGGGCGAGGCCATGGCCATCGGCCGCTCCCTGCCGGAATCGCTCCAGAAGGCCCTTCGCTCCCTGGAGACCGGGCTGACCGGGCTCGACGAGATCGAGATCGAGGGCCTCGGCAAGGGCGACGACCGCAACGCCATCAAGGCGGCGCTCGGCACCCCGACCCCGGACCGGATCCTCAAGGTCGCGCAGGCCCTGCGCCTCGGCATCAGCCACGAGGAGGTCTATGCGTCGTGCAAGATCGACCCATGGTTCCTGGAGCAGATCCAGGCCATCGTGGACCTGGAAGCCAAGGTGAAGGCCCATGGCCTGCCCACGACGCCGGGCGCGTTCCGCCATCTCAAGGCCATGGGCTTCTCGGACGCCCGCCTCGCGGTGCTGGTGCACAAGACCGAGGCCGAGGTGCGGGCCCTGCGCCGGTCGTTGTCCGTGCGCCCGGTCTTCAAGCGCATCGATACCTGCGCGGCTGAGTTCGCCTCGCCCACGGCCTACATGTACTCGACCTACGTGGCGCCCTTCGCCGGCACCCCGTCCGACGAGGCTCTGCCGTCGGACCGCAAGAAGGTCATCATCCTGGGCGGAGGCCCGAACCGGATCGGCCAGGGCATCGAGTTCGATTATTGCTGCTGCCATGCCTGCTTCGCGCTCCGGGATGCGGGCTACGAGACCATCATGGTCAACTGCAACCCGGAGACGGTCTCGACCGATTACGACACCTCCGACCGTCTCTATTTCGAGCCCTTGACCCAGGAGGACGTTCTCGAAATCATCGAGACCGAGCGCCAGAACGGCAGCCTGCACGGGGTCATCGTCCAGTTCGGCGGCCAGACCCCCCTCAAGCTCGCCCGCGCCCTGGAGGAGGCCGACGTGCCGATCCTCGGCACCTCGCCCGACGCCATTGACCTCGCCGAGGACCGGGACCGGTTCAAGCGCCTCCTCGACAAGCTGCACCTCAAGCAGCCCAAGAACGGCATCGCCTATTCGGTGGAACAGGCCCGCCTGATCGCGGCCGATCTCGGCCTGCCTTTCGTGGTGCGCCCCTCCTATGTGCTGGGCGGCCGCGCCATGGCGATCATCCGCGACGAGAGCCAGTTCGCGGATTATCTGCTCGGCACCCTGCCGAGCCTGATCCCGTCGGATGTGAAGGCCCGCTATCCCAACGACAAGACCGGCCAGATCAACACGGTGTTGGGCCAGAACCCGCTCCTGTTCGACCGCTACCTGTCCGACGCCATCGAGGTGGACGTGGATTGCCTGTGCGACGGGAAGGACACCTTCATCGCGGGCATCATGGAGCATATCGAGGAGGCGGGCATCCATTCGGGCGACTCCGCCTGCTCGCTGCCCCCGCGCTCCCTGTCGCCGGACACCATCGAGGAGCTGGAGCGCCAGACCAAGGCGATGGCGCTGGCGCTGAATGTCGGCGGCCTGATGAACGTGCAATACGCCATCAAGGACGGTGAAATCTACGTGCTGGAGGTCAACCCCCGGGCGTCCCGCACCGTGCCCTTCGTGGCCAAGGTCATCGGCGAGCCCATCGCCAAGATCGCGGCCCGGATCATGGCGGGCGAGAGCTTGGCGGAGTTCGGTCTCACCCCGAAGGAATTGCCGCATATCGGCGTCAAGGAGGCCGTGTTCCCATTCGCGCGCTTCCCGGGCGTCGATGTGCTGCTCGGCCCCGAGATGCGCTCCACGGGCGAGGTGATCGGCCTCGACCGGGGCTTCGGCGTCGCCTTTGCCAAGAGCCAGCTCGGCTCGGGCACCCAGGTGCCCAAGACCGGAACGGTGTTCGTGTCCGTTCGGGACAAGGACAAGGCCCGGATCCTGCCCACGGTGAAGATGCTGGAGGAGATCGGTTTCCGGGTGGTGGCTACCGCCGGCACGCAGGCCTTCCTGGTCGAGAACGGCGTCAAGGCCTCGCGCATCAACAAGGTTCTGGAGGGCCGTCCGCACGTGGTCGACGCCATCAAGAACGGCGACATCCAGCTGGTCTTCAACACCACGGAAGGCGCCGGAGCCCTGTCGGACTCCCGCAGCCTCCGCCAGGCGGCCCTCTTGCATAAGGTGCCTTACTATACCACTCTTGCAGGTGCGATCGCAGCGGCCGAGGGAATCAAGGCCTATCTCGGCGGCGATCTCGAGGTGCGCGCGCTTCAGGACTATTTCGCCTGAGGCCCGGGCCTCGAACCGGAACTGCGAAGCTTCACGGAAGTTTTCGTTGACATGCGAGGGCGCTGGAAACGGCGGCCTCGTACCTCTTTTTGGACGAGACGAACGATGGACAAGGTCCCTCTGACGATCAAGGGTTACGCGGCACTTGAGGAAGAGCTCAAGATGCGACAACAGGTCGAGCGTCCCCGGATCATCCAGGCGATCGCGGAAGCCCGCGCGCTTGGCGACCTGTCGGAAAACGCCGAATATCACGCCGCCAAGGAAGCCCAGTCCCTCAACGAGGGCCGCGTCCTCGAGCTGGAAAGCCTGATTTCCCGCGCGGAAATCATCGATGTCACGAAACTGTCCGGCAGCCGGATCATGTTCGGCGCCACGGTGAAGCTCGTGGATGAGGACACCGAGGAAGAGAAGACCTACCAGATCGTAGGCGAGCCGGAGGCCGACGTGCGCTCGGGCCGGGTCTCGATCGGGTCTCCCATCGCGCGCGCCCTCATGGGCAAGACGGTCGGCGATACGGTCGAGGTCACGACGCCCGGCGGCGGCAAGTCCTACGAGATCGTGGGCGTCAATTTCCGCTGATCGCCCCTGGGATGTCTCGGTGCGGCGAAGCCGGTTCATCGTCGACAATGCGACAGGAGAGCCGAGGGAGCCGGCGCCATCCCGATGGCGGCGGCTTCCCGGCGCTGGAACCGAGCGCGGGCCCGCTCCATATCAGGAGAGGCCCGGACCTCCCGTTTCCAAGAGCGCGTCATGACATCCTTCTCCCGTAGATTCTTCCTGGCCGGCGGCGCCCTCGCGGCGGCCTCCCCGGCGCTCGCCCAGTTCGGGGCGCGGGCGCCGTTCCCGCAGACCTTCTCGTCGTTCGCGGTCGATGTCGGCCCCCTGAAAGCCAAGGGGCTCGGCGGCTTCGCGGATCTCGTGGGCAACGCCACCCTGGCCGAATTGCGCATCGCCTTCGCGGACCGGGTCGACCCGCGCGGCCCCCGCCTCGTGGTGCGCCTCAACCAGATCTACCTCACGCCATTCCCCGACGGCGGCGGAGGTGACGGCTGGTTCCGAGGCGGCGGCGGCGGCACGGATTCCATCGACGGCGTGGCGCTGGCGGTCGGGCGGCGGGGCGAGGTGCTGGCCCAGCACCCGCAGCTCGCCGTGCTCGACATCCGCCGGAGTATCCTCGACCCGGACGAGCAGGGCCGGGCCGTGGCCATCGCCCAGCATTACGTGCGCTGGCTGCGGCGGGAGATCTGAGGCGCGGCGGCGTTCTCCTCAGCCGGATTCGTCGCTCGGAAGCCGGGCCACCTATGCCGGGCCGGCAACCTTCGCTATGAGGGGTCTCACGTCCGACCGGAAAGCGAGACCCCCACCATGTCCCCAGCCGAACCCGCCGCCAAAACGAGCTTCGGCCTAAGATACGCCGTCGCCTGCGCCGTGGCGCGAGAGGCCGGGGCCTTGGCCAAGCGCAAGTTCAACGGCCGGCCGGGCTTGTCCATGCTCAACTTCAAGGGCCACCAGGACTATCTCTCGGCTACGGATGCCGAGGTCGAGAGCCTGATCCGCGCCCGCCTGCACGAAGCCTTTCCGGAGGACGGCTTCCTCGGCGAGGAGGGCGGCGGCACCGTCTCCGACACGGTCTGGGTGGTCGATCCCGTGGACGGGACGGCCAACTTCGTGCGCGGAATTCCCCAATTCTGCATCTCGATCGCCTATGTGGCGGACGACGACATCCGGATTGGGGTGATCTACGATCCCGTCGCCGACGAGCTGTTCGGGGCCCTGCGCGGACGCGGCGCGACCCTCAACGGGGAGCCGATCCAGGTCAGCGGCCTCGCCGACATGCGCAGCGCCTCCATCGAGGCGGGCTGGTCGACCCGCCATCCGCTGTCGGATTATCTCACGATCATCAGTAACCTCATGACGGCCGGCGCGGTGGCGCGGCGCGGCGGCTCCGGAGCCCTGGCCCTGGCCTGGGTCGCGGCCGGCCGTACGGACGGCTATTGCGAACTCCATATGAATGCCTGGGACGCCCTGGCGGGCGCGATCCTGATCGAGGAGGCCGGCGGCCTCACCAACGATTTCCTGGCCGATGACGGCCTGGCCGAAGGCAGCGCGATCCTCGGCTGTACGCCGGCGCTCGCCGACGAGCTCGCTCGCCTGACGGGCATCCCGATCCGCCGCCGCTCCTAGCAGCCCCTTCCATAAGGAGATCCCGTGCCCTTCTCAGCCGACCAAGCCCTCGCCGTCGCCTCGATCCTGCGGGAGGCCGCCGAGGCGGAGATCATGCCCCGGTTCCGGAACCTGTCCGAGGGCCAGATCCGGCACAAATCCTCCGTTCGGGACCTTGTCACCGACGCCGACGAGGCCGCCGAAAAGCGCATCGAGTCGGCCCTGCGGGCGCGCTTCCCCGGCGCCGTCATCGTGGGCGAGGAGGCGACGGAGCGGGATCCGAGCCTGCTGGGCCGCCTCGGCGATGCGAGCCTGGCCTTCGTGGTCGATCCGGTCGACGGCACCAAGAACTTCGCCACCGGCCTGCCGCTCTTCGGCACCATGGCGGCCGTTACCGTGAAGGGCGAGGTGGTGGCCGGGATCATCTACGATCCGGTGGATGGCGACTGGGCCATCGCCGTCCGGGGCGAAGGCGCCTGGATCGAGCGCCGGGACAGGACGCGCTCGCCCTTGCGGGTGGCGGACGCGATTCCGCTCCCGGAGATGGAGGGCTGCATCTCCTGGTACCATCTCAAGGAGCCCCTGCGCAGCCGCGTACCCTCCCGGATGCCGTGCGTGGCCTCGGTGGCCAGCTACCGCTGCGCGGCCCATGAGTACCGCCTCGTAGCCTCGGGCCATTGCCACTTTACGTTCTACGCCAAGCTGATGCCCTGGGATCACGCGGCCGGATGGCTGCTGCACCAGGAGGCCGGAGGCTATTCGGCCCGGTTCGACGGCAGCGCCTATCGCCCGACCCATGTGGATGGCGGCCTGATCTGCGCGCCCGACGAGGAGAGTTGGAATCTCCTGCGGGATGCGCTGGTCGGCGAGGACCGGGGCGCCGCTCAGACGATGTAGAAGGCCGCGTAGCTCAGCTCGATGTTGCCCACGATCGCGAACTTGATCGGCGCTGCCGATCCGGTGCCGTCGCGATCATAATAAAGCGTGCCGGCGTCCTTGTCGTAAAGGATGCGGTCGTCGGCGTCCTGGGCCGTGGACCCGTAGCGGAAGGCGCTCTCCGGGATGGGGCCGGGGCCGCCGATGTTCTGGAAGATCGCGCCGCTCAACGAGATGCGGTCCGCCCACGGATTGAAGTCCAGCAGCGTGTCCACGTTGGTGCGCGCATCGAGCTTGGTGTCGAACGCGAAGGTGTCGTAACCCTCGCCGCTGGACAGGGTATCGTTGCCCAGGCCGCCATGGATCGTGTCGTTGCCGGAATCCCCGTAGATCACGTCGTTGCCGGCATCCCCCAGCAGGAGGTCATCGTTGTAGCTCCCGTACAGGGTGTCGTTTCCGTTGCCGCCCGAGAGGGTGTTGTTGTCCGGCCCGCCGAAGAGCACGTCGTTGCCGTTGTCGCCGAAGAGCGCGTCGCGTCCGCTGTCCCCGTAGAGCACGTCGTTGCCGTCGCCGCCGCGCAGCACGTCGTCGCCGTCACCCCCGTAAAGGCTGTCGCGCCCGACACCGCCGTAAAGGGAATCGTTGCCGCTGTCGCCGAAGAGCGAGTCGTTCCCGGCGTCGCCGTAGAGGCGGTCGTGGCCCTCGCCTCCGTAGAGCTTGTCGTGGCCCCGGCCTCCGTAGAGCTTGTCGTTGCCGCCGTCGCCGTAGAGGGAGTCGTTGCCTCCCATGCCTTTGAGGGTGTTGTGGCCTGAATTGCCGTTGATGACGTTGGCGAACTTGTTGCCGGTGAGCGAGATCGACTTCGTGCCGCTGGCCGACATGGTCTCGATGGCGGCGCCGTCGCTCAGCACGTAGCTGACCTTGGCGAACAAGCTGTCCCGGCCGCCGGAATCGATGATCTGATCGCGGCGGTTGCTGATGATGTAGGTGTCGTTGCCGCGCCCGCCGTCGAGGGTGTCGGCGCCGCCGCCGCCATCGAGGGTGTTGTTGCCCGCGTTGCCGACGATGAGGTTCGCGAAGCCGTTGCCTGTGAGTTCCAGCCTCGACCGTCCGGCGACCGCTTGGAGCCGCTCCACCTCCGAGCCAGCCGCGAGCGCATAGCTCACCCGGGCGATAACCGTGTCATAGCCGCCGTAGCGCGCCTCGATGACCCGGTCCTCCTTGTCGTTCACGAAGTAGGTGTCGTCGCCCTCTCCGCCCACCATGGTGTCCTCGCCCTTGCCGCTGACGAGGGTGTCGTTGCCCGCATAGGTGTCCATCCAGGCGCCCCGGCCCGTGCTGACGAGGTAATCGGCTCCGGCCATGATCGTGGCGGCGGCCGCGATCCCGCCGAGCTGGAAGGCGGCGAGGCCCGCACTGTAGCTGAACTTCACGTCAGGGTCGGTGGCGGCCCCGTAGGAAATCCAAGGCCGGTCCTCAGTGCCGAACAGGATCGACGAAACGCTTCCCTGCTGGTCTCCGATGGCGGGACCCCGATAGATGACCTGCACCGCCTTGCGGTCCACGAGCGTATAGAAGGCCGCGAGCTGGGGCGTCGTGGCGCTCGCGTAAGCGATGGCCGTGCTCGGAACCTGGAACAGGTCCTTCAGACGCGTCCCCTGGGGCAGGGAATCCTGAAACTGCACATACGCCATGATCGAACCGCCTGTCAGATCCCCAGGACCCTGCGGCAACGGCGCGAAGGGCCCGGGACGGGCGCGCCGAGTGCGGCCCGGTTGTTTCCGTTGCGTCACCCATAGGCGATCCGGGGACAGGCCCACAAGGCCGGGCGGGGCTGCCGCAGGGGCCCGCCTTCGCGCCACGTCGCCGCATCCCGGCGGAAAGCTTGGCGGAACCTTCCGGGGGACGGGAGGGTTCTTCCCTGACCATTCACCCGAGTTGTGACCGTAGACGCATGTACTCCACCGCCGCCATGCAAGCCGATCCCGACCTTCCGGCCATGGTCGAGCCGGTCGGTCCCCGCATCCTGAAGCCGGGAGAGAATTGCTGGCGCATCGAAATTGCCAGCAAAGCGAGCGTCTTGGTCGACGCGTCCGATTATTTCTGCCACCTCGAGGAAAGCCTGCGAAAGGCCCGCCGGTCCATCCTCATCGTCGGGTGGGACTTCGACGGCCGGATCCGCCTGTGCCCCGACCGGGAGGCGTGCGACTCCCCGAGCCTCGGCAACATGCTCCGCTCCCTCGTGGAGGAGAGGCCCGATCTGGAGGTGCGCGTCCTCGTCTGGAGCACGGCGGTGGTGCATGCCCCCGGGGCGCCTCTGCCGCTGCTCTTCGGTACCGAATGGGACGACCATCCCCGCATCCATGTGCGCCTGGACACCCAGCATCCGATCTACGGCGCGCACCATCAGAAGATCGTGTGCATCGACGATACCATGGCCTATGCGGGCGGGATTGATCTCACCGTCGAGCGCTGGGACACCAACGGCCACGCCGAGACCCATCCGCACCGCCTCAACCCGGATGGGTCCTGCTATACCCCGGTCCACGACATCCAGATGGCCGTCGAGGGCGACGCCGCCCGGGCGCTGGCCGACCTCGCCCGCGAGCGCTGGTGGGTGGCGACGGACGAGGAGCTGGGTCCCGCGGGCGCCTGCGACCGCTGCTGGCCCGAGCGTCTCGACCCTGACTTCATCGACATGCCGGTCGCCATCGCGCGTACCTGCCCGGCCTGGGGCAAAACCACGGCGGTGCGGGAGGTCGCGGCGCTCACGGCCGACTGCCTGCGGGCTGCCAAGTCGCTGATCTACATCGAGGCCCAGTACCTGACCGCCGCGAGTATCGGTGAGATCCTGGGCGAGCGGCTCCAGGAGCCGAACGGACCCGAGATCGTCGTCATCATGACCCGCTCTTCGCAGGGCGCCATGGAACAGCTCGTGATGGGCGAGAACCGCGACCGCCTCATCCGGAAACTCCGCAGCCTCGACGCACACGGGCGACTGCGGATTTTCTATCCAGTCGTGCCGGGCGCGGCCGGAGAGTGCGAGATCCACATCCACGCCAAGCTCATCGTGGTCGACGACGACTTCATCCGCATCGGTTCGTCGAACCTGAACAACCGCTCCATGGGCCTGGACACGGAGTGCGATCTGGCGGTCGAGGCGCAAGGGGCCGCGACCCGCCGGACCATCGTGCGCATGCGCGACCGCCTCGTGGCCGAGCACCTGGACGTAAGCCCGGAGGACGTGGCCCGGACCTTCGAGGCCGAGGGATCGCTCATCCGCACCATCGACGCGCTCAACCGCAATCCCCGCGGCCTGCGCGCCCTCGACCGGGTGCCGGAGGAAGGCCCGACCGTCCCGATGATCGGCACGGCCATCTTCGACCCGGATGAGCCGCTCGACCTCATGTCGATTTTGAGGGGCGGGACGAAGGGCAAGTAAACGCAACTTCATCCTCGACCTCATCCTGAGGGTCCGCGCAGCGGGCGTCTCGAAGGATGGTCCAGTTCGTACCGGAGACCCTCCGCTGGAGCCTCCTTCGAGACGGCCTGACGGCCTCCTCAGGATGAGGTCGAATGTGTTTGAGATGTGTTGCCGCTACCGCTTTCTCTTCGCGTCCAAGCGCCGGAACACGAGTTCCGTCACCGCGAATGTCAGGCTCCCCAGCGCCAGGGGAACCAGGAAGTAGATGAACCGGAACACGAGCACCGAGCCGATCAGGTTGGCGCCCGGCAGCAGGTACATCACCACGCTCTCGATGACGCCCAACCCTCCCGGCACGTGGGTGATCATGGTGGTGGCGTTGGCGATCACGTAGACGGCCGCCACGGAGAGATAATCCACCTCCGCCACCGCCAGGATCGTCTGGTGCAGGCAAGCGGCCACGAGGGAGAAGTTCACGGCCCCAACCACCACCTGACCCAGCGCCAGCCGGAACGGCGGCACGTCCACGGACCACTTCCGGAAGCCGATGGGCCGGTGGACGAAGAAGGGCAGGGCGAGCCATGCCGTCACGATCGCCACGCAGGCGATCCCCACCGTCAGGATCACGGGCCGCTGGAGCTTCGTGACCCCTTCCGCCAGATCCGGCTGCAGGAGAAGCGCCAGCCCGCCGAGGAGCGTGAGGCCTAAGCCCACCATCACGCCGCAGAACAGCACGACCTTGGCGACATCCCCCGCCGACAGACCCCAGCGCGAATAGAACCGGTAGCGGATCGCGCCGCTGCTTACGCCAGCGAACCCGATGCTGTGACCCAGCGACAGGCTGATGAAGGAGGCCAGGGCCACCTTCCGGTAGGGAACCTTGCGTCCGATGGACCGGATCGCGAGCCAATCGAACCCGGTGAGGCAGACGTAGCTCGCGGCCGCGAAGGCGCCGGCCAGCGCGAGGCGGTGGAACGGGATCGCCCGCACGGAGGCGACGATCTCGTCGAAGCTGTAGCGGCTCAGGGTGTGATAGAGCAGATAGGCCGTGAGCGCGAGGGCGGCGGCCGTCAAAGCCATCATCCAGGGCTTGCGGAAGAGCTTGCGGGCCTTCGATTCCTTCTTCTGCGGAATCGGGAAGCTGGTCTCGCTGAGGCTTACCATGCGGGCATCTCGGATGATGGGTCGAAAGGGTCGTCGAGGATTCGGTGAACGAGCAACCCGGACGCCTTCCCGGCCCGCGTGGGCTTCTGGGCCGAGAGCCGTCTTTCGGATGTGCCTAGGATCCTGAAGTCAACCAGCAGCGGCAGGTGGTCGGAGGCGCGGCGGGTGAGGGGCGTGCGCAGCGTTTCCACCCGCGTGACCTCGATGGACCGGCTCACGAAGACGTGGTCGATGCGCAGGAACGGCAGCCCGACCGGGAAGGTCGCCCGGGGACGGCGGATGTGGGGCGCGAGTTGGGCGTCGCACAACCGTTCCGCCATGCGCCGGTAAGCCCGCGACCCCGGAACCGCGTTGAAATCGCCCGTGACGATCACGGGTTCCCGGCAGGAGGGGTGGCCCAGCCAGTCGGGACCCAGGAGGGCGTTCACCTGCGCCAGGCGCTCGTGACGGCGCAGGCCCAGATGGGTGTTGATCACTTGCACCTCGGCCCCGCCGACCTGGATCGCCGCCCAGAGCGCCCCGCGGGGCTCGAGCTTCGGTCGCTTGGCGAGGCCCGGCAGGGCGTCGGCCTTGACCAGCCGCGAGGGCCGGGCGGTCAGGATCGCGTCCCCGTACATCTCCTCCATGACCCGCATGGCGGGGTGGAAATGCATCTGCATACCGAGTTCGGACGCGATCGCATGGGCCTGGTCGACGCCGCCGGAGCGGGCCCGGAACACATCGAGCTCCTGCAGCGCCAGGATATCGGGCTGATGGGGCGCGATGATCTCGGCGATCCTCGCCGGAGACAGCCGCCCGTCGAGCCCGAGGCACCGGTGCACGTTATAGGTGATGAGACGGGGCACGTCCGTGGGCGCTCGTTATCGTGGGCGGTTGCGTTGGAAGGCCCTCGGGCCCTGGGGGCGAACGCTTCCCAAGCGCGACAGTTCCGGCCGGAGGGAGCGGCTCCCGCCCGCAGGGTCAGTCCACCGCCGCGACCCGCAGGACCTCGTCGCGCCCGCGCACCGCGTGCGCGCCGAGGTCGCGGACCCTCGCGTCGGCCGTGAGCCCGAGCCGTTCCAGGAGATCCGAGGAGATGAGCAGGGGCTCCCTCAGGTGCTTGGCGAGTTCTTCCATCCGGGCGGTGGTGTTCACGGTGTCGCCGAAATACGTGATCTTGTGCTTCTCGACACCGATTTCGGCGGTCACGACCGGCCCGCAATGGAGCACGGCCCGGAAATCCGGCCGCACCCCGTAAAGCTCCATCCAGCGATCCGCCTCCCCGTCGATCTCCTCCCGGATCAGCTCCACGCAGCGCAGGCAGCGGGCCTCGCGAAGGCCACGGATGAGCGGCCACGTCACCATGGCCATGTCGCCGATATAGTCGTCCAGCGAGCCCTGGCAGGCGCGCACGGGCTCGGCGAGGCCGGCGAAGAAGCGGCCCAGGAACTCCTGGTAGCGCATGGGCCCCATCCTCTCGGCGATCGAGGTGGACCCCACCAGGTCGATGAACAGGAAGATCCGTTCCTCTTCCACGGGCTTGTGGTAGCGCCCGATGAGAAGGTTGAAGAACATCTCGCCGCCGATCAGATCGCGCATGCGCATCAGGAAGGAGATGATGGCCGCCACCATCAGGGAGTAGGACAGGACCCTTGGGGTCGGGATGACGGCCTCCCAGAACGGCTCGTCGTCGAGGCCGACCGCCAGCACGAAACTGCCCGCGATGATGTTCGCCAGGACGATCAGCGCCACCATGATCACCACAGAGGCGACGCCGTAGATCGGAGCCGAGTATCGCTTGATGCGCTGCTGAAGACGGGGGAGAATGAGCTGCCGGTCGAACCCGAGAAGGAGCGCGCAGGTGGTGATGCCCACGATGACGCCCAGGATCGGCTTCCCGTTCTCGAACAAGGCCGCGTAGGCGAGGCCCGACGCGCTGCCGATGACCACCGAGACGATCCAGAACGAGATCCACCGGCTCAACGAAACCGACCGAGTCATGGGGCGTATCTTACCATCCAGGGAATCACCGATCTGCCAGCTCCCGATACGGGATTACCCTGTCGAGATGGCGAGCGCCACTCGGCTCGCCGTTCGGATGCCCCGCCCGACCCGGTGACGGTCGTGTCCTGGCCCCGAAGCCTCCGGAGGGCACGCCGCGACGCGGGCCCCGACCTTGGCTGGATGGTTTTCCTGTCGAAAGCACCTAAGACCACTATGGACAGGTTGCTACCAATATGAGACCAGTAGGGGTCAATAGAATTTGCTAACCATGACTTTCGTTCGGACGCTGCAGCAGATTTCGGATGCCGGCTCGACCTCCCAACCCAACGAGGACGGCTGGGGCGTGCGCGGGCGGTTCGCTTGGATCGTCGACGGCGCCACGGGTGTGTCCGGCGTGAAGCTGACCTCCGGCGGCAGCGACGCCGCCTGGCTCGCGGGCCTGATTACGGAGCGGCTTCAGGCCTACGCGCCATCGGAGATCGTCCTCCAGACCGTGGAGCGCGACCTGGAGGCGGCGTTCGCGGGCGTCGCGGGAGAGCACCCCTCGGCCGAAGAGGCGGTCGCGCCGTCGGCCTGCCTCGGTCTCATCGAGATCCGGGACGCCAAGGGCGGCGGTCTTCACGTGCGGGGCTCCTTCCTGGGCGACGTGGTGGCCCTCGTGCCGGAACGGGATGGCGTCGCCCGCTGGACCGACGAACGCGCCAAGCCCTTCGAGCGGTTGACCCTGGCCTCTCTGCGCAAGGGGGGAGGGGGCGAGATATCCGACGAGACCCGGGCGCAGATCCTGGAGAACCGAATGAGTCTCAACCGGCCGGACGGCTACTGGGTCGTGCATCCGCGCCGCCCGTGGGCGGGGCATGAGCTTCCCTTCGAGGCCGAAGTGGAGGCCGGGCGGCCGATCGTCCTCGCCACGGACGGCTTCATGCGGCTCGTGGACGTTTTCGGCACCTACACGGACGAGACCCTGTATGATGCGCTCGCGGCGGGCGGGGCTTCCGCTCTCATGGCGGAGCTGCGCGGCCTCGAGACCGAGGAGGGCAGCCTCGATTCCTGCCCGCGCGTGAAAGCGCATGACGACGCGACCGTGCTCGTCATCGCCGGGGAGGCGGGCCCGTGACGAGGAATTCACCGGCGGCCGGACGGCCGGACGCCGCTGAGCTTTTGAAAACCAAAGAAGAGGGAACGACAGTGAAACTGACAAGACGCATTCTGATGGGCGCCGTGATGGGCGGCTTCCTGGCTTCCACGGCGGGCGCCGCCATGGCCAAGACCGACCTGACCTTCTGGAGCTGGCGCCAGGAGGACCGGGCCTTCTACCAGGACATCATCAAGAAGTTCCAGGAGAAGGAGCCGGACATCACGGTCAAGTTCGAGACCTATGCGCCGGAGAACTACCAGACCATCCTGTCCACGGCACTCGCGGCCGGACGCGGGCCCGACGTGATCCAGGTGCGCGCCTACGGCAACCTCGAGACCATCGCGACCCCGGGCTACCTGCTGGCGCTCGACAAGACCAACGTGCCCGAACTGGCGAACTTCCCCGAGGCCGCTCTCGCCGCCGAGACCCTGCGCTCGGACGGCAAGGTCTACGCGGTGCCCTTCGCCACCCAGGCCCAGCTCATTGTCTACAACAAGAAGATCTTCGCCGATAACGGCATCAAGGTGCCGACGACCTGGGACGAGCTGATGGAGGCCGCCAAGGCCCTCAAGGCGAAGAACATCAACCCGTTCACCAACGGCACGGCCACCGCCTGGCAGAACGAGACCATCGTGGGCGGCCTGCTCAGCTCCATGCTGGGCAAGCAGTTCGAGGACGACATCGTCTCCGGCAAGGCGAACTTCACCGATCCGCGCTTCGTCTCCGCCCTGACCAAGCTCAAGGAGATCAGCCAGTACTTCTCGCCCAATTTCACGGGTGTGGATTATCCCTCCTCGCAGCAGCTTTTCGTGGCCGGCCGCGGCGCCATGTTCGCGGGCGGCTCCTACGAGGTGGCGAACTTCAAGGGCCAGAATCCGAGCCTCGACCTCGGCGTCTTCCCGTCGCCGGTGCTCAAGGCGGGTGACCAAGCCATCATCGCCACCTATTACGACGGCGGCTACGCGGTGAACGCGAAGTCCGAGAAGAAGGATGCGGCGCTCAAATTCGTGCGCTTCCTGGCGACGCCCGAATACGGCACGAGCTTCACCAACACCCTGAAGAACCTCTCCCCGATCAAGGGCATCAAGATCGAGGACGCGGTGACCCAGGATGTGGCGAAGCTGGCCCAGAACGCCATGTCATACCTCATGCTCGTGCGCTTCCGCTATCAGGAGCCTTCGGGTTCGGTGCTGCTGCAGTCGAACATCCAGAAGATGCTCGCCGGCCAGCAGACGCCGGAGCAGGCCGCCGCCGCGATCAACGCCGGCATCGCGACCTATTACAAGCCCTTCCAGAAGTAAGCGTCCGGAGCGGCGGGCGCCGTGCCCGCCGCTCCGCCTCAGGTTTTTCCCATGCCCCTGTCCGTCCAGCAATCCCGCACATGGAAGCATCGCGGTTGGGTCGCCTTCCTGGTGCTCCCGCCGATCGCCTTCATCTGCCTGTTCGTGGTCTATCCGATCCTGTCGGCCTTCGGGTATGCCTTCTACAACTGGCAAGGGCTTGCGCGGGGCGAGTTCGTGGGGCTCGCCAATTTCCGCGAGGTGCTGTTCGGCCCCACCATGGGGCCGGTGGTGTGGAACGCTTTCCTCCACAACGTACAGGCGCTCGTCGCCCTCATGATCATCCAGAACGGCGGCGGCTTCCTGCTCGCCTGGCTCTTGTACAAAGAGCCGTTCGGCTTCCGCTTCCATCGCGTCGCGGTTTTCGTGCCGGTGGTTCTGTCCACCATCATCGTGGGCTTCCTCTGGAAGCTCTTCCTCAATCCCAATTTCGGCATCGTGAACCAGGCGCTTTACAGCGTTGGGCTCGATGCGCTCGCGAAGCCCTGGCTCGGCGATTCCGCCACGGCCTTGCCGGCCCTCATCCTCGCCAATGCGTGGCACTTCATCGGGTTTCCGACGCTGGTCTATCTCGCGGGCATGCAGCGCATCCCGTCCGAGCTCATCGAGGCGGCGCGGCTCGACGGCACGAGCGAGTGGCAGCTTCTCAAGAACATCGTCTGGCCGCTGGTGGCGCCATCGACCACGATCCTGTTCACGCTGCTCTTCATCGGCGCGTTCAATTGGTTCGAGATTCCTTACGTGATGGCCGGCCTCGATGGGTCGCCCTTCGGCACCACGGACGTGCTCGGCCTCGTCTTCTACCGCACGGCGTTCGGCAACCAATCGGCCAGCATTCAGAATTTCGGGCAGGGTTCGGCGCTCGCCACCCTGCTGTTCCTGTTCATCGTCGTCTTCGCGTCGCTCCTGACCCTGTGGCTGCGCCGCCGGGAGATCCAGATTTGACGAGCGCCGCCCACTCCCGGACCGACCATGCCCAGACCAACCCGCGCGAGTTCTCCTACGCGTTCCTGATTCAGATCGTCCTGATCCTGAACTCGTTCATCATGCTCTACCCCGTGGTCGTGATGGTGCTATCCGCCTTCAAGACCACGGGCGAGATCTTCGAGCACCCCTTCGCGCTGCCCGATTTCACGCAGGTTCAGAACTTCACCCGTGTGCTCGGCGAAACCTCGATGCCGACCTATTTCGTGAACTCGATCCTGGTCACGGGCGCGTCGATCCTCCTCATCCTGGTGCTCGGCACCATGGCGGCCTACGCGGTGGCCCGCTACGAGTCGCGCACCAATACCTTCGTGCTGCTGTTCTTCCTGGCGGGCCTGATGCTGCCGCTCAAGCTCGCCATCATCCCGCTCTTCATCCTGCTGCGGGACCTTCACCTGCTCGACAGCCTCTGGAGCCTCATCGTCACGTATACCGCCATCGGGCTGCCGTCCTGCGTGTTCATCATGGCGGGGTTCCTGCGCACGCTCCCGGCCGAACTCGAGGACGCGGCGCGGATCGACGGGGCGTCGGAGCCGCGCATCATGTGGTCCGTCATGCTGCCGCTGGCCCGTCCGCCCCTGGCGATCGCGGCGATCCAGAACGCGGTGCCGATCTGGAACGACTTCTTCTTTCCGCTGGTCTTCATCCAGTCGGACGCCAACAAGACCCTGCCGCAGGGCCTGACCAGCTTCATGGGCGAGTACACCACGGATTGGGGCATGCTATTTGCCGGCCTCACCATCGCGGCCGCTCCCATCACGCTCCTTTACATCGCCCTGTCGCGCCAGTTCATCCAGGGCATGACGGCAGGCGCGGTGAAGTAGGAGAACCCCCATGCTGATCCCGAAGGGCGCGCTCGTGGTCTCCTGCCAGGCCCGGGCCGACAACCCGCTCCACGGCCCGGTCTTCATGGCCGCCATGGCGCAAGCCGCCGAGGCCGGAGGGGCGCGGGGCCTGCGGGCCAACGGCTCCGAGGACGTCGCGGCCATCCGGGCGGTCAGCCGCCTGCCCGTGATCGGCATCGCGAAGGTCTTCGACAACCGGTTCCCGGTCTACATCACGCCGAATTTCGAGGCGGCCGCATCGGTAGCGCGGGCCGGGGCGGACATCATCGGGATCGATGCGACGCCCCGCCCCCGTGACGGCGAGCCCGCCGGACATCTGATCGGCCGCATCCGGTCCGAGCTTGGCCGCGAGGTCTTCGCGGACGTCGCGCGCCTCGAGGAGGGCCGGGCGGCCGCCGCCAGCGGGGCGGGTTACGTGGCGACGACCCTTTCCGGCTACACCGACGAGACGGCGCACGCCAAAGCCTCGGGCCCCGATCTCGAGCTTCTGTCGGCCCTCGTCGACGCTCTCGACGTCCCAGTGGTGGCGGAAGGGCGGTTCGACACGCCCGATCTCGTCGCGGAGGCCTTCGCGCGGGGCGCCCATGCGGTGGTGGTCGGCACCATGATCACCAATCCCCGCGAGATCACCAAACGCTTCGCAGCCGCCGCCGCCGCGTTTTCGGCCTGACCGAGAGACCCGATGTTCCCCAAGGACAGGACTGGCGCGGCGAAACGCCTCCGCTATAACGGCAATGTGAAGGACCTCTGCGCCTTCCGAAGTGTACTCCTGTGGCCAGGCCACAACGAGGTGCCGCCATGATGATCCGCCGCCCGTCCGATGTTCTCCCGTCCGAGATCACGCCAAAAGACGTCTACTTCAACCGGCGGCATTTCATCGCCGGGGCCGCTGCCCTGGGTGTGGCGGGCGCCGCGCCCTTCGGGGCCGGGGCGGCTCCGCTCAGCGCCGCCAAAAGCCCGCTATCCACGGACGAGAAGCTCACCTCGAAGCAGGACGTCACGTCCTACAACAACTTCTACGAGTTCGGCGTCGACAAGGCTGATCCGGCCGCCAATGCCGGGACCCTCAAGACGAAGCCCTGGACGGTTCGTGTCGACGGGCTCGTGGCCAAGCCGGCCGAGTACCAGCTCGAGGATTTCATCAAGCCCTCCACCCTGGAGGAGCGGATCTACCGGATGCGCTGCGTCGAGGGCTGGTCCATGGTCATCCCATGGATCGGCTTCCCGCTGGCGGATGTGATCAAGCGTGCCGAACCGCAGAGCGGCGCCAAGTACGTCTCCTTCGAGACCCTGTACCGCCCGGAGGAGATGCGGGGCCAGAATGGCCTCCTGCCGGTGCTCGACTGGCCTTATGTGGAGGGCCTGCGGATGGATGAGGCCATGCATCCGCTCACCATCCTGGCCGTGGGTCTCTACGGCGAGACGCTGCCCAACCAGAACGGCGCGCCGATCCGCCTAGTGGTGCCGTGGAAGTACGGCTTCAAGGGCATCAAGTCGATCACGCGGATCAGCTTCACGGACAAGGAGCCCGAGACCTCCTGGAACAAGCAGGCCTCCAACGAATACGGCTTCTACGCCAACGTGAATCCCGGCGTGGACCATCCGCGCTGGTCTCAGGCCACCGAGCGCCGGATCGGGGAGGGCGGCCTCTTCGCCAAGCGCCGCGAGACCCGGCTCTTCAACGGCTACGCCGATCAGGTGGCCTCGCTCTACGCCGGCATGGACCTGCGGAAGTTTTACTGATGCCGTCCGACCGGGGGGCGGCAGGCACCCAAAAGCGCGGCATCGCGGTGCCGCGCATCCCGACCCTCCTGGTCTACATCGTCGGATTCGTGCCGGCCGTGTGGCTGTTCTATGCTGGGGTCAACGACCGGCTCGGCGCGGATCCGATGCGCTACCTGGAGCAGTCCTTGGGCCTATGGGCTCTGCGCTTCCTGATCGGGAGCCTCGCCGTCACGCCCCTGCGGCAGAGTCTTGGCATCAATCTCCTGCGCTACCGCCGGGCCATCGGATTGCTAGCCTTCTACTACGCTGCCCTCCATCTGCTGACCTATCTGGTGCTCGACCAGGGTCTCGACGGGAGCGCGATCCTGGCCGACATCCTCAAGCGTCCCTACATCACCATCGGCATGGCCACCTTCGTGATTCTGGTCCCCGTGGCGGTCACCTCCAACAACCTGTCGATCCGCAAGCTCGGCGGGCAGGTCTGGGCGCGAATCCACAAGCTCGTCTATGTCGCGGCCATCGGAGCGGCCCTGCACTTCCTGCTCGTGGTCAAATCCTGGCCCATGGAACCGCTGGTCTACACCGCCATCGTGGCCGCCCTGTTGGGCTACCGCGTCGTGAAGGCCTTCACCCGCAAGCCGTCGCCGCGCCGCCGCGCCGCTTGATGGCGGGTGAAGCTTGGCTAGGATGGCCGGCGATCGAGGGTCGAAGCAGATGAATTTGGAACTCGACGTCATGGCCGGGCCACTCCCGACCCTCCGCGTCCAGCGACGCGGGACGACGCGGATCCTCGGATCAGCGATGGGGATGACGATCGACCTCGGGATTCCACAGCCCATAGACCTGTCGATTCCCGGCGCGTCCCGTCCATGACCGACTGGCTTTCCCCCGAGGAATGGACCGCCGTGCGCCTGAGTCTGCAGGTCGCGCTCACGGCCATGTCCTTCAGCGTCGTGCCGGGCCTGCTCGTCGCGCTGGCGCTGGCGCGCGGACGGTTTTGGGGGCGGGGCCTGCTCGACGTGCTCGTCCATCTGCCGCTCATCATGCCGCCGGTCGTGACAGGTTACCTTCTGCTTCTGAGCTTCGGACGCCGTGGTCCGGTCGGCGCTTTTCTGGCCGAACATTTCGGCCTGGTGTTCTCGTTCCGCTGGACCGGCGCGGCGCTGGCCTGCGCCATCATGGGCTTTCCGCTGCTGGTGCGGGCCATCCGGTTGTCGGTCGAAGCGGTGGACCGCAGGCTGGAGGAGGCCGCCGGAACCCTCGGCGCGAATCCGGTCTGGGTGTTCTTCACGGTCACGCTCCCCCTCATTCTGCCGGGCCTCGTCGCCGGCATGGTGCTGTCCTTCGCCAAGGCCATGGGAGAGTTCGGCGCCACCATCACGTTCGTGTCCAACATCCCGGGCGAGACCCAGACCCTGCCGTCGCTGATCTACACCTTCACCCAGGTACCCGGTGGGGAGGGCGGCGCGGCGCGCCTGACGATCGTATCGATTCTGGTCTCCGTCGTCGCGCTCCTCGCCTCCGAGGGCCTCGCGGCCCGGCTGCGGCGGAGGGCGGCCGCGTGACGCTCGAGGTCGATCTCAGCCATCCGCTCGGCGCATTCCGGCTCGAGGCGCGCTTTCGCTCCGAGGGTCGGCTCACCGCTCTGTTCGGGCGCTCGGGGGCCGGCAAGACCACCCTCGTCCGCGCCATCGCGGGACTGATCCGGCCCGAGGCCGGCCGCATCGTCGTCCACGGGCGCACCCTGGTCGATACGGCCAACCGCGTCTTCGTGCCGATGCACCGACGCCGGGTTGGCGTCGTGTTCCAGGATGCGCGCCTGTTCCCGCACCTGAGTGTGCGCCGCAACCTGCTCTTCGGCCGCTGGTTCACGCCGAGGAACGCGCGCGCGGCGTCCGTCGGCCACGTCGTCGACCTGCTCGGCATCGGTCACCTCCTGGACCGCAGGCCGGCGACCCTGTCCGGCGGCGAGAGGCAGCGCGTGGCCATCGGCCGGGCCTTGCTGGCGGACCCGCAGATTCTGCTGCTCGACGAACCCCTGGCCTCGCTGGATGAGGCCCGCAAGGCCGAGATCATGCCCTATCTGGAGCGCCTGCGGGACGAGACGGGCCTTCCCATCGTGCTCGTCAGCCACTCCGTCGCCGAGATTTCGCGGCTCGCGACCGACGTCGTGGTGCTGGCGGACGGACGGGCCGTCGCCTCGGGCCCGGCCACCGAGATCCTGGGGCGCCCGAGCCTGTTCCCGGATCTGGGCCCCACCGAGGCCGGCGCTCTCATCGAGACCCGTGTTCTGTCCCATGACGATGCCTACGGCCTGACCGTCCTCCAAGCGAAGGCCGGCACCTTGACCGTCCCGCGCCTAGAGCGGCCCGTCGGGTCAGCCTTGCGGGTGCGACTGCGCGCCCGCGACATCATGCTGGCGCTTCGGGCGCCCGAGGGCCTGAGCGCCCTCAATGTACTGCCGGGCCGGGTCGTGGCGCTGGCGCAGGCCGACCGGTCCTCCATGGATGTGACGCTGGATTGCGCGGGCGATGCGGTAGTGGTTCATTTGACGCGCAAATCCGCGGATCGCCTGGGGCTCCGGCCGGAACTCCTGGTCCATGCCGTCATCAAGGGCATCGCGTTCGACGCGGATACCGTCGGGCCGACTCTTCGCAATGCGCCCGCCGGCCACATATAAAGCCTCTTCGGCGTGGGATTGCACCCGCGCCCGCCGCGTGTAGCCTGCCGCCCGACCCCTTATTCACCGATGCGAGATCCGCCATGAACGACCAGCTTAGAAACCCCACCGCAGCCACATCCCACGCGAACCGCCTCGACCGGCTCGCTCAGGTGGCCGTGCAGGTCGGGCTCGGGCTCCGGCCGGGCCAGGAAGTCATCATGACGGCGCCCGTCGAGGCCATCGCTCTCGTCCGCAAGATCACGGAGCATGCCTACAAGGCGGGCGCATCGCTTGTCACCACGATCTTCTCGGATGAGGAATCCACGCTCGCGCGCTATCGCTATGGCCGGGAGGACAGCTTCGATACGGCATCGGCTTGGCTGTACCAGGGGATGGCGGACGCCTTCAAGGCCGGGGCGGCCCGGCTCGCGGTCGTGGGAGAAGACCCATCGCTCCTGGCCGAGGAGGATCCCGAGAAGGTGTCCCGCGCCAACCGGGCTCGGTCCAAGGCCTACATGCCGGCCCTCAACCTGATCGCGGGCTTCGACACCAACTGGACCATCGTGTCGGCCGCGACGCCCGCCTGGGCCAGGACGGTGTTCCCGAACGATCCAGAGGACGTGGCGGTGGCCAAGCTCTGGGACGCCATCTTCGCGGCGTCCCGCGTCGATGCACCTGACCCGGTCGCGGAATGGCAGCGGCACAACGCCGAGCTTCAATCCCGCACCAGGATCCTGAACGAGAAGAACTACGCCGCGCTCCACTACACCGGCCCCGGCACGGATCTGCGCCTCGGCCTCGCGGACGGACACGAATGGAACGGCGGGTCGACGAAGGCGAAAAACGGCATCGTCTGCAACGCCAACATCCCCACCGAAGAGGTTTTCACCACGCCGCACAAGGACCGGGTGGACGGTTACGTGCGCAGCACCAAACCACTCTCCTACAATGGCACCCTGATCCAAGACATCGAGGTGAAGTTCGAGGCGGGCAGGATCGTCGACGCGAAAGCCCGGACCGGCGAGGAGGTTCTGAACAAGGTCCTCGACACCGACGAGGGTGCGCGCCGCCTGGGTGAGGTGGCGTTGGTGCCGTTTTCGTCGCCGATCTCGAGGAGTGGCCTCCTGTTCTTCAACACCCTCTTCGACGAGAACGCTTCGAGCCACATCGCTCTGGGCCAAGCCTACAGCAAATGCATCAGAGGTGGTGGCGATTTGACTGAAGAGGAACTGGCCGCCCGCGGCTCCAACAAGAGCCTGATCCACATCGACTGGATGATCGGCTCCGACAAGATCGACATCGACGGCATCACGGCGGACGGCCGCGCCGAGCCCTTGATGCGCAAGGGTGAGTGGGTAAATTCCTAAGATTGGATTCCCCTCATGCGAGAACCGCATGCGTGTCGGACGTCGATTGCCGGCGCTCGAGCGACCGAGGGGTTGACGCAAGGTCCACTTCTGGCGGAAGGGGACAGGTATTCAAGAGGTTCCGACCTCAAGACCGGAGAGTATCGCATGTCCGATGGACCGATTTCGACGTCGCCGTATCTGCCGCAAAAGGGCGCCGGGGCTCTTCTATCGGTTCGAGGGTTATCGGTGGAGTTCGGCACGCAGAACGGTCCCTTCAAGGCCGTGAAGGATGTATCGTTCGACGTGGAGCCGGGTAAGACCCTTGCGATCGTGGGCGAGTCGGGGTCAGGCAAGTCCGTCACGTCTCTGGCGATCATGCGCCTGACCGACTACACGGGCGGCCGGATCGTGGGAGGGGAGATCCTGTTTCGCCCGGCGGCGGGGGAGGCCATCGACCTCGCCAGGGCGTCCGACGACCGGCTGCGGCAGATCCGCGGCAAGGACATCGCGATGATCTTCCAGGAGCCGATGACATCCCTCAACCCGGTTTTTACCATCGGCAACCAGATCGCCGAGACCCTCATGCTGCATGAGGGGTTGGGTGCACGGCAGGCCCTGTCGCGAGCCAGGGATCTCTTGCAGAAGGTCCGGCTTCCCGATGCGGAGCGGCTGCTCGAGCGCTACCCGCACCAACTCTCCGGCGGCATGCGGCAGCGCGTGATGATCGCCATGGCGCTGGCATGCCGCCCGAAGCTCCTGATCGCCGACGAACCGACCACGGCCCTCGACGTGACGATTCAGGCCCAGATTCTCAACATCGTGCGCGATCTCCAGTCGGAGATGGGCACCTCCGTGATCTTCATCACCCACGACATGGGCGTGGTGGCCGAGATGGCCGACGACGTCGTGGTGATGTGGAAGGGCGAGAAGGTCGAACAGGCTCCCGTGCGCGAAATCTTCGCCGCCCCGAAGCACCCCTATACCCGCGCGCTTCTCTCCGCCGTGCCGCGCTTAGGGAGCCTGACGGGCCAATCCCTGCCCAAGCGCACGCCCGTGACCGTGATAGAGAACGGCGAGCCGAAGCTCGTCGGTGAAACACGAGAGCAGGATACGGCTCGTTACGACAAGCCGCTGCTCCAGGTCGAAAACCTCACCACCCGCTTCGACGTGGGCAAGACCTTCTTCGGGCGTGTCACCCATCGCGTGCATGCGGTGGAAGAGGTGAGTTTCGACATTTATCCCGGCGAGACCCTCGCGCTCGTGGGCGAATCCGGTTCCGGCAAGTCCACCATCGGCCGCACGCTCCAGCAGCTCGTGGAGCCTACCGGCGGCACGGTCCGCTTCGCGGGCCGCGACATGGCGGCCATGAGTTCGTCCGACCGGCGCAAGCTGCGCCAGGAAATCCAGTACATCTTCCAGGATCCCTTCGCGTCGTTGGATCCGCGCCACACGGTCGGGTACAGCATCGCCGAGCCCATCGTGGTGCATGATCTCATCCAGGGCCGCGCCTCCATCGACCGGCGGGTGCACGAATTGCTGGAGCAGGTCGGCTTGAAGCCGGAGCATGCCAAGCGCTACCCGCACGAGTTCTCCGGCGGCCAGCGCCAGCGCGTCTGCATCGCCCGCGCGCTGGCCAGTGATCCGAAGCTCATCATTGCGGATGAGTCGGTCTCGGCCCTCGACGTTTCGATCCAGGCCCAGATCGTGAACCTGCTCATGGAGCTGCAGGAGAAGCGGCATCTCTCCTATCTTTTCATTACGCACGACATGGCGGTGGTGGAGAAGATCAGCCATCGCGTGGCCGTGATGTATCTCGGCCAGATCGTGGAGATCGGCACACGCCAGGCGGTCTTCGAGAACCCACAGCATTCGTACACGCGAAAACTCTTGTCGGCGGTGCCCATCGCGGATCCGCAGCGGGAGCGCGCCAAAACCCGCATCGATGGCGAAATTCCGAGCCCGGTGCGGGCGGTGGGTCAGGAGCCCGCCATCCACCGCATGCGGGAAGTCGAGCCGGGTCACTGGGTGGCCATCGAGAGCGAGCCGCTGCAAGGCGCGGCCTGAGGCATTCGACCAGCAAAGCCTGTCCCGGCCTTGGGCCGGGGGATGGATTCATTCCTGAACAACAAAAAAGTCCCACAGGAGAGAGCACATGAGAATCTCGAGAACGTTCAAGGCGCTGGGCCTCGCGGCCGCGGTCGCCCTCGCGCCGCTGATGGCGTCGTCCGCTCAAGCCGCCGGCACCGTGACGGTGGCGCTCGCCATCGATGCGGGCAGCTGGGACCCCATCGATACGTTCATCGTGGACTGGGCCTCTGTCGGCAACAACATTTATGACGGCCTGACGTCTCGCGGACCTGACATGAAGCTCAAGCCCGGCCTCGCCACGAGCTGGGAGTTCCTGGACGACAACGCCCGCATCCGCTTCAAGTTGCGCGAGAACGTGAAGTTCCACAACGGCGAGCCCTTCAACGCGGCCGCCGTGAAATTCACCTTCGACCGTCTCCTCGGCGAGGAGGGCAAGAAGGGGCCGCAGCAGTCCAACTACAATGCCATCGACCGCGTCGAGGTCGTGGACGACAACACGGTCGATTTCGTCATGAAGCAGCCCGACCCCGTGCTCCTGACGAAGCTGGCCGGCTACGGCGCCATGATCGTGCCGCCGCAATACATCAAGGAAAAGGGCGACGAGTATTTCAACACCCATCCGGTCGGCACGGGTCCGTTCAAGTTCGTATCTTACGATCCGAAGGTGAACATTACACTCGAAGCCAATGCCGACCACTGGGGCGGCGCGCCGAAGATCGACAAGGTCGTCTACCGCATGATCGCGGAGGCCAACACGCAGGTGGCCGAGCTGCAGGCGGGTCGCATCGACATCGCGACGTTGGTGCCCTTCGGCCTCGCGCCCACCATCGAGAAGGCCCAGAACCTCAGCCTCGTGAGCATCACCGGGCCGACGGCCGTGGCGCTGCGCCTCAACACCAAGAACGGCATCACCAAGGATGTGAACGTCCGCAAGGCACTGATCATGGGTGTGGACCGCGACGCCATCATCAAGGCGGTGCTGCTCGGTCACGCCAAGCCCATCGCGAGCTTCCAGTCGGAACTGTCCTTCGGCTACGATCCCAGCCTGAAGCCGGTTCCCTTCGATCTCGCGAAGGCCAAGCAGATGCTGCAGCAGGCAGGCGTCCAGCCGGGTGCACCGCTCAAGATCGACTTCCGCGGCAACGACGCGACCTTCCGCGAGGTGGCGCAGGCAGCCGCGGGCTTCTTCCAGGCGCTGGGCCTCAAGCCCACCGTGCAGCCCTACGAGAGCCCGGTCCTGCTCAACGACATCATCCCCAACGGCAAGACCGGCGAGGCCTGGCACAACTCCTGGGGTGGCTGGACCTTCGATTACGACAACACCGCCTACCTGATGTACCATTCGGGCGAAAAGTGGAATCCCTACGACAACGATCCCAAGCTGAACGCACTGCTGGAGAAGCAGCGTACGGTTTATGACGTGAAGGAGCGCGAGAAGATTCTGCAAGAGGTCGGCCGTTACGTGGCCGATCAGGCGATGGAGATCCCGCTCTACAACCAGAACACACTCTACGGGGTGAACAAGCGCCTCAAGAACTTCGATCCGCCGTCCGACCGCCGCTTCCGCTTCACAGACGTGACCGTCGAATAACGCCGGTTCGGCCAGAAGAAAAACAAGGATCACGGCATGGCCGGTTTCATCCTCAAGCGGCTGCTGCAGGCCATCTTCGTGATCCTTGCCGTGACCCTGATCGTGTCCTTCGCGATCAGGCTCTCGGGCGACCCTGCCATCATGCTCACGGGCGCGGGCAGCGTTACCGAGAAGGACCTGGAGAACATCCGCCAGGCCTTGGGCCTCAATCGCCCCTTCCTGGTGCAGTACCTGGAATTCCTGAGCGGCATCGCGCGTGGCGATTTCGGCCGCAGCTTCATGGGCGGTACCCCGGTGTCGCTCCTGATCTCCAAGGCGCTGCCCTCGACCTTGCTGCTGGCTTTCGCCTCGCTCGCCGTCTCCATCGCGATCTCGGTGCCCCTGGGAGTGTACGCGGCGGTCAAGCGAGGGAAGTGGCCGGACCAGGTGATCCGCGTTCTCTCGCTGGTGGGCCTGTCGTTTCCGAACTTCTGGCTCGCCATCATGATGGTGCTGTTCTTCTCGATCACCCTCGGGCTTCTGCCGCCCAGCGGCATGGAAGGCCCGGAGAGCTTCATCATGCCGGCGCTCACCATGGCGATCATCCTCACGGCCACCAATGTGCGCCTGGTGCGAACCTCCATGCTGGAGACTTTGTCGCAGCAATACATCATGGTGGCGCGTTCCAAGGGCCTGAGGGATCGGGTGGTTCTCTACAAGCATGCCCTGCGCAACTCGGCGATCCCGCTCGTCACCTATATCGGCCTCCAGTTCGGCAGCCTCATCGGCGGCATCGTGATCGTGGAGCGAGTGTTCAACTGGCCCGGCATGGGCACGCTCGCCTTCGACGCCATCTCGGCGCGCGATTATCCGGTGCTTCAAGGGTCCATCACGGTGCTGGCGCTCTTCATCGTTCTCATCAACCTCGTGGTCGACATCGCCTATGGGCTGATCGATCCGCGCATCCGCACGGAGTGAAGGCCATGGCTGCGGCACAGGCCGTCCCGTCCAGCCGCCGGCGTTTCCGTTCCATGGAATTCGTCATCGGCCTCCTGTTCGCCGGAACCATGACTCTGGCGGTCCTGTTCTCGGGCTTCCTGTTTCCCGACGGCGGCGAGAGCATGGACCTTATGGCTCGTCTCGTGCCGCCCTTCACGGATCCGGCCCATATCCTCGGCACCGATCCGCTCGGCCGCGACGTGCTGGCGCGGGTGGTCGTCGGCGGCCGAATATCGCTCATGGTCGGCGTGCTGTCAGTGCTGGGCGCCGTAGTGGTGGGCACGCTGGTAGGGCTTGTGGCAGGCTATTACCGCGGCGTCGCCGAGGTCTTTTTGATGCGCTTCGCGGACGTGCAGCTCGCGCTGCCCTTCATCCTGCTGGCGATCATGTTCCTGGCGATCCTGGGAACGGGCATCGACAAAATCATCTTCTTCATGATCGTGGCCCAGTGGGTGCAGTATGCCCGCCTCGTGCGCGGCTCCGTTTTGGCTCTGCGCGACCGGGAGTTCATCCTATCGGCCCGCGCGATCGGCGTCGGCAACGGGCGCATCATCTTCCACCACATCCTGCCCAACGTGCTCGGTCCCATCGTCATCCTGATGACCTTGAATGTGGCCACCAATATCCTCCTGGAGAGCAGCCTGACCTTCCTGGGGCTTGGCGTCGACCCGCTCATTCCGAGTTGGGGCGGCATGCTGGCGGACGGTCGCACCTATCTGCAGTCGGCCTGGTGGGTGAGCGTCTTCCCAGGGCTCGCCATCATGGTCACGGTGCTCGGTCTCAACCTTCTCGGGGACTGGCTGCGCGATCTCCTCGATCCGTTGGGACAGACGAACAAATGACGATTATCCTGGACGCGCGCATCCCCCGCACTCTCGACACCATCCTGCGCTCCTACGGCACGGGTGACTGGCACGGGGCCGTGCTGCAGGCCTGGCTGTTCGAGGATCAGCAAGCACGGCGCGACGCTGAAATCCACCTCGCGCGGGCGGGCGTTCGTGCTCGCCTGCACAGCGCCTACAAGCCGCTGGTGCATGCCTTCTTGGAGGAAATCCCCACGAACGGCCTCACACGGGCCGTCATCCGGTATCCGGTGCATCCTGAGGCCAAGCCTCTCCGGTTCGTGTCCGAGGCCTATCCGCTGGTGGCGCTTCTCGACGGCGTGGACGTCAGGTTCGAGCCGGGCGCGGCCGACATGACGTATTACGTCACGGCCGAATACGCGAACGGCGCCACGGCTCGTTACGACATCTTCGCGCCCAATCGCTTGCGCGAGAACCATCTCGGCGAAACCGACCTGACGCCCACCGGCTGGCTGAAGGTGTCCGAAGCGCCGAACGGCGAGAACACCGATGCGGCAACCGAGACAGAACATGAGACCGTGTTCCATCGCGTCATGGAAACGCTCATGCTTCACGGCTGGCCCGAAACCGAGCCTTATGCGGAGACAATCGCCATCGATGTCGCAATCGCGGGCATCGAGCGCCCGCTCGCCTATGGCGACGAGGTGATGAGCACCCGCGAGGCCCTGCACGAGGACTTCTATTTCTCGCTGCTCGAATTCTTCAAGCATAAGTCCGGCCGCCCGCCGGAGGATCGGGATCTGAAGCCGGGTCAGATCGTGCCGGACATCCGGTCAGGGGAGGGCGATGCCCTGGTGCGCGTGACCCTTCGCCCCTTTGGCCACCCGCAGGATCCGGAGCGGCCCGAGCAGAACCTGGATACCGCCGATGCCGCACCGAGCCTGACACAACTCTATCGCGAACTCGACGCGCTTCCCGGCGAGGATTTCGGCTGCACGTCCTGCGAGGGGAGGGCCGTACGGGGCAAGTATCGTGCAGGCTCGCGGCCTGCGGTCCTCGTCACGGCGGGCCAGCATCCCAACGAGGTCTCGGCCCCGGTCGGCGCCTTGCGGGCCGTGCGCCGTCTCCTCGACGACGCGGAGACGAACATCGCGGTCATCCCGGTGGAGAACCCGGACGGCTATGCGCTGCACGGCAAGCTCTGCGAGGCCAACCCGCGCCATATGCACCACGCGGCGCGCTATACCTCGCTCGGCAGCGATGTCGAATACAATCCTGAGATCGAGAAGGTTGCGCGGATCAAGATTCTAGAAACCTCCGCCGCGAAGCTGCACGTGAACCTGCACGGCTACCCGGCCCACGAGTGGACGCGTCCCTTCACGGGCTATCTGCCGCGCGGATTTGAGCTGTGGACGATCCCCAAGGGTTTCTTCCTCGTCATGCGCCATCACGCGGATTGGAAAGTCCAGGCGAGGGCGCTCGTCGAGTCCGTCACGAAGCGTCTCTCGGCCGTTCCCGGATTGCCTGAGTTCAACCGCCGCCAGATCGAAATCTGCTCCCTCCACACGGGCGGCACGCCCTACGAGATCGTCAACGACGTTCCGTGTCTCTTCACCGAGACCGACCAGCATCCCGTGCCGATGACCCTCATCACGGAGTTCCCCGACGAGACCATCTACGGCGAGCCCTACCGCTTCGCCCATACGGCGCAGATGACGACGGTGCTGGCCGCCGAGGAGGCGCTGTTCGGACTCGTGGGAAAGGGAGGGGCGGTCACCTAACACTCACACAGGCGCTTGATAGCGTGCTTTCACCGCTCGGATGGCAACCTTCGATCGGTTCGGGCTCGGTGGATGCGCGAAGGGGGCTCTCAGCCGGATTGCGCCAACAGAGACACGGCTCTCAGTCAATACTTTCTGTTTTTATTCCTATGATGCTTTTGGCTAACGGGTGTGCCTGATATGAGCCCGTGAGGCCACCTGTCACAAGACACGCTTGCGAGCGCTCGCAGGCCGGTCGGCTGAGCGGTCGCGGATGGCGCTTCCGCAAGGTCTCATACTGGGGGCGCTGCCGGCACAGGGCACAGCGACCCGAGGGTTAGCCGACTTCCCCCAGGAGCTTCAACCCTGGATCGCCACCCCAGCGCAGAGCGCGGGAGGCGCCGTCATGCCTTGGTCGCAGGGCCCGGAGACGGGCGGATCCCTTGCCCCGCCTGCCTCCTCCTGCTAACCCACCCGCAACTCATTCATCATCAAACCTTCAGCAGGACGTCAGCCCTTGTCCCGTCAATTCATCTATCACATGCGCGGCCTCACCAAGGCCTACCCCAACGGCAAGAAGGTCTTGGACAACGTTCACCTGTCCTTCTACCCGGACGCCAAGATCGGCGTGCTGGGCGTCAACGGCGCCGGCAAGTCGACCCTGCTGCGGATCATGGCCGGAATCGACAAGGACTGGAACGGCGAAGGTTGGGTGGCCGAAGGCGCCCGGGTTGGCTACCTGCCCCAGGAGCCCCAACTCGACAACACCAAGACCGTTCGCGAGAACGTTATGGAGGGCGTGGCCGCCAAGAAAGCGATCCTCGACCGCTACAACGAGCTCGCCATGAACTACTCGGACGAGACCGCCGACGAGATGACGGTTCTCCAGGATGAGATCGAGGCGAAAGGCCTCTGGGATCTCGATTCCCAGGTCGACCAGGCCATGGACGCCCTGCGCTGCCCGCCGGACGACTGGGCCGTGGACAAGCTCTCGGGCGGCGAGCGCCGCCGCGTGGCGCTCTGCAAGCTGCTCCTGGAGCAGCCGGAATTGCTGCTCCTCGACGAGCCCACCAACCACCTGGACGCCGAGACCACCGCGTGGCTCGAAGGGCATCTGCGCTCCTATCCGGGCGCGATCCTGATCGTGACCCACGACCGCTACTTCCTGGACAACGTGACGGGTTGGATTCTCGAACTCGACCGGGGCCGGGGCATTCCCTACGAGGGCAACTATTCGTCCTGGCTCGAGCAGAAGCAGAAGCGCCTCGAGCAGGAGGGCCGCGAGGACGAGGCGCACAAGCGCACCATCGAGCGTGAGCGCGAGTGGGTTCAAGCATCGCCCAAGGCCCGTCAGGCCAAGTCCAAGGCCCGTATCCAGCGCTACGAAGATCTCGTCGCCAAGGCGTCCGAAAAGGGCCCGACCACGGCGCAGATCATCATCCCCATCGCTGAGCGCCTGGGGAACAACGTCATCGAGTTCGACGGCCTCCAGAAGGCTTTCGGCGACAAGCTGCTCATCGACGGCCTGTCATTCAAGCTGCCGCCCGGCGGCATCGTGGGCATCATCGGCCCGAACGGCGCCGGTAAGACGACCCTGTTCCGCATGATCACGGGGCAGGAGCAGCCGGACGAGGGCTCGATCACGATCGGCGAAAGCGTGAAGCTCGGCTACGTCGACCAGAGCCGCGACTCGCTCGACGCGAACAAAACGCTCTATGAGGAGATCTCGGGCGGCAACGAGATCCTTTATCTCGGCAAGCGCGAGATCAACGCCCGCGCCTATTGCGGAGCGTTCAACTTCAAGGGCGGCGACCAGCAGAAGAAGGTCGGCGTGCTCTCCGGCGGCGAACGTAACCGCGTGCACCTCGCCAAGATCCTGAAGTCGGGCTCGAACGTGCTGCTCCTCGACGAGCCCACCAACGACCTCGACGTGGACACGCTGCGGGCGCTCGAAGAGGCGCTGGAGGATTACGCGGGCTGCGCCGTGATCATCTCGCACGATCGCTGGTTCCTGGACCGCATCGCCACCCACATCCTCGCCTTCGAGGGCGACAGCCATGTGGAATGGTTCGAGGGCAACTTCGCCGATTACGAGGAGGACAAGAAGCGCCGCCTCGGCACTGATTCCACGATCCCGCATCGGATCAAGTACAAGAAGTTCGCCCGGTAAGACATGGCGAAGACCTTTCTGATCACGGGTGCCGGTCGCGGCATTGGAGCGGAGATCACCCGCGTCCTTCTCGGGCGCGGGGATCGGGTCATCGCGACCTTGCGTGACACCTCCGCTGTTCCGCAGGATTGGGGCAAGGACATCGATGCAGGACGATTGACCCTGGTTCCGCTTGATGTGCGCGACGGGGCATCCATCGTCGCAGCGGCGCGCATGATCGACGAGCCCGTGCATGCGTTGATCAACAATGCAGGCATCATCGGGCCGAGGAGCCCGTCGACTCTCGACGTGGATTTCGACGGGTTTCTCGAAACGCTTGCGGTCAACACCCTTGGACCTTTGCGCATGGTGCAAGCCTTCCTGCCGCACCTGCGGCGGGCGGGTGGAGCCAAGATCGTCACTCTGACGAGCCGCATGGGATCCATGTCCCACGCCAAATCCGACCGCATCGCTTACCGAGCCTCAAAGGCTGCCGCGAACAAGATCGTGCAGGGCTTGGCGACGGATCTACTGGATGAGGGCATCATCTCCGTGGCGATGCATCCGGGTTGGGTGCGTACCGATATGGGTGGGACAGGCGCCGACATCGCGGTCGAGGAAAGCGCGGCGGGCATTGTCCGTGTCATCGATGGGCTGACTCTTGCCGAGACAGGCAGTTTCATCAATTATGATGGCAGTCGCTTGCCGTTCTGAGCACATCATGGCCTCTGCCATCGACGCAACGCCTGTCCGAAGCGTCCTCGTGGATGAGGATGCATTTCCGTGCCTCGACATCGGCGAGGGCGAGCCCGTTCTCTTTCTGCATGGAGCGGTCGGAGACCTGCGCACGTGGGAGCGCCAGTGCGAGGCGCTTTCGGATCGCTATCGTTGCATGGCCTATACGCAGCGCTGGTTCGGGCCAGTGCCTTGGCGCCCGAATGGCCCGCCTTTCGGCACGACCGCGCATGCAGGCGATCTGATTGCATTTGTCGAGGCAGTCGGCGCCGGTCCGGTCTCCCTCGTGGCGTGGTCCTATGCCGGCCATGTGGCGTTCGAGGCAGCCTTGGCGCACCCCGATCTGTTCCAGCGCATCCTTGTCTTCGAACCCGGCGTACCGACCTATGTGGAGGATCCCGCCGAGCGGGCCGCGTTCGGGGTGGAGGCCAGGCAGGCGTTCGGTCCCGTCAGCGCCGCCTTGGCGGCGGGCGACCTCCGAGAGGCGGTGCGTCGCCTCATCGATGCGTCCGGAGGTGAGGGCAGCTTCGATGGGCAGGCGGCCTCGTGCAGCGCCATCGAGATCGACAACGCCCACACCCTCCCCATGCTCTTCGGCCAGACTCCGCCGAGAGCCATTACGGCGGTCGACCTCGCCACCCTGGCGGTTCCAGTCTCCATCGCCTGGGGCGCCCGAACGCGGCCGATCTACCGGATCCCCTCGCAGGCCGCAGCCCGCGCTATCGGAGGCGCGGCCCATTGGGAAATCCCGGAGGCCGGTCACCTCTGGCCCGACCATGAACCCGAGGCATTCGCGGCCTTCGTCGGCGCCTGGCTCGAGGAGCCCCGACATTGAGGTCTTGACGATCTGTCGGGGTCCTCTTTTTCCGCCTTGGGAGGCAATGGGGTTGGGTTTGTCGCAAAATCCGTGTAAACCCCTTGAGGCACTGAACCAAAAGAAAGAAATTCAACAGTGCCTGACGATCGCATCTCTCATTTTCATACCGTCGCCACACCACAGGAAGCCGTCGAGCGTCTGATCCGGCTCCACGAGACCGCCATCGAGGCGCAGCGCCACGCGCTGGAGCATTTCTTCGCCACCGGCGAGGCCCCATCGCCTTCGGAGCGCCCACGCTTCCGGTATCCTGAGCTCCGAGTCATCTACAGGGCGACGGCCATGCCGCCGGTCAAGCAGAGGGCCTATGCCAAGCTGCAGGGGCCAGGCGTCTTCACCACGACCGTCACTCAGCCTGCGGCGTTCAAAAACTATCTTCTGGAGCAGCTCAACCACCTTGTGGCAGATTACGGAGTCCAGATCGAGGTTGGCCTGAGCGATCAGGAGATCCCGTATCCTTATGTGTTCGAGCGGGGCGACGAACTTGGGCGCGGCGCGCATTCCGCAGCGGAATTGGCTCAGCATTTTCCAACCCCGCTGCTGGCCAAGGTTGGCGACGAGATCGCGGACGGCACCTGGGTCTTCAACGAGAACGCTCCACGGCCCCTGGCGCTGTTCGATGCCGCCCGGGTGGACTATTCGCTCCGCCGACTGGTCCATTACACGGGCACGGACTGGCAGACGATCCAGCCCTGGATCCTGCTGACCAATTATCACCGGTATGTGGATCAGTTCGTGCGTTGGGCCATTGGCGAGCTGAGCCAGGCTGATTCCCCCTACGAGCGCTTGGTTCTTCCGGGTGGCATCGCCATCGAGCGCGGGCTCGACGCGGAAACAGCCGCCGAACTGGTCACGTCCTCGCCCTGGCACAGGTTCCAGATGCCAGCCTACCACCTCGTCCGCAAAGACGGGCAGGGCGGTGTCACCCTGGTCAATATCGGCGTCGGGCCTTCCAATGCCAAGAACATCACCGACCACCTGGCGGTCCTGCGGCCCCATTGCTGGCTCATGGTCGGTCACTGCGGCGGCTTACGCCAGTCGCAGACCATCGGCGACTACGTGCTGGCCCACGGCTATCTGCGCCGGGACAAGATCCTGGACGATGCCGTGCCGCCGGAGATCCCGGTTCCGGCGCTGGCCGAAGTCCAGGTGGCCCTCCAGGAAGCGGCCGCAGGCGTGACGGGAGAGCGGGGCGAAGAACTCAAGCGGCGATTGCGCACCGGCACGGTCGTGACCTATGACGACCGGAACTGGGAGTTGCGCTGGAGCCAGGAACGGCGGCAGATCAACCTGTCCCGCGCCATTGCGGTGGACATGGAAAGCGGCACGATCGCGGCCCAGGGCTATCGGCTCCGAGTTCCCTACGGAACGCTTCTTTGCGTCTCCGACAAGCCGCTTCACGGGGAAATCAAGCTTCCGGGCGCCGCGAATGCCTTTTACGAGCGGGCGGTCAGCGAACATCTCATGATCGGATTGGCGGCCATCGATATCCTGCGCGGTCAGAGGTCGTCCCTGCATTCCCGCAAACTGCGTAGCTTCGACGAGCCCCCATTCCGGTGATTTCGAACGCGGCCTTGTCGCAGATGATTTTCCAAGGGATCTGCTTGCTGCCGTCCAATAAATCGGATATAAACATATCTTTATATGTAGCAGCGTACGTTGGACATGGCAGACATACCGGCGCCTTCCCTGGACTTGGCTCTCGGCACCCTCAGGGCGGCCGCCGAGGAGACGCGGCTGCGAATCCTCGCGCTGCTGACCGTCGGCGAGTTGTCCGTATCCGACCTCACGGACATTCTCGGCCAGTCCCAGCCCCGAATCTCCCGTCACCTGAAGCTGTTGGTCGAAGCCGGGCTCGTGGAGCGCCACCGGGAAGGAGCCTGGGCCTTCTTTCGGCTGACGGACCATAACCCCGCCGCCGGCCTTCTGCGACCGATGCTGGACGGCCTCGATGATCGGGATCAGCGCCTCGTCGACGACAGGGCCCGCCTCGATGCGGTTCGGGCCCAGCGCTCGCAGGCCGCCCAAGCGTTCTTTTCCCGGCTCGCCTCCGATTGGGACCGGGTGCGCTCCCTTCACGCGCCGGAAGCGGTTGTCGAAGCTGCCGTCCTCGACATTCTGGGCGACAGGCCGATCCGAAATCTGCTCGATCTCGGGACGGGCACGGGGCGGATGCTGCAGCTTTTGGCCCCGGGCGCGTCCCGGGTCGTTGGCCTCGACGCCAGCCATGCCATGCTGTCGGTCGCCCGCGCCAATCTCGAAAAGGCAGGCTTGTCGCGCATCGAGCTGCGCCAGGGCGATATCTACGCGCCGCCATTCCCGCGCGACACCTTCGACCTCGTGATCGTGCATCAGGTCCTGCACTATCTTGACGATCCGGCTCGCGCCCTGCGGGAGGCAGCTCGTCTCGTGGCACCCGGCGGACGCATTCTCGTGGTCGACTTCGCCCCCCATCGCCTCGAATTTCTGCGCGAGACGCAGGCCCACCGGCGTCTCGGCTTTGCCGCAGATCAGGTCGCGTCCTGGTTCGGGGAGGCGGGGCTCGACTGCACGCTGACCAAGAATATCGCTCCGCCCAGCAGGGGCGAGGACCAACTCACCGTCTCCCTCTGGCTCGGCCAGGATCGACGCGTCATGACCGATTGGCCCCTGGCCCAAGCCGACAGAGAGGTTGCCTGATGTCTCCCCATACCTTCCGCCCGAGCCGGCAGGGCCATGATCCCATCAAGGTCTCGTTCGAGTTCTTTCCACCGAAGACGGCTGAGATGGAAGCGACCCTTTGGTCGTCCATCGAGCGGCTGGCGCCTCTCGGCCCACAATTCGTTTCCGGCACCTACGGAGCAGGCGGATCGACCCGCGAGCGCACACACTCCACCGTGTCGCGTCTCGTGAAGGAGACCCATCTCAAGCCCGCCGCGCACTTGACCTGCGTGGCCGCCACGCGGGGCGAGGTGAACGACGTCGTCCGGTCGTACTGGGATGCGGGCGTGCGCCACATCGTGGCCCTGCGCGGCGATCCCATAGCGGGCATCGGCACCGTCTACGAGCCTCACCCCGGCGGATATGACCAGACATGCGATCTCGTGGCGGGCATCAAGGCCATCGGCGATTTTGAGGTCTCGGTTTCGGCCTATCCAGAGAAGCATCCTGAAGCGTCCTCATTCGATGCGGACATCGACGCCCTCAAGGCCAAAGTCGATGCCGGCGCGGACCGCGCGATCACGCAATTCTTTTTCGATAACGACATCTATCTGCGCTACTTGGACAAGGTGCGCGCCAAGGGCATCGACATTCCGATCGTGCCCGGCATCGTGCCGGTGCAGAACTTTAAGCAGACAGCCAATTTCGCCGCCAAGACCGGCGCCAGCGTCCCGTCCTGGCTGGCCGCGCGGTTCGACGGTCTCGACCACGACGTCGAGACCCGTAAGCTCGTCGCCGCCGCCGTGGCGGCCGAACAGGTTCTCGACCTCGTCGACCGGGGCGTGCACGAGTTTCACTTCTACACCATGAACCGGGCCGATCTGGTCTATGCGATCTGCCACCTGCTGGGCTTGCGCGATCAAAGCCAGAAGGCCGCCGCGTAGTCCCACACGCCTGCGCCCCGTGAGACATTGTTGACCGGCTTCAACCGGTCATGCCGAAAGAAGAACAAGATGACCGCCTACCAACCTGCTCCCGCCGATGGCATTGATGTCCTGAAAGCCCTGCGCGAGGCCGCCTCGCGGCGCATCCTCGTGCTCGACGGCGCGATGGGGACGGAACTCCAGAACTCCAAGTTCACGGAAGAACAGTTCCGGGGCGAGCGGTTCAAGGATTGGAAGCAGGACGTCAAGGGCAACAACGATCTCCTCATCCTGACGCAGCCCGACGCCGTACGCGACGTGCACCTCGATTACTTCCGTGCCGGTGCCGACATCGTCGAGACGAACACCTTCTCCGGTACGTCCATCGCCCAGGCCGATTACGGCATGGAAGAAATTGTCTATGATTTGAATTTCCACGGCGCACGCTTGGCCAAGGAGGCCGCAGTAATCGCCGAGAAGGAAGACGGTCGCCGTCGTTTCGTGGCAGGCGCCATCGGGCCGACGAACCGCACGCTCTCCATCTCACCGGACGTGAACAATCCCGGATACCGTGCCGTGAGCTTCGACGAGGTGCGGGACGCCTATGCGGAACAGGTGAGAGGATTGATCGACGGCGGATCCGACATCATCCTCATCGAGACGATCTTCGACACCTTGAACGCAAAGGCCGCCATCGTGGCGACGCATCAGGTGTTCGAGGAAAAGGGCGTCAAGCTCCCGGTCATGATTTCCGGCACGATCACCGACCTGT
Source organism: Microvirga pudoricolor (assembly GCF_016892705.1). Taxonomy (GTDB): domain Bacteria; phylum Pseudomonadota; class Alphaproteobacteria; order Rhizobiales; family Beijerinckiaceae; genus Microvirga; species Microvirga pudoricolor. The sequence goes on from NZ_JAFEMB010000006.1 coordinate 43,909, forward strand.
CGGGACGCACCCTGTCGGGCCAGACTCCGACGGCGTTCTGGCACTCCGTTCGGCACGCCGAGCCCTTCTCCATCGGCCTCAATTGCGCGCTCGGAGCCCGCGAGATGCGGGCGCATATCCAGGAGATCGGCAAGGTTGCCGATACCCTGGTTTGCGCTTATCCGAACGCGGGCCTTCCGAACGAGTTCGGCCTCTATGACGAGAGCCCGGAGGCGACGGCGCGCATGCTCGCGGAGTTCGCCGATTCCGGTCTCGTCAACGTGGTGGGCGGCTGCTGCGGCACGACGCCGGATCACATCCGGGCCATCGCCAAAGCGGTCGAAGGCAAGACGCCCCGGGCCTTGCCGGAATTGACGCCTCAGATGCGGCTTGCTGGCCTCGAGCCATTCACGCTAACCTCGGACATCCCGTTCGTGAATGTGGGCGAGCGCACGAACGTCACGGGCTCGGCGAAATTCCGCAAGCTCATCACCAATGGCGACTACGCGGCCGCTCTCGATGTAGCGCGGGATCAGGTGATCGCCGGCGCAACCATCATCGACATCAACATGGACGAGGGCCTTCTCGATTCCGAGAAGGCGATGGTGGAGTTCCTCAATCTCGTCGCGTCGGAGCCGGACATCGCCCGCGTCCCGGTCATGGTCGACTCGTCCAAGTTCCACGTCATCGAGGCGGGCCTGAAGTGCATCCAGGGCAAGCCCATCGTGAACTCGATCTCCATGAAGGAGGGCGTCGAGGCGTTCATTCAGCAGGCGAAGATCTGCCGCGCCTATGGGGCGGCCGTTGTCGTGATGGCCTTCGACGAAGTCGGTCAGGCCGACACGCAAGCGCGTAAGGTCGAAATCTGTACCCGCGCTTACAAGATTCTGACCGAAGAAGTGGGCTTCCCGCCGGAGGATATCATCTTCGACCCGAACGTGTTCGCGGTCGCGACCGGCATCGAGGAGCATAATGGCTACGGCGTCGACTTCATCGAGGCCACCCGGACCATCCGCGAGACATTGCCCTACGCCCATATTTCGGGTGGCGTTTCCAACCTGTCCTTCTCGTTCCGCGGCAACGAGCCTGTGCGCGAGGCCATGCACTCCGTTTTCCTTTATCATGCCATCAAGGTCGGCATGGATATGGGAATCGTGAACGCAGGCCAGCTGGCGGTCTATGAACAGATCGATTCCGAGCTGCGGGAATTGTGCGAGGATGTGGTTCTCAACCATCGCGACGACGCGACCGAGCGTCTGTTGGATGCCGCCCCACGCTTCAAGGGCGACGGGGCAGGTGCCGCCAGGGTAGTGGATCTCGAGTGGAGAACGTGGCCTGTCGAGAAGCGGCTGGAACATGCGCTCGTCAACGGCATCACCGAATTCATCGAGCAGGATACGGAGGAGGCGCGTCTCAGCGTCGAGCGTCCGCTCCACGTGATCGAAGGTCCTCTCATGGGCGGCATGAACGTGGTGGGCGATCTCTTCGGCGCGGGCAAGATGTTCCTGCCGCAGGTGGTAAAATCGGCCCGCGTCATGAAGCAGGCCGTGGCCTATCTCATGCCGTTCATGGAGGCCGAGAAGGCAGCGTCCGGCAGTCTCGAACGTTCCATTGCCGGGAAGGTCCTGATGGCGACCGTCAAGGGCGACGTGCACGATATCGGCAAGAATATCGTCGGCGTGGTCCTGGCCTGCAACAATTACGAGGTCATAGACCTCGGCGTCATGGTACCGGCCCAGAAGATCCTAGAGACGGCCCGCAAGGAGAACGTCGACATCATCGGGTTGTCGGGCCTCATCACGCCTTCTCTCGACGAGATGGTGAACGTGGCGGCCGAGATGGAGCGCGAGGGATTCGAGATTCCGCTGCTCATCGGCGGCGCTACGACGAGTCGCGTCCACACGGCCGTGAAGATCCATCCGAACTACAACAAGGGCCAAGCCGTCTACGTCACGGATGCCAGCCGCGCCGTCGGCGTCGTGTCCTCGCTGCTGTCACCCGACATGAAAGCAGGCTACGTCGAGACCGTCCAGCAGGAGTACAAGAAGGTCGCTGACGCGCACGCGCGCTCGGAAGCCGACAAGCAGCGCATCTCCATCGAGAAGGCACGTGCCAACAGCTTCAAGCCCAACTGGTCGAACTACCAGCCGCCCAAGCCGAGCTTCACCGGCGCCCGTGTGTTCCGCAGCTACGATGTGGGAGAGCTTGTGCCCTATATCGATTGGACGCCGTTCTTCCAGACCTGGGAGCTGAAGGGCCGCTTCCCCAACATCCTCGAGGACGAAAAGCAGGGTGAGGCCGCGCGTCAACTCTACGAGGATGCGCAGGTCATGCTGAAGCAACTCGTGGATGAGCGATGGTTCAACCCGAAGGCCGTCATCGGCTTCTGGCCCGCGAACACGGTGGGCGACGACATCCGCCTTTACACGGGCGAGAGCCGGACCGAGACGCTCGCGACCTTCCACGGCCTGCGCCAGCAGCTCACGAAGCGCGACGGCAAGCCTCACATGTGCTTGTCCGACTTCGTTGCACCCGCCACGAGCGGCAAGGCCGATTATGTCGGCGCTTTCGTGGTGACCTCGGGCATCGAGGAAGTTCGCATCGCCGAGAAATTCGAGCGCGCGAACGACGACTATCGCTCGATCATGGTCAAGGCCTTGGCCGACCGCCTGGCCGAAGCTTTCGCGGAGCGCATGCACCAGCGCGTCCGGAAGGAGTTCTGGGGCTATGGCGCCGATGAGACCTTCAGCAACGAGGACCTGATCCGCGAGGAGTACCAGGGCATCCGCCCGGCCCCGGGCTATCCCGCGCAGCCCGACCATACCGAGAAGGAGACGCTGTTCCGCCTGCTCAATGCGGAACGCGCCATCGGCGTGACCCTGACCGAGTCTTACGCCATGTGGCCAGGCTCGTCCGTGTCCGGCCTCTACCTCTCGCATCCGGACGCCTATTACTTCGGCGTCGCCAAGGTGGAGCGCGATCAGGTGGAAGATTATGCGGCACGCAAGGGCATGAGCATCGTCGAGGTCGAACGCTGGCTCTCGCCGATCCTCAATTACGATCCGGTGTCGTACAACGTCATCGCGGCGGAGTAGGGTGCCGTTCAATACCTTCCCCTCGCGGGGGAAGGTCACCGCGCAGCGGCGGGATGGGGTGGGAAACACCACGTTCGGAAATGTCGCGTTTCCCACCCCACCATCCTCCCCTCAAGGGGAGGATGGTGGGCAAATCTAAACCGACGGCGGGGCGGGCCGGCTTGCGATCAAGTCGCGCAGCGTCGTAATCGTTGAGGCGTCGGCCACGCCATCGACGCGCTGAGGGCGGAAATGGCGCTGAAACGCCGCGATGACCTTCTCGGTGTCGTCATCGAAGACACCGTTGATCTTCAGGCCGTAGCCGTACATGGCCAGCATGGCCTGGATGGCCTCGACAGGCATCCCCCGGTCGCCGCGTGAGAAAAATCGTCCGTCCTGAACCGGCGCGGGCTTCACCCAATGCCCGACACCCGCCTTGTGAAGCGCCTCCCAGGGAAAGCCCTCTCCCGGGTCCAGCTTGCGCCCCGGAGCAACATCCGAATGGCCGAGCACCCGGTCGGCCGGGATGTGCCAGCGCTCGACGATGTCCTTCGACAGGGCGATCACGCTCTCGATCTGAGCGGTCCCGAAGGGCGGTAGTCCGGCGGGATGTCCGGCATTGGCGATCTCGATGCCGATTGAACAGGAGTTGATGTCGCTTTCGCCGTTCCATTGGGAATGACCGGCATGCCAGGCTCGCCGGGATTCCGGCACCATCTGCAGCACTCGCCCATCCTCGAACACGAAGTAATGCGCGGATACCTGCGACACCGGATTGCAGAGCCATTGCAGCGCCTCGCCCTCGTTCGGCATGCCGGTGTAGTGCAGGACCAACATGGTCGGGCGCTGCCCATCCTTCCGCTCACCATGGTTGGGAGATGGAAAGACCTTGGCGGCAACCGGACTTTCAGGGGACAGCGCGGCGTTCATGGTCCTATCCGGGGCTCCGCTCGGCTTCGATCCGCTCCCAGGCGGTGTTGATCGCCGCCAGGCGCTCCGTGGCGATCCTGACGGCTTCGGCGGGCAGGCCTCGGGCGATCTCCCGGTCAGGGTGATTTTCCGCCACCAGCTTGCGATAATGTCGCTTGAGCGCGTCGTAGCTCATGCCCCGGTCGGCCTTGAGAACGAGATAGGGATCGTCCGCCCAGCGAACGTGCCGGGCCGCGATCCTGTCGAAGGCGATGCCCTCGAAGCCGAAGATACGGGCGATCTCGCGCAGGTAGGAGAATTCGGCCTGATGCACGGCACCGTCGGCTTTGGCGATGTGAAAGAGGCCGTCCAGCACGTCTTCCAGGAGCAGCGGCTCATCCTCGAACAGGTCCCGGATCTGGCGCGCGTAGGCCTCGAAACCGTCCGTCGTGCCCTTCGCTAAGTCGAAGAGTCGTTGGACCTTCCGGTGCTCGTCCGGTGGCACATCGACGATCTGCTCGAAGGCTCGAACCTCCTGATCGACCACGACTCCATCGGACTTCGCCATCTTGGCCGCGAGAGCCACCAGGCCTGTAGTGAAAATCACGTCGCGCGAAGGCGGTCCTAAGAGGGCCCCTTCCCGGTCCAGCAGAAAATGGCCGGCAATGGCGCCTAGAAGGGCCCCGATTGGCCCTCCTAATGCCAGGCCTAGGCCTGCGCCGCCCAACTTGCCCCAAAGAGATGGAATCATCGTGCTTCAGTGGTACGCGCAAGACGAGACAAAAGAAAAGGGCCGAGACGGTGCTCGGCCCTGGAATTTTGTCAGGCGACCAGATTAGCGGCAGTAAACGTTGCCCGCGCGGTCCTGATAGTAGCCATAGGGGCAGGCCGGTTGGGCCGGAGCCGTCGCCGAACCCACGATGGCGCCACCCGCCGCGCCGATGGCAGCACCGGCCAACGCTCCGCCCGCGCGGCCCGTCGCGGCACCACCGATTGCGGCACCCGCGAGGCCGCCGATGGCGGCACCGCCCAAAGCCCGATCCTGGGGCGTATTGCAGGCAGCCAGCGAGAGGGTGAAGACGCCTGCGGCGAAAGCGGAGATGATCTTTTTCATGGAAGCTTCCCTGTTTTCTTGGGCTCTGATCTATCGGGCCTATGGCTGCCCACGCCTGTTTAGCTTGACCTTACGCCCTCGCCAACTCGGGGCTCGTGAAATAGTTCCCAGTTGCCACAAGGGAACGTATAGGCGCTAAGCTGAACAGCAAATCCAATTCGTTAGACTTGAAGCCAGAGATTAGTAAGACTCCGCGCTTGATAAGCTTGGCCGTTCCGCTAGTTCGGATTGTGGCGGGGACCGTCACATCTTTGCCTTATTGTCGCGAGACCCAACACGCATTCGTGATCGAGACTGAGGGAGCAGCCGTTTGACCTGGGAACATCTGAAGCGGGCCGCTCTCGGGGCAGGGATTTGTTTATTTTCCCTAAATTTCTCTAATTTGGCCCATGCTGAAGGCGGTGAGGGACCGAGCGTCATCATCGAGCATGAGCGCCAAGCCGTCGCTGAGGAAACCAGCGAAGATTTGAAGCTGAGGTCCGACGAGGCTCCCGCCGAAGCGGTCGAAGACGCGAAGCCTTCCAGGGCGAAAGGCAAGTCGGCAGCCAGGGTTGAAGCCGGATCGGATGAAACCGCAGGCGACACCAAGGCGAAGGCCGCCAAAAAGCCGAAGGACGGACCCCAGACGACCGCCGCCAAGCCCTCGAAGGATCGATCCGAGGACGCCGGCGCGGAAGGCTCAAGCCTCTCGCAGGCAGAGCGAACCGACGAGGTGGCATCGACGGAGGATGAGAGGCCGTCGAGCGCCAAGGGAGCAAAGATAGCGGCTGCCGCGGCCGCAACTGGGTTGCAGGTCTTGGTTCAGCGATACGCCTCCCAGAACAACATCCCTTATCCTCTGGCCGATGCGATCATCCGGATCGAAAGCCGCTACAACGCAGGCGCTCGCAATGGGCCGCATATGGGCCTCACGCAAATTCACACCGCCACGGCCCGCTCGTTAGGCTACACCGGCGAGGCGGCCGGTTTGCTCGATGCTGAGACGAACCTGCGTTACGGCCTGAAGTATCTCGCCACGGCCTACAAGCTCGCCGGCGGCGACACCTGCGGCACGATCCTGCGGTACCAGGCCGGCCACAGAGCCGAGACCATGACGGCGGCGGCGCGCAAGTACTGCGCCAGGGTCAAGATCATCACGGCCGGAGCAGAGTAGGGCGCCCGCGGGCTTGACGCGGTCCCCGCTTTTGCACCACATCCCGGATGTCAGCCGGCCGGGCGGCCGCTCCAAGTTCGCTTTCACGGTGCACTTGGGGAGGAAAGTCCGGGCTCCATGGAAGCACGGTGCCGGATAACGTCCGGCGGGGGACGACCCCAGGGACAGTGCCACAGAAAGCAGACCGCCCCGTGGGAGCGGGAGCCCTTCGGGCTTCCGATCTCGGGGCAAGGGTGAAAGGGTGCGGTAAGAGCGCACCGCGGGCGCAGCGATGCGGCCGGCATGGTAAACCCCACCGGGAGCAAAACCGAATAGGGACGACAGGCCACCGGCCAAGCCTGTTTCCAGGCTCGTCGTCCGGGTTGGTTGCTAGAGGCGGTCGGCAACGACCGTCCCAGACGAATGGCCGCCACGTCCGAGGTCACGCCTCGGGCCTTACAGAACCCGGCTTATAGGCCGGCTGACACCTTATCCACAGGCACACAATTGTGCGTGGCAACGTCGAAATCGTTGCCGCGCTTACGGTTCGTTAACCACAAATCATTCTCATGGGACAGGTGTGCACAGCACCGTTCCCACAGCCCCGCTTCGTTGACGCCCATACTGTCCCATGATATCCCAAATCATCCCGTCAACGATGCCTCGCGAGGAGGCGCTGGCATCCGCGAAGGGAAGCGGCGGACCCGCGCGGTCTACCGCTGGGCTGACAATCAGGAGCGTACGAGCAGCGGCCCATGCATCGCTTCGTGTCCAATTTCACGAACAAGTTGGACTCGAAGGGACGGGTCTCGATCCCAGCGACGTTTCGAGCGGTTCTAGCGCGCGACGGGTTCGAGGGCTTGTACGTTCATCCGGCACTCGACGCTCCGGCGTTGGACGCCGGTGGCAACGTGCTCCTGAACGAGATCGATGCGTTCCTGTCGACGTTGTCGCCCTATTCGGACGAGCGGGATCAACTCTCCACGGCCTTGTTCGGCACGAGCGAGATCCTCAAGGTCGATCCGGAGGGGCGGGTCATCCTGACCGAGTCAGTGAAAGTTCATGCCGGGATCGCGGACAGCGTGACGTTCGTCGGTCTTGGCAACAAGTTCCAGATCTGGGAGCCGGAGCGTTTTCGTGTGCACTTGGAGGAGGCGCGCATGAAGGTGCGAGACCTGAAGAAGGTTTTGGGAGCCCGAATTTTGGAGCCGAACACGATGCAGCACATCCCACCAGGAGGGCGGGGACAATGACGGAACGCGGCGACGGCCAGGCCGGAGCCGCTGGCGGACCTTCCCGTCACGTTCCCGTGCTCCTGGGGGAAGTCTGCGCGGCGCTCGACGTGAAGCGCGGCGGCCTCTTCGTCGATGGGACTTTCGGCGCCGGCGGTTATACCCGCGCCATCATCGACGCCCATCCCAAGAACAGCGTCATCGCCATCGACCGCGACCCGAACGCCATCGCGGCCGGGGAGGCGTTGGTGGCGCGCTTGAAGCGTCGCCTGATCCTCGTGCCGGGCCGGTTCGGTGACCTCGACGCCGTCGTGTCGGCCCAGGGTTTCGACACCGTCGAAGGCGTCGTACTGGACATCGGCGTCTCGTCGATGCAGCTCGACGAGGCCGCGCGCGGGTTCTCTTTCCGTCATGACGGACCCCTGGACATGCGGATGGAGCAGAGCGGACCGAGCGCCGCCGACTTCGTCAACGATGCGTCCGAGGCCGAACTTGCGGATATCTTCTACCATTACGGCGAGGAGCGTCGGGCCCGCGCCGTGGCGCGCTCCATCATTGAGGTGCGCCGTCGCAGTCGCATCGAAACGACTCGTCAGCTTGCGGATCTCGTCGCATCGATCATCCGCCAGGAGCCTAATGGCGTGCATCCGGCGACGCGCGTTTTTCAGGGCCTTCGCATCGCGGTCAACGACGAGCTCGGGGAGCTCGTGCGGGCTCTTCACGCGGCGGAGCAGGTGCTCTCGCCCGGAGGACGGCTCGTCGTCGTGACCTTCCACTCCCTCGAGGACCGGATCGTCAAGCAGTTCTTCGCAACTCGCACCGGGCGTGTCAGCGCCGGATCCAGACACATGCCGAGCGTCGCGCAGGCCGAACCGAGCTTCGAAGCCATTACACGAGGACCGATTGCTCCCACCGATCAGGAGACCGCGCGCAATCCGCGCGCAAGGTCGGCGAAGTTGCGCGCCGCCGCCCGCACGTCCGCTCCTGCTCAAGAGCACATGGACGCCTTGACCATGCTGGCGGAACTGCCGCGCACGGCTGACAAACGCGGAGGCCAGAGATGATTCGTTTCCTGCACATGATCGCGATCACGGCGTTGATCGCATCGGCCGTGTATGCGTACTCGATCAAATACGAGACGCTGTTCTATTCGGAGCAGGTCGCGAAGCTGCGCTCGAAGGTTCAAAGGGAGCGGGATGCCATCGCTGTGCTTCAGGCCGAGTGGCAGTATCTCAACCGTCCCGATCGTCTCCAGGCGGCGGCGGACCAGCATCTCGACCTGCAGCCCCTGAAAATCCAGCAACTGGCGCGCCTGTCGGATCTTCCGAATCGCCCCGCCCGCGAAGACGAGATCGGACGTAAGCTCGAAGCCCTCGGACTCCTCGCTCCGACGTCGACGCCCAGGGACAAGAGCGCCGATGCCCGCACGCCGGCCACGCAAACTCCAAGACGGTGACGCCCTTGCATAACGAGTTCGGACCTGAAGCGCCCGCAGCGCCCCCCGCACCGAAACGCGGTTTGTTCACCCATGTGCGCGAGCTATTCCGCCTTCGGGTGGACAAGAGCACCGCTCGCGTGGGGCTCGTGGCCGTCTGTTTCACAGGCCTATTCGCCACCATCGGAGGCCGTCTCGCCTATCTTGCGGTGACGAGCGACAACACCAGCGAAGTGCGCCGCACGGCTTCTTCGGAAATTTCCGCAGCACGTCCCGATATCGTTGACCGCAACGGTCAGGTTCTGGCGACCGACGTCAAGACGGTGTCCGTTTTCGCTGAACCGCGCAACATCATCGACAAGGATGAAGCCGTCGAGTTGCTGACGGCCGTCCTGCCGGACCTCGATGCGCGCGATCTTCGCGAGAAGCTCGGCACCAAAAAGGGCTTCGTCTGGGTCAAGCGCGAGATCACCCCCAAGCAGCAGGCGGAAGTGCACCGCCTCGGCATTCCGGGCGTCGGCTTCCTGCCTGAGAACAAGCGGGTCTATCCGAACGGAACCGCCGCCGCTCACGTGCTCGGCTTTGCCAATATCGACAATGTCGGCATCGCCGGCATGGAGAAATACATCGACAGCATGGGGCTTCAGGACCTCAACGGCGCCGGCTTCAACATCTCGGCGTCCGACCTGAAGCCGATCCAGCTGTCTCTCGATCTGCGCGTTCAGCACGCCCTGCGCGACGAACTCGAAAAGGGCATGGCCAAGTTCAAGGCGAAGGCGACCGCCGGCGCCATCCTGGACGTGAATACGGGCGAGATCATCGCCCTCGTGTCGCTCCCGGATTTCGATCCGAACAATCCCGTCGACGCTCTCGAGAACGATCGAATCAACCGCATAAATGTGGGCGTGTTCGAAATGGGCTCGACCTTCAAGGCGCTGACCGTGGCGATGGCGCTGGACTCGGGCAAGTTCAACATCAACTCGACCCTTGATGCCCGATCAGGCCTACGTTACGGCCGCTTCACCATCGGCGATTACCACCCGACCCGCCGCGTGCTGACCGTGCCGGAAGTCTTCATCCACTCGTCCAACATCGGCACGGCCCGGATGGCGCTGGGAATCGGCGTCGACGGTCACAAAGCCTTCCTGCGCAAGATGGGTCAGCTAACCCGACTCAAGACGGAGTTGCCCGAAAACGCCGAGCCGATCGTTCCCCCGCGCTGGGGCGAACTGAACACCATGACCATCGCCTTCGGGCATGGTCTCGCCGTCGCGCCGCTTCAGGCGCTCTCGGCGGTTGGCGCTCTCGTCAATGGTGGCATTCTCATGACGCCGACCTTCGTCAAGCGGGACGTGGAGACGGCGCGAGCCAATGCGCTTCAGGTTCTCAAGCCTGAGACCAGCGAAGCGATGCGCTACGTGCTGCGCCTCAATGCGTCGAACCCGGCTGGATCGGCGTCCTCCGCGGCGATCGCCGGCTTCTTCGTCGGCGGCAAGACGGGAACGGCCGAGAAGGTCATCAACGGCCGCTATTCGAAGAACAAAAACTTCACCACGTTCACGGCCGTGGTGCCCGCCGACAAGCCGCGCTACGTCTTCCTGACCATCATGGACGAGCCGCAGGCCATCGAAGGCACTTACGGCTTCTCGACGGCAGGCTGGAACGCGGCGCCGATTACGGGCAACATCGTCGAACGGGTCGCACCGCTTCTCGGTGTCCCGCCACGCTTCGAGCCGCCGGCCCAGCCCTTCCCGCTGATGGCGCGCATGAACGCCTGGGGTATCCGCTGATGTCGCAGGCGATGACGCTCCGCGATCTTTTGCCCGACGCCGGAAGTGTGTCGGACGCGTCCCCGGAGGTCACTTCGATCACTGCCGACAGCCGTAAGGTCGCCGCCGGCGCACTCTTCGTGGCCGTTCCGGGCACGAAGGCGGACGGCATGAGCTTCGTGTCGCAAGCCGTGGCGGCAGGCGCGGTTGCGATCCTCGGCGAGTCCGAGCGTCCGGTCGATCTGCCCCGGGCCGTGGCCTATGTTCGAACGAAGGATGTTCGGAAGGCGCTGTCCTTCGCGGCTTCGCGCTTCCATCCCGGTCAACCTGACAAGACCGTCGCCGTCACGGGCACCAGCGGCAAGAGTTCGGTGGCCGATTTCGCGCGCCAGCTCTTCGCGACCCTGGGATATAAATCCGCCAGCCTGGGCACGCTGGGCGTGATCACGTCGGACGGTGCGGCTTACGGATCGCTCACGACCCCGGACCCCGTCACCCTGCACAAGACTCTCGAGCAACTCACTGAAGACGGTGTCACGCGGCTCGCCATGGAAGCGTCCTCGCACGGCATCGATCAGCGGCGTCTAGACGGGGTGAAGCTCGCGGCTGCCGGCTTCACCAATCTTGGGCGGGACCACCTGGACTACCACAATACGACCGAAGCCTATGCGGCCGCCAAGCTCAGGCTCTTCGATACGCTTCTGGACGAAAACGCTCCTGCGGTGGTGAACGCGGACGGTCCGTTCGCGGACGTTTTCCTGAGCGCCATCCGCCGCCGTGGCCTGAAGCTTCTGACAACGGGCCAACGGGGCGAGAGCCTGCGCCTCACCGGATCGGCGAATGCCGGGTTCAGCCAAACGCTCGAAGTGGAGGCCTTCGGCCGCTCCCTGACGGCCGAGCTGCCTCTGCCTGGTACGTTTCAGGTCGAGAACGCGCTGGTGGCCGCCGGTCTCGTGCTGGCCGTGGAAGGCGAGGACCGAGCAGCAGAGGTTCTGGCGGGGTTTTCCGGTCTCAAAGGTGTCGCCGGCCGGCTGGAGCGGGTCGGCGAGGTCGATGGTGCTTTGTGCATTGTTGACTACGCGCATAAACCGGATGCCCTATCCCACGTTCTCGACGCCCTGCGCCCCTTCACGCCGGGCCGCCTCATCTGCGTCTTCGGCTGCGGCGGCGACCGGGACCGAGGCAAGCGGGCCATCATGGGCCGGATCGCGAGTGAGAAGGCGGACGTCGTGATCGTCACGGACGATAATCCTCGCAGCGAAGAGCCGGCCGCGATCCGCGCCGAGATCATGGAGGCCGCGGCAGGCGCCCGGGAAATCGGCGACAGGGCCGAGGCTATCCGTACCGCCGTGGGCGAACTGGGGCCGGGAGATGTCCTGATCGTCGCGGGCAAGGGTCATGAAACGGGCCAAATCATCGGCGACCGGACCCTGCCGTTCTCCGACCAGGACGAGGTTCGGGCGGCGATTGCGGAGAGGCAGGGATGAAAACGCCCCTATGGACCCAAGACGAGATCGTGACGGCGACGGGCGGTGAGATCGGAGCGGAAGTCGCGCAGGCGACCGGTGCATCCATCGATACCCGAACCCTGAACCCGGGCGATCTCTACTTCGCCATCAAAGGCGATGTGCATGACGGCCACGCCTTTGTGGCGGCCGCCCTCGACAAAGGCGCTCCGGCCGCTGTGGTCTCGTCCGCCTGGGCTCAGGGTCAGGCGAGCCGTGACAAACTCGTCGTGGTCCCGGACGTTCTGGAAGCCATGAGCCAGTTGGGTCGCGCCGCCCGGGCGCGCACGGATGCACGGATCGTCGCCATTACGGGGTCCGTGGGCAAGACCGGCACCAAAGAAGCCATGCGTCTGGCGTTCTCCCGCCTCGGCCAGGTGCACGCCTCGGTGGCGTCGTACAACAATCACTGGGGTGTGCCTCTGACCCTGGCGCGGACGCCCCGGGAGACCGAATACGGCATCTACGAGATCGGCATGAACCATTCCGGGGAAATTCTTCCTCTGACGGGAATGGTTCGGCCGCACGTGGCGGTCATCACCACGGTCGAACCGGTCCATATCGAATTTTTTCCCTCCATCTGGGGGATTGCCGACGCCAAGGGAGAGATTTTTTCCGGCATCGCGCCGGGCGGCGTGGCGGTCATCACCCGCGACAGCCCCTATTTCGAACGCTTGAAGGCCCATGCCTTGGCATCGGATGCCGGAAGGATCATTACGTTCGGCGAGCACGAGAGCGCGGATGTGCGGGCGCTCCGCATCGTGGCGAGGCCGGACGGCACCATGGTCGACGCACAGGTTTTCGGCCGGCCGATCACGTATCGCATCGGAACGCCGGGACGCCACATCGCGCTGAACTCCCTCAGCGTTCTGGCGACGGCATTCGCCCTGGGCGCCGACCTCGGCGTGACGGCTCAGGCCATGGCCGAACTGAAACCTCCGGTCGGACGCGGCGAGCGCACGATTCTGTCGCTTTCCGGCGGCGAGGCCCTGCTCATCGACGAGAGCTACAATGCCAACCCGGCCTCGATGCGCGCGGCGCTGGCCAATCTCGGCGCGGTCGAACTGGAAGGCCAGGGAAGACGGATCGCGGTTCTGGGCGACATGCGCGAGCTGGGCGAAGCCGGGCCGGGCCTCCACGAAGGGCTCGCGGAGGCCGTGACGGCCAACAAGGTGGACTTGGTTTTCGCTGCCGGATCCCTAATGGAGCGTCTGACGAGGACGCTGCCGCAGGACATGGTCGCCCAACAGGCGGAGCGCTCCGCCGATCTCGTCGAAAGTGTTTGCGCGGCTGTCCGGCCTGGCGATGCCGTGATGGTCAAGGGCTCGCTCAGCATGCAGATGGCGCTGGTGGTCAAAGCCCTCAAAGAACGCTATGGCGCGCGCGGATCCGCGCAGACGCTCAAAGGATAATGGTCTTATGTTGACGTTTCTGGCTGATTTCAGCCCCTATTTCAGCCCCCTCAACGTTTTCCGGTACATCACGTTCCGCACCGGCGCCGCCACCGCGACCGGGCTTCTCTTCGTGTTCCTGTTCGGCCCCTGGATGATCTCGCTCCTGCGCCTGCGGCAGGGCAAGGGACAACCCATTCGCGAGGACGGGCCGCAATCGCACCTGACGAAAAGAGGCACGCCCACCATGGGTGGTCTCATGATCCTGGCGGGCGTGCTCGTGAGCACGCTGCTTTGGGCGAACCTTGAGAATGCATATGTCTGGGTCGTCATCTTCGTGACACTGGGCTTCGGCAGCATCGGGTTCTATGACGACTATCTGAAAGTCACGAAGCAGTCCCACAAGGGCTTCTCCGGCAAGTCTCGCCTGGCCATCGAGGCGCTCATCGCAGCCGCGGCCTGCATCGCCATCGCCTATATCTCGGCGCCGGGCCTCTCCAACAAGCTGGCGCTGCCGTTTTCCAAGGAATTGCTGTTCAACCTCGGCTGGTTCTACGTCGTCTTCGCTGGTTTCGTGATCGTGGGTGCGGGCAACGCGGTGAACATCACGGACGGGCTCGATGGGCTCGCGATCGTGCCGGTGATGATCGCGGCCGGTACGTTCGGGTTCATCGCCTACCTCGCCGGCAACGCGGTCTTTGCGAACTATCTCCAAATCCACTTCGTGCCGGGCACCGGCGAGTTGGCGGTGGTGTGCGGGGCCCTCATGGGCGCTGGCCTCGGCTTCCTGTGGTTCAACGCGCCGCCCGCCCAGATCTTCATGGGCGATACGGGCTCGCTGGCGTTGGGTGGCCTCCTCGGCACCATCGCGGTGGCGACGAAGCACGAGATCGTGCTGGCCATCGTGGGCGGGCTGTTCGTGCTCGAGATCTTCTCGGTCATCATCCAGGTCACATCCTTCAAGCTCACGGGTAAGCGCGTGTTCAAGATGGCGCCGATCCATCACCATTTCGAGCAGCTCGGCTGGACCGAGCCACAGGTGGTAATCCGGTTCTGGATCGTGTCCGTCGTGCTCGCGATCCTGGGCCTTGCGACCCTCAAGCTGCGGTGAGCCCATGACGCCCGCCACCACATTCGCAGGACGCACGGTCGCGCTCTTCGGTCTTGGAGGATCGGGCCTCGCGACGGCGCTCGCCCTCAAGGAAGGCGGAGCGCAGGTGGTGGCCTGCGACGACAATCCGGCCAAGATGGCGGAGGCCGCGGCCCGGGGCATCGAGACCGCGGATTTGCGGACGGCTGACTGGTCGCGTTTTGCCGCATTGCTGCTCTCACCCGGTGTTCCCCTCACGCATCCCGAGCCGCATTGGTCGGCGAAGCTGGCGAAAGAGGCCGGAATCGAAATCATCGGCGACATCGAGCTGTTCTGCCGTGAGCGGGCGAAGCTCGCGCCTAACGCGCCTTTCATCGCGATCACGGGCACCAACGGCAAATCGACCACGACAGCCCTCGTCGCCCACATCCTGCGAGCGGCAGGTCATGATGTTCAGATGGGCGGCAATATTGGTACGGCCATTCTGTCGCTGGAGCTGCCGTCCGAGGATCGCATTCACGTCATCGAATGTTCCTCCTTTCAGATCGATCTCGCGCCGTCTCTGGCTCCGAGCATCGGCGTGCAGCTTAACGTTTCTCCAGATCATCTCGACCGGCACGGCACCATTGCCGAGTACGCAGCCATCAAGGAGCGATTGGTGGCAAAGGCCGATAAGGCGATTATCGGTGTGGACGACGACATAGACCGGGCCATGGTCGCGCGGCTGAGCGGCGGCAAAAGAACCATTGTTCGCGTCGGGCTGACAGACCACGCTGCGGGAAGCGTCTACGCCGAGGGCGGCCGGATCGTCTCACACCTTGAAGGTGAGCCGCGACGGATCGCCGATCTATCCGGTGTCGGCTCCCTGAGGGGGGACCACAACGCTCAAAATGCGGCCGCGGCCGTTGCTGTCGCGCTTCTGTCCGGCGTCGAAGCGGCTACAATTCAGAGTGCCCTGCGCAGTTTCCCCGGTCTTCCCCACCGCATGGAGGAGATCGGACAAAGCGGCAAAACGTTGTTCATCAACGATTCCAAGGCCACGAACGCAGATTCTACCGAGAAGGCCCTCAAATCCTTCGACAACATCTTTTGGATCCTGGGCGGCAAAGCGAAAGAAGGCGGCATCACGACGCTACGGTCGTACTTCCCGCAAATCCGCAAGGCGTATCTGATCGGCGCGTCATCCGAAGAGTTCGCGAAGACCCTTGAGGGCGAGGTACCTTACGCCCTTTGCTCGACTCTCGATCGCGCCGTAGAGCAGGCGGCTCACGATGCCGCTGCAAGCGATGCTGCCGCAGTGGTGCTGCTTTCGCCCGCCTGCGCATCGTACGACCAGTATCCGAATTACGAAATGCGCGGGAATCATTTCCGCGAACTGGTCCGGGCCTTGCCCGGCATCAACCCCACGATGGGAGCCTAAGGCCATGGTGTCACGCGCGGAACGCTCTCCCCTCGGCGATTGGTGGTGGACCGTCGACCGGACCCTTCTGGCGGCGCTCGCGGCCCTGATGGTGGCCGGACTCGTCTTTCTCATGGCGGGCGGCCCACCGGTCGCGGAGCGCCTGAACCTCTCGACCTTCCATTTCGTGAGCCGTCAGGCGCTCTTCCTGGCGCCGACCATCGCCATCCTGATCTTCGTCTCGTTTCTGTCTCTTCGCCACATCCGGCGCCTCGCCCTCGCGGTTTACGCGGTCGGGATGGCTCTAGTGCTCCTCGCATTCCAGTTCGGTCCCGAGATCAAGGGCGCGCATCGATGGATCATGCTGGCGGGCATCGGCATCCAGCCCTCCGAGTTCGTAAAGCCGGCCTTCGTGGTCATCGCCGCTTGGGCCTTCTCGGAGGGCGCCAAGCGCAAGGACATGCCGGGCGCGCTGCTGGCTTTCCTGATCCTTCCCGCCACCATCATTCCGCTGGTCATGCAGCCGGATTTCGGCCAGACGATGCTCATCACGATCGTCTGGTGCGGCCTCTTCTTCGTCGCCGGGCTACATTGGTTCTGGGTCGCGGGTCTCGGAGGCGCCGGCATGCTCGGCATCGTGGCCGCCTACGAATTCCTGCCGCATGTGCGCTCGCGGTTCGAGCGGTTCCTCGACAAGTCCTCGGGAGACACGTTCCAGGTCGACACCGCGATGGAGTCCTTCGCCCGTGGCGGCTGGCTCGGCCGCGGGCCGGGGGAGGGCACGGTCAAGCGCATTCTGCCCGACGCCCACACGGACTTCATCTTCTCGGTGACGGCGGAGGAGTTCGGTATCGTGGTCTGCATGGCCGTGCTGGTGATCTTCGCCTTCATCGTGCTGAGAGGCCTGTCGCTCGCCCGCAAGAACGAGGATACGTTCTGCCGCCTCGCCACCACCGGCCTGATCCTCATGTTCGGGCTTCAGGCGTGCATCAACATGATGGTGAACGTCCACCTCATGCCGGCGAAGGGAATGACCTTGCCCTTCATCTCCTATGGCGGCTCCTCGCTGCTGTCGCTGGCTTTGGGCATGGGCTTCCTCATCGCGCTGACCCGCAAGCGCCCCAGGGCTGAGATGATGGACCGGTTCAACTAAGATGACCGCTCCCTTGATCCTCCTCACGGCCGGCGGCACCGGCGGCCATCTTTTTCCGGCCGAGGCGCTGGCCAATGCCTTGAAAGACGTAGGGGCCCGGGTCGCGCTCGTCACGGATAAGCGGGCCAACGCCTATGCGGGCTCGTTTCCGGCCGAGGAAATCATCGAGATCCCGTCCGCGACGCCGTCGGGACGCTCCATACCGCAGATGGCCAAGGCCGGGCTATTGCTGGCGAAGGGTACGGCGCAGGCCGTTCCGGTCCTCCGGCGGCTGAGACCCGCCGTCGTGGTGGGATTTGGAGGATATCCGACGGTTCCGCCGGTGATCGCGGCCTCGCTGCTCGGCATTCCGACAGCCATCCACGAGGCCAACGGCGTTCTGGGCCGCGCCAACAGGCTGCTCGCCCGACGCGCGTCCCTGATCGCGACGGGCTTCACGGTCACGAAGGGAATCCCGGAGGGTGTCCGGGGCGAGGTTAGCCACACGGGAAACCCCATCCGCCCGATGGTCATGACGGCGGCAGCGACCGCCTACCCGAACCTGTCGCAGGGCGGCCCGATCCGGCTTCTCGCCTTCGGGGGAAGCCAGGGCGCGCGGGTGATGAGCGATGTGGTGCCCGCGTCCATCCAGATGCTGCCGGATGAGGTCCGGTCGCGTGTGATGGTGTGCCAGCAAGCGCGCATGGAGGATCTGGACCGGGTCCGGGCGATCTATCGCGGCCTGCATGTCGCATGTGAAGTCGAGCCCTTTTTCAAGGACCTGCCGCAGCGGATCGCGGATTCCCACCTCGTCGTGTCGCGCTCGGGGGCCTCGACGGTGGCCGAACTCTCCGTGATCGGGCGGCCCTCCATCCTCGTGCCGCTGCCGGGCTCCCTCGACCAGGATCAGGCGGCCAATGCCAGGACCCTGGAGGAGATCGGGGCTGCCATCGTTCTTCCACAAGCCGAGTTTACCCCTGAGCGCCTCGCCCGGGAGATCCAGGATCTCTTCGGCACCCCTGAGCGTTTGACACGCGCCGCTTCCGCCGCCAAGAGCGCCGGCATCACCGATGCCGCGCAGCGTCTGGCCCAGGCTGTCCTGAAGCTGGCCTCCACCTACAAGAATGGAACCAAAGCATGAAACTGCCTCCGAAGCTCGGACCCATCCACTTCATCGGAATCGGGGGCATCGGCATGTCCGGCATCGCTGAGGTGATGCACAATCTCGGCTACACGGTGCAGGGCTCGGACGCCGCCGACAACTACAACGTCAAGCGGCTCGAGGAGAAGGGCATCAAGACCTTCATCGGCCACAAGGCCGAGAACGTGGACCAGGCCGAGATCGTGGTGGTCTCCACCGCCATCAAACGCGACAACCCGGAACTGGCCGCCGCCCGCGAGCGGCGCCTGCCGGTGGTCCGCCGGGCCGAGATGCTGGCCGAGCTGATGCGGTTCAAGTCCTGCGTGGCGGTTGCCGGAACCCACGGCAAGACCACGACGACCTCTCTCGTGGCAACCCTGCTCGATGCGGGCGGGCTCGATCCGACGGTGATCAACGGCGGCATCATCAACGCCTACGGCACGAATGCCCGCATGGGCGACGGCCAGTGGATGGTGGTGGAGGCGGACGAATCGGACGGAACGTTCCTTAAGCTCCCCGCTGACGTTGCCATCGTCACCAATATCGATGCCGAGCATCTCGATCATTTCGGAACGTTCGACGCGATCAAGGATGCCTTTCACTCCTTCATCAACTCGATCCCGTTCTACGGCTTCGCGGTCATGTGCATTGATCATCCGACCGTCCAGGACCTCGTGGGCCGCATCGAGGACCGCCGCATCATCACCTACGGCGAGAACCCGCAAGCCGATGTGCGCATCATGGATGTCGATCCGCGCGGCGGGCAAACCAAGTTCCGCGTGATGATCCGCGACCGGCGTCCGGGCTTCCGGCTCGAGCTGGAAGATCTCGTCCTGCCCATGCCGGGCGCGCACAACGCCCTCAATGCCACAGCGGCCATCGCGGTAGCCCATGAACTCGGCGTCTCCCCGGATGCGATCCGCAAGGCGCTTGCTGGGTTTGGCGGTGTCAAGCGGCGCTTCACGCGCACGGGCGAGTGGAACGGCGTGACGGTCTTCGACGATTACGGCCATCACCCCGTCGAGATCGCGGCCGTTCTGAAAGCCGCTCGCGCGGCGACGGACGGACAGGTCATCGC
The DNA here is from genome assembly GCF_016892705.1 of Microvirga pudoricolor. GTDB lineage: Bacteria > Pseudomonadota > Alphaproteobacteria > Rhizobiales > Beijerinckiaceae > Microvirga > Microvirga pudoricolor. The sequence continues at coordinate 63,289 of NZ_JAFEMB010000006.1, forward strand.
GGTCGTGCAGCCGCATCGCTACACGCGCCTGCATTCGCTGTTCGATCAGTTCTGCACCTGCTTCAACGACGCCGACTCGGTGATCGTCGCGCCGGTTTATGCGGCGGGCGAGCAGCCGGTTCCCGGCGCCGACCGCGACGGCCTCGTGTCCGGCCTCAAGGCGCGAGGCCACCGCAACGCCATGGCGCTGGAGAAGTCCGAGGATCTCGCCGGAATGATCAAGGGCATCGCGAAGCCCGGCGATTACGTGCTCTGTCTCGGCGCGGGCAACATCACCCAATGGGCCTACGCGCTGCCAGGCGAACTCGAGGCGCTGGGCGACAAGGCGGCGTGATGTTTCCGGACATCCTGCCTGGCCTGAAGGCTTCCATGCCCGACCTGCGCGGCTCCCTGGAGGCCAATGCTTCGACGGTGCCGCTCTCGTGGTTTCGCACCGGCGGTCCGGCCCAGGCCCTCTACACGCCGGCCGACGAAGGCGATCTCTCGTACTTCCTTGCGAGGCTGTCTCCGGAGATCCCGGTCCTCGTCGTCGGCCTCGGCTCGAACCTGCTGATTCGCGACGGCGGATGGGAAGGCGTTGTGATCCGTCTCGGCAAAGCCTTCGCCGAGGTAACGGTCGAGCCCGGCCATCGCATTCGCGCCGGGGCCGGCGCCCCCGACGTGAAGGTCGCCCGCGCGGCGGCGGAGGCCGGGATCGCCGGCCTGTCCTTCCTGCGCGGCATTCCCGGCGCCATCGGAGGCGCGCTTCGCATGAATGGCGGCGCCTATGGCGGGGAGACGAAGGACGTGCTCGTGGAGGCGAGGGGCGTGCGGCGCACTGGCGAACCCGTCGTTTATACCAATGCCGAAATGGGCTTCACCTACCGCCACTGCGACATTCCGGACGACGTCGTCTTCACGCAGGCCCTGCTCGCGGGAGAACCGGGCGATCCCGCTGCGATCCTGGCCGAGATGAACGCCATTACCGAGGCCCGTTCGTCCACCCAGCCGGTGAATACCCGGACGGGCGGCTCGACCTTCAAGAACCCGCCCGGCCGGAAAGCTTGGCTGCTCGTGGATCAGGCAGGCTGCCGCGGCTTGCGAATCGGCGATGCCCAGGTTTCCGAACTGCACTGCAACTTCCTCATCAACCACGGGACGGCCACCGCCACCGAAATCGAGCGTCTCGGCGAGGAGGTCCGGCGCCGCGTCCGCGAGACGACGGGTGTCGAATTGGAGTGGGAAATTAAAAGAGTGGGAAGGGCTTAAGGCCTTCTTTAACGCTTCGCGGCATCATCGCCGCACCTTGGATGGCCCATTGCCGTCCCGCATCCGATCGGAGCTGAAAACATGGCCAAACACGTCGCGGTTCTCTATGGCGGCTGGTCGGCGGAACGGGAAGTGAGCCTGGCGTCCGGTCGTGCCTGCTGGAAAGCGTTGGAAGAGCAGGGCTACAAGGTCACGCCCATCGACGTTCAGCCCGACATCGCCACCGTTCTCCAGGCCGTGGCGCCCGATGTGGTCTTCAACGGCCTTCACGGACCGATCGGCGAGGACGGAACGATCCAGGGACTGCTGGAGCTGTTAAGGATTCCGTACACCCATTCGGGCGTTCTGGCCTCCGCGCTCGCCATGCAGAAGGACCGGGCGAAGGTGATCATGAAGGCGGCGGGCGTTTCCGTGCCCAACGGCGTGGTGGTTAACAGATCGGAAGCGGCCAAGAGCCACGTGCTGCCGGCCCCCTACGTCATCAAACCCGTGAACGAGGGCTCGTCCAAAGGCGTCATCATCGTCCGGGAGGACCGTTCGCACCCGCCGCAGGAACTGCTGCGCGAGGATTGGGCCTTCGGCGAGCAAGTCCTTGTGGAATCATATGTTGCGGGCCGGGAACTGACCTGCGCCGTCATGGGCGACAGGGCGCTCGGGGTCATCGATATCCGCCCCGCCACGGGGGTGTTCTACGATTATGACGCAAAGTACGCCAAGGGAGGCTCCATTCATGTCCTTCCGGCAGAAATTAAACCGAATATTTACCAAAAGGTCCAAGAGTTGGCGTTAACGGCGCATCAAGCGCTCGGCTGTCGGGGAATCAGCCGTGCCGATCTTCGGTACGACGATACCCCCGGGGGGACGGGAGATCTCGTCGTCCTGGAGGTTAACACCCAACCCGGCATGACCGAGACGAGCTTGGTGCCAGAACTGGCAGCCCATGCGGGCTATACGTTTGGCGAGCTTGTGCAATGGATGGTGGAGGACGCTACCTGCAACAGATGACGGCCTATCAGGCCGACGTCGCAGTTGCGCGTCCCGCCCGCAAGCGGGCCTATCACTCCAAGGCTCTCAACTTTTTCGGCCTGTCGACCCGCGGGCGCCGTGATTCGGTCTCGGTGCCCCTGGCGCGTCGCTTGCCCCGTTTCCTCGGCACGGGCCTGACCCTCGGGTTCTTCAGCGCCGTGACCTTCGTGGGTCTCTGGCAGGGCGGCCATCTCGACGATTTCATCCAGCAGCACGGCGAGCCCCATCACGCGCTCGCTCGCGTCGTCGGCCTCGGCCTGGAGAAGGTTACGATCTCCGGCATCTCCCAGATGAAGGAGGCCGAGGTCCTCAACGCAGCGGGCCTCAACGACAAGGTCTCGCTGGCTTTCCTCGATGTGGGCGACGTGCGCCAGCGGCTCGAGAACGTGCCGATGGTCAAAAGCGCTTCCGTGCGCAAACTCTATCCGAACGAACTCACGATCACCCTGACGGAGCGCGAGCCCTACGCGATCTGGCAGCATGACGGCGAGTTGTTCATCATCGCGCAGGACGGGACCGTGATCGACCTGATGCAGGACGAGCGGCTCGTGGACCTGCCTTTCGTGGTGGGCGACCACGCCAATGCCCGCACCAAGGAATATCTCGCGCTCCTCGAAGCCGCAGGCCCCCTGAAGGCCCGCATCCGCGCCGGCTCGCTGGTGGCCGGACGCCGGTGGACTCTCAAGATGGACAACGGCATGGACGTGCGCCTGCCGGAACTCGGCGCCAAGGAAGCCGTGGCGCGCCTGGCGGTCCTCGAGCGCGAGCAGAAGATTCTCGAAAAGGACGTTCTGGCGATCGACCTGCGGATGCCCGACAGGGTGGTCGTGCGCCTGACCGAAGAGGCTGCGTCGGCACGCGCCGACGCGATGAAGAAGAAACCGATGCGCGGCAAGGGGATTGATACATGAGTGTCTCAGGTCATGGTCTAACACCGCGCCTGAAGCCGCTATCCGCGCGCAAGAGTGCCATCCTGTCCGTCCTGGACATCGGCACCAGCAAGGTCGTGTGCGTTGTCGCCGAGCTCAAGCCGGTGGACGAGATCGAATCCCTGCGCGGCCGCACCCATCTGGCGCGCATCCTCGGGATCGGACACCAGCGCTCCGTCGGCCTCAAGGGCGGCGTCATCGTCGACCTCGAAGCCGCCGAGGCGTCGATCCGCCAGGCGGTGCATGCGGCCGAACGCATGGCGAAGGTCGAGATCCAGTCCGTGATCGTGAACCTCACGGGCGGCCGTCTGGGATCGGAGCATTTCGAAGCCCATGTGCCCGTGCGCGGCGCAGTCGGAGCAAGCGACGTGCACCGCGTGCTCGATGCCGCATCCAACCATGACCTGCGCCGCAACCGCGCCGTTCTGCATGCCCTGCCGACCGGGTTTTCGCTGGACAGCCAGCACAACATCGTCGAGCCGGCAGGCATGATCGGCGAGAAGCTCGGCGTGGATCTGCACGTGGTTACGACCGAAGCCGCGGCCGCGCGCAACCTGATGCTCGCCGTCGAGCGCTGCCATCTGGGAGTCGAAGCCGTGATCTCGACGCCTTACGCGTCAGGTCTCTCGGCTCTCGTCGACGATGAAGCCGACATGGGATGCGCGGTCGTCGACATGGGTGGCGGCACCACGAGCGTCGGCGTATTCGCCAATGGACATCTGGTTCACACCGATGCTATCGCGGTCGGCGGATACCATGTCACCATGGACATCGCGCGGGGTCTCACGACCCGCGTTTCAGCCGCGGAGCGTCTTAAGACGCTTTACGGCTCGGCCATTTCGTCGAGCTCCGACGACCGCGACATGATCGCGGTCCCGCAGGTCGACGAGGATGAGCGCGACATCCCCAATCACCTGCCGAAATCTCATCTCGTGCGGATCATCAAGCCGCGCGTGGAGGAGATTCTCGAACTCGTGCGCGACCGTTTGCGGAGCGCGGGATTTGCGGCGCAGGCCGGGCGGCGCGTCGTTCTGACGGGCGGCGCGAGCCAGCTCGTCGGCCTGCCCGAGACGGCACGGCGCATCCTGCAGGGGCAGGTGCGCGTCGGGCGTCCGCTCGGCATCAAGGGTTTGCCGGAAGCCGCCAAGGGGCCGGCCTTCTCGGCAGTGGTCGGCTTGCTGGTCTACCCGCAGGTCGCTCAGATCGAGTATTTCGAGCCGCGCTCCAACGGCTTGTTTCAGGGTACGGGAACCGACGGCTACTTCTCACGGGTGGGCCGCTGGATTCGCGAGAGTTTCTAATGCGTAAGCGGTGGAGCGGCGGCCACCGTTGAGTTCAAATCAACCAAGGATCAAGCGTCGGCCAGGCGCTTTCGATAAAAGAGGCCAAGAGGCAACAATGGCGATCAATCTGCAAGCTCCGGACATCCGGGAACTCAAGCCCCACATCACGGTCTTCGGCGTCGGCGGCGCTGGCGGCAACGCTGTGAACAACATGATCGAGTGTGGCCTGGAAGGCGTGGAGTTCGTGGTCTCGAACACCGATGCCCAGGCGCTCACCTCCTCGAAGGCCCAGCGCGTCATCCAGATGGGCATCCAGGTGACGGAAGGCCTCGGCGCGGGCTCGCAGCCGGAAGTCGGCCGTGCCGCCGCCGAAGAGGTGATCGACGAGATCCGCGACCAGCTCGCCGGCTCGCACATGGTGTTCATCACGGCCGGCATGGGCGGCGGCACCGGCACGGGTGCGGCTCCGGTGGTGGCCCGCGCGGCTCGCGAACTCGGTATACTGACTGTCGGCGTCGTCACGAAGCCGTTCCAGTTCGAGGGCGTGCGCCGCATGAAGCTGGCCGAGGCCGGCATCGCAGACCTGCAGCAATCGGTCGATACGCTCATCGTCATCCCGAACCAGAACCTTTTCCGCGTCGCCACCGAGAAGACGACGTTCGCGGACGCCTTCGCGATGGCTGACCAAGTGCTTTACTCGGGCGTGGCCTGCATCACCGACCTGATGGTGAAGGAAGGTCTCATCAACCTCGACTTCGCCGACGTGCGCTCCGTCATGCGCGGCATGGGCAAGGCCATGATGGGCACGGGCGAGGCCTCCGGCGAGAAGCGCGCCATCCGGGCCGCCGAAGCCGCCATCGCCAACCCGCTCCTGGACGACGTCTCCATGAAGGGCGCCCGCGGCCTGCTGATCTCCATCACGGGCGGCAACGACCTCACCCTCTACGAGCTCGACGAAGCCGCCACTCGAATCCGCGAGGAAGTGGACCAGGACGCCAACATCATCCTGGGCGCTACCTTCGATGAGACCCTGGAAGGCATCATCCGCGTGTCGGTGGTCGCCACCGGCATCGATCAGGCCCTCATCGCCAATGGCGGCGAGCTGTCCTCCACCGAGCAGCGAATCGCCGAGGTCGCCGAGCGCCTGCGCGCCGAGGCCCGGGCCCGGGTCTCCCAGACACAGGCGGTGCCCACCTTTCGCGCCGCCACTCAGCCCGAGCCGGTAGCCCAGCAGATCGTCCAGCCCGCTCCGGTGCACGCACCGGTCCATGCTGCCCCCCTGCACCATGCCATGGCGGCCGTCGAGGCTCCCCGGGCCGAGTCGATGCAGCAGGCTCTGGTCCGTGACGACGTGGTCCTGACCCCGTCCGCGCCGAAGCAGGCTGTGGCCTACGAGGCGCCCGCTCCGCAGGCGCCCGCCTATCACGAGGAGCTGCCGCAGGCCGCCTTCATACCGCCCCAGGCGGACCGCGCCGTCCGGCCCGCCCGGATGCCGCGCATCGACGAGCTGCCGGTTCCGGCCCAGAACCAGATCCGCGCCATGCAAGGCGAGCAGCCGGTTCATGACTCCAAGCGCATGTCCCTGCTCCAGCGCCTGACCACCGTCGGCTTCGGCCGCCGGGAGGATGCCGCTCCGGCTCCGGTCGAGGCTCCGGCCCAGCGCCAGCCCGAAGCTCGGCCGTCCGCCGCCTCCGTTCATGCCCAGTACGCCCGGCGTCAGCCCGTCCCGCAGGCCCACCCGGCCCAGGGTCAGCTGGACCAGGGACGCATGGCGCCGGCGCCCCGGCAGTCGGAGGACGATCAGCTGGAGATTCCGGCGTTCCTGCGCCGCCAGGCCAACTAACCTCGCGGCAACTCCCGGCCGATTCTGTTACGCTTCGATCCCCGGCCGCCGCGCGGCCGGGGATTTTGTTTTTGAAAACGCCGCAATATCAATCGTTTACAATTCTTTCAGCTTGTTACAGATCGTAAGAAAGCGTGATTTGGATTGGACAGGCCGAGGCACTAGTTTCCCTCTATCGAAAAAGGCCATCGCCCTTATCCGAAATGGTCGGCATCCGACTTCCGGGCAGGGTGGGTTGAGGTTCCGAGTAATGAAGCATAGCCATCAGACAACGCTCCGCGCAGCCGCCACCCTCTCCGGGATCGGCGTGCATTCGGGCGACGAGGTGAGGTTGATCCTCCACCCGGCGGAAGCGAACCATGGCATTGCCTTCCTGCGGACGAACCTGGCCGGCGGCCACGACCGCCTGATCGACGCCCGCCACCTGGCCGTGACCGCGACCGAGCTCTGCACCGTCATCGGCGACCGCGAGAGCGGCGCAGTGGCGACCATCGAGCACCTGATGGCGGCCCTGGCCGGCCTCGGCGTGGACAACGTCCTCGTCGAGATCGACGGCCCCGAGGTCCCGATCCTGGACGGCAGCTCCGCTCCTTTCATCGACGCGATCGACTCGGTGGGCCTCGTCAGCCTCGGCGCCTCCCGCCGCTACCTGAAGGTTCTGAAGCCGGTCCGTGTGACGCAGGGTAAGGCCTTCGCCGAGCTTCTTCCCAACGAGCGTGGCTTCAAGCTCGACGTGGAGATCGATTTCCCCACTCCGGTGATTGGCCGCCAGCGCAAGGCCATCGATCTCACGCCCCAGGTGTTCCGCAAGGAAATCTCCCGCGCCCGCACCTTCGGCTTCATGCGCGACGTGGAAAAGCTCTGGGGCGCCGGTTTCGCCCTGGGCGCGTCCCTCGAAAACACGGTGGCCATCGGTGACGACGGCGTCCTGAACCCTGAGGGCCTGCGCTACGCCGACGAGTTCGTGCGTCACAAGATTCTCGACGCGGTGGGCGACTTATCCCTCGGCGGGCTGCCGATCCAGGGCGCCTATCGCTCCTATTGCGGGGGACACCGGATGAACTTCCTGGTTCTCGAGGCCCTGTTCGCGAACCGTGCCAACTACACCATCGTGGATGGCGCCCCACGCCGCGACACGGGTTACGCCGAGCTGGGCAGTGGGATCGCCATGCCGGCCTTTGCCCAGGACGTTCACTGACCCGCTCTGGCGCCGTCGCCTCGGCGCCATAAGCCTTCCTTAAGGTTAAGGTTGCAAGATAGCCTTCGAGCCGGTTCAAACGGCTTGAGGGCTTTTTCGTTTGCCAGGAGGCATTCGAACCCGCAAGCGCGGTTTGGCCGCATCATTTTGGGCCTCTCTCCCCAGCTGGTTGGGCGAAAGCCGGCAGGATGGGCTTGGCTCTTTGCGCCAGCAAGGTTAAAGAGCCTTGAGTGCATCATTATATGATGGACATGGAATTTTTCGGAGGGCCGCGAGGCATGTCTTTCGCGAAGGCATATTCTGACATGAGAAGCGTTGCTGTTCGCGCGGTCGCGATCGGTGCCTGTGGCATCGTTCTGGCGGGCTGCGATACCTTGTCGTCGATCAATCCCTTCGACAAGAGCGAGACCTATAAGCCCACCATCGTGGCCGAGGTCCCTGGCGACCAGCTCTACAACGACGGCCTCGCCCGCATTCAGAAAAGCGACTACGAGGGCGCGGCAAAGAAGTTCAGCGCGCTCGAGAAGCAGTATCCGGCCTCGGAATGGTCCCGCAAGGCGCTCATCATGACGGCCTATGCGAACTACGAGGGCGGTCTCTACGACGACGCCATCGTGGCCTCGAAGCGCTATCTCCAGCAATATCCGACCACCTCGGATGCGGCTTACGCCCAGTACCTGCTGGCTTCGTCCTATTACGGCCAGATCCCGGACATCACCCGCGATCAGGAAGCCTCCGAGCGCGCCATGCTGGCGCTGGCGGAGCTCGTGGAGCGTTATCCGCGATCCGAATACGCTAACGACGCGAAGCAGAAGCTGCAGGTCGCCCGCGACCAGCTCGCCGGCAAGGAAGTCGAGATCGGCCGCTTCTACCTGCAAAAGCGCAACTATTCCGGCGCCATCAACCGCTTCCGCACGGTGGTGGGTCAGTACCAGACCACCCGCCACGTGGAAGAGGCCCTGGAGCGTCTGACGGAAGCCTATATGGCGATGGGCATCGTGAACGAGGCGCAGACGGCGGCAGCCGTGCTCGGGCACAATTTCCCGAACAGCCCGTGGTACAAGGACGCCTATGCCCTCCTCCAGAAGGGTGGCGTCGAGCCACGTGAGGATTCGGGGTCCTGGATCAGCAAGGCGTTCCGCGGCGTTCCTCAGGTAACCCAGAAAACGGGGTAAGCCTCACACCTCATGCTGATCCAGCTGGCGATCCGCGACATCGTCCTTATCGATAAGCTTGAGCTTCATTTCCACGAGGGCCTTAGCGTCCTCACGGGTGAGACCGGCGCCGGTAAGTCCATCCTGCTCGATGCCTTTGCGTTGGCTCTGGGCGGACGAGGCGACGGAAGCCTCGTCCGACACGGGGAAGCGCAGGGACAGGTCACGGCCGTCTTCGACTGTCCCGTTGATCATCCCGCCCGGCGCATCGCTCATCAGGCCGATATCGATACCGAAGGCGACCTGATCCTCCGCCGCGTGCAGGTGGCGGACGGGCGGACCCGCGCCTTCGTGAACGATCAACCCGTGAGCGTCCAGGTCCTGAAGTCGATCGGCGCGGCACTCGTCGAAATCCATGGCCAACACGACGACCGCGCTCTGGTCGATCCGGTGACGCACCGGACGATCCTCGACGCCTTCGGGGGCCTGCAGACCGAAGTTCGCGCCGTCGCCGAAGCCGCCAGGAGCGTGCGCGACGCCAGATCCCATCTTCAGGGCCACAAGGACCGAATCGCCAAGGCTCGCAAGGAAGCGGACTTCCTGCGCCACGCCGTGGAGGAGCTTGCGACCCTGGCGCCCCAGCCGGGCGAGGAGGCCGCGCTCGCCGAGCGACGCATCGTCATGATGCAATCCGAGAAGGTGGCGCAGGACTTGAACGAGGCCTTCGACGCCATCGCGGGCTCGTCGTCGCCGGTGACCGTTCTGGCGTCCGCCGTTCGCAAGCTCGAGCGCCGCAGCGCCCAAGCGCCGAAACTCGTGGATCCCAGCGTCGCCGCCCTCGACGGAGCCCTCGTTGCCATCGAGGAGGCGCGCATGGCGCTTGAGGAGGCTCTTCGGGCTACGGAGTACGACCCCCGCGAGCTGGAGCAGACCGAGGAGCGCCTGTTCGCTCTTCGGGCAGCCGCCCGCAAATACGACGTCGCCGCCGACGATCTCGCCGCCCTGCGGGAGCGCTTCGTGGCCGACGTTGCCGCCATCGATGCCGGCGAAGAGCAGCTGGCCGCGCTCGAGAAGACTCTCAAGGCGGCCGATGCGACCTACGTCAAGGCGGCGGGCACCTTGACCAAGGGGCGCCGTAAGGCGGCTGCCGCGTTGGATGCGGCCGTTCAGGCCGAGCTGCCGCCTCTCAAGCTGGAGCGAGCGCGGTTCATCACGGAGATCCAGTCCGACGAAACCAGCCGCGACGCGAGCGGGTTCGAGCGGGTCGAATTCTGGGCCCAGACCAATCCAGGCACGAAGGCCGGGCCCCTGATGAAGGTCGCGTCCGGCGGCGAGCTCTCCCGCTTCATGCTGGCCCTCAAGGTCGTACTCGCCGACAAGGGCTCGGCCCCGACCCTGGTCTTCGACGAGATCGACACGGGTGTGGGCGGCGCGGTGGCGGATGCCATCGGCCAGCGGCTCGCGCGCCTGGCCAAGCGGGTGCAGGTCATGGCCGTCACCCACGCGCCCCAGGTCGCCGCTCAGGCGTCGAGCCATTTCCTCATCGCCAAGGAGGGTGTGAAAGGGTCGGACCGGGTCGCGACACGGGTCTTGCCCCTGGCGGACCAGCCACGCCGCGAGGAGATCGCCCGCATGCTGGCCGGCGCCACCATCACCGAGGAGGCCCGGGCGGCCGCGGCTCGCCTGCTGGAGGCCGCCCGATAGGCCGCGTCAACTGACCGGTGATGTTTTGGGCGCTATGGTGCCGGCGAACCCTTCGTCCGAGTCGCCCATGCCCGCTTCCCAGAACGCCCCGAAACCCGTCGACGAACTGGACCCCATTGAGGCCAGAGCCGAGCACGACACCCTCGGGGCGGAGATCGCCGAGCACGATCGACGCTATTACCAGGAGGACGCTCCGGCCGTCTCGGACGCGGAATACGACGCCCTGCGCAAGCGCTATGAGGCCCTGGAAGCCCAATACCCGGAACTCAAGACCGCCGAGAGCCTAACCCGAAAAGTCGGATCCAAGGTTTCCGAGAAGTTCGCCAAGATCAGGCACAGCGTGCCGATGCTCTCGTTGGCGAATGGGTTCTCGGATGAGGAAGTGCAGGATTTCGTCGCCCGCATCCGGCGCTTTCTTCAGCTCAAGCCCGAGATGCCTCTCCTCTTCGTGGCGGAGCCCAAGATCGACGGCCTTTCGCTGAGCCTCCGTTACGAAGGCGGCCGCCTTGTCTCGGCCGCCACGCGCGGCGACGGCGCCGTCGGGGAGGACGTCACGGCCAATGCCCGAACCGTCAAGGACATCCCGCACGTACTGAAGGGCAAGGGCATCCCGGAGGTCTGCGAGGTGCGGGGCGAGGTCTATCTGTCCCACGAGGATTTCGCCGCCATCAACGATCGCCAGCTCGCGGCCGGAAAGCCCGTCTTCGCCAATCCGCGCAATGCCGCCGCCGGCAGCCTGCGCCAGCTCGACTCGGCCATCACGGCCACGCGCCCATTGCGCTTTTTCGCCTATGCATGGGGGCAGATGAGCGCGATGCCGTCCGGCACGCAGGAGGGCATGATCGCTTGCTTCCGCTCCTTCGGCCTCAAGACCAACCCGCTCACGCGCCTGTGCGCGTCCGTGGACGAGATGCTGGAGCACTACCACGCCATCGAGACCGACCGGGCCAATCTGGGCTACGACATCGACGGCGTCGTCTACAAGGTGAATGACCTCAACCTTCAGGAGCGCCTGGGCTTCGTGTCTCGTTCGCCGCGCTGGGCGTTGGCCCACAAGTTCCCCGCCCAGGAAGCGGTGACGGTCGTGGAGGACATCGAGATCAATGTGGGCCGGACCGGCTCCCTCAACCCCATCGCCAAGCTGAAGCCCGTGACGGTGGGCGGCGTGGTGGTGTCGAACGCCACGCTCCACAACGAAGATTATATCAAGGGCATCGGGGGCAACGGCGAGAGCATCCGTAACGGCGCCGATATTCGCGTCGGCGATACGGTGGTCATCTTGCGCGCGGGCGACGTGATCCCGAAGGTCATCGATGTGGTTCTCGACAAGCGCCCGGGAGATGCGCACCCGTATATTTTCCCGACGGTCTGCCCCGCTTGCGGCAGTCATGCGGTGCGCGAGGTCAATCCCCGCACCGGCAAGGAAGATTCCGTGCGCCGCTGCACGGGCGGGCTCATCTGTCCGGCTCAGGCCCGCGAGCGGCTGAAGCATTTCGTCTCCCGCAACGCCTTCGATATCGAGGGTCTCGGCGAGCAGCGCATCGAGGAATTCTACGCGGAGGGTATGATCCAGCGCCCGCAGGACATCTTCACTCTGGAAACGCGCAACGCTCGCAGCCTTCAGCGGCTTGAGAACCGGGAGGGATGGGGAGCCACGAGCACCCGCAACCTGTTCGCGGCCATCGCAGAGCGGCGTAACGTATCTCTCAACCGTTTTATCTTCGCGCTGGGAATCCCGCATATCGGCGAGACGTCCGCCCGCCTTTTGGCTCGCCATTTCGGCACCTTCGAAGCCCTTCGGGAAACGGCGCTGGCGGCACAGGACCATGGCTCCGAGGCCTATGCGGAACTCACCTCCATCGGTGGCATCGGCAAGGTCGTGGCCGACGCCGTGGTGGAGTTCTTCAAGGAGCGGCACAACGAGGACATGCTCGATGCCCTTCTCAAGGAGGTCACCCTCGAACCCATCGAAGCGGCTGCCTCGGATTCGCCCGTCGCCGGCAAGATCGTGGTCTTCACGGGCTCCCTCGAGCAGATGACCCGCGAGGAGGCCAAGGCCATGGCGGAGCGGCTCGGCGCCAAGGTGGCTGGATCCGTATCCAAGAAAACGGACCTGGTGGTGGCCGGACCGGGCGCCGGTTCCAAGCTCAAGAAAGCCGAGGAGTTCGACGTCAAAGTCCTGACCGAGGACGGTTGGTTCGAACTCATCGGGCGGCGCTGAGGCTGCCCCGCGAGGCAATTCCGTCCAAGACTTGCAACCCGAAACGCGTCATACTGTTCGCATGACCTTGGTCAGTCCGGAGTTCACCCTCGATCCGACCCACCGGGAGGCGGGGGACGTCACGCATTTCTGGCGGGTGCAGAGGCACCATGGCCTGGATTGCCTTCGCGCCACCTTCCGGCGGCATGCCTATGCGCGCCACAGCCACGAGACCTATGCCATCGCGGGCATCACGGGCGGCTGCGAGACGTTCTTTCACCGGGGCGAGCAGCATTATGCCGAAACCGGCTCGATCGCGGTGGTCTGTCCGGACGAGGTCCATGACGGCGAGCCGCACGGGGACAGCTTCGAATACCGGACCATCTATCCGTCCGCGGCGCTCATGCACGAGATCGCCGAGGACATCACCGGCCGGCCCCTGTCCCGTCCTCCCTGGTTCGCCGTCTCGGTCCTGCAGGATCCGAGCCTCATGACCGCGCTGACCAGGCTCCATGCCAGTCTGGGCGCCGCCGAGGGCTGGGTGACGGAGATGGAGCAGGATACGCGGTTGGTGGACTTCCTCGCCCGCCTCGTTGCCCGCTGGGGCGACATGGACGGGCCGTCCTCGGCCCCCGAAGGGCACCGCGGGATCGGCCGGGCTCGGGATTATATCGAGGCGCATCTGGGCGACGACATCGAGCTGTGCGTGCTGGCCGGGATCGCCGGCCTGTCCCGCAGCCATTTCATCCGGGCTTTCCAGAAGGAGACGGGTCTCGCGCCCCATGCCTACCTGACCGACCGAAGGTTCCGCCGCGCGAGCCGCCTCCTGGGGAGGGGGGATCCCCCAGGGGACGTGGCCCTGTCGTGCGGGTTCTTCGATCAGAGCCACCTGAACCGGGTCTTCAAGGCCCGAATGGGCGTGACGCCCGGGGTCTATCGCGCCGCCTGAGAGCACTTCTGTCCAAGACCGCTGCGGCGTCTTCCGGCAAACAAGGCCGGAAGAGAGCAAGATCATGGACCAAGTCAATCCTCACACCCCCTCTAAGGGAAATGACGCGCGGGCTGCGCTGCGCGACATCCTTCCAGTGGCCGTCGCGGCGATCCCCATCAGCCTCCTGTTCGGGGCGGTGGCGGTGGGCAAGGGCCTGTCTCCGCTGGAAGTCGGTCTGATGTCGGCCCTCGTCTTCGCCGGGGGCGCGCAATTCGCCGCCATCGAGACATGGATTCATCCGGCGCCGATCCTGGTCCTGGCCTTCTCGACCCTGCTCATCAACGCTCGCCACGTGCTCATGGCGGCCTCGCTGGGGCCGAAGATGAGAGTCACAACAACCCAGAAATTCTTCGGCTTCGCCTTCCTGACCGACGAGAGCTGGGCGCTGTCCGAGCGGCGGGCCCTCGACCGGCCCATTACGGGCACCTATTGGGGTGCCCTGTCAGGGACCCTCTTCCTAACATGGGTGTCAGGCACCGTCCTGGGGGCCATCCTGGGCTCCTTCCTCGGCGATCCCGGCCGCCTGGGGGCCGACTTCGCCTTCACGGCCCTGTTCATCGGGCTCGTGGCGGGGTTCGGGCTGAGCCGGGTCAACCTCGTGACAGTGGCCGTGAGCGCCGGGGTGGCGGCACTGGTCTATCTCGTGGCCGGAGCACCCTGGCATGTCGCGGCTGGTGCACTCTCCGGTATCGCCGCCGCTTATGCTGCGGCCGGCAAGGAGGCGGACGCATGAGCCTAGATACGACGACCTTTCTGGCCATCCTGGCCATGGCAATCGTCACCTATGCGACGCGGATCGCAGGGCTCTTCATCGCGGACCGACTCGTTCTGTCCGGACGGGCTAAAACCGCGTTCGACGCGATTCCGCCCGCCGTCCTCGTCGCCGTGATCGCGCCGACCGCGCTGACGACCGGTTGGGCGGAAGCCCTTGCAGCCGCCATCACAGCCGTTGCGGCGACCCGACTTCCGCTGCTCGCGACCGTTGCGGTGGGCGTAGCGTCCGTCGTCGTGCTGCGTCAGGTGCTTTGACGGCGGATGGCCGGGTGCCAAAAGTCAGCCCTGAGAAATTTTCCCTCTGAGCACTCAAACTTTATTCGTGGCCGCTCGCGTCGCGCTTAATCTGGCGTTGTGGGGCACGGTCCGCGGACGACCGTGCCTGGTGAGAAGCAAGAGGTTCAGCATCCGGCTTTAGCGACAACATCGGGGGGCGACCATGGCGAGCGCGTTGAGTGCGGCGGAGCAGACGGCGACCGGCGCCGGTCCCGGAATCCATGGCAGGCTCGACTTTCTCTGGCTCGAACTGACGAACCGTTGCAATCTGAGATGCGTCCATTGCTACACGGATTCGCATCCCCACGCCGGCGATCGGGATATCCTCGCCCTCGACGATTATCTTTCGCTCCTACGACAGGCCTTCGATCTCGGGTGCCGGAAGGTACAGCTCATCGGCGGCGAGCCCCAGCTGAACCGCGACTTCTTCCGGATCCTCGAGGCCGCCGTGGATATGGGCTTCGAGTTCATCGAGGTCTTCACGAACCTGACCCACCTCGATGAGACGACGCTCCGCTATTCCGCCGAACACGGCATTCACTTCGCCACCTCGGTCTATTCGGCCGAGCCCGCCGAGCATGATGCAATCACTGGGGTCCGGACAAGCCACGCCCGCACGACCTCGAACCTCAGGCGGTTGATCGACCAGGGGATCGAAACGCGGGCCGCCGTCATTGCGCTCGACCAGGAAGCGCCCTCCATCGTACGCACGAAACGCTACCTGAAGGATATGGGCGTACCCGAGGTGCGGCACTCGGAGGTTCGTGAATTCGGGCGCGGGCAGAACATCCTCGACCGGGAGGCCAACCTGCAAGGCCTGTGCGGCCATTGCTGGTCGGGGAAACTCTGCATCGCGCCCGATGGCGACGCCTATCCGTGCGTGATGGCGCGCCACTGGCCCGTGGGCAACGTGCGCGAGGCGAGCCTCGCCGAGATCGTCGGCGGCATGGGCCTCAAGGATATGCGGCAAGAGATCTACACGTCCGTGTGGCTCCCGAAGCTGGAGGATTATCGAGCGCGTCAGTCGTTGCAGAACGGCATTCACGCCAAGGCATGCATGCCCGGAAGTTCGCCTCCGGACACGGACCCCGGCGAGAAGAATCCTGACGGCACGGACAATCCCGATCCGGAGGAATGCCCTCAGAGCTGCGTCCCGACCGACGGCAAGACCTGTGGGCCACATGCCTGCCCACAGAGTTGCACTCCGTTCATCGTCGTTTGCGAACCGACCGGCGACGAATAGACAGCTTGGTCTGTTCCGTCAGCCGATTGCCCGGGTTGCCTTGTCGAGCCACGCCTGCGTCTCCGCATCGAGCTGACCGGCCAGCTTCTCGCGCACCTGAGCGTGGTAGTCGTTGAGCCAAGCCAGCTCCTCGTCGGTCATCAGGTCGGACTGCACCAGCCGCAGGTCGATGGGCGAGAAGGTGAGCGTCTCGAACCCAAGCATCTCGCGGTCGCCGCCGGGGATCGGGCGAGGCTCCACGAGGATCAGGTTCTCGATGCGGATGCCGTAGGCGCCGACCTTGTAGTACCCCGGCTCGTTGGACAGCATCATGCCCGCCTCCAAGGGCGTATGCCCGGTTTTGGCGATCCGCTGCGGCCCTTCGTGCACGGACAGGTAGCTTCCGATTCCATGGCCGGTGCCGTGGTCGAAATCGAGGCCGGCCTCCCAAAGGGGCTTGCGCGCGAAAGCGTCGATCTGAGCGCCTGTCGTCCCCTTGGGGAAGACCGCGAGCGCGATGGCGATGTGGCCCTTCAGAACCCGGGTAAATTGGTCCTTCATCTCGGGCGTGGGTTCGCCCACGATGACGGTGCGAGTGATGTCGGTGGTCCCGTCCTCGTACTGGGCGCCGGAATCGATGAGAAAGATCTGGTTCGGCTCCAAGGGGCGATTGCTGCCCGAGGAGACCCGGTAATGGGGCAGGGCGGCATTGGGCCCGGCGCCTGAAATGCTCGGGAACGAGACGTTCCTGAGCTCCCCGGATTCCGACCGGAACCCTTCCAGGGCTTCAACGGCGTCGATCTCCGTGAGCTGCCCCCCGGGGGCCTCCCGGTCGAGCCAGGCGAGAAAGCGGGCCATGGCGACGGCATCACGCAGATGCGCGGCCCGGGAGCCCGCGATCTCGGCCTCGTTCTTCACCGCCTTCATGAGGGAGACCGGGTCTGGGCCGACATCCACCGTGCCACCGGCGGCCTCGATCTTGCGAACCAGGGCGACGGCTCCGGTGGCCGAGTCGATGCGCACCTTACCGCCCGTTTCGCCCAGAGCCTCCAGCGCCTGCTGGAACGTAGCGATGTTCTCAAAGGTCGCGAGGTCTCCCACCGCCGCGCCAGCCTCGTTGGTGATCTTGGCGGGGTCGAAGAACAGGCCGGCGGGGCCCTCCTTGGGCAGGATCGCGTACCCGAGGGGCAGGGGCGTGTGGCCCACATCGCCACCGCGCAGGTTGAAAGCCCAGGCGAGGTTGTGAGGGTCGGAGATCACGAGCGCGTCGAGCTTGCCCTCGGCCATCTTCTGGCGGATGCGCTCCAGCTTCTCGCTGGCGGTCTCGCCGGACAAGGCTGCCGGGTGGGGGCGCACGGGCGCGCGGGGCGGTTCGGGGCGATCGATCCAGATCACGTCCACGAGGTTGATGTCGACCGGGCTCAACTGCCCGCCCGCCTTGGCTACGGCTTTCTCCAGGCGCTTCAGGCCGTCGTCGGTCATGAGCCAGGGATCGTAGGCGAGGACGCCGCCAGGGGTCAGATTGGCGGCGATCCAGTCCTCGGCGGAGCTCTCGGCCAGCTGGACCGGGGCGATCACGGAGGTGTCGACCTGCTCGGCGGCCTGAACCGTGTAGCGGCCGTCGACGATGAGGGCGGCCTTGTCGGTCAGGACGACCGCAGTGCCGGCCGACCCCGTGAAACCCGTAAGCCAAGCCAGCCGTTCGGCGCTCCGGGGCACGTACTCGCCCTGGTGCTCGTCGGCGCGTGGAATGATGAAACCGGAAAAGCCCCGGCGGATCAGCTCCGCGCGAAGCTTTGCGATGCGCTCGGGTCCCTGCTCGGGGGAGGACGTGTCGTCGAATGTCTGAAACTGGGCCATCGGAATCGGAAATGGTGACAAGAGCGCGTACGCTAGGGCCCTGGTCCGGAGGACGCAACGGCAGCACCGAAAAGATCGGATTGCCCGACGTTGAAGCAGGTTGCGACCCCCTTTGGCACAGGGTGCCCGATTGTTACTCTATTATTTAGACTAAAGTGCAATTCATGCATGGCTCGCATGCTTAGCCGGACCTCCTCGAAAAGGTCAGGAACGCTTACCTTCCAATCAACGCCAAGCTGAGCCTTCCCTCGAAGCCCCGGACGCGGCGTTGGAGTTGACACGATGACGACGCTCGTACTTTCCGCCCCGACCAAGAACCCCGAGACGACCCTTCGCCTGCCGACGTGGATCAAGCGTTTCGTAAACGCGCTGGTCGCGAGCCGGGTCGAAGCGGCCGCTCAGGAAATGCGCCGCCATGACGCTCTCATCCGGGATCTCGGAGGCGATGGCGTGAACCTCTCCCATCGCGAGATCCTTCCGTTCACTGTTTGAGTCTCAGGAGACCGCTATGATGATCATTGCAGCCGTCAAGTTCTGGCGTGACGTGTTCCACGAGGCCCGCGCCATGCGCCGCGAGGCCGTGAAGCGCTACGGCTTCATGGAAGACTTTTAGAACCAGGCTCGGGAGGGGCGGAGGCTCGTGCCGCCCCGTTTCAGAACGAGCGCCGCCCAGCCTTCCAGGTCGTAGCGGCGGCGCAACTGCCAACCCTGGGCCGCGTAGGCCGAGAGCACGCCGGGCACGTCCGGCCCCAGCAGCCCCGACAGGATGAGCGTTCCGTCCGCCGTCGCGACCCGCGACAAGGAGGGCGCCAGGATCCGCAGGGGCTTGGCCAGGATGTTGGCGAAGACCAGATCGAAGTGCCCCGGACGGTCGGCGGCCTCGTTGCGCACCCCGGGACCGACATACAGCTTCAGATAGGACCCGATCCCGTTGAGCCGCGCATTCTCCCGCGCAACCCGCACAGCCTCGGGGTCGATGTCGCCCGCCACGATCGGGCGCTTGAGCGTCTTGGCCGCCGCAAAGGCCAGAATGCCGGTGCCGGTGCCCACATCGAGCACGTGCCGGGGCGTGCGCAGCTTCAACTCATCGACGAAAGCGAGCAGGCAACCCTTCGTGGTGCCGTGATGGCCCGTGCCGAAGGCGAGCGCCGCCTCGATCTCGATGGCGAGGTCGTTGGTCCGGCGCTGATCCCGGTCATGGGAGCCATGGACAAGGATGCGCCCCGCCCGCACGGGGTTGAGACCTTCCAGGGACGTCTTCACCCAATCCTGCTGCTCCAGGGGCAGGAAAACGCCCTTATCGGCCTCCGCGCCCACGACAGGACGGATGAGGTCGCGCACGGCCTTCTGGTCGGGCTCGCGCGCGAAATAGGCTTCCAATAGCCACGGTCCGCCATCCTCCGTCTCGAAAGCCGCGACGGCCGTCTCGGCCGGGTCGAAAATCTCGCCGATCAAATCCGTCATGGCACGGGCCGACTTCTCGTCCGTGGTGATGCGCAAGACGTGGGTCGGGCGGTTGGGGTGAAGTCCTTCGAGCATGGTCAACCGCATAGCACCCCTCCGTGCATCGGTCACGTGCCTGGACCACATGACAGGATGGTTGGATCAGAGGACTCGCAGGCGTCTGGCCTTGGCGGTGAGGAGCGATCGTGACGTTCCCGGGCGCTTCGCCTGCGTTTCATCCGACGCCAAACTTCAACTGGACGGCCACGATCGTCCTTGGGCTGGTCGCCGGCCCGGTCTCCGCCATCGCCGGCCTTTCGATGGCCGGCCGGGTCGGCCATGAGGCCGTGGGAGACTGATGGGCACCCGCCAGCCGGGGTCGTCGCGATGGCCGATAGGCGCCGCGGATGCACGACCTGACGCTCGGCGACCTCGCTGGCGTTGGAGCCTTTCCGCGCGGGGGAGGCGGATCGAACGGCTCCGGCCCGTGGCCATAAGCCCAGCTTCCGCGCGGGCTTTTGTGGGGAACTGCCCGGATGCGGGTCCGTTAGGCAGACAATCGGCCCGCAGCCGTCCGGGCGCGATCTCGAAGACGGCCCAACCCTTTCAAGGAGATCTTTCATGCCTGGACGCCTTTTCGACAAGGTCGCCATCGTCACGGGTGCCGGCACCGGCATCGGTGAGGCCATCGCGCTGAAATTCGCCCAGGAGGGCGCGCGTCTGCTTCTCGTCGGCCTCCCGGACGATCCGGTCGACGACGTGGCTCGCATCATCAACGGAGCCGGCGGATTTGCGGAGGTCTACTTGGGAGATATCGCCGAGGAGCATAACGCGCGGGAGGCGGTCGACGCTTGCGTGAGCGTGTATGGCCGCATCGATGTGCTGGTCAATAATGCGGGTCAGTTCCTGGTCGTCGGCGAAACGCAGGATTTCCCGGTGGACAAGTTCGACAAGAACCTGCGCGCCAACGTGCGCTCCGTTTTCCTCATGACGAAGTTCGCTCTGCCTCACTTGCAGAAAACCTATGGGAACATCGTGGCGACGGGATCGGAGGCCGGCATGATCGGCCAGCCCAAAAACACCATGTACGGCGGCACGAAGGCTTTCATTCACTCGTTTATTCGCGGCGTTGCGGCCGAGCAGGCAGCCCACGGGGTCCGGGCCAATTGCGTGTGCCCCGGTCCGATCGACACGGCCTGGACCCATACGTCCACCGGTCCCATGGACAGCGAACTGACGAGCATGATCACGCAGGCGACGCCGATGGGCCGGCGCGGCACGGCCGAGGAGGTGGCCAACGTGTTCTGCTTCCTGGCCTCCGATGAGGCGAGCTACGTGACGGGCGCCCTCTATGCGGTGGATGGCGGGATCACGATCTCGAAGGGCCCGATGGGCGCGCAGGCCTCGTCCTTCTTCAAGAAAGAGCCGAAGGGCAAATTGCCGTTGCGGCATACCCATGATGGCCTGAAGAACAAAGACTACGAAAACCTGAACTGATCGGCCGGGAGTCCATGATGACAAAACTGTTCGACGCCGGCCTGTCCCGCCGCCTTTTCCTCTGCGGGACCGGCGGTCTCCTCGGAGGCGCCCTGTCACCGACAGCCGCCTTCGCTCAAGGCGGCGGCAACGGAGGCGGGGGCGTCCTGCCGCCGGACCGGCCAACGGGTCGGCCCCATCCGAAGATGGAAAAGGAAATGCCCGAGGCTCCCGGCAAGCGCCTCGGTTATGCGGTTGTGGGACTTGGGCAATTCGCCCTCAATCAAATCATCCCATCCTTCGCGGAGAGCAAGTCCTCCAAGCTCGTGGCGGTCGTGTCGGGCAACCCGGACAAGGCCAGGGATGTAGCGACCCGACATGGGGTGCCTGAGACGAACATCTACGGCTACGACACCTTTGATCGCATCGCCGAGAACGACGAGATCGATGTTGTCTACATCATCCTGCCGAATTCCCTCCACGCGGAATATACGGTGCGGGCCTTCAAGGCAGGGAAGCACGTTCTGTGCGAGAAGCCGATGGCGGTCACGCCCGACGAATGCGAGACCATGATCCGCGCCGGCCGCGAGGCCAACCGCAAGCTCATGATCGCCTACCGGGCCCAGTACGAGCCCTACAACCTCGAGGCCATGCGCATGGCGCGGGAGGGCGAACTCGGCGCGATCCGGCTTGTCACGAGCGACCATGGGCGGGTCCTGGACCCGAAAGTCCCGGCGGACCAATGGCGCATGGTCAAGGCGCTGGCGGGGGGCGGTTCGCTCTACGACATCGGCATCTACTCGCTTCAGGCCGCACGCTACATCACGGGCGAGGAACCGGTCGAGGTGTATGGGCGGATCTTCAGCGACCCGTCCGACCCGCGTTTCAAGGAAGTCGAGGATACGGTGGCGTTCCAGCTTCGCTTCCCATCGGGAACGCTGGCCAACCTGAGCTCGTCCTATTCGACCGCGCCGGTCAAACGGATCCAGGTTTTCGGGTCGAAGGCCTCTCTGACGCTCGATCCGGCCACGGAATATTATAAGCACCAGATGATCGTGAAGACCGAGATGGAGGAGCGCCGGGTCCAGATCCCGGAGGCGAACCAGTTCGCGGCGGAAATGGACCATTTCTCGAAGGCCATCATGGAGAACCGCGAACCCAAGACGCCGGGTGAGGAGGGTTTGCGGGACGTTCGCATCCTCCAGGCCGTCTATCGGTCCGCCCGTGAAGGCCAGCCCATATCGCTTGAGACGACCGGCTCCACCGGGAAGTAAATATTCCTTATTCCGACCCGTCGTGGCGGGCGGCTCCATGCGCGGGTGGCTTCGGCTCCGAGCTTCGATCCGGCCGCCGAGACCGTCTACAAGCCGCAAATCTTTTCCGCAGCGCGGCAATGTCGCCCTTGCGGCGGCTCGCGCGAGACGCCATTCTCCGGCCTGATTTGACGCGCAATCCGTTTCGGATCGCGAATTTGGAGCCGCTTGAGTGCCCGTCCTGAAACTGCTCTCGGCCCGTCGTGGCCTGTCTGCGCTCGTGTTGTCCGTTGCCGGCCTCATGGCGGGGGCGCCGTCCTTCGCGGCCAATGCCGACCCGAACGAGCAACTTCAGCCCGCGCTGAGCCTGGAGGGCAATTACCTGTCGGCCTATGTGGCCGGCGTCGCCCGCGACACCGAGGCGGCCAGCGCCTTCTACCGGCAGGCCATCGAGGAGGATCCGCGCAACGTCGAGCTCCTTGAGCGGGCATTCGTGGCGTTCCTGGCTAACGGCTCGATGCCCGACGCCTTCCGCGCCGCCGAGCGGCTGGCCCAGCGCGACCCTTCCAACAGCCTCGCCCAGTTCACTCTCGCGGTCCGAGCCATGAAAGCCGGCCGGTTCGCGGACGCCCGCGCGGCCCTGAGCCGCGGCGGACGCGGGCGGCAGGCCGACATCACGGCCATCCTCCTCTCGGCTTGGTCCCAGGCCGGGCAGAAGAACGGTAAGGCCGCCCTCCAGGCCGTCGACCGGCTCAAGAATGAGCAGGCCTTCACGCAGTTCCGTGAGTATCACGCGGCTCTGATCGCCCAACTCGTCGGCAACAACGCCGAGGCCGAGAAGCGCTTCAAGGCGGCCTATGATGGCGAGCGAAACACGCTCCAGGTCGTCGACGCCTATGCCCGCTTCGAGGCCAAGCGTGGCCGCAAGGATGAGGCGCTGGCCATCTACAAGACCTTCGAGGAGGCCATGCCGCGCCATCCGGTGGTGCGCTCCTCCGTGGACGCCATCAAGGCCGGCAAGCCGCTTCCCACCACCGTCACGAGCGCCCAGGAGGGCGCGGCGGAGGTGCTCTACGGCCTGGGCGTCGTAGGCAGCGGGCAGGGCGACGAGCTCACGGCCGTCATCTATCTGCGCCTCGGCCTGTACCTGAACCCGAACCACCCCCTGGCCCTCGTCACCCTGGGCGACCTCTACGAGAAGCTCAAGCAATACGACAACGCCAACGAAATCTTCGCCCGCGTTCCGAAAGATGCCCCTGTGCGCCCGAGCGCCGACATCGCCATCGGACAGAACCTCGAGCTGATGGGCCGGGGCCCTGAGGCCGTGTCCTACCTCGAAAAGCTCCAGAAGGAGCGTCCCGAGGACGTAGAGGTCGTCATGGCGCTTGGCAACGTGCAGCGTTCGCGCAAGCAATTCGCGGAGGCTGCCGAGACCTACAGCAAGGCGATCCAGCTCATCGGCAACCCTGAGCGCAGCCACTGGATCCTGTTCTTCTATCGCGGCACCTCCTACGAGCGCGCCAAGATGTGGGAGAAGGGCGAGGCCGATCTGAAGAAGGCCATGGAACTGGTGCCCGACAGCCTGCCGGCCGGCAAGGCGCAGGTGCTGAACTATCTGGCCTATTCCTGGGTCGATCGCGGCGAGAACATCGATGAGGCGTTCAAGCTGCTTCAGCGCGCCGTGGAGCTGTCCCCCCGGGACGGCATGATCATCGACTCGCTCGGCTGGGCCTATTACCGCCTCGGCCGCTACGACGATGCCGTACGCGAGCTGGAAAAGGCGGTTGAGCTGAAGGCAGGCGATCCTGTCATCAACGACCACTTGGGCGATGCCTACTGGAAGGTGGGCCGCAAGCTCGAAGCCAAGTTCCAGTGGAACCATGCCAAGGACTCGAACCCCGAGCACGAGGATCTCGTGAGAATCCTCAAGAAGATCGACAACGGGATGGACGAGGTGCCCGCAGCCGAGGTGACGCCTCCTCCCGCCGAGCCGAAGCGGAACGGCGGCTGAGGCCTACCCGCGCGGGATTCCTGCGCCAAGAAACGGCGCGGGAGCGACGCCATGTGACGTCGCGCTCCTATCGTGAGTGGTGTGCTTTCAAGGCTCGGCAACGGTTGGCCTGAGGCATCCGGGATTGGAGCCATCGAGAGCCTTTCCAACCGGCGCGCTCTCGGGCATGCACTGGCGAATGCCCAAGCCTCTCTCCACACATGCTCCCGCCAAGGTCAACTTGACCCTCCACGTCCTTGGGCGGCGGCCCGATGGCTATCACGAGCTCGAAAGTCTCGTGGCCTTCGCGGGCACGGGCGACACACTGCGCCTGGAACCGGGTTCGTCGTTGGCGCTGACGGTCGACGGGCCGACCGCCGCTGCTGCGGGAGCCGGGCCCGATAATCTGGTTCTCAGGGCCGCGCGCTTGCTGGCTGCCCGCGTGGATGGGCTCCGGGTCGGCGCCTTCCACCTGACGAAACGCCTGCCTGTCGCAGCCGGGATCGGCGGAGGCTCGTCCGACGCCGCCGCGGCGCTGCGCCTGCTCGCTGAACTCAACGGCCTCCCGGTGACCGATCCGTCCGTGCTGGAGGCCGCGAGGCTCACCGGCGCCGACGTGCCCGTTTGCCTCGACCCGCGCGCCCGCATGATGCGCGGCGCCGGTGAGCGAGTCGGGCCGACGCTCAATTTGCCGCCGCTTCACGCGATCCTCGTGAACCCTCGCGTGTCGGTCGAGACCCCCGCCGTCTTCAAGGCGCTGGGGTTGGCTCCGGGGCAGAATCTCACTGGGGCGGCTCATCCCGTGGTGGATGGTGAAGGGTTGGGGGACTTCCTGGCGGAGCTGGCAAGCGCCCGCAACGATCTCGAACCCGCCGCGAGAGCGCTTCATCCCCTCATCGGCACAACCCTCGCGCTGATGCGAGGTACATCCGGATGTCGCGTGGCCCGCATGTCTGGCTCGGGCGCGACGGTGTTCGGATTGTATGAGGGCGCTGCGGATGCGCAGAGGGCAGCTGAGGCCCTGCGAGACGCAAGGCCGGAATGGTGGGTTGAGGCGACGGAGTTGCGTTAGACCGCCTTTCCGAAAATCATACGCCTTGGCCGTTTAAGGCAGCCACGTTGAACCGCCCGATCCAACGGGCGGCCTTTCCGGTCATATCTGTATCGGATCGGCCGCCTTGGGCCTCACTCACACCCTGATCCGACGGGACGCGCACGCGAGAGATCCATCTTTCTCCCGCTGGCGGGAAGCAGGCGCTACACTCGACGAACAAGCTCCGAGTAATAGTTGAGGGCTTCCGATTGTAGAGGCAATTATTGCTTTTGTTTATGCTCATGATCAGTATTTTTAATACAACCCGACTAGCAACCGAAAGTATATCAGTAAATTAAACAATAAAATGCGGACAATTTAACTTGAAAAGCGCTATAAACATTATAATGTATAAATGGACTCAGATTCCCGCAGGGATGAAGGGCCCCAGACCGAGATGGGCCGCAGCAGTCTCCGGGCAGGGGCAGCAGAGCGTGCCCGGGTTTCATGCCAACCGATTGAAGCGTCCGAGCAGACGCAGGTCGCCGCCAAGATCTATTTGAGGAACGGGATATGTTAGAGCACAGCAGAGAATGGAATCTTCAGCAAGAAGCTCAGTATGTAGCGGAAATTCTGGTGGCCCGGAATATGAGCCGCACGGACAAAGTCCTACAGCAAGTGGCTGAGGAGCATTCTCGCCGCACCATCGGGCCTCTGAAGGTGATCGAAGGTACGACTGGTGACGATCTAATCGAAGGGACGGAGGAGGGCGACGAAATCCATGGCAAACTCGGGAGCGATACAATCTTCGGTTACGGAGGTGACGATACGATCTTCGGCGACGCGCAGACTGATTTCCTCCATGGAGGCGAAGGAAATGACGTCATCCACGGTCTGTCAGGCGCCGACGAGATATTCGGCGAAGCGGGAAACGACGCGTTGTTCGGGGGTAATGCAAGCGATCTAATCGATGGAGGAGAGGGTAATGACGTCCTGGACGGAGGGGACGCAGACGATACCATAAGCGGAGGAAATGGTAACGATGTTATAGCTGGAGGAGATGGGTTCAACCAGTTATCCGGCCAAGACGGAGACGATTCTATATTTGGCGGCGGCATTGAAGGATACGAATTACATGCGGATCATATACTTGGTGGAGATGGTAATGATTCAATTCAATCGAGAGCAGGCGACGATCTAGTATTTGGAGGTGAGGGCAACGATTACATTTACGGAGAAGAAGGCGAAGACAAATTAATTGGTGAAAATGGGAATGATTATCTGAATGGTGGCCTCGGCAATGATCTCCTTGTCGGAAGCAAAGGCAATGATTACATCTCAGGCGATAATGGAGATGACATTATCTTTGGATCTAATGAAGAAGGCGACTATCAAGTTGGGGATGTCGACTATTTGCAAGGTGGCATTGGAAACGACACTTATCATATATTCAGTTCAGGCGATGTTGTCGAAGAGTATTCAGAAGAGGGTATCGATACGGTCATTGCTAAGATCGGATCTTACATTCTGACTGATAATGTCGAGAATCTTTATGCGCATGACGAGTTGGAAAAAGCGAATTTTGTTGGCAACGCTTTAAACAACAGCATCGTCGGAGCAAAAGGCCACGATGCTCTCAACGGAAGAGACGGAAACGACACAATAAACGGTGGAAGCGGCAACGATTACATCCTTGGAGGCGGAGGTGATGACACCCTCCAAGGCGATGAAGGAGATGACTACATTTATGGCAACGCTGGTGCTGACTCTCTCTGTGGTGGTGAAGGTGACGACAGGATCTACGCAGGAGATGACAGTGACACAGTCAAGGGCGGTTACGGCAACGATCTCCTCCGTGGCGATGCAGGCGCAGATTGGATTTCTGGCGGTGACGGAAACGACTCAATGTATGGCGGAACTGGTAGCGACACTCTGAAGGGGGGCGCTGGTAACGATCAAATTTGGGGTGAGGCTGGATCGAATTGGATCGAAGGTGGCGATGGAGATGATGTCATCCATGGTGGCGCGGAAAACGACACTCTATTCGCTGGATCAGGAAGCAATACGATAGAAGGCGGCTCAGGGTACAATGTCCTGCTTGATGATTTCAAGAACAACACTGGCAGAACAGTCCTTGTCGGCGGCGTAGATAATGATCAATACTACGTTAACAATGCATCTACTGTATGTATTGAGCAACTCGACGGAGGGTATGATACACTCAACACCTCGGTCAGTTACTCTATTGCGGCTACTGGTATCGAAGAGATACATGCCGACGAAGAGACAGGAAGTTTGAGCCTCATTGGCAACGAGCTGAACAACATAATTTGGGATGGTGCCTTCGATGATACGTTGAGGGGCGGAGATGGAAACGATACAATATACAGTCAATATGGCGCAGATATGGTCTATGGAGAGGAGGGCAACGATCGGTTTTTAGTTGGAGGCACTGGATCAATATTTGGAGGTTCTGGAAACGACACCTTCTGGGCATCAGGTGCGAACTTTCTATATGGGGGCACTGGAGACGACATTTATTTCACTAATAGCTCTCATGTTTCAATGAAGGTCATCGAATATTTTGATGAGGGGTATGATACGATCTACACAACAGCAAACTACTCGCTCGGCGGCACTTTTATCGAAGAGTTGAGGCCAGATTACGGCACATCTTCTGCTCTTCAGCTCGGAGGAAATACACAAGCTAATAAAATCACTGGTAGTGATCAAGCTGATACGATTGCGGGTTTTGGAGGGAACGATACACTCGAAGGCGCCGGTGGAAACGATATAATCTATGGCCATGAAGGTGATGACGTATTAAAGGGCGATAGCAATATTTTTGGCTCAGACAGTGGTATCGATAAGCTTTTCGGTGGAGCTGGCAATGATATTTATTACGTCTCAAACACGCTCTCGTACGCTACAGAATACTACCAAGAGGGCTACGACGTGCTTTACACGACGGCAAACTACTCCATCGGGGGCACATTCATCGAGGAATTGCGCGCCGACCCTAATGGTTACGCTTTGCAACTAACGGGCAACTAGCAGGACAAAAAGATTTATGGCAGCAGGGGTGGTGACTACATCCATGGCGGTTCGGGCAGCGATACGCTGACCGGCGGCGATGGCGCCGACATGTTCCTGTTCACCAGCCACAACGGCGTCGATGTCTTCACCGATTTCGGCGGCGGCGACGTGTTGCACCTGGATGTGCGGGGCTTTGCCAATGTGGCGGCGCCGGGCGGCTACAAGTTCGCGCCCGGTCAGTTCGTGCTCGGCACGACGGCCACGAGCGCGGACAGCCGCATCATCTACGACGCGGGCACGGGCAACCTGTACTATGACAAGGACGGTCTCGGCGGTGAGGCACAAAGCCTGTTCGCCAAGTTCCTGACGAAGCCCGCGCTCACCGAAAGCTCGTTCTTCGTCTTCTGAAAATGATTGGGCGCTCTTTGCGCTTAAGCCAAGATGCGGCGGCGCGGTATTGACCGTGCCGCCAATTCCTCAGCGCATCCCGCGTTTTCCGAACGATGGGCGAGTAACCAGGAGCATCGCGGCCATTTGAAACTTCGCAAAAGCAAATAATCTATTATTACTTGAACCAAGGATTTGAATATGATCGGACACAGCAGAGTGACAAACATCTCTGATAATTCAGTAGGTCTCGTTACCAAGTCGGACAACGGAGCAAAAATATTGGCCCTCGATCCGCACACCATCGAAGGCACGAATGGAAACGACTTCATCAACGGCACAGTCAGGGATGATGTGATCTTCGGTTACGAAGGCCATGACACGATCTTCGGCAATATCGGCTACGATACGATCTACGGCGGCAAAGGCAACGACGTCATCTTCGGTCAGGGAGATAATGACGTCCTCCATGGTCAGGACGGCGACGACTTGATCGATGGCGGTGCGGGTCTGAACTTGGTCTACGGCGGATCCGGCAGCGACACGCTCTATGGCAGTGGATCGGATCCTTGGAGCAATCTGTTCGATACGATCCATGGGGGAACGGGCGACGATGTCTATTACGTCAACAACTTCGCTGGTGTTGTCGAGCTAGGCGACGAAGGGCACGATACGGTCATCACTGGCGACTTCCAGTATTTCATGGAGGCCAACGTCGAGGACCTCTACACCACAGGTGACCTTCCCTCCGTGTGGTTGAGTGGTAACGATGGAAGCAACAAAATCGTTGCCGGGAAAGGGAATGACTATCTGTTCGGCAACGCTGGCGACGACACATTCTACGGTGGAAGCGGAGACGATTACATCGAAACGGGTCGTGGCAACAATGTCGTGTATGCCGGCGACGGTAACGACACGATGATTGTCGACATTGAAGGTGCCTCTGTCCTCTACGGCGGAGCGGGCGATGATTATTATTCCATCACCAATAGCGTCACGCTTTGTGTGGAAGCTGCAGGTGAGGGGCATGACACAGTCAGTTCGTTCAAAGATTACACTCTCGGAAGCCACGTCGAAGATCTGCTGGGAAGGTCTGCTGCTGGACTGAAGCTAACCGGCAACGATCTCAATAACAGGATTCAAGATTATACCGACAATGTTGGTGACGGCAGAGATGTTCTTCGCGGTGAGGCCGGCGACGACACCATCGTTAGCTCCTTTGGCGTCGACTCGATTTTCGGCGGCACGGGTGACGACACGTTTTATGTGTCCAACACGGCCTCTTATGTCACCGAGTACAACGGCCAGGGCTACGATGTCCTCTACACCAAGGCCAACTACTCGATTGGCGGCACTTTCATCGAAGAGCTGCGCGCCAATGCCGGCAACGTCGGCCTGCAGCTGACAGGCAACTCGCAGGACAACAAGATCTACGGCGGCGGGGGTGGTGACTACATCCATGGCGGTTCGGGCAGCGATACGCTGACCGGTGGCGGTGGGGACGACATGTTCCTGTTCACCAGCCACAACGGCGTCGATGTCTTCACCGATTTCGCCGGCGGCGACGTGTTGCACCTGGACGTGCGGGGCTTTGCCAATGTGGCGGCGCCCGGCGGCTACAAGTTCGCGCCCGGTCAGTTCGTGCTTGGCACGACGGCCACGAGCGCGGACAGCCGCATCATCTACGACGCGGGCACGGGCAACCTGTACTATGACAAGGATGGTGTCGGCGGCGAGGCGCAGAGCCTGTTCGCCAAGTTCCTGACGAAGCCCGCGCTCACCGAAAGCTCGTTCTTCGTCTTCTGAGACATGCTCGGCGATGCAATCGCCTGAGCATCAAATGCAACGGCGCGGTCGAAAGATCGCGCCGTTGATCGTTTCAGATCACGTTGGTTGACGCTTCCGAACATTCGTCAGCAACGACGTCCAGGCCAATGAACAAACCTAGTATGTGTCGACCTGTTGGACCTTCCGATCCGGCTATGGGTGCCAAGGGCAAGTACGCCCTTGAAGGTCGCGTATCTCATCGAGACATGATTGCAAAAATCATTCGACTCGCATTTCGCGATTCGGATGTGTCGGAAGAACATCTGGACGCACGTTTCGTATAATAGAAAAGATTTCGGCAGATCAGCGACACATCGTAAGCAATTTTATAGAGGCGAAAGCATCAGAGTTTTCGATCGAACACATCAAATTAATGCGTACAACCTAACGGACAACTTAAAGTGCCTCTCACATAAGCGCCACCTTCCATAAATTAAACTTGATATAACATAATAATGTTATATAAATTGATTGGCGTTTCTGCTTCCGCAGGACGGTAGCAGCTCCGCTATTCCGCCACCGCCATGATAACGGATTCAAGGTCTGGATTTCCTGGGACCCAGATCGCGCAAACTGAGGTCGTTTCCATGGCGAGCGATTTGACGCTGATTCGATTTAAGAGAGAGCGATGAACACAGTGAACAACCCAAATCTCAGCACCATCGAATACCGCGCGGAGGAAACTGCCCGCGCCAGAGCGTGGGAGGTTCCTTTGCACTACGTCGATGCGAGCGGCGGCGCTGTCGGCCCAATGGCTTTTTACGAAGGTAACGATTCCCCCAATATCTTCATGGGTGGCGATGACGACGACTTGGCTTACGGCTACGGCATGCCCGACTACCTTTCGGGCGGCGGCGGCAACGATACGCTCGATGGAGGATCCGGTGATGATTGGCTGCTCGGTGGCCTTGGCAATGATAGCCTGATCGGCGGCGAGGGTAATGACATCCTGGAGGCTGGTGGCGGTAATGACACCATGCTGGGCGGCACTGGCGACGACACATATTATGTCACTCAGTCCCATGTCTTCGTAAAGATTGTCGAGGAGGGCAATGAGGGCCACGACGTCATCTTCACCAGTGCCAACTTTTCGCTCGGCGGCATGTTCGTCGAGGAACTGATTGCGTACAACGCCACACAGGGCTTGGGCCTTGCCGGCAATACGCAAGCGAACCGCATCGTCGGCAGCGGCTTTGGCGACAGCATCGTCGGCGGCTCGGGCAACGACACGCTCGATGGCGGCGGCGGCACGGGGATCGATACCCTCAACGGCGGCCCTGGTGACGATGTCTACTATGTATCGTCGACTGGCACGAAGGTGATTGAGAGTGGCGGTGACGGCTACGATGTCGTCTTCACTTCGTCGAACTTCTCGATTGGTGGGACATACGTGGAAGAGCTGCGTGCCAACGCCGGAGATATCGGCCTTCAACTGACCGGCAACACCCAGAACAACAAGATCTTCGGCGGCGCCGGACGCGACTTCATTCATGGCGCCACCGGCAGTGACACGCTGACGGGCGGAGGTAACGACGACGCCTTCCTGTTCACGAGTCGCGATGGCGTCGACGTCTTGACGGATTTCAACGCTGGCGACCGGGTCTACCTGAATACGGTCGGCTTCGATAAGTTCGCGTCGGGACCCAACCAGGGCTTCGGACCCAGCCAGTTCCACCTCGGCACGGAGGCGGCGCTCGCTGAGAACCGCATCATCTACGATGTGAATACGGGCAATCTCTACTACGACGCGGACGGTGTCGGCGGCCAAGCGCAAACCCTGTTTGCGACTTTCATCACAAAGCCTGCGCTCACCGCCAGCACGTTTTCCGTTTACTACGCTCCGCTCTGAGAACCGGACCGTTTGAACTGACACAGACGGCGGCGCGGGTCCCATCGCGCCGCCGTTTTATTTCAGTCCGGTGTGCTTTTCCCAGGTGCCGGACGAGGCCGCGGTTCCCTCGCGGTGAGGATGTTGTCTCAGAACCGGAATCGACGGTCGGAACAATCGGACGGACCGGCGCTCAATACGCCCGCGCGATGCAGAAATCGACGGTCTCCAGCAGGGCCTGCTTCATGGGGCCGTTCGGGAACAGCGCGAGGGCATCCCGGGCCATGGCACCGTAATGGCGGGCGCGGTCGACGGTGTCCTCGAGGGCCCGGTGGCGGCGCATGATGGCGAGAGCCTGGTCGAGGTCGGCCTCGTTCGTCTCGCCGCGTTCCAGCGTCCGCTTCCAGAACGCGCGCTCCTCGTCGGTCCCGCGCCGGAAGGAGAGGACCACGGGCAGGGTGATCTTGCCCTCGCGGAAATCGTCGCCCACGTTCTTGCCGAGCGTCGCGGCCTTGCCGCCGTAATCGAGGGCGTCGTCCACGAGTTGGAACGCGATGCCGAGATTCATGCCGTAGGAGCGGCAGGCGGCCTGCTCGGCCTTGGGACGCTCGGCGATGACGGGCCCGACCTCGCAGGCGGCCGCGAAGAGTTCCGCCGTCTTGCCCCGGATCACGGCGAGATACTCGTCCTCGGTGGTCTCGGTGTTCTTGGCGGCGGCAAGCTGCATCACCTCGCCTTCGGCAATCACGGTGGCGGCCGCCGACAGGATGTCGAGAGCCCGCAGGGAGCCCACCTCGACCATCATGCGGAAGGCCTGGCCCAGCAGGAAGTCGCCCACGAGCACGCTGGCCTCGTTGCCCCACTTGATGCGGGCCGCGATTTTGCCCCGGCGCATGTCGCTCTCGTCCACTACGTCGTCGTGGAGGAGGGTGGCGGTGTGCATGAACTCCACCGCGGCGGCGAGCTTCACGTGCCCGTCGCCCTCGTAACCGGAAAGGCCGGCCGTGGCGAGGGTGAGCATGGGGCGCAGGCGCTTGCCGCCGGACGAGATGAGGTGGTTGGCGACCTCCGGGATCATGGTCACGTCCGACCCGGTGCGGGACAGGATCATCGCATTGACCCGGCCCATATCCCCCGCCACAAGGGAGACGAGCTTCTCGATGCTCGCGTTCTTGTCGGGATGCTTCTCTTCGAACGGAACGACGACGCCCACGCCTTCAAACCCGGGTTGCCGGCCGCGGCGGCCGGTAGGAACATGTTACACCGTCACGGGAAGGCCTCCCGGTCGCCCGTGCGGCCAAGCCTTTAAGCCTGCCGCAAAGGAAAGGGAATCCCCGCGCCGATGGTCGAAATCATTCGCACCAACAATCTCGTCCTGATTGGCTTCCTACAATCCTTGTTGGAGAACGCCAATATCCCCGTGCTCGTGGCCGATCTGCATATCAGCGCACTCGAGGGCATGATCGGCGCTTTTCCAAGACGGATGCTGGTGCCGGAGGATTACGTGGCGCAGGCGCGCCGCCTGATCAAGGAGGCCGGGCTCGAAGCGGAGCTGCGCCATGCCTGACACCACGGACGATTCGCTCCTGGGCGGCCGGGTGCGGCTGCTCCAGCCGGCTCGGGGCCACCGGGCCGGAACGGACGCGGTCCTGCTCGCCTCCTCGGCGGCCGTCCGTCCGGGCCAGAATGTGGTCGATGTGGGGGCGGCCACGGGGGCGGTCGGCCTGATGGCGGCCGCACGGGTGCCCGACGCGCGGTACGTTTTCGTGGAACGCGACCCCACCCTGGCTGAACTGTGCCGTCACAATGTCCGCCGCAACGGGGTCGCCGGTACCGTGGTGTGCGCCGACGTGCTCGACCGGCACGCCCGGCAGGCGGGCGGTCTCGCCGGAGAAACGGCCGACCTCGTTCTGACGAACCCGCCCTTCCTGGAGGAGGGACGGGCGCGCATCTCGCCCGACCAGGGCCGCGCCGCCGCTCATGCGCTGCCGGCCGGTGGGTTGGCGAATTGGCTCGGCGCCTGCATCGGCCTTCTCAGGCCGAAGGGGACCCTTGTTCTGATCCATCGGGCCGACCGCCTGCCGGATTGCCTCGATGGCCTGAGGGGACGGCTCGGCTCCTTGAGCGTGCGCTTCGTCCACCCGGACGCCACGCAACCCGCGATCCGAATTCTGCTGGCAGGCGTCAAAGGAAGCCGGGCCCCGATGGAGGTCCTGCCTCCGGTGTTCCTCCATGGGCCAGATGGACGCTTCACGCCCCTGGCTGAAGCCCTTCACCGGGGAGAGGCCACGCTTTCATGACGAACGGGCACCGGATCGCCGGCCCCGCATCATCCGGTCGAGGCCGGGATCAGCGGCAGAGCCGGACCGGCCTCTCGGCCCAACGCCAACCGTTCCAGAACCGCTCCATGCGGGTGAAGCACCGGGGCGGGGCAGGGCGGTAATAGGCGCGGTAAGCTGGGGGAGGACCATAGGGGCGCGGGTGCATCACCGGCCGGGTGGCGTAATCGTAGCGTGGCGGAGGCGGCCGGTGGCCCCAATAATACTGGGCCTGCGCGCTCTGAGCCGCGAGGGTGCCGACGGCAAGGGCCGCAAAGGCCCCGAGGAACTTGTTCATGCTCGCTCTTCCTGTTTGGGTCGAAGGGCCATTCTCCCGGGCGGGCGTGAACAAGCGTTAAAAAAATTAAGTTAATCGATACTTTATTTCAATTCAGGTCTGATACGAACACGGGCGCCGAAGCGCCCGTGTTCCATCGATCTAGCGGCAGACCTCGACGGGCCTGCGCACCCAGGCCCAACCGTTCCACACCGTCTGCGGGCGAACCCAGCAGCGCGGTCCACGATAATAGGCCGGACGATAGCCATAGGGCCGGTAGACCGGAGGAGGCGGGCCCCAGCCATAGGCGCGCCGGGGATAGGGACGGACGTATCCGGGCGGAGGGCCATAATAGCGGCCATAGCCCGGACCATAGGGTTGAGCCTCGGCCGGCTGGAAAGCCGCCCCGCCGAAGGCCAGGGTCAGGATGCCGAAGGCGCCTACCAAAAGCTTACGCATGACGGTCGCTCCCACGTTGGAGGAATGTGAAGGCTAGCGGCGCACCGTCCGGCAGATCTCGACCGGGCGGCGAACCCAGACGCCGGCGGGCGTACGCACGGACCGGACCTCCCGACGGCACACCGTGCGGCTCACCGGCGGACGGTAGCGGCGGCGCTCGTAGCGCGGACGCTCATAGCGCGGGGGGCCGTAATATTGAGCCTGGGTCACGAAGCTTCCTGCCTCGGCCAAGGGCTGGGCCGGCATCAGCGGCGAGGCGGAGGCGCTGCCCACGAACCCAAGAGCGCCAACCGTCAGGACCGTGGCGGCAGCGAGGCTTTTCAGGAAAGTCATATGGTTCTCCGTTCGACTTTTTGGGATAGGCGCGATCCGAAGCAGAATCACGGAGCGCGTTTATCGTGGGATAAGTTTTAGGCGGGGTAAACTGAACGGGACCCGACATGTTCCTGAAGGGAATGTTCAGCTTCGGCCTGTGGTCAACGGGGGGTTAAGAGGGCCGTGTCCGATCCCGCCGGGGCCGTGACGGAGACCGTTTCCCCTTTTGGATGAGGATGTTACGCGGGTTATGGAGGGCCGGGCCGACGGGACGGAGACCGGAGGCGACGTCCTTTCTCGATGCCAAGCCCTTGGGAAGCGTGGCATTGATCGCTACATCTGATCCGGTTCAGAGTTTTGCCCCCATGACGATCCCCCACCGCCTGCGCTCCCTTCTGCCTGCCCGCTTCCGCAAGGACCGGCCCATTGTCCCGGTCGTGCGACTGTCTGGCGCGATCGGGGCGGTGATGCCCCTGCGGTCGGGCCTCGCCATGGCGAACGTGGCGCCGATGCTGGAACGGGCCTTCACGACCCCAGGCGCGAAAGCCGTCGCGCTCGTGATCAATTCGCCGGGCGGATCGGCAGCCCAGTCTCATCTCATTTTCAAGCGCATCCGGTCCCTGTCCGAGGAGAAGGGCGTGCCGGTGCTCGCCTTCGTGGAGGACGCCGCGGCGTCCGGCGGCTATATGATCGCCTGCGCGGCGGACGAGATCTTCGCCGATCCGGCCTCGATCGTCGGGTCCATCGGGGTGGTGTCGTCCGGTTTCGGCTTCAACAAGTTCATCGAGCGCTTCGGCATCGAGCGGCGGGTCCACACGGCGGGCCAGAGCAAGGCCATGCTCGACCCGTTCAAGCCGGAGCATCCGGAGGACGTGGCGCGGCTCAAGGAACTCCAGCGCCGAGTTCATGGGGTGTTCACGGGGGTGGTCCAGTCGCGCCGAGGCCCCAAGCTTGCCGAGCGGGACGACCTTTTCTCCGGCGCCTTCTGGGTCGGGGACGAGGCCCTGGAACTCGGGCTCATCGACGGCCTGGGCGATATCCGCTCGGTGCTGCGCGCCCGGTTCGGAGAAAAAGTGCACATGCGCCTGATCGCGCCCGCCCGGCCCAATATCCTGGCCCGGTTTCTGGGCCGCCGCTCCTTTGGGGACGACACCCTGCTCGATCCGGCGGAATTGCTCGGGGCGGTGGAGGAACGCTCGGCCTGGACCCGCCTGGGGCTCTAGGGCGGTCCGAGCCCCGGCGCTTGACTTGCGCCGCCCGTCATCTCAAGGGTGCCCGACCGACACCAACCGGACGCCAGCATGACGAGCGAACCCGCGCACATGAACCCCGCGCGCTCCTTCCAGGGCCTGATCCTCACGCTCCAGCGCTATTGGGCCGAGCAGGGCTGCGTCATCCTCCAGCCCTATGACATGGAGGTCGGCGCGGGCACCTTCCACCCGGCGACGACCCTGCGGGCCTTGGGTCCCAGGCCCTGGCGCGCCGCCTATGTCCAGCCCTCCCGCCGTCCCAAGGACGGGCGCTATGGCGAAAACCCCAATCGGCTCCAGCATTATTACCAGTTCCAGGTTATCCTGAAGCCGAACCCGCCGAACCTGCAGGAACTCTATCTCGGCTCGCTGCAGGCCATCGGCATCGACACGTCCGTCCACGACATCCGCTTCGTGGAGGACGACTGGGAGAGTCCGACCCTCGGCGCCTGGGGCCTGGGCTGGGAATGCTGGTGCGACGGCATGGAGGTGTCGCAGTTTACGTATTTTCAGCAGGTCGCGGGCTTCGAATGCGCGCCTGTGGCGGGCGAACTGACCTATGGCCTCGAGCGTCTCGCCATGTACCTGCAGGGCGTCGAGTCGATCTACGATTTGAACTTCAACGGCCTCGAGGGGGACCGCAAGGTCACCTACGGCGACGTATTCCTTCAGGCCGAGCAGGAATATTCCCGGCACAATTTCGAATATGCCGACACCGAGATGCTGTTCCGCCACTTCCGCGACGCGGAGGCTGCCTGCCGGAAGTATCTGGCCGATGGCGAGGCGAAGCCGGGCGCGAACGACGAGCGCCACCTGATGGCCCTGCCGGCCTACGACCAGTGCATCAAGGCCAGCCACATGTTCAACCTGCTCGACGCCCGGGGCGTGATCTCCGTCACCGAGCGCCAGAGCTACATTCTGCGCGTGCGCGAACTGGCGAAGGCCTGTGGCGCGGCGTGGCTGAAGACGGAAGGCGGAGGATTGGCAGCGTGAGCCTCCTCTCACCCTCCCCTTGAGGGGGAGGGTCGGAGCGCATCAGCGCTCCGGGGTGGGGTGGAACCGCGACAAACAACCAGCATGGCGAACATCGACCGCTTCCGTCGAGCAAGGGCCAAAAGCCTCCGCTCGAACGCCACCGAGCCAGAACAAATCCTCTGGCGCGCTTTGAGGCGCGTGCCGGTCCTAGAAAGCCATTTTCGGCGGCAGGTTCCTATTGGACCATACATTGCGGACTTTGCCTGTCTGCGAGCCAAGCTGATCATCGAGCTTGATGGCGGGCACCATTCGCACGACGACATCGCCGCTCGGGACGAGGCCAGAACTCGTTGGCTCGATCACGAAGGCTATCGGGTCATTCGATTCTGGAACGGCGAACTGACCGAGAACCTGGAAGGCGTTCTCGACACCATTTATGCGGCCCTGTATGGCTCGCTTCAATCAGAGGCCGTTGCGCTTCCCACCCCACCCCGGAGCGCTCATGCGCTCCGACCCTCCCCCTCAAGG
This sequence comes from Microvirga pudoricolor, assembly GCF_016892705.1. Taxonomy (GTDB): domain Bacteria; phylum Pseudomonadota; class Alphaproteobacteria; order Rhizobiales; family Beijerinckiaceae; genus Microvirga; species Microvirga pudoricolor. Next base: position 101,392 of record NZ_JAFEMB010000006.1, read on the forward strand.
GGAGGGTGAGCCGAGCGGCGAGTCCCCATGCCCGATCTTCTCCTTGAACTCTTCTCCGAAGAAATCCCGGCCCGGATGCAGCGACGGGCGGCGGAGGATTTGAAGAAGCTTGTGACGGATGCTCTCGTGGAGCGCGGCTTTGTCTACGAAGGTGCGAAGGCCTTCTCGACGCCGCGCCGCTTGGCGCTTCACATCGCGGGGCTGCCGGCCAAGGGCCAGGACGTGCGCGAGGAGCGAAAAGGTCCCCGCGTGGGCGCGCCCGAGGCGGCCGTTCAGGGCTTCCTCAAGGCGGCGGGGCTCGCCTCGCTGGATCAGGCAAAGATCGAGAGCGATCCGAAGAAGGGCGAGTTCTACGTGGCGCTGATCGAGCGTCCCGGCCGTCCGACCCAGGACGTGCTGGCCGAGACCCTGCCGCAGATCATCAAGACCTTCCCGTGGCCCAAATCCATGCGCTGGGGCGCGGCCTCCGTAGAATCGGGCTCGTTGCGCTGGGTGCGCCCGCTGCAATCCATCCTCTGCACCTTCGGACCCGAGACAGAGGAGCCCGAGATCGTGCGCTTCGCCGTGGACGGGATCGAATCCGGCGACGTGACGCACGGCCATCGTTTCATGGCGCCCGGGCCGATCCGCGTGAAGCGCTTCGACGATTATGCTCCGGCCTTGGAGCGGGCCAAGGTCGTGCTCGATGCCGACCGGCGCAAGGACATGATCCTGCACGACGCCCGGGACCTCGCTTTCGCGCAAGGGCTCGAACTGGTCGAGGACGAAGGGCTGCTGGAAGAGGTCGCCGGTCTGGTCGAATGGCCCGTCGTGCTCATGGGCTCTTTTGATGAGGCTTTTCTCGACATCCCGCCGGAGGTGATCCGCACCACGATCCGGGCCAATCAGAAATGCTTCGTGCTGCGCCACCCTCCTCTTGAGGGGGAGGGTCGACGCGAAGCGGCGGGGTGGGGTGGAAACGCGACATCGGAAGGTTCGGCGCCAACACCCCCCTCTCCATCTCTCCCCCACAAGGGGGGAGAGGGCCGTGATGCGCTTGCCAACAAGTTCCTGCTCACCTCCAACCTCATCGCCAGCGATGGTGGCGCGACGATTGTCGGCGGCAATGAGCGCGTGGTGCGCGCGCGCCTGTCGGACGCCAAGTTCTTCTGGGAGACGGACAAGAAAATCCGCCTGGAAGACCGGCTGGAGAAGCTGAAGAGCATCGTTTTCCACGAAAAGCTCGGCACGCAATTCGAGCGCGTGGAGCGCATCGCGGCGCTGGCGAAGGAACTCGCGTCGGTCGTCGGCGCCGATCCCGAATTGGCCGAGCGCGCCGCGCGTCTCGCCAAGGCGGATCTCGTGACCGAAATGGTGGGCGAGTTCCCCGAGCTGCAAGGCCTGATGGGCCGCTACTACGCGGCCATGCAAGGCGAAAACCCATCTGTCGCCGCCGCCATGGAAGAGCACTACAAGCCGCTGGGTCCATCGGATCGCGTGCCCACCGATCCCGTGTCGGTGGCCGTGGCGCTCGCCGACAAGATCGACACCCTCGTGGGCTTCTGGGCGATTGATGAAAAGCCGACGGGCTCGAAGGATCCCTATGCGCTGCGGCGCGCGGCTTTGGGCGTGATCCGCCTGGTGCTGGAGAACGGCCTTCGCCTCGAGCTGTACGATGTGGTGAAAAAGGCGCTTGCGATTCTGACTGCACAGGGACGCGCGGGTGAGAGCGATCCCGAGAAGGCCGAATTGGTCCTTCTCGATCTCGTTCAGGAGTTCTTCTTCGATCGTATGAAGGTGAGCCTTCGCGACAAGGGAATCCGCCACGACCTGATCGACGCGACGATCGGTTTGGGTGAGTGGGACGATCTTCTCATGATCGTCCGCCGCGTCGAGGCGCTCGGCCGCTTCCTCGATACGGAAGACGGCGCGAATCTTCTTGCCGGCTCCCGTCGCGCGGCCAACATCCTGCGCATTGAAGAGAAGAAAGACGGGCGTTCCTATGATGAGCCCGCTGATCTCCAGATCGTGAGCGAGCAGGGGCAGATCGAGGAGAAGGCTCTCGTGGTGGCTCTGCGCGGCGCGACGGACGAGGCCCGCAAATCCGTCGAAGCGGAGGATTTCGAGGGCGCGATGCGCGCTTTGTCGCGGCTGCGCCAGCCCGTGGATGCATTTTTCGACAAGGTCATTGTGAACGCGGACGATCCGGCCTTGCGCGCCAACAGGTTGAGGCTTCTCAACGAGTTGCGCCAGGCCACGCGCACGGTCGCGGATTTCTCCCGCATCGAGGGGTGAGGGGGACGATCCTGTTAAGCTGTGGCGCTGGTGTCACAGCCATGGTTCCGGCTTCGGGTTAGGCAGGCTAGAATTGTCCAACCCGGTTGCGAGCCAATGATTTCCCGACGCTTGATTCTCGGTGCTCTTCTGAGCGCGCCCCTTGCCGCCTGCCAGACCACCCAGGCCCCGCAGGCTGTCGCTGAGGCGGACCCCTATGCGGGATGGTATATCGGCTTCATGCCGGATAAGCCGCATGACGTGCCGCTGGTCGACCGCCGCCGGATGGACCCCAAATACATGCGCCAGACGGTCGCCTATATGGGTTCCGAGAAGCCCGGCACCATCGTGGTCGATATCGACGAGCGCTTCCTCTACCTGGTCCAGGACGATGGCAGGGCCCTGCGCTACGGCGTCGGCGTCGGCAAGCAGGGCTTCTCCTGGAAGGGCGTAGCCTCCGTGGGCCGGAAAGGCGTCTGGCCCGCCTGGTCCCCCACCAAGACCATGGTGAGCCTCAGGCCCGACCTGCCGCGCTACCGCGAGGCCGGTCTCGACAACCCGCTCGGCGCCCGCGCCCTTTACCTCTACCAGAATGGCGGCGACACCCTGTTCCGCATCCACGGCACCAACGAGCCCTGGAGCATCGGCGAGCAGGTCTCCTCCGGCTGCGTGCGCATGCTGAACGAGGATGTGGTCGACCTCTACGAGCGCGTCCCCACCGGCACCACGGTCTATGTGAAGCGCAACGGGCGGTATCGAGTTTAAATCGTCGTCGGGATGAACAACAGGCCGGGCAATGCCCGGCCTTTTTTGTTACAGCAGCCTCTCCTAATTGGGTCGGGGCTCATCGCGCAGCCTCATCCTGAGGGGATGGCGCAGCCATTCGTCTCAAAACATTATCCTGAGGGCCCGCGTAGCGGGCGTCTCGACCTCATCCTGAGGGAGCCGCAGGCTCGTCTCGAAGGATGGTCCAGTTGGCACCGGAAGCACTCCGCTGAACCCTCCTTCGAGACGGCCTGACGGCCTCGTCAGGATGAAGTCCGGAGGCAGAGTGCTGGGCCGCCATGGCCCTCTGCCCTAACTCCAAGGAACCTTGGCCGTTCAGGTTGCGTTTTGGCGCGACATGCTTCAAGCCAATAGCCTCTGCGTTCGCAGGGTCTCGTGAATCCAAGGGGTCGAAGATGGCGCAGTGGGTGTATACCTTCGGGGACGGCAAGGCCGAGGGCGAGGCGGGGATGAAGAATCTCCTGGGCGGCAAGGGCGCCAACCTCGCCGAGATGTCCAATCTAGGCCTCCCGGTGCCGCCGGGCTTCACCATCACGACGGAAGTCTGCACGTATTTCTACGACCACGGCCAGTCCTACCCGCCGGAGCTCAAAGCTCAGGTCGAGAAGGCCCTGGCCTATGTGGGCAACCTCACGGGCCGCACCTTCGGCGATGCCGAGAACCCGCTCCTGGTCTCCGTCCGGTCCGGCGCCCGCGCCTCCATGCCGGGCATGATGGACACGGTGCTCAATCTCGGCCTCAACGACATCACGGTCGGAGCGCTGGCCCGGGGCGCGGGGGACGAGCGCTTCGCCTACGATTCCTACCGGCGCTTCATCACCATGTATTCCAACGTGGTGCTCGATATCGGCCACCACCATTTCGAAGAGGCCCTCGACGAGTTCAAGGACCGCAAGGGCTACAGCCTCGATACGGATCTCACCGCCGAGGATTGGAAGGCGCTGATCCCGCGCTACAAGGCTATTGTGGAGAAGGAGCTCGGCAAGGCCTTCCCGCAGGACCCGGAGGAGCAGCTCTGGGGGGCGGTGGGCGCCGTGTTCGGCTCCTGGATGAACAACCGCGCCATCAAGTACCGCGAGCTGCACACCATTCCGGCGAGCTGGGGCACTGCCGTGAACGTGCAGGCCATGGTGTTCGGCAACATGGGCGAGACCTCGGCCACCGGCGTCGCCTTCACGCGCAACCCCTCGACCGGCGAGAGCGAGCTCTACGGCGAGTTCCTCATCAATGCGCAGGGGGAGGACGTGGTGGCGGGCATCCGCACCCCGCAGGACATCACCGAGAAGGCCAGGATCGGCTCGGGCTCGGACAAGCCCTCCATGGAACGGGCCATGCCCGAGGCCTACAACGAGTTGGTTCGCATCTACGGCATTCTCGAGAAGCACTACCGTGACATGCAGGACATGGAATTCACGGTGGAGACCGGCAAGCTCTGGATGCTCCAGACCCGCAACGGCAAGCGCACCGCTAAAGCCGCGCTTCGCATCGCCGTGGAGCTGGCCTCCGAGGGCTTGATCACGCAGGACGAGGCGGTGGGTCGCGTCGATCCGGCGGCGCTCGATCAGCTGCTGCATCCGACCATCGACCCCAAAGCCGAGCGCAAGGTCGTGGCCTCGGGGCTGCCCGCCTCGCCGGGCGCGGCCTGCGGCGAGATCGTGTTCAATTCCGACGACGCCGAGACCGCCAAGAAGGCGGGCCGCAAGGTCATCCTGGTGCGCGTCGAGACGTCGCCGGAAGACATCCACGGCATGCATGCGGCGGAAGGCATTCTCACCACGCGGGGCGGCATGACCTCCCACGCCGCCGTGGTGGCGCGCGGCATGGGCAAGCCCTGCGTGTCCGGCGCGGGCTCGATCCGCGTGGATTATGCCGCCCAGACCATGACGGTGGCGGGCAAGGCGTTCAAGAAGGGCGACATCCTCACCATCGACGGCGGCAACGGGCAGGTGCTCGAGGGCCAAGTGAAGATGCTGGAGCCCGAGCTGTCGGGCGAGTTCGCCACTCTGATGGGCTGGGCCGACAAGGCGCGCCGCATGAAAGTGCGCGCCAATGCCGAGACGCCGCTCGACGCCAAGACAGCCCGCACCTTCGGGGCGGAGGGCATCGGCCTATGCCGCACCGAGCACATGTTCTTCGAGGGCGACCGCATCGTGGCGGTGCGCGAGATGATCCTGTCCGACGACGAGGCCGGACGGCGTGCGGCGCTTGCCAAGCTGCTGCCGATGCAGCGAAAGGACTTCACCGAGCTGTTCACCATCATGAGCGGCCTGCCGGTGACGATCCGCCTGCTCGATCCGCCCCTGCACGAGTTCCTGCCCCACACGGAGGCGGAACTTTCCGAGGTCGCCAAGGTGATGAACGTGCCCGCGGACAAGCTGAAGCAGCGTGCCCGCGACCTGCACGAGTTCAACCCGATGCTGGGCTTCCGCGGCGTGCGCCTGGCGATCGCTTACCCTGAGATCGCCGAGATGCAGGCCCGCGCCATCTTCGAGGCGGCCGTGGAGGCCGGAAAAGCCACCGGCAAGCCTGTGGTGCCGGAAGTAATGGTGCCGCTGGTGATGACCAAGGCGGAGCTGGATCTCGTGAAGGCCCGCATCGTCGCCATGGCGGAAGCGGTCGCGAAGGAGAGCGGCGTCACGGTGGAGTATCAGGTCGGCACCATGATCGAGCTTCCCCGCGCGGCGCTCCGGGCTGCCGAAATCGCCGAGACGGCGGAATTCTTCTCGTTCGGCACCAACGACCTGACCCAGACCGCGCTCGGCATCTCCCGTGACGACGCGGCCTCGTTCCTGGGCAGCTACACGCAAAAGGGAATCCTGGCCGCCGACCCGTTCGTGACCATCGACCAGGAAGGCGTAGGCGAGCTGATCAAGCTCGCGGCGGAGCGCGGCAAGCGCACCCGCAACGGCATCAAGCTCGGCATCTGCGGCGAGCATGGCGGGGATCCGGCCTCGATCCACTTCTGTCAAGGTGTGGGCCTCGATTACGTATCGTGCTCGCCCTACCGCGTGCCGATCGCCCGTCTCGCTGCCGCCCAGGCCGCCCTCGGCGGCAAGGCCGCATCCCAGGCGTGATCATGCCTGTGACCGCCAGCCGCTGGCTCTATCTGGGCGTGATGCTGATCGCGGGCCTCGTGATCGGCCTCATCGTTGCTCCACGCCCTCACTTGAGGGACGCGTTCATCATGCCGGCCTTGTGGCCACTAGGTGTCTCCTTCATCTTGGAGATGATCCTGGGATTCGCCGTGGCGCAGGGCAAGGCGCAACCCCTCACCATGAACGACCGGTTCATCGGCGTGATCGGCGCGGGCCTTATCGTCGTCGCGCTGATGTACGCCATGGCGTGATCGGAGTGGGAGCGCTTTGCAGGCTCGCTCTCACCGCTTAAGGGGACGATGTGCCAAATGTCGGAGCGAATGAGTATGCACCAAGGATCCTGCCATTGCGGCGCGGTGACCTTCGAGGTCGAGACCGATCTCGAACAGGTTATCGCCTGTAACTGTTCCCATTGCGGCCGCAAGGGGCTCTGGCTCGCCTTCACGCCGCGCGGCGCCATGACGATCACGAGCGGCGAGGACAATCTCGCCACCTACACCTTCAACACCCACACCATTCAGCACCGCTTCTGCAAAACCTGCGGCGTCCAGCCCTTCGGCGAGGGCAAGGCTCCGAGCGGGATGGACACGGCGGCGATTAACGTCCGCTGCCTGACGGATGTGGACTTGAGCGCGATCGAGCCGGTGCCGGTGGACGGACGAAATTTTTGACATTGCCGATTGCGATGTGTCAAAGGCCACCGGTGAATAGATTCCCGTCCGATACTGATCGGATGAACTCAAGACTCTGACGTAGAAGAACTGCTTGATAATATTTCCACAGACTTGAACTTGGCCGTTGATGTTATAACTAGATATGTTATATCGAATAAAATATTGCTTATCTTACTAGAAAGTTTTCCCAGAATGGGCACAAGTGACCTCAATGCCAGGATCGGCATCGAGATGCTCGATGGCGACCGGATTCATACGAGCGTGGGTGGATCAGTCGGAATTGACGCGGGCAATGCAGCCTACGTTTGGAACACCAATTCCACCAAGCTCGGCACGCTTGAGATCAGCGTCGCATCCGCTGACAAATTCGACAGCTTTACTGCTGAGTCGACAGATAAGGTGAAGTTCTCCAAAGGCCTTGAAGTCGGCAGCAAAATCGAATTTCTGGCGAATGGGTATCGCTACCCGGTTGGCGAAATTGTTGAGCGCTCCGGCGCGGGCCACATCAAGATCAAGATTGCGGAATATGGCTATGGCCTTGGCAACGTCATTCAAGCCATCGAGTATAAAAATCTGGCTGATGACATCAGCTACACGGCCAGCAAAACTATTCGGTTCAGCCTAAAGTCCGATTCCGGTCTCGATCTGAGCGCAGGCGTCCAACTCTCTGTCTCAACCGGGACGCCGATTACGTTCTACTCGCGTCATGATGAGCGGATCGTCGGTTCGGACGGCAATGATGTTTTCAATCTCGCTGAAGCCAATCTCAACGGCTCGAATAGCGACTCCGTCGACGGTCGCGCAGGCTACGACATCCTGAATATCAACACCCTCAATCACGGCGGCGACTTCCTCGGACTCAGGAACATCGAACAAATCAATGGGACCGTCGGGTTCGATACGATTACGGTCTCTTTGGAGGAGTATACTGCCCTCCAAGTGGTGGATTTGAAGGACGATGGCGCTCTCATAGTTGTTGCGGATACGCTTGATCTGCGCGGAAAGTCGTTCTTCGGCGTGAGCCAGCTTTACGTCGGTGGCCCACCAAAAGCTGTTTTTCCCGGCAACGGGCAGATCGAGACCGTCTATAGCAAGAGCGTTGCCACTGTCGACAATGTCGAGCACGCGAAGATGGTGCACAATACATCGCTTGGCGGCGGCCAATTGATCGTGACTCAGGGTGTTCTTTCCGCGAAGGATCGTGCTCTGATCTACAGCCACAACATCACTGAAATCATGTCCTACGAGTCGCCCGCCTTCAGGGACGCGATTGGCAACAACCAGAAGAACGTGTTGCGCGGCACCTCAAAGGACAATGTGCTCGATGGTGGCCCAGGAGCCGATACGCTTTATGGCCGGGGCGGTCGCGACGTGTTCATGTTTAGCGACGCCCTCGGGAAGAAGAACGTCGATAAAGTCAAAGACTTCAAATCCAAGTATGACCGGATCCAGCTGGATAGCGACGTGTTCACGGGCTTAGACGAAGGCAAATTGTCCAAATCCGAATTTCGCCTCGGCAGCAAGGCCAAGGATCGGGACGACCATATTCTCTATGATCAGAAAACCGGAAAGCTGTATTTCGATGAGGACGGCTCTGGGCGCAAGGCTGCCGTGGAGTTCGCAAGCCTCGACCATAAGCCTGCTATCAGCCATCACGACTTCTTCATCGTGTGAGCAGGTCACGCTGAAAAGGACTGGCCGCGACGCTGCCGGTCCACCTCTCAATCATGATCCGGATGCTGCCGTGATTTGAGTTTCGGCAGCATCTCGGACGGCATTCCGGTTTTCTCCGCGCGGAGGAGATGCAGGGTGTCGAAGGCAGGGAGCTTGCCTTCGATGCCCCATTGCACTTCCGGCTTGATCCGCGCCGGTTCGTCCAGGCTGCCGATGGACACGCAGATGCGGTCCTCCTCCAGGACGTCGTAGGTCAACGGCGTCCCGCACGCCTGGCAGAACCCGCGCGCCACGGCCTCCGAGCTGCGAAAGGTGCTCAAGGAGCCCTTGGTCCAGACGAGGTCTGCTTTCGGAACGCCGGTCAGAGGGGCAAAATAGCTGCCGAACGCCTTCTGGCACATGCGGCAGTGACAAATGCTGGCCTCGGTGGGCTCGGACATCAGCGCGTAGCGAACGGCGCCGCACTGGCATCCGCCCTTCATGACGGGGCTCGCGTCGGTCATGCCGGCTGTCCCTTCATCTCGGCGATCAAGGCATCGTCCTTTTCATTCGCCCGCTGATGCGCCGGGCGCTCCAAGAGGCGAGCGTAGTAATCCTCGAACGCCGTCCGCTTCTCGATGGAGCCGAATTGCAGGCCCCAGCCGATATGCGAGCCGACATAGACATCGGCTGCGGTGAAGCGGTCTCCGGCGATGTAGGGCGCCTTGGAGACGGCCTTCTCCAGGGTGTCCATCACGCTGGCATAATTGCCGTAGCCCGCCATGCGCGATTGCTCGCGCGTGACCTCGAACTTGAGCGCCCTGTTCGTGACAGCAGCCTCCAGGGGGCCCGCCGCAAAGAACATCCAGCGGTAATAATCGGCGCGCTCTTCTGGCTTGGGCGCAAGACCCGCTTCCGGGACGGCTTCGGCCAGATAGGCGCAGATGGCTGCGCACTCGGTAACCACCGTCTTGCCGTGGACGAGTGTCGGCACTTTTCCCATGGGATTGAGCGCCAGGTAGTCGGGCGACTTCATGTCTTCGAACGCCACGACTTTGATGTCATAGGGAGCGCCCGTCTCCTCGATCATCCAGCGCGCGATGCGTCCCCTGGACATGGGATGCGAGTACAGAACGAAGTCGGCCATGCGATTCTCCATCTTTCAGGGCGAATGTAGCAGCGACATTCAGCGGAAGCATCCGCCGGTTCAAGCGGCCACTTCGCGCGTCTCGGCAAGGGCCCCGCGAATGTGCCGTGCCAATTCCCGCACGAGATGCCCGGGCCTGCTCCGTGGCAGGTGGAGATTGATCATGAACGGCGGGAGGGGCGGCAATCCCGATGTCTCATCCAGGATCTCGAAGCCGGAGGGCACGGTCGAGGTCATCCAGACCATAACCGCGACATCGGCCGCGACGGCGGCAACCTGTTCCGTCGTGTCCCTCAAATCGGGGATCCCGTACCACGGGATGTCGGCCCTCCGTAGGGCCTCCCGCATCGGCGGCACGAACGTGCAATCCTTCCATCCGATCGACACCGGCAGGGGGCGCCGGCGGGCCGCATCGCCCTTGGGCGCTCCCACCCAGACCAGGGGATCGAGCCGAAGCGTTTCCCCACCCGGATCGCAGGAAAGCTCCGTGGTGATCGCGAGGTCGACCGAACCGGCGTCGAGTTCGCGGCGCAGATTGACGCTGGAGTCGCTGTTGAAGGTCACGCGGGCTCTCGGATAGTCCCGGACGAAATTCTTGAGAAACATCGGCAGATAGGCCGTCATGATATCGCTCGGTATGCCGAGCCTGATCTCTCCGTCGAACTCCGGCGTTTCCATATCCAGGAGCATCTCGTCGTTCAGGGCGAGCATCCGCTGGGCCCAGACCAGCAGTCGCTCACCCTCCCGCGTCAGGGTGAAGCCTCGTCTTCCGCGGGTGATCAGGGTCTCGCCGAAGAGATCCTCCAGGCGTTTGATCTGGAGGCTCACGGCAGCCTGGGTCAGCTTGAGGGTGCCCGTGGCCGCGGTCATCCCGCCCGCGTCGATCACCGTCACGAACGCTCTGAGGAGGGCGATGTCGATGTTGCGGTTCATGGCGATGGTCTTCACCGAGGTTTCAGGGGGCTAAGGACACCCTACGACAAAAACGCAACACAATATAGTTGTGATCATCTCATTCAGGCGGTGACCAGACATACTGGGGCAGGCAGAACCACAAACCGCCCGGACCTTCGATCTCGGCACCTTTCGCGAGCCACTCACGGATCACAGAGTCGATGATCTCTTCGGGTCGGGAACCGTATTGGCGCTGGAGGATCCAGTCATGCGGGCCATCGGGCCCGCCGCCGATCACGGGAACAGCGCCGCGCGACAGGAGTTCGGCGATGCAACGGCGGACATAATCAGTCAGGGCGTCGCCTTCTAGATCGAAACCGCGACGGGCACCCGGCACAATCTGCCACATGCCGACGGCATCGATCGGCAACTCGTCGGCGACCGCCACGATATGTTCGGAGATCGTATTATGATAGAACTTGTTCGTTGGTTCTCTGGTCATCTCTTATGAACCTTGTAGCCTGGACCGATCTGCGGGTGCTTGTTTTCAATGACCTCAAACGTAATGCCGTTATGTTCACTTCGTCGTATGCCGAAGATGGATCCGTCTGTCCTGCGAAACCAGTTTCCTTGATAAGCCTGTGGCGATGAAATGAGCTGGGCGCCAGGGCTGATACTTTCGAGAAGTTCGTCAAACTCACTTTTAGATATTGTTCGAACATCAGTCCTGGCACGCCTATTTCTCGATCCAATAGGTTTCCCGTCCGACAATAGATAATCTTGCATGGGCCTGGATGACCTCTCTTGCGCACCCAACTCCCTGAGCCGCGCCGTAGCTTGCTGCGCCTCCGACTGGTTCGCCAGGATTTGACCCTCGACGCCCTCATAAAGGCTGGGACGCGGTTTCCAAGAGGGATCGCGTTGCTGCACCGCTCCCACGAGCGCTCGTGCCTGAGCGGCCGTGACATCCAGGCGCGCTTCCTGGGCGGGCGTAACGGGGTGGGCTCTGCCGCCGATGACCCGATATCCGGATGGAAGTTTTCGGGGTCTGAGTTGAGCATACTCGGTACGCGGCGTTCCACTGCCGCCGCCACCGCCCGTCCACCTCCCGCCACCTGAACTCCCGGCGGGAACGCGTGGCTGGTTCGGATCGTAGCGCTTGCAGAGTCTTTCGATGCGAAGCAGCCGCACCTCCAACTGAGCCGCCGCCAAGGCGTGTCGAGCCTGAAGCCAGTCCTGCCGCGAGCACCTGAAACCGTTCATCCAAAGCCCTCGAAACATTCAGGAAACGCTAGAACATTTCATGAACATTGTCAAGCTTCACTCCGAGTCCGGGCCATGAAAAAGCCCGGCGCGAGGCCGGGCTTTCGTCTCATCGGACATGCAAGGACGTTTAAGCCGCCATCGCCTTCTTGAGGTTCTCGTCGATCTTGTCGAGGAAGCCGGTGGTGGAGAGCCACTTCTGCTCCGCGCCGACGAGCAGCGCGAGATCCTTAGTCATGTAGCCGGCTTCGACCGTGTCGATGCAGACCTTCTCGAGAGTCGAAGCGAACTTGGCCAGCTCCTCGTTGTTGTCGAGCTTGGCCCTGTGGGCGAGGCCGCGGGTCCAGGCGAAGATCGACGCGATGGAGTTGGTCGAGGTCTCCTTGCCCTTCTGGTGCTCGCGGTAGTGGCGGGTCACTGTGCCGTGGGCGGCCTCCGCCTCCACGGTCTGGCCGTCCGGCGTGAGCAGCACGGAGGTCATGAGGCCGAGGGAGCCGAAGCCTTGCGCCACGGTGTCGGACTGCACGTCGCCGTCATAGTTCTTACAGGCCCACACATAGCCGCCCGACCACTTGAGGGCCGAGGCCACCATGTCGTCGATGAGGCGGTGCTCGTAGGTGATGCCGGCGGCGTCGAACTTCGCCTTGAACTCGTTCTGGTAGACCTCCTCGAAGATGTCCTTGAAGCGGCCGTCATAAGCCTTCAGGATCGTGTTCTTCGTGGAGAGATACACCGGGTACTTGCGCAGCAAGCCGTAGTTCATCGAGGCGCGGGCGAAGTCGCGGATCGAGTCGTCCAGGTTGTACATGGCCATCGCCACGCCCGCATCCGGGAACTTAAACACTTCCTTCTCGATCACCGTGCCGTCGTCGCCCTCGAACTTGATCGTCAGGCGGCCCTTGCCGGGGATCTTGAAGTCGGTGGCGCGGTACTGGTCGCCGTAGGCGTGACGGCCGACGATGATGGGCTGGGTCCAGCCCGGCACGAGACGGGGCACGTTCTTGCAGATGATGGGCTCGCGGAAGATCACGCCGCCGAGGATGTTGCGGATCGTGCCGTTGGGCGACTTCCACATCTCCTTGAGGTTGAACTCCTTCACGCGGGCCTCGTCCGGCGTGATGGTCGCGCACTTGACGCCGACGCCGTACTTCTTGATCGCCTCGGCGGCCTCGACCGTCACCTTGTCGCCGGTGGCGTCGCGGTGCTCGACGCCCAGGTCGTAGTACTTCAGGTCGATGTCGAGATAGGGGTGGATCAGCTTGTCCTTGATGAAGTGCCAAATGATGCGGGTCATCTCGTCGCCGTCGAGCTCGACGACCGGATTGGCAACCTTGATCTTCGCCATGATCTCACCTTGCGCTTGAGGGGGCTTTCGGGAACCCGCCGGACGGCGGGTATCTGCCGGGCGCTATAGCGCGACTGGGGCGGCGGGGGAAGGAGACCCCAGTGCCTTTTTGTGACCGGTCGGACCCTATCCGCCTTCCGTGAGACCGTGTCCGGCTCGACGGCGGGCAGCCCGTTGGGCGGAGGGCATCAGGCATGGCAGACCCGGTCCTAGCCAAGGACGGGTCACGCCGGGCCTCCCATTCTCGGTCCGGTCGGGGTAAAGCGCGGGCGTGCAGCCGCGCGGACCGCTCGATGAGCGGGACGTCATCAGAGCTCCCGTCCGGGTTTTCCTGGCAGGGACGATGGAATCCTCGATGTCCCAGAAGCCCATCATCATCCTGGTCGAGCCGCAGTTGGCGGAGAATATCGGCATGGTGGCCCGCGCCATGGCCAATTTCGGCCTGTCGGAGCTGCGGCTGGTCTCCCCGCGCAACGGCTGGCCCAAGAAGGGCGCCCATTCGGCAGCTTCGGGCGCGACCCATGTGCTTGAGCGCGCGAAGCTCTTCGAGACCGCCCGGGAGGCCGTCGCGGACCTGAACTACGTCCTCGCCACCACGGCGCGGGAGCGGGGGCAGATGAAGCGGGTGCGCGGGCCCGACGCCGCCATGGCCGAGGCGAAAGCGCGGCTCTCGGCCGGGCAGGGCGTCGGCATCCTGTTCGGGCGCGAGCGGACGGGACTGGAGAACGATGAAATCTCGCTGGCCGACGCCATCGTGACGTTCCCGGTCGATCCGCAATTCGCGTCCCTCAACCTCGCCCAGGCCGTCCTGCTGATATCCTACGAGTGGCAGAGGGCGGAGACCGGGGGCGCTCTTCCGTTCGCGGGCGAGGCCCGGGCCGCGCCGGCGCCCAGGGAAATGCTGGCGTCGTTCTTCGACTTCGTCGAAACCGAGCTGGAGGCGGTCGGCTACTATCCCGAGGGCAAGAAGCCCATCATGGCGCGGAACATGCGCGACATGTTCCATCGCCAGGAGATGACCGAGCAGGACGTGAGAACCCTGCGCGGGGCGATTCGCGCACTTGCGGAAAGAAACCGTTTGAGAAAGCCTTAAGCTTATCAATCTAGTATGGGACAAGGGCCGATCCGCCCCTTCCTCGAACCCGAGACGCCGATGCGCCGCTTCCTGCTCCCCGCCCTTGCCGTCGCCGCCTGCATGGCAGGCGCTTGCGTCGCCGGCCCACAGGGCGCGCAAGCCGCGACGCCGCCCAAGCAGCCCGCCTCGGGGCCGGGAGGATCCGATTATGTGGCCGCGGACGTGACCAAGCGCGTGATCGGCACGGCGAGTGCCGCAACCTACGCCTTCTATCCGGCCGCCCCGGCCAAGGATCCGCGCCCGGTTGTGGTTTTCCTTCATTCCTGGGGGGCCGCCAATCCGGGCCTCTACGGCGGCTGGATCGATCACCTTGCCCGCCGGGGCAACCTCGTTCTCTTCCCGCGCTTCCAGGAGCCCAACCGCACCCGGCCCATGGAAGCCACCGCCAACGCGGCCGCTCTCATCAAGTCCGCCCTGGAGGCCTTGGCCTCCGACCCGGACGCGAAGCCGGACCTCAAGCGCGTGGCCTTCATCGGCCATTTGGCGGGCGTGCCCATCGCCTTCAACCTCGCGGCCGAGGCCGAGCAGGACGGGATCCCGGCGCCGAAGTTGGTCTTCGGCTTGATGCCGGGCGGCATCGCGTCCGACGAGAAGTCGCGGGGCATCCTCCTGAAGGATCTTTCGGCGATCCCGGCCTCGACCCTGCTGATCACCATGACGGGCGACCGGGAGCACCTGCCTGCCGACCGGGCGGCCCGGCGGTTGATGACGGAGGCCGCCGGCGTGCCAGGCACCCGCAAGCTCTTCATGCGAGCGGGCTCCGACGACCACGGCTTCCCGACCCTGACGGCCACCCTGACGTCGCCCGGCGCCAAGAAGGACGCCTACGACGCCTCCGTCCTGAAGCTGCCGCCCGATCCCCCTAAGGACCCGAAGCAGCGCAGCACCTGGAAGTGGACCCCGGACATGTCGCTCACGGGCGAGCAGACCGTCCTGACCCAGCAGCTCGCCAACAACCCGACCGACACCCTCGACTACCTGGCCTATTGGAAGACCTTCGACATGGCCGCCGCCGCCGCCTTTTCGGGCCAGGACGCGACGGCCCTGCGCCGGGAGCCCCGCTTCATCGACATGGAGAACTGGAGCGACGGCTGGCCGGTGCGCCGTCTCTCGGCGGACCTTCCCAAGGGCACCGAGGAGCAGCAGCAGGGGCGCGGCCCCCGGCGGCGGCTGAACTGAGGCGGGGAGGCTGCTTTCATGGGATTCGATCTCGTCGCAGGCTCAGCCCACCGCCCCTATGCGGCGCCGCCATCCGTTCCGACGATCCTCGTCTTCGATTCCGGCGTCGGCGGTTTGACGGTCTTTCGGGAGGTCCAGAAGGCCCGACCCGATGCCCGTTTCGTCTACGCGGCCGACAATGCGGGCTTCCCCTACGGGGCCTTGAGCGAACCGGCCCTGGCCGCGCGGGTCCAGGCCGTGATGGAGCGCCTGATCGCCCTCCATGCGCCGAGCGTCGTGGTGGTGGCCTGCAACACGGCCTCGACGCTGGTTCTGCCGCACCTGAGAGCGGCATTCGACATCCCGTTCATCGGCACGGTACCGGCCATTAAACCGGCAGCGGCCATGAGCTTCAGCAAGAGCTTCACGGTCCTGGCGACGCCCGCGACGGTGGCGCGGGACTATACCCGCGACCTCATCGAGGCCTACGCGGCGGATTGCCGGGTCAACCTGGTGGGCTCCAGGCGGCTCGCGGCCTTCGCCGAGGCCGAGCTCGCCGGCCGCCCCGTCCCGGACGCCGAGCTGCGGGCCGAGATGGCGCCCTGCTTCGTGGAGGAGGCGGGCAGGCGCACCGATGTGGTGGCTCTGTCCTGCACGCATTATCCATTGCTGCTGGGACGCATGAAACTCCTGGCGCCCTGGCCCGTGATGTGGATCGATCCGGCCCCGGCCATAGCCCGCCGCGTCACCCAGCTCATTGGTCCCCCTGTCGTTGGGCACGAGCCCGGGGAAGACGAAGCGGTCGCCGTCTTCACGGGAGCAACGGGCCTCGGCCCGGACTTGCGCAGGGCCCTGTCGGACAGGGGGCTGCCGGGCATCACGGTCGAGGAGATGCCCTTAAGGGGCGAATAGCGAGTGGCGAATGGAACGGTTGAGTTCCCCATTCGCTATTCGCCACTCACCCCTCACCGCCACATTGACTTTCCACCTCATCTCGCTTAGACCCCACCCGTTCGCGCGGCTCTCACGGGCCGCGTAAACTTTTTTACGCTCCCGTGGCCCGGCTCCGGTCGGCCTGTCGTCTCCCTGGAAACCCCAGGAGAAGAGGAGGGCGCGTTCCTCGCCATTCGACAACAAGAGGAACAGCGATGTCGAAGCGCATTCAGGCCAAGCACAAGCTTGACCGCCGCATGGGTCAGAACATCTGGGGCCGCCCGAAGAGCCCCGTGAACAAGCGTGAATACGGCCCCGGCCAGCACGGCCAGCGCCGCAAGGGCAAGATGTCCGACTTCGGCACGCAGCTGCGCGCCAAGCAGAAGCTCAAGGGCTACTACGCCAACATCACCGAGAAGCAGTTCCGCCGCTATTACGCCGAGGCCATCCGCCTCAAGGGCGATTCGGGCGAGAACCTGGTCGGCCTGCTCGAGCGCCGTCTCGATGCCGTCGTGTACCGTTCGAAGTTCGTGGCGACCCCGTTCGCGGCGCGCCAGTTCGTGAACCACGGCCACGTGAAGGTGAACGGCCGCCGCGTGAACATTCCGAGCTTCCAGGTGAAGCCCGGCGACGTGATCGAGGTGAAGGACAAGTCCAAGCAGCTCGAGGTCGTCCTCGTGGCGAGCCAGCTCGCCGAGCGCGACGTGCCGGACTACATCGAGGTCGATCACTCCAAGATGACCGCCCGCGTCACCCGCATTCCGACCCTGTCCGAGGTCCCGTACCCGGTGCAGATGGAACCGAACCTGGTGGTCGAGTTCTATTCGCGCTAAACCGCGACCGAACACCGGACATCAAAAAAGCCGCCCTTCGGGGCGGCTTTTCTTTTGGTGCTTCGCGATTATTGCGGGGCCGGGGCCTGGGGGGCGGGCGCCTGCGGTCCGGGCCGCGGACCGCCAGGGCCGCCCGGGCCGCGACGTTCCCCATGGTGACGCCAATGGCCCTTGCCGCCCTCGGGGCGCATGAGGATCGGCAGGAGCTTCTTCTGCTGGTCGTTCAGGGAGGCCCAGAAGGGCTTCATGGCGTCCGTGAGAGCCTTCAGGTTCTCGGCGCGCTGGGAGGTCCATTCCGAGCGGCGCTCCAGCATCTGCATCAGGTCCGGCCGCTCGCGGGGGCCGCCCTGGCGCATCGCGTCGCGGCGCTCGCGCATGCGCTCGAAGTTCTGCGCCCGGTCGGCAGACTGGTCGCGCAGTGCCTTCTCGACCGGAGCCCAGAGGCCGTCCTGCTCGGCGCTGAGCTTGAGGCCCGCCTTGATGCCGGCGATCCGCGCGTCGGTCAGCGCGTCGAAATCCGCACGGGTCATGGGCGCCCTGCGGTCCGGGCCGCCGGCCGGGCCGGGCCCGGGAGGGGGGCTGGGCTGGGCATAGGCGACCGCACCCGACAGCGCGATGACCGAGGCGGCGGCGATGAGCGAGAGAGTCCTCATGGATTGAGCTCCTTTTGTTAGGATCACCAGGATGGACGCAGTCTGCTCTCCCGCGAATGACTGGAACATGAACTTTTCGTCATGCGGGACAGGGTTACGCCAGGTTCTTCAGGAACCCGGCGAACCGCATCAGCCCCTCGGGCCAGGGGCCGTGGCCGCTCTCCGTGTTCATGTGCCCGGCGTCGCCCGCATCCACCACGGCCGAGCCCCAGGCATAGCCCAAGTCCTCGGCGGTCTCGTAGGACGTGAATGGATCTGTCCGGCTCACCACGAGCACCGAGGGGAACGGCAGCGGATCGCGCGGCACCGGACGGAAGGCCGGATCGATGTTCAGGGTGAAGTCGTTCCGGTCGATGTCCGGCGCGCCCACCAGGAAGGCCCCGAGCACCTTCCCTTGCGGCAGGAGGGGCGCCGCATGAGCCACCGCGACGGTGCCAAGGCTGTGAGCCACCAGAACGACCTTGCGGTCCGCCCGCTCGACGTCGCGCACGATGCGGGCAACCCAGTCGTCCTTGCTGGATCCGTCCCAACTCTCCTGCTCGATGCGCCGTGCCGTGGAAAGCTGGCGCTCCCACCGGCTCTGCCAATGCTCTGGCCCGGAATTGTCGTAGCCGGGGATGATGAGGATATCGACGTCGGAAGTACGCATGAACGCCAGATATAGGTTTTTGCCGCCGCTTCAAGCGGCGGTCTGGGCCTTGCGGGTCTCGGCCTCGCGAAGGGCCTCCTCGCGCTGCCCGATGTAGTCCCGGGTGATCGGCACCACGTCGTTGCGATGGGCGAGCTGGATCTGAAACACGACAGCGTCCTGGAAGCGGAAAGCGCTCTCCGACATGGCGAGGTAGCACTCCCACATCCGGCAGAACCGCTCGTCGTACAAGCTCTTGGCCTCGTCCCACCGGGCCAGGAACCGCTCGCGCCAGGCTTTCAGGGTATGGGCGTAATGCAGCCGCAGGATCTCGACGTCCGTGGTGACGAGACCCGCCCGCTCGATGGACGGCATCATCTCCGAGAGGGTAGGCAGATGCCCACCAGGGAAGATGTAGCGCGTGATCCAGGGATTGGTCGGGTAAGGCCGCCCCGTGCGCCCGATGGTGTGCAGGAGCATCACCCCGTCCTGCTTCAGGAGACGGGCGCACGTCTCGAAATAGGCGTCGTAGGACGCCACGCCCACATGCTCGAACATGCCCACCGAGACGATGCGGTCGAAGCTGCCGGTGGTGGATCGGTAATCTTCGAGCTCGAAGCGCACCCGGTCCGAGAGGCCGGCCTCCGCAGCCCGCCGGCGAGAGAGCGCGAGCTGCTCTTCGGAAAGGGTCACGCCCCGCACGGTGCCGGCACAGGCGGCTTGCGCGAGGTAGAGCCCGAGCCCGCCCCAGCCCGAGCCGATGTCGAGGACGCTCTGATTGGGCTCCACCATGAGCTTGGCTGCGATGTGCCGCTTCTTGGTCAGCTGCGCCTCTTCGAGGCTCGCCTCGGGCCGTTCGAAATAGGCGCAGGAATATTGCCGGTCGCTGTCGAGAAAGAGATCGTACAGCGCGCCGCTGAGGTCGTAGTGATGAGCCACGTTCTGGCGGGAGCGGCGGGGATCGTTCTCGCTGCGCAGCCGCATCCAGTTGCGGATCCGGCGAAGGTTTCTCAGGGGCAGCTCGTCCAGCTCCCCGTGTGTGTCCTGGAGGAGGAGCTGAAGGAAGTCGTAGATCGAGCCTTCCTCCACCAGAAGGCGTCCGTCCATGTAGAGTTCGCCGAGGTTCATTTCCGGGTTGACGCACAGGACCCGCTGGGCGGCTCGGTCGGTGAAGCGGATGGCGACCCTCGGGTGGCCGCCGTTGCCGAAGACATGGCGCTGGCCTTTGGCCAGCGTGACTTCGAGGGTTCCACGACGGACGGCACGGTCGAAAGCGATCGTGAGCAATTTCTCTGAAAGCATGACTGCATCTCAAGTTGGCCGCTCAGACAGGAAAAATTACACTGTCCGTGCCGCTTGCCAAGCTTGAGAGCGCAGAGCTTTCGGATGAGCTATGCGTTTCCGAAGACCCTTTGGAAGATCGTATCCACCTGCTTGAAGTGGTACCCCAGGTCGAAGGACGCCTCGATTTCTTCATGCGACAGGGCCTTCGTCACGTCGGGATCGGCCTTCAGGAGCGTCAGGAAGTCGCCTTCGCCGCGCCAGACCGGCATGGCGTTCCGCTGCACCAGCCGATAGGCGTCCTCGCGGGACACCCCCTTCTGGGTCAAGGCCAGGAGCACGCGCTGCGAGTGTACGAGGCCACCGAGGCGATCCAGGTTCTTCTGCATGTTCTCGGGGTAGACCACCAGCTTGTCGATGACGTTCGTGAGCCGGGCCAGGGCGAAGTCCAGGGTCACGGTGGCGTCGGGGCCGATCATGCGCTCCACGGAGGAGTGGGAGATGTCCCGCTCATGCCAGAGCGCCACGTTTTCCATGGCAGGCAGCGCATAGGCGCGCACCATGCGGGCAAGGCCGGTCAGGTTCTCGGTGAGCACGGGGTTGCGCTTGTGCGGCATGGCCGAGGAGCCCTTCTGGCCCGCCGAAAAGAACTCCTCCGCTTCCAGCACCTCGCTGCGCTGGAGGTGGCGGACCTCGGTGGCCAAGCGCTCGATGGAGGAGGCGACCACGGCCAGGGTCGCGAAGTACATGGCGTGGCGGTCGCGGGGAATGACCTGGGTCGAGACCGGCTCGACGGCCAGGCCCATCCGCTCGGCCACGTATTCCTCCACGCTCGGGTCGATATTGGCGAAGGTCCCCACCGCTCCCGAGATGGCGCAGGTCGCCACCTCGCGCCGGGCCTCGATGAGGCGCAGCTTGCAGCGCTCGAACTCCGCATAGGCCTGGGCCAGCTTGAGGCCGAAGGTGGTCGGCTCGGCATGGATGCCGTGGGAGCGCCCGATGGTCGGCGTCATCTTATGCTCGAAGGCCCGGCGCTTGATGGCCTCGAGGAGCGCGTCCATGTCCTTCAGGAGCAGGTCCGAGGCCCGCACCAGCTGCACGTTGAAGCAGGTGTCGAGCACGTCCGAGGAGGTCATGCCCTGGTGCACGAAGCGCGCCTCCGGGCCGACGATCTCGGCCAGATGGGTCAGGAACGCGATGACGTCGTGCTTCACCTCACGCTCGATGGAATCGATCCGGTCCACGTCGAAAGTAGCCGCCGAGCCCTTCTCCCACACGATCTCGGCCGCTTCCCGGGGGACGACGCCCAGGTTGGCGAGCGCCGTGGTGGCGTGGGCCTCGATCTCGAACCAGATGCGGAACTTGGTCTCGGGTGACCAGATGGCCACCATCTCGGGGCGGCTGTAGCGAGGGATCATCAGAAACTTCCTTGGCTCGGCTCACGACGCTCGCTCACGCTCGTCAGAGCGTTGATAAGGCCGCGCGTGGACGGGGTTGGACAGAACGATCAGAAATCGTTCCGAGATGTTTCAGCGATGGCTATTGGATGCTTCCCGGAAAGGCAAGGAAGGAGCACCCTCGGGAGGCAAGGATGCTCGATCCGGGCGGTGTTCGAGGCTGGAATTCGCTTCAGCTCCCATGATACGAGGCGCTATCCGAAACGAGGCGTGGCTGGAGTTCAACGTGCACCGATCCTTTGCCGGAATCCTGGCGAGCCTCTGGTTCCTTCATCCAGGAACGGGCCATGCCGACATTCTTGCTGTCATCATCGATGCAGCGGGCCTGCCATATGATCTCAGTCCCAATAAATATGACAACAGTCCCGATAAGTATGACAACAGTTCGGATAAATACGACAACAGTGTCGACAAGTACGACAATAGCCCGAGTAAGTATGATAACAGTCCTGCTAAGTATGACAATGGCATCAACGGAAAGAGAAGGGTCATCTCGCAAGATAATAAAATGCTTGGATACTATGTTTTCAGTCCGGGCGGAGTTTTAAATTTCTACAACATGTCTGGAAAACGTATAGCTTATATGCCTGCTGGTGGGCGTACGCAAAGCATTTTCACGGAAAAGGCTTGGTGCGGCACGATGGGAAATCGTAGTGGCGCTGTCGTGTTAGGGCTGACCAAACCGTGTTATTACCGGTTCATCCTCAATCATTGACGATCGCGTTCCCTCGTCGCGTCCGCTGAAGCGAAAGGCCGGCTCGTTCGCAGCGTGGAGACAAGCCTCCGGGCTTCTGGAGGATCGTCTCCATTACCGCTTGGTGAAGGTCTTGGGAAGCAGGCGCTGGAACGTGTTCTGCAATCGCGTGAAGCACTCGCAGGCGGCGTCCTGCAGCCCCTGCGGGTCGACGACGGTGATCCCGCCCCGGCCCTGGCGGACGAGCCCCGCCGACTGGAGCCGCCCCATGGCGATGCTGACGGTCGAACGCTGGACCCCGAGCCTTTCGGCCAGGAATTCGTGGGTGAGGGGTACGGTGTCCCCCTCGCTGCGATGGTACGAGCTCAGGATCCAGCGGCAGCAGCGGGCATCGACCCCGTGCACAGCGTTGCAGGCGACCGACTGCAGGACGCGAGAGAAGATGGCCTGGGCGAAGCAGCGAACGAGGTGTCGGATCCTGGGACGGACCCGCATGGCCTCCTGCATATCGTCGAAGTCGATCCGGGACGCCGTACCGTTCATGAGCACCACGTAGCGCCCAAAGGCTTCCCGCAGCACCACGGCCTCGACGAGACCCACGACGCCCTCCCGCCCACAGATCAACATCTCGGCCATGTGGCCGTCCTCCATCACGGCCGCGACGGAGATCGTCGTGTCGTGCGGAAAATAGGCGTGCGTCAGAGGCGCGTCGGTCTCGCACAGAATCTGACCCTGATGCAGGGTCACGACCTCAAGGGAAGGCTCCAGATAGGCGAAGTCCTCGGCATCCAGGGCTGCCAGCAGGCGGTTGGATCGATGCCCGGCCGTGCGAACCGGCGACCCGTGAGCATAGGTGGTCATTGGCGGATATGGTCTCTGTTCGCCGCGCCCAATGATAGCCCATAACGATACAGAAGCGCTACCGGCGCAACCTGTGGATAAGGCTGCGCAAAGGAGGCACGTCGCAACCTATACTCAAGGTTGCATCAACGTGCAGAGAGAGCAGCTTCTCGGATCGAAGCGATGTTGCGGGCATAGGCGCCCGGCCCGCCCTTGAAGACGGCCGATCCCGCCACGAGCGCATTGGCGCCGGCCTCGACCACGAGAGGAGCGGTGTCCGGAGTGACGCCGCCGTCGATTTCGATGTCGATGGGCCGGTCCCCAGCCATGTGCCGGACGCGCCGGACCTTGTCGCACACGGACGGGATGAAGGCCTGTCCGCCGAAGCCGGGGTTCACGGTCATGAGGAGGATCAGGTCGACCATGTCGATCACGGGCTCGATGACGGATTCGTGGGTGCCCGGATTGATGACGATTCCGGCCTTCTTTCCGAGGCCTCGGATGGTCTGGAGCGAGCGGTGGAGATGGGGACCTGCCTCCGCATGGATCGTGATGATGTCGGCCCCGGCCTTGGCGAAGGCCTCCAGATAGGGGTCCACCGGCGTGATCATGAGATGCACGTCGAAGACTTTTCGGGTGTGTGGCCGCAGGGCCTTCACCACGTCGGGCCCGATGGTGATGTTGGGCACGAAATGGCCGTCCATCACGTCGATGTGGATCCAATCTGCGCCGGCCTCGTCGATGGCGCGCACCTCTTCGCCGAGCTTGGCGAAATCCGAGGCCAGGATGGAGGGGGCGATGATCAGGGGCTGGGTCATGGCCGCGCCGGTAGCATGGGATGCGCGGCCCCGCAACGCAAACGGGGCGCCGGGCTCCCGCCAGCCCGGATTTTCGGCGGTGTGCACAAACATCGCGGTCGGCGGGAATGGACGCCGTCCGACGAAAGAGGTTAGAACCCCGCTCCAGGAAGGCGCAGGCGGCCGGAAGGCTCCCCGTCGGGCACCTTCGGCTCAACGGGATTGGTCTCATGCGTACGGATGTGGTTGTTCTGGGTGCGGGCATCATCGGCGTGTCGATCGCGGTGCACCTTCAGAAGCGGGGCCGCTCCGTCATCCTGGTGGACAAGCGCAAGCCCGGCGAGGAGACCTCCTACGGCAATGCGGGCTTGATCCAGCGCGAGGGCGTCTACCCTTACGGGTTCCCGCACGATTTCGGCGCCCTCCTGCGCTACGCGCTCAACAATACGGTCGACGCGCATTATCACCTGAGCGCCCTGCCGAAGCTCGCGCCGTTCCTGTTCCAGTATTGGATGCACTCGCGGCCCGAGAAGCATAAGGCCATCGCCCGGCTCTATGCCCCGCTCATCGAGCACAGCGTCACGGAGCACAACGCTCTCGCGGAGGAGGCCGGCGCCACGGGGCTGATCCGTCCCACGGGCTGGGTGAAGGTGTTTCGCACGCAAGCCGCCATGGACGAGCAGGTTCGCGACGCGGAGAAGGTGCGCCGCGACTTCGGCGTGCACTTCGACGCCATCGACCGGGCCGGCGTGGCGGAGCGCGAGCCCAGCATCAAGGCGGACCTCGTGGGCGGTCTCCACTGGACTGACCCGTCCTCGGTCTCCGATCCCCACCATCTGACCATGGCCTATGTGGGCCTGTTCGAGAGGCTCGGCGGCCGGCTCGCGGCGGGCGATGCCAAGACCCTCGAGCAAACGGCCGAGGGCTGGATGATCCAGACCGAGCTCGGCCCGGTTCAGGCCAAGAGCGTCGTCGTCGCCCTGGGAGCCTGGGCCGACGTGGTGACGAAGAAGCTCGGCTACAACCTGCCGCTCGCCGTCAAGCGCGGCTACCACATGCATTACAAGCCGCAGGGCAACGCGGTGCTCAACCGCCCGACCCTGGATTTCGAGCGTGGCTACTTCCTGGCCCCCATGTCCCGTGGCATCCGTCTAACCACCGGGGCCGAATTCGCACTGCGTGACGACGCGCCGACTCCGGTTCAGCTCGGGCGGGCCGAACCCATCGCCCGGGAGTTCTTCCCCCTGGGAGAGCGCGTGGACCCCCATCCCTGGATGGGGTCGCGTCCCTGCACCCCGGACATGATGCCCATCATCGGCCCGGCATCGAAGCACAAGGATCTCTGGTTCAGCTTCGGTCACGCCCATCACGGGCTCACGCTCGGCCCCATCACCGGACGCTTGCTGGCCGAGATGATGACGGGCGAGCCGACCGTGATCGACCCGACGCCGTATAGGGCCGATCGGTTCTAGGGGCGCACGGCTGCCCCGCCAACCGTGAGTCGCGCGGCCTTTTGCGGGGCCGGTCCCGCGCGGACCTATGAGCGAAACAAGATTGTCCCCAGCAATCGCGAAGCTCCTGCGGCCGCCGCACGGCCGGTTTTGGCCAGCTGTTATTTAGAAGTCGTCGTTTCGATAATTCTCAACTCCAGATCCTCCATGTCCGGAGAGTTGGCACAGGGTCGCGACTGCGCCTTGCTTTGGGACGTGACCGCGGCGGCTTGGTCCCTCGGTTGCCGGTCACGGGGAGATCGAGAATGTCACTGTTGGATGAACTCAAGAAATTCGAAGATCAGTACGGCAGCCACTTGGTCACGGTCGGCGGCGTGAGCTACGCCTTCTATGGCGGCACCCAACTGGTCGATGGTCCTCTCACGGGTGATGGGGGGTCGGATGGAGGGACGGGCTCCGATGGCGGGACCGGTTCCCCGGATGGCGGAATGCCGCCGACGCCCCCCGACGGCGGCACCTCCACGAGCCCGGGCGGCATGGAGCCGCCGTTCAAGCCCAAGCCTGGCCAGACCATGGAGCGGGACGGAAGCGACTGGATCCTGCGCGGGTTGGATGGTCGTGAAATCATGCGATACACGCCCGAAGAGACCCAGGAAATCGAGGTCGAGGGGCCTCCAGGGTCCGGTGGCGACAGCTCCAGCATCGACGGCCTCGATTATGGCCACAACGCCGTCATGTTGTCGCTGACCAGCCAGGTGACCGGGGCGAAAAGCACCATGGTGATCGGCGGCGGGCTCAACAACCTTCTCTATGGACGAGGCGGTGTCGACATCCTGTTCGGCGGCGGGGGCAACGACCTCCTGTCCGGCGGACTCGGCAACGACAAGCTCCATGGCGAGATCGGTAACGACAAGCTGTTGGGCGGCGGCGGAGACGACGATCTGTACGGGGGCGCCGGCCAGGATCGGCTGGAGGGCGATCTCGGCCACGACAACCTCGCCGGAGGGTCCGACAACGACACCCTGCTTGGCGGTGAGGGGAACGACACGGTCTGGGCGGGGTCGGACAACGACGAGGTCTGGGGCGGCGCGGGCGACGACACCCTGTCGGGCGAGGACGGCGACGACTGGATCGCCGGTGAGGCGGGCCACGATTCGATCAACGCCGGTTCGGGCCAGGACGGCGTCTGCGCGGGCGACGGCAACGACACCGTCCACGGCGGCGCCGACAACGACTGGCTCTACGGCGAGGAGGGCAACGACGTCCTGGCTGGGGACGGCGGAGACGATGTGATCTCCGGCGGCAACGGCGCCGACACGGTCCGGGGCGGGGAGGGCCAGGACAGCCTCAAGGGGGATGCCGGGCGCGACACGCTGCATGGCGAGGCTGGCAACGACACCCTCATCGGCGGCACGGGCTCGGATCATCTGCTGGGCGGGGACGGCAACGATTACCTCGACATGGATGCGGGTTCATCGGCTGGGGCCGACACCCTCGACGGGGGCTACGGCGACGACATCCTCATCGGCGACGGGGTCGGCTCGCTGCTGATCGGCGGCTGGGGCCGGGACACCTACCACATCCGGCCCTGGGCCAAGACCACCATCGCGGACTTTGCCGCCGGGCCTGACGATTACGAGAAGATCATCGTCTACAAGAGCGTGTTCGCCGATTACGCGGCTCTCATGAGCACGGCCTATCAGTCGGGAGGCAACACGGTCATCGCCAAGGGCGAGTTCAGCCTCACCCTAAGCGGCGTCAACAAGACCGCCCTGCATCTCAACGACTTCGTCTTCATCTGAGACAGGCCGAGCGATGGGGGAGGCCGGGCATGATGCCCGGCTTCTACCCCTTGGGAGATCCGTTCGGGTCCAGGCATCGGCAGGGCTTCGGTCCGTCCGAGAGTCCAGGTTGGCGCGGTGCGCCCGTTAGGCCGCGGACGGGCCGAAGCGGTCTCGCCATGCCGAGAGGGCGCCGTCGAAGGGCAGGGGCGTGGCCTCGTAGACGCCTCTCGCGATCGCGCGCGCCAGGCAGTCGCCGGCCAGAGCCGTGATTTCGATGAAATCGGCCGCCTCGTCCTCGAGCGGCTTGTGCCCCATGGCGGCCGTGAAGATCGTATCGCCGTCGTAGAGCGCATGGGCAAAGCGCAGGCCTTTGGCATGGCCGTCATGGGCCGCCACGGCCAGCCGTTTGCACTGAGCCTTGGTGAGCGCGGCATCGGTGGCGACGAGGGCGATCGTGGTGGAAGGCGGCAGGACCCCGCGTCCGGCACGGCCTTTCCAGTCGAGACGGCGCATCTCCGGGGTCACCCGCGCCGGAAGGCCGAAGCCGCCGAACTCGTCGCCCTCTTCGAAGGCTCCGGCCCAGAAATGCGGTCCATCGCCGATGACCACGGATGCGAGGGCGTTGACGATGACGAGCGCCCCGACCGTATGGCCGGACGCCGTCACGGCGCTGGCCGAGCCGAGACCGCCCTTCAGGTCGACGGTGGTGGCGCCGTAGCCACCCCCGGCGGTGCCGAGGCTGAATTCGAGCCCCGCCGCCGCCGCGGCCGCATAGCCGAGATCGCGGTAGGGCGAGTGGGTGCCCCACGCCTTATCGCCGCCGTTGAGGAGGTCGAACACGGCGGCCTGAGGCACCAGAGGCACGCGCACGTTGCCGATGGCAAAGCCTCTTCCATGCTCCCGCAGGTAGGCCTGCACGCCGCCCGCGGCATCGAGACCGAAGGCGGAGCCGCCGGAGAGCACGATGGCATCGATGCCCGCCACCGCCTTGTCGGGGTCGAGGAGATCGGTTTCGCGCGTGGCCGGCCCGCCCCCGTGAACGGAGCAGGATGCGACCGTCGCCTGGTCGAAGACCGCCACCGTGACGCCGGAGGCGAGGTCGGGGTCCGAAGCATTGCCGATCCGCAGGCCGGCGACGTCGGTGATGAGATTGCGGGGTCCGATCATGCGCGCCAGAGAAGACTGATTCCGGCCCCTTCACAAGCCAGGGAGAGGCCAACGCGCCGCCTTTCCCCGGCCCAGCGAACCCGTTAGAAGGCCCCATGCTCAGCGTGTCCCTCCCGGCGGCGGCTCTCGGCGGCCTCATCAGCTTCCTGAGCCCCTGCGTGCTTCCTCTCGTGCCGCCCTACCTGTCGTTCCTGGCCGGAACGACCTTCGACCAGCTCAGCGCGGGCGATGACCGGGCCGTGCGCAGGCGCGCCATCGCGGCGGCCCTGCTCTTCGTGGCGGGCTTCTCGACCGTGTTCGTGCTCCTCGGCGCCACGGCCTCGGCGCTCGGCCAGTTCGTGCGGCAATATCTCGACGTCCTGAGCACCGTGGCGGGCCTCGCCATCATCGTGATGGGCTTGCATTTCCTCGGGGTGTTCCGCATCGGCCTGCTCTACCGGGAGGCGCGGCTCAACGTGAACCGGCCCGTGGGCCTCTGGGGCGCCTACGTGATGGGCCTCGCCTTCGCGTTCGGTTGGACCCCCTGCATCGGACCCGTTCTCGCCGCCATCCTGGCGGTGGCCGGCTCGGAGGCGAGCGTCGCCCGCGGGGCGTTGCTGCTCGCCGCCTATTCGGTGGGCCTTGGGATCCCGTTCCTTCTGGCGGCCCTCGCCATGAAGCCCTTCGTGGCCTTTCTGAAGGGCATGCGCTCCCGTTTCCTGATGATCGAGCGGGCCATGGGGGCGCTCCTGGTCCTGACAGGGATCGCCTTCCTGACCGGCTGGATCACCACCATGTCGTTCTGGCTGCTCGAAACCTTCCCCGTTCTGGGGCGCCTGGGATAGGAGCGTGAGCCGGTTCTCCGTAGCGCTTGCGGTTCGACCGCCAGACAGCGAAGATCGCGCCCACGCACGACCCGGAGCACGAGCCGCGATGGCCAACGAACCGATCAAGGGACCCGCTTCCTACTTCCCCTCCATCGAGAAGAAATACGGTCGGCCCATCGCCGAATGGCAGGACCTGGTGCGCCGGCACCTGCCCGCGAAGCACATGGAACTGGTCGCCATGCTGAAGACCGACCACGGAATGGGGCACGGCCACGCCAACGCCCTGGTGGCCCACACGCTGGCGGCGGACAAGGGCTGAGGGGTCTTATCGCTCCGGCCGGGCAGGCCGGGCCGAACACGGGCGCAAGAATCGGATCGCGCCTCCAGGCACGGCGTGATGTCCTCCGGTCCCGACATCCGGAGACCGATCATGCCGTTTCAGACCCGCGGACTCGCGCCTGAAGACTTTCTCCCCCTCTTCGACCTCCCGGACCAGGCTTTAAGGGAGCGGGGCATCCACCGGGTTCGGGCGGACGAACCCGATGCCTATCCGTGCCGGGTCTCGCTTCGGCGGGCCACGGTAGGCGAGTGCTTGCTGCTCCTTCATCATATCCACCAGCCGAACCCGCTCTCGCCTTATCGCGCGGGCGGCCCGATCTTCGTCGGGCAGGCGGAGCAGGCGGGGCACTACCAGGGCGAGCTCCCGCCGATCCTCAGGGACCGGGTCCTGTCCCTGAGGGCCTACGACGCGGACGCGCTCATCGTGGATGCGGCGGTCGCCGAGGCGCGACTGGTCGAGGAGACGATCGAGCAATTCCTGGCGCGGCCCGAGGTGTGCCACGTGGATGCCCATTTCGCCGGCAGAGGTTGTTTCGGGGCGCGGATCGAGCGAGCCTAGGACCCGGCGTTCTCCACGCGATGCCCAGCCCGCGCCAGCGCCTTGATGGCGCCCACCACGTCCTTGGTCTTTACCAGGATGTAGTCCGTGCTGAAGGTGGATGTGGCGAAGATGCCGATCCCGGCCTCGGCCAGAGGCCCCAGCACCGAGGCCAGGATCCCGGGGGTGCTGAAATCGAAGCTCTGCTCGATCCGGAAGCAGCGCCAGCCCGCATCGGTCTCGGCGCCGTCCGGCGCGTCCGAGGCCAGGCAGGCGAGGGTGGTCTCATCGTGGGCGCGGACAAGGTGAAAGAACGTGGCGCGCGGGGGCACATGCACCGGTGCGTCCGGGGCCATGCGGCAGACTGCGTAGGGGTCCTTCAGGAGCGTGAGGGTCAGGCCGGGCATCTCGTGTCTCGCGGGTCATCAAAAAACCCGCCCTGTCGCCAGGGCGGGTCTCGTCTGTCGGCTGGAGGGCCGATCGATTACATGCCGAGCTCGTTGCCGGTGTAGTCGATCTTGCCGTCGGCGCCCTTCTTCCAGACGTACATGACGTAGTCCGGACGGGTGATGTCGCCCTTCTTGTCGAAGGAGATGTCGCCGATCACGGTCTTGAAGGGCTTACCGGCCTTCATGACCTCGGCCATCTTCTTGCCGTCGACGCTGCCGGCCTGCTTGGCGGCGTCCGCCAGGATCTGGGCGGCCGCGTAGCTGTACAGGGTGTAGGCTTCCGGCTCGTAGTTCTTCGCCTTGAACTTGGCGACGACGTCCTTGGCGTTCGGGTTCTTGCGCGGATCCGGCGCGAAGGTCATCAGGGTGCCGTCGGCGCCCGGACCGGCGATCGAGACGAACTCGGCCGACACGATGCCGTCACCCGACATGAGCGGGGCGTTGAGGCCCTGGTCGCGCATCTGGCGGATGATGAGGCCGGCTTCCGTGTGGAGGCCGCCGAAATAGACCACGTCCACGCCGGCCTGCTTCAGCTTCGACACGAGCGCGGAGTAGTCCTTCTCGCCCGGGTTCACGCCCTCGTACACCACTTCCTTGAGGCCCTTGGCGTTCATCGCCTTCTGGGTCTCATCGGCCAGGCCCTTGCCGTAGGGGGTCTTGTCGTGGATGACCGCGACCTTCTTGCCCTTGAACTTGTCGGCCAGATAGGCGCCGGCGACGCCGCCCTGCTGGTCGTCACGTCCGCAGGTGCGGAAGGTGTTCCACTTGCCGGCGTCGGTGTATTTCGGGTTGGTCGAGGCCGGGGAGACCTGCACGATGCCGGCTTCCTCGTAGATGTCCGAGGCCGGGATCGAGACGCCGGAGTTGAAGTGGCCGACGACCATCTTCACGCCCTCGGCTGCGAACTTGTTCGCCACGGACACGCCCTGCTTCGGATCGGACACGTCGTCGCCCACGACGAGCTGCAGCTTCTGACCGTTGATGCCGCCGGCGGCGTTGATGTCCTCAACGGCCTGCTCGACGCCATTCTTCAGCTGCGCGCCGAAAGCGGCGTTCGGGCCCGTGATGGGACCGGCCACGCCGATCTTGATCTGCGCGTTGGCCGCGCCCGAGAAGGCGAGGCCAAGACCGAGCGCGACGCTGGTCAACAGCAGTTTCTTCATAAAGGTCACTCCTCTGGGTGGTTTTCTGGGCCCCTTTGGCGGGAGCCGGTTTGGCAGGTTGTCCCGCCATCCGGGTCACATCATGATCTTTTTTGAAAGGATGTCACGCCGGAATTTGTGTCGCACTCGCAAGGGTTAGACGAAGGGTCTAAGCCCTTGCGCGCACGGGGATTCGATCGGGCGCCCTCAGGCCGCCGGAGACTTTTCGCGCCAGGTGAACGGCCCTGTCCGCTCGTACATCCAGCGGTACTGGGTCGTCATCTGGCGGGCACGGTAATACTGGAAGCCCAGCGTCCCGACGATCAGCATCACGATGGTGTCGATCGCGTAATAGTGGACCGACAGCAGGGTGCCCTCGAACAGGGCGTGATGGATGAAGCGCACCGCCGCGCCCAGGATCAGGAGGTAGAGGATCAGGGTCCAGTAGGGACGCCAGGTGATCGCGATGGCCCGGCCGGTCATCCAGGCGGCCCAGCCGCCCATGATCACGGTGATGAGCGCGAAGAGCCAGAAGGACGGCTCCTCATAGAGAATGCCCTGCATCAGTGGTGCCCCCCCTCGAGATAGGCGGCCTGGACCTGCGGATCGGCCAGGAGCTCCCGTCCGGTGCCGCTCATGGTGATGTTGCCCGTGACCATCACGTAACCGCGATGGGCCAGCTTCAGGGCGTGGTAGGCGTTCTGCTCCACGAGGAACACGGTCATGCCGTCCTTCTCGTTGAGCTCCTTGATGATCGAGAAGATCTGCTTGACGATCAGCGGCGCGAGACCCAGCGAGGGTTCGTCCAAGAGAAGCAGCTTCGGGCGGCTCATCAGGGCCCGCGCGATGGCCAGCATCTGCTGCTCGCCGCCCGACAGGGTGCCGCCGCGCTGGTAGAGGCGCTCCTTCAGGCGCGGGAAGAGGGTGCAGACCCGCTCCAGGTCCTGGTTGAAATGCGCGAGCCCGTTGATGGAGGCTCCCATCTGGAGGTTCTCGTACACGGTCATGCGCGGGAAGATCCGCCGGCCCTCCGGGGACTGCGCGATGGACATGCGGGCGATCTCGTGGGTGGGCATCCTGGTGATGTCCTGGCCCTGGTAGGTGATCGTGCCCTCGCGCGCCCGCGGATTGCCGAAGATGGTCATCATCAGGGTCGACTTCCCGGCCCCGTTCGCTCCGATCAGCGTGACGATCTCACCCTCGCGGACGTCCATGTCGACGCCCTTCAGGGCGATGATGTTGCCGTAATAGGTCTTGACCCCGCGCACGCTCAGGAGGACGGGCTTCGACGCCGCGGCGGACGCGGACGGGGTGACGTTCATTCCAGCGGTGCTCATACGCCGATCTCCGCTTCCACCTGCTCGACCTCTTCGTCGTCCACGCCCAGATAGGCCGCGATGACGCGCGGATCGCTCTTGACCTCGGACGGGGTGCCGTCCGCGATCTTGGTGCCGTAATCCAGCACCACCACGTGATCCGAGATTTCCATCACGACGGACATATCGTGCTCGATGAGCAGCAGCGATGTCCCATGATCCTTGCGGATGGAGAGCAGAAGGTTGTTCAATTCGAGGGATTCGCGGGGGTTGAGGCCCGCCGCGGGCTCGTCGAGGCACAGGAGCAGAGGGTCCGTGCACATGGCGCGGGCGATCTCCAACCGGCGCTGGTCACCGTAGGGCAGGTCGCCCGCCGGATCGTCCGCGCGATCGATGAGGCGGGTTTTCTCCAGCCAGAACTTGGCCTTCTCGATCGCCTCCTTCTCGGCGGTGCGGTATCCGCCCAGGCCCAGAATTCCCAGGAAAGTGTAGCCGGAGGACAGCATCAAGGGATTGTGCTGGGCGACGAGCAGATTCTCCAGGAGGGTCATGCCCGAGAACAGCCGGATGTTCTGGAACGTGCGCGCGACCTTGGCCTTCCAGTTGATGGAATTGCCTGGCAGCCGCTCCAGGAGCAGGTTGCTCCCGTCCGGCTTGCGCATGGCGATCAAGCCTTCCGTCGGCTTGTAGAAGCCGGTGATGCAGTTGAACACCGTCGTCTTGCCCGCGCCGTTGGGGCCGATCAGCGCGGTGATGTCGCCGCGCCCGACCTTGAACGACAGGTCGTTGATGGCCACGAGGCCGCCGAAGCGCATCGTGAGGTGCTGGACGTCCAGCAGAGGGTCTTGGATCCAGCGCATTAGCCGTGTCCTTCCTTGACGAGGGAGCCGGAAATGGCCTTGCGCTCCTTCAGGATGACGGTGGGTGACCGTTCGGAGATGAGACCGCGCGGACGCCACACCATCATGGCGACCATGCCGGCGCCGAACAGCAGCAGCCGGTACTCGTTGGGGTCGAAGCCCGATCCGAAGACGGCCTGCAGGAAGGTGAGATTGCGCAGGATCTCCGGCCCGCCCACCAGCACGATGGCGGCGATCGCGACGCCGATCTGCGAGCCCATGCCGCCCAGGACCACGATGGCCAGGATGATGGCCGATTCCAGGAAGTTAAAGCTCTCCGGCGATACGAAGCCCTGGCGAACCGCGAAGAACGATCCCGCGAAGCCGCCGAACATGGCCCCGATCGCAAAGGCCGTCAGCTTCACGTTCGTGGTGTTGATGCCGAGCGACCGGCACGCGATCTCATCCTCGCGCAGGGCCTCCCAGGCCCGGCCCACGGGCAGCTTGCGCAGCCGCATGGTCACGAAGTTGGTGAGGAGAGCGAGGGCCAGGATCAGGTAGTACAGGAATATGATCCTGTGCATACCATTGAACTCGAGCCCGAAGGTCTGGGCGAACCCGCCTTCGCCCGACGTGAAGGGCAGGCCGAAGAACGTGGCGCGCGGGATCGACGAGATGCCGGCGCCGCCATTGGTCAGGTCCGTCCAGTTGATGAGGACGAGGCGGATGATCTCGCCGAAGGCGAGCGTCACGATGGCGAGGTAGTCGCCCCGCAGGCGTAGAACCGGAAAGCCCAGGATCATGCCCCAGAAGCCCGCCAGGATGCCGGCCAGCGGCAGGCAGATCCAGAACGAGAGCCCGAACGTGGTGGACAAAAGCGCGTAGGAATAGGCGCCGACCGCATAGAAGGCGACGTAGCCCAGGTCGAGAAGACCCGCCAACCCGACCACGATGTTCAGGCCCCAGCCCAGCATCACGTAGGTGAGGATCAGGATGCCCAGATCCACCCAGTAGCGGGATTCGTTCAGGCCGCCCTGGATGAAATAGATGATCACCGGGAAGGCCAGCGCCACCCCGAGGAAGAACGGGATCGCGAAGCGGGACGTCTTCTGGAAGGCGTTGGGCTCCGCATGAACGAATTCCGTCGCCTGATGCGGGCTCGGAGTCGCCTCACGGGCCGCTTTCGTGGCCATGAAGGCGTGCAGGAGGATCCGCAGTCCGAACACGAGCGCGCAGAGGATCGCCACGAGGCCCCAGCGCGGGCTCAGCCATAGGTCGCCGCCGCTCTGGTCTGTCTTGTAGGCCAGGATCGGAATCGACAGGCCGAGCATGATGAGCGCGGTCTTCAAACCGTCCTTGATGGCGGCCGTCAGGTCGAAACGGTTGGGGAGCGCCGGGCTTTCGGCCGACGCGGTGGTGATGGGAGGTGCGTTCATGATGCCGTCTCCCTCAAACCTTCTCGACCTCAGGCCGTCCGAGAATGCCGGAGGGCATGAAGATCAGCACGATGGCCAGGATGGAGAACGCGGCCACATCCTTGTACTCGATCGAAAAGTAAGCGGACCAGAACACCTCGATCAGGCCGATGATCAGGCCGCCCAGAACCGCGCCCGGAAGGGATCCAATGCCGCCGAGGACCGCCGCCGTGAAGGCCTTCACGCCCGGAACGAAGCCGTCGTTGAAGCTCACGACGCCATAGTAGAGGAGGTACATGGTGCCGGCGACCGCGGCGAGCGCCGCCCCGATCACGAAGGTCAGGGAGATCGTCCGGTCCACGTTGATGCCGAGAAGCGCCGCCATCTTGCGGTCCTGCTCGCAGGCGCGCTGGGCGCGGCCGAGAGAGGTCTTCTGGACGAGGTACCAGAAGATCGTCAGCAGCACCGCCGTGGTGACCATGATGATGATCTGCTTGTAGGACAGGGCGACGTTGTAGCCGCTCTCGCCCTGGAACAACACGATCACGTCGCCGATCATCGGGGGGGTCGGCTTGTTGCGTGCCCCTTGGGCAACCTGCACGAAATTCGACAGGAAGATCGAGACGCCGATGGCCGAGATCAGAGGCGCCAGCCGGAACGATCCACGCAGGGGCCGGTAGGCGATGCGCTCGATGGCCCAGCCCCACAGGGAGGTGAGAACCATCGCGATCACCAGCACGAAAAGCAGCGCCAACACCACGGAGGAGATGCCGAGCCAGGTCGTGAAGATGAGGAAGAAGATGAGCGCGATGAACGCGGAGAGCATGAACACGTCGCCGTGGGCGAAGTTGACCATGCCGATGATGCCGAACACCATCGTGTAGCCGATGGCGATGAGCCCGTAGATGGACCCCAGCGTCAGCCCGTTGATGAGCTGCTGCACAAATATTTCCATGTCGCGCCCTTAACACCCCCTCTGGAAGGGGTTTTTTGTTTGGGAAACGTCACAGCAAAGCACGATGCAAGAGCCAGGCCAAGCGGGACGTTCGGGTGGCGCTCTCTAGCAAACGGTTTAGGCTTCGACAACGAGGGGTTATGGGCCTCATCACGGAAAAGAATGGATGCGACTCATGCCTTCGTCTAAAACGCGCGAACCTCCGGGAAAAGGTTCCCATTCCGCCCGCCGGTCGGAATGAGGCCGCACCCGGACCGCAGGGCAGGTTTGTGCCGGATCGCTTCCCCCGAGGAGCGGCAGGCCCCATATGGGGGGCATGACCTTGCCACCCGTCCCGAAGGGGAAAGACGCTTGAACGGACCCACATGCTGAAAGCGGCCTTTCCCTCCGGTCCCCCGGACGCGACCTTGCCCGACCCGATGCTCTTCCGCGAGGGCATGAGCCGCGTCGCCGGGGCCGTGCATATCATCACCACCAGCGGGCCGGCCGGAAAGGCGGGCTTCACGGCCACCGCTGTCACGCCCGTGACGGACGACCCGCCGTCCCTTCTGGTCTGCGTGAACACCTCCGCCCGCTCGCCTACGGCTCTGCTGGAGAATGGGGTCTTCGCCGTGAACACCCTCGCGGCGGATGACAGGCTTCTCTCGGAAGCCTTCGCGGGGCGCATCGACCTCGAAGGCCGTGACCGCTTCACGGTCGGCGACTGGCAGGAGGCCCTGACCGGGTCGCCGATCCTGGCCTCGAGCTTGGTCTCCTTCGCATGCCGGATCGCGGACGCGCGAATTGTTGCCACCCACCACGTGATCATTGGCGAGATCCTCCAGATCCGCCTCGGAGAACCACGCGCGCCGCTGATTTATCACGGCCGGCGTTACCACGCCCTATAGGCGGCTCTCAGGCCTGCGACGCTCGCGGGGCTGCGGATGCCAGCCCGTGAGCTGCACGAACCCGCCCCGGGCCGCCACGATGAGATGGCGCCTGTGCCGGTGGACGAGGGTTCCCGGCTGATAGCCGTGGCGTTCCTCCCACCCGGCGGCCTCCCAGACATGGATCCAGGTCGACGACACCTGGGCGAAAACCTCGATTGACCCGAAGGCCCGGACGGTGCGCAGGACTTCGCTCACAGGCTCGTTCCAGCGAAGGGTGCGCTGGGCCTGATTGACCCGGGGCCAGTAGGAGCCCTTTCCCTGGGGCGACGCCTCCCGCCAAAGGCCCGGCAGGTCGTCCGCGAGGTCGCCCGCGATGCTTTTGGCGGCCATTTGGCACTTGGCCAAGAGGGTGTCGTGGGTTTCGCCCGGCGCCAGGGAAAAGCGCCGCTGCGCCACGATGGCGCCCGTGTCGAAGGACGGCGCCAGCGCGTGGGCCGTCATGCCCCAGCCGTCGCGGCCGTCCAGGATGGCCTGGAAAAGGGGGTAGGGCCCCCGTCCCTCGGGCAGGGGCGAGGGGTGGAAATTCACCCCATAGGGCAAAAACCGCTCCCAATCCTTGATGAGCCAGGGATAGCCCGCGACGATCAGGGCGTCGCATCCCATCCGGTTCAGCCCGGCCAGGTCGGCCGGGCCGATGCGGGTCGTTTGCATTGGGATCCTGGCGGCGCGGGCCCAGGCGGCGGTCTGCGTGTTGAAATCGTAGACGTCGTCGCAGGGCCTGCTGAACAGCTTCAGCGGCGTCCAGCCCCGGTCGAGGAGCACCCTGAACACGTCGCCCAGGAAATCGATGCCGGCGAAGGCGAAGCGCATTCGCGAGTGATCCTCTGATAGGTCGGCGGCGCTGGACGGCAGCCGCGTCCGGCCGGGCGCGGGCGCGCCTCAAGGCAATGTGATCCAGCCTGCCGCAAGGGCAAGCGTACGTCCTTAAACTCTCCTTATAGGATTCGGCAGGAAGCTGCGAAGGCCCCGGCTGTCCATCCGCCTAAGGGCTCATCCGGGGGACCGGAACCGGAGCAGTAAGGCGGCATTGATTTTCGAGAGGGGGAGGGGGGTGCGCCGGCCGACATAGGGGTTTGCCGCCGCGTCGCAACGGTCATCAGGGGGCTCAGGAACCGCCTCGGGCCTCCGGCATCGCAGGAGGTCGCATGGTTTCTCAGGATTTCATCCGCCAGCTCGAAGGCTACGGTCTGACGACCGCAACGATCCTCTATCGCCTGCCCGATCACCCGAAACTGCTGCAAACCTACATTTGGCAGGATTACGATCTCGCCCCGAAGTTCCCGGTCCTGCTCGACTTCCTAGAATTCTGGAAGCGGGAACTGGAAGGTCCCCTCCACTCGGTCACGGTGGCGCATTCAAGGCTGGTCAAGCCGACCGAGTACCGCGCCGTCGAGGGGGTTCTCACACTTTATTGATCGAGGGCCTGCGCGCGAAGGCCAGCCTTGGACTCCCGGGCGAACTCGGGTAGAGAGAGCGCGTTCCATTGTTCTCTACCTGTTTCAGGGCCCCTTGTTTTCCAAAGCACGCACATCCGAGATCCTGGTTGCCCTCGCGTCGCAGCCGGGCGAACGCCTGAGCGTGCGGGACATCATGGCCGTTCTGCAGGACCGCGCCTTCGCGCTGCTCATCGTGCTGCTCGGCCTACCGAACTGCCTGCCCATGCCGCCCCCGATCCCGCTGATCTGCGGCCTTCTCCTGGGCCTCGTGGCGTTCCAGATCGCACTCGGGCGCCCGACGCCCTGGCTGCCCCAGCGTCTGCTCTCCCGGTCGATCGCCCGCGCCGACGTGGAAAAGGCGGCCCTGAAGGCGGCACCCGCCTTCCGGCGGCTGGAGCGTTTCTCACGCCCGCGCATGACGTTCCTGGATTCGCCGGTCTCCCTGCGGGTCGTGGGCCTGATTCTGCTGGTGATGGCGCTCGGGCTCCTGTTCGCGCCCCCTTTCATCGGGCAAATCCCCTTGGGCCTCGCGGTCTGCCTCGTGGGCATCGGGCTCGTGGAGCGCGACGGCATCGTGATGCTCGGCGGCTTCGTCGTCGGGGCGCTCGGCCTGACCCTGAGCCTGGGCTTCGTCTACGCGATCTTTTCGGGGATCGAGGGGTTCTTGGGCTAGAGTTGTCCTCCAAGCTCCCCCTCATCCTGAGGGAATGGCGAAGCCGTTCGTCTCGAAGCCTCATCCTGAGGGCCCGCGCAGCGGGCGTCTCGAAGGATGGTCCAGCGGAGTGTTTCCCGTACCTCCTGAAGCCCTCCTTCGAGACGCCGCTGATGCGGCTCCTCAGGATGAGGTCAGGGGTGTTTCAAACGCCTCGAAACGTCGTCAAATCAGCTTCAACCCTTTCAGGCTCGCATGACCCTCCCGGCCCACGATGATGTGGTCGTGGATCGTGATCCCGAGCGGTGTCGCCACGTCGATGATCTCGCGGGTCATCTTCACGTCCGCCGAGGAGGGCGTCGGGTCGCCGGAGGGGTGGTTGTGCACGAGGATGAGGGCCGAGGCCGAGAGTTCGAGCGCGCGCTTGACCACTTCGCGGGGATAGACCGGCGTGTGATCGACCGTGCCCGATTGCTGCACCTCGTCGGCGATGAGGGCGTTGCGCTTGTCGAGGAAGAGCAGGCGGAACTGCTCTTTGTCCATGAAGGCCATGGCGGCGCGGCAATAATCGATGACCGAGCTCCAGGAGGACAGGACCGGGCGCTTGGTGACCTCGCCCCTCGCCAGCCGCCGCCCGGCCGCCTCCACCACCTTCAGGTCGGTGATGATCCCGGCCGTGACCCCAGGCACTTCCGCCAGCCGGGCCGGGGAGGCGGCCAGGACCTTCGCGAAGCTCCCGAAGCGTTTGACCAGCTCCTTGGCGAGCGGCTTGACGTCCCGCCGGGGGATCGACCGGAACAGCACCAGCTCCAAGAGCTCGTAGTCCGGCAGCGCCTCGCTCCCGAACTCGGTGAAGCGGGCTCGCAGCCGGTCGCGGTGGCCGTGGTAATGGGGCGTGGAATCGGTCATGCCTGCTCGTTGACGGGAATCGGCCCGGGGAAGATATTCTGTTTCACATCCGTTGGGAAAGAGCAGGCGGGAGCGCATGAACAAGGACATCGACCGGATCGACGGCGCCTGCCATTGCGGCACGGTGCGCTTCCGCGTGAAGCTGGCCAACGGCCTCCACACGGCCCGCCGCTGCACCTGCTCCTATTGCCGGATGCGCGGCGCGGTCGCGGTCTCGGCGGACCGTGCCGATATCGAGATCGTGCAGGGCGAAGAGGCTTTGACCCTCTATCAGTTCAACACCGGGACGGCGAAGCACTACTTTTGCTCGACCTGCGGGATCTACACCCACCACCAGCGCCGCTCCGACCCAAGCCAATACGGCGTCAATGTCGCCTGCCTGGAGGGCGTCAGTCCCTTCGATTTCGAGGAGGTTCCGGTGAATGACGGCGTCTCTCATCCGTCCGATCGGCAGCGCGGGACAGGCTCGGAATTGGCCGGAATCCTGAAATTCATCCCGGCCAAGTAGAAAGCGGGGCGTTCAGCTCCTCTGGAACGCCACGTGAAGGCCGAGCCCGACGAGCAGGGTGCCCCCGGCCCGTTGCATCACCCGCTGGGCGCGGCCCGACCGTTGCAGCCGGCCGACCACCGCTCCGGCCAAGAACACGCAAATCACGTCGGCGAGGGAGAACATCAGGTTCACCATCGTGCCGAACAGCATGAACTGGACCCAGACCGGGAAGGCTGCTGAAGGGTCGATGAACTGGGGCAGGAAGGCCACGAAGAAGATCGCGGTCTTCGGATTCAGCACCTCGACGGTGACGCTTTCGAGAAAGGCCCGCCGAGCGGATTTCGGCGCGATGCCGGGCAGCGTGGCCTGTCCCTGGGACTTGGCCCGGAACATGGCGATGCCGAGCCACACAAGGTAGGCGGCGCCGCAGAGCTTTACGGCGAGGTAGAGGGTCGGCACCGCGTGAAACAGGACGGAGAGCCCGGCCGCGGCGGCGATCACGTGCACGTAGCCGCCCAGATGGATGCCCAGGGAGGCCATCAGGCCGGGCCACCGGCCCCGCGCAAGGGTCTGGGCCGCCGCATAGAGCATGGCCGGACCCGGCATGAAGGCGAAAACCGCCGTGGTCGCCAGAAAAGCGAGCCATATCTCGAGCGATGGCATGGCCCTGTCCCCTATCCCTGGATCGATCGTCAGCCGTACACCGTCGCCGGCGCCCCGAAGCCCTTGGGCGAGAGCGTGAAGATCTCGCAGCCGGTTTCCGTCACGCCCACCGCGTGCTCGTACTGGGCCGACAGGGAGCGGTCACGGGTCACGGCGGTCCAGCCATCGGCCAGCACCTTCACCTGCGGGCGGCCGAGATTGATCATCGGCTCGATGGTGAAGAACATGCCGGCTTTCAGCTCCACATTGTAGGACGGCTCGACATAATGGAGAATCGTGGGCGCGTCGTGGAAGACCCGGCCGACCCCGTGGCCGCAGAAATCCCGCACCACGGTGCAGCGCTCGGACTCGGCATAGGACTGGATGGCCGCCCCAATATCGTTGGTGCTGGCTCCAGGCTTGACCGCTGAGATGCCCCGCATGAGGCATTCGTAGGTGATCTCGCACAGGCGCTGCGCCTTCCGGGGCACGTCGCCCACGTAATACATGCGGCTCGAATCGCCGTACCAGCCGTCCAGAATGAACGTCACGTCGATGTTGACGATGTCGCCCTCCCGGAGGGGCTTGTCGTTGGGGATCCCATGGCAGACCACATGGTTGATCGAGGTGCAGATCGTCTTGTTGTAGCCCCGGTAGTACAAACAGGCCGGGTAGGCCCCGTGGTCCATGCCGAACTCGAACATCAGCTTGTCGAGGTAGTCGGTGGTGACGCCGGGCTTCACGTGGTCAACCAGGAGGTCCAGCGCCCTGGCGGTGAGCTGCCCGGCGCGGCGCATGCCCTCGAAGGCCTCGGGGCCGTGGAGCGGGATATCGGGCGCGGCCCGGCGGGCGGTGATTTCGGCTTCGGTCATGGGGGATCCTGTTCGTCCCGAATGTAAGGATTGGCGCGCCCGAGGCAAGCGCGGGGGACGCGGGCCTCACGGCCTCGCTTGCGAATGCCGCCTGACAATGCCAAGAGCAACCCCGTGAGCAACCCCGTTCGGCCGATATCTCGGCCCCAGGTTCCCGTCGACGATGTCCGATAACCGCCCCTTCGGCGCCTATGCCCCTTCCGGTCTGGTCCAGCGGATCCTCCAGCGCACCCGCGCCGTCTCGGCCGGCTGGCTCGGCCGGCGCATGGCCTTCGTGCTGCGGCGCTTCGCGATCCGGTCCCTGAATGGCGCGCCTCTCGACGTCGAGACCTTCGGGGCCCGGATGCGGCTCTATCCCTACAACAACGTTTGCGAGAAACGCATCCTCTTCACGCCCCAGTTCTTCGACCCTCAGGAGCTGGCCATCCTGGAGAGCCGCATCCGGGACGGCTTTACCTTCCTGGACGTGGGCGCGAACGTGGGCGGCTATGCGCTCTTCGTGGCGGCGCGCGCCGGCGCGAGGGCCCGGATCCTCGCCGTGGAGCCGCAGCCCGAGATCTTCGACCGGCTCACCTTCAACATCAGCCAGAACCCCTTCGGCACCGTGAAGGCCGTGGCGCTCGCCGTGGCCGATAAGGCGGGCGAGCTGACCCTTTTCCTTGACGAGCGCAACAAGGGCGAATCGAGCGTCAAGATCGTGGGCTCCAGCAATGCCGACGCCATCCGGGTCCCGGCCCTGCCGCTCCTCGATCTCGCCCAGCAGGAGGGCTTCACCCGTCTCGACGCCGTCAAGCTCGACGTGGAGGGCGCCGAGGACCTGATCCTGGACCCGTTCCTGCGGGACGCCCCGGAATCCATGCTGCCCTCGCTGTTCATCATCGAGGACGGGCGCGAGCAATGGCAGACGGACCTCGACACCCTGCTGACCGCCAAGGGCTACAAGCTGATCCTCCAGACGCGCCTCAACCTGCTCTACGAGCGGACGTAGTCCGGGAGTTCTGGCGCCAACCCTCAGAAGTCCCTTTGGATTATGCAGAGGATGGCTTCAGTCGCTCCAGGGCAGCGAGGAGCTCTCTCATGACATCCTCACCGGGTCTTTTCCGCTCACCTTCGATGTCGCTGAGATAACCCTGGGTGATGCTTGCTTCTTCGGCGAGCTGCTGTTGGCTGATCTTCGCGGTTTTGCGCAGCTCCCGCAGAAGGACCCCGTCGAAATTGCCTGACTCCATGCGGGCCGGGCGACCGGAGAGATCGGTCGCTATGAGCGTCTCGTCGCCCCGTGCGATCCGCTCCCGCGCCTCTGCGACGATGCGCCTGGTCACGCGGTCTTCGGCCTCCTCATCTCCGAGGCGAGCCAACATGGCATCGTAATCGCGTCGTGGGAGGAGAACGAGTTCCTCACCCCCGTCCGTGGTGATGAATTGCGCTTTCACTCCGAACCTCCCTCTAACGGTAAACATCGCGGCGGTGTCCGGCCGCCAGAATGGAGATGGTCTCAGTCGTTTCGTCAAAAACGACGCGGTAATCGCCGATCCTCATCCGAAGTCCGAGACCGCCCTTCATCTGCTTCACGTCGCCCTCGCCTGTCAGGGCATAAATGCGAAGAGCCTCAAGCAGTTGTTCCTGTACGCTCTCCGGAAAGTTCCAGAAGCTCCGAGCGGCGGCTTTGGTATAGACTAGCGTTTTATTCACGGCGATAATATCACTAAATATGGCGATATTATCGCCTTAGAAATACGCTCGTCAAACGACGCGGCTGTGTCACGGAATTGATCGAAGCGCTATCAACGCGGCGTGACGATCTCCACCGGGTGGTCGATGGCGATCTCCTCGGGCGAAATCCGGCAGGTATAGGCATAGGATTCAACACCAGCCGCGAGGGCGTGGCGGAAGGCCTTGTCATAGGCCGGGTCGATGTCGCGGGCGACGTCGAAGCGCTCGGCCCGCATCTGGATCACGTAGACCAGGGCAGCCCGGAAACCGGCCTCCACCATGTCGGCCAGCTCATAAAGGTGCTTGGCGCTGCGGGCGGCGACGCAGTCGGGGAACTCGGCGAAGCCCGCCTCCCGCATCAGGTGGCAGTTCTTGACCTCCAGGTAGCAGGGCGGCTCGCCGTCGGTCTCCAGCAGGAAGTCGACCCGGCTCGCCCGGCCATACTTCACCTCGGGCCGCACGCGCTCGTAGCGGGCGAACGGCGCGAGCCTTCCCTCGCGCAGGGCCTCGGCCACCAGGTGATTGGGCCGCGACGTGTTGATGCCGATGAGCTGGTGGGGGCCTCCGCCCGCGGGGACGTCCACGAACTCCCAGTTATAGGCGAGCTTGCGCTTCGGGTTCGAGGCCCGGGACAGGAGGACCCGGCTTCCGGGTTCCTTGAGGCCCATCATGGCGCCGGGATTGGCGCAATGGGCGGTGACGACCTCGCCGGTCGACAACTCGATATCGGCGAGGAAGCGCTTGTAGCGCTGGATCAGGCGGCCTTCGAGGAGGGGTTCGGAGAAACGCATTCGAAAAACGGGATAAATCGGAGCCCCGCCTCCTACCAGAGGATAAGCCCGCCCTACAACAGAAGCCTGCTTGAGGATTGCACGCGGGGCGGCTAAAGCCCCTGAAGCCGTTTTCAGTGGTGAAACCGTCTCCAGTTCGCGCCATGCCGCATTCTTTCGTGGCGAACCGGGTTCCACTTCGCCGGAAAATGCTCCGAAAGGAACCGATCGAATGGCCGCCTCCGTCACAGCCGCGCTCCTGGTCATCGGCGACGAGATCCTCTCGGGCCGGACCAAGGACAAGAACATCGGCTACATCGCCGAATATCTGACCGGGATCGGCATCGACCTCATGGAGGTGCGGGT
This sequence comes from Microvirga pudoricolor, assembly GCF_016892705.1. GTDB lineage: Bacteria > Pseudomonadota > Alphaproteobacteria > Rhizobiales > Beijerinckiaceae > Microvirga > Microvirga pudoricolor. The sequence continues at coordinate 145,891 of NZ_JAFEMB010000006.1, forward strand.
GGTGCCCGACATCGAGGCCGAGATCGTGGCGGCGGTCAACACCCTGCGCGAGCGCTACACCTACCTGTTCACGACCGGCGGCATCGGGCCGACCCATGACGACATCACGGCCGACAGCATCGGCCGCGCTTTCGGGGTCGCGGTCGATCACGATCCCCGCGCCGTGGCGATGCTCAAGGAGCGCTATGGCGAGGGCGAACTGACCGATGCGCGGCTTCGCATGGCCCGGGTCCCGAAGGGCTCAGACCTGATCGAGAACCCGATCTCCAAGGCGCCTGGCTTCCGTATCGGCAATGTCATCACCATGGCGGGCGTGCCGTCGATCATGCAGGCGATGCTCGACCTTGTGGCGCCCACGCTCCAGACGGGCGTGCGCATGACGGTCGAGAACGTGGATGCCGGGAGCCTGGGCGAGGGGATCTACGGCGACGGGCTCGCTGCCATCGCGGCGGCTCATCCCGGGGTCTCCATCGGATCCTACCCGTCCTTCACGGCGACGGGGTTCCGCAATCAGATCGTCGTTCGCAGCAAGGATCCGGCCGCGGCCTCGGCGGCGGCGCGGGACGTCGAGGCCCTGGTGGCGCGTCTGACGGCCGACCGCGTTCCTCTCTAACCCACCTCGTTCAAGGGCATCCTCATGTCGCCAACCTCTCCGAAAGCCTTTCCGGTCTCCTGGGATCAGTTCCACCGCGATGCCCGCGCGCTCGCCTGGCGCCTCGCGGCCGCAGGGCCGTTCGAGGCCATCGTGTGCATCACCCGGGGCGGTCTCGTGCCAGCCGCCATCGTGGCTCGCGAGCTGGACGTGCGGCTGATCGAGAGCGTGTGCATCGCGAGCTATCACGATTACAAGAACCAGGGCGACCTGCAGGTCCTGAAGGACATATCGCCCGCCGTGAAAGCCCTCGGCGACGGAGCCGGGAAGGGCGTTCTCGTGATCGACGACCTCACCGATACCGGCAAGACCGCCAAGATCGTGCGCGACATGCTGCCGAACGCTCATTTCGCCGCTGTCTACGCCAAGCCGTCCGGCCGTCCGATGATCGACACCTTCGTGACGGAAGTCAGCCAGGACACCTGGATCTACTTCCCGTGGGATATGGGCCTGTCCTATCAGGCGCCGATTCGGGAAGGGGCGGCGGGCTAAGGGCCCCGCCGCGTTCCCCCGATGGCCGAACTCGACCTCGCCCGAACCCGCAAGTCCCTGTTCACGGCGCTCATCGACGCCCGGGACGCTCATGGCCGGGGCAAGGTCGCCCTGGAGGATCCCGAGCGTCAGCCGATCACCTTCGGCCGCCTCGTGCTCGGCGCCCTCGTGCTCGGCCGCAAGCTTGCGGCCTCGACACAGGGCGGGCGGCCCGTGGGGGTGCTGCTGCCGAACGTCCAGGGCATGGCCGTGACCCTGTTCGGCCTCAACGCTTTCGGTCGCGTGCCCGCGCTCCTCAACTTCACGGCCGGGATCAAGAACCTAACGGCGGCCTGCGAGGTGGCGGGCCTGTCGACCATCGTGACCTCGCGCCGCTTCGTCGAGCAGGGCAAGCTCGACGACGTGCTGGCGGCCTTGAGCGAGGGCCGGGAGGTGATCTGGCTCGAAGACGTGCGGAAGTCCATCACGAGCATCGACAAGGCCCGCGGCGTCATCGACAGCCTGCTGGCGCGGTGGATCCACCGGAAGGCCGGGATCGGTCCCGACGATACCGCGGTGGTGCTGTTCACGTCGGGGTCGGAGGGCAAGCCCAAGGCCGTGGCCCTGTCCAACGCCAACCTCGTGGCGAACGCCTATCAGGTCAAAGCCCATGCCGGCGACGTCCTGCAGCCGGACGACACCTTCTTCAACCCGCTGCCGATGTTCCATTCGTTCGGCCTGACGGCGGGCCTGCTGACGCCGGTTCTCAACGGCATCAAGACGGTCCTGTATCCGAGCCCGCTCCACTATCGGCAGATCCCGAAGCTCATCGCCGGGACGAACGCCACCATCGTGCTGGCCACCGACACGTTCCTCCAGGGCTATGCCCGCGCGGCCGGAGAGGGGGACCTCAGAACCGTCCGCTATGTCATCGCCGGCGCCGAGCGCGTGAAGGACGAGACCCGGCGCCTGTGGGAGCGCTACGGCACCACGATCCTGGAAGGCTACGGCGCGACGGAGTGCTCGCCCGTGATCGCCGTGAGCCTGCCGCATCGCAACCGGCCTGGCAGCGCCGGGCCTCTGCTGCCCCTGATCGAAGCGCGCCTCGATCCCGTGGAAGGGATCCACGAGGGCGGACGGCTCGTCGTGCGCGGACCGAACGTGATGAAAGGCTACCTGGATCCGGACGGCAGCGGGCGCATCGATCCGCCGGAAGGCGGCTGGTACGACACGGGCGACATCGTCACCCTCGAAGACGGGCTGGTCACCATCCGGGGGCGGGCCAAGCGCTTTGCCAAGGTCGGAGGCGAGATGATCTCGCTCGCGGCCGTGGAGACCATCGCGCAGGGCCTCTGGCCCGAGGCCAACCACGTGGTGGTGGCTCTGCCCGATGCCCGCAAGGGCGAACAGGTGGTGCTCATCACCGACAAGCCGGATGCGGACCGGGAGGCGCTTCTGGCCCATGCCCAGGCGCAGGGCTACCCGGAATTGTGGGTGCCGAAAGCGATCCTGGTGTCCGGGGTACCCGTCCTCGGCTCCGGAAAGGTCGATTACGCCGCCGCCACCGAGATGGCCCGGCGCTTGCAGAGCATGCTCTGACCGGCGTCGTACACGCGATGGTGAATCGCGCGACCGTAACCATTTGGCCATTCGAGCGTTAAAACGGCTGCCCCATCGCGCTGCGAGTCATCCGGTATGCTGAAAAGTGCCGCCCTGTCCTTGGTCGTCTGCCTGAGTGCCACAGCAGCTGTCGCGCAAGGCCGGCCGAACTCGCTCAACATGACCTGCGGCCAGGCGCGTCAGCTCGTTCTCTCGCAGGGCGCCGTGGTGATCGGCACGGGACCCAACATCTACGATCGCTTCGTCCGGGACGGCGGCTTCTGCCAGGTCGGCGAGTACCCGTCGGCGGCTTGGCTGACGACCCGCGACAATCCCCAATGCGTCGTGGGCTTCCGCTGCCGCAGCGGCCCGCCCGACGAATTCGGCGGCTGAGTCCCACAATTCGACCGGACCTCGCACGTTCGAGGGACATGCCGTTACGTCAGCAGGGCTGCCGTTTATTAAGAACCTCTAAAAACTGCTGTTGCGCTTTTGTGACAGGGATTGGGAGAGTGTATCAATACACCCTGGGTTGCCTCGTTTTTGTGCAGATTGCCCGCCGAACGATCTTCGCCCGAATTGCTCCGTCCACGGGCAGGAGTATGGTTGGCATCGCACAAGGAGATCAGGGGGGCTGATCTTCTCACCCAGTGATTTTCGGAGATTTCCCATGAAGCTCGTCAAGAGCCTGCTGCTCGGCTCGGCTGCCGGTCTCGCCGCCTTTGCGGGCGCCCAGGCGGCCGACCTTCCGGTCAAGAAGGCCGCGCCCGTTGAATACGTCCGGGTCTGTTCGACCTACGGCTCGGGCTTCTTCTACATCCCCGGCACGGATACCTGCCTGCGGGTCTCGGGCCGCGTACGCGCCGATTACCTGTTCAACTCGCCGCTGACCCGCGCATCCGACGCCGTCGGATTCCGGGCCCGTGGCCGCATCCAGCTCGACGCCCGCACGAACACGGCCTACGGCCTGCTCCGCTCGGTGGTCCGCATGGAAATCACCCGCGATTCCGGCACGCCCTTCGGCCGCACCGGCGCCATCGGCCAGTCGCCCAACATCGATCAGGCCTTCGTGCAGTTCGGCGGCCTGACCGCCGGTCGCGTGGAATCGTTCTTCTCCAACACCGACCTGCCGACCCAGCATATGGGCACCCTGCGCTTCGACGACGCCCCGAACGTGAACCTGTTCGCCTACACCTTCACGTTCGGCAACGGTTTCTCGGCCACGGTCTCGGTGGAAGACGGTCTCGACCGCCGCTACAACGACGCTACGTTCGATGATGCCGCGGCTTTCGCGTATGGCGGCCAGCGCATCCCCGACGTGGTCGGCAACATCAAGTATTCTGGCACCTGGGGCACGGCTCAGCTTTCCGGCGCCCTGCACCAGCTTCGCGCCGCAACGCCTTACACGGCCTTCGGCTTCGCGGATTATCCCGACACGGAGTACGGCTTCGCGGTCGCCTTCGCGGGCAGCGTGAACCTGCCTCAGATCGCCGAGGGTGACGCGCTCTGGTTCGCCGCCACCTACGCCGACGGCGCCCTGGGCTACCTCAGCGGCGGCAACGACGTGCTGAACACCAACCCGAACACCGCCCTGGGCGGCACCGGCCTTCTGGGCTTCACGGACGCTTACGTCGATCCGCTGACGGGCGACATCAAGCGCGGCCGCGGCTGGGCTCTCGCCGGCGGCTTCACGCACTACTTCACCCCCGAAGTGCGCGCCAGCCTCTTCGGTTCGTACCTTCGCGTGAACTATTCCGGCGCCGCCAACGCTCTGACCGCGACGGGCTACAACGGTTTCGTGGACTTCAACGAGTGGCGCCTGGGCGGCAACGTCTTCTGGCAGCCGGTGAGCGGCCTCGACATCGGCGTGGAGGCGATCTACGTCAAGCTCGACGCCCGCAACCGCTTCGTTCTGCCCACGGGCAGCGCCTACAACGACGACCATGCCTGGGAAGGCCGTCTGCGCGTCCAGCGCGACTTCTGATCCCGCCGCCTGATCCGATCGTGAAGGCCCCGGTGGAAACACTGGGGCCTTTTGCCGTTGAAGCTGTGTTCCCGCACCGGGAGCACCTTGGGAGCATTCGGATGGTCCGACGGCGGGTCACGGTGGTTCTGCGCGCGATGGCCAGCGCAGCGGCGGCCGCTGTCATGGTGGGAGGCGTATCGATGAGTGCAGGGGCGCAGGGCGGCGATCCGCTCTCATCCTATCTCTGGCAGAAGCGGATTCTTCTGGTCTTCGCGCCGGGTGCGTCCGATCCGCAGCTTCGGGAACAGCGGCGGATCGTAGCCGCCGCGGACGGCGCGGCGCGCGACCGCGACCTCGTGGTGATCGAAGTGACCGGCACCGGCCCCGGCGACGTGGATCTGCGGCGTCGGTTCGCGCCCGGAGCCGGGGGATTCCGGGCCGTGCTCATCGGCAAGGATGGCGGCGCGAAGCTGTCGTCGGACACGCCGCTCGCGGCCGAGCGCTGGATCGAGACCATCGACGCCATGCCCATGCGCCGGCAGGAGCAGCGCCGGCAGGGCAGTTGAGCTTCATGAAAAGCTTAAGCACTTGCGGCTATCAAGGATGACTCCGTCGGAGCCTCTAGCCTTGAGCGACATCTTTCACAGGGTCAGTGCCCGCGACATTGAGGTCGTGGTCGATTGCCGCGTCGGCCATATTCGCCGCCTGACCGCGAAGGTGGGCGGCAGGCCCGTGGAGCCGCTCCACACGGCGCCGTGGGTGGATGATCCCGCGATCCTGGCGGACGAGAGCATTACGCCCAACGCCCGGCATCTGTCGGGCGACTTCTTCTGCGCGCCGTTCGGGCGAAACGACATCGACGTCCAGCCCACCCACGGCCTCCCGGCGAACGCGCCCTGGCAGGTTCTGGATGTCGTGCCGGATCCGCGCGGCGGCACGCTGGCGCGCTACGAATTGCGCGCGTCCGTCCTCGGCGCCAGGTTGATCAAGGAACTGCGCGTCCTCGACGGCCATCCCTTCCTGTACGAACGCCACATCTTCGAAGGCGGCGAGGGCGCTCTCCCGGTCGCCAACCACGCGATGACGCGCATCAGCGGTTCGGGGCGCATCAGCGCCTCCCGCAAGCGTTTCGGCGTGACGCCCGCCGTCCCCATGGAGACGGACCCGTCCCGCGGGCGCTCGGCGCTCGCCTATCCGGCCCGGTTCGACGATCTGAGCCTCGTTCCGAGGATGCACGGCGGCACGGCGGACCTGACGCGCTATCCGTTCGCGGAGCGTCACGAGGATTTCGTGATCCTGGTGGAGGAGCCCGGCAACGCGGTGGGCTGGACCTGCGTGGCGCGCCAGCCGGAGGGGGACGTGTTCCTCAGCCTCAAGAACCCGTCCGAACTGCCGTTCACGTTCTTCTGGATTTCCAATGGCGGCCGCGACTTCCACCCCTGGAACGGTCGGCACGTCGGCGTCCTAGGCGTGGAGGATGCGAGGTCCTACGGGGGCTATGGCCATCGGGCGTCCGTGGCGCCGAACGAATTCTCCGAGGCGGGCTTTCCAACCGCATTGCACCTCGACCCCAATGGGCGTGTTGGGGTGCGAAACGTGATCGGAGGTGTCCCCCTCCCGCCGGGATGGTCAAGGGTGGCGGATGTGCAGGTGGAGGACGACCGCATCGTCCTGGCCGGTCCGGCGGGCGAGACGGTCTCCCATCCGTTCGACGGAACGTTCCTGCTTCAGGGGTCGGTATAGCTCGTCGGCGCGATCCTGAGCGCGCCCGAAGCGGGGTCGTCCCGGAAGATCAGGCTGGCCTTGCGCTCCGAGTGCGGCGGGACGTAGTCGAGCTCGGTTTCCGCCTCCTCGAGGGAGTCGCCGCGTCGCAGCTCGCCGCGGATGCGCACGGCCGCCGCCGTGGACCCGCCCCGGTTGATGGCCCGGAACTGGACGACGTAACCGGAGGGCGACCGGGTGGTGTCCGAGACCTGGACCTCGATGCTCGGCGTCGTCCCGTGCTCGGCAAGGCCGAAATACACCATGTAGCCGACGATGGCCGCCACCAGGACCGCGCCGAAAGCGGCTGCGACCCATTCCCAACGCGACGTCGACGGCCGCCCCGGGGCCGGCTCGGAATTCTGACCGTTCTGGCGGTTGGGATCGTTCAAGGGCGGGGCTCCTACAGGATCAGCCGGGCAGCGGCCGCGCCGATCGCGCCGGGGAAGCCGAGCACGATGCAGGCGCTCAGAAGCGCCTCCGGACCCATTCCGAGGGTTCGGTCGAAGGTCCAGAGCAGGTAGAGGGACACCAGCAGCACGATGGCGTAGCCAACGATCGTGAAGCGGAAAAAGAGGCTCAGGAAGGTTGCGTCCGGGTGATGCCGGGGCTTCCCGGCGAACTCCACCGAGTAAACGAAGGCGTGCATGATGAGGAGCGAGAGCACGAGCAGCCCAAGCTGCTGCCACGGCCCCATCATGTAGGACACCAGAACGATCTCCTCCGTGGGAGCGACGTTGAGGGCCAGGAACAGGGCGCCCGCCACCATGAGGAAGAGCTCCTGCCCATAGCTCGGCTCGCGTCTTCGGCGAGACTGACGGGTATCCTCCTCGTCCCCGGCGCCGGCCATCTGACCCTCGGCGAGCACCGCCCCGACGCTGCCCGCGAAGGTCTGCAACAGAACCTTCCCAAGGATCTCCCGCGAGGACATGTCCGGACCGATCACGCCGAAGATCAGAAGGATGACGACGGCCATGATTGTGGCGACCGCGATGGCCACGAAGGCGTCGACTGCGTCGTCCCGCAGCGTCTCGGTGGATTCGAACCCGCCCACGTAAGAGAGCCCCGTCAGGAGCGGCACCATCAACAGCAAAAGGAGCGCGAGTTTCCAGGGATTGGCATAGAAGCCGATCCACCACATCTCCATGGTCATGAGCATGGGGAGACCGAACAGGAGAGCGCCTGCGAAGGCGCGGGCAAGGCCGACCAGGAACTGCCGGTCCTCCGAGGGATGCGCCCTCGTGGTCTTGCCGTTTGTTGCTTTCACGCCTGAAGCCACGGCCTTCACTCACGCAACCATTGCCTTCATTCTGTGCCAGCCCGCACCGGTTTCAAGGCATCGGCCAAGCTTCCCCTAACGGATACGCGACGGCCCGTCACATAGGCGTGGAGCGTTCCATCTGATTTTCGTGATGGAGCATAACCGGGGCTGCGGGGCATATGAGTGAGTTGGTGATCGCCTATCTGGGCGTGGTGATCGTGCTGTTGACCCTGTCGACGAGCATCGGCGGCGAGGAGGGCGTCGATCTCAAGCATATCCTCATCGCGGCGTTCGGTTGGCCTCTCCTGGGGCCCGTGCTGGCCTGGCGGGCATGGCTTGCGCGTTGAGGCGCTTTTGGCCAATCTGAAGCCGCCCGCCCCGTAGCGTTCGAGTTCTGACCATGCCCCTGTATTTCTTCAATATCCGCGACGGCTATGAGGTGGACGAGGATGAGGAGGGCGTCGAGCTTCCGGATCTCGAGGCCGCCCGCGCCGAGGCTCTCGCCACCGTCGAGGAGCTGCGCGACCAGATTCCGGACGCGGACGATATCCAGCTCGAGATCACAGACGATACAGGCCGCCGTCTCCTGACGGTGCCCTTCAGCCGCCGCTCACACGGCCACCGGCGCCGATAGCGGACACCGAACCTTAAGGATTCGCGCGGGAGACTGGTCCTCGCCGCCGTCGCGGCTGAGGAATGCCGGTATGCGTACGCTCGCCCTCGTGCTCCCCACCCTCGTGCTCGTCCCGTTCGCCGGCGCCTGCGCGGCCGCCGCGACGATCCTGGTCTCCGCCCTGGTGAGTCCCTGACGCCCGTCCGTTCGGCTCAGTTCGGAATCGCCGCCGAGGGCAGGGTGCTCCGGTCGGGACTGCGGTAAACGCTCTTGGGCACGTCGTCCGGGGCGATGGGCTCGCCCCGGTAGGCCGGGCGCGGTTCGTCTTCGCACACCTCTCGACCGCGCTCGTATTCCGGGCCGAACACCCCGATCCGGCGCTGAATCTGCGTCCGGCAGGTCTGCGTCTGGAGGCCGCGGTTCGAATCGACGGTCACGCTGCGTTCGTAGGCGCGGCCGGACCCCTCGTAGGGATCGTATTGGAACTGGCTGACGGACATCTCCGCGCCTCCCGCGCATCCGGCGAGAGCCAAGGCGAGAGTGCCCCAGACGAAAATTTTGGCATTCATGGCGAATCTCACGCGCTGTCCCGATGCGCCGGACCCTGCCGGCAGAGCCCGGGAGACTGTGTAGGGGTGTCCGGTCTCCGACACAATGTTCGGCCGTCCCAGGAGCGCCCGGCCGATCCTGGCACGCGAATTGCTTTTCGTTCGACGTCGTTCAACCTGTCCATCATGGGAGCGTTCAATGCCGCGCTATTACTTTCACCTCCAGAACGAGCAGGATTTGGACATGGACGACGAGGGCATCGAACTCCACGACGACGAGGAGGCCATCGGCACCGCGGTGGACACGGCGCAACGCCTTCGCCGGGGGCTGCTCTACCGGGTCGATGCCCGGAATCCTTGGAAGATCTACATCGCCAACGAAACCGGCCACCTGCTCCGGGACGTGTCGTTCTGACGGTCAAGGCTGACGCCAAGCTGGTGCGGACGGCGGGGATCGAACCCGCACGGGCAAGCCCGAGGGATTTTAAGTCCCTTGCGTCTACCAGTTTCGCCACGTCCGCGTGAGGGGAAGCGTTAGCGATCCGTGGTCCCCAGCGCAAGGGGGCGGGCTCGAGAGGGCGTGGCTTAGGGCCCGTAGCCGTAGAGCCAGGCATATCGTTCCGTCATGCCCTCGGGGCCCAGGCGGCCCATGACGAGGTTGCGGGCGAGCGCCAGCGGGCCCGACAGGTGATAGATGCGACCGTTGCGACGGGCCTCGCCCTGCACCCGCGCGACGCGGCCGAGCCTCTGGCCCTCATAGGCCTGGAACGCGAGGGGGATCGTCGGCGCGCGCCGGAGATGATCCGCCAGCGCCTCGGCGTCCTCGATGGCAAGCGCCGCTCCCTGCGCCAGGAAGGGCAGTACCGGATGGGCCGCGTCGCCCAAGAGAGCGAGCCTGCCCCTTGCCATCCGGGTCGCAGGCCGGTCCGCCAAGGACCAAAGCAGCCAGGACTCGATCCGCCCCAAGAGGTCCCGCAGCGGCAGGCAGGCGGTGCGGTAATGGGCGACGAGCTCCGCTCCGTTCCCGGGCGCCGCCCATCCTTCGACGGGCGTGCCGGTTCGCTGGATCGCCACGACGTTGAGGAGCCTGCCACCCGCGACGGGGTAATGCACCACGTGGCCGCGCCCGCCGAGCCAGAGGCCGGTCTCGTTGGCGGCAAGCGCGGGAGGGACCTGCTGCATCGGCAGTGTGGCGCGCCAGGCGACGTAGCCCTGAAAGTCCGGCGCCTCGTCTGTCCCGAGGGCTGCGCGAAGCCTGGACCAGACCCCGTCTGCCCCCACGACGGCCTTGACCCGGAGTACGTCGCGCGTCCCGGTGTCCGATCTCAACGACACGTCCACGCCCTCAGGGGTCTCGGTGACGCTTTCCGCCATCCGGCCCATCACGAGACGGATCGCGGGCTGGGAGCGCACGGCGTCGAGGAGAATCGTCTGCAGGTCGGCCCGGTGCACCACCCAATAGGGCGCGCCGAACCGCTCGCGCATGAAGGCGCCCAAGGCGATGCGCCCGGCCTCCCGGCCCGACCGGATCGCCCGGACGACCACTCTCTCCGGCTCGCCCACGGCGCGGCGCAGGGCAGGCCCGAGCCCGAGGCCCAGGAGGATCCGGCTGGCATTCGGCGAGAGCTGGAGCCCGGCCCCGACCTCGCTGAAGCCCGTGCGCCGCTCGACCAGCATCACCCGATGGCCCGACCGGGCCAGCAGAAGGGCGGCCGTCAGGCCGCCGATGCCGGCACCGACGACCGCGACGGGGAGGTCCACCGCGTCAGCGCGAGGAAGGGTCGGTCGCGAAGTCCGGCTCCCACACGCATTCGCGCGGCCGGGCCTCGCTGGCCTTCAGGGTGGCGTCGTACTTGTACAAGGTCGAGCAGTACGAGCAGACGACTTCCTCGTCATAACCCATGTCGATGAAGATGTGCGGATGATCGAAGGGCGGCCGCGCGCCGATGCACATGAATTCCTTGGAGCCCACGTGAATCACGGCGGCGCCGATATCGTTGTGGAAATGCGGGGTGCCCTTGTCGGCCATCGTCCATGCCCTGTGGTCTGAGATTGGGCGGCACCATAATGTTTGACGAGCCATGCGCCTAGAGTGGATTTTGCCGTTCCGGGATTGCGAGAATCCGGGTCCCCCGGCGGGCAAAATGCTCTAGGGTGCGGCAAAACGAGTGTGTTCCAAGCCCATGTTGTTCTTCAATTCCGGCGGCGTCAGCATCGCCTACGTGGACCAGGCCCCGGATTCGGGCCACGGGGATCCGATCGTCCTCATCCACGGTTTCGCCTCCAGCCACGCTGTGAACTGGCTCAATACCCTCTGGTTCAAGACCCTGAACCATGCGGGTTTCCGGGTCGTCGCCTTCGACAACCGGGGCCATGGCGAGAGCGAGAAGCTCTACGATCCCGAGGCCTACAACTCCTATACCATGGCGGACGACGCCCGCCGCCTTCTCGACCATCTCGGGATCGAGCGGGCCGACGTGATGGGGTATTCCATGGGGGCCCGCATCGCCGCCCACATGGCGCTCCGATCCCCGGAGCGGATGCGATCCCTGCTCATGGGCGGGCTCGGGAGCCATCTCGTGGACGGGGTCGGGCTGCCGCTGGGCATCGCGGACGCCATGGAGGCGCCCTCCCTGGACAGCCTCACCGACCCGATGCAGCGTATGTTTCGCGCCTTCGCCGATCAGAACGGCAGCGACCGCCGGGCGCTGGCGGCCTGCATCCGGGGCACGCGCCAGTCCCTGACGGCGGCGGAGGTGGGCTCCATCACGCTCCCGACCCTCATCGCGGTGGGCACCAAGGATGCGGTCTCGGGCCCGGCGGAAGGACTCGCCCGGCTGATGCCCAACGCCACGGTTCTCGATATTCCGGGCCGGGACCACAACCTCGCGGTGGGCGACCGCGTCCATAAGCAGGGCGTTGTGGACTTCCTGTCCCGGCGGCCATGAGAGGCGGCTCATGACACGGCTCGACAGCGCCATCCGGCGCCTCACGGCGCAACGCGACCTCCTCGACTGGGCCGCCTGCGAGATCGCTCCCTCCGGGCTGATCGTCGAGCTCGGCCTCGGCAACGGGCGCACCTACGACCACCTGCGCCAGCGGCTGCCAGGCCGGGAGATCTACGCGTTCGAGCGGAAGGTCGCGGCCCATCCGGACTGCATTCCGGGCGACCCTTACCTGATCGTCGGCGACATTTTCGAGACGCTCCCCGCCTTCACGGAGCGGGTGGGAACGGGCTCCGTGGCCTTGATCCACGCGGATATCGGGTCCGGGGACGAGGCCTCAAACGCGGCGGTGGCGCGGCGGATGTCGCCTCTCTTCGAGCCCCTGCTGATGCCGGGAGGGCTCCTGCTCGGCGATCGGCCCTTCATCCTGCCCGGGTGCAAGGATCTTTCGGATGAGGCCAGCGTTCCGAAAGGGCGCTACTTCGTCTACCGGCGCCTGTGATAATTATTTTCTCTCTGGGAAAGACCCGCGATAGCGCGAAAGTGTCGTGGGCGCGAGTCGATGGGGCTAGGTAACGGGCCGAAACGGTCTTATCTGTCCCGGCATCGGCCGCTGGCTGTCGAGGAGAATGCCATGAATCAGATCCGGATGAAGCCGGAGGGCAAAGCCCTCGTGGCCACGGTCGACCCGCTCTGGGATCGTCTGCGCCGGGAGGCCGAGGACGCGGTGCACGACGAGCCCGCCCTGGCGGGCTTCATGCTGAGCTCTGTCCTCCACCAGCCGAGCCTGGAGGCCGCCGTCATCCACCGGGTCGCGGCCCGCCTCAGCCACCCGGCCGTTCCCAACGACATCATCCAACAGACCTACCTGGAAGCGGTGGACAGCGACCCGGCCATCGGACAGGCCTTTCGGGCGGATATCGCGGCGGTCCTCGACCGCGACCCGGCGGCAACCCGCGTTCTCGAGCCCGTCCTGTACTTCAAGGGCTTCCACGCCATCCAAACCCACCGGCTGGCCCACTGGCTTTGGACCCGGAAGCGCCAGGATTTCGCGCTCTACCTTCAAAGCCGGTCCTCGGACACCTTCCAAACCGACATTCATCCGGCGGCCCGCATGGGCCGGGGCATCTTCCTCGACCACGCCACCGGACTGGTCATCGGCTCGACGGCCCTCATCGAGGACAACGTGTCCATGCTCCAGGGCGTGACCCTCGGCGGCACCGGCAAGGAACGGGGCGACCGGCATCCGAAGATCCGCCACGGCGTGCTCATCGGCGCCGGCGCCAAGATCCTCGGCAATATCGAGGTCGGTCACTGCGCCCGGGTCGCCGCGGGCTCCGTCGTGCTTCAGCCGGTGCCCCACAACGCGACGGTGGCAGGCGTTCCGGCCAAGGTCGTGGGATCGGCAGGCTGCGCCGAGCCCGCGCGGTCCATGGACCATTTCCTCATGGACGGCATCTAGGCCCTTTCCGCGTGTCCCGGGGGGCAAGCCTGCTTGCCCCCGCATGCCCGACGTGGCAAGTGCAGGGCATTCAACAATGAAAGGGTTCGCAGTGGACAAGACCGAGATGGCGAAGATTGAGCGCTACCTGCGCCAGACCTTTGCAAATCACTCGATCCGCGTCGTCGGACGGCCGAAGAAGACCGATTCCGCTGAGGTTTACATCGGCGAGGAGTTCGTGGGCGTGCTCTTCCTGGACGACGAGGACGGCGATCGTTCCTTCAACTTCACGATGGCGATCCTCGACACCGATCTCGAGGACTGAGGGACCGGACGGCGATGCCAGTCTACAGCCTTGACGACGCCACGCCCGACCTCCCAGAGGCCGGGCGTTTTTGGATCGCTCCCGATGCGCATGTGATCGGCCGGGTCCGCCTCGCGCCGGATGTGGGCATCTGGTTCGGATGCGTTCTGAGAGGCGACAACGAGTGGATCGAGATCGGGGAGGGGACCAATGTCCAGGAGGGCTGCGTCCTTCACACCGACATGGGCGCTCCGATGCGGATCGGGCCGAACTGCACCATCGGCCATCGCGCCATCCTGCATGGCTGCACCATTGGCGAGAATTCCCTGATCGGCATGGGCGCGACGGTGCTCAACCATGCCCGGATCGGCGCCAACTGCCTCGTGGGCGCCAACGCCCTGGTTACCGAAGGCAAGGAATTTCCCGATAATTCGCTGATCGTAGGGTCGCCCGCGCGCGCCATCAAGGCCCTCGGCCCGGATGCCGCCGAACGGCTGAAGGCGTCCGCGCAAGGTTATGTGAAGAACTGGCAGCGCTTCGCGAAGGGCCTGAAGCGGGTCGAGTGATCCGCCAGCTCCGGCCTATTTATTGGCCGTGGTGGTCGGCGAGGTGGTGATGCCGCCCAGCGACACCCAGGCCGAGGCCTCCTGGCTCTCGCGCTTCACGTAAGCATAGCCCGTCTGATCCCAGGACAGAACCGCCGACGTCTTGTTGTCGAGGATGTAGTCGCCTTTGTCGGTGCGCACCATCAGCACCGCATGGCCCTCGCCCAGCTCGTCGATGACAACCGTCATGCGCATGGCGCGGCGCGGAAGGCCGAGATCGGCGAGGAGCTTGCGCTTGAGAAGTTGATAATCCTCGCAATCGCCCTTGCCGTCGATGGGAAACGACCAGTAATCGACCACGCCGAGGTGGTCCTGGTCCGTGACGGGCTTCACCTCCGCGTTCACGCGCTTGTTCACCGACACGATGGCGTTCCAGACCTGCGAGGTCAGGGTGATGATCCGCGGCTCGTTGGAATTGACGGCGCATTCCGCCGGATTCTTCTCGCAGAACTTGACCCATCCGAGGATCGGCTTGGCCGTACCGCTGTTCTGGATCGGCTGACCGCCCGACGGCAGCGACGCCACGGTCTGGGCCTGGACGGCGGAACCTGAAACCAACGCAAAACCGAGAAACGCGATCTTGAAAATGTGGCGACCCATGAAGCGCCGGGCGCGAGCAACCGAACCAAACTTGGAAATCAATGACTGCCCCATGCCCCACCAGCCGGTTAAACTTCTTTTAACCAAGCTCGCATGGTTGCCGGGAGGGCTCAAGCTTAAAGTAAAAGGTGAGTTAACGCGTCGCGGAGCCGTTGGTTCCGTTATGGTTAACGAAACGTAAATTTTTATGAGAACGTAAGGTAAGTCATTGTTTCAAAAGGAAACATGCGGCGCGAATTTCCAGCCTACGGGACTGTGCACATCCCGCCGCGGGCTCTATGGTAACGGTCTCCTGCTGAACTGCGTTCAAACGATGGCGCGATCGCCCAGCGCCCAGCCAAGAAGTTTCCGTAACGTCATATGCCTCTCCCTCAAGCGAATCCCCGAGAGCCGATCTTCAACCTGCCGGCCGTCGTTCTTGCGTCCCTGGCGCTGTTGGTCGGCATCCACGCGCTGCGCGACCTCGTGCTCTCGGATGCCGTCAATTTCGACATCCTGATCGATTGGGCCGTCATTCCGGCCCGATGGGCGGCGGCCTATGGGGGTGTGCCGCCCGACGAGATCCTGAACGCTCTGTCCTCGAGCCCAGGAGACGAGCCCTCGCTGCCCCTCGAGCTTGCCCGCTACATCCTGGCGCAGGGGTCGGGCCATCCGCTGAGCGGCTTGACCTACGCTCTCCTGCACGGGTCCTGGACCCATGTGCTCATGAACGGGGTGTGGCTTGCGGCCTTCGGGACGCCCGTCGCGCGGCGCTGCGGAGCGTTGCGCTTTCTTCTGCTGGCCGCCGCCGCCGCACTGGCCGGCGCGATCTTCTACACGGTGGTGCACCCGCTCCAGGTCATCCCGCTCATCGGCGCGTCCGCGGCGGTGTCCGGCATGATGGCGGCCGCCGCGTGGTTCATGTTCTCGCCACCGGTCTGGATGCTGGAAGGCCGGATCTCCGAGCCCCACGAGCGCCCGAGGGAAAGCCTGGCCGGTCTCGTGACCAATCGCCAAGTGCTGCTGTTCTTAGGGGTCTGGCTTCTCATCAACTACTTCTCGGCGGCGTTCGCCGAGCCTCTCGGGGTCACGGATGCCAGCATCGCCTGGGAGGCGCATATCGGCGGCTTCCTGGCCGGCTTGCTGCTGTTTCCCCTGGTCGACCCCCTGCCGCCACGGGAGCGGCGCGCCTCGGCTTGAAATGCTCGGATTTCTGCCCGATGATCCCCCGATGAACAGGGTCGGGGCCGTTCCGCCTGTTTGACGCGGGACGAGAAACCCCCGGCCTCAGGCAGGCCGCTGGCCGCGCGGGCACGCCGTTCGCGAAGGCCGGGCCACGGAGGGTGCCTCATGAGCGTCAACAACATCCTGCAGACCAAAGGCACGAAGGTCGCGACCATCGCGTCCACCCACACCATGGGCGAGGCCATCAAACTGCTGGCCGAGTGGAAGATCGGTGCGCTTCTCGTGACCGACGGGGTGAAGCCGGTGGCCGGCATCATTTCCGAGCGCGACATCGTCCGGGCCATCGCCCATAAGGGGCACGCCATCCTCGGCAGCTCTGTCGCCGATCACATGACCCGGGACGTGGTGACCTGCACGAGCAAGTCGGACATCACCGACATCATGGAACTCATGACCCGAGGCCGCTTCCGACACCTGCCGGTGGTGGAGAACGACAGGCTCGTCGGCGTGATCTCCATCGGCGACGTGGTCAAGCACCGCCTCGCCGAAATCGAGGCGGAGACCCAGGCCATCAAGGACTACATAGCCACGGCTTGAGAGATCGTCCGCTCGAGCCCCCGGGTCGCGTGCGGCATTGCGGGCCTCAGGCCTGCTCGGATTCCTTGATCAGGTCGAGGATATCGGGCAGGGCCCGCTCGGCCGCCTGCCGGCCCAGGGTGATGTACTCTTCCGCCCTGTGGAACTCGAACAGCCCCATCTTGGCGAGCTTGGGCGAGATCATGATGTCCGGCGGATCGCCCGCGAGCCGGGAACGGGCAATCCGGTCCTGGGTGATGTTGAAGGCATCCACCATGACCGTGGCGAGGCCCGGCGCGTTGGGCTTGTGCGGGCGGTTCGACCGGATCGGGAACAATCCCCAGCGGCGTGGCTCGCTGATGGCCGACTCGATCTCCTGCTGGTCGCTGGTGTCCGATTCGTAGGATTGGATCACCGTGCCGCGAACGCGGATCTCGCCATTCAGGTTCACGCAGATCACGAGATCCGCGCCCAGCGCCCGAGCCGCCGTGATTGGAATCGGGTTGACGAGCGCTCCGTCCATGAGCCAGCGACCGCCTACGCTCACGGGTTCGAACACGCCCGGCAGGGCGTAGGACGCCCGCATGGCCTGAACCAGGGACCCTTTCGTCAACCAGACCTCATGGCCGCTCACCAGTTCGGTGGCGATGGTGCAGAAGCGGATCTGGAGGGTTTCGACCCGCTCGTCGGTCAGGTCCTGGTCCAGCAGCCGCTGGAGCCGTCCGCCGCCGATGAGGCCCGTGCCGCTGATATTGAAGTCGAGCAGTCCCATGACGCGGCGCTTGGTCAGTGCGCGGGCGAAGGCCTCCAGGTTGTCGAGCTTGCCGGCCGCGTAGCAGCCGCCCACCACGGCCCCGATGGAGCTTCCGGCAATCACGTCCGGCGTGATGCCTGCATCCTTGAGCACGCGCAGGACGCCGATATGGGACCAGCCCCGCGCCGCACCGCCGCCCAGGGCCAACCCAATTTTCAGCTTGGTGCGAGCCTTCCGCTCGACCGGTCCCTGCGCGTCCATGCCGCCGCCACCCGATCCGATGTTCCTTCGAGCGATGTTATCCCACAACATGGTCCGGCTCCAGGCTCGCCCATGCATGGCAGGATCTCATGAAGAGGTGATGAACGGCGATGGAGCAGGAGCGGTACGTCATGCGAAGGAGGACACGACCCGACGGGCCATGAGCATCACGGCCAGCGCCAGAAGGACCAGGACCGAGAGGGCCGCCCGGAGGCCCACCGCGTCGCCCCCGAAACCGATGAAAGGTGGACCGAAAAGCAGGCCCGCATACCCGAAGGTAGCCACCATGGCGACCCCGATCCCGGGCGGAATGCCCTTGACCTGGGTGGCGGCGCTGAACAGAACGGGCACCACGTTCGCCAGGCCCAGCCCCATGATGGCGAAGCCGAGAATCACGACCGATGGCGTCGGGAGCGCCAGGGCGAGGGCCAGCCCGCATCCGGCCAGGGCTGCCCCCATGACAATCGTGCGCACCCGTCCGAACTTGTGCACCACCGCGTCTCCCAGCAGGCGGCAGGCCGTCATGGTGAGGGAGAATGCCGCGAATCCCGCCGCCGCCATGTCCAGGGAGGCCCCGGCCACGGTCTGGAGGTAGATCGCCGACCAATCCACGAGCGCGCCCTCGATGAGGAAGCACATGAGGGTCATGATGGCCAGACCCAGGATGGCCCCGCGGGGCCACGCGAAGGCATGGCCTTCCTCCGCCTTGCCCTCGTGCAGCACCCGCGCGGATGCCGCCAGGAACAGAAGCGCCATGGCGGAGCACGACACGGCCAGGGTCGCCACGACGCCGAGATCGGCCTTGATCATCAGCCCAGACGCGGTGGCGCCGAGGAGGCCGCCGAGGCTGAAGAAGGCGTGGAAGGAGGACATGATGGGGCTGCCCCATTCCCGCTCCACGGCCGCCGCGTTGGTGTTCATAGACACGTCCATGGCCCCGTTGCAGGCGCCGGCCAGGAGGGAGGCCACGATCAGGAGGGGCAGATTGGGCGCGATGCCGGGCAGGAAGAGCGTGACGGCGAAGCCGAACGCCGCCGCCAGGACGGTGGTGCGGCTGCCCAGAAGGCCCGACAGCCAGCCCACCACCGGCATCAGCACCACCGCGCCGAGCCCGAAGGCCAGGAGCGCGAAGCTGATCTGACCGTCGGACAGGGACAAGGCGTCCTTGAAGCGGGGGAGCTGGGCCGCCCAGGTGCCGATGCCGAAGCCGTTGCCGAAGAAGATCGCGGCCGCGGCGGCGCGGGCGGAGAAGCGGGGATGCGAAATCATGGGATGCACATAACCGGTGGAAGGCGTTCTCGCACCCCACCAGAATCGGGGGGCTGCCCTGTGGGGGCGGACAGGCGGCTCCGCTATGAAAGGGTCAGGACCGCCTGCCCGTCCCGGACCACGACGGTCCGGTAGAAGCAGGACCGGCGGCCGGTATGGCAGCAACCGCCGTCGCCCGCGACGCGAACCTTCAGCCACAGGGCATCCTGGTCGCAATCCACGCGCATCTCGACCACGGTCTGGATCTGCCCGCTGGTTGCTCCCTTGTGCCAGAGTTCGCCCCGGGAGCGGGACCAGTACCATGCTTCTCCCGTCTCCAGGGTCCGAGCCAGGGCGTCGGCGTTCATGTGAGCAACCATCAGGAGCTCACCGGTCTCGACATCCGTGGCGATGCAGGTCACGAGCCCATCCGGGCCAAAGCGCGGGGTCAGGACATGGCCTTCCTCCAACTCAGGCTTCGAACCGGAGGCCGGGAAGGGCAGGAGGGTGTCAGCCATGGGGAAACCTTCGAGATCGGGGCAGCGGATCGCGGATCGTGATAAGGATCCCTATATGGAGCGCAAGCCCCGGACCCCGGACCCATGCTGAACGAAATCTACAACAAGCGTATTCTCGAGCTGGCGGCGGGCATTCCTCGCCTGGGCCGCCTGCCCGACGCCCATGCGTCGGCCTCGGCCCATTCGAAACTGTGCGGCTCCACCGTGACGATCGACCTGAAGCTCCACGGCGGCGTGGTGACGGATTTCGCCCATGAGGTGAAGGCCTGCGCCCTGGGCCAGGCTTCCTCGTCCATCATGGCCGCGAACATTGTCGGCGCGACAGCCGACGAGCTGCGCGCGATCCGGGAGGCGACCCGGCGGATGCTCAAAGCGGGCGGGCCGCCGCCGGACGGCCGATGGGGCGATCTGAGGGTGCTCGAGCCGGTGCGGGACTTCAAGGCCCGTCACGCCTCCGTGCTCCTGACCTTCGACGCCGTTGTGGACGCCATCGACCAGATCGAGGCCGGACGCGACGCCAAGTCCGCCTAAAGGGTGCGTCGCGTCGAGGGGCGTGCCCGCGTCCTGGTCAGGCCGACAGCCTCATCGGCGCGCGGCGCTGCAGGATCCGCGCTTGGTCGTCCGCCGAGCCGTAGCGCATGTCGAGGCTGCGGGCCGTGTGGGCCCAGTCCGCCATGGTCTTCACCGATTCCATGAGGCCGACCACGAACGGGTCCGAACGCCAAGCCCGGACCTTGGGCCAGAGGCTCTCCAAGGATTCGTCGAGAATGTTTCCGACCTTGGCCTCGTAGATCGGGAAGGCGCGCAGCGCCCCATCCGGCTCGATATGGGCGATGTCCAGGTCGACGGCGCTGATGCCGGGTTGAGGCAGGAAATAGCGCACGTCCGTCACGGATATGTCGACTTCGCAACCGGCCTGGGCCGCGAGCCGCTGCCCCACCGCGATCATGCCGACCAACTCGTCGATGGACAGGAGCTCGCTGTCCTCGAAATCTTTCTCGGCCGCCAGGCCGGACGGAATGACCGCTCCGAACCGGATGAAATCGAGCCCTGGAAAGCGCTCGACCGCCATGGCGACGAAGCGCTCGAGATCCGCCTCACGGGCCCCGGACCGGGTCAGGGTGTAGTCGATTCCGAATGTGTAGCAGCCCTGGCCCGACGCCTGTCGTTCCAGCTTGACGCGGTGAAGGGTGTCCAGCGCCCGCAGGCCGCGCTCGAAGGCGCCAGGTCGGCCGCGGACGGTATCGTGGATCGCCGGATCGGCGCCGTCGACGCTCACCGCGACGCTTGCGACGGACTCGGCCAAGGCCCCTGCGGTGCGCTCCGGCATCGACCAGCCGCTCGTGAAGACCGTCACGGCGATCCCGGCGTCGTGCAAACGCCGCATGGCTTCGAGCGCCCAGCGAACCGAGAGGGGCTCGCCACCCGAAATCGAGACCTTCTTGGCCTGCGCCGCGATGATCCTGTCGATGACCCGCATCGCCGCGTCGCGATCCAAGGTGCGAGCTGGGCGGCGCCCGGACTCGGTGTAGCAATGGACGCACCGCAAGGGGCAGGCATAGGTGATGTCCCAAATGAATTTGCCGATCGCGACCGCCATGACCACATGCCCCCAAGGCCAGCTTCCCGCAGGCCTCCTACGTATCGTAACATTGTATCGTACTTTCAGGTTCGCCTTCCACGCAGCGGTGGTTGAAGGGCGCCGGTCGGCACGACGGGGTTGCAACCTCAGGACGCGGTTGCCGCTTGAACTGGGACAGGGGAGAGGTTGGAGACGGATTCATGGAAGCCTCGGCCAAGCATCTTCCCCGCCGTGTGGCCCATGTGGCGATCCGCGGCTACCAGCTCACTTTGTCGGGGCTGGTCGGCCGCCAGTGCCGACACCTGCCATCCTGCTCGGATTACACCGACGAGGCCATTCAGAGACATGGATTCTGGGCTGGGGGCTGGATCGGATTCGCGCGGATCTGCCGCTGTGGCCCGTTCGGGACGTCGGGGCTCGACCTCGTTCCTGAAACATTGCCCGAACGATCCGGCTGGTATAAGCCCTGGGCCTATGGCCGTTGGCGAGGCGTGAATGCCCCTGCGGTCACCTGCGAGGCGGTCGAACCTGACGGCGACTGACCGCGCTTCGACCCCGCACCCGTCGGCCCCCGCTTACCTGCTTTGTTGGCAGGAGTGAGCCAGGAGACCCATTGATGATTACCCTCACATTTCCCGATGGCAACCAGCGCCAGTACGAGCCCGGAACCACCGGCCGCGCGGTTGTGGACAGCATTGCCAAGTCGCTGGCCAAACGCACTGTCGCCATGGCGCTGGACGGCACCGTGACGGACCTGGCCGATCCGATCGGCCGCGACGCCAGGATCGAGTTTCTCAACCGCGAGGACCCGCGCGCCCTGGAGCTGATCCGGCACGATGCCGCGCACGTGCTTGCCGAGGCCGTGCAGGAGCTGTTCCCGGGAACGCAGGTGACCATCGGTCCCGTGATCGAGAACGGCTTCTATTACGACTTCGCCCGCAACGAGCCGTTCACCCCCGAGGATTTCCCCGCCATCGAGGCCAAGATGCGGGAGATCATCGCCCGCGATAGGCCTTTCACGAAGGAAGTGTGGAGCCGCGACAAGGCCAAGAGCATCTTCAAGGACAAGGGTGAGGACTACAAGCTCGAGCTCATCGATGCGATCCCGGAAGGCCAGGACCTGAAGATCTACTTCCAGGGCGACTGGTTCGATCTGTGCCGCGGCCCGCACATGGCGTCCACGGGCAAGATCGGCACCGCCTTCAAGCTCATGAAAGTGGCTGGCGCCTATTGGCGCGGCGATTCGAACAACGCGATGCTCACCCGCATCTACGGCACCGCCTGGGCCTCCCAGGAGGACCTCGACGGCTACCTCAGGCAGCTTGAGGAAGCCGAGCGTCGGGACCACCGCCGCCTGGGTCGCGAGATGGACCTGTTCCACTTCCAGGAGGAGGGACCGGGCGTCGTGTTCTGGCACGCCAAGGGCTGGACGCTGTTCCAGGAGCTGACCAGCTACATGCGCCGCCGCCTCAAGGGCGATTACCAGGAGGTCAACGCTCCCCAGATCCTCGACAAGGCCCTGTGGGAGACGTCGGGCCACTGGGGCTGGTACCGCGAGAACATGTTCGTCACCAAGACCGAGGACGATCGCGTCTTCGCCATCAAACCGATGAACTGCCCCGGCCACGTGCAGATCTTCAAGCACGGCCTGAAGTCCTACCGCGACCTGCCGCTGCGGCTGGCCGAGTTCGGCGCGGTCTCACGCTACGAGCCGTCCGGGGCGTTGCACGGCCTGATGCGGGTGCGCGCCTTCACGCAGGACGACGCGCACGTGTTCTGCACCGAGGACCAGCTGGCGTCCGAATGCCTGAAGATCAACGACCTGATCCTCTCGACCTATGCGGATTTCGGCTTCGAGGAGATCGTCGTGAAGCTGTCCACCCGGCCCGAGAAGCGGGTCGGCACGGATGAGATGTGGGACCATGCCGAAGAGGTGATGACCCGCGTCCTGAAGCAGATCGAGGAGCAGTCCGGAGGACGCATCAAGACCGGGATCAATCCCGGCGAGGGCGCTTTCTACGGGCCGAAATTCGAGTACGTCCTGCGCGACGCGATCGGGCGCGACTGGCAGTGCGGCACCACGCAGGTGGATTTCAATCTGCCGGAGCGGTTCGGGGCTTTCTACGTCGACGCCGACGGCCAGAAGAAGACCCCTTGCATGGTCCACCGGGCCATCTGCGGTTCCATGGAGCGCTTCACGGGCATCCTGATCGAGCATTTCGCCGGTCATTTCCCGCTCTGGCTCGCGCCGACCCAGGTCGTTGTGGCCACCATCACGTCCGACGGCGACGCCTACGCGCAGGACGTGATACGGGCCGCGGAAGCGGCGGGCCTGCGCGTCGAGGCCGATCTTCGCAACGAGAAGATCAACTACAAGGTCCGCGAGCACTCGCTGGTGAAGGTGCCTGTCCTGCTCGTGGTCGGCCGCAAGGAAGCCGCGGAGCGCACCGTCTCGATCCGGCGCCTGGGCAGCCCCGACCAGACGACCATGAGCCTCGAGGAGGCCCTCAAGGTTTTGTCCGACGAGGCGATCTCGCCCGACCGCAGGCGCGCCGCGAAGGCGGTGTCGGAGCCCGGGGGCCATGTGACCCTCGACGGCCATCACGTGGTCGAGCGGACCGTGGCCTGACCTGTGACCGGAGAGCTCGGCGGCAGCCTGCGCCGCCGGGCTCTCCCGGCCCTCATTTCTGGGCGATGATCTCGATATCCCGGTTGAGGCCGCTTTCGACCTTGAACTCGCGGGTCTGCACCTTCCCGTCGTGGCGGGCGATGAGAACGTAGTCGCCCTCCGCCAAGGTGACGGACGGGAATGCGCCGATCGCCTCACGGATCACGTCGCCGCCGGGGGTCAGGACACTGAAGGCGGTTCCGGCGAAGGCTTCGCCGCCCTCGCTGGCCACGAGTTTGAGGGTGACCGTGGCGGCCCGGTGGTTCAGGGTCGCTTCCGTGACGCGTCCGGTCTCCACTTTCAGGTCCGCCCGCATGATCGCGTTCGCGTCCCCGTAGGTGGACACCACGTGGTATGTGCCCTCGGGCAGGCGGATCATATCGCCGGCATGGCCGCCCGACAGGATCATCCTTCCTTCGGAGTTCGAACCGACGGGGACATAGACCGAAAAGCTGAGCTGGTTACCCGGAATGGGTGAGTCGCCCACGGCACCCTTGAGGCGGAGGGCGCCGGAACTGATGGTGAGCCGCTCGTTGAGGGTCCCCGTCTGGGCACTGATGCGCTTGGACGCGCCCGCGAACCCGTAGGCCGCATGAATGATGTAGTTGCCGGACGGCAGGGCGAAGCGCGCCGTGGGGCTGCTCGACCGCGCCACGATGAGGGGCTGGGTGACATCGCCCTTGTCCTCGTAGACCCGCCAGACGAGGCCCGACGTGATGGGTTTCCCGCTTTCGGCGAAGGCCGCCGCCGTGTTGACGATGACCTGCCCGCCCGCCACCGGCGGAGGGGTGGGCCCCAGGGACGGCGTGGCGCCCTGGGCCAGGGCGGCGCCCGCGCTCAGGAAGCCGAACAGGGTCGTGATCGGGAAAAGCTTGTTCACCTTGACTGCCACCATCCTCGGGCCGAAGCGCCTCAACGCGCCGCGGCCGCAACGGTCCTCACCGGCTCCTCGTCGTTGTCGACGAGTTCGGTGGCGGCCGCAATGAGATTCTCCAGCGACGTGGGACGGAAGTCGAACTGCACCACGTGCCGTCCCTTTCCGACCTCGACCCCTCTGAACAGCAGATTTGCGCGCAAAATGGGGCGGCGAACGCCGTCCACCGTGGCTTCCCATCCCGGATAGAAGATGTCGTGCAGGACCAGCACGCCGGGCTGGTCGGTCTCGACCTCGATGGTCAGCGCGTTGCGCTCGAACTTCACGATCCGGGCCTTGCTGGCAGCCTTTTCGACGGGCGCCTCGGCATAGGTGCCGCCAAGGGCCTTCATGCTGTCCGTATCGACCAGGACCTCCGAAGCGCGGTCGAACTCGGGCAGCTCCTGCTGATCGAGGGCGGCCTCGGAATCCACCGGGGTCACCTTCTGGGCGACGTAAACGCGGGGGCTCTCGCTGTTCAGCCGGTAGACCCACATCTGGCCGGACCCGTAGAGCGGTTCCGCCCCTGACAGGCGCGGGAAATGGCGCGGCAGCTTCTGGATCGGGCGGTCGAGAACCAGATATTCCAGGCCCAGCAGGCTCGCGAGGCGGCACTGATAGCCCCGGAAGGTGGCCGGGAAGGTGCGCAGGTTGGGGTCCTCGGCGTTTTCGCCCGGCCCGACCGCGCGCTCGTAATCGGCGAGCCTCAACGGATTGTAGCCGATGATGTCCTCGATGCCGAAAACCATGGAAGCGTTCTGCCAGGGACCGCGCATGCCGAGGATCTCGACCCGGGGATACTCGCCGTCCGCATGCCGCTTGGCGAGCTCGGCCTTGAGGACCGCCAAGCCCTGCAACTGCTCCGGCGGAAGCTGTTCGAAGACGGCGTAGCGCTCCTTGGGCTCGGCGTTGAGGGCGGAGGCCGCATGGCGGCCGATCAACTCGCCGCCCGTCACGACGGCCAGCACGAGCGCGGCGGCGGTGCGCCAGCGGGAAGAGGAGCCGAAACGCGCCATCAGAACCAGGGCGGCGGCGGCCAAGACCAGTCCGATCCCGACCTCCTGCAAGGCGGGAGCCATTTGGCCGGCCTTGGCCGCGAAGGCGAGGGCGCCGGCGAGGGCGGCGGCCGCGAGGATCACGGCCAAGGCCGGCAAGGCGAAGCGAACGGCCGGCAGGCGCCCCGGGCTCCAACGGGGAAGTCCGTCGGTGGCGTAGCGGTGCACGAGATAGCCTGCCGCGAAAGCCAGGAAAATGTTGATCAGGAACGTCGCATCCGCAGGGCGACGGTAGAGATCGACGCCTGGAACGTAGTCGAAGACCAAGCCGAAGCCCGGCGTGTAGCGGCCCAGAGCGTAGAGCAGGACCACGAGGCCGAAGACCAGGAAGAACCGAAACTCCCGCGCCAGGAGGCGTCCGCCCGCAATGCCGTGCCACAGGATCAGGAGGGCCGGAATCGTGCCGGCGAAGAGATAGTTGGTCGCCCGGTCGGTCCAGGTGCCTTCCGTGACGCTGTGCCAGTCGGGACCCCAGTAATCGTAGGTCCAGCGAAGCGAGCCGAAGATGTTGCCGAACAGGATCGTCGCGAGGCTTTCCGGGGGCAGGGACCCCATGGCCGCAACGCCGTACCCGAAGGAGGGCCGGGTGGAGGTGCTGAGGAATTGCAGGGTCAGGATGACCGGCACCGCCAGGAGAGCCGCGCCGACGAACCCCATCGCGAGCAGGATCCCAAGCCGGGACCTCAGGTAGGCGAGGGGCGCATTCGCCGCGCAGATCCGCTGCAAAGCCACGGCGATGAGGGTCAGGGCGCACAGGAAGGCGACCTGGTCGCGCCCGATCACCATCATGGCGGCCACGCCGGCGAACAGGATGCCGAACAGATAGGACCGACGGTCGAGCGCCTCCTCCAGGAGCAGCAGGGCCAGCGGGAAGAACCCGTAGCTCAGGATCATGCCCGTGTGCTGGAGGCGGGCCGTGGCCGAGCCGCCGAGCATGAAGATCAGCGCCGCGATCACCGCGCCCGCCGGATGCCAGCCCCGGCGGCGGAACAGCGGCACGAAGGCCAGCGCGCCAGGCAGGAAATGGGCAAAGATCACCACGTCGAAGGCTTGCATGGACGGCTCGGGGACGAGCCAGCCGAAGAGCATCATCGTGGGGGTGAACAGGAGCGATTGCGGGTCGGCCGCCGAGGGATGTCCGCTGAAATGATACGGGTTCCAGAGCGGCATCTCGCCGTTCTTCAGGGCAGCCCCCAGATACCGCAGGGTCGGGTAGAACTGGTTCTTGGAATCCCAGGGCACGACGGCGCCCGTCAGCGGCCACACGGCGGCCGCCACGGCCCAGAGGGCGAGGATGAGCAGCAGCGCCGTGACGGTCTGGCGGCTCGTCCAGACGGAACGGGAGGGCTCGAAGGCTCCGGAAATGGATGTGCTCATCATCGTCGTTCGTGATGCCCAGCCGGCTCACCGGGCCGATCTGGCGTCGGCCTCGTGGGGAGCGGGGTCGGATCGGGACTGCAGGGGGCGCAGGACGATGGCCGGACGCCACCGTGACGGGCGGGCCGGTCGACCTGTCTTCCTCAGGACCGAATACCGGCTTGGCGGGCCAGCACGCTCCCCCTATACAGTCGCTGCTCTTGGTTATTGTCGCAGCGGGTTTCTTAGGAACTCGGCGGTCCCTCAAACGCAGAAAGACGGCGACAGCATGACGATGCCCCTCCGGGCAGGCCCATGCCAGCCGCTCTCTCCTTCCATCTTCACACTAATTCGACCCGGATGAAAGCCCGATGAACGAAAGCCTCGACCGCCTGCAGCAGCGCCGCTCCGTGCCGCCCAAATGGCTGGGCGGACCCGGTCCGACCCCCGAACAGCTCGACACCCTCCTGACGGTCGCCGCCCGGGTCCCGGACCACGGCAAGCTGGTGCCCTGGCGGTTCATCGTGATCGAGGGCGAGGCCCGCGCCCGTCTGGGCGAGATCGCCGCAGCCGCCTTCCAGGCCGACAATCCTGGCGTGGATCCGGAGAAGGTCAAGACTGAGCTCGATCGCTACACCCATGCGCCCGTGGTGGTGGCGGTGGTGTCGAACGTGGTGCCTCACGCCAAGATCCCGGACTGGGAGCAGGTCCTGTCGGCGGGCGCGGTCTGCATGAACCTCCTCAACGCCGCCGCGGCGATGGGCTTCGGGGCGATCTGGCTGACCGGGTGGGCAGCATTCGACCGCCGCGTCCTCGACGCCCTGGGCCTGAACCCCGGCGAGCGGCTGGCGGGCTTCATCCATGTGGGCGTGCCTCGGGAGACGCCTACGGACCGGGCCCGACCGGATCTCGCCACCATCGTCACCCGGTTCTGAGCTATGTTCTACGACGCGACGATCAACGATCACGGCCTGCCGCACGATCCCTTCAAGGCCATCGTGACCCCACGGCCGATCGGCTGGATCACGGCCCTGAGCGCCAAGGGCGAGATCAACCTCTCGCCCTATTCGTTCTTCAACGCCGTGTCGGACAATCCCCACATGGTGGCTTTCTCGTCCGGCGGCCGGAAGGACGCGGTGACCTTCATCGAGGAGACGAAGGAATTCGTCTGCAACCTCGCCACCTGGGACCTCAGGGACCAGATGAACGCCACCTCGGCCGTCCTGCCCCGAGGCGCCAACGAGATGATCCACGCAGGCCTGACGGCCGCCCCGTCGACTCTCGTGAAGCCGCCCCGCGTGGCCGAGGCTCCCGCGGCACTGGAATGCAAGTGGCTCCAGACCGTGCCGCTGACGCCGCTGGATGGCGGGGACCCGGCCTATTGGCTCGTGGTCGGCCAGGTGGTGGGCATCTACATCGACGACCGCTTCATCGTGAACGGCCTCGTGGATACGGCCGCCATGCAGCCCATCGCCCGCGCCGGCTACCGGGATTATTTCGTCTCGACGGCGGAGACCAAGTTCTCGATCCGGCGGCCGGGGACGTAGGCGGATTTCTAGCGACTGGCCGATCCTCCCCTCGAGGGGGAGGATCGGCCGAAGGCCGAGGTGGGGTAGAATCACCCCGTTTGGTAAGGTCGCGTGTCCCATTCCATCCCGCCGCTTGCGCGACGACCTTCCCCCCTCCAGGGGAAGGTGAGGCGGCAACCCGCCTTCAACGCTTTTCGGCCCGTGCCAGCAATCGCTCCGCGCGCGTCAGATGCGGCCGGTCCAGCATCTCGCCCTCGATCCCCACCACGCCCACGCCGGGATTGGCCTTGAAGGCATCGACCACGGCCTGGGCCCGGTCCAGAGCCTCCTTCGATGGCGTGAAGGCGTCGTTGATGACGGGCACCTGCGCCGGATGGATCGCCATCTTGGCCACGAAGCCGTCCCGGCGCGCGTCCCGGCATTCCCTCGCGAGACCGTCGAGGTCGCGGAAAGTGGTGAAGACCGAGTCGATGGCGTCCACCTCGGCGGCGGCGGCGCCCAGGAGGGTCAGCGAGCGGGCGAGCCGATAGGGGTCGGCATAGGCGCCGTCCTCCCGCCTGTTGGTCTCGGCTCCGAGATCGGCGGACAGGTCCTCGGCACCCCAGGTGATACCCATCAGGCGGTGGCTCGCGCCCGCGAATGTGCCCAGCGCGAACACCCCGCGGGCGTTCTCGGTCGCGATGGCGAGGATGCGGGTGCCGCCGTCCTTGAGCCCGTATTCGGCCTCGCGAACGGCAATCTTGGCGCCAAGATGCGAGACGTCCGGCCCGCCGACGGTTTTCGGCAGGACGAGTCCGTCAGGCGACGCCGGCATGACGCCGTCGAGGTCGGCATCGGTCAGGCCCGTGGTCAGGCCGTTGACCCGCACGAAGAGCCGGGGGCGATCGGCCTGCGGCATGGCCGACTGGAGAAAGGCGAGGGTCGTGCGCCTGGCCTCCTCCTTGGCCGACAACGCCACGGAATCCTCCAGGTCGATGAGGAGAACATCGGCGCCGGACGACAGTCCCTTTTCCAGCTTTCGGGCGCTGTCGCCGGGTACGAACAGGAGGGACCGCATCAGGCCTGTGCTCCTTCGGTCTTGCGCTTCAGCATGAAGGCTTGGCGGCGGCACTCGGCCACGAGGGTGCCGTCCTGCTTGTAGGCTCGGTGCCGGAAGTCCACGATCCCCGCGTTGGGACGGGACTTCGACTCCCGTTTGGACAGAATCTCAGTGGTGACGTTGATCGTGTCGCCTTCGAACAGGGGCGCCGGGAACGTCACGTCCGTCATGCCGAGATTGGCGATGGTGGTGCCCACCGTGGTGTCGTTCACCGAGATGCCGATCATCAGGCCGAGGGTGAACAGAGAGTTCATGAGCGGCTTGCCCCATTCCGTCTCGGTGGCGCAGAAATGGGCGTCGATGTGGAGGGGCTGAGGGTTCAGGGTCATGTTGGAGAACAGCATGTTGTCCATCTGCGTCACCGTTCGGGTCAGGCGGTGGCGGATGGTCGTGCCGATCTCGAAATCCTCGAAGTAGAGGCCGCCGCGCGGATGTTTTTCATGATCCGGGTTCATGCCGGTTCCTCCCTATTTGTATGCTGATCAATAGCCGAATTGTTCGCGCAGGATGCGCTCATCGAGACTGTGGCCGGGGTCGTGCAGCAGCACGAGGTCGATACTGCGGTCCATGGAAACATGGATGCGCGACACCCGCCGGAACTCCGTATGGTCCGCCACCGCGCTGACGGGGCGGTTGTCGGGCTCGAGCACCTCGATCTGGATATGGGCGTAGTCCGGCAGCAGGGCGCCCCTCCAGCGGCGGGGCCGGAAGGCCGAGATCGGCGTTAGGGCCAGGAGCGGGGCGTTCAAGGGCAGGATCGGGCCGTTGGCGGAGAGGTTGTAGGCGGTCGAGCCCGCCGGGGTCGCGATCAGGATGCCGTCGGCGATGAGCTCGGTCAGCCGCACCCGCGAATCGACGCTCACCCGGAGCTTGGCGGCCTGGTACGTCTGGCGGAGCATGTAGACGTCGTTGATGGCCCGGGCCGTATGGGTCTCGCCGTTCACGTCCCACGCCACCATGAGCAGCGGGTGGACCACGCTCCGATGGGCCTCCTCGAGCCGGTCGAACAGGGCGTCCTCCTGGAACTCGTTCATCAGGAACCCGACCGTGCCCTTGTTCATGCCGTAGATCGGCTTGGCGGAGCCCATGAATCGGTGAAGGGTCTGCAGCATCAGGCCGTCGCCGCCGAGGGCCACGATTACGTCGGCCGCCTCCGGCTCCACATGGGGATACCTCTCCGTCAGCGCCTGGAGCGCGCTCTGCGCATCCGGCGTCGGGCTGGCGATGAATGCCACATGGTTGAAACGGCGAGCCATGCCCGGATACCCTTGTCAGCGAACCCTATCCGGGAGACGGCTCCAGTTTCGGATCGGCCCCGGTCACCCCTGGCGCACGTCTGCCTGAGAGCGGGACTCACGGGCCGGGCGATGCACACGACAGAGGCATAGCATGGAGCGCCCACTTCTCGTCTATACGACGTTTCCCAACAGCGATGCGGCGCTCTCGGTCGGGGAGGACTTGGTCCGCCGGAAGCTCATCGCCTGCCTGAACGTGCTTCCCGGGATGGCGTCGGTCTACATGTGGAAAGGGCACGTGGAGCGGAGCCAGGAGGTCGTCGCCATCCTGAAGACCGTGAAGACGCGCCAGGAGGAGGTATACGCGGCCCTCAAGGCGCAGCACCCCTACGAAACGCCCGTGATCCTGTTCATCGAGCCGGCAGGGGCCGATTCCGGGACCCTGGCTTGGCTCACGGCCTCGACGCTGGCTCCAGAAGCGACGGTGGGATGAGGCGGGCTGCCCTGGAGGAACAGCCCGTCGCGTGTCGTGAAATGGCTCCGGAGGGCTGCCCCCGGAGTTGAGGGCATCGTCCTGCGGACGGCCAAGTCTTGCCGTCCGGCAGGATGAGCCTGCTCAGATCACCGGCATCCACTGCACTGGCACGAACTGGAAGCCGCTGCCGTCCTTGGCGATGTGGCCCGTGGCCGGGAAGGGTGCGTGATAGAAGGCCACCTGGGCCCGTTCGGACGCGGCCATGTCGAGCATGCGATGACGGGTCTTGCGCGCCTGTTCGGCGTCCATGTCGAAGATGGCGGCCCAGTCGGGGTTGCGGACGAAGAGAGCCGGGTGGTTGGTCACGTCCGACATGATCATCAGCTTGCCATTGCCCGACGAGAGCATATAGGCCGTGTGGCCCGGCGTGTGGCCGACTGCGTTGACGCTGGTCAGGCCCGGAACTACCTCCTTGTCCCACCCGTAGCGCTTCACGTCGGCGGCGTTGGGGCCGAAAACCCGTCGGACGGACTGGAAGGCGCCCTTCATGGCCTCGGGCGCCTGGTTCATCCGGGCGTCGTCCATCCAGAAGGCCCACTCGGCCTCCGGAACCGCTATTTCCGCCTTGGGGAATGTCGGGTTGCCGTCCTTGCCCCGCAGGCCGTTGATGTGGTCGCCGTGGAAATGGCTGATCACCACGTTCGTCACCTGGGACGGGTCGAAGCCGGCTGCGCGGAAGTTTTTCATCCAGTTGCCGGAGGTCGGGCTGCCGAACTCGCCGTTGCCCGTATCGATCACGGTCACGCGGTCGCCCTGCCGCAGGACGAGGCCAGTGAACGTAATGGGGAGCGCGTCCGTGGGCAGGAAAGCCTCGGCGGCCGCCTTCTGCACGGCGGCCAGCTCCGCATTCTTGATGAAGCCCTCAAGCGGCCGCTTCGCGAAACCGTCGTTCACGGCGGTGACTTCGATGTCTCCCACCTTGTAGCGATAGAAGCCCGGCGCCTGGGCGCTCGGGGAGCCCATGCCGGAGGGTTGGGACGTTGCGGGGGTCGATTGTGCCAAGGCGAATTCTCCAAACGGGGTCGCCATCGCGAGGGCTGTGCCTGCGAGGACCGAGCGGCGTGTCATGGACATGGGGCGTTCTCTCCGGTCGAACAGGCGGGATGCTAGAAGTGAAGCCCGCCCCTTCAAGGGATCTAAGCTTCACGATTGAGCGAGCTTGGCCTTACTCGGTCGCATCCGGCTGAGAAAGATGGTGCAGGACGATGCCGCTGGTGGTGGCAACGTTCAGCGAATCGAAGCCGCCGCTCATGGGGATGGTGACGGTGCGCGTCTCCTGGAGAACCTCCTGTGGCAGCCCGGGTCCCTCCGCACCGAGAAGAACCGCCGTCCGGGGCGCCCGGCGCACCTCGCTCAGGCGGAGCGAGCCCGCGGGCGAGAGGGCGATCACGTCGAATCCGGCCTCCCTCAGGAGCCGAACCATGTCGGTCGCGTGCGGAACCCTCAGGAACGGCACCCTTAGCGCCCCGCCGACGGAGACGCGAATCGCCTTGCGGTACAGGGGATCGCAGCTCTCGCCGTCGAGCAGAACGGCATCGGCACCGAAGGCTGCCGCATTCCGGAAGATGCCGCCGACATTGTCGTGATTGGCCAGTCCCACGAGACCCACGACCAGAGCGCGGCGAGGCAGTCGCGCCAGAAAGTCAGCGGGCTCCTTCTCGGGGCCACGCCGCCCGAGGGCCAGAACCCCGCGATGGATCGGAAATCCCACGATGGCGTCCATTACGGGCCGGCCTGCCACGTAGACCGGTATCTCGGCCGGGATTCCGGCGAGGAGCTCGGCCAGGGAATCGATCCGGTTCTCGCCGATCAGCAGCGATTCGACCTCGAAGCGGGATTGCGAGAGCAGGACCCTCAGGACCACTTCGCCCTCGGCGATGAAGCGATCCTGCCGGCCGACGAGGTCGCGTTCCCTGACGGAGCGATAGGGCTCGATCCGGACGTCTGTCGGGTCGCTAACGGTGTGACGCATGGCTGCCCTCTCGAACGATCCCGCTTTAGCGCCTCGAACCTGAACAGGGAACACGGCATCGGGAGAACGCTCCCGTTCGTAGCCGTTCTTTGGAACCTCCCCATCCGAGGCCGGTTAGCCCCTCAGGCAGACCCATGCGGTCGATCGGTCATGCGACAGGAGTATCGAGATGGAAGGTCTATTGTGGGGGCTCGTCATCGTGGGAGGCCCGATCCTGCTCGGCCTTGCAGTGTTTTTCTTCGGACAGCGCCAGCGCCGTTTGACCCAGAGCGAAAAGCAGGCGTCACAGCAGGCGACCCGCGAGAACTGGGGCAAGGAGCAGATCCGCTAGGAGACATTGGAGGGCGTCTGTCGTGCCCGGACACGGCACTCGGTGGATGGAATATGGTGCCGGCGGAGAGGATCGAACTCCCGACCTTCGGTTTACAAAACCGCTGCACTACCGCTGTGCTACGCCGGCTGATCGAACATTCGGTTGGAAATGTTCGCTCGGTCAAAATCCGGCAACCACAGGTGTCCAGCCGGATTCGATCATGTGTGTGCGACATCCCACGTCCCTGAGTGAACGAGCACAAGCTCGGCGACACGAAGGGCTGTGTGTGAAACGGCACGAAGGTTCCCCTTAGCATCAAAATAAAGTGCGCTTCAACACCGCAACCAAGCGGGATCTCGGGAATTATCGTCCGACGTTGATTTTCTCGGGACATTCCAGGGGGTTACAGTGACATTTTATTCGATCCGGGCGGGCCTCGCGGCGCTCGCGGGCCTGGCGGTCGCTTTCGGTCTGATGGCCTTCGCCGAACCGGCCCGCGCGGGCCATGGCCTCGAGCACAAGGCCATTGCTCAGGCCCAAGAGGCGATGGCGGCCAAGGATCCACAGACGACGTCGTCGATCACCACCGACGAGCTTCCCTCGAACTGCCAGCGCTCGCGCAAGAAGCTCTGGGTGCAGGACGAAGGCTGGATCGTTCGCAAGGTTACCACCTGCTATTGATCGGCCCAGAGCCAGGTCGCCCAAGCGAAAAGCCCCGCCGGTGGCGGGGCTTTCCATTTTGACGCATCGTCAGACATTACATGTCTTGCGGGCCTCAGCGACGAGCCGTGCCCTCGAAGGTCATGATGTCACGGTCCTTGGTCTCCGGCACGAACAGGAGGCCGACCACGAAGGTGATCATGGCGATGACGATCGGGTACCACAGGCCATAATAGATATCGCCGGTCGCGGCCACCATGGCGAAGGCCGTGGGTGGCAGCAAGCCGCCGAACCAGCCATTGGCGATATGGTAGGGCAGGGACATGGCGGTATAGCGGATGCGGGTCGGGAAGAATTCGACCAGGGCCGCCGCGATCGGGCCGTAGACCATCGTGACGTAGATCACCAGGATGGTGAGGATGCCGATGGCCTTGAGCGCCTGCGCGTTGCCCAAGGCAGCGAAGAACCCGCTGACCTTCACGATGCTCGGATCGCCAGCTTTCGGATAGCCCGCCACGGACGCAGCCTCGGTGAAGGCTGTGATGTTGGCCGGAATGGCCGGAGCTACGGGCGCCTCGGTGCCGTTGAAGGTAACCTTCGTGGGCGTACCGGCGGCACCGGGGACCAACTCGTACTTCACGGCCGAGCGGGCAAGAGCCACGCGGGCCACGTCGCAGGGAGCCGTGAAGGTACGGATGCCGACCGGGTCGAACACCGAGCCGCAGGTGGCGGGATCGGCCACGACCTGGACCTTCACCGTTTCCAGCGCCTGTTCCAGGCGCGGGCTGACCACGCCGGTGAGGGCATGGAAGAGCGGGAAGTAGGTGATCGCGGCGATCAGGCAGCCGCCGAGAATCACCGGCTTACGGCCGATCTTGTCGGACAGGGCGCCGAAGAACACGAAGCCGCCGGTGCCGATGATCAGCGAGTAGGCGATCAGCACGTTCGAGGTCAGCAGGTCGACCTTGAGGATGCTCTGGAGGAAGAACAGGGCGTAGAACTGGCCCGTGTACCACACCACGGCCTGACCGATGGCGAGGCCGACCAAGGCGATGAGCACCATCTTCATGTTCGGCCAATGACCGAATGCTTCCTTCAGCGGAGCCTTCGACTGGGTCCCTTCCTCCTTCATCTTCTTGAAGGCAGGCGATTCGTTCATCTGGAGACGAATCCAGACCGAGATGGCGAGCAGCAGCACCGAAAGCAGGAACGGAATGCGCCAGCCGGCGATGGGCCAGCCCTCACCGGTCTGGAAGCCTTGCTCGCCCATCCACGTGCGCAGCACGAGGATCACGACGAGGGAAAGCAGAAGGCCCACGGTCGCCGTGATCTGGATGAAGCTCGTGTAGAAACCCCGGCGTCCGACGGGTGCGTGCTCGGCCACGTAGACCGCCGCGCCGCCATACTCGCCGCCCAGGGCGAGACCCTGGAGCATGCGCAGGGCGATGAGGATGACGGGTGCGATCCAGCCGATCTGGTTGTAGCTCGGCAGCAGGCCGACCAGGAAGGTCGAGAAGCCCATGATCAGGATGGTCACGAGGAAGGTGTATTTGCGGCCGACGAGGTCGCCGATCCGCCCAAAGAAGATCGCGCCGAAGGGACGGACCAGGAAGCCGGCCGCGAAGGCCAGGAGGGCAAAGACGTTACGGGTCGTGACGTCGAAGGCCGAGAAGAACTGGGCTCCGATGATCGTGGCCAAGGAGCCGTAGAGATAAAAATCGTACCATTCGAAGACCGTGCCGAGGGAGGAGGCCAGAATGACCTTCCTTTCCTCCTTGGTCATGGGGCGGGGCGAGGCCGCCGTCCCTGGACTGGCTGTAACTGTCGCCATGAGCAATTCCCTTCTGAAGTTCACCATCGGCCCGGTTTTCCGGGCCTTGTCGTATGGTTCTGAGGGTTTGATGCTGAACGCTTCGGGCCAAACGGCCGGACGCGCAGCGGACAAACTTCATCGTCGGGAAAGCTAACGCCGGACGGTTTCTATACAATTCCCAATTCGTATTTGCGACTTCAGTCTAAGGTTAGGTGCTTCTCTTCGTACAATTCACAGGCAGCATATACTTTAGCTGCAGCTCGATTGCTTAAGCGCCGCCGCGCTGCAGGCCCCGGGTGACCGCATAGAGGGCGATGGCGGCGGCGTTCGATACGTTGAGGCTCTTGATGGCTCCGGGCATGTCGAGACGGCCGACGGTGTCGCAGCAATCCCGGGTCCGCTGGCGCAGGCCCTTGCCCTCGGACCCGAGAACCAGCACGACGGGAGCTCTGAGGGTCATTTCGTCGATCTGCCCGTCCCCATCCGAGTCGAGGCCGATCCGTTGGAATCCGCGCTCTCCCAGGGTCGTAAGGGCATCCCCGAGGTTACGCACGACGAGGAACGGCACGTGCTCGAGGCCCCCCGAGGCGGATTTAGCGAGCACGCCCGTGGCGGCCGGGCTGTGCCGGGCTGTTGTGATGATCGCCTCCACGTCGAAGGCCGCGGCGCTGCGCACGATGGCGCCCACATTGTGCGGGTCCGTGATCTGGTCGAGGGCCAGAACCACGCGCTCGCCGCTGAGGGTATCGAGGGTGGGCGAGACGAGGGGATCGGCTTCCAGGTAGAGACCCTGGTGGACCGCATCGGGCTCGACGAGACGGTTGATCTCGTCCGGCCGGACGATCTCGGGCTGAAGCGGCAGCGGGACTCCCAGTTCTTCCTCGAGGCGGCGCAGGGAGTTTTCCGTGGCCAGGAGGCGGTGCAGCTTGCGCTTGCCGTTGCGTAAAGCTTCGGCCACCGGATGCCAGCCGTAGAGAATCGTCGGTCCGTCCGGGTCATGCTGGCGCCGGGGACCGGCGTCGCGGCGGCCTCCCTTGCCGGCAGGGCGCCCGGAGGGTCGGCCGAACCGGGGTTTCCGGGAGTAGGGGCGCTCGCTCATGGTCGAATCTCTGCACTGATGTCCGGTGCGCATATCACAGCCATGGCAAAAGTCTCGGCACGATGTTGGTTTTGACGGTTGACACCGTTCGAGCAGGTCACCATAAGGGCGCCCACGGCTGGCGGGCTTCGGTTCGCTGGTCGGGTGAACGGCCCTGGCGCTGTGCGTTACGGTTGGCTCATGGGGGAATGTCCCGAGCGGCAAAGGGGGCGGACTGTAAATCCGCTGGCTACGCCTTCGTAGGTTCGAGTCCTACTTCCCCCACCACCCAACGCCCACTATGTTAGGATTGGCGTTCGAGCGGGTGTAGCTCAATGGTAGAGCAGCAGCCTTCCAAGCTGAATACGAGGGTTCGATTCCCTTCACCCGCTCCAACGGCCCTTCCTTCAAATCCTGCCCAATCCAGCTAAGCCCCCCTCGCAGAATTTCTTGATTCGCAAGGAATGTGATCGGTAGCGGCTGGAGTTCCGCTTCCTGCCGGGCGGCCGGCGGCCCGTGGGGCGATCTTGCAATTTGCCGGGTTGATCCCCTCATTAGGCGCAGGCGGGGCGCGTCGGCGTCCTCATTCGGCCCGGGCGGTCTCAGACGGATGGCTTCTTCAGCCCTTCATGGACCGATTTCGAAATTGGCTCTTGCGCAAAGAGCATAACCGCAATATCGGGACGCCCTGAGTTTTTTCGTTCCTGGCCTCTGTAAGGTAGAAATCAATGGCGAAGGAAAAGTTTGAGCGGAACAAGCCGCACTGCAACATTGGCACGATTGGTCACGTTGACCACGGCAAGACGTCGCTGACGGCAGCGATCACGAAGGTTCTGGCGGAGAAGGGCGGGGCGCAGTTTACGGCGTACGACCAGATCGACAAGGCGCCGGAAGAGAAGGCGCGCGGCATCACGATCTCGACGGCTCACGTGGAGTACGAGACGCCCAACCGCCACTACGCCCACGTCGACTGCCCCGGGCACGCGGATTATGTGAAGAACATGATCACGGGCGCGGCGCAGATGGACGGCGCGATCCTGGTGGTGTCCTCGGCCGACGGCCCGATGCCGCAGACCCGCGAGCACATCCTTCTGGCGCGCCAGGTCGGTGTTCCGGCTCTGGTGGTGTTCATGAACAAGGTCGACATGGTCGACGACGCCGAGCTTCTCGACCTGGTGGAGCTGGAAGTCCGCGAACTGCTGTCGAAGTACGACTTCCCGGGCGACGACATCCCGATCGTGAAGGGCTCGGCTCTTTGCGCTCTGGAGGACCGTTCGCCTGAGATCGGCCGCGATGCGGTTCTCAAGCTGATGGACGAGGTGGACGCCTACATCCCGCAGCCGGAGCGTCCGGTGGACCAGCCGTTCCTGATGCCGATCGAGGACGTGTTCTCGATCTCGGGCCGTGGCACGGTGGTGACGGGTCGTGTTGAGCGCGGCATTGTCAAGGTTGGCGAGGAAGTGGAGATCGTGGGCCTGAAGCCGACGGTGAAGACCACGGTGACGGGCGTTGAGATGTTCCGCAAGCTGCTCGACCAGGGCCAGGCGGGCGACAACGTGGGCGTTCTGCTGCGTGGCACGAAGCGCGAGGACGTGGAGCGCGGACAGGTTCTGTGCAAGCCGGGCTCGATCAAGCCGCACACGAAGTTCAAGGCCGAGGCGTACATCCTGACGAAGGAAGAGGGCGGGCGTCATACGCCGTTCTTCACGAACTACCGTCCTCAGTTCTACTTCCGGACGACGGACGTGACGGGTGTTGTGACGTTGCCTGAGGGCACCGAGATGGTGATGCCGGGCGACAACATCTCGATGGACGTGACGCTGATTGCGCCGATCGCGATGGAAGAGAAGCTGCGCTTTGCCATCCGGGAAGGCGGCCGTACCGTCGGCGCCGGCGTCGTCGCCGCCGTCGTGGATTAATAGGTTCCAGGGGGCGGCATGCGCCCCCTGTGATCCGCCGGAGGAGTGTAGCTCAATCGGCTAGAGCACCGGTCTCCAAAACCGGGGGTTGGGGGTTCGAGTCCCTCCACTCCTGCCAGCGGATCGACAAAGGCGGCGCCTTGGTTTATAGAGGCGCCCGAAATCGAAGACATTCGATCGGTGGCGCGAAGCTCGAAACGGCTTCGCGCCCCTTCAATTTGGGCCATATGGAGCCCACCAGAGGACGTTCCGAGGCCCAGGCCCGGACGGAGCGAAATGGCGAAGACGAACCCGTTTGACTTTATACAGCAGGTCCGCTCGGAGGCCGCCAAGGTCACCTGGCCGACGCGCAAGGAAACGATGATCACGACCGCCATGGTGTTTCTGATGGTGGTGGTGGCGAGCGTGTTCTTCCTGGTGGTCGATCAGGTGATCGGCTGGGGCGTTCGCATGATCCTCGGCGCTGGCGGTTAGGAGCGGATACGATGACGAAGCGCTGGTACATCGTCCACGCTTACTCGAATTTCGAGAACAAGGTCGCTCAGTCCATCAAGGACCAGGCCGCACAGCGTGGCCTTGAGGACAAGTTCGAAGAGGTCATGGTGCCGACCGAGAAGGTCGTCGAAGTGCGCCGCGGCCGCAAGGTCGATGCGGAGCGCAAGTTCTTCCCGGGCTATGTGCTCGTGAAGTGCGACCTCACCGACGAGGTCTACCACCTCATCAAGAACACCCCGAAGGTGACGGGCTTCCTGGGCGCCGACAAGTCCAAGCCGGTCCCGATCCCGGACCGCGAAGCGGAGCGGATCAAGGGCCAGGTGGCCGAGGGCGTCGACCGCCCGAAGCCCTCCGTCAGCTTCGAGATCGGCGAGCAGGTGCGCGTCTCGGACGGCCCGTTCGCCTCGTTCAACGGCGTCGTCGAGGAAGTCGACGAGTCCCGGGCCCGCCTCAAGGTGGCGGTGTCCATCTTCGGCCGCGCCACGCCGGTCGAACTCGAATACGCTCAGGTCGATAAGGTCTGATCGTCGGCGAGTGGCGAAGGGTGAGCGGCGAATGGCGGGCTAACGCCCCATTCGCCCTTCGCCAGTCACCGCTCGCTCTCACCCGCGGGAGGCCTGCCCGGTTGCCAGCCGGGCCTTCAAGGGGCCGCACCGCGATCTGCAACCGCCACTCCGTCCGGCCGGCTCCGGAGGGATGGTTTATAGGGAAGCAGCCACATGGCTAAGAAAATCTCGGGCTACGTCAAGCTCCAGGTCCCCGCCGGCGCCGCCAATCCGTCGCCGCCGATCGGCCCCGCTCTCGGTCAGCGCGGTCTGAACATCATGGAATTCTGCAAGGCCTTCAATGCGAAGACCGCGCAGATGGAAAAGGGCACCCCGATCCCGGTGATCATCACCGCGTATCAGGACCGTTCCTTCACCTTCGAGATGAAGCAGCCCCCGGTCTCCTTCTTCCTCAAGAAGGCCGCCAAGCTCGACAAGGGGTCCCAGACTCCTGGCAAGGGCAACACGGTCGGTAAGGTGACCCAAGACCAGATCCGCGAGATCGCCGAGAAGAAGATGGCCGATCTCAACTGCGACAGCGTCGAATCCGCCATGGCTATGATCGCCGGCTCCGCCCGGTCGATGGGCATGGAAGTGGCGTAAGGAGAGGCACGATGGCTATCAAAGAAGGTAAGCGCATCCGCGCCGCTCGCGAAGGTGTCGACACCGTCAAGCTCTACGGCATCCAGGACGCCGTGAAGCTCGTCAAGGAGCGCGCCAAGGCCAAGTTCGACGAGACGATCGAGGTTTCCATGAACCTCGGCGTCGATCCCCGCCACGCCGACCAGATGGTTCGCGGCGTCTGCAACCTGCCCAACGGCTCCGGCCGGACGGTGCGCGTTGCCGTGTTCGCCCGCGGCGCCAAGGCCGACGAGGCCAAGGCGGCCGGTGCCGACATCGTCGGTGCCGAGGAGCTGTTCGAGACCGTCAACGGCGGCACGATCGACTTCGACCGCTGCATCGCCACTCCGGACATGATGCCGCTGGTCGGCCGTCTCGGTAAGGTGCTCGGCCCGCGCGGCATGATGCCGAACCCGAAGGTCGGCACCGTGACCATGGACGTGAAGAGCGCCGTCGAGGCCGCCAAGGGCGGCGCGGTGGAGTTCCGCGTCGAGAAGGCCGGTATCGTTCATGCCGGTATCGGCAAGGCCTCCTTCGACGAGGGCAAGCTGATCGAGAACATCAAGGCTTTCGCCGACGCGGTCTCCAAGGCCAAGCCGTCGGGCGCCAAGGGCACCTACGTCCAGCGCGTCGCGATCTCCTCGACGATGGGCCCGGGCGTGAAGGTGGATCCGTCATCCGTTCTGAACGGCTAAGTCAGCGTTAAATATTCAAAAAGACCCGGCACATGTGCCGGGTCTTTTCTTTTTGCCGGATTTGAAACTCTAATTCGTTGTCCCTATCCTTAGCTGGAGAAGCTTTGGCTGGGAAAAATCTGGGACTTCGGACCTCGGTGCCATCGGGAATATGATAACCGAGGGTCTGACGCCGTTTTGCGCAATCTACACGCTTGTCCCGGCTCTCTCAGGCAGAATGACACTCAGTGGTTTCCACGGAGAGTGCTCCCCAGAGTCGAGGGCGAAGAGCCGAAAAACGGCTCCAGCTCGGGCTCTTGAACAGCCAAGCCTGGCCCCCATATCAGGTATCCAGCCCACAATCCCTCCACAATCCCGCCATGCAAATGCCTCTTGGCATTTGATGGAAAAGGGCTTATGGAACCCATTCTAGATTCACTAAAAGCGCCCTCAGCAGGAGCTACTGTCTAGAGTAGCGGAGTTGTTGGCAACGAATCCGTCCCGGAAACGGGACGGTGACAGGCCGGAAGGCCAGAGGGAAACCTTTGGCGTTTTCCGGCTATGTCCTGTCCAAGACTGCAGGCGCTGGCTCGTCCAGCTTAATTCGTGAGGGCCTGCATAGACGGGGAAGCCGAATTCACGTCCGTCAACGCGGACACCGGGTATCGGTTCGAACCATCTCGCCCGAATGTTTTCATGGACCCGCTCCATGGCATCCGGGGGACAGGGCTTGCGAGAGCGTCGCTTGAGACGCCCCGGCGCAGCCCAGGGCCTTGAGCGACAAGTGCAACCGGCGGAATTATTTCCGCCAACCGGAGAGAGCCCAGTGGATAGAGCAGCAAAAAGCGAGCTCGTCTCGACGCTCAACGGCGTATTCAGCGATACGTCCGTCGTCGTCGTGGCCCACTATGCTGGCCTCACGGTCGCCGACATGCAGAAGCTGCGCTCGCAGATGAAGCAGGCTGGCGCCACCGTGAAGGTCGCGAAGAACCGCCTCGCCAAGATCGCTCTCGAAGGCACAGACGTCGCGTCCATCTCGAATCTCATGAAGGGGCCCACCCTGATTGCGTATTCGAGCGATCCGGTCGCGGCGGCAAAGGTCGCAGTCGATTTCTCCAAGACCAACGACAAGCTCGTTATACTTGGCGGAGCCATGGGCGCGACTTCCCTGAACGTGGACGGAGTGAAGGCGCTTGCCACCCTTCCGTCCCTTGATGAACTGCGCGCCAAGCTGGTCGGCCTTATCCAGGCTCCGGCTACCAAGATCGCACAGCTCAGCACTGCGCCGGCGGCGAAGCTCGCCCGCGTGTTCGGGGCCTATGCCAAGACAGGCGAAGCGGCGTGAGGCCGTAACCTCAACTATCAACCGTTCGAACCATACCTAAGGAACTAAACATGGCTGATCTTGCCAAGCTCGTCGACGATCTGTCGTCGCTGACCGTTCTCGAGGCCGCCGAGCTCTCGAAGATGCTCGAAGAGAAGTGGGGCGTGTCCGCCGCCGCTGCGGTGGCTGTTGCCGCTGCTCCGGGCGCTGCTGCTCCGGCTGCCGAAGAGCAGACCGAGTTCACGGTCGTCCTCGCCGGCGCCGGCGACAAGAAGATCGAGGTCATCAAGGAAGTCCGTGCGATCACGGGCCTCGGCCTCAAGGAAGCTAAGGACCTCGTCGAAGGTGCGCCGAAGCCTGTCAAGGAAGGCGTTGCCAAGGACGAAGCCGAGAAGATCAAGGCGACCCTCGAGAAGGTCGGCGCCAAGGTCGAGCTTAAGTGATTTTCGCGGCCATACGGTTGCAAAATCAGCCCTCGCGTCGAAAACGAGGGTTCTGAAAACCAGCGGTCCCAGGCTTTTTGGCTTGGGGCCGTTGTG
Source organism: Microvirga pudoricolor (assembly GCF_016892705.1). GTDB lineage: Bacteria > Pseudomonadota > Alphaproteobacteria > Rhizobiales > Beijerinckiaceae > Microvirga > Microvirga pudoricolor. Next base: position 189,103 of record NZ_JAFEMB010000006.1, read on the forward strand.
TCGTCCAAGGCGCCAGCGCCTCCAGGATGACCAAGTCGGGTTCGATGAAGCCCAGGTTCGGTAATCCGGCAGATGTTGCCGGACAGCTGATCCAGCCTCCGGCGGAACGGCGGCTGGATCAGCTGTGGTATGAGGAATGAGGTCCAGATGGCCAATACACTGATCGGCCGGAAGCGCATTCGTAAGTTCTTCGGGAAAATTCAGGAAGTGGCGGAGATGCCGAACCTCATCGAGGTTCAGAAGGCATCCTACGACCAGTTCCTGATGGTCGATGAACCGAAAGGCGGCCGGGCGGAAGAGGGCTTGCAAGCCGTCTTCAAGTCGGTTTTCCCGATTTCGGACTTTTCGAACACCGCCTTGCTCGAATTCGTCCGCTACACCTTCGAGCAGCCCAAATACGACGTGGACGAGTGCCGGCAGCGCGGCATCACCTTTGCGGCCCCGCTCAAGGTCACTCTCCGCCTGATCGTGTTCGATGTGGATCCGGACACCGGCGCCAAGTCGGTGAAGGACATCAAGGAGCAGGACGTCTACATGGGCGACATGCCGCTCATGACCGACAACGGCACCTTCATCGTGAACGGCACCGAGCGCGTCATCGTCTCCCAGATGCACCGTTCGCCGGGCGTGTTCTTCGATCACGACAAGGGCAAGACCCACTCGTCGGGCAAGCTCCTGTTCGCCGCGCGCATCATCCCCTATCGCGGCTCCTGGCTCGACATCGAGTTCGACGCCAAGGACATCGTCTATGCCCGTATCGACCGGAAGCGTAAGCTCCCGGTGACGTCGCTGCTGTACGCGCTGGGCCTGGACGGCGAGGAGATCCTCAACACGTTCTACAACCACATCGCCTACACCAAGGCGAAGGATGGCTGGCGCGTGCCGTTCGACGCCGAGCGCATGAAGGGCTTCAAGGCGACCGCGGACCTGATCGACGCCGATTCCGGCGAGGTCGTCCTGGAAGCCGGCAAGAAGCTGACCGTTCGCGCCGCCCGCCAGCTCGCCGAGAAGGGCCTCAAGGCCCTGCGCGCGACGGACGAGGACCTGTACGGCCAGTACATTGCCGAGGATCTGGTCAACGCCAACACGGGCGAGATCTACGCGGAAGCCGGTGACGAGATCACCGAAAAGCTCCTCAAGGGCTTGGAAGATGCCGGTCTCGACGAGATCCCGGTTCTCGACATCGATCACGTCAATGTCGGGCCCTACATCCGCAATACGCTCGCCATCGACAAGGCTTCGTCCCGCGAGGACGCCCTGTTCGACATCTACCGCGTCATGCGTCCGGGTGAGCCTCCGATCCTCGAGACCGCAGAGGCGATGTTCAACTCGCTCTTCTTCGATCCCGAGCGCTACGACCTCTCGGCCGTCGGCCGCGTGAAGATGAACATGCGCCTCGACCTCGACGCCGAGGACACGGTTCGCACTCTTCGCCGCGAGGATATCCTCGCCGTGTCGAAGGCCCTGGTGGACCTGCGCGACGGCAAGGGCGAAATCGACGACATCGACCATCTCGGCAACCGCCGGGTCCGTTCGGTGGGCGAGCTCATGGAGAACCAGTATCGCCTGGGCCTCCTGCGCATGGAGCGTGCCATCAAGGAGCGCATGTCCTCCGTCGATATCGACACGGTCATGCCGCAGGACCTCATCAACGCGAAGCCCGCAGCGGCCGCGGTGCGCGAGTTCTTCGGCTCGTCCCAGCTGTCGCAGTTCATGGATCAGACGAACCCGCTCTCGGAGGTTACCCACAAGCGCCGTCTCTCGGCTCTTGGACCGGGCGGCTTGACCCGCGAGCGCGCCGGCTTCGAGGTGCGCGACGTGCACCCGACGCATTACGGCCGCATCTGCCCCATCGAGACGCCGGAAGGACCGAATATCGGTCTGATCAACTCGCTCGCGACCTTCGCCCGCGTCAACAAGTACGGCTTCATCGAGACGCCGTTCCGTCGCGTGCGCGACAGCAAGGTCACCGACGAGGTCGTGTACCTCTCGGCCATGGAAGAGGCGAAGTACAACATCGCCCAGGCCAACGCCGTTCTCGATAAGGCCGGTACGCTCACCGACGAACTCGTCATCTGCCGTCGCGCGGGTGAAGTGATCGTCGTGGCGCCTGATCGCGTCGACCTCATGGAGGTGTCGCCGAAGCAGCTCGTGTCGGTCGCGGCCGCGCTCATCCCGTTCCTCGAGAACGACGACGCGAACCGCGCGCTCATGGGTTCGAACATGCAGCGTCAGGCTGTGCCCCTCGTGCAGGCGGACGCTCCGTTCGTCGGCACCGGCATGGAGGCCATCGTGGCCCGTGATTCCGGCGCCGCCATCGCGGCACGTCGGGCTGGCGTAGTGGATCAGGTGGATGCGACTCGTATCGTTATCCGCGCCACGGGCGAGACCGATCCGACCCGTCCGGGCGTCGACATCTACCGCCTGCAGAAGTTCCAGCGCTCCAACCAGTCGACCTGCATCACGCAGAAGCCGCTGGTTCGCGCCGGTGACGTGGTGGGGAAGGGCGACATCATCGCTGACGGTCCTTCCACGGAGTTCGGTGAGCTCGCACTCGGCCGGAACGTGCTCGTCGCGTTCATGCCGTGGAACGGCTATAACTTCGAAGACTCGATCCTGCTCTCCGAGCGGATCGTGAAGGACGACGTCTTCACCTCGATCCATATCGAGGAATTCGAGGTGATGGCCCGCGACACGAAGCTGGGGCCTGAGGAAATCACGCGCGATATTCCGAACGTGTCGGAAGAGGCGCTGAAGAACCTCGATGAAGCCGGCATCGTGTATATCGGCGCCGAGGTCCATGCGGGCGACATCCTCGTCGGCAAGATCACGCCGAAGGGCGAAAGCCCGATGACGCCGGAAGAAAAGCTTCTGCGCGCCATCTTCGGCGAGAAGGCCTCTGACGTTCGCGACACGTCGCTCCGCGTGCCTCCGGGCGTAACGGGCACCATCGTGGAGGTCCGCGTCTTCAACCGTCACGGCGTCGACAAGGACGAGCGTGCCCAGGCCATCGAGCGCGAAGAAATCGAGCGCTTGGCCAAGGACCGCGACGACGAGCAGGCGATCCTGGACCGCAACACCTACGCGCGTCTGGCCGAGATCCTCTCGGGTCAGACCGGTGTGGCAGGTCCCAAGGGTTTCAGGAAGGACAGCGCCCTGTCCCGCGAGCTGCTCAATGAGTATCCGCGGTCCCAGTGGTGGCAATTCGCCGTGGCTGACGACGCTCGCATGACCGAGATCGAGGCCATGCAGAAGCAGTACGACGAGTCGAAGAAGCGTCTCGAGCAGCGCTTCCTCGACAAGGTCGAGAAGCTGCAGCGTGGCGACGAGCTTCCGCCCGGCGTCATGAAGATGGTCAAGGTCTTCGTGGCGGTGAAGCGCAAGATCCAGCCTGGCGACAAGATGGCGGGCCGCCACGGCAACAAGGGTGTCGTGTCGCGCATCGTTCCCATCGAGGACATGCCATTCCTGGAAGACGGGACGCACGCCGATATCGTGCTGAACCCGCTCGGCGTGCCGAGCCGCATGAACGTCGGCCAGATCTTGGAGACCCACCTGGGTTGGGCCGCTGCCGGCCTCGGCCGACAGGTCGCTCAGGCGGTCGACGCCTATCTGCGTAACGGCAAGGCCCAGGGGCTGCGCGACCAGCTGACATCGATCTACGGCAAGATGCCGGAGATCGAGGACGCATCTGAAGAGCAGCTTGTGGAGCTGGGGCAGAACGTGCGCCGCGGCGTGCCGTTCGCAACTCCGGTCTTCGACGGCGCCAAGGAAGCCGACATCGAGGCCATGCTGCAGAAGGCAGGCTTCGATCCCTCTGGCCAGGTCACGCTCTATGACGGCCGCACGGGTGAGCCCTTCGACCGTAAGGTGACTGTGGGCTACATCTACATGCTGAAGCTGCACCACCTCGTGGACGACAAGATCCACGCTCGCTCCATCGGCCCCTACAGCCTCGTCACCCAGCAGCCGCTGGGCGGCAAGGCCCAGTTCGGCGGTCAGCGCTTCGGCGAAATGGAGGTGTGGGCGCTCGAGGCTTATGGCGCGGCGTACACGCTGCAGGAGATGCTCACCGTCAAGTCGGACGACGTGGCGGGTCGTACCAAGGTCTACGAGGCCATCGTGCGCGGTGACGACACGTTCGAGTCTGGCATCCCGGAGAGCTTCAACGTTCTCGTGAAGGAAATGCGCTCCCTCGGATTGAACGTGGAGCTCACCAGCTCCAAGCGCGCGGCCAACGAGGCTGAGCAACTGCCTCCGGCCGAGGCTGCCGAATAAGGCGTCCGGCACGGCCCATGAAACGACCAAGGCCGCGGCTCTCATGCCGCGGCCGCATGTAATTTCCGGCGAGGCTGTCAATTCAGGCACCTCCCACCCAGGAGACGGCGATGACTCAAGAGGTCATGAATCTCTTCAATCAAACTGCCCAGCCGCAGAGCTTCGATCAGATCAAAATCTCGATCGCGAGCCCTGAGAAAATTCTTTCTTGGTCGTACGGCGAGATCAAGAAGCCCGAGACCATCAACTACCGGACGTTCAAGCCCGAGCGCGACGGCTTGTTCTGTGCGCGCATCTTCGGCCCGATCAAGGATTACGAGTGCTTGTGCGGCAAGTACAAGCGCATGAAGTACAAGGGCGTCATCTGCGAGAAGTGCGGCGTCGAGGTCACCCTCGCGCGCGTCCGTCGCGACCGCATGGGTCATATCGAGCTGGCCGCTCCCGTCGCCCACATCTGGTTCCTGAAGTCCCTGCCGAGCCGCATTGGCCTGCTGCTCGACATGACCCTCAAGGATCTGGAGCGCATTCTCTATTTCGAGTCCTACATCACCGTCGATGCTGGCCTGACGCCCCTCAAGGACCGTCAGCTGCTGACCGAGGACGAGTATCTGCGCGCTCAGGACGAGTACGGCGAGGACAGCTTCACCGCCATGATCGGCGCGGAAGCGATCCGTCGCATCCTGCAGGAGCTCGACCTTGAGAAGGTCGCGGCCGATACCCGCGAGGAACTCGCCACGACCACTTCGGAGCTGAAGCCCAAGAAGCTTCTCAAGCGCCTGAAGATCATCGAGGCCTTCATCCAGTCCGGCAACAAGCCCGAGTGGATGATCCTGACGGTCGTGCCCGTGATCCCGCCGGATCTTCGCCCGCTCGTTCCCTTGGACGGCGGCCGGTTCGCCACGTCGGATCTGAACGATCTGTACCGCCGCGTGATCAACCGCAACAACCGCCTGAAGCGCCTCATCGAGCTGCGCGCGCCGGACATCATCATCCGCAACGAGAAGCGCATGCTTCAGGAGGCGGTGGATGCGCTGTTCGACAACGGTCGCCGCGGCCGGGTCATCACGGGCGCCAACAAGCGTCCGCTGAAGTCGCTCGCCGACATGCTCAAGGGTAAGCAGGGTCGTTTCCGCCAGAACCTTCTGGGCAAGCGCGTGGACTACTCCGGCCGTTCGGTCATCGTGGTCGGCCCGGAGCTGAAGCTGCACCAGTGCGGCCTGCCGAAGAAGATGGCGCTCGAGCTCTTCAAGCCGTTCATCTACGCCAAGCTCGATGCGCGCGGCCTGTCCGCCACCGTCAAGCAGGCCAAGAAGCTCGTCGAGAAGGAAAAGCCCGAGGTTTGGGACATCCTGGACGAGGTCATTCGCGAGCACCCGGTTCTCCTGAACCGCGCTCCGACCCTGCACCGTCTCGGCATCCAGGCATTCGAGCCCACCCTCATCGAGGGCAAGGCGATCCAGCTGCATCCGCTCGTCTGCGCCGCGTTCAACGCGGACTTCGACGGTGACCAGATGGCCGTTCACGTGCCGCTGTCGCTGGAGGCGCAGCTGGAAGCCCGCGTGCTGATGATGTCGACGAACAACATCCTGCACCCGGCCAATGGTCAGCCGATCATCGTGCCGTCGCAGGATATCGTCCTCGGCCTCTACTACCTCTCCATCGTGTCCGATGGAGAGCCGGGCCAGGGCAAGGCATTCTCGGATATCGGCGAGCTTGAGCACGCCCTGCACGAGAAGGTCATCACCCTGCACACGAAGATCCGCTACCGTGCGGAGCGCATGGGCGAGGACGGCAAGATCTTCTCGAAGGTCTACGACACGACCGCCGGTCGCGTCATGCTCTCGCGCCTGCTGCCGCAGCATCCGGCCCTGTCCTTCGACGTCGTGAACAAGCTCATGACCAAGAAGGAGATTTCCAACATGATCGATGCCGTGTACCGGCATTGCGGTCAGAAGGAATCGGTCATCTTCTGCGATCGCATCATGAAGCTCGGCTTCTACAATGCTTTCCGGGCCGGTATCTCGTTCGGCAAGGACGACATGGTGATCCCGGAGAACAAGTGGGACATCGTCGAGGAGACCCGCGCCCTCGCGAAGGACTACGAGCAGCAGTACCAGGATGGCCTCATCACTCAGGGTGAGAAGTACAACAAGGTCGTCGATGCCTGGGCGAAGTGCTCGGATCGTCTCGCTGGAGAGATGATGGCGCGCATCTCGGCCGTGAAGAAGGACGATGCCGGTCGCGACAAGCCGGTGAACTCCATCTACATGATGTCCCACTCGGGTGCCCGTGGTTCGCCAGCCCAGATGAAGCAGCTCGCCGCCATGCGTGGCCTCATGGCCAAGCCGTCGGGCGAGATCATCGAGACGCCGATCATCTCGAACTTCAAGGAAGGCCTCGACGTTCTCGAGTACTTCAACTCGACCCACGGCGCCCGCAAGGGTCTGGCCGATACCGCGCTCAAGACCGCGAACTCGGGTTACTTGACCCGCCGTCTGGTCGACGTGGCGCAGGATGCGGTCATCCGCGAGACCGATTGCGGCACCGACAAGGGCATCCGCATGCGGGCCATCATCGACGCGGGCCAAGTGGTCGCGACGCTGGGCTCCCGCATTCTCGGCCGTTCGACAGCCGAGGACCTGATCGCGAGCGACGGCAGCGTCATCGTGGCCAAGGGCACGATGATCGAGGAAGCGCATCTGGAGGCGATCAACGCCGCCGGCATCCAGGAAGTGAAGATCCGTTCGGTGCTCGTCTGCGCCTCGAAGAACGGCGTCTGCGCTACCTGTTACGGTCGCGACCTTGCGCGCGGCACGCCCGTCAACCACGGCGAGGCTGTGGGCGTGATCGCGGCCCAGTCTATCGGTGAGCCTGGCACGCAGCTGACGATGCGTACCTTCCACATCGGCGGCGCTGCTCAGATCGCCGACTCGTCCTTCTTCGAGTCGAGCTTCGAGGGCACGATTAGCTTCCGCAACAAGCACATTGCGCGCAACTCCGACGGCGATCTCGTCGTCATGGGCCGTAACGTGGCTGTCGTGATCTCCGGTCCCGATGGGACCGAGCGTGCGGTTCACCGCCTGCAATACGGCTCGCGCCTGCGGGTCGACGAGGGCGACACGATCAAGCGTGGCCAGCGCATCGCCGAGTGGGATCCCTATTCCCGCCCGATCCTGACGGAGACGGACGGCGTCGTGGGCTACGAAGACCTCGTGGACGGCGCGTCGATGATTGAAACGATGGACGAGTCGACCGGCATCGCCAAACGTGTGGTCATCGACTGGCGCGGTTCGCCTCGCACGGCCGATCTGCGCCCGGCGGTCATCATCGAGGGCAAGGGCGGCAAGGTTGCCAAGCTCGCCCGCGGCAGCGATGCCCGTTACATGCTCCCGGTGGATGCGATCCTCGCGGCCGATCCGGGCGCGAAGGTCAAGGCCGGTGACGTGCTGGCCCGTGTCTCGCTGGAGAGCGCCAAGACTCGCGACATCACGGGCGGTCTGCCGCGCGTGGCGGAGCTGTTCGAGGCCCGCCGTCCGAAGGACGCGGCCATCATCGCGGAGAAGTCCGGCACGATCCAGTTCGGCCGCGACTACAAGAACAAGCGGCGTCTGTCGCTGATCCCGCACGATGGCTCGGAGACTGTCGAGTACCTGATCCCGAAGGGCAAGCACATCCACTTGCAGGACGGCGACGTGGTCGAGCTCGGCGACTTCATCGTGGACGGCAACCCGGCCCCGCACGACATCCTTGCGATCAAGGGCGTCGAGGAGCTGGCCGCTTACCTGGTGAACGAGATCCAGGAGGTCTACCGCCTCCAGGGCGTGCTCATCAACGACAAGCACATCGAGGTGATCGTTCGCCAGATGCTGCAGAAGGTCGAGATCACGGAGGGCGGGGATTCCGAACTGCTCGCCGGCGAGCAGGTGGATCGCCTCGAACTCGAGGAGATCAACGAGCGGCTCGTGTCCGAAAAGAAGAAGCCCGCCGAAGGCGTGCCGGTTCTGCTCGGTATTACCAAGGCCTCGCTCCAGACCCGCTCCTTCATTTCGGCGGCATCCTTCCAGGAGACCACCCGCGTCCTCACCGAAGCGGCGGTCAACGGCAAGGTCGACACGCTGGAAGGCCTGAAGGAAAACGTCATCGTCGGCAGCCTGATCCCAGCCGGCACGGGCGCTCTGAATGCTCAGATCAAGGCTGTCGCGTCTCATCGCGACAACCTCATTCTGCAGCAGAAGCGCTCCGACACCCAGGCGACCTTGAGCGAACTGCCTCCGGCAGCCGAGTAAGAGATCGCGCCGAACCAAGACGAAAAGGCCGCCCGAGGGCGGCCTTTTTTATGGCTCGGATAGAGATATCAGGTCGAGCTTTGCCAGGAGGAGAAGGGCACGAATCCCAGCCGTCCCCGGAATGAGCGTCTGCCGCCTCAGAAATGTCGAAACATCATCCCCATTCGATCCGATCTCCTGCCAGAACCGGAAGAGCGTCGATTCATCCACCTCGGGAAAAACCGCCAGGATCGCGGTCTTCAATCGAAGCCTCGCTCCAACATCTCGCAAGCCAATCCCGGGCTTTTGACGAACTCGCCAGGCTCCGGAGAGAGTGCGCGATGGGAAACTTGCAAACAGCTCGTACGGGTCCGGCCGCGCCACCCAGCCTCGCTGTCGTCCAAGCGTGGCAGGGATGGTATCGCGCTTATCCAACCGAAGCTTCGCGAGCTCTCTCCACAGCTCTTCGTAAGCACGCACGACGACCTGCCAATCGTAGACTTCCCGGGCCCGCCGAGCGCCAGCCCGTCCCATTTGGTGCCGTCGGTCCGGATCCGTCAGATGCTCGAAGGCCCGGACGGTGGCATCGATATCGACCACGGCAGTCGTGGAAATGTGGCCGATATAGGCGTCATATGAATCGATTTCGAGGGCATGACGTAGCGCAGGTTCGAGTCCGGCGCCTGGAGGTGCCGTGAGAGTCGGAACCGAAAAACCGTCGATTCCGTGCCGAACCGTGTCTTTATACCCATCCCAGTCCGTCACCACGACGGGCAGAGCCGCAGCCATGGCCTCGATCGGCGTCAGGCCGAATGTCTCCTGAATATTGTCCGTCAGCGAGCAGAAGATGTCTGCGGCCGCCCATGAGAATGTTCGATCCTGCTCCTGCCGCCCATCGGTGCGAATCGACCGCACGGAAGGGCAAAGCTCGGCTCGTGCATCGGCGAAGGCCCGATCGATGGAGGGGTTCGACGCCCATCCGCACTCGATCAGGGCGACACGATGCCTTTGAGCCAATCGCTCGAGGGCCAAGTACATCGGCACCGGATTCGCCTTCGCGTGGAAGGACAACCGGCCGACGAAGAGAACGGCAAGCTCGTCCGCTTCGAGGTCAAACCTTGCTCTCGCCTGTTCCCTTCTCGACATCCGGAGCGCCTGAGCGTCGCAATCGACCCCAAGCGGGATGACCGGGAGCTGCGGCAATGGGAATCGCTTCGCTCCGGTCCGCTCCTTCAGGAACTCCATCTGTCGATCCAAGAGCACCTGCACCGCCGCCCGTGAGGCACGGGACGTGCAGATAAGGGCGTCCCAGTCTTGGAAGGGCAGGGTCGGAAGAGCGGCCACGGCGTCCATGGCCCGATTCGAAGACAGGGTGTGGTTCACCCCGCACAGACTCCAAGCCCGCGCCCCATGCATGTTGCGCAGCCAAGCTTGCGAAGCCGTCGGAATGCCGGACGTGAAAAGGCAGCCGGCGCTCCGCAAGCGTCCGGCGACACCCGGCGTCAGGACGCTGGGATGGGAGCTTGGCCGAATCGCCCGCACGAAATCGCGAAAAGACTCGCCGTCCTTGACATCCTGCACGAAAGCGATGAGTTCGCTGCTCTCAGCGTGACGAGCGTAGGCCGTCAGGAAGCCATGACCGGCGAAATTCCGGCCCATCGGCTTCTCGGATGGAATTACGAAGGCATCGCCCTCAAAGTGGATGGCTGCGCCCACAGCTTGTTCCTAAACGTCAAGCTTGCGGCTTAATGCATCCCAAGCTCCCATGATCCTCTCCAAATCAAGGGGAGCGGCGGAAAATCCGGCTTCCGAGGACCCTATCACGCTCAAAGATCAGATCAGGGTTGACTTTTCCCGACTCGGGCTATACAGAAACCCCACTTTCCGACTGGCCGTAGGTTTTCGCCAGTTGAAGCGCCGAGCTTCAACCGATGCTGCCTAAACGCTGTCGAACTCAAAACTGACTGGCACATCGTCAGCTTGAGGCATGAATGCGACAGGCAACTGTCGTGATCCTCTGCTCTCTTAACACGCTAAAGGCTCGTTCGAGCCGATGGCGTGGTTTTGTTTTGCGCTAACCTTAGCGGTTACGTGAAGCAGAATGGAGCAGAGCTGAACCATTGGATTAGGAACTAGCGTCACCTCGCAGTGACCGGTGAAAGAGGGCACAGGATGCCAACGATCAGCCAGCTGATCCGCAAGCCGCGGACGGCGCAGAAGAGCCGGAATAAGGTTCCCGCGCTTGAGGCCTGCCCGCAGAAGCGCGGCGTCTGCACGCGCGTTTACACCACGACCCCGAAGAAGCCGAACTCGGCTCTCCGTAAGGTCGCGAAGGTTCGTTTGACGAACGGTTACGAGGTCATAGGGTACATTCCGGGCGAGGGGCACAACCTCCAGGAGCACTCTGTGGTCATGATCCGCGGCGGCCGTGTGAAGGACCTTCCCGGCGTTCGCTATCACATCCTGCGCGGTGTCCTCGACACGCAGGGTGTCAAGAACCGTAAGCAGCGTCGTTCGAAGTACGGCGCGAAGCGGCCGAAGTAAGCCGCTCGTTTTGCAAATTTAAGGTCGGAGTCGCCTCATGTCCCGCCGCCATAGCGCCGAGAAGCGTGAGATCATCCCGGACGCCAAGTTCGGTGATATCGTCGTCACCAAGTTCATGAATTCCATCATGTACGACGGCAAGAAGTCTGCTGCCGAAAGCATCGTCTATGGTGCATTCGACATCATCGAGGGTCGCGCCAAGGCCGATCCGCTCGAAGTGTTCAAGCAGGCCCTCGACAATGTCGCTCCGGCGATCGAGGTCCGCTCCCGTCGCGTCGGCGGCGCCACCTACCAGGTGCCTGTCGAAGTTCGTACCGAGCGCCGCCAGGCCCTGGCGATCCGTTGGATCATCCAGGCCGCCCGCGCCCGCAACGACAAGACGATGGTCGACCGGCTCTCCGCCGAGCTGCTGGACGCCTCTAATAACCGCGGCAATGCCGTGAAGAAGCGCGAAGACACCCACCGTATGGCGGAAGCCAACCGTGCGTTCTCGCATTACCGCTGGTAACGGCTAGACCCGAGGATCAGAGCGATGCCCCGCACGCATGCGATTGAGGACTACCGCAACTTCGGCATCATGGCCCACATTGATGCCGGCAAGACCACCACGACCGAGCGCATCCTGTACTACACCGGCAAGTCCCATAAGATCGGTGAAGTGCACGAAGGTGCCGCCACCATGGACTGGATGGAGCAGGAGCAGGAGCGTGGCATCACGATCACGTCCGCTGCGACGACCTGTTTCTGGAACGACAAGCGCCTGAACATCATCGACACCCCCGGCCACGTCGACTTCACCATTGAAGTCGAGCGTTCGCTGCGCGTGCTCGACGGCGCCGTCTGCGTTCTCGACGGCAACCAGGGCGTCGAGCCCCAGACCGAGACCGTCTGGCGCCAGGCCGACAAGTACGACGTCCCGCGCATCGTGTTCGTCAACAAGATGGACAAGACTGGCGCTGACTTCTTCAAGTGCGTGGCCGACATCATCGACCGCGTCGCCGGAAAGCCTGTCTGCCTCCAACTGCCGATCGGCGCCGAAAGCGACTTCCAGGGCGTCATCGACCTCGTCAAGATGAAGGCGATCGTGTGGTCCGGTGAGGCCCTCGGCGCCAACTTCAACGAGACCGAGATTCCCGCCAATCTGCTCGATCAGGCCAAGGAATACCGCACCAAGCTCGTCGAGGCCGCCGTCGAAATGGACGACGACGCCATGGGCGCATATCTCGATGGCCAGGAGCCGGATGCCGAGACCCTGCGCCGGTTGGTTCGCACGGCGGTTCAGCGCCGGGCATTTCACCCGGTCTTCTGCGGCTCGGCGTTCAAGAACAAGGGCGTTCAGCCGCTCCTCGATGCCGTCGTCGATTTCCTGCCGTCGCCTGCCGACCGTGGCGCGATCAAGGGCATCGACTTCAAGACCGAGGAAGAGACCGTCCGCAGGCCGACCGACGACGATGCGTTCTCCATGCTCGCCTTCAAGATCATGGACGATCCCTTCGTGGGCACCATCACGTTCTGCCGCGTGTATTCGGGCAAGGTCGAGGCTGGTTCCTCGATCCTGAACTCGACCCGCGACAAGAAGGAGCGCGTCGGCCGCATGTTGCTGATGCACGCGAATAACCGGGAAGACATCAAGGAAGCGTATGCCGGCGACATCGTCGCGCTGGCCGGCCTGAAGGATGTCCGCACCGGCGATACGCTGTGCGATCCCAACAAGGCCGTCATCCTCGAAAAGATGGAGTTCCCGGAGCCTGTCATCGAGATCGCCATCGAGCCGAAGTCGAAGGCCGACCAGGAAAAGCTCGGCTTGGCACTGTCCAAGCTCGCTGCCGAGGACCCGTCCTTCCGCGTGTCGACCGATCAGGAGTCTGGCCAGACGATCCTGAAGGGCATGGGCGAACTGCACCTTGACATCAAGGTCGACATTCTGCGCCGCACCTACAAGGTCGACGCAAACATCGGCGCTCCGCAGGTCGCCTATCGTGAGACGATCACGAAGAAGGCCGAGATTGACTACACCCATAAGAAGCAGACCGGTGGTACGGGTCAGTTTGCCCGCGTCAAGCTCGTCGTTCAGCCGAACGACCAGGGTGCTGGCTTCTCGTTCGAGTCCAAGATCGTTGGCGGTGCCGTTCCCAAGGAATACATCCCCGGCGTCGAAAAGGGTCTGCAATCGGTTGTCGGTGCGGGTATCATCGCCGGCTTCCCGGTCGTCGATCTCAAGGTCGAACTCGTCGATGGCGCCTACCACGAGGTCGACTCGTCGGCTCTGGCCTTCGAAATCGCGTCCCGCGCCGCTCTTCGTGAAGCGCTCCAGAAGGGCGGTTCCGCCCTGCTCGAGCCGGTCATGAAGGTCGAAGTCGTGACTCCGGAAGACTACACGGGCTCGGTCATCGGCGACCTGAATTCTCGCCGTGGTCAGATCCAGGGTCAGGACATGCGTGGCAACGCGGTGGTGATCAACGCCATGGTGCCGCTGGCCAACATGTTCGGTTATGTCAACACCCTCCGCTCCATGAGCCAGGGTCGCGCGAACTACACCATGCAGTTCGACCACTACGAGCAAGTGCCGTCGAACGTGGCAGCCGAGGTTCAGGCGAAGTACGCCTGAACCCACTGAACACATTGTCTGAGATTTAAAGGAACGGGTGCCACGATGGCGAAGGAAAAGTTTGAGCGGAACAAGCCGCACTGCAACATTGGCACGATTGGTCACGTTGACCACGGCAAGACGTCGCTGACGGCAGCGATCACGAAGGTTCTGGCGGAGAAGGGCGGGGCGCAGTTTACGGCGTACGACCAGATCGACAAGGCGCCGGAAGAGAAGGCGCGCGGCATCACGATCTCGACGGCTCACGTGGAGTACGAGACGCCCAACCGCCACTACGCCCACGTCGACTGCCCCGGGCACGCGGATTATGTGAAGAACATGATCACGGGCGCGGCGCAGATGGACGGCGCGATCCTGGTGGTGTCCTCGGCCGACGGCCCGATGCCGCAGACCCGCGAGCACATCCTTCTGGCGCGCCAGGTCGGTGTTCCGGCTCTGGTGGTGTTCATGAACAAGGTCGACATGGTCGACGACGCCGAGCTTCTCGACCTGGTGGAGCTGGAAGTCCGCGAACTGCTGTCGAAGTACGACTTCCCGGGCGACGACATCCCGATCGTGAAGGGCTCGGCTCTTTGCGCTCTGGAGGACCGTTCGCCTGAGATCGGCCGCGATGCGGTTCTCAAGCTGATGGACGAGGTGGACGCCTACATCCCGCAGCCGGAGCGTCCGGTGGACCAGCCGTTCCTGATGCCGATCGAGGACGTGTTCTCGATCTCGGGCCGTGGCACGGTGGTGACGGGTCGTGTTGAGCGCGGCATTGTCAAGGTTGGCGAGGAAGTGGAGATCGTGGGCCTGAAGCCGACGGTGAAGACCACGGTGACGGGCGTTGAGATGTTCCGCAAGCTGCTCGACCAGGGCCAGGCGGGCGACAACGTGGGCGTTCTGCTGCGTGGCACGAAGCGCGAGGACGTGGAGCGCGGACAGGTTCTGTGCAAGCCGGGCTCGATCAAGCCGCACACGAAGTTCAAGGCCGAGGCGTACATCCTGACGAAGGAAGAGGGCGGGCGTCATACGCCGTTCTTCACGAACTACCGTCCTCAGTTCTACTTCCGGACGACGGACGTGACGGGTGTTGTGACGTTGCCTGAGGGCACCGAGATGGTGATGCCGGGCGACAACATCTCGATGGACGTGACGCTGATTGCGCCGATCGCGATGGAAGAGAAGCTGCGCTTTGCCATCCGGGAAGGCGGCCGTACCGTCGGCGCCGGCGTCGTCGCCGCCGTCGTGGATTGATCATAGAGGACTTGCGGCAGGCCGACCCCCGGGCTCGGCCGCCGCTCGCTAAACGGTAAAACCATGAACGGTCAGAACATTCGCATTCGCCTTAAGGCGTTTGATCACCGGATCCTCGACGCTTCGACACGGGAAATCGTGTCGACCGCGAAGCGGACCGGAGCCCAGGTTCGCGGGCCCATCCCGCTGCCGACGCGCATCGAACGCTTTACGGTTCTTCGCTCGCCGCACATCGACAAGAAGTCGCGCGAGCAATTCGAGATGCGCACTCACAAGCGCGTTCTCGATATCGTGGACCCCACTCCCCAGACGGTGGACGCGCTGATGAAGCTCGACCTCGCCGCGGGCGTGGATGTGGAGATCAAGCTCTGAGCCCTCGGGCTTGGAGCTTTCGGTAGCGCCGAGAGGATACGCAGATGCGCTCAGGCGTCATTGCACAAAAACTCGGGATGACCCGCATCTTTACCGATGCCGGTGAACACGTCCCCGTCACGGTTCTCAAGGTCGACCAGTGCCAAGTGGTCGCCCATCGAACCAAAGATAAGAATGGCTATACCGCCCTGCAGGTCGGCGTCGGTAAGGCCAAGGTCAAGAACGTTTCGAAGGCCGAGCGCGGACAGTTTTCCGTCGCCAAGGTCGAGCCGAAGCGCAAGGTCGCGGAATTCCGCGTCAGCGAAGATGCCGTGATCCCGGTCGGTGCCGAGATCACAGCTGATCACTTCGTCGCCGGGCAGTTCGTCGATGTGACGGGCACCACGACGGGTAAGGGCTTCGCAGGCGGCATGAAGCGCTGGAACTTCGGCGGACTTCGGGCGACTCACGGCGTCTCGGTTTCGCACCGTTCGATCGGTTCGACCGGCGGCCGTCAGGATCCGGGCAAGACCTTCAAGAACAAGAAGATGCCGGGTCATCTCGGCGCCGAGCGCGTGACGACGCAGAACCTGCGTGTCGTGTCGACCGACGTCGAGCGCGGACTGATCCTCGTCGAAGGCGCCGTTCCGGGCGTTGCCGGCGGCTGGATCTACATCCGTGACGCCGTCAAGCGGAAGCTGCCGACCGACGTGCCGATGCCCGGCAAGTTCCGTGCGGCCAACGATACCGCTGCGGCTCCGGCTGAGCAGGCTGTTGAGGAGAACGCGTGATGAAACTCGATATCACCACGCTTGAGGGCACCAACTCGGGTTCCGTAGAGCTCAACGAGGCTATCTTCGGTCTCGAGCCCCGCGCCGATCTTCTGGCCCGTTGCGTGCGCTGGCAGCTCGCCAAGCGCCAGGCCGGTACCCACGCGGTGAAGAACCGCTCGGATATCGACCGGACGACGAAGAAGGTTTACAAGCAGAAGGGCACCGGTAGCGCTCGTCACGGCGCAGCCAGCGCTCCTCAGTTCCGTGGGGGCGGTCGCGCCTTCGGACCGCAGGTTCGCAGCCACGCACACGACCTTCCCAAGAAGGTCCGTGCTCTTGCCCTGCGGCATGCGCTCTCGTCAAAGGCCAAGGACTCCTCGCTCATCGTCGTCGATGACGTGAAGCTCTCGGATCCGAAGACGAAGGCTCTCGTCGAGCGCTTCGGCAAGCTCGGCCTCGCCAACGCCCTGATCATCGGTGGCGCTGAGATCGAGGCGAACTTCCAGCGGGCTGCTCGCAACATCCCGAACATCGATGTCCTGCCCGTGCAGGGGATCAACGTCTATGACATCCTCCGTCGCGAGAAGCTCGTTCTCACGAAGGCTGCTGTCGATGCGCTGGAGGCGCGCTTCAAATGAGCCTGGACCCGCGCCATTACGATGTGATCGTGAGCCCGGTCATCACCGAGAAAGCCACGGCCCTGTCCGATCAGAACAAGGTCGTCTTCAAGGTGAAGTCCGATGCGACGAAGCCGCAGATCAAAGAAGCGGTTGAGAAGCTGTTCGATGTCAAGGTGAAGAGCGTCAACACGCTCGTCACCAAAGGCAAGGTGAAGTTGTTCCGCGGCATCCGCGGCCAGCGGTCGGACGTGAAGAAGGCGGTTGTGACCCTCGAAGAGGGCCAAACCATCGACGTCACGACGGGCCTCTGATCGGTTGAGAGAGTGATCCGATGGCTTTGAAGACTTTCAAACCGGTCACCCCCGGCCTCCGCCAGCTGGTGATCGTGGACCGCAGCGAGCTCTACAAGGGCAAGCCGGTCAAGGCGCTGACGGAGGGCAAGAGCTCCTCCGGCGGCCGTAACAACACGGGTCGCGTGACCGTTCGTTTCCGTGGCGGCGGACATAAGCGCACCCTGCGCAATGTCGATTTCAAGCGCCGTTCGCGCATGGGCGACGTGGCGACCGTGGACCGGATCGAGTACGATCCGAACCGCACCGCCTTCATCGCGCTCATCCGCTATGAGGATGGCGAGCTGTCCTACATCCTGGCCCCGCAGCGCTTGGCTGTCGGCGACCAGGTGTCGGCGGGCGAGCAGGTCGACATCAAGCCCGGCAACGCGATGCCGATCGGCAACATGCCGGTGGGCACCATTATCCACAATGTGGAGCTGAAGATCGGCCGCGGCGGCGCTATCGCCCGCTCCGCCGGTACCTACGCCCAGATCGTGGGTCGCGATCAGGGTTACGTCACGGTTCGCCTGAATTCCGGCGAGCAGCGTCTGGTCCATGGCCAGTGCTTCGCCAGCATCGGCGCCGTGTCCAACCCGGACCACATGAACACCTCGGTCGGTAAGGCCGGTCGTAACCGTTGGCTCGGCAAGCGCCCGCATAACCGCGGTGTCGCCATGAACCCCATCGACCACCCGCACGGTGGTGGTGAGGGCCGTACCTCCGGTGGCCGCCATCCGGTGACCCCCTGGGGCATCCCGACCAAGGGTAAGAAAACCCGTTCGAACAAGCGGACCGACAAGTTCATCCTGTCGAGCCGTCACGCTCGGAAGAAGTAAGGTAAGAGGCACGTCATGGCACGTTCGCTTTGGAAGGGTCCGTTCGTCGACGGCTACCTCCTCAAGAAGGCCGAGGCTGCCCGTGGTGCGGGCCGGGCCGAGGTCATCAAGATCTGGAGCCGTCGCTCCACGATCCTCCCGCAGTTCGTGGGCCTCACGTTTGGGGTCTACAACGGTCAGAAGCACATCCCGGTCTACGTGAGCGAGGAAATGGTGGGACACAAGTTCGGCGAGTTCTCGCCGACCCGCACCTTCCACGGTCATGCCGCGGACAAGAAGGCGAAGAGGAAGTAAGATGGGTCAGGCCAAGACTCCTCGCGCGCTGAGCGATCAAGAGGCGCAAGCCGTCGCCCGCATGCTGCGCGTCAGCCCTCAGAAACTCAACCTCGTCGCGGCCCTCATCCGCGGCAAGAAGGTCTCGACGGCTCTTGCCGACCTCGAGTTTTCGCGCAAGCGGATCGCTCATGAGGTTCGCAAGTGCCTGCAGAGCGCCATCGCGAACGCCGAGAACAACCACAACCTCGATGTGGACGATCTCGTGGTCAGCCAGGCCTATGTGGGCAAGGCGCTCGTCATGAAGCGCTTCCATGCCCGCGCCCGCGGCCGGGGTGCTCGTATCATGAAGCCGTTCTCGAACCTCACGATCGTGGTTCGGGAAGTCGCCGAACAGGCGTAAAGGAGAACCAGATGGGTCAGAAAGTTAACCCGATCGGTCTTCGGCTCGGCATCAACCGGACCTGGGACTCGCGCTGGTTCGCCGGCAAAGGCGAGTATGCCAAGCTGATGCATGAGGACATGGCGATCCGCGATGCCCTCCTGAAGCAGCTCAAGCAGGCCGCCGTTTCGAAGATCGTGATCGAGCGTCCGCACAAGAAGTGCCGCGTCACCATTCACTCGGGTCGTCCCGGCGTGGTGATCGGCAAGAAGGGCGCCGATATCGAGAAGCTGCGCAAGCTCGTCAACAAGATGACGGATGCCGACGTGGCGATCAACATCGTCGAAGTGCGCAAGCCGGAGATCGACGCGACCCTGGTCGCCGATTCGATCGCCCAGCAGCTCGAGCGCCGTGTCGCCTTCCGTCGTGCCATGAAGCGTGCCGTTCAGTCGGCGATGCGTCTGGGCGCCGAGGGGATCCGGATCAACTGCTCCGGTCGTCTCGGCGGTGCTGAGATCGCCCGTCTGGAATGGTACCGCGAGGGTCGTGTCCCGCTGCACACGCTGCGCGCGGATGTCGATTACGGAACGTCCACTGCCTTCACGACCTATGGCACTTGCGGCATCAAGGTCTGGATCTTCAAGGGTGAAATCCTCGAGCACGATCCGATGGCGCAGGACAAGCGGATGAACGACGAAGGAGGCCGCTCAGGTGGCCGCCGCGAGCAAGCGGCGTAACCGAGGGGTCAGGAGAGGTTTGCCATGTTGCAACCGAAGAAAACCAAGTTCCGTAAGCAGTTCAAGGGCCGCATTTCCGGCACCGCGAAGGGTGGTACGGACCTCAACTTCGGCCAGTTCGGCCTGAAGGCGATGGAACCGGAGCGTGTCAACGCCCGACAGATCGAGGCGGCTCGCCGCGCGATCACCCGTGCCATGAAGCGCGCGGGCCGGGTCTGGATCCGCATTTTCCCGGATGTGCCGGTCAGCTCGAAGCCGACCGAAGTGCGTATGGGTAAGGGCAAGGGCGCTCCCGAATTCTGGGCCGCCCGAGTCAAGCCTGGCCGTATCATGTTCGAGATCGACGGCGTGCCGGAGGATATCGCCCGTGAGGCGCTCCGTCTCGGCGCGGCCAAGCTCCCGATCAAGACGCGCTTCATCCAGCGCATCGCGGAGTAAGGAGGGTATCATGAAGTCAACTCAGAGATCTTCCGACCTCAAGGCCATGTCGACGGACCAGCTGTCGGACGAGCTGCTCAACCTCAAGAAGGAGCAGTTCAACCTTCGCTTCCAGCGCGCCACCGGCCAGCTTGAGAATACCGGACGCGTGAAGGAGGTCCGCAAGGACATCGCCCGCGTCAAGACGCTGCAGCGCCAGAAGTCGTCTGCGGCGAAGGCTTAAAGGGGAACCAGATGCCGAAGCGCGTTTTGCAGGGCGTCGTTGTCAGCGACAAGCAGGACAAGACGGTCGTCGTGAAGGTTGAACGCCGTTTCACGCACCCGGTCATGAAAAAGACCGTGCGTAAGACGAAGAACTACCATGCCCACGACGAGAACAATAATGCCAAGGTTGGCGACACGGTCTTCATCGAGGAGTCCAAGCCGCTTTCCAAGCTCAAGACCTGGGTGCTCGTGGACCAGTCCAAGGCCTGAGGGCTGACAGATTGGGGGTTGTCTTTGCGAGGCGGCTCGTGTATACGGCCGCCTTTCTCGACATTATGAGGGCTGGGGACATCAGATCCCCGTCAGGCGTAGTCCGGGAAGGCAATCGTGCCTTGGCCCGGAAACCTGTCTGAAACAAAGGAAAGGATCAAAGCCATGATCCAGATGCAGACGAATCTAGACGTCGCCGACAATTCCGGTGCGCGCCGAGTGATGTGCATCAAGGTTCTCGGCGGTTCGAAGCGTAAATACGCTTCCGTCGGCGATATCATCGTCGTCTCCGTGAAAGAAGCGATCCCGCGCGGGCGCGTAAAGAAGGGCGACGTCATGAAGGCGGTCGTCGTTCGCACCGCAAAGGACATCCGTCGCGTCGACGGGTCCGTTATCCGGTTCGACCGGAACGCCGCCGTTCTGATCAACAATCAGAAGGAGCCGGTGGGCACCCGTATCTTCGGCCCCGTTCCCCGCGAACTGCGCGCCAAGAACCACATGAAGATCATTTCGCTTGCGCCGGAGGTGCTCTAATGGCCGCTAAGATCAAGAAGGGCGACAAGGTCGTCGTTCTGACCGGTCGCGACAAGGGCAAGACCGGTGAGGTGCTCCAGGTCATGCCGAAGGATGAGCGCGCGCTCGTTCGCGGCGTCAACCTCGTGAAGCGCCACCAGCGCCAGACGGCTTCGCAGGAAGGTGGCATCATCTCGAAAGAGGCGTCGCTCCACCTGTCGAACCTGGCTTACGCGGACCCGAAGGACGGCAAGCCGACCCGGGTTGGTTTCAAAGTTCTCGAAGACGGTCGCAAGGTCCGTTTCGCCAAGCGTTCGGGAGACCTGATCGATGGCTAAGGCTCAGGCAGACGCCTATACCCCCCGGCTGCGGCAGCACTACGAGGAAGTCGTGCGTCCGAAGCTCATCGAAGAGTTCGGCTATAAGAACCCCATGGAAGTGCCGACGATCACCAAGATCGTGCTCAACATGGGCGTTGGCGAGTCAACCGCGGATTCGAAGAAGGCCTCCGTTGCGGCCGCCGATCTCGCGCTCATCGCCGGCCAGAAGCCGGTGATCACGAAGGCCCGCAAGGCGATCTCGCAGTTCAAGGTTCGCGAGAACATGCCGATCGGCGCCAAAGTCACGCTTCGCAAGACCCGTATGTACGAGTTCATGGACCGCCTCGTCACGATCGCGCTCCCGCGCGTCCGCGACTTCCGTGGCCTGAACCCGAAGTCTTTCGACGGCCGTGGCAACTACGCCCTCGGGATCAAGGAGCACCTCGTGTTCCCTGAGATCAACTACGACAAGGTCGAGCAGGTGTGGGGCATGGACGTCATCATCGCCACGTCTGCAAAGACGGATGATGAAGCTCGCGCGCTCCTGCGTCACTTCAACTTCCCGTTCCGGCAGTGAGGACAACCGTCCTCAAACGCGGACACTGGAGATTATCGAATGGCTAAGAAAAGCTCTATTGAGAAGAACAAGCATCGTCGTGAGCTGGTGAAGAAGTTCGCCGGCAAGCGCGAGCGGCTTCTGGCTGCCGCCAACGACGAGTCGAAGTCCATGGAGGAGCGCTTCGAGGCGCGCCTCAAGCTGGCTGAACTGCCGCGCAATTCGAGCAAGACGCGCATCCGGAATCGGTGCGAAGTGTCGGGCCGTCCGCGCGCTTATTACCGCAAGCTTGGAATGTCTCGGATTGCCCTGCGCGAGCTCGGCAACAAGGGCATGATCCCCGGCCTTGTGAAGTCCAGCTGGTAAGGGAGGGATATTCATGGTCAATGACCCGTTGGGCGATATGCTCACCCGTATTCGCAACGCGCAGATGCGCCGTCGCGGTACCGTCTCGACCCCCGGCTCGAAGCTTCGCGCCCGTGTCCTCGAAGTTCTGAAAAGCGAGGGCTACATCCGCGACTATTCGCAGACCGAGTTCGGCAACGGCCGGACCGAGTTCTCGATCGAGCTCAAGTACTATGACGGCCAGCCCGTGATCCGCTCCATCCAGCGTGTCTCGAAGCCCGGCCGCCGGGTGTACTCGTCCGTCGACACCATGCCCCGCGTGGCTGACGGTCTCGGCATCACCATTCTCTCGACCCCGCAGGGCGTCATGTCCGACCACGAGGCTCGGGAGAAGAACGTGGGCGGCGAAGTGCTCTGCAAGGTCTTCTAAGGCCGGGCAACAGCACAGAACCACGGAGTTTCGAACATGTCTCGCGTAGGCAAAAAGCCCGTCCCGGTTCCGTCAGGTGTGACGGCTTCGGTGGACGGCCAGAATGTGAAGATGAAGGGTGCGAAGGGCGAGCTGTCGTTCGTCGTGCCGGATGAGGTCTCGGTGGTCTTCGAGAATGGTGCCGTCGCGGTGCAGCCGCGCGACCAGTCGAAGACGGCTCGCGCCAAGTGGGGTCTGTCCCGCGCTCAGGTCGCGAACTTGGTCGAGGGCGTCACCAAGGGCTTCGAGAAGCGTCTCGAGATCAACGGCGTCGGCTATAAGGCCGCTGTGGCTGGCAAGGTGCTGAAGCTCTCGCTCGGCTACAGCCACGATATCGACTACGAGATCCCGACCGGTGTCACGATCACGACGCCGCGTCCGACCGAAGTCGTCGTCACGGGCATCGACAAGCAGGTCGTCGGTCAGACGGCTGCGGAGATCCGCGACTATCGCGGCCCCGAGCCTTACAAGGGCAAGGGCGTCAAGTACGCTGGCGAGTTCATCTTCCGCAAGGAAGGCAAGAAGAAGTAAGGACGACGCATCATGGCACTCAAGAAAGGCGTTGCTGATCGCCGTAAGGCCCGTGTGCGCCGCGCGATTCAGAAAGCAGCGAACGGCCGTCCGCGTTTGTCGGTCTTCCGTTCCTCCAAGCAGATCTATGCTCAGGTCATCGACGACGTGCGTGGTCACACGCTTGCTCAGGCTTCGACTCTCGATCAGGACCTCAAAGGCAAGCTGAAGACGGGTGCAACCGTCGATGCCGCCAAGGAAGTCGGTCGGATCGTTGCCGAGCGCTCCGTGCAGGCTGGCGTGAAGCAGGTCATCTTCGATCGCTCGGGCTATCTCTTCCACGGTCGCGTCAAGGCTCTTGCCGATGCGGCCCGCGAAGGCGGTCTGGAATTCTAACGGCGGGTTTCAAATACCCCAAAGCGAGCGGGCCCGCCGCCCGCGCAAGTGAGAGGTCTCATGGCTAGAGAACCAAGAGAACGCGCTGATCGCGAAGAGCGCGACAGCGAATTCGTGGACCGCCTGGTTCACATCAACCGCGTTGCCAAGGTCGTGAAGGGTGGTCGCCGCTTCGGCTTCGCCGCTCTCGTCGTCGTCGGCGATCAAAAGGGCCGCGTCGGCTTCGGTCACGGCAAGGCCCGTGAGGTTCCGGAAGCGATTCGTAAGGCAACCGAAGCCGCCAAGCGTGGCATGATCCGCGTGGCGCTTCGCGAGGGCCGTACCCTTCACCATGACGTCCACGGCCGTCACGGCGCCGGCAAGGTGATCCTCCGCGCCGCTCCGCAGGGAACCGGCATCATCGCTGGCGGCCCGATGCGCGCTGTCTTCGAGACGGTCGGCATGCAGGACGTTGTGGCGAAATCCCTCGGCTCCTCCAACCCGTACAACCTCGTTCGCGCGACGTTCGACGCGCTCAAGAACGAGGACAGCCCGCGCTCGGTGGCTGCTCGCCGTGGCCTGAAGGTCTCGACGCTCCAGGCGCGCCGCCGCGATGCGGATGCCGGCGAAGTCGCCGGCGCTGAAGCGTAAGGGAGGCGGACACAATGGCAACGAAGCCAGCCGCTGCGGCTCAGCAGACCGTCACCGTTGAGCAGATCGGCTCGCCGATCCGTCGTGAAGGCAAGCAGCGCGAGACGCTGATTGGCCTCAAGCTCAACAAGCTGCACCGTACTTCGACCCTCGAGGACACGCCTGCGGTTCGCGGCATGATCGAGAAGGTCAAGCACCTCGTGCGCGTTGTCGACGGGCAGTGAGGAGACAGTCATGAAACTCAACGAAATTCGTGACAACGAAGGTTCCACCAAGAACCGCATGCGCGTGGGCCGTGGTATCGGCTCGGGCAAAGGCAAGACCGGCGGCCGTGGCGTCAAGGGTCAGAAATCCCGCACCGGCGTGGCCATCAAAGGCTTCGAAGGCGGCCAGATGCCCCTGCATCGCCGTCTGCCCAAGCGTGGCTTCAACAAGCCGAATGCTGTGGTGCTCAATGAGGTCAATATCGGCCGTATCCAGCAGGCGGTGGAAGCCGGCAAGCTGGATCAGGGCGCTCCGATCACCATCGAGTCGCTCGTCGCGGCCGGCGTGGTGTCGAAGCCCCGCGACGGCGTGAAGATCCTCGGCATCGGTGAGCTCAAGGCTAAGCTGTCCTTCCAGGTTGCGCGCGCCTCCAAGTCGGCGGTCGAGGCGATCGAGAAGGCGGGCGGCTCGGTGACCCTCCTGGGTGCTGTTGCGGAAGCGTGATCGCGCGCCCACATGAATGAAGATCCGAGCGGCGGCCCGCGTTGATCGTGCGGCCGCCGTTCGCGTGTAAGACACAGCGCCGAAAGCTTTTCCCCAGGGCCGAAAGACGGCTTTCGTCGGGAAACTGGGCGATATAAGACATCCGGCACGGGTCGCGATTCCATGGGGCGACGCCGGTCCGGCAGATCGGGGATCAGACGATGGCTTCAGCAGCCGAACAGCTTGCGGCAAACCTCAATTTCGGCGCCCTCGCGAAGGCCGACGAACTCAAAAAGCGAATTTGGTTCACTCTCGGCGCGCTCATCGTCTATCGCCTCGGCACGTACATCCCGCTGCCGGGCATCAACCCCGAGGCCTTGCGGCAGAGCTTCCAGAGCGCCAGCGGCGGCATGCTCGGCCTGTTCAACATGTTCTCCGGCGGCGCCGTGGAGCGCATGGCGATTTTCGCCCTCAACATCATGCCGTACATCTCGGCATCGATCATCATCCAGCTTCTTACCTCCGTGCTGCCCACTCTTGAGGCGCTCAAGAAGGAAGGGGAGGCAGGCCGCAAGATCCTCAATCAGTACACCCGTTACCTAACCGTCGCCCTCGCGATCTTCCAGTCCTGGGGCATCGCGGTCGGCCTTCAGAGCTCCGGCGGCATCGTCCAATCTCCAGGGCCCTTCTTCCTGGTTTCCACCGTAATCACCCTGACGGGCGGCACCATGTTCCTCATGTGGCTGGGCGAGCAGATTACGTCCCGCGGCATTGGCAACGGTACGTCCCTCATCATCTTCGCGGGTATCGTGGCCAACCTGCCGACCGCCATCGCCGGCACCCTCGAGCTGGGCCGCCAGGGCGCGATCTCGACGGGACTGATCCTCGGCGTGATCGTCATGGCGGTCGCGATCATCTATTTCGTGGTGTTCATGGAGCGCGCCCAGCGGCGCCTGCTCATCAACTACCCGAAGCGCCAGGTGGGCAACCGCATGTACGAGGGGCAGACCTCGTTCCTGCCGCTCAAGCTCAATACATCGGGCGTCATCCCGCCGATCTTCGCCTCGTCCCTTCTGCTGCTGCCCGCGACGATCGCCAGCTTCCAGGCGAACCAGACTGGCACTGGGATCATCTCGACGCTCTCGGCTTACCTGGCCCATGGCCGTCCGGCCTACATGCTCCTCTACGCGGCGCTGATTATATTCTTCGCGTTTTTCTACACGGCCATCGTGTTCAACCCGACGGAGACCGCCGACAACCTGAAAAAGCAGGGCGGCTTCATCCCGGGCATTCGTCCCGGCGAGCGGACAGCCGACTATATCGACCAAGTGCTAACGCGGATCACGGTCCTCGGGGCGGCGTATCTGGTTATCATCTGCTTGATTCCGGAACTGCTCGTGTCCTACGCGGCGCTTCCCTTCTATTTCGGCGGCACCTCGCTGCTGATCGTCGTCTCGGTCACCATGGACACGGTGGCTCAGGTGCACGGACATCTGCTGGCCCACCAGTACGAGGGGCTTGTGAAGAAGGCCAAGCTGAAGGGCAGTACCCGGAGGCGCTAGGCGGATGGTGTTCCCGGACGGGTCGAGTCGGCCGGGCGCATCAAGTTTTCTCCCCGTCTGCGGCGGGGACGCTCGACGAAGTCAGGGGGGCTCGATGAGAATTATCCTGCTCGGACCACCGGGTGCCGGGAAGGGAACGCAGGCGGTGCGTCTCGTGGAAAGGCTGGGCGTTCCCCAGTTGTCCACGGGCGACATGCTCCGTGCTGCCATAGCGGCTGGTACGCCCGTCGGGCTGAAGGCCAAGGCGATCATGGATCGCGGCGATCTGGTGTCGGACGACGTGGTGCTGGGCATCATCGCCGAGCGGATCGAGGAGCCGGATACCCGCAAGGGCTTTATTCTGGACGGATTCCCTCGGACGGTCGCTCAGGCCGAGGGCTTCGACCGAATGCTGGAGCAGAAGGGCTTGAAGCTCGACGCCGTGATCGAGTTCAAGGTCGACCAGGACGCCCTCGTCGAGCGCATCGTTAAGCGGGCCAAGGAAACCGAGGCACGGGGCGAGCCTGTCCGCAAGGACGACAACCCCGAGGTCTTCAAGACCCGGCTCGAGGCCTACCGGACCCAGACGGCGCCGCTATCGACCTATTACGAGGGCAGGGGCTGCCTTCGGGCGGTCGATGGCATGCGGCCCATCGACGAGGTGACCGAAGCCCTCAAAAAAATCGTCGGCTGAGCCCTGAGGGTCTTGACGTGACGTGAATGTTGCGCTAGGGCCCTGTGTTCTTGCCACAGACAGATGCTTTTCGGGATGCTTCTTATGAGGCTGCCCATGATTGCCATGTTTCGGCGAGCAACTTCAAACCCGCGCAAGGGCCGGCCTCCACCGGACGCGCGATAACCCACCGGGGCCAAGCCCCGACCACATGGAGATGACGATGGCCCGTATTGCAGGCGTCAACATTCCGACCAACAAGCGCGTCGTGATCGCGCTCCAGTATATCCATGGTATCGGCCCGAAGAAGGCTCAGGAGATCGTGGAGAAGGTCAACATCACGCCAGAGCGTCGCGTGAACACGCTGACGGACGCCGAAGTGCTCCAGATCCGCGAGACCATCGACCGCGACTATCTCGTCGAAGGTGACCTGCGCCGCGAAGTGTCGATGAACATCAAGCGCCTCATGGACCTGGCGGCTTATCGCGGTCTGCGCCACCGCCGCAGCCTTCCGGTGCGCGGCCAGCGGACGCACACCAACGCCCGCACCCGCAAGGGTAAGTCCAAGCCGATCGCCGGCAAGAAGAAGTAACGTTGGGCGGCCATTGGCCTGCCCCCTGACCCGGGTGAAGACCCGGGGATCTCCCGCCGGCGCCGGCGCGGAATCACGAACACGATGGCCGGGGCGGTTCCCGGCCATGACACTTTGAGAACCACCATCCCGAGCGCCTGGCATGACGGGCGTGTCTGAAGGACTTTGAAGAATGGCTAAAGAAGCTACCCGCGTTCGCCGCCGCGAACGCAAGAACATCGTGTCCGGCGTCGCTCACGTGAACGCCTCGTTCAACAACACGATGATCACGATCACGGATGCCCAGGGCAACACGATCTCCTGGTCTTCGGCAGGATCCATGGGTTTCAAAGGCTCGCGGAAGTCGACCCCCTACGCGGCTCAGGTTGCCGCCGAGGACGCCGCCCGCAAGGCCTCCGAGCACGGCATGCGCACCCTCGAGGTCGAGGTGTCGGGCCCCGGCTCGGGACGCGAATCCGCTCTGCGCGCGCTCCAGTCGGCCGGTTTCACCGTCACGTCGATCCGTGACGTGACGCCGATCCCGCACAACGGCTGCCGTCCGCGCAAGCGCCGCCGCGTCTAAATCAAGACCGTCAGCGCGCAGGGCTCGCCTTGCGCGTTCCGCTTTCGGGGTGGTTCGCCGCCCCTGTCCGTACCTCATGAGGTGTGGTTGTGATCCAAAAGAACTGGCAAGAGCTGATTAAGCCGAACAAGCTCGAGGTGTCTCCCGGCGACGATCCGAAGCGCGTTGCGACGGTCGTGGCCGAGCCGCTCGAGCGCGGCTTCGGCACGACGCTCGGTAACTCGCTGCGCCGCGTGCTCCTCTCGTCGCTGCAGGGCGCCGCCGTCACGTCCGTCCACATCGACGGCGTGCTGCACGAGTTTTCGTCCATTCCTGGCGTCCGCGAGGACGTGACCGACATCGTCCTCAACGTGAAGACGATCGCCATCAAGATGCAGGGCGAAGGCCCCAAGCGCATGACCCTTCGCAAGACGGGTCCGGGCGCCGTCACGGCCGGCGATATCAACACCATCGGCGACGTCCAGATCCTGAACCCGGACCTGGTCCTCTGCACCCTCGACGACGGGGCCGAGATCCGCATGGAGTTCACGGTCGATACCGGCAAGGGCTATGTCCCGGCCGAGCGCAACCGCGCCGAGGACGCTCCGATTGGTCTCATCCCGGTCGATTCGCTCTACAGCCCGGTCAAGAAGGTGTCGTACCGCATCGAAAACACCCGCGAGGGCCAAATTCTCGATTACGACAAGCTCATCATGACCGTGGAGACCAATGGCGCCGTGACGCCTGAAGATGCCGTCGCCTATGCGGCCCGCATCATTCAGGACCAGCTCCAGGTCTTCGTGAACTTCGAGGAGCCCCGCAAGGAGGAGGCCGCGACCGCCGCGCCGCAGCTGCCCTTCAACCCGGCGCTGCTCAAGAAGGTCGACGAGCTCGAGCTTTCGGTCCGTTCGGCGAACTGCCTGAAGAACGACAACATCGTCTATATCGGCGACCTCATCCAGAAGTCCGAGGCGGAAATGCTCCGTACCCCGAACTTCGGCCGCAAGTCGCTCAACGAGATCAAGGAAGTTCTCGCCGGCATGGGCCTGCACCTCGGCATGGAAGTGCCGGGTTGGCCGCCGGAGAACATCGAAGACCTCGCGAAGCGCTTCGAAGAGCATTACTAAGACGCGAATGGCGAGTGGTGAGTGGCGAATAGGGTGATCGCTACTTCCATTCGCCATTTACCAACCACCACTCGCAATCAAGAGAGACGGCCGTACCGTGGCACGGCGGCCGCAAGATCAAGGAGATAGCCATGCGTCATGGATTCCGCGGCCGTCGGTTCAACCGTTCGTCCGAACACCGTAAGGCGATGTTCGCCAACATGTCCGCCGCGCTGATCAAGCACGAGCAGATCATCACCACCCTGCCGAAGGCCAAGGACCTGCGTCCCGTCGTCGAGAAGCTGATCACCCTGGCCAAGCGCGGCGATCTGAACTCCCGCCGCCTGGCCATGTCGCAGCTCCGCGACGCCGCCATGGTCAAGAAGCTCTTCGACGTGCTCGGCCCGCGCTACAACGCCCGTCCGGGCGGGTATTGCCGGATCATGAAGGCGGGCTTCCGCTTCGGCGATAACGCCCCGATGGCCGTGATCGAGTTCGTGGACCGCGACGTCGATGCGCGCGGCCAGGATTCCGGCCCGTCCCAGAATGTGGAAGTGATCGGCAGCGAGGCGGCGTAAATCGTCTGCCGGGACTGATCCCGATCGGAAGGGCGGCTTTCGGGCCGCCCTTTTTATTTGGTGTTTCACCCCGCCGAGCCCATCTTGGGGCCATGCGTCACCCCGCGGAGAAACGGGTCCCTTTCTTCGCGCGACGCCCTACCTCTTCGCCAACGGCTTTTCCTATCGAAAGGCCCGGCTTATCGACATGCGTCACAGGCAGGATGGATTCGCCATGCGCTCTACTCTTCTCCGGGTCGCCCTAGCCCTCACGGTCGCCGCGACCGGCCTGTCCGGAGGGCTGCCGACCGGGGCACGGGCCCAGACCCGAGCGGTGCCCGAAAGCAAGGCTCAGGTGCAACTGTCCTTCGCGCCCATCGTGCGCCAGACCGCCCCGGCGGTCGTCAATGTCTATGCCAGCCGGTCCGAGCGCCGGCAGCAGAACGCCTACATGGACGAGTTCTTCCGCCGGTTCTTCGGCGAAGGCGGACAGGGCTCCCCCGGCGTGCCCCAGGGCCGGTCCCAAAGCTCTCTCGGGTCCGGCGTGATCGTCGATTCGTCCGGCCTCGTGGTCACCAACAACCACGTCATCGAGAACATGACGGACGTGAAAGTGGCGCTGGCGGATCGCCGGGAATTCGAGGCCGACATCGTCCTGCGCGACGCCCGCACGGATCTGGCCGTTCTCAAGCTCAAGGACCCGTCGAACCTCCAGATCCTGCCGCTGGGCGACTCGGAGGCCCTTCAGGTCGGCGATCTGGTCCTGGCGGTCGGCAATCCGTTCGGCGTGGGCCAGACGGTGACCCAGGGCATCGTCTCGGCGCTGGCCCGGTCCCAGGTCGGCGTCTCCGACTATCAATCCTTCATCCAGACCGACGCCGCCATCAATCCCGGCAATTCCGGCGGCGCCCTCATCGACATGAACGGCAGGCTCGTCGGCATCAACACGGCCATCTACTCTCGCTCGGGCGGCAGCATCGGCATCGGATTCGCGATCCCCTCCAGCATGGTGCGGGCGGTGATCGACTCGGCCCGCGGTGGCGCTCGCTCGGTCAGGCGCCCTTGGCTCGGAGCCCAGCTTCAGGCCATCGACGGCGAAATTGCCACCAGCCTCGGCCTCGAGCGCCCCATGGGCGTGCTGGTGTCGTCGCTCTACGACAACGGCCCCGCCGCCGAGGCGGGCCTGCGGCGCGGCGACGTGATCCTGTCGGTGGACGGCCAGGCCGTGGATAGCCCGGACGCCTTCGGCTACCGGTTCGCCCTGAAGGGCGTGGAGGGCCGGACCAACGTCACCGTCCTTCGCGGGGGGAAGCAGGTCGAGGTCCCGGTCAAGCTCACGTCGCCGCCGGAGACGCGTCCCCGCGAGCCCCTGCGCCTGCGCACGCGGTCGCCCCTGTCGGGCTCCACCATCGTCAACATGTCCCCGGCTGTGGCCGACGAGCTTCAGCTCGAAGTCTCGGAGGACGGGGTCGTCGTCGCGGATCTGGACGAGAACGGCGTCGCCGGCCGGGTCGGCTTCCAGAAGGGCGACCAGATCCTGGCGATCAACGGCCAGCGGATCCGGGCGACCCGCGACGTGGAGCGGTTAATCCAGCGCGGGGACGCCTATTGGGAGATCACCATCAACCGGCGCGGGCGCACGTTTACGACCGTTCTGGGCGGCTGATCCTTGAGCGACCTTTTCACCTCCGCCGGAATGGACCAGGGCGCTCCGCGCCCCCTGGCCGACCGGATGCGGCCGCAGAAGCTGTCGGAGGTGGTGGGGCAGGACCATCTCGTCGGTCCAGACGGCATCCTAACCCGGCTGATCGCCTCGGGCAGCCTCGGCTCGCTGATCTTCTGGGGACCGCCCGGCACCGGCAAAACCACCGTGGCGCGCCTCCTCGCCCACGAGACCGAGCTTCACTTCGAGCAGATTTCCGCGATCTTCTCCGGTGTGGCCGACCTGAAGAAGGTCTTCGAGGCGGCTCGGATGCGGCGCACGACCGGGAAGGGCACCCTGCTGTTCGTGGACGAGATCCACCGCTTCAACCGCGCTCAGCTCGACGCCTTCCTGCCCGTCATGGAGGACGGCACCATCACCCTCGTGGGCGCCACCACGGAAAATCCTTCCTTCGAGCTGAACGCCGCGCTCCTGTCCCGCGCCCGAGTCCTCCTGTTCCGGTCCCTGGACGAGACCGCCATCGGGCAGATCCTGCTCAGGGCCGAGGAGATTACCGGGAAGTCGTTGCCGCTGGACACACAGGCTCGGAGCTCCCTCGTGCGCATGGCCGACGGGGACGGCCGTGCCGTCCTGACGCTGGCCGAGGAGGTTTGGCGCTCGGCCAAGCCCGACGAGATCTTCGACGCCGACGCCCTCCAGGAGATCATTCAGCGCCGCGCGCCCATCTACGACAAGGGCCAGGAGGGCCACTACAACCTCATTTCGGCTCTTCACAAAACCATCCGGGGCTCCGACCCGGATGCCGCCCTGTATTATCTCGCCCGGATGCTGGACGCTGGCGAGGACCGGCTGTTCATTGCCCGCCGCCTCGTGCGGGCCGCCGTCGAGGATATCGGCATGGCCGATCCGCAGGCCCTGGCGGTTGCCAACGCCGCCAAAGACGCCTTCGACTTCCTGGGTTCGCCGGAGGGGGAGTTGGCCCTGGCCCAGGCAGCCGTCTACCTCGCCACCGCCCCGAAGTCGAACGCCCTTTATACCGCCTACAAGGCGGCCACTCTCGCGGCCAAGGAGCATGGCTCCCTCACGCCGCCGAGGACGATTCTCAACGCGCCTACCAAGCTGATGAAGCAGATCGGCTACGGGGCGAGCTATGCCTACGACCACGACCAGCCGGACGCATTCTCAGGACAGGATTACTGGCCGGACAAACTCGGGCCGCAGACATTCTACGAGCCGGTCGACCGCGGGTTCGAGCGCGAGATCCGCAAGCGGCTGGACTGGTGGGAAAAGCTTCGACGGGAGAGGCGGAATGGCTGAGCGGGCCAACGGATCCCGGGCGTGCTGAACTTTCTGCTCGTTTTCGTGGGAGCGGGGGTCGGGGGCGCCCTTCGCCATGCGGTAAACCTGGGGTGCGCCCGCTTTTGCGGCACGACCTTTCCTTGGGGAACGCTCCTGATCAATGTGGCCGGGTCGACCGCCATGGGTGTCGTGGCGGGCTGGCTCGCCTTCAAAACCGGTGAGGGCTGGAGCCAACCGGTTCGGCTTCTCGTCGCCACCGGCATCCTGGGCGGTTTCACCACGTTCTCGGCCTTCTCCCTGGACGCGGTGCTGCTGTGGGAGCGCGGCGCGACCGTCCAGGCCTTCGCCTACGTGACGGCGTCCGTCCTCCTCTCTCTCACCGGCCTGGTCATTGGCCTAGGGGCGGTCCGAGCCCTATCGAACTGACGGCGGCGTTCGACTAAACTAAACGTTATACCGTGAAACTTTCGGAGATCGTCCGCATTGCCGTCCTAGGAGGTGGCAATGAGGCACCCATGCATTGTCCTCGCCGTTGTCGTAAGCTTGGGGGTCGGGTTTCAGGCCAGGGCCGAACTGGTCAAAGTCGCTCCCAATGTCAGGATCGAGAAGCGCATCTTTCCGGCGGACGACGAGGAAGCCCCGTTCTCCAACCTCCGCGACAAATCGGCGGATGTCAGGCGGAGCGAGCGGGCCGTCTTCGATCTTTTCCTGAACAAGGGGATCGGACGGGTCCAAGCCGCCGGGATGGTGGGGCTTGCGGCATGGCGGGCTTTCCACGAGGGCGACCTGAGACAGGCGGGCTTTCTCTTCAATCAGGCCTGCGTCCTAGAGCCCCGCCACAGCGTTTCCTACCACGGCTTCGCGGCGATCGCGGCCAAGCGCTTCAATGATCTGGATTATGCGGACCGGCTTCTCACGCTCGCCGAGCGCATGCTGGAGCCGAGCGATGAGATCTTCACCGATCACGGCCTCGTCCTCCTCAAAGCCCGCCGCCTGCAGGAAGCGCGCGAGCGTCTCGGCAAGGCGGTTCGCATGAGCCCGGACCAACCCGCGCCCGCCCTCTACCTGGCGGCGATTCACCTGCAACTCGGCGATAGGGCGGAGGCCTGCTGATCGGGATCGCCCCTGGCCGAAACAGGCGTGCGTCGATTGCCGCCTGCGCGGCTCTCTGTTACCCACGACAGCATGAAAAAAAGTGGTTCAGGTCGGGGCGGCGCCAGTGGCGGCCGCAAGGGAGCGCGGCAGGATTTCCGGTCGCGGGAGCGCATGCCTGCGGACAAGGGCCGCGCCGGACCGGGTGCGGCCGGGCAGGGGCGTGCGTCGAAGCCGGATGCGCGCAAGTCCGCAGCCCGTCCGACGCGGACCAGCGCCTCGGACCTGTCCCGTCCCGCCAACCCGACAAGCCCCGTGAAGTCGCCACGTCCCGCGAAGGCGGCTCCTCCGGCCGCTCCCAAGCCGACCCGGGCCCAGGCGAAGGCTGCCGCCCAGGAGGTGCTGGCGACCGGCGTCCAAACTCTCACGGTGGAACCTGACGAGGGTGATATGCGGGTGGACCGCTTCCTGGTCGCGCGCTTCCCGCAACTGGCCTTCACCCATATCCAACGCATCGTCCGCAAGGGCGAGTTGCGGGTTGACGGCAAGCGGGCCCAGCCGAATGACCGGCTCCTCGCGGGCCAGAAGGTTCGCATCCCGCCCCTCAAGCTCGATCAGCCGCGACCGGCCTCGCGCAGCGCCGCGAAGGACCAGACCGACCGCGACTTCCTGAAATCGATCACGCTCTACGAGGACAAGGATGTCCTGGTGATCAACAAGCCCATGGGGTTGGCCGTGCAAGGCGGTTCCGGCACCACGCGGCACGTCGACGGCATGCTCGATTCCCTCACCGACGCGGACGGCCAGAAGCCCCGCCTCGTCCATCGCCTCGACAAGGATACGGCCGGCTGCCTCGTCATCGCCAAGACACGCTTCGCGGCCTCCACCCTGGCGAAGTCGTTCCGGTCACGGACGACGCGCAAGATCTACTGGGCTCTCGTGGCGGGCGTGCCCCGCGTGCGGCAGGGACGCATCTCCACCTACCTGTCGAAGGAGGAGGGCGGCGAGGGCGATTCCAAGATGCGGGTCGCCAAGCATGGCGACGAGGGCGCGAGCCACGCGCTCACGTACTACGCCGTGGTCGATACCTCGGCCCAGAAACTCGCCTGGCTGTCCCTCAAGCCCGTGACCGGCCGGACGCACCAGTTGCGGGCCCACACGGCGCATATCGGCCATCCTATCGTGGGCGATCCGAAATACTTCGACATCGAGAACTGGGAGCTTCCCGGCGGCATCCAGAACAAGCTGCATCTCCTGGCCCGGCGCATCGTCATCGCGCATCCCCGCACGGGAAAGCCCATCGACATCACGGCGCCCCTGCCGCCCCATATTCAGCAGAGTTTCAACCTCCTGGGCTTCGATACCAGCGAATACGACCCCATCGTGGAAGCACCCGAGGAATAAGGGTGCTCCCGCCCACCTCCGCCGTCGCACTTTTGCCGTGCCGGCGCCCTAGGCTCCAAGACCTCGGTGCGCCGTTCGGGCGGGCCGGGCAAGGAGGAGATCGATGGAACACAAGCATCTTGATCAGCTCCGTAGCGTAGCCGACGTTGAGCCGAGGTCGATGACCCGGCAGGAGCGCCTTCAGCGTTGGATCGACATTCTCGAGCGCAACCCTCATCGGCGTTTGAACTCCCTCGGTGAGATCGAGTACCAGCCGCCGGCGGAGCGGGCCCTCGTCCGGGCCAACGACTCGCCGCTGACGGTCGCCTTCGAAGACCCGGTTCTACGAACCGAAGGATTGGCCAGCGACAGGCTAGGGGATGCCATGAGGTTCTTCGAGCTGACGGAAGGGCAGGCGCACTACGCGCTCTGCTCCTGCCTCAGCGGGCACCACATGGAGGCCGCGTCGTTCGCGCAGCGCCTGCGCAACACGACCGGAGGGCAGGCGTGGCACGCGGTGGCGGGCGCCTGGGGTCTGGCGGGCCTCGCCATGGCCTTGCCGGGTTTTCTCTACCTGATCGGTTGAAAGGTCGACACGGATCGGGAGACCTGCCGGGGCCTCCCGATCAATCGTTTGACCTTTGCGTCCGCGTCGGGAATGAAGGACCCGCAGAGCAATACGGCGTCCCACCATGCTTCACATCGAGCCCGTCCGGCTTTCCACCGACAAGCTGATTCTTCGCCCCCTGAGCCTCGAGGATGTCCCCGCCCTCGGGACGGCGGCGAGCGACGGCGCCCTCTGGGAGAAGCGCACGACCACGGTGCCCCGGCCCGACGGGTTCACCGAATATGTCTCGAAGGCGCTCCAGTTGCAGGAGGCGGGCTTGGCGCTCCCCTTCGCGACGGTGGTCCGCGACGGCGACAGGGTCGTCGGCAGCACCCGCTACATGAACATCGACGCCGCCAATCACCGGGTCGAGATCGGCACGACCTGGATCGCCGGCTCCTGGCAGCGCAGCTTCGTCAACACCCACGCCAAGTATCTGATGCTGCGCCACGCCTTCGAGGTGCTGGGCTGCCACGCCGTCGAGTTGCGCACTCACTCCCAGAACGACCAGTCCCGCCGGGCCATCGAGCGGCTGGGCGGCAAGCTCGACGGCATCCTGCGCCAGCACATGATCATGCCTGACGGCCATATCCGCGACACGGTGGTCTACAGCATTCTGCCGGATGAATGGCCCGCCGTGAAGGAACGCCTCGAACGGCGCATGGCCGCCTAAGCCCGGGACCCCTCATCCATGAAACTCGCCCTCTTCGACGTCGACGGAACCCTGGTCGACAGCCAGAACATCATTGTGGCGGCCCAGCGGGCGGCCTTCGGGGCCCTCGGCCTGGAGCCGCCGAGCCGGGAGCGCTCGCTGTCCATCGTCGGGCTATCGCTGGCGGAGGCCTTCACGGTCCTGGCGGGCCCCAAGGCGCCCGTCGCGGAGCTTGCGGAGGCCTACAAGGACGCGTTCTCGCAGCTTCGCCTCGACCCAGCCCATGAGGAGCCCCTGTTCCCCGGCGCGGAGGCGTGTTTGCAATGGCTCTCCGGCCAGGAGGATCTGGTGCTAGGGATCGCCACGGGCAAATCCCGCCGCGGCGTCTCGCACCTGCTCGACCGTCATGGCTGGCGCGAGCTGTTCACCACGATCCAAACCGCCGACGACGCACCGTCGAAGCCTCATCCGGCCATGATCCGTCAGGCCATGGAGGAGGCGGGCGCTGAGCCCCGGGACACGATCATGATCGGCGATTCCACCTATGACATGCAGATGGCCAAGGCGGCGGGCGTGATGGCCGTCGGCGTCTCCTGGGGCTTCCAGCCGGTGGCCGCCCTCAAGGAGGCCGGGGCCGACGTCATCGTCGATTCCTACCCGGACATGATGCCGATCCTGCGGGATTTCGCGTCCATCCCCTCCCGAAGCGCTGTCTGAGCCCTTATCTCAAGATCATGACCGATACCCGCGACTGGTTCCCGTCCCCGGAGGAGCCGAACCCCATGCGCGCCGCACAGGCCGGCATGAAGCCGGCCCTGCCCAAGCGCTTCTACAAGCAGACCGGCGTGGAGGAACGCGACGGCGTTTTCGCGTTGACCCTCGATGGGCGCACGGCCCGCACCCCTGGCCGCCATATCATCGCCGTGCCGTCCCGGTCCCTCGCGGAAGCGCTCGCGGAGGAATGGGCCGGGCAGGGGGAGGAGATCGACCCGTCTGTCATGCCTCTGACGCGGATCGTGAACTCGGGGATTGACGGCGTTGCGCCGCGCCGCATGGAGGTCGCCGACGACCTGTCGCGCTATGCGGAAACCGACTTGGTCTTCTACCGTGCCGGGGAGCCGGCAAAGCTGGCCGAGGCCCAGGAACGCGCCTGGGAGCCGGTTCTCGCCTGGGCGCGCGACGACCTCGGGGCGCGCTTCCTGCTGGGCGAAGGCGTCATGCATGTGCGCCAGCCCGAAGCCGCGACGGTCGCGGTTCGTGACAGGGTGACGGCGGAGGAGTCCCCGTTTGCCGTCGCGGCCCTGCATGTGATGACCACGCTGACCGGATCCGTGCTGATCGCGCTCGCCCACGCCTCCGGCCGTCTAGGAGCGGACGAAGCTTGGGACGCTGCCCATGTCGACGAGCGCTTTCAGGAAAGCGTCTGGGGCGAGGATCATGAGGCGATGGTCCGCCGCAACTTGAGGAAGGCCGATTTCATTGCCGCCTCAAGGGTCTACCGCCTCGCCAAGAGGGCTTGAGCGACCCGTCAGGAGCGCTGGAAGCTGATACCGCACTTCTTCTGAACGGAGGCCTGCTCGATGGCCTGCATCTGACCCTTGAGCTGGGCCAGTTCTGCCGTCTTGGCGTTGTCGCCACCCACGAAGAAGGCCGCCGGCCAGAAGATCACGACGGCCGCGGTGGTCACGGCCGCATCCTTGCTGCGCTGCGAATCCTGCACGCCGGCGGCCGTGGCGGCGGCCGAGCTGACCCTCTGGGCTTCCTGGCTCAATTCCCGGCAGCTGTAGCTCTGGTACATGACGGGCGAGACGTAGGACGCGGACACGTCCGACGACCGGCTGGCACAGGCGGCCGTCAGGGCCGATGCAGCCAGCAAAGCGGCGACGGACTTGAAAGGAAGCAGCATGAATTCCTCCATATATAACGGTACATCGTAACGTTTGAGCTATCATATGGTTTCGCATCCCGTGCTGGTGCGCACGCCTATCGTTGGATTTTTGCGGTCTCGGCTTGTGTGCTAAGCCAACGCACCTTTCCCGCTGGCTTGCTTAGAGTTTCCCCATGAAAGACATGCTCGAACGCCTCGAATCCCGCCGTGCTCAGGCCCGACTGGGAGGCGGCGAGAAGCGGATCGCGGCGCAGCATGGGCGGGGCAAGCTCACCGCCCGCGAGCGAATCGAACTCCTCCTCGATGGCGGGTCCTTCGAGGAATTCGACATGTTCGTCGAGCATCGCTCCACCGATTTCGGCATGGAGAAATCAAAGATTCCGGGCGACGGCGTCGTCACCGGCTGGGGCACCGTCAACGGCCGCACCGTCTTCGTCTTCGCCAAGGATTTCACGGTCTTCGGCGGCTCGCTCTCCGAGGCCCATGCCCAGAAGATCATCAAGATCCAGGACATGGCCCTGAAGATGCGGGCACCTATCGTGGGTCTGTTCGATGCGGGCGGGGCCCGCATCCAGGAGGGCGTGGCGGCGCTCGGCGGCTATGGCGAGGTGTTCAAGCGCAACGTGATCGCGTCGGGCGTCATCCCGCAGATCTCCGTCATCATGGGGCCCTGCGCCGGCGGAGACGTGTATTCGCCCGCCATGACCGATTTCATCTTCATGGTGCGCGACCGCTCCTACATGTTCGTGACCGGCCCGGAGGTGGTGAAGACGGTCACCAACGAGACCGTGACTTCGGAGGAGCTGGGCGGCGCCAAGATCCACACCACCAAGTCCTCCGTGGCGGACGGTGC
Organism: Microvirga pudoricolor; assembly: GCF_016892705.1. Taxonomy (GTDB): domain Bacteria; phylum Pseudomonadota; class Alphaproteobacteria; order Rhizobiales; family Beijerinckiaceae; genus Microvirga; species Microvirga pudoricolor. The sequence continues at coordinate 228,123 of NZ_JAFEMB010000006.1, forward strand.
CTACGACAACGACGTGGAGGCCCTGCTGCAGGTGCGCCGGCTCCTCGATTTCCTGCCCGCCAACAACCTCGACGGCGTGCCGGAGATCCCGAGCTTCGACGATCCCGGCCGGGCCGACGAAAGCCTCGATACCCTGATCCCGGACAATCCGAACAAGCCCTACGACATGAAGGAGTTGATCCTGAAGGTCGTGGACGAGGGCGATTTCTTCGAAATCCAAGAGGCCTATGCGAAGAACATCATCACGGGGTTCGGACGCGTGGAGGGACGCACGGTCGGATTCGTGGCCAACCAGCCGATGGTGCTGGCGGGCGTGCTCGACTCGGATGCCTCCCGCAAGGCCGCCCGGTTCATCCGCTTCTGCGACGCCTTCGGGATCCCGATCGTGACCTTCGAGGACGTGCCGGGGTTCCTTCCGGGAACAGCCCAGGAATATGGTGGGCTCATCAAGCACGGCGCCAAGCTCCTCTTTGCCTATTCGGAGGCGACGGTGCCGCTGGTGACGGTGATCACCCGCAAGGCCTATGGCGGGGCCTACGACGTGATGGCCTCCAAGCATGTGGGCGGCGACGTGAACTACGCCTGGCCCACGGCCCAGATCGCCGTGATGGGCGCCAAGGGCGCGGTGGAGATCATCTTCCGGGCCGATATCGGCGATCCGGACAAGATCGCGGCCCGCACGAAGGAATACGAGGATCGCTTCATGTCGCCCTTCGTGGCCGCCGAGCGCGGTTATATCGACGAGGTGATCATGCCCCATTCCACCCGGCGCCGGATTGCCCGGGCGCTCGCCATGCTGCGCCACAAGGAAACCGAGCGCCCCTGGAAGAAGCACGACAACATCCCGCTTTAGCGCCATCCGACCGTCGTTAACGGGAGCCTGCCGACGCGGTCGAACGGTTCGCCCCAACGCCCGGAAACTGTTGTATTTTTGACGCTCCGGAACGTAACGCTGGGCGGTGTAAGGGTGAAGAATCCGTTGACCGGCGCCAGGGGCCGGGCGGATGTCTGGAGGTCGAATGCCAGCGATATCAGCGGCTTCGCGCCGGGTCTTAAAGCCGGGGCTCGGCCAGCCCCCGTTCCCGGAAACGGTTTCGCAACCAAAGAGTCTCAACAACACTTAACCTCAACGGCCGTTCACCGTGATCCGTTAAGGATTTCACCCCCCGCCCCGTGGGACATTCCCGATCCTAAAAGGGATCAGCCGGCGCCTGAAAGCCGGAGGGGGTTTTGAGCCAATGATCAGCCTGAAGCTTCACGATTTCATCGAACGGGTGAGCGCGGCCGGGTGCCTTTCGGCGGGCGACGTCGAACATCTGCGGGCCGACATCCTGTCGGCCGGCATCGCGAGCCGGATCGAGGCCGAGGCGCTTCTCACCCTCGATCGTTCGGTCGAGGGTGACGACGGCTGGAGCGCCGCTCTCGCATCCATCATCGTCGAGTTCGTGGTGTGGAGCCGTTCCCCGAGAGGGTCGGTGGCGAGCGAGGACGCTCTCTGGCTGACGACCTTGCTCGAAATGGGCGGCCCGTCCGCCTCCGCGATGGCGATCGCCTACGGGATCCTCGACGAGGCGCACCATGTGGACGGCACGCTCCTCGATTTCATCATGCGGGGCCGTCAGCAGGCCCGCCTGATGAGCGTGGCCGCCTGAGCCGGGCGGCCGCATACCGCTAATTGTTGACCCGTCGGCGCTTCCCGAAAGGTCTGCCGTGCAGTAACGGAGGGTGCACCGGCACCGTACCCTTCGGTATGGTGTCGGCAAACGGTACCGTTCGTACCGCGTGCCCTGGGGGATCTCCCGCCCGGGCATGGTCGTCACCATCCGGTTGCAAGCGCTCGAGGGCCTATGTTCTCAAAAATCCTGATAGCCAATCGCGGCGAGATCGCGTGCCGTGTGATCAAGACCGCCCGCCGAATGGGCATCAAGACCGTGGCGGTCTATTCCGACGCCGACCGGGATGCCCTGCATGTGGAGATGGCCGACGAGGCCGTGCATATCGGGCCCGCCGCCGCAGCCGAATCCTACCTCGTCATCGACAAGATCGTCGAGGCGTGCAAGGCCACCGGCGCCGAGGCCGTGCATCCGGGCTACGGCTTCCTGTCGGAGCGCGAGGCCTTCCCCAAGGCGCTGGAAGCCGCCGGCATCGTGTTCATCGGCCCCACCCCCCATGCCATCGCGGCCATGGGCGACAAGATCGAGTCCAAGAAGGCGGCGGCCGCCGCCAAGGTCTCCACCGTTCCGGGCTATCTCGGCGTGATCGAGGGGCCGGAGCAGGCGGTCACGATCGCCGATAAGATCGGCTATCCGGTCATGATCAAGGCCTCGGCGGGCGGCGGCGGCAAGGGCATGCGCATCGCCTATTCGGCCGACGAGGTCGCCGAGGGCTTCGCCCGCGCCAAGTCGGAGGCGGCCTCGTCCTTCGGCGACGACCGGGTGTTCGTGGAAAAGTTCATCACCGACCCCCGCCACATCGAGATCCAGGTGCTGGGCGACAAGCACGGCAACGTCATCTATCTGGGCGAGCGCGAGTGCTCGATTCAGCGCCGGAATCAGAAGGTCATCGAGGAAGCCCCGTCGCCCCTGCTGGATGAAGCCACCCGCAAGCTCATGGGCGAGCAGGCGGTCGCCCTCGCCAAGGCGGTGGGCTACGATAGCGCCGGCACCGTCGAGTTCGTGGCGGGCCAGGACAAATCCTTCTATTTTCTCGAGATGAACACCCGGCTCCAGGTCGAGCATCCCGTGACCGAGATGATCACAGGCGTCGACCTCGTGGAGGAGATGATCCGGGTCGCGGCGGGCGAGACCCTGCGGCTCAAGCAATCGGACGTGACGCTCCGGGGCTGGGCGGTGGAGAGCCGCATCTACGCCGAGGATCCGGTGCGCAACTTCCTGCCGTCCACGGGCCGCCTCGTCACCTACCGGCCGCCTCAGGAGGGCGAGGAGCACGGCGTCACCGTGCGTAACGATACCGGCGTCTACGAGGGTGGCGAGATCTCGATCTATTACGATCCGATGATCGCCAAGCTCGTCACCCACGCGCCGACCCGCGAGGAGGCGATCACCGCCCAGGCGACGGCCCTCGATGCCTTCGCCATCGAGGGCATCCGCCACAACATCCCGTTCCTGTCGGCCCTGATGCAGCACCCGCGCTGGCAATCGGGCCAGCTCTCCACCGGCTTCATCGCCGAGGAATTCCCGGGCGGCTTCCAGGTGCCAACTCCGGAGGGTGAGGCCGCACACGTCCTGGCGGCGGTGGGGTCGGCCATCGACCACGTCCAGAATGAGCGCAAGCGCCACATCTCGGGCCAGATGCGCCCTCACGCGGCGGTGAAGTTCGACCGGGAGCGCGTGGTGATGCTGGGGCGGGACCGCCATGAGGTCACGATCGAGGACATCGAGGGCGGGTTCGCGGTGAATATTTCCGGCGAAGCCTGGCCCATCGTGTCGTCCTGGCACCCGGGCCAGCCGGTCTGGACCGGACAGGTGGGCGGCAAGACCGTCGCCGTGCAGGTGCGGCCGATCCTGAACGGCATGATCCTGTCCCACGCGGGCGCCTCGGCGGAGGCCCGGGTCTATACCCGCCGCGAGGCCGCATTGGCGGCCCTGATGCCCGAGAAGGTGGAGGCCGATACGAGCAAGAAGCTGCTCTGCCCCATGCCGGGTCTCGTGAAAGCCATCAGCGTCAAGCCGGGCCAGGAGGTCAAGGCCGGGGAGGCGCTCTGCATCGTGGAGGCCATGAAGATGGAGAACGTGCTGCGCGCCGAGCGAGACGGCACGGTGGCCAAGATCTACGCCAAGGAGGGCGACAGCCTGGCGGTCGATGCCACCATCATGGAATTCGCCTGAGGCCGGATATCATGCCGCTTTATTTCGCCTACGGGTCCAATATGGACCGGGTCGCCATGGCCCAGCGCTGTCCCTCCTCCAGGGCCATCGGCCCCGCGCGCCTCATGCGGCACCGGTTCATCGTGACCGTGGACGGCTACGCATCCGTGGGGCGCGACCCGGCCCATGCGGTCTGGGGGCTGCTCTGGGATCTCGCCCTGGCCGATATCCCGGCCCTCGACCGCTACGAGAGCTTGTCGACCGGGCTCTACAGCAAGGTCGTCCAGCCCGTGCTGACCCAGCAGGGCGCGCGCCGCGCCCTGGTCTATCTCGGCCGAACGGCGAAGGTGGGCGCCCCGAAGGCAGGCTACATGGAGGGCGTCCTGGCGGCGGCCATGGAAGCCGGTCTCCCGGCCGAATACCTGCGCGAGCTCGGCCAATGGAAGCCGCAGGGCCGATCGCCCGGACCGGGGCCCGATTTGCCCGAAGGCCAGCCCGGGCGCCCGGCGGTCCGGCCCCGCTGGAGCGCGCCTGCGGGCGGAATCCGCCGGCCGTCCGAAATCTGAGCCTGGCCGCGCGGCGTGGCCGAGCGACCATCGTCAGTTTGGCCTGCGCCACGTCCCCGGCAGGTGGATGGCCCTGCGGTCCTGCTCTATGATGGCTCGCCGCATATCGGCGAGAACGACGCCGGACCGAATATCCGCGCCGATGCGGACAGGACCCACCTGCTCCAGCTGATTTCGATAGACACCGGAAACGACGAACGGATCCTCACCATGCCCGAATCCCCTCCTGAGCGTGCCGCGCACATCCTCGTCCATGGCCGTGTCCAAGGCGTGGGTTTCCGGGCTTGGGTCCACCACCAGGCGGAGCTGCGGGGCCTGGACGGCTGGGTGCGCAACCGCCGGGACGGGACGGTCGAGGCCTATTTCTACGGGCAGGACCATGCCGTGGAGGCCATGCTGGAGGTCTGCCGGGAGGGGCCGTCGAGCGCGCGCGTGGATCGCGTCGAGACGCTGGACGGGGGCAAGGCTAGGGCCGACAACGGCGAGGCGCGGGGCTTCAGCGTGCTGAAGACCGTCTAGGACGTCGGGGAAGCACCCTCCACGGGGCCGCCCGCCTCCTTCCAGGCTGCGAAACCGCCATCCACGTGAGCGACCGGCCGCAGGCCCATATCCTGGGCCGTGGCGGCGGCGAGTGCCGACCGCCACCCTCCGGCGCAGAAGAATACGAACGTCTTGTCCTCGGAAAAGACGGTCTTGTGGTAGGGGCTTTCGGGATCGATCCAGAACTCCAGCATGCCGCGCGGGCAGTGGAGCGCGCCTGGAAGACGGCCCTCCCGGTTGAGCTCCCGCAGGTCGCGCAGGTCCACGAAAACGACGTCGTCCCGGCCATGCAGGGCAATGGCGTCCGGTGTGGAAAGGGTGAAAACCTTCGCGTGCGCTTCGGCCAGAAGCACCTTGTATCCGCGCGAAATCACCTGAACCATGAACACTACCCCATTGAGATTCCAAGGATACTGGTCATCATGGGGCCAGAGTCAACCGGAGGTGAAGGTGCACGCCCTATCGAGTCTCGACTTCGCGGCCCTGGTGTTCTTCCTCCTCTCCTGGTTCGGCTACCACGTGCTGCTGGAGCTGACCGGTCTCGGCGAGAGAGGCCTCAACCGAATGATGAACGACTACCGCTATACCTGGATGGAGCAGATGGTCGTGCGGGAGAACCGCATCGTCGATTCGACCCTGACCTCGTCGCTGCAGAACGGCACGGCGTTCTTCGCCTCGACCTCCCTGGTGGCCCTCGGCGGCGTGGTCACGCTCTTCCGCTCCACCGATACGGCCGTGACGATCTTCGCGGACCTGCCCCTAGGATTGCCCACCACCCGCGAGGCTTGGGAGATCAAGGTGATCGGGCTTGCGATCATCTTTATCTACGCGTTCTTCAAATTCGCGTGGTCCTATCGGCTGTTCAACTACGTGGTGATCCTGGTGGGGGCCGTGCCGGTGCTGACAGTTTCCAACAAGGAAGAGGCGAGGGTCGCGGCCCGGCGGGCTGCAGCTCTCAACGTGGTGGCGGGCAAGCACTTCAACCGAGGCCAGCGGGCCTTTTTCTTCGCGCTGGCTTATCTCGGCTGGTTCGTGAGCGCCTATATCCTGTTCCTTACCACGGCCGGGGTCTTCCTCGTCATGTGGCGACGCCAGTTCACGTCCGACGCGCGCCGGGCGCTGCTGGACCCCACATCGTCGGAGACCGAAATATGACGGGCCGTCCCGATCCCGAGCCCATCGAGCGGGCCATGCTCGAGCTCCTAGCGCAAAAAGGCGCCGGCCGGAATCTCGACCCCACGGAGGTGGCGCGAGCCGTGGGCGGCTCTCATCCGGATGGATGGGGCCCGCTGATGCCGCACGTGCGGCATGCGGCCATTCGGCTGATGAAGGAAGGCCGGATCGTGATCCTCCGGAAGGGCCGGCCCGTGGATCCGGACGACTTTCGCGGGATCTATAAGCTGACGCTGCCCGGCACCGGCGGTTGATCCCACGCGATCTTCACAAGAAATCCGTTTCGGTCCAGAAAACCGGAGAGCCAAATGGCGGCCGATGGGGGGCAGGTATGAGCGCACGTTTCGAGTTGCACGGGGTGTTCCTGTCGGGTCCGACCTACAAGGTCGCCCTCACGCTGGCCCTCCTAAGCCAGCCGTTCGATTACGTTCACGTGGATCTGCCCGGGCGCGCCCATAAGGAGCTATCCTACATGGCGCGGCAGCGCTACGGCCAGGTGCCCCTCCTGGTGGACCGCTCGAACGGGCGCCACCTGTGCCAGTCGGCCGCCATCCTGGAATACCTGGCGGACATGCTCGGCCGGTTCGGGGGCGCGACCCTCGATGAGCGCCTGCAGGTGCGCGAGTGGCTCTACTGGGAGTTCGAACTGCTGACGCCCGTGTTCCGCGCGCGGGCCATGAGGCTTGGCTTCTACCCAGGCAAACCGGACGTCATCGAGCATTACGTCGCGGGTGCCGCAGCGGCGCTCGCCGTGCTGGACGATCACCTGGCTGGGCGCAATTGGGTGGTCGGCGAGGGGCCGACCATCGCGGACATCGACCTGTACGGCGCGGCGTCCTATGCGCCGGAGGCCGGGATCGCGCTGGAGCCTTATCCCCACCTCCTGAAATGGATGGCGCGGGTACAGGGGCTTCCGGGTTTCGCTCCCGCATCGACGCTGCTCCCACGGCCGACGGGAGCTGCCGCGTGAGCGAGATGCTGATTCGACGGGCCATGGCCGAGGACCTCGAGGCGATCATTCGCCTCCACGAGGAGGACGAACTTGGCGCTCATGGGGATGTCTGGACGGCGCAGACCGCACCCGCCTACCGGGCGGCATTCGACGCCATCAGCCGGAGCGCCGACAATCTGCTTTTCGTGGCCGAAACGGACGGCCGCGTCGTCGGCACGTTCCAGATGACCCTCATTCCCAACCTGACCGGGCGCGGAGCGCTGCGGGTCAAGATCGAGAGCGTGAAGGTGTCGTCAGGCCTGCGCTCTCGGGGAATCGGCGCGGCCATGATGGCTCATGCGGAGAATGAGGCCCGCCAGCGCGGCGCTGCACTTCTGGAGCTCTCCTCCAACAAGACCCGCACGGCCGCTCATCGCTTCTACGAACGCATCGGTTATGCGAAGAGCCACGAGGGCTTCAAGAAAAAGCTCTGAGGACGGCCGTGGGATCGAGCCACCGGCTCCATGGAGATGCCAGCGGGCGGGACCGCGACTTCGGGAGGGATTCAGGCCTTCTTTTCGCCCTTGAGGCGCGTGTTGCAGGCGCTCCAGAATTTCGGCCACTTCATGCCGGGCTCCGCCTTGCCGGCTGCTTTCACGGTCTTCCACTCGGCACCGCAGGTCTTCTGGCGTTCGCGAAGAGCGGCCTGGGCAGCGGACATGTCCTTCGCGGGTTTGCCCATCTCGGACTTACCCATTTCGGACTTACCCATTTCGGGCTTGGACATATCGGACTTGGACATATCAGATTTGGACATCTCTGCCTTGGCGTCCGGCTTCATGTCCGGTTTGGCATCCTGGGCCATGGTCCCCGTTCCGAAGACGACGCCGGCGCTCAATCCGCCGGCCAACACAATGCGAAGAAAGAGTTTGGTCATCGAAATTCCCGCAATCGACCGATGCGCTTTAAGGTTGCTTCAGAAGGCTAGCGCATCGCTCCAATCGATATAACAACATAATAACAATACATGCAAGCCATGCTCGAAACGAGGGTGATCTTTCCACCATCTTCCTTGCTCGGGCAGGGGCTTCGCCTCATCTTAGGCACGAGGCTTCCACCGAGGCCCGTCCCAAAGGAAGAGGAATGCCATGGCGGTCTCACCGCAACAGCCCATCGAACTGCATTACTGGCCGACCCCCAACGGTTGGAAGATTTCCATCATGCTCGAGGAATGCGGCCTGCCCTATTCGGTCGTTGCGGTGAATATCGGCAAGGGCGATCAGTTTTCGCCTGAGTTCCTGGCAATTTCTCCCAACAACAAGATGCCCGCCATCGTCGACCCCGACGGGCCCGGCGGGGAGCCGATCTCTGTCTTCGAATCCGGCGCGATTCTCCAGTATCTCGGCCGCAAGACGGGCCTGTTCTATCCGGCCGACGAGCGGGCGCGAGTGCAGGTCGACGAGTGGCTGTTCTGGCAGATGGCCGGTTTCGGTCCCATGCTGGGCCAGACCCACCACTTTCGCATCTATGCGCCCGAGAAGGTGCCTTATGCCATCGACCGTTACACCAACGAGACGAACCGGCTCTACGGCGTGCTGAACAAGCGCCTCGCCGACCGGGAATTCGTGGCGGGCGAGTATTCCATCGCCGACATGGCGATCCTCGGCTGGGCCAAGATGTGGGATCGGCAGGGCCAGGACATCGCGGAATTTCCGCACGTGAAGCGCTGGCTCGATACGCTCCTGGCCCGCCCGGCCGTCCAGCGGGGCCTCGCGGTCCATGCCGATCAGCGCAGCTCCAACGACCTGAAGGATCCGGCCGTCCAAGCGATCCTGTTCGGGCAGCGGGCGCGGTAACCTCCTCTGCCATGTAGGAGATGGCAGGGGAAGGGGAGAGCCTGTCAGGATGGAGCGAGGAGCCTCGACGTTCTTCCCTCCCCCTTGTGGGGAGGGCTAGGGTGGGGGTGAGGGCTCCGAACCGATGAAGGTTGGCGCTCACACCCCCACCTCCAACTCCTCCCCACAAGGGGGAGGAGGGCAAGCCGCGCAACTCGAGGCATGTTCATCACGCTCTTTCGCATGCGCGGACCTCACTCCACCCAATCGGGCTTCTCCAACCGCATGCCGTGCGCTCCCTTGTAGCGCTCGAAAGCCGGACGGGGCTGCTCCCAGCCCTTCAGGACGGCGTCGTCCAGCTTGTAGATCTCCACGCCCAGCGGACGGCAGACGTCGATGGGATCGCGGGCGTCAGGGCCCCAGAGCGGCACCGACAGGTCGCCGCCTGGGCACGTGGACAATGCGCAGAGAAGGTCGATTTCGGCGAAGAATTCCAGATAATCGCCGGTTTTCGCCGGGCAGTCGCGCATGAAATACTGGTCCTGGCCGTTCAGGCCAGTGCATTGGAAGACGTTGAGCACGTCATGCACGTCCATCTCGGTGAGACCATGAGGCGCTACGGCCCGGGTCAGGTTCGAATGGCAGCAGAAATCGAAATCCTCGCCCGTCAGCATCTTGTTCACGTAAGGATCGCAGCGGGTGCCGAGGAGGTCGTGAACCCGGCCGCCGTATTCGTCGATTCCGTAGCCGGAGAGGCTGTCGTCTGTGATGGTCACCAGGGGGCGCAGATATGGCAGGTTCGACCACAGACGGTCGAAGGTGGTCACGTGGGCGGCCTGCAATTGCCGGGTCCGCGAGGCCCAGAGCCTTTCGCGCGGGTTGTGCCGGTTCCAGATGTTGAGGTCGCCGACTTGGGGGCCCTCAATGGTGACGATGCGGAAGACGTGGCCGGCCGGAACGGTCCAGGACCGGCCCGTGCGGATCGGGATGGTGAAGGATTCCACGAGGGTTCGCGTGTCCGGCGCCTGGGTCACGCGCCGGTAGAACGCCTTGTCAACATCGAGCGCGGAGCCTTCCGTTGCTTGGTAGGCGGCGGGAAAATCGAGCATATGGGTCTCCTGGGCCGACGGGATGCCGCACAGGATGACCATGCTTCCCGGGTCAGGCCAAGGGGAGGGGGCCGCTCTCAGCTCGCTTTCGCCCAGGTCTGCGCGCGACAGATCAAACCGCCCAGGACGCAGCCGGAAAGTTCGAGCGCGTTGCCCTTTATTTTCATCTTGCCCGCATAGGTCTTGCCGTCCTTGTAATTGTAAAGCGAGCCGTTCCAGCCGTCGGCGGTGGGCTGGATGTTGGAGATCATCTGGACCCCCACGAGGCTGCGATTGCGTAAGGAGGGATCAGGATTATTGGCGTCCTTCGTCTCTCCCTTCACCGACACAATGGTGCCGCACCAGGCTGCGCCGCATCTGGCGATGCGGACCCGGGTCTCGCCGGTCTCGCTTACATAGGTGCCGCTGGGATCGGCCGACTGCGCATGGGCGGCACCCGAGAGGGCAAGCAGCGCAAGGGCCGCCAGGCTTAAAACTTTCATGGCTCACTCCCGAAGACGGCCTTCGCTGGGCCGATGCAATAAGGTTAGGGGAGAGCCGGGCCGAATCCAACGGTCGATAAGCCGAATCTGTGGCCGAAAGGCCCTTGAGGGCGCAGGAAGCCGCCGCTATAAGCGCCCCACTTTCCAGATTTCTCCAGTCAATGAGTGGATGACCCATGGCCATCGAGCGCACCTTTTCCATCATCAAGCCCGACGCGACCGAGCGTAACCTGACGGGCTCCATCAATGCCGTCATCGAGAAGGCAGGCCTGCGCATCGTGGCGCAGAAGCGCATCCTGATGAGCCGCCGCGAGGCCGAGACCTTCTACGCGGTCCACAAGGAGCGTCCGTTTTTCGGTGAGCTCGTCGAGTTCATGACCTCGGGTCCGGTGGTCGTGCAGGTGCTCGAGGGTGAGAATGCCGTGTCCCGCTACCGCGAGGTCATGGGCGCCACCAATCCGGAGAGCGCCGCCGAGGGTACGATCCGCAAGCTCTTCGCCAAGTCCATCGGCGAGAACTCGGCCCACGGCTCCGACAGCCAGGACAACGCCAAGATCGAGATCGCCCAGTTCTTCTCGGGCAACGAGATCGTCGGGTAAGTACGGTCACGAAATACTCCACGGCCCTCATCCTGAGGGAATTGCACAGCAATTCGTCTCGAAGGATGAGTCCAGCGGAGTGTTTCCTGCGCCACCTGGAGCCCTCCTTCGAGACGCTCGCTTCGCGGGCCCTCAGGATGAGGTTTAGTGATCTCGAAATCCGACGCTTCATAAGGCCGCCTCCGGGCGGCCTTTTCCTTTCCGTTTCGCCCCTTCTATGATGCCGCCCATGAATCAAGCGCCCCCCATCGAACGCCGCCCGTCCGTCTGCCCGCACGACTGCCCGTCCGCCTGCTCGCTGGACGTGGAGGTCGTCGAGGGCCGCAGCATCGGGCGGGTCCATGGGGCCAAGTCCAACCTCTACACGGCTGGCGTCATTTGCGCGAAGGTCGCGCGCTATGCGGAGCGGATCCACCATCCCGACCGTTTGCTCCACCCCTTGAAGCGGACCGGTCCAAAGGGGTCGGGCCAGTTCGAGCGCGTCAGTTGGGACGAAGCTCTCGACCTCGTGGCCCAAAAATTCCTGGAGGCGGAGCGGGATTTCGGCACCCCATCCGTCTGGCCCTATTATTATGCCGGAACCATGGGCCTCGTGATGCGCGACGGCATCAACCGCCTGCGACACGTTAAGAAATACTCCGGCCAATATTCCACCATCTGCACCACCATGGCCTGGACGGGCTACATCGCCGGTACCGGAAAGCTCGCCGGGCCCGATCCGCGCGAGATGGCGAAGTCCGATTGCGTGGTGATCTGGGGCACGAACCCGGTCCACACCCAGGTCAACGTGATGACCCACGCCATGAAGGCCCGCAAGGAGCGCGGCGCCAAGATCGTGGCGGTGGACATCTACATGAACCCGACCATGAAGCAGGCCGACATGGCCCTGCTCCTGAAGCCGGGCACCGATGGAGCCTTGGCCTGCGCGGTCATGCACGTGCTCTTCCGCGACGGCCATGCGGATCGGGATTATCTGGAGCGCTACACCGATCACCCGGCCGAGCTGGAAGAGCACCTGAAAAGCCGCGATCCGGCCTGGGCGTCCGCCATCACGGGGCTGTCGGTCGAGGAGATCGAGGCCTTCGCGCGGCTCGTGGGCGAGCGCAAGCGCACCTTCTTCCGCCTCGGCTACGGCTTCGGCCGCCAGCGCAACGGGGCGGTGAACATGCATGCGGCGGCCAGCATCGCGGCGGTGACGGGCGCCTGGCAATACGAGGGCGGCGGCGCCTTCCACAACAACGGGGCGATCTATCACTGGAACAAGGCGCTGATCGAAGGCCATGACGCCATCGATCCTGCCGTCCGCCGCCTCGACCAGTCGCAGATCGGCCGGGTTCTCACGGGGGATGCCGAGGCCCTACGGCATGGCCCGCCGGTCAAGGCCCTGCTGATCCAAAACACCAACCCGGTCTCCGTCGCGCCGGAGCAGGAGCTGGTCAAGCGGGGCTTCGCCCGCGAGGACCTGTTCGTGTGCGTGCACGAGCAGTTCATGACCGAGACGGCCCTGATGGCCGATGTCGTCCTGCCCGCCACCATGTTCATGGAGCACGATGATTTCTACCAGGGTGGCGGCCACCAGTACTTTCAGCTCGGCTCCAAGCTGGTGGACGCGCCCGGCGAATGCCGCTCCAACCACGAGGTGATCCGGGGTCTGGCCTCCCGCCTCGGCGCGGAGCATCGCGGCTTTGCGATGGAGCCCCGCGAGATCATCGACTGGACGCTTCAGAACTCGGGCTGGGGCAGCATCGAGGAGCTGGAAGCGCAGCTTCACATCGATGCCCAGCCGGACTTCCGGCAGGCCCATTACCTCGACGGCTTCGCTTATCCGGACGGCAAGTTTCGCTTCAAGCCCGACTGGTTGAAAGTGCCGTCCGCCAATGACGGCCCGATGGGTCCCTGGGCCGAGATCCCTGCCTTGCCGGACCACTGGGGCGTGATCGAAAACGCCACGGAGGCTCACCCCTTCCGCCTCGCCACGAGCCCGGCGCGAAGTTTCCTCAACTCGACCTTCACCGAAACGCCGGGCTCCAGGGAGAAGGAGGGCCGTCCCTCCGTGATGATCCACCCAGAGGACGCGGCGCGCCTCGGCATCGGCGAGGGGGACTGGACCCGCCTCAGGAACGACCGTGGCGATGTCTATCTGCGGGCGCAGCTCTACGAGGGCGTGCGCCGGGGGGTGCTGATCGCGGAATCGATCTGGCCCAACGCGGCTCATCCGTTTGGGCGTGGCATCAACACCCTCACGGGTGCGGACGCCGTCGCGCCCTATGGCGGAGCCGCCTTCCACGACAACCGGGTCGCCATCGAGCGGGTCGAGCCGGGGGCCGAGGGGTTATTGTCTAACTTTTAAGCCTAACGGCAAACACGTCTTGACCCCTGCCGGGGATGCCTATCCTTAACGCTCGACCGAGTACGGTTTTGCTCGTTTTCCGAAGGACTTCCCCATGATCTCCGTCATTCGCGCGGCGCTGGCCGCCGCAGCCTTGACCGCTTCCGTTTCCGCCGCCTTGGCGTCGGCCTCCACCACGCCGACCAATTATCAACCGGATCCGGCGCTGAAGACGGAAACCATGAGCCAGCTTACCGCCCGCGTGCGCAATGCCTGCGGCGTCACCCAGGCCAAGCTCCAGAATGCGTCGGAATCGTCCGTCAGGCGCCCCTGCGAATGCTATGCGGGCCGCACCATGCGCTCCCTCAGCCCCGAGGAAGTCCAGGCCTACCGCGACACCGGCGTCTTCAACGACACCGCCCGTGCCAAGGCCGTGGCGGCGCTGGATGCCTGCCAGCTCGCGCGCCCGGCGATGTAGGGATCCAACATCAGGAACGCCGCAGTCAATCGGGATCGTTATCACGCGGGCGGGGACAACAGTGCCCCGCCGGCATCCCAGCCTTCCCGGAACACGACGCGGCCATCCTCTAGCCAGGCGTCTCCCGCGCAGATCATCCGCAGGGCCGCCGGATAGAGTCGGTGTTCCTGCACGATGATCCGGGCCGCGAGGCTCTCCTCCGTGTCGCCCGGCACCACCGGCACAGCGGCCTGGGCCACGATCGGTCCGGCGTCCAACTCCGGCACGACGAAATGCACCGTGCAGCCATGGACCCGCACGCCTTCCTCCAGGGCCCGGCGATGGGTGTGGATGCCCCGGAAGAGGGGAAGGAGGGAAGGGTGGATGTTGATCATCCGGCCCTGCCAGCGTTCCACGAAACCGTCGGTCAGAACGCGCATGAAGCCCGCAAGGCAGACGAACGCGATGGCGTGCTCCCGCAAGACCGCATCGAGCGCGGCGTCGAAGCTCTCCCGGTCCGGATGGCTCTTGTGGTCCACGCTGGCGGTGGCGATTCCGGCCTCCCGGGCGACCTCCAGGCCGGCGGCGTCGGGCCGGTTGGCGAGCACAAGGGCGATTTCGGCGGGGAAATCGGGCGAACGAGCCGCCTCGATGAGCGCGCCCATATTGGAGCCGCGCCCCGAGATCAGAATGGCGACGCGGCGGCGGGACATCAGACGGACAGGCGACCCGTGGTCTGAACGCGCTCACCGCCCGAATGGGCCACCACCTCGCCGATGCGCACGGGATTCTCGCCGGCCTCCCGGAGGGCGGCTGTCACGGCGTCCGCCTTCTCGGCCTCCGCGAAAACGATCATGCCGATGCCGCAATTGAAAGTGCGCAGCATCTCGGATTCGATCACGCCGCCGGTCTGGGCGAGCCAGCCGAAGATGGGCGGGACCGGGATGGAATCGAGGTCGAGACGCACGCCGATGCTGTCATCCAGCACGCGGGGGATATTGTCGGGGAAACCGCCGCCCGTGATGTGGCACAGGGCGTTGATGCCGCCCGTGGCCTTGAGGGCGGCGAGCAAGGGCTTCACGTAGATGCGGGTCGGCTCCAGCAGAGCCTCGCCGAGGGTCTTGCCCTCCGCGAAGGGCGCGGGAGCGTCCCAGCCGAGGCCCGAGACCTGCACGATCTTGCGCACCAGCGAGAAGCCGTTGGAATGGACGCCCGAGGAGGGCAGACCGATCAAGACGTCTCCGGCCAGGACAGGCTTCGGTAGCAGGGTGCCACGCTCGGCGGCGCCCACCGCGAAACCGGCCAGGTCGTAGTCGTTCTCGGCATAAAGGCCCGGCATTTCGGCCGTCTCGCCGCCGATGAGCGCGCAGCCAGCCCGGCGGCAGCCCTCGGCGATGCCCTTCACGATGTCCACACCCACCTGCGGGGTCAGCTTGCCGGTGGCAAAATAGTCGAGGAAGAGCAGGGGCTCGGCACCCTGCACGATGATGTCGTTCACGCACATGGCCACGAGGTCGATGCCGATCGTGTCGTGAATATTCGTGTCGATGGCGATCTTCACCTTGGTGCCGACGCCGTCATTGGCCGCGACCAGGATCGGGTCCGTGAAACCCGCCGCCTTGAGGTCGAACAGCCCGCCGAAGCCCCCGATTTCCGAATCCGCGCCGGGCCGCCGGGTGGCGCGCACCAGGGGCTTGATCTGGTCCACCATGGCATTGCCGGCATCGATGTCGACGCCCGCTTCGGCATAGGTCAGGCCGTTCGGCTTGCTCTCGGTCATTGGCTCACCCCGCATTGCTGCGGCAGTAAGGCGAGAGGGGGCGAGAGGCAAGGGGCTTGTGGCGAAAGGGGCGGGGTTCGGCGGCCCTTGGGCCGTCAGCAAAGGAGCGGCCGGCGGGACGTTCGGGGCGGCTGGACGCGGCCGCTCGGGCATGGAAAACCGGACGTGCCGACATTGAACTTGCGGCCGCGCCCCTCCATCATGGAGCGGATGACGATCCCGAACCTCATCACGGTCGCCCGCCTGATCCTCGTGCCGATCATCCTCGCGCTGATCGTGCGGGAGCAGTGGATCGCGGCGTTCGGGCTGTTCGTGGTGGCGGGTCTGTCCGATTTCGCGGACGGCTACATCGCCCGGCGTTTCCACATGGAGAGCCGGTTCGGGGCCTACATGGACCCGGTCGCCGACAAGCTTCTGATGGTGTCGATCTACGTGGCCCTGGCGCTGTCGGGCGCCATCCCGGCCTGGCTCACCGGCCTCGTGGTGGCCCGGGACGTGCTGATCGTGTCCGCCGTCCTCCTGTCCGGGGCGCTGGAGCGCCCCGTGGAGATCAGGCCGCTCCTGGTCAGCAAGCTCAATACGGCGGCCCAGATCGCTTTCGCGGCCTTCGCGCTGGGCATCAACGCATTCCGGGTCGAGCTGGGCGCCGTCGAGACGTTAGCCATGCTCCTGACCGCCGCCTTGACCGCCGCTTCGGCAGGTGCCTATCTCCACCTATGGCTCAGGCACATGACGGGCAGGAGCGGCGTGGAGGATGCCGAGGCGCGATGACGGTCCAAAGACAGGTCACATTCTGGCTCGTGGCGCTCGTCGTCGCGGTCGCGCTGCTGTTCCTCCTGCGCGGCATCCTGCTCCCCTTCGTGGCGGGCTTCGCCCTGGCCTACCTGCTCGACCCCCTGGCGGATCGGATGCACAGGCTGGGCCTCAGCCGCCTGGGGGCGAGCCTCATCATTCTCGTGCTGTTCGTCCTGCTGTTCATCCTCACCCTCGTGATCGTCGTGCCGCTCGTGGCCCAGCAGGTGGCGGCCTTCGTGGAGCGCTTGCCGGGCTACGTGGCCCGGCTCCAGCAATTGGCCGTCCAGGAGGGCGGGCCCTGGATCGAGAAGATCGGCGGATCCTCCGCCCTATCCGAAATGCAGACATCCGTCGGGAATCTCATCAGCCAGGGCGTGGCCTGGATGGGCGCGTTCCTGAACTCGCTCTGGTCCGGCGGGCAGGCGCTCATCGGCGTCGTATCCCTGCTGGTGGTGACCCCCGTGGTGGCTTTCTACATGCTCATCGACTGGGACCGGATGGTCGGCACCGTCGATTCCTGGCTGCCCCCACGCAACCGCGACACGGTGCGCATGATCGCCAGGGACATCGACCGGGCCATCGCGGGCTTCGTGCGCGGCCAAGCCATGGTTTGCATCATCCTCGGCACCTTCTACGCGGTGGGACTGACCCTGATCGGCCTGAATTTCGGCCCGATGATCGGCATGACGTCCGGTATTCTGAGCTTCATCCCGTATGTCGGGTCGCTCACCGGCCTGATCCTGTCCGTGGGAGTCGCGATCGTTCAGTTCTGGCCGGATTGGACCATGATCCTGGCAACGCTCGGCATCTTCGTCTTCGGGCAGTTTGTCGAGGGTAACATCCTGTCGCCGAAGCTCGTGGGCGACTCGGTCGGCCTGCACCCGGTCTGGCTGATGTTCGCGCTCCTCGCCTTCGGCGCGCTGTTCGGCTTCGTGGGCCTGCTCCTGGCGGTGCCCCTGGCGGCGGCGGTGGGCGTGATCGCCCGCTATGCCCTGCGCCGATACCTCGCGAGCCCGTTCTATCGCGGCGAGACGGTGGTGCTGCGGAGCGACGTCGATGCCTGACGCCCCCAAGCAGCTCGCCTTCGACCTGCCCCTGGATCCGCGCTATGGGCGCGAGGATTTCCTGGTCAGTCCGTCCAACGAAAAGGCCTACGGTCTCATCGAGGCTTGGCCTGAATGGCCGGACACCATCCTGGTGCTGGTGGGACCGCCCGGGAGCGGCAAAAGCCATCTGGCGTCGATCTGGGCGACGGACGCCCGCGCCTGGACCATCGAGGCGGCCGAGGCGTCGGGCGACAAGGTCCCGCATCTGATCTCCAGCGGCGCGCTGGCCATCGAGGACATGGATCGCGGCCCCCTCGACGAGGCCGCCCTGTTCCACCTTCTCAACCTGGCCCGCGAGCGCGGGGCTTTCGTGCTGATGACCTGCGAGAACCCGCCCGACCGCTGGGGACTGACCACGCCCGATCTTCTGTCGCGGCTGCGCCTGGCACCCAGTGTGTCCCTCGACCCGCCCGACGACGCCCTGCTGAAAGCGGTGCTGGTCAAGCTTTTTGTCGACCGCCAGCTCGTGGTCGACACCACGGTGGTGGACTATATCGCCCTCAGAATCGAGCGGTCGCTGGCGCGCGCCGCCGACGTTGTGTCGCGGCTGGACAAGGAAGCCCTGAGCCGTGGACGACGCGTTTCGCGGGCCATCGCGGCCGAAATTCTCGGATCGCAGGAAACGGAAGAGAGCGAGTGAAGGCACAAGTGCAGAATCGTCGTGAAACCGTCACCAAAGCCGAGGCAAAGCGGGGTCCCAAGAAGGTTGCGGGAGAACGTGACGTGGCGAGCGCGGTAAATGCGGCAGCGGCAGGAGAATTCATTCTCGACGACGTCGAACTCGTCACCGACACGCCCCTGCCCAAGGCCCCCGCCGATATCGAGCTCGACGGCGCGGCCCTGCGGCAGTTTCCGCAGCGCTTCGTGAACCGCGAGCTGTCCTGGCTTCAGTTCAACCGCCGGGTCCTGGAGGAGGCCTCCAACCGCAACCATCCGCTCCTGGAGCAGCTGCGCTTCCTGTCGATTTCGGCGAACAACCTCGACGAGTTCTTCATGGTCCGTGTGGCGGGTCTGCGCGGGCAGCTTCGCTCAGGCGTCGAGACGGTCTCCCAGGACGGCCTGACCCCACAGGAGCAGCTGTCCAAGATCGCGGCCGAGGTCTCGGGGCTGGCCTCCGACCAGCAGCGCCGCTGGCGCGAGCTGCGGGACGACCTCCAGGAGGAGGGCATCTTCCTCGTCGATGGGCCGGGGCTGGCGAAATCCGAGGCTTTGTGGCTCGAGGACTACTTCCTGAGCCACATCTTCCCGGTTCTGACGCCGCTTGCCATCGATCCGGCGCATCCCTTCCCATTCATTCCCAATCTCGGCTCGTCCATCGCCCTCAAACTCGCCCGCCAGAGCGACGGCAAGGTTCTGAACGCCCTGATCCGCCTGCCTTCCAAGGTGGACCGCTTCATCCGCCTACCGGACCTCGCCGAAACCGGAGCAACCCGCTTCATCGCACTGGAGCAGGTGATCGTGCTCTACACGGGCCGTCTCTTCCCGGGCTACAGCGTCCAGGGGCAGGGGGCCTTCCGGGTGATCCGCGATTCCGACCTCGAACTGGAGGAGGAGGCCGAGGACCTGGTGCGGGTGTTCGAATCCGCCCTCAAGCAGCGGCGCCGCGGCTCGGTGATCCGCCTGGAGGTCGAGGCCGCCATGCCGGAGGACCTGCGCCTCTTCGTGACGGAGGAATCCGAGATCGGCGGGGACGAGATGTTCGTGGTCGAGGGCATGCTGGGCCTCAACGACCTGTCCCAGCTCGTGGGCCTCGACCGGCCGGATTTGAAGTTCAAGCCCTACAACCCGCGCTTTCCCGAGCGGATCCGCGAGCATAGCGGCGATTGCTTCGCGGCGATCCGCCAGAAGGACATCCTGGTCCACCACCCCTATGAATCCTTCGATGCGGTGGTGCAGTTCCTGTCGCAGGCCGCCCGCGATCCTAACGTGGTGGCGATCAAGCAGACCCTTTACCGCACCTCCAACGACAGCCCCATCGTGGCAGCCCTGGCCGAAGCCGCCGAGGCTGGAAAGTCCGTGACGGCGCTCGTGGAATTGAAGGCCCGTTTCGACGAGGAAGCCAATATCCGCTGGGCCCGCAACCTGGAGCGGGCGGGCGCCCAGGTGGTCTTCGGCTTCATCGAGCTGAAAACCCACGCCAAGCTCTCCATGGTGGTCCGGCGCGAGGGCAGCCAGCTTATCACCTACTGCCATGTGGGAACGGGCAACTACCATCCGATCACGGCCCGCATCTACACGGACCTGTCCTATTTCACGGCCGATCCGGTCATCGGCCGGGACGTGTCGCGCATCTTCAATTTCGTCACGGGCTACGCCGAACCGGCCGAGCTGGAGCGCATGGCGGTCTCGCCCCTGAACCTGAAGAAGCGGCTCCTGCAGCACATCGCCGAGGAAGTCGCCCATGTGAAGGCGGGCCGGCCCGGCGCCATCTGGGGCAAGTGCAATTCCCTCGTGGACCAGCAGATCATCGACGCGCTCTACGACGCCAGCGCGGCGGGCGTGCAGGTGGACCTCGTGGTACGGGGCATCTGCTGCCTGCGGCCCGGCATCAAGGGCCTATCGGAGAACATCCGGGTCAAGTCCATCGTCGGGCGCTTCCTGGAACACACCCGCATCTACGCCTTCGGCAACGGCCAGGGCCTGCCCAACCCGAAAGCCCACGTCTACATCTCGTCCGCCGACCTGATGTCGCGCAATCTCGACCGTCGGGTGGAGGCCCTGCTGCCGATCCTGAACCCCACCGTGCACCAGCAGGTGCTCGATCAGATCATGCTGGCCAACTTTCTCGACAACGAACAGAGCTGGCAGGTGCTCCCGGACGGCAAGAGCCGCCGCGTCGCGCCCGCCGAGGGCGAGGAACCTTTCAACGCGCACAAGTATTTCATGACGAATCCGAGTCTGTCAGGCCGTGGAAAATCCCTCCGAACGTCAAGCCCCAAGGCGCTTCCCAAGCGGAGACAGCGCTGACATGCCGGTCAACCACGACGAGGCGCCGGGCCGCCTGAAGCTCGGCCGTCCGGTCGCGATCATCGATATCGGGTCGAATTCGGTCCGGCTCGTGGTCTATGAGGGTCACGCGCGCTCTCCCGCCGTCCTCTACAACGAGAAGGTCCTGTGCGGCCTGGGCCGGCAGGTGGCCACCACCGGCAGACTGGACGACGACGCGGTCGACCGGGCCCTGAGGGCGCTGGCCCGGTTCCGGGTGCTGTGCGACACGATGGGCGTCGCCGAGGTCTTCGTGCTCGCGACGGCGGCGGCCCGTGACGCCTCGAACGGTCCGGCCTTCCTCAAGGCGGCGGCCAAGGCCTGCGGCCGCAGGATCGAGCTCCTGTCGGGCGCCAAGGAGGCGGAATTGTCGGCCCTCGGCGTGGTGTCCGGCTTCTTTCGCCCGGACGGCATCGTCGGCGACATGGGCGGCGGCAGCCTCGAGCTCGTGGAGGTCATGGACCACACGGTCGGAGAAGGCATCACGATGCCGCTGGGCGGCCTTGCCCTGCAGGACGTGAGCGGCGGCTCCATCCGCCGCGCGGAACGCATCGTGCGCCAGGCGCTCGAAAAGGCGCCCGAGTACCTGGCCCATCTCCAGGGCCGCACGTTCTACGCGGTGGGCGGAACCTGGCGCGCCCTCGCCAAGCTGCATCAGGCCGCGCGAGGTTATCCGCTGCACGTGATGCACAACTACATCATCAGCCCCGACGACGGTCTCGACTTCCTGCATCTCGTCGAAGAGGCGGACGTCAAGTCGTTGAAGGACATCGAGAGTATTTCCGAGGCCCGCCGTCCGCTCCTGGCCTATGGCGCCATCGTGCTGGAGGAGATCATCCGTCTCGGCCAGCCGAAGGAAATCGCCATCTCGGCCTTCGGCGTGCGCGAGGGGCTGCTGTACGATCGGCTGCCCCCGGAAGCCCAGGCGCTCGACCCGCTGCTGGCCTCCGCGAACGACCTGAATTTTCTGCGGTCCCGCTCGCCCCGCCACGGCGAGGAACTGTGGGATTGGACCAACGCCTTCGTTCAGAGCCTGGGTCTGCCCGAGACCGAAACCGAGCACCGCCTGCGCCATGCGGCCTGCCTGCTCGCGGACATCGGCTGGCGCGCCCATCCGGATTATCGCGGCGAGCAGAGCCTGAACTTCATCGCGTTCGGGTCGTTCTCCGGGCTCGACCATGCCGGCCGCGCCTACCTGGCGCTCGCGGTCTTCTTCCGGCACGAGGGCCTGTCTCCGGACAAGGTGGGCTCTCGTATCAAGACCCTGGCGGGGCCCAAGCTCATGGAGCGCGCCCGCCTTCTCGCGGCCCTGATGCGGATCGCCTATCCGGTTTCCGTGGCCATGGAAGG
The DNA here is from genome assembly GCF_016892705.1 of Microvirga pudoricolor. Taxonomy (GTDB): domain Bacteria; phylum Pseudomonadota; class Alphaproteobacteria; order Rhizobiales; family Beijerinckiaceae; genus Microvirga; species Microvirga pudoricolor. The sequence goes on from NZ_JAFEMB010000006.1 coordinate 249,987, forward strand.
CGTCCTGCCAAAGACGCCGCTTCTCGTGCGCGGCAAGAGCGTCGTCCTTCAGTTACCCAGCGAGATGGCCGATCTGGCCAACGAGCGCCTCGTGGGCCGCATGAAGGCGCTGGGCAAGCTGCTCAACCTGGAGCCCAAGATCGAGATCGGCTGAGCGGCTTCCAAGCCCGGGCGTTCCATCGTATGCCCGGACCTGGAGGAGCCATGACCCAGGACATCACCGCCACGTCGAGCCATGTCGTTTACGAGAACCGTTGGATGCGCGTCCGGGAGGACGGCATCCGCCGCCGCGACGGTTCGACGGGGATCTATGGCGTGGTGGAGAAAGCCGATTTCGCCGTGATCATGCCCGTGGAGGATGGCTTCACTTGGCTGGTGGAGCAGTATCGGTATCCGGTCGAGGGCCGGTACTGGGAGCTGCCGCAGGGCTCCTGGGAGGGCGCACCCGGCAAGGATCCGCTCGACCTGGCCCGCGCCGAGCTCTTGGAGGAAACGGGCCTCGCCGCCCGCGAGATGGTTCATGTGGGCCATCTGTTCGAGTGTTACGGCTATTCTACGCAAGGTTACGATATCTTCCTGGCCCGAGGCCTGGAGCTGGGCGCAGCCCAGCGGGAGGCGTCGGAGCAGGACATGGTCTGCCGCAGGTTCGCCTTGACGGAAGTCGAGGATATGATCCGCAACGGCACGATCAAGGACGCGACAACGGTCGCGGCTTTCGCGATGCTGAGATTGAAGGGGCTGATCTGAATAGACGATGCACGGTCCGATGCGATTTGAAACCGAACGCCTCATCCTGCGTCCGCCACAGACCGCCGATGCGCCATTGCTTTTCGATTTTCTCGGCGATCCCGAGATCATGCGTCACACATACCGGCGCGAATCGGTCGAGGATTGCCAGCGCTATCTCGTCGCTCATGAGAAGCAGAGAGCCCCGATCGGTTTTGCGCCCTGGACGGTCTTGAACAAGGCGGATGAACGCATCATCGGGTTCGGAGGCCTCTACGACGACCCGTTCGACCCCGGCTGGGGCCTGGAGGTCGCCTACTTCTTCGCCAGGGCGGCCTGGGGACAAGGCTTCGCATTGGAACTGACGCGCTTTTGCCTGGATCATGCCGGGGAGCGCGGCGTGGCCGAACTCTCGGCTTTTGCGCATGCGGACAATGCCGCATCGCGGCGCGTCCTGGAAAAGGCCGGTTTCGAGGAAAAGAGGTTTCTGCCGGAGATGGAGCGCTACCTGTATCGGTGGGCAGCCTGAGGCGCGTCATCGGTTACGAAGCCGCTGAAACCTGAAGCCCTATCGGGCTGCCGGCCCATGGGACCGCTCGTTCAGTCCACCGTCTCGGGCACGGGCCGCACGGCCACGCGGCCGCGATCCAGCACGAGGCCGAGTTGCCCGCCTTTGAGGGCCAGGGCCTTCTCGCCGAAAAGGGAACGCCGCCAGCCGTGCAGGGAGGGCACGTCGGCATTGTCGTTCTCGGCAATGGCCTCCAGCTCCTCGACGGTCGCGATGATCTTGGGCGCCACGCGCTCCTGCTCGGCCACGGCCTTGAGGAGAACCTTCAGCAGCTCCACCACCGCGCCGGTATTGCCCCGGCCACGGGACCGCTCCGGCATGGGCACGCTCGCCGGGTCGCGGGCAAGGCCGCGCTCGACGGCTTCCAGGATGTCCGCGCCCGTCCGGGACCGTTCGAAGCCGTTGGGGATCGAGCGCAGGCGCCCGAGAGCCTCGACGCTGCGCGGAGCCGAGACGGCCACGTCGATCACCGCGTCGTCCTTGAGGATGCGCCCCCGTGGCACGTCCCGGCTCTGCGCCTCGCGTTCGCGCCAGGAGGCGACCTCCATCAGAACGGCGATCTCGCGGGATTTGCGCAAGCGTCCGGACAGCCGCTTCCAGGCATTGTCGGGGTCGGCCTTGTAGGTTTCGGGAGAGGTCAGGACCGCCATCTCCTCGCCGAGCCATTCCAGGCGGCCATTGCCCTGAAGCTGTGCCATCAGCGCCTCATAGACCTTCACGAGGTGCGTGACGTCGGAGAGGGCGTAGGTGAGCTGGGCATCCGAGAGCGGCCTGCGCGACCAGTCCGTGAACCGTGAGGACTTGTCGACCTTAGCCTTGGCGAGGTCGTTGACGAGCTGTTCGTACGAGACCGAGTCGCCATAGCCGCAGACCATGGCGGCCACCTGCGTATCGAAGAGCGGAGCGGGCACGATGCCGCCCAGGTTCCAGATGATTTCGAGGTCCTGCCGGGCGGAGTGAAAGACCTTGATGGTTCCGGGATCCGCCATCAGCGCCATGAAGGGCTCCAGGCTCAACTCCTCGGCCAGAGGATCGATCAGGTAGGAATCGGCCGGGTCCGGGCCCGCCATCTGGATCAGGCAGAGCTTCGGGTAATAGGTCGTCTCGCGCAGGAATTCCGTATCGACGGTAACGAACGGCTGGGAGGCGAGGCGGGCGCAAGCCTGGGCGAGGCCCTCGGTCGTGGTGATCAAATCCATGCTAGGGGTTTTAGAGCATTTACCGACAAGGTGGGAACCGGTCGCAGCCGGGAAAATGCGGCATCCAAAGGATTTTCCGCATTTTTGAACGCCACGGAACCGATGCGGCACGTATCAGGCGGCGTTTCGGGCCTGCTGGTCTCGCGCCGCCTTGGCGGCGAGCTTGCGGCGTTCCTTGGCCTGCTGCTCGGCCCGCTTGATGAGCCAATCGACGATGTTGCGGTCGATCACACGCCCGGTCTCGGCGTCGATGATCCGCTCGATCCGGTCGCCCCGGAAGCCGCGATAGCCGTCATCGGCCATGTCGATGCCGCCCAGAAGGGTCTTGCCGGGGCCGACCTTCAGCTCCCGAACGATGATCCAGCGCCGGCTCGGGTTGCCGGACTGATCGATATAGTGAAGCTCCAGCGCCCCCTCCATCGGATAGACGCGCCAATGGCCCTCGATCCTCTCCTCGACGGGAGCGTTCGTGGCCCGCTTCATGAGGTTGGTGGCAGTGTTCATTTCCATAGGAAGAATATGGGAGTTCTGCCTTTGTTCCGCAAGGGAATTGGGCTCCAAACGAACGGAATTTTCCTTTGTTTCAGCGGATTTTAAGCCCTAACGCCGCCATCAGGTCGCTGTCTGCATTCGCAGGGTCGCCGCAGCGCCTCCGGCGGCCAAATCAGCCAAATCGGCTATGAAGGACCGGATGGCGGATGCGACCTCGCCCGGCTTGGCTTCCAGGAGCATGTGGGGGCCGTCGAGGCTTACGATCCGGCAATCCGGACGGGCCTTCCGGAAGACCCGGGTCTGCCAGGGCCACACGATCCGGTCCTTTCGACCGTGGACGACCAGCATTGGCACCGGCAAGCGCGTCAGCAGGTCCCTGACGTCCACCGCCAGCGCGAGCCTGATCCGGTGCTTCAGGAGAGGCTCGGGCGCCTGCCGGAGCGACTCGGCGAGCTTGTCCCGCAGGCTCAGCGTTTCGTCCTTCCCCTTCATGGCCCATGAGATCAGCCGCATGGGCAGGTGCCGGAACGGGACCGCGAGCAGGGCGCGGACCAGCGCTCTTGGGGCGTGAAGCCTGGCGAAGGTCGACAGAAACACCGTTCCGACCACCACGTCGGGCCGGCGCTCCGCGATCATGGCCACGAGCGGTCCGCTGAAGGATTCGCCGACGAGCAGAACCGGGCGGTCGGGCAGGGTGGACGCATAGGCCTCGGCCAAGGTCCGGTAATCGTGGTCCAGGGCGTTCGGGAGCGGGACCGCGCGGACGGCGAAATGGGGCTCGAGCGCGCCGACCAAGCCTCTCCGGAGGCTCGGCTGGCCGTCAAGGCCGGGGAAAATCAGGATTTCTGGCGCGGGGAGCAGCATCGTCCGACGGTCTGGGTCACGGTTCCGGCTAAGTAAACCGTATTGCGCCCGTGCGTTCCAGCGGAATTCAGTCGCAGCGCCTTGACTTCGCCCGGCTCGCATGAATGGTGCGCGAAACACATTCACCCAGGCATTTCAGGCTTCTTTTCATGTCCGCCCCGTCCCAGACCCTGCATCGCTACCGTTCCCACACCTGCGGCGCGCTCCGTGAGAGCGATGTCGGGGGCGTGACCCGCCTGTCCGGCTGGTGCCACCGGATCCGCGACCATGGCGGCGTGCTGTTCATCGACCTGCGCGACCATTACGGCATGACGCAATGCGTGGTGGACCCGGATTCGCCGGCTTTCAAGCTCGCCGAGACCGCCCGGTCGGAGTGGGTGATCCGGATCGACGGCAAGGTGCGCAAGCGCCCCGCCGGCACCGAGAACGCCGAGCTGCCCACCGGCACGGTGGAGGTCTACATCACCGACATGGAAGTCCTGGGGCCCGCGGACGAGCTGCCGATGCCGGTCTTCGGCGACCAGGACTACCCGGAAGAGACCCGCCTCAAGTACCGCTACCTGGACCTGCGCCGGGAGAAGCTGCACGCCAACATCATGAAGCGCGGCGCGATCGTCGACTCGCTGCGCACCCGCATGAAGCAGACCGGCTTCTTCGAGTTCACGACCCCGATCCTGACGGCCTCGTCGCCGGAGGGCGCCCGCGACTTCCTGGTGCCGTCCCGCATCCATCCCGGCCAGTTCTACGCCCTGCCGCAGGCCCCGCAGCAGTTCAAGCAGCTGATCATGATCTCCGGCTTCGACCGGTACTTCCAGATCGCCCCCTGCTTCCGGGACGAGGACCCCCGCGCCGATCGCCTGCCGGGCGAGTTCTACCAGCTCGACGTGGAGATGAGCTTCGTCACCCAGGAGGACGTGTTCCAGGCTATGGAGCCGGTGATCCGCGACACCTTCAAGGAATTCGCGGACGGCAAGCCCGTGACGGACGTGTTCCCGCGCATCCCGTATTTCGAGTCGATGCTGAAATATGGCTCCGACAAGCCCGACCTGCGCAACCCGCTCGTGATCGCCGACGTGTCCGAGGTGTTCGAGCGCGAGGACGTGACCTTCAACGCGTTCAAGAACGTGGTGAAGGGCGGCGGCGTCGTGCGCGCCATTCCTGCGACCGGCGCAGCCTCCCAGCCGCGCTCCTTCTTCGACAAGTTGAACGAATGGGCCCGCTCGGAAGGAGCCCCCGGCCTCGGCTACATCGTGTTCGAGGACGAGGGCGGAACGATCACGGGCAAGGGCCCCATCGCCAAGTTCATCCCGGAGGCCGCGCAGGCGGTGATCCGCGAGAAGGCCGGCATCAAGGCGGGCGACGCGGTGTTCTTCTCGGCCGGCAACGAAGACAAGGCGGCGTCTCTCGCCGGCAAGGCGCGCGTTCGCATTGGCGATGAGTTGGCCTTAAGCGACAAGGACCAGTTCGCCTTCTGCTGGATCGTGGACTTCCCGCAATACGAATGGAACGAGGACGAGAAGAAGATCGACTTCTCCCACAACCCGTTCTCCATGGGCAACATGGACCATGACGCGTTCATGGCGCTGGACCCGTCGGACAAGGACACGATCCTGAAGATGACGGCCTTCCAGTACGACATGGTCTGCAACGGCTACGAGATGGCCTCGGGCTCGATCCGCAACCACCGCCCCGACCGGATGGTGAAGGCGTTCGAGATCGCCGGATACGGCGAGCAGGAGGTCATGGACCGCTTCGGCGGCATGTACCGGGCGTTCCAGTACGGCGCTCCGCCCCACGGCGGCATGGCGGCGGGCGTGGACCGCATCGTCATGCTGCTCTGCGGCGCCCAGAACCTGCGCGAGATTACGATCTTCCCGATGAACCAGAGGGCCGAAGACCTGCTGCTCGGCGCCCCCTCCGAGGCGACCGCGAAGCAACTGCGCGAGCTTCACATCCGGACGAACCTGCCGGAGAAATGAGCGGCGCGTCCGTCACCGCCATCGTCGTGGCCTTCGACAGCGCCCACGCGCTGCCGGAGTGTCTGGCCGCGCTGCGGCGCGAGGGCGTGAGCGCGATCGTGGTCGACAACGCCTCGACGGACGACACCACGCGAATCGCCGAGGGGCAGGGCGCGGCGGTCATCCGCAACCCCCGCAACGAAGGCTACGGCCGGGCCAACAATATCGGCGCGCGGGCGGCCTCGACCGAGTTCGTCCTGATCGTCAACCCCGACTGCACGATGGGGGAGGGCGCGGTGGCGGCGCTGGTCGATGCGGCGCGGCTTTATCCCGATGCGGGCCTGTTCGCGCCCCAGATCGTCGAGCCCTCGGGACGCGTATTCTTCCAGCCCCGCTCGCTCCTCTCACCCTACCTGCACAACCCGTCCGGCCGTCTCGTCATTCCGGACGGGGATGCTTGCGTACCGTTCCTGTCGGGAGCGTGCTTTCTGGTGCGCCGCGACCTTTTTGCGAGGATCGGCGGCTTCGACGAAAACATCTTCCTGTTCTACGAGGACGACGACCTCTGCCGCCGGGTGGCGGATTCCGGGTCGGCCCTCGTCTACGTGCCGGGGGCCACCGTCCGGCACGGGCGCGGCCGGTCGAGCGAGCCGAAGCCGGGGCGGGTGTTCAAAGCCCGCTGGCATCAGGCCTGGTCACGGGCCTATGTGAGCCGCAAATACGGGCTGCCGAAACCGGCGCCGGGCATGTTCGCCGTCAACGCGTTCAAGACGGTGCTGGCGAGCCTGACCCTCCGGCGCTCTCTGGTGGAGCGCTATGGCGGATCGGCCGCCGGCGCGCTCGCCTTCCTGCGCGGGCGCTCGGCGCTGGCCACCGAGCGTCTCGAAGGAGAGGCCGCATGACGAAGGAATTGTCCGGCCCCACCGTCGCGGAGGCCATGGCCCAGGACGCCAACAATTTCACCCTGGTGCGCCTCGGGCTGGCGCTCGCCGTGGTCCTGTCCCATGCCTTCAGCGTCACCAGCGGATCGCTGATCGACGAGCCCCTAACGGCATCGACCGGGTTCACCCTCGGCGAGCATGCCGTGAACGGGTTCTTCGCCATCTCGGGCTTCCTCGTCACCATGAGCTTCGACCGGCGCGGCTGGCGCGATTATGTGATCGCCCGGACCCTGCGCATCGCGCCGGGGCTCATCGTGGCGGTGCTGGCGGTCGGTCTCGTGCTCGGACCGTTGATGAGTCGTCTGCCCTTGGGCGAATATCTCGCGAGCGCGGAGTTGTGGCGCTTCATCACGGCCACGCTCACAACCTTCAAGAGCAACACGGTCTTGCCCGGGGTCTTCGAGGCCAATCCGTTCCGCTTCCCCATGGGAACGGTCTGGACCCTCAAATACGAGGTCTTGTGCTACGCGGGCGTGCTCGTGGCGGGGTTGGCCGGGCTGCTGCGATGGCGGATGGCGGGTCTGGTCCTCGTGGCGGCGTTGGCCCTCGGCCTGCTCGGCCTCGATGCCCTCAATCCCGAGCCGCCCAAGGGCATCGAAACGGCCCTGCGTCTGCCCCTGATCTTCGCCTGCGGAGCCGCGCTCTACCTCTGGCGGGACAGCGTGCGCCTGTCGCTGTTCGCAGCTTTCTTGGCCGTGATGGGGGCGATGTTCCTGAAGGAGACGTTTCTCTACAAGACGGCCCTGTTCATGGCGTCGTCCTATGCGATCCTGTGGCTGTGCCTCGTGCCGGTGCGGTACGCCGTCGAGCCGGGGGCCGACCTGTCCTATGGGACCTATCTCTACGGCTGGCCGGTGCAGCAGGCTCTGCATGCGCTGTTCCCGACCGCCGCCGCCCTGACGCTGCTGGCGCCCTCGCTGGCGATCACCTTGGGCGTGGCGGCGCTGTCCTGGTTCGGGATCGAGAAGCCGGCGCTTCGCCTCAAGGCGAGGGCGCTCGGCCTGCGCACCCTCAAGACGATCGAGCCCGCAGGGCCCTGACGGCCTCGATCAGCTCTCCGGTCCGGCCGCTCTGCAGGAGCGGGATCAGCCCGGCCACCTGCTCCGGCGAGAGGTCCCACCAGGCCGTCTCCAGAAGCGCCGCCACGGTAGCGTCGTCGAAGCGATGGCGGATCACCCGCGCGGGGTTGCCGCCCACGATGGCGTAGGGCGGAACGTCTTTCGTCACCAGCGCGCCCGCCGCCACGACGGCGCCATGGCCGATGGTGACCCCCGACAGGATTATCGCTCCCGATCCGAGCCAGACGTCGCTGCCGATGGTCACGTCGCCCCGTGACGTATGGTAATCCTGCGTCTCAGGCGCGGTCGGCCACAGGCCGCGCAGGGCTGAGAACGGGTAGGTCGTGACCCAATCGGTGCGGTGGTTGCCGCCGAGCAGGATCTCGACCTTGTCGGCGATGGAGCAGTAGCGCCCGATGGTGAGCATCCGCCCGGCCTCCGGAAACCGCACCTTGGGACGTCCATAGCTGAAGGCGCCGATGTCGTAGCCGTACCGGCCCACCAGCTTTTCCAGGTGCAACCGCGTCTCGTTGTGCGGGTTGCGCCAGTTCTTGAGGCGATGGCGCAGGCTCATGGGGCAAACTCCCGCAGGGGAAGGGGCTTTCCGGGATAGGAGCCGTGCGGATTGAAGCGTTGACGGCGGGCCCTTCCGGCGCGCAAAAGGGCGCTCGACAGAACAACGGCCGCGGGCAACAGGGGAGCGTCGGGGATGGCTGACAACATCTCGCAGGATCTGAAACAGGGTGCGCTCTTCTATCACCGCAACCCGCGCCCCGGAAAGCTCGAGATCCAGCCGACCAAGCCCCTCGGCAACCAGCGCGACCTGGCGCTCGCCTATTCGCCCGGCGTGGCCGCCCCCTGCGAGGCGATCGCGGCGGATCCGGCCGAAGCCGCCAACCTGACCTCGCGCCAGAACCTCGTGGCGGTGATCTCGAACGGGACGGCCGTGCTCGGCCTCGGCGACATCGGCCCGCTGGCCTCCAAGCCCGTCATGGAGGGCAAGGCGGTCCTGTTCAAGAAATTCTCCGGCATCGACGTGTTCGACATCGAGGTGGCCGAGAAGAATGTCGACAAGCTCGTGGAGGTCATCGCGGCCCTCGAGCCCACCTTCGGGGGCATCAATCTCGAGGACATCAAGGCCCCGGAATGCTTCGAGGTCGAGGAGCGGCTGAAGGCCCGCATGGGCATCCCGGTTTTTCACGACGACCAGCACGGCACCGCCATCATCGTGGGCGCGGCCGTCACCAATGCCCTGGAACTCGCCGGAAAGCGGATCGAGGACGTCAAGATCGTCACCTCCGGGGCGGGCGCGGCGGCCCTGGCCTGCCTCAACCTGCTGGTGTCGCTCGGCGCCCGGCGCGAGAACATCTGGGTCACGGATATCGAGGGCGTCGTCCATGACGGCCGCAACGAGCTCATGGACCGCTGGAAGTCGGTCTATGCCCAGAAGACCGATGCGCGAACGCTGGCCGACGTCATCCCCAACGCCGACGTGTTCCTCGGCCTCTCGGCGGGCGGCGTGCTCAAGCCGGAGCTTCTCGCCCAGATGGCCCCGGAACCGCTGATCCTGGCGCTCGCCAATCCCTATCCGGAGATCATGCCGGACCTGGCCGAGAAGGCCCGTCCGGACGCCATGATCTGCACGGGCCGCTCGGACTTCCCGAACCAGGTCAACAACGTCCTGTGCTTTCCCTACATCTTCCGGGGCGCCCTCGACGTGGGCGCGACCACCATCAACGAGGAGATGAAGGCCGCGGCCGTGAAAGCCATCGCGGGGCTTGCCCGCGAGGCTCCCTCCGAGGTGGTGGCGCGGGCCTATGGCGGCGAGGCGCATCCGTTCGGGCGCAAGTCGCTGATCCCGAGCCCCTTCGATCCGCGCCTGATCCTGCGCATCGCACCCGCGGTCGCCCAGGCCGCGATGGATTCGGGTGTCGCGACCCGGCCCCTGGAGGACATGGAGGCCTATACGGATTCGCTCGGCCGTTTCGTGTTCCGGTCCGGCTTCATTATGAAGCCGCTCTTCTCCAAGGCGAAGGCCAATCCGAAGCGCGTCATCTATGCCGAGGGCGAGGACGAGCGGGTGCTGCGCGCCGTCCAGGTGGTGGTCGAGGAAGGCATCGCCCGTCCCATCCTCATCGGCCGCCCCAATGTGGTGGACACCCGCATCAAGCGTTTCGGCTTGTCCATGGAAGCGGGCCGTCATTTCGACCTCATCAACCCGGAGGACGATCCGCGCTACCGCGACTACGTGGCGACCTACGTGGACGTGGCAGGACGCAAGGGCATCACGCCCGATCTCGCCAAGACGCTGGTGCGCACCAACACGACGGTGATCGGCGCCCTGGCCGTGCGGCGAGGCGATGCGGACGCGCTGATCTGCGGCCTCGAGGGGCGCTTCCAGTCCCGGCTCAAGCATATCGGCGACATCATCGGCCTGGCGCCGGGCGTGCGGGAGATGGCGGCCCTGTCCCTCGTCATCACGTCGAAGGGCGCCTACTTCCTGGCCGACACCCATGTGCAGCCGGATCCGAGCGCCGAGCAGATTGCCGAGATGACGGTCGCCTGCGCCAGCCACGTGCGCCGCTTCGGCATCACGCCGAAGATCGCCCTCCTGTCCCACGCGGATTTCGGCGCGGCCGACACCCGTTCGGCGATCAAGATGCGGGCGGCCCTCGCCCTGATCCGCGAACGCGCGCCGGACCTGGAGGCCGACGGCGAGATGCAGGCCGATGCGGCCCTGTCCGAGATGATCCGCGAGCGGGTCTATCCGGGCTCGACCCTGAAGGGCGAGGCGAACGTGCTCATCATGCCGAACCTGGACGCCGCCAACATCGCCTTCCAGTTCACGAAGATCCTAGCCGACTCGCTGCCCGTCGGCCCGATCCTCATCGGGCCGTCGAAGCCGGCCCATATCCTGACGCCCTCCGTGACGGCGCGCGGCATCGTCAACATCACCGCCGTGGCCGTGGTGGAGGCGCAGGCGGCCGAGCAGGATCCGACGCTGTTTTGAGGAAGGCACAACATGCCCTCCTCCCCCTTGTGGGGAGGAGTTGGAGGTGGGGGTGTAGGCGCCAACCTTGCTAGGTTCGATGCTCACACCCCCACCCTAGCCCTCCCCACAAGGGGGAGGGGACGCCGTCGCGTCTCCGTTTATCTCACTCGTTCTTCGCCGTCACGTCGATCAGCTTGATGATCTCGCCCGGTTCCGGCTGCGCGGCGAAATCCGCCACGCCCACGCCCGCCGGATCCTTCGACGTGGCCTGCAAGGTGATCCGTCCCGGTTTCGCGATGAACTTCGAGACCGCCTGGCCGATGGTCCGGGCCCCGTCCGAATTGCCGATCATGGACGGGATCAGGAAGGCCGCAGCCGTGCCGTAGGTGCGGCGCAGGGTTTCGGGCTTGGTGCGCTGGTCCTGGGCGGCCTTGGCGAGGTAGCGGTCGAACAGGCCCTTGTTCTCCAGCGTCACGTCGAGAGACTTCACCGTGGCGGCCATCAGCGCCACGCTCGCCACCGCCGTATCCGGGTTGAACACGTCCTTCGACACGTTGCCGAGCGTGCCCTTGATGGCGACATCGCCCATGTCCTTGCCCTGGAACGAGAGTTCCGAGACGTCGAGGCTGTTGGAGGCGGCGTTCCACCGGGTCGAGACCAGGAAGGAGACGTCGAGGCTGGTATAACCCCAGTCGATCAGCGTCTTGACGCCCTCTTCCTCGCTGCTCGCGGGCAGGGCCATCACATAGTTCTGGAGGCCGAGGCGGAAGTTGGTCGCGAGCCCGTCGACGGGCTGGTCGGCGGTCAGCTCGAAGGACTTGAGCGAGGCCTTGATGCGCTCGGGCGTGGGGCTCTTGTCCTCGGCGTTGGGGACGTCAATGGAGAACCCCGACATCTTCGTGGTTCCGAGCACCGGAATGAGGGATCGCATCTGCTCCGGCGAGAGGGATTTCATGGATTTGCCGCGCAGGGCGCGCAGGCCATCGAGGGTCGGCCGCAGGGAGAAGCCGGTCACGCTCACGGAATCGATCTTGACGCCGCCGTCACCCGTTCCGGCCTGGAGGCCCTCGATGACGGTTTGGGACGGCTGCCCGTCCCGTGCGCTCGCATAGCTCATCCTGGCGATTCGGCTCGACGTGGCCTTTCCGGTCTGCGCCGCGGGATTCGACACGTCGATGCCGGTCGCTTCCAGGGCGCCGAAATCCATGGCGTCGATCATGTCCGTGACGGCCGTGATCAGGCGCGTTTCGTCCTCCGTCGAAAGTTTGTCGGTCTCCGACAGGGCGAAGAGCATCGAGATGGTGCCGCTCCAGGAATCCTGGGTCGGCCGGGCGCGGAAATCCGAGCCGGTGATGCGCTCGATCCGGATCGTGGCGCCGTTCGCCTCCGACACCGTCGAGTTTTCGATGACGAAGCTGCCGTAGATCTTCGTCAGGGGTTCCGGCTGCTGCCCGCCGCGGTCGAGATAGAGGTGAGCCAGTGCCGCGAGGTCGATGTCGCTGATCGTAGAGCGGCCCTGGGTGGTGGTGCTCTTTCCCTTCGGGGTGGTCATCTCCTGGGCCGTCGTCTCGGCCGTCAAGGTCGTGACCCTCCCGCTCTGGACCGCGTCGGCGGTTACGTTGCGGTAGGTGGTGCGCTGGGTGAGGGGACCCATGGTCTGGTCGGCCACGATCTCCGGGATGACGATCTGCCGGGCGCTGATGCGGCCGAGGCGGTCCGCGAGAGGCTGTGCCGACCCGGCGCCGAAGATGGCCTCGATCTCGGCGCGGGGCGTCGTGACCCCCGCAAAGTCGATGCGCTTCATCCGATAGGTGGCGGAGCCGGCCTGCAGGGTGACGTTCTCAAGGCTGAACGTATCGGCCGATTGGGCCAGCGCGGCGTTCCACAGGGAGGTGCGCACCGCTCCCACGGACAGGCTTGCGCCGCCCGAGTGCACGGCGAGGTCGCGAAGCACGGCGGGTTCGAAGGAAAGCGTGGCCGTGCCTGCGAGCAGCGCGATGGCTCCGATGCCGGAGCGGAACAGCAGCCTCATGGTCTTTCCTCGGTGCAGAGTGGTGCGTGTAACCCTAATCCACTTTCGGCGCGGTGGCGTGCCGGAAAGACCTGCCGGGCGCTTTTACAGGGAGAATGATGTTCCGCAGCCACAGGCCGCCGTCGCCAGCGGGTTCTCGATCTTGAAGGATTGGCCCATCAGGTCGTCCACGAAGTCGATCACGGCTCCGTCCATGTACTGGACCGAAACCTCGTCAATCAGCACGGAGGCCCCGTCCTTCTCGATGCGAAGGTCTTCGTCCTGCTGGGTTTTCTCGACGTCGAACGCGTATTGGAATCCCGAGCATCCGCCGCCGTTGACGCTGATTCTCAGCATCGACCCCTCGGCTTCGGACGTCATGATCTCGTTGATGCGACGGGCGGCGCGTTCGGTCAGGATAATCGTGGACATGCGTGGATCCGGCCTTGGACAAGCTCTATCTCCAAGGTAATGCCGCAAGGACGCGGCTTCAACCCGAGGAACAGGCGTGCGGCCCTTTGGCGAGAGATGGCGAGCCCCCTATGCCTGCGACCCCTGGGCGAGCCGGGGACGGCTCTACCCCGAGGCGGTGTCGCCGACCCGCAGCGAATTTCAGCGCGACCGGGACCGGATCATCCATTCCTCGGCCTTCCGGCGCCTGAAGCACAAGACGCAGGTTTTCGTCTACCACGAGGGCGATCACTTCAGGACCCGGCTGACCCACACCATCGAGGTGAGCCAGATCGCCCGCGCCCTGGCCCGGTCCCTCGGTCTCGACGAGGATCTCGCGGAGGCGCTGGCCCTGTCCCACGACCTCGGCCACACGCCCTTCGGCCATACCGGAGAGGACGCGCTGGACGATTGCATGAGGGCCTATGGGGGGTTCGATCACAACGCCCAGGCGCTGCGGATCGTCACCCGCCTCGAGACCCGCTACGCCGCCTATGACGGCCTCAACCTCGCCTGGGAGACCCTCGAGGGGCTGGTCAAGCACAACGGGCCGCTCCTGGACCGGGAGGGGCGGCCCACCCTGCGCTATGCCGAGCGGGGCATCCCGCTGGCGATCTTCGAGTATAATGCCGTCCAGGACCTGGGCCTGGACACTCATGCGAGCGGCGAGGCCCAGGCGGCCGCCATCGCGGACGACATCGCCTACGACGCCCACGATATCGACGACGGGCTTCGGGCCGGGCTCTTCACTATCGAGGAACTGCGGCAGGTGCCGTTCCTGAACGCGCTGCTGGACGAGATCGACGGGTTGTATCCGGGCCTCGAGTTGTCCCGGCGCATCCACGAGCTGACCCGCCGGGTCATCACCCGTTTCGTGGAGGATGTGGTGGCCGAAGGCGAGCGGCGGCTCGCCGCCGCGAGTCCGGCCAGCGCGGACGCCGTCCGGAATGCTCCGGACGCGATGGTGTGCTTTTCCGACGCCATGCGGGAGGCGGACGCGTCGGTCAAGCGGTTCCTCTACCCGCACATGTACCGGCACCCGAAGGTGATGGCGGTGCGGCGCCAGGCGGACGCGATCCTGCGGGACCTGTTCCGGCGCTTCACCGGCGACCCCCGCTCCATGCCCCTGGAATGGCAGTCGGGGCTGGAAACCCTCGACGAGGCGCGGTTGGCGCGGCGCGTGGCGGATTACATCGCCGGCATGACCGACCGCTACGCCCAGCAGGAGCACCGCCGCCTGTTTGACGTAACCCCCGACCTGCGCTAGGCGCAGCCAGCTTTCGAGCGCCGCCCCGGCGGGCGGGGTCCAGACGAGATAGGTTCATGAACATCTTTGGCTTGTTTGAGAAGCGTGTGGCGGATGCGCTCGGCCGCATGGCCGAGGCCGGGCAGATTCCATCCGGGCTCAACGTGAGCCGGGTGGTGGTCGAGCCGCCGCGCGACCCCTCCCACGGCCATCTCGCCACCAATGCGGCCATGGTCCTGGCCAAGGAGGCGCGCATGAACCCGCGCGCCCTGGCCGACCTTCTCGTGGCCGACCTGCGCGAGGATCCGCGCGTGACCAAGGTCGAGGTCGCGGGGCCGGGCTTCATCAACATGACCCTCGCGCCGGAGGTTTTCCACGAGGTCGTTCGCGCCGCCATCGGGGATACGGGCGGCTTCGGCCGCAGCGGGCAGGGCGCGGGCCGGCCCGTCAACGTGGAATTCGTTTCCGCGAACCCCACCGGCCCCATGCATGTGGGCCACGGTCGCGGCGCCGTCTTCGGCGACGCTCTGGCGGCTCTGCTGGATTTCGCCGGCTACGCGGTCACGCGGGAATATTACATCAACGATGCGGGCGCTCAGGTCGACGTCCTGGCGCGCTCGGCTTTCCTTCGCTACCGGGAGGCCTTGGGACAGGAGATCGGCGCGATCCCGGACGGGCTTTACCCGGGCGATTACCTGAAGCCCGTCGGCGAGCGCCTCGCCCGGGAGCACGGCGAGGCCCTGCTCGGCCAGTCCGAGGATCTCTGGCTGCCGGTCGTCCGGCAGGTCGCCATCGACGCCATGATGGACATGATCCGCGAGGATCTCGCGGCCCTCGACATTCACCATGACGTCTTCTTCTCGGAAAAGTCCCTCCAGCAGGACAACGGTGGGGAAGTCGCCCGGACGATCGAGGGCCTTCGCGCGCGGGACTTGGTCTATATGGGCCGCCTGCCGCCCCCCAAGGGCCAGAAGGACGACGACTGGGAAGACCGCGAGCAGCTGCTCTTCCGCGCCACGGCCTTCGGGGACGAGGTCGACCGCCCGCTCCTCAAGTCGGACGGCTCGTTCACCTATTTTGCCTCGGACATCGCCTATCACCGCTCCAAGTTCGAGCGGGGTTTCCCGACCATGATCGACGTGTGGGGCGCCGACCATGGCGGCTACGTCAAGCGCATGCAGGCGGCCGTCAAGGCGGTGACGGACGGCCAGGGCGATCTCGACGTCAAGCTCTGTCAGCTCGTGAAGCTCCTGCGCGGCGGCGAGCCCGTGAAGATGTCCAAGCGGGCAGGGGATTTCGTGACCCTGCGGGAGGTGGTGGACGAGGTGGGCCGGGACGCGGTGCGCTTCATGATGCTCTACCGCAAGAACGACGCGACCCTGGATTTCGATCTCGCCAAGGTGGTGGAGCAATCCAAGGACAATCCCGTCTTCTACGTCCAGTACGCCCGGGCCCGCTGCGCCTCGGTGCTCCGCCAGGCCGCCGAGGCCTTCCCGGGTGCGACATTTTCGGCCGACCGGCTCGTCCGGGCGGATCTGGCCCTGCTCTCGGACGAGGCGGAAGCGGACCTGATCCAGCGAATCGCGCAATTTCCGAGGCTGGTGGAAGCAGCCGCGGAAGCACACGAGCCTCACAGGGTCGCATTCTACCTCTATGACCTTGCGTCATCGTTCCATTCTTTATGGAACAAGGGCAAAGACTTGCCTCAATTACGCTTTGTTAATCAAACTAATGAAGATTCAACACACGCGAGGCTCGCGTTGGTCCATGCCCTGAAGGGCGTTCTGGACGCGGGTCTCTCCATTTTAGGCGTCACGGCACCTGACGAGATGCGCTAGCTTTTTTCCGAAGCAAACCAAAGGTTTGGGAGAAAGGCCGGGGTGGTGGTTCCGTAGCGTCGTGTTCGCGCAGGCGAGAGCCTGCGCTGCGTAACCCGGAGGTCCGGCGCCATGAGCGAATCAGTGAAGCCCCGTATTGCAGTCGATCTCAACGAGATCGAACGGCAGCTCGCCTCCGCGCAAGCCGCCCCCCATGCCGCGCCGTCGACGCGGAACGATCCGCTGGCCGAACTGGCCCGCATCGTCGGCCAGGACGACCCCTTCCAGTCGCTCCTGGCGGGAGACCGTCAGCCCCGGCCGCAGGACCGCCGCCAGGCCCACGATCTCGACGATCTGTACCGGGCATCCGAGATTCCGGCTCCGCGCGCTCCGGCCCAGGAATTGCGGGCCCATGTCGATCAGCACCAGGCCTACGACCTTGACGATTACGGGCAGGTCCCCCAGACCCACACACCCCAGGCCTATGCCTACCAGCAGCCCCAGGCCGCCGCTCATTCCCACGCCGCCTACGACGAGCACGCCGGTTACGAGCAGGGCTACTACGCCGAGCCCGAGCCCGACCATTCCGCCTACGCGGATGAGGGAGACGTGCGGGCCCTCGAGCCACGCCGGTCTCGCAAGGGCCTGATGGCCGTCAGCGCCGTCGTCGCGGCGGCCGTGATCGGCGGCGGAGCCGCCTGGTACGCCACGGGTTCGTCCGCCATGATCGCGAGCGGCGAGCCCCCGTTGATCAAGGCCTCGGCCGAACCCACCAAGGTCCAGCCGGACAATCCCGGCGGCGTCGAGATCCCGAACCAGAACAAGCAGATCTACGAGCGCGCCAAGCAGACGGCGGAGACCAAGGTCGTCAATCGCGAGGAGCAGCCGGTCGACGTCAAGGAGGCGACCCGGATCGCCTCGGCCGGCACGTCCCCGGTCGCGACCGGGGCCACGGGCGGCGCCCAGCCACATGCGGCCAACTCCCTCAACCTTGGCGAGCCCAAGAAGGTGCGCACGGTCTCCATCCGCCCGGACGGCACGGTCGCCGGCCTGGACAATGCCCCGGCCGCCGGTTCGCCCCCTCAGGCCCCGCGCTCGGCGGCGGTTCCGCCTCCGCCGGCCATGACGATGCCGACCTCCGCCCAGCCCGCGCCTCCGACGATCCAGACGGCTTCGGCGGCTCAGCCGGCCGCCTCGACGCCCGCGGCTCCGGCGGCGGCCTCCAAGCCTGTCGCGGCGCCCGCGACCCCGAGCGGCACTTCGCCGCAGCGCGTGGCTTCGATCCAGCCGGTCGCTCCGGCCGAGACCGCCCCGGCCGCCGTTGGCGGCTTCTCGGTCCAGCTTGGCGTCCGCTCCTCGGAGGGCGACGCCCAGAAGGCCTTCAGCCAGTTCCAGTCCAAATATGCCAATCTGCAGGGTCAGCCGGCGCTGATCCGCAAGGCCGAGGTGAACGGCTCCACGATCTATCGCGTCCGGGTCGGACCGATGTCGCGGGACGATGCCTCCAGCCTGTGCTCCAAGCTGCAGGGCGATGGAGCCCAGTGCTTCGTGGCCAAGAATTGAGGCCCTTCACCACGACGGGCGAGACTTCTTGACCCGGCTCGACCGGGGACGTAAGGCGCGGGCATGACCACCCGCGCCTTTATTGCTGGCTGCTCCGGCCTCGAACTGACCCCGCAGGAACGTGCCTTCTTCCGGGAGGCGCTGCCGTGGGGCTTCATTCTGTTCAGGCGGAATATCGACAACCCGGCTCAGGTCCGGGCGCTGTGCGACGCCTTGCGTGAGACGGTCGGCCGGGCCGACGCGCCGATCCTGATCGACCAGGAGGGCGGGCGGGTCCAGCGGATGGGGCCGCCGCATTGGCCAAAGTATCCGTCCGGCCGGACGTATGGCCGCCTTCATGCCGAAGATCCCGTCGCGCAGCGCGAAATCGCCCGCTTGGGCGCGCGCCTCATCGCCCACGATCTCCTGTCCGTGGGCATCAACGTGGATTGCCTGCCCGTTCTCGACGTGCCGGTCGAGGGCGCCCACGACGTCATCGGCGACCGTGCCTACGCCCGCGAACCCGACAAGGTCGCTGTTCTGGGCCGCGCCGCCGCCGAAGGGCTCCTGGCCGGCGGGGTCCTGCCGGTGATCAAACACGTTCCAGGTCACGGCCGCGCCGGCGTGGACAGTCACCTGTCGCTTCCCGTCGTGGATGCGTCGATGGATGAGCTGGAAAGCCGCGACTTCAAGCCTTTCCGCATCCTCGCGGACATGCCCCTCGCCATGAGCGCCCACGTGGTCTACACGGCCCTGGACCCCGACAACCCGGCCACCACATCGGCCCGCGTCGTTCAGGACGTGATCCGGAGCAGGATCGGCTTCGACGGTCTCCTCATGACGGACGACCTGTCCATGCAGGCCCTGAGCGGCACCTTCCGGGACCGCGCCGAGGCGGCGATCCGGGCAGGCTGCGACATGCTTCTTCATTGCAACGGCAGGCTGGACGAGATGGCGCCCGTGGCCGAGGCCGCTCCTGAGCTGGCGGACTCCGCCCGGCGCCGGGCGGAGTCCGCGCTCCGCCGCATCGGCCACGAACCGGAGCCCCTCGATCCTGTGGATGCCCGCGCGAGGCTCGATGCCGCCGCGAGCGCGGTCGCCTAAGGTAGGGCCTCGGGGCACGATCGGACCATGGCACAGGCAAACCCTTTCGATGAAATGGAGGTCGCGGAGCGGGCCGAGGGCGAGCCGCTGCTGCGCGTGGACGTGGATGGCTTCGAGGGGCCTCTTGACCTGCTCCTGGAGCTGGCGCGGCGCCAGAAGGTCGACTTGGCCCGGATCTCCATCCTGGCTCTGGCCGAGCAATATCTCGTCTTCATCGAGGAAGCCCGCCGCATGCGCCTGGAGCTGGCGGCCGATTACCTCGTTATGGCAGCTTGGCTCGCTTATCTGAAGTCCAGGCTCCTTCTGCCCGAGCCGCCCAAGGGCGAGGAGCCCAGCGCCTCGGACCTCGCCACCGCCCTTGCCCTGCGCCTGCGCCGCCTGGAGGCGATCCGCGAGGCGGCCAGGAAGCTCGGCGAACGGGACTGGCTCGGCCGCAACGTTTTCGCGCGTGGCGCCCCGGAGCCCGTTCTGGTCCGCAAGGACACCCATTTCGACGCCACGCTCTACGATCTGCTCTCCGCCTATGCTCGCCAGCGCCAGAAGCAGTTCAATTCGCAGGTCACCCTGCACAAGCGCCACGTGTGGTCCCTCGTGGACGCCCGCGAGGCCCTGGAGCGGCTGGTCGGGCACTTGTCCGACTGGGTGTCCCTGGAGAGCTATCTGATCGACTACATGGTCGAGCCGTCCATGCGCCCGACGGTGCTGGCCTCCGCTTTCTCGGCGACCCTGGAGATGGTGCGCGAGGGGAAGCTGTTCCTGCGCCAGGATGAGGCCTTTGCGCCCCTGTGGGTCAAGACGCCGGAAGCGGCCGAGGCTGAGGCCTGATCATGAGCCAGAACACCCAACGCGATGCGGAGAACGATCCCGGCTTCGACGATGAGCCGACGGACAATTCCGGGGCGGGGCCGGACCGCGACGAGGCCATGCGGGTGGTGGAGGCCCTTCTCTTCGCCTCCGCGACGCCCCTGGGCGTCGAGGATCTGACCGGCCGGGTGCCCGAGGGGGCCGACATCGAGGGGATCCTTCAGGACCTCTCCGGGTTCTATGCCGGGCGAGGGGTCAATCTGGTGCGGGTCGCGGGCAAGTGGACCTTCCGGACCGCGAGCGACCTCTCCTTCGTGCTGGCCCGGGACGTGGTCGAACAGCGCAAGCTCTCCCGCGCCGCCATGGAGACCCTGGCGATCGTGGCCTATCACCAGCCCGTGACGCGCGCCGAGATCGAAGAGATCCGGGGCGTCGCGACATCGAAGGGCACCCTCGACCTCCTCATGGAAACGGGCTGGATCCGCCTGCGCGGCCGGCGCCGGGTGCCGGGCCGCCCTGTAACCTACGGGACCACCCCTCATTTCCTCGAGCATTTCGGCCTCGACGTGATCGAGGATCTGCCGGGGCTGGAGGAATTGAAGGGAGCTGGCTTCATCGAAGGCCGCGTTCCGTCCGGGCTGTCCGTGCCGGTGCCGACCGACAGCGACACACTCCAGCCCGACGAAGATCCCCTGGACGGCGACGAGCTGTTCCAGCCTCTCGTGATCGAGAGCGAGGGAGAACCCGAGCCGTGAGCGCCGCCCAGAGCCGGGCGGGATTCCTGCGGTGGGGCACGCGCGGCACGGCCGGCGCCTCGATCGCGGCCCGATTGACCTTCGAGAATGTCGTCCAGACCTATGGGCCGCTCAACGCCCTGCAGGACGTGAGCCTCACCGTCGAGCCGGGCGAGCTGGTATGCCTGCTCGGCCATTCCGGCTGCGGCAAGACCACGCTGCTGCGGATCGCGGCGGGGGTGGAGGCGCCGACCTCGGGCCGCGTGCTCATCGATACCCTGGAGGCATCGGGCCCCTCCGCCTTTCTGCAGCCCGAGAACCGGGGCATCGGCCTCATGTTCCAGGACTATGCCCTGTTCCCGCACCTCACCGTCCTGCAGAACGTTATGTTCGGCCTGAAAGACCTGCCCGCACGGGATGCGGAGGCCTCGGCGCGGCGAGCCTTGTCTCGCGTGGGACTCGACCACTACGCGAAGACCTATCCCCATACGCTCTCGGGAGGCGAGCAGCAGCGCGTAGCGCTAGCCCGGTCCATTGCGCCCAGGCCCGGCATCCTGCTCATGGACGAGCCGTTCTCGAACCTCGACCGGCGCATGCGCGACGCGATCCGGGACGAGACGGTGGCCATCCTGCGCGAGACCCGCGCCACCACCATCGTCGTGACCCACGACCCGGAGGAGGCCATGCGGATCGCCGACCGGATCGTGCTGATGCGTCAGGGCCGGATCGTCCAGCAGGGGACGGCCGAAGACCTGTACCTCCGGCCAAAAGACCTGTTCGCGGCGCGTTTCTTCTGCGATTTCAACGAATTGCCGGCGACGGTGTCGAACGGGCAGGCGCTGTGTCCGCTCGGCGCCTTCCCGGCGCCCCATCTGCCCGAGGGCTCGGACGCCATCGTGTGCCTGCGCCCGCAGGGCATCCGGCTCACGCCTCCCGGCGCAGGGCTGCCGGGGCGCCTTTTGTCGCGGCGTTTCCTGGGGGAGGTCGAGTTGGTGCAGGTCGACGTTCCTAATATCGAGTCTCCCCTGCAGGCACGGGTTCACGATCCCGTGCAGGCTCGCGTCGGCCAAGATGTCGGGATCGCGATTGACCTAAAGGATGTCCTTGTTTTCG
Organism: Microvirga pudoricolor; assembly: GCF_016892705.1. Classification (GTDB taxonomy): domain Bacteria; phylum Pseudomonadota; class Alphaproteobacteria; order Rhizobiales; family Beijerinckiaceae; genus Microvirga; species Microvirga pudoricolor. The sequence continues at coordinate 271,606 of NZ_JAFEMB010000006.1, forward strand.
CCGCGTCCGGTCCTTAGGTTGGCGGCGAGTTTCGGAATCTCACACCGCGCCCTCGGAGGCGCAGGAGGAACGCCATGGGTGGCGCTAGCATTTGGCACTGGATCGTCGTCGGTCTGATCGTTGTCCTGCTCTTCGGGCGCGGCAAGATCTCCGACATGATGGGCGACGTCGCGAAGGGCATCAAAGCCTTCAAGAAGGGCATGAACGAGGACGAGACCCCGGCCACGCCGGTTCCGCCGTCCGAGCCTGTGCGCACGATCGACCATCAGACCATCGCGAACAATCCGGCCCCGGCCACCAGCGACCGCAAGGTCGGCTGAGCCCGTCAGTTCGGCCGCCCACCCCGGTGGGCGGTTTTCGCGTAAGTGTATCGAAGGTGGGTCCGAGGCCGCGCCATGTTGGACATGAGCTGGGGTGAAATCATGGTGATCGGTGCCGTGGCGCTGATCGTCATCGGCCCCAAAGACCTGCCGAAAGCCCTGCGCACCGTCGGCAACGTGACGGGCAAGATCCGCCGCATGGCGGCGGAGTTCCAAGGCCAGTTCAACGAGGCCATGCGGGAGGCCGAGCTCGACGAGGTCAAGCAGCAGCTTCAAGGCATGAACAACGACGTGGCCAAGGGCTTCAACCCCATCCAGACGATCCGCAACGAGATCAAGGGCTCCATCGAGGCTCCGGTCACGGCGCCGGAGAAATCCGCGACAGAGACCGTCTCCGACGCGATGGCTCAGGGACGGGGAGAGGCCGGTCCGGTGGCGCCCATCGAGCCGCCGATCGACCTGGTGGTGCCGGCCGTGCCGCCGATCGTCGATCCGGCCGAGTCCATCGCCGCAACCCTGCGTCAGGAGGCCGACGCCAGGGCTGCCGAGGAGCGGGCCGCGGCGGCGGCCGCAGAGACGACCACCGCCCCCGATCATTCCACCGCCAAACCGGACGCGAAAGCCTGATGACCACCGAAGTCGAGGATGAGGTCGAGGCATCGCGCGCGCCCCTGATTTCCCATCTCATCGAGTTGCGCTCGCGCCTGATCCGGGCGCTGGTGGCGTTCGTGCTGATGTTCTTCGTGTGCTTCGCGGGCGCCAAGTACATCTACAATGCGCTGGTATGGCCCTATGTGGTGGCGGTCGGCTCGGCCGAGAACGCGCACCTCATCTATACCCACGGCCTGGAATATCTGTTCACGCAGATCCAGGTGGCGGCCTTCGGCGCGGGCTTCCTGGCCTTCCCGGTCATCGCCAACGAGATCTACAAGTTCGTGGCTCCCGGCCTCTACAAGAACGAACGTCGGGCCTTCCTGCCCTATCTGATCGCGACCCCGGTTCTTTTCGCGCTCGGCGCGGCCGTGGTCTATTTCATGGCCATGCCGCTCCTGATGCGATTCTCGGTCGGCATGCAGCAGCTCGCCACGGAATCGACGCCCGGCATCGCTTTCATGCCCAAGGTCAGTGAGTACCTGTCGCTGATCATGACCCTGATCTTCGCGTTCGGCATCTGCTTCCAGCTGCCCGTCGCGCTCACCCTTCTGGCGCGGGCAGGGATCATCGATTCCGATTTCCTCAAGGCTAAGCGCAAGTATGCGATCGTGTTCGTGTTCATCGTGGCGGCGGTGCTCACGCCCCCGGACGTGATCAGCCAGTTCGCCCTTGCGGTCCCCACCCTGCTTCTTTACGAGGCGTCCATCCTCTCCGTCCGCATGGTGGAGCGGAAGCGTGCGGAGGCCGATGCCGCGCGCGCGGCGGCAGGCTAGGGTCTCCCGAACCGGCCGCGACACCTTTTCGGCGTTTATCACGGTCGGTTTTCCCATGCATGACATCCGCGCCATCCGCGAGAATCCCGCGGCTTTCGATCAGGGCCTCCAGAAGCGGGGCATGGAGCCGTTGTCCGAGCGCCTGATCGCCCTCGACGACCGCCGGAAAGCCGCCGTTTCCGCCCTCCAGAGCGCCCTTGAGCTGCGCAACAGCCGTTCGAAGGAGATCGGCCAAGCCAAGGCCAAGAAGGACGAGGCGCGGGCAGGGGAGCTAATGGCGGAGGTTGCTCGCCTCAAGGAGAGCGTGCCGGCCTTGGAGCAGGAGGAGCGCGAGGCGGGCCAAGCCCTCGACACGCTGCTGGCCTCCCTGCCGAACATCCCCAAGCCGGATGTTCCCGTCGGCGCCGACGAGGCCGGGAACGTGGAGCGCCATCGCTCCGGCAACCCGAAGAACCTCACCGTCGCCAAACAGCATTTCGAGATCGGCGAAGACCTCGGCCTCATGGATTTCGAGACCGCCGCGAAGCTCTCGGGCTCGCGCTTCGTGGTGCTCAAGGGTGGTCTTGCTCGCCTGGAGCGGGCGCTCGGACAGTTCATGATCGACCTGCACACCAACGAGCACGGCTATACGGAGGTGAGCCCGCCGCTCCTGGTGAGGGACGATGCCATGTACGGCACGGCGCAGCTGCCGAAGTTCGAGTTCGACCAGTTCTGGGCTTTTCCGGGCTCGGCTCTCGAAGACATCCTGTCGTCCGCACAGGGCGGTGCGAGCCGGGATGAGCTTCAGAAGGCGATCAAAGATTCCCGCTATGGGATGATCCCCACCGCCGAGGTGACGCTCACCAACCTAGTGCGTGAACTCATCCTGTCGGAGGAGGAATTGCCCCTGCGCTTCACGGCGCTCACCCCCTCCTTCCGTGCAGAGGCAGGCTCCGCCGGGCGCGATACGCGGGGCATGATCCGCCAGCACCAGTTCGTGAAGTGCGAGTTGGTCTCGATCACCGCGCCGGACACCTCGGCGGACGAGCATGAGCGCATGCTCACCAGCGCCGAGGCCGTGCTGAAAAAGCTCGACCTGCCGTTCCGCACCCTCACGCTGTGCACCGGCGACATGGGCTTTTCCTCGACCAAGACCTACGACATCGAGGTCTGGCTGCCGGGGCAGGGGATGTACCGGGAGATTTCGAGCTGCTCGGTCTGCGGCGACTTCCAGGCGCGTCGCATGAACGCCCGCTACCGGGCCGCAGGCGAGAAGCAGCCGCGCTTCGTCCACACGCTGAACGGCTCGGGCCTCGCGGTGGGGCGTACCCTCGTGGCGGTCCTGGAAAACTACCAGAACGAGGACGGCAGCGTCTCGGTCCCGTCGGTTCTTCAGCCCTATATGGGCGGTCTTACCCGTATCGAACGTCAGGCCTGACATGCGCATCCTCTGCACCAACGACGACGGCATCCACGCGCCGGGATTGAACACCCTGGAAGCCATTGCCCGGGCACTCTCAGATGATGTGTGGATCGTGGCTCCGGAGACGGACCAGAGCGGCGTGGCGCACTCCCTGTCGCTGAGCGACCCCTTGCGCCTGCGCGAGGTCTCCGAGAGGCGCTACGCCGTGCAGGGAACGCCCACGGATTGCGTGATCATGGGCGTGCGCCACCTGCTCAAGGACCACAAGCCCGATCTCGTCCTGTCGGGTGTCAATCGCGGCCAGAACGTGGCCGAGGACGTGAGCTATTCGGGCACGGTGGCGGGCGCCATCGAGGGCACGATCCTCGGCATCCCGTCCATTGCGCTCTCGCAGGCCTATGGCGGTCCCGGCGGACGCCGGGACGTGCGCTGGCACTGCGCCGAGCATCACGGGCCGAAGATCATCAACAAGATCCTGGCCGCGGGGATCGACAAGGGTATTCTCGTCAACGTGAACTTCCCGCCCTGCGAGCCGGACGAGGTTCAGGGCACGGCGGTGGTCAACCAGGGCCAGCGGACCCAGGAGCTTCTGGGCTTGGATCAGCGCGAGGACGGTCGCGGCATTCCCTATTTCTGGATCGCCTTCTCCCGCCAGCCCTTCACGCCCGGCAACGGCACGGATCTCTGGGCGCTGGCGAATCGCCAGATCGCCGTGACGCCCCTGCGGCTCGACATGACGGACGAGCCGACGCTCACCCGCTACGCCCAGGCCTTCGACGAAGCGTGAGGGCGCGATGACCGGAGACCCGTTCCGCCCAGGCGACTCCCTCCCGGTATTCGACGACATCGACCGCGCTCAGGAAGAAGCCGTGGAGGCTGCGTCCTTCGTGCTGTCCTTGAGGGCGCGCGGCATCCGCGACACCGCGACGTTGCGGGCCATGGAGCTGGTGCCGCGCGAAATCTTCGCGCCCCGCCGCTTCACGGACCTCGCCCGCACCGACGTGGCGCTTCCCCTGGCCTGCGGCCAGACCATGACGGCGCCACGAACGGTCGCCGTCATGCTGGTCGCCCTGGGGGTTTCCCTCGGCCAGCGGGTCCTCGAGATCGGGACGGGGAGCGGTTACGTGACGGCGCTCCTGTGCCGACTCGGAGCGGATGTCCTCTCCCTGGAACGCTTCGGCACCCTGGCCGAGAGCGCCACGCAGCATCTGAGGCACGTGGAAGGCAACGGACAGGCGAGGATCGAGGTGGGAGACGGCCTCGCGGCGCGCCAAGGGGAGCCCTTCGACCGCATTCTGCTCAACGGCGCCGTCCCCGAGATTTCGGAATGTCTGACCACGCAACTGGCTCCTGGAGGGCGCCTGGTGGGAGCCCTGTCAGGGGATGGAGCCCCGCGCATGGTCCGAATCGACAGAGATGGAAGCGGGGAGTTGCGGACAGAGGCAGGAGCAGGCCTTCGGATCGCCCCGCTCGTCGCAGGAGTCGCGCTGACGCTGTGAGCCTTGCCTACGGGAGGCCGCCGATCCACACCGGCAGTTGGGTGAGAGATTCGAGCTCCCGGAATCGCGGATGTCCGGCGGGCGCGTCGGCCGCCTCGTGCGCCCATACGAGCGGGTAGGGGATCAGGGCCGCGTAGCTGCCCGCCTCCAGGGCTGGGAGGATATCGGATCGCACCGAATTGCCCGCCATGACGGCCTCGCGCGGATCGGATCCGTGGCGGCGGAAGACCCGATGATAGGTCGCCGCGGATTTGTCGCTCACGATCTCCACGCCTGAGAAGAAGTCGCCCAGGCCCGAGGCCGCCAGCTTCGCCTCCTGATGGAACAGGTCTCCCTTCGTGATCAGGACGAGTCGGGCGCGCTCGGCCAGAACCTCCAGCGCTTCCCGCACGCCGGGCAGGGGCTCGACCGGATGTTTCATCATCTCCCGTCCGGTCGCCAGGATCTCGCCGACAGCGGAGGAGCTCACGTCGCCCCTGCTCACATCGAGGGCCGTCTCCAGCATGGAGAGCGTGAAGCCCTTGGCCCCGTAGCCATATGTGCCGAGATTGCGGTGCTCGACTTCCGCCAGCCGCGCCTCGATGGCGTCGGCGTCACCATAAGGCGACAGGAGGTCGTAGAACCGCTTCTGGGCGGATCGGAAGATCGATTCGTTATGCCAGAGCGTGTCGTCCGCATCGAGGCCAATGATCGTGACCGGCATGGTCTCACCAGAAGGTCAGGCGCGGGTATCCAGGATGGCCCGCGCCGCATCGTAGAGCAGATCCGGCAGGATCTCGAAAGCGTAAGCCGCGTGAACCCGCTCGTGCTTCTGGTGATACTCCCGGCCCCAGGGGCCAATATTGACGGACGGAAACTCCAAGGCCTCCGCCGGCGCCTTGTCCACGTGGGCGGCGGCAGGCGTGTTCGCCCGGATGAAGGACGCCCGGGCCTCGTCCGGTCGATGTCCGAAGAAACTCATGTCGCAGATGCCGCCGAAGAACCCGCGCGACTTGATCGACGTTCCATGATCCGCCGCCACACGGGCCGCCGATTCTTTGAAGACGTCACGCAAGGCTTGCTGGACCGGCTCCCCAGGGTCGAGATAGGTGTGCGGGTAATAGAGGCTCGCAAGCCCGACGATGACCGCGGGTCCGACGATTCGGGCTTCCGCCACGAGGTGCGCCACGAGCGTTCGGCTCACGAGAAGTGGGTTCTCCTCGCGCTCCAGGGAGCGCTCCACCTCCGCAAAACGGTCCTGCGCCGACGGGCCGCCGACGCGAATCGCCGCCTGCTTCAACGCATTCAAGGTCAGGATGCGGCTCTCGCGCCGCGCCGGGGCCTGTCCTCCAGCCGCCGCGTAGTGGCGCCGGGCCTTTTCGGCCACCGCGTCGAGAGCCGTGTCGAGGGCCTCCCGAACCCGGTCCCCGAACAGGCGCAGCACCTCGTCGGCTCCGCGCCGGTAGGTCAGCCAATTGAAGGCCAGCCAGGTCTGCTCCGGCATGGTGACGTCGTAATGGGTGCGCAGGTCCTTGGCTTCGAGGCAGACCGGGGGCGGCGAGCGCTCGCCGAAGGCGGCTTCGCTCAGGTCCGGGTTCACCTCCACGGCTCTCATGATCTCGGCCCCGATGAGATGGGCGCTGACGCCCTCCAACGGATAACCCGCATGTGTCGCGCGACCGACCACGAAGGCGAAGGGCATCACCTTGCCGACGGTGCCGAGATACACGACCCGACCCTCGGCCCCATCCTCCATGTCGCTGGTCGCGTCGAGGTTGATGCCGCACCGGATGTCGAGGTCCCAGCGCCGGGCCAGGTCCGGCAGAGCGTCCCGCAGGCTGCGCATCCCCCGGGAGCGGTTCTCCTCGTCGGGCACCGCCATGAACAGCATGTTGCCCCGGCGATCCTCCTGGCGGGCGAAGCGGTCGAGGCAGGCCATGCCGGCCGCGAGCCCGCTCTTCATGTCGAGCATCCCGCGCCCCGGCACGAAGGCGCCCGACGCAAGATCGTCGAGAGCGAGTTGCTCCTCCGCCGACCGGGACGGCAGGGACGACAATTGTGCGATGAGCTCCGCCGCGAGCGGGCCCGGACGGCAGGCCAGCGCCGCCAGGGAGCCGTAATTGGACGTGGTCACGGTGTCGAAATGCCCCGATAGCGCGACGCATTCGCGTCCGCTTCCCCGCACGAGCGCCACGACGCTGCCGGTTTTCGGGTCGCCGTGGCTCTCGACGAAGGCGAGATGATCCGGGTGGGCCTGGAAATAGGGCCATTCCCGGAATAGGTCCAACAGCTTGCGGGGAAGGCTGGCTTCGTCCGGTGAGCCCGTTTCGCTCGGCCATTCCACGAGAATGTGCGAAAAGGCGCGGGCTCTGTCGGCGGAACGGGCCCGCTCCGACGCGATCGCTTCCGCGCGGGTGGTTGTCTCTGAAGCCGTCACGATTTCGTCCTCCCCACCCGGCGCGATTCCCGCTTTCCGTTAGCTTTCCAGGATCGTAGCGGCGGCCGCAAGATGACGTAGGGGAAGATGGTTTCACGCATCCCCATGGCGATGACGTTCGGCGCGATTCCCAGGCTCCCGGCGCTTTGTGGCGAACCGGAGAATTTTTTCGCGAAAATGCCGCAAACCCGCGCGCCATCAACGCTTGCTTAACCTGAATCGACTTTTAATCACCTTGTTCAGTTGCGTTGGGGTTTCGTATGCGTCGGCCTGTGTTGTCTGGGCTTTCAATCGCCGTTTCGCGGATCGCTCTTGTGAGCTTGATCGGGAGTGCTGCAGCGGCCTGCAGCACCGATACGATGCGATTTGCGGAAAGTCCGTTTTCCAATCCCTTCGCGGCAAGCGAGCGTGTGCAGGAGCCCGACACGACGGCCTCCACGCAGCCCAGCGCGCCGATCTATCCGTCCGCCCCGATCCAGTCGCAGGCGCTTCCGCCCGTGCAGTCGGCACCTCTGAGCGTCGCCTCCGGGCCCGCGCCTTCCTCGGGCCATGGCGCCAGCGGCACGTCGGTGACGGTGGGCAGCAACGACACTCTGAACACGATCTCCCAGCGCTACGGCGTGTCGCCCAACGCCATCCTGGCCGCGAGCGGACTGAACAGCCCGGCTCAGGTGCGCCCCGGCACGACCGTGGTGATCCCCGTCTACGGGGCCGCCGGCCCGGCCGCCGCGCCGACCCGGGTCGCCTCCACCGCGCCGGTGCAGGTTCCGGCCCAGCCTGCCCCTCAGCCGCAGCCCAAGTTCCGTTTGGTGGAAGGCAGCAAGCCCACCGCCCCGGTCCGGACGGCGACGGCCGAGCCCGCCCAGGTTCTCCAGGCCCCTGCCACCAGAACCCGCCCCGGCATGGCCCCGGCCCCGGTTGCTGCGACCCTCGCACCCCCCCCGGTCGCCCAGCCCTTGAAGCCTGCGCCCGTGGCTCAGCCGCAAAAGCCGGCACAGGTCCAGGTTGCTTCAGCCTCCCCCGAGCCGCTCGTGAGCGCACCGCGGCCTCTCGAGCCGCAGAAGATGGCCATCCAGCCCCAGCCCGTGAAGCCGGCCGTTCAGGCCCAGCCCGCGGCCCCGGCCGCCCAGCCTGAGACCGCGAAGGCTCCCGAGCCCGCTCCCGTCGCTGCGGCCTCGGCGGACGAGTTCCGGTGGCCTGCCCGTGGCCGCGTCATCGCCGGGTTCGGCGCCAATGGCGGCAACGAAGGCATCAATATCGCGGTGCCGGAAGGCACGCCGGTCAAGGCCGCAGAATCCGGCACGGTGACTTACGCCGGCAGCGAGGTGAAGGGTTACGGCAATCTCGTTCTCATCCGCCACGAGAACGGCTTCGTCTCCGCCTACGCTCATAACGGCTCGCTGAACGTGAAGCGGGGCGAGACGGTCAAGCGGGGCCAGGTCATCGCGACCTCGGGCCAGACCGGCAACGTCACCTCGCCCCAGCTTCATTTCGAGCTGCGCAAGGGCTCGACCCCCGTCGATCCCGTCCCCCATCTCGGCGGCTGATCGGCCTGAATTTGACCGGCTCGGGAAACCGAGGCGGTCTTCAAGGAGGACGGTGGACGCTCAGCCACCGTCCTCTTTTCATTGACAGGCCAGCCTGTCCTTCAGATCGCCTGCCCCAGACGCCCGGCCAGCTCCTGGATGAACTGCCACGCCGTGCGGCCGGAGCGCGCGCCCCGGGTCGTCGCCCATTCCAGCGCCTCGGCCCGGATCGCATCCCGGTCGGCCTTCAGTCCCAGGTGGTCCACATAGCCGAAGACCATGTCGAGATACTCGTCCTGGCTGCACTTGTGGAAGCCGAGCCACAAGCCGAAGCGGTCCGAGAGCGAAACCTTCTCCTCCACGGCCTCCCCCGGATTGATCGCCGTGGAGCGCTCGTTTTCCATCATGTCCCTGGGCAGGAGGTGGCGGCGGTTCGATGTGGCGTAGAACAGCACATTGTCGGGCCGCCCCTCGATGCCGCCCTCCAGGACCGCCTTGAGGGATTTGTAGGAGGTGTCGTCCGCGTCGAAGGACAGGTCGTCGCAGAACACGATGAAGCGGTGCGGATCCGGCCGGACCAGGGTCATGAGATCGGGCAGGCTCTCGATATCCTCCCGGTGGATCTCGATCAGCTTCAGTGGCAGGGCCTCTGGCGGGCGGCCACGATTGATCTCGGCGTGAACCGCCTTGACCAGGGACGACTTGCCCATGCCCCTGGCGCCCCACAGGAGGGCATTGTTGGCCGGCAGCCCCCGGGCGAAGCGTCCGGTGTTGTCCGCCAGGGTGTCCCGCACCCGGTCGATGCCCCGCAGGAGCGCCATGTCGACCCGATTGACCTTGGGGACCGGCGAGAGCCTCCGTCCTTGCGCCAGCCACACGAAGGCATCGGCGGCCGACAGGTCGGTCCCGGCGAGGGGCGAGGGGGCGATCCGCTCCAGGGCGTCGGCCACCCGCCTGAGCAGAGCCAGGGCCTCGGGGGAGTTGAGATCGGACGGAATTTGGTTCATGCGAGCCTCTCGCCGGCGTTTCCGGGGCTGCTTATCGCGGATGATCCGGTGCGTCTATTGGCGGTGTGGATGGGAAATCCCCCAGGCTTCATTGATTTCGTGAAGTCGATGGGTATAGTCCGCGCCGTTCAGAATCCTTAAGTACGGCGCGGGCTGGTCTGACAGGGCCGGCCACGCGCCTTTATCCATGGAGAGCCTCTTGTTTATCACGCCCGCTTACGCGCAGGGGGCCCCCGGTGGGGGCGGAATGGACATCGTCCTCCAGCTCGTCCCGTTCATCCTGATCTTCGTCATCATGTGGTTCCTCATCATCCGGCCGCAGCAGCGCCGGGTGCGGGAGCACCAGGAATTGATCAAGAACGTGCGCCGGGGCGACACGATCGTCACCTCGGGCGGCATCGTCGGAAAGGTCACCAAGGTGACCGAGAACGTGGCCGACATCGAAGTCGAGATCGCCGAAAACGTCCGGGTCAAGATCGCCCGCTCGGCCATCTCCGAGGTTCGCTCCAAGGGCGAACCTGTCAAGGCTTGAGCCTGTCCGTTGGGCTTGAAAGGTTGAGTTGACGATGCTGCGCTTCTCGTTGTCCAAGGTGATCGCCACGATGGCGGTCATCGTGATCGGTCTGCTTCTGGCCGTGCCGAGCACGATGACCCGCGAGCAGCGCGAGGCATTCCAACAATCCATTCCGAGCTGGGTCCCGTCCTGGCTGGTTCCATCCCGGGCCATCGTCCTGGGTCTCGACCTCCAGGGCGGATCCCACGTCCTGCTGGAAGTGGACGTGCAGGACCTTCTGCGCACTCAGACCACCGCGCTTCGCGACGACGTGCGGAGGATCCTGCGCGAGCAGCGCGTGAACCTCCAGGGCGGCATCCAGATCACCGCCCGTGGCGTCCAGATCCGCGTGCCCGACGCCGCGGACCGCCAGAAGCTGCTGGCGCCCCTCCGGGCGCTGGCACAACCCATCGGCAACGCCGTCATCGGCACAGCCGGCGGCAGCGACCTGAACGTGACCGAGAGCGCCGACGGCCTGATGACCCTGGCCTACACGGAAGCGGGCGTGAACGAGAAGGTGCGGCGGGCCGTCGACCAGGCCATCGAGGTCCTGCGCCGCCGCGTCGATGCCCTGGGAACCACCGAGCCCAACATCCAGCGCCAGGGTGCCGACCGGATTCTCGTGCAGGTGCCGGGCCTCCAGGATCCGCAGCGCCTGAAGCAGATCCTGGGCCAGACGGCCAAGCTCGAGTTCAGGCTCTTGGGTCAGCAGGGAGCGGCCGACGTGGATCTCCTCCCGTCCCGCGACTCGGGCGGCCAGCGGGTTCCGGTGGAACGCCGGATCATCGTGGAGGGCGGCGACCTCGTGGACGCTCAACCCGCCTTCGACACCCGCACCAACGAGCCCATCGTCAATTTCCGCTTCAACATCCGCGGCGCCCAGCGCTTCGGGCAGGCCACCACGGAAGCCGTCGGTCGGCCGCTCGCCATCGTGCTCGACAACGAGGTGATCTCCGCCCCCACCATCCAGACCCCGATCACGGGCGGTTCGGGCCAGATCTCGGGCCGGTTCACGGTCCAGCAGGCCAACGACCTCGCCGTCTTGCTTCGGGCGGGCGCCCTGCCGGCCAAGCTCACCATCGTGGAGGAGCGCACGGTGGGCCCGGGCCTCGGGGCGGATTCCATCGAGGCGGGCAAGAACGCCACCTACGTGGCGGCGATCTTCGTCATCATCTTCATGTTCGCGACCTATGGGGTCTTCGGGTTCATCGCCAATATCGCCCTGCTCGTCCATGTGGGCCTCATCTTCGGCCTCATGTCGGTGCTTGAGGCCACCCTGACGCTGCCGGGCATCGCCGGCATCGTGCTCACCATCGGGACGGCCGTGGACTCGAACGTTCTGATCTACGAGCGCATCCGCGAGGAGGTGAAGGGCGGCCGATCCATCATCTCGGGCATTCAGGCCGGTTTCGACCGCGCCTTCGCGACCATCATCGACTCCAACAGCACCATGGGCATCGCCGCTCTCATCCTGTTCTTCATGGGATCGGGACCCGTGCGCGGCTTCGCGGTCGTCTTCCTCCTGGGCATCCTGACCACCGTGATCACCGCCGTCACCCTGACGCGCATGATGATTGCGCTCTGGTATCAATGGGCCCGCCCGAAAACCCTTCCGTTCTAAGGAGTGAGCGCCATGCGTCTCCTTCGTCTCTGGCCCGAGAATTCCCATTTCGATTTCATGCGTCACCGGCGCTGGTCGTTCCCGTTCTCGGCGTTCATCTCCGTCATGACGGTTGTGCTGTTCGCGACCTTCGGGCTCAATTTCGGCATCGACTTCCAGGGCGGCACGCTCATGGAGCTTCAGTCGAAGACCGGGCAAGCCGATGTGGGCAAGGTCCGGCAGACCGCCGAGGGCTTCGGCTTCGGCGAAGTCGAGGTCCAGGAATTCGGGACCGCCGGCGGCGTTTCGCTGCGTTTCGCGATCCAGCCGGGCGGCGAGGCGGCGCAAAGCGCCGTGGTGCAGAGGGCCCGCGACACGTTCGGGGCCGATTATGAGTTCCAGCGCGTCGAGACGGTCGGGCCACGCGTATCGGGCGAGCTGGTGCAATCCGGAACCGTGGGCATCATTCTGGCCGTGCTTGCCGTCATGCTGTACCTCTGGTTCCGGTTCGAGCGGGAATTGGCGGTCGGCGCGATCATCGGCACCCTTCACGATATCGTGCTGACGGTCGGCTTTTTCGTGATCACGCGCCACGAGTTCAACATGACGTCGATCGCGGCGATCCTGACCATCGTGGGTTACTCGCTCAACGAGACCGTGGTGGTGTTCGACCGGACCCGCGAACTGCTGCGCCGGTACAAGACCATGCCGACCCGGGAATTGTTGAACCTCTCGATCAACACGACCATGTCGCGCACGATCATCACGTCCATGACCACGATCCTGTCGCTTCTGGCCCTCGTCCTCTTCGGCGGACGGGCCATCGAGGGCTTCGCCCAGGTCATGCTCTACGGCGTCTTCGTCTGCACCTACTCGGCGATCTTCATCTCGTCGCCGGTGCTGATCTATATCGGCGTTCGCAGCAGCGAAGCGTCGCGCATGGCAGAGGGCAAGGTCGCCCCGGCGGAGTAACGCGATGGTATCCCAGCGCGGCCCAGATGGCTTCGTGCCAGGGCGTCACCTCATCGACGCCTACGGCAATGGCGGATTCCGTTTCGCCGAGATGAGCCACCGCGGCTCCGTCCTGGCGCTGCCGTCCGGCATCCATGCCTGGCCCGTCACCGCCATCTCCGACCTCACCATGGAGAGCCTGGCGCCGGTCTTCAGGGAGGCGGAGGCTCTCGAACTCCTCCTGCTGGGAACCGGCCTCGACGTTGCCGCGATCCCGGAGCGGATCCGGCAGCGGTTCCGCGATCATCGGATCGGCCTCGACGTGATGCAGACGGGCGCCGCGGCCCGCACCTACAACATCCTGCTGGCCGAGAACCGCAAGGTCGGCGCGGCGCTCATCGCCGTGGCCTGAGTCGATGACCGAAGCCAGCCAGGACGCCGGCCCGGACTTCGCATTCTCCCATTGCGAAGCCATCGTCCGGGAAGGCGATCCCGACCGGTTCTGGGCCTCTCTCTTCGCGCCCGTCGACAAGCGGCCCCATCTGCACGCCCTGCATGCCTTCAATTTCGAGATCGGACGGGTGCGCGAGTCTGTCCACGAGCCGCTCGTCGGTGAAATCAGGCTGCAATGGTGGCGGGATGCGCTGCAGGGCGAGGTTCGGGGCGATGTGCGCTCCAACCCCGTGGCTGCGGCCCTGGAAGACACCATCGTCCGGTTCCGCTTGCCACGCCAGCCGTTCGTCGACCTGATCGATGCCCGGATCTTCGACCTCTACAGCGATCCGATGCCGAACCTGAACGATCTCGAGGGCTATTGCGGGGAGACGGCTTCCGTTCTCATCCGCTTGGCTTCCGTCATCCTGATGGACGGCAACGAGCCCGGCGGCGCGGACGCATCAGGGCATGCGGGTGTCGCTTATGCGGTCACGGGCCTTTTGAGAGCCTTTCCGTGGCATGCACGCAGGGGCCAAGTCTACCTGCCGGCCGACATTCTGTCCCGTCATGGCGTCGTGCGGGACGATATCGTCACCGGACGGGGCGGCCCAGGCCTCCAGGGGGCGCTTGCGGATCTGCGCAGCCTGGCGCGCCACCATCTCGCCCAGGCCAGAATGTTGAGCGCGGCCATGGCCGCTCCGGCCCGCCCGGCCTTGCGCGGGCTCTCCCTGGTGGAGCCCTATCTGTCCATGATGGAACGGGCCGATTACGACCCGTTCATGACGCCGATCGACCTGCCGCAATGGCGCCGGATCTGGCACCTGTGGCGTGGCCGCGTCTGAGGCCGGCTTCCCGGCGCCAGGATCCCCGTCGAAAGGCGATCCGGTAAAGCGTCACTCCGCCGCCACCGGGAGTGCGCCGCCCCCGAGCCATTCCGCCAGATCGCTCCGGGCCCGGTTCGTGAGGGCCCGCTTGCGCGCGACGGCCTTGGCCGGGCCGCGCAGTCGCTTGCCGTCCTCGCCTTTGGTCGAGAATTCGATCGGCGGAAACAGGCCGAAATTCACGTTCATGGGCTGAAAGGAGCGCGGGCCCTCGTCGATGGTCTCGATATGGCCGCCGGTGATGTGGTTGATGAGCGCCCCGAGGGCCGTCGTATGGGGCAGGGGAGGCATGGCCCGTCCGAGCCGCTCGGCCGCCGCGAAACGGCCTGTCATGAGGCCGATGGCGGCGCTCTCCACGTACCCCTCGCAACCCGTGATCTGACCCGCGAACCGCAGCCGCGGCATGGCCTTCAAGCGAAGGGTTTCGTCCAGGAGCCGGGGCGAATTCAGATAGGTGTTCCGGTGAATCCCGCCGAGGCGCGCGAATTCGGCGTTCTCGAGCCCTGGGATCATGCGGATGATGTCGCCTTGCGCGCCGTATTTCAGCTTGGTCTGGAAGCCCACCATGTTGAACAGGGTGCCGAGCGCATTGTCCTGCCTCAGCTGCACGATGGCATAGGGTTTCACGGTCGGATTGTTCGGATCGGTGAGCCCGACCGGTTTCATGGGACCATGCCGCAGGGTCTCGCGGCCACGCTCCGCCATCACTTCGATGGGGAGGCAGCCGTCGAAATAGGGCGTGTTCGCTTCCCATTCCTTGAAGTCGGTCTTGTCGCCACCGATCAGCGCGTCCACGAACGCTTCGTACTGCTCCTTGGACATGGGGCAGTTGATGTAATCCTTGCCGGTGCCGCCTGGTCCGACCTTGTCGTAGCGCGACTGGAACCATGCCACGTCCATGTTGATGGACTCGCGATAGACGATCGGCGCGATGGCATCGAAAAAGGCCAGGGCGCTCTCGCCCGTGAGGGAGAGCACCGCTTCGGCCAAAGCGGGTGAGGTGAGGGGGCCCGTGGCGACGATCACGGACGACCAGTCCTCCGGAGGCAAACCCGCCACCTCGCCGCGTTCGATGGTGACCAGGGGATGGGCCTCGAGGGCTGCCGTGACGGCCTGCGAGAAACCGTCGCGATCCACCGCCAGGGCTCCCCCGGCCGGGACTTGGTTGGCGTCTCCTTTCGCCATGATGAGCGAGCCCAGGGAGCGCATTTCCTGGTGCAGGAGGCCGACCGCATTGGTGTCGGGATCGTCCGACCGGAAGGAATTGGAGCAGACGAGTTCCGCCAGACCTTCGGTTTTATGTGCTTCGGTTCCGCGCGCCGGGCGCATCTCATGGAGGATGACGGGCACGCCCGCCTGGGCGATCTGCCAGGTCGCCTCGGATCCGGCAAGGCCGCCGCCGACGACGTGAATGGGTTCGATGGTGCTCATGCTTCGGGTTAAACCCACCTGCTGGCGCGGATCAACCGGGTTTGATGAAGCAGCGCGCTAAAATGCGCGCGATGAACGTGCTTCAGAAACGCAAATGCCCGCCGGAAGGGCGGGCAAGCGAGTCTTGCTGCGATGCAGCAATCAGTTAGGCCGCAGCGTGCGTGCGAGCGATGTTGGCGATCTGGAAGCGAGAGATGCCGAGATCGTCCAGCTCGCGGTCCGACAGCAGGGAGAGCTCACGGACGGTTTCGCGATAACGCATATAGGCGCGGACCTTAGAGAGGATGTAGGTAACGAACATTGGAGTTTCCTTTCAGTTATCCGGTGCACTGACCGGCAGCCGTTGTTCTTGCTGTGCGAGGATGTTTATGCGCTTTTGCAGTGCGAAAGAGTAGCGGTAATAGTGTAGGGCAGTTATGCTTTAGTCGCATGGCGTCTTAAGGCCAAGTTAACGAGCCCTGCGCGCAAGGAATGATCGTTGCGGTGGCAACGATCGCACGCAGGGCATTCCGCTTAAAGAACGTAGAAGTCCGCGGCGGTGAGGTTGAGGCCCGTTTTGAGCTGGGCGAACTGAACGGCGGGCTGACCGCCGGCGCCATCGGGATCGTAGAGCAGCGCGCCGGTCCACTTGCTGTAGATGACCCGGTCGCTAAAATCCTGCGCCGACGTCCCCGTCGCGAAGGCGGACGCCTTCAGCCAGCCCTCAGGCCCGAGGCCCCGGAACACCGAGCCGTCGAGCATGATCGTGTCCGCCCGCACGTTGAAGTCCGTGATGACATCGGCATTGGCCCAGCTCGGTCTTGCGTCGAACACGAAGTAGTCCCGGCCGCCGCCGCCCGTGAGCCGGTCCTGGCCGGCTCCGCCGCTCAGGTAGTCGCTGCCGCTACCACCGCTGAGGACATCACGGCCCTGGCCCCCATACAGGTCGTCGTTGCCGGCGCCGCCGAAGAGCGTGTCATGGCCCCGCTCGCCCAGGAGCAGGTCGTTGCCGCCATAGCCCTGGACGAGGTCCTGGCCGTTTCCGGCCCGGATCACGTCGCGGTAATCGTTGCCGTAGAACCCGTCATTGCCCCGGTTGAGCGTCACGAACCAGCCGTTCGACGCGAGATCGTCGACGGTGGTCCGCAGCTCGATGTCTTCCATCGACAGGACCCGCTGACCGTTGTCCTCGTAGTAGAGGTCGTCGATGACGATATTGTACCCATCCGTCCAGTAGCTTGCCGCGAATCCGGTGATGAAGGGGCTGCCATAGACGTCATAGGTGGCAAACGAGCCGTCGTCGGACGTCAGTTCGGTTTCGCCATAAGGGTTCGGGGTCACGAAGGCCCAGCCGGAACTGGACGTGGTTGACATGTCGAAGCCGATTCCGGCGGCGTTGAAGGCCTGAAAGACGGCCATGGGATCCTCCTGCCGGTGGGACAGATGCTCCGGCGAACTCATCCATAAGCTTGAGCGGGTTAATCCAGGCTGAACCCGGCCTTCAGGAAAGCATGGCTCACCGTCGAAGGACTCATGGCGAAGGGGTTGGACCTTGAGGTCCGGCGTTGTAGTAAGGCCGATACGCGAACTATTCTTTCTTAAAACAGCCAGGTTTTGTTATGCCGCACTATCGTTCCCGCACGACCACCCATGGCCGCAACATGGCGGGTGCCCGGGGTCTCTGGCGTGCCACGGGCATGAAGGACGAGGATTTCGGCAAGCCGATCATCGCGGTGGTGAACTCGTTCACGCAGTTCGTGCCGGGCCACGTCCACCTGAAGGATCTCGGTCAGCTCGTCGCCCGCGAGATCGAGAAGGCGGGCGGCGTCGCCAAGGAGTTCAACACCATCGCGGTAGATGACGGCATCGCCATGGGCCATGACGGGATGCTCTACAGCCTGCCCTCCCGCGAGATCATCGCGGATTCGGTCGAGTACATGGTCAATGCCCATTGCGCCGACGCGATGGTGTGCATTTCCAACTGCGACAAGATCACCCCCGGCATGCTGATGGCCGCCATGCGGCTCAACATCCCGGCCGTTTTCGTGTCCGGCGGCCCCATGGAGGCCGGCAAGGCCAACCTGCGCGGGAAGCTGAAGGCCCTCGATCTCGTGGACGCCATGGTGGTGGCCGCCGATGACAGCTACACCGACGAAGAGGTGAAGGTGGTCGAGCGCTCGGCCTGCCCGACCTGCGGCTCCTGCTCCGGCATGTTCACGGCCAATTCCATGAACTGCCTCACGGAAGCCCTGGGCCTCTCTCTGCCGGGCAACGGCACGATCCTGGCCACCCACGCCGACCGCCGCCGCCTGTTCGTCGAGGCCGGCCACCTGATCGTCGATCTGGCGCGCCGCTGCTACGAGCAGGACGACGTGTCCGTCCTGCCCCGCTCGATCGCCAGCGTCGAAGCGTTCGAGAACGCCATGACCCTCGACATCGCCATGGGCGGCTCCACCAACACGGTGCTGCATATCCTGGCCGCCGCCTACGAGGGTGAAGTCGACTTCACCATGCAGGACATCGACCGGCTGTCCCGGCGTGTGCCTGTGCTGTGCAAGGTCGCTCCCGCCGTCGCCGACGTTCATATCGAGGACGTGCACCGGGCGGGCGGCATCATGGGCATCCTGGGCGAGCTCGACCGGGCCGGTCTGCTCCATCGCGACGCCGGCAGCGTGCACAGCGGAACGCTCGGTCAGGCGCTGGATCGCTGGGACGTCATCCGCACCAACAGCGAGAGCGTGCGCAACCTCTTCCTTGCGGCCCCGGGAGGCGTGCCCACGCAGGTCGCGTTCAGCCAGGAGCGCCGCTTTGAAGAGCTGGATCTCGACCGCGAGAAGGGCGCGATCCGCAGCGGCGACCACGCCTTCTCGAAGGATGGCGGGCTCGCGGTGCTCTACGGCAACATTGCGCTTGAAGGCTGCATCGTGAAGACGGCGGGGGTGGACGAGAGCATTCTCAAGTTCACCGGCCCCGCCAAGGTGTTCGAGAGCCAGGACGACGCCGTGAAGGGCATCCTCGGCGGCGCCGTGAAGGCGGGCGACGTGGTGGTGATCCGCTATGAGGGGCCACGCGGCGGGCCGGGCATGCAGGAAATGCTCTATCCCACGAGCTACCTGAAATCGAAGGGCCTCGGCAAAGCCTGCGCCCTCATCACGGACGGGCGCTTCTCAGGAGGCACCTCGGGCCTCTCCATCGGCCACGCCTCGCCTGAAGCCGCCGAGGGCGGGCTCATCGGCCTCGTGGAGGAGGGCGACACCATCGAGATCGATATCCCGAACCGCAAGATCCACCTGGCGGTCGAGGACGATGTTCTGGCAGCCCGTCGGGCGGCGCAGGACCAGAAGGGATGGAAGCCGGCCGCCCCGCGTCCGCGCAAGATCACGACCGCCCTGCGGGCCTATGCGGCCCTCACGACCAGCGCCGCCAAGGGCGCCGTCCGGGTGCTGCCGGAGTAAAGAGCGCCCGAAAGCGAGGGGCGGCGCTTGGGCCGCCCGTCACGGCGCCTTGACGGCTCGGCATCGATCAGGCCGGAGCCCGCTCCCATCGCACGCTTTCGAGATTCTCGCGGAACGCGAAGCGCTTGAGATGATCGATGACGACGCCCTGCAGGCGCTCTAGGCTTTCTTCGTCGGGCGCTTCGATGCGGATCGACAGGCCATCGGTCGTCGCGTCCAGGGTGCAGACACGGTCATCGGAGAACGGGATGACGCCGTGCTCCGGCGTGTTCTCCACCGCGAATTTGTGCTTCCAGTGATTGCAGAGCTGCTGCAGATAGCGGCTGCCCGAAGCGGTCGCGATCGTGGTGTGCGATACTGCCATCGTCCGTCCTCAAACCGTGAAAGCCGGGTCGTGCACCCGGCTTCCTCGAACATGTGGGTGACGGCCCGGATTCCAAGGTCTCCCGTCAGGCCGGACCGTGTGCTCGCTCACGCGCGAGATCCCGCCAGGGTCAGGCTGCGCGAGCAAGGCCTTCCTGCGCGAGACGTCCGAGCTCGGCCTGGGCGCCGGTGATGGCCTGTTCGCGCGCCTCCGGGCCGAAGCCCAGCTTCTCGGCCCGCACGAAGGCGACGTCCGTGATGCCCATGAAGCCCAGAAGCGTGCGCAGGTGCGGCTCCTGGGAATCCATGACCTGGGCCGGTCCCTCGCTGTAGAGGCCGCCGCGGCTCAGCACCACGATGGCGCGCTTGCCCTTCACCAGGCCTTCCGGCCCAGCCTCGGAATACCGGAAGGTGAGACCGGCGCGCAGGACGTAATCGAACCAGGCCTTGAGCGTCGACGGGATGCCGAAATTGTACATGGGGGCGCCGATGACGATCGTGTCGGCGCTCTTCAGCTCGGAGACCAACTCGTTCGAGAGGGCGACGGCCGCCGCCTGCTCGGCATCGACCGGGTCGGCGCCGCGAAGGGCCGTCGCGGAAGCGAGGGTCAGGTGCGGGATGGGGTTGGCGCCGATGTCGCGGGTGACGACCTCAAGAGCGGCATCCTGCGTTCTCAGGCGCGCGACGGCGGCCCCGACGAGTTGCTTGGACACGGATGCATCGCCGCTGGCGCTGCTGTTGAGTACGAGAACCTTGGACATTGGGTGACCCTCCGGGCTTGCCGTTGTGGCGATGATCCCGAAGGTAGTGGTTCACAGAATGCACCAGAATGCCCATAATGGGCACCAGAGTGTTGACTGAAGTGGAACGGTGCCATGACCGATCTCGAGGATATCCGCAGCTTCGTCGAAGTGGTCGAGACCGGCGGATTCGCCCGTGCCGCCAAGCGACTCAACGTTTCCAAATCCATCGTCAGCCGCCGGATCGGGCGTCTGGAGGCGGATCTCGGCGTGCGCCTTCTGAGCCGAACCACGCGCGGCATCAGCCCCACGGAAGCGGGACTTGAATTCAAGCTCAGGGGCGAGCGCATCCTGGCCGACCTCGCGGCCGCCACGGAGGCTGTGGCCCAGCATGGCAGCGAGGTGATGGGACACCTCCGGATCTCCCTGCCCATGGGGTTCGGCATCCGTCACGTGGCCCCGGTCCTGGCAGAGGTGGCGGCCCGTCACCCCAGGCTGGAGATCGAAGCCTCCTACAGCGACCGCTTCGTCGACCTGATCGCCGAGCGCTTCGACCTGGCGATCCGGATCGGAAGCCTGAAGGATTCCACCCTGGTGGGACGCCGCATCGCTCCCATCGGGGTCGCGATCGTGGCGAGCCCGGCCTATCTGGCGCGCCATGGCCGGCCCGATCGGCCCGAGGATCTCATAGCCCATGAGTGCCTGCTCTACACCGGCTCCGCGGATCGGGAACTCTGGCGATTCCGGGCAGGCAAGCGCTGGATCGATGTGAGGCCCCAGGGGCGGATGCGGTCCGACAACGGCGACGCCATCATGCGCTACGCCATGGCCGGTCTCGGAATCGCGGCGCTCCCGACCTTCATCGTCACGGACGCGGTGCGGGACGGAAGCCTGGTGCCCCTGCTGACGGATTACGAAATGCCGGGAGGTGCCATCTACGCGGTGCGTCCGCCGGGTGCGCAGGTCCCGGCCCGCGTTCGGGTCGTGATCGATGCCCTGGTCGAGCGATTTGGCGGCGAGCCCGACTGGGACCCCTGCCAGATGGCGGCCCGCAGGCGGGCCTACGAGGCCGAGATGGAGGCCCGTCGGCTGGAGGCCGCCGAGTAAGGCCAAAAAGAAAGGCGCCTGGGGCGCCTTTCGAGGGTTCCGGAACGATAGCGGCCTCAGAGCCGCGTGAAGTCCGAATCGGACGGGATGCGTCCGTCAGGCGTATACTTGTCGATGGCGTCCGGCAGGTTCTGCGACAGGCGAGACAGGATTTCTTCGCGCGACAGGCCGGTCTGCTGGGTCAGGGTGTCCAGCACGTCGGGCCCGATGGCCTGCTCCAGCTGATGGGGCTGGACCGGCTGGTTGGGCCCCTGTTTCACCCAGGAATCCGCCACATCGCCTTGGCCGTTCTGGCGGAACTGCTCCAGCAGATCGGACAGGCCGCCGCTCAAAAGCCCCCCGGCGCCCGCGCCGCCCGCAGCGCCGCCAAGGCCGCCCAACAACCCTCCGAGGCCGCCGAGCCCGCCCGCAAGGCCGCCACCGAGGCCACCGCCCTGTTGATGGGGCTGCTGACCCCCGCCGGGCTGCGTGTCGGCGCCCGCCGAACCGCCGCCGAGCCCGCCCAGCATCTCGGCGATCTTGTCCCTGTTCTGATAACCCGCGATGGCCAACAGCCCTAGAAGAGCCGTCATGGAAGGCATGCCGCGACTCATGGTCGATCTCCTCGTTTTTCAGCGGTGGGGGAACAGCCGCGACAGCCGAAGGTTCCGAGATGACTCGACCGGACCCTCACGCCACCCGGCGCGCGGATCGCTCGCTCGCCAGAGACAGGCCGAACACCCCAAGGCCCGCCACCGCCAGGACGGCGCCTACCCAACCGGTGGAAGCGAAGCCATAGCCGGCCGCGATGGCGACGCCGCCGAGCCAAGCCCCAAGGGCGTTGGCGATATTGAAGGCCGAGTGATTGAGGGCCGCCGCGAGGGTCTGAGCGTCGGCGGCCACGTCCATGAGGCGGGTCTGGAGGGCCGGCCCGATGGCGACGCTCGATCCGACGAGGAACACGCACAGGCAGAGCATGTAGGGATTCTCGGCGGTCAGGGAGAGCACGCTCATGACCACGGCGCTGAACACCAGCGTTCCGCCGATGGTGGCCAGGAGGTCCCGATCCGCCAGCCACGCCCCGAGGAGGTTTCCGACGATCATCCCGGCCCCGAACAGCGCCATCACCACCGCCACCGCCGATTCCGGCATCCCCGCCACCTCCGTGGCTGTGGAGGCGATGTAGGAGAACACGGAAAACATGCCGCCGAAACCGACGGCGCCGATGCCGAGTGTGTACCAGACCTGCTTGCGCTTGAACGCGCCGAGCTCGCGCATGGGGCTCGCGCCCTCCTGAACCCGGTCCATGGGCAGGAACTGCCAGATGAGCGCCACCGTCAGGAGCCCGATCACGCCCACCATGCCGAAGGCGATGCGCCAGCTGACGATCTGTCCAAGCCACGTCGCGACGGGGGTGCCGATGAGGGTCGCGACGGTCAGGCCAAGCATCACGCGGCCTACCGCCTGGGTTCGCCTGTTGGGCGCCACCATGGAAGCCGCCACCAGGGCCGCGACCCCGAAATAGGCCCCGTGCGGCAAGCCAGTGAAGAAGCGGAGCGCCACGAAGGACCCGAAATCGGGGGCCAGGGCACTGACCCCGTTCCCGACTGCGAACACGGCCATCAGCGCCAGCAGGAGCGTGCGGCGGGGCAGCTTGGCGGCCAGGACCGCGATGATCGGCGCGCCGACGACCACCCCCAGCGCGTAGGCGCTGATGGCGTACCCGGCCTGCGGCGTCGTGATCCCGAGATCCCCGGCAAGGTTCGGCAACAGGCCCATGATGGCGAACTCGCCCGTGCCGATGCCGAAGCTTCCCACCGAGAGCGCGAAGGTGATGAGCGCCACCGCCAGGCCGGATAAGCCCGCTTCGGCCCGGGCCGTGCCGGGGTTCGACGCGCAGGCTTCGGGCACGCAGGATTCGACGGTCGCGAGATCGGACATGTGACAGAGGCCTTGTTCGGGGAAAGACGCCGGGCTCGAATGCCGTCATACGTCGCGTTGGCGTTATATTGCACCGCAAAAGCCGATTGGGCAGCCACGGGAAATGCAGGACTCCCATGCGCCGCAGGACGGGCCGCGTCACGGACACGTCATTTGCGACCTCGAAGGCCACGCTTCCGTTCGACGTCGGGACCTGAGACAATGCCCGACGACCCGGCCCGGAGCCCCCATGCGCCGCCTCCTTGCAACGCTCTTCATCCCGCTCCTGCTGGCCGGAACGGGCGCTGGAACAACTCCTGCGATCTCACTCGAGGCCGGAACTTTCGCGGTCGTCTCGGACATCCACTTCAACCCATTCGACGACCCAGACCTTGCGCGGAACCTCGCCGACGCCCCGCCGGAGAGTTGGGGCGCAATCCTCAACTCAGGCAAGGCACGGCCCCTGGCCGGGCGGGGCCAGGACACGAACCAGCCCCTCCTGGCCTCGGCCCTGATGGCCCTGACGGCCCAGACGGGCGGAGCGGATTTCGCGATCGTGTCCGGCGACCTCCTGGCCCATCGCTTCGAGCAGAAGGCGGCCGGCTCTCTCGGCACGGCCAGCTCGCCGGAACTCGTGCAGGCCCTTGCGGGCAAGACGGCACTCTACGTGGCGGGCGCGCTTCGCGCCGCGCTGCCGGGTCGCCCCGTGCTCGTCGCACTGGGCAACAACGATTCCGATTGCGGCGACTATGCCATCGAGCCCGGCGGGCCGTTCCTCACCTTCACCCGCGAGACCGTTCGCAACCTCGCCGGACCGGACCACCTCGGGTCGGATTTCGAGGAGACCTACGCGGCAGGCGGTTATTACGGTCTGCGTCATCCCACCGTGCCGGACGCCGACATCCTCGTGCTGAACGACGTGCTGTGGTCGGCGGAGTATCGCGACGCTTGCGGCAGCGGCGGGGATGCGGCCGCCGACGCGATGCTGTCCTGGCTCGGCGAGCGGTTACGCGCGGCGCAGGGCGCGGGGCGCCGCGTCTGGCTCGTGCATCACATTCCCGTGGGCATCGACCCCTACGCCACCCTTAGATCGGCCAACGACCTCAGTTGCCCGGCCCGCACAGTGCCGCTCCTGCGCGAGCCCTACGCTTCCGGATTCACGGGCCTGCTGCGGGCTTTCGCGCCGGTCATCCAGGCCAATTTCTCTGGCCATACCCACCAGGACAGCTACCGGCTCGTGCGGGATGCCGGAGGGCCGATGGGCGTCGAAAAGATGGCGCCGTCGATCAGCCCGATCTTCGGCAACAACCCGGGCTTTCACGTCTTCGACTACGACCGGCAGAGCGGGAACCTGCGGGACTTCTCGACCTGGTACTTGGCGAATCTCCAGGATTCCACGCGGGGAGCGCCGCCCGAGTGGCGGCGCGAATACGTGTTCACGCAGGCCTACGACCAGCCGGATTATTCGCCCGCTTCCGTGGCCCGATTGACAGCCGGCCTCGCGATCGACGGATCGCCCGCCCGCGAGGCCTTCCAGAGCCTCTACGGCGTCAGCCGAGGCCAGATCGGCGCGGCGGCGATGCCCGCGCAAATCTGCGCCATCGGCAACCTCGATCCGGCATCGTTCTCGGCCTGCCATTGCGGCGGATGAAGGGAGGCAGCCGTGTGAGCGCTCACCCTGCTTCGACCGCTGTCATGAACGGGCCCGATCGGCGAAACGAAGGGGACCCGCGCCTTACGCCTCGCGCGGGGCCCGGCGGGCGATGACCCACACCGCGTGGACGATGCCGGGGATGTAGCCGAAGATCGTCAACAGGATGTTGATCCAGAACTGCGCGCCCAGCCCCACCGTGAACAGAACGCCCACCGGCGGCAGCAGAATGGCCAGGATGATGCGAAGGATGTTGGACATCGAAACCCCGTGAGAACCACGCTTCAGCTAGGAACGGCGGGGCTTGCATTCAAGATGACGCCGGTGCCCGAGCGGGTCGCGGCCCCTCCGGCGCTCATGTCCAAAGCCGGCCGTTCGACGCCGCCATGCCCCCATCCTTTTTGCGCCGACCTTCCGGCACCGTCCACTCGCCACTGTTCCTCGGCCCGTCCTCTCTCCACCGTCATGCCCGGACGTGATCCGGGCACCCAGGCTTGGCGATGCGGGGTCGCAGGTCCATCGACGTGATCCGGGCGACAGAGCCGCCACCGTCATGCGCGGCCTTGAGCCGCGTATCCACGACCCACGTCGCAAGACGTGGATGGCCGGGTCAGGCCCGGCCATGACGGGGTGACGCGAAGCGGCGGGCGGAGGAACGACCCAACCCCGGGATTCCCCCGACGCCGCGCCGCGAACACCACCCCCATTGACCCCCAACCGGTTTTAAGTGTTACGTCGTCACCGGAACCGGGCGCACCCGGTTCTGGGGCGTGAGAACCCCTTCTGTGGCGGTCGGTATCGACCGTCAACGATGCCTTCCCAGCCTATGGCCGGGGAGGCGGTGGCGCATGTCCAGGGCGAAAGCCTAAAGGTCATCGCGGTCGTCTACAGGCGGCTTCTCAACTTGTATGTTGATTGGAGC
>NZ_JAFEMB010000007.1 GCF_016892705.1 Microvirga pudoricolor
GTCATCCATGACGCCCACGGCCAGGCCGATGTCGAAATCCACGCAAGGCCCGCAATGCGAAGCGAACTCGGAGTTCGCGTCCCGGATCGCCCAGAACGCGCGCGAATCCGCGACGGATTGTGCCACGACTCCATCGGCCAACAATCCAGCCTCCGCCTGACGCTCCAGCCAGGACCCGAAGCGCTCTGGATCGGCGACGGCGTCCGACCCCTGCGCCTCGATGAGAATGTAGGCGGCGTGAGATCCAGAGGAGTGGGATCCCGCAAAGGGATCGCGCAGGCCAGCCACGCGTTGCGTCGCCATGGCCCAGTAACCCGGCCACATCACCTCGAACGCGGATAGCAGGGGCTCGAGGCCGGAACGCGCGGCTGCCAAAAGCTTGATCGCCTGTCGATAATCATCCACGGCGCAAAGCGCCAGCATCGTGCAGGCGGGTTTGGGAAACAGCCGAAGGACGGCGCGGGTGACGACGCCGAGAGTGCCCTCGCTGCCGATGAGCATCTGCTTCAGGTCGTAGCCCGCATTGTTCTTGAGCATCTTGTTCAGGCTCGTCATGATCGAACCGTCGGGCAGAACGGCTTCGAGGCCCAGCACCATATCGCGGGTCATACCGTAACGGATCACTCGGACGCCGCCCGCGTTGGTGGCGATGTTGCCCCCGATGGTGCAGGACCCGCGTGAGCCGAGATCGACGGGATAGAAGAGTCCTGCGTCGTCGGCGGCCTTCTGGACCGTCTCCAAAGGCGTGCCGGCCCCCACGATCATCGTCGCGGCGGCCGGGTCGATCTCCTCGACGCCGGTCAGCCGTTCGGTCGAGAGCGCGATTGCGCCCACATCCGGGAGGGCGCCTCCGCAGAGGCCTGTCAGGCCGCCCTGCGGCACGACCGGGATCCCATGGGTCAGCGCCACCCGAATCACGTCCGCGACTTCGGCCGCGCCGCTGGGACGCACGAAGAGCCAAGGCCGCGCCGGCGGGAGGTTGCTCATGTCTTGAAGGCAGCGGGACGGGATATCGGATCCCATCATGACAGCGTGAGGGCCCAGGTTCTTCAAGAGAACGGACGCGGCCTGTTCGAGCTGATGAGAAGGGGTTTCCATGATCGTTGCCGGATCACCGGCCTCAAGTGGCTGACAGGGCCAGGAAGCACGGGTGAGACGCAAAGAAAAGGCCCGGTGTTTCCACCGGGCCTCTCGTCGATCGCTTTCGCGAAAGATCTTAGTAGGTGCCGAACTTGAAGTTCAGGCCGGCGCGAACCACACCGAACTCGGCGTTGTTGCTGTCGGCATAAAGGCCGGTCCAGTTGTTCTTCGTGTCGAGGTTCACGTACAGACCTTCGATCTTGGCGGTCAGGTTGTTCGTGAACGCGTACTCGACACCACCGCCGAGCACCCAGCCCGTGTTGCTGTCGTCGCTGCCGCCGTAATAGTAGGCGACGCCCGGAGCGTAGAGCGAGGAGCTGCCCTGAGCGATATCGCCGTAAGCGAAACCGCCGGTCACGTAGATGAGGGCGCGATCGAAGGCGACACCGGCGCGGGCACGGACCGTACCGAAGTAACCGTCCGAATCCTTGTTGCCGTAGTAGTAGCCGGCGAAGTAGTTGTTGGCCTTGCCGCCGATGTCGGCGTACTGCAGGTCAGCCTCGACACCGATCACGAACGAACCGACCTGGTAGTTGTAGCCGATCTGACCACCGCCGACGAAGCCGCCGTCGTTGTCGCTGTTGTTGCCGTAGATGCCGAACGACGGGTCGAAGTAGTTGTTGTTGTCGTTGTTGTTCCAGCCGTAGCCTGCGTTCACGCCGACGTAAAAGCCGGTCCAGGTGAAGACCGGAACCACGGCGATCACCGGAGCCGGAGCGGCGCGGGACGGAAGGTCAGCAGCCTGAGCGGACGAAGCTGCGATCGCGACGGCTGCGGCGCCGGCCAGCAAGCTCTGAAGAAGAATGCGCATGAACGTTTCCCTTGTGTTCAATGGAAGCTCTACTTTATCTCAGCTTTCGTCAAAGTTGTATTGCAATTTGGCCACATAGCTGCCCAATTCTTAACGCGCAATACTGTTCATGTATTATAGTTATGTTACGTATTTACCATTCTGAAATGTCTGCTGCCCACGGGGATTTGACGAACGGCATTCATTGTGCGTTAATCTGTGTGCACATTTCAGGCGGTCGCTTCGAATGAGCACCTAGAGAGAGACCTCGCCCTGTCGACTCGTTCGACAGGGCATTTTCTTTTTGGTCCCCTCGTCGTCCTTATCCCCAAGCTGTGCCCCGGAGCCAATGGCCCACGGGGACAGGTCGACCATCTGTGATCGGAACAGTCCCGGCACGAAGGCATTGCCCTTACAAGAAACCTTCGTGAGCCCGGGCCGATCGATGCTGAGCGTCGCGGCCCATGCGTTGGTTAAGGGCAAGGCGCCGGAACTCCAGGTCACGGCGACGCAGAGGAGATCGGACATGGCTCTGACAGGTCGATTCAACCTCCGGAAAACATTTACCGGGTCCATCGTGCTGCAGGTCGAAGAGGAGGTGAGGGGCTTCTGGGGCCTTTTCTCCAGCAAGCCGACCCTGCGCCGTCGTTGGCGGGATGCCGGCGTCATGGACTTGGCCGCCCCAGAACTGCGTGCGCTCGTGGATCTGCGCTTCCGTCCCCGTTTCATGCCGCAAGCTTACGAGCAGTCTGCGCAGGACTGGCCCAAGGCCTCCCGGCAGCTCGAGGCGGTACCGGCTCGGACGCTCCATTACGAGACCTACGCGGACGATCCTCGTCAGGTCACGACGCATTGATAGGCCCGACAGGGTGGTGGAGCAGGCCGGTCCGACGTTGACCGGCCCATGCCTTCAGACCACCCAAAAATCCTTATGGGTCAACTTGAGGTTCTTGGACAGGATCGCGACCTGTTTGGCCTGCGCGCTGCCGCTCCCGTCGGGATCGTAGAACAGCCCGCCGGACTTCTTGTCGTAGATGACGCGATCCGCTTTGTCGCGCGCTTCCGGACCCATATGAAAGGCCGCCTTCTTCAACGCTCCGGCCGCGCCGAGCTTCGTGAAGATCCGCTTGTCGAGATGGATCGTATCGTCCAGGACGCTGAAGTCCTTGATCGTGTCGATATTCGAGGCGGAGGGCTTGGTGTTGAACACGAACGTATCCTGGCCGCCGCCGCCGAAGAGAATGTCCTTCCCACCATTGCCCACGATGTAGTCGTTGCCGGCATTCCCGCGGAGCGTGTCGTTTCCGCCCAGACCCTGAATGATCTCGCTGAAGGCGCTGCCGACCAGAACGTCCTTGCGAGGGCTCCCCTTCAGAATCCGGGCACCGAGAGCTGCCTCGGCGAGCGGGACCGACTGGCTGCCGAAGACGAAGGTTTGATCGGAGAACTGGGCCACGTTGATGTCGATGAGGCGATCGGAGCCGTCGCGAGCCAGGTTGTGGTCGGTCACCTGAAAGGTCACCTCGTCGATCTGTGCGATCGTGTAGTCGCTCCGTGCCCCGGTGAAGAAGGCCGTATCCGTGCCGGAGCCGCCATTGAGCTGGTCGTCGCCCGCACCCCCGGTGAGGCTGTCGTCACCGGCTGCTCCGAACAGGGTGTCGTTCCCGCCGCCGCCGAAGAGCGCGTTGTTCGCGGCATTCCCCGTCAGCGTATCGTTGCCGATGCTGCCCTTCGCATTCTCGATCAGTGAGCGCGGGTCACCTTCGTGCTGGAGCGCGTTGAAGACGTTCCCGCGGGCGTACTGGCTCGGCCCGAGCTTGGCGAGCTGAACGGACGATAGGGTCGACCAGCCGCCCGGTGACAGGTCG
Source organism: Microvirga pudoricolor (assembly GCF_016892705.1). Taxonomy (GTDB): domain Bacteria; phylum Pseudomonadota; class Alphaproteobacteria; order Rhizobiales; family Beijerinckiaceae; genus Microvirga; species Microvirga pudoricolor. Next base: position 3,799 of record NZ_JAFEMB010000007.1, read on the forward strand.
ATGGTGAGGTTCGTGCCGTAGTTGGAAAAGTCGTAGGTATCGATCCCACCCCCGTCCCAAATCGTCTGGAAAATCCGATTTGTGCCGGGAGCGCCTTGCCCCACGCCGTTCACGAAAGCTTGGCCGGTGGCTGGATCCCAGTGATAGAGCGTCGAGTCGCTCCGGGTGTCGAAATTCGCGCCGTACATCTCCTGGAGCGCCGCGATGTCCCAGATCATGAAGGTCTGGGCATAGCCATAGGCTTCGTTGGTGTAGTTGTTCGTGGACTGGCCCGCATAGGACCGGTAGGTCATGACGGACATTTCCATGGAATCGTCGGCGGCCGTCAGAGCCACGTCGGCGACGCCGCCTCCCACATGACCGTGCTTCAGGCCGAGGGCGTGGCCCAGCTCATGCACCATGGTCATGTAGGCATAGGAGCCGACGACGGACTTGCCGTAATCCTGCTGCGTTCCGAACCAAACGTCGCCTGCGGTGTAATGCGAGCCCGGGTAATAGGCGTAGGCGGTCGGGTTGGCGGCACCCGACTTGGCGATGCGGATGTCGGCTCCGCCCATGCCCGCATCGACGATGGAGGCGCCCGTCACGCCCTCGAAGGATGTCAGTGCCATCATTGGCCCGCCGGCGTAGGGGCTGACGCCTTCGAGGATATAGCGTGCGGCCTGCATCTGCGCGAAGGTGACGGATCCGAAGCCGGTCGCGTTCGCTTCCATGTACTTGCTCTCGTAGTCCGAGCGAGCGTCAGGAAAGCTGTAGCTGATGGTGCCTGACCAGCGATAACCGCTCAACAGGGCGTCGATGTTGCGGATTCCCGTGGCACCCACGGTCGAGCCGCTCGCCGCCATGGGCGCCGTCTGCGTCGTGGCCGCGGTGCCGGAGGCATGATCGAACGAGGCCCAGGACGCGACGGTTCCCTGGGCTGCGCAAGCGTAGCACATCTGTCTGGTTCTTCGGGTTGCTCAAAGCGCACCTATGGCCGCAACCATAAGGCGTTTTGATGGCATGAAATCTCGCCAATCAGGATTTGCGACTTATCGAAAGTTAATAAATCCTAAATGAAGCGCTTAAGCTACTGTTATGAAGTTTCAACACGCAAATTTAGTAAATGTGAACTCTCTTAATATACAGGTTTTTGCATTCTCTCTACGGAAAGCTCGCAGCAGTTGATCAATGAATACTTCTGATTTCATCGGTCGTTATACATTATAGCTTATAGGACGATATTCAGACACTCGATTTAACGTAATTTGTTTTAATGTAACGACTGTCTCCGTTGTGGAGGACGCAAGGTTAGTAAAGTGTATCGAATCACTTGCCGGCTCCAGCTGGCCATCTTGGCGACGCTGAGCTGCCGTTCCACGGGGTTATACTGCCGAAATTCGGAACGAACGAAGCATTGCCGTGTTGTTGAGGCAGTCTATCACCACCGAGGACCTGCCATGCAGCCCGTCGACAAATCCGCCAGCCAAGCTCAACCATCCTTCACGAAATCGCTCGTCGCTTTCGTCTTGTCGACCACGGGCGTGAGCGCGCTTCTGATGTTGATGCAGGCTCCCTACTGACGGTGATGGCGGCCCGTCCTCACGCGCGGGCCAGGACCATCAGGTCAAGGACGGCCCCATAGTGGCAGGAGGCCGCCAGGAGCACGAAGGCGTGCCAGATGGCGTTATGGAACCTCAGCCGCTCCCAGACGTGGAAGATCACGCCCACTGTATAGAGAACGCCGCCGGCTCCCAGCCAGGCCAGCGTGGAAATCGGCAACTCGGCGAAGATCGCTTCGTAGAACACGATGCCGCTCCAGCTGATGCCGAGATAGAACAGGATCGACAGGCGGTCGAACCGGCCGGGAAGCAGAAGTTTCAGCGCGATCCCGATCACCGATGTGGTCCAAACGCCAACCAAAAGACCGGTCGAGAGAGACGAGGTCTTCATCTGGGTCATGAAAGGCGTGTAGGTGCCGGCAATCAAAAGGTAGATTGCCGAGTGGTCGAACCGGCGCAGCAGCCATTTCACGGGGGAGACCGGCCACATGTTGTAGATGGCCGAAACTCCCAGAACCGTCACGAGGCCCGCGAGATAGACCGACACCGACACGTATTCACCCGGCGTCAGATCGATGGCGAGCACGAGGAGGAGTGCGGCGCCCGTGATGGCCAGCAGCACGCCCAGCACATGGACGATGCCATCCATCCAAAGTTCGGTGCTGTCGTAGTTCCAGTGGAACCTGGTGTGCCGCGTGTTGTCCATGCTCGTCTATCTAAACGCCCACTGCGCCTTCGCCAGCGCCATTCTGCTGTCGCTCATTGACGCGCCTGTGACGGCAAACCGGCTGCCCGCGCCGCTCACAAGCCCGCCCAGGACGCGCCGGTCCCTCGCGCTCAGCTCGGCAGGGCCACGCAGGCGCCGCCCACCAACCGAATTTTCTGGCAGAGCTGGTTGGCGGCGTTGCGGGACTCGGCGGGCACGCGCACCCGGTAAAATGTGCGTGTGCCCCGGCTTCTCAGCCGCGTCCCGATGACCATAGGTCGAACCTCGCCGAGCACGGACGCGTATCGGGCGCTCGCTCGGCCAAAGGCCGTGAGAGCCCGCGCCTTCGAGAAATTGCCCGCGAGCTGGACCCCCCATGGGGCGAAGGGCGCTTCCCCGGGACCTTCATCCGCACCCGGCCGGCGCAGGAGCGCCACGATTTGCAGGCAGGTCGTTTCGGTCGCGGCGAGCGGCGGGGGCGCGGGGGCACCCGCATCCTTGGCGTCCGCAGCCCAGTCCTCGGCGGAGCGGCCCGTGACGGCGCCGACATAGTTCCGGGTCTCGCCCGGCAGCCCGCCCCGGCCGGCCAGCCAGGATGCGACGCGGGCGGGACCCCCATTATAGGCAGCCGCAGCCAAGCCGAGGTTTCCAAACCGGACTCGCAGCTCCGCGATGAACTCGGCGGCTTTCGGGATGGCCTGCTCGGGATCGAAAGGATCGGCGAGCTGTCGTTCCTGCGCCGTGCCAGGCATGAACTGGGCGATACCTTGCGCGCCTGCCGGGCTGACGACGCCCGTTCGGAACGAACTCTCGCGCCAGATGAGCCTCGTCATGAAATCGGCCGGGATCGCGTGCCGGCGGGCCGAGCCTTCGATGAGCCTGCACAAGGCTTGCTCGACGGTTTCTGTCGCAGGCTCCGACCGCGCCTCCCCGAGGGCGGCAGCGACGCCAAGAGCAAATCCGCAGACAGCCGGACCGATGCGCATGTAACCTCCGAGTTCACAGGGTTTTCGTGCCCGATCGATCCGCCAAGCCGAACCCGCAGGCTTCCTTAGCGGAAATGCCGGCCGGCGTTGAGGGGTATCGGCAGCTCGGCATCCCTTGCAGGGGAAGGAGGCAGGCTCTACAAATCCGCCCCATGACCCTTCTCGAAAAGCTTCGCATCGAAACCCGGCCTGCGCACGACAGCATCGAGCAGGCCATGGATCTCGAGAACCGGATGACGTCCCTCAAAGCCTACCGGGCCGTCCTCGAGCGTTTCTACGGGTTCCACGCCTCCTGGGAGGACCGTGCCGCCGCGACCTTTTCGGAGCCCGATTTCTTCGAGCCCAGGCGCAAGGCCGACCTGCTCTCGAGAGACCTCCTGGCGCTGGGACTGACGGAGGGCGACATCGCGGATCTCCCCCTGTGCACTCCCCCTGTGCCCACGGGGTCCCGGTCCGAGGTTTTGGGAACCATGTACGTGATGGAAGGATCGACCCTCGGCGGGACCATCATCTCGCGCCGGATGGAAGAATTGTTCGGCCTCACGTCCGAGAACGGCTGCGCCTATTTTCGCAGCTATGGGGCTGGCGTCGGCCAGATGTGGCGCGCGTTTCGGGCTAAGCTCGAGCAGGAGGCCCATCCGGACCGGGACGACGCCGTCGTCGCGTCGGCGTCTCTCACCTTCCGGCGCATGCAGGACTGGATCTGCGGCGACGCGCCCGCAAGCGCTGCCGCCTGACGCACCGGTTCACCTGTCCGCGAAAGCGTCCGTGGCCTCGATCAGGTGATGAAGAATGCCCGGCTCCGTAAAGGCGTGGCCGGCATCGTCCACCATGACGAACCGGGCCTCCGGCCAGGCCCGATGCAGGTCCCAGGCGGTTGTGGGCGGCGTCGCCACGTCATAGCGGCCCTGGACGATCACGGCCGGGATGTCCCGGAGCTTGTGCGCGTCCCGGATGAGTTGTCCCTCCTCCATGAAACCGTTGTTCACGAAGTAGTGGTTCTCGATCCGCGCGAAGGCGATGGCGTAATGGGGATCCCCGAATTGTTCGGAGAAGGCGGCGTTGGGCAGGAGCGTGATGGTCTCGCCCTCCCACAGGCTCCAGGCCCGGGCGGCCTCGGCCTGCACGTCCGGGTCCGGGTCGATCAGGCGCTTGCGGTAGGCCGCCATCAGGTCCCCGCGTTCGGCCTCCGGGATCGGAGCCAGGAAACCCTCCCACTTCTCGGGGAAAAGCCAGGAGGCGCCCTCCTGATAGTACCAGAGGAGCTCCTTGCGCCGCAGGGTGAAGATGCCCCGCAGTACAAGTTCGCTCACCCGCTCGGGATGGGTCTGCGCGTAGGCCAGCGCCAGCGTGCTGCCCCAGGAGCCGCCGAAGACCATCCAGGCCCTGGCGCCGGACATGTCCCGCAGCCGCTCGATATCGGCCACGAGGTGCCAGGTGGTGTTGTTCTCCAGGCTGGCATGAGGCCGGGAGCGTCCGCAGCCCCGCTGATCGAACAGAAGGATCTTGTACCGGGCCGGATCGAACTGGCGCCGGTGGGCGGCCGAGCATCCGCCGCCGGGGCCGCCATGCAGGAAGACCACGGGGTTGCCGCAGAGCTCCCAATACACCTCGTGGCCGTCCCCGGTGTCGAGCCAACCGTGGTCGTAGGGTTCGATCTCGGGATAAAGCGTGCGGGGGGCCATGCAGCCGGTCTCCATGGGCGGGTTCACCGGCCCCAGGTGCGTTCCAGGACGTCGATCCAATTGTCGCAGCAGATCTTGCGGATGGCGGCCTCATCATAGCCGTGGCGGCGCATGGCTTCCACCAGGCGCGGCAGGCCCCGTACGTCGCCGATCTCCGCCGGGATCGTGGCGCCGTCGAAATCCGAGCCCAGGGCGACACCCTCGACGCCCAGGTGCTCGACGAGGTGATCCATGTGGCGGATCATGTCCTCGAGCGGCGTATGCTCCCTGCGCTGGCCGTCCGGCCGGATGAAGGAGGTGGCGAAGTTCACGCCCACCACGCCTCGGCTCTCGCGGATCGCCGCAAGCTGCCGGTCGGTCAGGTTGCGGGAGTGGTTGCACAGCGCGTAGGCGTTGGAATGGGTAGCCACCAGAGGCGCGTCGGAGAGCTTCGCCACGTCCCAGAACCCCTTCTCGTTGAGGTGGGACAGGTCGATCATCACCTTGAGCCGGTTGCAGGCCTTGACGAGCGCCCGCCCGCGCTCCGTCAGGCCGGGTCCCGTGTCGGGCGTCGAGGGATAGCGGAACGGAACCCCGTGGCCGAAAATGTTGGGGCGGCTCCAGACGGGTCCGATCGATCGCAGGCCGCTCTCGTAGAGAACGTCGAGGAAATAGAGGTCCGGATCGATGGCTTCGGCGCCCTCGATGTGCAGGATCGTGGCGAGCTTGCCGCTGTCGATGCACTGCCGGATGTCGGCCGCGCTGCGGCACACCACGACCTCGCCCCCCGAGGCCCGCTCGATGCGGAAGAGGAGCGAGGCCATGCGCAGGGTGATCTGCTGGCTCGGCGCCAGTTCCAGGGGCTTCGGCAGCGGCACGTCGTATTCCGGCTTCGTCATCAGGTCGTCCACGTCGACCCCGAGGTCCGGCGACGGGCAATAGACCGCGAAGAACCCACCCACGAAGCCGCCCTGCTTCATCCGGGGGAGATCGAGATGCCCGATATTGTCGCCCTCCAGGAAGGCGCGCTCGGGCTCGGCCTTGCCGTGGATCAGGCGGAACAGGACGTCGTTATGGCCGTCGAAGACGGGAATCAGGGGCGAGGAGGGCATGGAACCGATCGAGTCGTGAAGGAGGGGTGTCAGGATGCCAGGGGCGCCCCGGCTTGAGGAGTGCGTCTGGTGAAACCCTGGCTCGCTTCGACGAGGGAGCGGGTGTAGTCGCTCTCGACCCGGTTGGCCCGCAAGGTCTCCGAGGAGGTTTCCTCGACGGCTTCTCCGTGGCGCATCACCAGCAGCCGGTCGCAGAGATGGGCCACCACGGCGAGGTCGTGGCTCACGAGGATGTAGGTCAGCCCCAGATTGCGGCGCAGGTCGTCCAGCAGGTTCAGGATTTCGGCCTGAACGGACGCGTCGAGGGCAGACGTCGGCTCGTCCAGCAGCAGCACCTTCGGGCGCAGGATCAGCGCGCGCGCGATGGCGATGCGCTGGCGCTGGCCGCCGGAGAGCTGGTGCGGGTAGCGGAACCGGAAGGAGGGGCCGAGACCGACCTCCCGCAGGGCCTGGAGGATCCGCGCCTCCGCGTCCCGCTCCCCGTGGATCGCCAGGGGCTCGGACAGGGTTCGGTCCACCGTATGGCGCGGATGCAGGGAGGCATAGGGGTCCTGGAAGACCATCTGGACCGTGCGGTAGAAGGCCTTGCTACGTGGGGACGGAACCTCTCGCCCATCCACCATGATGCGTCCGGCCGAGACCGGCGCGAGGCCGCAGATGGCCCGCAGCACCGTGGACTTGCCGGAACCCGACTCGCCCACGAGGCCGTAGACCGAGCCGGGCTCGACCTGGAAACTCACATCCTTCACCGCATCGACCTGCATGCGTCCGGTCCCGTAGGTGACGCGTAAGGAGCGGATATCGAGCATGGGATCGCGTGCCATCACAGGGCCCAAGCCGGATCGCGGTTGAGGGTGGGGAGGGGACGGACGTCGTCCTTGAGGGTGGGCAGGCAGCGCATGAGGCCTTGCGTGTAGGGATGCCGCGCGTCGCGCAGGTTCCGGGCCTCGATCTCCTCGACCACGCGGCCCGCATACATCACGAGCACCCGGTCGCAGAAGGACGAGACGAGCTTCAGGTCGTGGGAGATGAAGATCAGACCCATGCCGCGCTCCGAGACGAGCTCGTCGAGGATTCGCAGGATCTCCATGGACACCGTCACGTCGAGGGCCGAGGTCGGCTCGTCCGCGATGAGCAGGTCGGGCTCGGTCACCAACATCATGGCGATCATGGCGCGCTGGCCCATGCCGCCGGAGACCTCGTGCGGGTAGAGGGCGAAGACGCGGCCCGGATCGCGCATCTTCACGGCCTCCAGCATGGCGAGCGCCCGGTCGCGGGCCTCGCCTTTGCCGGCTTTCTTGTGTGCCTGATACGCCTCGATAATCTGCTCTCCGATGGGCATGACCGGGTTCAGGGAATACTTCGGGTCCTGCATGACCATGCTGATGCGCCCGCCCCGGAGGGCCCGCAGGGTGCGGCGGGATGCGGTGAGCAGGTCGATCCCGTCGAAGGCGAGACGCCTGGCCTCGACCTCGCCGGGCGGTGGGGTGAGCCCCAGGATCGCACGGCCGGTCTGGGATTTGCCCGAGCCCGATTCGCCCACGATGCCGAGGCGCTCCCGGCCCAGCTTGAAGGTGACGCCCCGGACCGCCTCGACGGTGCCGGTGCGCAGGTGGAAGCGGACCCGCAGGTCCTCGACGTCGAGAAGGGGAGCCGTCATTTCGCAGCCTTGGGATCGAGCACATCGCGCAGGCCGTCGCCCAGGAGGTTGAAGCCCAGGCTGACCACGAAGATGGCGAGGCCCGGCATCGCCGCCACCCACCATTGATCGATGAGGTAGTTGCGGCCCGTGGCCACCATGGCGCCCCATTCCGGCATGGGCGGCTGAGCGCCCAACCCCAGGAAGCCCAGGCCGGCGGCCGTCAGGATGATGCCCGCCATGTCCAGCGTCACCCGCACGATGAGGGACGACATGCACAGCGGCACCACATGCCCTAAGATGATCCGGGGCGTGGACGCGCCCTGGAGCTTCACGGCGGCGATGAAGTCGCTGTTGCGGATCGTCAGCGTCTCGGCCCGGGCGATGCGCGCGTAAGGCGGCCAGGACGTGATCGCGATGGCGATGATGGCGTTCTCGATGCCGGGTCCGAGCGCCGCCACGAAGGCCAGCGCCAGCACGAGGCGCGGGAAGGCCAGGAAGATGTCGGTGATGCGCATGAGCACCGTATCGACCCAGCCGCCCATGTAGCCCGCGACCGTGCCGAAGAGCAGCCCGATGGGCGTGGCGATGACCGCCACCAGCATCACCACCATGAGGGTGATGCGCGAGCCGTAGATCACGCGGGAGAAGATGTCCCGCGCCTGATCGTCGGTGCCGAACCAGTGAAGCGCGCTCGGGGGCAGAAGGCGCTCGGTGCGCAGGTCTCCGCCCGCGATGGGCGAATACGGCGCGATCACGTCGGCGAAGAGCGCCACGAAGACCAGGAGCAGGATCACCGCGAGGCCGATCACCGCCAGGGGATTGCGGCTGAAGGTGCGCCAGCCGAGATAGCCGCGACCGAGGCGGGCCTGCCAGCGGGACGACGGCTCCGAGGACAGGAGCCAGGCCCGCATGCCGACAGGCGCGGCGGTCGGGATCGGCGGAAGGGGAGGGGAACCGGCCATCAGCGCGTCCTCGGATCGAGCAGGCGGTAGAGCAGATCGGACACGAGGTTGAGCAGCACGAAGACCGCGCCGATCACCAGCGTGCCGCCGAGAACGGCGTTCATGTCGGCATTCTGGAGCGAGTTGGTGATGTACTGGCCCAGGCCCGGCCAGGCGAAGACGGTTTCCGTCAGCACCGAGCCCTCCAGCAGGTTGGCGTAGGACAGGGCGATAACGGTGATGAGCGGCACGGCGGCGTTGCGCAGCGCATGACGCCAGATCACGCGGGTCTCCGACAAGCCCTTCACCCGCGCGGCGATCACGTATTCCTGCGCCAACTCATTCAGCATGAACGAGCGCGTCATGCGGCTGATATACGCGAGCGAGAAATAGCCCAGCAGGCAGGCGGGCAGCAGCACGTGCGAGACCGCGTCCCAGAACGCATCCCACTGGCCCTGCATGGCCGTGTCGAGGAGCACGATGCCGGTCACGGGCGTGTAGAGGTAGGAATAGGTGACGTCGATGCGCCCCGGTCCCGCCACCCATCCGAGCTTGGCGTAGAAAAGCAGCAGGCCCATGAGGCCGAGCCAGAAGATCGGCACGGAATAGCCCACGAGGCCGAGCAGGCGCACGATCTGGTCGACGATGCTGCCTCGCTTCACGGCGGCGAGCACCCCGAGCGGAATGCCGATGATCGTGCCGATGAGCGTGCCGAGGGTCGCCAGTTCCAGGGTGGCCGGGAACACGTTGATGATATCGGTCATCACCGGGTTGGTGGTCAGAACCGAATTGCCGAAATCGCCCGTGGCGGCCTTCTTCACGTAGATGGCGAATTGCTCGATGAGCGGCCGGTCGAGGCCCATCTCCTGCCGCACGCGCTCGTAGACATGAGCCGGCGCCCGGTCGCCCACGATGGCCAGGACGGGGTCGATGGGAACGACGCGGCCGATGAAGAACGTGACGGCGACGAGGCCGAGCAGGGTCGTTGCCAGGACGATGACGAATTGCGCGAGGCGCTTAAGGAAGAAGCGGAGGGCAAGACCATGCCCTCCGCCTCCCTGCAAGGTTGCCGATGCCATCGAGGCTTAGTTCTTCTTCGCCTGCGTCACGTCGTTGTCGCTGAACGACGGTCCAAGAATGAAGTTCTCGACATTCTTGCGCACGGCCGCGACTTCGGTCTGCTGGAGGAAGATCACGAACGGGCCGTCGTCGAGTACCGACTTCTGCAGTTCTTTGTACATCTGGGCCCGCTTCTCGGCGTCACGCTCCATCACGGCGGCGCGAGTCTTGGCGGTCAGGGCACCCGGATCCCAGGCGTTGCGCCAGGCAAGCGGCTTGGCCTTCGCGTTGTCCGTGTTGTCGTCGTTCGCCGCGAAGGTGTCGGCGTTGGAGTTCGGGTCCTGATAATCCGAGCCCCAGTTGCCGATATAGATGTCGTGCTGGCGGGCGCGGTACTTGGTCAGGGCCTGCTTGCTGTCCATCGGCAGGATCTCGAGCTTGATGCCCGCTTGCGCGAAGGTCGCCTGCATAGCCTGGGCGATGCCCGTGATCTCGGCAGTGGAGCGGGTGTCCATCGTGACCGAGAAGCCGTCCTTCAGGCCCGCCTTGGCCAGCAGTTCCTTCGCCTTGGCGACGTCGAGCTTGTAGGGGTTGTTGGTCTCGGCGCCCAGGAAGCCCTTGGGCAGGAAGTTCTGGTGCACGTCGCCCTTGCTCTTCATGATCGTGTCGGCGATCGCGGCGTAGTCGACCAAGTATTTCAGGGCGAGGCGAACCTCGGGCTTGGCCAGGTTCGGGTTCTTCTGGTTCAAGCCGAGATAGTAGACGGTGCCCTTCGGGCCGCTCTCGATCTTGATGTTCGGGTCCTTGGAGACCGCCGCGATTTCCTCAGGATTCAGGTTGCGGGCCACGTCCACGTCGCCCTTCTCGAGGAGCAGGCGCTGGCTGGCCGTCTCCTTGATGTGGCGGAAGATCACGCGGGCGAGCGGGGTCTTGTTCTCATAGTTCGGGTTGCGCTCCAGAACCAGGACCTCGTTGGCCTTCCAGTCGCGCATGATGTAGGGGCCCGAGCCCGCATACTTGGTCTTAAGCCAGTTATAGCCCCAGTCGCCGTCCTTTTCGTTCTGGGTGAGCAGCTTCTTGTCGACGATGGACGCCACCGAGTTGCCCAGGCAGTAGAGCACCAGGGTCGGAGCGTAAGGCTTGTCGACCTCGAAGGTCACCTCGAGCGGGCCGGTCTGCTTGACCTTGTCCTTCACGTTGTCCTTCGTCAGGCCGAACTGGCCCAGGATGAAGGCGGGCGACTTGTCCAGCGCCACGGCGCGGGTCAGCGAATAGACCACGTCCTCGGCCGTGATGGGATTGCCGGAGGCGAACTTGCGGTTGGGCTTGATCTTGAAGGTGAAGGTCTTGCCGTCCGGCGAGACCGTCCAGGATTCCGCGACCTGTCCGGAGATCTTCGACACATCCTTGATGTCGTAGGTGACGAGGCGCTCGTAGGTGTTGCCCATGATCTCCGAGGACGAGAACTCGAATACCTCTGCCGGGTCCAGCGAGATGATGTCGTCGCTCTGCCAGGCCTGGACCAAGGTGTCCGGAGGCGTGGCAGCCATGACGGCGGAAAACGAGGTGGCCATGGTGGCGACCATGGCGGCCGACAGAAGGAAGCGCGGTAGTGGTTTCATGGTTCAGTTCCCCTGGGGACAGTTCCCTGAGGCGCCTCATGCGCCTTTTGTGCTCATTAAGAATGCAAATCGGACGGGTTCTGTCGAGCCCTCCCACTGGATTTGAAGTGGTAAACGTTGCTCAGTGTGCCCAATGCGACGGCAGGGCGCACGGTGGCCCCGTCCGAATGTCCCCTGCGCCGGGCTTGGCCTCGGGACCGAAGATGTGGCAAAGGCTGCTGCGCCCGCCACGTCAAGCCCGGATGATCCCGTGTCCCAAGACCCGAACAAGCCCAAGGCCAACACCATGTGGGGCGGCCGGTTCTCGTCCTCGCCCAGCGCCCTGATGGAAGCCATCAACGCCTCCATCGATTTCGACAAGCGCCTGGCTTCCCAGGACATCCAAGGATCGCTCGCCCATTCCAACATGCTGGCCCAGCAGGGGATCATCGCCTCCTCGGACAGGGACGCGATCCACGAGGGCCTCCAGCGTGTCATGGCCGAGATCGAGGGCGGCGGCTTCGCCTTCTCCAAGGCCCTGGAAGATATTCACATGAACGTGGAGAGCCGCCTGCGCGAGATCGTGGGCGATCCGGCGGCCCGCCTTCACACCGCCCGCAGCCGCAACGATCAGGTCGCCGTCGACGTGCGCCTCTGGGTGCGGGACGCCCATGACCGGACGGACGAGCAGCTCACCCGCCTGATCAAAGCCCTGCTCGACAAGGCCGAGCCGCACGCCGCCACCGTGATGCCGGGCTTCACCCATCTCCAGAGCGCGCAGCCGGTGACCTTCGGTCACCATCTCCTGGCCTATGTGGAGATGTTCGGCCGCGACCGGGGCCGCATCCGGGATTCCCGCAGACGCCTCAACGAGTCGCCCCTCGGCGCCGGGGCGCTCGCGGGCACATCCTTCCCGGTCGACCGGCATATGACCGCCAAGGCCCTGGGCTTCGACGGGCCGACACGCAACTCGCTCGATTCGGTATCCGATCGGGACAGCCTGATCGAGTTCGTGTCCGCCGCATCGATCTGCGCCGTTCACCTGTCGCGGCTGGCGGAGGAGATCATCATCTGGATGTCGGCCCCGTTCGGATTCGTGCGCCTGCCGGACCGCTGGACCACGGGCTCCAGCATGATGCCCCAGAAGCGCAACCCGGACGCCGCCGAGCTGGTGCGCGGCAAGACGGGCCGCATCTTCGGCTCGCTCATGGCTCTGCTCACCATGATGAAGGGCCTGCCGCTGACCTATTCCAAGGACATGCAGGAGGACAAGGAACAGCTCTTCGACGCCGCCGATACCATCGAGATCGTGCTGGCCGCCATGACGGGCATGATCCAGGACCTGGAGCCCGTGCCGGCGCGCATGGCGGCGGTGGCGGGCGCAGGCTTCTCCACCGCGACCGACCTGGCCGACTGGCTGGTGCGAAGCCTCGACATCCCGTTCCGGGACGCCCACCACATCACGGGCCGCATCGTGTCCGAGGCCGAGACCCGCGGTTGCGGTCTGGAGGATCTGCCCCTGGACGCCATGCAGGCCGTGGAGCCCCGCATCCATGCGGGGATCCTCGAGGTGCTGGGGGTCGAGAACTCGGTCCGGTCCCGCGTCAGCTTCGGCGGTACGGCGCCGAGCCAGGTGGTGCAGCAGATCGCCTGGTGGCGGGAGCGGGTTTGATACCTTCCACTCTCTCGACATCATCCTGAGGTGGGCTGCAACCTCCCACTGACCTCATCCTGAGGGGCCGCTTTAGCGGCCCCTCAGGATGAGGCTTCGAGACGGCCTGACGGCCTCCTCGGGATGAGGCTTCGAGACCAACCTGAGGCTCACTCAGGGTGACGCTTCGGGGCGGCCGCTGTGGCCCCAGGGTCAGGCCAATCGAGCGAAACGCTTTTGTTTCAGCGGTTTGTGCCTCGTCTTCACAGCCTCTCGACCGTGGCCTTGATAGGGCCCGCACCAACCTCCATATTGTTCTCAACGGCCCTCAAAGGCCGCCTGAGTGCCGCAAGAGCGGGCTCAAACCCAACCGAAGTGCCTCTAACCTTGGGCTTCGAACATGTCGCGTCAGTCGCCCTTCGGGCACCCGTTTCTTCTGGGCTTCGACGAGATCGAGCAGGCACTCGACCGCGTCGCCAAAGCCACGAGCGACGGTTATCCGCCCTACAACATCGAGCGGCTGGCTCGTGCGAACAACGTCCCAGAGCGTCTTCGCATCACCCTGGCGGTTGCCGGATTCACCCGGGAGCAGCTGGAGGTGACGCTGGAGGAGAACCAATTGGTGATCCGTGGACGCCAAGTCGATGACAAGACCCGGCACTTCCTGCATCGCGGCATCGCCGCCCGTCAGTTTCAGCGCGCATTCCTCCTTGCCGACGGCATGGAGGTACTGGGCGCCGATCTGTCCAATGGCCTTCTGTCCATCGACCTCGCCCGCCCGGAGGCGGAGCGGATCGTGCGGAAGATCTCTATTGCGACAACCGACGACGCGTAACGATCCGCCTGAGGAGGTTCTTATGAACGATACCCTGCACACCTTCGACAAGGCCGATCTCGCGGCGCTCGGCGAGGGCCGGATGGCCTACGTCAAGGCGATGAGCTCGGACGATATCGCCCGCCTGTACCCGCAGGCGCCAGACATCCAGCCCGGCCTTCAGCTCTTCGCGCTCCTGTCGGCCAGCGGCTCGCCGATCCTGCTCACGGATACCCGTGACGCCGCCGTGGCCAATGCCTGGGCCCACGACCTCCAGACGGTCAGCCTTCACTAGCCTGTCAGGCGATCCCCTCGACGGCGGCGATCAGCTTCTCCAGGTCTTCGGGCCTGGATAGGCGGTGGTCGCCGTCATTGATCAGCGTGAGGGAGACGCTGTCCCCCGGCAGGTGCTCCACGAGCTTGAGGGCGTGCTGCCAGGGCACGTCCGGGTCTTCCATCCCCTGCAGGATATGAACCGGGCAGCCCGTGCGGATCGGCGATCCGAACAAGAGGTGCCGGCGCCCGTCCTCGATCAGCCCTCGGGTGATGATGTACGGATCGTCCGAATAGGCCGAGGGCCGGCGATAGGCGCCGGTCTCCAGCACCATTTGCCGGATGTCGTCCGGAAACCGGTCCCACATCAGGCGCTCGGTGAAATCCGTCGCGGGCGCGATGAGCACGAGACCGACGGGCGCGCGATCGGGACTGGACTTCAGCAGCTCCCGGATCGCCAGGAGCGCGATCCAGCCCCCCATGGACGACCCGACCAGGACCGGCGGCTCCGGTACATGGTTCACGAGCACCGCGAGCGCATCCTCCAGCCACCGGGAGATCGTGCCATCCTCGAAAGGTCCCTCCGATTCGCCATGGCCGCTATAGTCGAAGCGGATGAAGGCCCGGCCCGTGCGTTCGGCCCAATCGTCGAGGATCGCGGCCTTGGTGGAGCGCATGTCGGATTTGAAGCCGCCGAGCCATACCACGGGCGGACCCTTGCCGGCCCGGGCCAGAACGGCGATACGGCGCATGTCGGGACCATGGCCGACGGAGATGATCTGCGGCATGGTTAACTCATCCTCAACTGCTTTGAATGCAAGGTTTTACCGTGTGATTCTGTTCAAAGGGCTCTTACACCGGTGAGTTTCGCATCGCGACCCGGCGGGGCGGCATTCCCGACCTCGCATTACCACCCGCTGGCGGGCCGGACCATCCTCCAGATCATCCCGGAGCTGGAAGCCGGGGGCGCGGAGCGGACCGCCGTGGACGTGGCCGAAGGTTTGACGGAGGCAGGGGCGCGGGCGCTCGTGGCCACCGAGGGCGGGCGTCTCGTGGGTGAGCTCCAAGCCAAGGGTGGCGTGTGGGTGCCATTCCCGGCCGCCACCAAGAATCCGTTCTCGATGGCTCTCAACGTCCGCCGCCTCGCACGGATCTGCCACAAGGAGAAGGTGGAGCTGGTGCATGCCCGCTCGCGGGCTCCGGCCTGGGTGGGGCTCGGCGCGGCGCGGGCCCTCAACCTGCCTTTTGTCACCACCTATCACGGCAGCTATTCGGGCCGGTCCTCCGTGAAGGTGCTCTACAATTCCGTGATGGCCCGGGGCGACGCCATCATCGCCAATTCCCATTACACGGCGGACCTGATCCGGTCCCTCTATCCCCAGTCCGCCGACCGGATCCGGGTGATCCACCGGGGCACGGACTTCATGCAGTTCTCGCCCGGCGCCGTCACGGCCGAGCGGGTCGAGGCCCTGCGCAAGGCCTGGGGCGTCTCGCCCTATGAGCGGGTGGTTCTGCTAGCGGCCCGGCTGACGGGCTGGAAGGGCCAGAAGGTGCTGATCGAGGCGGCGGCCAAGCTGCGCGATGGCGGCTTGAGCGATGTGGCCTTCGTGCTGGCCGGAGACGCCCAGGGTCGCGACTCCTACGTCAAGGAGCTCGACGCCCTGATCGGCGCCCGCAAGCTCCAGGGGATGGTCCACCGGGTCGGCCACTGCACCGACATGCCGGCGGCGTTCCTGGCCGCATCCGTCGTCACGGTCCCGTCCACGGAGCCGGAGGCCTTCGGGCGCTCGGCGGTCGAGGCGCAGGCCATGGGCACGCCCGTGGTGGTGTCGGATCTGGGGGCCGTGCCGGAGACGGTGCTGTCGCCGCCCACCGTCCCGCCTCAGGAGCGCACGGGCTGGCGCATCCCGCCCGGTGATGCCGATGCCCTGGCCGAGTCCATCGGCGAGGCCCTGTCCCTGGGCGCCACGGCCAAAGCGGGTTTGAGCGCCCGCGCCAGGGCCCATGTGGAGCGCCACTTTTCCCTTGAGCGCATGGTGGGAAGCACGCTGGATGTCTATTCCGCCCTTCTGGAGGGCCGTTTTGCGCGCGGAACGAGTTGACTTCCGGTGCATTTGAGCGAAATGTGAGATTATTCGCGGCATCGGTACATCGATTCAGCCGAGGGCTTAAGACGCCCTTCGGAGACGCCCGGTCCGCACAACAGGAGAACTGAACCATTCGCAGGCCAATGAGAGCTATGCCGGTCCCGCAGAAAGACGGGCCCCGCGCCAACCGAGATATTCGCGGTGTCCGCGAAGTGCAGTTGATCGACGATACGGGCCAGAACCGCGGGGTTGTGGCCTTTCCGGACGCACTTCGAATCGCCGAAGAGGCTGGGCTTGATCTCGTGGAGATCGCCCCCAATTCGACGCCGCCGGTCTGTAAGATCCTCGATTACGGAAAATATCGCTTCCTTGAGCAGAAAAAGGCCGCCGAGGCCCGCAAGAAGCAGAAAACCGTCGAGGTCAAGGAAATCAAGCTTCGGCCCGGCATCGACGATCATGACTATGACGTCAAGATGAAGGCTATGAAGAGCTTCTTCGAGGAAGGTAACAAGGTGAAGATCACCTTGCGCTTCCGCGGCCGCGAGATGGCACACCAGGGCCTGGGTCTCAAGGTGCTCGACCGGGTGAAGGCCGATGTGGGCGATATCGCCAAGGTCGAGATGGAGCCGAACTTCGAGGGCCGTCAGGTCGTCATGGTCCTGGCGCCGCGCTGAGCCGTTCCCGAGATCGACGTTTTCAATGGCCGTCCGGATCTTCCGGCGGCCATTGCCTTTTCGGGCGCCTTCTGCCATAAGCCGCCCTTCATCGAACCGCCCGGCTGATCAAGGGCTGCCGTGGCGGTTCGTTTTTGCTCACAGCAGCAATGAATGAAGCCACGGGGCGGTCCGCCGCCACGAGGCTTGTCCAATAGGAGAGCCAAATGCCCAAGCTGAAGACGAAATCGGGCGCGAAGAAGCGCTTCAAGATCACTGGCACCGGCAAGGTCGTTTACGCCCAAGCCGGCAAGCGCCACGGGATGATCAAGCGGACCAACAAGCAGATCCGCAACCTGCGCGGCACCACGACCATGTTCGAGGGCGACGCGTACAACGTGAAGAAGTACTTCCTGCCCAACGGCTAAGGCAGTCTTTTTCCCAAATCCCGGATTTTGAAGGAGTTTTTCCATGGCCCGCGTCAAACGGGGCGTTACGTCCCACGCCAAGCACAAGAAGGTTCTGAAGGCCGCCAAGGGTTTCTACGGCCGCCGCAAGAACACCATCCGCATCGCCAAGCAGGCGGTCGAGAAGAGCATGCAATATGCTTATCGCGACCGTAAGAACAAGAAGCGCACCTTCCGCGCTCTCTGGATCCAGCGCCTCAACGCCGCTGTCCGCGAGCACGGCTTGACCTATTCCCGATTTATCGATGGTCTCGGCAAGGCTGGGATCGAGGTCGATCGCAAGGTTCTGTCCGAGATGGCCATCCACGAGCCGGCGGCCTTCGCCGCTTACGTGGAGCGCGCCAAGGCTTCGCTGCCGCAGCAGCAGGCCGCTTAAGGACACCTTAGGATCCGGCGCGGCTGGGCAACCGCCGCGCCGCCATTTCCCCTTCTCCGAGACCCCTCCGCGCCGGCAGCCTTGGGCTGCCCCCGATTTCGCGGCTCGGACGACTTGACGGTTCCGGCGCCGCGCTTCACTCAAGCGCCTGCATTCTGGTACGGAACCGATGACCGATCTCTCTGAACTCGAAAACACCCTGCTCGGGCAGGTGAATGCGGCCGGCGACGAAGCCGCCCTGGAAACCGTACGCGTGTCCGCGCTCGGCAAGAAGGGCTCCGTCTCCGAGCTGCTGAAGACGCTGGGCGCCATGACGCCCGAGGAGCGCAAGGAACGCGGCCCCCTCATCAACGGCCTGCGCGACAAGGTCCAGACGGCGATCGCGGCCCGGAAGGATACCCTGGGCGAGGCCGCCCTCGACGCGCGGCTCGCCGCCGAGCGCATCGACGTCACCCTGCCGGTGCAGGAAGGTCCCGAGACCCGCGGGCGCATCCATCCCATCACCCAGGTCATCGACGAGCTGACGGCGATCTTCGCCGATATGGGGTTCTCGGTGGCCGAGGGGCCGGATATCGAGACCGACTATCTCAACTTCACGGCGCTGAACTTCCCCGTCGGCCACCCGGCCCGCGAGATGCACGACACCTTCTTCCTGGCCCCCGACGAGAAGGGCGAGCGCAAGGTGCTGCGCACCCATACGTCGCCGGTGCAGATCCGCACGATGACATCGCAAAAGCCGCCGATCCGGGTCATTATCCCGGGCCGCACGTACCGGCACGACTCCGACCAGACCCACACGCCGATGTTCCATCAGGTGGAGGGGCTCGTCATCGACAAGCAGGCCAACATCGCCCACATGAAGTGGGTGCTGGAGGAATTCTGCAAAGCCTTCTTCGAGGTCGAGCAGGTGAAAATGCGGTTCCGCCCGTCCTTTTTCCCCTTCACGGAGCCGTCCGCCGAGGTGGACATCCAGTGCTCCCGGAAGGGCGGCGAGATCCGCTTCGGCGAGGGCGACGACTGGCTCGAGATCCTGGGCTGCGGCATGGTCCACCCGAACGTCCTGCGCAATTGCGGCCTCGATCCGGACGAATACCAGGGCTTTGCCTGGGGCATGGGCATCGACCGCATCGCCATGCTGAAATACGGCATGCCGGACCTGCGCCAGTTCTTCGAGGCGGATGTGCGCTGGCTGAACCATTACGGCTTCCGGCCGCTGGATATTCCATCGCTCGTGGGCGGGCTGACGTCTTAAGCGTCATCCCGGCCGAGGCATCGCCAAAAGCCGGGGCATAAACCTGAAGCTTTCATTTTGAACACGATCCCGGATCTGGCCCTGCCAGTCCGGGATGACACTCAAGGAACAGTGTCGTGAAATTCTCCCTTTCCTGGTTGAAAGACCACCTCGACACCACGGCCTCCCTCGACGAGATCGTGGAAACGCTCACCCGCATCGGTCTCGAGGTCGAGGGCGTTGAGGACAAGGCGAAGGTGTTGGCGCCTTATTCCATCGCGTATGTGATCTCGGCCGAGCAGCACCCGAACGCCGACCGCCTGCGGGTCTGCATGGTGGATACGGGCGAAGGCGCGCCGGTTCAGGTCGTGTGCGGAGCACCCAACGCCCGCACCGGCATGAAGAGCGTATTCTCGCCGCCGGGCACCTACATTCCGGGCAAGAACATCACGCTCGGGGTCGGAACGATCCGGGGCGTCGAGAGCCGGGGCATGCTGTGCTCGGCGGCGGAGCTTGGGATCTCCGACGATCACGACGGCATCATCGACCTGCCCGAGGATGCGCCGGTGGGCCAGCCCTACGCGGCCTATGCGGGCCTCGACGATCCGGTGATCGAGATCAACCTGACGCCGAACCGGCCGGACTGCACCTCGATCCACGGCATCGCCCGCGACCTCGCGGCGGCGGGCCTCGGTACCCTGACGAAGGACGCGGTCGAGCCCGTGGCGGGGCAGGGCGCCTGCCCGGTCTCCGTGACCCTCGACATTGACGACGCCAAGCTCTGCCCGGCCTTCGCGCTGCGCCTCGTGCGCGGCGTCAGGAACGGACCTTCGCCGGAATGGCTCCAGCGCCGTCTCACGTCCATCGGGTTGCGTCCCATCAACGCCCTGGTGGACATCACCAACTACATCACCTTCGACCGGGGGCGGCCGCTCCATGTCTTCGACGCCAAGAAGGTGAAGGGCAATCTGACCGTGCGCCGGGCCAAGGAGGGCGAGGAAGTCCTGGCCCTCGATACCCGCACCTACAAGCTCGATCCGTCCGTCGTGGTGATCGCGGACGAGACCGGCGTCGAGTCGATCGGCGGCATCATGGGCGGCGAACATTCGGGCGTGGACGAGAACACGACCGAGGTGCTCATCGAAGCGGCCCTCTGGGACCCGCTCAACATCGCCCAGACCGGCCGCAAGCTCGGGATCATCACCGATGCGCGTTACCGCTTCGAGCGCGGCGTCGACCCGGCCTTCACGGGTCCAGGCCTCGACCTCGCGACCCGCATGGTCATCGACCTGTGCGGCGGCGAGGCGAGCGAGGCCCTTGTGGCCGGCGAAGTTCCTGCCGTGACCCGCAGCATCGACTTCCCGTTCGCGGAGGTGCCGCGCCTGTCTGGACTGGACGTCCAGCCCGACGAATCCCGGACGATCCTGGAAAAGCTCGGATTCGGGGTGTCCGGTTCGGGTGGCCGCGTGAGCGTCACGCCGCCGTCCTGGCGCCCGGATATCGAGGGCAAGGCGGATCTGGTCGAAGAGGTGATCCGCATCGCGGGCGTCGACCGGATCCTGCCGCAGCCCCTGCCGCGCATCGAGGCCACGGTGGCCAAGCCGATCCTGACCCCGATCCAGCGTCGCACGCGCCTGGCCAAGCGCACGCTCGCGACGCGCGGCCTCGTGGAGGCCGTCACCTGGTCCTTCGTGGCCAAGGGGGAGGCGGAGCTGTTCGGCGGGGGCGATGCCCGGCTGGCGCTCGCCAACCCCATCGCGGCGGACCTGTCCGACATGCGCCCGAGCCTGCTGCCGGGCCTGCTCAAGGCAGCGCAGCGCAATGCGGATCGCGGCTTCGGGGACGTGGCCCTGTTCGAAGTCGGCCAGACCTTCGCGTCCGACCAACCCGAGGGCCAGTCCATCAAGGCGGCAGCGGTCCGGCGGGGCACAGCGCGGGCCGAAGGCGTGGGCCGTCACTGGGACGGCGGCGCCGTCGCGGTCGATGTGTTCGACGCCAAGGCCGACGCGTTAGCGCTGCTGTCGGCGCTGGGTGTGCCCGTGGGGGGGCTCCAGGTCGTCGCCGGCGGGCCCTCCTGGCTCCATCCCGGCCGCTCCGGCACGCTCCAGTTCGGTCCAAAGAACGTGATCGGCTCTTTCGGTGAGATCCATCCGAAGATTCTCAAGGCCCTGGACCTCAAGGGGCCGCTCGTGGCCTTCGAATTGACATTGGATGCGCTCCCGCCCGCGAAGGCGAAGCCCACCAAGATGAAGCCCAAACTCACCCTGTCGGACTTCCAGCCGATCTCCCGCGACTTCGCCTTCGTGGTGGGCCGGGCCGTGGCGGCGGGCGACATCGTCAAAGCGGCGCAAGCCGCCGAGCGCGCGCTCATCGCCGGCATCGAGGTCTTCGACGTCTACGAGGGGACGGGCATCGACCCGGATAAGAAGTCCGTGGCCATCGCCGTGACCCTCCAGCCGACGGAGAAGACCCTCACGGATACGGAGATCGAGGCGGTTTCCGCGAAGATCGTCGGTGAGGTCTTGAAGAAGACCGGCGCGGTGCTGCGGGGGTAAACGCGCGAAACCCGAAGCGTCATCCCGGGCGAGCTTAGCGAGACCCGGGACCGTCATCCGGATAGGGCGCCCTTTTCTGACAACGATCCCGTATCGCGGCTTTGCCGCGTTCGGGATGACAGGCTAGAGCCGTTTCCATTGGCATGGAGTCGGCACTTCTCTTTGCCGTGCGGCATTTTTGGTGGTGAACCGGATCCACTTCACCGAAAAATGCTCTAGGCTACGGTACGAACTCCTCTGCCAGATCCCGCCAGTGCGGATTGTCGCGCTCGATCAACGCAACTTTCCAAGCACGGTGCCACTTCTTGAGCTGCTTCTCACGTGCGATGGCACTGTCCGGCGTCTCGAAAGTCTCGAAATAGACAAGCCGGTCTACATTGTACTTCGCCGTAAACCCTTTCACCGCATGGGTTTTATGCTCGAAGACCCGCCTGTGAAGATCATTGGTGATGCCGATATAGATCGGGCCGTCTTTCCGGGTCGCGAGCATGTAGACATAGTAGGCCTCGATCATGCGAACCTCCCTAGCGATCCCGGATCTCCGCTGCGCTCCGTCCGGGATGACACCTGATCCCGCCCACTCAACGGATTCCCGCGGTCCCATCCGTACCGCACCGTATCGAACCGCATCCCCCTCGCATCGACCATCAGCAGCCGTCCCACCAGCCCCTCGCCGAAGCCCACGACCTCGCGGATGACCTCCATGGCCATGAGGCTGCCCATGACACCCGCAAGCGCACCCAGCACCCCGGCCTCCGCGCAGGTCGGGACCGCACCCGGCGGCGGCGGGTCGGGGAAGAGGCAGCGATAGGTGGGGTTCGGTGTGCCGTCGGGGCCCATCTCATGGGCCCGGATCGTGGTGAGGGAGCCGTCGAACTGGCCGAGCGCCGCCGTGACGAGGGGCTTTCCGGTGTGGAAACAGGCGTCCGAGACGGCGTACCGGGTCTCGAAATTGTCCGACCCGTCGGCCACGATGTCGTAGCCCTCGACCAGCGCCCCTGCGTTGTCCGGCGTGATCCGCAAGGTATGAGCCTCGACCGAGACCGCCGGATTGATCCGCCCCACGGCGGCCCTGGCGCTTTCGGCCTTGAGCCGCCCCACGTCCGGTGTCCCGTGAATGACCTGGCGCTGGAGGTTGGACAGCGAGACCGTATCGTTGTCCACGACCCCCACGGCACCAATCCCGGCTGCCGCGAGATATTGGATCAGGGGCGACCCGAGGCCTCCGGCCCCGATCACGAGGACGCGAGCGGCCTTCAGCTTCATCTGGCCGGGGCCGCCGACATCGCGCAACACGAGGTGACGCGCGTAACGATCGACCTCTTCGGACGACAGGGGCGGGGGCGGGGACGGCGGCATGGTGCGACTTTTCTCGGCGGGACGGGCCCTATCAACCATCTTCCTGAGGAAATAGGGTATCACCTTGACAGGATGCTTGGCGACATGGCCCTTCCCATGCCATCGTCAACCAGCAATCGGATAACAAATCCGAGTTGGATACCCAAAGAACCTCGATAACAGGGAACATTGCCGATGAAAGCTCGTAAATTCGGCCTCGCGCTCGCAGGTCTCGCTCTCTCCGCCACCACGGCCCTGGCTCAGGACGCGTTCAAGCCGGCCATCGTCTATGACCTCGGTGGAAAGTTCGACAAGTCCTTCAACGAGGGCGTCCATGCGGGCGCCGAGAAGTACAAGAAGGACACCGGCACCGATTACCGCGACTTCGAGCCCCAGAACGACGCTCAGCGCGAACAGGCCTTGCGCCGCTTCGCCCGCGACGGCTACTCGCCCATCGTGGCCGTGGGCTTCAGCCAGGAAACGGCCCTCAAGAAGGTGGCCGACGAATTCCCCAAGACCAAGTTCGCGATCATCGACGCGGTGGTCGAGAAGCCGAACGTCCAATCCACCGTGTTCAAGGAGCATGAGGGGTCCTTCCTGGTCGGCCTCCTGGCGGCCCAGGCCTCGAAGTCCGGCAAGGTCGGTTTCGTGGGCGGCATGGACATCCCGCTGATCCGCAAGTTCGCCTGCGGCTACGTCCAGGGCGTCAAATACGCCAAGAAGGACGCCGAGGTGTTCCAGAACATGACCGGGACCACCGGCGCGGCCTGGAACGACCCGGTGAAGGGCGGCGAACTCGCCAAGAGCCAGATCGACCGCGGCGCGGATGTGGTCTACCACGCGGCGGGCGGCACGGGTGTTGGCGTCCTTCGGGCCACGGCGGATGCGGGCAAGCTCGGCATCGGCGTCGACTCCAACCAGAATGCCCTTCATCCGGGCAAGATGCTGACCTCCATGGTCAAGCGTGTGGACGTGGCGACCTATAACGCCTTCGACCAGGCCAAGAAGGGCACCTTCAAGGCCGGCGTCAGCGCGCTTGGCCTCAACGAGGACGGCGTGGCGTGGGCGCTCGACGACAACAACAAGGCGCTCATCACGGCCGACATGAAGGCAGCTGCCGACAAGGCCGCCGACGGCATCAAGTCGGGGTCCATCAAGGTGCACGACTACATGTCGGACTCCAAGTGCCCGATGTAAGTTAAGGCTCTACCCTGCCGGACGCCGCTCACGTGAGCGGCGTCCGGTTTCGTTTTACGACTTTGCCTGTTCAAGAGGACCTGATCCCCGTTCGGAGACGCTAGAGACACATGTCACCTGCCATCGAACTGATCGACATCAACAAGAGCTTCGGCGACGTTCACGCCAACAGGAACGTGAACCTCTCGGTGGCACGTGGGACGATCCACGGCATCGTGGGCGAGAACGGCGCCGGAAAATCGACCCTGATGTCGATCCTGTACGGGTTCTACACCGCCGATTCCGGCGAGATCCGTGTCAACGGCCGGCCGGTAGCGATTCATTCCTCCAACGACGCCATCACGGCCGGGATCGGCATGGTTCACCAGCATTTCATGCTGGTGGAGCCCCTGACCGTCGTCGAGAACGTGATGCTCGGCGCCGAAGGCGGAACGTTTCTGCGCGCCGGAGAAGCGAAGGTGCGGGCCGAACTGGGGCGTCTGTCGCGGGATTATGGCCTCGACATCGATGTGGATGCGACGGTGGGCGAATTGTCCGTCGGGCTGCAGCAGCGCGTCGAGATCCTGAAGGCGCTCTACCGTGGCGCGGATATCCTGATCCTGGACGAGCCGACGGCTGTCCTGACGCCGCCCGAGGCCGATGCCTTGTTCACCCTCCTGAAGGCCCTGAAGGAACAGGGTAAGACGGTGATCCTGATCACCCACAAGCTGCGCGAGATCATGGCCATCACGGACCGGGTCTCGGTCATGCGGCGGGGCGAGATGGTGGCGACCGTGGAAACCGCCGAGACCTCACCGCCGCAGCTCGCCGAGCTGATGGTGGGCCGGCGTGTACTCCTGCGTGTCGAGAAGGCGGAGCGCGCCCCCGGCGCGCCACTGCTGCAGGTGGAGAATTTTTCCGTTATCGATTCCCGCGGCGTCCTGCGTGTCTCGAACGTGGCTCTCACGGTTCACGCGGGCGAGATCGTCGGCATTGCGGGCGTTGCGGGCAACGGCCAGAGCGAACTCCTGGAGGCGCTCGCCGGCATGCGCCGTCCGGTGCTCGGAACCATGCGTTTCGAAGGGCGCGAGATCGGCTTCGATGAGCACAACCCCCATCGCATGCGCCAGCTGGGATTGCTGCATGTGCCGGAGGACCGGCTGCGGATGGGTCTCGTGCCGGCCTTTCAGGCTTTCGAGAGCGCGGTGCTGGGCTTCAGCGACGATCCCAAGCTTGGACACGGTCCACTCCTCGATCACGATGCCATGATCGAAGACCTGAAGGCCAAGATGGCGCATTACGACGTCCGCCCGCCGAACCCGCGCCTGAAATCCTCGAAATTCTCCGGCGGCAACCAGCAGAAGATCGTGCTGGCCCGGGAGATCGAGCGCAATCCGAGGGTCTTGCTTGTCGGCCAGCCGACCCGGGGCGTCGACATCGGCGCCATCGAGTTCATCCATCGCCGCCTGATCGCCCTGCGAGACGCAGGCGTAGGCATCCTCCTGGTGTCCGTGGAGCTCGACGAGATCATGAACCTGTCGGACCGCATCCTCACCATGTGCGGCGGTCAGATCACGGGCGAGCGCAAGGCGGACGAGACCGACGAGCAGGATCTCGGCCTGCTCATGGCCGGCGTCACGGACAGGGCCGCCTGATGCAGCCCCGGATCACCCTGCTCACCCTGGGCGTCGCCGACGTCGCCAAGGCCCGCGCCTTCTACGAAGCCTGGGGCTGGAAGGCGTCCTCGGCGAGCCAAGAAGGCGTCACTTTCTTCCAGGCCAACGGCCTCGCTCTTGCGCTCTTCGGCCGCGCCGATCTGGCGGCGGACGCGGGCGTGGAGGACACGCCGACAGGTTTCTCGGCCGTTTCCATCGCCTATAACGCCCGCTCGAAAGAAGAGGCCGACGAGGTCTACGCTCTTGCCATCCGGGCAGGCGCCCGCGCCGTCAAACCGCTGCACGACGTGTTCTGGGGCGGTTATTCGGGCTATTTCGCCGATCCCGACGGCCATCTCTGGGAGGTGGCCTGGAACCCTTCCTTCCCCCTCGATGAGCAGGGTCACATGTTCCTGCCGGATTCCGCCCTGTGAGCGCTCCCCTCGATCTCCCCAAATGGGCCGATACGGTTCTCGTGCCCGCCGTGTCCGTCGTCTGCGCCTTTCTGGTGGCGGGCCTCGTGGTGCTTGCCATCGGCGAGGACCCGGTTTCGGCCACGCGGTATCTCATCCAAGGAAGCCTGGGCAGCGGCGAGGGTCTGGGCTTCACGCTGTTCTACACGACGGATTTCATCTTCACGGGCCTCGCCGTTGCGGTGGCGTATCATGCGGGCCTGTTCAACATCGGCGGCGAGGGGCAGGCGACCCTCGGCGGGCTTGGCGCAGCCCTCACGGTGCTGAACTTGAGTTTCCTGCCGGGCTTTCTGCTGATCCCCCTCGGCATCCTGGGGGCCGCTGCCTTCGGGGCCGCCTGGGCCGCGATCCCGGGCTATCTCCAGGCCAAGCGCGGCAGCCATATCGTCATCACGACGATCATGTTCAACTGGCTTGCCAGCGTGCTCATCGTCTATCTGCTGGTGAA
Source organism: Microvirga pudoricolor (assembly GCF_016892705.1). GTDB lineage: Bacteria > Pseudomonadota > Alphaproteobacteria > Rhizobiales > Beijerinckiaceae > Microvirga > Microvirga pudoricolor. Next base: position 30,248 of record NZ_JAFEMB010000007.1, read on the forward strand.
TGTGCTGCGCGAGGCGCAGTCCATGAACCCGGAGACAAGGGAGTTCCCGGCCCAGTCCCATATCCCGTTCATGCATGAGGTCTTCGCGGCCTTCGGGATCGAGATCCCGTCCTCGCAGCTCAACCTCTCGCTGATCCTGGCGCTGGCGGCGGCCTTCGGCGTCTGGCTGCTGATCTATCGCTCGCGCCTCGGCTATGCGATCCGCGTGGTCGGCTCGAACCCGACTGCCGCCGTTTATGCGGGCATCTCGCCCGCTCGCATCACGATCATCGCCATGCTGCTGTCCGGTGCTCTCGCGGGCGGTCTCGCGGTCAATGAATTGATGGGCTACCAGCACCGGCTGCTGCTCGAGTTTACGGCGGGCTACGGGTTCGTCGGCATCGCGGTGGCGCTCATGGGCCGGGCGCACCCGGTGGGCATCATCCTGGCGTCGCTGCTCTTCGGGATCCTCTATCAGGGCGGTGCCGAACTGGCCTTCGAGCAGCCCGCCATCACCCGCGACATGGTGGTGGTGATCAGCGGCATCATCATCCTGTTCGCGGGGGCGCTGGACGGGCTGTTCCGCCGCCTCGTGGTGCGTGTGCTCCATTCCACGAAAGCAGCGAGGGCCTGACCGATGGAGTTCAGCACCATCTACGCCGTCCTCGACTCGGCCCTCCGGCTCTCGATCCCGCTGCTCGCCGCCTGTCTGGCGGGCTTGTGGTCCGAGCGCTCCGGGGTGGTCGATATCGGCCTTGAGGGCAAGATGCTGGTGGCGGCCTTCGCGGCAGCGGCTGCCGCGCACGCGTTCGGGTCGGCCTGGATCGGGCTTATGGCCGGCATCGGCGCCGCCGTGGCGTTCTCGCTCATCCACGGCTTCGCGTCCATCAGCCAGCGCGGTAACCAGATCGTATCGGGCGTCGCCATCAACCTGCTGGCGGCGGGCCTGACCGCCATCGTGGGCAATGCCTGGTACGGGCAGGGCGGGCGCACGCCGCCGCTGGAAGGCGCCGAGCGCTTTCAGGATGCGCTGTTCGGCCATTCGGCCCCCGTCTATTTCGCGTTGCTGGCCGTGCCGGTAACGTGGTTCGTCCTCGCGCGCACCCGTTTCGGCCTGCGCCTGCGCGCCGTGGGCGAGAACCCGGCGGCGGTGGACACGGCGGGCATTTCCGTCACGGGCCTGCGCTATTCGGCTGTCGTCATCTGCGGCGTGTTGTGCGGCTTGGCCGGAACGTATTTGTCGGTCGGCCAATCGGCGGGCTTCCTCAACAACATGACGGCCGGCAAAGGCTTCATCGCACTGGCGGCTCTCATCTTCGCCAAATGGCGGGCCTGGCCCGCGCTCGGCGCCTGTTTCCTGTTCGGCCTGCTCGACGCGGTGGCGATCCGCCTTCAGGGCATCGCGCTGCCCGGCATCGGCGAGGTGCCGGTGCAGGCGATACAGGCGCTGCCCTATCTCATGACCATCATCCTGCTCGCGGGTGTGATCGGCACCGCCATCCCGCCCCGCGCGTCCGGTGTACCTTATGTCAAGGAGCGCTGAGATGCCCTCGCTCGATTCCCTGTTCGAGGCCGCCAAGGCGATCCAGGCCAAGGCCTATGCGCCATATTCCCGCTTCAAGGTCGGAGCCGCGATCCTGACGCCGAACGGTGGGGTTTTTACTGGCTGCAATGTGGAGAACGCAGCTTATCCGGTCGGCACCTGTGCCGAGGCGGGAGCGATCTCCGCCATGCTGGCCGGGGGCGAGAATCGCATCGAGGTCATCGTGGTGATGGGGGAGGGCGAACACCTCGTCACGCCCTGCGGCGGATGCCGCCAGCGCATTCGCGAATTCGCGGCCCCGGAGACGCCAATCCATGTGGCGGGGCCGGAGGGCATCCGCAAAAGCTTCACGCTGGAGGACCTGTTGCCCTTCTCCTTCGGGCCGGACAATTTGAGCGCATAACCTAAGAGTTGAGGGATGGAACAAAATATTCAGGAAGCGGCCGAGTTCGTTCGCGCCCGTGGCTTCGATGCCCCGTTCGCGGCGGCTTTCGTGCTCGGCACGGGATTGGGCACGCTGGCGGACGAGCTGACGGACGTCGTCAGCATTCCCTATACGGACATTCCGAATTTTCCGAAGAGCGGCGTGTCGGGTCATGCGGCCCGCCTGGTGGCCGGAACGCTGGAGGGTAAGCCTATCCTCCTGTTCCAAGGCCGCTCGCATTACTACGAAACGGGGGATGCCGGGGCCATGCGGGTGCCCGTCGGCCTCGTGAAGGCGTTGGGTCTCCGGCGGCTTGTTCTCACCAACGCGGCAGGCTCCGTGCGGGCCGAAATCCGTCCGGGCAGCCTCGTGGCGCTGAGCGATCATCTTAACCTGTCGGGCGGCAATCCACTGCTACGTGATCACACGGAAGGCCGTTTCGTATCCCTGACGGGCGCCTACGATTCCGGCCTGCGCGCCACCCTGCAAGCGGCCGCCGCCAAAACAGGGATCCAAGTGCCGGAAGGCGTCTATGCCTGGCTGTCCGGCCCGAGCTTCGAAACGCCGGCCGAAATCCGCATGGTCCAGATCCTCGGCGGCGATCTCGTGGGCATGTCCACGGTGCCGGAAGTCATTCTCGCCCGTTACTACGGGCTCGACGTCGCGTCGATCTCCGTCGTCACCAATCTGGCTGCCGGGATCGAGGGCGCGTCGCCCTCGCACCAGGAAACCAAGGATACGGCCGCTGAGGCGTCCGACAAGTTTAAGCGCCTCATCCGGGCCTTTGTGGCGGAGCTTCCCCATGACTGATGTGAATGCCGACAAAGCCGTGGCCCAACGGGCGCTGCGCTGCCTCGACCTGACGGATCTCACGGATAATTGCACCAACGCCGCCATCGACGCGCTCTGCGCCAAGGCCGTGGATCCGCGCGGACCCGTGGCGGCCGTGTGCGTGTGGCCGCAATTTGTCAGTCATGCGCGGGAAGCTTTGAAAGGCTCGTCCGTGCGGATCGCCACGGTGGTCAACTTTCCGGCCGGTGGCGAGGATATCGCTCGTGTGACCGACGACACCCGCGAGGCCCTGAGCGACGGCGCCGACGAGATCGATCTCGTCTTGCCCTACGAGGCAATCCGGCGCGGCGATCTCGACACGGCCCGGGAGATGGTGGAGGCGGTTCGCGATGTCGTGGACGGGGGCCGGCTGCTGAAAGTCATTCTCGAGACGGGCATGATTGCCGATCCGGCTCTGATCGATACCGCAAGCCGCATCGCCGTTGAGGCCGGTGCGGATTTCATCAAAACGTCCACGGGCAAGACGCCCGTATCCGCCACGCCCGAGGCGGCCGAAATCATGCTCAACGTCATCAAGGCATCCGACCGCCCGATTGGTTTGAAGCCTTCCGGGGGCATTCGCACCACGGCGGATGCGGCGTTCTATATGGGCCTCGCCGACCGCATCATGGGGCCCGGTTGGGCGACGCCTCGAACCTTCCGCATCGGGGCGAGCAGCGTTTTCGACGCATTGCTGGCGACCTTGGACGGCAAGACTACCGCACAGACGACCGGAACCTACTGACATGGCGTTTCTTCCGCAGGAAACCATTCGCATCAAGCGCGATGGCGGCGTGCTCTCGCCCGAGCACATCCAGGACTTCATCGAAGGCCTGACGGCCGGGCGCGTCTCGGAAGGGCAGGCCGCTTCCTTCGCCATGGCGGTGTTCTTTCAGGGGCTTTCGGTTCCGGAGCGCGTGGCCCTGACCCGCGCCATGACGCATTCGGGCGAGGTTCTGAAATGGGACCTGCCAGGCCCCGTTCTCGATAAGCATTCCACCGGCGGCGTGGGAGATACGATCAGTCTCGCGCTGGCTCCAGCCGTCGCGGCCTGCGGTGGCTTTGTGCCCATGATCTCGGGACGCGGCCTCGGCCATACGGGCGGCACCCTCGATAAGCTCGATTCCATTCCGGGTTATGTCTCTCAGCCGGATATCGACACGTTCCGGCGTGTGACCAAAGAGATAGGCTGCGCCATCATCGGCCAGACGGCCGATCTCGCGCCTGCCGACAAGCGCCTCTATTCCATTCGTGACGTGACGGCGACGGTGGAGTCCATCGATCTCATCACGGCCTCGATCCTGTCGAAGAAGCTCGCGGCCGGACTTCAAGGCCTCGTGATGGACGTGAAGTTCGGCACGGGCGCGTTCATGGACAACGCCGACGACGCGAAGGCCCTAGCGGAAAGCCTAGTGCTCGTGGCGAATGGAGCCGGGTTGCCGACGAGCGCATTGCTCACCGACATGAACGAACCGCTCGCGTCCGCTGCCGGCAATGCCGTCGAGGTCGCCTACATCGCCGATTATCTGACCGGCCGCCGCCGGGAGGGCCGGTTCCACGAGGTCACGGTGGAGTTGAGCGCCGAGATGCTGGTGCTGGGCCGGTTGGCGGCCAATATCGAGGAGGCGCGCGCGAAGATCGAGGATGCCATCGCGTCCGGTAAGGCAGCGGAGATTTTTGCCCGGATGGTGGTTGAACTCGGCGGGCCGTCCGATCTTCTGGAGCGTCCGGCTCAGCATCTGAAGGCTGCGCCCATCGTGCGTCCGGTCTATGCGGAGCAGAGCGGCATCGTGCAGCGCATCGCGACCCGCGATGTGGGCGTGACCGTCGTAGCTCTCGGTGGAGGCCGGACACGGCCCCAGGATCCGGTCGATCACGCGGTGGGCCTTACGGACCTCGCCGGGATCGGCGTGCGCGTCGATGCGGAGCGGCCGATCGGGATCGTGCACGCCCAAACGGAGGCTCAGGCGGAAGCGGCCGCGAAGGCGCTGCTCGAAGCATACGCGATCGATGACGGGCCTGCGGAAGGCGGGCTCATCGTGCTTGAGAGAATTGGAGCCGCAACATGACTCTGCTGGTCGCACTGACGTGGGAGCCGAAACTCTGGGTCGAGCGGTTTCAAAAACTGTTGCCCGACCGCAAGATAGCAGTGCTGGGCGAGCCCTTCGACCGGCGTACCGTCCGCTATGCCGCCACCTGGGGTCCGAAACCCGGGAGCCTGTCGGGCCTGCCGATGCTCGACGCGATCTTTTCGTTGGGTGCGGGTGTCGACCACCTCCTGTCCTATCCCGACCTTCCGGACGTTCCGATCGTGCGCGTCGCCCAGGACGACTTGACCCATCGCATGAGCGAATACGTGGTGATGCATTGCCTCATGCACCTTCGCGAGCAGCCCCGCTATGACGCGCAGCAGCGCCGGAAAGTGTGGGAGGATGACGCCTCGCCGCCAACGGCCCGGGACGTGCGCGTCGGTATCATGGGCTTTGGCGTCCTGGGCGAGGATGCCGCCCGCAAGCTCAAGGTCATGGGATTCGATGTGGCGGGATGGAGCCGCACGCCCAAGGAGATCGAGGGCTTCGCAATGTTCTCCGGCACGGAAGGACTCGACGCGTTCTTAGCCCGCACGGATATTCTTGTGACCTTGATGCCGCTCACACCTGAGACGAGAGGGATCTTGAACCGGGAGCTTTTCGGTAAGCTCGCTCGCGACGGCAGGCTCGGCGGCCCGGTTCTGATCAACCCCGGTCGCGGCAAGCTTCAGGTCGAGTCGGATATCCTGGAATGCCTCGACGACGGTACCCTGAAGGCCGCGAGCCTGGACGTGTTCGAGACGGAGCCGCTGCCGTCGGAATCCCCGCTCTGGTCTCATCCCTGCGTGATGGTCAGCCCGCACAACGCCGCCACGAGCGACCCGGACGCGACGGCCCGCTACATTGTGGACCAGATCCGGCGCTACGAGGCAGGGCAAGGCTTCCAGAACGTGGTCGACAAGGCGAGAGGCTACTAGGATCCCGAAGGGGCCAGCCGCCGGACCGACGTGATCGGTTTTGAATCCGTCCGGCGAATGCGCTCGTCGGCGACGCTCAGGGGCTCGATCATCACCGTCATGGTGTAGCCTGTCGCGTGCAGGAGATGGGTTTCGTCCATCATCAGGCCCACATGGCCCTTCCAGAACACGAGATCGCCGCGCCGGAGGCCGCCGAGATCCGACCGAAGGTCGAGGGGCTCGCCGAGTTGCTGCTCCTGCATGTCGCTGTCACGAGGGGCCCCAATGCCCGCGGCCGCCAACGCGGTCTGCGCAAGGCCGGAGCAGTCGATGCCGAGGCTCGTCTTCCCGCCCCAGAGATAGGGCACATGCAGGAAGCGTTCCGCGACGCTCACATAGTCCGTCTCCACCGCTTCGCGCTCTGCGAGATGTGCCGCGAAGATAAAGCCACCATCGGCCAGTTCCGCGAAATGGCCATCAACCCGCGCCACGGCCACAAGCGAGTTCATCGTCAGGTGATCGACGTGGGGAAGCTTGATGTTCGGGCCCGGATAGATGAAGGAGCGGGTTGTGCGAACCCGGTGGGTCGGAGCGGGCCCCGGATCGCCCAAGGCCATCGACGGCACGTAGCCCATGTAACCGTCCGTCTGGAGCTGAACCCAGGCCCAGCCCTCATGCTCGTCGTAGACCACCACGGGTTCACCCCGGATCGCTTGCGTGTCGAGCGGGGCCTCGCGGGAGGGATGGCGATGGACCGGAGCAAAGGAGCTTAAGACGCGCTTGGCCGTTCCGGTGGTGAAGCGCTCGGCCTCCACTTGGCCCCGAAGGCGCTCATCGGCGAGGTCGGGGCGGGATGGCGTGATCCGCCGGTCGAAAGTCATAGGGCAAGCTCCTTGGCGCGCGCCGTGATGATATCCCCTAACCGCTCCACGGCCAATGCGCCAGCGGGCGTCCGCTGGATGACCACGTTGCGGCGGTCCGTCTCATCGCGGTGACGGGCGACGAGGTCGAGCTTGCCCATGCTGTCGAGCGCTCGCGTGATGACCGGCTTCGTGACCTGCAGCTTCCTGGCGAGGCCCCGCACCGTATGAGGCGGAGTCTCGAGATAGATCGTGAGCAGGATCGCAATCTGACGCACCGACAGATCGGCACCGTCGTGAACCAGATCGAGGTTCACGTGGTGCCATAATGTGAGGGATTGGAAGGCGCGTAACTCGACGGGCATATCGGCTCCACTTCCAGGGCGGTATTATTCGCGCCCGCCCTGGCCGTGCAATCGATGCCTGCCGCTATGCTTTAGGAACCGTAACGATCTCGGATCAGCGCATACATGAGCCGCGCCGCCTGGATGTCGCCGCCCTCGGGGCGACCGGGCCTGGCGGCGGCGTTCCAGTTATAGATGTCGAAATGGACATGCGCCCCGGCCTCCGACACGAAGCGACGCAGGAAAAGAGCCGCCGTGATCGAGCCCGCCATGGGGCCGCCCACATGGTTGACGTCGGCGATCTTCGAATCGAGCTGCGCCTGATAGGGTGCCCAGAGCGGCAGGCGCCACACGGGATCGTTCACCACCATGCCTGTGCGGGCGATGTCGGCGGCAAGATCGTCGTCGTCGGTATAGAAGGGCGGCAATTCGGGACCAAGAGCCACGCGGGCGGCGCCCGTCAGGGTCGCGAAATCGACGATGAGGTCCGGCTTTTCCTCGTCTGCCAGGGCCAGCGCATCCGCCAGGATCAGGCGGCCTTCCGCATCCGTGTTGCCGATTTCGACCGTGATGCCCTTGCGGCTCGGCAGGATATCGCCGGGCCGGAAGGCATTCCCCGCGATGGCGTTCTCCACCGCCGGGACCAGCACCCGCAGCCGTACGGGGAGACCGGCGCCCATGATCATGCTGGCAAGCGCGAGAGTGGTGGCTGCGCCGCCCATATCCTTTTTCATGAGCAGCATGGAAGCCGGCGGCTTGATGTCGAGCCCGCCCGTATCGAACGCCACGCCCTTGCCCACGAGCGTGATCTTCGGCGCGTTCTCATCGCCCCACGTGAAGTCGATGAGACGCGGCGGGGTCGTGGAGGCGCGGCCGACCGCGTGGATCATGGGAAAGTTCTGCGCCAGCAGGTCGTCGCCGACAATGCTGGTGAACCGCGCCCCATGACGCTCGGCCAGGATACGGGCGGCGTCCTCAATGCCGTCCGGCCCGAGATCGTTGGTGGGCGTGTTGATGAGATCGCGGCTGCGCGCCAAAGATTCGGCGATGCGTGTCACGTCCTCAGCATCGACACCGTTCGGCACGACGAGGCGCGCTTTCTTGTCCGGGCGCTTGCGGTAGCGGTTGAACGAATAGGCGCTGAACAGCCATGCCAGCGTGGCAAGCTTCGCATCGGGAGCCGGCGTCTCGAACCGATAGGTGCCCTCCGGCAACAGGGTCGCGAGCTTGCCGACCAGAAACGGATCGGGCCGCTTGGCGTCCGGCGCGTCGAGGCCGAACAGGACGCCGTGCAGCGCGCCGTCGGAGCCAGGCAGAAGGCAGTGCGAGCCCGCTTTCGCCTCGAACCCCTGTGCCTTGGCAAAGCCTGCCGCAAGCGGCGGGAGCATGGCCTGAACCTCCGGCCATGTCGACGCCGTGACGAGCCAGATCGGAAGCGCGGAATCGGTTGAGGCGGCGAGAAGCGGATGGGGCATGGCGTAACTCGATGATGGAGAATGGCTGCCTATGCGGCGGAGCGGCTGCGACCGATTTTGAAGAGGCCCGCGATGAGGGCACCTTGCGGCACCTTGATCGTCGTGGCGATTCCATGCCTTTCGAGGGCTGTTACGTAAAGGTCGGCTCGTGGAGAATTCGCCACGATGGTCACCCGCGCCGGGCGGTTGAACTGGGACAGGGCGCCATTGATTTCGTCACCGGTCAAAAGGCCTGAGAGATAGGGTGCGAGCAGATTGCTCGCCATTTGGCCCGACACGACGGCAGCCCTCGCCCCAAACAGCAGGTGCAGCAGCCCAACATGATGGGCGTCGTCGCTGCCGTTGTTGCGCTCGGCCGCCTCGAGACCCATCGCGAAGCCTCTCGAGTCCTCGGGCTCGGTGGCCGGGCGGCCGATCATCGAGTGCTCCCGCAGGAGCGCGTACATCTCGCCCGTCATGTACGTGGCGAAGCGCTCGATTCGGCCACCGCGCATCTCGATCCATTTGGGATGCGTTCCCGGCAGGCAGACGAGGCCGTCCTCGACGCCGGAGCCGAGAACGAGCGTTTCCTCCCCCCGCATCACGTCGGCGGCGCCCGGCGCCGGCGCGCAGGTGAGCCCCGGCACAATATAGGCCCGACGCCCGTTCCCGATCTCCACCGGCATCAGGGCCTCGGCGATCTCGGCGGATCCTGCCGGGCAGGTGGCATAAGGCGCCATGGCCCAGCCCTCGCGGCTTCCCACCATCCCGACGAGCAGGATCGGTGCATCCGGGTTCGCCGCGAGCCAGGTGCCGCAGCGCTTCAGGAACACATCGCGATGCTGTCCGGCCTGAAGGTTCGACACGCCCTCTTCGGACGAGACCTCGTCGAGGATGGTCTCATTATCGAGCAGGTATCCGCGAAAGCGCGACGTGCCCCAATCGGCGACGATGAAGCGCATCAGCGGGTGCCGTACATCCGGTCGCCTGCGTCTCCCAAGCCCGGCTCGATATAGCCGTGGTCGTTCAGGCGCTCGTCGATGGAGGCGGTCCAGATGTCGACGTCGGGATGCGAGCCGCGCAGCTTCTCGATTCCCTCGGGCGCCGCGAGAAGGCACACGAACCGCAGATCCTTGGCGCCGCGCTCCTTCAGGCGGTCGATGGCCGCAACCGCCGAGTTCGCGGTGGCCAGCATCGGATCGAGCACCAGAACCATGCGGTCGGCGAGATCGGACGGTGCCTTGAAGTAATACTCCACCGCCTGCAGTGAATCCGGATCCCGGTAGAGGCCGATATGCGCTACGCGAGCTGCGGGCACGAGCGTCAGCATGCCATCGAGGAAGCCGACGCCGGCCCGCAAGATGGGCGCGAAGACGAGCTTCTTGCCGGCGATTTGAGCGCCTTCCATTTTGGTGAGAGGCGTCTCGATCTCGATCCGCTCGATGGGGAGGTCGCGGGTGACCTCGTAGCAGAGCAGCATGCCGATCTCGTTGAGGAGCTGGCGGAAGCCCTTCGTCGAACGCTCCTTGTCCCGCATCAGCGTCAGCTTGTGCTGAACGAGGGGGTGATCGACCACGGTGACGCCCTGCATGCCTTTTGCCCTTGTGATTGCCGTATGCTGTTTCATTTAAAACACTGTTCCGTCGCTGACGACCGTGAGGGGCGGGGAGCCGTCGCCTCGCTTTTCCTTGGCCAGCCTGCGCCCTGTCGCCCAGGTGCCTCCTTCGAGCGCCTTCGCTAGGGGAAAATCCTCTGACCGGAACCCTAGCTTGGATCGGATCGGGTCCGCAATCCGGTCGAGAAGCGCCACCGTTAGTGCGCGCCATTCGACGACGAGGCGGGAATCGACCGTGTGGGGAAACTTCGCGTCCGATGGATTTTTCAGGGCGATCACCTCCGAATCGAGGAAAAGGCCGCCATTGCGGTATTCAGGCAGGCCCGTCAGCCCGTCGACCTCCTCCACCGTGTAGCCCGCCCACTCCAATGGCTCGATGAGCGAGTAGGACAGCCACTGGGACAGTTTGTGGAAGGGGATGAGGCCTCTGGTTTCGTCAGGCGCCTCCACCAGCGGGTGGCGCCATGTGTCGCCGAGATCGATGCCGCCGAGCTTGATCCGCCCGGGCCAGATCGGGCCCAGATAGGTGAGCAACGCCTCCAGGATGGCTGTGGCCTTAATCGTTTCGTTCTGGGCCGTTGCCGCGATCACGTCGAACAGGCCGCCGGGACGCGGATCGTCGTGCTGGCCGAAAATGTCCGGGTTCGTGGCCACGACCCGGCCGAGCCTGTTGAGCAGCGAGACGCGGCCCTCGAGGCCCACCAACGGGTTGTCCGGCCCGACTTGAAAGCCTGTCGCCAAGTCCTCGACGGTCAGCCCCATCAGCACATCCGCATCGACCCGGAACGGATCCTCAGGACGGCTCGAGAAGGCGCCTCCGATGAACATGTCGAAACTCGCGACCGCGAGGCCTTCGGAGCGCGCGAAGGTCTCGCCTGTGCGGCCTTCCTCGTAGCGCCATTGCGGACCGGCGCCCGCGTCGAGTAGCACCGACACGATGGCGAGATCGAAGGCCGCGCGGGCCAGCGCCGCGTGGCTCTCCCACGGGCCGCCTTCCATAAGGGCCTCCCAGCGGGGGTGCCCGCCTGCCGTGAAATGGCGCCAACGGGCATGGAAGGGAATGTCGAGGGACGGATAGGCTTCGCGGATCGTCTTGACCACCTCGTCGGCGCAAGAATCGAGTTTGCCGAGATCGACCGTGAAATGATCCAGAAGCCCGGCGAGCCCGGCCTCCAGCAATTGGTGCGAGCGCTCGCGCACGGCGGCGGCGGTCAGGAGGCGTTTGGCGGCCTCGGTCTCCGAGGATGGAATAGTCTGATCCGTCACATAAGGCTCCAGCGCTCTCGGACGAGAGACCTAGGATATAAAACAATGGCTCATCCTGAGGAGAGGCGTGAGCCAATTCCCTCGGCCCTCAGCCCGAGGAGCCGCTTTAGCGGCATCTCGAAGGAGGATCCAGAGAGCAATGGAGACGCCTCGCCCTTCGAGACGCTTCGCTCCTCAGGGTGAGGCTTCGAGGTAGGCCTGCAACTTTCCTCGGAATGAGGGTTGAGAGCGGAAACTTGCCCTACCGCTAGCCCAACTCCCGTGAAAGGGAAACAGCCTAAAACCGCTCGAGATCGCGGCCCTTGACCTTGCCGAGATCCGACGCATCCGGCGCACCCTCGGGGGTGTAGTAGCCTGCGGCCTTCTTGGCCTCGAGCTCCACCTGGGCGTCGGGTGGCACGAGTTCGGCCGGGATCGGCACCCGCTCCACCACCTCGATGCCTGAGCCCGTGATGGCGTCGTATTTCATGTTCGACATCGACATGAGTCGGTCGATGCGGCGGATGCCGAGCCAGTGCAGCACGTCCGGCATGAGCTGCTGGAAGCGCGCGTCCTGCACGCCCGCCACGCATTCGGTGCGTTCGAAATAGGTCGAGGCGGAATCGCCGCCCTCCTGGCGCTTGCGGGCGTTGTAGACCAGGAACTTGGTGACCTCACCCAGAGCGCGGCCTTCCTTGCGGTTATAGGCGATGACGCCCACGCCGCCTCCTTGGGCTTCGCGCACCGCCTCCTCGATGCCATGCACCAGGTAGGGGCGGCAGGTGCAGATATCGGAGCCGAACACGTCCGAGCCGTTGCACTCGTCATGCACCCGGCAGGAGATCCGGGTCTTGGGGTTGCCGAGGGCCGCGACGTCGCCAACGACGTAGACCGTGATGTTGCCGATGGGCGGCAGGAACACGCTCATGTCGGGCCGGGTCACGAGTTCGGGGAACATGCCGCCCGTCTGCTCGAACAGGGTCCGGCGCAGCTCGCCTTCCGAGGTGCCGAACCGCGCCGCGACGCCCGGCAGGTACCAGACCGGATCAACCGCGATCTTCGTCACCGAGATGTCGCCCGTTTCATGAAGGATGTGCCCGTCCGCCGCGATGCGCTTGGCTCCCATGGCGGACAGGATCTCCGGCATGTTGAGGCGCGCCTTGGTGATGGCGATGGTAGGCCGGATGTCGACGCCGCCCGCGATCTCTTCCCGAAAAACCTGCCCGACCAAGTGACCCCACGGATCGAGGGAGACGATCTTGCCGGGTTCCGACCATTGCGGGTGAGGGCCGATTTCGGCCGTCGGATGGGTGTTGTGCAGATCGGGCCGCGCCAGGGGGTTCAGGGCGCGGGCGGAGATCGCGAGAGCCCGGTAGAGCGAATAGGAGCCGCCATGGGCGCCGATCACGTTGCGATCCGCCGGGTTGGTCACCGACCCGATGATGGGCCCACGCTCCCGGGGATCCTCCGCGCCCCAGCGGATGGGCATGCGGGCCACGGCGGCGTTGGGCTCGGGATGGGAGGTCAGGCGGATATGGGTCGAACGGTTGGGCGAGTTCATGAACGATACTTCCACGCCGGAACGGGAAGACTCTCCAGGACCTCGAAACGGATCGTGCAGAGAGCCTCCTGACGATCCTTGGGAATCTGATCCAAAGTTTCGGAGACGTCAACGGCACTTGGGGTCACCCCTCCTATCCGCGGATGTCGAGTTTGCCCAATACTCACTCCCTCTCCCGGCCGGAAGAGGGGATGGCGCCATTCGTTACCCCAACTCTCCCGTTCGGGGTGGGGCAACCTGAGTTGTCACACCCACGCTGCTCCCTTGCCCAAGGGCGGAACGCCTAAGTGCTTCAGCACCGTGGCGCCGATATCGGCGAAGCTCTCGCGTCGTCCAATGGTGCCCGGCGTGACGCCGGGCCCGAAGGTGAGGATCGGGCTGTGCTCGCGGGTGTGGTCCGTACCGCGCCAGGAGGGGTCGTTGCCGTGGTCGGCCGTGATGATCACGAGGTCGCCCTCCTGCAGGGCCTCTTCGATCTCGGGCACCCGCCGGTCGAAGGCTTCGAGCGCTGCCGCGTAGCCCGGGATGTCCCTGCGGTGGCCGAATTCCGTATCGAAGTCCACCAGATTGGCGAAAACGAAGCCGCCATCGGCGAAGGTGCGCAGGGCCTCGATGGCAGCCGTCAGGCAGGCGTCGTTGCCGTGGGGCTTGATCTCCTGGCCCGTGCTGCGATGGGCGAAGATGTCGCCGATCTTGCCCACCGTCACGATCTGGCGGCCCGCTTTGGCAAGAACGTCCAGGATCGTGTCCGAGGGCGGCTGGACGGCGAAATCCTTGCGGTTGCCCGTGCGCCGGAAGCCCTGCGCCTCGTCGCCGACGAAGGGGCGGGCGATGACCCGGCCGATCTTGTAGGGGTCGCACAGAACCCGCACGAGCCGGCACAGGTCGTAGAGCCGCTCCAGCCCAAAGGTCTCTTCATGGGCGGCGATCTGGAACACGCTGTCCACGGACGTGTAGCAGATCGGTTTGCCGGTGCGCATGTGCTCGGACCCGTACTCGTCGATGATGGCGGTGCCGGAGGCGTGCTTGTCGCCGAGGATTCCGGGCAGCCCGGCCTGGGTCACGATGGCGTCGGTCAGCTCCGCCGGGAAGGTCGGGACTGTATCCGGGAAGTAGCCCCAGTTGAACCTCACGGGCAGGCCCGCGATCTCCCAATGGCCCGAGGGAGTGTCCTTGCCGTTCGACGTTTCGACCCCATAGCCCCAGGCGCCTTTCAAGGCGGCGGGCGGCTCGAGGTTTGGCGGCATCCGGCCCGTGGAAGCCTGGCAGGCCAGGCCGAGGCCCAGGGCCGCCATGTGGGGAAGGCTGAGAGGCCCCTCGCGCAGGCCTGGCTGGTCGCCCTGGCCCCTCGCGCAGGCCTCGGCGATGTGGCCCACGGTGTCGGCGCCCGCATCCCCATAGGCGGCCGCGTCCTCCGCGCCGCCGACGCCGACGGAATCGAGCACAATCACGAGGACGCGGGGCATGGGACCATCCTTCAAGCCATGGGAATCACACTTGATACTTCATTGCGGCGTCCGATGCGACGCATCAGTTTCAGGCGGGTGGTCTTCATGGGTGTGGGGGTGGGCGTGGTCATGGGAGTGGCCGTGGCCTTGCGCGCCCTCCCGGCCGGTCCCGTCCAGGACACAGGCGTCGCCATGGTCCGCCTGCGGGCCGATCTCGATCTGCAGGGTCGCATGGCCGATTCCGTACCGCGCCTTGAGGAGACGCTGCGCCTCAGCCAGGAACCGGTTGCCGGGGTGGCCTTCCGGCATCACGAGATGGCAGGTGAGGGCCGTCTCCGTGGTGCTGACGGCCCAGACGTGGAGATGGTGCACCCGCGCCACGCCGGGTAGGCCCTCCAGGGCCGCCCGTACGTCGGGCATTGAGATGCTGGCCGGCACGCCCTGGAGCGACATGGTGATCGACTGGCGCAAGAGATCCCAGGTGCCCCACACGATCACGGCCGCGATGATGAGGCTGAGCAGAGGGTCGATCCAGGTCTGGCCGGTCCACAGGATGACCAGAGCCGCCAGCACGACGCCCAGGGACACCGCCGCATCCGCGGCCATGTGCAGGAAAGCGCCCCGGATGTTGATGTCCGTACGGCTGCCGCTCATGAAGAGCCAGGCCGTGAAGCCGTTGATGAGGATTCCGATCCCCGCCACCACCATCACGGTGACGGCCGCCACGGGTTCCGGCTCCAGGATGCGCCGCACGGATTCCCAGGCGATGCCGCCGACCGCGACCAGGAGCAGGAGCGCGTTGAACAGGGCCGCCAGGATCGAGCTCGACCGCAGGCCGTAGGTGAAGCGCTCAGAACGTTGGCGCTTGGCCAGGATGGCGGCGCCCCAGGCCAGTCCCAAACCGAGCACGTCGCTGAGATTGTGGCCCGCATCCGACAGGAGCGCCATGGAGCCTGCGAGGTATCCGTAGAGGGCCTCGATGACCACGAAGCCGAGATTGAGCGTGATTCCGATCGCGAAGGCCCGCCCGTATTCTACCGGGTGGGCGTGGTCGTGGGAGGCGCCTTCTGGATGTGAATGCGAATGCATGATGAGCTTCTCGCTAATCGCGGACCGAATGGGCTCCCGCCGTCTCGAGGTTGAAGGCCGCCGCGAAGAGCGCGCGAGTATAATCGGTTCGCGGCTCGGCAAAAATGCTTTCCGCCGAACCCTCCTCCACGATCGTGCCGTTCTGCATCACGATCACATGGTTCGCGAGCGCGCGCACCACCCGCAGGTCGTGGCTGATGAACATGTAGGAGAGGTCTCGCTTCTTCTGCAGGTCGCGCAGCAGTTCCACGATCTGCGCCTGCACCGACATGTCGAGGGCTGATGTGGGCTCGTCCAGCATGATGAACTTCGGCTCCAGCGCCATGGCGCGGGCGATGGCGATGCGCTGGCGCTGGCCGCCGGAGAACTCGTGCGGGTAGCGGTCCATGGTGGCGGGATCGAGCCCGACATCGTAAAGCGCCCGGGCGACCACGTCGCGCCGCTCGGCATAGGAGAGGCCCTTGTCCTGCACGAGAAGGCCTTCCTCGACGATCTCGGCCACGGACATGCGGGGCGAGAGCGAGCCGTAGGGGTCCTGGAACACGACCTGGAGGTTCTTGCGCAGCGGCCGCAATTCGTTGGTGCTCAAGCCGTTGATGGGCTGTCCCAGGAAGACCACCGGCCCCTCCGACGAGACGAGGCGCAGGATGGCGAGGCCGAGCGTCGTCTTGCCGGAGCCCGACTCGCCCACCACGCCCACGGTCTCGCCCTGGCGCACCCGAACCGACACGCCGTCGACCGCCTTGACGTGGCCCACCGTGCGGCGGAAGAAGCCGCGCTTGATGGGAAACCAGACCTTGATCGGACCCGCTTCCACGACCACGGGAGCGTCGGCGGCTACTGGGTTGGCGCGGCCTTTCGGTTCCGCCGCCAGGAGGCGCTGGGTGTAGGGATGCTGCGGGTTGCCGAACACCTCCGCCACGGTGCCGTGCTCGACGATCTTTCCTTTGAGCATCACGCAGACCCTGTCGGCCACTTTTCGGACGATGCCGAGATCGTGGGTGATGAACAGCATGGCCATGTTCAGGCGGCTTTTCAGGTCCGCCATCAGCTTGAGAATCTGCGCCTGCACGGTCACGTCGAGCGCCGTCGTGGGCTCGTCGGCGATGAGCAGGTCCGGCTCATTGGCAAGGCACATGGCGATCATGACGCGCTGGCGCTGACCGCCTGAGAGCTGGTGCGGAAACGCATCGAGGCGGCTCTCCGCGTCGCGGATGCCCACAAGGGCGAGAAGTTCCAGCGTGCGGGCGCGGGCCTGCTTCTCCGACATCCCTCGATGCAGGCGCAGGATCTCGCCCACCTGCCGCTCGATGGTGTGCAGCGGGTTGAGCGAGGTCATCGGCTCCTGGAACACCATGGTGATGTCGTCGCCGCGCACTTTTCGCATCTCGTTTTCGTCGGCGGCGACGAGGTCCTTCCCCTTGAAGAGGATCTTTCCGGACGGATGATGCGCGGATGGGTAGGGCAGGAGCTTGAGCACCGAGAGCGCCGACACGGACTTGCCCGAGCCGGATTCGCCCACGAGCGCCACGGTCTCGCCCGGCATGATGTCGAAGGAGATTCGGTCGACCGCAAGCGTATCGCCGCCTCCCTGGCGGAAGGCGACGGAGAGGTCCTGGACCGAGAGGAGGGGTGCTGTCATCGGAACGTCTTTCTCGGATCGAAGGCGTCGCGCACGGCTTCTCCCGCGAAGATCAGCAGGCTCAGCATGAGGGCGATGACGAAGAAGCCCGTGAGGCCGAGCCACGGCGCCTGAAGGTTCGCCTTGCCCTGGGCCAGCAACTCGCCCAGCGAAGGCGATCCGGGCGGCAGTCCGAAGCCCAGGAAATCGAGGGACGTCAGGGTCGTGATCGAGCCGTTGAGGATGAACGGCAGGAAGGTGAGCGTCGCCACCATCGCGTTGGGCAGCAGGTGCTTGAACATGATGGTGCGGTTGGACAGGCCCAGGGCGCGGGCGGCGCGCACGTACTCGAAGTTGCGCGCCCTCAGAAATTCAGCGCGCACCACGCCCACCAGCGACACCCAGGAGAACAGCAGCAGGATGCCCAGGAGCACGAAGAAGCTCGGTGTGATGATGGCCGAGATGATGATGAGGAGGTAGAGCGCCGGGATCGCGGTCCAGACCTCGATGAAGCGTTGGAACACGAGATCGACCCAGCCGCCGAAATACCCCTGCACCGCGCCTGCCAGCACGCCGACCACGGACGAGATTCCGGCCAGGATCAGGCCGAACAGCACCGAGATGCGAAAGCCGTAGATGAGGCGGGCCACCACATCGCGGCCTTGGTCGTCGGTGCCGAGCCAGTTCCATTCCAGCGCCGCACAGGTCGAGCCGCCGTTGCGCTCGGCCATGGGGCGGCACTGCTCGTCGGTGAGCATCCAGGTGGGCGGCGCGGGGGCGGGGACCGGCAGGTCGAGATTGTGGGTGTTGTAGGAGAAGCGGATCGGCGGCCAGAGGATCCAGCCGTTGTCCTGGATCTCTTTCGAAATGACGGGATCGCGGTAATCGGTCTGTGCCAGGAACCCGCCGAACTTTTCCTCCGGATAGTCCACGAAGACCGGCGCGAGCCATTCGCCCTTATAGGAGATGAGGATCGGCTTGTCGTTGGCGATGAACTCCGCGAACAGGCTGACCACGAACAGGACGATGAAGATCCAGAACGACCAGTAGCCGCGCCGGTTGGCCTTGAAGTTCTGGATGCGCCTGCGGTTGAGCGGCGAGATTCGAATGAGGCCCTCGCGGGGCAAGGGCGGGGCAACCGGCGATGCGGCGGGCGGGGCGACCGGGATGCTCTCGTTCATCTCAGGCCTCCCGGGTCTCGAAATCGATCCGCGGGTCGATCCACGTATAGGTGAGGTCGGAGACGAGGTTCACCACGAGGCCCACGAGGGAGAAGATGTAGAGGTTGGCGAACACCACCGGATAGTCGCGGTTCACGATGGACTCGAAGGACAGGAGCCCCAGGCCGTCGAGGGAGAAGATGGTTTCGATGAGGAGCGCCCCCGCGAAGAAGGCCCCGATGAAGGCGCCCGGGAAGCCCGCGATGACGATCAGCATGGCGTTTCGGAACACGTGGCCGTAGAGCACCTGGCTCTCGGACAGGCCCTTCATGCGGGCGGTGAGCACGTATTGCTTGCGGATCTCGTCCAGGAACGAGTTCTTGGTGAGCAGGGTCGAGGTCGCGAAGGCACCGAGCGCCATGGCGGTGATCGGCAGGGCGATATGCCAGAAATAGTCCACGATCTTGCCGAAGAGCGAGAGCTGGGCCCAGTTCTCGGAGGTGAGGCCGCGTAAGGGAAAGATCTGCCAGAACGACCCGCCCGCGAACAGCACGATGAGCAGGATCGCGAAGAGGAAGCCTGGGATCGCGTAGCCGACGATGACCACCGCCGACGTCCAGATGTCGAAGGACGATCCGTCCCGCACGGCCTTCTTGATGCCGAGAGGGATGGAGATCGCGTAGGAGAGCAGGGTCATCCACAGGCCTAGGCTGATCGAGACGGGCAGCTTCTCCTTGATCAGTTCCAACACCGAGACGTCACGGAAATAACTCTTGCCGAAATCGAAGCGGGCATAATCCCACAGCATTTTCACGAAACGCTCCGGCGCCGGCTTGTCGAAGCCGAACTGGACCTCGAGCTGCTTGATGAAGGCGGGATCGAGGCCTTGCGCCCCCCGGTAGGGCGATGAGGATTCGGCCCCCATCCCGGCCTGAGGTCCACCGGACACGTCGCCGCCACCGCCGGAGATGCGCGAGGTCGCGCCCGAATCCTGGCCCTGGAGCTGGGCGATGACCCGCTCCACGGGTCCGCCGGGGGCGAATTGCACGATCACGAAGGAGATGAGCATGATGCCGAACAGGGTCGGGATCATGAGGAGGATGCGGCGCGCGATATAGGCGAACATCAGAGCATCGCGCCGGTGCGGTTTCGTCGTGAAAGAGCCGTCAAACCTTATCCTCGTCCGATCCGCTTCGCCTTCTCGGCATCATACCACCAGGTCGCCGGCGCGCCCGACCCGAAGCGCGGCTTCGTGTCGGGCCGGGAGAACTGATCCCAGGCGGCGATCCAGTTGCTGGGCTTGTACCACATGGGAACCCAATAATGCCCCGCGCGCAAGACGCGGTCGAGGGCACGGCAGGCGGTGGTGAGCTCCTGGCGGGTTTTCGCCGAGCCGATGACTTCCACGAGGGCGTCCACCGCAGGGCTGGCGATGCCCGCGACATTGTAGGAACCCGGAGCCTGGCCGGCAGCCGAGCCGTAGACGACCCGGAGGCTGTCCCCCGGCGTGGGCGAGCCCGAGAGCGCCCGGCTCGTCATGTCGAAATCGTAGGAATCCATGCGGGCCTGGTATTGGGCCGCGTCGACGATCCGGGAGGTCGCGTTGATGCCGAGCCGCTTCAGATTGGCCTGGAAGGGCTGCGTATGAGGCTGCAGGGAGGGTTGGAAGTCGAGGAACTCGATGGTGAACGGCGCGCCGCCCGGTAGCCTCAGCACGCCACCCTCGCGCTTGCAGCCGGCCTGGCGCAGGAGTTCGTCCGCGCGCCGCAGGAGGTTGCGGTCCTGGCCAGAGCCGTCGCTCACGGGGGGCGTGTAGGGCTCGCCGAACACCGAGGCCGGGACCTTGTCGCGGAACGGCTCCAGCAGGGCGAGCTCCTCCGGCGAGGGCTGGCCCGTCGCCTTGAGGTCCGAGTTCTCGAAATACGAGGTCAGCCGCTCGTAAGCTCCGAACATGATGGTCTTGTTGGTCCACTCGAAATCGAAGGCCAAGCCGATGGCCTCGCGGATGCGCGGATCCTTGAAGGCATCCCGCCGGGTGTTGAAGTACCAGCCCTGGATGGGGGAGGGCGCGTCGTTCTCGATGGTCTCCTTGACGACTTTCCCGTCGCGCACGGCCGGGAAGTCGTAACCCGTCGCCCAGATGCGGGACGTGTATTCCTCGTTGAACGTCAGCGTGCCGTTCTTGAACGCCTCGAAGGCTACGGTCCGGTCGCGGAAATACTCATAGCGGATCCGATCGAAATTGTTGACGCCCACGTTCACGGGCAGGTCCTTCGCCCAGTAATCGGCCACGCGCTCCAATTCGATGAATCGTCCCGGCTCGAAGCGCCCGACCTTGTAGGGACCCGACCCGAGTGGAGCCTGAAGCGTTGAGGCTTCGAAATCGCGGCCCTGCCAATAGGTGGCCGAGAAGATCGGCATGCCGGCGACCACGAGGTGCAGGTCGCGGCTGCGGCGCTCCGAGAACTGCACGCGGAGGATGTTGTCCGACTCGGCCTCCGCCGACGCCATCTCGGTGAGGAGCAGGCGCAAGGTCGGGTGGCCCTTCTCCTTCAGGACGTTCAGGGAATAGGCCGCGTCCTTGGCGGTCAGCTTGGAGCCGTCGTGGAAGCGCGCCGCCGGGTGGATGAGGAAGCGGTAGGTCAGCCGGTCGGGCGAGATCCGCACGCTCCTCGCCGCGAGGCCATAGAGCGCGTCGGGCTCGTCCCCGGAGCCCGCCATCAGGCTGTCGAAGGTGGACGGCATTCCGGCCGCGCCGTCGCCCTTCATCACATAGACGTGGAGCGTGTTGAAGGTGTCGAAGTTCTGGTTGCCGAGCGTGGACTTGATCTGGATCGCCAGTGTGCCGCCTTTCGGGGCGTTGGGGTTCACGTAGCCGAAATGCTTGAAATCGGCCGGGTATTTGAGGTCGCCGAAGCTCGACAGGCCGTAGGTTTCGGTCTCGCCCGGCGCCTGCGCGAGCGCGAAGCGCGGCAGGCCAGCGAGGCCTAGGGCGGCTCCGCCCGCAAGAAGGCTGCGTCGCGTGGTCGTCATCGGGGCGCTCCGGTCTTGGCGGCCTTGGCGGCATCATACCACCAGATGGTCGGGAAGGCGGCGGCGCCGTAGCGCGGCATCGCCTGCGGATGGCTGAAGCGGTCCCAGCGGGCTGTGCGCTGCTTCAGGGTCGTCCATTGCGGCACCACGTAGTCGTGCGACAGCAGGACCCGGTCGAGGGCCTTGCTGGCCGCCACGAGTTCGTCCCGGCTCTTGGCGTAGATCACCCGGTCGATCAGCGCATCCACCCCCGGATCGGCGATGCCGGCCAAGTTGCGGGAGCCCTCGCGCTTGGCCGATTCCGATCCCCAGAAGGCGCGCTGCTCGTTGCCCGGCGACAGGGTCTGCGGCCAGACGCCCGAGATCACGTCATAGTCGAAGGCGCGGGTGCGGTTCGTCATCTGCACGTCGTCGATAATGCGCACGGAGGTGACGATCCCGAGCCGGTCCAGGGAGGACTTGTAGGGCAGGAAGACCCGCTCCTCATTGGGCGAGTCGCCCAGCAATTCGAGCGTGAAGACCTCGCCCTTCGAGTTTACCCGCCGTCCGTCCTTGAGGGTCCAGCCGGCCTCGCGCAGCAGCTTGTCGGCCTCACGCAGGTTGTTGCGCACCGCTTCCGGCGAATCGCCCACGGGGTTCGTGTAAGGCGTGGTGAAGACCACGGGCGGAACCTTGTCCCGCACGCTCTCGATGATCTCTTTCTCGAGCCCTTCCGGCAAGCCGGTGGAGGCGAGATCGAGGCCGTAGAAATAGCTCGACGGCCGCTCGTACTGGCCCGAGAAGATGGTGCGGTTGATCTCCTCGAACGGGAACGCCAGATTGAGGGCGCGGCGCACCCGCTGGTCCTGGAATTTCTCCCGGCGCAGGTTGAGCACGAAAGCCTGCATGCGGCCCACGGAGCGCTGGTCGAACTCCTCCAGCACCACCTTGCCCTCCTGCCGGGCCGGGAAGTTGTAGCCCGTCGCCCAGTTGCGGGCGCTGTTCTCGGAGCGAAAATCGAGACGGTCGCCCTTGAAGGCTTCGAGCAGGACCGTGGCATCCCGGTAATACTCGAAGCGGATCTCGTCGAAATTGTTCTGGCCCACGTTCACGTTGAGGGTCTGGCCCCAGTAATCCTTCACGCGCTCGTAGGAAGCGGACCGGCCCGCATCGAAGGTCTTGATGCGGTAGGGGCCCGATCCGAGGGGCGGCTCGAGGGTGGTCTGCGTGATGTCGCGCTTGCGCCCGTCCGGCGCCGTGCCCTCCCACCAGTGCTTCGGCAGCACCATGAGCTGGCCCATGATCTGCGGCAGCTCCCGGTTGCCGGTCTGGTTGAAGGTGAACTTGACCTCACGGTCGCCCGTCTCCTCCGCCTTGGTCACGTTCGCATAATAGAACGCGTACATCGGGCTGTTGGCCTTCAGGGTGTCGAACGAGAAGACCACGTCGTCCACCGTCACGGGTCGGCCGTCATGCCATTTGGCCTCCGGGCGCAGCCGGAAGGACACGGAGGAATAGTCCGCCGGATAGGCGAAGGTTTCCGCCAGAAGGCCGTAGGAGGCGCTGGGCTCGTCGAGGGAGCCGGTGGTCAGGGTCTCGAAGACGAGACCGATGCCCTGCTCGGGGGTGCCCTTCACGCCCGCCACCACGATGTTGAAGCTGTCGAAGGTGCCCTGGGCGCCGAGCCGCACGAGACCGCCCTTGGGGGCGTCGGGGTTGACGTAGTCGTAATGCTTGAAGCCGGCCGGGTATTTGGGCTCGTCGAGCAGGGCCGACCCATGGCGCCAGGGCCCGGCGGTCGCCTCCTGGGCCGATACGGGGAATGCGGCGAGGGAGGCGGCGGTGATGCAGGCGGCCGCGAGGCCCAGCAGGGAGGATCGGATCAAAGGCGTCTCCTGACGGTGAGGCGTCTTGAAGGGCATGCACGGGACGAGGCAGGGCGTTTGGACCCCAAGCGTGCCGAACACAACGAAGTCCATTCGGTTCCTACATTTTTGTCCGGAACGGGGCGAGAGCAAGGGACCCTCGCCAAAACAAAAAGCCGGGCGCAAGGGCCCGGCTTCAAGAATGCGAGAGCGAGCGCGGTTACTGCGCGGCCGGGAAGGCCACCGGGCTCTCGGAGAGGCTGCGCAGATAGGCTAGGATGTCGGCCCGCTCCTGCGGCTGGTTGACGCCCGCGAAGGCCATGATGGTGCCGGGAACGGCGCCCTTTGGGCTGTGGATGAACTTGTCGAGGTCCTCGTAGGACCAGTTGCCGCCCTTGCCCTTGAGAGCCGCCGAGTAGTTGAAGCCCTCGTGCGAGGCCACGGGACGGCCGACGATGCCGTAGAGGTCGGGACCGACCTTGTTGGGACCGCCCTTCTCGAAGCTGTGGCAGGCCTGGCATTTCTTGGCGGAAGACTGGCCCTTGGCGGCGTCGGCCTTGGCCAGGCGCACCGGCAGGGGCTCCTCGGGGGCGGCCGCGGCGGCACCAGCGGAGGCGGTCGCCTCCGGGGCAGGGAGATCGTATCCGAGAACCGCGGGCTTGTGAGGGGCGAAAAGACCGCCGGCAATGACGTTCACGCCGACCACGAAGAGAAGCGAACCGAAAACGGCGCCTGCAATCTTATTGGTCTCGATATTCATGAAATAGGCTCTCCTCGCCTTCGGACGGCGGAACCAGCGCAGCGGAAGGGATGGGCACGGCCAGGGACAGGAGACCCCCGCCCGCGCAACCGTGGCTGCTTAGCCATAGAGGAGGGGGTTTGACAATGGGGTTTCGCCTGTCTCTTGGTCGCAGCGTGGAATTTGAATGACTAAAATGTGGGGACGGTTCCATAAGGCCAGGTTCGAAGGACGACCGTCATCCGATGACAAACCGTCCATGACAAATGGTCCCGACCTTGCTAAGGACCCGGCTTTCGTCACGCCATAACCCTCATGTCCGATCCCATTGTCCTGATTCCGGCCCGCCTCGCGGCGCTTCGCCTCCCCAACAAGCCCCTCGCGGACATCGCCGGGACGCCCATGATCGTGCATGTCTGGCGCCGGGCGGTGGAGGCCGGGATCGGAACCGTGGCGGTGGCCACCGACGCGCCCGAGATCGCCGAGGCGGTCGAGCGGGCGGGAGGCCGGGCCGTGATGACCCGGGCCGACCACGCTTCCGGGTCCGACCGCATCCACGAGGCTGTGGAAAAGCTCGACCCGGACGGGCGCCACGATATCGTCGTGAACGTCCAGGGAGACTTTCCGACCATCGACCCGCGGGCGATCAGGGCAGCCATCTCGCCCTTGGAGGATACCGCCGTCGACATCGCGACCCTCGTCTATCCCATCGAGCGAGAGGACGAGAAGGTGAACCCCAATGTCGTGAAGATGGTGGGCACCGAGCTGTCACCCGGCCGTTTCCGCGCCCTCTACTTCACCCGGGCCACGGCTCCGACCGGAGAGGGGCCGCTCTATCATCACATCGGGGTCTACGCCTATCGCCGCGCCGCCCTGCGCCGGTTCGTCGAGCTTCCGGCCTCGCCGTTGGAGCGGCGCGAGCGCCTGGAGCAGCTCAGGGCCGTGGAGGCCGGCATGCGCATCGACGCCGTCGTGGTCGACGACGTGCCCTTCGGCGTCGACACGCCCCAGCAGCTCGAGGAGGCGCGCGCCCTCATCGCCGCCCGGAGACAGCCATGACCAAGCTCATTTCGTTCCAGGGCGAGCCCGGGGCCAACTCCCACACGGCTTGCGACGAGGCCCGGCCGGGCTGGACGCCCCTGCCGTGCCCCACCTTCGAGGACGCCTTCGCGGCGATCCAGGAGGGGCAGGCCGAGCTGGGCATGATCCCCATCGAGAACTCCATCGCGGGCCGGGTGGCGGACATCCACCACCTGCTGCCGACCTCCGGGCTCCACATCATCGGCGAGCACTTCCTGCCGATCCATTTCCAGCTCATGGCGATCCCCGAGGCGGATCTCGGCACCATCCGGAGCGTGCACAGTCACGTCCATGCGCTGGGCCAATGCCGCAAGATCATCCGCAAGCTCGGCCTCAAGGCCCATGTGGCGGGCGACACGGCGGGCTCGGCCCGCGAGGTCTCCGAGTGGAAGGATCCGAGCCGCGCGTCGCTCGCGCCCCGCATGGCCGCGCCCATCTACGGCCTCAAGATCCTGGCCGAGGACGTGGAGGACGAGGCCCACAACACGACCCGCTTCGTGATCCTGTCCAAGACGGTCCAGTGGGCTCCCCTCGGGTCCGGCCCCATGGTCACGAGCTTCGTGTTCCGGGTGCGCAACATCCCGGCGGCGCTCTACAAGGCGCTGGGGGGCTTCGCCACGAACGGCGTCAACATGACCAAGCTCGAAAGCTACATGCTGGAGGGCGACTTCACGGCCACGCAGTTCTACGCGGAGGTTGACGGACATCCCGAGGAGCCGGGTCTGCGCCGGGCGCTCGAGGAGCTGGAGTTCTTCTCCCGTGAGCTACGGATTCTCGGCGTCTATCCGGCCCACCCGTTCCGGGAACAGGTGCGGGAAGCCGCCGAGTGATCCTGGTTCGCGACGCCGTAGAGGCGGACGTGGAGGGCGTTGCCCGCGCCCATGTCCGGGGCTGGCGGGAGACCTATGCGGAATTTCTGTCGCCCCCGGCGCTTCAGGGGCTGTCCGTGGAGGAGCGTGCCGCCCAATGGCGCGGGGCGTTTGCGCGGCCGGACCCGGAGGCGAAGGTCGTGGTGGCTGAGGCGGCGGATGGCGAAATCGTGGGCTTTGCCCGCGGCGGACCCTTGCGGGGCAAGGAGCCCATGCTCCTGGGCACCGAAACAGAACTCTATGCGATCTACCTCATCGACAAGGTCAAGCGGCAGGGTCTGGGCCGCCGTATGATGCGGGACGTGTTCAACCACCTGGCCACGCATGGCTTCGCTTCGGTGGGCCTGTGGGTCCTCAAGGAGAACGCGCCCGCCCGCCGCTTCTACGAGAGGCTCGGCGGGGTGGCCGGGCCGGAGCAATCCTTCGACATACGTGGCGATTGGGTGACGGAGATCGCCTACCGGTTCGAGCCGATCCCCGCCCTCTAGCCCTCCACCCACAGCCGCAGGAGGTGGTTGGCGATGGCGATGGGATTGGGGGCCAGGAATTGCTCGTGCTCGCCCGCCAGCATCCGGCGCACGTCCTCCTTCGAGAACCAGCGCACGTCCTCCATCTCGGCCGCGTCCATGGTGATCGCTTCCGACTCGGCCTCGCCGAGGCAGCCGATCATGATGGACGACGGGAACGGCCAGGGCTGGGAGGCGAGGTAGCGCACGGGCCCGACCCGGATGCCGGCCTCCTCGAAGGTTTCCCGCCGCACCGCATCCTCCACGGTCTCGCCGGGCTCCAGGAATCCCGCCAGGCACGAATAGGTCCGCTCCGCGAAATGGGCGCCGCGCCCCAGGAGGCATTGGTCTCCCCGGGCGATCAGCATGATGACCACCGGGTCGGTGCGAGGGAAGTGCTGCGTGCCGCAGGCCGGGCAATCGCGCCGGTAGCCCGCCTGGCTGGCCTGGGTCGGGTTCCCGCAATTGGCGCAGAAGCGGTGCCGCGCATGCCAGCCCAGCAGGGACTTGGCGGTGGCGAGCAGCCCCAGCTCTTCTTCCGGCACGAGGCCCTTCGTAGCCACGGACCGCAGGTCGGCGGTGATGAAGTCCGGATCGTTCTCGAACAACGCGGCCGCCTCGGGGGCCGCGAGCGCGGCGATCACGGGCCGGTCATCGATGGTGCCGAGCAGCACCTGCTCCCGGGGGCCGCCCGCCCGGTCCAGGGCCGTGACCGGCAGGAGGCCGGTGCCGGGCTGCCCCGCCCGGAGAACCGGAACGTCGCCCGCCAACAGCACCAGGGCGGTGCGGGGGTCGCCCGCGTGGCGCGCCAGGGCTTCGGGGTCGCGCTCGGCGCTGTGCCGCACCGTCGGGTTGGTGATGTAGGCGATCGGCATGGTTTTGTCGGGTCTCGGTTCAATCGGCCAAGAAGAGGGCGGCGGCCCGCTCGATAAGGGCGGTCGCGGCGTGATCGGGGTAGGGATTGCGCGTGCCGTGGCCCCAGACGGGCCCCGGCCAGGCCGGATCCGAGCGGAAGCGGCCGATCACGTGGATATGGAGCTGGGTGACGATGTTGCCCAGGGCTCCCACATTGACCTTGTCGGGCTTCGACAGGGTGAGCATCACGCGGGTGGCGACCCGGATCTCCCGCATGGCCTGCGCGGCCTGCTCGTCGGACAGGTCCGTCAGCTCTCCGAGGCCGGGCAAGCGCGGAACGAGCACGAACCAGGGAAAGCGGGCGTCGTTCAGGAGCAACACGCTGCACAGGTCCAAGTCTCCCACCGGCAGGGTGTCGGCGGCGAGGCGGGGGTCGAGGGTGAATTCGGAAGGGGCGTGAGAAACCATAGGCTCTCATTAACCGAGCTTGCGGCATCTTGCCTATCCCTCGGGGCCCCGGTTCGCGGGGGCGCGGCTTCCAACTTGCGTTCCGGCGATGAAAACTCCATATAGGCACCGGGAGGTTGGCGAGGGACGTCTCACTCGCCAACCGGGTCAGATCCGGAAGGAAGCAGCCCTAACGAGACCGAACGGGTCTTCGTCCAGCCTCCCACCTCGCGCCTCTCCGCGAGCGCACCTTTCAAAGCCTTGCTCATGAATGATTTGACAGCCGGCACGCCTTTCGACGACGAGCCGGGCCTGCCGGGCTTTCCGGCCGCGCCATCGGCGACGGCAACCGCCTACCGGGTTCTCGCCCGCAAATACCGCCCGCGCACGTTCGACGACCTCATCGGCCAGGAGGCCATGGTCCGCACCCTCTCGAACGCCTTCGAGACGGGCCGGATTCCGCAGGCCTGGATGCTCACGGGCGTCCGAGGCGTGGGCAAGACCACGACGGCCCGCATCCTGGCCCGGGGCCTGAATTACCAGAAACCCGACGGCTCCGGCGCGCCCACGATCCACATGCCCGAGCTCGGCGTCCATTGCGAGGCCATCATGGAATCGCGGCACGTGGACGTCTTGGAGATGGACGCCGCATCCCATACGGGCATCGACGACGTGCGCCAGATCATCGACGGCATTCGCTACTCGCCGGTCTCGGCCCGCTACAAGGTCTACATCATCGACGAGGTCCACATGCTCTCGGACAAGGCGTTCAACGCCTTTCTGAAGACGCTGGAGGAGCCGCCGCCCCACGCCAAGTTCATCTTCGCCACCACGGAAATCCGCAAGGTTCCGGTGACGATCCTATCCCGCTGCCAGCGCTTCGACCTGCGCCGCATCGATTCCGACAAGCTCGTGACGCATCTCGGCCACATCTGCGCGGCCGAGGGCGTGACGGCCGAGCCGGAGGCACTCGCCGCCATCGCCCGCGCGGCGGAAGGCTCTGCGCGCGATTCGCTCTCGCTCATGGACCAGGCCATCGCCCACGGGGCCGGGGACGTGAAGGCCGAGACCGTGCGCGACATGCTGGGGCTCGCCGACCGCACCCGCGTGATCGACCTGTTCGAGGCCGTCATGCGTGGCGACGTGCCCGGCGCGTTCGAGAGCCTGCGGTCCCAGTACGATGCCGGAGCCGATCCGGGCGTGATCCTGTCGGACCTCGCCACCTTCGCCCACGTGGTGACGCGCCTGAAACTCATCCCGGAGGCCGCCAAGGACCCGGCGCTGTCGGAGGCCGAGCGCGTGCGGGGGCTGGAATGCGCCGCGCGCCTGTCCGTGCGCACCCTGTCCCGCGCCTGGCAGATCTTGCTAAAAGGCGTGCCGGAGGTGCAATCCTCCAACCGCCCGGTGGCGGCCGCCGAGATGGTGATCGTGCGCCTCGCCTACGCGGCCGATCTGCCGACCCCGGACGAAGCCCTGCGGGCCCTGAAGGACGGTTCACCCGTTCCGGGTGGGTCCCCTGGGCCCCGACCCTCCGGCGGACCCGCCACCAACGGTAACATCGCGCTCGCCACCTCGCAGCCGCGTCCCATGCCCCGTCCCCAACCCGCCCAGCCCGAGCCCACCATGCGGCTGCGCCGGTTCGAGGACGTGGTCGCCATGGCCGGCGAGCAGCGCGAGATCGTGCTTAAGACCGCCCTGGAGCGGGACGTGCGTCTCGTGCGGTTCGAGGAAGGCTCCATCGAGTTCAGCCTGGCGGAAGGCGGCAGCCGGACCCTGGCCAACGATCTCGCCCGCGCTCTCCAGCAATGGACCGGCCAGCGCTGGATGGTGGCCTTGTCATCGGACGAAGGCGCCCCAACCTTGCGGGAGCAGGCCGACAACGCGGAGCGGGAACGCAAGGCGGGCGCGGCCAACCATCCGCTGGTGCAGGCGGTCCTGTCCAAGTTTCCCGGCGCCAAGATCGTCAACGTGGTCGAGCGCGCCAAGGACGACGGGCCCGGACCCGATGCCGAAACGGAAATCTTAGGCGAAGCCGATGCCCTCGCGGCCCACGAGGCCGAAGAAGACAACGACCTGGAGTAAGACATGCGCGATATCATGGGATTGATGAAGCAGGCCCAAGCCATGCAGCAGAAGCTGCAGGACGCTCAGGCCGAGCTTGAGACCGTGGAGGTCGAGGGCACGTCGGGCGGCGGCGTCGTGACCGTGAAGGTCACCGGCAAAGGCCAGCTCAAGGCCATCAGCATCGATGCCTCGCTCATGAACCCGGACGAGAAGGAAATTCTCGAGGACCTGATCGTGGCGGCCATGAACGACGCCAAGGGCAAGGCCGACCGGGCCGCCGAGGAGCGCATGGCGGCACTGACGAAGGGCCTGCCGATCCCGCCCGGCATGAAGCTGTTCTGAGGCTTTCATGGCTCAATCCGTTGCCGGTCCCGAGATCGAGCGCCTGATCCAGCTCCTCGCCCGTCTGCCGGGCCTGGGGCCGCGTTCGGCGCGGCGGGCCGCCCTGCACTTGATCAAGAAACGTGAGACGCTGCTCAATCCGTTGAGCGACGCCATGCGGGTCGCCAACGAGCGCATCGTGGTGTGCTCGTCCTGCGGCAATGTGGACACGTCCGACCCCTGCACCATCTGCCGCGATTCCCGCCGCGACGTGTCGATCCTCGTGGTGGTCGAGGACGTGTCGGACCTGTGGGCGCTGGAGCGCTCCGGGGCCGTGAGCGCGCGCTACCACGTGCTGGGCGGCGTGCTGTCGCCCCTCGACGGCGTGCGGCCCGAGCACCTGAACCTCGACCGGCTCGTGGCGCGGGCCTCGGAGGCCGGCGTCAGCGAGGTGCTGCTGGCCCTGAACGCCACCGTCGACGGCCAGACCACTGCCCATTACATCACCGAACTGCTCGCGCACTTGCCCGTGAAGGTCACACGGCTCGCCCACGGCGTTCCTGTCGGCGGAGAGCTCGATTATCTCGACGAAGGCACGCTCTCGGCCGCCATCCGCCAGCGCACTTCCTTGTAGGCGGATCAGTCATACCACTCCCTATGGCTTAGCTGAGCGCTTCAATGTAACATTGAAGCGGCCGCAAGGCTTGTATTATTCGTCTTAGGGAATATTATTCATCCAATGGAATGGTCCGTCGAGTATACGGACGAGTTCGGTGAATGGTGGAACGGTCTCCTGGAAAGGGATCAAATCAGCATCGATGCGCATGTTCGTCAGCTTGAGCGGAGGGGGCCCAATCTGCCTTTTCCTTTCTCAAGTGGCATTAGTGGTTCTCGCCACCCTCATATGAGAGAGTTGAGGGTGCAAAGCCATGGGAAGCCGTTGCGAATTTTCTATGCATTCGACCCACACCGCTCCGCCATCCTTCTGATCGGCGGCGATAAAACGGGAGACGGGCGGTTTTACGACCGGATGATTCCTGTCGCAGATGACCTGTACGACGTTCATCTGGCAGAGCTGGAGAGGGAGAAAGCCCATGGCCGGTAGGCATTCCTTTGCGAATCTGCGCGCCCGCATGTTGCGTGAAGCGGAGGCTGTGGCGGAAAGGGAGGCTCGGCGTCTTGGCGAGGAGATGGATCTCGCCGAGGTTCGCCGCGCCTTGCGCCTGTCTCAGGAAGAGATCGGGCAGACCTTGCAGATCGGTCAGGGCTCTGTCGCCAAGATCGAGAAGCGCGCCGACATGTATGTCAGCACCCTGCGCCGGTTCATCGAGGCCATGGGTGGCGAATTGGAGATCGTCGCCCGGTTCCCGGATCGTGACGTCAGGATCAAAAACTTCTCCGACCTGTCCGAGAAGTCACGCCCCTGACGTATCATGGCGGCCGACGGGCATGAGCCTATATCCCCAGAGAAGGGTGTCGATCCGCTGGGTCTCTCAGGCGGATCTCCGCCTGGTGACTGGGGCTGGCGTCGAACCGGCGCCGTCCCGTTTCGCGAGCCATAGCAGCAGGGGCAGCAGCACGGCCTGGACAATGGTCAGGGCCAGCAGCAGGCCGAAATTGTTCGCCGCATAGTCGGCATGCATCACCGCCTGCCGGACGTGCCCGATGGCGACGCCGATGTCGAACAGAACGATGTAGGTGACGACCGCGCTCTTGAATCCGATCCCGCGCCAGAACGATACGATGCCGGCGATTCCGATGGCGATGTCGGCGACGCCGATCTCGAATTGGAACGGGCTGACCTGCCATCCGATCGACGCCGCCGCGACCTCGGGCGCGAAGACGTGAAAGAGGCCTGCCCACAGGAAGGACAGGCCGACGGGCAGGAGGAGCATCCAATCCAGCAGACGGGAAGCCAGCGGCCGACCGTCGCGACGGACCAGGGCCAGGGCGATGGCCAGCGCGAAGCTGAGGGCGGGGATATTCGACAGGATGAAGCGGATCGTCTCGGCCATGTCGGGTCTCTCGCGCTGGCACAGCGGCAGGGCCAAGCGGCTCGCCGGCGGCGGGGTGCTCGCGTGGGCAGCCTAGCCGATGGGAGTGGGCTGCTCAGGAAAAATGCTGCCTCGACGTCCCGCATCAACAGGAATCCGAGCTCTCACAACGGCATCGTCAGCCGAAACACCGTCCCGTTCTCCGAGGTGAGGCTCACATGCCCGCCGAGCTGGGCCGCGAAGGCGCGGATGAGCTTGGTGCCGAGGGACGACGGATCATCCTTGTTTCCGATCAGTCCACGGCCGTTATCGCGCACCGTGACCTCCAGGCCGCTGTCGCTGCGATGGACGGAAACGGCGATCTGCCCTTCCTGGTCGGGAGCGAAAGCGTGCTTGAAGGCGTTCGAGATCGCTTCCGTCACCGTGAGGGCGAGGGGGATGGCCTTCTCCAGGTCGATGGCGATCGGGTCTGCGTCCAGATCGAGCTCGATCCCCCGCGCGGCGGCCCCGTAGGCGGCGGATAGCTCGCCGATCAGGCGGCCGAAATAGTCCTGAAGGTTGATCGTGCCGCCCGTATCCGTCCGATAGAGCGTGTCGTGGATCAGGCCGATGGAGCGCAGGCGATCTTGGGTTTCCTGGAAAGCCGTCTTCACGTCCGGGTCCTTGAAGCGCCGGGCCTGGAGCTGCAGCAGGCTCGATGTGACCTGGAGGTTGTTCTTCACCCGGTGGTGGATCTCCTTCAGCAGCACCACCTTGTCGGAGAGGGCCTTGGCAAGGCTGTCATTCGCCTGACCGAGCTCCCGATTCAGATCGTGGAGGCTGCGCTGGGTCTCCTCGGTCCGGTAGCTGAGACGGATGCCGAACCAGGTCAGCCAGGCGAGCGCCACGAGCACGATGATCGTGACGGCGATGCTCCAATAGAGCCCCTGCCACCAGACCGAGAGCGCCGCCGCCACCGGGATGCTCGCCGTCACCGTCACGGGCCACCGTTCGAGGCGGCGGAAGGACACGATCCGCTCGGCACTGTCCGAGGTCCGGTCGGACCGGTAGGTGCCGGCCTTCTGACTCGTGAAATCCGTGAACAGGCGCGAGCGCGCCAATGTGGCATTGGTCCGGTCCGGTGTCAGATCCGTGCGGGCGATAACGCTGCCGTCCCGGTCCCAGATGCCGAGAACGAGGTCACCCGCATTCTCGTTCATGTTCGAGACCTCCTGCAGGAAGGTGGGCCGCAAGGCCACCATGGCAACACCGTCGAAATCGCCCTTCACATCCGGAATGCGGCGGGTGTAGGTGTAGAGGATCTCCTTGTTGTACTGGCCCAGGATGGCCCCGCCCACGATCGTGTCGGCTCCGGCCCGGTGGGCCTTGAACCAGCGCCGGTCGGCAAAGCTCATGTCGGCGACCGGAAAGGCGCCGGTCATCGAGACCGCGTTGCCGTTCCGGTCCATGATCAGGAAGAGGTCGCCGGCCGAGGACCGCTGGGTCATGTCCACGAGAAGGTCGTGCGCCTCGCGCGAGCCCTTCAGGGCGTCGGCCCCGCCCTTGAGGGCCACGTACTCGATGATGTCCTTCAGGAGCAGGTCCCCGGTCTCGAGGGTCCGCTTGGTGTATTCCTCCATCAGGAGGGCAAGGTCCTGCGTGGCGGCCTCGGCCCGGTTCATCGCATAGCGGTATTCGAGCCACACGAAGGTGCCGCGCATGCCGATGATCGCAACGGCGAACAACAGGGCCGTCGCGTAGAGAACGGTACGGACGTCACGGACGGGGATCATCACGCTACTCTGGAACGGAGGCCCGGGGCGTCCGGACCCCATGGTTCTAGCGCGGAACCCGGGTCCGCTCCACCCGCAAGCGGACGCATTTCAAGGAAAGCCTGGGGTGACAGGCCGGGGAGCGATTGCTAATCAGGCGCCGGATCCCCCTTTCGAGCCCGAGAAACCCTTTCATGTCACACGCCGATCTCGCCGCCACCATCGATTCCGCCTGGGAGGACCGGGCCAACGTCGCACCCGCGACGACCGGGACCATCCGTGAGGCGGTCGAGGAGGCCCTGAGCCTGCTCGATTCCGGCAAGGCGCGCGTGGCCGAGAAGGCGGGCGGCGAATGGCAGGTGCATCAATGGCTCAAGAAGGCCGTGCTCCTGTCCTTCCGCCTCAACGACATGGGGATCATCAAGGGCGGGCCGGGCGAGTCCGTTTGGTGGGACAAGGTCCCGTCCAAGTTCGACGGCTGGACCCCGGCCGAGTTCAAGGACGCGGGTTTCCGGGCTGTGCCCAACTGCACCGTGCGGCGGGGCGCCTTCATCGGCCCGAACGTGGTGCTGATGCCGTCCTTCGTCAATCTCGGCGCCTACGTGGACGAGGGCACCATGGTGGACACATGGGCAACGGTCGGTTCCTGCGCCCAGATCGGCAAGAACGTGCACCTGTCCGGAGGCGTCGGCATCGGCGGCGTGCTGGAGCCGCTTCAGGCCAACCCCACCATCATCGAGGATAACTGCTTCATCGGGGCCCGCTCCGAGGTGGTGGAGGGCGTCGTGGTGGGCGAGGGCTCGGTCCTGTCCATGGGCGTATTCATCTCGGCTTCGACCAAGATCGTGGACCGCAACACCGGCGAGGTCTTCGTCGGCAAGGTGCCGCCGTATTCCGTGGTCGTCCCGGGCTCTCTCCCGGGCAAGCCGCTCCCCGACGGAACCCCCGGCCCGTCGCTCTACTGCGCCGTGATCGTCAAGCGCGTGGACGCCCAAACGCGGGCAAAGACGGGGATCAATGAGCTGCTGCGGGATTGAGCTTGAAGCAATAATGTTTTCAGGAAGCCGGCAGCGGCCTCGCCCGGAGTTGTGTCATGACATGTTACATCGGGCTGGCCTACAAGGATCCCGACACCTCTTACGGTGTCGTGTTTCCCGATTTTCCAGGCTGCGCGACGGCTGCCGAGAAGCTATCTGAAATTCCCGGCATGGCCGAAGAGGCGCTAGCGCTTCACATCGCCGGGATGGTGGAGGACGGCGAATCCATCCCGGAGCCGTCTTCCTTCGAAGCCGTGATGGCCAACCCCAAGAACCGGGATGGCGTCCCCATCCTGGTGGCCGTCAAGACCGTATCGCCGTCATACGCACCGTAAGCGATGCGGCCTGAAGGCTGCGAAATTTTACCGGACAGCGATTGATTTTCCGAGAGATCATGCTTCATGAGCGCATGACGCACGAACACTCCCCCGTCTCCCTCGCCCAATCCCTTCTCCGCTGCCCCTCGGTGACGCCCGAGGAGGGCGGGGCGCTCGCTTTCGTGGCGCAGGTGCTGGGAGATGCGGGTTTCGAGGTGCACCGGCCGGTCTTCACCGCCCCGGACACGCCGGACGTGGAGAACCTCTATGCCCGCTGGGGCACGGGCCACCCGTATCTGCTCTTTGCCGGTCATACGGACGTGGTGCCGCCGGGTGATCTGAACCGCTGGACCCATGACCCCTTCGGCGGCGTCGTCGTCGATGGCGAGCTCCACGGGCGCGGTGCGGTGGACATGAAGGGCGGCATCGCCTGCATGATGGCGGCGGCGCTGGAATACCTCGCCGAGAACCCGGATTTCGGCGGCTCCATCGGCTTTCTCATCACCGGTGACGAGGAAGGGCCCGCGATCAACGGCACCGTGAAGCTGCTCGAATGGGCGCGCGAGCGCGGCGAACGCTTCGACCATTGTGTCCTGGGTGAGCCGACGAACCCGGACCGGCTCGGCGACATGATCAAGATCGGCCGACGCGGCTCCCTGACGGGCAGGCTCACGGTCGAGGGCAAGCAGGGCCATGTGGGCTATCCGCACCTGGCCGAGAACCCGATCCCCCGCCTGATGCGCCTCCTCGACGGGCTGCTGCGCGAGCCCCTGGACCGGGGAACCGAGCATTTCGACGCCTCCAACCTGGAGGTGACGACGGTGGATGTGGGAAATCCCGCCGCCAACGTGATCCCGGCCGAGGCGCGCGCCACCTTCAACATCCGCTTCAACGATCTCTGGTCGCCGGACAGCCTCGGCGAGGAGCTGGAGCGCCGCCTGCGGGAGGCTGCGGGCAATGACGTGCGCTACAGGCTGCACCTGGAACCCACCAACGCCATAGCGTTCCTGACGCCCCCCAACGATTTCGTGGGCTTCATCGCCGAGGCGATCGAAGCCGAGACCGGGCGGCGTCCCAAGCTCTCCACCACCGGCGGCACATCGGATGCCCGCTTCATCGTCAAGCACTGTCCCGTCGTGGAGTTCGGGCTGGTGGGCCAGACCATGCACCAGATCGACGAGCGCGTGGCGGTGGCCGATCTCGACCGGCTGGCCGCGATCTATCGCAAGATCTTGAACGCCTACTTCGCCGTGGGCCGCTGAAAGCGGCTGACGGAACCTCCAGCTTGGCCGTATAAGACTAAAGTTCAATGCGGCTCGGAACCCAGGCGCGGGAGCGCCGGTTCTGTCAGGGAGCCTCGGGGCATGTCTCGGGTTCTCGCTGGAACGTTTGGAGGCGACAGATGCTCGTGACGGCCGACGAGGTAAACCGCTCCTTCAAGGGCACCGTGGATCTGCTTCATGCCCGTGCGGAAGGTCTCAAGTCCTTCGACTTCAGTGAGACGGGTTTCTGGCATTCGTTCTCGGCCATCGGCCTGACGCTTCCGGCCTATATCGTGACGCTCGCGCTCGAACGTCACCGCCTCGGCATTCTCCAGCCCGACAATCCGCTTCTCGGCAGCCTGTGGCTCGACGGTCTCGTGGCCCTGGGGTTCGCGGCGGGCTTCCTGGCCCTGCCGCTCGCCATGATCGGCATCACGCGAGGTTTGCGCCTGACCCACCGTTACGTGCCGTTCGTCATCGTCACCAATTGGATTGCGGTCGTCGGTTTGCTGACCCTGGCGTTCCCGGGCCTGCTGATGCTGATCGGCTGGGCGCCGCCTTCGTTGGCGGGGTTCTTCACCCTGGCTTTCGCCGCGCTTCTGCTGCGCATGCAATGGTTTGCCACCAAGGCGACGCTGGGGGTATCGGGTGGTTTAGCCTTTGCGATCGTCCTGCTCGGCCTTGGCCTCAACGCCGCCATCGCGGGGGCGATGCGCGCCTTGATCGGCTAATTCGTCCATCGGCGGATAGTCGACCCCGATCAGGTACAGGCCCGCCGAAGGCGCCATCGGGCCACAACGGCTTCGGTCCCTGGCATCGAGCGCCGCCTTCACGTCCGCCACGCTCCACCGGCCCGCGCCGGCGCGCTCCAAGGTGCCCACTATGGAGCGCACCTGATGATGTAGGAAGGAGCGGGCTGAGGCATAAACCCGGATCTCGTCGCCGATCCGCTCCACGTCGAGCCGGTCGAGGGTGCGGATGGGGCTGTTGGCCTGGCATTCGGCGGCCCGGAAGGTCGTGAAGTCGTGGCGTCCGACCAGATGCTGCGCTGCTTCCTGCATGCTCGCAGCATCGAGCCGCCAGGCCACGTGCCAAACCCGGTTCTGCTCCAGCGCCGCCGGGGCGCGGCGGTTGAGGATGCGGTAGACGTAATGGCGCTTCACCGCCGAGATCCGGGCATTGAAAGCCTCAGGCACGATCTCGGCCGCCAGGATGGATACCGGTTCCGGCTTCAAGTGGGCGTTGGTGGCATCCCGTACGGTGTCGCTGCGCCAGTCTTTCTCCAGGTCCACGTGCACGACCTGATGGGTGGCGTGGACGCCCGAATCGGTGCGGCCCGCGCAGTGAATTCGCACCGCATGGCCGGCGAACCGCCCGATGGCGCGCTCAACCGCCTCCTGCACCGAGCGGCCGTTGGTCTGGTGCTGCCAGCCCGTATAGGGCGTGCCGTCATACTCGACGATGAGCTTGTAGCGCGCCATGTCAGGCCAGCCCCGCGAAGGCGCCAGGGTAGCGGGCTGGCCCGATGACAGCACGTCCGCTGAGGCTCAGACCCTGCAGATAGGGTCCGTCATAGGGTGTGCGCAGATCGCGCACGGCCTCCGCCGCGAAGCCGAAGCGGCCATAAAAGGCGGGCTCGCCCAGAACGACCACCATGTCCTCGCCCATGGCCGCGAGACGAGAGAGTCCGTCCCGTATGAGGGCCGAACCGATGCCCTGGTGCTGGGCCTCCGGCAGCACGCTTACCGGCGCGAGCGCCGAGACCCGGATCATCGGGCTGTCGAGAACCATGCGCGAGAAGGCGATGTGGCCGAGAATGCGATCCCTTCCGGCAACCAGGGACAGGACAAGATCCTGATCCAGGCGCAAACGGTCCACAAGGTCGGCTTCCGCTTCCTGCCCGAACGCCGCGCGATGAAGCGCCTGGATGGCCGCCTGATCGGCGGGATCCTCGGGCCGAACGGCGAGGGCGATCGTCATGCGAGCGAGGTGCCCGGGGCCAGCCGGACGCCGCGCAGGAATTCGTCCGCGCCCATCGGGCCCTTTCCGGCCCGCTGGACCTGGATCAGGCGAACCGCCCCGGATCCGCAGGCGACGGAGCCGTTCGGGTCGATGAGGGTGCCGGGAGCGCCGGACCCGATAGCGAGCACCGCCCGCAAGACCTTGATGCGCTCCGGCCCCTTGCCGAAATCAGCCATGAAGAAGGCGCCTGGGAACGGCGACAGACCGCGGATGTGGTTGTGAATATCCCCCGCCGTCTTTGCCCAGTCGATCCGGCCGTCGGCGTTGGTGAGCTTGTGGGCGTAGGTCACGCCGTCCTCGGGCTGTGGCGTGAAGTTCAGGCCGCCCCGCGACAGGGCCGCGAGCGCCCGCACCATCAGGTCGGCGCCGAGTCCCATAAGCCGGTCGTGAAGCTCGCCAGCGGTCATATCGGGCGCGATGGCGACCCGCTCGGCCATGCCGACCGGACCCGTGTCGAGGCCCTGTTCCATCCGCATCACGGCGACCCCCGTCTCCGCATCGCCCGCCATCACGGCGCGCTGGATCGGCGCCGCGCCGCGCCAACGTGGCAGCAGGGAGGCGTGGAGATTGAGGCAACCGAGTTGAGGGGCTTCAAGGATCGGGAGCGGCAGGATCATGCCGTAGGCGACCACAACGGCCACATCGGCCTCGTGGGACCGGAAGGTCTCGGCCGCCTCCTCGGTGCGCAGGGTCTTGGGCGTCAGCACCGGCAGGCCGAAGCGTTCCGCCATCCCGTGGACCGGAGAGGGCTTCAGCGCCATGCCCCGGCCGGCGGCGGCGGGCTCGCGGGTATAGACTGCCACGACCTCGTGGCCCTGGCCCACGATCTCGGCGAGGGTGGGCACGGCGAAATCCGGCGTGCCCATGAAGACGACCCGAAGGCTCATGGCAAGGTTCTCGTTGGGAAGGCTCTCATGCGGTCTTCTCGCGCTTGGCGGCCTTCTTGAACTTGGTCATCACCCGGTCGCGCTTGAGCTTGGACAGGTAGTCGATGAACAGAACCCCGTTGAGATGGTCGATCTCGTGCTGGACGCAGGTCGCCAGAAGGCCGTCCGCCTCCTGCTCCACGGTTTCGCCCTTCAGGTTCATGTATCGGAACCGCACCCGGTCCGGCCGCTCGACCTCCTCGTAATATTCCGGGATCGACAGGCAGCCTTCCTCGTAGACCCGCTTCTCCTCCGACGTCCAGGTGACTTCCGGGTTGAGCAGCACCATCGGGGCGCGTTCGTCCTCGGCCTTCGAGACGTCCATGGTCACCATGCGTAACGGGATGCCCACCTGGATGGCCGCGAGGCCGACCCCGGGGGCGTCGTACATGGTCTCCAGCATGTCGTCCGCGAGCCGGCGGATCTCGTCCGTCACGGCCTCGACGGGCTTGGACACCAGGCGGAGCTGGGAATCGGGAAGGATGACGAGGGGTTTGATGGTCATGGGGCCGAGATAAGGGCTCGCCCGGGGATGGTCAAATCGTTCGTCATCTGTTCGGATAGGGAAAATTTACGGATCGTCCCGCGAAATCCCTTTCATGAATGCCATTGCGTTTACCCTCGGATCCTACCCCGTGCCCTGGAGCGACTTCGCCCTTGGGGTCGCGGGCTCAAGCCTCTTCCTGCTGGTGGTCGTGACGCTGCTGCTCCTACGTTCCCGCCGGGACAGGCTCCTGGAGGAGGCGGCCTCCGAGGAGCGGGCCCGCGAGATGGACGACAAGGTGGCCGAGATCGCCCGCATCCAGGCCGAGATGACGGGCCGGCTCCGAACGGTCGCGGAGGTATTCGGCAGCCGCCAGAGCGATTTCGTCCGGGTGATCTCGGAGCGGATCGACGGGCTCCAGCACCGGGTCGGGCAGGGGCTGGCGAGCTCCACCCAATACCAGGCCGAGAACCTCTCCCGGCTGAACGAGCGTTTGGCGGTCATCGACGCGGCGCAGAAGAATCTGGCCGACCTGACGGGCGAGATCGTCGGGCTGCGGGACGTTCTGGCCAACAAGCAGAGCCGTGGAGCCTACGGGCAGGGGCGCATGGAGGCGATCATCCGGGACGGGCTGCCGAGCGGCGCCTTCGAGTTCCAGGCGACGCTCTCCAACCGCATGCGCCCGGACTGCATCGTGCGCCTGCCCGGCGACGGGCGCTGCCTCGTGGTCGACGCCAAGTTTCCGCTGGAGAGTTTCACCCTGTTCCGGGACGCGAAAGGCGACGAGGCGCGCCTCAAGGCCGCCGCCAGGGTTCGCGGCGACGTCCTGGTCCACGTGAAGGACATCGCCGAGAAGTACTTCATCCCCGGCGAGACCCAGGACATCGCCCTCATGTTCGTGCCCGCCGAGTCGATCTACGCGGACCTGGCCGAACATTTCGACGACGTGATCCAGAAGGCCCACCGGGCCCGCATCGTCATCGTGTCGCCGGCCCTCCTGTCGCTCGCCATCCAGGTCATGCAGGCGCTGGTGCGGGACGCCCGCATCCGCGAGGAGGCGCGAGTGATCCAGGTGGAGGTGCAGCGACTACTGGTGGATGTCGACAGGCTCAACGACCGCGTGGCCAAGCTCGACACCCATTTCCGCCAGGCCCAGGACGACGTGTCCCAGATCCGCATCTCCACGGACAAGATCGCCAAGCGCGGGCAGAAGATCGAGTCGCTGGAATTCGATGACGACGCGGCGCAACAAAGCGACCTGCTGAGGTTCCGCGATACGGGCCTCAGGGCTGTGGAATAGGGCTCTCCGATCCGGCGATGCCGGAACAGATGCCGGACCGCGACGTTCCCCCACCGTTGAAAACGACCGCCGCCGACGCCTCGCGTCGGCCCTTTTTCACGGATATCAAAGGAACGACATCATGGGTCTCTTCACCAAGGACATCAAAACCCTGGACGATCTGTTCGTTCACACGCTCCAGGACATCTATTATGCCGAGCACCAGATCACGAAGGCCCTGCCGGACATGATCGCCAAGGCGACCGATCCGGGCCTCAAGCAGGCTTTCCAGAACCATCTTGGCGAGACGCAGCAGCAGATCAAGCTCCTGGAGCAGGTGTTCCGCCAGCACGGCCACGAGCCCAAGGAAGTCACCTGCCCGGCCATCAACGGCATTATCGACGAGGCCCAGGAGGTCTCGGGTGAGGTGGCCGACAAGGAAGTGCTCGACGCCGCCCTGATCGCCGCAGCCCAGGCCGTGGAGCATTACGAGATCACCCGCTACGGCACGCTCGTTGCCTGGGCGAAGCAGCTCGGCCGCCCGGATTGCGCCAGCATCCTCCAGCAGATCCTCGACCAGGAGAAATCTACGGACGAGAAGCTGAACGTGATCGCCGAGAGCAAGGTCAACAGCCGCGCGGCCTAAACGCCCTCGGTCTTGGACATAGAAGAAAGGGCGGCTTGCGGGCCGCCCTTTCCATTGGAAGGTCCTGCCGGAGCGACGCGATCCGGCAGGGTTTTCCTCAAGCCATCAGGTGACGAAGAAGTCGGAGATCGACAGCTTGGCCTTGTTGGCGATCGTCGCGAAATGGACCATGTCCTTTCCGGCCGTGCCGTCCTGATCGAAGTAGAGCTTTCCGGTCTTGTGCTCGTAGATGATCTGATCGGCCTTGCCCTTGGCCTCCAGCTCGGCGTTCTTCTTGATGAAGGTAAACGAGGATTTCGAGAGGTTGCCGGCCTTGAGGCCCTTGAAGATCTCGTTCTCCACCCAGATCGTATCAGCGCTTTCGAAGCCGATGATCCGATCGACGTTGGCGGCTTTCAGCGGCTCGGCGAAGACGAAGATGTCGCTGCCGGCGCCGCCAGTGAGCACATCCTTGCCCAGGCCGCCCTTCAGGATGTCGTTGCCGCCCATGCCGTTCAGGACGTTGGCGCCCGCGTCGCCCGTGAGGGTGTTGGCGGTTTCCGAACCCGTCAGGCTCAAGCCGGTGGCGGCGGCCACATTGGCGACCGTCAGGAACTCGACCTCGGAGGTCGCCGCCAGCGTGTAGCTCACGCTGGTCTGCACCGTGTCGCTTCCGCCGATGGCGGCTTCGGTCACGACGTCGAGGGCGTTGTCGACGATGTACACGTCGTCTCCGAGTCCGCCGACCATGGTGTCGTTGCCGACCCCGCCGTCGATCCGGTTCGCGCCTGCGTTACCGGTCAGGGTGTTGTTGCTGGCGTTGCCCGTGAGCGAGAGCGCCACCGTGCCTTGAGCCGCGATCAGGTTCTCGACGTTGGCCGCCAGCGTGTAGTTGGCCGAGGCGGTCACAGTGTCGGTGCCGCCGTTGGCCCCTTCGATGACCACGTCGCCGGTGTTGTCGACCCGGTAGGCATCGTTGCCGATACCACCGTCGAGCCGGTCGATACCCAGGCCGCCGTCGAGAATGTCATCGCCCTCGGCGCCGATCAGCACGTTGGCGGCGGCGTTACCGGTGATCGTGTTGGCAAGGGCGTTGCCGGTGCCGTTGATCGCGGCCGCCCCCGTTAAGGTCAGGTTCTCGACATTGGCGCTGAGGGTGAACGTGGCGGAGGCCAAGACCGTATCGATGCCGGATCCGGCCACGGAGTCCTCGGTCACCACATCCGTCGAGCTGTCGACGATATAGGTGTCATTCCCCAGACCGCCGATGAGCTCGTCATTGCCGGCGCCGCCATCGAGGATGTCGTTGCCCGCGCGGCCCTCGAGGGTGTTGGCGGCGCTGTTGCCTCTGATAGTATTGCTGAGGGCGTTGCCGACGGCGTCCAGCTCGCCCGCGCCGGTCAGGGTGAGGTTCTCGACATTCGCAAATAGAGGCGCGTCATCGGTGAAGGAGATCAAGGCGAAGACCGTGTCGATGCCCGCACCCGCAAGCGTGTCTTCCGTAACGACATCGCCGGTCGAATTAACGAAATAGGTGTCGTTGCCGAGCCCGCCGATCATCGTGTCGCTGCCGGCGCCTCCATCGAGGGTGTTGTTGCCCGCATTGCCGGTCAACTCGTTACCGAGGTCATTGCCCAAAAGCGTCAGATCACCGGTGTTCACGCCCTCGAAACCTGAGCTCGTCAGGTCGAGAGCTGTATCGTCATCGTCCAGAGCCCAGAGCTTCAGGCTGTCGAAATATCTGGCCACGCTATCCTCCGAAGTTACGCAAGCGTTGGATCTCCCCCCAGGCGATCGCCCATCAGGCTTAGCCGGAGTAAATCTAGAACGTAACGTAGTATCGTTGGTTCCAAGATTCTTTTCGGATTTTCGCGAATGAAGGCAAATTCAGGCGTGACGACAGTGTCTTACAAGCGATTTAATTTTTTCCGGGGCTGTGTTTTCGATGAATGTCCACCCGCCGGGCGAAGCTTGCCGAACGAATGGAATCGTTCGACGCCGCCACGGACGTTGAGCTTGAAGTCTCCGGTCGCCTTGGCATAAGGCGATGGCAAGAGGGGAGCTTGCCGTCCGGATCGTAGGGAGACAGGCCCTTGAGCCGTGAGCGGAACTCTCCGCATGCGCTTGAGATCCCTCTTCCGCGCTGACGCGCTCAGTCCTGCTTGGGCGCCAGCGGGGTGTGGGTGCGCAGAAAGTCCGCGAGGTCGTTCGTGATGTAGTCGATCTCCGGGGTCTTCACGGCTTCCTGCTCGAAGCTCTCCCGGAAGGGATCGAGGGTCTTCGGCACGATCAGGGTCGTGGTCATGCCGAGCTCGTGCGGCACGACGAGGTTCTTGGCGATGTCCTCGAACATGGCTGCTCGCGTAGGCTCGACCGCGTGCCTGTCGAGAAAGATTTCGTAAGCGCGCTTGTCGGGCTTGGGGACGAAGTTCGAGGCCGCGATGTCGAACACGTCCTCGAAGTGGTCCAGGATGCCGATCTTGCGGGCCACGTTCTCGGCGTGCTTGCGGGAGCCGTTGGTCAGGATCAGCTTACGGCCCGGAAGGCGTTCGATCGCACTGCCGAGAGCCGGGTTGAGTTCCACGGCCGTGTGATCGATATCATGGGCGAAATCGAGAAAATCCGCCGGATCGATCTGGTACTCGTCGATGAGCGCCCGCAGGGTCGTGCCGTATTTGTGGTAGAAAAACTTCTGGAGCGCCCGCGCCGACATGCCGTCGAGGCCGAAGAGATCGGCGATGTACAGGGTGATCCGGTCGTCCACTTGGGGCCACACCCGGCTGGTGTGAGGGTAGAGGGTGTTGTCGAGGTCGAACACCCACGTGTCCACGTGCCCGAAATCGCGGGATCCGGGGGAGGACAGGTGAGAGTCGACGGATGGGTTCGCGTTCATGGGTCCAAAGACGGCGATGGGGCCTTGTGGCCCCATCGGTGCATATAAGCATGGGGAGAGGCCACCGAAAGGGCCTCAGCCCCGGCGGATGAGGGTGCCGGCGCCGTGGTCGGTGAACAGTTCCAGCAGCACGGCGTGGGACACCTTGCCGTCGAGGATCACCACGGCCTCGACCCCGCGCTCCAGGGCGTAGATGCAGGTTTCGATCTTGGGGATCATCCCGTCCGTGATCGTGCCGTCCGCGATGAGGCGGCGGCAATCCTCCACCGTCATCTCTGGGATCAGGTTCTTGTTCTTGTCG
The DNA here is from genome assembly GCF_016892705.1 of Microvirga pudoricolor. Lineage (GTDB taxonomy): Bacteria > Pseudomonadota > Alphaproteobacteria > Rhizobiales > Beijerinckiaceae > Microvirga > Microvirga pudoricolor. The sequence goes on from NZ_JAFEMB010000007.1 coordinate 75,057, forward strand.
AGTACGCCGGGCACATCGGTGAGCAGCAGCAGGCGCTTGGCCTGCATGGCGCCCGCGATGGCGCCCGCGAAGGTGTCGGCGTTCACGTTGTAGGTGTTTCCGTCCTGGCCGATGGCCACGGGCGCCAGGACCGGGATCAACTCGGCGCCGAGCACCTGGTCCAGAACCTCCCGGTTCACCCGCTCGGGCTCGCCCACGAAGCCGAGATCGACGATTTTCTCGATGTTCGAATCAGGATCGACGGTGGTGCGGGTCACCTTGCGGGCCGTGACCATGTTGCCGTCCTTGCCGCACAGGCCCACGGCCTTGCCGCCCTCGGCGCCGATCCAGCCCACGATCTGCTTGTTGATGGAGCCGGCCAGCACCATCTCGACCACCTCGACGGTGGCCTGATCGGTCACCCGCAGGCCGCCCTTGAACTCGGACTTGATGCCGAGCTTGTCGAGCATCCGGCCGATCTGCGGCCCGCCGCCATGGACCACGATGGGCTTGATGCCCGATTGCTCGAGAAGCACCACGTCCTCGGCGAAATCCTCGGCAGCGGCCCGGTCGCCCATGGCGTGGCCGCCGTATTTCACCACGACGATCTGCTGGTCGTAGCGCTGCATATGCGGCAGGGCCTGAGATAGGATCTCCGCGCGCACGTGCACGTTGGGAAGCTGGTCGGCGATGGAGGCGTTGTCGGACATGAGCGGCCCTGGCGTCTTGAATCGGTCGCCAGGGTTCTAGCCGAACGCGCCGGCTCTGGAAACCGCCCCGTCAGGCTCTTTCAGCCTCTCGGCCGCATCAGCGCGGAAACACCCGCCAGAACCCATCCGATCATCAGCATCACGCCGCCGGTGGGGGCCGCCATGGGCGCGAGCGCCTCGCCGGCCAGGGCGCGGCGGGTGAGGTCGCCGCAGAACAGGACGAGGCCGACGACCAGGACGTAGCCGGCCAGCCGGGCGAGCTTGGGCGACACCGCGCCAGATCGGCCGAGCGCCACCAGGGCCAAGAGGGCAGGGGCATGAAACAGCAGGAACTGCGCCGCCGTTTGCAGGCTGCCGCCGCCGGTCACATGGGCGGCGGCGGCCGAAAGGGCCACGCCAAGGAGGCCGGCCAGGGCTGCCAGAACGATCAGGAGGCGCTCGGCCATCGGGTTCAGCCCTCGCCGCGCTCGGCCAGGAGCCGGGCGATCCCGGCCCTCAATTCGGGGATTCCATCGCCGGAGCGGCTCGATGTCGGCATGATTTCAGGGTAGGCGGCGGCCCGGCGGGCGATCTTCTGGGCCGTGTCGGCGATGCACTTCTCGATCTCGCCCTTCTTCAGCTCATCCGCCTTGGTGAGCACGATCTGGTAGGACACCGCGGCCTTGTCGAGGGTTTCCAGCACGGCCTCGTCCACGGGCTTGATGCCATGGCGGGAATCGATGAGCACGTAGACCCGGGCAAGGCTTGCCCGGCCGCGCAGGTAATCGTGGATCAGCTTGGTCCAGGCCTGCACCTTTTCCTTCTCCACCGCCGCATAGCCGTAGCCCGGCATGTCCACGAGGTGGAAGCGGTCGTTGACGTTGAAGAAGTTGAGCTGCTGCGTTCGTCCCGGCGTATGGGATGTCCGGGCCAGCGTGTTTCGACCGGTCAGGGCGTTGACGAGGCTCGACTTGCCCACGTTGGAACGCCCCGCGAAGGCGATCTCCACTCTGGTCTGCGGTGGCAGGGCTTTAAGCGAATCCGCCGCCCAGATGAAATCGGACTGGCCGGCGAAGATCTTGCGGCCTGTTTCAAGGAAATCGGGGACGGAATCGGGCTCGGTCATGGAGGCTTTATCGGCGCTCGCCCGCGTGGGTTCAAGGGCGTCGGCCGCCTTTCCGGCCCAACTATTCAATAATGAATACGCACCATTCATCATTGTAGGGCTGCGCGCCCCGTTTTAGTCTGCATCCTGGCGGCCTCCCAGAGGCCAAGGTACGCAAGATGATCGACGAACCCATCATAATCCGCTCCGTCGAGGTGTTGTCCGACGACTGGGCGACCCTGAAGAAGGTCACGTTCGATTACCGGCGTCGGGACGGCCGGATCGAGACCCAGGTGCGCCAGACCTACGATCGCGGCCACGGAGCCGTGATCCTGCCCTACGACCCGGCGCGCGGCACGATCCTGCTCGTGCGCCAGTTCCGGCTCCCGGCCTACGTGACCGGCCATCCCGAGCCCCTCGTCGAAGCCTGCGCCGGTCTTCTCGACGACCGCGATCCGGAGACCTGCATCCTGCGCGAGACCGAGGAAGAGCTGGGCTACCGCCTCAACCGGATCGAGCGCGTCTTCCACGCCTATATGAGCCCCGGCAGCGTCACGGAGCGCTTGATGTTCTTCATCGCTCGTTACACACCCGGCGACCGGATCGGCGGGGGTGGCGGCGATGCGGGCGAGGGCGAGGATATCGAGGTGCTGGAGCCGACCTTGGGCGAAGCCCTCGCCATGATCGACCGGGGCGAGATCATCGACGGCAAGACCATCATGCTGGTCCAGCATCTGGCGCTCAAGGGCCTGATGGACGGCTGATCATGGGCGATCCGAGCTGGGACGACATCCGCATCTTCCTCGCCATCGCCGAGGCCGGCTCGCTCAGCGCCGCCGCCGTAGCACTGGCCTTGAGCCAGCCGACCGTCGGCCGTCGCCTGAAGGTGCTGGAGGACGAACTCGGCCTGCGGCTCGTGGAGCGGATCTCCAACCGGATCGAACTGACCGAAGAGGGTCAGCTGATCCGCGACCGGGCGCTGGCCATGTCCGGGGTGGCCGATGGGGTTCTGCGGGAGGCCTATGCGTTATCGGGCCGGAGGCCGGACGCCGTGAGGATCACGGCCACCACGTCGATCGCCCTGTTCCTGGCCGATCGCCTCGACGATCTGTCGCGCCGCGCGGACGGACTCGAAATTGTCATCGATGCGAGCCGGGAGCGGAGCAACCTGGCCCGCCGGGAAGCCGATATCGCCATCCGGATGCGACGCCTGCCGGAAGAGGGCGATCTCGTGGCCCGCAAGGTGGCGCGGCTGGGGTTCGGCATCTACGGTCCGGCCGGCGCGGATCCCGCTGCGCTCCCGGTGATCGGCCTGCCGCGAAGCGACCGCGAGCCGTCCCAGTCGGCATACCTCGACGCATGGGCGGCGGGACGGCCGGTCCGGGCGCGGCTGTCGGAGCTGTCCCTGCGCCGCCGCGCCGCGCAAGCGCTTGGGGCCGCAACCCTGCTGCCGTGCTGGCTGGGGGATCCGGATCCGTCCTTGACCCGGCTGATCGCACCGCCCCGCGAGCTGCGCGAGGACGTCTATCTCATCGCGCGACGCGACAGCCGGGGTGACGCTCCGGTGGGAGCGGTGGCCCAGGCCCTCGCGGACCTCTTCAGGGCGCACGCGACGGCTCTCGCGGGCGAGATTTAAACGGCGCGGCGCAAGGCCTCGAGATCGTTGCCCCGGATCGCGTTGAGGTTGCGGGTGACCTTGTCGATGTTCCAGTCCCACCAGCGGATCTCAAGCAGCGCCGCCACGACGGCATCGGGAAACCGCATGCGGATCACCCGTGCGGGATTCCCGCCGGCGACGGCGTAGGCCGGAACGTTACCGACGACCACCGACTCGGCCGCGATGATCGCCCCGTCCCCGATCGTGACCCCCGGCATGATGGTGGCCCTGTGGCCGATCCACACATCGTTTCCGATCCGCGTGTCGCCCCGAAACCCAGCCCGGATGGTCTCGAAATCGAAGTCCCTCTCCCAGCCATGCCCGAAGATGTTGAACGGGAAGGTCGAAAAGCCCGTCATAGCATGGTTTGCGCCGTTCATGATGAAGGTCACGCCGGTCGCGAGAGCGCAGAACCTGCCGATGATCAGCCGGTCACCCAGGAAGTCGTAATGATGGAGGACGCATCGCTCGACGAAGCGGTCGGGACCGTCCGGATCATCGTAATAGGTGAAGTCGCCAATCTCGATATTGGGCCGATCGACAAAGGCTTTGAGGAAGCCCACGCGGGGATGGTCCGGCAAAGGATGAGGCGTCCTGGGATCGGGACCCGTCGGCATGATGTCCACCCTCCGGTAGCCTGGCCGAAACGAAAATCCCCGGGACCGGCCCGGGGATTTCTGTGCTTCGCGGTCTGGTGTCAGCCCTTGGCCGACGCGCTTTTCTTGAACGTGTTGCGCAGGTTGTCCCACAACTCGATCTTCACGCCGTTGCGCTTCATGATGAAGGCCTGCTGCGACACGGACAGGAAGTTGTTCCAAGCCCAGTAGATCACGAGGCCCGCCGGGAACGAGCCCAGCATGAAGGTGAAGATCACCGGCATCCAGGCAAAGACCTGCTTCTGCACCGGATCCGGCGGCTCCGGGTTCATCTTCATCTGCAGCCACATGGTGATGCCCATGATCAGCGGCCAGGCGCCGAGCATCAGGAAGTGGCCGATCACCGGCACCGCGCCCGGATTGTAGGGGATGAGCCCGAACAGGTTGAAGATGGACGTCGGGTCCGGCGCCGCGAGGTCGCGGATCCAGCCGAAGAACGGCGCATGGCGCATCTCGATGGAAACGAACAGCACCTTGTAGAGCGCGAAGAAGACCGGGATCTGGATCAGCACGGGCCAGCAGCCCGCCACCGGATTGATCTTCTCCTTCTTGTAGAGCTCCATCAACGCTTGCTGCTGCTTCATCTTGTCGTCGGCGTAGCGCTCGCGGATCGCCGTCATTTCGGGCTGCACCGCCTTCATCTTCGCCATCGACTTGTACGACTTGCTGGCGAGCGGGAAGAAGATGAGCTTCAGGATGACGGTGACGAGCAGGATCGCGACGCCGAAATTGCCGAAGAGCCTGTAGAAGAAGTCCAGGACCTTAAACAGCGGCTTGGTGATGAAATAGAACCAGCCCCAGTCGATCAGCAGGTCAAAGTTCTTGATATTCAGGTTGTTCTTGTAGCCGTCGACCACGGCCACTTCCTTGGCGCCGGCGAAGACCCGCTGCGTCATCTCGGCGCTGGCGCCGGGCTGCACGGTCTGGGCGTTGCCCAGCATGTTCGCCTGGTAGACCCGCAGGTTCGCGTCCTGGCGCGCCGTGAACGAGCCCTGGTACGGCATGGCCTGGTCGGGCACGATGGTGGCGGCCCAGTACTTGTCCGTGATGCCGACGAATCCGCCCGTCACATTGTCCCAAGTCCGGCCGACGGTGGTCTGGCCCGAGACGGGGTTTTCCTTGTCGACCGCATCGTAGGTGAATTCCTGCAGGCCCTGGTCGCCCAGCACACCCACGAGGCCCTCGTGCAGCACGTAATAGCCCAGCGTGGCCGGCTTTCCGTGGCGCGACACGAGGCCATAGCTGTTGACCGAAACGGGGGCCGCGCCGCGGTTCTCCACGGCATCCTTGACCGTGAACATGAATTCGTCGTCGACGGAGATCGAACGCCGGAAGACGAGGCCCTGGCCGTTGTCCCAGGTCAGGGTCACGGGGCTGGAGGGGGTCAGCGCGGTCTTGTCGGCGGTCCAGACCGTGTCGGGGCCCGGCAGGGCGCCGCCGGCCGGTCCGACCCAGCCGAACTCCGCATAATAGGGGTTCTGGCTGCCGGAGGGGGACAGAAGCACGATATTCGGGCTCTTCGGGTCCACCGTCTCGCGGTAATGCTTCAAGGAAAGGTCGTCGAGGCGGCCGCCGCGCAGGTTGACCGATCCGAACACCGCCGGGGTGTCGATGGAGACGCGCGGCGAGCGGGCGAGAGCCGCCTGGCGCGATTCGGCCACGGTGGCGGCCGGGAGCGCGTTGGGCGTGGTGCCGGGAATCGTCGCGGCGGCGCCGCCGGCCTGGCTCGGCGAGGGCGGCGGGTTGGGGGCGGTCGGGTTGACCTGCGTGGATTGCTGGGCAGCGTTCTGGGCCGCCAGGCGCTGACGCTCGGCCTGCGGGGTGGCGTAGAGGTATTGCCATCCGATCAGGATCACCACCGACAGCGCGATGGCGAGGATGAGGTTCTTGTTGTTATCACGCATGAGTTGATCCGCGACGCTCGCCGTCTGGAGAGGGGGAGGGGGTGCCGGCCGGGGGGCGCCCCGACGTGCCTGCCGGCTTTGGCTTCGTCACGACGCGAAGGGCGCGTCGCAGGTCGTCCAAGAGGGTCTCGTAGGGAGCCGTCAGGATGTCGCGGCGTCCGATGATCACCACATCGACCGGGACGGCGGCATGATCCGGCCCGACGAGCCTGCAGACCGTCCGGAGCCGGCGCTTGATCCGGTTGCGCTCCGTGGCGTCCCCGACCCGCTTGGTGACCGTGAGGCCGAATCGAAGGCCCGGTTCGGCCGGAACAGGGTCGGTTTGGGCGCGCAAGCGGCCCTGGACCGTCATCCGCTCCGTATGAAAGCGGCGGCCAGTGGCCGCCGCGACGAAGTCATGTCGTTTCGTCAGACGGCCAACCGATCCTGCGCGCTCCTCGCGCACCGGGCAGCCCTTCCGCCGCTTTACGCCGAAAGGCGCTTGCGGCCATGGGCGCGGCGAGCGGCAATGACCTTGCGGCCACCCTTGGTCTCCATGCGCGCACGGAATCCATGGCGGCGCTTGCGCACGAGCTTGCTCGGTTGATACGTCCTCTTCACGGCTCTTCTCCGGTCACATGACAGGCGGCGCGGCGGATGAGCGGCGCTTCGCCCGTCTGAATGTTGGGGGCAAAACCCCGAAACTGTCTCGAAAAAACGATCAGCGCCCACGAAGAGCGCTGTCTGTCCGCGGGCTTATGACGGAACGAGGGCGCAAAGTCAACGCCGATCAGGCTTGTCCGCGGCCGCCGGGGCTTCATCTCACGGGGGTGTGACGGCCTCGGGGCGCGGTGCTACCAAGCGCCAAGAAACCCCTTACATGAAACCCTGTACCTGAAACCTGGAACCGAGGAGGCATTGTGGGAGGGCATACCAATCCGCCAGACGGGGAACCCCGGACGTCCGGCCGCTGGCGCTACCTGCCGCTCGGGCTGGCCCTGCTGGCCCTCGCGGGTCTCCTGGCCTCCGGCGCGCACCGCTACCTCAGTGTGGACATGCTGGCCGCCCAGCGCGACGGGGTCCGGGCCTTCGCCGATGCGCATCCCATTCAGGCCCTAGGGCTCTATGTAGCGGCCTATGTCCTGGCCGTCGTGCTCTCGATCCCGGCCTCCGCCGTCTTGACGGTCGTCGGAGGGTTCCTGTTCGGGTGGGCGCTGGGGCTGCTCGCGGCCCTCGTAGGAGCCACCCTCGGCGCCGCAGGGCTGTTCCTGATGGTCCGGACGTCCCTGGGTGACATCCTGCTGAGGCGGGCCGGGCCGCGCATCCAGGGACTGGCGGCGGGCTTCCGGCGCAACGCGGCCGCGTATCTGCTCTTCCTGCGCCTCACGCCCATGGTGCCGTTTTGGATGACGAACATCGCGGCCGCGCTGTTTCATGTCCGCCTGAGCACCTTCCTGCTCACCACGCCCCTGGGCATACTCCCGGTCAGCATCGCCTTCGCGGTCACGGGGGCGGGCCTGGACGATCTCCTGATGGATCAGCAGCGGGAACGAGCGGCCTGCTTGGCCGCCGGGGGAGGCGAATGTGCCATGAGCCTCAGCTTGAAAAGCCTGTTGTCGCCGGAACTGCTGGCGGCATTTGCGGGCTTCGGCCTCTTGGCTCTGCTGCCGATTGCCGTAAAACGTTACTATGGGACAAGGGTCGAGGGGATACGGGTCGAGAGTGATGGCCGGGCGGGCGGACCGTGAGATGGACAGCGTGCTCACGCCGGACCTTTGCGTGATCGGCGCGAGCCCGGCCGGGCTCGCGGCTGCATCCATGGCGGGCTCCTTCGGTGTATCGGTCGTGCTGATCGAGAGAGGCGCGATGGGAGAGGGAGACACCTCCGCGGGCGACTTGGCCGCCTTGGCCCTGATGGACGCAGCCCGAAAGGGATTTCTTCCGCGCGAGGGCGAGAGGCCTTCGGGCGACGCACTCCCGCGGGCCCGGGCCCTGGGCGTCCAGGTGGTGGCGGGCGATGCGCATTTCGTGGATCGTGCGACCGTGCGCGCAGGAGACCGTCTCATCAGGGCGCGTCATGTCATCGTGGCAACGGGATCGCACCCGGTCGTTCCGCCCATCCCGGGTTTGGCGACGGTGCCCGCCTGGACGGCCGATACGATCGGGGTCCGGGACGGCCAGGGACATCTGATCGTGCTGGGCGACGACCCGTCTGGTCTCGCGACCGCTCAGGGCTGGCGGCGACGGGGCGCCCGCGCAACCGTTCTGGCAACCGGTTCTCGCCTGTTGCAGGCCGAGGATCCGGAGATGGCGGCCGCCGTCGAAAGGGCGCTCCGGCGCGACGGGATCGCCATTCATGTCGATGTGAGGATCGAACGGGCCGAACCCGAGGCGCCGGACGGCCTTCGGCTGCGCGGCTTCGAGGGAGAGACGCCGCTGGCGTTGAGCGCCAGTCGCCTGCTGCTGGCGGCGGGACGCCAGCCCGACACCGGAGGGCTTCGCCTCGACGCCGGCGGGATCGAGATCGATGGGACGGGCGCGATCCGGGTCGACCGGGGCCTGAAATCCACGAACGCCAGGGTCTATGCCGTGGGCGGCTGCACCGGGGAGGTCTCCCGGCATGGCGCGATCCAACAGGCCGGTCTCGCGGTGCGGAACGCGCTGTTCCGGTTGCCGGTGAGGATGGACCAGGCCGCGATTCCCCGGTTCGTCCCGACGGAGCCCGAACTGGCCGGCGTGGGCCTCCTGGAGGACCAGGCGAGACTCCGTCACCGGGATATCCGCATCCTGCGCTGGCCCTTCGCCGAGAACGACCGGGCTCGCATCGAGGGCGTCACGGACTGCCACGTCAAGGCCGTCACGACTCCGCGCGGGCGGATCCTGGGCTGCACCATCGTGGGCGCCCGCGCCGGCGAGCTGATTCTCCCCTGGATGCTTGCCATCGCGAAGGACCTGCGGGTGAGCGACCTCGCCGCCCTCCCGGTGCCCTATCCGACCCTGTCCGAGGCGAGCCGGCAGGCCGGGATCGAGTTCCTGAAGCCCGCGACCCAGAATCCCTGGCTGCGCCGCATGATCCACCTGACCCGCTTTTTCGGGGCGCCGCGATGAAGGCGAACGCGCCCACCTTCCTGCGCCGGGTCGCGGGCACCACGGGCCTGTCGGGCCGCCTGCTGGTGCTCACCGTGCTGTTCGTGATGGTGGCCGAGGTTTTGATCTATCTGCCGTCGGTGGCGAGCTTCCGCTACAATTGGCTTAACGACCGCCTCGCGGCCGCCCGGGTGGCCGCCCTGGTTCTGGACGCGGCGCCGGACGAGACCCTGTCCGGGGAGGTCGAGATGAGCCTGCTGGAGGGCGTCGGCGCAAAGGCCATCGCGGTGCGGGGCGGGGAGCGGCGGCGGCTTCTCGCCAGCGAGGACGTGCCGGCCGAAATCCACAAGGTGGTGGACCTGCGCCATCCCACCTGGCCCGAACTCCTGAGCGACGCGCTCGAGACGCTGCTGTCGCCCCCCGGCAACGTGATTCGCGTGGTGGGCGCGGCCGGGATGGACGTGGACCTCGTGGAGATGATCTTCGACGAGGGGCCCCTGCGGCAGGCCATGCTCGAGTTCTCCCGCAACCTGCTGCTCCTGACCCTCATCATCTCGGGCATCACGGCAGGGCTGCTCTATTTCGCCCTGCAATGGGTGATCGTGCGGCCCGTGCGGCGCCTGTCGGGCAACATCGCGGCCTTCGCGAGCCATCCGGAGGACGCCGCGCGCGTGATCGAGCCCACCGGGCGATCCGACGAGATCGGCCTCGCCGAGGAGGCGCTGGCCCAGATGGAGACCACGTTGGCGGGGGAGCTGCGCCAGAAGCGACGCCTCGCCGAGCTGGGGCTCGCGGTGAGCAAGATCAACCACGAACTGCGCAACATGCTGACCACGGCGCAGCTCCTGACGGAGCGCCTGGACCGGGTGAACGACGAGACCGCCCAGCGGGTGGCGCCCCGGCTGGTGGCGACCCTGGACCGGGCGATCAGCTTCTGCGAGGCGACGCTCGCCTATGGGCGCGCCACGGAGCCGCTGCCGCAGCGGCGGATGATGCCCTTGCGGCCGCTCATGGAGGAGCTCGCCCACCTGACCGAGCTGTCGCCGGCGGGCGGCATCGCCTTCGAGGCCCGGGTGCCGGACGGGCTCATGATCGACGCCGACCGGGAGCAGCTGACCCGCATTCTCGTCAACCTCGTGCGCAACGCCGTCCAGGCGCTGAGCCAGGCGGGCGCGACCGATGGGGAGCCGCGCATCATCATCACGGCCAAGCGCGAACGTCGGGAGGTGACGATCCGCGTGGAGGATAACGGGCCCGGCGTGCCCGAGCGGGTGCGGGAGGGATTGTTCGGGGTGTTCCAGAGCGCCTCGCCCACCGGCGGCACGGGTTTGGGCCTCGCCATCACGGCCGAGCTCGTCCACCTCCACGGGGGCACGATCAGCCTCGCCGACACCGTGACCGGTTCCTGCTTCTGCTTCACGATTCCCGACCGCTCCGGCCGCCGAAAAGAAGTGTGACGCTTTCGTGCAAAAAGGGGTTGCCAAGCCCCGCCCGACCGGCTACTTCACCGGCCTCCGCAGCGTTGTTCGAACCAGAACAACCACCGCGACAGGCGCCCGTAGCTCAGCTGGATAGAGCACCAGACTACGAATCTGGGGGTCAGAGGTTCGAATCCTTTCGGGCGCGCCATTTCATCAAGCTTCCTGTTCTTCGGCGTAAGGCCGATCATGCTCGACAGATGCGGCCTGTGGTCGAAAAGCTCTGGTGTTGCAGCACTGACATATTCAAACTCTAGGTCGGTATGCTATGCCCTGCCGTGTCGTGTCCAAGGGCTGTTTTTCAGAGAATGTTTTCCAGAATAAGCTATTATTCCATCGGTGTTGGTGCTCTGGCGTTAGCTTTGGCGGCGCTTTACCTGGCTACCTTCTGGCCCGGCATGGTGTCACCGGATTCGCTTCACCAGTTCATGCAGGCGAAGACTGGCCATTACGACGACTGGCATCCGCCGCTGATGGCTTTCTTGTGGTCGTTCCTGGTGTTCACTCAGCCTCCCGGCGCCGGATACCTCGTCTTTCAGGTTGTTCTCCTGTGCGGCGGACTGGCTTTGATCGCCGCAGGCCCTGTATTCGCGGGTCGAAGGCCATTTTGGCTCGTTCTGTTGGCCGGCTTGTGTCCGCCGAACTGGATGTATGCCGGCATCCTTTGGAAGGACGTTCTCCTCGCGGCCCTTTGGCTTTGTAGTGTCGGCTGCCTCGTCTGCGCGAAGTATGCGCAGTTTCAAGGACGGATCGGAAGGGTCTACTGGAGCTTGGTTATCGCCGCCGCGATGTTCGGGATCTTGGGATGCATGACACGCCTCAACGCCATTCCGGCCTTCGCCCCTTTGGCTTTCATCATGCCGATCTCTCGGTCCTTGCGGGCTCGGGTCGGCGCGGTGCTCCTGGTCGGAGCCCTGAGCTTTCTGGGATCAATCACGCTTGACCGCGCCTTGGACGTGAAAAAGTCCCATACGAGCAGCGCCCTTTATATTTTCGACCTGGGAGGCATCACATCCTTTTCGAAGACGGTTACCCTCCCTGGAGAATGGACACCCGAGGAGCAGGAGAAGCTGATTAAGAGTTGCTACTTTCCCCAAGGTGTTAATCATTACATTTGGGGTGTTTGCAAATTCGTCAACGATCGTATTCTCGAACGACAACTTTGGGGCTCTAAGGAGCTGCAGCAGCAGTGGTTCTCCACAATTCTCGACAAGCCGCTGGATTACGTGAAACATAGGCTGCGGCACTTTCATGTATTCTTGCAGGCTCCATGGGGATACCGCGTTGAAGAGACAGTCAAGAACGATCTTGGCTTCACGTTTGAGCCCAGCGGGGTCTTCCGGAGCCTCATTCAGACCCTGGAATTCGGCGATCGAGTCAAGCTGTTCCATCCTCAGTCATGGACGATCGCCGGCTTGGCCATCCTGATTTTGCTGTTCTTCATACCGAAGCGTCCGGCCACGGGTGTCATTCAGGCCGGAACCGCCTGCGCCTTGCTGTATGTATTATCATTCTTGTTTGGAGGAGTCGCCAGCGACTTCCGGTACATGTACTGGCCGATCTTCATGATATCCATCGCAGCACTGTACACGATTCAGGTGGTTGCGGAATTCTGCTTAGGCGAACTGAAAAGAACCTTCAGGAGCCGTGCCGCCACCTAACTTGTCGTTTCGTGTCCTGGCCGCGCAACCTGCGCCGCCACCGTATCGACCGTTTTGTCACTGGGTTTGACTTGTAACCCGCAGATAGGCGAAGCGCCTTGCCTCCCTGCGACCCAGTGCGACCGAGTCCAATACGATCCCACAACTGAGAGACAAGAATGACAAGAGCGCGAGGCCGGTTGCCAGGATCGCAGTCGGAAATCTCGGCACCAAGCCAGTCTCAAGCCAAGTGAAGAAAACAGGCGCAGCGAATGCGACGGCGAGGACCAGAAGCAAAGTGCTCACCAGACTGAAGAAAGCCAACGGTCTCTCGTCTTTGATCAGCCGCACGATCATCCTGAGAATGCGGATCCCGTCGCGGTAGGTCGACAGCTTACTGAAGGATCCAGGCGGGCGAGCTCCGTAGGGCGTATCGATCTCGGCAATGGGCATGCGCAGCTCAAGCGCATGGACCGTTAGTTCCGTTTCCGTCTCGAAACCATGGGCCATCGCCGGGAAGGACTTCACGAACCTGCGGGACAGGACCCGATATCCTGAAAGCATATCCGTGATTTGGCGGCCGAAGACGGATGCAACGAGACCCGTCAGCACGCGATTTCCGAAACGATGCCCACGACGATATGCTTCCCGTTCGTCAGAGATGCGATTGCCGGTCACCATATCCAACCCGTCGTCGACAAGCCTTTGCACCATGGCAGGCGCGCTCGCGGCATGGTACGTCGCGTCCCCATCGACCAATATATAGACGTCGGCATCAACGTCGGCGAACATTCGTCTGACGACAGATCCCTTGCCCTGTATGAGTTCTCGCCTAACGTGAGCCCCATGGTCCCGAGCAACCACGATAGTATTGTCGGACGAGTTGTTGTCGTAGACATAAATATCGGCGTTTGGTAGCGCAACTTTGAAGTCTCGGATAACAGCGCCAACGGACTTTTCTTCATTATAACAAGGAACAAGAACTGCAATTCTTGGCGCATTCAAGTTTTCGAGCGTATCCTCAGATACTTTAATTTGAGTAGTCACAACGAAAGCTTCCCGGGAAAATTCAATCGAGCTGTCTGGCGACCAAACTGAGGAGAGACAGGGTGACAGTTCGTCTATCATTCTTCCTATGAGACCGCCACCCCGGCGCCGACGATCGCTACGGGGCTGCGAACTGAGGTTTGGCAACGGCCAGGCCGTCAAGGTCCAACGTCGAAGTGTGTGTTGCAGTCACATCTCGTCTACTCGGCGAAGGTCCACACTTTGTGAAGTACGAAACCCCAGACCATGACGATTCCCGTCGTGACAACTTGAGCCAGCAAGTATGGAAGAAGCAAATATTCTAAGAAAATATTCATAAAGACCCATGTCAGGATGAATCCAACGAGACAAACCGTCATAAATCTCCAGGTTGCCTCCTTATGCGGTCGAGAGCTCTTATAGGTATGACGTCGATTGAGATAATAGGAAAGAATACTGGCACAGGTGTAGCCAGCGAGTGCCGCGATCAAGGGATCTTGGCCGGCAAACTGCACCAGCGATATCAGCACCGCGAAATGGAGGAGGGCTGACAGGAGGCCCACATTGAAGAAGCTGAGAAACTGGCGTGCTAGGGCTTGTCGCAATTGCCTGCCTCGGAACCGTTCATAACGAGCTTCGGACTATCCTGCCGCGCGTCAAGCACCGCCCACGTGTTCCATTCGATGAGCTCGCCCGTGAAACTCAGCCCACGAAGAGCGAGGTTTCGAAGGGGCTACTCCAGGACGAGATAGAGATTGGAGCTGACCGGGCCGAGAGGAATGCCTGTGAACCCGATTTTGGCTTTCCGCCCTTCCGGGACGAGTCGCTTCAATCGTTGAGACGACATCAGGATCAATTCTTCTTCCTGCGCCCACTTTGCCTTGCCAAGAGCTCTGCAAGCGAAATCAAACGTCCGATCAAACCAGTGAAGGAAGGGCATCCCGGTGTGGTGTTCAATCGGGAAGTAACGGTGTGGGACCGAGATGAACACTTTTTCGGCCACTCGCGAGAGCTCAGATACGAAGTGTCTCTGGTTTTGTTCCGAGCCGACATGTTCCAGGACAGCATTCGACGTGGCAATATCGAAGGCGCGGTCATTGAAGGGCAGTCGGCGATTGGGCTCGATCCGGACATAGGAAACCTCGGGAAACTCGGCCTGAAAGTCCTCCGCCTCACCGAGCCCACAGGCCGTGATCCGGCTTCGATGCGGGTAAAGCCTCTCCAGAACGTTCGCGCCATCGGTCAGGACGTCCGAAATCCCCACATCGAGAATGGATGTCGACTCGATGGGGTTGAGCTCTCGAATGAAGTCTTCATAGACCCGATCCCGAGCGGTAATCAAAATCCGCTCGGCAAGGCTTTTTGGCTTCGCCACTTCATAGTAGCGCTCGTCAAGAACGGATTTGGGCATCTGTAGAGTTCTTTTTCAAACGATATAAGAGTGTAACCAACGTGTTCGGGTTACACCAACTGCACCATCTCAAGCCGTGTTTGCAAGGGTCTCGATCTGAAAGCGCGGCAGTTCGAATGTCCAGACACTTCTCGCTCCTGATTGGCGCCCTGGTCTTTGAAGCGACTATCGCCTTCTGTTCTTGAGTTACTCGCAGGTAGGCTTGGTCAGCAGGCTGCCATGCTTGTACTGCACGAACGTTCGTTTCAACGAACCGTCAGTCCTTCATGAGTAGTGCAAGCCCATCTTTCAACGACATGTCGGCTGTAATCCCGAGAAGAGAGACAAGATTGCTCGGGTCTCCGACAGAGGTTTTGATATCACCGACCCGAGGTTCGGAATATGCCAATGACGACTTGCTGCTGGCCAATTCCACGATCATCTCGCCCAAGTGCCGAATGGTCGTGCCGCGCCCTGTGCAAACGTTGCTGACCTGGGCGGAAGCCTTGTCTTGCCGGCCGAGAGCGCGCATCGCGCCACGACACGCGTCCACCACATCTGCAACATAAACGAAGTCCCGAACTTGGCTCCCATCGCCATAGACCGTGATGGGTTTGCCTTCTCGGGCGTTCTTGACGAAAATTGCGATCACGCCGGAATACGGCGAACTCGGATCTTGTCGCGGGCCATAGACGTTGAAGAACCTCAGGCCGAAGGAGCGCAAGCCGCGCGCGTTCGCCCCGGCCCTCGCATGAAGTTCCATGGCGTACTTATCTGCGCCGTAGGCAGAGATCGGCTCCTTCGGGGCATCCTCCCGGATCGGGCTCTGGGCCACATCTCCATAAACCGCCGAGGATGAGGCGTACACGACAGGGATGCCGGCCTCCGCCGCCTGCTCGAAGATGCCAATGGATGCTGAGAGGTTGACCGTATGCGACTCCTGCCATTGATGGGTGCATTTCGGAACGGACGCGATGGCGGCCAAGTGGAAGATGCCATTGCAGCCTTCCGTTGCGCGCTTCAAGAGGTCGCGGTCTCGGATGTCGCCCACGATCAGTTCTGCCGCAGGATCGAGGTTGTCGCGCTGACCCGTCGACAGGTCATCCAGGACCACGACCTCGTTTCCCGATTGGATGAGCGCGTCCGCCAGATGGGATCCGATAAAGCCGCAGCCGCCTGTGACCAGGTAACGATCTGGCATAGTGCCTCTCTTGTAACCTTATAATCGATCTATAATTGGTTTATTGCCAGATACTCGCGTGCTTGTCACCGTCGGTTTACAGTCGAGCTTCTCAAGAACGCTTCAAAAACATCGGGCCGACAAGGATCTCTGCCAGAGGTGAAAACTTCACTTTGGGTTTTTCCGTGCCCATAGATCAAGTATTAATATAGTTATAATTCAGTATCTTTCATAAATTAAAAAGTATATCTATGGATTAAGTGGTTCTGCGACTGGTCTCCAGCCCGCCGGAATGAGCTTTTCAGGGCGCAAGCCGGGCTTGAAACTAAGGTTGTAATTGGCTAGCAGAAACACTGCAATCCAGGCTTTGATGATCGGACATGACCAGCGATGGAACGGCTGCATTTTGGCAATAGCACGTCATACTCCTCCTTGGAGGCCAGCATCCATGCGGCGCGGTACGCACTCGCAAGGTCGGTATGCCGGGGCAAGACCGTACTGGATGCCGCCTGCGGCGAAGGTTACGGCTCCCTGTTGATGGCTCGATGGGGGGCCAAATCCGTCGATGGTGTCGACGTATCGAAAGACTCGATCGAGGCGGCGAAGCGCTCCTTTGCGCATCACGATGTTTCTTACCAAGTCGCAGACGTTGTCAGCATCGCCGAACTTTTCCCCGCGAAGAACTTCGACCTCGTCATCAGCCTCGAGACCATCGAACATCTCAAGCAGCCGGAAGCCTTCCTGGCGGCCATCAAGGCTGTTGCGGCTCCTAGGGCGACCATCATTATCAGTTGCCCGAACGACAACTGGTACTACCCGGATGACAAGACTTCCAATCCTTTTCACATTCGCAAATATCGATACGATGAATTCAAGCATCTAACCGAAGGGGTGCTTGGAGAAGCAACCTCGTGGCGTCTGGGATCGCTGACGGCCGGCTTCGCATCGATCGGATTGGGGGCCGACGTCGCGGCTCCTGATGGAGCTGGCCAGAGCGCGATGCTGGACATCGTAGACATCGAGAATGCCATGATCGTCCCCGGCGAGGCGGCATCAAGTCCAACAATCGAGAATTGCAGCTTCTTCGTTGGGATCTGGGGACCCGATATCGGACAAGTAGCGAGCGTCACATTTCCCTTATCCATGGATTATTCTGACCGCACCGTGTTCGGAGGAGGGCCGCTTTCCGAGATAAGGGACTATGTTGCTTCCCTCGAGACGCGCAAGGGTCACCTCGAGACTCGCATTGCTGAGCTGGAGGCGTTCACGTCAGAACAGACGGTTCACACAGCTGAACTGAAATCCTCCCTTCGTTCGGCAAACTTGCGCTTACGGGCCGCGAACGCAGAGAATGAAGCTCTTAGGGACCGCGCGAAAGAGATCCGCCAGCAGTTGCTCGAAGGGCAGGTGGCTCTCGAAGCGTCCGGATCTGCCCTTGCTGCGAGCGAAAGCCAAAAACGCGAACTCCAAGACCAGCTGGCGTCCATCCCTTGGCGGGTCGTATCGATCTACTGGCGAGTGCGGCGCATTCTCCCGCGCTGGGTGCTCACGCTGGGAGCGTCCGTGCTTCGCTCCGGCGCCCGTATCGCCCGTCGCTTCCGTTAAGGTGCCAGATGTCCCAAGATCCTTTCCGATGGAAACAGGCACGCTACAGCCATCACCCTCTCCACCAGATCCTGGAAGCGACCGATGACAACGTCGGTGAAGGGAACATCGGCGCGAGCGGTCAAAACCTGACGATCGCAACGGAATTTGAGACACCCGAAAGCCTTGAGCGACTAGTGGATTCGCTCGCCAAGCACACAGGTAACTTCGCCGGCGAACTTTTGCTCGTCCTGGATGATCGGCATCTTGAGAGCAAAGCTCTCGCTGAAAGCTGTTTGGCGGTACACCCCTTCCGTTGGCGAATTGTCGTTAGCCAGGGCTCTTCACAAGCTCGCCTTCGAAACGCGGCGGCAGAGGCTGCAAGGTCGGGCTGGCTTCTGTGGCTGAAGCCCACAGTCGAGGTCCTCTGGAACTTCCTGCCCGTGTTGCAGCGAGACCTGAGTGAGCTGGGATGCCGTTTCATGTCCGTCCGCGCTCATGCGAAGCAGGCGCACTTCCATAACGCGCATCATCTCGTCCCGTCCTTATCGGAAGGCCACCTGGGCGTCGGGCTCGGCTCTGCCGGCACAGGGGAGCCTGAGGTCGGCTTCCTTGCGACCGCATTGAGCGGGATCGGATACCTGTTCGATGTAAACAGCTTTCACGACATCGGCGGGTACGACGAGACGGTTGGTCCATTCGAGGACCTCGATCTTTCCCTTCGCCTCTACCGGAAAGGCTACAAAGTTGGAGTGGCCTCCATCACCGGGATCAATGTCGCGTCGGATCTGAGCGAGGGGGCGGCCCCGGTGGAAGGCGAGGCCGAGGTGGCGGATCGGGTATCCGCCGAGGAGCTCGCCCGATGCAGATTCGAGGCGAAAAACCGGATCGCGGTATTGCCCAGGACCAGTTCCAGCGACCTCGTGCCTGTCGCTGTTATAAGCCCGAACGATCATACAACCCGGCCGCACATCGCGCTCATCGTCGACCTGGAGGATTGGGCGTTCGCCAACATCGCCCGGCAGGTGGTCGCCGCACTGGGGCAGGAGTTTGAGTTCGAGATCATCCCACTCGCGGTAGTGGAGGACATCTCTCGCGTCTTCATGATGTGCGAGAATGCGGATCTGATGCATTTCTTCTGGCGCGAGGTGCCGCGGCTCGTCCGCAGCCCTCATCACCGGCATCATCTGGATCAGAAGGGCTTGGGGTATGACTACTTCGCCGAGCGCTTCCTGAAGAATAAGGTCATCACGGCTGCAGTTTATGATCACTTGTTTCTGACCCAGCCGGAGATTATGGATCGGGTCGATCTGTTCAACGAGTATGTCGACGAGTATTACGTCTGCTCCCAGCGATTGTACGACATCTACGCGCAGATCGAGGCCTATAAGGCCCCGGCAGCCATTCTCCCCGATGGCGTGGACCTCGCTCGCTTTTCACCCAACAACCTCCAGCGCCTTGAGGATATCTCGAACCGGCCCATCGTCCTGGGTTGGGTTGGAAACAGCAAATGGGCCAAGCATTTGGGTGATCCCAAGGGGCTGCATACGATCCTGAAGCCCGCAATCCGTGAACTGCAGGAAGAGGGGTACGAGATTGTCGAGCACTTCGCAGACCGGCAAGTCAGGATGATCTCTCACGCCGATATGCCGAACTACTACGGTCAGATCGATGTTCTGGTCTGCACGTCCGAGATCGAAGGCACGCCCAACCCGGTCCTGGAAGCCATGGCCTGCGGAGTTCCAGTGATCACGACAGATGTCGGCATCGTGCCGCAAGCATTTGGAGAGCTTCAGCGCGAGTTCATTCTAGAAGCGAGAACCGTCGCTGCCCTGAAGGATGCAATCCTTAGAATGATCAGGGAGCCTTCGCTCCTTCCCAGACTTTCTGCCGAGAACCTCACGTCCATTGCTGCCTGGGACTGGCCTGTGATGGCGGCTCGGTTCGGGCCCTTCTTCCATGAGGCGCTGAAGCGTCGTGCACGTGGATAAAATGCATGAGGCCTCTGTACAAAGTATTGGACTCGTGAGCTTCGAAGATTGGAAATTTCAGTGGCGAAGTTGAAGGGAATCATTCTCGCAGGAGGCAGCGGCACACGGTTGCATCCAATGACTCTCGTCGGATCGAAGCAGCTCTTGCCTGTTTACGATAAGCCGATGATTTACTATCCCCTTTCTACATTGATGCTGGCTGGCATCAAAGACATCTTAATTATTTCGACGCCCCAGGACCTGCCGCGTTTCCAAGCTTTACTGGGATCGGGAGAGAACTGGGGGATTACCCTATCCTATGCGATGCAGCCCGAGCCCGGTGGTCTCGCGCAAGCTTACTTGATCGGTGAAAGTTTCGTAGCAGGGGATAGCTCAGTTCTGATACTGGGCGACAACCTCTTCTACGGGCATGGATTGGGCGAGAGACTTCAAAATGTGGCCAGCCGTCGTGTGGGCGCTTCCATCTTCGCTTATCATGTTTCCGACCCCGAGAGGTATGGTGTCGTAGGCTTCGACAGGTGCGGCCGGGCGATCTCCATTGAGGAGAAGCCAGCGAAGCCAGCCTCCAACTGGGCTGTGACTGGCCTTTACTTCTATGACGGGCGTGCTTCCGAGATCGCCCGACGGTTGAAGCCGTCTGCACGTGGTGAACTCGAAATTACGGACCTCAACAAGGCCTATCTCGAGGAAGGGACCTTGTCCGTGGAGAGGATGGGGAGGGGATTTGCCTGGCTGGACACGGGGACCCCGGATTCCTTGCTTGAGGCTGCCGAGTTCGTACGCACGCTCGAACATCGTCAGGGCTTCAAGATTTCCTGTCCCGAAGAGATCGCTTTCAACATGGGATATATTGATCGCGAGCAGTTGATGAAGATCGGACATGACCTTGGAAAAAGTAAATATGGATTATATATTCAAGGGATTGCTCAGGTACCAGAGTAATCATAGGCGATATATTTCGTAGAGGTCTAGTGTCTCGATAAGATCAGTCGCACTTTTGTGGCAATTGCCATTGCGGCCCGGAAATCAGCCTCCCTTTACCGGGAAGATGTGGGGTCTGGGGGCAGTTCAGGTCGTGGAATAGAGTTGGGTCGGGCCTGCGAGCCGCGACGGCCTGAGCGCTTGGTCATTCCGGAGAAATGGGATAAGAGCCCGCGCTGATCCTAGGTTTCACAATGCTAAAAATCGCCTCGTCCGATATCATCAATGGCTTGAGAAGGGCCGACCTCTGGCTGTTCCTCGGCTGGCACGACGTCCGCCAGCGTTATCGCCGCTCGATCCTCGGACCCTTTTGGATCACGATCGCCAGTGCTTTCTTCATCGGCTTCATGACGCTCGTCTATTCGAGCCTCTTTCGTCAGGATATCGCGACCTTCATGCCGCTGGCCGCGACGGGCCTGATCATCTGGGGCTTCATTTCGGGCAGTCTCGTCGAGGGCGCGAGCGTCTTCATTGCTTCGAGCGCAACGATTAAGCAGATCCCGGCGCCGTTGCCCCTGCATGTCTTCCGACTGATCTGGCAGCAGGTCATCTTTCTCCTGCACAATGCGACCGTGATCGTTCTGGTGATGATCATCGCGAAGGTGCACGTGACCTGGGCGACTTTGCTCGTCATTCCCGGCTTGCTTCTCGTCACGCTAAACTTGACATGGATGGTGCTCTTTATCGGCTCTCTCGGGGCGCGTTTCCGCGACGTGCCCGTCATCGTCGGAACGTTCATGCCAGCGCTTTTCCTGGGCACGCCCGTATTCTGGCAGGTCAGCTTCCTTCCCCCGGATCGGCGTTGGGTGGCCTTCGTCAATCCCTTTACGTACTTGCTCGAAATCGTGAGAATTCCGGTGCTGGGTACGGCACCCTCGATCGGTCTCTGGTCGGTCTGCATCGCCATGACAGTTGTGGGCTGGATCATCGCCCTGTTCTACTATTCCCGTGCGAGAGGCCAGCTCGCTTACTGGATCTAGCCGCTAGGTCACGTGGAGATTTATGATGTCGATTGTAGAAGCACGAGACGTGAGCGTCAGCTATCCGGTCTTCACTTCATCTGCCCGGTCCTTGAAGAACAAGCTCCTGTCACGCACGACGGGCGGCCGCGTTGCGGGAAAGTCGTCGCGCTACGCCGAGATCCAAGCACTCGAGAATGTCAGCTTCAGGTTCGAGCCGGGCGATCGGGTCGCCCTCATCGGCCACAACGGCAGCGGTAAAAGCACCCTATTGCGCGTCATGGCTGGAATTTACCATCCGGCCTCCGGGTCCATGCATGTCGAGGGCCGCGTTGCCGCCCTGTTCGACACTGCTTTCGGCATGGATCAGGAATCCACCGGCTATGAAAACATTCTGCTGCGAGGTCTTTACCTGGGTTTGACCCGAGCGGAGATCGAAAGCCAGGCGGACGATATCGCTGAGTTCACCGAACTCGGCGAGTTTCTCGACATGCCGATCAGGACCTATTCGGCCGGCATGGTGGCTCGTCTGGCATTTGCCATTTCGACGGCGGTCAATGCCGATGTCCTCCTTGTGGACGA
Organism: Microvirga pudoricolor; assembly: GCF_016892705.1. Lineage (GTDB taxonomy): Bacteria > Pseudomonadota > Alphaproteobacteria > Rhizobiales > Beijerinckiaceae > Microvirga > Microvirga pudoricolor. Next base: position 96,924 of record NZ_JAFEMB010000007.1, read on the forward strand.
AGGGATCGGTGCAGGCGATGCCGCCTTCGTGGCTAAGGCCAACAAGAGGCTCATCGGCTTCATCGAGCGGGCGCCGATCGTGGTGTTGTCATCTCATGATCCCAGCATGATCAAGAAATTCTGTACCCGCGGGTTGGTCCTGCAGAGAGGAAAGCTCCTCTTCGATGGGCCGATCGAGGATGCCTACGAGCATTACGACGAAGTCGTCGGGGCGTCCATCTCGTCATGACGGGCCAGGCTTAAGCCGCAGTTCGAACGAAACTTCCTGGATCGGGTTCGGCTCGGCGGAGGACAGGAACCGTGATGCAAAGGATCGATGTTTCCGTTGTCCTGAGCTTGCATCGCGAGGGAAAGTTTCTTGCCAGGACGTTGAGTTCTCTCGCCGTTGCGGCTGACTATGCCCGCCGGCGCGGCAAGGCTGTTGAATTGGTTGCCGTCTTTGACCGCACCGATGCCGTGACCCGCGAAATCTTCGAGGCGGCCGATCTCACAGCGTTCTCCGCGGTGCGGCAAACGAATATCATGGCTGGCTCGCTCAGCCTCTCGCGTAATGCGGGTATCGCGGAGGCTACGGGAGAGTACATCGAGACCGCCGACGGGGACGATCTCGTCTCCTATTCCTTTATCGATCGAATGTGCGAGGAGGCCGCAAAGCTCGGGGATGGCGCCATCCTGGTGCCGAAATACATCTTCGGTTTCGGCTACCGCTACAGGCTTGGTGAATACTTCAACCAGGATCAGATTCATCCCGAGGCGATGCTCAAGCATCACCTCTATTCATCGAAGATCGTCGCGCACAGGTCTCTCTTTGAGAAGCTTCGCTTTACCCATGTGCCGGCGTCGTCCGGCTATGCGTACGAGGATTGGCACTTCAACTGCGAGGCAATGGCGCTTGGATATCGTTTCCACGCCGTCGAAGGCACGGTCTTGTTCTACCGCCAAAGGGTCGAGAGTCTGAGCTATGTCTCAGATCGGACGTCGGTGCGCCAGCCGATGCCCAGCACACTCTTCGAGCCTTCCACCTTCCAGCGTGTTTTCGCAGACAACCTCGGCGAGCTGCGGGAAGGCATGAACCTGGCGACCCAGACGCAGATCGTAGGACCGAAAGTCTTTCGGGATCCAGCTTACGAGGATCTCGTCGCCGCTGCGAACCAGATCGATCCCTCCATTCACATCGAAGCCTTTCGGCAAGAGCTGTCCGACCATTACTGGAATATCGTCGATCCCAGGATCGGACGAGCATACCATTCCCTTTGCGAGCAGGTCGGAAACCGGCCCTTCGATCACGTGATCCTGCTCCCGTCCTGGTCTTTCCGGACGACGAGCGATCCGATGGTATCGTTGAGTTCGGACTTGGCTGCCGACACGACGAAACATGTTCTCGTAGTGCTCGACGGCGCTGACGGCGGACCGGCGCCGGACGGCATTGCGGGTGCGACGATCCTCGATCTTGATGCGCTCGCGTCGGATCTGCCTCCGGGCGATCGCGATCTCCTGTGCTTCAAGCTGATTCAGGGCGCAGCTCCCGGCGCGCACTTGCATATGACGTCCAGTCCACTCGCGGAACGTCTTCTCAATCGTTTCGGTCCGCTATGGCAATCCTACGAGGTCACGTATTACCGCTATCCGGATGTCGTTTCATGCGAGGATGCCGGCGGGATGACCGAGCCGCAGGGCTTTAACGCCTTGTCGGACCACATCGACATATTCCGCTCCGTCGTCGCCTTCGATCGCAACACAGCCGAGTCGGATCAGGCAAGGCTGGGCTACCAGCTTGGCAAATGGCGGATCGAGCCGTTCGAGCCGATCCATCCGCCACCGGCGCGTTATCAGCCGCAAGCCCTTCCGGCGACGGAGCCGGGGGCGACTGTACCGGAGCAGGCCTCCGCCGAGGGTCGCGAGCGGATGATCCTCGATCTGCAAAGCGAGGTCGAGACGTTGAGATTACAGGCCGAGCAATGGGAGACCATGAAGGCCTCCCGCGCCTACAGGGCGGCCGAACTCTACCGTGCTCTGTACAGAATGCCTGGAATTGGAAGGGGCCTGGAAGCGGTGAGGCGACTCGTGGGCGCGTCCGTCCGCTGGATCCGCGCTCGCTGACCTCGTGCAGTGGCCCCGGAGGCCCTCGGGCGGAAGCGTTGATCTTCGGGGTCGGATCCCCTAATCCCATACTTCGTTACAGAACGGGGACAAACGCTTGCGGATTGCGATGGTGAGCACCGAGGCGGGCTCGGGTGGCGCGGCGCGGGCCATGCAGCGGCTGGCGCAGGGGCTGCGCGGGCGAGGCCATGAGGTCGATGTTTTCATCGCCGTCGAGGCGGGAGCCTCGGCGAACGAGGTTCTCGTCCGGCCCCGGGCAGACGAGACGGGCCTCGACCGGTTCGCCCGTGTGGCCTCCACGGCCTTCGACGCCTCCTACGTGGCCGCCCGGCGCAGTTCCGTATCGAACACGAGCTTCTCGACCCAGGTGACCGGGCTCGACCTCGCCGCCATCCCGGGACTTCGCGGCTTTGACGCCGTGAACGTTCATTGGACCGGGGGCATGATGTCGCCTCTCACCTTGGGGAATGTCGCCGATCTCGGCATTCCCACGGTCTTCACCCTCCACGACATGGCCCATTTCACGGGCGGATGCCACTACGCCGCAGGCTGCCGGGGCTTCGAGGCCGCGTGCGAACCTTGCCATCAGGTCCACCCGGACGAGCTCGGTCTCATCCGGCACAGCCTCGAGACGAAGCGCGAGCGCTACGGAAGGCCCAATGCCCGCGCCGTGTCTCCCTCGGCTTGGCTCGCCGGGCTTGCCGATGCGAGCCGGGTTTTCTCGGGGCCCGTCCAGGTCATCCCCAACGGCCTGGAGACGGAGACCTTCCGTCCACGCGACCGCGCGGCCGTCCGCCAGTCGCTGGGGTTGGCGTCCGGCGATTGCGCCATCTTGTTCGGGGTCTACGACAACAGGGAGCACCGCAAGGGCTTCGAGGATCTCCTAGGGGCCCTCCGCCTGAGCCTGCGGGACGCCGCTTTCGCGGAGCGGGCCGGGCAGGGACGGATCCATCTCCTTTCTTTCGGAAAGACGCAGGCGGACCTCGCCGGGCTCGGCCTTCCGGTGATCGACCTCGGCTGGGTCGACAGCGACGAGCGCCTGAGCGAGATCTACAACGCCGCGGATCTCTGCGTCCTGCCATCCCACGAGGACAACCAGCCCAACGTGATGGTGGAGGCCATGGCCTGTGGGACGCCGGTCATCGCGTTCCGGGTCGGCGGCATTCCCGAGACCGTCACCGACGGACGGAACGGCCGTCTCGTCGAACCCTTGTCCTTGGACGATCTCGCCAGGGCAATCGTGGATCTGGCCTTGGACGAAGAAGCCGCCAAGGCACTCGGACGTTCTGCGGCCGAAGACGTGCAGAGGCTCACCCTCGACCGGCAGGCGGAGGCCTACGAGGCGCTGTTCGAAAGCCTTGCCGTGACGGTCGGTTGGAGACCTTCGGATGGCAAGCAGGCTGGGATCGGCGCGGGTGACGGTGGCCTGCGCCAAGCCTACGTGCCGCTGCGCCTCGACCCGTACGTCGAGACCCGTCCTTTCGGGCCGATCTTGGCCGAGCAGGTCGAAGCTCTGGCTCAGGAACTCACGGCCGTGAAGACGAATCGGGACGAGTTGCACGACCAACTCCTGTCCGTGACCGGTGAGCTGGTCTCTGTCACGGCCAACAGGGATGGGCTCTACGAGCAGCTTGTGGCCGTGAACGAGCACTCCGCCGCCAGGGACGCGGAGTTGGCCCTCCTGAAGGGCAAGCTGGTCAACCGGATCCTCCTGAAACTGCGCGATCGGTTGAAGCGGCGCTAGGGCAGGGCCGTAGCCATGCATTCAGAGCATCGGTGCCCTGCCGGAAAGGAGGGGGCGAGCCGCCGTCGCAAGTAGAGTCGATTGGGACCGTTCTAAACTACAGGCTTCTTTGAACTCACTACAATCTATACCTGTTCTAAGCTTACTTTTTACAGTTGACCTACAAGCCTGAGCGGCGTGAAAAGCCCTCGAATACATGGCGACGATTTCCGTAAGCGGCCCGATTGGCCGGCGGGAAGAGCCGGAACGAGAGGGGCCAGACATGACGATATCGAGTGCACCGCGCCTAGCCGCCGGAAGCGTGCCGTTCTTTGCCACGGGAAAGAGAAGCCGCGATCTCGCGCAGGAGATGGGGATCTCGGAGGCCGAGCTTCTCGACCGGCATGACGGCCCGGAGGTCGTGCGTCTGACCGCCTCCATGCGCGAGCTCATCGAGGCGCTTCCGTCCCTCGGCGAGGTCATGGCGCTCACCCGCAACGAGGGGGCCGTGCACGAGAAGGTCGGTCCGTTCGGCAACATCAAGATCTCCGGCGGCGTCGGCCTCGTGCTCAACGACGCCATCGACCTGCGCATGTTCCTGAAGCACTGGGTCAGCGCTTTCGCGGTGGAGATCCCGGACGATAAGGGTCCCCGCCGCAGCCTCCAGGTTTTCGACGCGGGCGGCGAAGCCGTCATCAAGATCCACCTCAAGCCGCAATCGGACGTGACGGCCTTCGAGGCCATCCGCACGCGGTTTGCAGATCCGGCGCCCGAGCCGCTTCAGGTGGCGCCCGCGCGGCCGGAACCGCTCCCGGCGCAAGCGTTCGATGCGGAGGGTTTCCGCAAGGCCTTTGCCGAGATGCAGGACGTGCACGAATTTCATCCTCTGCTGACGAAGTTCGGCGCAGACCGGCACACGGCCCTTCGGGCGCTCGATGCCGAGCATGTGCGCCTTCTCCCCAACAGCGCCGCCCGCGCGATGCTGGAGCAGGCGTCCTCGCGTGGGCTGCCGATCATGTGCTTCGTGGGCAACAAGGGCTGCATCCAGATCCATCACGGGGCGGTCAAGACCATTAAGGTCATAGGCCCTTGGGTCAACGTGCTCGATCCGGGCTTCAACCTTCACCTGCGCGAGGATCTCGTCACCGAGACCTGGGAGGTGCGCAAGCCGACCAAGCACGGGCTTGTGACCTCGATCGAACTCTACGCGGAAGACCGTAGCCTGATCGCACAGTTCTTCGGCGTCCGCGACGAACATGCGCCGGAGGATGGGAACTGGCGCGCGCTTGTGGCGTCCCTTTAAGTGTCGTTTCGAGGCCCGCGCATGTCCCTTCCGTTTCCCTCCCGCCTTCGCGTCTCCCGGCGCGCCCTGATCCTGGGCTCGCTCGCTGCCATGGCCGCACGGCCAGCCCCGGCGCAGGCACCCCGCCGCATCGTCAGCGTCGGCGGCGCCATCACGGAAATCCTGTACCGCCTCGGACACCAGGACGAGATCGTGGGTGTGGACACCACGAGCCTCTATCCGGCCGAGGCCATGCGCACGAAGAAAAGCGTCGGCTATGTGCGGGCGCTGGGAGCCGAGGGAGTCCTCTCCCTCCAGCCGACCCTGGTTCTGGCCCTCGACGGGGCCGGGCCGCCGGACGTGCTGCGGATCCTGGAGCAGGCCGGCGTTCCCCTGACCCGGGTTCCGGACGATCCGAGCCGCGAGGGCGTGATCCGTAAGATCGAGATCATCGCCCGTGCCGTGGGCGCGCAGGACGAAGGCGCCGCGCTGATCCGAGAGGTGGAGGGCGGATTCTCGAAGCTGACCGAGGAGCGCAACGCGGTGACGCGGCCGGTGCGCGCCCTGTTCGTGCTGTCGCTTCAGAACGGCCGCCCCATGGTGGGCGGGCGCGGCACCACGGCTGATGCCATCCTGTCGCTGGCGGGCGCCACCAATGCGGCCTCTGCCCTCGACGGCTGGAAGCCGCTCTCGGACGAGGGCGTCATCGCGGCAGCCCCGGAGGCCGTGGTCATGATGGCCCATGGTCCAAGCGGAGCCGGGACCGACCCCTTCACGCTCCCGGCCTTCGCGTCCACGCCGGCCGCCAAGGATCACAGGCTCGTGGTGATGGACGGCCTCTATCTTCTGGGCTTCGGACCACGGACCCCGGCCGCCGCCGGGGACCTCATGACGGCGCTCCGGCAGGCGCCGCGCCGATGAAAGCTGCATCCCCGGCGCATGCCGGCCTGCAGGGCCTTCGGACGCGGCCCCTCGATCAGCGCGTCCCCATCGTCCTGGGAGGGCTGGCGCTGCTGCTCGTCGCGGTGTCCCTGGTGTCGCTGGGCCTTGGGGCGGTCGGCATTCCCGTGGGGCGCGTGATCGACGCGCTGGCATCGGCCTTCCCGGGCGCGCCCGCGGCCCCGCCGGGGGATGCGTTGGTCGTGCTCCAAGTCCGGCTGCCGCGCCTCCTGCTCGGCCTGCTCGTGGGCGCGGGACTGGCGGTCTCCGGGACGCTGATGCAGGGCCTGTTCCGAAATCCCCTGGCCGATCCGGCGATCGTGGGCGTCTCGACCGGCGCGGCCCTCGCGGCCGCGGTCGTGATCGTCATGGGACCGCGCTGGTTCGGGGCGGTCCCGTTCCTCGCCCTGCCGGTCGGCGCCTTCTGCGGCTGCCTGATCGCGACGCTCTTTCTCTATCTCATCGCCACCCGCGACGGCCGCACGTCCATCGCCACGATGCTGCTCGGCGGCGTGGCTTTCGGGGCGCTGGCCTGGGCTTTCATGGGCTTTCTGTCGTATCTCAGCAACGACCAGCAGCTGCGAGACCTGAATTTCTGGTCCATGGGCTCCTTGAGCGGATCGACCTGGGCCAAGACGGCGGCGGTCGCGCCGTTCATCCTGCCTGCCATGGCGCTGATGCCGTTCCTGGCCCGTGGGCTGAACGCCCTGTCGCTGGGCGAAGCCGAGGCTTTCCATCTCGGCCTCCCGGTCCAGCGGGTCAAGGCCGCCGCGATCCTGCTCGTTGCCGTCATGGTGGGCGCCTCCGTGGCGGCTGCCGGCATCATCGGCTTCGTGGGCATCATCGTGCCTCATACCCTGCGGGTTCTCACCGGGGCCGACCATCGTCTCTTGCTCCCGGCGTCGGCGCTCCTGGGCGGCGCGTTGCTCGTGGGCGCCGATTCCTTCGCCCGCACGGTCGTCGCCCCCGCCGAGATGCCCATCGGCATTCTCACGGCTATCATCGGCGCGCCGTTCTTCCTGTGGCTCCTCCTCGGACGCCAGAGGGGGATCGGCGCATGATGCCCGCCCTGGAGGCCCGCGATCTCACCTACGAGCTGGGGGGAAGGGCGCTCGTGGACGGGATCGATCTTGCGATCGGGAAGGGGCGCTTCACCGTAATCGTTGGGCCGAACGGGGCCGGGAAGTCGACCTTGCTGCGTCTCCTGTGCGGGGAACTCGCGCCGACGCGAGGCGAAGTCGCCGTCGGAGGGCAGTCCCTGCGCCGGATCGGCGCCTGGCGGCTCGCCCACATGCGGGCCGTGATGCCCCAGGCGGCGGAGCTCAACTTTCCGTTCCTGGTCTCGGAGGTCGTCTCTCTGGGTGTCGACGGCATCGGACGCGGCCTGACGCGCGCCGACCGTGCCGGCTTGGTGCGGCAGGCCCTCGATCGGGCCGATGTCGCCCATCTGGCCGCCCGCTACTACCAGACATTGTCAGGCGGAGAGCGTCAGCGGGTGCACTTCGCCCGGGTTGTCGCCCAACTCGCCGCCGGCCGCTCGGTGGAGTCGCAACAAATCCTGTTCCTCGACGAGCCCATCGCCAGCCTCGACCTCAGGCACCAGCTCGCCGTGATCGAGGAAGCGAAGGCACTGGCAGGCGCCGGTGTGACCGTGGTGGCCGTGCTGCACGATCTCCTGCTGGCGGCCAGTGCCAGCGACGACCTCGTGCTATTGCGGGCAGGGCGCCTCGTAGCGCGGGGTCCGGCCGAGGATGTGTTGACCCACGCCCGTCTCGCGGAGGTCTTCGGCGTGGCGCTCACCAGCCCCGTCCTGCCCACGCAACCCTGGGCAGCCATACCGGCTGCGGGAGGCTCAGCACAGCGCTTGTGACGAAATCTCGCATGGGCCTGCAACCTTGGCAGCTTGTCCGCGTTGCCTGTGAGGTTCACGAGCGCAGGGTTTTGTCATGGGTATCATCTGGACAATCATCATCGGTTTCGTCGTCGGCATCGTCGCCAAGTTCATCATGCCGGGTAAGAATGAGCCGTCGGGCTTCATCCTGACCACGATCCTCGGCATCATCGGCGCCGTCGTCGCCACCTATCTGGGCCAAGCCATCGGCTGGTACGGCCCGAACCAGGGCGCGGGCTTCATCGCGTCGGTTGTGGGCGCGATCATCGTGCTCGCCATCTGGGGCATAATCGCCGGACGCCGCTCGTCGGTTTGAGCGTCCGACCGGTCCATAAAGAAAGCCGCTGCCTTCGGGCAGCGGCTTTTTTTGCGTTGAACACGGCGCCTAATGGTCGGCGATGCGGTCCGGCTCGTCATGCCCGACGAAGACGGCCTTCACCGGGCAGCTGCCCTTCGCGCCGCGCCAGGCCAGGTAGGAGCCCGCCGCCAGGGCCAATACGTTCAAGAGCGGATTGGGTCTCGGCTTTGCAGCCGCCGCCGCAAGGCCGAGGCCGACCGCGATATAGGCTCCGCGCTCCAGCGTGCTGAGGTTCGGACGGTCGTCGAATACCCCGTCGAAAAATCCCGAATCCGATTGCGCCACGTCATGTCTCCTTGGTTTCACAAGCCGAACGCGACCCCTCTCGCGCTTGTTCCAGAATCCTGTGGAAGCCCAGGAACAAGCAACCTGAGCCGTCGTTGAGTCAGGCATTTTGACAATGGAGTTCGTGCAATGGCTTCCAAGGAAAAGACCCTCGACGACCTGTTTCTTCACACCCTGAAGGACATCTATTACGCCGAGAAGCAGATCCTGAAATCCTTGCCGAAAATGGCAAAGGCCGCAGAGTCCGACGAACTGCGCCAGGCCTTCGAGCTGCATCGCGAGGAGACCGAGGGCCAGATCGATCGCCTCGAGCAGATCTTCGAATTGCTGGGCAAGCCTGCTCGTGGCGTGGCCTGCGAGGCCATCAACGGGATCATCGAGGAGAGCAAGGAGATCATGGAAGACTTCGCCGATAGCGAAGCCCTCGATGCCGGTATCCTGTCCTCCGCCCAGGCTGTCGAACACTACGAGATTACACGGTACGGCACGTTGAAGACGTGGGCGTCCCAGCTCGGGTTGAACGACGCGGCCTCGCTCCTCGACCAGAACCTTCAGGAAGAGAAGAAGACCGACAAGTTGTTGAGCCAGCTGGCAGAGGCCCGCGTCAACGCCAAGGCAGCGTAGTCGCTCCTTCCGCTGTGTATCGCGTCAGCGCCGGGACGGGCTCCGTCCCGGCGTTTTCGTGTCCGACGGCGACTGCATAGCCAGCCCCGAACGCGCGCATGCCTTCCAGACGGGTCTCAAGTCCCTGAAAACAGGTTTGTTTCCCGCCCGTTCATAGATCTCAGGGACAATGTACCGGCTAGATTGGAATTGATCTAAATCATTGATATTGCGACGAATTTAACCTTGAACTATGGGTTGACCGCGTGTCCGAGGTTCCCATCTCCCACTCATGACTGGGTCGTCACACGCCGAGCCTTCGCGCTTCCACGCGGCCGGGCTCCCGGTTCTGACATTCTACGGTCCCGGCTCGGGACGCTCATAAGAAAGGTGCGTGCATGTCGCGCTTCGTCCGCTCCAAGCGCTTCATCACCCTTGGCCTAGGCTCGAACCGTCGTGCCCGCATGCCCCTTGCCTGGGTGGGGCATGCGGCCATGGCGGTCTTCCTGTCGATTGCGGCTCCCGGTGTGATGGCGCAGGAGGCTGCGGCCCCTGTCCCGCCGGCGCAGACCGCGCCGCAGCCCCAGCCCTCTCCGACGGCCCCCGAGGCCGTTTCAGCACCCGCCGCGACGGCTCCGACGCCGTCCGCCCCTCAGACAGCCGCCTCGTCCTTGTCCGCCAACCTGCCTCATGACCTGTCGCCTTGGGCGATGTTCATGAATGCGGATCTCGTGGTCAAAGCCGTCATGGTCGGCCTCGCCTTCGCGTCCCTCGTGACGTGGACCATCGGCCTCGCGAAGGCCCTCGAACTCCTGGCGGCCAAGCGGAGGGCCCTGTCGGGTCTGCGCCAAGTCCAGGAGGCGCACGACCTTGCAGATGCGACACGCCGCGTCGGCGAAACCAAGGGGTCCGGTCCTGTCGGCACTCTTGTGCGGGCCGCCGCGGGCGAGTGGAAGCGGTCCGCCGATCTGCCCCCGGACGGCATCAAGGAGCGGGTGGCGGTGGCGCTCTCCCGGATCGAGGCGCAGTCCGGCCGCCGCATGACGCGGGGCACGGGCCTTCTCGCCACCATCGGCTCGACGGCGCCCTTCGTGGGCCTGTTCGGTACCGTCTGGGGCATCATGAATTCGTTCATCGGCATTAGCCAGGCCCAGACCACGAACCTCGCGGTGGTGGCGCCCGGCATCGCCGAAGCGCTGCTCGCCACAGCCATCGGTCTGGTGGCCGCCATCCCGGCCGTGGTCATCTACAACATGTTCGCCCGGTCCATCGCGGGCTACAAGGCCAACCTGTCCGATGCCTCGGCAGTGATCCTGCAGCACCTCTCGCGTGACCTCGACAGGCCGCGCGCCGTCGCCCGTCCGGCCGCGCCCGCACGTCCCAACACCATTCGGGCAGCGGAGTAAGCCCGTGGCCGTCCGTCTCCAGGAAAGCCACGACGACGATGTCGGCGAGGTCGCCGACATCAACGTGACGCCATTCATCGACGTCGTCCTCGTGCTGCTCATCATCTTCATGGTGGCGGCCCCCCTGTCGACCGTCGACGTGGCTGTCGATCTCCCAACCTCCAACGCCCCGGCCCAGCCCCGCCCGGATAAGCCGCTCTTCCTGACGGTCAAGGACGATCTCAGCCTTTCCCTCGGCGAGGACACCATCGCTCGCGAGTCCCTTCAGGGCGCGCTTGACCGCCAGACGCAGAACGACCGCGAGCAGCGGGTCTTCGTGCGGGCCGACCAGGGTGTGGCCTATGGCGACCTGATGAAGGTCATGAACCTGCTACGCAACGCCGGCTACCTGAAGATCGGGCTCGTGGGCCTCGAGGAGACGGGCGGAGCAGGGCAGGGGGCCGCCCCCCCACGATGATCGAGCCTGCGGAACGCGGAGACATGGTCCGCTGGACCCTTGCCGCCGTCATGGTGGTCGGGGCCCATGCCGGCGTGGTATGGGCCGCCATGAACTGGCCCTCGGCCCAGGCGTCCGCTGGGAGCGCCCCGCCGGCCGTCATGATCGATCTGGAGCCCATCGCGGCCAACCCTGAGCCGCCCCCGGCGGACGCGGCACCGGAGCCGGAAGTCGTCGAGGCTCCTCCGCCACTGCCCGAGCCCGAGCCGGATTTGCCGGAACTTCCGCCGGTCGCGGAGCCCGTCTTCGACCCGCCGGAACCGGACCCTCTGCCGGAGCCCCCACCGCCACTCGACCTGAAGCTGCCGGAACTTCCCGCGGTACCGAACGCCGCCGCCGTTCTGGCCCCACCGCCACCCCCGCCCAAGCGGGAGGAGCCCAAGAAGGTCGAGCCCAAGAAGCCTGAGCCCAAGAAAGAGGTCGAGCGCAGAAAGCCGGAGCCTCCCCGGCGCCGGGCCGAGCGCCCGACGGCACCTCCGGCGGCTGAAGCGCCGCCCGCGAGCAGGCCGGCCGAATCCGCTCCAGGGGTTACCGCCACACCTAGTGCCGCTGCGGCGCGCTGGAGGAGCGCCGCCTCCAGCCGCATCAAACCGTTCATTACGCGCACGCCCCCGAACCTGCGTCCGGGTAGTGTTTCGGTTTCAATCACCATTGATCGGACCGGCCGGATCGTGGCGGTTCGTATCGCGCGCAGCTCTGGCCAGGAGGCCTTGGACCAACTGGCCTTGCGGGATGTTCAACGGGCCAGTCCCTTGCCGGCTCCGCCCCCCGAACAGGTGAACCTGACCCTGACCATGGGGATCAATTTCACCCGGTAGATCGATGGTTGGCAGGCGCCTCAAAGGCGTTGTCGGATTGGATCGGCACGACTGGCCTTCGAGATCGAGCAGGTGGACATCGATCCATGTGGTTCACACGAGATCAGGCCCTCGCTTCCCCGACCGAGTCGGCCATGGTGGCGCCGCGACTCCCCAGGGGCTGCTCCGGGCCGGTGGTCGTGTCAACGGCCGTCTGGTGCTCGATCTCCGCGTTCAGCTCGGCCCCGACGAGGACGACGAACAGGGACAGGTAGATCCACATCATGACGCCGATGACCGCCCCGAGCGAGCCATAGGTCGCGGAATAGTTCCCCCAATTGGACAGGTAATAGGAGAAGCCCACCGATCCGATCAGCCAAATGATCCCGGCCGCAAAGGAACCCGGTGTGATCCAGCGCCATTTTGGTGCCGCCCGGCTCGGACCGTACCGGTAGAGCACCGCCAGGCCCAGGATGGCCACGCTGAACATGATCAGGGCGGGGAGGGCGAGCATGAGCAGGTCCCCGACGGGGCCGAGGTAGAGATATTTCAACAGCAGGGGCAGCAGGATCACGACGTTGATCAGGGCGATGAAGAAGCACAGGGCCCCGATCGTGAACACGAAGGAGATCAGGAGCAGCTGGAAGAAACTTCGTTTCTCGGTCTCCCCATAGGCGACATTGAGCGCGTCGAAGATGGCCCGCACGCCGCTGTTCGCGCTCCAGAGGGCGAGCAGGAGGCCGCTGATGAAGCCGAAGCTCAAGGTGCCGGTGCGCTTGTCGATCAGCCGCTGGAGCTCGCCGCCGATCATGTCGATCAGGGCCGCCGGCACATAGCCGCGCATCCGGGACAAGTGATCGCTGATCGTCGCGGGATCGGCGATGAGACCATAGAGGGAGACGAGCGCGGCCAGGGCCGGAAAGAGCGACAGGAGGAGGAAGAACGTCGTGCCCGCCGCGACCGTGCTGACCCGGTCCTCGGAGACCTCGCTCCAAACCCGCAGGAGGATGTCCTTCCAGCCCAGGAGGGGGATGTGGTGGGGCTTCCGGGCGGAACGCCCACGCCCCGGTTCGCGGGCCCGGTGCTCGTTGACCCTCATGGAAACCGCGTCACTCATCCGAGCATCCCCAAGCACTGCCATCTTATGGCCGCAAGGGTGAACGCCGCCATCCTGAAAAGTGTTTCACGGCCAAGTTTCCCATATAGGGCTTCGGGCCTGAAATCCTCAGGCTTTCAAGGGCGTTGGTTTTTCGGAACCCGCCGCCCCTCCGGTGGTTACTACCTCACTGTTCAGGAGAGGTTCGAGTGATGAGCGCTGGTCAGCAGGGAAACCATGGCATGAAATCCCAAACGACTGAGAGTCCCGACTGGGACGACCTGAAGAGCGACGTGGGCGATATCGCGGACGCCGCCGTCGAACGGGGCCGTACATTCATCTATGCGGCGCGCGAGCAGGCCACGGACTATGCGGACAAGCGCAAGGGCGATGTCGCGCAATCCGTTTCCGACTTCGCCAGTTCCCTGCGAGAGTCGACTTCGTCCTTCGAGGATCGTCCCAACATCCGGGCCGTGGTGGACAGCGCCGCCGAGGGACTCGACAACCTCGCGGATTCGATCCGGGACCGCAGCTACGGGGAGCTGTTTTCCGATGTGGAAGATGTGATGCGCCAGCGGCCGGCCGCCGTGGTTGCCATCTCGGTTGCCGTGGGCTTCCTTGCGGCGCGCTTCATCAAGAGCACCGCGTCCGACCTGCGTTACGAAGCCGAACTGGCGGGTGGCGATATTCGCACGGCACGCAGGCGCCCGACTCAGGCGATGTCGCGACGCGGCTAGGAGCTCGACATGGCAGGCGGACCTCAATCCATTCAAGGCCTCTTCGGCGACGCGTTGCGGGAAACGACGGATCTGGCGCAGAAGGAGTTCGCTCTCTTCCGCACCGAGATGAACCAGAACATTCGCAGCCTCTTCGTGGGACTGGCGATGATCGTCGGTGCCGCGGTCTTTGCCATCGCGGCTTTGATCCTATTCACGAAATCCCTGGTCGACTGGCTTGCCACGGTGGTGCACTCGGAGGCCCTCGCGGCGCTGATCGTGGGGGGTGTCATGGCCGCCGTCGCGATCGGGCTTGGCCTCTACGGCCGCCACATGATGTCGAGCTTTTCCATCACCCCTCAGCGGACGGTTCGGTCGATCAAGCGCGATGCTGAAGTACTCTCGGAAAGGTCCGCCGCATGAGCGACGATATGGGTGATCTCGAACGCGAGATCGAACAGACCCGTGCCCGGCTCGATCTGACGATCGATCGGTTGCAGGACAAACTGACCGTTTCCGGCGTCGTGGACGATGCATTGGGCTCCGTCCAACGGAGCGCGTTCGCTCCTGTCTATGACAACATGCTCACGACCATCCGGCAGAACCCGGTGCCGGTCATGCTGGTGGCGGCGGGCATGGCGATGATCTTCTACCGCATGACGAAGCCTCGCCCCCGGCGCGTCAAAATCGCCGTCGTCGAGGAGCCGCTCGCGTCCGATGTCGTCGATGACGGTTTCGTCCTGCGTCCTACATCTCCGGCAATCCATCCCGGTCTCGAGCCCCTTGGGCCCGACCTCGATAACCCCTCACGGCGCTACTGATCGATAGGAGAGATCCATGGCTGATCCGAAGAACAACGACACCAGCAAGACCACTCAGTCGAAGACCTCCGATACGACGTCGAAGGTCTCGGCCGGGACGTCGGTGGGCGATATCGGGTCGTCCCCGATGCCTCATGCCCAGGGCGACCACAAGTCCGCCCAGAGTTCTACCCTGGCTTCGCATACGTCAAAGCCCCTTGGTGGCTCGTCCGGGCAGCACGAAAACAAGGCGTCGGCTCAAGGCGAGAACTTGACGGACAAGGCCAAGGACGCCTTCGAGTCCGCCTCCGACACCGTGCGCTCGAAGGCCGGGCAAGCGCAAAAGCGCGCGGCCGACCTGTATGACGATGCCTCCGATTGGGCGCAGGACACCTATGATCGCGCGTCGTCTTGGGCCGAAGATCGCTCCGGCCGCGCAGGCGAACGGTTCGGCCACGCCCGCGAGCGCTCCACGAGAGCGCTCGGCAGTGCCAAGGGAAGCCTCCAGCATTATGTGGCCGAGAACCCCATGGTGGTTGGCATCGTGGGTCTGGCAACCGGTCTGCTGATCGGCGCTCTCCTGCCGCGGACTCGCAAGGAAAACGAGACCTTCGGCGCTTGGGCCGACGAGGTGCGCGAGCAGGGCCTTCGCTACGCTCAGGACGTGACCCAACGCGGCCGGGACTATGTGGAGGAGACCTTCACGGGGGACGATCCTCGCTTCAGCCGTCATGAAGCCGATTTCCGTTCGGACCAGAACGCCAACCGTCACTGAGTTATCGCGCATCTGCTTGAAAGCACCGGCCCCTGCGGCCGGTGCTTTTGTTCGTAAAGCGACGTTTTGTCTCGTATGACTTTCGATAAAACCTGAGCCGGGGGAGCTGTTGTCGTCGGCAAAGACATTTCTTAACTATCCTTCGAGCGAAGATTAACGATGAGCTATTGGTTGGGAACCCTCTGTTTATTTGTTCGTTCTCAAGGTGTTCACTCGAATTGAGGGCCAGCCGACAGGCTCGGATGTGCTGCAGATTTCGCGGCGGGAAAGAGTGTGGCCTTAACGCCGAGGAATGACGATGCGCGTGTTGATCCTGGAAGACGACCCTTTCATCGCACTCGATCTGCAGTCACTCGTGGAAAGCGACGGCCACGAGGTTCTGGGTACCTACGCATCGGTGGCGGAGGCGGCCGAGCACCTGGAAGACGGCTTCGATTACGCTCTGCTCGATATTGACGTAGCCGACGGCAAGAGCTTCGCCATAGCGGCCGAACTCAAGGAACGTGGGATTCCCTTCGCGTTCGTCTCGGCCTCTAAGCCTGGCGATGTTCCCGGCCATCTGCGAACGGCTGCTTTCATCTCGAAGCCGTTCGAAGAGGAAGCCGTTCTGAGCAGTATCGAACGACAGACCCTTGCCTGACGCCGAGTCCGGCCTAAACCCGAACCATGACTCAGTCCCGCATCGGCTTCTGCTGCAAATACGTACCCCAAGATGGCGACGCCGAGGCATCGAGGGCCCTCAATGTCGGGGCCGTCACCATGGCCTATCTCGGGCGCCTCGACCCCAAAGCAGCCTTCGATAAGCTCTCCTCCGTCGTGATGCACAACCTCTCGGCTTTTCACCGTCAGGTGGAACATGTCGGTGGAAGGCCCTCGCTCGAGCGCCTGCACCGCCTCTCCAGCGGTCTGCTGCCGGGCTACACCCATCCGACCGCGCAGGATTATTATCGCGATCCCGACCTGCGACGCCTGATCGAGACGGGTCTCGCTTCGACCGGGGCCCTGGCCCGCGAGCGTGGCGTAAGGCTCAGCATGCATCCCGGCCAATTCTGCGTCATCACGTCTGCGAACGAATCTGCCCTGCGCAATGGGGTGGCGGAGTTCGAATATCATGCCGAGGTGATGGCTCTCATGGGCTATACGGGTGGATGGCACCCGGACGGGGCGCATATCAACATCCACGGGGGCGCGCGAGCCATGGGAGCCGAGGGCTTCCGGAAAGGGCTCGCCGCACTGTCCGAGCAGGCACGAAACCTCATCACGGTCGAGAATGACGAGGTCAGCTACGGCCTCGACGACCTGCTGCCGCTCGCCGATGCGCTGCCCATCGTCCTCGACCTGCATCATCACTGGATTCACAGTAGGGGCGAGTACATCCTCCCCGACGATCCCCGGATCGAGACCATCAAGGCGTCCTGGAGGGGGGTGCGGCCCCTGAGCCATATCAGCGTGTCGCGGGAGGAATTCCTGCCCGACCCGGACATCCAGGTTCGGCCGGATTTCGCGGTCCTGGCTGCGGGTGGCGTGAAGGCGAAGGATCTGCGGGCCCATTCGGACCTGATGTGGAACGAGGCTTTGAACGATCTCGTGGCCGAGCACCTCGCCTGGACGGATTTCGAGGTCGAGGCGAAGATGAAGAACATCGCGTCCGAGGGCCTCGCCCATCACGTGACCGCCCGATGGAAGCGGGATGAGCGCATCCCGGCCTGATCCCTACCCGTCGACGCCGGATGGCCGCTACTTCGTGGTCCGCGGCCGCCTCTGGCGCTGCTCGAACCCGAACCTCGATCCCCAGGAGCGCGACACGCTCGTGCGCGACCTCATGCGGGCTCGCAGGGCGGTCGGCGCGGCCCAGAAATGCAACGACGAGGAGGCGCTGAAAGCAGCGAGATCCGATGTGGATCGCGCCAAGCGCGGCTTGGGAGAACGAGGACCGGTCTGGTGGACGGATGGCGCGCCGGACCTCAATCGGCATCTCGTCAAGAACACTCCCTACGCGGCCTGGTATGGGACCCACCATCCCCAAAGCCGCCCGTGATGCCTCTCTACCCCTGAGCTTTTCGTATGAACGGAATGGTTAATGGCGCGTCGCAACGGAACACACGGCTTCCTTCGGCGTTGGCGAAGATCGTGTTCGAGTTCAGTGTAGATGACCGACGATACGCCCGCGATACTTCTGGTTGAGGATGAGCCTCTCATTCGCCTTTTCCTGGCAGAGCTTCTGGAAGAAGCTGGGTTCAGGGTGGTCGAAGCCGCTCATGCCAATGAGGCCCTTACGATCCTGAACTCCGGCTTGCCCGTGAGCGTCCTGCTGACGGATGTCGATATGGGCCCGGGGCCCGATGGCTATGAATTGTCCCGTACAGTCAATCGATTCTGGCCCGGCACGGAGATCCTCATCATGTCCGGACGGCGGTGGCCCGCCGATGGCGACCTTCCTCCCGGAGCGGCCTTCCTGGCCAAGCCATGCCCCAACGAGGCCGTTGTCCTGCATGTCCGATCGGCCATGACGCGAGCCCTGGGGCAAGAGACCTGTGTCAGGACCGACTGGGCTCCGGAACCCAAGGGAACGGTGGTTCCTTTCCCAAAAACCGCTTGATCTTGTGCGCAAGAGCGCCGGAGCGCCTTGCCGTTGGCTCTGAGCAGCCATAAGCTCCCGCCTGTTGAAACCCTTTCAGGATCAATATCTCGGACCCAAGACGGTTTCGGTTGCGTAGCGGATCTTCCGGCCAAGCCTGAAAACGTCGTCCCTTCCATCCTACCTCGGAGGAACCTATGCCGACCAAGCCGACCGCCGGAAAAGCCGGTGCGACGAAGACCGCCGCCAAGCCAGCCGCCAAGAAGGCAGCGGGCACCAAGGCCGCTGGATCCAACGCTCTTCAGAAGCCGCTCCAACCTTCCAAGGAACTGGCGGTCGTCGTGGGTTCCAACCCCATCGCGCGGGGCGAGGTCGTCAGCAAGATGTGGGAATACATCAAGAAAAACAATCTCCAGAACCCGGAGAACAAGCGCGAGATCCTGGCGGACGACAAGCTCAAGCCGATCTTCGGCAAGGACAAGGTGACCATGTTCGAGATGAACAAGCACCTGGCCCAGCACTTGAAGTAACCCTTCTCGGCCCCCTGAAAGGGCCGACATTTTTGAACGGACCTTCCGCCACTCCTCCAAGGGCGAAAGGTCCGTTTTTTCATCCGGATCCGGAGAAGCTGAACCCCCTCCGGGCGGCCCCAGGGAGCCAACGCCTCGGGGCCCCTCCAAATCGCGTACGGGCCATGCGGATGGGGGCCTTTAGCGGGTCCCGCGATCGGGATATGTAGGCCGATGCTTCCGCCGGACCGAGCCGGTTCCGGGCCGGAGCGATCGTCTGGAGCCATCATGTCCCGCGTCGTTTTTCTCAACGGTACCTTTCTTCCCCTCCAGGACGCCAAGGTGTCCGTCATGGATCGCGGCTTCTTGTTCGCCGATGGCATCTACGAGGGTTACGGGGTGCTGGATGGGCACCTCGTCGACACCGAGGGGCACCTGGCCCGGCTGGAGCGGTCCTTGGATGGGGTCCGGATCGCCAACCCGTATTCCCGCACCGAGTGGATCGAGGCCATGAACGGTCTCATCCACCGCAACAGCATGCGGGAGGGCTTCCTGTACCTGCAGGTGACGCGGGGTGAGGCCGAGCGCGACTTTTTCTTCCCGGACGGCGTCGCGCCCACGGTGGCCATGTTCACCCAAGCCAAATCGATCGTCGACGCGCCGGCTGCGGAAACCGGGATCGCCGTCGTGAGCGTTCCGGACCTTCGCTGGAAGCGGCGCGACATCAAATCCTTGTCATTGCTGGCCCAGGTGCTGGCCAAGCAGGCCGCCCGCGAGGCGGGTGCCGGCGAGGCCTGGATGGTCGAGGACGGCTACGTGACGGAGGGCGGCTCCTCCAGCGCTTTCATCATCACCCGGGATGGAAATCTCGTGGTCCGTCCTCTCTCACACGCCATCCTGCCGGGCATCACCCGCCAGTCGATGCTGCGCTTCGTCGAGGAGACGGGAACGGGAATCGAGGAACGCCTCTTCACGCTGGAGGAGGCCTACGATGCGGCGGAGGCCTTCCTGACCAGCGCCTCCAACTTCGTCCTGCCGATCGTCACCATCGACGGACGGTCCATCGGCGACGGGCGTCCGGGCGCGCGAACCCGCCGCCTGCGCGAGCTCTACATTCAGGCCGCCCGAGCTTCCGCTGGGGTCGCGTGAGGCCGGAACCCTTGCTCCGCTTGGGCCGTTGCCCTCGAAAGGAGCCGAGCCGATGAAACGCATCACTGTCCTGACGACCCTGGCCGCCATGGGATTCGCGGCCTCGGCTTGGGCACAGACGCCTGTCCCTCAGCAGCAGGCGCCCAACATGCCCGCGCCGAAGGACATGCCCGCCGAGAAGGTGGACCCAAGCCTCATCAATCCGACGGAGCCATCCACGACCGGCTCGACGGATAATTTGAGCGAAAAGCTGCAGCAGTCGGACGGCGTGATCCGACCCCCCAATACGGGCACGCCCGATATGCGGGTTCCGGCCCCCGTGCCCAATCCCGGCACCACGCCCGTCATTCCAGCCCCCGGGAGTCCCGGAGGGAACCAAAGCATCGATCCCAAATGACGAAAGCCGCGGAGGATCCCTCCGCGGCTTTTCTTTGAAGCCTGTCTAGTTGGCCGCGGATCGCCGCCGACCGGAACGGGCCGGTTTGGGTTTGGGCTCGCGCATCACCATATCGGCGACTTCGATGATGCGCTGGCGCAGCTCCGCGTTCTCGGCCCTCACGAGATCGCTCTCGGGGGTTCCCTTGCGGAGCGCCTGTAGGACTTTCTCGAGCCGCGCCCGGTCCTCGCGGGAAGCCATGAGCCCACCCTCGAGCGCAGCCTTCTCGGCTTTCAGGATCTCATACTTCTCCGAAAGGGTTCGCAGATCCGCCGCATGGCTCTGGCCGCTGCGGCCGCCCTCGTCTTGAAGCGCCGCGATCCGCGCGTTGGCGGCCGCAAGGGCCATTTCCAGGGCCTGCGCGGCAGCCGCGCGTTCCTCCAGCGAGGTTCGAGCCGCGCGACCCTCTCCGGTGAGAGCTTCGAGCTGGGCCGAGATGGCCGCGATCTCGGCGGATTTCCCGTCGCGCTCCGCCTCGATCTCGCGGATGCGCTGGTCGAGCAGAAGGCCACGCTCCTGCTCGGAGGCCAGGTCCTTGGCGAGGTCGGCGAGCCGTTGACGCTCCTCCCCGAGTTCGGAG
This sequence comes from Microvirga pudoricolor, assembly GCF_016892705.1. GTDB lineage: Bacteria > Pseudomonadota > Alphaproteobacteria > Rhizobiales > Beijerinckiaceae > Microvirga > Microvirga pudoricolor. The sequence goes on from NZ_JAFEMB010000007.1 coordinate 117,443, forward strand.
CGGCGCTCGCCCAGGGCCCGCTCGAAGTCGTCGCCGCGCGAGGTCTGCGTCATCAGGCGGGTCTCGATGTCGGAGATCGTGATGCGCTTCGCGTCGAGGTCGCTGAGCGTCGCGGTATGGCGGGATTCCAGGTCCGCATGGGCCGATTCCAGGCGCGCGAGCTTGTCCAGGTTGAAGGTGAGTTCGGCCTTGGCCTGGGTCAGATCCGCTTTCGTGCGGTCGAGTTCGGTTCGGGTCGCGGCGAGTTCATCCAGAGTGGTCCGGTGGGCGGCCTCGAGGGCCGTGAGGGTCTCGCGGAGGCCAGACAGGGTGCCTTGCGTCTGAGACAGCTCCTCGCCGGTACCCGCGAGGCGGCTGCGCGTCTCGGACAGGTCGGCCTGAAGGCCCGATATGGATTGATCGCGCTCGGCCAGCAGGGTTTCCAGCGCTTCGATGCGCACGGCGCGGCGACCCAACTCCTCCATGCTCTCGTGCTTGACCGCCATAGCCTCTTCGGCCTTGCGCTCGATGCGGCGCTGCAGAACCGCGAACTCCGCGCGCAGGTGATCCTTGTCGGCGGTGAGTTCGGAGATGGAGAGCGGGAACTGGGCCTCGACCCGGCGGCGCGCCAGTCGTTCCGCGCGGGAATTGATGGCCGGAATGACGAGAAGCGCCAACAGGGATGCCGCGAGGAATCCCAGCGCAAAGATCATGATGGTCTCAATCACGCCCGCACAAACTCCAGGGTGCCCGACCGGACAGGCTCAGGAACCCTGCCACGCGTCCGCACCGCTTGCCAGAGCCCAGCGCTCCGGAATGGCTAGGTTTAGGGCGTAACCCAACGTTTTCCCACCCCGCCGGGTCAGAATTCGCCGGGCCTGGGCAGAACCTCAGAAAGGGTTCCAGGTCGGCTGGTCGGTGAATTTCAGGTAGCCCACATTGATGCCCAACCGCGCGCCGACGCCGGTTCGGATGGGGACCACCACCATGTCGTCCGCCTTGGCCGCCGTGACGCCGAAGCCGCCGATCAGGTAGGCGGAGCCGTCGACCCCGACGAAGCGTCGGTAGAGCGCGTTTACGGCCGGCAGGTTGTAGACCAGCATCATGGTCCGGGCGCCGTCGCCACCCACGTCGAAGCCCAGCGATGGGCCCTGCCAGAAGACCTTGCGCTCTCCGGCGTTTCGGGTGAACAGCTTGCCCTCGCCGTAGCGCACCCCGCCGAAAAAGGCGCCACCCGCCTCCTGCCCGAGGATGTAGCCGTTGGGCTCGCCCCAGCGACGGACGGCCTCCTGCACCGCGAGCGCCAGGCCCCGGGAGGCGGAGCCGAAGAACTGGTGGCCGGAATCGACCAACTCCTCGGGCCGGAAGGAATCAGGAGCGGGCTGCGCCGCGTAGGCCGGCTGCACCCGCGGCGATTGGGCGGCGGCCGGCAGGGCGCAGAGGGTTGCGGCCAAGGCGGCGGCCATGAATGTCAGTCGCGAGCGCATGAGCAATTCCTCTCATGGACGTGGAGCGGGGCTCCAGCGGGGATGTCTTGGCCCAGGGGACCGAGCGCGAGACGGCCATTTAAGGCTATCAACCCTAACAATGTCTGTACGTCAGGTGCTCGACGAGGGCCGGCGAGGGGCTTAAGACCGGCCAAGGGGTCAAAATATGGCGTCACTGGGTTCCGTGAGCGTTTTGGGTTTCGACGTGGGCGTCCTGGGCCCAATGGCTCGCGGGCATTCACTGCGAACACATGGAAGCATTTCCCGCCACCCTCGGCCTTGAGACAGCCGTCATCGGCCCGTCGCGAGGTTGGGTTTAGCGATGCCGGACCTGGCCTTCTTTCGAACCTTCGCCGCCTGCCTCAGGCCGCGATGGCCGGGAGGGCGAGCTTCGCCGCGAGCGCGTGGTCGCCCAGGGCCGCGAAGGGGCCGTTGCGATAGCCGCGGTCCTCATGACCGTAGGTGAGGGGAGACCCGCCGGGGCCGATCACGACTCCACCCGCCCGCACCAGGATGTGGTCGCCGGCCGCGGTGTCCCATTCCATGGTCGGGCCGCAGCGCACGTAGACGTCGGCCTCGCCATCCGCGATGAAGCAGAACTTCAGGGCCGAGGACGCGGCGCGGCGGGTGCCGATGGACAGGGCCGACAGGCACGCCTCCGTCGCGTTGTCGCCGTGGCGGCGGCTCACGAGAGCGGTCAGGTCCTTGTCCGGCGCCGGACGGACGCGAACCGGTTCCCAGTCCGAGGGCACGTCCGCGCCTTCGGACAAGGCTCCCGAATAGGCGGCCTCGCCCGCGGCCCAGACCTTCCCGAGCGCCGGAGCCGAAACGGCGGCGGCGGCCGGGCGGCCCGAGCGGATGAGCGCGATGTTGACGCTGTACTCGCCGGTGCCCCGAATGAAATCGCCCGTGCCGTCCAGGGGATCCACGAGGAAGAACGTGTCGGCCGCCTCGGCCGCGTTCGCGGTCTCCTCCGCGATCACCGGGATTTCGGGCCAGATGGCGTTGAGACGCGCGATGATGAGAGTCTCGGCGGCGTAGTCGGCTTCCGTGGTCGGGGAGCCGTCGTCCTTGACCCGATGGTCGATGGCGGCCTGCTCCATGCGGCGGAGCAGGCGTCCAGCCTCCACGGCGATCTCGGCGAGTTTGAACGCGATGGCGTCCGCGGGGCGGTCTTCGGGCTGCATCCTTTCAGTTGTGCCCTTTGCCGGCGCATCTGTCGACCCTTCTTCGCCTGAAGTCGGTCCCGGTCGGCGGTTTCGACGGCTTTTCAAACCCATCAAGGCCGGGTATCCGAAGGGGAATCGTCCCCACCGCCGAACCGCCGGCCCTCACCCTGGCCGCGACAGGCCCCCCGGAGCCCCCATGGCCACGATCACGCTCGACTCGCTCGACCTCGCCGCCCTTCTCTGCTCGCGCGTCTGCCACGATGTGATTTCGCCCGTGGGCGCCATCATCAACGGCCTCGAGGTGCTGGAGGACGACAACGACGCTTCCATGCGGGATTTCGCCCTGGAGCTCATCGGCAAGAGCGCCAAGCAGGCCTCGGCCCGGCTGCAATTCGCCCGTCTCGCCTTCGGGGCGGCCGGTTCCGCAGGCGCGTCCATCGATCTCGGCGACGCGGAGGCCGTGGCGCGGGGCATGTTCCAGGACGACAAGGTGGCGTTCTCCTGGACGTCGCCGCGCCTCCTGTTCCCGAAGAACAAGGTGAAGCTGCTGCTCAATCTCGTCATGACGGCCACGAGCGCGATCCCGCGCGGTGGCTCCATCGCCGTCACCGTGACGGGAGACGCCGAGACCGGCGCCTTCACCCTCGTTTCGAAGGGCCTGAACGCCCGCATCCCGGCTCACGCGGAAGCCCTCATCGCGGGCGAGCCGGAGAGCGGTACCGTGGACGCCCACGGGGTCCAGCCCTTCTATGCCGGCATGGTGGCGCGCGCCTGCGGCATGAAGGTCTCGTTCGGCATCGAGGGCGATGAGGTCACCATCCGGGCTGTCTCGGCTTAAGGGAGCCGCGCGGCCGTCTCCTCGCCGGCGGAAGCCGGCGGTGGCGGCGTCATGGCGGCCTCCTGCGCGAGCCACCGGCAGAAAGCATCGGCCTTGCGGTTCCGGCGAAGGGGCCGCGCGACCACGTAGGCATGCCCGCTCGGCACGAATCCGAACGGCGCGATGAGACGACCGGCCCGGATGTCGTCGATCACGAGCGGCCAGGGCGCGATGCCGACGCCCAAACCCCCGGTGGCCGCCTCCAACATGTAGTAAAAGTGCTCGTACTCGACCCCAGCGGAACCGAGACCGGATGAACCGGCGCCGGATATCTCGAGCCAAGTCGCCCACGCGTCGCGCCGGGTCGCCGTGTGGAGCAGGGGAGCGCGGGCGAGATCGCCGGGGTGTTGAAACGTCATGCGTTCGGCCATCGCGCGGGACAGGACGGGTCCGAAATTCTCCCTGAACAAAACGTCCGTGACCACATCCTCCGACCGAACCTCCTCGGCGAGCCGAATGGCGACCTCGTAGCGTTCCCGCGCGAAGTCGACGGGCGCATAGGAGGCGCTGAGGCGCACCTCGATCTCGGGGTGCAGATGCCGGAAACGGAACAAGCGCGGGATCAGCCATCGCATGCTGAACGTGCCGGTGCACGAGACGTCGAGCGTACCGCTCTCGTCGTCGCGGACGGATCGAACGCCGGCCTCGATCGTCTCGAAACCTCCACTCAAGAAGGGGAGAAGCACCTGGCCGGCTTCGGTCAGCCGCAGCCCGTTCTTGGGGCCCTCGAACAAGCGGATCCCGAGAACCTCCTCCAGGTGGCGCACATGGCGGCTGACCGCGCCGTGGCTGACGGACAACTCTTCTGCCGCGAGAGTCATGCGGCCAAGACGCCCGGCGGCCTCGAAGGCCAGCAGCGCGTTGAGAGAGGGGAGATTGCGTCGAGCCAAGGGACCACCCAGCCATGTGAAGAAAACGCACATACGTCGTCAGATGTTATCGATTAACATCCCGCGCCCCCGATGTCACAAAGCGCTCCTCAGACTTTCCAACGGGGCGTGCCGTGAGCTTACTGATCTTCTGCGCGGTCCTGCTGGCCGCCCTGATGCATGCTGGCTGGAACGCGGTGGTGAAAGGGGGAGTAGATCGCCTCTCCTCCATGCTGCTGCTGGTCCTGTCGCAGGTAGCCTTCTCGATCGTGCTGATGCCTTTCTTCCCGCTGCCGGCCGCCGCCGCCCTTCCATGGCTCATCGCATCGGCCGTCGTGCACGTGTTCTACAAGCTGACGCTGATCCGGGCCTATGGCGTCGGAGATTTCTCGCAGGTCTATCCGCTCGCGCGCGGGTCGGCGCCCCTCATGGTGACTCTCGTCAGCGTAATGGCGTTGGGCGAAGCGATCACGCCCGCCAAACTGGCCGCCATCCTGCTCATCGGCGGCGGCGTCTGCCTGATGGCGTTTGGCGGACGAGGGGGGTTGTCCATGTCCCGGCACGCGATGGGGCTTGCCTTGGCGACAGGCTGCTTCATCGCGACCTATACGCTGTCGGACGGTATCGGTGCGCGCCATGCCGGAACGGCATCGGGTTTTTTTCTCGCCCTCAACATCATCGACGGCCTGCTGACCTGCGCCTGGGTTCGCGCCACGCGCGGTCCCGCGGTCTTCACGAAGCTCGCCCCGCATTGGCGAGGGGGCATCGCGGCGGGCGCCATGGCGATGGCGGCGTACTGGATCGTGATCTGGGGCTTCACGCAGGCGCCGATCGCGCTCGTCGCGGCGCTGCGCGAAACGAGCGTCCTGTTCGCCGTCCTGATCGCGGTGTTCTTCCTGAAGGAGCGTGTAGGTCCGGGCCGCATCGTCGCGGCGTGCCTCATCGCGGGCGGCGTGGCGCTGATGCGTCTGTGACGATTTAAGCCCTATAGGCCACCAGCACGACGCCCAGCGTAATCAGGACGACACCGATCCAATTGACCGCCGCGAGCCGCTCGCCGAGGAAGATGACGCCGAACAAAGCCACCAGAACGACGCTGAGCTTGTCGACCGGTGCGACGCGGGCCGCATCCCCGAGTTTCAGGGCACGAAAGTAGCACAGCCACGATGCGCCGGTCGCGAGGCCGGACAGGATCAGGAAGAGATAGGTTCGTGCCGCGATGGAACCCGGTGGCTGCCATTGCTGGGTTCCGACCAGAAGGCAGCCGAGAACCAGCACGATGACGATGGTTCGGATGAAGGTCGCGAAATCGGAGTTCACGTTCTCGACGCCAGCCTTGGCGAAGATTGCCGTGAGGGCCGCAAAACCTGCGGACGACAAGGCCCAGAACGTCCATGACTCAGCGAGAGCTTTCATGGTTCTCTCCTGCTCGTTCCAGAACGAAAAAAGCCCGATCGGACGACCGGGCTTCCTCCTGGCTCGTGACGGCCGATGTCAGACCGCGATGCGTTCCTCTGCTTCGTTCGGCTCACGCAGCACGTAGCCGCGGCCCCAAACGGTCTCGATGTAGTTCTTGCCCTGCGACGCGTTGGCGAGCTTCTTGCGGAGCTTGCAGATGAAGACGTCGATGATCTTCAGCTCCGGCTCGTCCATGCCGCCGTAGAGGTGGTTGAGGAACATCTCCTTCGTCAGGGTCGTTCCCTTGCGCAGGGAGAGCAGTTCCAGCATCTGATATTCTTTGCCCGTCAGATGAACGCGCGACGCGCTCACCTCGACGGTCTTCGTGTCGAGGTTGACGACCAGATCGCCGGTGGTGATCACCGACTGCGCGTGTCCCTTCGAACGACGCACGATGGCGTGGATGCGCGCGACGAGTTCATCTTTATGGAACGGCTTGGTCAGATAGTCGTCGGCGCCGAAGCCCAGGCCTTTCACCTTGTCCTCGATGCCGGCCATGCCGGACAGGATGAGAATCGGCGTCTTGACCTTCGCGACGCGCAGGCCGCGCAACACCTCGTAGCCCGACATGTCGGGCAGGTTCAGGTCGAGCAAAATGATGTCGTAATCGTAGAGCTTCCCGAGGTCGATGCCTTCTTCCCCGAGGTCGGTCGCATAAATGTTGAAGTTCTCGGATTTCAGCATCAGTTCGATGCTCTGCGCAGTGGCACTGTCATCCTCGATCAGAAGTACGCGCATGTTTAATCCCCAGCCCTAAGCCCTTGGGCCTCAAGACAGCAACGGCCGCCCACCCACCACAGGGCCTGTGGCGAATGCCCTTTGAAAGTGATTCGCAACGCTAGTTCGGAATGGTTAACAAACCCTGATTCAGCCGCGCAAGCTCTTAACGACCGACTTTCGTCAGCTCGGAGGGGGAGCGAGTCGCGATGTGATTCCAGGGCCACGATTCCGTCTCTGATTTCCTTGTGGAAAAGCTTCTCGCGTGAAGCCTCCGAATGCGCCGCGCAAAACACCGCAGGGGTGCTTTTCCCGGCAGACGCCAGTGTTAAGGAAATCGGTAAGCGAATCGTTAACGGCTGCGGCCCGGATCGGCCCCGAAGGCTCGAATTGTTCCGGATCCGGAAGAAAATTTTCCCGCGACGGCCCTGGGACCCTTGTGCGGTAACAATCGGTCAACTTCCATGGGCGATGGTGACGCAGGCCTGGCGGATGACTGAGCGATCCGGCGGGCCACCCAATTGGCGACGTGTGGAGTTTATCAGTATGAAGTCGCGGGACACGCTCATCCGCCTCAAGCGCTTCCAGGTCGACGAAAAGCGTCGGCGTGTGGCCCAGATCGAGATGATGATCTCCGAGTTCGACCGCATGGCGGCCGATCTCGATCGCGAGATCCAGGCGGAGGAGCAGAAGGCCGGGATCTCGGACCCCGCCCATTTCGCCTACCCGACCTACGCGAGGGCCGCCGCCCAGCGGCGGGACAACCTTCGCCAGTCGGCTCAAAACCTTTACGCCCAGCTCGACGACGCCAAGGCGGAGCTCGGCGAAGCCTTCGAGGAGCTGAAGAAGGCCGAGAGCCTGGAGGACCGGGAGCGGGCCAGCGAGCGCGCCGAGGTCGTGCGTGATCCGTCCATGATCGGACAGGCGATCCACCCGCGCACCATGAGAGCGTCCGCCTAGCCGGAGATTGACGCCTTTTTTCCGATCTGTCCCCTGCGAGGACGCGCCGCCCGGCGCGTTCCTGTCGTTCGAGCGGCGGCCAGGATCGGCACGTGAGGTCCCGCATGCGGGGGCAGATGCCCGGTCAGCCGCGGATCGTCCGCCACCTCGATCGCCTGGCGGTAGGGCTTGAAGCCCGAGCGGATGTAGAAGGGCAGGGCGGCCGGGCTGTCCAGGGTGCAGGTATGCACGTAGAACCGGCGAACCGGCCTGGCGAAGGCCCGACGGATCGCCTCGTTCATGAGCCAGCGGCCCGCACCCTGGCCGATGGCCTCCGGCACGAGACCGAAATAGCCGAGCTCCACCTCGCCGCGGGGGCGGAAATCCAGCTCGAGTAGGCCCAGATCCTCCCGGCCGTCATGGAGCGCGAAGGCCTCGACCCCCGGATCCCGTAGGATTCCAGCGAGTGACTCGTCCGGCATCACGGCCCGGCTGAACCACAGCCAGGGCTCGCCGACCCGAGCGAACAGGCGGCGGTAACGCGCCATGTCGCCGTTGAGGCGCAAGAGGCGCCATCCGGTCGGCCGGGGAAGGCGCTTTAGCCGCGGGCGCTCGAGCATCTCCAGATAGGTCACGATCGTCGCCACCTTGCCGCCCGGCAGATCCGTGTAGCCGTTCAGGTTCAGGGAAATCGGTTCGCGCGCCATCTTTCGACCACAGCTTTCGAATGTCTGTTGCTGAACGCCGATCTTTCACGGCCCCGGCCGGAGGGCAATGCCCCCATGAGACGAAAATCTGAACGACCATGGGCGGGGCTCGTGCTGCGCCGGGGGGCATGGATTCTCCTGCTGGTCTTCGGGTTCGCGGTCGCCCCCCATGCGGCGGCGGTCCTGGCCGCGCGGGATTGCGCGGGGGCGCCCATGGCGCACGGTCTCCAAGTCGGCCACTCGGTCGGCCACTCGGTCGGCCACTCGGTCGGCCACTCGGACGGTCATGGCGTGACCCCAGGGGAGGCGGCTGACGCCTTCCGGCCCTGCTGCGGGTCCTGGTGCGTTTCCCTCCTGTCCCATCCTCCGGCGCTCGTCATGGCGCCGCCAGACCGGCCGAGGATGACTGACGCGCCTGACGTCTTCGCGTCCGTCGTGCGCGACCCCGAGCACCCGCCGCCGCGACGGGGGTGATCGTCCCGACCGACAATCCCGTTTTCATCGAAAGGATCGATTCATGAAGATCGTCGCACTTCTGGCGGCCGCAACGCTGTTCGGCTGGGCCAGCCTCGCCTGTGCCCAGAGCGCCAATCCCCATGCCGGCCACGCGCCCGCGTCCCCGGGCGCCGCTCAGGCCGCAAACGAGGCCGGAGATCAGGCCAGGACAGCCTTCGAGGCCGCCAACACCCGCATGCATCGGGACATGGCCATCGCCTATTCGGGCAACCCGGACCTCGACTTCGCCCGCAGCATGATCCCTCACCACCAGGGGGCCTTGGACATGGCCAGGATCGAGCTCCAGCACGGCAAGGATCCCGCACTGAGGAAGCTGGCCCAGGAGGTCGTGGCAGCCCAGGAAAAGGAGATCGCCTTCCTCCGGGGCTGGTTGAAGAAGCACGCTCCGTGATCCCACGCCGCGCCGGAGCTCGCGCTCCGGCGCTTCCACCTCACGGGCTGTTGTGCGGAGGGCCCCCGATTGTGTCGCCCCGCCGCGTTCCGAGGCCCTTGCGGAGCAAGGTGTTGTGGGGCACACAGAAGGTCCCTCAGGAGGAGACCGACCGCCCCGATGAAAAATGTGCGTGAGTTCCTGTGGCCGATCATCGGGCTTCTAGCGGTCGTCGTGTCGGGTTGGCTTCTGTACCGGGAGCTCAGGGGGCTGTCCCTGGACGACGTGTGGGACAGCCTGAAGGCCGTGCCGACCGAGCGCTACGTCTATGCTGCCCTGTCCACCCTCGTGGCCTATGCGGCGCTCGCCTGGTACGACCGGATCGCGCTGCTGCACCTGGGGGTCCGCCACATCTCGTGGTTCTTCGTATCGGTGACCTCGTTCACCACCTACGCGCTCTCGCACAATATCGGCGCTTCGGTGTTCTCCGGCGCCTTGGTGCGCTATCGGGCCTATTCGTCCAAGGGTCTCAGCGCAGCCCAGATCGCCGTGCTCGTCGCCCTGTGTTCGTTCACGTTCGGACTCGGCACCATCCTGCTCGGCGGTATCGTGCTGACCCTCGACCCGACCCTGCTTCACCGGCTCGAAGATCTTCTGCCCGCGGCGCTCACGAACCCGGCGACGGCCCGTACGGTGGGCATCATCCTGCTCGGCATCGTGGTCCTTTACGCGGCAGGGTCCATCCTGCGCCTGCCGCCCCTCAATATCCGCAAGGCGAAGCTCGAATATCCCCGCCCGGCCATCATGGGGCGGCAGCTCGTGGCGGCGCCCCTGGAGCTGCTGGGAGCGGCGGGCATCATCTATTTCATCATGCCGGCCCATCTGGAACCGAGCTTCATCGTCGTGCTGGCGGTGTTCCTGGCTTCCTTCTCCGCCGCCCTCGTGAGCCACGCGCCCGGAGGCCTCGGCGTGTTCGAACTGGTCTTCCTCACCGCCATGCCGGACATCCCCAAGGCGGACGTGCTGGCGGCCCTCATCATCTTCCGGCTGTTCTACCTGCTGATCCCCTTCGCGCTCTCGCTCGTGGTGATCCTCATGTTCGAGCGCTCCCGCTTGTCCCAAGCCTGGCGCCAGCGCGGAAAGCCGGGCGATCCCGTGCCGCCGACACCGCCCCTGATCTGAGCCCATGCGCGTCCACTGGCGGCGGCTCGCCTTCGGGCTCTCGACCCTGCTGGGCCCGAAGGCACGGGGGTTCTTCATCCCATACCGCTATGCTCAGGGTATCGATGCCGGAAGGGGCTATCCGGCCCTGCGGCCCATCTTCGAGGCGGCGGGCCCTTCCTTCGAGGCTGTGCTGGCCGAGATCCGGCGTCATGAAGAGGCTTTGCGAACAATCTCCGAGCGCGGACCGGCCCGGTTCGATCAGGATTGGTTCCCGGGTCTCGATGCAGCCGCGGCCTACGCCATCGTGCGGCGGGAGCGGCCGCGCCGGATCGTGGAGATCGGATCCGGCCACTCCACCCGTTTCATGGCGCAAGCCGTGGCGGATGGCGGCCTGGCGACGGATTTCACCTGCATCGACCCCGCGCCCCGCGCCACGCTCGCTCGCCTCAGAGTGCGGCATATTCCGGCGCTGCTGCAGGAGGCCGATCCAGGCCTGTTCGCAGGGCTGGAGGCGGGCGACGTCCTGTTCATCGATTCCAGTCACATCGCCATGCCGGGCACGGACGTGGACAGGCTCTTCCTTGACGTTCTGCCCCGCCTCGCGCCCGGGACCCTCGTCCACATCCACGACATCACCCTGCCGGACGCGTATCCCAAGGACTGGGCCTGGCGGGGCTATAACGAGCAATCGTTGGCCGGGGCGCTGATCCAAGGCGGCGGGTACGAGGTGGTCTTCGCGAGCCATTATGTGGCGGCCACGCTGGGCGCGAACGGTCGCTTGGACCTTCCGGCCGTGATCGAGCCGCCATCCGGGGCCTATGAGACGAGCCTCTGGCTGCGCAAGCGCCACGCCTAGCGGGCGAGCCCCGCCTGTGGAACCTGGAATCCCGCCTCCGCGTATTCGTTGAGCTTGTTGCGCAGGGTCCTGATCGAGATCCCGAGGGTTCGCGCCGCGTGGGTGCGGTTGCCGAGGCACCGGTCCAGGGTGCCCATGATGAGCCGCCGCTCGACCTCGGCCAGACTGTGTCCCACCAACTCGCGCACGGCCTCGTCCTGCAGATGGGCCGGAGCCGGAGGTTTGCGGCCCGCGACCGGTCGGTGGAGGGGAGCGGCGTCAAAAGCTGCGTTCACGTTCGAAAAACCTGCCGAATCCGTTGTTCGGCGCCAGTATGGTTAGCGAGGTCTTAACAATTCGTGCAGGCACGCAAAAAGGCGCCGCTCTTGCGAGCCGCGCCTTGTCTTCGCTCGGAAATGCCTATTGGCGATATTGCTGGATGCGCGTCGTGCGCAAGCCGGCGAGACCATGCTGGTCGATGGAGATCTGCCAGCTGAGGAACTCTTCCGTGGTCAGCGTGTAGCGCTGACAGGCTTCCTCGAGGCTCAGGAGGCCACCGCGAACGGCGGCGACAACCTCTGCCTTGCGGCGGATGACCCAGCGGCGGGTGCTGGATGGCGGTAAGTCGGCAATCGTCAGAGGACTGCCGTCGGGCCCGATGACATACTTGACCCTCGGGCGGTGGGGTTCGGTCATGATACGCTCACACAAAAATTCAACGACCTTGTCGCGGATATGTGTAAGCGATGGCGCTTAATGTTTTCCTAAGCCCAAATATGGCTGCCCAAAATGTGCCTTGGTTCGGCCGCAATGGTTAACGATTTGCTCAGCGCTTTCGCGTAAGGCATTGGGATCGTTAGATTTCCGGCAATCCGAGCCATTGGGACGCCGCGGTAAGAATGAGGTTCACGGAGAGGGCGGCCAGGATCACGCCCATGATGCGCCGGAGCACGTTGGTGCCACCCTGGCCGATGACGCCTACGATCTTTTCGCCCAGCAGAAAGATGGCCAGAAGGAGCGAGAGCACCACGGCCAGGACGCCCAGGGTCACGGCTTGGTGCTCGAAGGTGAAGCGGTTGTTGTCCGTCAGGATGATGATCGCCAGCATGGCGCCCGGTCCGGCGACGATGGGCGTCGCCAGGGGATAAATCGCGACGTCCATGGCCCGGCCGCCCCGATCGGCCAGTGCAGCCTTGGCGGCCGGTGGGTCGCCCAGGACCATGTGCAGGGAAAAGACGAGGAGGATAATGCCGCCCGCGATCTGGAAGGAGATCAGCGAGATGCCCATCGCATGGAGCAGAGCCTGTCCGGCGAGCCCGAAGAACACCAGGATGCAGAAGGCGACCGGAACCCCGATGAGGGCCGCCCGGCGGCGTTCCTGCGCGCCCAGTTCGGATGTGGCGCCGAGAAACAGCGATAGGTGGCTGATCGGGTCCAGCATGGCCCAAAGGGTCAGGAATTGCGTGGCCAGGAGGTTCTGGTCGTCCAACATCGTGCGTACGCGCCCCTATCGGTTCGGGGCGTCATAGCCCAAGCGCCGGCGGGAGGCGACGAAGAAAGAGCCTCAGCCTTGAAACTCCGCGAGGATGCCTTGGCTCATGTAGGGATGCCCGGCTTCGTTCAGGGCGCGGTCGACGGCCTCGATGGCATGCAGGACGCGAGTCAGCTCGTCGGCCATCTCGACGGAGGGCAGGGGGGCGGCGCCGATCTGGCGGGCCATCTCCCGCCTCCGTTTCACGAGCCCCTCTCGGGCGGTCTTCAGTTCTTCGATCTCGTCCGATGTCATGGCGCTCGTCCGCTTCTGATGGTCCAGGATCAAGCCCTGAGGCGCACGCCCGTTCCATCGTCCATCCAAGCTGGGTCTTTTCGCGGGAAACCCTGGAACATCCCCGCCGCAATGGTTATAACACCCGCTTCACCCACTCCCGTGCGCCGCCTTGAACGGCGCTTCTGGATGGAACCATGCTGAATTCACTCGATCTTCCCACCGATCCGTCGAAGACGCGGGTCGTGGTCGCCATGTCGGGCGGCGTCGACTCGTCCGTGGTGGCCGCGCTCCTGAAGCGCGACGGCTACGACGTCATCGGCATCACGCTCCAGCTCTACGATCAGGGCGAGATGGCCCATCGCAAGGGGGCCTGCTGCGCCGGCCAGGATATCTACGACGCCCGGCGGGTCGCGGAATCCATCGGCATTCCGCATTACGTGCTCGATTACGAAGCCCGGTTCCGGGAGGCTGTGATCGACCGCTTCACCCAGAGCTATCTCAACGGCGAGACCCCGATCCCCTGCGTGGAGTGCAACCGCTCCATCAAGTTCCGGGATCTCCTAGAGACCGCCCGGGACCTCGGCGCCGACATCCTGGCGACTGGCCATTACGTGGCGAGCCGCCGCCTGGCCGACGGCCGACGGGCCCTGCACCGCGCGGCAGACCCCGACCGGGACCAGAGCTATTTCCTTTATGCCACCACGCCCGAGCAGCTCGACCTGCTGCGCTTCCCCCTGGGTGAGCTGCCCAAGGACGACACCCGGGCGCTCGCCCGCGAGTTCGGCCTGACGGTCGCCGACAAGGCCGACAGCCAGGACATCTGCTTCGTGACGCAGGGGCGCTACAGCGACGTGATCGAGCGCCTCAAGCCCGGCGCCGTCCATGGCGGCGAGATCGTCCATGTGGACGGGCGTGTCCTGGGGCGGCACAGCGGCATCGTTCACTACACGGTGGGGCAGCGCAAGGGCTTGGGCCTTTCCGTGGGCGAGCCGCTCTACGTGGTGCGCCTGGAGGCGTCCTCGGCCCGGGTCGTTGTCGGCCCCCGCGAGGCCCTGGCGACCCGCGAGGTGCGCATCACCGACATCAACTGGCTCGGTGACCGGCCCCTGGACGCCTTGGGCGAGGCTGGAATGGAGGTGGCCGTGCGGGTGCGCTCCACCCGCGAGCCGCGCCCGGCGATCCTGCGTCCCTTCGGAACAGGAGCTACGGTCGAGCTGTTATCGGCGGAAGATGGGGTGTCTCCCGGCCAAGCTTGTGTCATCTATGAGAGCGATGCGCCCCGGGCCCGCGTGCTTGGCGGCGGCACCATCGCCCGCAATGAGGCTCAGGCGACGCCAGCGGCGGCCTGAGGCTCGACCAAGGACTTTTCATGACGGCTTCCACCACGGATGGATCGACCACGGCTCTGATGCGCAAGGCTTACGCGCGCTGGGCCCCGGTCTACGACCTCGTTTACGACAAGCTGACCGAACCGGCCGCTCGTGCGGCGGTCAACGCGGCCGTCGCTTGCGGTCCACGCGTGTTGGAAGCGGGCGTGGGAACGGGCCTCTCCCTGGGCTACTACCCGCGCCACGCGGAGGTCTACGGGATCGACCTGTCCGAGGACATGCTGCGCCGGGCGCAAGGCAAAGTGGACAAGAACGGCCTGAGCCACGTCAAGAGCCTCCGGGTCGGCGATGCCACGAAGCTTGAGTTTCCGGACGAGAGCTTCGATGCCGTCACGGCGCAGTTCATCATCACCCTGGTGCCGGAGCCCGAAAAGGCCCTGTCCGAGTTCGCCCGTGTCTTGAGACCGGGCGGTGAGATCGTGCTTGCGAACCATTTTGGCCAGCCGGGCGGCCCCCTGGCGAAGGCGGAGGAGCTTGCGGCGCCCTTGGCGAAGGCCATCGGCTGGAGCTCATCATTCAAAGCTTCCAGGGTCGAGGCCTGGGCCCGGTCGACGGGCTTCATGGACGTGGTGGAGCTCTCGCCACTCTTCCCGGGCGGCTTCTTCAAGCTCATGCGGATCAGGAAGCGGGCTTGAGCGACTCGCGGCGCCCGAGGCTGGTGCCCGAGCTTCTTGTGACCGATCTCGAGGCCAGCCTAGGGTTCTGGCGCGATGCGCTGGGCTTCCGGGTAGTCTATGAGCGGCCGGAGCACGGTTTTGCCTCCATCGACCTCGACGGCGCGGTTCTGATGCTTGAGCAGCGAGACAAGGCTGCCCGCACCTGGGAAACGGGGCCCTTGGACCATCCTCTGGGCCGTGGGATCAACTTCGAGATCGCCGTGGCGGATCTGGATGCGATCCTGGCCCGGCTGGAGGCCAAGGATTGGCCGCTCTACATGGCGCCGGAGGCCCGATGGTATCGAGTGGACCGGCATGAGACCGGCCAGCGCCAGTTCCTCGTCCAGGACCCGGACGGCTACCTCCTCCGGTTGGCGCAGTCTCTCGGCACCCGTCCGATTCCTCTCGCCTGAATATTCAGTCCCGGGAGCCCGTACATCGCCTTGACACCCCCGGCCAACCTTCCCTATATCGCCTTTGCCTGACGTGGGGTTCGCCCCGCATCTTGGGGCGGAGTAGCTCAGTTGGTTAGAGCAGAGGAATCATAATCCTTGTGTCGGGAGTTCAAATCTCTCCTCCGCTACCACCTTCACCAGATTTCGCGCCGATAGAGAGCGAACTGCTTACGTATTGAGCAAGGTTAGGGCGTTCTCTTATAGCGTCTCTTTGTCGTTAAGATAAAAGACCTTGTCATGAATTGTGATGTGACGAGTCTTCGGCGCAGGAAGTGTCTCGGAAAGTTTTGCAATTAATTTCTGTCTTATGGCCAGTGTAGAGACAGAAACATCCTTTGCTCAGACAGTTCATCATTGCGAAGAATTGTAAAAGAATGCAGGCTTCGATGGTTCCGAACGCCTGTCGATCTATGAAATATTGGAATTGCGAGCCAACTGCGTCTTCGCGTGTCTAAAGTGATCTATGAAGCTGCTCTACTTGGTATAAATCTTTTTCGACGCTCTTAAACAACCATTCTCGAAAAATGATCAAAGATGCACTTTTGGCTTGTTCTCTCCAGAGAAAATAATAGGAGCGTGGATCGGAGTATACTTGAGGGAACGGATAGATTAGTCTTCCTGATTCAACATGATCTTTCACTACCAAGCAGTCGACAATCGCTATACCAACTCCTTGAACTGCGGCCTGATAAGCCAACGCTGCATTATCGAGTTCGAGAACGCTTTTAGCGTCGGCGTCAGTCAGACCCACTAGGTCGAGCCATTTCTTCCAAACATTTGGGCTACCACGAGATAAAATCAGTGTTTGGTTCAACAGGTCTCTTGGGCGCTGAATCTTTGCCTTGATGGTAGGGCTGCAGGCTGGGCGAAACTTGATCGGGGCTATAAGTTCTGCATTGCAGTCTGACCATTCCCCATGACCAGTTCGAAAAGCACAATCGAATTCATTGCGTCGGAAGTCGACTGACTCGCTTGAGGTTGTAATCAACTGCACTTCGATCCGTGGATGCTGCGCTTTAAACTCCGCCAGTTTGGGCAGAAGCCAATGCATGTTGAATCCATAGTAACCAGAAAATCGAACGACCGGTCGAGACGCCGGTGAGGATAGCTCACGCGTCCCATTCTCCAATTGATCGAGAACGCGCGTCACGACCTGAAAATAACGCTCTCCGTCCTCGGTTAGTTGAATGAGGCGAGGCAAGCGAGCAAACAATCTTAGATTGAGTGCTTCTTCCAAGGTTCTTATCTGTTTACTGACGGCTGCTTGAGTGACGTGAAGTTCCGCTGCGGCACGCGACATGCTCGATAGACGTGCCGAGGCTTCGAAGGCTCTCAGGGCATTAAGAGGCGGAAGAACACGAACCATATGTGAATATACATAACTTTTAGTAATGCGTCGAGTTACGAATTCTCGTTTGTCACGGCACGGGGCCGATGAAATCGTTAATCAAGCCAGTTGGTAACGCTGTTCCTGCAAACCCACTCACAGGAGCAGCGTTTCCAAAATAAAAGATTATGTGACGGAGGAATGCGCCCATGAAGATCGGTTGTCACGCGGCTGCCTTGCAAAAGGTGCGCAAGGCTCCGTACCACGAGGCGATCGAGAACGCCGGGAAGTTAGGCTTCGAGGGACTCGAGCTCATAGCGATGGACCTCGCGGAGCTCAATGACTATTACACGGACGAACGCTGTGCCGCCTTACGGGCTCAGGCCGAAAATAACGATCTCGTCATCAGTCAGTTCGCTCTCTATTCCACGGCATGCGAGGGGATGGCGAGCCTCGATCCGAGCGAGAAGGAACAAGGCCTCAAGGCCTTTTTTCGCGCCGCCGATGTCTGCGGGAAGCTTGGTTGCGGCATTGTCAATCTCGTCGCTCATTGGCCCGTCGGCCTGACGTGCCCGCACCCATATCCTCCCTCATACATTCACCCGATCGGTAGAGGCATGATGAGCACACCATCTCCCAAGATGGTGATGAAAATCCCGCAGCCCTTCGACGCGGATGCCATATGGGAAAACTATGTGGATTCTCTCGCCCAAGTGACGAGATACTGCGAAGAAAAAGGCATCAAGTTCGCGCTCGAGGGGCACGCTCACGTCATCGTATCCGGCACGGATGCCATGCTGCGTCTGTTCGATCGGATCCCGAGCAAGGCCCTCGTCATCAATTTCGACACGTCGTGGCACTTCATCCAGCGCGAATACCTGCCAATGTCGGTCTATAAGTTGAAGGACCGGATCGGCCACGTTCATCTCAGGGATTCAGATGGTCTTCTGTTCTACGGGGCCCCAGTCGGACAGGGCATCATCGATATGCGCGGTCTGATCCAGACGCTCAGGGAAGTCGGATACGACGGCTTCCTGTCGTTCGAGTACAGCGGTTTCGAGGACTACCTTGGCGTAGCGGGCCAGTCGAAGGATTACATCGAACGCATTCTCGAGGAGCACACGATCGCACCCTGACTGAGAGCATTGTCGCAAGAAAAAAGAAGAGCCCAAACAGGCCGAAACAGAAACAAGGAGGAAATGATGGTCACAAGACGCCAGTTTTTGGTTTCCGCATCTGCACTCGCTGGATCGGTCGGCATGGGGCTGCATTCAAGCAGAGCCTGGGCGGCGCCGACATCTCCCAAGCCAAGCAAGCTCGTCGCCATCGTGACCAGCACCTACGGTCCGGCGCTCGAAGCATTCGCGAAGGAATGGACTAAGCAGACCGGCATTCCCGTCGAAGTAATCAGCCAGAGCTACGACACGACATATACCAAGATCGTGACAGCACTCGCCGGCGGATCCGCCACCGACATCGTCATCGTCGACAGCATTTGGACCGCAGGCTTCGTGCAGGCCGGCTTCCTTCAGCCCCTGAACGGCTTCGTGGGCTCAGCCACAAAGGATCTCGTCCCAGTCAGCATCGATCAACGGACGATCGACGGCAAGGTCTACTCGATGCCGATCAGCAACGAGGCTAAGTTTTTCTATTACAATGCCGACATTCTCAAGGCTGGCGGATACAACACGCCACCCCGCACTTGGGAAGAGGCAGCCAAGATCTCTCAGGACCTGAAGGACAAGAAGCTCGTCAAGCATGGGACCATCTGGGGCTGGCAACAATCCGAAGGTCTGATTTGCGACTACGTCGCCTTGGTGAACGGCCTTGGTGGCAAACTGATCGACGACGGCGGCAAATGGATCGTCAACCAGGGACCAGGCGTCAAAGCGCTGGAATTCATGGTCGATCAGCTCAAGTCGGGAGGGGCGGACCCGTCCTCGATCAGCTTGAGCGACAGGCAGGTGGTGGACAGTTTCAGCGCAGGCGAACACGCGTTTCTCATGAGCTGGTCGTTCGCTCTGGGGGCGCTCAATAACCCGAAGAACTCCAAGGTCGTCGACAAGGTCAAGCTCGATCTCGTTCCAGGCTTCGCATCGGCCGGAACCACCAGCACGTCGGTCGTGGGAGGATCTGGCTTCGGCGTTACCGCGACCACGAAGGCGGCAGACTGGGCGTGGGACCTGATCCAGTTCGCAACCGATCGGACGCGCCAGATCGAGATCTTCAAGATCCGAAGCAATGTACCGGTCTGGAAGGAACTCTATACGAACCCGGCCGTCGTCAAGGAGTATCCTTATATTTCGCAGATGGAGCGCCAATTCGAGTATGCGACCTGGCGCCCGAACATCCAAAACTACGCTGAACTCTCAGGTGTGCTGCAACTTCAGATCCATAAGGCTCTGAGCGGCCAAGTCTCGCCTCAAGCAGCCCTGGATCAGGCAGCGACCGAGATGGCGAAGCTCTGATGCGTCGGGGCAGCGTCGTTCCGCTGCCCCTTTTCGAATGCTGTAGTGTCGCGACAGGGCTGGCAACATGACTTCGATAGATCTCGCCGAACGTGCCGGTCAGACGCCGGGAGCCGCACGGCGGCCAGGCTTCACGGAACCGAACGAGACGACGCTTGCATGGCTCCTGGTCCTACCAAGCCTGCTCATCATCCTTGGGATTAAACTCTATCCCCTGGCCTATTCGTTGTGGCTTAGCGGTTTCAAGGTCAGCGTGCTGTCGCCCGTGGCCCGTTACGTTGGAACCGACAACTACGTTGCACTCCTGACCAATCCAAACTTCCAAGCATCTCTGGGCCGAACTCTCTATTTCACGGTCGCGTCGCTTGTGATTCAGATGGTGCTTGGAATTTCCATCGCTCTGGTCCTGAACACACCTTTCCGGGGACGGACATTCGTCCGCGCCCTCGTGCTTCTTCCATGGGCGGTGCCGACGGTTGTCAACGCCGTGCTCTGGCAATGGATATACCATCCGCAGTTCGGTGCCCTTAACGGCCTTCTTAATCTCGTAGGCCTCATCGACCAAAACGTACAGTGGCTCGGAAGCCCGTATCTGGCGATGAATATGGTCATTCTTGCCGATACTTGGAAGACGCTTCCGCTCTACGTCATCATGTTCCTGGCAGCGCTTCAAACCGTACCCGATGAGCTGCACCAGGCCGCAGCCGTGGATGGAGCAGGCTTCTGGAAGCGCTTCGTCCACGTAACATTGCCTTTCCTGAAACCGACCATGGTCGTCGTTCTCGTGCTGAGGACGATGGAAACCTTCCGTGTCTTCGACATCATCTTCCTGATGACGGCCGGCGGACCGGCCGGATCGACCACGGTTATCGGATACTATGCCTATCTGGAAGCCTTCCGGAATCTGAATTTCGGAGCGGGAGCGGCCGCAGCGAACATCATCGTGTTCTCGGTCGCCCTGATCTCTCTGGCGTACCTACGTCTGCTCCGCACGCGTGCATTCGATTGAGGCAAACATGATCGTAACTCGCTCGACGCACCTTCAACGGGTTGCTCTGTATGCTGCAGTCTCGGCGATCGTCCTGTGGACTCTGGCTCCGTTCTACTGGATGCTGGTTTCTAGTGTTTCGGAGCAACGGGACCTCTTCTCCTTTCCACCAGTATGGTTTCCGCGAACGATCTCCTTCGAGCGCTTTTGGCAATTGTTGGGAATCGGGAGCCTCGGCGACATCGACGAAGAGACAGCGCGACCGGCAAGGCTCTTCCGTTCGGCTCTACTGAACAGCGTGATCGTCTGCGGGATTACGACCATTGTTGGCCTCACGATCGGAACTACCGCCGCTTACGCTTATGCGAGATTGCGGTTCTCATTCAGCCGATACCTGATGGCGCTGACCGTGATGGTTCACATGCTGCCGCCCATCGCGACGGTGATACCGCTCTACATTTTGCTTCGGAAGATCGGCCTGTTGAATCAGCTGTCCGGGTTGATTCTTGTCTACGCGGCTCTCTCCGTCACCTATGTGGTTTGGGTGATGAACGGGTATTTTCGCACCATCCCGCGTGAGCTCGAGGACGCCGCAAGAATCGACGGCTGCTCCAGGATGGGTGCCCTGTTCCGAGTGGTTCTGCCAATCGTTGTCCCAGGTCTGATAGCGACTGGTATTCTCGTGTTCATAACAACGTGGAACGAGTTTCTCTATGTGCTCGTGCTCGTCAACGATCCTGCCAATAAGACCGTGCCGGCGATGATCGCCGAGTTCAGCACTCAAGACCAAATCAAGTACGGAATGATCATGACCGGCGGGATCATTGTCTCGCTTCCCCCCGTCTTACTCGCATTGATCTTTCAGCGCCGTCTGATCAGCGGTCTGACCGCCGGCGCGATCAAAGGATGAGACCAAACTAGGATTGGATGACACAATGAAAAGCGATAAACTTGGCATCGGCATCATCGGGTGTGGGACGATTGCCGAACGCATGATCAAGGCCTGGCATCCTCATATGCGGAACGCCCGCTTGGTGGCCGCTTCGGATATCAATGGCGGGCGCGTCGAGCACTTCAAAGAACGCTTTGGGGTCGAGCGGGGGTATGCCGAAGAAAGCGCCCTCTTGAATGACCCGGATGTCGATGCCGTTTTCGTTCTCACGCCGAACTTCCTGCATGCCCCTCAAACCATCGCGGCAGCGCGGGCAGGTAAACACGTTTTGTGCCAAAAGCCGCTGGCGCTGACGACCGATGAAGCGAGCCGCATGATCGATGCAGCGAAGGAGAACAACGTAACGCTCATGGCGGCATTCGTGAAGCGCTTTTGGCCTTACTACGCGGCGGTGCGAAAGCTGATCGACGATGGCGCTCTTGGAAGGGTGGTCAGCATTAGAACTCAGTTCTCTCATTCGGGCATCGGAAAATACTACGTGCCGGCATCGAACTGGTTCAACGATCGCGCCAAAGCAGGTGGTGGGCCTCTGGCCGACCTTGGCGTGCATCACTTCGATGTCATGCGCTGGCTGGTGGGCGCCGAAGTGGATTATGTTTCAGCGGAAATGACGAATTCGAATGGCGTCTCAGATGCGCTCGAGGACAATGCGATCGTCAATCTCGGATTCGCAAACGGCGTGGTCGGGCAAGGGTATTACAGCTTCACCACCGTTGCGCCTCCTGGCGTCACCCTCGAGAGACTCGAGGTCTACGGCACAGTCGGCAGTGTCATCGTCACGCTATCGCACCCTGGACGAGTTGTAGTGCAGTACTGCACCGAAACGGGGCCCCTCGCGAATCTAGGGTGGGTCGATCTCCCCGTGACCGAACCCGTTCCCGCCTTCGGGCTCATGCTGCAGCACTTCGTCGATTGCATCAGAGAGGGGCGCCAACCCGTGACGGTCGGCGAGGATGGGCTGCGAACGGTCGAGATTGCGGAGCACGCTTATATCTCAGCCAAAGAGGGAAGACGCGTGTCGATGCGAGATCATAGCGGCGCGAAAGCCGTTGCTTAGAAGCTTTCGCGACTGAAACGATCTTGGAGAGAGCAATGAGTTCCGTCGAAATAAGACACGTAACAAAGTCCTTTGGCTTGGCTCCGATCATCAAGGGTG
This sequence comes from Microvirga pudoricolor, assembly GCF_016892705.1. Lineage (GTDB taxonomy): Bacteria > Pseudomonadota > Alphaproteobacteria > Rhizobiales > Beijerinckiaceae > Microvirga > Microvirga pudoricolor. The sequence goes on from NZ_JAFEMB010000007.1 coordinate 139,688, forward strand.
TGTCGATTGACATCCAGGATGGGGAGTTCGTGATCCTGGTGGGTCCCTCGGGCTGCGGCAAGTCCACGTTGCTTCGCATGATCGCCGGGCTCGAGGATATCTCGGGCGGCGAGATCCGCATCGGATCGCGGGTGGTCAACAACGTGCCGCCGAAAGACCGGGACATCGCCATGGTGTTCCAGAATTACGCGCTCTACCCGCACATGACGGTCGCCCAGAACATGGCGTTCTCGCTCAAGCTCAAGCGCTCGCCTCAAGGAGAGATCGACGAGCGCGTGGCCAGGGCGGCCGAGATCTTAGGCCTCAAGCCCCTGCTGGAGCGGTTTCCGCGCCAGCTCTCGGGCGGTCAGCGCCAGCGCGTGGCCATGGGCCGGGCCATCGTGCGCGATCCGCAGGTGTTCCTGTTCGACGAGCCCCTGTCCAACCTCGACGCCAAGCTGCGCGTGGCCATGCGGGCCGAGATCAAGGCGCTGCACCAGCGCCTGAAGACCACGACGATCTATGTGACCCACGACCAGATCGAGGCCATGACCATGGCGGACAAGATCGTGGTCATGCATGACGGGATCGTCGAGCAGATGGGAGCGCCGCTGGAGCTCTACGACCGGCCCGCCAACCTGTTCGTGGCGGGCTTCATCGGGTCGCCCGCCATGAACTTCATCAAGGGCAATGTCGGCTCCAACGGCTTCAAGGCCGAGAGCGGGCAGACCTTCCCGCTGGCGGCTGCTCCGGCCGCCTCGGACGGGCGCCCGATGGTCTACGGCATCCGGCCGGAGCATATCCGCCTGACGGACGAGGGCGTGCCGGTGGAAGTGGTGGTGATCGAGCCCACGGGGTCGGAGACCCAGATCATCGTCCGGCCCGCGGGCGAGCGCGACAAGCCCGTCGCGGACCATTCCAGCGCCATCACCTGCGTGTTGAAGGACCGCATCGCCGCCCGACCAGGCGACATGATCCGGGTCATGCCAGATCCCACGAAGCTTCACTTATTTGACGGAAAAACAGGCGGTCGCCTCAATTGAGTGATTCCGGATCTCGATCGCTGTTTGCTTAGCCACATACACTTCACGTTGGAATCACATACGGCGACGATCGAGCTGTTGCGTTTCACATTACCGTTGGAGTGATCTTATACTGTGTGTGAGATCGCTTCGTTTTAGAGCTTTAGTCCATGCAGCGCCCTCTCAAGACGTCGATACTCCTCTTGTGTCGCTGCTGCCTGAGGGGGCCTAACGAAATCATTCGAGACGAGTCCGAGAATTTTAAGACACGCCTTTAGTCGAGAGGTTGCTCTTCCCGAGGGCTGGTCACGGTAAACTGCCACTGACAGTGGATACAGTTGCTCATGAATAGCTCGAGCAGCGTTCCAATCCTTCATTTCAGCCGCATCCCAAAGGGCACAAACGATTTCAGGAATGACGGCTGCAAGCGACACCTGACTGCCGACACTCCCAATCAGATAACTAGTCAGCAGATGCTCATCACCTGAACCAAGAACTAGAAAGTCCGGTCGCGCGGCTTTGAGCAGCCTCATATTCGCCTCATAGCGCGACACCTCCCAACTTCCTTCTTTGATGCCAACAATTCTTGGAATCGATGCTAGCATCAGCAATGTGCTGGGCTCATAAGCCATCGTGCCAGCACTGATGGGTGCCCCATAAATCAACAGCGGTCCATGCGTAGCATCGCGGATATAATGGTGGTGCCGTTCAATCGCATCATCAGTTTGGCCCAGGGCCCAGGAATTAGGCGGAAAGACCAGGAGGCCGTCAGCGCCTTCATCCTCCAAAGCCACTGCTTCGCGCGCCGCCGAGATTGATGACTCCTGATTGACACCGGACACTAGTGTGCATCCGTCAGGTATCAACGATCGAGCTATCCGTACGATTGTTCTTTTTTCCTCCAGGTCGAGAAGGAAATTTTCCCCGGCATGACCATTGACAAGCAAACCCTTGATGCCAGGGGTGGCTGTCACATGACGAATATGATCCGAGAGCGCAGCCTCGTCTAGCCTATAGTCCTGAGTGAATGGAACGACTGTCGCGGCATGGATCCCTCGAAATTTAGCTAACACAACGTTGTCCATCAGTTGGCTCCGCGTGAGGTTTCGAGTTCAAGCAGTCGGTCGATTGGAAATAGGGGCATCTCCGGTTCGTCGTCGAGGATACGTTGAGCCAGTAGACGAGCAAGATATGGGCCGCTGGTATAGCCAGAATGGATGCTTCCGCACACAAACGCCCCCGGGACGCCAGGAATGGGTCCGACTGCGGGCAGTGCATCACGGGTTTCAGCTTCAAATCCCGCCCAGCCTCGGGCTAGACGGGCATTCGCAAGATCAGGTATCGCATGGCAAGCCAGTCTCACATTGCCGATCACCCGATCCGGGAGCAATTCTGTGCCACCGTCGTCACGATCTCCAAGAGCCTGCCAACCGCCACCTATCACAACGGTGCCATGAGGGTATTGCTTCAAGGACAGCAGTCCACTAGCGATCCCAACGACTGTCCGCATGACAGGCGACACCCGCTCTGTAACGGCTAGTTGGTTAACAAGCGTTTTGATAGGCAGATGTATTCCGAGCCAAGCAAGCATTGGCTCGATCCAAACTCCTCCCGCTAGAACGATCCGCCGCGTGCGAACTGTGCCTGTGGACGTTGCGAGTGAAAAACCTAAATCACTGACCTCGATGCCTGATACGGCTCGATTCTCGAGAAGTGACACATCAGCCTCATGTAACGCTCGTTGATAGGCTAACCCCGTCAAGTATGCATTGGCAAAACCATCGACTTTGCAGTGGCCGGCCAACAAAACGCCATCAGATATTCCAGGTTCAACTTCCTTCGCGGCCTTGCCGCTGATGATGGAAATTGGAGCTCCAGCCTCCCGTCGACGCTCAGCGCGAAACGAAAGAATTTCGGCCTCATCCTTGGTAAAGGCTAGAGATAGACCATCGCAGATGCGGACACCAACGTCGTGCCCGAGCCATTGAGACGCCGTAGACCACATGCCATGTGCTTTTAAGGCGTATGGAATAAGAGCGACGCGAGTCATCTGCATTGTGAGCGTTCCCGCATTCACCCCCGACGCCTCGCGGCAAAGAGCGCCGCGCTCTAGCAATACTACTGTCATTCCCCCCCGAGCGCAGAACAAAGCAGTGGTGGCACCTAGTATGCCGCCCCCAACAACAGCGAGATCAAAAACGTGACTCATAGAGGGGCCGGGTTGGGTATCGGGATGTCATCATATTCGAATGTGCCTATCAGGTCAGAGAGCGACACGGCCCTCAGGGGAGGGCGCGCCGTCCACTGGCCGACAGCCTGCCGATCAATGGAGAGCTTGAGAGCACAGAGTTCCTGAATGACATCTCCACACATCCGACCTTGGCACGGGCCCATCCCACAGCGAGTAAAGTGCTTTAACTGATTGATGTCTCTTGCACCGCAATCGATTGCTTTGTCGATCTCATCCCTTGTAACGTCCTCGCAGCGGCAGACAATCGTCTCGGAGGGGATGCTGTCGACTTGCGCAGGTCGCAAAGCCATCAATCTCGCCATCGCGATGGATGCCGAACGAACGTGAGCAATTTTTTTATGAGCTTGATCAACCTCACTCTTCCAACTCGACGGGAGAGGCCGACCTGCATCCTGGGCTGCAGTTAATCCAACGAGCTTCCCATGGCTAACTGCAGTCTCCGCTCCTCTGATGCCCGAGCCATCCCCTGTTGCATACAGTCCGGCGATGCTGGTACGGCCGCAACTGTCCAACACTGGGACATGGCCGCCTAAGTCCCGGTCGAACCTTATATGCGCACGCAACAGCCTGGGTATGTCAGCTCCCGGAACTAAGCCGTGACCAACAATCAGACAGGAGGCGTGGAAACACGCTTCTGATACTGGTTTCGGAGATCCTGTTCTTGAAACGGGCCCGATAATGACTTTTTCCAGACCTTCATGGCCTTCAGCTCTCAAGACTGTACTTTGAAAGAAGACTGGAATTCGAGCCTTCGCTATCTGAGCAGCCCATTGTAGACCCTGTGTCATCATGCTGGGGCGCAAAGCCAAAGCCGGAGCGGTTCCCAGCCAGTCTCGAGCACTAGCGAGGTCAGCAATCGCTGCGACCCGACCGCCCGCCTTGATGATTCCAGCTGAGACGGCGAAGAGAAGTGGGCCGCAGCCCGCCACGACGACGGGACTTGCTGGAATCACCCGGTGTGACTTGAGAATTACTGTCGAAGCAGCCAACCCGATAACACCTGGGAGCGTCCAGCCCGGGAATGGGACCACGCGTTCGTAAGCTCCCATCGCCGAGACTAGACGGGGGGCTTCGAATGTCTCGTTACCGTCGGCGCCAATAGCATCAACCCGAAAGTTCCCTCCGACCGACCAAACTGTTCGGCCGTACCGCAAAGAAATGTTCGAAGAACTAAGTGCTGAGCGCAATTGATCCCCAGCTTTTCGCTCCTGGCTTTCGTCATGTACACTGGCCTCCCATGGTGCCCTCCAGACTTGACCACCTGCCTGAAGCTGTTCGTCGACTAGAACGACGCTAAGGCCGAGCTTGGAAGCTGCGAGCGCCGCATGCGCTCCAGCAGGACCGGCTCCAATTACTATTAGATCGCTTCTCAAGAGTTTTTACCCAGACTGACAACCATTCCGGCTTCAACCGGAGTAAGGCAAGAACGAAGCAGACGGCCGTCTACGTGCACGACACATTCCTGGCAGACGCCCATGAAACAAAATCCTCCTCTTGGGGCGCTGGCTCTAGGACTAGACCTCAACCGTGTCATTCCGAGTGAAGCTAGTGCAATCACGAGGGGCTCACCTTCGAAAGCTGTTGCCGACCTCCCATCGACCTCGATAGAAACGCGTCGCGTCGGAAGATCCTCGATGCGCGTAAAACTAGGTGTCGATTTCGACATTGATCGCCCTCAAAACTTTGCTCTAGATCTGGCTCGTGACCCTAGCTGTTTTTTCACCTATCGAAGTAATGCTGATCTGCTTGTATTTAGCGAACTGTCTCAAGTGCAAAAGCGACAAGGCTGCGTATATGAGCCGCCACAGCTCGGCGTGCTCCCTTACTGTCCTCGGCCTCTAAAGCGGATAGTATCGAAAGATGCTCGACAGAGTCTGGTTCAAGGCGGTCAGCAAGCCTCGCGATCTCGAACAATCGCGTTGTGACACGCAGACCTTGGATCATCTTCGAGAGTACATCGTTTCTACAGTTCTCGATGTACAGATTGTGAAGGTTATCGTCGGACTGCCAATGAGCATGAGTGTGGTAATCCGTTGCGTCGAGAAGCTCTTCGATCTCTCGGCGGACTCCTGCTAACGCTTCGGTCGGGATGTGCCCGGTAGCGAGCGCCGCTGCTTCGGCTTCTAGAAGTTCTCTGACCTTGAGGCTATGCAGATACTCCCGCAGGTCAACCTGTCGAACAACGAATGACCGCCCGCCAGCTTTGACGACAAGGCCTTCGCCCTCGAGGCGCTGTAAAGCTTCTCTCAATGGCGTACGCGAAATGCCCAAAACTTCGGTTAGGCGAGCTTCGACAATCACATCACCTCCGCGCAATTGTTTCGCACGGATCATGTCAGACAACGCATTGTACGCGAGATTCGATAGATTCGACGCGTGAGAAGAATGAAGTTTCCTGTCGTCGAGAATTTCTTCGACTTCTGTCATCCGGCTACCCTAGATGCATGAGGAGAGCGCTTGCGCGAAATGTAGGATCCATAACCAATTTGTCCGACTACTTCACCTTCCGCAGCGACGACTACGCCACGCACAAGCGTTATGATGGGCCAGCCAGTGATTTTCATTCCTTCATACGGTGTATAATCTGCGCCGTCACGAAGATGGGCATGTGTAAGTACAGTCTGCACCATTGTGGTCTCGCCTAGGGCTGCCGAACGTGTCGCGCTTTCGAAGTCATCTGCCATCTCGACACCATCGCCCGAAGGTTGCGCGATGTGGACGTGGCTATCGATCCCTCCCGGCATGACAATTTTGCCTGTCGCGTCAATCTTATAATCTGCATTCCCAAGGTTATGTCCCAAAGTGGCAATCTTGCCGTTTCGCACGCCCACATCGTAGATCACGCTGTCGGCAGCAGTTACTACAGTGCCTCCATGGATGATGAGATCGAAATGCTCAGGCAATTTAGATATTCCTTCGAAGTAATGATAGTTGGCTACTCACTGAAGCGGCCCTTGAAGTCCTCAAGTGTGGTTCGTTCGAGATGACATGCCGCCAAGTGCCCGTCTGCCCGTGGAGTCAGTTCCGGCTCCTCACGCAAACAGCGTTCGAAAGCGAACGGGCAGCGGGTATTGAAACGACACCCAGACGGAGGACGTGCTGGGTTCGGTGGGTCACCTTCAAGGATTATTTCATTGGAGTTTGAACGCTTGGGATCCGGCACACAGACAGCAGATAAGAGAGCCTGTGAATAAGGATGTCGCGGCGCAGCGAATAGACTTTTACGGTCGGCAATCTCAACGATGCGGCCAAGATACATTACGGCAATTCGAGTACTGATATGGCGCACCATACTGAGGTCATGGGAAATGAAAACATAGGTCAACCCTAAACGCTGCTGCAGCTCTCCAAGCAAATTGATGACTTGCGCTTGGATCGACACATCAAGCGCCGAAATGGGTTCGTCACAAATAACGACCTTGGGGTTGAGCGCAAGTGCCCGTGCTATGCCAATCCGCTGACGCTGGCCACCAGAAAACTCGTGCGGATATCGGTTCAGGAACTTGGGATTTAACTCGACCAGTCTCATAAGCTCCGCGACACGGTCCCTAGTCTCTGTACCGCTCAGCCCGCGATGAATTCGGAGCGGTTCAGCGATGATGCTTGCTACGGTCAGTCGCGGATTGATAGATGCGTACGGATCTTGAAAAATCATCTGCATCGACTTGCGCTGCTTCACAAGCTCTTGTGGCTTTAATGAAGCCAGATCGATCCCATCGATGAGGATCTCTCCGCCTGTCGGTTCGTAGAGTCTGAGCAATGTGCGTCCTAGAGTCGACTTTCCACATCCGCTCTCACCGACCACTCCAAGCGTTTCGCCAGCTTGCACATCGAAGGAAACGTCATCGACTGCCTTGATCGAGCCAGTTACGCGCTTGATAAGGAGACCCTTTTTGACTGGAAAGTACTTTTTGAGGTTTCGGACGCTGATAATCGGCTTCGTAGGATGGGTCCGCAGCGGATGCGAACTGTGCTCATTGTTCATGGTATGCCCCAATCTCATTTGCGCGCCAGCATGCGACTCGTGCGCGGGGATCGGACCCGGTCGGAACGAGAGAGGGTGTTTCGCGAACACATCGCTCGATGGTATACGGACATCGCGGGGCGAAAGGACAACCCGCTTTGAGTTTCGACAGGTCTGGCGGTTGACCTGATATTGGCCTTAGCTGCTCGCCGACGTTGTCATCAAGCCTCGGCAATGAAGAGAGAAGGCCACGCGAGTATGGATGGCGTGGAGTGGCATAGAAATCCAGTACCCCTGCTTCCTCTACAACGGAGCCTGCATACATGACCATTACACGATCCGCGATTCTGGATACCACTCCCAAGTCGTGGGTAATCCAAATCAAAGCCATACCGCGTTCCGCCCGCAGCCGCCTCACGAGTCTTAGAATTTGCGCCTGAATGGTTACATCTAGTGCAGTGGTCGGTTCATCTGCTATCAAAAGAGCTGGATTGCACGACAATGCCATAGCGATCATCGCCCGCTGCCGCATTCCACCCGAGAACTGGTGGGGATAATCGTTAAGCCGGTTCTCAGCCATCGGTATTCCGACGAGTCGGAGCAGATCTATGGCACGGCGACGAGCCTCTCCGCGGCTCAGCATCTCATGTTCCCGCAATGCTTCTGATATTTGATAACCGATCGTCAGAACCGGATTAAGGGAAGACATTGGGTCCTGGAAGATCATGCCGATCTTGGCGCCGTTGATCTTCCGCATTTCCTTCTTATCAAGCTGCAGCAAATCGATGCCTTGAAAAAGTGCCTTTCCGCCCTCAACAGCACCTCCATGCGGTGGCAAAAGTCCCTGGATGGACAGCATGCTAACGCTTTTGCCTGATCCACTCTCGCCAACGATTGCCAGGGTTTCACCTGGTTGTACTGAGAAGGAAACTCCGTTCACGGCATTGATGACACTGCTCGGAGTGCGAAACCGGGTGTGAAGATCTCGAACATCAAGGAGGGCTGACAACGGAATTTTTCCTTCAGGCTACAATGTGAAGTTAATCAAGCAGCTTTCTCGATGACGCCCAACCAAAGCAGGAAAGCCCCCTTTTTTACTGGCATTCCCCAATTCATATTCATGACCTTGCCAGCCGCTGGCGCTGTCACGGTCTGCAAAAGTTCTCCAAAATAATCCCGGACGACACCGACTACTTCACCCTCTTCGACATCCTGGCCAACAGTGATTGAGGGGAAGAACACGCCGTCTTCATCAGCTGTGAGCCAGTAGCGGTCGCCAATCGCTCTTAGAGGTTCAAAAGTCTGCGGTTCCCCGGACAAGTAACCGAATGTCTTGAGAACGTTGATGATGCCATTATACATAAGCCCTTGGTCGTCCCGGCTTCCGCGCTCACCTACTTCGGGCGTTATTTCAGGGATGCGCAAACGATCGGCCATGCTCTTCTTCGGCCATAGCCACCATGCGGGACGGACACTGCTTTCCGGTGGCTCACCGCGATATTGAGACCAGCTTACATAGGGAAGCCCGAAAGCCTGGGCCATTTTGCGGGCGCTTTGGTCTAGCGTTTCGTCTCCGAGGAGGCGGCATATCACATATGGATGCATGCCCTCACTGAATTCTCCACCGTGGCAGTTAATGATGAGGTCGCTGCCCTGTGCCAGCTCCATCATCATTTCCATGATTGATGGGTATGTTGGCGCGAACTGCTCCCAGTTCAGGAACGATTCCTCATGAGTTGCAAGCGCGATCACTATTCGACCCGAGACCTCAGCAGGGTCTATAGTACGATAGAGTTTCTGGACGGCCTCGATGCCATCGTACTCGGTCCCGTGTTGACCGCCGAATATCGTGATCTGGCCACCTGGTCGAGCGCCTTCGACAATACCTACTGGAATTCTGTGGGTCTTACCTGCATCGTCGATCCGGGACAAAAACTTCCCTTGTTTACTACCGAGCATAGTTGCGCTTTCCGCACTGGTCATGTCAAATCTCCAATTGCCCCAAGGTAGTTCCGAAGCCCGTCCTTGCAGCGGTAAAGGCCGATTGCTGGGTTATCGAGGTCGCCATTTTCATCAAACGTCACTCTACCAAGCGCTCCATCGTAGGATTTCATCGCTTGAACAGCTTTGAGTACGGACTCCCGATCTGGCTGACTTGAAGTCGCGATAGCTTGTAAAAGAATGCCGGTCGCGTCGTATGCCTCCGCCGCATACTGCGGTGCAACGAGCATCATCGGATAGCGGGTTGCGAATTTCTCGAAGAACGTGCGAGCACTAGCCTGCAGCCTCATGTCGATGCCGGCAAGGCTATGATGTGGTGGAATGACATCCAGGCTTGGAACCTCAAGGAAGGCGTACGGCTTCAATGCGTCGCTTCCGAGAAAAACAGCCTTAATACCCCTATCTCGAAGCCTATGCGTGATGATGTGGGCTTTGTTCCAGTAGACCGCGAAATAGACGAGATCCGGCTCCGCTGCGACCACCGCCTCGATGAGTTCATCGAAGTCCAGGTTCATCTCTTTAGATGCAAAAAAGAACTCCAAGACTGGCTTTGAACCGAGGCGTGTCGCCTCTGTCGAGAAGATTTCTGCGATCGGCCGACCCCACCCAGATCCGTCAGAGAGAACTGCAATGCGTTCCGCTTTGAGGTAAGAAACAGCGGCTTTCGCAAGCTGGCGGCCTTGAACCTCGTCATTGGCGACCACGCGCCTGAAATTCTTGTAGCCTTTAGCCGTCAGACTTGGGCTCGACGCCTCCGATGTGACCTGAGCAAGACCTGCCTCATTGTAAACATGCTGGGTCGTGAGAGCCATGTCAGAGTTTATCGGACCGAGCACTCCCACCGCCGATAGATCATTGGCGAATGTCTCCGCAGCGGAGATTGCAATCTCTCGGTTGCGTTTATCGATGATCGGGACGAGCTCAACCTTGACCGTCGCGTTCGCAGAGCCGTTGAATTCATCAATGGCGAGTTCGGCGGCGCACCAGCCGGTTACATCGTGAACGTTCGGCTCAGGTAGTTGAAAACCGACTTTGACAACAGGTCGTTGGTCAGGATTCGGTGACATAGAGTATCCTCGAGTTAGCTAGCGACGGTGTTTAGGATCCAGTGCGTCTCGTAACCCGTCACCGAGCATGTTTGCGCCTAGCACCGTCGCCACGATTGCAAGACCAGGAAACCAGACAAGCCATGGTGCTTCCCGCATGTATTCCTGCCCAATGTTCACCAGATTTCCCCATTCTGGCGTCGGCGGCTGTGCGCCGAGGCCAAGAAAACCGAGGGCCGCAGCTGAGAGGATTGCGTTACCAATGCTGAGGGTGACCAGGACGATGAGAGAGGGAAGGATATTCGGGATGATGTGGGTGATGAGGATGTGGAAGGAACTTGCGCCTAGGCTGCGGCTAGCCAGTACGAAGTCGCGCTCTCGCTCGGTATAAACGACGCTTCTCACGAGACGGGCAAATAGCGTAAATTCTCCGATACCAATGGCCAGCATGACGACTGGAAGCGAACTTCCAAGCATAGCTGCGATTACCATCGCAACGAGAAGGCCCGGAAACGACATGAAAGTGTCGATCACCATAACCACGAATGCGTCGACGCGGCCACCAAAGTAGCCCCCCATCAGCCCAACGAACATTCCGATTAAGAGTGCAATCAGGACTGCCCCGAGACCAACGGCAAGAGAGACCCGAGCCCCATAGATGACTCTGCTGAGCAGATCCCGCCCGAGAGCATCTGTGCCGAAGAGGTGCGCTGCGCTTGGCGGTTCCATAAAGGCGCGCGATTGCTCTATCGGATCATAGGGAGCTAACACATCTGCGAAAATCGCGGTGAAGACCAATGCTAGAATGATTGCAAGACCAGCGATCGCACCACGGTTTTTGACGAAATTCCGACGAATAATCTGGAATTCGGTTGTACGCGCATGAACCTCTGTCTGATCTACGACTGGAAGTGAAAGGGTAGGACCTACTTGACTCATGCCTTGCTGGCCTCCGTGTCGTAGACAATCCGTGGGTCAAGCGCAGCGTTCATCAAATCGATGACGAGATTTACTGTTGTATACGTGAGCGCCGCAATCAGGACGACGGCCTGCAGCACTGGAAAATCCATTTGACGAATGGCATCGACGGCCATTGTTCCAAGTCCCGGCCGAGCGAAGACCGTCTCGGTAATGACGGCACCTCCTAGCAGCCAGCTCGCCTGCACGCCGAGAAGAGTCAAGATAGGGATAAATGCATTTCGTAGTCCGTGCACTGTGACAACCCGCCAAGGACTGAGTCCTTTCGATCTGGCTGTCGTCACATATTCGTCTCCCAAGACTTGGAGCATGCTGGATCTGGTCAAGCGGGCGATCATGCAAGCGGATTGCAAGCCAAGTACAAAGGCCGGAAGCACCAAGCTCGACCAGCCTGCGTTAGCGGCGACCGGAAACCAACGTAGCTCAACTGAAAAGAACAGCAGCGCGATTAGGCCGAACCAAAAGAGTGGCATCGCTACACATAGAGAAACGACCACCATTAAAGCGCTGTCTACCCACGTGTTCTTCTTAATTGCAGCAAGTACACCGGCAGGAATCCCAAAAACGACAGTGACCAGCGTTGCAGCCACGGCCAGCTCGAGTGTCCGAGGGAGCACGGACAGTATCATGTCTGCTACTGGTCGTTTCGAAACGATAGAGGTACCAAAGTCTCCCTGCATGATCCGGAGGAGCCACTCGAAGTATCGAATGTAGATAGGCTTATCTAACCCAAGCGTCTCTCTTGCGAGTGCCATGTTTTCGGCGGTCACATATTGGCCAGCGAACATATGCATCACTGGATCGCCTGGCAGCATGTTGACCATCCCGTAGACAAGGATGCTCACTAGGAGAATGACCGGTATCGATTTCATGATCCGGCGCAGAATGTAATCAGTCATTTACGGTTGGCCCAAGATGATCACAGACGCAGCAATGGAGTTCCCCCGCCAGCGAGTTTTGGAGCTGGCGGAGGGGTTGGCTTGTTACTTGCCTTCTAGGTAGGCCGAATTGAATAGCGCATGACCGCCGTTGTTATAGGCGACGCCCTTGAGTCCCTTGATCATCACATAGGTCGTAAAGCCCTGGACAACCGGCACGCCAAGATAGTTTTCGCTAATGAGCTTTTGCGCCGCTTGGAATTTGGCTTTCCGGTCGTCAAACGTCGCGGCGTTGTCCCCAGCATCGAGCAGTGTATCGAGCTCTGCAGAGACTGCCGCATTTCCTTTCTGCACATATGTAAAGCTCATACCGTAGCGGCCTGGCTTGGGAGTCTCACGTGAGTTGAACATCACATTGAGAACGGACCCAGTGGGCAAGGGCATATCGAAGTTGATCAGATTATGCTCTTCACGCATCGCGACAGCCGACTGGTCGTCCCAGGGCCTTACGTTGATTCGCGTGGAGATTCCGATTGCCTTCAAATCAGACTGGATGGACTCCGCTACTATGACGCTGGGGTTGTTGTCACGGTTGCCGAAGATGTAAAGGTCGATCTCGATTGGCTTGTTGTCGATCTCGAGAATACCATCGCCGTTGCTGTCCTTGGCTCCTGCGTCTGCTAGAGCCTTTTTCGCCTCAGCTTGATTATAGTAGATGAACTTTGTTGCATCGGGCCAGAATTCGGGTGTGGCAGGCGCTAGAGTTGAGTACAGAGGTCGCCGCTCGCCTCGGAACGCTGCCATGTTGATTTTCTCGCGATCTATCGCGAGGTTGATAGCCTTTCGCACTGCCAGTTGGTCAGTCGGGAAACGGCCTGTGTTGAAGACAAACGAGTATGGCATGCCGGTCTGAGGAATTTTGACGACTTCGAATGCTGGGTTCGAGGACAGACGGCGCATGTCAGCGAAGTTCGGGTCCTTAATTATATCGCAATCACCAGACTCAAGACACGCGACGCGTGTGGCTTGATTGGCGATAAACTTGACTTCCAAGCCATCAAGGTACGGTGCACCTGTATTAGCAAGCATAGGCGAGCCCCATTTGTAGTCCGGGTTTCTCGCGAACTTCATGTTGCTTTGCGGCGCCCAGCTGACGAACTTGAACGGACCAGCTCCCACCGGCTCGCGGTTCATCGTCATGCCTTTCGAGCCCCAGGCTGCATTTGACGGTATTCCCGTTACATCGAGCATGCCAATATAGAAAGCAAAGGTGCCTGCTGGCTTTGAGAATTTTACCTTTATGGTGTAATCGTCGATGATGTCAGTTCCGACGTAAGCATTCATATACTGGTGGCCGTTGTTGCAGCAGTATTGCTTGTCGAAGACTCGCGAAAAGTGCGCTTTCACGCTTTCGGCATTGAACTTTGTGCCATCGTGGAATGTGACGTCGTCACGAAGTTTAATGGTGTATTCGGTTGCCTCCGGGTTGCTGCTCCACTCCTTCGCTAGGCTTCCAAACGGCTTATTCGCAGTGTCGAAAAGCGCGAGGCCGTCATGCACATGGATTGCGGTTTCCGAAAATCGTCGGTGCGCAGTGAGCGGATCAAGCCCACGTGACTCTTCTGCGATCGCGAAGCGAACAGTGCCGCCAGGCTTGGGCTGCGCGGTTTGGGCTAGAGCGGCAGAGTGCAGGATGCCGAGTTGAATCATACATGCGGCGACAGTTGTGGAACGAGTGATCATCAAAGCCAGGCCTCCTAGATCCGTCACGAGGGCGATGCGCCTATGTCCGGCTGAAGTTGTGGGAGCGTTAGCAGAGTTAACGGGGGCTTTTGTGTGTGCCGAATGTATACATTCGATACACGATAGGAACACCCCCCAATGCGATCGTCAAGAACAGGGTCGCAAAATTATTCGGCAGACCCATGCAAATTTTAGTCAGTTGGTGATTTGCGGAGGCAGCCGGAGGGTCCGTCAACTGCTGGGTCCACATCATCAGATAATGCTATTGAGCCTTTGAAACCGACTGTCGTGCAACAGTATAGCTGACACCCGTGGGGGCTTTTTCAGATCGCCAAGCGTTCGGCCCTGTTCGTGCTAACAGGGTGCCGGCGCCGGATTTTTGGTAAGAGACACAAGCCAGCCCGCTCGATATGGGCTACTGGTATCGTCGCCGAACCGCGCGCTCAGCCATGGTTGCGACGTTTTAGAAGGCTGCCGACCAGAAGAGCGGTTGGCGCAGACTCGCGGAGGATTACGACAGATGCGCTCTCTCGACCGCGATGGTGTCGCTCTTGCCTATCGGGACACCGGGGGGGAGGGGCGTTCGGTCGTGCTCGTCCATGGCTGGTGCTGCGACCACACCTATTTCGCACCACAGGTCGAGCACTTCGCCCGGTTGGGGTATCGTGTCGTCGCGGTGGACCTGCGTGGGCATGGCCGGAGCAGCGCCCCCCGCCAAGCCTACGCGATGCATGCCTTCGCCGACGACGTTGCCTGGATGTGCGAGTCGCTGGACCTCGGAAAGCCGATCCTGATCGGCCACAGCATGGGCGGGATCGTGTGCTTCGATCTGGTCGCCCGCTATCCGGGCCTCGCAGCGGCCCTGGTGATGCTGGACGCCGCAATCGTGCTGCCCTTGGAGGCGCGTGCTGCCATCCCGGCGTTCCTCGATGGATTACGCGACAAGAACTACAGGGATGTCCTGCAGGCCTATGTCGGACGCGCGCTGTTCGTGCCTACGGACGATGCGGCTGTCAAAGCCGATATCCTGTCAAAAATGGCAGGCACGGCGCAGCATGTCATGCTCGCGGCCTTCGAGGGCTTGCGCGACTATGATCCGGAGGTGGCGAGGAAAGGCCTTATGATTCCGGCCCTCTACGTCGCTGCCGATGAACCCGTGGCCCGGTCCGATATGGCGCGCCTCCGGGAACTCGTGCCTCAACTCCATTACGGGAGGACGGTGGGATCGGGGCACTTCTGCCAGATCGAGGTGCCCGAGCAGGTCCATGCGATGATCGACCGCTTTCTGCGCGTGAGCGGCCTCTAGGTGCCGAAAGTCGTCAGGCGCGCGCGCGGATGGCTCGCACAGGAATCTCGCCTCAACAGCATCGTCGGGCGCTCGTTGAAGACGGTGCGGTGGGTTTCGCGATATCCGCATTTGTCCGCGACACGCAAGGAGGCCTCATTGGTCGGAGAAATGATGCAGACGCTGGAGCTTCCGGCGTCGCCGCGGTCCAGCCACCGGAGCACAGCGAGAACGGCCTCCGTCGCATAGCCTTTGCCGTGGTGGCCCGGATCCAGCAGCCAGCCGGCTTCCGGAATACCGAGGAGGGACGGCTCGATGTCCCGATGAAAATCCGCAAAGCCGACATCGCCGACGAAACGCCCGGTGCTCTTCTCCTCCACCGCCCAATAGCCGTAGCCGAGGAGCGGCCATAAGCCCGCATACCGGAGAATCCGAAACCAGATCTCCTGAGTCCCGGCGGTCTTGCCCGTGATATTCTCGACTACCATTGGGTGGTTCCAAAGGGAGCAGGCAGCATCGAGGTCGCGGGCCGTATGGGCCCTCAGAAGAAGCCGATCCGTCTCCAGGGGAGGGGCCGCATGGGCAAAAGGGCGTTGGGCGTGCATGGCGAAGGGCTCGGTCCAAGAACGGAGGCTCTCTATCGCATGGCGAGAGCGCACGACCAATCCGTTATCGCGTAAGAAGGGCTCGCTCGAGGCCTACTCGTCGAGGCCGACCGTCCTCGGGCTTTCGGACTCGACATCCAGGCTGGTGACGGTTTTCAGCTCGAGGTCCTTCATGGCTTGCTGCCGCCAGAACCGAAGCGCGCCGCTATCCTTGCCCACATGCTCCTCCGCCATCACGGCGTCCCAGCCCGGCCCCTGCTCATCGGCCAGCCGCCGTGCATGGTCCATGATCTCGGCTTCGGTGAAGCGTTCCTGTGTCATAGGGGCGTCTCCGGTCGGGGCGTGCTCCGTCAGTGTGACTGCCGAGTGTGACGGGATCGTGTTGCGGACCTGACCTCGCGTCGGACGCAGGGCTCGTGCTCGCGCTTCCTCAAGACTTTGCCTTCGGAGCCTCCGTCACGTCGTAGGTACAGGCAAAGGAGGCTGCGGCAATACGATAAGTGTCGGCCGCGTTGGCCGGATCCTGCACGATGGCGTCACCCGGCTTGGCCACCATGGCCTCGCCCCAGGGGGCCCTGAAACTGAAGGGACCCTCCGACGCCGCGAGGGTCACGTACCGCATGGGGGTGCCAAGGGGCTTATAGGGGCGCCAGCCCTGCGCCGCCTCGCCCTGCGGAGGGCTGTAGCGTTTGGTGAAGTTCGCCGCCTTGACGAGGTATTGCTCGCTCCCCGTTTCAGGGCAGCGGTTGCGCACGACCATGTCGCCTGCTTCCGCAGGCTTGCTCCTGGTTTCGACCCCTTCCGACTTGATAACCGTGACGACAACCTCACCCGGTTCGGCTGGTCTGGCGTCCACCATCCGGGTTTTCTGCGCAAGTCCGGCGCGTCCAGTGTCGGCGGCCTTGGCGAAGAATACCTTGACGTCGAAGTCCTGGGCGCTGGCCCCTGTGGTCAGGACGGAAAGGGCCGACATGGCGAGAAGGAAGCGGCGCATGATCGTCTCGAGTCTGGTGATGAAGCGGAGCCGCAGGTTACATCGGGCCACCTCCCGAACGCCAGACCCGTCCTGCTGTTTTTACGGGCATGCCGGCCTCTCGATGGCCCAGAGAGGCTGCGGCTTAGGCTAGTAGGGCGTCATCAGAACTTCCGTCATGGTGCGCGGATCGGGGCGGGTCAGGACGCGAATCCGGCGGCCGTCGGGGAGTTGGATCGTGCGGAGGTTCATGACCTCGTATCCCGCATCCACGGCTTCCCGGACGTTTCGGAATCGGCGTGGAGATGTGCCCTGCGCCATACGGCGCTGGGTTTGGGACATCCGTCCGCGCTGGGCAGCGGCGGTGTCGCGCCGGGCAGGCTTGCGGGCCTGCGCAGCCTTGGGTGCAGGCTGCGCCGTGCGCGTGCGAGCCTCGGACTTGGCATCCGCGGCAACGGCCGGGCTCTTTGCCTCGGTGGATGCCGTTGGAACGGGCGTAGGCACCGGAGCCGTTTGAGGAACCTCTTCGAGGGGAGCCGTCGTGGGAGTGCTGCTGGCGTTTTCGGACGGGTGAACCTTCGGATAGCTCACGGTCTCGTCTGCCGGAGCAGGCTTGGGCGCTGGGGCGCCCTCCGACGGCGGGTCGACCCACGGACGCGCGTTTTGGGCAAAAGCCGGCCCCGTGCTCAAGATCAGAGCGGCGGCCAGCCCCATCAGCCGCTTGGTATGATCTGTCATCGTCCGCTCCTCACATGCTTTGTATCAGAACGCCGAGACCGGCAAATGGTCTCCCCATCATACTCGAGACACCGGTCAACAAGCTGTCATGTTAACGACAATCAAGACCACCCTATTCCGATCCCGATCCAATTTGTTGTAATGTTTCATGAGGTCGCTGAAAATGCTTGCGCGGCTAAGTTCAGGCGCCTTCGGATCGCGGGTTTGTACTGTGAACTGCATGATTCAAATCCGACCTTTTCTCAGGGAGGTTACTTAGGAAGGGGCATTCCAAGTTTTGTGTCGGGTTTCAAACAGACGAGATTATTCACCTCGATTACGTTCGGCACCAAGACGATAAGGTTTCCGAGGGCAGACGATGACACAGACTACGAGTCGTGAAAGTATTCTGTTGGCGAACCCTTCAGCGTCCTATGTCTATCCCCAAGATCTTCAGCCGCTGCTTCAAGCCCTTCTAACCACACTCACGGACCTCGACTTCGAGTATGACCGAGAGCGTGAAAGGCTGAGCAGGACGCTGAAGGATCCGAGCTTGAAGATCCGCGTCCTGGAAAAGCTCAAGCAGAAGCACCGCGACCGCCGCACGCCGTACTTGCAGCAACTCGCCATTCTGCAGGAGCGGATACACCGGCAGCGGAATTAGTCTGCCCGGCGGAAGGGGCCATGGCAGGCCCCTCCGCCGGGATCCTCCCGAAGCGCCCCAATGTCCCGTGTGACACACCTCACACCAGAAGGCGCCAGGCTGTGAGATTGTCGAAATCCACGAACAACGCGCATGTCTGCGGAGTGTTTGGTCTGTTTCAGAAGAGGCACGCCATGACAGAGGATGAAATCGAGGTCGTCGCCGAAGCCCTCGCCAAGGCCGCCGGAATGGCGTGGTGCTCCGGCTACGGACGCACATCGCCCCAGAGGCTCGTTTCGGAGCGGTACCGGGATCGCGCCCGAACGGCCATCGCCACCATCGACCGCCTGCGCCAGAACCGCGAAGCTCCCTGCCGCCAGGACAATGCAGCCTTCGAGGAAGACGGGAGCGGGGACACCCTGCCGCGGCCGCCCGTCAAGCTTGGCGCCATGGTGATCTACAAACCCCATGGAGACCGGCGGGGCTATTCCTGCCGTGTCGTGAAGATCGAGGGCAGCCGCGCGTATCTGCAGCCCATTATCAAGGCCTGCACGGGCTGGATTTCCATCGAGAATCTCGGGGCTGTCTCCCCAGAACCGGCTACCTCCGGCGAGTGATGTTCGCGCGACATCCTCGGACAGAGTCGTATCTTTAGGGCTTATCAACTCTTCCGGGCCTAGGTTTCCCTGAAACCCGAGGCCCCCGAGTTTGTTCAATTCCCGGGTCGGCCACGAACGAGCGAAGCCCAGCGCCGATGGGATGAGCAGATGCCTTCTGATCGCGACGATGATCGAAGAGCCAGGGTGGAGAACATCCTCGGAACCTCGCCGAAGCAGATCGCCGATGGACTGGCTCCGTCGCTTCGGAAACATTACGGGACCGTTCTCCTTGAGACGATTCCGGATCATCTCCAGGCTTTGGTTGACCGCATCGGTGATGGCAATCCCCCACCTCGAACGAGACGGAAGCCTTAAGGAACGACTCGCGCCGCACGGGCATAATCTCGTAAGGATGGATCATCCATGCCGAATGCGATAGGCGAGGTCATGATGCAAAGCTTCCACTTACGTCCGATTGGCGCGTCTCTCTTCGTCTGGCTGGCCCTCACGGGACTGGCCCAGGCCAAGTGCCAGGATGCGCCCAACCCCGGCGTCGACTGGTCGGGATGCGCGAAAACCCAGCTTTTTCTTTCCAACGACGACCTAACGGGTGCGAACTTCTCCCGAGCGCAGGTTTCCGCGACGGACCTGACGGGGTCGAACCTGTCAGGAGCCAAGCTCTCGGAGGCCGAGATGAGCCGCGCCAGGTTCGACGGCGCCAACCTCGCGGGCGCGGATCTCACGAAGGCGGTCGGTTGGCGGACGAATTTCCAGAAGGCTAATCTGGAGCGGGCAAACCTGACCTCGGCCGATCTCAGCCGGTCCAATTTCGCGGGCGCCCGCCTGGCCGGCGCGAGCTTGACGAAGTCGGAACTTAACCGATCCGATTTCACGGGAGCGGACTTGTCGAAGGTCGATCTCTCCCGGGCGGAACTCGCCCGCGTGGTTTTCGCGAAGGCCAAGCTTCAGGGCGTAAACGTCAGCTTCTCGAACCTCGCCCGAGCCCGCCTCGAGGGCCTCGACCTGAATGGGGTCAATCTCACCGGCGCATACCTTTTTCTCACGCAGATCGCCGGAACGGACCTGTCCGCCACCAGCGGCCTCAAGCAGGACCAGATCGCGCTCGCATGCGGCGATCCACGGACGAAACTGCCGGACGGGATCACAGCCCCGAAGACCTGGCCGTGCCCCAGCGACGAAGCGGATTAAGCCAAAGCCCCGCAGGCGGCGTGCCAATAGCGCAGGTTTTCGGGATTGATGGGGCGGCCTGCCGCTTCGTGGCGCTCCATGACCGCTTCGTGGAAGGCCCGCGCGGCGTCCTGGCCGAGAAGTTCGCGGAGGCTCGCGATGATGCGGCTGATGCGCAGATGGTTATGGTCACTCCAGGTCAACCAGCCGTCGAAGCAAGCGTAGAATCCCAGCATCATGTCGCTCGCGTGGACGAGTGCTGTGCGAGCCTTTGGATCCGCCCGAATAGCTTCAGCCTCAGCCTGGGTGAGCACAGGAGCGCCGGGCTGGGCCATGCTGCGGGTGCGCAAGGGGAACAGCCACTGGATGTAGTCGTGGACGGCTTCGAGGCGATGGTCGTCGAATGCCAGCACGTCTCCGACGAGGCGGCCGCGACCGTCCGTACCGGTACCCGACAGGAAAGCATGCAGAGGTCCGGTTGGATGAACGGCATTCATGGCTGCATCTACGCTCCACACGCCGACAACGCCGGGCCGGCCAAAGGGTTTGGTCGTAGCCGGCATTCGTCTTTAGGCGCATGCAGTTCACGCGATCCCATCATAAGTCCTTGGGATCCTTGAAACGAACATCTCCTCCGGATTGGGCTCTTGGGCCAAACACGACTGCACCGGCTTGTGTTCAATTCATATAATATTATTAATTGAGGCAGGCCGAAGGGCTGACAGAGCCGACAAGGCCGCTCAACACGGGAATGGGAGAGAACGCATGAAGGCTCGTCATCTCTTGACGACACTCGCTGTCGCCGCGCTGACGCTCGGATCGGGTGCCGCCTACGCGCAGACCAAGATGAAGATCGGCTTCTCGCAGGTCGGTTCCGAATCCGGCTGGCGCGCCGCCGAGACGAAGGTCTCCAAGATCGAGGCGGACAAGCGCGGCGTCGACCTGCGCATCTCCGACGCGCAGCAGAAGCAGGAAAACCAGATCCGCGCGGTCCGCTCCTTCATCACCCAGGGCGTGGACGCCATCTTTATCGCGCCCGTGGTGGCGACTGGGTGGGACGCCGTCCTGAAGGAGGCCAAGGACGCCAAGATTCCGGTCGTTCTCCTCGACCGCGCCATCGATACGAAGGACGACACCCTCTATCTCACGGCGGTGACCTCGGACACGGTCTACGAGGGCAAGGTCGCGGGCGAATGGCTCGCCAAGGAGACCGGCGGCAAGTGCAACGTGGTCGAACTACAGGGCACCGTCGGCTCGAGCCCGGCCATCAACCGCAAGAAAGGCTTCGATGACGTCGTCGCCGCCAATCCGGGCATGAAGATCGTCCGCACCCAGTCCGGCGATTTCACCCGGACGAAGGGCAAGGAGGTGATGGAAAGCTTCATCAAGGCCGAGGGTGGAGGCAAGAACATCTGCGCGGTCTATGCCCATAACGACGACATGGCGATCGGCGCGATCCAGGCCATCAAGGAAGCCGGTCTCAAGCCCGGCAAGGACATCAAGGTCGTGTCCATCGACGGCGTGCCGGACATCTTCAAGGCCATGGCCGACGGCGAGGCGAACGCCACCGTGGAGCTGACCCCCAACATGGCGGGCCCAGCCCTCGACGCCCTCATGGCCTACAAGAAGGACGGGACCGCGCCGAAAAAGTGGATCCAGACCTCATCCAAGCTCTTCCTGCCAGACACCGCGAAGGCCGAGTACGACCAGCGCAAGGATATGTACTGAGCACTGTGCGGGAGCGGCTTGCCGCTCCCGCACCCTCAAGGATTCAGGCTGACGGAGGCCCCATGGCAGGGCAGGACATGCTGGCGGGCGCGCCGCTACTGGAACTCGCCGGGCTGTCGAAGGCCTTTCCGGGTGTCCAAGCCTTGGACGGAGTCGATTTCCGCCTCCAGCGCGGCGAGATCCACGCGCTCCTGGGCGAGAACGGCGCCGGGAAGTCCACCCTCATCAAGGTTCTGACGGGCGTGTTCCGGCGTGATGCTGGGGTCGTCCGCTTGGACGGCCGGGAGATCGAGGCCCGGGATCCAGCCGACGCGCTCGCGCTCGGGATCGGAACTGTCTACCAGGAAGTCAACATGCTGCCGAACCTGTCGGTGGCGGAAAACCTGTTCATCGGCCGCCAGCCCAGCCGCTTCGGGCTCGTGGCCACGCGCGAGATCCGCCGCCGCTCGGAGGCGATCCTGAGCGGCTATGGCCTCGACATTAACGTCGCCGACCCCCTGGGGACGTTTTCCGTCGCGGTCCAGCAGATCGTCGCCATCGCCCGCGCGGTCGACCTGTCGGCCAAGGTTCTCATCCTCGACGAGCCCACGGCCAGCCTGGATGCGGGCGAGGTCAACACGCTGTTCGGCATCCTGCGCGGTCTCAAGGCGAAAGGCATCGGGATCGTCTTCGTCACCCATTTCCTCGACCAGGTTTATGCGGTCTGCGACCGCATCACCGTGCTCCGCAACGGACGCCTCGTCGGCTCGCGGGAAACCGCCGCCCTGCCGCGTCTCGAACTCGTCTCCATGATGCTCGGCCGCGAGCTGGCCGAGGAAGCGCTGCACCGGAATCACCGGCCTCCGGTCATCGGCGAGCCCATCATAGCCTTCAAGGATTACGGCAAGAACCGTCTGGTCGCGCCCTTCGATCTGGCCCTCCGGCGCGGCGAGGTGGTGGGGCTCGCGGGCCTCCTGGGTTCGGGCCGCACCGAAACCGCCAAGCTCGTTTTCGGTATCGAGAAGACGGATCACGGGCAGGCTTATGTGGACGGCAAGCCCGTCCGCATCGCCTCGCCCCGGGACGCCGCCCGTCTCGGCTTCGGATTTTGTCCGGAAGACCGCAAGAGCGAGGGCATCGTGGCGGAGCTTTCCGTGCGGGAGAACATCATCCTGGCACTCCAGGCCCAGCGCGGCTGGCTGCGCCTGCTTCCGCGCGGCCGCCAGGACGAGATTGCCAGCCGGTTCATCAAGCTTCTCGACATCCGCACGTCTGACGCCGAGAAACCCATCGGGCTCCTGTCCGGCGGGAATCAGCAGAAAGCGATGCTGGCGCGGTGGCTTGCCACCGAGCCGCGCTTCCTCATCCTCGACGAGCCCACACGCGGCATCGATGTGGGCGCACACGCGGAGATCATCCGTCTCATCGAGAGCCTGTGCGAGGACGGCCTAGCGCTCCTGGTGATCTCTTCGGAGCTGGAGGAGATCGCCGCCTACAGCGACCGTGTCGTCGTCCTGCGCGACCGGCGCCACGTGCGCGAACTGTCCGGCACCGAGGTGTCCGCCGATGCCATCATGACCACCATCGCGAGCCAGTGAATGAGTACCGTCGTGCCGGTTCCGGCCTCCCGCGCCATGCCGAAAGGCCTCCCGCAGGTTGCGGCTCTCCTCGTCGTCTTCCTGGTCAACTGGCTCGTCTTTCGCGACTTTTTCGCGATCCGGCTGCAGGATGGGCGCCTCTTCGGCAGCCTCATCGATGTGTTCAACCGGGGCGCGCCGGTGGCGCTTTTGGCGCTCGGCATGACGCTCGTCATCGCCACGCGCGGCATCGACCTGTCGGTGGGGGCCGTGATGGCCATCGCGGGCGCCACGGCGGCGACGCTGACCGCACAGGGCTATCCGTTGCCCGTGGTGCTGCTCGCGGCCTGCGGCATCGGTCTCCTGTGCGGGCTCTGGAACGGTTTCTTGGTCGCCGTGCTCGAAATCCAGCCCATCGTCGCGACGCTCATCCTCATGGTGGCCGGGCGTGGCTTCGCGCAGCTCATCACCGAGGGACAGATCGTCACCTTCGTGAGCCAGGGGTTGTCCGCCATCGGCAGCGGTTCCTTCCTCATGCTGCCCATGCCCGTGGTGATCGCGGCCGCGATGCTCGTCGTCACCCATGCGCTCGTGCGGTTCACCGCCCTGGGCCTGTTCATCGAATCCATCGGCGCCAATGTGCGCTCCAGCGCCTATGCGGGAGTCAGCACCAGGGTCGTGACCATCGCGGTTTACATGTGGTGCGGCCTCTGTGCCTCGATCGCCGGTCTCATCGTGACGGCGGACATCCGAGGTGCCGACGCGAACAACGCCGGATTGTGGCTTGAGCTCGATGCGATCCTGGCCGTCGTCATCGGCGGCACGTCCCTGTTCGGCGGCCGCTTCAGCCTTGGATTGTCGGTGGTGGGCGCGCTTATCATCCAGGCCATGAACACCGGCATCCTGCTCAGCGGCTACAAGCCCGAATACAACCTGATCGTGAAGGCCCTCGTGGTGCTCGCCGTGCTGCTGGCGCAATCGCCGGTCCTGTCGGGCTTCAAGGCTGCCTGGAAGACAAAGTCATGATGCGCCGCCAGCTTCCTCTTTTCATCACCATCGCGGTCTTCCTGGCGGGGTACGCGATCTGCCTTGCCCAGTTTCCGAGCTTCGCCTCCACCCGCGTGATCGCCAACCTCCTCACCGACAACGCCTTCTTGGGGATCGTCGCGGTAGGCATGACCTTCGTGATCATTTCGGGCGGCATCGACCTCTCGGTCGGGTCGGTCATCGCCTTCACGGGCGTGTTCATCGCCATCACCACGGAGCAATATGGGGTCAGCCCGTATGTGGCTTTCGCCATGATCCTGGTCATCGCGGCGGCGTTCGGCGCCGGGATGGGATACATCATCCACACGTTTCAGATCCCGGCCTTCATCGTAACCCTGGCGGGCATGTTCCTGGCCCGGGGCATGAGCTTCGTGCTCACCACCGACTCGATCCCCATCAGCGCGCCGCTCTATGGCGACATCACCGACATGGCGTTCCTGCTGCCGGGGGGAGGGCGGCTCACCTTCATCGCCATCGTGATGCTGCTGGTGGTCGCGGTCGGCATGGTGCTGGCCCATTTCACGAAATTTGGCGCGAACGTCTATGCCCTCGGCGGCAACCGGACCTCCGCCGAGCTGATGGGCGTTCCGGTCGGCCGGACGACGATCCAGATCTATACCCTGTCGAGCGTGCTCGCGGCTCTCTCGGGGATCGTGTTCTCGTTCTACACCTCGGCCGGATATTCCCTTGCGGCAACCGGCGTCGAGCTTGACACCATCGCGGCCGTCGTGATCGGTGGCACTCTGCTGACGGGCGGATACGGCACGATCTTCGGAACCTTCGTGGGCGTGCTGATCCAGGGGCTGATCCAGACCTACATCACGTTCGAGGGCACCTTGAGCTCCTGGTGGACCAAGATCGCCATCGGGGCGCTCCTCTTCGCCTTCATCGCTCTCCAGCGGGGACTGACGGTCCTGTCCTCGCGCAACAATCCGGTGCTCCGAATCTGACAGCCATGGTCGTTTTTCACCCGCAGCTCAAAACCGCCTCCCGGTCCCGATCGGCTCACGATCTCGTGACCCACGGCATCGGCCGCGCCATCATCGAGGGGCAGTTCGCCGTCGGGTCGACGCTTCCGGGCGACATGGAGCTGATGGAACGGTTCGGCGTGTCCCGCACGGCACTGCGCGAGGCCATGAAGACCCTGGCGGCCAAAGGACTGATCGAGTCCAAGACCAAGGTCGGCACGCGGGTGCTGGGCGAGAAGAACTGGAACATGTTCGATGCCGACATCCTCATGTGGCGGCTCCAGCTCGGGGTTGACCGCACCTTCATGGAAAGCCTGTTCGAGATCCGCCAAGCGCTGGAGCCCCTCGCGGCGGCGTCCGCTGCCCTCTACCGGACGGAGGCCGATATCGAGCGTCTGCGAGCGGCCCTGATGGCCATGCGCCTCGACCATCACACGAAGGACAGCTTCACCCAGGCCGACCTGGCCTATCACCGTGCCATCCTGGACGCCTCGGCCAACCCCTTCCTCCAGTCCATGGGATCCGTGATCGAGGCGGCGCTCGCCACATCGTTCACCATCACGTCGCCGGTCGACAGCCCGGATCGGTTCGAGCTATCCAAGCGTCAGCACGGCGCTATTTTCGACGCCATTGTGGCCCGGGACCCGCAAGGGGCGAGCGAGGCCATGACCGCCGTGATCCTCCAGGGCACCAAAGGAGCCGAGATCCACCGGTCCGATGCGCCCGTCGTTTCCATCGGGATCCAGCTCTTCGGTCAATGAGGGGCGGTGGGCCGTCGTTTCCGCCGCAGCCCTTTCGTTTGACATCCCTTGTCACATAAGCTTCATCGGCGGCACCTATGGCTGGCCTCACCAATTCAGACGTGATGGGAATGAAATCCATGAAGCGACTTGTCCTGGCCGCGATCGGCGTGGGGTTCCTGTCGTCGGCGGCCCTGGCGCAGGAAGTCGGCGGCAAGCTGGTGCTCTATACGAGCCAGCCCAATACGGACGCCCAGCAGACGATCGACGCCTTCAGGGCCAAACATCCCAAGGTCGACGTCACCTTCGTGCGCGACGGGACGCCCCGCATCTTGGCAAAGCTGCGGGCGGAGTTCGAGGCTGGCCAGCCCCAGGCCGACGTGCTGCTCATCGCCGACAGCGTGACCATGGAGGGCCTCAAGAAGGAAGACCGACTCCTGGCGCATGAAGGGGCCGACACGTCGGCCTATCCGGCGGGCCTGCACGATCCCCAGAAGCAATGGTTCGCCACCAAGCTCATCACGACGGGCATCGCCTACAACACCCGGGCCACCTTCAAGCCGGCGTCCTGGGCTGATCTCCTCAAGACCGAGGTGAAGGGGCAGCTCGTCATGCCGAGCCCGCTCAATTCCGGCGCCGCCCTGATCCATGCCGCGACCCTGACGGGCAACCTGGAAGGCGGCTGGAAGTATTACGAGAGCCTGAAGGACAACAACGCCATGGCGGGCGGCGGCAACGGCGACGTCCTCAAGAGCGTCGCCGGCGGCGAGAAGCTCTACGGCGTCATCGTCGACTACATGCCCATCCGCGAGAAGGCCAAGGGCGCGCCCATCGAGTTCGTGTTCCCGAAGGAGGGCGTCTCCGCCGTCACGGAACCCGTGGCGATCCTCAAGGCCACCAAGAACCCCGAGGCCGCCAAGGCCTTCATCGACTTCATCCTGTCGAAGGACGGCCAGGACCTGGCCCTCAAGCAGGGCTATATCGCGGCCCTCCCGAGCGTGGCCCTGCCGCCCGGCTACCCGGCCCGTGACACCATTAAGGTCATGAGCTTCGACGCCGCCAGGGCGCTGGCCGACGAGCAGAAGAACAAGACGACTTTCGCGGATATCTTCGGCCAGTGAGATCGAGATTCCGGCAGCAGCGCGCGCCGTTGGAGCGAGGAGGCCTAGGCCTCCTCGTTTTCCTTTGCGCGCTGGTGCTGGCCCTCGACGTCCTGCCCTTGGGCCGTCTGCTCATGGCGGCCTTCGCGCCCGGTGGCGCCTTCTCGCCCGAGGCCGCCTTCGCGGCGCTGACGAGCCGCGCGGCCATCCGGGCCACCCTGGCGACCCTCGAGACCGGTGTGGCCTCGAGCCTGATCGCCTTCGGGATCGGCGCCGTCATGGCCCTCCTGGTCTCCGCCACGGACATGCGCGGGCGCCGCCCCATGAGCTTCCTGTTCGTTCTCTCTCTCATGGTCGCGCCCCAGGTCATGGCGCTCGCCTTCATGACCCTGGCGGGACCTGCCTCGCCCCTTTTGAACCTCATCGGCCTCGCGCCTCAGCCCGGCACGCCCAACCCGCTCCTGGGCAAGCCCGGCATCATCCTCGTGCTCGGGCTGCACCACGCCCCCATCGTTTTCATCGTCCTGGTCGCGGGCCTCAAGCGCGTGCCGCTGGCCCTCATCGAGGCCGCTCAGATCGATGGCAACCGGCCGTGGCGGATCGTGCGCCACATCGTCGTGCCGCTGATGCGACCGCACCTGGTGAGCGCCGCCTTCCTGGCCTTCGTTGCGGGAGTCGGCAATTTCGGCATCGCAGCCCTGCTGGGCTTGCCCGTGAACTACCTGACCCTGCCCACCCTGATCTATCGGCGCCTGTCGAGCTTCGGGCCGTCCATCATCGGGGACGTGGCCGTGCTCGGCGTCGCCGTGGCGGCGATCGCCGGAATCGGGGTCCTGGCGAGTCGTTTCGTCCTGCGCGGCACGGGGGATGAGCTGGAGGCGGAACAGCGCCTTGCCGTGTTCTGGAGGCTCGGGCGCTGGCGGCCCTGGATCGAGGCGGCGGCCTGGAGCCTTGTGGGCCTCGTGCTGGTGCTTCCTCTTGCGTCGCTGCTGGCCGCATCCCTCGTTCCGGCCTACGGGGTCGTCCTGTCCTTCGCGACCCTCACGCTCGACAACTTCACGGAGGTCCTGATCCGCCAGGGCGCGACCGCGCGGGCTTTCCGCAATTCGCTGCTGTTCGCGGGCGGAACCGCCATCGTGCTCGGGCTAATCTGCATTCCGGCGGCCTACATCCTCTACAGACGCATGGGGCGCGGCAGCCGCACCGCCTTCGCGCTGATCGAAGCGCCCTATGCGATCCCCGGCGTGGTGCTGGCCATCGCCTGCATCCTGCTTCTCCTGAAGCCGCTGCCGGTCCTCAACGCGTCCCTCTACGCCACGCCCTGGATCATCCTCTTCGCCTATCTGGCGCGGTTCCTGCCCGTCGCCTTGAAGCCAGCCCTTGCGGCCATGGAGCAGCTGGAGCGTTCTCAGGAAGAGGCGGCGGCTCTCGACGGCGCCGGCCTGAAGCGGCGGCTGGCCACCATCGTGGCGCCCTCCCTGCTGCCCTCCGTCGCCGCCGGGGCGCTTCTGGCCTTCCTCTTGGCCTTCGGTGAGCTCACGGTCTCGGCTCTGCTCTGGTCCGCCGGAACGGAGACCGTGGGCGTGGTCCTCTACAGCCTGGAGGAGGCGGGCCTCGCCTCGCAGGCCGCCGCCATCGGGATGCTGACGGTTCTCGTCGTGGCCGCCGTGATGCTGGCCCTCGACTTCTTCGGCGAGCGCCTCCCGCCCGGAACGCTGCCGTGGCGGCCTTGAGCGTCACAAAACCGTAAGTTTCATGTCATCAAACTGACGGCCGGCGCAGGCATATTTCGTTGCACCATGTCAACGAGGGTTTCTGCGTGATGCACGATCAGCACGTCACCCGAGTGCGTACGATGTTCCTGTCGGACATCCATCTCGGAACGCGAGGTTGCAAGGCTGAACAGCTTCTGGGCTTCCTTCGCCGATACGACGCGGACACGATCTACCTCGTCGGCGACATCGTCGATGGATGGCGGCTGAAGTCCGGCTGGTACTGGCCCCAGGCCCATAACGACGTTGTCCAGAAACTGCTGCGCAAGGTGCGCAAGGGCGCGCGGCTGATCTATATTCCCGGCAACCACGACGAGTTCCTGAAAGACTATATCGGCGGCACTTTCGGCGATATCGAACTGGTGGACGAGGCCGTGCACGAGGCAGCGGACGGTCGGAGGTATCTCGTGATCCACGGGGATCAGTTCGACCTCGTGGTGCGCCATGCGCGCTGGCTCGCCTTGTTGGGCGACGGGGCCTATCAGGCGGCGCTCTTCGTCAACACCCATCTCAACATCCTGCGCCGCCGTCTCGGCCTGACCTACTGGTCCTTGTCCGCCTGGGCGAAGCTGAAGGTCAAGAACGCGGTCAACTTCATCGGCCGGTTCGAGGAGTTTTTGTCCTCCGAGGCCCAGCGCCAGGGTCTCGACGGGGTCATCTGCGGGCACATCCACCACGCCGCTCTGCGCGACACGCACGGAATCCGCTATGTGAACACGGGCGACTGGGTCGAATCCTGTACCGCCGTCGTCGAACATTACGACGGGAATCTCGAGATCGTTCGCTGGCTCGAGCAGGCGTCGTACCCGGAGACCGAGGTCAGCGCCGTCGTCGAGACGCCGGTCAGGAATGCGGCCTGATGCGGCTCCTGGTGGCAACCGACGCCTGGCGTCCCCAGATCAACGGCGTCGTCCGCTCCCTCGAAGCCATGGCGGCCCAGGCGCCCGCCTTCGGCGTCGAGATGTCCATTCTATCTCCGGAGGAGTTCCGATCCTTCCCGATGCCGACCTACGGGGAGATCCGCCTGTCCCTCGCGCGGCCCGGCCACGTGGCGAAGCGCCTGCGCGACCTTGCGCCGACCCACGTGCACATCGCCACCGAAGGACCCATCGGTCTCGCCACGCGCCAAGCCTGCCGCCGGCAGGGCAGGGCGTTTACCACGAGTTATCACACCCGGTTCCCCGAATACCTGTCCGCCCGCCTGCCCGTGCCGGAGCGCCTGACCTACCGCGCCCTGCGCCGCTTCCACTCGGCCGCCCGGGCCACCCTGGTGAGCACGCCGTCCCTGGAGCGGGAATTGCAGGGCCACGGCTTCGGAAACCTCCTGCGTTGGACCCGCGGTGTCGACATCAGCCTCTTCCGGCCTCGCGGCGTCGGCGGGTTCGACGACCCGAAGCCGATCTTCCTGTATGTTGGACGCGTTTCCGTCGAGAAGAACATCGAGGCTTTCCTGTCCCTCGATCTGCCAGGCACGAAGGTGGTGGTCGGCGACGGCCCGGCCCGGGGGGATCTCCAGTCCCGTTACCCGCAAGCCCGCTTTCTGGGCGCTCTGGCGGGTGAGGATCTGGCCGAGGTCTACGCGGCCGCCGACGTCTTCGTCTTTCCGAGCCTGACCGACACCTTCGGGATCGTACTTCTGGAAGCTCTCGCCTCCGGGCTGCCCGTGGCCGCTTATCCGGTAACGGGTCCGTTGGACGTCGTCGAAGGTTCGGGTTGCGGCGTCCTTGCCTGGGACCTTCGCCAGGCCGCCCTGGGGGCGCTGCAAATCCCGCGCGATCGCTGCCGCCGCTACGGCGAAACCTTCACCTGGCGCGAGAGTGCGCGCCAATTTTTCGGGCATATCGAATCCGCTCAGGCCGATTGAAAGAGCTCTCGCTGTCACGGTGCTTACATAGAGTGTTTCTAAAGTTCCCCCGCTCACAAGGGAGAACAAAGACGTGAACGAGCATGTGAACCGCCTGCGCGCGAGCGATCTCGAGGATTCAGGCGATGCGGGCTGCAACCCGACCGAAAATCTCACCATGGGCGAGATCATCGGCGTCCGCTTCAACCGGCGCGACTTCCTGCGCGGGACGCTCGCAGTCGCGGCGATCTCGGCGACCGTGGGCAAGAGCGCGCTTGCGGCCAACGAGCAACCTGCCAAGAGGGGAACAGCCGCTGCCTTCGATTTCAAGGAAATCGAAGCCGGCGTCGACCAGACCCATCACGTGGCCGAGGGGTACGATGCGCAGATCCTCCTACGCTGGGGCGATCCGCTCTTTCCCGATGCGCCCGCCTTCGATCCGGCCGCGCAGACGGCCGAGAAGCAGAGGCGCCAGTTCGGCTACAACAGCGACTTCGTGGGCTATATCCCGATCGACGGTTCCAGCGACCACGGCATCCTGGTCGTGAACCACGAATACACCAGCGAAGAGCTTATGTTTCCTGGTGTCGGCGTGCAGGACGCCAAGGACGTCAACTTTGCGAAGATGACGAAGGATCTCGTGGACATCGAGATCGCCGCGCATGGCGGCGCCGTCGTCGAGATCCGGCGCGAGAACGGCCGCTGGCAGGTGGTCAAGGATTCCAAGTACACCCGCCGCATCACCGCCGACACGCCCATGGACATCACGGGTCCGGCCGCCGGGCACGACCGCATGAAGACCGCCGCCGACTCCGGCGGCCGCAGGGTCAACGGCATGGTCAACAATTGCGCCGGGGGCGTGACGCCCTGGGGCACGTGGCTGAGCTGCGAGGAAAATTTCAACGGCTACTTCTGGGGCAAGCTCGGCGACGATCACGTCGAGGCCAAGAACTACAAGCGCTACGGCCTCGGTTCGCCCGCCTATGCGTGGGGCAAGTTCTACGATCGGTTCGATCTCGCCAAGGAGCCGAACGAGGCCAACCGCTTCGGATGGGTCGTGGAGATCGATCCCTTCGACCCGAATTTCGTGCCCAGGAAGCGCACGGCGCTCGGCCGCACCAAGCACGAAGGCGCCGCCGGCATCACGAATCCCGACGGCCGGTATGTGATCTATCTCGGCGACGATGAACGCTTCGACTACGTTTACAAGTTCGTCACCGCCGGCAAAGTGAACACGTCGGATCGCGCCGCGAATCTCGGGCTTCTCGACGAAGGCACGCTTTATGTGGCCAAGTACAACCCCGACGGATCGGGAGTCTGGATTCCCATGGTGCACGGGCAGGGCGCTCTTAACGAGGCCAACGGCTTCAGGAGCCAGGCGGATGTTCTGATCGAGACCCGCCGGGCGGCCGACCTCCTGGGCGCCACCAAGATGGATCGTCCGGAGGACATCGAGGCGAACCCGACGACGAACCGCGTTTATGTGATGTTGACCAACAACACCCGACGCAAGGACGATCAGGTCGATGCGGCCAATCCGCGGGCCAATAACGCCTTCGGCCATATCGTCGAGATGATGCCGGAAGGCGGCGACCATGCGTCGGAGAAGTTCGCTTGGGAGGTGCTGGTCAAGTGCGGAGATCCCTCCGTAGCCGCGGTCGGCGCCACGTTCTCGTCCGAGACCACCAAAAACGGTTGGTTCGGCATGCCGGACAATTGCTCCATCGACAGCCAGGGCCGGCTTTGGATATCCACGGACGGTAACAATGCGAAGGCCACGGGGCGGGCGGACGGACTTTGGGCCCTTGAGACGGAGGGCGACCGGCGCGGGACATCCAAGCACTTCTTCCGCGTTCCCGCGGGTGCCGAGATGTGCGGGCCCTTCTTCACCCCCAACGACGAGACACTGTTCCTGGCGGTCCAGCATCCGGGCGAGGCCGAGGAGGGTGCGCCGGCGAGCTTCGAGAACCCGGCGACGCGGTGGCCCGACTTCAAGGACGGCATGCCGCCGCGCCCGTCGGTTCTCGTGGTGACGAAGCAGGGCGGTGGGACAATCGCTTAGGGCCTCATCCGCTGAGCGGCTCGGCAGCCGACCCGTCCTCATGCGGCGTCGGAAGCGCGGGTCCTGCGGGGCCGCGCGCTTCCTCTCCGCTTGCGGGTGCCGGTGCGGGGCGAGCGCGGGATCAGTTCAAGGACGGTATCCGCTTGATCGCCGGACGCCTCTCGTTTGATCGCCTTCGCTTTGCGGGCGACCGATCGTCCTGTCTCCACGACCTCGTCCCGGCCCGGCCTGTAGGCCAAGATGGCCGCCGCCGCCGCGCTCGCCAGCGCCACCAGGGTGTCGGCCACGAGCTTGCGCCCGGCTTCCGAACCGAGAATGTCGTTCACCCAGCCCGCCTTGCGCAGGATCTTGGGAATTTTCACGCCGAACAGGGATTTCGGCATCTTAGTTTTCTTCGTCATCGATACGCTCCGATCCCGCGCGAGAAAGCCCGTCTCGGGCCTGGGGAGTCACGCCGTGCCGGCATGACATTCGTGTTGCGGTTTTCGTGCGGCCTGCGCAGGTTGGAGCCGCACGCCCGCCGGAGGGGCGAGAGGGAGAGCGCCTGTGAAGATTGCCGCCATTCTCTTCGATAAGGATGGAACGCTCATCGATTACGACAAGAGCTGGTCGGGCGTGAACCTTGCGGCGGGCGCCCTGGCGGCGGCCGGGGACGAAGACCTGGCGGCTCGGCTCCTGGTCGTGGGCGGCGCCGATCCCGCCACCGGGCGGGCAGGAGCCGACAGCCTCTTGGCGGCGGCGAGTACCGGCGAGATCGCATCGCAATGGTCCCGGTCGGGAAGCCCGATCCCCCAAGACCAATTGCGGGACGCGCTCGACCGGCTCTTCCAGGCCTCCGTCGACCATGCCGTCCCGGTGACCGACCTTGCGGCCCTGTTCGGCCGGCTCAAGCAGAGGGGCCTCGCCCTGGGAATCGCCAGCAGCGACAGCGAGCTGGCCATCCGGCGCACAATCGACCGGTTCGGCCTGGAACCCTTCATCGACTTCGTCGCGGGCTATGACAGCGGCTTCGGCCTCAAGCCCGGAGGTGGCATGGTCGAAGCATTCTGCGTCGCGACCGGAGTTGTATCGGACCGCATCGCAGTCGTCGGCGACAACACTCACGACATGCACATGGCCGTCGCGGGTCGTGCCGGCCTTCGGGTGGCGGTCCTGACAGGAACCGGGACGCCCGAGACTTTGCTCCCGCATTGCAGCATCTGCCTCCCCAGCATCGCTGATCTGGAAGCCGCGATCCTGGACGCTGCGGAATAATTATCGAAACTCTCCGGAAAGTCGAAATCTTTGCATCAACTGTTTCGAATGGTCCGGTTGCTAGGCGAGCGAAGCAAAATGCAGCAAGTTGCGTGTGCAAATGCTTTTTGCCATGATGTCATGGAACCGAAATAGAAGTGTCACGAACGTTCTCTATTCGCCGTTCCCGTCGGGCCTTGAGGGCCGTGTCTTCGCAGGGGGTTAGAATGAAAAAGGCTTGGATGCGTTTGACGTCCGTTTCCATGGTGGCGGTTTTCGCCTCCACGGGGGTGGCCAGCGCGCAGTCAATGGATGATCTGGTGGCGGCCGCCAAGAAGGAAGGCCAGCTGAGCGTGATCGCGCTTCCCCGCGATTGGTGCGGCTACGGCGCGCTGATCGATGGCTTCAAGGCCAAGTACGGCCTTCAGGTCAACGAGATCAACCCGGACGCCGGCTCCGCCGATGAGCTTGAGGCCATCAAGGCCAACAAAGGCAATGCCGGACCGCAGGCCCCGGATGTGATCGACGTCGGCTTGTCCTTCGGGCCCTCGGCCAAGTCGCAGGGCCTGATCCAGCCCTACAAGGTCGCGACCTGGAGCACGATCCCGGACAGCGCCAAGGATGCGGACGGCTACTGGTACGGGGATTACTACGGCGTTCTCGCCTTCGAGGTGAACAAGGACATCGTTCCGAACGTCCCGACCGACTGGGCCGATCTCCTCAAGCCCGAGTACAAGAACTCGGTCGCCCTCGCCGGCGATCCTCGGGCGTCCGCGCAGGCGATTCAGGGCGTCTATGCGGCCGGTCTCGCGGCAGGCGCCACCGATGCGGCCAAGACGGCCGAGGCGGGTCTCGCCTACTTCGCCGACATGAACAAGAAGGGCAACTTCGTGCCGGTGATCGCCAAAGCGGCGTCCATCGCACAGGGCTCGACCCCGATCGTCATTCGCTGGGATTACAACGCTCTCGCGGACCGCGACACCCTGAAGGGCAATCCCGAGATCGCTGTGGTGATCCCGAAGACGGGCGTCGTCGCGGGCGTCTACGTGCAGGCCATAAGCGCCTACGCGCCGCACCCGAACGCCGCGAAGCTTTGGATGGAATACCTCTACTCGGACGAGGGCCAGATCGGCATGCTCAAGGGCTATTGCCATCCGATCCGCTACCAGGACCTCGCCTCGAAGAACAAGGTTCCGGCGGATCTGGTCGCTAAGCTGCCGCCGGCGGAATCCTACGCCAAGGCGGTCTTCCCGACGCTCGCCGATCAGGACGCGTCGAAGGAGATCATCACCAAGAAGTGGGACGGGGTCGTCGGCGCGAACGTCAAGTAAGCGCTTTCAAGACAGGGCGTTCGCCGGTCGCTCGGACCGGCGGGCGCTCTACGCGTTCCGGCATCCCCAGGCGGGATCGCAAGCCCGACGGTTTTCATGACCCAGCAAGCGCAAACCTCTACCTTCCCGGCCGGACAGGTCCCGCGGCTCCCGGGGATGTCGTTCGCATGGCTCGGGATCGTGCCCTTCATGATCTTCGCGGTCATGTTCCTGATCGCGCCGGCGGCGATCCTGGTGGTCGGCGCCTTTCAGGACCAGACCGGGGCTTTTACCCTCGAGAACATCGTCAACCTGTTCCAGCCCTCGATCATGAGCGCCTACTGGATCAGTATCCAGGTTAGCACCGCCTCGGCGCTCATCGGCGCGCTGATCGGCTTTTTCCTCGCCTACGCAGCGGTCTCGGGAGGGCTTCCGCAATCCGTGCGGGCGACGCTGATGACCTTCTCGGGCGTTGCCTCGAATTTCGCGGGCGTTCCGCTGGCGTTCGCGTTCCTGGCGACCCTGGGGCGCACCGGCCTCGTGACGACGCTTCTGGTGAAGTACGCCGGGTTCAACATCTACAGCACAGGCTTCAACCTCCTCAGCTTCTGGGGACTCGTGATCACCTACCTGTACTTCCAGATCCCGTTGATGATCCTCATCATCACGCCTGCCCTCGACGGCATCAAGAAGGATTGGGCCGAGGCCGCCTCCACACTGGGGGCCAGTCGCCTGGAATACTGGCGCTATGTGGCGTTCCCGATCCTGTGGCCGAGCCTCATGGGCACGATGCTGCTTCTCTTCGCCAATGCGTTCGGAGCCATCGCAACGGCCTATGCGCTGACGGGAAGTTCGCTGAACATCGCGCCGATCCTGCTCTATGCGCAGATTCGCGGCGACGTGCTGCACAACCCCCATCTCGGGTATGCGCTCGCCTTCGGCATGATCGTCATCACGGGCCTGTCCAACGGTCTCTACATCTGGCTGCGCGGCCGCAGCGAAAGGTGGCTGCGGTGAAAAATTCGCGCCTCGGCTCCTGGCTCACGATCGTCCTCGGCGCCGCCTATTTCCTGATCCCGCTCATCGCGACTGTCGAATTCTCCCTGCGCATGAAGCGCGGCGAGTACAGCCTCGAGGC
Organism: Microvirga pudoricolor; assembly: GCF_016892705.1. GTDB lineage: Bacteria > Pseudomonadota > Alphaproteobacteria > Rhizobiales > Beijerinckiaceae > Microvirga > Microvirga pudoricolor. The sequence continues at coordinate 176,057 of NZ_JAFEMB010000007.1, forward strand.
CTACCGCGTCGTGCTGACGGATCCCCGCTTCCAGGCGACCTTCGGGTACTCGACCCTGATCGCCCTTGCGACCATCGTCGTGGGAGTGCTGCTGGTGGTGCCGACCGCCTACTGGGTGCAGCTGCGCCTGCCCCGCTGGCGGCCGGTGGTGGAGTTCGTGACCCTGCTTCCGCTCGTGATCCCGCCCATCGTGCTGGTGTTCGGCTTCCTGCGGCTCTACAACAGCTCGTCGTGGCTGCCGCTCACGGGCAGTGCGCGGGGCACGGATGTGCTCCTGACCCTGGGATACGCCACCCTGGCGCTCCCCTACATGTACCGCGCCGTCGATACGGGCCTTCGCGCCATCGACATCCGCACGCTGACCCAGGCGGCCGAGAGCCTGGGCGCGAGCTGGCCCACCATCCTGTTCCGCGTGATCCTGCCGAACGTTCGCGTGGCGGTTCTGAGTGGCGCGTTCCTGACCTTCGCCATCGTGATCGGCGAATTCACCATCGCGAGCCTCCTCAATGCTCCGGCCTTCGGGCCCTACCTGCAATTGATCGGTGCGAACCGGGCCTACGAGCCCTCCGCCCTGGCCATCATCGCCTTCATGATCACCTGGGCCTGCATGGGGCTGATCCAGGTCGTCGGTCGGGGCGCCAACCGCTATCGCGCGGCGCGCTGAGGAAAGAGACCATGAGCTTTCTCGATATCGTCAACCTCCAGAAGTCCTTCGGCAGCGCCTATGCGGTCAAGAACTTCAATCTGTCCGTGGTGCGGGGCGAGTTCGTCTCCTTCCTCGGCCCCTCTGGCTGCGGCAAGACCACGACCCTTCGCATGATCGCCGGCTTCGAGCACCCGACCGCCGGGCTCATCCGCATCGACGGCAAGGACGTGACGAATCTGCGGCCGAACCAGCGCAAGATCGGCATGGTGTTCCAGTCCTATGCCCTGTTCCCCAACATGACGGTGGCCGAGAACGTGGCCTTCGGCCTCAAGGTCGCCCGCAAGCCCGCCGAAGAGGTCAAGGCCCGCGTGGCCGAGATGCTGAAGCTCATCGGCCTGCCGCATCTGGGCGATCGCTACCCTTACCAGCTGTCAGGCGGCCAGCAGCAGCGGGTTGCCTTGGCCCGCGCCATTGCGCCCAAGCCGCAGATCCTTCTCCTCGACGAGCCGCTCTCGGCCCTGGACGCCAAGATCCGCATCTCGCTTCGGGAGGAGATCCGCGCGGTGCAGCGGGAACTCGGCATCACGACCATCTATGTCACGCACGATCAGGAGGAGGCCCTGTCGATGTCGGACCGGATCGTGGTGATGAACGAGGGGCAGGTGGAGCAGATCGGCAATCCGTTCGAGATCTACAACCGTCCCAGTACCCGCTTCGTGGCATCCTTCGTGGGAACGCTGAACATCCTTCGGGCCAAGGTGGTCGACGGCGCCTCGGGGCGCGTGGCGGTCGACGGACAGGAAATCATCCTGCCGCACGGCCTGCCGGTATCCGGCGCCGGAGAAGCGACGCTGGCCCTGCGTCCCGAGGCCATCACCCTCAACGCCCACGACGCCTCGGGCAGCCGCCTCGATGGCACGATCGACGAGGTCAGCTTCCTGGGCTCCGTCATCCGCATCCGCGTGCGCCTTCAGAACAACATCGTCACGCTCGACACGTTCAACAATGTCGGTCACCGCCCACCGGAGCGGGGTCAGCCCGCGACGATCAGCTTCGCGCGGGAGGACGTGTTGGTGCTGGACGAACCGCAAGCCGCCTAGGGCACGGTCTGTCCGGTGAGGGTCTCGCCGAGATCCTGTACGTGTTCGCCGAGATTCTCCCGGGTTCGCGGGTCGACGATGGCGACGGGCGCCGAGACGATGACGCCGGCGGCCTTGCCGACCGTCGAGGCAGCGCCGGCAGCGGCGCCGATGATGACGTCGCCCACGCCGACGCGGTTATCCGTCAGCACCTGACCCGATGCGAGCTGCTGACCGATCATCTGGACGACTTCGGGGCTCTGGGCGAACTTGCTGTGATTGAGCGAGTCGTCCGATTTGAGCGTCGTCAGGTTGATGACGTTGATCTTGGTCGCTTCCAGCTCGCTCCGATAGGGCTCTACTTCGGGATCGATGGCGCCAAGGCGCACAGAATCGCCCCAGACCCGCCTCGAGAAGGCCAGCGCCCGGTCGTCGGCTGAGACGAACAGTGTGAAATCCGGGTGGTTCGGGCCCATGTCCTTGATCTGCTGGCGGGCCAGATCCACGTCCACGTCCGGCGCGGCCAGAAGCACGTTCCGGATCTTCGGCGCGACGCGCCCGTCGCGAATCGCCATTTGGCGCAAGGCTTCCAGCGTCACGACGTTGCCCATCGAATGGGCCAGGATCGAAATCTCGCCGACGGACGGATCCTGCGCCAGCGCCTTCAGGACGGTTTCAAGGGCGTTGCGGGAATAGGTGCTGCTCTCCCGGTCCCAGCCATAGGCCAGGATGCTGCCCCGGGACGGCCAGGTGAACAGCACCGGCACCACGGGGGCGCTGGAATCGTGCACGATTTGGGCGAAGCGGAAGACCGCGTCGTCGAACCGGTTGTTGAAGCCGTGAATGAACACCAGGACCCGGCGCTTGGGAACCTTCGCGACGGCGCGGTTGAACCAGGTGAGCGCCTGCTTGCGGTCGATCACATCGGCCTTGAGGGTTACGAAGTCCGTCGCTGGGTTTCCTGGCACCCGGCTCGGCCATTGAACCTCGCCCACCTTGCGGGCGCTTTCGGGCGGGATCGAGACCGTGATGTTGGCGAACGACAGAGCCGGCCCCCGGGCGCCGGAGAACATCTCGACGGGATCGGCAGGCAACCGCGTGGTGGCCACCAGCATGTCGACCTGGCTTGTTCCCTGTGCGGTTCCCGCGACCGGCACGAGGGTTCCCCGCAGGGTGGAGCAGGCCGAGAGGCTCACGGCTAAGGCAAGCGCGGCGCAGAGCCGGAACGCACGCGTCATCATGAGGAAGTTCCTGTGGGGGCGGACGCGACGACCGCGACGGGGGCGGCCGGTCGGGCTGACGGGCTTGCCGCAGGGGCAGGGGCAGGCGAGGTCGGTGCCGCCGCCGCTTCGGCGGGGCTGGGCGGCAGCGTGACGGGTGAAGGCAGGCTCAGGGGCTTTGGAACGGCGATGATGCCGTAATCCCTGAAGCCCTGCTGCACGGCGGTCAGCACAGCCTTGCGGACGGCGAATTGCTTGCCGGCCTTGGCTTTGAACTTGCCGCGAATGAGCAGGGTGCCGTCCTCGACATCCGCGATGCCCTGGCTTTTGAAGGGTTCGAGCAGGTCCTGGTTGAGCTCGGGATCGTCCGCGATGTCCTGGCCGACCTTTTTGAACAGTTTGCGGACTTGGTCGACATCCGTGTCGAACGGGACCCGGAAGACGAGTTTCTCGATCACCCAGTCGCGGCTGAAATTCTGCACCTTGCCGATCTGGCCGTAAGGCAGCGTGGTGAGTGCGCCTCGAGCGTGGCGCAGGCTCACGGACCGGATCGAGATCTTTTCCACCGTGCCCTTCGCGCCAGAGGACTCGATGTACTCACCGAGCCGGAAAGCGTCGTCGATAAGGAAGAACAGCCCGGACACGATGTCCTTCACAAGGGTCTGGGATCCGAAGCCGATGGCGAGGCCGAAGACGCTGAGGCCCGTGATGATGGGCCACACGTTCACACCGATGGAGATCAGCATGGTAAGCATGGCGAGCGCGAAGATGCTGGCCTTCGCGGTGCCGCCGAGAAGCGGCAGCAGGGTGCCGAGGCGGGAACGGGGCCCGGAGAGTTCCACTGCCGTGCCGCTATGCCCTTCGGCCTTGGCGACCCGGCTCGTGAGGGAGCCGACCACGTTCCACAGGAAGGCGGACGCCAAGGAAATCAGCGCGAGTTCCACCGCGCCCGTGGTGACGGTCGAGTAATTCGCCCCGAACGCCACGAACACGGGCAAGACCCACATATAGCCCAGCAGGATCAGCACCGTAATGGCGCTGGCGAACCGAACCGTCCGCCGCAGGGCGACCGCCAGAACTGTCTTCTTCGGGTTGTCGAGGCCGTGCTCGGCCCAACGTGCCAGAACCGCGTCGATATGAGGGGCGACCAGGAACAGGAGCAGGGTCAGGAAGGTGGGCAAGCCGGGGAGAGGGCGTCCGAGCAGGAGACTGACCTGCGCGACCACGAACGTCATGACGATGGCCGCGATGGCGATCCAGGGCCAAACGGCCGCCAGCCGCCGCCTGGGGCGGGAGATCGGGCGCGGTCCCGTCAGCATGACAGCTACCGTCAGGTGGTACCGCCCATAGGCAAAAGCGAGCAGCAACGCGACCGGGAGCGAGATGAACAGCGTGCCCACGACATCGCGCAGGCCGGAGCCGGCCTGCCAAAAGCGCAGGCAGATCGAAAGCGCGACACCGAACAGGGCCCAGCAGACCCCGAAGGTCAGCAACTGGCGGAAGGAGCGCTGACGCGTCCGAAGTTTTCGCAGCTTCTGGATCCAGCGCACCCGGAGCAGGCTCTTGAGGAGCATATGGGCCAGCACGCACAGGATGGTGGCCAGAACCCACAGGCGGATGTTGCTGCGGATCGCCTCGTTGGCGACCAGGAGGCGGGTGCCCACCAACATGACGACGAACGCGATGACGATTCCGGCGCTCTCGGCCAAAAGACGGCGCCAGCCCGACGAGGCGGCGATCCGCCGGTCCAGGGCGACGCGGGTGCCATGGACGATGCCGTAGGTCACCAGGGCGGCGGCCACGCAGGCGAGAAGAACGGAGGAGAGGGACCAGCCCTGCTGGCCCAGATAGGTTTGTACGGCCGTCACGTCGGCACCGATCTGGCCGATGGAGGTCAGCCGGGCCCTGAAACCGCCTTCCACGGCTGCAGCGAATGCCTCGATCCAGCCCGCTGCGGCCGTCATGTCTCCCGTCAGCTCGGCCGGCTCTGCCATCCTGGTCCCCATTGATCGGTTCTGTTGCCGGGCAAGCGCATTCTCGCAGCCGGCGGACTTTTATACAGACAAGGTCTATACCCGGCGGCCAGTAGAAGAAAGGGAGATCCGCTCCTTCCCCTAGGGGGCACGCCAGTATTCGCCTCTTACGATTAATGGCGGAAACCTCCGAGCGCCCCTCGGATGCTTGAGAAGGGCGTTCTCGACTGAGCCTCCCGGGAGGAAGAAAATTCTCCCGCTCCGGGCAGGCGAATGCCGCTTGCGTGGACAGCATAACGCATTGCACACTTCCGGACGATGTCAGAACGGCGCAATCCGGCTTTAAGCTTGGCCATGGCCGCCGTGGGGATGGCTTGCAACTGGGGGAAATATCGCATGTTCAAAGCCCGTATCGTCCTGGCCGGGTGCCTTTTGGCCGCCTCGGCCCTGCTGGGTGCGCAGGCCCAGGACGCACCGCTGAAATCCGCCATCGACAGCACGTTCGCGCCCCATGCCATGCCCAAGATTTCGGGCGGGCTCGAAGGCTTCAACATCGACGTGGTCGATGAGATCTCCCGGCGCATCAAGCGTCCCATCAACGTGGATGGCGCCCAGTTCTCCGTCCTGATCCCGGCCTTGCAAGCGGGAACCTACGACTTCCTCACGGCCGTGGTGACGGTCACGCCCGAGCGGGCCGAGCAGATGCTGTTCATGGAAGGGTTCGTGGACGCGGATTACCGGTTCCTGACCCTCAAGAACGAGCCGGACATCACCTCCCTCGACCAGCTCAAGGGCAAGGTCATCGCGGTCCAGAAGGGTTCGATCTACGAAAAGTTCGTGCAGGACCAGGCCCAGAAGATCGGCTGGACGGCCGAATCCTACGCCACCAGCACCGACGCCGTGCAGGCGGTGCTGTCCGGCCGGGCCTACGCCAACATCTCGGCCGCAACCGTCACGGCCTGGGTGGTGAAGAACAACCCGCGCCTCAAGAACTCCTACCTCGTCCAGACCGGCCTCGTGTGGTCGATGCCCCTGCGGCATGACAGCAAGGCCTTGCGCAACCAGCTCGAAGGCGCCGTGGAGTGCATGAAGAAGGACGGAACGCTCGTGAAGCTCTATGAGAAGTGGTTCGGCGTCGCACCCGCCGCGGGCTCCTCGACGCTGACGATCTATCCTGGCTACGGCGTCCCCGGTACGCCCGGCTACGAGGCTGCCGAGCATTCCCTCTCATGCCCGAGCTAGGGCCCTTCCTGCTCGAGGCGAGAGGCGTCCGGAAAGCCTTCGGGACCAACGAGGTTCTCAAGGGGGTCGATCTTCTGGTCGCCCCTCGTGAACTCGTCTTTCTGATCGGCCCGTCGGGCTCCGGCAAAAGCACGCTTCTGCGCTGCTGCAACCGTCTGGAGGAGCCGACTGGAGGCACGATCCGCATCGGCGGCACCGACCTCCTGTCGCCCCGCACGGACATCAACCGGATGCGGCGTCAGGTCGGCATGGTGTTCCAAAGCTTCAACCTCTACCCCCATCTCACCGCTCTGGGGAATGTTACGCTCGCCCTGCGCAAGGTGATGAAGCGATCACGGGCCGAGGCCGACGAGATCGGCATGGACAACCTGCGGCGGGTCGGGCTTGCCGAGAAAGCGGCGTCCTATCCGGGCGAATTGTCGGGCGGGCAGCAGCAGCGCGTGGCGATTGCCCGCGCCCTGGCGCTCGAGCCCAAGATCATCCTCATGGACGAGCCCACCTCGGCCCTCGATCCCGAGCTTGTCGGCAGCGTCCTGGCCGTGGTGCGGGATCTGCGGGACGCCGGCATGACCATGGTGATCGCAAGTCATGAGATGCGCTTCGCCCGCGAGGCGGCGGACCGGGTTCTGTTCCTCGATGGGGGCGTCGTGGTGGAGGAGGGGCCTGCGGAGGCGATCTTCACCGCGCCTCGCGAGGAGCGGACGCGGCGCTTTTTGCATCAGGTCCGGCATTAGCATGTCGGATTGGGACCGCTTCGTCTCGGCGTTCCTCAACGTGAACGTGGCGGCCCGCTACTGGCCGGACATCCTGGCCGGGGTCGCCGTCACGGTCCTGATCGGCCTGGCCGTCGTGGTGACGGGCATCCTGGTCGGGCTTGGCCTGGCGGTCCTGCGCTCCCTCGGCAACCGCTTCGCCAACCTCCTCATCGTTCAGGCCGTGGATGTCCTTCGGTCCCTGCCGCCCCTGGTGATCATCCTGGTGATCTATTTCGGTCTTCCCAACGTGGGGATCGCCCTGCCGAGCTTCGTGGTGCTTTGGCTGTCCCTTTCGGCGGTGCTCGCAGCCTTCGCCGAAGAGGTGTTCTGGGCCGGCATTACGGCCGTGCCGCAGGGGCAGTGGATGGCGGCGAGGTCCACGGGGCTCACCTTCGGGCAAGCGCTGACCTCCGTGGTCCTGCCCCAGGCGGTGCGGATCGCCATCCCGCCGCTGACCAACCGGACCATCTCCATCACGAAGAACACGGCGCTCGGCAGCGCCATCGGGGTCAGTGAGATTCTCGGCCGGGCCATGTCTGCCCAGTCCTTTGCGGGCAATGCCACCCCGCTGACCATCGCGGCCGTTCTCTACGTCCTGATCTTCATTCCGCTTGTGGTCGCGTCCCGGTCCCTCGAGCGCCGCTACGCCTGGAGGCGGCGCTGATGGACGTCTTCCTGTCGGAATTCTTCAACGTCGACATCATGGTCAAGGTGGCGCCCTTAATCTTCAAAGGGTTCCTCCAGACCCTGCTGCTGTGCGTGATCCTCGTGCCCATCGGCCTCTGCGGCGGCCTCGGCGCCATGCTGCTTGCCACGAGCCGGAGCCGGTTCGTGCGCTGGCCCGCTGTGGCGGCGATCGATTTCTTCCGGTCGTTCCCGCCCCTCGTTCTGCTGATCTTCATCTATTCGGGCCTGCCGTTCGCGGGCATCCGCCTGAGTCCCCTGGCAGCCATCTGCATCGCCTTCCTGCTGAATGCCGCAAGCTATTACGGCGAGATCTATAGGGCCGGGGTCGAGAGTGTGCCGCGCGGCCAAGTCGAGGCCGGCCGGTCTACAGGCCTCGGTGCGGCCCAAACCTTCCTGTACATCACCCTGCCGCAGGCGGTAAGGAACGTCCTGCCCGAACTGCTCTCCAACACCGTGGAGCTCATCAAGCTCACGACCCTGGCCAGTGTCATTTCGGCTCCGGAACTGTTGCATTCGGCGGACTTGGCGCGATCCTTGACCTACAACACCTCGCCCTTGATCATGGCGGCCGCCCTGTATCTGATCATGCTATGGCCCCTGGTTCGGATCATTCGCCGCCTGGAGCACAAACTCGCCGGTTGACGGCCTTTGCCTGGGATAACGCCCGGTCATCGGAGGGCAGGTGCCTTCATTTGGCCTATAAAAACCATCAGGAGGTGGTTGCGCCGGGATCATCCAGCGCCCAGCTTCGTTGTTCATTCGTCTGAAATGGAAGAACCGATGAGCCGCCGACAGGGCATGACGACCAAGACCTCCTGGGCCGCCGCCACGGGTTTGGCTGCCGTCCTGGCGGTGACGCCCGCCGTTGCGGATCCCCTGACGAAATTCATCGATGGCTTGTTCAAGCGCGAGGCCCCCGCTCAGGCCGCGCCCGAAGCCGTTGAGCCGCCCCCGGCCGCTCCCGCGGCCGTGGCACCCGCGCCGGTCCGCTCCAAACCGCCCGTCGAAGCGCGCAGCCCTGCTCCCAAGCCGTCGCCGGCCACGGGTATGCCAGCGCCCGCGACCTCTGCGGCTCCGGTCGAGGCGGCTGCTCCCGCCGCTTCGGCGCCGGCCGAGCAGGTGGCGTCGCTGCCCAGTATCGCGCCCCTGCCGCCCCGCAGGCCGGCCGAACTCGCAGCCGCGCCGGTCACTGTCGCCAGCGCGGAGCCAACCGCGCCGCTGGTGCAGCCGGCCGCCGTGGCCCGCAACCCGGCGGCCGCCATCCCGTCCTCGCCGGAGGCCGCCGTAGAGCGGGTCAATACCTTCTTCAACAGCATCGACCTGATGACGGCGAACTTCACCCAGCAGAGCGGGTCCGGTCAGCGCACGGAGGGCAGCCTCTACATCAAGCATCCGGGCCAGCTACGCTTCGCCTATTCACCCCCGAGCACCCTCGAGATCGTGTCGGACGGCCGGTCGGTTGCCGTGCGCGACAAGAAGCTCGGCACCAACGACGTCTATTCGGTCAACCAGACGCCCCTGAAATTCCTGATGCAGGACAAGTTCAACCTGGCCCGCGACACGAAGGTGCAGGACGTGCAGGTGCGCCCCAATGGGCTGATCCTCATCCGCTTCGAGGACAGCGCCACCCTCGGCGGCACCTCGAAGGTCACCCTCGTGTTCGATGCCAAGGCCAACCGTCTGCGCGAGTGGACGGTTCTCGACGCCCAAGGGTTCACGACCTCGGTGGAACTGTCCAACGTCAACGTCGTCCAGCGCGGTACGCAGGCAGCCTCGCAATAGCGAAGCTTTCCCACCTGGCGTCAACCGGGACAAGGCTTCCACTCTCTGCTATGGCGTGCCCCGAGGGCAACCGGCCCGCCATAGAGGCATCCCATGGATACATCCTCCCTCGTGACGCTGGCCCACGGGCCCCTGCGTCTGACCCTCGCGCCCTCTTTGGGCGGCGCCATCGCGGGGTTCCGCCACGAGGGCGTCGCCATTCTGAGGGAGACGCCGCCTGAGGCCCTGGCCCAGAATCTCGTCCGCCAGACCAGTTCCTACCCGCTGATCCCGTATTCCAACCGCATCGCCTGGGCCCGATTTGCCTTCGAGGGCGTGGATTACGCGCTGGCGCGCAATTTCGGCGACCATCCCCACTCCGTCCATGGCAATGCCTGGCAGAGGTCTTGGCGCGTGGACGACGTGACACCGTCCAGCTGCCGCCTCGTCTTCGAGCATCGCCCGATCGGTCCCGAGGCCGCGAACTGGCCTTTCGCGTACCGGGCCGAACAGTTCTTTTCGCTCGACGCCGGCGGTCTCACCATCCGCCTGAGCCTCGAAAACGAGGATGGGCGTGCGATGCCGGCAGGCCTGGGACTGCACCCGTTCTTCCCGAAGAGGCCCGATACGGGCCTTCGCTTTGCGGCCGCGGGGGTTCACATCAACGGTCCCGACTCGCTGCCGGTGCACCTCGATCCGGTCCCGCCGGAATGGGATTACGCCGCCCTGCGATCCTTGGGCGAGCCGCAGCTCGACAATTGCTTCAGCGGATGGGACGGAACGGCCGAAATCCGCTTCGAGGACGACAACCTTGCCCTCCGCATGAGCGCCGATCCGGTCTTCGGTCACCTGGTCGTGTACGTTCCGTCGGGACGGGATTATTTCGCCGTCGAGCCGGTCACCCACATGAACGACGCCATCCATCACCCGGAGATCCAGGGCCACGGCCTGAAGGTCGTGCAGCCCGGTGAGACCCTGTCCGGTGCGGTTCGGTTCCAGGTCGAGCGGATCCGGTGAGGACTCTCGCGGGACGGCTGGGAGGCCCATGAGCATGTCGGGCATCGAGCTAGCCGGCTTCCTCGCCCTGGCCGCGACGGCGGCCTACATCCAGACCCTGACGGGCTTCGCCTTCGGGCTCATCATGATGGGGGGCGTGGGCCTGTCGGGTGTGATGTCCCTCCCGGACGCCGCCACCATCGTCGGCGTCCTCACCCTGACCAATGCCGGGCAGATGATGCTCAAGGGCTGGCGGGACGTGGCCTACCGCGAACTCAAGCTGATCATGATCGCGGACCTGCCGTTCCTGTTCGTCGGCTATTTCCTGCTGGAATGGCTGGCCGATACCCGCCTCGATCTCCTGCGCCTGCTGCTTGGGCTCGTCATCGTGGCGGCGAGCCTCCAGATGGCGCGTAAGCCTCATCCTCTGGCACAGGTCTCGAAGCCCGGCTCGTTCCTCTTCTTCGGCAGCATTGCAGGCGTGATGGGCGGGCTCTTCTCCACGGGCGGCCCGCCTCTCATATATCACCTGTACCGGCAGCCTTTGCCACTGGCCCAGATCCGCGAAACCCTTGTGACGGTCTTTGCCTTGAACCAGGTCTTCCGTCTCTCCGTCGTCGGAGCGACGGGGAATTTTCCCACCGGATCGACCCTGTCGGGTCTGCTGGCCGTGCCAGTCGTGATGGGCGCGACCTACGCGGCCCGGCGCTGGCCTCTGCCGCTGCCGCCGGCCATCCTGCGGCGGATCGTTTTCGCCCTTCTGTTTCTCTCGGGCGTCTCACTCGGAGCGCCCGCCGTCTTACACATGCTTGGAGGTCCACCATGACAGCGCAGTTGAAGTCTCAGGAACGCCGGGTTCTCGATCTGAAGGACCCGTCGCTTCTCACGGACCGGGCCTATGTGGCGGGCGAGTGGGTGGGGGCGTCGGGCGGCAAGCTCATCGCGGTCACCGATCCCTTCGACGGCGCTCTCAT
>NZ_JAFEMB010000008.1 GCF_016892705.1 Microvirga pudoricolor
CTTGACACTCAACACAGTCGCTCCCCGACCACCAGCCCCGCTGGTGGTCGCCTTACATCAGGGGAGTACGCGATGGACCAACCCTATTCCGCCTGGGCCGACTGGCTCTCGAAATTCCATACATGGCCAGAGATGATTCAGGCACTCTGGCTGATCGCCGTGCCGGCGACGGTGCTGGGCGTGACGTCGATCGTGATGCGGGGGTTGCGGGAAATCGTAAGGGCTTCAACCCGAGAGCGCTGACGGTCGATAGGCCATGCAGTGCAAGATAAGGAAGGGCGCTAGGGGTTGGTAACATTAAACGTTCAGTAGAAATCCTTGTTGGCTTGAGGAAATGCTGGGCAGAAACAAGGCAAAGACTATCGAGAGGGGAGGCGACCGCTGGCGTTGCTCAAAATCTGATAGATTAAGCCGAGGAGTTTTAGGATCGTTCCGTGATCCTCTCCATCATTATAGCGTGGCCATATTCATCGGCTTTACAAAGAACGAATGGAGAACTAAAGTTCACAAGCTGAGCTGTGAGGACTTATAACCGTCGATGAACCATATGGATTATCCGGCCCTTTTCTTAGACGCCGATGGAGGGTCCGACCAGTATCAAAGAAAATTCCTGCGGCTGATCCGTAGCGAATACGTAGTGCTATTTCTCGCGTCGCTGTTCTCAATGAGTTTTTTCAATGATGTCATATATAATTTAATTTACGCGGGCGTTTTCTTCATCGGATTGTTGATCTTGCTCGTTCGCGCTCAGAGTAAGCCGGAGCAACAGTGGTATCGGTGTCGTGCACTCGCTGAAAGCGTTAAGACACTTACATGGCGCTATATGATGCATGCAGCGCCTTTCCAGGCAAATGACGCTGGAGCTAAGCTTAGGTTTCGTGACGAATTGCACGAGATGTTTCGCGAGAACAAGGAAACCGCGAGAGAGATAACAAGTGATTGGTCGGGAAATCACCAGATCACGGAGAAGATGGGGGATGTTCGTTCACTAAGTCTTGTTGATCGCATGCAATTCTACCTTCAGCACCGTGTAGATGAACAACGGATTTGGTATAGTAGAAAAGCGACTTTCAATCGAGATAGCGCAAAGATTTGGATTGCAGTCAGTGGTGTAGTTTACTTCCTCGCGGGCTGTATGGTTTTAACCCGCATTGCTAGGCCTGAGTGGGTGCATTGGCCGATCGAACCACTCATCGTGATCGCTGCATCAGCTGTTGGTTGGATGCAGATAAAGAAATTCAACGAACTCGCTGCGGCTTACACCGTCGCTGCTCATGAGATTGGTTTGATCCGGCCAAAAGCTGATGGCGTTTCAACCGACGAAGAATTCTCTGAATTTGTGAACGATGCAGAGAAGGCGTTTTCACGCGAACACACTCTTTGGATTGCGCGGCAATCAGATTGAGGGAGTTATAAATGAGTGGTGCTGCATATGTCGTTTTCGACGGCGACAATGATAAATGGGCCTACGCCTATATGAATGGGTGGAAGGCAAATAAAAATATCAACTTCGAATACCAAAATGCACATGACCTAGACGCTATGACTGGTCGCGCCCAAGACGAAAACTATGTCAAATCTAATCTGCGTCGTAGAATGAGCCGGTCCACAGCAGTTGTAGTGTTAGTTGGTGAGCAAACAAAATATCTCTATAAATACGTACGGTGGGAGTTAGAACTTGCTCTCGAAATGGGCCTCCCGATTATTGTAGCTAATCTGAATAAAAATAACGGACAAGACAATGAGCTATGCCCGGCAATAGTTCGCGACAAAGCTTGTGTTGTGCACATACCCTACACTTTGGAAGCGCTCAAGCATGCTATGAGCAATTTTCCTGCATTCTACCGAGGATTGACTAAAGAACAGAAAGCGATGAAAGCTGCCTACTCTTATAGGATGTACGACAAGTAGGATTATTGGAGAAGCTACTCCGCCGCCTCCCGCGTCACTTTCTTGCCGCTCTCCTTCTTCAGCGGCCGCCGCGCCAGGACTTCCTTCAAGAACCGCCCCGTGTGGCTTTCCTTCGACTTGGCGATGTCCTCAGGGGTACCCTGGGCGACGATCTGGCCGCCGCCGTCGCCGCCTTCGGGGCCCATGTCGATGACCCAGTCGGCGGTTTTGATGACTTCGAGGTTGTGTTCGATCACCACCACGGAATTGCCCTGGTCCACCAGCTCGTGCAGCACTTCCAGGAGCTTTGCCACGTCGTGGAAATGCAGGCCCGTGGTCGGCTCGTCGAGGATGTAGAGCGTGCGGCCGGTGGCGCGCTTGGACAGCTCCTTGGAGAGCTTGACGCGCTGCGCCTCGCCGCCGGAGAGCGTGGTGGCCTGCTGGCCCACATGCACGTAGTCGAGGCCGACGCGGGCGAGCGTCTGCATCTTCTCGCGGATGGACGGCACGGCCTTGAACAGGTCGCGGGCCTCTTCCACGGTCATGTCGAGCACGTCGGAGATGGACTTCTCGCGGTACTTCACTTCCAGGGTCTCGCGGTCGTAGCGCTTGCCCTTGCACACGTCGCAGGTGACGTACACGTCGGGCAGGAAGTGCATCTCGATCTTGATGACGCCGTCGCCCGAACAAGCCTCGCAGCGCCCGCCCTTCACGTTGAAGGAGAAGCGGCCGGCCTGATAGCCGCGCGCCTTCGCCTCCGGCAGGTTGGCGAACCATTCGCGGATGGGCGTGAAGGCGCCGATATAGGTGGCAGGGTTCGAGCGCGGTGTGCGGCCGATGGGCGATTGGTCGATGTCGATGACCTTGTCGAGATGCTCCAGGCCCTCGATGCGCTCAAAAGGCGCCGGGTGCTCCAGGGAGCCGTTCAGCTTCTTGGCCACGGCCTTGTAGAGCGTGTCGATCACGAGGGTCGACTTGCCGCCCCCGGACACGCCGGTGATGCACGTGAAGGTGCCGAGCGGGATCTCCGCCGTCACGTCCTTCAGGTTGTTGCCGCGCGCGCCGACCAGCTTGATGATGCGGTCCTTCTTGGGCTTGCGGCGGGCGGTCGGGACCTTCACGGTCATCTCGCCCGTGAGGTACTTGCCGGTGAGCGACTTCTTGTTCGCCATCAACTCGTCCGGCGTGCCCTCGGCCACGATCTTGCCGCCGTGAATGCCCGCGCCGGGGCCGATGTCGAACACGTAATCGGCTTGGAGAATGGCGTCCTCGTCATGCTCCACCACGATCACGGTGTTGCCGAGGTCGCGCAGGCGCTTGAGCGTCACGAGCAGGCGCTCGTTGTCGCGCTGGTGCAGGCCGATGGAGGGCTCGTCGAGCACGTAGAGAACGCCCGTAAGGCCGGAACCGATCTGGCTCGCCAGCCGGATGCGCTGGCTCTCGCCGCCCGACAGGGTGCCGGACGAGCGCGCAAGCGTCAGATATTCCAGGCCCACATCCACCAGGAAGGACAGGCGGTCGCGGATCTCCTTCAGGATGCGGCCCGCGATCTCGTTCTGCTTCTTGGTGAGCTTCTTGGGCAGGGCGTCGAACCAGGCGCGCGCGTCCTTTACCGAAAGCGCGGTGGCGTCGCCGATATCGGAACCGCTGATCTTCACCGCGAGCGCCTCGGGCTTGAGGCGCTTTCCGCCGCAGGCCTCGCAGGGCGTCTCGCTCATGAAGCGGGAGATTTCCTCGCGGGCCCAGTCGGAATCCGTCTCCTTGTAGCGCCGCTCCAGGTTGGTGATGACGCCCTCGAAGGGCTTCTTCACCTCATAAGCCCGCATGCCGTCGTCATAGGCCATGCGGATCACGTCCCGGCCCGAGCCGTAAAGGATCACGTCCTGCACCTTCTCGGGCAGGTCGGCCCAGGGCTTCGACATGGAGGCCTTGTAGTGCTTGGTGATGGCCTCGAGGGTCTGGCCGTAATAGGGCGAGGTGGACTTGGCCCACGGCGCGATAGCGCCCCGCTTGAGGCTGACGGTCTCGTCCGGGACGATCAGTTCCGGGTCGATCCGCATCTCGTGGCCGATGCCGCCGCAGGTCGGGCAGGCCCCGAACGGGTTGTTGAATGAGAACAGGCGCGGCTCGATCTCCGGGATCGTGAAGCCGGAGACTGGGCAGGCGAACTTGGACGAGAAGGTGAAGCGCTTCGGCTGGCCCTTGTCGTCCTTCTCGTCGGCATATTCCATGACGGCGATGCCGTCCGCGAGGTCCAGCGCCGTCTCCAGCGATTCCGACAGGCGCGCGCCGATATCGCCCCGCACCACGATCCGGTCCACCACCACGTCGATGTCGTGCTTGAACTTCTTGTCGAGGGCAGGGGCCTCGTCGATGGCGTAGTACTCGCCGTCGATCTTCAGGCGCTGGAAGCCCTTCTTCTGGTACTCGGCGATTTCCTTGCGGTATTCCCCTTTACGGCCGCGCACCACGGGGGCGAGCAGGAACAGGCGGGTCTTCTCCGGCAGCTCCAGCACCCGGTCCACCATCTGGCTCACGGTCTGGCTCTCGATGGGCAGACCGGTGGCGGGCGAATAGGGAATGCCGACCCGCGCCCAGAGCAGGCGCATGTAATCGTAGATCTCGGTGACTGTGCCCACCGTCGAGCGCGGGTTGCGCGAGGTGGTCTTCTGCTCGATGGAAATGGCGGGCGACAGACCGTCGATCTGGTCTACGTCCGGCTTCTGCATCATCTCCAGGAACTGGCGGGCATAGGCGGACAGCGATTCCACGTAGCGGCGCTGGCCCTCCGCGTAGATCGTGTCGAAGGCCAGGGACGATTTTCCGGAGCCGGACAGGCCCGTGAACACCACGAACTTGTCCCGGGGCACCATCAGATCGACGTTCTTGAGGTTGTGCTCCCGCGCCCCGCGCACGGAAATCACGCGCGCGTTGGGGTCACCCGCCTTGGCGCGGTTGAAAAGATCGTCGAGTTTGGCCATCGTCTGCCCAGCTTGTAGAGGAGTGCCGGCCCGTCGCGCCGGATCCCGAATATGTGAACGCCCCCAGACCGGCGCAACCCGGACCCGGTGATTCCATCCACTTTATCCTAGAACAAAGAGTGTACGGCCAGCAAGCGGCTCAACAACTCCTGTCAAGCTTGGATTCCTGGCCCATCACGAGCGAGGTGCCGGGCGAGGGGGCATTTGTTGGGGACAGGCCTGTGCAGAACCCACGGGCCGCCTTGCCGTGGCCGGGAGGCGACCCCAGAACAGGCCTTCAAGAGATGGGAGTGGCTCCGATGGCGGGCAGCGTGAACAAGGTGATCCTGGTGGGCAATCTGGGGCGTGACCCCGAGGTGCGCCGTCTGGGCGACGGCAACCCGGTGGTGAACCTTCGCATAGCGACCTCGGAGACCTGGAAGGACAAGAACTCGGGCGAGCGCAAGGAAAAGACCGAGTGGCACCAGGTGGTGATCTTCAACGAGAACCTGGGCCGTGTGGCGGAGCAGTATCTCAAGAAGGGCTCGAAGGTGTATCTCGAGGGCCAGCTTCAGACCCGCAAGTGGACCGACAAGGACGGGATCGAGAAGTACTCGACCGAGATCGTGCTGCAGCGCTTCCGCGGCGAGCTCACCATCCTCGACTCCCGAGGTCAGGGCGGCGGAAGCGAGTACGGGGACGAGGAGGGCGGCGGCCAGATCAGCCGAGGTGGCGATTTCGGGCGCTCCTCCCCCATGGAACGCCGACCGGCTCCGGCTCCGTCCGGCGGCGGCGGATCGCGCTTCAACGATCTCGACGACGACATCCCGTTCTAGGCCTGATGCGAGAGGTGAGAGGCGCGGCGTCCGCCGCGCTTCCCGGAGCCGGCCGATGAGCGGCCTGCCCGAATATGCCGGGCTGTTCGCGGCCGCGCTCCTGTCCGCGACGATCTTTCCGTTCCAATCGGAGATCGTGTTGGCCGGACTGCTTCTGACGGAGCGCCATCCCTGGACCGCCCTGGTGGCGGTCGCGAGCGTCGGGAACGTGATCGGCTCGATCGTCAACTGGTTTCTAGGCCAGTTCCTGGCGCATTTCGAGGGCCGCCGCTGGTTCCCGGTCTCCCGCGACGCGATGGCGCGGGGGGAGGCGTGGTACCACCGCTATGGCCGCTGGACGCTCCTCCTGAGCTGGATGCCCGTCATCGGTGATCCGCTCACCATCGTGGCGGGCGTGATGCGGGAGCCGCTGCCGATCTTCGTGGCGCTCGTGGCGATCGCCAAGACAGCCCGATACCTGGCCGTCGCGGCGCTCACGTTTGGCTGGCTCTGAGAGCTGGGCCGGTTCCGACTCACAGGATGAAGTCGGCCGCCGACAGGGAGGCTTTCGAGACCCCGTCGAGCCTGATGGTGTGGTTGCCGCCCTCGAGGTAGAGGGCCGTGTAGGCGCCCCGGTCGTTCAGGCTCAGCTTGTCGAAGGATCCGAAACGCCACGCCCTCAGGTCGATCTGGTCCTCGCCGGGGCGGAAGTACAGGATGACGTCCTTGCCGGACGCGTAGTCGAACGCGAAGATGTCGCGCCCGCCGCCGCCGTCGAGAGTGTCGTTCCCGGCCCCGCCGTTCAGGAAATCGTTGCCCGTGCCGCCGTAGGAGGAGTCGCCGATCAGCCGGTCGTTGCCGGCGCCGCCATAAAGGGTATCGTTCCCGTAAGCGACGAACAGTTCGGTCGTGCGGGCGTCGCCGTAGAGGATGTCGTCGCCCTGTCCGCCACTGAGCAGGTCGTGGCCGCCGGCCGCATTTCCGAGGAGCGTGACGGCATCCCCGTAAAGGGTGTCATTCCCGTTGCCGCCCTCCAGGGTATCGTTCCCGCCGAACGCGAAACCCCTCAAGTTGACGGCGTCCCCATGCATCTGGTCGTCGCCGCTCTCTCCGAACAGGCTGTCGTTCCCGGCGCGGGTGAAATCGTACAATTCGAGCGCGTCGCCATACAGCTTGTCGTTACCGGAGCCGCCATACAGGCTGTCGAAGCCTCCGCGGGCCGCTCCGGTCATCTGCCAGGCGTCGCCGTAGAGGATATCGTTCGAGGATCCGCCGCTGAGCCAGTCGTTTCCTCCCACGGCGGAGTTCTGAAGCGTGCGGGCATCCCCGTAAAGCGTATCGTCGTTCGCGTCGCCGTAGAGCCTGTCATGGCCGCCGATCGCCCGGTGGGTCATCTTGTAGGCGTCGCCGTACAGGAGATCGTTGCCGTTGCCGCCGGACAGGACATCGGCTCCGCCCCGCGTGTCCTGGCTCATGGTATTGGCGTCGCCGTAAAGCTTGTCGTTTCCGTTCTCCCCGTAGAGATAATCCCTGCCGCCGATGGTGCGGGATTTCATGCTGTAGGCGTCGCCGTAGACGGTATCGATGTCATCCCCGGCATGGATGCGGTCCGCGCCCCCGCGGGCGCCGGACGTCATGGTGCGCGCATCGCCGTAGACGGTATCCATCCCAGCTTCGCCCCAGATCGTGTCGCCGCCGCCCCGCGCCCGGGAACTCAGGCTCGCCGCGTCGCCCCAGACGGTGTCGTGGTCGCCACCGGCCCAGATGGAATCCGCGCCGCCACGTCCGCGTCCCGCGATGGTCCTGGCATCGCCGTAGAGGAAGTCCGCGCCATCGTAGCCGTGGATCCGGTCCCGCGCACCGCCGCCGGTGATCGCTTCCGCATCGCCGATCAGGGTATCGGAAAACTGCGTCCCTTCCAGGAATTCGGGCCCATAAGAGCCGAGCTTGTAAACCATGATGAACCTTACGCCGTGCAGAGAATCGGGACCCTAGAGTCGAGTCGTTGCCAATTCATTATAGTATTACGTATGGGCATGAACTGCGGCTGAACGGCTCGGTTCGGCGGCGTCGCCGCCCTTGCGCCGGACACCTTGAAGTTTAGGCCTGCCGGGCGTATCGAGCGCGGGTTTTGATAAGGCCGCCCCCCCCATGACCGATCCAAACCTCGACACGCTCCTGACCTGGGTTCGCACCGAGAGCCCCACGCACGAACCGGCAGGGGTGAACATGATGATGGATCTCGTCGTGGCCCAGATGACGGGAGCTCCCGTGGCCGTCGAGAGGATCCCCGGGCAGCAGGGTCTGGGAGACGCGCTCCTCCTTCGCGCCGGGCCGCAGACTGAGGTGCCCGGCATCCTGGTCATGTCCCATCTCGACACGGTGCACCCGGTTGGCACCCTCGAGAGCGATCTGCCGCTTCGCATCGAGGGCGATCGGCTCTACGGGCCCGGCATCTACGACATGAAGGGCGGCGCCTGGCTGGCCCTGGAGGCCTTCCGGAACGTGGCGGCGGCCGGCGGCGCGGGTCGCCCCATTGCCTTTCTCGTGACCCCGGATGAGGAGATCGGCAGCCCGATGACCCGGCCGATCATCGAGGATTTGGCCCGCCGCTCCGCCGTGGCGCTGGTCACCGAACCGGCCCGCGACGGCGGCAGGATCGTGACCTCCCGCAAGGGCGTGGGCCGCTTCGACGTGCACGTGGAGGGCCGCCCCGCCCATGCGGGTTCCCGGCACCGGGAGGGACGCAACGCCATCCACGAGGCTGCGGCGCAAATCCTGGCCATCGAGGCTCTGACGAATTACGGGCGAGGCATCACGACCACGGTCGGGATGATCCAGGGTGGCACGGCCGTGAACACGATCCCGCAGCATTGCCGCTTCCCGGTCGACCTGCGGGTCGAGACCGTGGCGGACGGGGAGGCCATGGCGGCCGCGATCTTGGGCCTCAAGCCCCGGGATCCCGCATTCAAGCTCACGATCACCGGCGACATGAACCGCCCGCCCTACGAGCGCTCCGAGGGCACGAGCCGGCTGTTCGACCACGCGCGGGGCCTCGCGGCCGAGATCGGCTTCGACCTGGTGACCTGCGACAAGGTCGGCGGCGGATCCGATGGCAATTTCACGGCGGCGCTCGGGATCCCGACCCTGGACGGACTGGGGATCGACGGCGATGGCGCCCATACCCTCCAGGAATACGGGATCGTCTCGTCCATCGCGCCGCGCCGTCAGCTCATGCGCCGGCTGCTGGAAACCCTTTGAGCGTGGTACCAGGCTACCGCCCGAATGTCGGCATCGCGCTCTTCAACGACGAGGGCAGGGTACTGGTCGCCCGGCGCCTGCGGGACGACGGACCGGAGATCGTTCTGCCGGGCTGCGAATGGCAGATGCCCCAGGGCGGGATCGATCCCGGCGAGGACCTTCTGGCGGCGGCCCGGCGCGAATTGTGGGAGGAGACGAGCGTCAGACGCGCGGACCCTGTCGGCACGCTCACGGAATGGCTGCCTTACGATTTTCCGCCCTATGACGGCCCGCCTCACCGCCTGTCCCCGTTCCGGGGCCAGCGGCAGCAATGGGTCGCCTTCCGCTTCACGGGAAACGACGACGAGATTGACGTGACCCAGGGTCAGAATGGCGCCGAGCCCGAGTTCAGCGAATGGCGCTGGGAGCGTCTGGATTGCGTCCCGGACCTGGTGGTTCCTTTCAAGCGCGAGACCTATCGCCGTGTCGCGGAAGCCTTCAGGGGCTTCGCCGAGCCGCTCAGGGGCGCGTCGACGTGACGATGTCGGTCACCCCGTTGATGATGAACTGAACCGCGAGGCCCGCCAGGATGACGCCGAGAAGGCGGCTCAGCACGATGTTGCCGGTGACCCCGAGCCACCGCGCCACGCGGCCGGCGGTGAGGTACACAACGAAGCAGGACAACACGCCCAGTGCGATGAGGGTGATCAGGGCCGCCAGGTAGCCGACATTGCCGTCCGCGCGTCCCGCCAGGAGAATGACCGCCGTGATGGCGCCCGGGCCGGCCATAAGCGGTATCGCGAGCGGGAACGCGGCGACGTTGCGGATGTGGTCCTCCGTGATGGCGATGTCGGCGGTGTGCTGCTTGCGCTCGTTGCGGCGCTCGAACACCATCTCGAAGGCGATCCAGAACAGCAGCAGGCCGCCCGAGATGCGAAAGGCCGGGATGCCGACGCCCAGGAGCCGCAGCAGGATCTCGCCGCCGAGGCCGAAGAAGGCCAGGATGAAGAAGGCGATGAGGGAGGACCGGATCGCCACCCGCTTGCGCTCGTCCGCCGTCATGCCCTGGGTCAGCGAGATGAAGATCGGCGCGAGCGCGACCGGGTCCAGGATGACCAGAAGGGTCACGAGGGCGGTGGACACGTAGTCGAGAAACATCGGCTGGACCTCCCTGCGAGTTCCGCGTTATGGCCTCTAGCGACGTTTTTGGCGAGGGGGGCCGCAACGATGTTCACGGTTTTGGATCGCGTCAGCCTGCCGGGCGACCCCGCCAAGGCCAACGAGGACACCTGCGGCGCGTCCGGGGATTGGGCCTGGATCATCGACACCTCGATTTTCCCTGGCACGAAGCCGATCATGCATCCGAAAAGCGATGCCACGTGGCTTGCTCATTTCGCGAATGAACGCCTGTCGAACCTGGCACCGAGCGCCACGGACGGCCACGCTCTGGTGCGGCACGTGATCGAGGAGGCCCGCATGGCCTTCATGGCCGTGGCACCCGAGGCCCGGCACGATTTCGTCACGTGGCCGCTGGGCGCCATGACCCTCGTGCGGCGGCGGGGCGAGGTTGTCGACGTGTGGACCTTTGCCGACACCACGGCCT
The DNA here is from genome assembly GCF_016892705.1 of Microvirga pudoricolor. Lineage (GTDB taxonomy): Bacteria > Pseudomonadota > Alphaproteobacteria > Rhizobiales > Beijerinckiaceae > Microvirga > Microvirga pudoricolor. Next base: position 10,509 of record NZ_JAFEMB010000008.1, read on the forward strand.
TCATCCGCCACCCCGACGGGACGGTGCTGACCTTAGGGGAGGGGCCTGAATTGCGGGATCTGGAAGCTGCCAAAGCGGCCGAACTTCTCGCCGAGACCGGAGCGGGGCCCACGGCCATCCTGGACGAGCCCGCCTTCCTGGCCTGGCTCGGCGGGCGCCGGGAGCGCCAGAAGGCGAGCGGCAAGGCCCCCGCGCTTCTCAGCCTCGACCCCAGGGCCGCCGACAAGCTGCGCCACGATACCGCCCCCTGCCCAGACGGTACGGTGATCCTGCTGGCCAGCGACGGCTTCTCGGCCCTGGTGGACCTCTACCGCCATTGGGACGCCAGGGGCCTGGTGGAGGCTGCCCTGGCCACGGGCCTGGAAGCCTTGGCCCACAAGGCGCGTGAGATCGAGACCGAGCGAGATCCCGCCGGAAAGCTCTATCCCCGCTTCAAGCTCAGCGACGACACCACGGCACTGCTGCTACGGGCATAATCCCGCCTTTTCAGGGCCTCGGCGACACAAACCGTCGGTCGCCGACCACCGATGCACGGGCGGCCGGATGGGGTCAGATCCGCGCAGCGACCGGGCAACAGGTGGGCAGAGCCGCCAAGTCATTGGAAGATGGGCCGTTTTCGGATGATTGGATCCCTCTGGATAACCTGTCAAAAAACTTGAAAAAAGTGCGGTTCTAGCCCATCTAAGAACTTGATTTTCCTTGGATTCGAGAAGGCTATAGCAAGGTGTCGAAAGCGAGCGGCTTCAAGCGGCTCCACCGGACCGGTAGCCGATCACAGAAAGACCAGTCTTGACCGATCAGAACGACATTCCGGTGGGCGGCGCCTCGGGCGAACCGCCGGCGAGCGACGTGAAGCTGATTTCCATCGTCGACGAGATGAAGCGCTCCTATCTCGATTACGCCATGAGCGTGATCGTGAGCCGCGCTCTCCCGGACGCCCGCGACGGGCTGAAGCCGGTTCATCGCCGCATTCTGTATGCGATGAACGAGAGCGGCTACACGCCGGACAAGAAGCACGTGAAATCGTCCCGCATCGTCGGCGACGTGATGGGTCAGTATCACCCGCACGGCGATCAATCGATCTACGACGCCTTGGTGCGGATGGCGCAGGACTTCGCCATGCGGCTCCTGCTGGTGGACGGCCAGGGCAATTTCGGCTCCGTCGACGGCGATCCCCCGGCGGCCATGCGCTACACCGAGTCGCGTCTCACCCGCGCGGCGATGCCGCTGCTGGAGGACATCGACAAGGACACGGTCGACTTCCGACCGAACTACGATGAATCCCAGCACGAGCCGGAGGTGCTGCCGGCCCGCTACCCGAACCTGCTCGTGAATGGCGCCGGCGGCATCGCGGTCGGCATGGCCACCAACATGCCTCCACACAACCTGGGCGAGGTGATCGACGGCTGCATGGCTTTCATCGAGAACCCGGACATCTCCGCCGAGGAGCTGATCGAGATCATTCCAGGTCCGGATTTCCCCACGGGCGGCCTCATCCTCGGTCGCACGGGCGTGCGCTCGGCCTACACGACGGGCCGCGGCTCCATCATCATGCGGGCCAAGTCCGAGGTGGAGGAGATCCGCAAGGATCGCGAGGCGATCATCGTCTCCGAGATCCCGTATCAGGTGAACAAGGCTTCCTTGATCGAGAAGATCGCCGAACTGGTGCGCGAGAAGAAGATCGAGGGCATCTCGGACCTGCGCGACGAATCCGACCGCGACGGCATGCGCATCGTGATCGAGATCAAGCGCGACTCCATGGCGGACGTGGTGCTCAACCAGCTCTACCGCTACACGCCGCTCCAGACGAGCTTCGGCGCCAACATGGTGGCGCTCAACGGCGGCCGTCCGGAGCTCATGACGCTCAAGGACCTGCTGCGCGCCTTCGTCGACTTCCGCGAGGAGGTCGTTTCCCGCCGCACCAAGTTCCTGCTCAACAAGGCCCGCGAGCGCGCCCACGTGTTGTGCGGACTGGCCATCGCGGTGGCCAATATCGATGAAGTGATCCGCCTCATCCGCACCGCGCCGGATCCGAACGCAGCCCGCGAGGCCCTCATGGGCCGCGACTGGCCGGCCCAGGACATCGCGCCCCTCATCGCGCTCGTGGACGATCCGCGCCACCGGATCAACGATGACGGCACCTACCGGCTGTCCGAGGTGCAGGCCCGCGCCATCCTCGACCTGCGCCTGCAGCGCCTCACCGCCCTCGGGCGCGACGAGGTGGGCGACGAACTGTCCAAGCTCGCGGCCGAAATTTCCGATTACCTCGAGATCCTGCGCTCCCGCGCCCGCATCATGGGGATCATCAAGGACGAGCTGACCCAGGTCCGCGATGCCTACGCCACCCCGCGCCGCACGCAGATCATGGACTGGGCGTCCGACGTGGACGACGAGGACCTGATCGCCCGCGAGGATATGGTCGTGACCGTATCGCATGCGGGCTACATCAAGCGCGTGCCGCTCTCGACTTACCGGTCGCAGCGTCGCGGCGGCAAGGGCCGCTCCGGCATGGCGACCCGCGACGAGGATTTCGTCACGCGGCTGTTCGTGGTCAACACCCACACGCCGGTGGTGTTCTTCTCGTCGAAGGGCAAGGCCTACAAGGAGAAGGTGTGGCGCCTGCCGCTGGCGGCTCCCAATGCCAAGGGTAAGGCCCTCGTCAACATGCTGCCCTTGGAGCAGGACGAGCGCATCACCACGATCATGCCGCTGCCCGAGGACGAGGCGTCCTGGGACAAGCTGGACATCATGTTCGCGACCTCGCGGGGTACGGTGCGACGGAACAAGCTGTCGGACTTCGTGCAGGTGAACCGAGCCGGCAAGATCGCCATGAAGATCGATGCGGGCGAGTCCATCGTCGACGTGCAGATCTGCTCCGAGAATGACGACGTGCTGCTGACGACAGCGAAGGGGCAGTGCATCCGCTTCGCCGTCCCGGAGGTGCGCGTGTTCAAAGGCCGCGACTCCATGGGCGTACGCGGCATCAATCTGGCCGAGGGCGACGACATCATCTCTATGGCGATCCTGCGTCACATGGAGGCGTCGGGCGAGGAGCGCGCCGGTTACCTCAAGATGCGCCGTGCCGTCATGGGCGAGCAGTCGACCGGTGAGGGCAATGGAGATGCGGTGGAGGCCGACGACGAGAACGTCGCGGGCGAAGCGCTTTCCATGGAGCGCTACACCCAGATGAGCGCAGCCGAGCAGTTTATTCTGACGCTCTCGGAGAAAGGCTTCGGCAAGCGCACGTCGTCCTACGAGTACCGCATCACCGGCCGGGGCGGCAAAGGCATCACGGCCATGGCCGTCAACGCCCGCAACGGCAACCTCGTGGCGTCCTTCCCGGTCGAGGAGAGCGACCAGATCATGCTCGTCACCGATGCTGGCCAGCTCATCCGCGTTCCGGTCAACGGCATCCGCACCGTGGGCCGTGGCTCCCAGGGCGTGACGGTCTTCTCGACCAAGGGCAAGGAACGTGTCGTCTCGGTGGAGCACATCGAGGGCGAGGATACCGAAGACGGCGAGGCGGATTTTGCGGATGCGGGTGAGGCTGGCGACGAATAGCCGCCGAAGCGCATATGAGGATCGTTGAAAGCTCCGCCGGCACGGCCCGGCGGAGCTTTTTCATGTGCTCAGACCGCGCGCCCTGGGGACTAGCCCTAGGGAAAAGCGACACCTGCCGAGACGGCGGCCGGGCCCAGTACGAGGGCCGCGATGGCAAAGACGATGCTGAGGCGAAGCTTCATGGCACAGACCGGAACGCAGGGTGTCGATGCAATGATGTTCGCCGAAAAACATGCCGCCGAATACGGCGAAATGTAGGGCGCCGACCGATTCCTCTCCCTATGGTTTGTAATTCAATAACGGACGAGGTTGACGCTTGGTAACGACGCTTCCCTGTTCGATCCCGAGGGAGGCTTCAACCTGCGATAATCCCTAATATCCGGATCAGCCGCGCGCCCAAGTCAACTGGAAGTATTGCAGGCCTGCAGCATTGAGATAAGCTGGATCAAGGCAGTTATCCCGACATCGAGACCAGCAATGAACGGTCTAAGTTTGCGAGATCTGGTCTGATGATGCGCGCAGGGACGCATATCCGAGCTTTCGGCATATTGGTCCTGACGTTCATCATCTATTGCCTGCTCGGCGGTGTGTCGGACGCGAAGCATTTCGCTCCGCTCCCGGAAACACATATCCAGGCGAGCGTCCAGGATTACTGCCGGAGCGCCTCGATCATCAATGATGAGAGCGGTGAGGAATTCGCGCAGGAGCACGTTCAACCCAATCATATCGATGGTGACCTGCTTCTCGAGCGGACGCCCGCGCGCCGCCTCGTCGGCTTTCCGGCGCCGAGCCTGCAAAGCCACGCGCCTCCGACCGGCGGTTCCTGGCCTATCCGGCAATATGCCACCGGCCCACCCGGACCGGCGATCCGAAACGCCGCCTGATCTCCTCAGCCCGGCCCGGGACACCCGCTTGCGATGGGCGGGGCCTGCCGGCCGACCGCGATCGACACGCGGGGAGTGAACCATTCGGGCTTGAGGGATTGCCACGTCGTCGCATCGGGAGGGGTCCCATGATGGTCGATGCCAGAGAACTCAACGACAAGACCAGAATTGCCTGCGACATATGCATTGTGGGAGCCGGTCCTGCCGCCCTTGCCCTTGCGTCGGAACTGAGCGGCACGAACCTTCGTGTGGTCCTGCTCGAGAGCGGAGGGCCGGAGAAGCCCGCGGGCGAGACGGCGGATGCGGTGTCGCCACCGTCCAGGATCGGGAACTCGAAGGTCAAGATCGCACGCCAGCTCGGGGGCTCCGCCCATGCCTGGCACATCCGCACGTCACGCAGCCGGAGCGGGGTACGCCTGCTGCCGCTCGCGGCGGCCGATCTTGAGGCAAGACCGTGGATTCCCGGTAGCGGCTGGCCATTGTCCCACAATGATCTCATGGGATACTGCATCCGTGCGCAGCTCGCCTTCGGCCTGCCGCCATTGGGCTATTCCGTTCAGGATTGGGAGGAGCCCTGGGCGCGCCAACTGCCCCTGTCGAGCCACCGGGTTCAGACCTCGATCTTCCAGTTCGGCGACGCCCAGGCCTTTCTGGGAGAGGGACTTCGGCGGCTGAGCATTTCCGATCATACCATCATCTACCACCATGTGACGGCCCTGGAATTGCTGACGAGCACGGATGCGAGCCACGTGACGGGCGTGCGAGCGGCGTCATCGGCCGGCAAGAGCCTCACGGTGGAGGCGGGCTACGTGGTGCTGGCCGGAGGCGGCCTGTCGAGCGCCGGGTTGCTTCTCGCCTCCGACGCGGTACAGAGCGGCGGCCTTGGCAACCGTCATGACAATGTAGGCCGCTATCTCATGGATCATCCGCTGCTGTTCGGCGGCGATTTCATTCCGTCCTCACGAAGATTGTTCGCCGCCATGTCGCTCTACGACCTGCGGAGCGTGCGGGGGACGCCCATCATGGGCCACCTGCAATTGACCGACAGGGCGCTACGCGAGGAGAATCTGCTGAATCTCAGCATGATGCTCTTCCCGCGCGAAGCAGGTTATCGTGAGCACGTCAGGCTTACGCCGCGCCAGCGCCGGGGCTTCGAGGCGGGCCTGCACCTGCGCCGCTCCTGGCAACGCAAGGCGCTTCCAGGGAGCCGGACGGTGCTGGATGCCGTGATGGGCCTCGACGGCCTTGCAAAACGTGGGGTCGACAGCCTCGCCCGCCCGAAGTCGAACATCACACGGGGAGGTTGGTCGGCTCGGCCCGATCACGCGAGCCGTTTCGGCGTGTGCGAGGTGGTGCATCAGGCCGAACAGGCACCTCATGCGGACAATCGCGTTAGGCTCGCTCTTGAGCGCAATGCCCTGGGAATGCGGAAGATGACCGTGGACTGGCGCTGGCACGAGGGGGACATAGCAGCCACGATGCGGGCCCAGGATGTCTTCGCCTCCGAGCTTGAACAGGCCGGCCTCGGCCGCTTCGACATCGCGCGGGAGGAGGGACGTCCCGTCGAGATCACATCGTCGACTTGTCATTACATGGGGACGACGCGGATGAGTGATGACCCGCGCCAGGGAGTGGTCAATGGAGATTGCCGAGTGCACGGGATCGACAACCTCTATGTGGCCAGCAGCAGCGTCTTCCCGACCGGCGGCTTTGCAAACCCGACGCTGACGATCGTAGCCCTTGCGATCCGCATCGCCGATACGGTGAGGTCCAGGCTCGGCCTCGCGCTCGCACCGGCACCCGGTGGCATGAGCGACTTGGCCGCCGACGCGGACGCGGCGGAGATCCGGGGCAGGTGAGGGTTCATCCCGTCCCAGGGGCCCCGCAAGGACGAAGAAGCGCCTCAGAGCGTCGTCATGGCGGCGGGTGCCAGGACGACGGTGGCGGTAATGAAAACGATAGCGAGGCGAAGCATCATGGCGACCTCCTTTGCGGTCGCCATCCTTCTCGCGTGGAACGGTCCAGGTTTCTGTGCGCCGCCGCACTCTTGCCCCAAAGCTTGACAGGCGTTAACCCCTGAAGGAGAAACGGGCCGCTCGGGCCTGCGGGCAGCTACATGGGTTCCAAACGCATCGCTCTGTATACCGGCAGCTTCGACCCGGTCACCAACGGTCACGTGGATGTGGTCCGCCAAGCATGCCGGATTGCCGATACGATCATCGTCGCCATCGGGGTTCACTCATCGAAAGCTCCGGTCTTCTCCCCCGAAGACCGAGCCGCAATGCTCAAGGCCGTCTGCGGGCCGGTGGCGGAGCGCGAAGGGGCGAACCTGGAGATCGCGACCTTCGACGACCTCGCCGTGGATACCGCCCGGCGCCTTGGAGCGACGGTCATCGTCCGAGGGCTTCGGGACGGTACGGATCTCGATTACGAGATGCAGATGGCGGCCATGAATTCTACCATGGCGCCGGAGGTCCAAACGGTCTTTTTCCCCGCCTCGCCCCTCGTTCGCCCCATCACGGCCACGCTCGTGCGCCAAATCGCCGGAATGGGCGGCGACGTCTCGGCCTTCGTGCCCGGACTTGTCGCCGAGCGCCTGAAAGCCAAATACACGCGGCGATAAAGCCGCTCACAATACGGAGACATCGAATGAAGCGTCTGCTTGCCACCGGAGCCATCGTGATGGCCGGTCTCGTTCCCGCCGGCCTGACCTCGGCCATGGCCCAGCAGGCCCCCGATCCGCAGAACACGGTGTATCTCGACACGAAGGACGGCCGGGTCACGATCCGCCTGCGGCCGGACCTGGCGCCCAAGCACGTGGCGCAGATCAAGGCTCTGACGAAGCAGGGCTTCTATGACGGCGTCCCCTTCCACCGCGTGATCCCGGGCTTCATGGCCCAGACCGGCGATCCGACCGGCACCGGCACCGGCAAGTCCGACCTACCGAACATTCCGGCCGAGTTCAGCTCGACCCAGTACAAGCGCGGCACCGTCGGGATGGCCCGGTCGGCCAGCCCGGATTCGGCCAACAGCCAGTTTTTCATCTGCTACGAGGGCTGTGGCCCGCTGACGGGCCAGTACACGGTCTTCGGCGAGGTCGTGTCCGGCATGGATGTCGTCGACAAGGTCAAGAAAGGCACTGCCGCCAACAACGGCCAGGTCTCCGGCCCTGACAAGATCGTCAAGATGCAGCTGGCGGCAGACGCCAAGTAAGGGTGTTTTGATGGCTTGGGGCCTCGCGGGCAGGGGCGTCTTGGTGCTCCTTGCCTGCGCCGGTGTGGCCCATGCCCAGGACTTCCTGCCGTTCGGCGACCCGGACGAGCGGCAGGAGCTCCTGGAACCTCCAATGGCCCTGCCCGAGAGCCGGCGAGGCGACATCCGCTACCGGGCGGACACGGCGCGTGTCTCCCGGATCGACACGCTCGGTGCGGTCTTCCAGGCGCTCCAGGCCTGCTGGACATTGCCGGATGGGCAGGCGGGGTCGGGGCAGGAGGTCACCCTTAGGGTATCCTTCCGGCGGGATGGGAGCCTCTTCGGCGAGCCGCAGGTTACGTACAACCGGGCGGACCGAGCCAAGGACGGGCGGAACGATTTCGTTGCTTCCGCCCGCTCGGCGCTTGCGCGATGCACGCCATTGCCGTTCTCGAGCGGTTTCGGGGCCGCCAATGCGGGCCGCCCCTTCAACATCCGCTTCATCGATCCCCGCCCGCAATAACAGCCTGCCCCTTGTAGAGGGGCACCCCCATGGCCTACATGGCTGCTTCAAGGAGATTTTTATGGCAGACCCAGAGAACACCCTCATCCTGGAGACCACGAAGGGCCGCGTCGTCATCGAGCTGCGTCCGGACCTGGCGCCCGGCCACGTGGAGCGCATCAAGACCCTCGCTCGCAAGGGTTTCTACGACGGCATCGCCTTCCACCGGGTGATCGAGGGCTTCATGGCCCAAACCGGCTGCCCGAACGGCACCGGCACCGGCGGATCGGACCTGCCCGACCTGAAGGCCGAATTCAACGCCGAGCCCCACGTGCGAGGCGTCTGCTCAATGGCCCGCACCAGCGCCCCTCACTCGGCCAACAGCCAGTTTTTCATCGTGTTCGACGATGCCCGTTTCCTGGACAAGCAATACACGGTTTGGGGAAAGGTGACCGAAGGCATGGACAACGTCGACAAGATCAAGCGCGGTGAGCCTGTGCGCGATCCGGACCGGATCGTCTCCATGAAGGTCGCGGCCGACGCTGCGTAATCTCGAGAAGGCCCTCCCCTGGAGGGCTTTTTTGTTACACTAGGCCGGTCGAACCGCCAGCGCGGCCGGAAGGCCGCGCGCCGCATAGGCCCCTCGCAGGCCTTGAAGCGATGCGGCCACGGCAAGAAGCGATCCTACGGTCCAGCCGTCGAGCGGGGCCGCACAGATTCCCAACGCCAGTGCGCTGCAGGCCAGTCCCGCCCAGGCCTGTCCGGCGCCATTCCGGTTCCAGATCAGGAGCGACAGGATGGCGGGGATCGACACTGCGGCCCCGTAAGCCGTCACGACGATCCCGGTCTGATAAGGGTCCTGGAAGCTGCCGAACCAGTGGGCGTCGGACAGGACCATCAGGAGGGCGCTGGTCAGGGACGCGAGCGCGAGATAGGCCATCGCCGAAGCGCCGGCGAGGGTCGCGCTCTCGATGCCATGGCGGCATTCGAGTCTCGCTGCCACATGCCAAACGTGGTCGAGTCTCCCTCGAAGGGTGGCGGAATATGTCACGGCTGGCCTCAGTGAGAAATCATAAATATTACAACATAACAAATGATCTCCGGTCAATATCTCCGGCATGGGCGGCCGATCTCATAGCGATCCTAATGGGTGCGGTATCCGGAAGGCTGCATCGGATCGGTCCGTGTGACTAGGCTGGCCGCGACGGAAAACAGCCCGAAGCCCAGATGTGGCCAGAACACCCGATCCGCGAAGCCAAAAAGCCAGAGCGAAATGGCCAGCATCAACCCGCCGATGCCGTCGATCAGAAGGTGGAGCGGAACCGGCAGCACGCGCAGGAGGCCTAGTTCGTAATCCGTGACCGCGCTATAGAGGATAGCACCGGCCCCGAAGGTGACTGCGATCCAATTGGCTGCCGTGACATCCGCGTAGCCGAAAATCCAGGGCGTCGACAGGAGCGCCAAGCCCCACAGATAGTCGATCGTGCCGTGGAGACGTGTCGGAAGAAAGCGCATGGCAGCCTCGGATCTGAGCCGCAGCCCAACGGCACCGTCTCGGCCTTGTTCCGGCCGGGATCGCCTGCCCAGCCGGAATGGCAGCCCTGAACGCCAGCCGGAACCATTGACGCCCCGCCCTGTTCGCGCCGATAACCCCGCGCTTCGACCAAGGACCCTCATGCGCGTCGACCTCTTCGATTTCGAATTGCCGGAAGACCGGATCGCCCTTCGCCCCGCCGAGCCAAGGGACGCCGCCCGCATGCTCGTGGTGCGGCCGGACGCTGCATCGGACGATAGGCAGGTGCGCGACCTGCCGGACCTGCTGCGGCCGGGCGACGTGCTCGTTCTCAACGACACCAAGGTGATCCCGTCGCGGCTCTACGGCCTCCGGATGCGCGACGAGACGGCAGCCCGCGTCGAGATCATGCTTCACAAGCGCGAGGGTGCGGATCGGTGGCGCGCCTTCGCCCGCCCGGCCAAGAAGCTGAACGTGGGTGACAGGATCCGCTTCGGCGAGGATTCCGAGGGCATGGTCTGCGAGTTGTCCCGGCTCGATGCCGAGGTCGAAGCGAAAGGTGAGGGCGGTGACGTCACCCTCCGCTTCGCTTTCTCGGGTTCCGCCCTTGATGAGGCCATCGCGCGGCTCGGCGAACTTCCGCTCCCGCCCTACATCGCCGGAAAGCGTCCCACCGACACCCAGGACGCGGCCGATTACCAGACGATCTATGCCCGGGACGAGGGCGCCGTCGCGGCTCCGACCGCAGGCCTTCATTTCACCGACGAGCTGCTCCGCCGTCTCGAAGAACGGGGTATCGAGCGCCGGTTCGTTACACTCCATGTGGGCGCGGGGACGTTCCTGCCGGTCAAAGCCGACGACACAGCCGATCACCGCATGCATGCCGAGTGGGGCACAGTGAGTGACGAGACCGCAGGGGCGATCAACGCCGCGAAAGCGGAGGGACGGCGGATCGTGGCGGTCGGGACCACCTCGCTCCGTATCCTCGAGAGTGCAGCCCGCGAAAACGGCACCATGGCGCCATTCGCGGGCGACACGTCGATTTTCATTACGCCAGGCTACCGCTTCAAGGCTGTGGACGTGCTTCTAACGAACTTTCACCTCCCACGTTCGACGCTCTTCATGCTGGTTTCGGCCTTTGCGGGGTTGGAGCGCATGCGGGCGGCCTACGCGCAGGCCATCGGCCAAGGATATCGGTTCTATTCCTACGGCGATGCCAGTTTGCTGTTTCGGGCGGACCAGGGTTAAAGGGGCACCATGACCACGGATCAGTTCACTTTTACGGTCAATAAAACCGACGGCACGGCGCGCACGGGTGAAATCCGCATGCCGCGCGGCGTCATCCGCACTCCTGCCTTCATGCCGGTGGGTACCGCCGCGACCGTGAAGGCCATGTACCCGGATCAGGTCAAGGCGCTGGGCGCCGACGTGGTCCTGGGCAATACCTATCATCTCATGCTGCGTCCGGGCGCCGAAAGGGTCGCGCGGCTCGGCGGGCTGCACCAGTTCATGAACTGGCCTTATCCGATCCTCACGGATTCAGGGGGCTTCCAAGTGATGTCCCTGGCATCGTTGCGCAAGATCGACGAGACCGGGGTGACTTTCCAGTCGCATATCGACGGTTCGACACATGTCCTGACCCCAGAGCGCTCCATCGAAATCCAAGGGCTGCTCGGCTCGGACATCCAGATGCAGCTCGACGAATGCGTGAAGCTGCCCTGCACGGACGAGGTGGCCGAGAAGGCCATGCGCTTGTCCCTGCGATGGGCGGAGCGCTGCCGCGTGGCCTTCGGCGAGCAGCCCGGCAAGGCCATGTTCGGCATCGTGCAGGGGGGAGCCGTCGAGCGGCTGCGCGTGGAGAGCGCCCGTGAACTGACGGCACTCAACCTCAAGGGCTATGCCATCGGTGGGCTCGCCGTCGGCGAGCCGCAGGACGTGATGCTGCGCATGATCGAGACCGTGGAGCCTCACCTGCCCAAGGAGAAGCCCCGTTATCTCATGGGAGTCGGCACTCCCGACGACATCGTGGAGGCGGTGCGCCGCGGCGTCGATATGTTCGATTGCGTGATGCCCACCCGCGCCGGGCGCCATGGACAGGTTTTCACCAAGTATGGCCGCATGAACTTGCGCAATGCAAAGCATGCGGAGGATCTGCGCCCCCTGGACGTCGAATCGAAATGCGTCGCATCCAACACCTATTCGCGCGCCTATCTCCATCATCTCGTCCGCTCCAACGAGATCCTCGGCATGATGCTTCTGACCTGGAACAACCTGGCCTATTATCAGGACCTCATGGCGGGCTTGCGCAAATCCATCGCCGACGGGCGCTTCGCGGATTACGTGGGCGAGGTGAAGGAAAACTGGGCCAGGGGCGAGCGGGACGGCCTTGCCGAGCCAGTGCCCGAACCCGTGGATAACATAGCTACGGGCGGGGAGGACTGAGCACGCGATAAAAGCCGTCGGGCGCATCTCGTCCGGTGGCCCGCGCCGTCTCGAGGCCATCCACCACCCGGTTCGCAATTCCGATGCGGTAGTGTAGCGGATCCCAGTAGTTCGAATCCTCCTCCGTGACGGGCGATCGGACGCGGAAATCGACCAGGGCCGCCCCGTGGTGCTTGGCGATGGAGGCGATGCGATCCTTGCAGACCCGATCGACCGCCGCCTCGCGCGTTCCGGCCTGCGGCTGCGCCCGCACATTGTTGGGCATAAAGGCCAGCGTCACGGATGCGGAGGCGGGCACCCGCGCCAGGGTGTCTCCCAGCCACGCCAAAGCGGGAAGATGGAGCGCCGCCGCACCCTTTCGGTCGAGACGAACGGGCCTGGCGGGCGCCGGCGGCGGTTGCCATTGATTCAGGTGGAATCGGGCTCGCTCCAAGTCGTAGCTCGCGTCGTCCGGAACGAAGATTTCATACCCGTTGGGCGGGATGCGCGCCACCATGAGACCCAGGCGGTTCAGGGCCACGCGTCCAGCGACCTCCAAGGCCGTCAGGTTGACCAGTTCCGGGTAGTCGTTGAGCGGGTCGTCATCGTAGAGCCAAGGCGGGAAGGCTCGGAAGGTCAGCTTCTTGGCGTCCGCATCCTCCTCGCACCAAGTCGTGTCGAGGCCGAAAACCAGGGATTTCGGGGTCGTATTCTTCTGCAGGAAAAGGTTGGCGAGCTGCATCTGCTCCCAGGGGGTGGCGGCGTTCATGCCCAGATTCATGAACCGGCCGCCAAGAGCCCGGCCGAGCCGGTCCGGATCGAGCAGGCGCACCGTGGACGTGCCGAACACGGCTGAGTCGTAGCGCCCGCTCCGGATCAGCTGCGGGTACATGAAGCGCTGGTTGACGTCCATGATCGGTGTCAGCGGGCGCCCTGGCGCGGCGCGCAGTCCAAACGGGTCCATGATCACGATGAAGCCGAACAGGAGCGCGAACAGTCCCAGGGCTGTCGCGGCAAACCCAACGGCAAATTGCCGCCAGACCCTATCGTCGGCGAGTTCGGTCATCGGCGGGTGATCGCGGGACGGAGGCGGGATGTCAACCTTGGTCTCACGCTCCGGTGCGGCGCGCGATGGTCGTCACCCCATCGCCTTCAGATAACGGATCGGCCGGCCCGGCGAGATCATCTCAGCGGCCGCCACGATGCCCTGAGCATCGATTCCGTAATGGCGATAAAGGTCCTGGAGGGTCCCGGTCTGGCCGAAATGCTCCACACCGAGCGACCGGGTGCGGTGACCCATGACGGAGCCGACCCAAGCCAGGGTTGCAGGATGCCCGTCGATGACGGTCACCAGCCCGCAATGGGCCGGCACCTCGGCCAGCAGCCGCTCGATGTGGGAACGGGCATGGACGAGGCCACGCTCCCGGGCCCGCTGCGCCGCGGTCCAGCCTGCGTTGAGCCGGTCGGCGGAGGTGATGGCGAGCAGGCCCACATCGCGGCGGTCCTCCGCCATCAGGCCGACGGCCTCGATGGCCTCCGGCGCCACCGTGCCCGTATAGGCCACGACCACCTGGGCGTTGGGGCCGGGCTTGCGCATCCAGTAGGCCCCATCGACGATATCATCCGCCAGATCCTCGCTCATCTCGCGCTGGGGCTGGTCGATGGTGCGGGTGGATAGGCGCAGGTAGACCGAGCCGCCCGTCTCGTCGCGCAGCCATGACCTCTCGGAGACATCGCGCTCCGTGGGCTCGTCGTCCCCGCCGCGCTGGAGATAGTCGAAGGCCCAGCGCAGGATCACGGAAAGCTCGTCCACGAAGGCGGGCTCGAAGGCGGCCAGACCGTCCTGGGCCATGCCGATGAGGGGTGTGGCGATGGATTGATGCGCGCCGCCCTCAGGCGCCAGGGTGACGCCGGAGGGGGTGGCGGCCAGGATGAAGCGGGCGTCCTGGTAGCAGGCATAGTTCAAGGCATCGAGACCGCGGGAGATGAAGGGGTCGTAGAGCGTACCGATGGGGATGATGCGCTCACCGAAAAGGGAGTGGGACAACCCCAGCGCCGAGAGCAGGATGAACAGGTTCATCTCGGCGATGCCCAGCTCGATGTGCTGGCCCTTGGGTCCGAAATCCCAGGTAAAGGTGGAGGGGATGCGCTCAGCCTTGAAGAGGTCCTTCATCTCCTGCCGGGCGAAGAGCCCACGCCGGTTTACCCAAGCCCCCAGATTGGTCGAGACCGTTACGTCGGGCGAGGTGGTGACGATCCGGTCTGCCAGGGGAAGCTCGGACCGGGACAACTCGTTGAGGATGAGGCCGAAACCCTGCTGGGTGGACTGGGAGGGCTGCTTCGGGGTCGCGAGTTGCGATGGCACCGGCACGGCGGCGGCCTCGAACCGACGGCGGCCCTTCCTGTTGAACGGGATCTCCGAGAGGAACCTCTCCAACTCCGGCGCGGGCACGGACAGGCCCTCGAACCGGTCCCATTCATGGCCGGGCCTGACCCCAGAGGCGGCCTTGTAGCCTTCCATCTGGGCCGGGGTGAGCAGGCCCGCATGGTTGTCCTTGTGGCCCGCCAGAGGCAGGCCGAAGCCCTTGACGGTGTAGCAGATGAACACGGTCGGCCGGTCGTGATCGATGGACTCGAAGGCTTCCAGAAGGCTTGGCAGGTCGTGCCCGCCCAGGTTGCTCATCAGGGCCGCGAGCTCCTCGTCGGAGCGGCTCTCGATGAGGCGGGTCACCGATCCTTGATCGCCCAGATCGTCGAGGAGGCGCTTGCGCCAGGCCGCTCCGCCTTGGAAGGTGAGAGCGGAATAGAGCTGGTTGGGGCAGGAATCGATCCAGTCCCGCAGGCGCTCCCCGCCGGGCTCCTGGAAGGCCTCGCGCATGAGCGCCCCGTGCTTGACGATCACCACATCCCAGCCGAAGGAGCGGAACAGGGCCTCGAAGCGGGAATACAGGCCCTCGCGCACCACGGCGTCGAGGCTCTGGCGGTTGTAGTCGATGACCCACCAAGTGTTACGCAGGCCCTGCTTCCAGCCCTCCAGCAGCGCCTCGAAGATGTTGCCCTCGTCCATCTCGGCATCGCCCACCAGCGCCACCATGCGGCCCTCGGGACGATCGCCTGCCCAGCCATGGGCCCTCACGTAGTCCTGCGCCAAGCTGGCAAAGAGGGTTTGGGCAACGCCCAATCCCACCGAGCCCGTGGAAAAGTCCACATCGTCGATGTCCTTGGTGCGGGACGGGTAGGATTGGGCGCCCTTATACCCCCTGAAATTCTCCAGCTTCTCCCGGGTTTGATGACCGAGCAGGTACTGGATCGCATGGAAGATGGGGCTCGCATGGGGCTTGACCGCCACCCGGTCCTCGGGCCTCAACACGGCCAGGTACAGGGCCGTCATAATGGTGGAGAGCGAGGCCGAGGAGGCTTGATGGCCGCCCACCTTCAGACCGTCCAGGTTCGGCCGGACGTGATTGGCGTTGTGGATCGTCCAGCTTGAAAGCCAGCGGATCTTGCGCTCCAAGTCGGCGAGGTAGGGCAGGCGAGGATCGGTCATCGGAATGGCTCAGGTGGTTCGGATGGCACCCTCCGCCGCGGGCGGAGCAGCCCGGCTGCGGAGAGGTCCTAGGCGGGCCCGGCGCTGGACCCGTTTCTAACATGAGGCAGACCCTAGGAAATTCGCCGGAGCCCCGCAATCGAGACAAAGTGAGGGGATGGCCCATTCCGCCAGGCCTTTTCGATTGACCCGCATCCCAGGAGCCCCTATGTCCCAGCTGACCTCTGGGAGCGCGTAGCTCAGCCGGTGGAGCATCTGACTTCTAAGGAGTGGGTTTCACGCTCCACCATCGAAGTTCACAGCTTTTCACCGGGGACCGTTGGTCGTTAGGGCGGGTAGCTCAGTGGTAGAGCATTCGACTTTTAATCGAATGGTCGTGGGTTCGAACCCCACCCCGCTCACCAATACCTTTAAGGGCTGCCGGCCGTCTCGGACTCAGACATGTGGTCTCAACGACCTTGGAACCGATCACGTTTTCCGGACAGGAGAGCGATAAGTCTATTTTCCTGACAAAGGTGCGGCTGTTTCAGGTCAATTACCCCATCGGGTCTGATAGACAGGGTATCTGTCGGAGTCTGAGGTGGCTGATCCGACGTCCTTCAGCGTGGCGCATCCGCCTCAAGTCCTCGAAGCGCCAAAGCACGCTCGAAACATGCCCTGACCAAGGCCTGGAAACCTTCAACCGTCGCCCCCGCCATGTGAGGTGTCGCGAGAATTCGAGGTTCCGCCCGAATCCTATCGCTCCGCAAGGGCTCTTCGTCGAAATTATCGAAACTCGCGGCGAAAAGACGGTTGGAGCGCACAGCCGCGCGCACCGCAGCTTCGTCGACGACACCGGACCGGGATACCGAGATCACGATAGCCGACGGTTTCATCAGCGCGATCTCGTTTTCGCCGATTACGCCATACGTCCGCGCCGTCAGAGGGAGTTGAACACAGACAACGTCCGCCTTGGCCAGAAGCTCGTCCTTGTCGACGGGGCGAGCGCAGCTTCGGTCCGGAGCAACCGCGATCAGATCATGATAAATTGTCTCGACCGCAAAGCCTTTCAAGAGACGAGAGACGTCCTGCCCAATCGCGCCAAAGCCGAGAAGGCCGACCGTTTTCCCTTCGAGCCGATGGGTTGCCCCTCGTTGAGGACCGGTGAGCCATTGACCCTCAGCCCAGGCTGAAGTCACATCCGGAAGACGACGAAGCAAGGCCAGTATCGCGCAAATGATAAACTCGGAAACGCTCCGGGCGTTGACGCCAGGCAGCTCCGCCGTGGCGATGCCACGCCTCCGACAATGCGCGAGATCGATATTGTCGAGCCCTGTTCCCCATCGCTGAATGAGTCGAAGCCGGTGAGCGGCGTCGATCAACTCCGCTGGAACGGGATGGGTCCCGACCACAAGAACATCGAGTAATGCAATTGTTGCGAGATCGTCTTGCGGGTTGCCCTCGATGAAGTGGCAGACGATCGCAGGTGGACAGGATCGCTCAATGAATGCGCGCTCATGGGACTGCCACTTCATCATAAAGCCGATATGGAGTGACTTCACATGATCATCGCTTCGCATAACCGTCTTTCTTGAGACCATGGGCCAAATCGATGGAAACGCTCGTGCGATGTTCCTAGGTATAACCCGGTCACAGCATGGTCCAACCATCGCGCGCGAAATGGCGCCTCAACAATTCGCCCGTCAATCCGATCGCGATAACGAGCAGAGAGATCGCGACACCCGGTATCGTCGAAATCCACCAGGCGTTATCGAGAAAATTTCGGCCGTTCGCGATGACACGGCCCCAGCTGGGCACGCTGGGCGGCGTTCCCAGGCCGACATATCCGAGCGAGGCTTCTGCGAGGATGATCAGGCTCAAATCGGCTGTTAGAAGGACTAGAAGGGGCGCGGCGAGATTAGGGAGCACGCAGCTCGTGATGATACGCCAGGTGGGAAGACCCGACACCAGCGCGGACTCAACGTAGCTTTGAGAGGTGACCTTGAGAGTGATCGCCCGAGCGAGACGGGCTATCGCGGCCCATCGCGTGACGGCAAGGACGACGATGACCGTCAAGATGCTCGCGGGGATGAAGGCAGCCAGGAACACCGCGATCAAGATCGAGGGAAACGAGAGCTGTACGTCGATCACGCGCATGATTGCCTCGCCGGTCGACCCGCCTGTCCAACCGGCAGCAATTCCGACCGCAGCGCCAACCAGGGCAGCAAACAGCCCCGATGCAATCGCGATGCCGAGCGACACGCGAGCGCCGACAAGGATCTGAGCCAAAACGTCACGGCCGAGCTGGTCTGTGCCGAAGATGGCATAGGAGCCATCGGGCAGCCGGGAGAGCGGAGGAAGCAGGCGCTGGCGCGTATTGACCGAAACCGGGTCAAAGTCGATCAGCATGGGCCCGAGAACCGCTAGGATCACGAAGGCGAGCAAGACGCCTGGACCGATGAGGGTCTTCCACGACGATCGACGCATGTCAGCCCCTCCGAAAGCGTGGGTCGATAAGGCGATAAGCAAAATCGACGAGCATGTTGGTGACGATGACCGAGAATGTCATCAAGATGAGGCAGCCCTGCACGACCGGATAATCTCGGATCCCTATCGAGCGGATCAGCAACTGTCCCACACCTGGCCAGTTGAACACGGTTTCCACGATAACGGCGCCGCCAAGGAGGTGGCCCAACTGGATGCCACCGACGGTCACGACCGGGATGAGAGCGTTTCGAATGACGTGCCGACGCAAGATCGATCCACGCGGAAGGCCGCGTGCGCGAGCCATGGTGATGTAGGGCGCCCGCAGCACATTGATCGTCTCGGTCGACATGAGACGCAGATTCACGGCGATCAGCGGCAGTGCCAACGTTATGGTCGGCATGATCAGCGACCAACCGCTCTCGGCACCGCCGCTCGGCAACCAGCGCAGCATTCGAGAGAAGATGAGGATCATGACGATCCCGGTCCAGAATTCGGGAAGCGACAGCGCCACGAGGGATGCAGCGTTTGTCGCGTGGGATGCAGATTGCCCCTTTCTTACCGCAGTGTAGATCCCGATGGGCAGCGCCAAGATGATCACGACCAGCATCGTGGAAGCCGCAAGCAGCAAGGTGTGGGGGAAATGAGACAGCACGAGCTCACGGACGGAAGTGCCCTGCGCAATCGACTGCCCGAAATCCAAAGTACTCGCTCTGCCTAGGTAAACCATGAGCTGCTGCCAGATCGGGAGGTCTAGGCCATAGGCCTGCCGCGCATCGGCGATCTCGGCATCACTGGCCATGTCCCCAAGGAGAACCGCGATGGGATCGCCAGGCGCGATCCGGAGCATGATGAACGTTGCGGTGACGGCCGCCATCGTCGTCAGGATCGCGATTACGATCCGGCGAAGAACATACGATATCATGATCTCCCCCGCGCGCCGACGACTGCCAGGAGTTCTCGTGAATCGTTGCCCCCGTCGTCCAAGACAGGATGGTGGCAGCGCGAAGACCAATCCCGTTTCACCTCGGCCAACGGCGGAAGAGCCGAACATGCCGTATCGGCGCGCGGACACCGATTGGCAAATGGACAGCCGTGGACAGCGACCGAGATGTCTCTCGTCATTCGGAGATCCTTGCTTTGTGCAAGTAGACTTCCACGCTTCGTAAGGAGAGGGGCGGCATCCACCAAGGCACGGGTATAGGGATGAGTAGGAGCTTCGATCAGCTCGGCCGCCGGTCCTTGCTCGACGATCAAGCCCGCGTACATGACCGCGATCCGGTCGGCGACCTGTCTTACCACGGCAAGGTTGTGCGAGATAAAGACCATGGTCAGCCCATCCCGTTTAAGCGTCTCGAGCAAAGCCAGGATCTGAGCCTGAACCGAAACGTCAAGGGCCGATGTGGGTTCGTCGCACAGGAGGAGCCGCGGCTCCGCAGTGAGGGCACGGGCGATGGAAATTCGTTGTCTTTGCCCGCCCGAGAAACTGCTTGGCCTTCTCTCCAAGGCCGAAACATCCAGACCGATGCGTGACATGAGCTGTTGTGCTGTCGCGCGTCGTTCCGCAGCGGAGCGACCGGGCTGCGCGACCCGCATGACATCGTCCAGGATGCGTCCAACGGTCTGAAATGGATTGAGAGTGGAGGCGTGGTCTTGAAAGACCATCTGCACACCGGCTCGCGCCGCTGAGCCTCGGGTGACCGTCAGTTCCCTTCCCGCGACCTTGATCGTCCCCGCTGTCCGCTGGTTCAGTCCAACGATCGTGCGAGCGACGGTCGACTTTCCGCTCCCCGATTCACCAACTATTCCTAGGACCTCGCCACGTGCGACATGGAGCGATACGCCACGCACGGCCTTGACGAGCCGTCGGGACTGTCCTGTGGCGTCGGGGACCCGGAAGGTGACTTCCAAATCTTCGATGGATAAAAGCGTTTTAGCCATGCCTTACCCCATCGCTGATCGGGAAGTGGCAGGCTGCCATCGTATGACCGCTCTGCTGCAACACCGGCAAGTCTGTCGCGCAAACGGATTGTGCCTGGAAGCATCGTGGGGCGAATGGGCATCCTCGGTCGAGGCCAGGTCGGGGAGGACTGCCCGGTATGGCAGCGGACACGGCTCCAGTGCGCGACAAATCTGGTACGGATACCAGAAGACCAGCCGTATACGGATGAGCCGGCGTCGAGCAGATCGCCTCAACCTCGCCTTTTTCGACGATCCGTCCGGCATACATGACAAGGACACGATCGGCGACCTGATAAACGACCCCGAGGTCGTGTGTGATCAGCAGAACCCCCATGGCATATTCGTTGCGCAGGTCGTCGATGAGCGTGAGGATTTCCGCCTGAACCGTCACATCCAAAGCCGTTGTCGGTTCGTCGGCAATCAGAACCTCGGGGGAGAGCGCAACCGCACCCGCTATGATGACACGCTGCTTCATGCCACCGGAGAATTGGTGAGGGTAGTCATCGGCGCGGGCCGTTGCATTGGGAATGCGAACGAGGTTCAGCAAGCGAATGACTTCGCGTCGGGCGTCCGAGTGGCTCATGCCTCGATGGATCATGAAGAGCTCTGCGAGCTGGTCGCCAACTTTCATGGTCGGATCCAAGGCCGCCCCGGGATCTTGAACGATGTAACCGACCTTGCGCCCGCGGATCGGCGCAAGCGATTCTGGGTCGTGGGGCGCCGCGGGATATCCGGCCACTGAAAGAGCATGGGACCTGACATCGTACACGTCCGGATCGAGCAGCCCGAGCAGCGCCGTTGCCGTCAGGCTTTTGCCGCTTCCGGATTCACCAATGAGCGCGGTGACCTCTCCGGCGTTACATGTAAAGGAGATGTCCTTCACCAAAGGCAGGGAAGATCCGGCGTCATCGCGCGCCGTAATGGAGAGGCCCGCCACCGCAATGGCAGGCTCCCGGGTGATTGGTCTGGCCACCATCGGTTCAGCGAGCGTCATCGCGCCTCGGTTCCCCGAAATCTCGGCGTATAAGTGGCCGACAGATCGACGTTCGACAGGCTCTTCCGATACGCGTAGACGGCCTTGAGCTCCGCTGGGAAGATGCCAGGAGCGTCACTCCAAAGAACGTCGATGGCCTGGTCGTAGAGTTCTTTCCGCTTTCCTTGGTCGACTTCACGCTGGGCGGCCAGCAAGAACTTCGATGCCTCAGGGCTCTCGTACCCGCTCCGTTTCGTCGTATACAGGCGGCCGAGGGTGTAGTCGGCATCCTCCGTAAATGACGGGTTGGTCGACATCGTCATGTCCCAGTTGAGATCACGAAGATTCTTTGTCCAAACCGGGTTCTCCAAAGGTGTCGGCGTGACGGTCACGCCGATCTTGCTCCAGTAAGAAATGAAAGCCAAGGCGAGTTGCTCGATCTCAGGGCCTTGGGAGGGTGAGTATTGCAGCTCGGTTGTGAACCCGTTCGGTAGGCCGGCATCGGACAGGAGCTTCTTGGCTTTCTCGACATCATAGGCGTAAGGTGTCTTCGGCGAGTAACCAAACACGACCGACGTGATAGGTGCCCGCGCAAGTTCCCCGGTCTCCGGGAGGAGATCAGCGACGACACTCTTCACGTCCACCGCGTGCCACAGCGCCTGCCGAACGCGGGGGTCATTGAAGGGTTTGCGCTGTGGGTTGAACCAGCTGTAATAGTAGATTGCCGACGGGGCGACACTCACCGTCAGGTCGGCGTTCTTTTTGAGAGCTGTGACCTGATCGTCCGGCAGAAACCACGTCAGGTCGATTTCGTTGTTCACGAGAGCTGTCACCCGGCCCGTCAGTTCCGGAATATTCTGAATGACGATACCGGTCAGGCTCGGTGGTTTGTCCCAATAGCTTGTGTTTGCCTCGAGCTCGAGGACTTGCCCAGGTCTGAACGACTTGACCTTGAACGCCCCGGTCCCCGGAAGCCGAACAGCCGCACCATACTTGTCACCCGCTTCTTTGGCACTGCTGGCCGGCACAATCTGAAGCAAGGAGACATTGCGCAGAAACGGTCCAACGGGCTCCTTCAGCCGGACGATGAGCGTGCGTGGATCTGGCGTCTCCACTTTGTCCAGGGAAGTCCAGAGCGGAGCAAGTCCACCCTTCTGCTTTGCAAGCCGTTCGATCGACGCTGCAGCGTCTGCGGATGTCAACGCCTGGCCATCGTGGAACTTGACGCCATCGCGAATGGTGAAAATCCATGTCAAGGGATCGGGTTGTTGCCATGCCGTTGCGAGCCGTCCAACAGGCTCGCCGTTGTTGAACTCGACCAACGGGTCATAGATCTGCCGATTGGCCATCAGGGTATCACGCAACGTTCCGTTCGGACCATGGGGATCGAGATCAACCACGGGTGACGGCGGCGCGACCCGAAGGATCTTTGCTGCGACCGGGCTTTGCCACAGGGGAACGGACACCATCACTGCGGCGGCGAGTAAAAATGATCTCATTCTCTTCCTCCCTCTCGAACATTTAGCTTTTTGTGATGTCGCTGGACCTTCAGTCCGTGCTCCTGCGGCTGGCCTCGTACTCGGCCAGGCCATCCCCTGTGAGCGGATACGTCCCATAGATGCTGGCGCCACTCCGAATGCGGCGGATAATGAACTCTTCCTTATTTTCGTAGGCCAAGGCCTCACTTGCGACGTCCGCAGCGATCTCCGCAGGCACGACGATAACGCCATCTGGATCGCCGACGATGAAGTCGCCGGGATAGACGGCGACTTCTCCGCAGGTCACAGGTACCTGCAGCTCCACGAAACGGTGCGCGACAAGGCTGTTGGGAGGGCAGACGGACTTCGCGTAGACCGGAAATCCCGTCTCGACGATGTCGTAGGCGTCACGGACGCCGCCGTCTGACACAACTCCGGCGCAGCCCCGCACCCGCATGCGCTCGAAGAGAATAAGTCCTCCGCTCGCACCTTGGGCATTGCCGCGACAATCGATTACGAGCACGTCACCGGTTCCGCACTCCTCAGCGGCGCGTCGCTGCAGGTTCACCTCGGGCGGCCTCGACCGGTCCTGTACAAGCTTATCCTCTCGTGACGAGACGGCTCGCATCGTAAAAGCGCGACCCGCGAGCCTAGGGCGCGAACCCGGGAGGGGAGCGACACCGTACATGAAGACGCGTGTCAGCCCTAGCTGAGAGAGGATTGTCGCCAGCGTCGCCGTCGAGACACGACGGAAGGTGTCAGCGATCGCTGCGTCTGCAACCTGCATTGTTCGTTCTCGCTCTAGTAGATTTTCGGTTCCGGAGTCGGGGCTCCTGCGTGAAGGAAGTCGAAGTCACAGCCCTGATCCGCCGAGGTGACATGTTCGGCGAAGAGGCGCCCGTAACCACGGGTGAAGAACGGGGTAGGGGGCGCCCACTCCTCTCGACGCCGCGCAAGTTCAGAGGCTGTTACATGAAGTTCGATCCGCCTCGCCGGGATGTCGAGCTCGATGAGGTCGCCGTCCCGCACGAGAGCCAGCGGACCACCGCGTGCGGCCTCGGGGGAAACATGGAGGACGCAGGTGCCGAAACTCGTCCCACTCATGCGAGCGTCGGAGATCCGGACCATGTCACGGACACCCTTGGCCAGTAACTTCTTGGGTATTGGCAAGGCGCCCCATTCAGGTAAACCTGGCGCACCGACGGCGCCGCCGTTCTTCATGACCAGCACGCAAGTCTCGTCAACGTCCAGATTCTCGTCGTCTATGCGTCGGGCGAGGTCGTCACGATCGGCAAAGACCACCGCTCGGCCGCGATGCTTCATCAGATCCGGCGAGGCTGCGGAATGCTTGATGACAGCTCCATCGGGGGCAAGCGAGCCGGTCAGGATTGCGATCCCACCCTCAGGCGAAACGGGTTTGTCGAGTGGACGGATGACGTCATCATCCACGACTTCGGCTCCCTGTAGCGCTTCACCCAGAGACAATCCGCTGACGGTCCGACACGTCAGATCAAGGCGATCCGTCATG
The DNA here is from genome assembly GCF_016892705.1 of Microvirga pudoricolor. GTDB lineage: Bacteria > Pseudomonadota > Alphaproteobacteria > Rhizobiales > Beijerinckiaceae > Microvirga > Microvirga pudoricolor. The sequence continues at coordinate 34,533 of NZ_JAFEMB010000008.1, forward strand.
CGGCTCATAAGGCCGCGTAACCCGCCCGCATAGTAGAAATCCTCCATGAGGTATGTGCCGGACGGACGCAAGTTGGCGAGGACGGGAGTACTACGAGAGACGTTGTCAAAATCCTGTAGTGTCAATGGGATCCCAAACCGCCCCGCCATGGCGATCAGGTGGATGACGGCGTTTGTCGATCCTCCGAGAGCCATCAGGACTGCCACGGCGTTGAGAAAGGACGCTCGCGTCACGATACTTTGCGGGCGTGCATCTTCCCAAACAAGCTCGACGATCCTGCGCCCGCAATCGGATGCCATACGAGCATGGGCGGAATCGACGGCTGGAATGGACGCAGCTCCCGGAAGCGTCAATCCAAGCGCTTCTGCGGCGCTTGTCATCGTCGACGCCGTGCCCATCGTCATGCAGTGTCCAGGCGAACGTGCGAGGGACGCTTCCATGTCGTGCCACTGCTGTTCGCTAATCGTCCCCGCGCGTCGCTCGTCCCAATACTTCCAATTGTCGCTGCCGCTCCCGAGCGGGCGGCCACGGTAGCGTCCTGTCAACATCGGCCCCGCCGGGACGAAAATTGCGGGCAGACCCGCCGAAGCCGCGCCCATGATGAGGCCTGGGGTCGTCTTGTCGCATCCACCCATGAGCACGACCCCGTCGACGGGATGGCTCCAAATCAACTCCTCGGCTTCCATTGCGAGGAAGTTTCGGTAGAGCATGGTCGTGGGCTTCACCATCGTCTCGCTCAGCGACATGGCCGGAAGCTCCATCGGCAGTCCGCCGGCCTGGAGGACGCCACGCTTGACCTCCTCGACCCTCTGCTTGAAGTGCGAGTGGCATTGGGCAAAGTCACTCCAGGTGTTGAGGATCGCGATCACGGGCTTCTTTTCGAAATCGCGGCGCGAATAGCCCATCTGCAACGCGCGGGTTCGTACATTGAAAGAACGAATCCCTGGAGCGTCGAACCAGCGCTGGCTCCTGAGATCGGATACGGAAACCCGCTTCATGTGACGTTCTTTTCCACGGCAGTTGCGAATAAATCACAACTTAATAACAACATCCATATATGTCAAACTACTTTAACGAATTTGTCAAACAGATATTTCAGAGGTCATCGCGGTCCGTCAGCGGTATCCGTCCCATGAAGCTGTCATGCGCTCTTTGGATGTGGCCGCGCATGGCATCCCGCGCCTCGGAGGCTTGGCGACGCTCGATCAGATGGAAAATCTCGATATGTTCCGAGTTGACTTGACTATGGTCGTGATAGGCGCCGCCCTTCCTCCGCCGTCGCGACAGATATGCCTTAAACCCAGCCGATCCTTCAATGAGTTCCAAGGATTGCTGCAGGAAGACGTTATCGGCCGCATCGGTCACCGCGCGATGGAAATCGAAGGTCTGGTAGGTCTGTTCAGCGCTGGGCGGAGCCGTGGCGCCACGAGTGGCGTAGACGCAGTCAGCCATCTGCTCGAGCGTTCGGGGATTGTGTCTTAGGGCTGCGGCATAAGCCGATTCCCCCTCGATCAGGATCCGGAACTCGAAGCAGCGCTGGAGATCCCGGACGCTACCGCCAAGCATGGCGCCGGCCGCTTGCTCATGGGCGGGTTGTTCCAGGCCGAAGATGACGACCGTGCCGGAGCCCTGGATGGACCGAACCAAGCCTTGCTGCTTGAGGAGAGCGAGCGCATTTCGAACGACCGGTCGCGAAACCGCAAACGTTTCAGCAAGTTCGTTTTCCGTAGGAAGCCTGCTGTGCGCCTCGTAGCGCCCTTCCTTTATGTCCGCGAGAAGGGCCCTGTAGACCTTTTCGGTCCTTCGCCCACCTGAAGCGATCTGCGGCGCATCTGCCGACATATCGAAGTCCCCTTCATAGAACGCTCGCAATCCGCGTTCGATTGATGTTGTACTGTAGCTTCAAGAGAGCGAGGACCGAAATGCCCCTCACGCTTGACAAGCCCAATTTCAAACAAGATAGTGGCAAACTTGTAATTTGTAAAGTTTAAACTTACAAATCGCGCCTCACCTGGCGGCATCGAGCCAGGCCGCATGAAGGAAGTCTCGCGTGGGCGAACATGTCCTCTCCAAACCATTCCCGCATGACCTAGACTCCGACCGTCCTCTTACAATCAAGAGCGTTCGAGCGCACCCTCTGAGCGTTCGCCTCGCCGTGCCGCAAAAATCGTCCAAGGGGGCGCACCAAATCTCGGAGATCCTGGTCGTCGAAGTGGAAACGACCGATGGGATCATCGGTCTTGGCGAAGGTTTTTGCCGCATCAGTTCTCGCCTTCATGCCGCCTTCGTCGATCAACTGCTCGCCCCGAGGATCATCGGGCGCGATGCCCGGGACCGGCGGGCGCTCTGGAAAGCCATGAGAGCAACCATTTCTGGCCAGCCTGGAGGGCAGATCGTGGAAGCGATCGCCGCAATCGACATCGCCCTATGGGACATCATGGGTCATTCCACAGGGCTGCCGGTGCATCGTCTCTTGGGTGGGATGGGTCGAACGGAGGTGCAGGCTTATGCATCCTCGGTGATGTGGGCCGATGACAAGTCCGTTGCCGAGGAAGTGCAACTGGTTCTCGACGCCGGCTATAATCAAATTAAGATCAAGATAGGCAACCCCGTCGAGGACGCGATCGCAAGAGCTCATTTCGTGAGGCGCTTGGTCGGAGACTCGATCCGGCTGTACGCAGACGGGAATTGGGCATTCGACGTCGACGATGCTCTGCGTGTCTCTCACGGCCTGGCCGACGCAGGATACGACTTTTTCGAGGAACCGATCGTTGCCCACGATCGAGAGGGTTACAAGCTTCTCTCTCGACGCTCACCGATCAGGCTCGCGGCCGGCGAGGCCGATTACGTGTCAGGAGAAGCTCTCACCAAACTCGCCGACCGGTCCGTTGGCCTGATCCAGCCGGACATCGCACGGTCCGGCGGCATCACGGAAACGTGGCGCATCGCGGAATTGGCGGCTGCTCATCACACAGCCTTTGCACCGCACATGGGCTTGTCAGGTGCGATTTGCGCAGCCGCAAGCCTGCACATCTCCGCGGCAGCCGAGACGTTTCGGACATATGAGAGCATGTACTATGAGAACCCGCTGCGCACCGAGCTCTGTGATCCTGTCGTGGGCGAGCGCCATCAACTTGTCGACGGGAAGGTTCCGGTGCCGAAAGGACCCGGTCTCGGTGTATCCCTCAATCGCAAGGTACTCGAGCGCTACCGCGCGGGCTAACGATCCGCATGAGCCTTGAAAGCGTATTCGCTTGTGACTGCGCTCGCCATAAAAGTGAGTTCGGCGGGGTTAGGCTGCACTTTGGGCCAGATGCCGAACTCATGATCTCTCTTCGGGCCCGATCGAGGAGGAGCGCGAGACGAACCTTGCTCGGAGACACTGCGCCTTCGTCGCGGGGCAGCGGTTCAGCGTCGAAGGACCTCGGACATCCGTGCGAGGGGATCGACCCCCATCTGTTTTAGAAGATGCAGCATGTCGAGGGGAACCCAGTTTTCGCGGATCAAACCTTCGTGGTGAAGATAAAAGTCCATCACGCGCATGAAGACGGGCTTTCCGCTCGGGGGGAGGCCGCAGAAGCCTCCTCCGGCATGCACCGCGTATACTGACGGCCATCCGCCGGTGACGGAGTAGGGGCCATCCCCGATGCGGATGTAATGGCCCGCACCATGTCGCTCGCGCTCGGCCGTAACTTCCTCGAAAGTCCCTTGCGGGCGGTGAAACGCGATGCGGAAGGGCAATTGGTGCCCGTCGACGAATCCATCGAGCCCACGGGTCGTGCCGATGCCGGCCGGGCCATACCACATCATCTTCGGGTGCCAATGCTCCCGCTGGGGCATGTCGATGAGGCTCTGTCGGGTCAGGCTGTTGCGGTCGTCGTGCTCCGCCAGCGATTTGTGCATCGCCAGGGTCTGAGCGATGCTCGCCTGTCCCTGGTCAGGCGCGGATGGCGCCAGTCTGACGCCATCCGCCGTGAGAGGGCCTGGCCACATCTCGGGCACGCCGAGAGTAGGAGCGAGCGGCCAGACGCCAGCCTGACGCATCACATCCAACACGTCCCAAAGGAGATTGGCTTGGATGGCGCGCCCGTCCGGCCCGATCTGCCAGACTTCTCCATAACGGAGATAGACCGTCTTGTTGCTAGCCTGGATTCCAAGCCAATCCCCGGCCATGGTACCGCAATAATGGCCCACGGCGGCGATGTACTGACGACCCTGATAAGCGCCTGCGACGAAAATCATGTCGCGGCGCTCCAGATCCGGAAAGGCGGCCTTCAGGGGAGCCCACAGCTCCGTCAGCGCGGCCCCGTTTCCTGAGAGGCCATTGATAGGGTGTGCAACGCGCCATTGCGCCGCTTGGACGGCCAAGCTTGAAAGAGCGTCCTCCAGCTTATTCGGCCCGGCCTCCGCGAGGCCTCGAAGCTTGGCTAGGAAGGAGCGGCGTAGAGCCTCGGTCGAGGTGCCCTCCGTGTCAGAAAGCCGGGTCATCGACACCCCTTTCACCCGCTGCCGCAGCGCTCAAGAAAACCAGAAAAAAATTCCTTGCATACGTTTGCAATAATTGCAACCATACCCCATCGATCCTCCGAAAACACCAAGAAACAAGAGGATCCGCCTGGGCATGTTACTGGGAGGTAACCGCATGACCATCAGCCTGAAGCGCCTGTTCCAATCGGCGCTGTTCTCGTCATCCTTGCTCGCTCTGTCAGCGGGAGCCGTATCTGCCAGCTGCGGCGACATCGCGGGTCGCGTGTCCGTCGTGGGCAACGAATTTCCGGCCATCCACACCGTCACGAAAGCCGCCGCGACCTGCGCCAACGATAAGGTGACGGTGAAGGCCAACCTGACCGCCGATCACCAGAAGATCAATCTTCCGGGCATGCAGGGCAACCCGGCGGAGTATACCAGCGCCATCGTGGCGACATCGTCCATTACGCCGCTCTTGAACGGCAACGTCATTCGGCCCCTGGACGACCTCGTGGCCAAGTACGGCCAGGACATTCCCAAGCGCCAGTTGATCACGGTCAATGGCAAGGTCGTGGCCGTCGCCTTCATGGCTAACGCGCAGCATCTCGTTTATCGCGACGACGTGCTCAAGAAGATCGGCATGGAGCCGCCCAAGACCTACGAGCAATTGCTCGAAGCGGCCGAGAAGATTCGCGCCGCCGGCATCATGAAGAACCCGGTCGGCGGCGCCTACGCCACGGGCTACAATCTGGGGCTCGAATTCATCAACATCTACATGGCCTTGGGCGGGGAGCTGTTCAAGGACGGCACGCCGACCGCATCGGTCAAGAACGACCAGGGCGTGGCGGCGCTGGAATTGATGAAGAAGCTCACGGGCTACATGAACCCGGACTTCCTGACCCACGATTCCAATGCGACGTCCGCCGAATGGGAGGCGGGCAACGTCGCCTTGATGAACATGTGGGGCTCGCGCACCGGAGTGCTCATGGACAAGCAGGGGTCCACGCCGGAGGTCTACGAGAACACCAAGGTCGGCGCGCCGATGACCATCGCGGGCGGCAAGATCCCGGCGACGACGCTGTGGTGGGACGGCTGGACCGTCGCCAGGAACATTTCGGACGCGGATGCGGCCGCCACCTTCGTCGCCCTGAAGACCGGAACGAGCCCCGCGGTCCTGAACGATACGACGATGAGCCAGGCCGTGTGGATGATCGATGGCTACAAGCCGGCACCCGTCAACCAGGGCGTGATGATGACCATGGCAAGTGGCGCCAAGCCCTATCCCATGCTGCCCTATATGGGGCTGCTGCACGCCGCCATCGGGGAGAATGTCGCCCGCTATCTCAGCGGTAAGGCCGACGCCCAGACGACGCTCTCCGACATCGAGGCGACTTATACGGCGGCCGCCAAGGAAAAAGGCTTCCTGAAATAGGCATCGCCCACGGCCTGGGCCTCTCTTCTTTTCCCATGCGTAACGCGTGCTGAACCATGAAGCATAAAACATTCCTATGGTTCTTCCTGCCCTCCGGTATGGCGATGTTCCTCTTCATCGCCATGCCCATCGTGTCGGTGCTGACGCAGTCGGTTTTCGCGCCGCACGAACAGGTGATCCGCGAGGTTGAGAACTGCACGCTCTTCGGCTGCTCGAAGGCGACGCAGATCGACCAGGAAGCCACGCGGGCGCTGCGAGAAGCGGAGCCCATGGGACGCTTCGTGGGGCCGAGCATCTATACCGATCGCAACCATCTGGCCTTCGCGGAGGTCGCTGGGATCTGGCGCAACGCCTCCGGACTTGGAAATTTCTTCGGGCAGGTGACCAATCTGCCCTTCTATGACGCCTTGAGCTTCACGCTGACCTACACGGCACTCGTGACCCCGCTGTCGCTGGTGCTCGGCCTGATCATCGCGCTTGCCGTCAACGGCCTGCCGCGGCTGTTTCGGGGTCCGGTGATCTTCGTTTCGCTTCTTCCGATGATCGTGACGCCGCTGGTGGGGGCCCTCATCCTGTTCTGGATGATCGATGCGCGCGGCATCCTCGGCGCCGCCCTGCAGGCGCTCGCGGGTGATCCGGGCCTGTCGGTCAAGGCATCAACTCCACTGATGTGGGCCATGCTCATCGTCTACGGCGTCTGGTCGTCGGCACCCTTCGCTTTCGTGATCTACTATGCCGGCCTTCAAACCGTGCCTGGAGATACCCTGGAAAGCGCCATGATCGACGGAGCGAGCCGGTGGGAGCGGATCCGGTATGTCATCCTGCCCCACCTCCTGCCCCTGACCACATTCATGGCCCTGATCAAGATCATGGACAATTTCCGGGTCTTCGAGCCGATCGTCAGCTTCAGCGCCGGGGCACACGCCAAATCGCTGAGCTACTTCATCTATTCCGACCTTGGCGGAGAGACGCGGCTCCTGTCGTCGGCGGCGGCGACCTCCGTGCTCACGATCGCGGGCATCATCGTCCTGCTCTCGCCGGTGCTCGTGCGCACCTGGCACGCCTTCGGGAGGGTGCGGGCATGACAACGCGCGTCGCAGACCGCCGGCCCCTGACCCTTCGGGTCGTCATGTCGAGCTTCCTTGTGCTCTGGCTCATCGTCGCGGCGTTCCCATTCCTTTGGACGTTGTGGGGAAGCTTCAAGGTCGAGGGAGATTTCTTCTCGAAGGCCGACTGGCTCAACGCTCTCACCGGGCCTTTGACGGTCTCCGAGACGGGGAGCTCATTCACCGGCAGCGGCTATTACGGGGCCTGGGTGCAGGAGGAGTTCTGGCGAGCCGCCATGAACTCGCTCATCGTCGTGGTGTGCGTCGTGTGCATCTCCCTGACATTCGGAACGCTCGGCGGATACGCGCTCTCGCGCTCGCCCTACCGCTACGCCTTCTGGCTCCTGCTGGTCTCCCTCGTGTTCCGGGCCATGCCGCCCATCACCCTCGTGTCTGGGTACCTGCTGCCGTTCTTCGAGTGGAATCTGTGGGGGCACCTGCCCACCGCCATCATCGTCCTCGTGGCGATCAACCAGCCCTTCACCCTGTGGATGCTGACGTCGTTCTTCCGCAACATTCCCAAGGATCTGGACGAGAGCGCCATGATGGACGGGTGCTCGCGCTTCCAGGCGTTTCGGCATGTGATCATTCCCGTCATGTGGCCGGGCGTGATCACGACGGGCTTGTTCTCGTTCCTTCTCGCCTACAACGACTTCGCCGTCACGGCGATGCTCCTGTCCAAGGAGAACCAAACCATGATCCCCAAGATCGCGAGCTTCCTGGGCACGACCCAAACCAAGGGTAACGTCATGTTCGCCGTGTCTTCCGTGATCTCGGTCACCGCGCCCCTGTTCCTCCTCGTGATGTTCTTCCAGCGTCAGATCGTTTCCGGACTGACCGCCGGCGCGGTGAAAGGCTGAACCATGGCCGACATTCAGTTGAAAGGTCTGTCGAAGCGTTGGGGCAGCTTTGTCGGCGTCAAGGCGATGGACTTGCATATCGCGGACGGTGAGTTCCTCGTCCTGCTCGGCCCCTCCGGCTGCGGAAAGACCACGACCATGCGGATGATCGCAGGGCTCGAGGACGCTAGCGAAGGCGACATCCTGATCGGCGGGACGAAGGTAAATGGGCTCGAGCCCAAGGACCGCGACATCGCCATGGTTTTCCAGTCATACGGGCTCTACCCGACCATGTCGGTCTACGAGAACATCCGTTTCCCGCTCAAGGTGAGGAAGATCCCGCAGGCGGAACATCACGAGCGGGTGATGCGGGCGGCGACGACGGTCGAGCTGACGGAATTTCTCGACCGCAAGCCCGCGGCTCTCTCGGGCGGCCAGCGCCAGCGCGTGGCGCTTGCGCGGGCCATCGTGCGCAAGCCGAAGGTGTTCCTGATGGACGAGCCTCTGTCGAACCTTGACGCCAAGCTGAGGGTGTCGACTCGCGCGCAGATTAAGAACCTGCACCACGAACTGAAGACGACGACGATCTACGTGACCCATGATCAGATCGAGGCGATGACGCTCGCCGACCGCGTCGTCGTCATGTCCAAGGGCGTTGTCCAACAGGTTGGCACCCCCTTGGAGATCTACGACCGGCCGGCGAACACCTTCGTGGCCGGCTTCATCGGCAATCCCGCCATGAACCTTCTGCGCGGGGAGATCCGAGGCGGCGTCTTCGAGGGTCGGAACGTGCGCATTCCAGGGTTTGCCGGCGCCGCTGATGGACCGGTGCATCTGGGGTTCCGGGCGGAGGATGCGGCCGTGGCGCAAGCCGGCGAGGTTGCCGCGCCGATCTACTCTCTGGAGCTTCTGGGAGACGCCTCCATGGCGACCGTGCAGGCAGGCGAGAGCCTAGTAGCGATCAAGGCGCCGAAGGATTTTCAGGGCCGCATCGGCGAGCCCCTCGCGGCGAGGATCCCAGCCTCCGTTTGTCACCTGTTCGATGCCAGTTCCGGCGAGCGCCTGCCAAGGAGCGCGTCGTGATCGCTCACGTCCGCCACCCGGCGACGATCCTCCACCCGATCAGCCTTTCATAAGGACCGTGCCATGGCCATCCAGCGGATCAAGTCCGGTAAACCCGAGAAAGCCCGCGCCGAGGACGATGCGAAGGTGCGTTCGACCGTCGAAGGCATTCTGGAAGACATCGCAGCCCGAGGCGATGCGGCGGTGCGCGAAATCTCGCAGCGTTTCGACAACTACGCCCCGGCGTCGTTCCGGCTCACGCCTTCGGAGATCGAGGCGGCCATGCAGCAGGTGTCTCCACGCGACATGGAGGATATCCGCTTCGCGCAGGACCAGATCCGGCGGTTCGCTCAGGCGCAGCGCGCGACCATGACCGATGTCGAGGTGGAAACGCTGCCGGGCGTGATCCTTGGACACCGCACCATTCCGGTTCAGTCGGTGGGGTGCTACGTGCCTGGGGGCAAGTTTCCCATGGTGGCCTCGGCGCATATGTCGGTGCTGACCGCGAGCGTGGCGGGCGTGCCGCGGATCGTGGCCGCTGCGCCTCCGGTCAAGGGAGCTCCTCACCCGGCGATCGTCGCGGCAATGCAATTGGGCGGTGCGCATGAGATTTACGTGCTGGGCGGGATTCAGGCCGTGGGCGCGATGGCGCTGGGAACGGAGACGATCGAGCCCGTCCACATGCTCGTCGGGCCTGGTAACGCCTATGTGGCCGAGGCCAAGCGCCAGCTCTACGGCCGCGTCGGCATCGATCTTTTCGCCGGTCCCACCGAGACGATGGTGATCGCCGACGAGACGGTGGACGCCGAACTCTGCGCGACAGACCTCCTGGGCCAGGCCGAGCACGGTTACAATTCGCCGGCCTGCCTGATTACCAATTCGGCCCGTCTCGCGCATGAGACCCTCGCGGAGATCGAGCGCCTCCTCACCGTTCTACCCACGGCCGAGACCGCCTCGGTGAGCTGGCGCGACTACGGAGACATCATCGTGTGCGACACGTATGAGGAGATGCTCGCGGTCGCCAACGACATGGCCTACGAGCATGTGCAGGTGATGACGGACCGGGACGATTGGTTCCTGGACAACATGCACAGCTACGGCGCCCTGTTCCTCGGCCCGCGCACCAATGTGGCCAACGGGGACAAGGTGATCGGCACCAACCACACCTTGCCCACGAAGAAGGCCGGGCGCTACACCGGCGGACTCTGGGTCGGCAAGTTCCTCAAAACACACAGCTACCAAAAGGTGCTCACCGATGAGGCCGCGACGCTGATTGGGGAATATGGCTCGCGCCTGTGCATGCTGGAGGGCTTCGTCGGCCATGCCGAGCAGTGCAACATCCGGGTGCGCCGGTACGGTGGCAAGAATGTGCCGTACGGGGTGGCGGCGGAATGAACCTGCCACGCACTCCTTCGTTCCGACTGGACGGACGCAGGGCACTGGTGACAGGGGCCTCGTCGGGAATCGGCCTCGGCGCGGCCGTCGCCCTCGCGGAGGCCGGGGCCGAGGTGACCTTGCTGGCCCGCCGCGAGGCTACGCTGGCACAGGTACGCGACCAGATCCGGGCGGAGGGCGGCAAGGCCAACATTCTGGCGGCCGATATCACCGAACTCCCTGCCATCCGTGAGGCTCTTCAGGCGCAAGGCCCGTTCGAGGTTCTTGTCAACTCGGCAGGCCTTGCTCGGCATACGCCGGCCCTGGAGGCGAGCGCGGAGGATTTCGACGCGGTGATGGCGGTCAATCTGCGGGCGGCCTTCTTCCTGACCCGCGAAGTCGCGCGGGGACTCATCGCTGCAGGCAAGCCCGGAAGCCTCATCAACATCTCCTCCCAGATGGGGCATGTGGGCGGGCCCGAGCGGGCGGTTTATGCCGCCAGCAAACATGCGCTGGAGGGCATGACAAAGGCCATGGCCCTGGAATGGGCGCCGCATGGCATTCGCATCAACACGCTCTGCCCAACGTTCATACGCACGCCGTTGGGCGAGCAGACGCTGCAAAACCCTGAACGCAAGGCCTGGATCCTGTCGAAAATCAAGCTCGGACGCGTGGGCGAGGTGGAGGACCTGATGGGGCCGGTCGTGTTCCTCGCATCGGACGCCTCCGCCATGATGACGGGAACGCATCTGATCATCGACGGCGGATGGACCGCCGAATGACGCAGACGAGCACCCCTGTCACGGCTCTGGACGTGGCCCGGCTCGCCGGGGTCAGCCAATCCGCGGTCAGCCGGGTCTTCACCCCCGGTGCATCGGCATCGAAGCACACGATCTCCAAGGTGCAGGCCGCGGCCGAGCAGCTCGGCTACCGACCGAACCCGCTGGCGCGCGCGATGATCACGGGCCGGACGCGCATGATCGGCCTCGTCGTCGCCTATCTCGAAAACCAGTTCTATCCGATGGCGCTGGAGCGGCTCTCCCGTGTCCTGCAGGCGGAGGGTTATCACATCCTCGTCTTCATGGCCGAGAACCATACGGAACAGGTGACCGAGGTCGTCCAGGAGTTGATCGACTACCGGGTGGACGGGATCATCACGGCGTCGGTGGGTCTGTCGAACGATATCACGAGCCGCCTGTCGGCCCTGGGCATCCCGGTCGTCATGTTCAACCGCGGGCAGGACGACGATGGCTTGAGCGAGGTGACGTCCGACAACATCGCCGGGGGACGGCGGGCGGCCGAATTTCTGATCGCGGCCGGGCACGAGCGCATCGCCCATATCATGGGCTGGCAGGGCTCCTCGACCGGTCGCGACCGCGCCACGGGCTTTCGCTTGGCGATGGAAGAGGCGGGGCGTCGCCCGCATGCCCTCGTCGATGGGATGTATGACCGAAAGACGGCCGCCGCCGCCGCGCGGGATCTGTGCAGCGCCGGAACGAGGCCCGATGCAATCTTTGTCGGCAACGACCACATGGCCTTCGCGGTCATGGACGAGTTGCGTTTCGGGCTTGGCCTGTCGATCCCGAACGACGTTTCGGTGATCGGCTACGACGACGTACCGATGGCGTCTTGGCCCGCCTACGCGCTGACCACCATCCGCCAGCCGGTGAACCGCATGGTCGCCGCCACAGTCGAAGTGCTACTCGGCCACCTGTCGGGAGACCGGACGCCGCGCAAGACCCGTATCGACGGCCCTCTGATGATCCGGGGATCCGCGCGCCTGTCCGAGGGAGAGAGGCCATGACAGAGTTTTGGAACCGTTGGCAGGACTTTCCCGACTACATCCTCGGCATCACCCGTGAGATCTGGGAAGATCGCGGGATCGCCACCCTCCACCGCAGCTACAGCCATGACATTCCGGTCCGCACGCCCATGGGCGTCGCCATCGGCAATGCAGGCGTCATTGCTTCGACGATGGCGACACTGCACGAATTCCCGGACCGGGAACTCCTGGGAGAGGACGTGATCTGGTCCGGCGGCGAAGCGAGCGGCTGGTTGTCCTCCCATCGTATCATATCGACAGGCACCCACCGGCACGACGGATTCTTCGGAGTGGCTTCCGGCCGGCGCTTCACGGTTCGCGTCATCGCGGATTGCGCCGCGAAAGACGGGACGATCTATGATGAGTGGCTCGTGCGCGACAATGGGGGGCTGGTGCGCCAGCTCGGCGGAGACCCCAAGACCTTCGCGCGGCTCCTGATCGAACGCGAGGGCGGACCGGACACGGCGTCGCGGCCTTTCACGCCCGAGATGGATGTGCAGGGGCTCTATAAAGGCTCGGGCAACGACGACCCCTGGGGTCATCGCTATGCCGAGACGCTGGAGCGGATCATGCAGGCGGACTTCGCCCATGCGATGGCGGCTTACGACCGGGCCGCGATCGGCGAGTTTCCCGGTGCCCAAACCCTGATCGGCCACCGCCAGCTCGCCGATTTCTGGCTCGGCCTTCGCTCATCCTTCCCGTCCGCGCTCTTCAGGATTCACCACCGGATCGGCATGCAGGGCGGGATGATGCCACCGCGCGCCGCGATCCGGTGGTCCCTCGACGGCACGCATGACGGCTGGGGCATGTTCGGGCGGCCAAGCGGCGCCAGGGTCCATGTCATGGGCATGGCTCATGCCGAATACGGTCCCTTCGGCGCCGGCGGCGTCGGGCTGCGCCGGGAGTTCGCCCTCTTCGACGAGGTGGCGATCTGGAAGCAAATCCTCCTACACACAGGTGATCTATGACGTTGGAAGAAATGGAAGCCCGCATCGTCCGCTACGGCGACCTGCGCCCCTGCAAGACCGCCTTCATCGACGCCCATACGCCGGGCTCGAACCAGAAGGAGAACTTCACCATCATCGGCGGCGGGGTCAGCGAAAGCCCGGACCAGCACGTGCATATCCGCGAGACGCCGGGTTTCAACATCGGCGCCGCCGGCCAGCCGCCGAAGTGCCGGAACAGCCTTCATGTGCACCGCACGGCGGAGGTGTTCTTCGTCCTGAAGGGGCGCTGGCGCTTCTTTTGGGGCCGCTGGGGCAACGCGGGCGAGGTCGTGCTGGAGGAGGGCGACATCATCAACATCCCGACCGGGATCTTCCGCGGCTTCGAGAACATCGGCACCGATTACGGGATGATCATGGCGATCCTGGGCGGCGACGACGCCGGCGGAGGCGTCGTCTGGGCGCCTCAGGTCATTGAGGATGCCCGCGATCACGGTCTCGTGCTGGGCAGCAACGGCAAGCTCTATGACTCGAAAAAGGGTCAGTCGCTCCCGGAGGGCGTGGCGCCCATGGCTCTGCTGACGGACGAAGAGCTCAAGGTCTTTCCCGAGCCGACTACGGCGGAGGTCGTGCCGAACTACGTAGCTCGCTACTGGGACCTGATGGCGCTCTCGGATCGTCAGCCCGCCAAGGTCATCGGGGCGGACGGAGTTCTCAAGGACCGTCCCGGCTTCGAGGTCGAGATGCTTTCGCGCAACTCCGTTCCAGAAGGCTCCTACAGCGTCGACCGGCATGAGGTCCTGATGCCGGTTCGGGGTCACTGGCGGTTAACTTGGGACGGCGGGCATACTGTTCTCAATCCCGGCGACACCGCGGCAATTCCGCCGGGACTGAAGCACTCCCTCTCTCCCTCGATGACGGGTGAGGCCAGCCTCTACCGCGTTTACAACACCGATGATGCCGCCGGTGCGACGGGCCGTCTGCTTTCGTAAGGGGAAAATGACATGGCGCTGTTAGCCACACATGTCGGATCGCTGCCGCGGTCCCAAACCGTCGTCGATTACCTGTTCGCGCGCGAGCGCGGACAGGAATACGACGCCGATGCATTCGACGCTTGCATGGCCGAGGCCGTGATGGAGAATGTCCGCCGCCAGCGAGAGGCTGGCATTGACATCGTCAGCGACGGCGAATGCTCGAAGATCAGCTACGCGACCTATGTGAAGGACCGCTATACCGGCTTCGCCGGCGATAGTCCGCGCAACGCGCCTGCCGACTTGAAACTCTATCCCTCGTTCCTGGACCGATTGGGAAAGAGCGGCGGCACCCCCCAATACGCGCGGCCGCAATGCGTCGGGCCGGTCGCGTCCAAGGGGCAGGGCGAACTCTCCAAGGACATTGCAAATCTGAAAGCGGCCATGGCTGCCCACGGGGCTGAACGCGGCTTCATGAATGCCGCATCACCGGGCGTGATCTCGCTTTTCCTCCAAAACGCCTATTACCCAGACCGGAACGCCTATCTTCGCGCCCTGGCGGAGGCCATGCACGAGGAATACCGCACGATCATCGAGGCAGGCCTCGACCTGCAACTGGATTGCCCCGATCTCGCGCTGAGCCGTCACATGCTCTTTCCCGACCTGTCGGACGAGGAGTTCCTGCAAATTGCAGCGACCCATGTGGAAGCACTGGAGCGAGCTCTCGACGGCCTGCCCCGTGAGCGCGTTCGCCTTCACATCTGCTGGGGCAACTACGAGGGGCCTCATGTCTGCGATATCGACATGGCGAAGGTCTTCCCCCTTCTGATGAACGTTCCGGCCCGTTATATTCTCTTCGAGACGGCTAATCCCCGGCACGGCCACGAATGGACCGTGTTTCGGGATCGTGCAGATGAAATTCCGGACGACAAGGTCCTTGTGCCAGGTGCCATCGACAGTACCACGAACTTCGTAGAACACCCGGACCTGGTGGCGCAACGGCTCGACCGATTTACGTCCATTCTTGGAAAGGAGCGAGTCATCGCCGGCTCCGACTGCGGCTTCGGCACCTTCGCGGGCTTCGGCGCCGTCGATCCGGAGATCGCCTGGGCGAAGCTCGCGGCGCTCAAGGAGGGGGCGCGCCGCGCCGTATGATCCCGCTGGTGCTCATACCGGGCATGATGTGCGACGCGCGGATGTGGGGGGAGACTTCTTCCGCTTTCACGGCGCGGTCCGTCCATCACGCCCTCCCGGTCGAGGGGACAACGACCGCCGGGATGGCCTCGGCCATCTTGCGCGATGCGCCACCCCGCTTTGCTTTGGCTGGCCTCTCGATGGGTGGCATCGTTGCCATGGAGATGCTGCAGCAAGCGCCGGAGCGGATCGAGCGGCTCGCACTCCTCGACACGAACCCACGCGCCGAGGTGGACGAGGTCAAGCGACGGCGGGCGGCGCAGATCGAGCGCGCGCAGGCCGGTGATCTGGGAGGCGTTCTGCGGGACGAAATGAAGCCGAACTACCTTTCGCCACGGGCCAACGATCCGTCGATCCTTGCGCTGTGCATGCAGATGGCGCTCGAGCTGGGACCGGACATCTTCATACGACAATCCCTTGCTCTGCGCGACCGGACCGACCGCCAGAGCGTGCTGGCCCGCTTCCGTCGCCCGGCCCTTGTGCTGATGGGCGAGGATGATCGCCTCTGCCCCATCGACCGACACGAACTCATGCACTCATTGATGCCGCAGTCGCGATTGGTGATCGTGCCCGGCGCCGGACATCTGCCGCCCTTAGAGAACCCCATCCCGACAATTGCGGCTCTGCGCCGCTGGCTGGAGGACTGATGAACCCAACACTCCTCGAACTCCTTCGGGGCTGCGACACCCCGACTGTCTGCAACGCCATCGAAGTCGCGCAGGGAAAGCGCGGGTTTAATGCCTTCACGCGTGGGACGATGCTCGCCAGCGCGCCCGCCGAACCCCCGATGGTCGGCTACGCGGTCACGGCGCAGTTGAGGGCCCGTGCTCCCTCCATGGACCCACCCGAATCCGTGCGTGCGCGTCGCATGGCCTATTACAAGGCCATGTACGACGCGCCCAAGCCATCCGTCGCGGTGGTCGAGGATCTCGACTACCCCGACTGCATCGGAGCCTATTGGGGTGAGGTCAACACGACAGTACATAAGGCGCTCGGCCTGTCGGGCGCGCTCACCAACGGAGTCATGCGCGATCTCGGAGATCTGCCAGAGGGCTTTCCCGTCGTTGCGGGCAGCGTCGGTCCGAGCCACGGCTTCGTACATGTGGTGACCGTCGGAGAGCCTGTGACCATTTTCGGCTTGGCGATTTCCACAGGTGACCTCGTGCATGCCGATCGCCACGGCGCCGTAGTCATCCCGCCTGAAGTCGTCCCGGATCTCGCGGCTTGCATCGGAAAGTTGCGAGGCTTCGAGGACGTCATCCTGGCGCCGATGCGGGCAAGGGTGGAGAGCTTCGCGGAATTCGAAGAAGCATGGCGACGGTTCGAGGCCTCGCGGACCTGAGTACGGGAATGGACGATCGGCACAATGACTTCCCGGCCTCGGATCCATTCCGGCCCGATGGACGGATCGTTGCGTTTCGTCTGCGCTGCCGGTTGGAGCTTCCCTGTCGGCTCGGGTCGGACCCGGCGTTGATAGCGTTATCTTGGAATAATGGGCCGGAGTATCGCCACGCTTCCAAACCCGACCCCGCCGACGGGATCAGGTGACCGTGCGGTCCGTCCCACGAGCGTCGCACGACTCTCCGTCCTGGCGGATGACGCTGATCCGGCCATCCCCCTCCATGAAGGCCCGCTTGACCTCGGCGATGTCCTCGACACCCTGCTCCCGCAGCAGGCTCGCCAACTCATCCATCGTGATCATTTCCTGGCGCAGGTGCCTACGGATGGGACGTCCATCCTCGACCAGCGGCAGGGGCGCGGGTCTCAGGAAGCGCTGGACGAGTGGGATGTGGTAGCCGAGCCAGTTCAGCGCGACATTCCAGAATACGATGGTGAACACGAGGAGAGCACCCTCCGTGATCGACTTGTATTCGTTGGCCATGGCATTCTGGGCCGCATCGGCGATGAGCACGATGACGAGGAGATCCGAGATGCCAATTGTGCCGGACTGCCGCTTGAGGGCGAACCGCAGGATCGAGAACAGGACGAAATACATGATCGTCCCGCGCAGTACGATCTCAGCGATCGCATGCTCGGGCACGAACATGGCCGGCCAGTCAACGGCCATGGAAGCCGATGCTCGGCCCTGCCGGCCTATCGGAAACTGGCGGTGAGTGAGAATAGTTGCGGCGGTTCAATACGGTGCTCGAATTTCCCACGTTCAGCAGAAAGTACTTTCAGTCCAAACGCTTTTCAAGGTTCGGAGCGCATCAGACCTTATCACCCATCGATGTGACAATGGGTGTCTTGTTCGATGAGCAAGCGACAAGATTGGCGCGCTGTCCCTGTAGTGCCACCTCGCTTCTGCGTGCAGAAGGTCGCATCAGCGGCATCCGCGTACCTGCAAGTCTTGGCGCTCAGGGGACGTCCTGCCTTGGTTCTACGTCCGGTAAACGAATCTTCGGGTCGGCTACGGTTGCGATCGCTGGCGCCACTCCAGGCTCCTGGCATAAGCCTGCCATTTGGACGAGACCGAACCCGAATGTAGGATCGCGTCCCGGTTTACCGAGGTCGCGGGCAAAGTCTTCAAGGCGGGCCTGTAGACCTTTGGCGTCAAGGGTTGGATGCGAAGCGAACAGCATGCCGGCGGCGGCCGACACGTACGGGGTCGCGTAGGACGTGCCCGTGCGCGACCTACCGGTGCCTTCGGCTGAGGCGGTCCAGACATTCACCCCAGGCGCGGACAAGTCGATATAGGACCCTTGTGTGGCACGACGATAGACCTTGAGGTCGTGATCGACCGCCGTGACCGCAACGACTCCCGGATAGGCAGCAGGATAGGAGGGCTCCGCGCCAGGCCCGTTATTGCCCGCGGCCGCAACGATCACGATGCCTTTGGCCTGGGCGGCTGCAATCGCCTTCTGCAGAACCTCGTTCGCGGGACCGGATAGGCTCATGTTGATTACCCGAACGCCGCGCTCGGCCAGGGTCTCAATAGCAGAGACAAGCGATGTGACATCCGTCCTGTCGGCCGTGTTGCCGTCGCGATAAAACGCATCCACGGCCAGCAGCCGGGCGTGGGGCAGCAGCCCAGGCGTTTCGCTTCCCTGTTTTCCGACCAAGAGAGCCGCCACGGCCGTCCCATGGTCCTTCAGAGATGCAAGGGAACGGGGACTGGGTTGAGCCAGGGCCTCGATGGACTGATCCTTCAGTGCGTCATGCCCAACTGCGATGCCCGTGTCGATCATGCCGATGAGCGGGACGGTCCCGCACGAAGATGCATTCGGGCCGGACCACTTCACGAGCGAATTCCACTCGACGCTCGAAGGGGGCTGGCACTCTATGCCTTTACAGGCCGCCTGATGATCGTCGAGGTAGTAATATTGGTCGAGGTCCACTGCGGCTTCGACAGCCACGAGGCGTACCCGTTGCCGAGCCCGTGCAACCGAGACCCCGCGTGGGACCTCGAGGCGAATGACCTTTGGCGCAATGCGGCCCTCGGTTTGGGCCTCGATCCGAAAGCCTAGGCTGGTCAGCCGAGCCAGGTCCGACTGCGACAGCCCTGATGCGACGATGGATCGGGACGAGCGACGCGGTTTAGGACGAGGATCGACCTCCTCTGCGTTCGCCACGCGAACCGATCTGACCGGAGTCGAGGCCGCCGGCTGGGCCGGCTGCCGAGCTGCGACCGGGGCTTGGCCGGAAGGCCGGATTTTGGATGTCGTGGGCTTATCTCTGTTCACGGCAGTCGCAAACTTGGGCGCCGAGGGCCGACCCGTCGTCCGTTGGCTCTTGTCGGTCGGGGCGGTCGTGGCGCTGGCGGCGCCAGCCTTTGCGCGGCCCGTGCCGCCAGCATTCGCCCGGCCGCCTGAGGTCGAGCCAGCCTTTTCCCCACCCGCGGAGCCGGCCTTGCCGCTGCTGGCCTGCCCAGCGGTGCCGCCGCCGGAGGGGCCATTGTTCCCGCGATCGGACCCGCCTGCATGGCCGTGGCCCGAGCCGTTTCCGCGATCAGCGCCGTTGCCTATGCCGCCCCCAGGGCTATCGGCTTTGGACCCTGCATTTCCGGGATTGTCACTCCTGCCGCCGCCATTGCCATGGCCGTTCCCAGCATTACCAACAGAGCCTCCGCCGCTGCCGCCTTTACCGTTTCCAGCTCCGTTCCCTCCAGCGCCGCCCTGATTCCCGCCACCTTTGCCCCCTCCGCTTTGACCTCCAGCTCCGCCCTGGTTGCCACCACCTTTGCCCCCGCCGTTTCCATTGCCATTGTTGCCGTTGGCGCCGCCGCCAGCCCCCGAGTTCCCCGACCCGCCGCCCTTCGCGCCGCCTCCATTGCCGCCGGCGGTGCCATGGCCGCCGCCCCCTGGCCCAGCGCCTCCGCCGCCACCGGCCGGGCTGCCGCCCTTTCCATCGGAACCTCTCCCGCCGGGACTGCCGCCAGCGCCTTTGCCGCCGCCGGCTCCATTGCCCGCCCCACCGCCATTGCCGCCGCCGTTTCCGTTGCCATTGGCGCCATCGCTACCTTCCGCAAAGGCCGCCCCACCCAGAACAGGCAGGTAGGTCCCATGACCCAGTTCGACTTGGATGCGAAGGGGGATCGCGGCGGCACAAGCCGCCATGGCAATAAGCGCGTGTCTCCGCCAGCGTGTCATATCAACTCTCCTGCTGGCGCTTCAATGTCGGGGACATGTCCAAGCCTGACCTTGGCGGTGGAGCGGGTCACCGCCCCTGCCAGATAATTGCCTAGGAACGCGGCACGCATGTCCAATAGCCTGTCGCAGATGAACGAAAGCAAACAAACCACGAAATGTGTCAGTTGGTTAGCTTGGCAATAGGCATAATCTTTCACTTCAAGGGCTTGAGCGTCGAAGAAAGTGACGCTGGTTGTGAAGTGCCGGCCGGGTTCCTTGGTCAAGCGAGGGCTCTGGGATTCCAGGCGGCGATGAGAGGGCCAGAGTCTGCCCATTGCGGCGAAAAATTTAGGAAAAATATCCGGGGTGCTGGATCGCGCTACGCGGCTGTGGGACATGGCGGCGGGCGCGCGTGCTTGCCAGTCAAGTTCTGATGCGGCAATCTCCGCGCCGACAACCCGTCGAGCCGGCCTTGGGCAGCAATGTTCTCGCTGGATAAGGGAACAACGGATAGGACTTTATTATGATGATCAACGGTGGGAACGCTGGTATCGGCGCAGCAGACGAGGCGGCGTCGCCCGTGGGGCAGGCGGGATTCCTCAACCGGAGGTCGTTCATGTTCGGCTCCGCCATCGGGATCGGAACGTTGAGCCTCGCTGGCTGCGCCACGTCCGATGGCATGAGCCTTGCCGAGGCGTCGAAAGTCTATGGACCGCTGCCCAATGAGAAGTTTCCCGTCCCAGCGATCGATGTGAGCAAGGTCAACCCCAAATATTACCGTCGGACCGTCCGGTACGACACCCGGGAGGCACCCGGTACGATCATCGTCGATCCTGCCAATTATTACGTCTACCGCATCGAGGGCGATGGCGCTGCCACGCGCTATGGCGCCAATGTCGGCCGTGACGGGTTCCGCTGGAGCGGCGATGCCTATGTCGGGCGCAAGGCGGAGTGGGCGACCTGGACGCCTCCGAAGGAGATGATCAAGCGCCAGCCCGAGGCGGCCAAGTATGCCGGGGGCATGCCGGGTGGCCTCGATAACCCGCTGGGCGCACGCACGCTCTACCTTTACCAGAATGGCGCTTACACGCTGTACACGATCTATGCGAGCCTTGACGCCGAGTCTATCGGCTCGGGCATAACCAGCGGATGCGTCGGTCTCCTCACGCCGGATATGCTGGATCTGTACGAGCGGACTCCGGTCAAGACGAAAGTGATCGTCCTGCCGGCCTGAGGGGCACCGTCGCCCCTCTTCCCATCCCGTGGCAGACGGTCTGGCAGTTGCGCCACGGGAACGGGCTGCCGCGTGGCGGGGCCATGTACAACCGGTTCGCGAATGCTGGGACGGCTGCATGACCTCCTTGGGAGCTATCGTATTCGACCTGGACGGAACGCTCGTCGACAGCGCCCGCGACCTCCAGGCGGCCATCAACATACTCCTAGCCGAGGAAGGATTTCGCGGGCTCGGCCTCGCCGAAGTCAAGGCTATGATCGGCGATGGAGTGGCCAAGCTCGTGGAGCGAGCCGTGATCGCCGTGGGAGGAGACCTGTCTCATCACCCGGACTTGGTCGCCCGCTTCCTTTCGTTTTATGAAGTGAGCGCCTCGCGGCATACGGAAGTTTACCCCGGCGTCGCCGAGACCCTGGATACGCTGCGCCGTTCCGGAATCCCACTGGCGGTCGTTACCAACAAGCCCTACGCGGCTACGATCAGGATCCTCCACGATCTCGGTCTGAGGGACCATTTCGGAGTCGTGATCGGGGGCGACACGCTGGCCGAACGAAAGCCGAATCCGGCACCGATCCGCGCAGCGCTGGATCGATTGGGCATCGCACCCGGGCGGGCCATCATGGTCGGAGACAACTATCACGATGTGGAGGCGGCCCATGGGGCGGGCGTTTACGCCGTTGCGGTCACCTATGGCTACAGCCACAAGCCTCATGATGAACTTGGAGCCGACAGCCTGATCGGCTCGATGCCCGAACTGCTGCGCCTAGCGGCCAATTGGAAGACCATCGAAGCGCCGATCTCTTAGGCCGTCTCACGCCTCGAGCGATCTTGAACCTCAGGTGAATCCCGGCTTGCGATGAATGAAATCGAAGGGCAAACCAGAGGAAGATCTTTAAGCCCGCCCTCTGGTCAGCCAACGTCTCACGGGAACCTGCTTAATGAGATCGAGGATGATCGTTCGCGTCCGGCGCACGCAGAGACCGAGCGCCAATCCCCCGCCGAAGCCGGCACACGTCGTCACGAGGAGAGACGCCACGCCATTGGGCCAACGGGCGTCGGCGATCGCATGGCTCGCCAGAATGCAGGAAACGAGAACGCCAAGGGCAACAGGCAGGGCGCTGGCTCCCGCCTTGAGCTGATCGGCGAAGGCGACCGGACCCTGGCGCCCGATCAGCCACGCAATCAGCGGGATCGACAGGAGGGCCGCTACTGAGAAGCCAACGGCAGCGCCCAGGATGCCGAATTGCAGCCCGATGAGCGTACCGGCTGCCCGCAGAGCTGCGTCGATCATGCCCCAACTTCGCAGGTCTTTCGACCGGCCCTGGCTGATCATCAACGGCCCGGCCGGGCCGGTGATGCTCTGCGCGGCCAAGGCGGGGGCAAGCCAAGCGAGAACGACGCCGGACATCTCCCAGCCTGGACCGAGCAGGACGCGAGTCAAGCTCGGTGCCACGAAATAGAGGCCGATGGCCGCCGGCAGGAGAAGGCAGGACAGTCGCTCCACCAAAAGCAAGTAAGTGTTCCGGTATGCGGTTTCATCATCCTGCAGCCGGCTGAAGACAGGCATCATGACCGACATGACCGGCTGGATCAGGGCAGTGTTGGGGATGAGAAATAACTGATATCCACGATTGTAGAGTCCGAGAGTGGCCGCCCCCATGATCCGCCCGATAACGAGCGGCGCGACGTTCTGCGACAACGTCAAAAGGGATGAATAGACTGTCAGGTTCGCGCCGAACCGAAGAAACTCACCTGCAGCGGACACCAGGCGCGGACGGCTCGGGCGCCATCGCGCCGCCATCACGTTCAGGAGCGAAGCCACCAAGGAATGGACGAGGCCCGCCGCAACCACCGCCCACGCATCGTGTCGCCACAGCGCAACCATCAGCCCGGCAATGAATCCCGCGACGAGTCCGGCACTCTCTGCCTTTACCACGCTGTCGAAACGCAACTCCCTACGCAGGAGAGCGTTATGCTGCGCGGACAATCCGCCGATCAGGAACCCGATGCACACGACCGGCATGATGTCCGCGATCCGGGGCTGGTCGAAAAACTCGGCTACGAAGGGGGACGCCAGAAGGGCGACGAGCGCCAGGACAGCGGTGGTAAATGCGTTGACCCAGAACAGGAAGCTGACTTCGTCGTCGGATATCTCAGCGCGCTGGACAGTCACCGACGAGAGGCCGAAGTTTCGGAAGACGATGAGAAATCCGAAGAGAACCGTCGCCATTGCGGCAATTCCGAACTCGGCAGGGGGCAGCAGGCGGGCGAATGTGATGCTGGACAGAAAGTTGACGACGATTCCGAGGCCACGCTGAGAGAGCGTGTACCAGGTGCCCCTGCGAGCCCGCCGATGGACCTCGTGGTGATCCATCTTCATAGAGGAGAAAGGCCCTTGGAGCGTGCAGTCTTCCGAACGATCCTCTTCGTCGCCTCCCCGAAACCGATGACGCGCGCGAGTTGGAGTGCGAGCGCAGCCTTGTGCAGGATACTTGTCGTATGCCGCCGCCGAATGCCCAGGGCCATCGCCCGAAGCTCCTGCCGGAACGCTGGAGGGATCTGATCATGGTGCTTCCGCACGAATGTCTCGAGCCCGCTCGCCCTGCGCAGCGATGGTCTGGTGATGCGGTCGCCGGGATGCTCGCGCCACTCGACAAGAGTTTCCGGGAGGACCGCATAAGGGATCGCGCCGTTAACAATGCGGATGAACAGATCGTAGTCGTTCCAGACAGGGACAGCCGGATCGAACCTTCCCGCTTTTTCGAACGCACGTTTCCGGATCGCGACGTTGCTGCCAGTCATGTAGGAGCGCTGATCGAAGAGGGTATCGGGCGTCAGCCCCTCACGGGTGGTCAAAGACTGCAGGGTGCCGTCAAGGTCACGGCGCAGGAGGCCTGCGACGACCACGTCGACGTCCCCGCGCTCAAACCGCCCCGCCACCCTTTCCAGGTACTCGGCGTACCAAATGTCGTCATCGTCGAGAAATGCCATGGTGTCATGCCTCGCTTTGGTGGCTCCCAGGTTGCGTGAACCGCAGGCGCCGGGCTGGACATGATTCACCACGAGGTGAAGGGGGATTTGCGTCGTTTTCTGGAGTTCGTGGACGGTCGCGGCCGTCCGATCGTCTCCGAGGTCGTCCACCACGACGATCTCGGCGGCGGGTTTACTTTGCGCCAGGATACTGCCTAGGGAAACCCGCAGGAGATCCGGTCGTCCATGGGTAGGAACCACGCAGCTGATATCCATGTTTCTTGCCTCGATTGCCGGACAGCGGCAGTCGGCCCGCTAAGCCTGAGCCGTAAAGGAGTCGTGCGCGAAAGCGATGTCACTGTGGTGGTTGCGAATGTTCGTCGTCGCCGAATCGAAATCCCAGTCGGCTTGGTTTTCGAGGTTTTGCGTGTAGGAAAGGAGGATCCCTTGCGTCAGAACGCTCAGTCGCTTGAGTCGTCGGTCCGGGGCTCGCGCGATAATCTTGAGGGCAACCAGCCCGACACCCGCGATATGCTTCAATCGACCTTCGATCCCGTCGTATTTGGCCGAGGTCCAGAAGGTATTGCGGTAGAGGAAGCGGAACATGGCGATCCGGCGCTGATTATCTTCGGTCACGAGCGACAGCTCTCCGATCGCTGCACGCTTGTGGAGGACTTTGCTGGCCCCAACCAGAAAAGCGTCGAAGCCGGCCTCGCGGATGCGCCGCGTGTATTCCAGGTCGTCGCCCCAAATGAAGAAGCGTCGCAGTGGAAACTGGCATTGAGCCACGGCCCTGCGGCTCACCAGCACCGATACGAAAGTCGCTGACGAGATTCGAACCAGTCCCTCGTCCAGGTGCGTGTCCCATCGAGGGTAGGACGAGCCACCCCGGTTCATGTCGACAACGGGCATGTTCATCGACGTGCATCCGTCTCCCGCACGGACACAGCTGCACAGATACCCGACATTGGGCTTACCGGTGTGGCTTACAAGAACGGAAAGGGCGTCGGGTGCGGGTTCGACGTCGTCGTCCATGAGCCAGACCCAATCGGCCCCCAGATCGAAAGCGTACCGGATTCCCCAGTAGAAGCCGCCTGCGCCGCCTTCGTTGTCGCAGAGTTCGATGTAGTCTACGTCCGGCGCCGACAGAATGCCCATTTCGGCGAGGAGCAGCCGTGTGCCGTCAGTGCTCGCATTGTCGACGATAATGATGCGATCGACAGGGCGAAGCTGTTGGCGCAGTGCTTGTAGGCACTCGACCAGCAACTCCTTCCGGTTGTACGTCACAACAACGCAAGCGATGAAATCTGCCATCTCGACGCTCCAGCAACGGTTGATCGTGGTGACCGGAGGACCGGCCGCAAATCCTTCGCTTGGCTGCTTGCTCAAGGCAGTATGTGCTTCAAGGCCTTGGCGCACTCACCGAATGAGAACGCCTTTCGTGATAATCTGTGTCCCTAGTTGTATCCGCGATGGTAACGAAGACAAGGTGGTCCTGTCCAGATCTGATGCAGTTTAGCACAGCAGCCACCTCAATAAACACCATCGGATTGACTGTCGTTGACGCCATTAGCGCCGGAATCCTATGGTCTTGCAGCGTGATGCCTTATTGTGCGTGATGCTATGATCTGGGCAATTTAACGCAACCGTGTCTAGCTGGGCTGAATATGCAAATGTTGTTTTCAGGATATGTGCATCTATTCTTCTGATCGCTTAGCAGATGGCCTATCGGACGAGATCATGTTCCTGGCTGAAGCTCCCAAACAAGGGTTTGCCGGGACTGTGGCTGGTCAGGTGCTCGTTCGCCCACATGGCGGCCTGGGTGCGGTTGGAAGCCCCGATCTTGCGCATGATCGCCTTCATGTGAACCTTAACCGTTGCCTCCGCCAGAGCGAGCTCACGCGCAATGAACTTATTCGAGACGCCTCCCATGATCATGCGGAGAATTTCGGCCTCGCGGAGGGACAGTTTAAGGATGGAAGGGTGCGTTTCCGTGCTGCACTTCGCGCTCCCCTGCGCAACCGGATAAGAGGCGGGTCTGTGCTTGAGGAGGTCTCCAAGGAGCTCGAAGGGGAGGAAGGAGCCGCCGACTGCAACGATTTCAAGCGCCTTGGTCAGAATCTCTGGCTTCATGGACGAAAGGCAAAACCCCTTCACGCCGGCGTCCCGGAGTGACACCAAGGTATCCAGGTCGAAGTTGACCCCGAGCGTCACGATGCTGGCGCTGGGATGGACCGATCGGATACGATCGACGACGGCCATTGTTGCTTCGATCTGTTCGTCCGCCTCAATAAGAACAATCTCCGCCCGTCCCACCAAGTGGGTCTCGCCGGATGGCATGATCTCAAAGCCGCTGCCGGTGATGACATGCTCGAGCCCCGCGCTCATTAATGGAGATCTCGAGAGCACCAGGACACGCGCCTGCCTCCGGGCGAATGGTTTAGGCATCGCGACGAGTTCCCTGGACATCTGTGTCTTCCTCCGTGGCATGGCAAGTCTCACTCATCCCGCGTCGTCTCGCGATACAATGATAGAGGATCCGGAAAGTTGAAGGGTCGGGCGGTCAGGCAAATCCGATGCTCGCCCGAACGTGGCCGACGAGGATGGTTTGGAGAGCCGTCATCAGTTCTTCGCGACGGCAGGGCTTCTCGATCCATGGAACACCGTGGAGTTCCAGGGGCAGATCGGACCCAAGTCGATATCCCGAGTAGACTAGGAACGGGATATCACGTCGGCGCAATTCGCGAGCGAGGGCCGTGCATGATCCGTCCGCTAAACCGTAGTCGAGAATAACGGCCTGTGGGGTATGAGCGCGCAGCCAGAAGAGCGCCTCCGAGCCCGATCGAATTGGCCCCTCGATCTCGAAGCCGGTCTCCTCAAGGTAGGCTTCGATCGAGAGGGCGACGAGAACTTGATCCTCGACGATCAGGCAATGGGGGCGGGAAGGGGAGGAGTTGCCCGATGGAGGTAGCAGCGCGACCATGTTGCTCATTCGCCAGGCTCGCTTTTCCTAAAGATCAAAACATCGGTCGTCGCCATGGCCTAGTGGTCTCGAAACGTTGAAAGTCGGACCAAGAGACATAATCTACTGAACACTCGGAATGGTTTAGCAATCAACCGTAGCAATCGATCCGCCGGACGGCGTCGCGATCATGGTTATGCCAATCCACTTCTCTTAAATGGTCTTATCATTTATTGGAACCGCGATCGCTGTGGCTGTCACTTAGGGAGTTGCCGGGTTCTTGTAGCTAGGCAGGGTGACGAGTCATCGGCAGCCACTGCATTGAGGTACGAGCGGCGGCGGCACGTCTTTTGCCGGCTCCGAGCGAGATAAATCCCATCGTGGATGCGTACCGCTGTCTCTTGCTGGAGGTCGTACGTACGCTTCCAACACTCTGCGCTCCGGGGCTGGCATTCATCGATTGCCACTTCACGACGTGAAGGGACGCAAGTCCTCCAAACCGCCTCGATGGCCTGTGGAGCCAACAACCTGCTTGGGCTTTGGCAAAGCAGGGATATACCCTAAGGGTTCCTCCGGAGGCCTCGTAGCGAACGAACATGCTATTTCGTGGACAGTTTCGTTCGTGAGGTAGGCTTGCCTAATTTCACTTCGGGCCGGCCCTCTGGCAACGGAGAGATGGCTCGCCGCATCCAGGGGTTTGATTGGGGCGCGACCCCTCTTGGGAACCGTGATGCCTGGCCTTCATGGCTGAAGAGCGTCGTTGAGATCGCCCTGTCTGCGGGCTTTCCGATGATCCTCCTGTACGGCGAAGACCTAATCCAAATCTATAACGACGGCTATCGCGACCTCATGGGCAGGAAGCATCCGGGCGGTCTTGGGCAGCCGACCAGGGAATGCTGGCCCGAAGTATGGCACATCAATGAGCCGATCTATGAGCGGGTGCGGGGCGGCGAGACCTGCTCCTTCGAAAATGCCCTCTATCCGCTCGACCGGAACGGCAGGGTGGAGGATGCGTGGTTTACCCTATCCTACTCACCGATCCGGAGCGATGACGGCGAGGTGAGGGGCGTTCTCGTTACCCTGTTCGAGACGACTGATAGGCATAAGGCGGAGACAAAGCTACAGGAACGCGAGGCCGTCCTGCGGGAAAGCCAGGAGCGGCTGACCAGCATCTTTTCTGCGCTGCCGTTGGGGGTCGGAGTCGTCGCAAAGGACGGTCGCCTCAGCCTGTCCAACGCTCAACTGCGCCAATTCCTCCCTAGCGGCGTCATACCCTCCTGCGACAAATCCGGCTCTGTGGGCTGGCGGGCATGGCACCCCACTGGAGGATCCGTTGAGCCCATGGATTTCCCGGGAGCCCGCGCGCTGCGCGGCGAGGCCGTTCTTGGAATGGAAATGCTTTGCACGGATGAGACCGGGCGCGAGATATGGACCAGCGTTTCGGCTGTCCCACTCACGGGCCATGACGGCGGTGCTGTCGGGGCTGCCGTCGTCATCAGTGACATCGATGCCCTCAAGCGGGGCGCGGAAGCGTTTCGCGAGAGCGAGACGAAGCTGCGCATCGTACTGGAGGGCATCGGCGAGGCTTTCTATGCGCTGGACCGGGATTGGAACTTCCTGTTTGCCAGCCAATCGGCCCTCAAGCTGTGGGGCAAGAGAGCCGAAGACCTGCTCGGCCGCCCTTTCCTGGAATGCTTTCCCCAAGCGGTCGGCTCCGAGCCTTACGAGGCCCATGTACGGGTCATGAGAACAGGCCGTGCAGAGCATCTTGAGGTCGTCTCGCCGGTTCTTAGACGCTGGATAGAGGTGAGTCTCGCACCCACGGCCAGCGGTGGGGTGTCGGTGTCGCTCCGGGACATAGAAGATCGCCGAAAGGCCCAAGAGGCCCTGCGCGAGAGTGCGGAGCGGCAACGGCTGATCTTGGAGGGCGCGCTCGACTACGCCATCTTCACGATGGATTCTGACGGACGAATCCAGACTTGGTCGCCTGGAGCGGAATCGGTCTATGGCTGGACCGCAGAGGAAGCCATCGGCCAAGACGCAGCGATGACTTTCACGCCGGAAGACCGGGCCGCCTCCATACCCGATAAGGAACGGGCCGAGGCGCAGAAGACGGGTCAGGCCCCGAACGTGCGTTGGCATATCCGCAAGGACGGCAGGCGCGTGTTCATCGATGGATGGACGCGATCCCTCGGCGGTGGGACCGAGCCGAAACGTTTCCTGAAGGTCGGGCAGGATGTAACGGAGCGCCGCGAAGCCGAAACGAGGCTCAAGGAGAGCGAAGAGCGTCTTCGGCTCTTCGCCACACACTCCGTGCATACCCTATGGATGCTGGATTTGGGGACGGATACCCTGACACAGCTTGGCTCGAATCCGTCTCAGATTTGGGGACCTTCGGTCAAACCGCCTCAGACCCGCATTGACTGGATCAACGCGATCCATCCCGAGGATCGCGAGCGTGTCGGACAGGGACTCGATCGGACCAGCCTCGGGGACGTCTCAGTCGAGGAATATCGGATCATACGTCCGGATCATCAGATCCGCTGGCTTCGCGGCACGTTCTTCCCCATCCTGGACGACAAGAGCCGCGTTCGTCAGATCGGCGCCATCATGCAGGATGTGACCCGCCAAGGTGGGCACTTCGTCTACGTGATCGATGGGGACGAGGCATCGCCGGACAGTCTTCATGGGATCCTGCGCGACGCGGGTTACAATGTGCGAGTCTTCACGTCCAGTGCGAGCTTCCTGTCGGTCGTGGCGATGCTGGCGCCCGGATGCGTCGTCTGCGACATCCGCCAAGCGAGTTCCGGAGGCTTGTCGGTTCCGCGGGAGGTCCGGTCTCAGCGCGCCGACCTGCCGGTCATCGTCGTGGGAGACATGCGGGACGATTCGATGCTGGGCGTCAAGGCGATGAAAGCCGGGGCGGCCGACTTCGTCAACGCTCCTTATCAGCCTCACGATCTCCTGATGGCGGTCGCGAGCGTGACCGGGCAGGTCCTTGCTTCGGAAGCCCGGGACGAGGCGACGGACCAGGCCAAAGCGCGCATCCAGTCGTTGCCCGAGCGAGAGCGGGAGGTTTTGGAGCGTTTGCTGGCGGGCGGAAGCAATAAAACCATCGGAGCAGACCTAGGACTCAGCCCGAGGACCGTGGAGATCTACCGAGCCCGCGTGATGCAGCGGCTCAACGTGAGCAATCTGCCTGAACTGGTCTTGCTCGCTGCCAAGGCCGGCCTGACGCCAGAAACCGGAAAAGCTCGAGACGGTTCAGGCTGATGGCGGCCCGCAACGACTTGCGCAGACGTCATGACGACAGATCCACCCGAGTCTTCTAGTTCTTCCTGCCTGAGACGAACATGGCCGCCTGTAGCCTATTTTCGACGCCGAGCTTCTCGAGAATACTCGTCACATGCCATTTCACGGTCTTTTCCGCCAGCCCTAGCTTCAGTCCTATCTCGCGGTTGCTTCGCCCCTGTCCCAGCAGATCGAGGATCTCTTCTTCGCGCTCCGTGAGGGGTTCTGCTGGCGTCATGGGCTGCGGCGGAACTTCCTGGGTTCTGGCATGCAGCAGCTTGGCGGCGAAGACGGGCGGCACGTAGGTTCCACCCCTGGCGACCTGCCTTACAGCTTCGACGAGTTCCGCACTCCCCACGCCTTTGAGCAGGTAGCCATGTGCGCCGGCGCCCAAGGCGCCGGTCACGTGCCCGACGCCGTCCTCGACGGTGAGCACGAGGATCCGGATCGACGGGTACTCGACCCTGATGCGCGTGATGGCCTGAACGCCGCCGCCCGGCATCGTCATGTCGATCAGGGCTAGGTCAGGGCGTGCGTCCCGGCAGAGCAGGATCGCATCGTCGGCGCTTTCGCCTTCGCCGACGACCCGAAAGTCGGCTTCACACGAAAGCGCGTAGATGACGCCGTCTCGAAAGATGGGGTGGTCGTCAATGACGACGATCTGCGTGATTCTATCGCTCATCCCCCGTCCACTTCGTTAGTGGGAGGCTTGCCGTGATGCTGGTGCCCAGCCCAGGCCTGCTCTCGATGGACATGTGACCGCCCACACTCTCGATGCGGTCCATCAAACTCTTTAGTCCGAACCGCGCTTCGCTTTGCTTGGGTGAGAAGCTCATGCCAGGTCCGTCGTCCGACACGCTGAGAACCACCATGCTGTCATCGGTGGCGGCCGAGACGCGGAGTCCCATGCCTTTCGCATGACGGTAGGAATTGTTCAGGGCTTCCTGCAGGAAACGGCATAAGGACGCTTTCACATAATCCGGCACCTTTTCCGGCAGTGCGCCGAGGCTCGCTTGGACCGTCGATCCTGTTGTGCGCTCATGGGTCGTCACCATGTGGCCCAGGGCGTCCTTCAACCCCAGGGACTGGATCTCCGGCAGGAGAAGCCCCTTGCAGAGGTTCCGGACATCCTTGAGCGCGTCGCCGAGAATAGACTGTATCCTGGCGATGTTGTCAGACGAGTCGGGGTCCGCCCCTTTAACGTGATCAATGCGCAGCAACGCCGTGCCGATCAGTTGCGCTATGCCGTCATGCAAGTCGTACCCGATACGCCGCACGCCTCTCTCCAGATTCTCGGCGGCGTTCTGTGCAGCGCGTTCGACCTTGTATCTCAGCGCTTCGTTCTGGTGAAGCAGGTCCGAGAGCTGGCGGACCCGGTCTGCAAGCGCGATTCTCTGCCGATCTATAGTCTTGCTGGCATCGAAGACGATGGAGAACAAAGCTCCCAGCATGGAAGCCGTGATGAGACCTTGCACGGCCCAACTGTGCCACTGTGCTTGCGTCAGTTCGGCTTCAAGCCGATCTGCCTGCTCGTGGAATTCTAGCACCGCGATGACCTCGCCGGACGCGAAGTCCCTTATAGGCGCGAAGACTTCCATCACCGTCTTGCCGCGCGAGCGCTCTTGCGCATCCTCCTCGTAGATGAGATCGTCGAAGACTGTGACAACCTCTCCCTTCCAGGCCCGGCTTGGGTTCGGATTGTCGGGAAAGCGCCTGCCGATCAGATCGGGTTGACTGCTATAGGCGATGAGTCCGCCTCGCTTCCAGATGTTGACCATGCTGATCTGCGACCGGACCATCATGCTCTGAAGGGCTTGATTGAGCGAGTCGATCGCGGCGGGAGACAGGCTATCGCCGTCGCGCAGTTCAAGGATGTGGGGCGCAATAAAGCCGTTCACATGCAAAGCAGCGGATGCGGCAGCGACATCCGTGACGCCCTCCTCGATTTTGCGTGTGACCCATAATCCCTGGGCGAGCATCCCGACCAGCAGCACGAAGGTCGCGACCAACATGAACTGGCGAGCAAGATTGTTCTCAAATCCACGGGTGACCGATCGGAATGCCGCGACAGTTTCCATCGCCCTCAAATCCAACGCTCGTTATGGCGACCGCCCTGGCAGGGCGCGTGCCCGATCCTTGCAATCTACCCGCGAAGCTGCACGGCGACCACTCGTAACGCGCTATCCATAAGGACTAGGTCTTCACGCACCCGACCCTGGCCAAGCGACGGTCCGGTCAGAAACAAGTCGAGAGCGGGCAGATAAAGTTCTTTATTTATAATGACTTAATCCGATGTCCCCCGACCAAGGTCCGATGCTAGGCCAGACCAAAGTGACGGATTAACCCCGACCTGCCACCGGGACCACAGTCCGTATTTCGCTGAGCCTGAGGCTGATGTTCCCTTCTATCAATCCACTCATGGATGCCAACGGGGCAGGAGCACGGCCATGGTACAACTCATCAAGCACGATCTCGAATTCATCCTGAAGCAGATCAAGATCGCGGAGGCGCACGCCGCCGGCGGTGATCTTGCTACCCTGGTCGCAGGCTACAATGGCAATGACGGTTTGGCCCAGGCTCATCTCTTGCCTTATGGACTTCGGACCGTTGACGGGAGCTACAACAATCTCCTGCCCGGACGTGAGAACTGGGGCGCGTCGGATCAAGCGTTCCCTGGCATCTTCACCCCGCAATACATGAACGATGCCGATGGGGACCGGTACGACTTCAATCCCATGCCCAACGGTCCAGGAGCCGATGGCGTGATGGGCACGGCCGACGATACAGGCGTCAGCTGGTACACTAACAACGACTACGCGAATGCCGGCGGTCGTACGGGCTCCCAGCCGGGCCCCGGCAGCGGCACGGTCATCGATGCGGATCCTCGCATCATCTCGAATCTCGTGGTCGACCAGACCCTCGACAACCCGGCCGCCATCGCTGCAGGGCTGACCCATGCGGGTATGTCCGGGCCGGCTTTGATGAACGCTTTGGGTGAAATCGTGGCCGCACACAAGGCCGTGAAGGCTTCGGCGCCGACCGGTGGAGCAGAGCCCTCGGCCGAACATACAGCCGCCA
Organism: Microvirga pudoricolor; assembly: GCF_016892705.1. Taxonomy (GTDB): domain Bacteria; phylum Pseudomonadota; class Alphaproteobacteria; order Rhizobiales; family Beijerinckiaceae; genus Microvirga; species Microvirga pudoricolor. Next base: position 67,844 of record NZ_JAFEMB010000008.1, read on the forward strand.
AAACCTTCCTCGCCGACAAGCTCGCGCATTATGGCGTTGAGATGGACGGCAACACGGTCTTCCTTCCGAACGTCTCCCCGGATGAAGGCCTATCGTCGCCTTTCAACGGCTGGATGACCATTTTCGGCCAGTTCTTCGATCATGGCCTGGATCTCGTCGCAAAGGGTGGAAATGGCACGGTCTACGTGCCCCTGTCTCCGGACGACCCGCTCTATGTTCCGGGAGGCCAGAACTATATTCCGCTGACTCGCGTGAGCGTCAATCCGGGAGCGGATGGAGTGTTGGGCACGGCCGATGACGGCCTTGGACCGAAGAACCTGACGACGCCTTGGGTCGATCAGAATCAGACTTACGCATCGACGGCCTCCAAGCAGGTCTTCATGCGCGAATACATCCTTGGCCCTGACGGCAAGCCGATGGCCACGGGTCATCTTTTAGAGGGTGAAAGGGGCGGCCTCGCGACATGGGCGGATCTCAAACACCAGGCAAAAACGGTCCTGGGCATCGAGCTCACCGATCTCAACGTCGGGAATATTCCGCTCATCGCCGCGGACCCCTACGGCAACTTCATCCCGGGCCCGAACGGCTATCCGCAGCTTGTCGTGGGCATGGGTCCGGACGGCAAACTCGGCACGGCCGACGACATCCTGCGGGAGGGCAATCCGGCGGCTCCAGTCAGTGTGCAAGGCGTCGTTCTGACGGGGCACGCCTTCCTGGACGACATCGCTCACGCGGCCGTCCCAGTCGTCAATTCGTCCGGCAACCTCGTGCAGGACAGTGACACGGGGCTCGGCTACTTCAATGCGGACGGCACTGCCGGTCCACAGGGGCAGCGCGGGGCGACTGCGTATGACAATGAGCTGCTTGATCGCCACTTTATCGCGGGTGATGGACGCGCCAACGAAAACATCGCCTTGACGGCAGTCCACCAGGTCTTTCATTCCGAGCACAACCGCGTGGTCGATATGACCAAGGCTATGGCGCTTCAGTCCATGGACCGTGCCTTCATCAACGAGTGGCTCCTGACTGACCTGACGGACGGTCAATACGCGATCGTGACGAGCGGGAACCCCACGGCTCTCTTGAGCTTGGCCGAAACCTTGCACTGGGACGGCGAGCGCCTGTTCCAGGTGGGCCGCTTCACCAACGAGATGGAGTACCAGCACCTTGTCTTCGAGGAGTTCGGCCGCATGATGCAGCCGGATATCGACGCTTTCGTTTTCGAACCCTCCGCCGACATCAATCCGAGCATCGCAGCCGAGTTCGCCCACGTGGTGTATCGTTTCGGCCACTCGATGCTGCGGCAGGATATCGGTATCATCAAAATGGTGGACGGAAAGCCCGTCGTCTCCGATGTGTCCCTCTTCGACGGGTTCCTCAACCCGGTCATGTATGACTCCCTGGGCGATGCCGAGGCGGCTTCGGGCGCCATCATCCGGGGCATGAGCCGCCAAACGGGCAGCGAGATCGACGAGTTCGTCACCGATGTTCTTCGGAACCAGCTTCTTGGCATTCCACTGGACCTAGCGACGATCAATCTGGCCCGCGGCCGTGATGTCGGCATGCCATCCCTGCAGACCGCTCGCACCAAGTTCTTCGAAGCCACGGGTGACACCCTGCTCAAGCCGTATGAGAGCTGGGCCGATTTTGCCCTGAACCTCAAGAATCCGGCCTCGATCATCAACTTCATCGCGGCCTACGGCACCCATTCATCGCTCGAAAACACGCAAACGAACCCGAAGACCATCGAGCAGCTCCGCGAGGCGGCCACCTTGCTGGTGCTCGGCGGCGCCGGGGCGCCGGCCGATCGACTGGACTTTCTCAACGGGATCGGGGCGTACGCGAACGATCCCAAGCTCGGCGGCCTCAACGACATCGACTTCTGGATCGGCGGGCTTGCCGAGAAGAAGATGGCCTTCGGCGGCATGCTGGGATCGACCTTCAGCTTTGTCTTCCAGATGACCATGGAAAACCTTCAGGACGCGGACCGGTTCTACTACCTTTCCCGGACGCAGGGCCTCAATCTTCTGAACGAGCTTGAGAACAACACCTTCGCCGAACTCGTGATGCGCAATACGGATCTCGGCGACGAGAACTCCACGGCCTTGCCGGGGAACTTGTTCTCCGCCTTCCAAATGCCTCAGCTGGAGATGGACATCAGCAAGCAGTTGGGAGCTGACCCGACCTCGGACGATCCTTTCCTGGGCGGATTCAGCAAGCTCGTCGAGCGCATCGACTCCAACAACGACGGCATCGCCGAGTATATCCGCGTCAACAGCAACGAGCATTTCGTGATCGGCGGTACCGAGGGTGCCGACACGATCGTGGCGGGCGGCGGTGACGACGCGATTTGGGGCAAGGGTGGGGACGACAAGATCGAGGCGGGCTACGGTGTCGACAAGGTGTTCGGAGGACAAGGTGACGACATCATCACCAATGCCGGCACGGATATCGGCGAGGCCGATTTCCTTCACGGAAATGAAGGAAACGACGTGATCCATGGCGGATCGGGCCTGTCGCTGATCTTCGGCAACCAAGGAAACGACTTCATCGTTACCGGTCCAGACGGCAAGGAGGCGTTCGGCGGCACAGGCAACGACTTTATTCTTGGCGGCACCGGCGGCGACTTCCTGCTTGGGAACGAGGGCGACGACTGGATCGAGGGAGGGCAGCGCTTCGATACTCTCGCTGGAGAGAACTCAGAGCTGTTCTTCAACTCGACGATCATCGGCCATGACGTTCTGAACGGCGGCAGTGGCGACACGGATTATGACGGCGAATCCGGCGACGACATCATGTTCCAGAATTCCGAGGGCATCCAGCGTTCCAACGGCATGGCGGGCTTCGATTGGGCCGTACACAAGGGCGACAGCCATGCTGCGAACTCCGACCTCGGTATCCCGATCTTCGACACTCAGGAGGCTTTCATCCTGCGGGACCGCTTCGACCTCGTCGAAGGGCTCTCTGGCTGGAAGAACAGTGACACCCTCACGGGCCGCGCCGTGCCGGTGAACACGCGAGCCGAGGCGGAGGGAACGGCCGCGATCCCAGGACCAGACTCGCCGCTCAGCTCCTACTCCAACGACCTACTGGCCAAGAACGTCGCGCTCATCAACGGTCTCTCCGGGTTGGTTGCACATCTTGGCACCGGCATTCCGGTGACGAGGGTGGTCAACGGCCAAACCGTTCCGGTGCTCGACGAGAACGGAAACCAGGAGCGGGTCATCCTCAGCACTGCCGATGCCTCCGACATTCTGCTCGGCGGCGGCGGTAGTGACATCATCAAAGGACTGGCCGGAAACGACATCATCGATGGCGACAAGTGGCTCAACGTCCGAATTCGCTTCGTTGAAGAAGGTGTCGCCTACACGGTCGACGAGATGGCCGGGAAGGTCTATCGCGAAGCCGATTATATGAACGGAGAGCCCATCCAGGGGGCTGTCCCCCAGCTCGGTGGTCGTTTGCTGACGGATCTCATGTTCGACCGGACGGTGAATCCGGGCCAACTCGAGATCGTCCGCGAGATCGTTAGCGGGAACAAGACTGGCGACATCGACACTGCGGTCTACACCGATGTGGTGGCAAACTACAGCTTCGGCACCAACTCGGACGGCAGCATCTTCGTCTCCCATACGGGATTTGTTCAACCCCCGGGCAACGACGACCTGCCGGAGGACGAGACGCAGCCCAACATGCGCTCGGACGGCCGGGATACCATCCGCAACATCGAGAAGCTCCAGTTCAGCACCAGCATCCTCAATGTCATCGAGGGTACCGATGCTGCTGAGGTTCTCAACGGCACCGATCAAGCTGACCTCATTGTCGGCAAGGGCGGAAGCGACGTTCTCAACGGTGGCGCAGGAAACGACATTCTGATTGGCGGCACGAACCCGGCAGCCACGTCCGTCACCTTCGCCGACAACTTCGATGGCCAAGCGTCCTATACGGACAACAACGGCACCGGCTCGTTCAACGGCGGGTGGACTGAAACGAACGACGCGGGTGGACCCACTGGCGGGGACGTGCGGATCAGTGGTGGTCGGCTGCAGTTCGCGACCGGAACCGGCGGAAACGAGACTATCCAGCGATCCTTCAGCCTAGCAGGCGTAACATCAGCAACGTTGTCCTTCGACTATCAGGCCGACGACCTGGATCAGGGCGAGAACGTCGTTGTCGAAGCCTTCAATGGCACGAGTTGGGATGTGCTCGCCACTCTCGGTGGTGATGTATCGAACCCGTTCTCGACGTCGCTGAGCCTGTCTCACACCGCAATCCGCTTCCGGGCGGTTGGCACCTTCGACACGGGCATTTTCGGTGGAGATGAGAACTTCTACATCGACAATCTGGTGATCACTGCCACAACGCAGGAAGTGCTCAACGGTGGCAGTGGTGACGACACATATGTAATCAACCTCGGCGATGGCACTGATCTCATCCAGGAAACGAGCGGCAACGACCGGATCGTTATTGGAGCTGGCACCCTGACCGGGCTCAACGTCTTCGAGGGAGCGGGTGGAGACCTCGTGCTCCAGTTCAACGGCCAACAGGTCACGGTCGCCGATCATTTCGAGACGGCGGGCGAAGCGGTCGAGCGCATCAACCTCAACGGCGCATCCTACGAAGGCTATGCTTTCGACGGAGACTACGTTGTGAGCCAGGACGACACCGGTACACGAACCGCCAATGCGGGAGAGAACACTCTTCTTGCCGGATCTGCTGGCGCCAACGCCCTGGCGGGGGACGCGGGAGATGACCTGCTCTTCGGTCATGACAGCAGTGACAACCTCGACGGCGGCGACGGCGACGACCTTCTTGTCGGCGGCGCAGGGAACGATACGCTCGTCGGCGGCCTGGGTGCCGACGTCATGGTCGGCGGGTCTGGAAACGACACCTATTCCGTCGACGACGCCGATGATGTGGTAGTCGAAGTGGCGAACGGTGGCACGGACGAAGTCCAGACCGACCTCGCGATCTACACCCTCGGCGCCAACGTGGAGAACCTGACCTACACGGGAGCAGGCACCTTCAATGGAACCGGCAACGACCTGGGCAACCGCATGCAAGGCGGTGCCGGCATCGACACCCTCGCGGGAGGTGCAGGTAACGACACGTATGTGGTCACGGCAGGGGACGTGATCGTCGAGGTCGCCGGTGGCGGCACCGACACGGTGGAGTCCGATCAGAGTTACACCTTGGGAGCCAATCTCGAGAACCTGACCCTGACCGGAGCCAACGCCGTCAATGGTATCGGAAACGATCTGGCCAACGTCATCAACGGTAACAACGCATCGAACCAGCTCTTCGGCGGCGGCGGCAACGATACCGTCAATGGCGGCGACAGCAGTGACCTCATCGATGGTGGAACCGGGGACGACGTCCTGAGCGGCGGCACCGGGAACGATACCGACACGATCATCGGAGGCGCCGGTAATGACACGATCGACGTCAGTAATGGGAATGACGTCGTCCGGTACACGGCAAGCGGCTTCAGCAATGACATCATCAACGGCTTCGACGCCAATGCCCAGGGAGGACAGGATCTGATCGACCTGAGCGCACTTGGCGTGACGGCGGCGAACTTCAGCACCAGAGTTCAACTTCAGGACATCGAAGACGGGACCGTCGACGACACCCTAATCACGGTTCGGGACGCCGAGAACAACATCATGGGGACGATCCGTCTGGAGGAGCTCGATGTCACAGGCATCACCGTCAGTGACTTCCTGCTTGCCCCGAACGCCCCGACAGTGATCTCTGGTAGCAACACCGGCACGACCATCAACGGCACCAACGGCGCCGACATTATCGACGGGAACCTCGGGAACGACACGATCAACGCCTCCGGCGGTGATGATACGATCATCTGGAACGCCAACACGACAGGTGCGACGGACGGCCGCGACGTGGTCAATGGCGGGACGGAAGGCTCGGCCGGAGACACGTTCGTGATCAATGGCAACGCCACGGCGGAGACGTACCGGATCTACACACGGGCGGCTTTCGATGCGGTACCGGGCAACACGCTCTTCGGGATCGCGGCTTCGACCGAGATTATTGTCACGCGAAACGGCACGAACGGCGCATCCGTCATCGCCGAGCTGGCCGAAATCGAGGAGATCAGGATCAACGGCTTCGACCCTGCCGGTGCGGGGGGCGCAGCGGGAGGCGACACTTTCCAGATCTTCGGCGATTTCTCCGGGACGAACCTGCGCCTGAATACCATCACGATCCTCGGCGACGAGGGCTCTGACACGGTGGACATCTCCGAACTGACGTCCGCTCACCGGGTCGTGTTCCGGTCCAAGGGCGGCAGCGACACCATCGTCGGGACGCTCAGGCCCCAGGATGTGATCGAACTGGAGCCTGGCAGGAAGGCGGATGACTATACGTGGACCGAAAACGGTGATGGAACGACGACAATCGCATGCGGCGCCCATACGGTGACGTTCAAGTGCGATGGCCGTCCGACCCTCGCGGAAGCCTCGGTCTCGGTGGAGGAAGGGGTCGTCACTCCGGATCCAGTGGAGCCAGGACCGGCTCCAAGCATCCCCGAGCAGGCGGGGCCTGACCCAGTGCGTCCGCCCATGGCTTCCGTGGTCGAGGATCTGGTTCTGCAAGGCAACGCCCGTCACAACCGCCTCTCGGGCGGGGACGGCAACGACAGCCTCGTTGGGCGTGCCGGGGATGACCGTCTGCATGGTCATGACGGTCACGACAAGCTCTGGGGAGGATCCGGCAACGACCGTCTCAAGGGTGGCCAGGGTGACGACCGTCTCTCTGGCGGCCAAGGCAATGACCGTCTCGATGGCGGAGCCGGTGACGACCGCATGGCAGGCAACGGCGGTAACGACGTCCTTCGCGGCGGCGCTGGCGACGATGTCCTAAAAGGCGGTGGGGGCCAAGACCGTCTGTTCGGTGGGTTGGGCGACGACCGGCTGGCCGGTGGATCCGGTAGCGGCGACCGGATGACGGGAGGATCGGGCGAAGACACTTTCGTGTTCCAGAAGGGCATGGGACGCGACTTCGTTACCGACTTCCGCAACGGCGAAGACATGATCGATGTGAGTGGCCTCGGGAAAGTGAATGGGATCTCGGACCTGGCCCTGGACCAAGTCGGCAACGACGTGGAGATCCGTCACGGTAGCGATGTGCTTGTGCTGGAGGGTGTGTCGATCGCCCAGCTCGACAGCAAGGACTTCGCGTTCTGAGCCACTGACAGAGACCCGCCGGGACATCAGACCCCGCGCTCCCGGCGGGTCCTTTCCTCGCTACCGATATGGGGTCTCAGAAAAAGTTTCTCCACAATCACCACCATCAACGTCAGGGCCGCGACGATGACACGATCCACACAGGGGCAGCGTCCCAGTCTTTTCGCTTCCTGCCGCGGGGCCATTCTCAGCGTCGCCCTTCTCAGCGGCCTCATCAACATTCTCTACCTGTCGGGCTCCCTGTACATGATGGAGGTCTATGACAGAGTTCTGCCGAGCCGCAGCATCCCCACTCTCATCGGCCTATCGGTCATCATCGTCGTTCTCTACGCCTTCCAAGGCCTGTTCGACATGGTGCGTGGCCGCATCTTCGCCCGAGTCGGCGCATCTCTCGACGAAGAGTTGAGCCAGCGTGTCTTCCAGTGCCAAGTCGCCGCTCCGCTCAGTGGGAAAAGCGAGGGCGATGGCCAGCAGCCGCTGCGCGATCTCGATCAGGTTCGCGCTTTCCTGGCCGGGGGCGGCCCATCCGCATTGTTCGATCTGCCGTGGATTCCGCTGTACCTGTTCATCTGCTTCGCATTTCATCCCTTGCTCGGTTGGGTGACGGTCGCGGGTGCCTCAGTTCTGGTCGCCATCACAGTCGCCACCGACGTCATGACCCGACACGCGACCAAGAATGCCGTGGGCGCAGCCTCCGTGCGGAACGGCATCGGTGACGGCGCGCGCCGCAATGCCGAGGTCGTGCGGGCTTTGGGGATGGCCGGCCGGATCGGAGCGCTCTGGGCCGATGCGAACGCGCGGTATCTCGCGCACCAGCAGCGCGCCTCGGACGTGTCGGGCGGGCTTGGGGCGTTTTCGAAGGTTCTGCGCATGCTGCTGCAATCCGCCGTCCTTGGTGTCGGCGCCTATTTGGTGATCGACGGCCAGGCGACCGGCGGTATCATGATCGCTTCATCGATCCTGGTTTCGCGAGCGCTCGCACCCGTGGAACTGTCCATCGCCAACTGGAAGGGGTTCGTTTCCGCGCGTCAGGGATGGGCCCGCCTGGGCCAGCTGCTGGCAGACGCCCCGCAAGGCGCGGAAGCGATCAAGCTTCCGGCGCCCAGGGGCAGCCTGTCAGTCGAGAGCGCGGGCTCGGGCGCCCCCAAGAGCCAACGTTTTGCCGTCCAGGATGTGAGTTTCGAGCTCAAAGCCAGCATGGGTCTTGGCATCATCGGCCCAAGCGCATCCGGCAAGTCGTCGCTTGCCCGCATGCTGGTGGGCGTTTGGCCGACGTGGCGTGGAAAGGTCCGCCTCGACGGCGCAGCGCTCGAACAGTGGAGTGCGGAAGATCTGGGAGCTCATGTCGGGTATCTCCCGCAGGACGTCGCTCTGTTTGCCGGGACGGTGGCCCAAAACATCGCCCGTTTCCACCCGAACCCGAAGCCCGAGACCGTCATCGCGGCCGCCAGGGCCGCGGACGTGCACGACATGATCTTGCGACTGCCCGACGGATACGAGACGCAGATCGGGGAGGGGGGAGGGGGTCTGTCCGGCGGCCAGCGTCAACGGATCGGGCTGGCACGGGCGCTGTACGGCAACCCGTTCCTGGTCGTTCTCGACGAGCCGAATTCGAACCTGGACAGCGAAGGCGAACATGCCCTCACTCAAGCCATTCTAGGGATCCGGGCGCGCGGCGGCGTCGTCGTGGTCATCGCCCACAGACCAAGCGCCCTCGCCGGGCTGGATCATCTTCTCATCATGGACGAGGGCCGCGTGCGCAGCTTCGGTCCGAAGGACGAGGTGATCGGCAAGGTCATTCGTCCGGTGCCGTCCGGTGACCCTCAGCAACCCAATCCGGCGACGCATGTCGCGTCAATTCGTGAGGCCGTGTCATGATCAAGTCCTCTCCATCCCCCGCCCGCGCATCGATCCGCCGGCACACACGCCTCGCCCTCGGTGGCGCCGTCGCTCTCGTCGGCGGGTTGGGAGGATGGGCCTGCGTCACCGAGCTGTCGGGAGCCGTCATGGCGCCAGGGACGGTCGTCGTGGACAGCCACGTCAAGAAGGTGCAGCACCCCACGGGCGGTGTGGTCGGCGAGATCCTCGCCCGCGATGGCGACCACGTTCAAGCTGGTGACGTTATTGTTCGCCTGGACGAGACGGTAGCGCGTGCAAACCGTGCCATGGTCACCAAAAGCATCGACGAAATGACCATCCGCAGAGCAAGGCTCGAGGCGGAACGCGATGGTCAGGATCAGGTCCGCTTCCCGGCAGATCTGATGGTCCGCGCCGCCGATCCTGAGCTCGCGGGCCTGATCAGTGGCGAACGCCGCCTGTTCGACAACCGCCACTTGGCCCGCAGCGGTCAGAAATCCCAGCTCAAGGAGAGGATCGCGCAGCTTCAGGAGCAGATTGACGGGACACAGTTGCAGGCAGCCGCCAAGGCAGACGAGATTAAGCTGATCCAGGACGAGCTGACCGGCGTGCAGGAACTGTGGCGCAAGAACCTGGTGCCAATCACGCGTCTCAACTCCCTCAAACGCGAGGAGACCCGCCTACGGGGCGAGCGAGGCGCCTTGATTTCGTCCATTGCTCAAGCCAAGGGCCGTATCAGCGAAACCGAGCTGCAGGTCATGCAGATCGAGCAGGACCTGCGCAGCGAGGTTTCGACTGAACTTCGCGAGTTGCAGGCGAAGGTCGCGGAGCTGGTGGAGCGCAAGGTTGCGGCTGACGATCAATTGAAGCGGATCGACATTCGGGCGCCGCAGGACGGGATCGTTCACCAGTCAGTAGTTCATACGGTGGGCGGCGTCATTGCGCCCGGCGATACGATCATGCTAGTCATGCCCGAGGGTGACGCGCTGTCGATCGAAGTCAAGGTCGCGCCTCAGGATATCGATCAGCTTCGCCAGGGTCTCGATACGGTGCTTCGCCTGTCCGCCTTCAATCAGCGCACGACGCCGGAGATCATGGGACGCGTGACGCGCATCGCGGCCGATCTCGTAACGGACGAGCGCAGCGGCCTGTCGCATTATCCCGTGCGGATCACGATCGCGGATGGCGAGTGGAGCAAACTGGGGGGCTCGAAGCTGCTCCCGGGAATGCCGGTGGAAGGCTTCATCCAGACCGGATATCGCACCGTTCTCTCCTACTTGACCAAGCCGTTGACCGACAATGCCATGCGAGCATTCCGCGAGGAATAGCCCGCCCGGCCACGGGAGGCCGTGACATGATGTCTGTCGTGCGAGGTTCTTCGGAACCTCGCATTCACCTCTCGGACCACCAGGAAGGCCGTGAACATGTCGGAGAGGCGAGCCCCATGCGACTGGGACGAAGAGTCCATCCATGGATTGGTCGAGCGGCTATCAGCCATGCTCACGGCCCAGAGGCTCGTGGTCGATTCCCTCGTTCATGTCCTCAGCCTCGAGCAGGGTGTTCTGTCGTCGGCGGGACTTCTGCGGGTCCTGGATGTCGTCCACGACGAAATAGGAGTCAGTCTCGGGTTCGACGACATGATCGTCGGCGCTTTTCGCGAGCACCGTGACGGCTTGCGGCAGCTCATTCTCGATGGGGCGATCCAGGGGCTGGAGCGGGCGTCGAACTGACGATCAGTTCACGCGGTTCTCGTTCTGCCGCCGCCGCGAGGCCATCAGAACGGCCTCCACCCGGTTGCGGACCGAGAGCTTCTGGAGGATTCGGGTCACGTGGTGCTTGATGGTTTTCTCGCTCAAGGCCAACTTATTGCCGATCTCCTTGTTACTGCGTCCTTCGACCATGATGGACAGGACCTGGCTCTCGCGCTGAGTGAGGCCCGCCAGGGGATCGCGGACCGGAGGCTCCGCCGTCCGGATGGCGCTCCGGCTGAGCAATTGCACCGCAAGGGAGGGCGTGAGGTACCGGTCGCCCTGGTGGATCGCGCGAATGGCCGACGCGAGCTCCACGCCGCCACTCCCTTTCAGCAGGTATCCGAAGGCGCCCTTGCCGAGCGCAGCGCTGACCGTTTCGGTATCGTCCTTCATGGACAGAACCAGGACCTTGCCGGACCCCGTCGCGGCGATCTCCTCGACGGCCGCCAAGCCTCCTCCCGGCATGCAGATGTCGCAGACCATAACGTCCGGCCGGAGGCTCTGGGCCATCCGAACCGCCTCGTCGGCGGAGCCGCCGGTCCCGACGATCTCGAAATCCCCGTATCGTTCCAGCGTATGGGCAAGGCCCTCTCGGAACAGAGGATGATCGTCGACGATACCGACTCGGATCTTGGGGAACACGGGGCCGCTCCGGCTCACTGGATGGGTGTCGGGACAGGTCCCGTAAAGGTTCGGTTCGCTGACGCTCTGAGAGGGTGATGCTGCCCGCTTTCGCAGATATCACAGCTCAGAGGGGCTGCCGGACTTCAGACGTGACCAATCCTTCCAATGCAACTTGGCGTCGAGACTACGCATTTGTTAGCGTTTGAGCACCAGTGCGAAAGTTGTAGCGATCGATCGGGCTTGCAGGGACGGATCATTCAACCCGTCCGGTCTTCTCGAATGTTCGCCATTTCCGAGCTTGGCTGAAGTCGATAAAATTCATTTTTGTCAGATACTTATGAAACTCGCGTTCTGGTTAGAAAACTCCGTCGACTTCTCGGAACTCCCGCAAATCCATGCAATAACCTGGCGTTTAGCCACAAATAGGTAGAACTGAATCGTTGTGACATTCAGGTCTGAAGGAAGGTTCTGGAGCCTCTGAGTGACGCCGGCGACCTGCCGAGAGGCTCGTCTCTTCGAGCGAGAGCCGCTTTCCGGATGATGGGGCCGGATGGATCCGGGTTTGGGTCGGGCGGGAAAAAAGGGCCCGGGACGCATGCCTATCCGGCCTCCCAAACCTGTTGACACGCGGGGCAAGACCCCCTATCTCAGCGCCACCACGCGCCGCCCTCGCCGTATCTTTGCCTCGGATCGGAACGACGATCATCGAAAGGCGAAGTTTTCCAAGGGCTTCGGTGGGGGATAGTTTAATGGTAGAACAGCGGACTCTGACTCCGTTAGTCTTGGTTCGAATCCAGGTCCCCCAGCCACTTCCGCTCCATCCAAATCGTCCAGCAAAATTTGGCAGGTAGTGGTTGCGCGGCCTTAGCGAGACCGTTGTCCGACGCAAAATCTTAAGAACCAAGTTCGAGCGCAGCGAGTCGTAGATGCCATTGGAGAGAGTGGGCTCGTCACACCGCGATGTGTCGGCTCCGCACGGGGTATCCCTCGGAGCGGCGGTCAAGGTTTGGGCCCGCATCGCGATGTTGAGCTTCGGCGGACCGGCCGGACAGATCGCGGTCATGCACCGCATTCTGGTCGAGGAAAAGCGGTGGCTGGGGGAGGGACGGTTCCTCCACGCGTTGAACTATTGCATGTTGCTACCCGGTCCTGAGGCCCAGCAGCTCGCGACCTATGTCGGTTGGCTCATGCACCGAACCCTCGGCGGCGTGATCGCGGGTGGTCTCTTCATCCTTCCCGGTGCCGTCTCGATCATGGCTTTGAGCATCCTCTATGCGGTGCTCGGCGAGGTCGGCATCGTCTCCGCCTTGTTCTTCGGCCTGAAGGCGGCCGTACTGGCCATCGTTCTCCAGGCGGTCATCCGGGTCGGGAGCCGGGCTCTTCAAAGCAGCGCCATGATTGGGTTGGCTGCACTGGCCTTCGTCGCCATCTTCTTCTTCGGTGTTCCCTTCCCGGCCATCATCTTGGCGGCTGGATTCATTGGATATCTTGGCGGACGGGTGGGGCACGTCGCTTTTCAGGCCCGAAGCCCGCATGGGTCGGCGCAAATCGGTGCGCAGGTGGCGGACGCGGACACGCTGCTCGGCGGAGAGATGCCCGAGCATGGCCACCCGAATGTGGCCCAGGCGGTGCGCGTGTCCGTGGTCTGCCTCAGCCTCTGGCTCGTCCCTGTCGCCACTCTTTTGGTGATGCTGGGGCCGGACAATGTTTTCAGCCGGATCGCCACGTTCTTCTCGACCATGGCCGTCGTGACTTTCGGCGGCGCGTATGCGGTCCTGGCTTACGTGGCTCAGCAGGCCGTCGAAACCTATGGTTGGCTCCAGCCGGGCGAGATGCTCGATGGTCTCGGCATGGCTGAGACGACGCCCGGTCCGCTTGTCATGGTCCTTCAATTCGTCGGGTTCATGGGAGCCTTCCGTGACCCTGGCGAGCTCTCCCCGCTCATCGCCGGCATCCTGGGAGGCTTGCTGGCGACATGGGTCACGTTCCTGCCGTGCTTCCTTTTCATCTTCCTCGGGGCGCCATTCATCGAAAAGCTCCGGGGCAACCGATTCCTCCATGGGGCGCTCTCGGCAATCACCGCAGCCGTCGTGGGCGTGATCCTGGACCTGGCGATCTGGTTCGCGGTCCACACCTTGTTCCAGCAGACCGTCTCCATAACCGGCTTCGGATTGCGCTTCGACGCGCCGGTGCCTGCCAGCCTCGACCTGTGGGCGCTTCTGCTCAGCGCCGCCAGCTTGATCGCCGTGTTCTGGCTTCGGGCCGGAATGCTTGTCACCCTGCTCGGATCCTCGGCGGCCGGCGTCGCGCTCTACCTGCTGGGAGCAATCTCCTAGACCAGCCCCAGCCACCCGATCACCCCCGCCAGGGCCAGGACCGGGATCGGGTTGATGCGTGTCTTCCAGAAGAGTACTGTGCAGGCCGCTACGAGAGCGTAACCGGGAATGTCCAGGCCGCTCCCTTCGGCGATGGTCCAACCGCTCGCGATGATCAGGCCGATGGCGATCGGGGTCAGGCCCTGTTCAAGGGCGAGATGCCAGCGGCTGCCGGCAGTGGAGACCCAGACTTTCGACACCAGCACCATAACGATGGCGGCCGGCACGATCATGGCGAGCTGGGCCGCGAGGGCACCCCAGAAGCCGGCCACCTGGTAACCCAGCAACGCGACAATCAGGTTGCTCGGTCCTGGGGCGGCCTGGGAGAGGGCGAAAAGATCCGTGAACTGGTCGGCGCTCAGCCAATGCTCGGTTTGAACGGCCTTGCGCGACATTTCGGGGACGACGCTGTTGCTTCCGCCGACCGAGAGAATCGACAGCAATCCGAAGAAACTGACAAGCTGGAGGAGGATGCCCGGCTTCACGGCGGGGTCATCCGCGTGACGGCCGCCGCCAGGCGACCAGGAAGGCAGGCGGGATCAGGATCGCGAGCACGGCGAGCAGCGGCATCCGGAGCATGATCGATCCCGCGAAGGCGAGCGCTGCGAAGACGAGAGCGACGGGCTGGCGGAAAAACTTCTCTCCAGTTTTCAGCCCCATGGAGAATGTCAGCCCAATCGCGCCCGCCGCGATGCCGCGCAGGATGTCCTGGAGGGCAGGGGTGCTGTGATAGTGCACATAGGCATAGCCCAAAGCCACGATGATGCAGAAGGGGATGCCCGTGAGGCCGAGCACGGCGGCGACGGCGCCCGGTACGCCCTGGAAGCGGTTGCCCACATAGATCGCGAAATTGATCTGATTGGCGCCCGGCATCACGCGGGCCAGCGTGTAGGCGCTCAGGAACTCCTCGTCGCTCAGCCATCGCTTGTCCTCCACGATGAGCCTTTGCGCCCAGGCGCTGAGGCCTCCGCCGAAGCTGGCCAGCGTCATCTTGTTGAAGACCAGGGCAAGCTCGACGAGGCCCGGCCGCGCCGCGGGCTCAGTCGTGGGCAAGGAGAGGGTCATGCTCGAAATCCTGGCTTTCGGCGATGCTTGCCGCATCCAGTGGGTAAGGCGCTTCGTACCGGACGGACTGTCTCCAATCGGTCTCGAACACCTCCAGGACGTCCTGGATCGTCTTGGCCTCGTGGAGGAGGACGCCAACCTCGCGCCGGAGGTCGAAAGCCGGCTGGTCGAGGTTCTGAGAGCCCAGGAAGGCGCGCTTTCCATCGGCGACGATCAGCTTGGCATGAACGCGCAGGTTCTTCTGCTTGTGCACGCGAGCGCCCATCCGGTGGCCGAGATTCCATAAAGCGAAGGAATACATCATGTCGGGCTGGTGCAGGCCGTGCTTCCCGCCGCAGAGAACGCGCACCTTCACGCCCCGTTCGACCGCCGCCGCGATCCGCTCGAAGACCAGCGGCTCGGCGAATTTCGGATGCTGGATGTCGAGGGTGTGATGGGCCCCGTCGATGAGGCTGGAGATCACGTGACGGGCGTTTCCGGGGCTCCAGCCCAGACCTGCCTCCTCATGCGGATGATACGTCTCGCGGTTCCAGTCGCGCTCGAAGCAGGCCACGATCTGCGAGACCATCGCCGGGTCGCTGACGAACACGCCGTAATCGCGGGTCTCGGAAAAGTACTTTTCCATGAAATTGAAGGTCGCGATCAGGGCCCGCTCGGAATCCACGACGACCGTCTTCTCGTGCGTGACCAGAAAGGCCGGATTGCTCCAGGCCACGTCGATTCCGCGTTCCTTGAGCCTATTGAAGAAGTCGTCGTTGAGGCGCTCCCCTGTGGCCTTGGCGCCGTTGAGCAGCACCCGAACCTTCACGCCGCGTTCGTGCAGGGCCAGCACCTCGTCCAAGAGGGCGGGATGGTTGAAGGTGAACTGCTTGATGAGGGCGGTGGAGGTGGCGCTCCTGAGGAACCGGATGACGGGTTCGACCCCATGGTCCGGTTGCACGACTAGGTGATGGCCGCTCATCGATATGGTCCTGCGCGGGAAGCCCTGTCCGGTGCATGTCACCGGTGTCCGAGGCCGGAGGGGATGGTCCGCCAGACGTAGCGGAACTTTGCATCGAAACCGTTAAGGCGATGACGGAAGGACAGGACGACACGCGTGTCGAAGCGGATCGCTGCCTCATGGGTGAAATTTTATTGCATTATGTCTTGCCTGACGCTGCGTGATTCAGCATTTGTTCAATTGCGGGACTTTATGACAGATTCGAACCATGAACCGGCGGCGAGGCAGCCACCGGCAGGAGTGAGACCGATGAAGGTGGGCAAATGGGTTTTGGGAGCCGTCGCTGCGGGCCTGTGGCTCGGCGCGGCGCAAGCGGGTCCGCTCCCTGTCGTGAAGGCGACGGGCACGAGCGTGATCGCGCCGGTGCAGTTCTTCTTCGACGATGACGACGAGCCACCTCCGCCGCCCCGGGGTTACTACCAGCCCCAGCCACGCGCCTATTACGACGCACCGCCCCCGCGCCGGGGGTATTACCCGCCGCCTCCGGGCTACCGGCCGCCACCGGCTCCTGGGTATCGACCGCCGCCGCCTCCGCAATACGGCTATCGTCCCGCGCCGCCGCCTCCCGCCTATTACGGCGGCAGCCGAAAGGAGGCCATGAAAGACTACGTGAAAGGCCAGCGCGAGGCCCAGAAGGAGATGCAGAAGGACCAAATCCGGGCCTGGAACCGGCGCAACGGCTTCTAGGCGGGGTCAGGCGTCGGGAGCGCCGCCGGTGGGCGGCGCATCCATGCCGGGGGCATGAGAGCCATCGTCCTCCGCATCCTCCCGTGCGGTCAGGACGCGCTCATAGCGGTCCAGTGCCCCCTGCAGGATGTAGGCGGCCGCCATCTTGTCCACCGAATCCGCCCGCTTGGCGCGCGAAGCGTCCGCCTCCAAAAGCGTACGTGTCACCACCATGGTCGACATGCGCTCGTCCCAGAACAGGATCGGGCAGCCGGCGATGGGGCCGAGATTACGGGCAAAGGCGCGCGTCGCCTGCGAGCGCGGGCCTTCCGTGCCGTCCATATTGAGGGGCAAGCCGATCACGAGCCCGCCCACGCCATGCTGGTCCACGAGGGTCTTCATCCGGGCCGCATCGGGCGTGAACTTCACCCGCTTGATGGTTTCCAGCGGCGTCGCGATACGCTTTTCCACGTCCGACAGCGCCAGCCCGATGGTCTTGGTTCCAAGATCCACTCCCATCAGCCGCGCCCGGGGCGCCAGCCCGTCGATCAACGCCAGCAATTCCACGTCCCGGTTCGTCACGAAGGTCTCCTCGGCTTGAGCCGAGCTTATACGCCCCTGATGGAACAGGCGAAAGCGCCCTAGGTCAGCGCGCCTTCACGAGGGGCGGATGCCGAACGCTCCCGGAGCTGAGCCGCCTGGCCCGTCGAGTCGAAGAGGTGGCAGGCCTCGCGGTCGAACTCCACCGCGATCCGGTCACCGGCTTTGTGGCGCGCGTCCCCTGGCGCCCGCGCGGTGAGGCGGCAGCCCGGAAGGGCGTCGAGATCCACATAGAGCAGGTGGTTCTCGCCCAGCTCCTCGACCAGGGCGACCCGGCCCGCTAGGCCGGTCTCGCTCAAGCGAACGTGGTCGGGCCGCACGCCGAGGGTCACGTCGTCTCCGGAGCGGAGGCCGTTCGCCAAGGGTGCGGCGATTGTCAGGCCGTCCGCCAGGCGGATTTGGGAGGCTCCCGAGACATGCCCCTTCAGGAAGTTCATCTGCGGGGAGCCGATGAAGCCGGCCACGAATAGGTTGGCGGGCCGATGATACAATTCGAGCGGCGTGCCGACCTGCTCGACCCGGCCCGCGTTGAGCACCACGATCCGGTCGGCGAGGGTCATGGCCTCGACCTGATCGTGAGTCACGTAGATCATCGTGGCGCTGGTATCCGTGTGGAGCTTGGCGATCTCGATACGGGTGTTCACGCGCAGGGCCGCGTCGAGGTTCGAGAGCGGCTCGTCGAACAGGAAAACCTTCGGGTCCCGCACGATGGCGCGGCCGATGGCGACGCGCTGGCGCTGGCCGCCCGAGAGTTCCTTGGGCTTGCGCTCGAGCAGGTTGTCGATCTGGAGCAGCCGGGCGGCCTCGCGCACGCGCTCTTCGATCTGGCCTTTGGAGGCTTTGGCCAGCTCCAGGCCGAAGGCCATGTTCTCGTAGACATTCATGTGCGGGTAGAGCGCGTAGGACTGGAACACCATGGCGATGCCGCGCTTGGCGGGCGGGAGATCGTTCACGCGCTCGCCGTCGATGAAGAGATCGCCTGCCGTGATGTCCTCCAGTCCCGCGATCAGCCGCAAAAGCGTGGATTTCCCGCAGCCTGAGGGCCCGACGAAAACGATGAACTCGCCGTCGCGAATGTCGAGATCGACCCCGTGAATCACCTTGGCGTTGCCGAAGGATTTGCGTACCCCTTTTAGGACGATATCGGCCATCGGGATCTCCTTGATTAGCCTTTGACGGCGCCTGCGGTCAGCCCCGCCACGATTTTACGCTGGAACACGAGCACCAGCGCCACGACCGGCACCGTCACGATGACGGAGGCCGCCATGATGGTGCCCCAGGGCAGCTCATAGGCGCTGGAACCGCTCATGAGCGCGATGGCGGGCGGCACCGTGCGGCGCTCGTTGGTGAGGGTGAAGGTCAGAGCGAACAGGAACTCGTTCCACGAGACGATGAAAGCGAGGAGCCCCGTGGTAACGGCGGCGGGCGCCATGAGCGGCAGGAAGACCCGCCGCACGACGATGAAGGGCGTTGCGCCGTCCACGTACGCCGCTTCCTCGATCTCCTTGGGCAGTTCCCGCATGAAGGTGGTCAGCACCCAGACCGTGAAGGGCAGGGTGAGCATGAGATTCGCCAGGATCAGCCCCGGCAGGGTGTTGTAGAGCCCGAAGCTGCGGATCAGCTCGAACATCCCCGACAAGACCGCCACCTGCGGAAACATGGAAACGCCGAGGATCGTCATGAGCAGGATCGTGCGGCCCCGGAAGTTGACGCGTCCGAAGGCGTAAGCCGCCGTCAGGCTCAAGGCCAGGGAGACGGCCACCACCGATCCCGCCACGATGATCGAGTTGAGGATGTTGCGGCCGAAGGGCTGGCGGTCGAAGACCGCGATGTAGTTCGAAAAATCAAGGCGCGTCGGCCAATACGCGACCGTGAACAGCTCGCTCCCCGTTCGTAGCGACGACATGATCGCGTAGTAGAACGGGAACAGCGAGAACACAGCGATGGCGAGGACGAGCGCCCAGAAGCCGAGGCGGAGCAGGATTGTCATAGCGTCTCTCCGCCCAGCCGCACCCGACCCGCCGCGATGGTCACGACGATGAGGAGGGCGATGATGAGGAAGATCAGGGTCGACGCCGCCGATCCGAGCCCGACCTCTTGGAAGTCCACCAGCTGCTGGCGAGCGAAGACCGACATCGACGCTGTATCCTTGGAGTTGGACGTGAGCACGTAGATCAGGTCGAAGACCCGCAGGGCATCGAGCGCCCGGAAGATCACGGCGACGAGAAGAGCGGGTCGGATCAGCGGTAGCGTCACCTTGAAAAAGACCCGCACCGGATGGATCCCGTCCACCTTGGCGGCCTCGTAGATGTCGCCCGGCAGCATCTGGAGGGCGGCGAGGATCAGGAGCGCCATGAAGGGCGTCGTCTTCCACACGTCCACCATCACGACGGCCCAGAGCGCGGTGTCGGAATTGGCCGTCCAGGTGATCGGCGCGGCGATCAGGCCGAGACGCAGGAGAAGGTCGTTGATGACGCCGAACTGATCGTGCAGCATCCAGTTCCACATCTTGGCCGACACCACCGTGGGAATGGCCCAAGGGATCAGGATGATGGCCCTCATCAGTCCGCGGCCTGGAAATGCGGCGTTCAGGATGAGCGCGACGGCAATGCCGAGCACGGTTTCGATGGAGACGGACACAAGCGTGAACCAGACGGTGTTCCAGACCGACCGCCACCAGGCCGGATCGGTGAGGATCCCGAACCACTCGCCGTCATAATTGGCGATGTAGTTCTCGAACCCGATGAACTCGTAATCCGAGAGGTTGTTGAGGCTGGCATCCGTGAAGCTGAACCAGATCGTCCGCGCCAGTGGCCAGCCCGCAATGAGGGCCAGGATGATCAGGGTCGGGGCCAGGAAGATCCAGGCGGCTCGGACCTTGGAGCGCGTAAGGCGGGAAGGGCGCTCCCGCATATTTTCAAAGGCGGGAGCGGAGACGGGGAGCGCGGCTTGACCCACGATTTGGCTCATGGGCTCACCAGCCGCTGCGCTTGATCCGCTTCAGGTCGCGGTCGAGCCGCGACAGCGCCTGATCGGGCTCGGCCTTCTTCGACAGAACATTGTGCACGGCGTTGAAGAACTCCGTCGAGACCTTGTTGTAATTGTCGCCCGTCACGGCGGCGGGCCGCGCGACCGCGTTGGTGAACACGGTGAGCAGGTCGCCCATGAACGGGTTGGCCTTGGTGACCTCCGGGTCCTTGAACAGAGCCGGCAGCGTCGGGTTGAACGAGCCCTGGATCGCCCGGCGCTTCTGCTCCTCCGGTCCCGTCAGGTACAGGACGAGATCGGTGGCGGCGTCCACGTTCTTCGAGTAGCGCGAGACCGCCAGGAGCTGGCCGCCGAGCGTGCCCGCGTTGCGACCGTCCGCGCCGCCCTTAGGCAAGGGCACGATGCCGACCTTGTCCTTGATGGCGCTATCACCGCCCTGGGCCAGGGACCAGGCATAGGGCCAGTTGCGCATGAAGAGCGCATTGCCCGCCTGGAACACGCCTCGGGATTCTTCTTCCGTGTAGTTCAGCGCGCCCTCGGGCGTGATGGTGCCGACCCAGCCCGCCGCGAGCTTCAGGGCCTCGGCGGCCTTCGGGTTCTCCACCGTGATGTCGCCCTTGGCGTCCACGATGGTGCCGCCGTTATTGGATGCGATCCATTCCAGCGCGTTGGTGGTTAGGCCCTCATAGGCCCGGCCTTGCCAGACGAAGCCCCAGAAATCGCCTTTTCCGCCCTGCCGCTCCGCGTCCTGGACGGCTTTCGCGGTCTCGCTCAGCTCGGCCCAGGTCTGGGGCACGGGCTTCTTGTGCTTCTCCAGGAGGTCCTTGCGGTAGTAGAGCAGGCCCGCATCGGCGAACCACGGCATGGCTACCAGCTTGCCGCCCACCTTGCTGGTCTCGATCATGGACGGGAAATTCTGGTCGATGGTGGCTCCGGCCTTCGGCGTCAGATCCGTGAAGTGCTGGCCCAGGATGCCCGACCAGACCACGTCGATCTGGAAGACGTCGATATCGGGCGCGTTGGCCGCCAGAAGCTGTTGATAGAGCGCGAGGCGCTCGGTGGCGGAGTTCGGGGTCGAGACGATCTTGACATTGTTGCCGGTCTTCTTGGCCCAGGCGTCGACGCCCTGCTTGCAGATCTCGTATTCCTGCCCCAGCGCGCTGCAGGAGATCGAGACCTCCACCGCATGGGCGCTTGCGGTGACGGCCAGACCTGTCACAAAAGCCAGGCTTGCGAGGGAGCTGCGGCGCATGGCGATCCTCCGATTGTAAATGTGTTGCTTGCCCTCTTAAAAGCTTGGCCGGTCGTTCGGTTCCCGCGTCGGGCGCTTTCAGGCTCCGGGAGGGATGGCCGGATCGGCCCGGCGCGCCATCTTCCCGTGCGTCAAACCCTGGGTCATGAACGAGGTATTCCCATGAAGATCACCTGGCTCGGCCATTCGGCCTTTCGTCTCGATTTCGCCGATAAGGTCATCCTCATCGACCCGTTCTTCACTGGAAACCCGGCCTTCGAAGGCTCAATCGAGCAGGCCTCGGACGGCCTGACCCACATCCTCCTGACGCATGGCCACAGTGACCATGTGGGCGACACAGTCGATATCGCGAAGAAAACCGGTGCCAAGGTCGTGACCAATTACGAGCTGTGCATGCACTTCGCCAAGCAGGGGATCGAGAATTTCGATCCCATGAACACCGGCGGCACGACGGATCAGGGCGGCTTCACTGTCACCCTCGTCCATGCCGACCACGGTTCGGGCATGTCGGAGATGGATGTGAACTATCCCCTCGGCCCGGCCTGCGGCGTCGTCGTGAAGGCGTCCGGGGAGCCGACGATCTATCATATGGGCGACACCGACATCTTCGGCGACATGGCTCTCATCAACGAGATCCACCGGCCCGATGTCGCCATGGTGCCGGTGGGCGACCGGTTCACCATGGGCGGCGAGGTGGCGGCGCTGGCCGTCCAGCGCTTCTTCAAGCTCAAGGCGGCAATCCCCTGCCATTACGGCTCATTCCCCATCATCGACCCGACGGCGGACCGGTTCGTGGCCGCCATGGACGGGAAGGGCACCCAGGTGATCGTGCCGCACAAGACCGTGGGGGTGACGATTTAGAGGGGTGCTGCGCGGATTCCCTCCCCCTTGTGGGGGGGAGAGCTGATCGCGCCCCGGCCCAGCCCCACATCCGCCGTTGCGACCTGAGGCGGGCGGGTGTTATAGGCCCGTTCAACGATTTCAAAGGGCTACAGGCTTTCATGTCAGTCGATCAGAAAACGGTCCGGCGGATCGCCCATCTGGCGCGTATCGCCGTGACGGATGAGGACGTGCCGCATCTCCAGGGCGAGCTCAACGCGATCCTGTCCTTCGTGGAGCAGCTCAACGAGGTGAACGTGGAGGGCGTCGAGCCGATGACGTCCGTGACCCCCCTGGTGATGAAGAAGCGCCAGGACGGCGTGACCGATGGCGGTTATGCCGACAAGATCGTCCAGAACGCCCCCGCGACGGAGGACAACTTCTTCCTCGTGCCGAAGGTGATCGAGTAGGCGGCGGCGCGCCTGCTATTCGATCATCCCCGGGCAGGCGGCAGCGCGACCCGGGGATCTCCAACAGGAAAAAGCGTGGGTGGCCGGGTCAAGCCCGGCCATGACGCTGAAGCAGAGATCAGAACCGTGACCGAACTGACCCATCTCACCCTCGCCGAGGCCCGCGACGGCCTCAAGGCCAAGACGTTCTCGGCGACCGAGCTGACGAAGGCCCATATCCAGGCCGTCGAGCAGGCGAGGGCGCTGAACGCCTACGTGCGGGAGACGCCCGATCAGGCGCTGGCCATGGCGAAGGCCTCGGAGGAACGGATCGCCAAAGGCGAGGCCCGGCCCCTCGAGGGCATCCCGCTCGGCATCAAGGACCTGTTCTGCACCGAAGGCGTCGAGACAACCGCGGGATCGAACATCCTGAAGGGCTTCAAGCCTCCCTACGAATCGACCGTCACCCGGAACCTCTGGAACGACGGCGCCGTGATGCTGGGCAAGCTCAACATGGACGAGTTCGCCATGGGCTCGTCCAACGAGACCAGCGCGTTCAAGCCGGTGGTGTCGCCTTGGCGCCGCGAGGGCTCGAATGTTGGCGCGGGCACGTCCGGGTCCATCGAGGGGACCCATCTCGTTCCCGGCGGCTCGTCGGGCGGCTCGGCCGCCGCAGTCGCGGCTCACCTCTGCCTCGCGGCCACAGCCACCGATACGGGCGGCTCCATCCGCCAGCCCGCCGCCTTCACGGGCACGGTGGGCATCAAGCCGACCTATGGCCGCGTCTCCCGTTGGGGCACGGTGGCGTTCGCCTCCTCCCTCGACCAGGCGGGCCCCATCGCCCGCAACGTCCGCGACGCCGCCATCATGCTGCGCTCCATGGCGAGCCCGGACGCCAAGGACACGACCTGCGTGGACATGCCGGTGCCGGATTACGAGGCCGCTGTCGGGCGGGGCGTGAAGGGTCTCAAGATCGGCATCCCGAAGGAATACCGGGTCGACGGCATGTCGCCGGAGATCGAGACGCTCTGGGAGCAGGGCACGGCATGGCTGCGGGCGGCGGGCGCCGAGATCGTCGAGGTCTCGCTGCCGCACACGAAATACGCCTTGCCGGCCTATTACATTGTGGCCCCGGCGGAGGCGTCCTCGAACCTCGCCCGCTATGACGGCGTCCGCTACGGCCTGCGTGAGAACGGGAAGGATATCGTCGAGCTCTACGAGAAGACCCGCGCGGCGGGCTTCGGGCGCGAGGTCAAGCGCCGCATCATGATCGGCACCTACGTGCTCTCGGCGGGCTATTACGATGCCTATTATGTGCGCGCCCAGCAGATCCGCACCCTGATCAAGCGGGATTTCGAAGAGGTTTACGCCAGCGGCGTCGACGCGATCCTGACCCCCGCGACCCCCTCGGCCGCCTTCGGGATCGGCGAGAAGGGCTCGGGCGATCCGGTCGAGATGTACCTGAACGACATCTTCACCGTGACGGTGAACATGGCGGGCCTGCCGGGCCTCGCCGTTCCGGCCGGGCTCGACGCCCAGGGCCTGCCGCTCGGCCTCCAGCTCATCGGCCGGGCCTTCGACGAGGAGACCCTCTTCGCCGCCGGTCAGGTGATCGAGGACGCGGCGGGCCGCATCGCCCTGCCGCAGGCTTGGTGGAAAGCGTGACGCCTCCCGTCTACTCGGCAAGCACTTGGCTGCTGGGGGCCTTCGATCCCTTCCTGATCCTGGCCGCCCTCTTCCTCGGATGGAAGGCGGATCAGTTCGGCAAGGTCTTCATCGCGGCCATCGCGGCGTTCCTATTCGCGGTGCTGATGTCCTGGCTCGTCACCGCCATCGGCATTCCGTGGGTGGCGCCCGTGAGCCACGACACCCCCACCTTCTACCCTGTCCGGGCCATCGGGGCTCTGGTCTGGTCGATCGTCGGCTACATGGCCCACCGGCTCGTCCGGCGCTGACGGTCGCGTCGGCCCATCGCTTCGGCCGCCCCCGAAGCATCCTTGCGTGACGGGCCCTGCCCCGCGTGACAATGTCCGAGCGCTTTTTCCAAGACCGGACCTCGCTCCCATGAATGCCTCCCAGCCCCAGGCCAGCCGCCCGGCCTTCGAGATTGCCCTCCTGGCCCTTCTCGCGACCCTCTGGGGGGCGGCCTACACCTTCATCAAGATCGGGGTCGAGACGATCCCGCCAGTCACGTTCATCGCGGCCCGAACCGCCCTGGCGGGTGGGTTGCTCTGGGCCGTCATGGCCCTGCGGGGTGTCGCCATGCCCCGCGACCCGGTCCTGTGGCGGCGCTTCTTTATTCAGGCGATCCTGAACAGCGCCATTCCGTTCACCCTCATCGCCTGGGCCGAACTCAGCGTGGAGGCAGGCCTGGCCACGATCCTCAACTCCACGACCCCCGTCTTCGCCTTCCTGATGACGGCCCTGTGGTTCCGGCACGAGCCCACTTCCGGCCGCAAGCTTCTCGGGGTCGCCCTTGGGCTGGCGGGCGCCTGCCTCATCGTCGGGGTCCAGGCCCTCGACGGCCTGGGACGCGAGGTGGTGGCTCAAGTTGCGATCATCGTCGCCTCGGCCTGCTACGCGGGAGCGGCCATTTTCGGGAAGGGTTTCAAAGGTGTCGATCCCATGGCCCCGGCGGCCGGATCGCTGATCTGCGGCGCCGTGATCCTGGCGCCCGTCAGCCTGCTCATGGACCGGCCCTGGACGATCCACCCGTCCGGCGCGTCCCTGGCGGCTCTTTTGGGGCTGTCGGTGTTCTCGACGGCTCTTGCCTTCGCGATCTAT
Source organism: Microvirga pudoricolor (assembly GCF_016892705.1). GTDB lineage: Bacteria > Pseudomonadota > Alphaproteobacteria > Rhizobiales > Beijerinckiaceae > Microvirga > Microvirga pudoricolor. The sequence goes on from NZ_JAFEMB010000008.1 coordinate 93,282, forward strand.
TTCCGGCTGCTCCACACCCTGGGATCCGTGAGCGTGACGTCCCAGGCGTTCCTTCGCGTGCCGATCGGGGTGGCCATCGGTGCCGTCTTCCTGGGAGAGGCCCTCAGCCCCACGATCTGGGCAGGTCTCGTCTGCGTGGTGGCAGGCGTGGCCGTGATCACGGTGCCGGCCCGTCCGAAGACTCGTCCAACCTCAGTCACGCAAGCAAAAGGCCCGGCTTGAAGCCGGGCCTTCGACGCAACTCTACTCTACGCTTTACTGCGGATTAGCCGGGGCCGGCGCGGCCGGGGAGCTCGGGCTCATGGGAGCGGCGGGGGCCGCTGGGGCTGCCGGCGACGTCGGAGTGGCCGGGGCCGACTGCGTGGACGGGGCCGTGGTGCTGCCCGTCGTGCTCACGTCATTCGTGCCGCCGTCATAGAACAGAAAGGCGAGAAGGCCCAGGGCGACGACGAGGCCGCCGATCAGATAAGCTAAGGTGTTCGAACCGCGGGTCTCGCGCTCGTAAACCTGAGATTCGGTGTTGTACGTGTTGGGATCACGATCCATAGCCATTGTGAACTCCTTGACCGTTTGACTGGGGACTCAACGTCCAAAACTGGACCGGGTTTCATCAAGGCTTAGGTTCGCTGTTCAAGAACTGTGTATAATTGTGAAGATTACTTAACGTCATGTGCCGGTTGGGTCTGAGCCCGCACCCGCCCAGGACGGTCGCGATCCGGGCATTTCCCGAGGGTCTCCCAGCGTTTTGCGGCCAGCTCGTCGCCGGTTTGCACTCGCGAGGGGGTTGACCGGACAGGGCGGAGACTCTTACTCCGGGCGGACATGAATTTCTTTGCGCGTGGGACTCCATGAACGCTCCGGTCAATCCGAAAAAGCTCATCAAGGGCGCCACTGGCGATTGGGAGATCGTCATCGGCATGGAGATCCATGCCCAGGTGACGAGCCAGGCCAAGCTGTTTTCCGGCGCCTCCACGGCCTTCGGCGGCGATCCGAACAGCCACGTTTCCCTGGTCGATGCGGCCATGCCGGGCATGCTGCCCGTCATCAACGAGGAATGCGTCCGGCAGGCCATCCGCACGGGGCTCGGCCTGAAGGCGGAGATCAACCACCGCAGCACGTTCGACCGTAAGAATTATTTCTATCCGGACCTGCCCCAGGGTTACCAGATCAGCCAGTACAAAAGCCCCATCGTGGGCGAGGGCGAAGTGATCGTGGACGTGCCCGAGTCGGGTGAGACCATCACGGTGCGCATCGAGCGCCTTCATCTCGAGCAGGACGCGGGCAAGTCGATCCACGACCTGCATCCCACCCTGAGCTTCGTGGACCTGAACCGGTCCGGCGTCGCCCTCATGGAGATCGTCTCGAAGCCCGACATCCGCTCGGCCGACGAGGCGCGCGCCTACGTGACCAAGCTGCGCACCATCCTGCGTTATCTCGGCACCTGCGACGGCGACATGGAGAAGGGAAACCTTCGCGCCGACGTGAACGTCTCCGTGCGCCGCCCCGGAGAGGAGCTGGGCACGCGCTGCGAGATCAAGAACGTCAACTCGATCCGCTTCATCGGACAGGCCATCGAGGTGGAGGCCCGCCGCCAGATCGGCATCCTGGAGGATGGGGGCACCATCGACCAGGAGACCCGCCTCTACGATCCGGGCCGGGGCGAAACCCGCTCCATGCGGTCCAAGGAAGAGGCTCACGATTACCGCTACTTCCCGGATCCGGACCTGCTACCGCTGGAATTCGACCAGGCCTACGTGGACGAACTCGCCCGGCACCTTCCTGAACTCCCGGACGAGAAGAAGGCCCGGTTCATGGCTCTGGGCGTCTCGGCCTACGAGGCTGGGGTGGCCGTCGCGGATTCGGACGACGCAGCCTATTTCGAGAAGGCCGCCGGGGCTGCCGGGAACGCGAAGCTCGCCTGGAACTGGGTGTTCGGCGACTTGGCCGCCCACGCCAATGCGTCGAACCTGTCGGTTTCGTCATCGGGCGTCGACCCGGTCCATATCGGCACCATCGTCAAGCTGATTCAAGACGGGACCATTTCGGGCAAGATCGCCAAGGACCTGCTGCAGCTCGTCATCAAGACAGGTGACGATCCGGCCTCCCTCGTGGAGGCTCACGGCATGAAGCAGGTGACCGATACGGGCGCTATCGAGAAGGCCATCGACGAGATCATCGCGGCCAATCCGGACAAGGTCGAGCAGGCCAAGGCCAAGCCGACCCTGTTGGGCTGGTTCGTCGGCCAGACCATGAAGGCCACCGGCGGCAAGGCCAATCCGGGAGCCGTCAACGACCTGCTGAAGGCCAAGCTCGGGATCGAGTGATCGATCCCGGCCTGGACCCGCCGTGGCCGACCAGCCCAACCCCTTCGCACCCCATTGGCTGATCCGGGATATCGTCATAGGGTCACACATGCAGGCCGCCGGACCGGACGGCCTGCTGTTCCTCGGGGATTCCATCGTCGAGGGCTTCTATCCGGGCCGCATCGCGGGCCTGCCGGTGGTGAATGCCGGGTTCTCGGGCATCTGGTGCGAGGCGCTGGAGCCCAAGGTCGAGCGTCTCGTCGCCAACGCGCGTCCCCGGATCGTCGCTCTGCTCGTGGGCACCAACGACGCCAAGAAGGGGCAGGGACCGGCGGAGGTGGTCACCGTCGCGGGCTTCTACGAGCGCATCCTCGCCATCCTGTCGGCCACGGGCCTGCCCCTCATCGCCGTGACGCCGCCGCCCGTCGAACTGGGCAAGCGCCTCACCACTTTCTATGCCCCCGACGCCATGACTGACCTGAGCCGCCACGCCGCACGCCTCGCTCGGGCGGCCGGAGCGACCGTGGTAGACATTCATGCCGCCTTCCAGGGCGATGGCGCCGGCGCTCGGGAGGGCACCACGGTGGACGGCATCCATCTTTCAGCCGCGTCCTACCGGCGACTTCACGCCATGCTGGAGGCGGCCGCCACAGCCATCCTGCAAGGCAGCCAAAGCCCAGGAGCCATACCAGGAGCCACCCCATGACCGACTCGCCGACGCGCCCCGCCCCGACCCTTGCCCTGCGGCCGGCCCGGAACGAGGATGCGCAGGACCTCTTCGGGCTCCTGTCCCTGTGCTTTGCGGATTACCCGGGCTGCTTCGTGGACCCCCATGACGACCTGCGGGACTTGCGGGAGCCAGGCAGACCCTTCGGTCGGGGCGACGGGCAGTTCTGGGTCCTTGAAGACGAACGAGGACGCATCCGCGCCTGCGTGGCCGTCGATTTTCCCGAAGCCGGAACGGCCGAGCTGCACCGGCTCTATGTCCGCCCGGACCAGCGCCGCCAGGGGCTCGGCGAGACGCTCGTGCGCATCGTGGAGGATTATGGCCGGGCGAAAGGCGCCGACCGCCTGGTCTTCTGGTCCGACACGCGCTTCACGGCGGCCCACAAGCTGTACGAGCGGATGGGATATTCGCGTGCCGACGGCGAGCCGCGTCCGCTCGGCGACATTTCGGGCTCTCACGAGTTCCTGTTCGAGAAGGGGATTTGAACCCGTCGCGGCCCGATCTGGCCAATCAATCCGTCATCGCGTAGAATTCCGTCCGTCTGGCCGACCAGACCCGTCAACCCGCAGCCGAAGGAGGCGTCCCATGGCACTGAAAATTGCACCATGCGCATACGCCACATCCCTTCCCGTCCTTCATGCTGCAGGTATCGATGATACAGATCACATTACCTCTCGTCTGGTTCACCATTCGCGTTGACGTCGTCCAGACGGCGCGTCGGCGCTTCCCGAAGACCACCCTTCATCCTCCATCCGAAGATCTGCCGGAGGAACGGCTCGGCGAGCTGCGCTCGAAGTTCGGGCCGCGTCTCCTGCGGGACATGGGCCTGGACGAAAGCGGGCGCGACTGAAGGGGTGTTCCCGGCATCCCAAGCCGCGACCGAGACCGATCCTCGGCAAGGGCGCGGCTTGAATCGGAACTCGCCCCCGTGACCGCAAGGACTAGTTGTCACGGAATCTCATAGACCGCGTAATGGTCGTTGATCCCGCGCAGGGAGGCGACCTGCGCCTTCGGTCGCACGCCCTCCGTCTCGAAGACCTCGGACGCCTTGGCGTTCTCGACCACCTGCCCAGTCGCGAAGATGGACCGGGAGACCGCGAGGTTCTGGACCCGTGACGCGATGTTGACGGTCTGACCGAAATAGTCCTGCCGGTCGTTGAGCATGACGGCGAGGCAGGGGCCCTCGTGGATCCCGATCTTTAGCAGAAGGTCCTCCTGTCCGCGGGCCTCGTTGAGATTCCGCATGGCCTCGCGCATGCGCAGGGCGGCGGCAACCGCCCGGTCGGGCGTCGGGAACGTGGCCATCACGGCGTCGCCGATTGTCTTCACCACGGCGCCTGCCTCGCTCGCCACGATCTCGTTCAAGATCCGGAAATGCTCCCGCACCAGATCGTAGGCCACGAGATCGCCCACGCGCTCGTAGAGTTCCGTCGAGCCCTTCAGGTCGGTGAACAGGAAGGTGAGGCTCGTGATCTTCAGGCGCTGGTCGATGTCGAGGGTGTCCGTCCGGTAGAGGTCCCGGAAGGTCTGGTTGGTCAGGAGGCGCTTGGCGGTCAGGAACGGGCGACGGCGTCCCAGGATGTCGTGAAACCGGTCGTTGGCGAGCCAAACCGCCGGCAGCACGCGCCTGGCGGTTCGGTTCTCGACGGTCAGACGCAAGGGGCCGGGCCGCAGCGGAATGGTCTGCTGCGGGGGATGGATGTCATGCAGGACGAGGGATAAGGTCTGCCGCTCCCGCGTCGCCTCGCCTCCGACATCGAGGAAGAGGGCCGCGTGGGTGACCGGATCGAACACGATCACGAACGCGGCGGGGAGCTGGAGCGACAACAGGGCCCGCTCGCCCGCAGGCAGCTCGACGCCGTCCAGCACCACATCGTCGAAGGCCGCGTCGAGATCCTCCGGCAGGTCGATGCCCGAGGACCAGAAGAACTGCCGGTCGTAATCCCACATGGACAGGCTGTCCGGGTCGTGGGCCGCGATTCTTCTCACCCGCCGGCCGATTGTGAAGGTGACCTCCACCATCTCGTCGAGGGTCGGCTGGTAACCCGCAGCGCAAAGGGCGCAGCTGTACTCGTCCCGGCTCACGGATTTCAGGCTCGTGCCCGCATCCAGCACGCCGCCGCAGCCGGGGCAGAGCACGTTCCAGGACATCTCGAAGATCCCGATCTGCGCCGCGTGCAGGAAAGCCGCGATGGTCTGTTCCGCCTCGAGCCCGTGGCGGGCCGCGAAGGCGAGGACATTGACGCGGTTGAGGTGGTGGTCCGGAGCGTTCCGGACCAACGCCTCGATGGCATCCACCACGCTTCCGTCGGCGGACTGGCGGAGGATGGCGAACAGGCCGTGATCGTCACTCATGAGGCGGCCTCCGATGCGGGGCGCGGCTTGGCCATGAGGCCTATGGGCGCATCATACACCGCCGGGCCCTGTCGGTCAGGGCCGATCGCGCTTCACGCGACTCCGAACATCTCCGCATACTTATTCGCGATCCGGCCCTGCCACAGGCACAGGACTGGCGTGACGATCAATTCGAGGATCAGGCCGCCGAGCATGACCAGGGACGGGATGCCGGTCATCCCGAGTCCCAGGAGCCGAGCGAGGCCGCCGATGACCACGAGAAGAGTCAGCAGGCGAAAACGGCCCGTCTTGAGTTCGATCCCCGGCACCGTGCTCCAGAAACAGAGGCCGATGCCGAGAAGGAGGCCCGACAGGTAACGGAAATGGCTCTCGGCCGAGACGCTCACGGCATCACCCGTCATGGACGGGCCGAAAAGGACCCCATAGAGCCCCGCGGCAACGGGAACGATTGCGAGGAGCGCCACGGCCTGCTGAAGAAGTTTTCGTTGCCTTGCGATCGCCGTCATGAGGGCCTCCGACCCGCATTCTGGTCCACACGGGGGCGGGTTTCAATCCGCCGGAGATGACGGTCCTGGAAACAATTCCGACGTCCGGCCCGTATAATGGTATCCGATCAGCCCGGCCCATTCCTTGGTGGCGACGTCGAGGCGGCGCAGGCCGTCGGACACGAAGGCGAAAGGCTTGAAGGCCTCCGAGGGGCCGCCAGTCCGGTAATCGACCGGGTAGGGGGTCACCTCGAACCCCGCCTTGCGGAAGACGCCCACGGCACGGGGCATGTGCCAGGCCGAGGTCACCAAGAGCCAGCGCTCCCCGGGCTTCGGCTCCACCATCTCCCGTGAGAAGATGGCGTTTTCGAACGTCGTGCGCGAGCGGTCCTCGACCAGGATGCGCGAGGGCTCGACCTTCACGTCCTTGAAATAGGCCGCGATGATCGGCGCCTCGGCGATGCCCTCCCCGAACACGTTGCCGCCACCGCCGGAGATCAGGATGCGGGCCTGGGGGTAGCGGGCGGCCAGCAGCAGTGTGTCCATCACCCGCTCCGCCGACTCGTTGGCGACGAGCTGGCCCAGGGCCGCGGATTCCGAGGAATCCACGGAGCCGCCGAGCAGGATCACGCCGGTGACGGGCTGTCCATCGTCCTGGAACGCCGGGAAGCGCCGTTCCAGGGGCAGGAGCAGGTAGTTTGCGACCGGCAGCAGCCCCAGCGCCAACGTGGCCATGGTCATCGCGAGGGCGAAGCCGATGCCGAGCCTCCGCCAACGCTGCGTCAGGGCCACGAGCAGCCCCAGGAGGATGAGGCTCACGAGCAGGTTGGACGGGGTGGCGAAGAACCACCCGATCTTCGATGCGTAATAAAACATGCCGTGCTGAAGGCCGGGCTCAGCCCTGGCCCATCTCGGCCTCGTAGCGGGCCTTGGTCTCCGCATTGGGCGGGTAGAGGCCGGGCAGGGGTACGCCCTTCTCGATCTCCCGCATGATCCACAGCTCCAGGCGCTCTTGCTCGACTCCGGCCTTCGCCACCTCTTCCACGAGGGCGGCCGGGATGACCACGGCGCCGTCGCCGTCGATCACGATCACGTCGTCCGGGAAGACCGCCACGCCGCCGCAGCCGATGGGCTCCTGCCAGCCCACGAAGGTGAGGCCCGCAACGGAGGCCGGGGCCGCCACGCCGGAGCACCAGACCGGCAGGCCCGTGCTCTCCACGCCAGCCGCGTCCCGCACCATCCCGTCGGTCACGAGGGCGGCGACGCCGCGCTTTTTCATCCGGGCCGTCAGGATGTCACCGAAGATGCCCGCATCTGTCACGCCCATGGCGTCCACGACGGCGATGCAGCCCTCGGGCATGTCCTCGATGGCGGCGCGGGTGGAGCGGGGGGACGACCAGGATTCGGGTGTCGCCAGATCCTCGCGGGCAGGAACGAAGCGAAGGGTGAAGGCCCGGCCCACGATGCGCTCATCGGCGTGGAAATACGGCATCGGCCCCTGCATCCAGCAGCGGCGTACCCCCTTCTTCAGCAGCACCGTCGTGATGGTGGCGGTGGATGTCGCGCGCAGGGCGTCGGCGAGGGCTTTGTCCAGGGTCATGGCGTCTCTCTTCGCTTCGGATGTGCCCTCATAGCCTCCCGTCGCCACAAGGGCTAGCGGCCATGCGGGTTACGTTGCGTCAAATGCCCGACACACTAAACTGACATCACGCGCTCGTTAGAAGCGCTCACAAGAGTCGCAGAAGCAAATCGCCTCTGCCAGGAGGAAGACCCATGCGCCGTTTGCCAACACTGATACTGTCGCTTGCCATGATCGCCGTGACGCCGGCACTCGCGGCGGATCCGAGCCGGGAGGCGACGGCCGAGCGGGTGACGAAACTGTCCAGGGGCACCCAATGGAAGCCGGTCTCCGCCGTGCCCATCAACTTCCTGACCCACCACCCCCAGGGCATGGTGAAGATCGGCGACACGCTGTTCGTATCGTCCGTCGAGATCAAGACCCCCACCAAGCGCTTTCCCCAGCCGGTGGACGGCTACGACCGCGATACGGGGGAGGGCGTTGGGCACCTGTTCAAGATCGACATGAAGGGTAACCTGATCAAGGACATCACGGTGGGCGAAGGTGCGATCTACCATCCCGGCGGAATCGATTACGACGGGCGGTACCTGTGGGTGCCGGTCGCCGAATATCGGCCCAACAGCCGCTCCATCGTCTACCGGGTCGACCCCGAGACCATGGAGGCCACGGAGATGTTCCGCTTCAACGACCATGTGGGCGGCGTCGTTCGCGACACCGACGACAACTCGCTCCACGGCGTGAGCTGGGGCTCCCGGCGCTTCTACCGCTGGCCGCTGGGCGCCGACGGCAAGCCCACCAACGCGTCCGACACCCCGGAGCAACTCCGCCGCCTGAACACCTCGCATTATATCGATTATCAGGACTGCAAATACGCCGGTGGTCACCGCATGCTCTGCTCCGGCGTCACCGAGATGCGCCTGACGCCCGAAGCCAACCCGTTCCGCCTCGGTGGGCTCGATCTGGTCAACCTCCAGGACGGGCGCCCTGTCTTCCAGACGCCGATCCTGCTATGGACCGCCAACGGCATGGACATGGCCCATAACCCGGTCTGGATGGAGGCGAGCGACGCGGGCCTTCGCGGCTATTTCATGCCGGAAGACGACAAGTCGACCCTGTATATCTACGAGGCGGAGGTGAAATAGACTCCGGGGCCCTCGGCAACCGTTCCTTTCACGGCCCAGGCCCTGGCGGCGAGTAGGATCTCGCCGTCGGGGCCCGTCCGGAGCCTGCCGCGAACGTCTTCGCGCAAGCGTTCTCGCGCCTCCTCGCTCAGCGACATGCAATATCTGGGTGCCGAACCAGTGCCGCCGAGAAACGGTGTCCAATAGTCGTCGAAACTGTCGAAGGGCGTCGGGATGTCGATAGCGCGAACCTCGACATCCCGCAGTCCAGCCTGCGTCAGCAGCGACTTGAGAGGTTCAGGGCGGCAGATTGGGGCTTTCATCCCATCGTCGAAGGCGCTCGCGCTTGGATCGAGGGCGATGGCAGCATCGAAGAAAGTGCGCATCAGCTGCATGTGTCCGGCATAATCCCAGACATAGAGCGCAACCGTGCCACCCGGCCTCGTCACGCGGGCCATTTCGCGAAGAATGGCTTCCTTATCGGACACGAAGTTGAGCAGTAGCCCCGCGACAGCGACGTCGAAGCGACCATCCGGCTCCGAGATCGAAGCCGCATCGCCTAGCCTACAATGGACACGGGTATCGGCCAGCGCCACCTCGGCGGTCGTCAGGATGGCATCGGAGCTGTCGACGGCGACAACGCGAGCGGGCTCGCACGCACTTAGGATCGCCGATGTCAGCGCACCGGTGCCGCACCCGACATCGATCCAGCTTGATTCGGGTAGGGCCGCGATCCATTCGGTGAAAATCGGAGCCACCTTGCGGCTCCAGCGGCCCATATAGCGTTCGTAAGCGTCACCGCTGTTCCAGAGATTTGGCTGCGTTATGGGCATGGGGCAAGCCTCCGCTTGCCGCCGATTCTACAACCCGTCCCGAAGTATGGCTAACCCGGCAGGGCCCGCGCCGTTACTCGTCGATGCTGGCGGTCTGGGTCACGTCGCCGGTGTTGCACAGGCCCGCGGCCTGGAGGCGGCGCAGGTCGCGCGGCTCGCAGGACGTCTGCACGAACATGCGCCACTGGTTCTCCGTGCCGTAGAACGTGTTGCGGTCCACGTCGCCCGTCACGCCGGGAACGCGGCCCGTCGTGGTGAACTGCCAGAAGGTCCAGCGGCGGTCGGTGTAGCGGTGGTGCGGCTCGGCGGCGGTGCTGCGGATCCAGTAGGGATAATCGTTATAGGCCCCTTCCAGGATATCCTTGTGGAAGGTGATGTCGGTGTAGATGATCGGCCGCTTGCCCGTATGGGCCTCCATCTCGCGCAGCATGACGTCGATCATGGCCAGCGCCTGCTCGCGGGGCACTTTCTTGGGGCAGTTGACCGACTCGCCGTTCCATTCGAGGTCGAGCACGGGGGGCAGGGCATCCGGGTCCTGGGGCACGTTCCGCTTGAACCAGGCCGCCTGCTCGTGGGCCGGGCGGCACCAGTAGACGAAATGGTAGGCGCCGCGCGGGATGCCGGCCTTCTTGGACGCGAACCAATTTTCCAGGAAGCGGTCGTCGATATGGTCGCCGCCCTCCGTGGCCTTGATGAAGGCGAATTGCGTCCCGGCATTGCGCATGGCCGACCAATCGACCTTGCCCTGCCACTTGGAGATATCGACCCCGTGAATCGGCAGGGCGTGAGCGGAGGCCACGCCCTGGTGGGGCCGGACATCACCCTTGGTGGGATAACGGCTCGTGGGCGCCACGGCGCAGGACGCCAGGCCCGCCGCGATGGTCGCGACGGCGCAGAACCGCACGGCGCGGACGACTTTCGAGAAAGTGCTGGCTTTCTTCGGACGGGCGGGGCGGCGGCGAGGCTTCATCGTCGGGACCAGAATTACGCGATACTTATTGCATCAGGGATGACCGAATGTCGTTAACAGGATGTTGAGAAATCCTTCCTTGCGCCGAGAAGTCACAAGAAGTTTATTGATTTTTGTTGGAAACGACGCTCTCCCGTGGGCCTGCCGCGAGTGAGATGCCTGCCTTCCCGTGCTTCACATCAGGGTCCGCCGTGCCGCTCGACGACTTTGCCCCGTACCAGGATTTGGCCGGGAACCTCCTGCCCCATGGCCTCGATGCCGCCGGAGACGGGTCCCACGACCTCGCGCACCTCCGCAGGGTCTGGCGCAGTGCCCAGCGGATCCGAGCGCGGGAAGGGGGCGACCCGGTCATCCTGCTTGCGGCCGCGCTGCTCCACGACTGCGTGCATGTCGAGAAGAACTCTTCCCTGAAAGCCGAGGCCTCGCGACGGGCGGCCGACAAGGCCTCGGCGGTCCTGGAATCCATCGGCTGGGAGCCCGGCAGGGTGGGGCAGGTCGCCCATGCCATTGCGGCCCACAGCTTCTCGGCCGGCATCGAGCCCGAGACCTTGGAGGCCAGAATCCTGCAGGACGCCGATCGGCTCGACGCCCTCGGGGCGATCGGGGTGGCGCGTTGTTTCTACACGGCCGGCCGGATGAACAGCCTGCTCTACGATCCCGAGGATCCCGAGGCCCGGAACAGGCCCTACGATGACCGTCGCTACGCCGTCGACCACTTCCGAACGAAGCTCTTGAACTTGGCTTCGGGCTTCCGGACCGAGGCCGGAGCGCACCTGGCGAGGGAGCGGCACGAGCGGCTCGAGCGGTTTCTCCGGGAGTTCCAGGACGAGATCTGAGTCAGATCCCGAACCAGAAGGTCGCGATTCCCAGAAACGAGAAGAATCCAACGATGTCCGTGATGCTCGTCACGAAGGGGCCGGACGAGACGGCGGGGTCGACGCCGAGCCGGTTGAGGGTCAGCGGCACGAAGATGCCGCCCAACGCTGCGAAGAGCAGCACGGTCATGAGCGCCAGGCCGATGACGAGGCCTAGGTCGATCGTGTCGAACCAGAGGCTCGCCAGCGTCCCGAGAATGATCGCGAAGGCGAGCCCGTTGAGCACCCCGACCATGGCCTCGCGCCGAATGATGCGCCAGGCGTTGGCCTTGCCGAGCTCACGGGTCGCCAGGGCTCGCACGGCCACCGTCATGGTCTGGGTGCCCGCATTGCCGCCCATGGAGGCCACGATGGGCATCAGGATGGCCAGCGCCACCATGTGCTCGATTGCCCCTTCGAAAAAGCGGATGACGCTCGCGGCGGCCAGCGCCGTGCACATGTTCACGAACAGCCAGGGAAAGCGGCTGCGCTGGGTGTAGAGCACCGTGTCCGACAGCTCTTCCTCGGAGTTGACGCCGCCCAACTGCTTGATGTCGGCGTCCGCCTCCTCCTCGAGCACGTCCACGATGTCGTCCACCATCATGGCGCCGACGAGCCGGTTCGAATCGTCCACCACTGCAGCCGAGACGAGGTTGTAGCGCTCGAACAGGCGGGCGACCTCCTCCTGGTTCTGGGTGGCCACCACGCGGTCGGGCTCGTCGTCCATGATCTCCTGGATCGTCACCGGGCGCTTGGAGCGCAGGAGCCGGTCCAGGGACACGGCGCCCAGAAGGCGGGCGGCGGGATCGATGACGAAGATCTCGTAGAAGGTCTCCGGCAGGTCGTCAGTCTCGCGCATGAAGTCGATGGTCTGTCCGACGGTCCAGAACGGCGGCACGGCGATGAACTTGGTCTGCATCCGCCGCCCGGCGCTCTCCTCGGGATAGTCGAGGGAGCGCTGCAGGGCCACGCGTTCGAGGGCCGGAAGCTGGTCGAGAACCTCGGCTTTCTCCTGCTCGTCCAGGCTCTCCAGGATTCGGACCGCGTCGTCCGAATCGAGGTCTCGCACGCCTTCCGCGACGGTGGAGGTCTCCAGCTCCTCCAGGATCTCCTCGCGAACCGCGTCGTCGACCTCCGTCAGGGCCGTGAAATCGAAGTCGGCCCCCAGGAGTTCGATCAGGCGGGGCCGCTCGTCGGGCGCCAGCGCCTCGATGAGGTCGCCGAGATCGGCCTCGTGCACATCGTCCAGGAGTTCGCGCAGGCGCGCGGCGTCGGAGGCCTCGATGGCCTCCGCGACGGTGTCTACGTAGACCCGGTTCAATTCGCCGCTCTCGTCGCGGAAGACCATGGGCTCGGCGACCGCACCCTCGGGCGGCGTCTGGTCGTTGACGTCCTGCATGAGCCTGTCCTTGAACGGTGAGACCACGGGGCTTTTAGGGCGGACCCTTGCGGGAGCGATGCGGCGGAAGGGAATCGCGAACGCTGCCTAGCTGCCCTGTCCAGGCCCAGGAAACAAGGCTGGTTTTCCGGCTCACGAACGGTGCGGGCAACAAAAAAGGCTCCCGAAGGAGCCTTGCTTGCAGCACCCTTGCGGGCGCTCTCTAAAGTTTGGTGCGGCCAAGAGGACTCGAACCTCCACGGGTCTCCCCGCTACCACCTCAAGGTAGTGCGTCTACCAATTCCGCCATGGCCGCGGAACTTTGAAATCAGGGTGTTTCCCCTGACGAGGCGAGGGCTTTAGCAGATCGATCCGGCCGCCACAAGCCCGGTGTTGAATCCCCTGCAGGATGCGCTTGCGCCCGGCTGAATCGGTTATAAATGAAAGAGCGGACAAGAGCTTAACCGGACCTGGAGGTGGCGCGGACGATGCGCCAGGGGCCTCCGGGACCGAAAATCGGCTCATATTTTCTTTTGGATCGGGGCAGAATTTTTTCGCTCCGGCATCGAGCGAGAGTGACCTTGGCACAAAACCGCGATCAGCTCGACACGGCCCTCCGGGCGGCGGCGGGCGCCGCGCCGGTCGAATGGCTGATCTCCGACGGCCTGACGCCTTACGAGCAAGCCGTCGCGTTCATGGAAGCGCGCGCCGCCGCCATCGCGGACGGCACGGCGCGGGAGTTGGTCTGGCTCGTCGAGCATCCGCCGCTCTACACCGCCGGCACCTCGGCCCAGTCCGCCGACCTCATCGAGCCGGACCGCTTCCCGGTCTTCCAGACCGGCCGAGGCGGGCAGTTCACCTACCACGGGCCCGGCCAGCGGGTCGCCTATGCGATGCTCGACCTAAAGCGTCGCACGCCCGACCTGCGCCGCTACGTGGCGGCACTGGAGGCTTGGCTCATCCGGACCCTCGACGCCTTCAACGTCAAAGGCGAGCGACGGGAGGACCGGGTTGGCGTCTGGGTGGCGCGGCCCGAGAAAGGTGCGGGCGTCGAGGACAAGATCGCCGCGATGGGGATCCGCGTGCGCCGGTGGGTGACCTTCCACGGAATCAGCCTCAACGTGGACCCGGACCTATCGCACTTCTCCGGAATCGTGCCCTGCGGCGTCTCCCAGCACGGGGTCACGAGCTTCGTCGACCTCGGCCGTCTCGTGTCGATGCCGGAGGTGGATTTGGCCCTGCGCGCCGCTTTCGAGGAGATCTTCGGCCTCACCGAGACGGTGCGCGACCCTGCTCGATGAACAGCCGGACCTGTGGCCGGTTAGAACCACCCTCTCAGGAAAGCGGCCCGTCGGGCCGGGGAGGCTTCTCGCCGGAGGCACTTCATGCTCTAAGCTTAAGCTGAATACCGGTCACCAGCGGATCACGGACCTATGCAGCGCGCCCTTTTCGCCACCCTGATTGCTCTTTCGGCCTCGGCTTGCGCCTACAGCCCGTCGCCGGACGAGCAGATCCACACCGTCGATTCGCCAGCTGATATCCGCTACTGCACGCGCCTTGCCGAGGTGAGCCCCATCCTGGCCACAGGCCCCGGTTTCGCCTCGCCCTTGGCCGGCATGCAGGAGCAGACCCTGGCCATGGGCGGTACGCACCTCTACCTCGAAAAGCGCTCCGAAGATTGGGCGCTGACCCGCGGCATCGCCTATCGCTGCGGCTCAGGCACGGTCCGTGAGGTCACGGTCATCCGCGCGAAGGGCTGAGTCTCGCTCCGCCGCGGAGACTTTCACGAATTCATAGATGCCCTTGTTCCTTCCCCCTTGCGGGAAGATGGGCGCGATAGCGTTCGGATGAGGGTGGGACCCCGCTGAGCGATGACATCGCTCGTACTGCCGTCATGCGCGGCCTTGAGCCACGTATCCACGTCTTGTGACGTGTGGCCCAGTGGGCCGGGTCAAGCCCGGCCATGACGGTCAGGAGGTTTGTGCTCCCGCGACCGATGGAGCGCTTCGACGTCTCAACCCCCATCCCGGTCGCTCGTGCGATCCGACCTTCCCCGCTGGGGCGGAGGATACGTGGCACCCCCAGCCGCTCGGAAAAATGTTGCTGCGGCGCAACACCCTCAAACCTTCCTGATCTTGCCGTTCTTGGCCCAAGCTCCGCCGCGATCCCGCCATAAACCGGGAGCACCTGGGACGGCAGGATTAAGTGCTTCAAACCTAACGCTTTACGGCAATCCGTCCCCTGAGGAATGCGGGCCCCGAGACCGCCCTGTCTCACCCTTCAGGATCGTTGCGTGTTCGGCGTCGTGCGTGGCAGATCACACCGGTTCCTAACCTTTTGGAACTAGAGAGATATGCCGCCGAGGGTCCTCCGGGTGAGGGGTGCTTGGGGAAGAGTACGAGTCCATGGATGCGCGCCTGATCGACAAATCGAGGTTGCCCAGCCGTCACGTGACGGAGGGACCGGCACGCGCCCCGCACCGCTCCTACCTCTATGCCATGGGCCTGACTCGCGAGCAGATCGCCCAGCCGCTCGTAGGCGTCGCGACCTGCTGGAACGAGGCCGCTCCCTGCAACATCTCCCTCATGCGCCAGGCCCAATCCGTGAAGAAGGGTGTCGCGGCCGCAGGCGGCACGCCCCGCGAGTTCTGCACCATCACGGTGACGGACGGCATCGCCATGGGCCATCAAGGCATGAAGGCCTCGCTCCCGTCGCGGGAGGTGATCGCCGATTCGGTCGAGCTGACCATGCGCGGCCATTCCTACGATGCACTCGTGGGCATGGCGGGCTGCGACAAGTCCCTGCCCGGCATGATGATGGCGATGGTCCGCCTCAACGTGCCGTCGATCTTCATCTATGGCGGCTCGATCCTCCCGGGTTCCTTCCGGGGCAAGCAGGTGACGGTACAGGATCTGTTCGAGGCCGTGGGCAAGCATTCCGTCGGCGAGATGTCCGACGAGGACCTGACCGAGCTGGAGCAGGTGGCCTGCCCGTCGGCCGGAGCCTGCGGCGCCCAGTTCACCGCCAACACCATGGCGACCGTGTCCGAGGCCATCGGCCTCGCGCTGCCCTATTCGGCCGGCGCCCCGGCCCCGTACGAGATCCGCGACCGGTTCTGCGCCATGGCGGGCGAGATGGTGGTGGAACTCATCCGCCAAAACATCCGCCCTCGGGATATCGTCACCCGCAAGGCGCTGGAGAACGCCGCGACCGTGGTGGCGGCCTCCGGGGGCTCGACCAACGCGGCCTTGCACCTGCCTGCCATCGCCCATGAAATCGGCATCAAGTTCGACCTGTTCGACGTGGCCGAGATCTTCCGGCGCACGCCCTATATCGCCGACCTGAAGCCCGGCGGCCGCTACGTGGCCAAGGACATGTTCGAGGTCGGCGGCATCCCGCTCCTCATGAAGACCCTCCTCGACCACGGCTACATGCACGGCGACGAGATGACCGTGACCGGCCGCACGATGGCCGAGAACCTCGCCGGCGTGAAATGGAACCCGGACCAGGACGTGGTCCGGCCCGCCGACCGGCCCATCACGCCGACCGGCGGCGTCGTCGGACTGCGCGGCAATCTCGCGCCCGAGGGCGCCATCGTGAAGGTGGCCGGCATGCCTGTGGAGAAGCAGGTATTCCGGGGTCCGGCCCGCTGCTTCGACGGCGAGGAGGCCTGCTTCGAGGCCGTGAGCAGCCGCACCTACAAGGAAGGCGACGTGCTTGTGATCCGCTACGAGGGTCCACGCGGCGGCCCCGGCATGCGCGAGATGCTGTCGACCACGGCCGCCCTCTACGGTCAGGGCATGGGCGACAAGGTCGCGCTCATCACGGACGGGCGATTCTCTGGGGCGACGCGGGGCTTCTGCATCGGCCATGTAGGGCCGGAAGCGGCGGTGGGCGGTCCGATCGGGCTGATCCGCGACGGCGACATGATCGTTCTCGACGCCATCGAGGGCACTATCGAGGTGGAGTTGTCCGACGAGGAGCTGGCGCGCCGCCGGGCCGAGTGGTCCCCGCGCGAGACGACCGCGACCTCCGGCTATCTCTGGAAATATGCACAAACCGTCGGTTCCGCGCGGGATGGGGCCGTAACCCATCCGGGCGGCGCCGCAGAAAAAGAAACCTATGCGGACGTTTAGTCTCATCGCCGCCGCGCTCGGCATCACCTTGGTCGGATCCGGGGCGGCCCTTGCCCTCGACGCGGCCCCGCGTCCGACGCCGCTCGCGCCCAATTCCAAGTACAGCTCGGCCCGCGAGGCGGTTCGCGACGGCATCCGCGACTACAATGCGGGCGACAAGCGCGGCGCCGCCCAGGCGCTGGAATATGCGGCTGGCCAGGGGCATACCCTCGCGCTCTGGAAGCTCGGGCGCATGTATGCGGACGGTGACGGCGTCCAGCACGACGACCTGAAGGCGTTCGAGTTCTTTTCCAAGCTGGCGGACCAGAACGCCGACGAGAGCCCGGATTCTCCCAACGCCCCCGTGGTCGCGAGCGCGTTCGTGGCGCTCGGCACCTATTTCCTCGACGGCATCAGCAACACCTACGTGAGCGCCAATCCGACCCGCGCCGTGGAGATGTTCAGCTACGCGGCCACGTATTACAGCGACTCGAACGCCCAGTATAACCTGGCGCGGCTCTACATGGAGGGCACGGGCGTCGAGAAGGATTCCCGCATGGCGGCGCGGTGGTTCAACCTCGCGGCCGAGAAGGGGCATCACGCCTCGCAGGCCATGCTCGGGCGGCTGCTGTTCAACGGCCAGGGCGTCTCCCGCCAGCGGGCGCGGGGCCTCATGTGGCTGACGCTCGCCCGCGAGGCCGCTGATCCGGTCAAGGAGCAGTGGATCTCGGACCTGTACGAGCAGGCCTTCGCGGCCTCAGGAGAAAGCGACCGCAAGCTCGCGCTGGCGATGCTCGAGCAATACATGCAGCGGCGCTGAACCCGGATTTCAGTCGATATCGAGGTCCACCATCACGGGCACGTGGTCGGACGGCTTGTCCCAGCCGCGCACTTCCTTGCGGATCGAAGCGGTCCTGAGCCTGTCGGCCGCCTGAGGCGAGAGAAGCAGGTGGTCGATGCGGATGCCGTTATTCCGCTGGAATGCGCCCGCCTGATAGTCCCAGAAGGTATAGAGCCCCTCTCCGTCGCTGCAGGCCCGGACGGCGTCGGTCAGGCCCAGGCTCGTCAGCGTTCGCAGCTTGGCGCGGCTCTCGGGCTGGAACAGCGCGTCACCGGTCCAGCCATCCGGATTGGCGGCGTCCTTGGGCTCGGGAATCACATTGTAGTCCCCGCACAGAACCAGCGGCTCCTCGAGCGTCAGGAGACCCTCCGCGTGCCGGGTCAGGCGGTCGAACCAGGAGAGCTTGTAGTCGAATTTCGGCGTGCCGATGGGGTTGCCGTTGGGGAGGTAGATGGACGCGACCCGGAGGACCCGGCCGTCGTCGGTCGAGACCACGCCCTCGAGATAGCGGGCCTGCTCGTCCGTTTCGTCTCCCGGAAGACCCCGGCGGATCTCCTCTAGAGGCTTCTTCGAGAGGATCGCCACGCCGTTATAGGCCTTCTGGCCATGGGTGACGACATTGTAACCCAGGCCCTCCACTTCTGCCCGCGGGAAGGCCTCGTCCATGCATTTCAGCTCTTGCA
Source organism: Microvirga pudoricolor (assembly GCF_016892705.1). Lineage (GTDB taxonomy): Bacteria > Pseudomonadota > Alphaproteobacteria > Rhizobiales > Beijerinckiaceae > Microvirga > Microvirga pudoricolor. Next base: position 111,526 of record NZ_JAFEMB010000008.1, read on the forward strand.
AGCACAGCACGTCCGGCTCGGCGCTCCGCACGAAGGTTGCAAGATGCTCCAGGCGCTGCTTGATGGAGTTCACGTTCCAGGTGGCGATCCGCATTGGCTCTGTCTCTGCTGGGCTTCCACACGTTTCATGGGATTTTCATCGCGGGCTGGCAAGGTGGAACGCGCCTTCATCCCCACGGTTGCCCCGTCATGTCCGAATCCTGGCTTACCCCTGTCGATCACTACTGCGAGCGAGCCGGCGTCGGGTTCTGGGCCGAGCCACTCAATGCAATATCCAACGCGGCATTCATCCTGGCGGCACTGGCCGCCTTCCTGCTCTGGCGGGGCAGGGAGGAGCGGGACTGGCCCGGCCTGTGCCTGATCGCAGTCGCCTTCAGCGTCGGGATCGGCAGTTTTCTGTTTCACACCTTGGCCAACCGGTGGTCGCTGCTCGCTGACGTCGTGCCCATCGGGCTGTTCATCTACGGCTATTTCTACCTGGCGATGCGGCGCTACCTCGGCCTCGGACGGGTAGGAGCAGGCCTCGCGACCGGTTCGTTCGTCATCTTCAACATGAACTTCGGCCGCCTCTGGTTCGGGCTCTTGTCAGGCCCGGGACTGAACGGCTCGGTTGGGTACATTCCCGCCGTCCTGGCGCTCTTCGGCGTCGGGCTCGCCTGTCTGGCCCTCGACCGGCGAGGACCTGGGCTTGCGCTCGCAGGCGCGGGTTCCGTCTTCGCGGTGTCTCTCGCCTTCCGGTCCGCTGACGCCGCAGCCTGTGCGGCCATCCCCATCGGCACCCACTTCCTGTGGCATGGGCTGAATGCTTGTGTTCTCTACGTTCTCATGCGAGCCGCCATCCTCTATGGGGGCCGGAACAGTCCCGCATGAAGGAGCCCAGGTGAGCGGTATCGAGATTCATGGCTATGCCATCGTGACGGATGACGACCGGATCGCGGATGAAGGGGGCCGGATGCCGGACGTCCTGCGCAACGAAGCCGATTGGGCCTATTTCCAGGCCGGGCTCGACGAAGCCGACCTGAGCGCGCTCGGACGTCTTGGGCATGAGGCCAATCCCAACCGACGCAACCGCCCCAGGCTCGTCCTGTCCTCTGCCGCCACTGGCCTGGAGAAACGGCCAGACGCTTGGTGGTGGAACCCATCGGCCCTGTCCTGGGACAGCGTGGCCGAGACGGTCCTGCCCCAAGGAGGGCGGGTGGCGGTGCCGGGCGGCAAGAGAGTGTTCGATCTCTTTCTCGCCATCGGATACGACGCATTCCACCTATCCCGCGCCCATGGTTCACGCCTGCGCGGGGGCATTGCCCTGTTCGAAGCTTGCGACCGGGGGATGAGCGCCGAGGAGGTCCTTGCCTCCCATGGCCTCGATCAAGGGCCGCCGCAGGTCCTGGATCCCGACGGCCCAGTGACCTTGGCTGTTTGGCGGCCTGCAACTCTGGGCCAGCCAAGACGTTGACGGTCATCGATGGATTTCCGGGATTGAGAACGATGCGCCTGTTTGCGACGACAGCCATGATCGCCACGCTGGCCCTGGCCGGGTCGGCTCTGGCCCAGAGCGGAGGCTCCAGTTCTGGCGGCTCGGGCGGGTCTTCTGGTGGGTCTTCCGGCTCTTCAAGTTCCGTAGGGTCACCCGGTTCGGCGGGCGCCACTTCGGGAACGCCAGGAGGTTCTGGGGTGGGTTCTCCGGGTTCTGCCCCGAGCACATTGTCGGCGCCGACCCCTCCGCCCGGCACGGAAGGGAGCAGCGGCAGCCCCGCGACGGGCAATTCCGCCACCGGTGCCGTCAACCGGGCCGGCGGGTCGGATGCTGCGGGAGGCGTCGGTCCGGGCGGTGGTGGGCGGGCAACAGGCGGCGCGACGCTGGAGCCCCAGAAGACGGATCGGGAGCGCGAATTGGACCGCCAGGCGCGGCGGATCGACGAGAAGGTGCGCCGCGGCATTTGTCAGGGATGTTAAGCGATATTCCTGAGGCGCTTAGAGGTTAAATTTCTGGCGAAGCTTGAACCTCCGAACCCGAAGGCTGTTGGTAACTGGGGTTGGGTCCACAGACGAAAGGAACCGTCATGGCTCAGCATCAAAACGATCAGACCCAGAAGAACAAAGGCAGCCAGCAGCAGCAGGGGAATCAGCCCAACAAGCCGATGGGCAACCCGCAAGGCCGTCAGCAGGACGCTAACAAGCAGTCCCAGCAGGGCCAACGCGATCCTGGCCAGCACCAGAAATAACGGCTCACCAGTGCCGGAGCGGGGCTGATGGCCCCGCTTCGTTGTAGGCCTCAGGAGGACGCGCGGTTGAGGGCCTCGACGTCTTCGCCGTCTAGCTTGAGCTGCGTTGATGCGATCAGGTCCCGGGTCTGCTCCACCGACGTCGCGCTGGCGATCGGGGCCGTCAGGCCCGGCCGGGCCATGAGCCAGGCGAGGGCGACCTGGGCTGGGTTCGCTCCATGCTTCCGCGAGACCGCATCCAACGCTGCCAGGATCCGACGCCCCCGGTCGTTCAGGTACTTTTCCATCCGTCCGCCGCGCTGGCTCTTGCCGAAATCCGCTTCCGAACGGTATTTGCCTGTGAGAAAGCCACTCGCGAGGCCGTAATAGGGAATGACCCCGATCTCGTTTTCCCGGCAATAGCCCTCGAGGTCCGCTTCGTATTCGGACCTGTCATACAGATTGTAGAGAGGTTGGAGGCTCTCGTAACGCGGCAATCCTTCCTTCGCGCTGATCTGCTGCGCTGAGGCGAGCCGCTCCCGCGTGAAGTTCGACGCCCCGATGGCCCGCACCTTCCCGTCGCGGATCAGGTCCGCGTAGGCCGAGAGCGTCTCCTCCTGCGGCGTGTCCGGGTCGTCCCAATGCGACTGGTAGAGGTCGATCCGGTCGGTTTGGAGACGCTTCAGGGACTCCTCAACGGCGGAGCGGATATACGCCTTCGACAGCCCCTTGCGGCCCGGTCCCATCTCGGACGCTACCTTGGTGGCCAGGATGACCTTATCGCGATTGCCGCGCTCCTTCATCCACTTCCCGATAATGGTCTCCGACTCGCCGCCCTTATGGCCCGGCACCCAGCTCGAATACACGTCGGCCGTGTCGATGAACGTGAGGCCTGCCTCGGCGAACGCGTCCAGTACCTTGAAGGACGTAGTCTCGTCGGCCGTCCAGCCGAAAACGTTGCTGCCGATGCAAAGCGTCGGTACCGTGAGGCCGGAGCGGCCGAGTTGACGGTGTTCCATATCGCACTCCTTGTGACGGAGACGATCTGTGGCAGGGCAGCCATTCCGCAAGGCCATGCCTGAGCAGGGCAGGGATGCCTATATGCGGGGGATCGGCCCGTGCGGCCCCATCGGAAACCATCATGCTGCCTCTGTCCGTTCTCGACCTTTCCTTCGTGGCTGCCGGCTCGACGCCCGCCGATGCCCTGCGCAACACCCTCGATCTGGCCTCACACGTGGATGGGCTTGGCTACACACGGTTCTGGGTGGCCGAGCACCATAACCTGCCCTCCGTGGCGAGCGGAGCGCCAGAGATCATGATCGGCCAGATCGCGGCCGTGACGGAACGCATCCGCGTCGGATCGGGAGGCGTGATGCTGCCGAACCATGCCCCTCTCATGGTCGCCGAGCGCTTCAAGCTACTCGAGGCCTTGTATCCCGGGCGCATCGACCTCGGCCTCGGACGCGCTCCCGGCACGGATCCGGTCACCTCTTATGCCTTGCGCCGCCTGCAGGAGGAGCGCGGGCGGGACGATTTCTGGGAGCGCCTGCAGGAACTCATGCTCCTCGAGACACGCTCCTTCCCGGACGGCCATCCGTTCCGGAAGATCGAGGTCATGCCGTCCGGAGTGCCCTTGCCGCCGATCTGGCTGCTGGGGTCGAGCGATTACAGCGCGCATCTGTCGGCGAGGCTCGGCCTGGGATTCGCCTTCGCGCATCATTTCGCGAACCATGACGCTGAAGACAGCATGATGAGCTACCGCCGTGGGTTTCAACCCTCCCAGTGGCGCGAGACACCGCATGCCATCCTGGCCACGGCCGTGATCTGCGCCGAGACCGACGAAGAGGCTGAGCGCCTCGCTTCCAGCGCGGACTACAATTTCGTTCTGCGGATGCGGGGCGAGTTCGGCCCCATTCCGAGGCCGGATGACGCGCTGGCTTATCCCTACAGCGATTCGGAGCGCGCCCTCGTCCGCCGGAACCGGGAGCGTCTCTTCGTCGGCAGTCCCGATACGGTGCGCGAATTGCTGCGTCCGCTGATCGAGGCGACTGAGCCCGACGAGCTCATGATCACGGCTGCGGTGCACGACCACGCCGCACGCAAGCGCTCCTATGAACTGCTGGTTGGCCTGTTCGACTGAAGCGCGAGGGCTGGCGCCGCCCGCTCGACCGGATTGGCCTCGTCGGAGGGGTGGTGAGCCTTGTCGCGGCGGCTGCCCCGGTTTTCCGCGTAGGCCTTGGTGAACTCGGCTCCGAAGAGCAGGATGAGAGCCGAGTAGTAGATCCAGAGCAGGATCGTGATGATGGACGCGGCGGCTCCGTAGGCGGATGCGACGCCGCTCCGCCCCAGGTAGTACCCGATCAGGAACTTGCCGATGGTGAACAACAGGGCCGTCACCACGGCCCCGGCGGCGACGTCATGCCATGTCAGGCGCACGGCTGGCAGGACCTTGAAGATCATGGCGAAGAGCAGGGTGGAGACGGCGAAGGCCACGAGGCTGTTGAGAACCCACAGCACCGTCTTCGCGCCGGAAAAGCCCGCTTCGAGATAGGCGCCGAGCGCAGACAGGCCCGTATCGATGATGAGCGAGGCCATCAGCAGGAACCCGATGCCCAGCACGAAGGCCAGGCTGAGGAGCCGGGTCCGGATGAAGGCCATGATGCCGTAAGCCTCGGGGGCCTTCACCTTCCAGATGATGTTGAGATCGTCCTGGAGTTCCACCACTGCGCCCGTGACCAGGAGAAGGAAGGTTGTCAGTCCGATGGCGGTGCCGACGATGCCCGAGCCCACATTGCTGGCGCTGACGATCAGCGCTTCGATCGCGGCAGCGGACGATCCGCCGATCAATCCGCCCAACTCCGTCACGATGGCGCCCTGTGCGGCCTCGCGCCCGAAGGCGAGGGCGGCCACCGCGATGGCGGCCAGGAGCATCGGCGCAAGCGAGAACACGGTGAAGAATGCGATGGACGCCCCAAGGCTCATGGCCCGGTCGTTCCACCAACCGATGAAAGCCGTCTTCAGCAGTTGCACCATATCCGACGCCATGCCCGGCCCATGTCTCCCGTCCAACCGAGAACCGGCAGCCGTTCCCAATGGTTCCGCTTGGGCGTCAGGCTTAGGCATAAGGTTTGGGCTTGAGGGCGGGGGCACGCGCCATAATTATCGGGGGAGACAGGGGAGGCGGCATGAGGTTGGGCCTCGGACGGATCGGCGCTGGAGCGCTCTTGCTCATGGTCGCCGCTGGGCCAGTTTTTGCCCAGCCGGCGTCGCCACCGCTGCCCCCGCCGCGCCCGGATCGCCCCGCCGTGAAGCCGGCTGAGCCAACCGGAGACGCCGTAAAGGATTCCGGCAAGCGCGCGGATGACGCGAAACCCACGGACGCCGCACCGCCCGACAAGGAGCAACTCGCCGAGGATGCCGCCTGCCGGGACAGGCTGACGGCCCTCGGCATCAAATTCGAGACCCGGCCGCCCGTTCGTGACGAGGCCTGCAGCGTGCGAAACCCCGTCATGGTGTCCCAATTGCCGGGGGGCATCGCTCTGTCGCCTGCCTCCCTGATGACCTGTCCGCTCGCGGAGGCGCTCGCACGCTGGACCGGCGATTCCGTGAAGGCGCAGGCTGACAAGGCCTTCCAGACCTCCGTCACGAAACTGGCGATCGGCACCTCCTATCAGTGCCGGAACCAGACCTCGGGAAGCAAGCTCAGCGAGCATGCCTTCGGCAACGGCGTCGACATCATGGGATTTGAGTTCGCCAAGCGCAAAGCGCTCACGGTGGACTTCCAGAAGATCGACTCGCCCGAGGCGGCCTTTCAGGAAAGCGTCCGTTCGGAGGCCTGCAAGGTGTTCACCACCGTGCTCGGACCCGGATCCGATGAGGCGCACGGGAACCACCTCCACCTCGACCTGCGGGAGCGGAAGGGCGATTACCGGATTTGCCAGTAGGGCGAGGGAACACGGCGGCGGCCTCGCTTCTTTATGTCGGCGCAAGGATGGAGTGTCGGATGAAGCGTATGGTTTGGATTGCGGCTTTCGCCATGGGGATCGGTTCGGCTTGGGCGGCGGGTTCCGAAGGGCTGGCGCCCGACACCATCAATCAAGCCACCTTCTCGACCAAACCGAACGCCGGAAAAGGAAAGATCGATCCGGTCATCCTCAAGGCCCAGGTCCTGCTCGACAGGGCCCGCTTCTCGCCCGGCGTCGTGGACGGACATGACGGAGATAATCTGCGGAACGCGCTCCGGTCCTTCGGCGAGGCCCGCGACGCCCGCAACGACGGAAAAATCGACGAAGCCGTCTGGTCCAAGCTGAACGAGACCTCGTCCGATCCCGTCGTGACCGAATACACCATCACCGACGAGGACCTGAAAGGTCCATTCGTCGAAAAGATTCCGGATGGCCTCGAGGAGCAGGCCGGTCTCGAGCGCCTCTCCTACACGTCTCCGGCCGAGATGCTGGCCGAGCGCTTTCACATGGACCAGGACCTGCTGAAAGCACTCAATCCCGGCAAGGCTTTCGACAAGGCGGGCACGGCTATCGTGGTGGCCAACGTATTGGCAAGCCGCGCCGAACATGACGGGAAAGTCGCGAAAATTGAAGTCGACAAAGGCCGTCACCTCTTGCGCGCCCTGGGCGAGGACGGCTCGCTGATCGCGGTCTATCCCGCGTCCATCGGCAGCGAAGAGAAACCTGCTCCAAGCGGGTCTCACAAGGTGCAGGGCATCGCCCGCAACCCGACATACACCTACAATCCGGATTACAAATTCAAGGGCGTGAAGGCCAAGGAGAAATTCGTGGTCAAGCCTGGCCCCAACAATCCCGTCGGCTCCACCTGGATCGATCTCTCCATCGACTCCTTCGGCATCCACGGTACCCCCGACCCCGACAAGGTGGGCAAGGCCTATTCGCAAGGCTGCGTGCGCCTGACGAACTGGGACGTCGAGGCGCTTGCCAAGATGGTCAAGAAGGGAACGACCGTGACATTCCTCGACTGACGGCCTCCCGCGTTCCTCACCTGGCCGGCAGGGATCATGCGTCGCCCTAACCGGGACGGTCCTGGCGATATGTTGCCTTCAGGGCTCCAGGACGCCATAGTTCCGGGATGACGAAGCCCCTCGACCATGACGCCTATATCGCTGCCGCACCAGAGCATCTAAGGGTCATGCTGGTCCAAGTTCGAGACCAGCTCGCGCGGACGCTGCCGGATGCGGAGGCAGTCATCAAGTACGATATGCCCGGATTTCAGATCGACGGCATGATCATCGCGGGTTACGCGGCCTTCAGCAAGCAATGCGGGCTGTATGTCGACCCCGCTGCGATTGCCGCCCATGCCGACGAGATCGCAGCATCCAAACTCAAGGCGAGCAAGACCGGGATTACGTTCTCGGCTAGTCGGCCCATCACGGGTGACCTCGTCGAAAAGCTCGCTATCGGCTCGCGGCGGCAAAAGGGCTTCTAGCGTCGGCCATGCTCTGGTCTCCCGCTCGGTCCGATCCGGAGGCGGGGCCATGTCGACTTGAGACGATCATGCGGCTCAAGCAATTCGTTCTCCAGAAACGCGGTGAAATCCGCGACGATCCAAGCCTGAAATTGCTGCGGATGCGTCAAGCATTCGCAAGCAGTTGCGGCGGCTGCGAAGCAATAGAATTCAGTAGACGCAAGTCGAATACCTTCTTGCAGTCGAACGTCTTGACACGCGACGGTTGCGGCGGCCTAATTTGGTCAATTGGCCAGACCACTTTCAAGTTGGGGCCCCGCCGCAACGACGGCGCCAGGGATGGGAACGTTTGCAGGAGAGGCCCTTGCCGCTCAAGGCCGTCGAACCGCGTCGACTCTACCGCCAGATCGCCGATCAGCTCCGCGAACTGATCGAGAACGGTGAGTTTCCCGTGGGCGGACGTCTGCCGTCGGAGCGCGAACTCGCGGACAGCCTCGGCGTGTCGCGCCCCAGCGTTCGCGAGGCGCTTATCGCCCTCGAGGTCGAGGGTTTGGTGCGGATCGTCGTCGGGTCGGGGATCTACGTTCTGGAGACATCGGCGCGGCGGATCCCCTGGCGCAAATCCGTCGAGCCCCCGGAGGGTCCGTTCGAGGTCCTTCATGCCAGGGAGATCGTGGAATCCTCCGTGGCCGGAGAGGCCGCCAGACTTGCCAAATCCTTCCACGTGCGGGTTCTCGACGACATTCTCGACCGCATGGGACGCAACGGCGCGGACAGCCGATGGATCGAACTTGACCGCGAGTTTCACGTCGCCATCGCGGCATCCATCGAGAACGGCGTGCTGGCCCGCTTCGTGGGACAGTTGTTCGACCAGCGGATCAACCCGTATTTTCAGCAGCTCGCCAGTTATTTCGAGAATGCCAATACGTGGCGGCAAGCGCTCGATGAGCACAGGGCCATCCGCGACGCGATCGCGAGCGGCGACGCCGGGGCGGCTCAAGCGGCCATGCGTCGCCACCTGAAGCTCTCGGCCGAGCGCTTCACGCGAGGCTTCGGGGAGGCTCCGTCCTCCCCGCCAGGAACGGGCCCGGCGCCCGGCCACAGCAGGCAGGCGGAGGATCCGCAGACCCTGCCAACCAAAACCACCAGGAGGAAGCAAAGATGACGATGAAATGGTCCGCAATCCTTGCCGCCGCAATCGGCCTCGCGGTCACGGCCGGTGCCGCCGATGCCCAGACGAAGCTCAAATGGGCCCATGTCTATGAAACCTCGGAGCCGTTCCACACCCAGTCCGTCTGGGCCGCCGGCGAGATCGCCAAACGCACCAACGGGCGCTACTCCATCGACGTATATCCGGCCTCCCAGCTCGGCAAGGAAACCGATATCAACCAGGGCCTGTCGCTTGGCTCTGTCGACATGATCATCTCGGGATCGAGCTTCGCGGCTCGCGCTTATCCGCCCATCGGGGTGACCTACTACCCTTACGTCTTCCGCGACTCGAACCACCTCCTGGCCTACACCAAGAGCGACGTGTTCAAGGAGCTTGCCAAGGGTTACACCGACAAGACGGGCCACCAGATCCTTTCCGTGACCTATTACGGCGCGCGCCACACCTCGTCGAACAAGCCCATCAAGGGCTGTGCCGATCTGAAGGGCCTGAAGATCCGTGTGCCTGACGTTCCGGCCTATCTGGCCATGCCGCGGGCCTGCGGGGCGAACACCTCGCCCATCGCCTTCGCGGAAGTGTACCTGGCGCTCCAGAACGGCACCGTGGAAGCGCAGGAGAACCCTCTCACCACCATCGAGGCGAAGAAGTTCTACGAGGTGCAGAAGAACATCGCGCTCACCGGGCACATCGTCGATCACCTGAACACGGTCGTGTCCTCACAGTTGTGGAAGAAGCTGTCCGACGAGGACAAGAAGATCTTCACCGAGGTCGCCCAGGAAGCCGCGACGCGGGCCACCAAGGAGATCCAAGCCAAGGAGAAGGAGCTCGTCGGCTTCTTCAAGGAGAAGGGCCTGAACGTGAGCGAGGTCGACAAGGAGGACTTCAAGCAGACCGTTCTGAAGAATGTGAGCTTCGAGTCCTTCGGCTATCGCAAGTCCGACTACGACGCCATCCAGGCGATCAAAAGCGATCCGGCAAGCTGATCGCTTCCGTGTTCGGCGGGGCGCGGCCGCCCCGCCACCATCTTCTCCCACCTTCCGGAGGCCCATCGCCTCCGGCTTTTCCCAAGGGGGAGGGCGTAGCATGAGCCAACCGGGAGGGGGCAAGATGAAGCCGGAAGTTCATACGGAAGTGACCGCCGAGGAGCTGGCGCAGGTTTTCGATGAGCCGGCGCCCGATGCCGATCTCAGCCTGTACGGGGTCGAAGACTGGGCCACGCTCGCGATCTTCTGGCTGATGGCGCTCGCGGTCTTCCTGCAGTTCTTCACACGCTACGTGCTTAACGACTCCCTCGCCTGGACGGAGGAGATCGCCACCTATTGCCTCGTGGCAGTGGTGTTCCTCGGCTCTTCCATGTGCGTGCGCCTCGACCGGCACATCCACGTGGACCTGATCTTCCGCTACCTGCCCCATGGAATCGCAAGAGGGCTGTCGACCGCTATCGACATCGTCCGCACCGTCTTTTTCGCCTATGCGGCCTGGCTTGTCTGGCGGTTCATGGAGATCGTCGGCGACGAGACCATGACGACGATCATGATGCCGAAGAACTGGGTCTATGCCTGCGTCTTCTTGGGCTTCATCCTGATGTTCGTCCGCTCCGTCCAGGTGGGCATCCAGAACTGGCGGCGGGGCTACTCCATCCTGGAGCGGCCGGAGGCCTTCGACTCCGTGACCGTCTGACCGCCGCACACCACCACGATAGCCTTGGGCAAGCCTCATGCTGATTCTGATCGGTTCCTTCCTTCTCCTCCTGATCCTGGGCCTTCCCGTGGCCCTTTCGATGGCGGTGTCGTCGCTGCTCTACATCGTCGTGTCCGGCACGGCCCCGGACGTGATCCTAGCCCAGCGCATGATCGCGGGTGTCGAGAGCTTTCCGCTGCTGGCCGTGCCGTTCTTCATCTTGGCCGGCAACCTCATGAACATCGCGGGCGTGACGGGACGCATCTACAGCTTCGCGGTCGCTCTGGTAGGCTGGATGAAGGGCGGCCTGGGGCAGGTGAACATCATCGGGTCGGTGATCTTTTCCGGCATGTCCGGAACCGCCATCGCCGATGCGGCGGGCCTCGGCACCATCGAGATCAAGGCCATGAAGGACCATGGCTACTCGACGGAATTCGCCGTAGGCGTGACGGCGGCCTCGGCGACCCTGGGCCCAATCATCCCGCCCTCCTTGCCGTTCGTGATCTACGGCATGATGGCCAACGTCTCTATCGGGGCGCTCTTCCTCGGCGGCCTGATTCCGGGCATCCTCATGACGCTCCTGATGATGGCCACCGTGGCGTTCTTCGCTCATCGCAACGGCTGGGGCAGCGACAGCCCATTCTCCTGGAGCCAGCTCGGCAGCGCCACCCTTGAGGTCGCGATCGTCCTCATGTTCCCGGTCGCGATCTGGCTGATGACTCTGGCAGGCCTCTCCACCAACGTTTCCATCGGCATCGCGCTCGTCGTGCTGCTGGCACTGGACTGGTATTTCGACTTCTCCGCCGTCATGGCTCTGATGGCGCCCGTAATCCTGATCGGCGGCATGACGCTCGGTCTCTTCACGCCGACCGAAGCGGCGGTGGCGGCGGTAATCTGGTCGCTCTTCCTCGGACTGGTGCGCTATCGCTCCATGACCATGAAGACCCTGGCGAAGGCGACCTTCGACACTATCGAGACCACGGCGTCAGTCCTGTTCATCGTGACCGCTGCCTCGATCTTCGCCTGGCTTCTCACAGTGAGCCAAGCTGCTCAGATCCTGTCGGACGCCATCTTGAGCATCACCCAGAACAAGTGGGTGTTCCTGCTGCTGGCCAACCTGTTGATCCTGTTCGTGGGCTGCTTCATCGACACCATCGCGGCCATCACCATCCTGGTGCCGATCCTCCTGCCGATTGTCCTGAAGCTCGGGATCGACCCGATCCATTTCGGCCTCATCATCACCCTCAACCTGATGATCGGCCTGTTGCATCCGCCGCTTGGAATGGTCCTGTTCGTCCTGGCCCGGATCGCCAAACTGTCCGTGGAGCGCACCACAATGGCGATCCTGCCCTGGCTCGTGCCCCTGATGCTGGCGTTGATCGCCATCACGTACATTCCCGAGTTGACGCTTTGGCTTCCGCGCACCATGGGAGTGACCAAGTGATGGACACCGCTCTCTCGGCAACCCTGTTCGGCGCCGAAGACCTCCGCATGATCGAACGGCCACTGGAGCCGCTCGATCCCGGCATGGTGCGGGTGCGTTTTGCGGCGGGCGGCATCTGCGGATCCGACATGCACTACTTTCGACATGGCCGGACGGGAGATTTCGTCGTCGAGACCCCTTTGACGCTCGGTCATGAGATCGCCGGGGAGATTTTGGAGGTTGGTGGCGAAACGACGGGCGTATCCGTCGGCGACCGGGTGGCCGTGAACCCGTCACGCTGGTGTGGCCACTGCGCCCGTTGCCGGGACGGGCGGCCGAACCTGTGCGAGAATATTTATTTCATGGGTTCGGCCTCCAAGAAGCCGCATATGCAAGGCGGCTTCGCGTCCGTCTTCGACGTGGTGCCGGCGCAATGCGTGAAGGTGTCCGATGACACACCCCTTGCGGCGGCAGCTTTGGCTGAGCCTCTGGCTGTGTGCCTTCACGCGATAAACCGGGCCAGCCCCTTGGACGGCAAACGGGGTATCGTTTTCGGGGCCGGTCCCATCGGTCTCCTGACGGTTCTGGCGGCGCGTCTGGCCGGATTGTCGGAGATCGCGGTCGTGGACGTCGCCGCCGCTCCCCTGGCATTCGCGCAACGCCTTGGCGCCGACCACATCGTGGACGTGGCGCAGGGCGACGAGACCCTGAAGGATCTGGCGGACGATCGATGCTTCGACGTCGCCTTCGAGGTCTCCGGCACGGTTGCGGGCCTTTCATCCGCCATACGCAATGTCAGGCGGGGCGGCACGATCGTGCAGATCGGAAACCTCCCGGCGGGTCCGCTGCCCATCCCGGCAAACGCCATCATGTCCCGCGAGCTCGACCTCAAGGGGTCTTTCCGCTTCGGAGACGAGTTCGCGCGGGCCGTGCACCTGATCGACGAAGGCCGGGTCGACGTGCTCTCCATCGTAACGGCCAAGCGCCCGCTCTCCCTTGCCGAGGAGGGTTTCCGGCTCGCTCTCGACCGATCGCAAAGCGTCAAAGTACTCCTCACGGCCGAGTGACGGCGCCTATCGGCGATCTCATCCTTTAGGCTGAGGGGCAAACAAGGTTGCAAAGCTAAGGCCTTCGTTCTTCGAGACAATTTGCGAAGGCGCCGATGCCGATATTTTCAACGCCCCAGAACCGATCTTGCCGCCTCTGTATATAATATTATTAATCGAGCGATGGCACGGCCGCATAAGCCGGTGGGCCGAACTTGGAGAAGACGCATGAAGGGAATCAAGCTGGCAATGACCGCGCTGGCGCTTGGGGCGCTGGGCTTGGTCTCGGCCGCACACGCGCAGGACAAAGGCACCGTCGGCGTCTCCATGCCGACAAAATCCTCCGCGCGGTGGATCGACGACGGCAACAACATGGTGAAGTCCCTGACGGACAAGGGATACAAGGTCGATCTGCAATACGCCGAGGACGATATCCCGAACCAGCTGGCGCAGATCGAGAACATGATCACCAAAGGCGTGAAGGTTCTCGTGATCGCCGCCATCGACGGTACGACACTCTCCGACGCCCTCCAGCAAGCCGCCGACAAGGGTATCAAGGTCATCTCCTACGACCGGCTGATCCGCAATTCCAAGAACGTCGATTATTATGCAACCTTCGACAACTTCCAGGTGGGTGTGCTGCAGGCGAGCTACATCGAGAAGGCGCTGGGCCTGAAGGAGGGCAAGGGTCCGTTCAATATCGAATTGTTCGGCGGCTCACCGGACGACAACAATGCCTACTTCTTTTACAACGGCGCCATGTCCGTGCTCGATCCCTACATCAAGAGCGGCAAGCTGAAGGTCCAGAGCGGCCAGACCGGGATGGACAAGGTTTCGACCCTGCGCTGGGACGGCGCTGTGGCTCAATCCCGCATGGATAACCTGCTGAGCGCTTACTACAACGACAAGCGGGTGGATGCCGTCTTGTCGCCCTATGACGGCCTGAGCATCGGCATCATTTCGTCTCTGAAGGGCGTCGGCTACGGCACACCCAAGCAGCCGATGCCGGTCATCACCGGACAGGACGCCGAGGTTCCCTCGATCAAGTCGATCATCGCCAAGGAGCAGACATCCACGGTATTCAAGGACACCCGCGAGCTCGCCAAGGTGGCGGCCAACATGGTGGACGCTCAGATGACCGGGAAGACCGTCGAGGTGAATGACACCAAGACCTACGAGAATGGCGTCAAGACCGTACCGTCTTATCTCCTCAAGCCCGTGAGCGTGGATGCTTCCAACTGGAAGGAAGTCCTGGTGGGCAGCGGCTACTACAAGGAAGACCAGTTCAAGTAAGGCATGATGCCTGGGCTCACGCACCATGACGCGGGAGCCCAGGCTCGCATGAATGGAACTGAGAGCGAGTGCATGAACGCGATCCTTGAAATGCGCGGGATCACCAAGACGTTTCCAGGCGTCAAGGCGCTGGACGACGTCAACATCGCCGTCAAGGCTGGGGAGATTCATGCCCTGGTGGGGGAGAACGGCGCCGGCAAATCGACCCTCATGAAGGTGCTGAGCGGGGTTTATCCGTACGGCTCCTATACGGGAGAGATCCGTTTCGAGGGCGAGGAACGCCGGTTTCGGGACATCGCGGACAGCGAGAAGCTCGGGATCATCATCATCCACCAGGAACTGGCGCTCGTACCGCTTCTGTCCATTGCCGAAAACATTTTCCTCGGGAACGAGCAGGCCCGTTTCGGTGTCATCGACTGGTCTTTCGTGTTCGCGCAGACGAAGGCGCTTCTGAAGAAGGTCGGCCTGAAGGAGGCTCCCGATACGCTCGTGACCGACATCGGCGTCGGCAAGCAGCAACTCGTGGAGATCGCCAAGGCCCTGTCCAAGAAGGTGAAGCTCCTTATCCTCGACGAGCCCACGGCCAGCCTGAACGAGAGCGACAGCGACGCGCTCCTGAACCTGCTTCTGGAGTTCAAGGCCCAGGGCATCTCCTCGATTCTGATATCCCACAAGCTGAACGAAATCTCCAAAGTGGCGGATTCGATCACCGTGCTGCGGGATGGAACCACCGTGGAGACCCTCGACTGCCACCGGGAGGCCATCAGCGAGGACCGCATCATCCGCGGGATGGTCGGGCGCGCCATGGCCGACCGTTATCCCCATCGCGAACCTCGCGTGGGCGAGCGGATTTTCGAGGTGAAGGATTGGACCGCCTACCATCCGCTTCATGCGGACCGAAAAGTGGTGAAGGGCGTCAATTTCCATATCAACAAAGGCGAGATCGTCGGTATCGCCGGCCTCATGGGCGCCGGCCGGACGGAACTGGCCATGAGCCTGTTCGGCCGCACCTGGGGCCAGAACATCAGCGGGACAGTGCTTCTGAACGGTCGTGAGATCGATACCTCCACCGTCGGCCGGGCCGTCGACAACGGCATCGCCTACGTGACCGAGGACCGGAAGACCTACGGCCTGATCCTTGAGGAGGACATCCGCAAGAACGTGACGCTCGCGAACCTGGAGGGCGTGGCCAACGCCCTCGTGATCGACGACATCCGCGAGATGGCCGTCGCGAACGACTACCGGGGCAAGCTGCGCATCCGGTCCTCCAACATCTACCAGCAGACCGTGAACCTGTCGGGGGGCAACCAGCAGAAGGTCGTGCTGAGCAAATGGCTCTTCGCCGATCCGAAGATCCTGATCCTGGACGAGCCGACGCGCGGCATCGATGTCGGGGCGAAGTACGAAATCTACACCATCATCAACAATCTGGCGGATGCCGGAAAAGGCGTCCTCATGATCTCCTCCGAGATGCCCGAGCTTCTGGGCATGTGCGACCGCATCTACGTCATGAACGAGGGAGCCCTCATCGGCGAATTCGCGGCGGCGGAAGCGTCCCAGGAGAGGATCATGCACGCCATCGTCAAGGCGGGAAGGCATTAGGATGGATACCAGGGTTTCGGACGAGATCGCGGGCGAGAAGCGGGAATCCTATGGGAGCTTCCTAAAGACCCATTTCCGCGATTACGGCATGCTGGTGGCGCTCCTGCTGATCATGGCCTTCTTCCAGGTGATGACCGGCGGCACCCTGCTGCGGCCCCTCAACCTCACGAACCTGATCCTGCAGAACAGCTACATCGTCATCATGGCGCTGGGCATGCTGCTGGTCATCGTGGCCGGGCACATCGACCTGTCCGTGGGCTCGGTCGTCGGTTTCGTGGGCGGTCTTGCGGCCGTGCTCATCGTGAAGTTCGGCATGCATTATGTGCCTGCCACCATCATCTGTCTCGTGGTCGGGGGCCTCATCGGAGCGGCGCAGGGCTATTGGGTGGCCTATCTCAAGGTGCCGTCCTTCATCGTCACGCTGGCCGGGATGCTGGTCTTCAAGGGCCTGACCCTGTCGCTCCTCGGTGGGCAGTCCGTGGGTCCGTTCCCGCCCACCTTCCAGAAGCTCAGCTCCGGCTTCATCCCGGATGCATTCTCGGTGGAAGGCCTTAGCCTGACATCGCTCCTGCTCGGCGTGATCACGGCAGCGGCGCTGGTCTACTTCGGATTCCGCTCCCGGGTTAACCAGCAGAAGCATACGGTCGAGACGGCGCCGTTCGGGTTCTTCGTGTTCAAGAACGCTCTGCTCTGTTTCCTCATCATCGGCTTTGCCTACCTGCTTGCCACCTACCGCGGCCTGCCGAACGTGCTCATCATCATGTTCGCCCTCGTGGCGCTCTATGCCTTCGTAACCAACCGAACCACCATCGGGCGGCGGATATACGCGCTCGGCGGCAACGAGAAGGCCGCCAAGCTCTCCGGCATCAAGACCGAACGCCTCACCTTCCTGACCTTCGTGAACATGGGCGTGCTGGCGGCGCTCGCCGGCCTCATCTTCGCGGCGCGTCTCAACACCGCGACCCCTAAGGCGGGCCTCGGCTTCGAACTCGACGTCATCGCGGCCTGCTTCATCGGCGGCGCTTCCGCCTATGGCGGCGTCGGCAAGGTCACCGGCGCCGTCATCGGAGCCTTCGTGATGGGCGTCATGAATAACGGCATGTCCATCCTGGGCATCGGTATCGATTATCAGCAGGTCATCAAAGGTCTCGTGCTTTTGGCCGCCGTCACCGCCGACGTCTACAACAAGAAGAAGTCCGCCTGATCGGCGGACTCCGGCATCCAGTCATCTCCAGTTTCGTAAGGATCGAAAACCCATGTCCGTGCGCCTCGTCCAGTTCCTCGACAAGCAGGGCCACCAGAAGGCTGGCATCGTGTCGGAGGATGCGCTCCAGATCCTTGAAGGCGTGTCGAGCATCTATGAACTGGCCATGAAGGCGATCGAGAAGGAGATCACTCTCGCGGAGGCTGCCGAGAAGCACCGGGGCGGCGAGGAAGCGAGCTACGCGGCCGTGATCGATGAGAAGCGCTTGCTGCCCCCGATCACACACCCGGACGCCTCCCGTTGCCATGTGACGGGTACGGGTCTGACCCACCTCGGCAGCGCCGACACGCGCGACAAGATGCACAAGACGGAGGTCAAGGAGACCGACCTCACGGATTCGATGAAAATGTTCCGCTCCGGCTTGGCAGAGGGACGACCGGGCGAGGGAAAGATCGGTGCGCAGCCGGAATGGTTCTACAAGGGCAACGGCTCCTTCGTGGTCGCGCCCGAGCAGCCTTTGATCTCTCCGGTTTTCGGCGAGGATGGCGGCGAGGAGCCGGAGCTGGCGGGCCTATACGTGATCGCCCCCGACGGCACGCCGGTGCGTCTCGGGTTTGCCCTCGGCAACGAGTTCTCGGACCACGTGACGGAGCGCCAGAACTACCTGCTGCTCGCCCATTCGAAGCTGCGCCAGAGCTCCTTCGGGCCCGAACTGCGTTTGGGGGAACCGCCGGCGGATATTCGCGGCACAAGTCGCATCCGCCGCGGCGGCGAGGTGATCTGGGAAAAGTCTTTCCTGACCGGCGAGGCCAACATGTCCCATAGCCTCGCGAACCTGGAGCACCATCATTTCAAGTACCGCGAGCACCGGATACCAGGCGACGTGCATGTGCATTATTTCGGCACCGCCACCTTGAGCTTTGCCGATGGTATCCGCACCGAGCCGGGCGACGTGTTCGAGATCGAGGCTGAAGGCTTCGGTCAGCCGTTGCGCAATCCGGTCGAAACGGCTCCCGGCGAGAACATTCTCGTGCGAGTCAAGGCCATCTGAACCTATCCCACTTTTCGGCGCGCCTGGAAGATGAGCATCATGACCACCAAAAAGCCCCTCCGCAGCCAAGCCTGGTTCGCGCGCAAGGACAAGATGGGGTTTTACTACCGCTCCTGGCTCAAGAATCGCGGATTTCCGCAGGATCAGTTCGATGGACGTCCGGTCATCGGCATCTGCAACACCTGGTCCGAATTGACGCCCTGCAACTCGCACTTCCGAACCCTGGCCGAGCACGTGCGCTGGGGCATCCTCGACGCGGGCGGGTTCCCGCTCGAGTTTCCGGTCATGTCGCTGGGTGAGACCATGCTGCGCCCGACCGCCATGCTCTACCGGAACCTCGCGTCTATGGACGTGGAGGAGTCGATCCGGGCCAATCCGCTCGACGGCGTCGTGCTGATGATGGGTTGCGACAAGACCACGCCGGCCCTCCTGATGGGCGCAGCCAGCGTCGATCTTCCCACCATCGGTATTTCCGGCGGCCCGATGCTGCGGGGCTTCTACCGGGGCAAGGCCATCGGCTCGGGCACCAACACGATCTCCATGAGCGAGCAGCTGCGTTCTGGCCAGATCACCCTCGACGATTTCTACGAGGCGGAAGCCTCGATGCACCGCTCGCAGGGGCATTGCATGACCATGGGCACCGCCTCCACCATGGCCAGCATGGTCGAGGCCTTGGGCGTCGGTATGCCGGGCAACGCCGCCATTCCGGCCGTGGACGCGCGCCGGGCGCTGCTCGCCCGCGAGGCCGGACGGCGGATCGTCGAGATGGTGAAGCAGGACATCGCCTTGTCGCAGATCCTCACCCGTGAAGCCTTCGAGAACGCCATCCGCGTGAACGGCGGCATCGGCGGCTCCACCAATGCGGTGGTGCACCTGATCGCCATGGCGCGCCGCATCGGCGTCGATCTCAGCCTCGACGATTGGGATCGCCTCGGACGCGACGTGCCCTGCCTAGTCGACCTGATGCCCTCAGGCCGCTTCCTGATGGAGGATTTCTTCGAGGCGGGCGGGTTGCCGGTTGTCTTGCGGGAATTGGCCGAGCAGGGGCTTCTCCACAAGGACGCGGTGACCGTCAACGGGCGCACGATCTGGGAGAACAACAAGGATGTGGAGTGCTGGAACCGGGAGGTGATCCATCCGTTCGACCAGCCCTTCAAGCCCAACGGCGGCATCGCGGTGCTGCGGGGCAACCTCGCGCCCAACGGCGCCATCATCAAACCCTCGGCCGCCTCGCCGCATCTCATGAACCACACCGGCCGGGCCGTCGTGTTCGAGTCGATCGAAGATCTGCACGGGCGCATCAACGACGATGCGCTGGACATAGACGAGACCTGCATCATGGTTCTCAAGAACTGCGGGCCGAAGGGCTATCCGGGGATGGCGGAGGTCGGCAACATGCCCCTGCCGCCCAAGATCCTGAAGAAGGGGATTACGGACATGATCCGGATTTCCGATGCCCGGATGTCGGGAACGGCTTACGGCACGGTGGTGCTTCACACGGCTCCGGAAGCCGCGACGGGCGGTCCGCTGGCGCTGGTCCAGAACAGGGACCTCATCACCCTCGATGTGGCGGCCCGCAGCCTGCATCTTCATGTGGAGGCCGAGGAGCTGGATCGCCGCAGGGGAGCCTGGACGCCCCCTCAGGTCCATTCCGAGCGGGGTTACGTCAAGCTCTACGTGGACCACGTGCTTCAGGCGGACGATGGGGTGGATTTCGACTTCCTCGTCGGCAAGAGCGGCTCCGCCGTGCCACGGGACAATCACTAAGCCAGCCCTTCCGTCGCGGGGGTTGGGCTGATATCCCGTCCGCCTCTCATGAGCGGGCGAGGTGTCACCATGGCCAAGGCCATCCATTCCATGATCCGGGTCCTCGAAGAGGAGCGATCGGTCCATTTCTATGAACAGGCCTTGGGCCTTGCCGTCGCCGATCGGTTCGCCTTCGACGGTTTCACGCTGGTCTATCTCCGCAGCCCTGATAACGAGTTCGAACTCGAGCTCACGATCAACGATGGAAGGGCGCAGCCGTATTCCCTCGGCGACGGATACGGGCATTTGGCCGTGTCGGTCACCGACCTCGACGCGGAGCACCGGCGCATGGAAAGCCTCGGCCTATCCGTGACGCCTGTGAGGGAGATGGCGCACCAGGGCAGGCCGCTGGCAAAATTCTTCTTCGTGCAGGACCCCGACGGCTACAAGATCGAAGTGCTCCAGCGTCGCGGCCGTTACGTCTGATGGCGGTCCGTCCCATCGTCCGCTTTCCCGATCCCCGATTGCGGCGGAAGGCCGAGCCTGTCGGCGAAGTCACGGACGAGATCCGCGATCTGGCCCGGGATCTGGCCGACACCATGGCGGCCGCGCCGGGTGTCGGCATCACGGCGCCCCATGTTGGCGTGTTGCTGCGGGTCATGGTGATCCGCCTTGAGGGCGATCCCGGGCCGCTGACCTACATCGATCCCGAAATCGTCTGGTTCTCGCCGGAACGCTCCCGGCAGTCTGAGGGCAGCGTTTCGATGCCGGGAGTGATCGACGAAATCGAGCGCCCCGCGCGGGTGAGGATGCGTTACCGAGACCTGGATGGGACGAGCCGCGAGGAAGAGGCGGAGGGCTTCAGGGCCATCTGCTATCAGCACGAAATCGACCAGCTCGACGGAATTTTCTGGATCGACCGGCTGTCCCGGCTCAAGCGTGATAGGCTTATCAGACGGTTCGAAAAGCTCCATCGCCCCTGAAATGGAAAAGACCCTGCGCGAAGGATGCTCCGGCAGGGTCTTTCCATGCAGGACCTGATACGCCACGCGGCCCGCCACCCGTTCTAAGGCCAGGAGGTAAACAGGGCCTTTCGAAAAGCGGAGATTGAGCCTCAGGATCGGGCGACGGACGATTTGGTGGTAGGGACGGAACCGGTTTGGCCCGACAGGCTATTTTCAAGGTCCGGTCCTGAGTTCGAGGGAGGGAGTGATGGTTGAACTGGTTCGAGAGTGGCCCCGGTCGCTCGAGCGCGCCCTCAGCGAGATTCGCGCCGTTTCCGGCCGGTCGGGTTGCTACATTGCGGAGGTCGACCTGTCGGAAGACGAGGTTCGCACGCTCAACCTGTTCGAGGCCAGTGCCCGCCACGAGCATGTTTCATTCCGCGATCCAGAGACGGCGCAGGCGTGTTTCGCGTATCTCAACACGCCGGTCGGCCTGGGCGGACCGAGGGCTCCGGGGGCCGGGATCGCGAGGGTTCGCATCTCATTCACGGATGTTCAGCGCGTGCGGCCCGCCGAGGCTCATGAGACCTACTGACCGTCGGGTCCTTGCCTTCCCGGCCATTCGCGCTTCCATGGGTGGCACGAACTAACCCGAGTCGGTCATGGCCACATTCCTCTGCTCAACTTGCGGCACATCCTATCCACCCTCCGATGATCCTCCCCTTCATTGCCCGATCTGCGAGGATGAAAGGCAGTGGGTTCCCGTCACGGGGCAGGCATGGACGACGCCGGAGCAGGTGGAGGCGCGCCATTGCAACGAATGGCGCCTGCACGAACCGGGGCTGTTGAGCCTTCACACGGTGCCGCGGTTCGCCATCGACCAGCGTGCGTTTCTGCTACGAACGGACAGCGGCAACATTCTGTGGGACTGCCTGTCCCTCATCGATCCCGCCACGAAGACCCTGATCGACGCCCTCGGCGGCCTGTCCGCGATCGCGATCTCCCATCCGCATTACTATACTCGCATGCAGGATTGGAGCGAGGCCTTCGGAGGCGTGCCGATTCATCTCCACGCGGCCGATCGGGAATGGATCATGCACCCGTCCCCAGCGATACGGCTCTGGGAAGGCAACAACCTTGTCCTGGCTCGCGGCCTGACGCTGCTCAGGCTCGGCGGTCACTTCGACGGCGGCACGGTGTTGCATTGGAGCGCCGGCGCCGAGGGTCGCGGCGTCATCCTCTCGGCCGACATCATTCAGGTGGCGGCCGATGTCGGGCGCGTATCCTTTCTCTGGAGCTACCCGAACATGATGCCGCTCCCCGCCCGCGAGGTCCTGCGCATCGGTCGCGCCCTCGATCCCTGGAGGTACGACCGCATCTATGGGGCTTTCAATGGCAAGGAGGTCATGCACGGGGCCAGGGGCGTCGTCGAGCGATCGATCCAGCGCTACGTCGAACTGCTCCGAGACTGACCTCCCACGGGCTCACCCAGCCAACACTGCCTCGATCGGCAACAGTATCGATCCAGGCGCCAGCGGAATGCCGGGCGCCGTCGCGCCCGTTTTTCCAAGGCCGTTAATCGTTTCTTAAGGCAAGAGGCGCAGCCTCGTGAGGTGCCTGGTGGCACAGTCTCCCTGGAATGGCCGACTCAGACGGCCCACCTAGAGCGCCCCGATTATGGCGCTCTTTCCTTGAGCACCGGTCAGCGCAGCCAGTTGGTCTGCGCCAAATCGATCACCTGGTCGCCGCGCCCGTTCATGACCGCCTTCAACATGTAGAGACTGAAGCCCTTCATTTGCTCCAAGGTCACCTTCGGCGGCATCGACAGCTCCTGCCGGTTCACAACCGCGTCCACCAGAGCTGGGCCCGGGTGGCTGAAGGCCTCCCGCAGGGCGCCCTCCAGCTTGCCTGGGTCTTCCACGCGGATGCCATGAATTCCCACGGCTTTCGCCATGGCGGCGAAATCCGGGTTGACGAGTTCGACACCCGTCTCGAGCAGTCCCGCCGCCTTCATCTCCATTTCCACGAAGCCCAGGGAGCCGTTGTTGAAGACGACGACCTTCACAGGCAGCCGGAGTTGCGCGAGGGTGAGGAAGTCTCCCATGAGCATGGCGAAGCCGCCATCGCCCGAGAGGGATACCACCTGCCGGCCGGGATACGCGGATTGCGCCCCTATGGCTTGCGTCATGGCGTTGGCCATCGACCCATGGACCCAGGAGCCGATAAGACGGCGTTTTCCGTTCATGGCGAGGTAGCGCGCGGCCCATACCGTCGGCGTGCCGACATCCGCCGCGAAGATGGCGTCGTCGTCCGCGAGTTCGCTGATCAGCCGGGCTACCTGCTGCGGATGGATCGGTGGCTCTCCCGCCTTACCTTCGGCCTTCTCGTCCAGCCCCTCGCGGGCCTTTCGATAATGGGCAAGGCTTTCATCGAGATGTCCACGATCCTCCTTGGCCTCGAGGCGCGGCAGAAGGGCCTCGATGGTGGGGCCCACGTCGCCGACGAGGCCCAGCTCGATCCTGGTCCGCTTGCCGAGGTTCTCGGGCCGGAGATCGATCTGGGCGATGCGGGCGTCCTCAGGATAGAACTGGCGATAGGGAAAATCCGTGCCCAGCATGAGAAGCATGTCGCAGGTCATGATCGCGCGGTACCCGGACGAGAACCCGATCAGGCCCGTCATGCCGACATCGTAGGGGTTATCGTACTCGACAAATTCCTTTCCGCCCAGCGCGTGCACGATCGGAGCCTTGAGCGTCTCGGCGAGGCGGAGAAGGGGGGCATGCGCCTCGCGGCAGCCACGGCCGCAGAGCAGGGTCACCTTCGCGCTGCCGTTGAGGAGGCTGGCGAGGGAATCGAGATCCGCATCGAGGGGCCGGACCAGGGGCCGGGGCGGGAGTAGGCTGGACGGAGATGCGACAGCCTTCGAGGCGGCGGGCTTCAACGCGATGTCCCCCGGAATGACGATCACGGCGACGCCGCGTTGTCCTACCGCGGCCCGGATGGCGATCTCCAGGATGCGGGGCATCTGTTCCGGGTCGGAGACCATTTCGCAATAGACGCTGCATTCGCGGAACAGCTCCTGCGGATGGGTCTCCTGAAAGTAGCCTGATCCGATCTCGGCGCTGGGGATGTGCGCCGCGATGGCTAGGACAGGCGTGCGGGTCCGGTTGCAGTCGTAGAGACCGTTGATGAGATGCAGGTTGCCGGGACCACAGGAGCCCGCACACACCGCCAGTTGTCCCGTGAGCTGGGACTCCGCGCCGGCCGCAAAGGCCGCAGCCTCTTCGTGGCGGACATGGATCCATTCGATGGAATTGCGTTTGCGGAGCGACTCGGTGATTCCGTTCAGGCTGTCGCCGACGACACCGTAGACACGCTTCACGCCCGCCGACGCCATCGTTTCCACGATCAGGTCCGCCACATTGTCGATTGCCATCCGAAATCTCCAGGGTCCGCTTGGGAAACCGCCACGGTACAGGATGGGTCGCTCGCGCGCTTTTTAAAGGTCGGCCTGCGCTTGGATCAAGGCTGAGACCGGCTTGACCGCCGGGCCGGAGAACCGGGTGCTGCTCAGATCGTCGCTCACCGCCGTCGAGAAGCTGCCGGTAAGGCTGACGCTGTAGGGTGCGAAAAGCGACTTCACCGGATCCTGCATCAGCCCCTCGGGCGGTTTGGGGGCGGGGAGGGCAGGTGCGAGGTTTGCGACTTGAATCCGGTCCGCAGGGGGCGCCGGAGGCGCGACGGCCGCCAGGACGACGGCGGCATCCTTGGGCCGACGCGGCGGGAGCGGCATGAGGGAGAGCGCGGCAGGAACAGCATCGGGCTCAGCAGAGGCCAACTGAACCGCCACTGTTTGGGTGGGAGCCGGTTCGGCCGGGCGCTGGGGTGCTGGCGCTGCGGGCTCCGCGTTCCGGCGCCCGAACAGAGCCGCCAGTGCACTGCCCAGCGACGGGCCTCCGCCGGCCGAGGCCTGGGTCGCCAGGGAGGCGTTGCGGGACAGGATCTCCGCCTTGGCCTCCTCATAGCCCTGGAGCGGTTTGCCGTTGCTGGGCAGGTGCAGGGTGCGACCGTCCGGGAAGAGGCGCGCGAGCTGGTCCTGCGTCATCCGGGGCCAGGCCCGGACGCTGCCCGTGTCCACATGAACGAATTGCGATGATGCGTAGTAGCCCACCCCGCCATACTGCATCTTCATGGCGATCCCTCTGAGGCGGGCTGTGTCCACGTCCGGGAAACGAACGTCCATCGCCTTGCCGAGCATGTGCTGACTGTGCTCGGAAACCCCCGAGGAACGCCGCCGCAAAGCCCCGTTGGTCTCCGGCGAGCGGTAGGCAGACACCACATGGATCGGCTGAGAGGAGCCCGATTCCCGATAAGCCTCCCACAGGATGTCGAACAGGCGCGGATCCATCTTGGTCTGACGCTCCACGCGCCAGTCCCGCAGGAGCCAGTTCAGTTGCTCCAGCCCGCGCTCATCGTAGCTGCCATTGCGGCGGAAGGTGATGGTGGCGGTCTCGCGCGTGTGGGTGTGGAAGAAGGTAAGCGACCGAGTATCGCCGTCGGCTGCGGCCCCACCGGCTTGAAGCGCTCCGGCCAAGAGTCCCGTCGTGGCGGCAGCAAGGCAGAGCGTGACGCGCAGGCCCTGCATCTTCGCATTGCGGCGAAGCTTCATCGACACCATTTTCACGGTGCGCCCCCCTTGCAACCGGCCAATTGGACGGAAAATCCCTGAGCCTTATGGGCTCTGCTGTTCGCACTGAGGGCGTTTCTGGGCGCAAACCGTGGCAAAATTGGAGCAGCTGAGCCGTAAGACAGCGGATGGAAAATCTTGGAGGGGCTGGCAGGTTCGGCGCACATGTCAGCATCATGACCAGCAAGGCTTTAACCAAGCGTTAGCGACGTTGGCAAATTCCTGGAATGGGTCGGCCCGAACGGCCCGAACCTTGCCGTCGCTTCAAGCTTGGCCGGGCAGGACAGGGACGCCGATCAGCAGCGGATGCAGCCAGACCACGAAGGCTGCGTAGGCTGCGGTGCCTATGCCGAGCGCGAGGAGGTCATTGCGGCGATCCCCTGAGCCTCCCGCCGGCGCTCCATGCTCCACCGCCTCGTCCCGTCTCTTGACGCTGATGCGGGCGAGAACCGCCCAGGCCAGGAACGACCCGAACAGAAGGATGGAGCCGAGATCACCATTCGCGAGAAGATGCGCGACGGCCCAGATCTTCACGGATGCCAGCATCGGATGCTTGAGACGCCTCTTGATGCGCCCCGGCAGGTAAGCGGCCGCCATGCACACGAAGGCAACCCAGACGAGCAGCAAAGCGAGGTGCCGTGTCCAGACTGGCGGATCCCAGACAGGGATGTAGCCATCCGCGCGATAGCGGCTGTAGCCCATACAGACCAGCACTATCCCGATCAGCGAGACCAGAGAGTAGAGACCTTTGTAGGGTCCGGGTCCCAGGCGCCTCAGGAGCGTGGACCGCGCGCCGCGAAACATGGTGAAGGCGTGGGTGCCGAGAAAGACGATCAATCCGACGATGAGCAGGGTCACGGCGATTCCTCGAGGAGGTCCGAACCATAACGTGCCTGTCTGGAAGCGCCAGAACAAAGCCTTCCGCAAGCGCGGCGCTCAATCCCTGTCGGGCGCTCCAAGGGGAAAGAAGTGCCTGTAGGGCCTGGCTTCGTCGACCGCCCTGGCGAAGGACGGCCAGGCCAGAAGCTTTTGGCGGTACGCGCGAAGATGCCCATGTTCTTCTCCGATGGGGTGGGCCCAGTCGGCGTAAAACAGGGACGGGGCCGCAGCACAGTCCGCCATGGTAATGCCGTCGCCCACGGCCCATGTCCGACCGGCCATCCGGCTGTCCAGCCATCCATAGGACCTGTCCAGCATCGCCCGCGCCTCCAGGACCCCGAAGGGATCGCGGTTCTCCTCGGTCCGGATGCGGTCGGATACGATCTTCTGCATCGGGGTCATCACATAATTGTCGAAGAAACGGTCCATCAGCCTGACATCCAGGGCGACCGACGGATCCTTGGGGATCAGCGACAGCGGGCCGGGATGATGAGTGTCGATAAACTCGAGAATGATGCTGGCCTCGGCGATGATCCGGTCCCCGTGGACCAAGATGGGAAACCGCCGGATCGGCCAGAGCTCCTGCCATTCGGCCGTGGTCTGGTCGTTGTCGAGGGAGCGGTACTCGAACGGCGTCCCATTGGCGTAAAGCGCGGCCAGAACCTTCTGGCAATAGGACGAGAAAGGATGTGCATAGAGGGCCAGTGTCATGCTCGCTCGCGGGTGTGTGATCCGAGGTGGCAGTGTGACGTCAAACGGTTCGATATCAAGCGACCGTAAAGTGAGGGTCGGGATGCCGGGGAGCCGCAATTCCCCTCAGGCCTCGCCCCACATGATATTTAGCACGATAAAATGTGAATTATCATAATTCACATTGACGTTGAGATAAAAAAGGGTAAGCTCGACTGCCTGAACGTTATTGAAAGTTTTCCCGCCATGCGCCTCACCCGCCGCGCCGCCCTCCTGTCCGCGTCTGCTTTCGCAGCGGCGGGCTTTCTCCCGCGCTCCGCATTCTCTCAGGAGACGCCGAGGCGGGGAGGCGTCCTGACGGCGCATCTCGGGTCCGAGCAGCGGATCCTGAACCCCTCGCTTCGCGCCTCCACGGGCGTCTATCTCATCACCAGCAAGATCATCGAGGCGCTGGTGGACCTTGACGGAAAAGGTAACCCGGTTCCCGTGCTCGCGACGAGCTGGGAGGCTTCGCCCGACGGCAAGACGATCACGTTCAAGCTTCGAGAGGGTGTGACCTGGCATGACGGCAAGCCATTCACCTCGGCGGATGTCCAGTACAACGCCATGGAACTCTGGAAGAAGCATCTCAATTACGGCACGCAGCTCCAGCAGTATCTGGACGCAGTCGATACGCCGGACGCGAACACCGCGATCTTCCGGTATTCCCGCCCGATGCCGCTGAACCTGCTGCTGCGCGCCCTGTGCGATCTCGGCTATATCGTGCCAAGGCATGTCTTCGAGGGGACGAACGTGCTGGAAAACCCGGCCAATACGGCCCCCATCGGCACAGGACCGTTCAAATTCGTCCAGTACGAGCGCGGCCAATTCATCGTGGCGGAGCGCAACCCGAACTACTGGCGCAAGGACCTGCCCTATCTCGACCGGATCGTCTGGCGCGTCATCACGGACAAGTCGGCCGTTGCGGCCGCTTTGGAGACCGGACAGCTCCAGCTCAGTTCCTATAACGGCCTGTCGCTGGCGGACCTGGACCGCTTGAAGGACGACCCGCGCTTCGAGGTCTCGACCCGGGGCATCGAAGCCAATGCCTTCAACAACACCCTCGAGTTCAACACCCGCCGCAAGGAACTCTCGGACGTCCGGGTGCGGCGCGCCATCGCTCATGCCATCGATGCGGAGTTCTTCATCGAGAATTTCCTGTACGGGCAGGGCAAGCCCGCCACGGGACCGATCCCGTCCTCGTCGCCTGCTTTCTTTCCGGGCAACACCCCTCCTTACCCGTTCGACAAGAAGAAGGCGGCCGCCCTCCTGGACGAGGCCGGCTACAAGGCCGGCTCCGACGGCACGCGCTTCAGCCTGAAGCTGGTTCCCATCAACAACGGCGAGGACGTGCCGCTGCTGGCGACCTACATCCAGCAATCCCTGGCCGAGATCGGCATCAAGGTGGAGATCGTGCAGCTCGATGTCGCGGGCGCCCTGACCACCGTCTATCGCGACTGGAATTTCGATATTGCCACCGGTTGGCACCAGTATCGCGGCGATCCGGCGGTCTCGACAACCGTCTGGTACCGCTCCGGCTCGCCCCGCGGCGCCCCGTGGACGAACCAATGGGGTTGGCAGTCCGAAAAGGTCGATCAGCTGATCGATCAGGCCGCGAGCGAGATCGATCCGGCCAAGCGCAAGGCGCTGTACGCCGATTGGGTGAAGGCCGTGAACGAGGAAATTCCCGTGTGGATGATCACGGAGCGCCAGTTCTTCGCGGCCACCAACAAGCAGGTGAAGAACCACCACAACACCACCCGTTGGGATTCCAGCGATTGGCACGATACCTGGATTGCTGCATCCTAAGCCATGCGCATTCTCCTGTTGGCCTTGCGTCGGGCGGCCTCCAGCCTCCCGACGCTTCTCATTCTCCTGATCGGCCTGTTCCTGCTGCTGCAACTGGCGCCCGGCGATACGGTGGACGCCCTGGTGGCCCAGATCGGTGGCGGCGATCCCAAGATGATCGAGGAGCTTCGCCGCTTCTACGGCCTTGACGTCTCCGTTGCCGTGCAGCTCGGACGGTATGTCTGGCGTCTCCTGCAGCTCGACCTCGGTTTCTCGGCGATCTACGGCAAGCCCGTCTCGGCGGTCATTCTGGAGCGGCTTCCGGCGACCCTGCTCCTCATGGGGTCTTCCTTGAGCTTCGCCTTCGCGGCCGGCATGGCCCTGGGCGTCTTCTCCGCCCGGCGGGTCAACAAATGGCCCGACACCATCATCTCGACCCTGGGGCTCGTTTTCTACGCAACGCCGTCCTTCTGGTTCGGACTTATGGGGATCGTGATCTTCGCGGTCCATCTCGGCTGGCTGCCGGCGGGCGGCCTCGAAGAGATCGGGGCCGGATACACGGGCCTTCGCCGCATCCTCGACATCGCGTGGCATCTCGTGCTGCCGACCCTGACCCTCGCGCTGATCTTCCTGGCGACGTATCTTCGCATCATGCGGGCCTCCATGCTGGAGGTCCTGACCCTCGACTTCGTGCGGACCGCCCGCGCCAAGGGGCTCAGCCCCGGACGCGTCGTCAGTCGCCACGTGCTGCGCAATGCCCTCCTGCCCATGGTGACCCTGATCGGCCTGCAGGCCGGCACGATGCTGGGCGGCTCGGTCGTGGTGGAGAGCGTCTTCGCCCTGCCGGGGCTGGGACGACTGGCCTATGAGGCCGTGGTGCAGCGGGATCTCAACACGCTGCTCGGCATCGTCTTCGTTTCAGCTTTGCTCGTGATCGCCGTCAATTTCATCGTCGACATCCTCTACGCGCGCCTCGATCCGCGCATCGTGACCTGAGGCCCGCCATGGAATCCCTCAAGCGCATCGGCAAGAGCCCCACGGCAGTCATCGGCCTCATCCTGCTCATTCTGGTGATCGGCATGGCGCTCAGCGCGCCCTACCTCTTCCCGCGCGACCCTTTGAGCCTTGCCGGACGCCCCTTGCAATGGCCATTCGCCAATTCCCGCTTCTGGCTGGGCACGGACACGACTGGCCGGGACATCGCCGCCCAGATCTTCCACGGCGCCCGCGTGTCGCTCCTCATCGGTCTCGTGGCGACGGCGCTCGCCATCACCATCGGCATCGTCGTGGGAGCTGTGGCGGGCTATTATGGGGGCGTGGTGGACGATGTCCTCATGCGTGTGACGGAAGCCTTCCAGACCCTGCCGAACTTCCTGCTGCTCCTCGTCCTGGTGGCGGTGTTCGGCACCGACATCAAGACCGTGACGATCGCCATCGGCCTCGTCTCCTGGCCCGCCTCGGCGCGCTTGACCCGTGCCGAATTCCTATCGCTTCGCAGCCGCGAGTTCGTTCAGGCCTGCCGAACCCTCGGAATGCGGGACATCCAGATCATCTTTCGAGAGATCCTACCCAACGCCCTGCCGCCGGTCATCGTCTATGCCAGCGTCATCATGGCAGTGGCGATCCTGCTGGAAAGTTCGCTGGCCTTCCTGAGCCTGTCCGACCCCAATGTGCCGTCCTGGGGCAACCTGATCGGCACGGGGCGCAGCGTGCTCCGGACGCAATGGTACGTTTCCGCCATTCCCGGCGGTGCGATCCTGCTCACCGTCCTGGCTGTTTCCCTGGTGGGCCAAGGCCTCAATGACGCCCTGAATCCAAGGTTGAAGAGCCGATGAGCGCCGTTCTGTCCATCGAAGCTCTCACCGTCGCGTTGCCCCCTGGCGCCGACCGTCCCCATGCCCTGGAGGACGTCACCCTGGGGCTGAATGCTAACGAGATCCTGTGCGTCGTCGGCGAGAGCGGATCCGGCAAGTCGATGACCGCAGGCGCGATCCTGGGGCTACTGCCGGAGGGCGTGCACGCCACGGCCGGTAGGGTGATCCTCGATGGCCGGGACCTCCTCACGATGACCGAGGAGCAATTGCAAAAGATCCGTGGCGCCCGCATCGGTATGATTTTCCAGGAGCCGATGACGGCTCTCAATCCGCTGCGCACCATCGGCGACCAGATCGGCGAGATGTTTCGCATCCACACTCCACTGGGCAAGGCCGAAATCGAGAACCAGGTGCTCGGCTTGCTGCGCGACGTCCATATTCCCGATCCCGAAGCGGCGCGGCGAGCCTATCCCCATGAACTCTCGGGCGGCCAGCGCCAGCGCGCCATGATCGCCATGGCGCTCGCCCTCGAGCCGCGCGTTCTCATCGCCGACGAGCCGACGACCGCTCTCGATGTGACCACCCAGGCCCAGATCCTAAAGCTGATCCGCGAGCTTCAGCAGCGCAAGGGGACGGCGGTGCTCTTCATCACCCACGATTTCGGCGTGGTGGCCGAGATCGCCGACCGGGTGGCCGTGATGCAGCGCGGCAAGGTGGTGGAGGAGGGCAGGGCCGACGAGGTCCTGAATCGCCCGCGCCATCCCTATACCAGGGCTCTCATCGCGGCGGTGCCGCCCCTCGCGCCTCCGCCGCCCAAGGTGGTGACGGGTGAACCGGTGCTGCGCATCGAGCACGTGTCGAAGACCTACCGGAAGGGCGGGCTTCTCTCCCGGAACAAACGGGTCACCCATGCGGTGAAGGACGCGACCCTGTCGCTCCCCCACGGCGGGACCCTTGGCATCGTGGGTGAGAGCGGATCCGGCAAGTCGACGCTGGCGCGCTGCATCGTCCGCCTGCTCGACCCGGATTCCGGTTCGATCCTCCTCGGCGGCAAGGACCTCGCACGGTTGTCCCGTGCCGAGATGCGGGCGGAGACGCGAAACATTCAGATGGTTTTTCAAGACCCCTTCGCGTCGCTCAACCCACGCCGCAAGGCGGGCGAACTCGTAGCGCAAGGTCCGATGGTCCATGGCGAGGGCAGGGCGAAGGCACTGGCGCGCGCCAAGGAGTTGTTCGCCCTCGTGGGGCTCGACCCCAATGCCACCGAACGTTATCCGCACGAGTTTTCGGGCGGTCAGCGTCAGCGGATCGGGCTGGCCCGCGCGCTCGCCCTCGAGCCGAAAGTGCTGGTGGCCGATGAGCCGGTTTCGGCTTTGGATGTGTCCGTCCAGGCCCAAGTGCTGCGGCTCCTGGCGGATCTGCGGGAACGTCTGGGGCTGTCGATGGTGTTCATCACCCATGACCTGCGCGTAGCCGCCCAGATCTGCGACCGCATCGCCGTCATGAAGGAGGGCGTTGTCGTGGAGGAGGGCCCGACCGCCGAGGTCTTTACCGCGCCAAGGCATCCCTACACGCAGGCCTTGCTCGCATCCGTACCCGGCCGAACCTGGACACCACCGGTTTCGCCCGACGCCGCAGCTGAGCCGAGCCGGCCCTCCGCCGAGCCTGCTCTGGCTCCCTGAACCATTTTCCAGGAGGTTCTCATGGCCCAGCCCATCCCGATCATCGAACGCCGCCGCATTGAAGCCGAGCTCTTGAAGGAGGTCTACGAGACCTTGATCGAGCGCGTCGGAAGAGAAGAGGCGAAGAGTATCATCACGGAATCCGTGCGCCGTTCGTCCATCACGCAGGCCGCAGCATTCGCCGCGCAGGCGCCCGGAGGAACCAGCCTTCAGAGCTTCATCGACATCCAGTCCAACTGGACCGCCGAGAACGCCCTCGAAATTCAGCCTCTCCACCGGGACGAAACCCATTACGATTTCAACGTGACACGCTGCCGTTACGCGGAGATGTACAAGAAGATGGGGCTGGGTGAGATCGGCGGACTGCTGTCCTGCAACCGGGACGGTTCCTTCTGCGAGGGTTACGACCCCAACCTCAAGATGACCCGCACCCAGACCATCATGGAGGGCGCGAGCCATTGCGACTTCCGGTATCATTACGAGAAGGCCTGAGACGCGAAGCCGTGAACGACCACAGCCCCATCGAAGGAGAGCGTCTGCGCGCCCATGAGCGTCGAGTGGCGCGCGACCTTGAATATCTAGGCGTTCCGGCCGCCAATTGGCCCCTGCCGGAGCCGGCGGCGGATGGCGCGGTTCCGATCGATGTGCTGGTGGTCGGAGCGGGCATGAACGGCATCGCGGTCGCCTCGTCCCTGCTGTTCAAGGGCATCCGCAACGTTCGCATCCTCGACCGTAACCCGCCGGGTCGGGAAGGGCCGTGGCTCTCCTTTGCCCGGATGGACACCCTGCGCTCACCCAAGACGCTGCCCGGCCCCGCGCTCGGCGTTCCCTCGCTCACGTTCCGCGCCTGGTACGAGGCGGCGTTCGGGGAAGCCGCCTGGGACGCGCTCTATAAGATCCCGAACGCCGTGTGGGTGCGTTACCTGACATGGCTGCAGCGGGTCCTGGGTCTACCGGTCCAGCATGGAACGCGGGTCGTGGCGATCGCTCCAGGGGAGCGCCTTCACACGGTCGAGACGGAACGAGATGGGGTGCCGCAGACCCTGCTGGCTCGCCGCGTCATCCTGGCCACGGGCCGGGGAGGGGCGGGCGGCGGCTGGATTCCAAGCTTCGTGGATCAGGCGCTATGGCCTGATCTTGCCGCCCATACCAACGACGACATCGATTTCGAGCGACTCAAAGGGCAAGCCATCGGCATTGTGGGCGGCGGCGCATCGGCCTGGGACAATGCCGCCACCGCCCTGGAGCGCGGGGCTGCGCGGGTGGACATGTACGTGCGAAGGCCGCACCTGCCGCAGATCAACAAGGGACGAGGCTCGTCCCATCCTGGCTATTATTATGGCTGGAGCGCTCTGGACGATGCGGAGCGCTGGGCCCTCTTCGCTTACCTGAACGACGTTCAGGCCCCGCCTCCGCACGAGACCGTTCATCGCGCCCTGAGGCAGCCGAACTTTCACGTTCATCTCGGTAAGGCGACTCGCCGGGCGACGCGCGAGGGCGACCGGGCGGCGGTGCTCCTGGCCGGAGAAGACCCGCCTCGGCTTCACGATTTCCTGATCGTCGGCACGGGCTTTGCGATCGATGGGGGGGCGATCCCGGAACTGGGCAACGCGTCCGGTTTCGTGGCGCGGTGGCAGGATCGCTACGAGCCGCCGGACACGTTGGCGCGGCAGGATCTCGGGCGCTATCCTTATCTCGGACCGGGCTTCGAGCTCCTGGAACGCGAGGCGGGTGAGTGCCCGGGCCTGAACCGCATTCATCTCGTGAATCACGCCGCCGCCCTCAGCCACGGCGCCGTCGCCAGCGACATTCCGGGCGTGAACGTCGCGGCCGAGCGCGTATCGACCGCCATTGCGGCAAGCCTTTTCAAGGAAGACATCGAGCCGATCAGACAGGCTCTCGAGGCCTTCGACGAGCCCGAACTCGAGTCGACCCCGTTCTTCGTGCGGTGATGGCGGGCTGCTAGGCCGTCAGAGGAGAAGGTGTGGGCGAAATGCCCTGCGCCAAGGCGGCCGTCTCCTGCGCCGAGAGGGCGGTCGAGAAGGATTTCCGTTGTTGCAAACCCTCCCAATAGCGCCGCACGCCCTCGGGGAAATGCTCGCTCAAGCCGATGTAACCCGCCAGCATCAGCGCATACCCGACTGAAATGTCGGCCGCCGTGAAACGGCCGGCGCAGAGGAAGTCCCGTGACGCCACTGCGCGATCGACGCTCCGAAGGCGGGACAGGAACCACCGCGTGTAATCGGCGACGATCTGGGGAGAGCGGGTCTCATCCGGCTCGAAACGGCTGTAGCGCAGTACGAGCGTCTGCGGGAATGTCAGCGTTGCTTCTCCGAAGTGGAGCCAGTTCAGATAGCTTCCGTAGTCGGGCTCGTCCGGCGCCACCCCGAGCGTTCCGGACCCGTGCCGCGCAGCCAGGTATTCGCAGATAGCGGCGGATTCCGTCATGCGGGTCGCGCCCTCCACGTAGGCCGGAACGGTCCCGAGACCGTTGATCTCGAGATACTCCTTGGATCGGGCCCTCGGCGGGAAGGGGAGCACTACCAACCGATAGGACAGGGAAAGCTCTTCAAGGGCCCAAAGCGGCCGGAAGGAGCGGGCGCTCATGCAATGATAGAGGGTGCGGCCGGCGTTTTCGGTTGCACTCACGTCCTTGCCCCCACGCGCTTGAGCACCGGCTTCCCTGTGCTTGCCTCCCCGGCCTCGCCGTGGCGCAGCACGGAGTTAAGCACCATGGTGGTGAACAGGTGCGCCACCTCCGACTCGGACAGGCGGCCGCCGGGACTGAACCAGGTACAGATGCCGGACAGCATCGATAGGATGCCGTAAGCCGCCACCTTCATGTCGATCGACATGAACGAACCCTCGGCCACGCCAGCCTCCAGGATCTCCGTCAGCTTCAGCTCATAGACCCGCCGCATGTCGCTGATGGTCGTGAAGTTGGCAGGCTCCAGGCTCCGCAGCTCCGAATAGCAGATGAAGACCTCCTGCTTGCGGTTCACGTGATAGCCGACATGGAAATGCACGAAGGCTTTCAAACGCTCCACGGCCGTGCCGCCCTGGCTCAGGGCTTCGTCCAACTCGCGCAGGAGGTCGTTCATGTGGACCGTGATCAGGTCCAGGAGAAGCTCCTGCTTCGTGCGGATGTGGTTGTAGAGGGAGCCCTGCTGAATGCCCACCTCGGCCGCGAGCTGCCGGAGGCTCATGGCCTCGTAGCCATGCTCGTAGATCAGCTGAAGCCCTGCCTTCCGGATGGCCGCTACGGTTTTCGGCCCGGAAGACCCTGCGGTACGCGACATGGCGTGTCTTTCCTTCAGTGCAGGATCACCGACTGATCCGGACTGTAAACGAACATTCGTTTTATTGACAGCATGCCCAATTGTGAACCCGGGCTCAACCTGATCCGGGAAATTCCCGCAGATGAGGGCCTATGTCGGAATGGAGTGCCGTCAAATATATGAGAAGCCAGATTAATTTATCGAATTGTGAGTCTATTGCCTTCCGGCGAGTAAGACTTTCAGCGTAGTTTCAAGGTCTAGTATCGATCTCCTTGACACCAAAAAACAAACGGTTGATCGTATTTCGAAACGGCGAGCCGTTCGCAAGAAGATGGCCCCAACAAAGCCCGATGCCTCACGGTATCACTTCAAGAGCGCAGGAAGCGCCGGGAACGGTCGAGACAGGAGGACGCGCTTGGATCACGCATTGGAGGTGCGCGGTGTATCGCTCCGCTTTGGCGGCGTGCATGCATTGACGGATGTAAGCTTCGCCATCCGAAAGGGCGAGCTGTTCTCCATCATCGGGCCCAACGGCGCCGGCAAGACCTCCATGGTAAACTGCATCTCGGGCCGCTACAAACCGACGGAAGGCGAGATCTTCTTTGGCGGCAAGAGCATCAACCGCCTCAAGACCAATGCACGCGCCAGTCTCGGAATCGGGCGCACGTTCCAGAATCTGGCGCTCTTCCATCACATGACGGTTCTCGACAACATCATGGTCGGCCGCCATCATCTGCTCAAGAACAACTTCATCACCGGCTCGCTCTATTGGCTCACGGGCGCACGTCGCGAGGAGCTCCAGCACCGCCGGAAGGTCGAGGAAATCATCGATTTCCTGGACCTCCAGTCCGTTCGGAAGGCACCCGCCGGAACACTGTCCTACGGCCTGCGCAAGCGCGTCGAACTGGCTCGCGCCATGGCGCTGGAGCCGCAGCTCATTCTCCTCGACGAGCCCATGGCGGGCATGAACCTGGAAGAGAAGGAGGACATGGCCCGCTACATCGTCGACCTTAACGAGGAGTTCGGCATGACGGTCGTGATGATCGAGCACGACATGGGCGTGGTCATGGACATCTCGCACCGGGTCATGGTCCTCGATTTCGGACGCAAGATCGCCGAGGGCCTTCCCGGCGACGTGCTGGCCGATCCGCATGTGAGAAAAGCCTATCTCGGCGAGGAGGATCCTGCGCTCGTGGATCCGAGCGAAGCGTCGGCCATGGCGGAGAGCGCGGCATGAACATGGATTACGCGGCGCGCGTCTCTCAGGCCGACACGTTTCCCAAGCTGCTGCGCCTGAACGCGTCCGAACATGGTGCCGATATCGCCATGCGCGAGAAGGACCTGGGCCTGTGGCGCTCGTTCACCTGGAAGAATTATCACGACCGCGTTCGTGCCTTTGCCTTGGGCCTCTACGACCTTGGGCTGCGCAAGGGCGACGTGGTATCCATCATCGGCGACAACCGGCCCGATTGGGTGAGCGGAGAGATCGCCGCCCATGCGGTCGGGGCCATGTCGCTCGGGATGTACCGTGACGCTCTCGCCGAAGAGGTCCTGTACCTCATCGATTACGGTGAGGCGAAGGTCATCTTCGCCGAGGACGAGGAGCAGGTCGACAAGCTGCTCGATCTCGCCGACCGCATCCCATCCGTCCGTCATATCGTCTATTCCGACCCGCGCGGCATGCGCAAATACGACGACCCTCGCCTGATCTTTGCCGATGATCTCGCGGCGCGGGGCCAGGCTCTTGGCGAGCGGGAGCCCGATCTCTACGACCGCCTCGTGGATGCGACCCAGGGAGAGGACGTCGCAGTGCTCTGCACCACCTCCGGCACCACGGCCAATCCGAAACTCGCCATGCTGGCGGCTGGACGGGTCCTGCGCCACTGCGCGAGCTATCTCTCGGCCGATCCGAAAGGGCCCGACGATGAGTACGTATCCGTTCTGCCGCTGCCGTGGATCATGGAGCAGGTCTACGCCCTCGGCAAAGGTCTTCTGTGCCGGATGAAGGTGAACTTCGTCGAAGAGCCGGACACGATGATGAACGATTTCCGCGAAATCGCTCCGACCTTCGTGCTCTTCGCGCCACGCGTCTGGGAGTCGGTGGCAGCGGACGTGCGGGCCCGCATCATGGATTCCTCGCCCTTCAAGCGCGCCCTCTATGATTACGGCATGAAGACAGGTCTCGCCGCGACCGAGAACGGCGAACGTTCCGCCATGGCGGACGCAATCCTTTTTCGCGCGCTACGTGACAGGCTCGGCTTCACCCGCCTGCGCTCCGCCGCGACGGGCGGTGCAGCCCTGGGGCCCGAGACCTTCCGGTTCTTCCGCGCTATGGGCGTTCCTCTGCGCCAGCTCTATGGCCAGACCGAGACGCTGGGCGCTTACACGATCCACCGGCCGGATGAGGTCGATTTCGACACGGTGGGCCACGGATTCGACGACGGCATCCAGATCCGCGTCGACAATGCCGACGCCAACGGGGTCGGCGAGGTGGTGGCACGCCACGCGAACATGTTCCTGGGATATTACAAGAACCCGGCCGCCGCCGCCGCCGACATGGAGGACGGTTGGCTCCATACCGGCGATGCCGGATATTTCGATAAGCGCGGCCATCTCGTCGTGATCGACCGCATCAAGGATTTGGCCGAAACGGCCAGAGGCGACCGGTTCTCGCCGCAATACATCGAGAACAAGCTGAAGTTCTCGCCCTACGTGGCTGAGGCCGTGATCCTGGGCGCTGGCCGTGAATACCTCGCCGCCATGATCTGCATCCGTTATTCCATCGTGTCCAAATGGGCTGAGAAGAACCGGATCGCCTTCACAACCTATTCCGACCTCGCGGCCCGGCCGGAGATCTACGAATTGCTCCAAAAGGAGGTGGAGGCCGTCAACGCCACGCTGCCTCCCGCCCAGCGCATCACGAAGTTCCTGCTGCTCTACAAGGAACTCGATGCGGATGACGGTGAATTGACCCGGACCCGAAAAGTCCGGCGCTCCGTGATCAACGAGAAGTACGAGGACATCATCGACGCGGTCTATGGCGGCAAGCCGAAGATCGATGTGGACACCATCATCCGTTTCCAGGACGGCACGACGCAGCGCATCCGCACGACCCTGCGGGTGGTGGACCTCGGGCAGGGGACCGGAGCACCGATGTCCGTGGCGGCCGAGTAGAGGGCGAACGATCCGATGAATATGCAGCTTCTCGTCCAGCTTCTCGTCAACGGCGTGATCGTCGGTGCCCTTTACGGCGTCGTCGCCATGAGCTTTGTGCTGATCTACAAGGCCAGCCAAGTGGTGAACTTCGCGCAGGGCGAATTCCTGCTCATTGGCGCCTGGGTGTGCTGGTGGCTTCTCACCAAGTATCAGATCCCATTCTTTGCCGGAATGGCGATCACACTGGTCTTCATGCTGGTCTTCGGCGTGGCTCTCCAGATCATCGTTCTGCGGCCTCTCATCGGGGAGCCGATCATCTCTGTCATCATGGTGACCATTGGGTTGTCGACGATCTTCCAGGGCGCCATGAAGTGGATCTTCGGGCTCAATGCCCAGCCCTTCCCGCCGATCTTCAAGACCCAGAGCGTGAACATCCTGGGACTACAAATTCAGACGGCCTATCTCATGAGCGTCGCGGTCTCGCTTGCCATGATGGCCGGAATGGCGTGGTTCTTCAAAGCATCGAAGTACGGTCTCGCCATGCGGGCCACCGCCTTCAACCAGCAGATCGCCCAGTCCCTCGGCATCTCGGTCAAGAACATCTTTGCCATGGCCTGGGCCATCTCGGCGGTGGTCTCGGCCGTCGCGGGCGTGGTGGTCGGCGTGGTGAACAGCGTGTCGCCGGCGTTGTCCACTTACGGCATCAAAGTCTTCCCGGCCGTGATCCTGGGCGGTCTGGACAGCATCGTCGGCGCGGTGCTGGGCGGCCTCATCATCGGCCTGTTGGAGAACATCGCCCATTACGTCGACAGCGAGTTCCTGCACTGGGGCAACCTCTACGAGATCGCGCCCTTCTACGTTCTGATCATCATCCTGATGATCAAACCCTACGGCCTTTTCGGCACGCGCAATATCGAGCGGGTATAAGCCATGGCAGCCTCGAGTCTCATCCCGGCCGGCGACTTCCGCTCCACCTACGGGGCCGACACCACGATCTTTCCTACGGCGACCAGCCGCAACATGGCGATCCTCGGGATCTTGATTCTGGTTGCCGTTCCCACTGCCTTCTCCTGGCTTGGTGTCAGCCCCTACTGGCTGACCCTTCTCATCCAGATCGGCTATTATGGGATCGCGGCTCTAGGCTTGAACATCCTCGTGGGCTTCACGGGCCAGATCTCCATCGGACACGCCGCTTTCTTCGGGTTCGGCGCTTTCGCGTCGGCCTATGTCAGCAGCAAGCTGGGCGTGCCCGTCTTTTTCGCCATCCCGCTCGCGGGCGTGATGACGGCCGCCGTCGGGCTCGTCTTCGGCCTTCCGGCTGCGCGTCTGAAAGGGCTCTATCTCGCCATTGCGACCCTGGCGGCCCAGTACATCCTGCTCGATTTCTTCTCCCGCGCCGAATGGTTCACGGGCGGAACCGTCCCGGCGCTGGCAGAACCGTTCAGCCTGTTCGGCTACACGGTACGCAGCGATCAGCAGTACTTCTATGTGGTGCTGGCCTATCTGGTGGTCTGTTTCCTGCTGGCCACCAACCTCATGCGGTCCCGGGACGGACGGGCTCTCGTGGCGGTTCGGGATCACTACCTATCGGCCGAGATCATGGGGATCAATCTCACCAAGTACCGTACACTCTCCTTCGGCCTTGCCGCTTTCTTCGCAGGCATCGGCGGCGCGCTCTACGCCCACAACCAGGGCGTCGTCTCCAACGAAGGTTTCGGCATCGACCGATCGATCCTATTCCTGGCCATGATCATCATCGGCGGTCTCGGCTCCATCATGGGCACGCTGATGGGTACCGCCTTCATGGTGCTGTTGCCCGAGGCCATGGAATGGCTCACCGCGCTCCTGCGCGACACACCCATCGATCAGGCCCTCGCGCTGCGCCCGAACATCGCCTTCCTGCGCGAGATCGCCATCGGGCTCGTGATCGTCCTGTTCCTCATCTTCGAGCCCGATGGGCTCGCCCACCGCTGGAGGCAGATCAAGGCATATTGGAAGCTCTACCCGTTCTCGCACTGAGACCGGCACACCATGGGAACGCACACAAAATCAAATTTACGCGGAGGAAATCTCATGAAGTTCACGACACTGCTGAAAACCGCATCGGTCGCCGCCCTGGTCACGGGCCTCGCCGGCGCGGCGCAAGCTCAGATCGCGGTCGGTCACCTAGCCGATAATTCCGGCGCTACCTCGGATGTGGGTACGCCGTTCGCCCAAGGCGTCTCGGATGCGCTCGCCTACATCAACAGCAAGGGCGGCATCAACGGCCAGAAGATGACCGTCGACACCGTCGATTACGGCTACCAGGTGCCGCGCGCCGTCGCGCTCTACAAGCGTTGGGTCGGCGACAAGGTCGCGGCGATCCAAGGATGGGGAACCGCCGACACGGAAGCCCTCACGGGCTTCGTAGCGCAGGACCAGATCCCTTATATTTCCGGCTCTTACGCTGGCCAGCTGACGGATCCGACCGGACAGGGCACGAAGGGCTCGAAGCCCGCGCCCTATAATTTCTTCTACGGACCGAGCTATTCGGACGCCCTGCGGGCGATGCTGACCTGGGCGGCCGAGGATTGGAAAACCAAGGGCAAGCCCGGCAAGCCGAAATACGTTCACATGGGCGGAAACCATCCGTACCCGAACTCGCCGAAGGAAGCGGGCGAGACCATCGCCAAGGACCTGGGCTTCGACGTGCTTCCGGCCGTGCAGTTCGCTCTGACGCCTGGCGATTACACCGCTCAGTGCCTGACATTGAAGAGCTCGGGCGCCAACTATGCCTATCTCGGCAACACGGCGGGTTCCAACATCTCCGTGCTCAAGGCCTGCAAGAACGCGGGCGTCGATGTCCAGTTCATGGGCAATGTGTGGGGCATGGACGAGAACGCCGCGAAGGCCGCGGGCGATGCCGCCGACGGCGTGATCTTCCCGGTTCGCACCGGAGTGGTCTCCGGCGGCGATGCTCCCGGCATGAAGACCGTGATGGAGATCACCAAGGTGTCCGATGCGGCCGGCAATGTGTATCGCCCGGTGCATTACATCTCAGGCATCTGCAGCGCCTACTACAT
Source organism: Microvirga pudoricolor (assembly GCF_016892705.1). GTDB lineage: Bacteria > Pseudomonadota > Alphaproteobacteria > Rhizobiales > Beijerinckiaceae > Microvirga > Microvirga pudoricolor. Next base: position 153,395 of record NZ_JAFEMB010000008.1, read on the forward strand.
GAAGGAAGCCATGGAATGGGCCGCCGCCAACGGTGGCATCAATGGCCCGAACGTGAAGAAGGGCTTCTACGCCAAGAAGGACTGGGTGCCGGTTGGCATGGAGGGCGTGTGTCTTCCCTCCACCTGGACCGAGAAGGACCATCGCGGCATGCTGATGGTGAACCTCTATCGCTCCAAAGTCTCCGGCAGCACGGAAGCACCGCTCGCCGATTTGGCCAAGAACGGCACCATCAAGCTCGAGAAGGTGACCACGATCACCTTGCCGCGAAAGCCGGAATGGCTGGGTTGGTAAGCCCCTGACATCGCGCTGCCCGATCTCCGTGAGTCGGGCAGCGCTCTTCTGATCCAGGAGGAAAGCCGTTGCTGCAGTCCCACGCCGAGCCAGCCCAAGCGCCTGTCGCCGGGATCGCGGCCGAGCCGCTTCTCTCCGTGCGCAACATCGAGGTCGTCTATGACGAGGTGATCCTCGTCCTGCGCGGCCTCAGTCTCGAGATCCCGCGCGGCGCCATCGTGGCGCTCCTCGGCGCGAACGGGGCGGGGAAATCGACGACCCTGAAGGCGATCTCGGGCCTCCTGAAAACGGAGGACGGAGAGGTGACGCGGGGCGAGGTCCTTTTCGACGGCCAGCGCATCGACGGCATCGATCCGGACAAGATTGTCCGGCGCGGCATCTTCCAGGTCATGGAGGGTCGCGGCATTGTGGCCGACATGACCCCGATCGAGAACCTGCGATTGGGCGCCTTCACCCGCCGGGACAACGAGGTCCAGAAGGATCTCGACATGGTCCTGGGCTACTTTCCGCGCCTGCGGGAGCGTACCGGTCTGGCGGGCTATCTCTCCGGGGGCGAGCAACAGATGCTGGCCATCGGGCGCGCCCTCATGGCGAGGCCCAAGCTCATTCTCATGGACGAACCGTCCATGGGACTTTCGCCTCTCCTGGTGAAGGAGGTCTTCGCCATCATCCAGCGCATCAACCGCGATCTCGGCGTCACGATCCTTCTCGTGGAGCAGAACGCCCGCGCGGCCTTATCCGTAGCCTCTCACGGTTACATCATGGAGCAGGGCAAGGTGGTGCTCGACGGGACGGCCGAGGAACTGCGTGACAACGAGGACGTGAAGGAATTTTATCTCGGCGGCGCGGGGGACCAGCGCCGAAGCTTCAAGAACCTGAAGAGCTTCAAGCGCCGCAAGCGCTGGCTCTGATGGACCGAAAGGCTGTCAGTAGACGTTGCACCCCGTCGAAAATGTCGTATGGTGCATTCCAATAAACGAACAAACGTTTGTTTCTAGTTCCCGACAGATGATTGCGGAGACCGCCCGTGATTCTCAATTCCCACCGCAGCTTCAACTTCGATCTCGGCGAGACCGCCGACGCCATCCGTGAAACCGTCCGGGATTTCGCCCAGGACAAGATCGCACCCCGGGCGGAGGAGATCGACCGCACGAACCAGTTCCCCCGTGACCTCTGGGAGCCCATGGGAGCGCTGGGTCTCCACGGCATCACGGTGGAAGAAGAATATGGCGGCACAGGCCTCGGCTATTTGGAGCATGTGGTCGCCGTCGAGGAGGTGTCACGCGCGTCGGCCTCGGTCGGTCTGTCCTATGGGGCGCATTCCAATCTCTGCATCAACCAGATCCGCCGCAACGGCAGTGAAGCGCAAAAGCGGAAGTACCTGCCGAAATTGATTTCGGGCGAGCATGTGGGCGCGCTCGCGATGTCGGAGCCGGGATCCGGGTCGGATGTGGTGTCGATGCGCACCCGCGCCGAAAGGCGGGGCGACCGCTACGTGCTGACGGGCAACAAGATGTGGATCACGAACGGTCCGATCGCCGAGACCCTGGTGGTCTACGCCAAGACGGATCCCGAGGCCGGCCCCAAGGGGATCACGGCCTTTCTCATCGAGAAGGGCATGAAAGGCTTCTCCACCCATCAGAAGCTCGACAAGCTGGGGATGCGGGGCTCGGATACCTGCGAGCTCGTCTTCGAGGATTGCGAGGTGCCCGAAGAGAACGTGCTCGGCTCCGTGGGCAAGGGCGTGAACGTGCTCATGTCGGGCCTGGACTACGAGCGTGCCGTTCTGGCGGCGGGACCCTTGGGAATCATGCAGGCCTGCCTCGACGTGGTGATGCCTTACATCCACGAGCGTAAGCAGTTCGGCCAAGCCATCGGCGAGTTCCAGCTCGTGCAGGGCAAGGTGGCGGACATGTATGTGGAGATGAATGCCGCCAAGTCCTACGTCTATGCGGTGGCCAAGGCTTGCGATCGGAGCGAGACCACGCGGGAGGATGCAGCAGGCGCTATCCTTTACGCGGCCGAGAAGGCCACCAAGTGCGCCCTGGACGCGATCCAACTGCTCGGTGGCAACGGCTACATCAACGACTATCCGACCGGACGCCTCCTGCGGGACGCCAAGCTCTACGAAATCGGTGCGGGCACGAGCGAGATTCGGCGCATGCTGATCGGCCGTGAACTCTTCAACAAGACGGCGTGACGATGCCCTTCCAGTCGTTCAAGGGGAGGTATTCTCCATGCCGGTGATCGCCACATCCGTCGACCTGACCTCCGACGCCGCTTCAGCGAACCGCTCGGCCTGGCGGGCCTTAGCCGACGATCTGCGGGTCAAGCGGGCTGCCGTCGCGGAAGGCGGCCCGGCCAAGGCTCGCGAGCGTCACCTGGCGCGGGGAAAGCTTCTGCCCCGCGAGCGGGTGATGCGGCTGCTCGATCCCGGCGCACCCTTTCTGGAACTGGGGCCGCTCGCCGCCCACGGCATGTATGACGATGCCATTCACGGAGCGGGCATCATCACCGGGATCGGGCGTGTTCAGGGCCGAGAGGTCGTGGTCGTATGCAACGACTCGACCATCAAAGGCGGCACCTACTACCCGATGACGGTGAAGAAGCACTTGCGGGCGCAGGAGGTCGCACGGGAGAACCGTTTGCCCTGTATCTATCTCGTGGATTCCGGCGGCGCGAATCTTCCACACCAGACGGATGTCTTCCCCGATCGGGAGCATTTTGGCCGAATCTTTTACAATCAGGCCACCCTTTCCTCGATGGGCATCCCGCAAATCGCGTGCGTCATGGGGTCCTGCACGGCGGGTGGCGCCTACGTCCCCGCCATGTCGGACGAGACCATCATCGTCCGTCGCCAAGGCACGATCTTCCTGGGCGGTCCGCCGCTCGTGAAGGCGGCAACCGGCGAAGTCGTCTCGGCCGAGGATCTCGGCGGCGCCGACGTCCACGCACGCCAATCCGGGGTGGCGGATCACTACGCCACGGACGACGACCATGCACTGGCCATCGTGCGGCGCATCGTCGGGACGCTCAACTCCCGAAAAGACATCGACATCGACGTGGCGGAGCCGGTGGAGCCGAAATACGCCATCGATGATCTCGACGCCATCGTGCCCACTGACCTCAAGAAGCAATACGACATTCGCGAGGTGATCGCTCGTCTCGTCGACGGCTCGGAATTCGACGAGTTCAAGCGACTGTATGGCACCACACTGGTGACCGGCTTTGCTCGGATCTGGGGCATGCCGGTCGGCATTATTGCCAATAACGGCATTCTGTTTTCGGAAAGCGCCTTGAAGGGCGCCCACTTCATCGAATTGTGCTGTCAGCGCCGTGTTCCGCTGTTGTTTCTACAGAACATCTCCGGCTTCATGGTCGGCAGCCAGTACGAGAAGGGCGGCATTGCCAAGGACGGCGCGAAGCTCGTCACCGCCGTGGCCTGCGCGCAGGTGCCGAAAATCACGCTGCTGGTCGGCGGCTCGTTCGGGGCGGGCAATTATGGAATGTGCGGCCGAGCCTACTCACCTCGCTTCCTGTTCACCTGGCCCAATTCGCGCATCTCGGTGATGGGAGGCGAACAGGCCGCAAGCGTTCTCGCAACCGTTCGCCGGGACAATATCGAAGCCGACGGCAGGACCTGGAGTGCCGAGGAGGAGGAAGCCTTCAAGGCTCCCGTCCGCGACAAGTATGAGGAGGAGGGCAACCCCTATCATGCCTCCGCCCGTTTGTGGGATGACGGCATCATCCTGCCATCCGAGACCCGCCGGGTTCTTGGGCTTGCATTCTCGGCTGCCTTGAACGCGCCGATTCCGAAGACACAGTTCGGCATTTTCAGGATGTGACGATGACGCTCCCGCAAAGCCACAACCTGACCTCGGTTCTCATCGCCAATCGTGGCGAAATCGCCTGCCGCATCATACGCACGGCGCAGCGTCTTGGTTTACGCACCATTGCGGTATATTCCGATGCGGACGCGGATGCCCTCTTCGTCCAGATGGCCGACGAGGCGCATCATATCGGCCCGCCGCCTGCCCGCGAAAGCTATCTCCAGATCGACAAGATCCTGGAGGTGGCCAAGCGGACAGGCGCGTCCTGCATCCATCCCGGCTACGGCTTCCTGTCGGAGCGGGCCGAGTTCGCGGACGCCTGTGCGGCCAACGGCATCGTTTTCGTCGGTCCTCCCGCCTCCTCGATCCGGGCCATGGGCCTGAAGGATGCCGCCAAGGCACTAGTCGAGAAGGCTGGCGTCCCGGTGGTGCCAGGTTACCACGGTGTCCGGCAGGAGCCGGATTTCCTGCGTCAGAAAGCTTATGAGATCGGCTACCCGGTTCTCATCAAGGCGGTCGCGGGCGGCGGCGGCAAGGGTATGCGACGGGTGGACAAGGCGGCGGATTTCGACGCCGCCCTGGACAGCGCTCAGCGAGAGGCGCAGAATGCCTTCGGCGATCCTCGCGTCTTGGTCGAGAAATATGTGCTCTCTCCACGGCACATCGAGATCCAAGTGTTCGCCGATTCCCATGGCAATGTCGTCCATCTCTTCGAACGGGACTGTTCGCTCCAGCGCCGGCACCAGAAGGTTATCGAGGAGGCGCCCGCACCAGGCATGCCACCCGAGATGCGTGACGCCATGGGTCGCGCCGCAGTGGAGGCAGCTCGCGCTGTCGGATATGTCGGCGCCGGTACCGTGGAGTTCATCGCCGACGGTCGGGAGGGGCTGCGTCCGGACCGGTTTTACTTCATGGAAATGAACACCCGTCTGCAAGTGGAGCATCCCGTCACCGAAGCCATCACGGGGCTCGACCTCGTCGAACTCCAGTTTCGAGCCGCCGCTGGCGAGAAGCTTCCTTTCGATCAGACCGATCTCGAAATTCAGGGCCACGCGGTCGAGGCCCGGCTCTATGCCGAGGATCCGGAAAAGGAGTTTCTGCCCTCCACCGGCAAGCTCTGGGCCCTGGAATTTCCAGAACACGACGGCATCCGCATCGATACAGGCGTCGAAGCGGGCGATGAGGTTACGCCCTATTACGACCCGATGATCGCTAAGGTCATCGCTCATGGCGCCACTCGCGACGAGGCGTTATCCAAGCTGGCGAAGGCACTGAGCGAGACCATCGTGGCGGGGCCGAAGACGAACATTGCCTTCCTGAAGAACCTCTGCGAGGCGGACGGCTTCAAGGCCGGCGCATTCGACACGGGTTTCATCGACCGTAACATGCAAGCGCTGGGGGCCGTTGCAGTCGAGGTCGACGAGGACGTCCTCGCCGCTGGCGCCCTTTACCTTATCGAGCGGGAGGCCGAACGTCTGTTGTTCGGGCCTGTGTCCAGGGTGGGTCGCGTGGAAAGCCCCTGGTCCATCGACGACGGTTTTCAGCTTATCGGATCCCGTGAAACGGGGCTGTCACTCATCGTCGATGGGGAGGCCCGGAAGGTGCGCGTGACATGGGATCGCAATGGGCCCGCGATCGCTTCGGACAGCGAAACCGTCCGTGACTTCACCATCGTGGAAGCCGACGATGCGGCTATCGTCTTGCATCAAGGCCGCCAGACCCGGGTCATCCTTCACGATCCTTTTGCGGTCGATCTCGAGCACTTGGGCGAGGGGAGTTCGATCAAGGCCCCGATGCATGGCAAGGTGGTGGCTGTTTTCGTCCAGCCCGGCGATCGTGTCGAGAAGGGGCAGCGCCTTGCTATCGTCGAGGCCATGAAGATGGAGCACGTGCTCACGGCGCCCTTCGAGGCCGAGATCGCCGAGGTGGCGGCGGAAGCCGGCGCCCAGGTCGCCGAGGGTGCCAGGCTGATCGTGCTCAAGACGGAGGATGGCGATGGCTGAAGCGCTCGACGCTCTTGAAACCCGCGAACCGGCACAACGCGAGAGAGACCTATTCGCCCGTCTGCCGGATGTTCTCGCGGCAGCCATGCGGGCCCCCGCTTACGCGGAGCATCTCCAAGGCGTAGATCCCGGATCCATCACGGGTCGAGAGGCTCTGGCCCAGCTTCCGGTCCTGCGCAAAGCCGACCTGCCGGCACTCCAGAGGAATGGACCGCCCTTCGGAGGCTTCGTGGCCGAGCCGATGTCGTCGTTCTCTCGATTGTTCACGTCTCCCGGACCGATCTTCGAACCGGAGACCACGGGCCTGGATCCATGGCGCATGGCGCGTTGTCTGGCAGCTGCGGGCCTTCGCGTCGGAGACGTCGTGCTGAATACGTTCAGCTATCACCTGACGCCCGGCGGTTTCATATTCGACGGCGGCGCGCGGGCCCTGGGATGCCCCGTCATCCCGGCGGGTCCGGGCAATACGGAGGCGCAATTCGAGCTGATCGAGGCTTATCGACCGGTCGCCTATTGCGGCACGCCGGACTTCCTGAAGATTCTGCTCGACGGCGCAGAGGTGGCAGGACGTGACGTGTCCTCCATCAAGCGTGCAGTCGTATCGGGCGCAGCCTTCCCTAAAGCGCTCCAGGAGGAGATCAGGGCGCGCGGCGTGGATGCCTATCAAGCCTACGCCACAGCCGACCTCGGGCTCGTGGCCTACGAGACCTCTGCTCGCGATGGGATGGTTGTCAACGAAGGACTGATCGTTGAAATCGTGCGTCCTGGCACGGGCAACCCCGTCCCGGAGGGCGATGTAGGAGAGATTCTCGTCACATCACTCGACCCGAAGCATCCCTGGATCCGGCTGGCGCTTGGAGACCTCACGGCTGCGCTCCCTGGCATCAGCGCTTGTGGGCGGACGAACATGCGCATCAAGGGCTGGATGGGACGCGCCGACCAGACCACGAAGGTGAAGGGCATGTTCGTTCGACCGGAACAGGTCGCCGAAATCGGACGCCGCCATCCGGAACTCGGACGCCTTCGCCTCGTGGTCACCCGGGATGACGACACGGACGCGATGACGCTTTATGCGGAAGGTGCGGAGGTGGACGCCGAAGCGGTGGCTGCGACGCTCCAGGCCATCACGAAATTGCGCGGAGGCGTCGAACCCGTCTCGCTGGGCCGGTTGCCCAATGACGGCAAGATCATCGAGGATCGGCGGGATCATAGCTGAATCCGACAGAGAGGACATACCCGACATGCAGATCAAGGACCGCGTTTTCATCGTCACGGGCGGCGGCTCGGGTCTCGGTGCCGCGACCGGCCGCATGATCGTGGGCGAGGGCGGATCCGTAATCCTCGCCGATGTGAACGAAAGCGCAGGGCGCGCCATGGCTGAGGAACTGGCCGCAATGGCCCGTTTCGTTCGGGCCGACGTGACGAAGGAGGCGGACGGACAGGCCGTGGTGGCCGCCGCCATCGACCAGTTCGGCGGGCTGCATGGTCTGGCGAATTGTGCCGGCATCGTCATCGGAGAGCGGGTGCTCGGCCGAGAGGCGCCGCACTCGCTCGAGAGCTTCACGCGGGTCATCAATGTAAATCTCATTGGCGCTTTCAACATGATGCGCTTGGCGGCCGCCGCGATGGCCAAGGGCGAGCCGAACGACGACGGTGAGCGAGGCGTCATCATCAATACGGCCTCGGTGGCCGCCTTCGATGGACAGATCGGTCAGGCCGCCTATGCGGCTTCCAAGGCGGGTATCGTGGGCTTGTCGCTGCCCATGGCCCGGGAGCTGGCACGGTACGGGATCCGCGTCGTGAGCATTGCGCCGGGCATCTTCGAAACCCCCATGATGGCAGGCATGACCCAGGAGGTACGGGATGCCCTGGGCCAGTCCGTACCCTTCCCGGCGCGTCTCGGAAAGCCGGCGGAGTATGCTTCGCTCGTCAAGCACATCTGCGAGAACCCGATGCTGAACGGTGAGGTGATCCGCTTGGACGGGGCGCTGCGCATGGCACCCAAATAGGTTCGATCCATGATCCCCACCGAAGAACAGATCCAGATCCGAGACGCCGCCCGTGACTTCGCAAGGGAACGACTGGCTCCCTTCGCGGCCCAATGGGATCGGGCGCATAGCTATCCTACCGAAGCCATCCGCGAGATGGCCGAGATGGGCTTTTTCGGTATGGTCGTGCCGGAGGAGTGGGGTGGGTCGGAAACCGGCCAAGTGGCCTATGCCATGGCACTGGAGGAGATCGCTGCCGGCGACGGCGCCTGCTCGACCATCATGAGCGTGCACAATTCGGTAGGCTGCATGCCGATCCTGAAATTCGGCACGACGGAGCAGAAGGAGCGATTTCTCCGACCTCTTGCGTCCGGCCAATGGATCGGCGCCTTCGCCCTCACCGAACCGCAGGCGGGGTCTGACGCCGCGAACCTGCGGACCAGGGCACGGCGTGACGGCAACAGCTCCTATGTACTCAACGGCACCAAGCAGTTCATCACCTCCGGCCGCACTGGAAACGTGGTAATCACCTTCGCGGTGACGGATCCGGACGCCGGCAAGAAGGGCATATCGGCATTTATCGTACCGACGGACACACTTGGCTATGAAGTCGCTCGGGTCGAGGACAAGCTGGGGCAGCATGCGTCCGACACCTGCCAGATCACCTTCAACGACTTGCGCATCCCGGCCGAATATCGTCTTGGCGAAGAGGGTGAGGGCTACCGCATCGCTCTGTCCAACCTGGAGGGCGGACGGATCGGTATCGCATCCCAGTCCGTTGGGATGGCGCGGGCCGCGTTCGAAGTGGCGCGGGATTACGCGAAGGACCGCGAAACCTTCGGCAAGCCACTGATGGCTCACCAAGCGGTTGCTTTCCGCCTCGCCGACATGGCGACACAGATCGCCGTCGCACGCCAGATGGTCCTGCATGCGGCCTCCCTGCGCGAGGCAGGGCAACCCTGCTTGACGGAAGCCTCCATGGCGAAGCTCTTCGCGTCAGAGATGGCCGAGAAGGTCTGTTCCGACGCCATCCAGATTCTGGGTGGCTACGGTTACCTCTCCGATTTCCCGGTGGAGCGGATCTACCGCGACGTGCGGGTGTGCCAGATCTACGAAGGTGCCAGCGACATCCAGCGTCTCCTCATCGCGCGCAATCTCGGGTGAGCCTCATGAGCGAGCCGCGACCGCCGGACGGGCCCCTGGCAGGGGTCAGGATCGTCGAGTTTGCGGGCATCGGCCCTGGGCCGTTCGCCGCCATGCTGCTCGCCGATATGGGAGCGGACATCGTTCGGATCGACCGACCCGGAGGCGCGGACCCGTACTCGAAGCATGTGCTCACCCGAAGCCGCCCGACTGTCACGGCAGACCTCAAGGATGCGGCTCAGCTTGCCCGGGTTCTGGATCTGGTAGACAGGGCCGATGCCCTTATCGAGGGTTTCCGTCCCGGTGTCATGGAACGCCTCGGCTTGGGACCCGATGTATTGCTCGCCCGCAATCCGCGCCTCGTCTACGGTCGCATGACAGGCTGGGGGCAGACCGGGCCCTTGGCTCAGGCGGCCGGACACGACATCAATTACATCGCCATCACGGGCGCACTGGCAGCCGTCGGTCCGGCCAGGAAGCCAGCGATCCCGCTCAACCTCGTCGGCGATTTCGGCGGCGGATCCCTTTATCTCGCCATGGGCATCCTGGCTGGCGTGATATCGGCAAGGCAGACCGGCCGGGGGCAGGTTGTGGATTGCGCGATCTGCGACGGCGCGGCCTCCCTCATGGCCATGTTTTCCGATCTGTCGGCCCAGGGGCGCTGGGTAGACGGACGGGAGGAGAACCTGCTGGACGGAGGCGCGCATTACTACGAGACTTATGTCTGCGCCGATGGCAAACACATCTCCATCGGGGCTCTCGAGCCGCAATTCTATGCCGAACTCGTCCGGCGGACGGGATTAACGGGGGAGGGCGTTCCCGACCGGGAGGAGCCTGGCGCCGAACCGATTCTCCGTGAACGGTTCGCCACGGTGTTTCGAACAAAGACCCGCGCCGAGTGGTGCGCAATCCTGGAGGGGACGGATGCCTGTTTCGCCCCTGTCCTCACCCTCGCGGAGGCGGGCAGCCATCCCCATCTTGCCGCGCGTGGAACGTTCGTAACGGTTGATGGGGTGCCTCAACCAGCTCCTGCGCCACGCTTCTCGCGGACGCCCTCAGCCGTTCGCACAATTGGCGAAGGGCCGGCCAAGCTGGAAGACGCGATTGCGTCGTGGCGTTGAGCCCTAAGGCCTGCGAGGGATCAATTTCAAAGCCGCGGAGTTCTTCGTCCTTTCGCGATCGCTCGTCGGGAGCGTGGTCAAAAGGCGGAGCGCGCCATGAGGAACCTCAAAGGCCAAGTTGTCGTCATCACAGGCGCGTCGAGCGGGATTGGCCGAGCGGCCGCAAGAGCTTTTGCCGGGCAGGGTGCGAGCGTCGTCCTGGCGGCGCGCCGCGAAGACCTCTTGCGGGAGGTTGCGCGGGAGTGCCAAAGGGCAGGGGTGAGAGCCGTGACGGTGCCCACGGACGTAACGGTTCCGGAGGCCGTGGAGGAGCTGGCGCAAGCCGCACTCGACGCTTTCGGCGGCGTCGACGTTTGGATCAACAACGCGGGCACAGGTGTCTTTGGCCCCTTTACGGATGGCGCTCTGGAACTCCACCGCCGCGTGATCGAAACCAATCTGCTTGGAACCATGCATGGATGCTATTCGGTCCTGCCCGTCTTCCTTCGGCAGGGACACGGCGTCCTGATCAATAACATCTCCATGGGTGGGTGGGCGCCGACGCCGTTCGCGGCAGCCTATACGGCGAGCAAATTCGGCCTGCGAGGCTTCACGGCGAGCCTGAGGCAGGAATTGCACGATCACCGCGGCATCCACATCTGCGCCGTATTTCCCGCGATCATCGATACTCCAGGTTTCATGCACGGCGCGAACGTGTCGGGCCGTGAGCTTGAGCCCTCCGGATCGCTCTACGCGCCCGAGGACGTGGCCCGTACGTTCGTGAACCTTGTTCATAGGCCGCGTGACGAGGTGGCTGTCGGCTGGACCGCCCGTGCGGCGCAGGTCGCCTATGCGGTCGCGCCCGGGCCGGTCGAGCACCTCATGGGCCTTGCCTTCCGTCGGTATCTGAGACGCGCCCGCCCGGCTCCTTGGACAGAGGGGGCGCTTCTGCGGCCTATGCCTGAGGGCAGGGGCGTCAGCGGTGGCCTTCGCCAAGGGAGGGCTAGGAGGACCGACGGCCAGGGGCTGTCCGATTTCCAGCGCGGGACCTTCGGGCTTGTCCTGGCGGGCGCGCTCGTGGCCACAGCCGCCGTAGCGTTCCAGGCGCGGCGCCTATCGGCATAGAGGCGAACTGGCCAAGCTTTCAGGCGTTATCCTGTCGCGAGCATCCAGGGAAGCCGGCGGACGAGACCGGGCAGGATCCCTCGCCCTCAGGAGGAATGCCCATGACCGGACACGCCGTGCTCACCGCCCGCTCCAAGGACGAATGCATCGTCGATCAGGGCTGGGAGAAATATACGCCCGACGATCACGAAACCTGGCGCATCCTGTTCGAGCGGCAGCAGGCTGTCCTGAGAGGGCGGGTCTGCCAGGAATACCTGGATGGGTTGGAGGCCCTCGGGATCGGCCCGGAGGGCGTACCCGACTTCGACCGCATGAATGCCAACCTGCGCAAGCTCACAGGCTGGGAAGTGGTTGCGGTTCCAGGCCTGATCCCATCAAGACCCTTCTTCGAGATGCTGGCCAACCGCCAGTTTCCGGCCGGGACGTTCATTCGGACCCGCGCACAACTCGATTACCTGGAGGAGCCGGACATTTTCCACGACGTTTTCGGGCATGTGCCACTTCTCACGAACCCGGCCTATGCCGATTACATGGCCGAGTACGGCCGCATCGGTCGTGAGGCTGTTGAGCGCAAAGGCGTGAAGTTCCTGGCGCGTTTGAATTGGTACACGATCGAGTTCGGCCTTATCCGTAAACCTGAAGGCGTGCAGATCTATGGCGCCGGGATCGTGTCGTCGTTCGGTGAAGCCAAGTACGTGACAGAGAACCTCTCCGCTCATCATCTCGGATTCGATCTCGATCGCGTGCTGCGCACCGGCTATTACATCGATGATTTCCAGGCCAGCTACTTCGTGATCGATAGCTTCGAAGACCTTTTCAGCCTTTTGGAGGGCCGCGACTTCATCGCCGCCTTCGAGGAATTGCGGCCGTTGCCTGCGCACACGCCCTTCGAAATCCTGCCCGAGGACAAGGTTTGGCGGCAGGGCACGGGGGAGTACTGGCGAGACTTTCCTCAGACCAAGCCGAAGCTGAAATAGGCACAGGAACCATGGCGTCGAAGGAGAGGCTCAATCTGCCCTTCCATGCGAAACACTAGCGCCGTGCCACGCGCGGCAGGAGATCCTGCCGGCTTCCCGCTGTGACGACGACGCGTTTCACCTCGCCACGCAGATAGGCCTGGAGGAAGCGGTCATAGTTCTTGAACGAGATGCAGCCGTTCGAATCGCCGTTGGGACCGAGCATGTAAGTATGCGCCAGGATCCCATCACGTCCGTAGATGGCGGCGCTCCCGCCCACCGGGAGCATTCGGATGGCGCGCACGCCATGGAACAGGGCCTCACGCTCCCGAAGGACATAGGTGCCGGGCGGCGTCGCACCTTTCATCCTCACGTTCACGTAGCGCGGGTCGTCCATCATGCTGCCGAGGCCGGAATGAGCCTCCAGGCGCTCTCCATTGGGAAGGGTGACGACCTTGGCGGTGATATCGTACACCGCGGTGTAGGCGTCGGCTGAAGGGACGATGGTGCCGAGGCGCGACGTCGCCCCGCCACCGAGGTTCGTGTCGACCGAGGCGTATCCCAAAGCGGAATCAGGCGTGTTTTTCACACCGAAGAGGCGTTCGAAGAATGAGGGGTTGCTGGGCAGTTCTTCGGGAGCCGCCGCGACCTTCATGGGGCGGGACAGGGGAGCTCGCGCCACCTGGGCTGGCTGTGCGGGAGGCTCCACGGGGGCACGCAGATCCACCGGGCGAGGCACGGGCAGGGGAACCGGCGCGGCCACGGCGACGGTTTGGGCCGGCTCGGGCGGCGCCACGGCCTCCCTCTCCGGTCGAGACGGCGCGGCGGCTGCAAAAACCTGAGGTGAAGCCACCGGAGGCGCTTTGAACGCGCTCGCCAATGGCGCCATGGCCGCGAATCCGTCCGCGCCCGGCAGGGTGCGGTTCGGGTCGATCAGGGACCGGTCGTGCAGGGTGGCCGCAACGACCGGCGGTGTCGGCGCGGAGATTGGATGGGGCGGGACCTCGGCCTTGCGCTCGGCAGCAGCGTTCATGGGAATATCGGCGGATGTCGGGCGATGAGCGTAAAAATAGGCAGGGCTGAGCGAGGCCGCCACCAAAGCTGCCGTCAGGAGCAGCCGGCCCCGGCTGCGGCGCCGGATGGGACGAACGGTGGAATAACGCTTGGACGCCATGACGAACTCTACGCAACAACTCGGTCCGCGCACGGCGCGGGACAACGCTTACTGCGGTGCATTAGATGCGAGTTTGGTTAAAGGACCGATAATCGCGTCCGAGGAGATGCCTCGATGCCGGCATCGGCCTCGGTGGTCCATTCGTCCGGGCGTCGGTGCGCAATGAGTCGGAGAACGACATCATCGGCACAGTGGCGGACCAGCTGCCCGACAGGGTGTCGGACTAGGTTCATCGCAACATGGCGGAGCCGGGCTCCGCCAAGCCGTCATCGCGCTAGCCTCGCAGGAGGGACTGTAGGGGAGCGCGTCAGGCGCGCTCTTCCCACACCTTCGCCAGTTCGACGATGGTCTGGGCCGCCTTTTCCATGTCTTTCGTGCTCACGAATTCCAGCGGCGAGTGGAACGCGTGGCCGCCCGCGAAGATGTTGGCGCAGGGCAGGCCCATGAAGGACAGGCGCGAGCCGTCCGTGCCGCCGCGAATGCTGCCGCGCACGGGCTCCATTCCGGCCCGGCGGATCGCCTCCACGGCGTTCTCGACGATCTCCGGATTCCGGTCGAGCACCTCCTTCATGTTGCGGTACTGCTCCTTGACCGTGAACGTGTAAGTCGAGCCCGGATAGGCTTTCATGACGTCTTTCACGATGTCTTCGAGCAGGGCCTCCTTCTGCTTTAGGCCCGCTTCGGTGAAGTCGCGGATGATGAAGCTCAACGTGGCCTTCTCCATCACGCCTGTGAGGCCCGTGGGATGGATGAAGCCGTCGCGGCCCTTCGTCGTCTCGGGGGCTTGGTCCTTCGGCAGACGGTCGATGACGGCGCCCGCGATGCGGATGGCGTTCTCCATCTTGCCGTAGGCGAAGCCCGGATGGATCGCCACGCCCTTGATGGCGATCTCCACGCCGTCGGCGGAGAACGACTCGTCCTCGATCGAGCCCGCCGTTTCGCCGTCCATGGTGTAGCCGAAGGCCGCGCCGAGCTTCTCCAGGTCCACCTTGTTGACCCCGCGCCCGATCTCCTCGTCCGGCGTGAACAGGATGCGGATGGTGCCGTGCTTCACGTCCGGATTCTGTATGAGGAATTCCGCCGCCGTCATGATCTCGGCGACGCCCGCCTTGTCGTCGGCTCCCAGCAGCGTGGTGCCGTCCGTCGTGATGATGTCGTGTCCGATGAGGGTGTTCAGCACCGGGTGGTCCGCCACGCGGATGACCTCGCCGGAGGCGCCCGGCAGGCGGATGTCGCCGCCGCCGTAGCTCTTCACGATCTGCGGCTTCACGCCCGTGCCGGAGAAGTCCGGAGCGGTGTCCACGTGGGCGCAGACGCAGATGACCGGCACGTTGTTCTTCGGCGTGTTGGACGGGATGGTCCCGTAGACGTAGCCGTGCTCGTCCAGATGCGCGTCCGACACGCCGATCTCCAACAGTTCCTCCACGAGGAGGCGGCTGAGATCCTTCTGCTTCTCGGTGGAGGGCTGCGAGGGCGACTTGGCGTCGGACTGGGTGTCGATGTCGACGTAACGGAGGAACCGTTCGGTAACGCTGGCTTCCATGGGGGCGTGATTCCGCTTGGCGTGGATGTGGGGAGCCTTGTAGCGGGGCGGGGAGCGTTCGTGAATGCCCTAACGTCGCCCCGCTGCTTTCAGGATCAGCCCGGCGATGGTTTGCGGCTGCGAGATCAGGGCGAGATGGCTCGCCTTTACCTCGATGATGTCCGCGCCCATGCGTTTGGCCATGAAGCGCTGAAGGTCGGGGTTGATGGTCCGGTCTTCGGTGGAGACGGCGTAGAAGCTCGGCTTCGAGCGCCAGGCCGCCTGGCTCGTGCGGCCCGCCAGGAGGGCCCTGTGGAAGGGCTCCTGCACCGCATAGAGCACGCGCGCCTTCGCGGCGGGCAGGTCGCCCGCGAAATCCCGCAGGAACGCCTCCTCGGTGAGCCGCCCCTCGTCGCCGTCGAACACGATGCCCGCCGAGGCGGGGGGCGTGGGATAGCCGGAGGCGAGGGCGGTGTAGTCCTCGCCCGCGTCCGGCGCCCGCGCCGCGACATAGACCAGCGCCGACACCTTCGGGTCCGCGCCCGCCTCGGTGACGATCATGCCGGAGAACGAGTGGCCCGCCAGCACCACTGGCCCCTCCTGCCGGGCCAGGACGCGCCGGGCGGCCGCGACGGCCTCGTCCAGGGAGGTGAGCGGGTTCTGCACCGACGTGACCGACAGCCCAGCGCCTTGCAGAATCGGGATCACCTCCGACCAGCACGACCCATCCGCGAACAGCCCATGCACCAGCACCACGCTCCTGGCCGCCGGCACCGGGCCGGGGCTTTGCGCCGATGCAGGCCCCAGCGCCGCCAGGGCGCCCGTGGCAGCGAGGGACGCGACAAAGGTTCGGCGGTCCATGGTCGATCCTCCAAGCCCACATGCGGCCCCGCGATGGTCCCCGAGGATTGCGGAGAAACTTGGGTGTGCGGCGGAGTGCGCCACGCCGGTTCCCTCCGTCCTACTGTGAAGCGCCAACGCGCCGACCGTCATGCCCGGCCTTGAGCCGGCCACCCACGGACCCGCGTCGCAAGACGTGGGTCCCCGGCTCAAGGCTGGGGCTGACGACAGTGAGGGCCATGACGGAGGGGAAGCAGGATCCGCGCCCATTGACCCCCGCCACCGCTTGCGTGTTATCTCGTCACCGGAGCCGGACGCATTCGGCTCTGGGGCGTGAGAACCTCTTCCACGGCGGCCGGTATCGGCCGCGACGATGCCTTCCCAGCTACGGCCGGGGAGGCGATGGCGCATGTCCAGGGTGAAAGCCTAAAGGTCATCGCGGTCGTCTACAGGCGGCTTCTCAACTTGTATGTTGATTGGAGCGCTGCTTGCAGATG
>NZ_JAFEMB010000009.1 GCF_016892705.1 Microvirga pudoricolor
GTCAGCGCCGGACTGCTCATCGTCGCCATCATCCTCCTCGTCCTCGCCCTCCTCCCAACCATCCGAAAAGGACGGGACGAGGTGTTCACGGAATAGTGGGGCCGTGTTCACCGAAGTGATAATTGCCCGAGACCTGAAACCTTCTCAGATAACGCCATAACCTTTCCAGGGAGAACCATAATGAAAGCCACCCTTCTGGCCCTCGCGGCGGCCGTTGGCCTTGCCGCCACGGGCGCTCAGGCCCAAGGCAACTATCCGCAGCGTCCCATCACCATGATCGTGCCCTTCGCGGCGGGGGGCCCCACGGACGTCATTGCGCGGATCGTCGGCGAGAACATGTCCCGCACCCTGGGACAGCAGATCGTGGTCGAGAACGTTGCCGGCGCCGGCGGCACCACCGGCATCACCCGCGCGGCGGGGGCCCAGCCTGACGGTTACACCATCATGATGGGCCATATGGGCACCCACGGCGCCGCGCCGGCCCTCTACCCGAACCTGAAATACGATCCCACCAAGGACTTCGCACCCATCGGCCTCGCCGCCGGCACGCCGATCCTGATCGTGGCCAAGAAGGACTTCCCGGCCAACGATCTCAAGGGCTTCGTCGAATACATGAAGAAGAACGGCGATAAGGTGAACATGGCCCATGCGGGCGTGGGCTCCGTTTCGCACATGACCGGCATCTATCTGAGCTCGGTTCTGGCGGCCAAGCCGACCATGGTGGCCTATCGCGGCACCGGCCCGGCCCTCAACGACCTCATGGCCAACACGGTCGACTACATGACCGACCAGATCGTCAACGTGGCCCCGCAGATCCAGGGGGGCAATATCAAGGCTTTCGCGATCGCCACGCCCCAGCGCTCGCCCGCCCTGCCGAACGTGCCGACCACGAAGGAGGCCGGTCTGGACGGCTACGAGGTGAGTGCCTGGAACGCCATTTTCGCCCCGAAGGGCACAGCGCCCGACATCGTCAAGAAGCTGAACGATGCTCTCTTGAAGGCCCTGGACGACGAGACCACCAAGAAGCGTCTTCTGGACCTCGGCGCCGTGCTCCCCACCGCCTCGGAGCGGAGCCCGGAAGCGCTCCAGAAGCTCGTGGATTCCGAGGTGGCCCGCTGGACCCCGGTCCTCAAGGCCGCCGGCGCCACCGCCGAGTAAGCTGAACCCGAGCGAAACCCATGCAAGCGGCGGGCCCAGCGCCCGCCGTCATCGTTTTCGGGGGCAGGACCCCAAAAGGCCTTGAAATCCGTCCCAGGGGCGATTACACCCTGCGCTGCGTGCAGCCGTAGCTCAGTTGGTTAGAGCACCAGATTGTGGATCTGGGGGTCCCCCGTTCGAGCCGGGGCGGCTGTACCATTTAAATCAGGCACTTAGCAGTCGCAGGTTAGATACTCGCCGAGCTGTGGTGACCATATGGTGACCACTCGAAAAGGCTAGGCTTCGAGATAGCTGCTAGACCGATAAAGCAATAATATGACGCTCTGATCGAATCGTAATCAGGGTTTTCAATGCACATTAATGATGTTGTTGCTGGTCTGTTGCATGCTGACTTAGAGGCGGCACCGCTCCTTCGGCAAGAGTTCGTGATTCGATTGGCAATGTGGCTGCGCTTCTCCGGTCAGCCTGTGGCTTATGACGTAGCCTGTATGGCTGGTTGTCTCAGTTATCTCAGTGTCAAACGTAGAGATGCTAATCTTTCTGAATTGCCTTCGGGCGAAGCTGCACTTCTTCAGAGAGTCATTAAGATTGGATGTTTGACAGATGCACTGCATGGCATCTTGCCGACCTCAGATTATCCAGAGTTTGAGTTGTTTGCTGAGTATGGAGATGATTATCACGAGTATCCATACATCGCCGATGCGATAAAATTCCTATTATGGTATGCGCCGAGAAGTAATGATAAGAGGCAGCAAGCTAGTTTACAAAAAGCTTATTTCTTTCTTATGAAAGAAGGGTTCTCGCATTGGGCGCATTTTTCGCGCCGATATTTCATCAAGCAATGGACGCTTCATAGAAGCGCCTCGTCATTATTGTATGTTATGTATCACCATATGGAGCGGGACTTGCTGCTGGACCCTCGGGATGTAGATTTCAGCACAAGGGTAGATACGCTAGCTGAAGATATCTCGACAATTCATGACCTGTTCGCACAGGCAAAGTGGGTAGGTGAACAATTGTCGCGCCGGCTGCATCCAAAGGCTCAAAAAAATATTCGCCTGCCCGTATTTCCGGACTCTCTAATTAGCAAGGAGATTCCCACAGTACGACTTGGTGATTATGTGTATGATGCGTTTGAAGATTATAGCTCTGATGTTGATTCAATAGAGGACTAATTTCGATTGAGCAGTGAGGTATATCATTGATTTATATGAGAAAATCATGATCAACGTTGTCACCAGGCGCTGTGCTGGACTCGTTTGAGAGGTCTTCCAGTAATCCTAGGTCAGCTTCGGTTAATCAAGTGATCGCTCGGTCACACCGAACGCCTTAGGATGACCTCATGCGTTACGCTCCACCTCTAGCACATTGCGCCTACACCGGCGGTTCCCCAAATTTAACCGACGATCCAGCATTAACGACCATTGAGACTGCGCGCGTCCTTGGGCTTAAGCCTAAGACTTTGGAAAATTGGCGAGTAATGGGGATCGGCCCTGCTTTCCAAAAAGGACCGGGCTTGCGCGGCTCGATCCGCTACCCGCTCTCTTCTCTGCACGAATGGCGCAGTCGCCACCTTCAAACCTCTACATCGCAGACGATGGGAGGCATGGCATGAGCAGTCTCCATTCCCGTTATTTCCGTGGGGTGCTTCAGGTTCGTCCGCCGTACCAAGACGGCCTCATTGCCGAAATCCTCAGCGAGGAAGGTTTGTATGGCGATGGTCCGCCACATTGGGTTGAGGGGCAGAAGCGTAAACCCTGCAAGACAGCCTTTGAAGCAGAGAACGAGCGCAGGAAGCTTGTGAAATGTCTGCGTAAGCATGGTTCACATTGTGAGGATGCTACCAGTGTCTTCACTCGGTTGGAGCGATGCCAGGACGGTAATCGCTGCCACAGCGGTG
The DNA here is from genome assembly GCF_016892705.1 of Microvirga pudoricolor. GTDB lineage: Bacteria > Pseudomonadota > Alphaproteobacteria > Rhizobiales > Beijerinckiaceae > Microvirga > Microvirga pudoricolor. Next base: position 3,059 of record NZ_JAFEMB010000009.1, read on the forward strand.
CGTGTCCATGCTGTATCCGTGCCTTCCAACGATGGTTGGTGATTGCAGGTGAGCAGCTACTCCATTGTCCAGGCGTCGAGGGTAGTCGGTTTAAGATCCTGTCGATCATTCCCACGAAGGCGGTCTCGGCTTCAAGGAGTCTCCAATGACCTCCAATCCGAAAAATGCGTTTAGGCGGTTTGCCAAAGGGTGTCGTGAAGCAGGTCTTCCCATGGTCTTCGGTGCAGCGGACTTTTGCTACAACGAGTTCAAGGTGGAAGGTCTTCCTTCACGAACCCGGTTGGCGATCCACTTCTGGGCGTTTGCCGATGGCTGTTCAGTCGAACAAGGAAGTCGTGCTCTACGAGCATTCTTTGCTCGTACTGTCGATGCTCCAAAACCAGTCAACGTCTACGGTTACGATGGCGATCTTCGGGGTGTCGCCTATGCCTTCAAGGGAAACTTCTCCCGCAGGGAAATCATCCCCGCAGTGAAAGACTCCAACGGGAAAACAATCTCCCGCCGCAACACGCGCCATCGTCCTTTGCGGGCATGGCAAAAGGTCGAACTGGCTGTCCTGTTGGATCGCATTGGTCTCTACGACCGCTTGATCCTGCGTGACATCGAGTTCGTTCGTATCCCTCAGGGCCTACGGCTGAAACCCATGAGGTCTGTCGCGTAAACATCGGCCAACAGGCCGGTCGATACAGGCTCACAGGCCCCAAAGGCCCAATTCCCAAAATGGTGTGAACTGCACCACGGGATGGCTTACCGCCACACCGAACGCGACCGGCTGCCTTGAAAACCAAGTGAGCAGTTCAACTGCTCACTTCGATTTAAACATCCAAATAGGATAACAAAAAATGACGTCCACGCATATGAATAACGGTGATAGGAACAATCTTACGGGCCAACCGTCTCTCGTCTACAAGACCCTTATCCACCATATCGATGAGGCCCGATACGACATCGAATTGGAATTCCAGTCCGTTAGCGGTGTACGCCAGAGTATCGTGATCCCGCGCTCTGCGGCCACGACCCCATCCCTCATTCATACGAAGCTGCTCGACGCTGGAGCCAACCTTTCCGGCCAGAAGGATGAAGCTCTGGCGCTGATCAAGGCAGCCCTCAATGAAGAGCCCGCCCGAAACCAGCGTCACACCAGGCGGGGAGGGTGGCACGGCAGGACATTCGTCACCCGCTACTGGACAGTTGGAGAGCAGCAAGATCTCGTTCTTCAGCCGACCACTCAAGGAGACAATCCAGTTGATTGCGCTTCCGGTGCGTTGAAGTCGTGGAGAAGGGGTCTCAAGGAAGCATGTGCTGGATCGAGCTATCTTAGCTTCGGTATTGGCGTTGCATTCGCTGCTCCGCTTCTCCACCTTCTCGGGGAGGATGAGGGCGCCGTCTTCAACTTCCACGCCCGGTCGTCACGCGGCAAGAGCACGGTGTGCCGTGCCAGCCAATCGGTCTTTGCGAGAGCAGCAAAGAACGATGTCGCGACCTATGCGATCACACCGCGTGGTCTGGAGGAACTATGCTTCGAGCGCAATGATCGAATGCTAGTTCTGGACGAAGAGGGTCGAGGTAGCGGTGGGAAGCGGGTTACAGATGCTCAGAAGCGCAATCTCGCCTTCATGATCCCAGGAGGACAGGGTGCGGTCCGGTCACGTTCGGTCTCACTGCATCTTCCCAATATCAAATGGCGCGCTTTCGGCTTGACCACAGGAGAGGTGCCGCTGGAGACAGGGGCGACACGTCAGCGGGAGGATGGTGAGAGAACCCGGCATATCGATATCGCTCTTCCAAATGGTAGGCGGGGTATCTTCGATTGCCTCGACGCTGAGAATCTCAATAGGGCCTCGGACTACGCGGAGCAAATCGAGGCGACCATCCGTGATCATCATGGAGTAGCCCTGCGGCCTTACATTGAATCTCTCATCAACAATTGGGAGCCTGCTTCGCGTGAGGCGAAGCAAGTGATCGAAGACTTCTTGATCAATGAGAAAGTTGGCCGCGATCCCTGGGAGCAGCGGTTCGCCAGGAAATTTGGGATCGTCCTCGCCGGAATGGTTCTGGCCGTACATTGCAGGGTCGCGCCATGGACAGAAGATCATGCAAGAGAGTCCGTTCAGAGAGCCTACAAGTCCGCGTTGAAAGCACTTCGCGCTACCCATGAGGTTGGAGACGTCTTTGTAGCACAACTGACCAATGCTCTCGATCATGGATGCTTCCCTATTCTTTCCAAAGGAGAGCCGCTGCCTGAGACTCAGCGTGAAACGGCTTGGGGCTTTCGCCGCAAAGTGAAGGAAGGTCGGATATTTGTAGTCGTCGATCCAGCCCGATTAAAGCCTCTGGCATCCTCACGTCCGCTACGTGCTGCTTTGCTCGATCTCTTCGTTGAGAAAGGGCTTCTGCATCAAGCGAATAACGGAAAGCGGGAGATTCAGATTGCCGTGTCTGGTTTCCCGCGTGAGGGCCGGGTGCGATGGCTCTGCTTCTATGAGGATCGCCTGCGCGCTTATCCCGTGTCTCGACAGGCTTAAGGGCGACCAGTCGCTCATCGAAGACAATAACACGTAAACAAAAGCAGGCGGGTGCGGATCGGATATCCGCCTGCACCATCGCAGTATCTTCATAGGAAAAATCAAATGTCTAAGAAATCCATCACAACGGAATCTGAACTCTACCAGACTCTCACCGACTTCTATCGGAATTACATGCTTCCGTCCTCTTATCCCGTCCCGGCCGTTGCGCTCGTTCTGAACCTTCTGAAGGAAATCCCGAATGGTCTTGATGCAGGCCGAATCCTGGGCCGAACGGACAATCTGCGTGGCACCATTCTCTTCGATCTGCTCACGATGATGGCGACCCCATACGGGAAGAAGCAAAAGTCACCTCAGATGCGATGTGCGCCAGCCTTGGTCCGCTTCGCCTGCCGCGTCGCTGATGAAATGGCAGTCTCTGGCCACGTCACATTCGAGCACGCCAACCGTATCTTGGTATGGGTCTTCCTTCAGCAAAGCGGCGACTATGCGGTGAACTTCGTCGAGGTGTTCGAGGACAACTCGTGGTGGCTTTGCAGCTCCAAGGCGCTTGAGGACGAACTAAAATTTTCGGTTCGGGTCCCGCAAAGCCAATCCTATGCGCATTATCTGACGCTTGAAAAAGCGGCATAGGAAATTCTAAACTTGAGGGTGAACCGGAATAATTCGGTCCACCCTTTCCCATTTATCAGATCACGAAGAAGTCGGCTGCGGTCATCTTGAGCTTCTTGGGCAAGGTGGCGATGAGGATCGCAGCCACCTTGCCCGATCCATCGGCATCGTAGGACAGGGTGCCCTTGGTCTTGTTGTAGATCAGGTAGTCGTTCTTGTCCTTGGCCTGCTCGCCAATGGTGAAGTACGCCGCCTTCAGCTTGCCAGCCTTGCCGAGCTTCTTGAAGATCGCGTTGTCGAGATGGATCGTGTCGTCCCGCACATTGATGTCGAGGATCTTGTCGGCGTTGGTCTTCCGGTTCGGCTTGGTGTCGAACACGAAGATATCCTTCCCGGCATGGCCCTTGAGGGTATCGTTGCCGAGCCCGCCTGCCAGGGTATCACTGCCTCTGCCGCCGATGAGAACATCCCTGTTGCGCCCACCGACCAGCTTCACGCCGCTATCGGGAGCGGTCACGATCTCAACGGCTCGGTCGGTAATCTGAACGATGAAGCTCTTCTCGATGCTGGCGCCCATGCGATCCGTGGATTTGATTGTGACGCGATGCGAGGCTGCCTGCTCGAAGTCGAGGGCATATCCGTTCGCCACCACGAGCTTGTTGCCTGCAAGAGAGAAGCGTCCACCCGCATTGTTGGTCAGGGTATAGCTGAAGATCTCGCCCGCGTTGGTGTCCTGGGTCGAGAGCGTGCCGATGACGGTGCCAGTGACGGACAGTTCCTCGATACTCGCTCCGGTGAGGCCGATATCGGCCGGAGCCCGATTGGCGGCGGTTGCCTCCACCATGATGCCTGTCGTCGTAATCGAATCGCTGTTGCCGTCCGTCACCGAGATCGTAAAGCTGGTGGCCTCAACGGATCCAGCGACAGACGTGGGCCGATCCATGGGATCGAAGGTCACCGCCCGAAGCGCGGCTGTAAGCGCCTCCGGGGTGCCGGTGAGGGTCAGGGTGCCGGTTAGGGTGTCAAAGCTGCCCGTGACGCCCGCAGGGGCCTTCAGGCTGCCCTTGGCGGGGCTATCGGGGGTAATGGTCACGGTCAGTATGTCGCCATCGGCATCAGCAAGCGAGACATGGGCGAAGGGCAGTGCCCCATCGGTATCGCTGACCTTGGTGACCGAGGCGGGGGCGTCCAGGCTTGGAGCCTCGTTCGGCAGCTCCGTCCCATTGCTGTCAATGATGGTGGTAAAGCCCCGGCTCTTGAGCAAAGCCCGTTCCGCCTTGGTGAAGGCATCGGCGGTGAGGACAATGCTTGCCGTCGATCCGACTACCGCATGGCTGAGCAGGGCCCAGAGCTTGCTGTCGAAGGTCAGGATCCCATCGCCGCCAAGGCTAATCGCCTCCCAGGCGACGAAGGTTTTGCCGCGCAGATCGTAGGTGCCGACCTCCAGCCTGAGTTCATCCACGCCCCCCTTTCCGTCAAAGCCGACAATTCCGGTCAGTCGCTCCACATTGGCGATGACGATGTCTGCCCCTTCCGATCCGGTGATGGCTTCGATGCCGGTGAGGATCGCGGGCTGGGTCAGATCAAGCGTGCCGCCCATGGAAACCAGCGTATCGAATCCACCTCCCCCCTGGATGCTGTCGCCAAGGCTCAAGCCGCCGTCCTCGACCTGGAGCCAATCGGCTCCGTCCCTGCCGGTGGCGATGTCCTTGCCAGCCGTGAGAGCGGTTCCAGGCGTGTAATGCCGTTGGACGATGTTGGAGCCGCTCTCCAGCACTGCCATCCAGCCGCCATCGCCGGTGCTCTCGATGCAGGGCGTCGTGCCCGCTGGACCGATCCGCAGGTCCGCCGCATACAGGGCGTTGCCGTTGACATCGTATCGCTGCTGATAGGTGCCCTCATGGCCTACTTGCGAGGATTGCCACGTGACGATCCATCCGCCATCGTCCATCGCCGTGACGGTCGCCTGGGTTTGGCTGCCTGGGGTCGAGAGGTTGACGCGCTTATCAGTCGTCCAGGTGCTCGTTCCATTGGACGCATAACGTTGCTGGTAGACATCGATGGAGCCGTCCGTGCCAAAGGACGACCATGTCACCACGTAACCGCCATCCTTGAGCGCCGTGACCTTGGGGTCGAACTGGTCCCGGTCGATGTCGCGGTTCACGCGGATGTCCGAGGATGAGGCAGGATTACCGAAGGCATCGTATCGCTGGAGATAGACGTCATAGGACGATCCGGCTCCAGCCTGATTGAGGGACACCCAGGTCACCACCCATCCACCACCGGGCAGGGCCACGAGGTCGATCTCGGCCTGATTGCCATCCGTGACGACGTTGACGGGGCGATCCGTGGCATAAAGGCGGGTGCCGTCGGCGGCAAACCGCTGCATGTAGAGGTCGCCCTGCTTGAGGGCATTGCCGCTGGCCCACCAGACCACGGCCCAGCCACCATCCGCGAGACGTTCGGTCCTGGCATCGAGGATCGGCTTATCGCTGGAGACATTGACGGGAGCGCCGCTCTTGACGCTGCCATCTGGATTGAAGCGAATCTGGCGAAGGGTGGAGCCGGTGAGATAGGTGATGAGCCAGCCGCCGTCGCCCAAAGCGGTGACATCCTGCAGGATCTGGTCGCCTGGGGTGTCGCCCACATTGCCGAGGCGGTCATCCGTGAAGACCGGCTGGCCGGAGGCATTGAGCTTTTGGAAGAAGATGCCTTTGCCCGATCCGTCGCGGCCATCCGAGGACCAGGCGATGAGGGTGCTACCGTCCGTGAACCTGGCGATGTGAGGGCTTTCGGCCCGATGGGCGGTTGACGCATTCACGCGAACGTCTTCGCCAACCGTTAAGATTGTCGTCATGGAAAATCCTTCTGCCGGAGAGGCTTAGGTTCTGAAAGCTATAATATGTCGAATATATTCGATGGTTTAAATAGAGGCAAGCTGGTTGCTTGCCGCCCATGGATGGGCGGGCGCGTGTCGCGTGGAATCTTCGGCGGATCAGGGTCGAACGTGAGGTTTCTCAGGAAAATCTCGCGGTCGATGCTGACGTTGACCGCACGACAATCAGCGGGATCGAGCGCGAGGACTTCAATCCATCTATCGATCTGTTGGACCGACTTGCCGAGGCTCTGTCGATAGATATTTCCGAATTCCTACTGCCGCTACCGGCGAATGCTGGAGATCTCAAACCGCTAAAGAGCGGTCGCAGGCCAAAACGCTAGGCATAATCCGCGTCGATATTGACACGCCCTATTGCGCGCGGGGTACGCCCTTTCAAATTGGCGTAAAACAACGGTCTGGCGAGTGGGCAAGAGTGAAGGGCAGGCATGGAGGCACTTCGAGACGGTCACCCGCCCGACTCTGATCCTGGCCCCATCAAGCTTTCTGGATGACATCGCCGCCAGCTTATCGAATGCAGGCATTCAGGAGGCGGTCGCTCGTCGAGACAGCGGACCGATCTTCGATTGGCTGATGAGCCTGTTCCAGCTCCAGGGTATCTCGGATGCGGTGGCGTTTGCCTACGCTGCCGAACGCGGATCGGTACGCTGGCACGAAATCGAGACTGCCCTGTTCGATGAACCCGAGTGCTGGCGTCTGACGAGCTACTGGCACTTCCACCGCTGCCGCTTCGAGAAATCGGCCTGGACCTGCTCGGAACCGCATCTGCTTCATCGCTGTACCTTGCCCCGACATCCCTTGCGGAACGGGCGTTTGAACCAAGCCGCCTACAGCTTGTTCCTGTTCATCCGCGATATCTGCGATAGCGATCTTATTGGTTGGATTGATCACCGGCTGGAGAGAGCGGACATCGGACCGGGACAGCCCGGCCGTGCGGAAGCGATGCGCAACGCGCTGCTCCATCCCATGAGCCACATCTTCGGCGTGTCGTACAAGGTGCTGTCGATGACCCTGGCCGATCTGCTGCTCTGCGGAGATCCGAGCCGGGAGCGGTGGGTGACCACAGGAACCCACATGATCGCAGTGGACACCCTGGTGCATAACTTCTTGCATAGGACGGGCGTGCTGCATCGCTTCGATGCCCTGCATGAGTTCGGACCCGATTGTTATGGCCCAAGGGGCTGCGCCGGTCTCATCAAACAACTGGCCGAGCGGATCGATGCCCGAGCCTTCAACCCGTCCTTCCCAAAGGTGTTTCCACGCTTCGTCCAATCTGCACTGTGGCGTTTCTGCGCGGGGAATGGCCTCGACATCTGCAACGGCAACCGGATCGATGACACGGTCCGCTGCCGGAACATCCATTGCCCGGCTCATCAGACCTGCGACCGTCTCGCCTTGAGAATAGAGCAAAACCGGGCCTGAAGCCCTTGTTGCACGCCAAGCTTGACTATAGGCTTATAATCCTATATGATGAGGCCCATCAGGGCAGTCACGCCCTGGTTTGATGAAACCCATGAGGTCGATCATGACACCCCATTCAAGGCCGCTTTGGCCATGGCAAATACGCCTGATGGCACTGCCGCAAACATCATCTGAACCATCGACACGGGGGCCTCTGGCCCCCTTCGCTTTTGATGGAGGGCCTGATGGTCGATAAGCCCATCGAGGATAAAGCTGCTGCCGCTACCCTGATCGTGTTCGGGCTGGATGAGACCGGCAAGCCTCATGCCTCCTGGTTCGATGAGGCCGATGCGCCGCTGGCCGAGAAAGCCGCAGGGCTCATGAAAATGAAGATCCTGCGGCTTTCCACCGACGAGCAGAAGAAGCTCGCGGGTCGGTTGCCGCAAGGCCGGGTGTTCGAGAGCGGCAAGGCTTTCGTGCCCTTCGTCAACCGGACGCTCTATGCGCAGCTGGCCGCGATGGGCGGTGAAGTGCCTGAGATCGATCCGGCCCTGATCGAGGCCGCGCTCAATGCCGACGCGGCCAAGACAAGCAAAGGCGGGGGCAAGGCGACGACGCCAGAGGGGCCGAAGGCGGATGCCGGGTCTTGGGCCTACCTCGCGGTGGGCAGCATCGTGCTCGCCAACGAGACGCCGGGAGAAGGCTGGTACGAGGCCATCATCAAGGAGGTGAAGGTCGAAGGGCTGTATCTGCTTGCATGGCGGGACTGGCCGCATGAAGCCGCCTTCGTGCGCAAAGCCCCGCACATTGCCCTGCTGCACCCGGCCAACAGCAAGTAACCCAAAAGCGAGCCCTCAGGGCAGAACAATCGCGCCCTGAGGGTCACCTGCCGCCGCCTCGTCAAAGCCGCCCTGCGGCCCTGCCAGCGGCCTTAACGCCACGCTTGGCGCACTGGGCGGGCCAATCACCAGCACACCAACATTGGAAAACGCATCATGACTCAGATCGATAGCCAAACGGACACCCGTGTTCGTGACTTGAACGATAGACTCCGCCAACATCGCATTGGAGGGCGGGTTGTCATGACACGCGGTGTCGCCGCCCTCGAACCGCATATGATTCACAAGATCAATCAGGCGGTACGGGCATTTGATGCATTCACGCCCGACAACGATCCCTATGGCGAACATGACTTCGGCTCACTCACCGTCGAGGGTCATGTGGTGATGTTCAAGATCGACGCTTACGATCTCGACCTGCAATATGCCTCGCCCGATCCCACGGATCCGAACGTCACCTGCCGCGTCATGACTCTCATGCTCGCTGAGGAGTATTGATGGCCCGGATAAAGACTATCTCCGCGCATCTCAAGTATCCTAACTGCAATCTTTGGTGGAGCTATACGATAAGAGCTTACTAATAAGACTAAACTCGTGGCGTTTATTTTTCCGATTACTGCATCGTTATAAAATATAAATCTCCCTATCCACAGGCGAAGGGTAAGACTTAGTTTAACTAAATCAAGTCTTTAGAGCCCCCTTTTCCACAATCAGACAGACATGATGGCGGCTGTTTGACTCTGCGGCAACTGAGAACATAATAGGAACATCCGCAGCAGCGAACGATCAGGGCAAGGTATGGGCCATACCGGGCGACAACATATCCTTGCCGATCTCCGCCAGCAAATTGACCGGCACGGTGGCGCGACTAAGACCAGGGCGATACTCGCCTTCGATGTTCCCGTGCTCGATGATCATCTGCCGGGTGCGGGGCTCGCACGCGGTGCCCTGCATGAAGTGTTGGAGAGCGGAGCCGCTGCGGAATTCGCGGGCGCGTCAACGCTCTTCGTGGCGGGGATCGCGGCGCGTCTTGGGGGCCCTGTGCTTTGGTGCCTCAACAGACGTGATCTCTTTGCCCCCAGCCTTGCCAGCGTCGGCTTGCACCCTGACCGCGTCGTGTATGCCGAGACCTTTCGTGAGAGTGATGTTCTTCCCGTCGTGGAAGAGGGCTTGCATGCGAAGGGACTCGCCGCCGTCGTCGGTGAAGCGACACGGGTCAGCCTGATCGCATCGCGGCGTCTTCAATTAGCCGCCGAGGAATCCGGTGTCACCGCCCTAATCATCCGCCGTTGGTGGAATGTGAGGGAGAAAGACCTCACCGCCTTGCCGACCGCCGCCGTCACGCGCTGGCGGATCTCACCGTTCACATCTCATGCACCACCGGCTCCGGGTTTGGGTCGAGCAAGATGGCAGGTCGAACTCCTGCGTTGCCGTGGCGGGGAACCGCGCTCCTGGGTTGTCGAGGCATGTGATGCGACGGGCCGTCTCTCTCTACCTTCCGAACTGGCCGACCGACCGCATCAGACGAAAGCGCGGAGGGCCGCCGCGCGATGAGCCGATGGTGACGGTAAGCATGGCCGGCTCGCGGCGTATCCTGGCATCCGTCTGCCCTTCGGCGCACAAGAGTGGGCTTCGTCCCGGCATGGCGTTGGCAAAGGCTCAGGCGCAAATTCCGCAGCTGCACGTTTTCGATGCGACGCCCGATGAGGATGAGGCCGCGTTGCGAGAGCTTGCCCGCTGGGCAATCCGGTACTCCCCCGTGGTGGCCCTCGATCCTCCCGATGGATTGTGGATCGATATTGCGGGCGCTGCTCATCTGTTCGGCGGTGAAGAGAAGTTGCTGTCGGATCTGACAAGTCGTCTCACAAGCCGGGGCTTTTCCGCCTTGGCCGCCGTCGCGGATGCTCCCGGCACCGCATGGGCCGTAGCGCGCTATGGCACCGAGATGATTGTACCCACGGGCCGTGCCGTCGATGCGATTGCGAGCCTTCCGGTTCACGCCCTGCGTTTAAGCCCAGATGTTCCCGCAGCCATGCATCGTTTAGGAATCGACCGCATTGGGCAACTGGCGGCGATGCCCCGCGCGCCCATGGTGCGCCGCTTCGGCAAGGAAACCGCCTTGAGGCTCGATCAGGCCATGGGTCATGCCTTCGAGCCGATCACGCCCCTCATCCCCGAGGAGACACCGTTGGCGGCCCTCGCTTTCGCAGAATCCATCGCACGCCTGGACGACATCAAGCACGTTCTGCACCGTCTCTCTAAAACGCTTTGCGCGGATTTGGCGAAGCGCGGCGAAGGCGTTCGCCGCCTCGATCTCGTCTTCCGCCGCGTCGATCAGAAAGGGGCGGCGTTGCGGATCGGAACCGCCAAGGCGACCCGCGACCACGCTCATCTGGCAAAGCTGTTCCATGATCAGCTTGAGACGGTCGATCCAGGCTTTGGCATCGAGGAGATCGTTCTGATCGCCAGCCGCGTCGAGGCCATGGTTGAGATGCAGATGATGGCTCAAGGCATTGCGGATAGTGGTGCATCCGACATCGATCTCAGCCGTCTCGTGGATCGCCTCGCCTCACGACTCGGCGCGGAGCATGTCTATCGTCTCGTGCCCGCTCAATCGCATGTGCCCGAACGCATGACCCGACGCGTCCCGGCTCTGGCGCCGCCGAGGGGTGAGACATGGCCCCGGAACCTGCCGAGACCGACCCGTCTGCTCGATCCACCGGAATCCATCCGAGCAACGGCGCTTTTGCCGGATCATCCCCCCGTGATGTTCATCTGGCGCAAGGTTCGCCATCAGGTCGATAAGGCCGATGGGCCGGAGCGGATCGCGCCGGAATGGTGGCAGGGTGACAAGGACGGCCCCTCGCGGGATTACTACCGCGTCGAGACGGATCAAGGCGGGCGCTTCTGGATCTTCCGCGACGCACCAATGGATGAAGGCGGGCGTTGGTGGATGCATGGGTTCTTCGGTTGAGCGAAGGCATTTGGACTGAACGAAAGCATTTGCGCTGATGTATGCCGAGCTTCAGATCACCACCCATTTTTCTTTCCTGCGCGGTGCATCGAGCCCCTCTGAGTTGTTTCAGCAGGCCAAGTTGCTAGGGATCGATGCGCTGGCCGTCACGGATCGTAACTCGCTCGCGGGAATCGTGCGCGCCTATGAAGCGTCCAAGGAGGCGGGCGTTCGCCTCATCGTCGGTTGCCGCCTGGACCTGACGGATGGCACGTCGATGCTGGTCTACCCGACCGACCGGGCGGCTTATTCAAGATTGTGCCGTCTGCTCAGCATCGGTAAGAGCCGAGGTGGCAAGGGCAAATGCTTTCTGACCTGGGAGGATGTAGCAGCTTGGAATGAGGGATTGCTGGCGATCCTGTTGGGCGACGAGGCCGATGAGGTTCTGGCCGCGAACCTGAAGCGCCTGAAGCAGACATTCGGCAACCGGGCCTACATGGCCCTGATCCGGCGTTTTGCCCCCAACGAGCATCTGCGTCTCTTCCATGTCGAGCAGGCCGCGCAGATAGCCCGTGTTCCAACCGTGGCTCTGGGCGATGTGCTCTACCACCACCCCACCCGCCGCAAATTGCAGGATGTGGTGTCCTGCATCCGGCAGGGCTGCACCATCGATGAAGCAGGTTTCCGGCTGGAGCGTCATGCCGACCGCTATCTCAAGGACCCGGTGGAAATGCGCCGCCTGTTCGAGCGCCATCCCGAAGCGTTCCGCAGGATCGGCGAGGTGCTATCCCGTTGCCGGTTCTCCCTGGACGAACTGCGCTATCAATATCCATCCGAGACTGAGCCAGGGGAGACGGCACAGGAGAAGCTGGAACGGCTGACCTGGGAGGGAGCACACCGCTGCTATCCCGATGGCATCCCCGATGTGGTGGCGACCACGTGCCGGCATGAACTGCATCTGATCGAGGAGATGGACTACGCGCCGTATTTCCTGACGGTTCATGCCATCGTCTCCTTCGCCAAGAGCCGCGGCATTCTCTGCCAGGGGCGCGGATCGGCCGCCAACTCCGCCGTGTGCTTCGTGCTTGGCATCACGGCCATCAATCCGACCGAGCACGATCTTCTGTTCGAGCGGTTCGTCAGCCAAGAACGGCGTGAACCTCCCGATATCGATGTGGATTTCGAGCACGAGCGCCGGGAGGAGGTCATCCAATGGATCTACGACACCTATGGCCGCACCCGATCCGCCCTGACGGCCGTGGTCTCGACCTATCGGGCGCGCGGAGCCGTGCGTGAGGTCGGCAAGGTGCTGGGCGTTCCCGAGGATGTCACGGCTGGCCTGTCCGGCCTCGTTTGGGGCTGGGGCACGGATGGGGTGACGGAAAAGGAAGCGAAAGAGCTCAACCTGAATCTCGACGATCCGCGCCTGCGCATGACCCTGGAACTGGCCTCCGAGCTGATCGGCGCGCCGCGTCACCTGTCCCAGCATCCAGGCGGCTTCGTGCTGACCCAGGATCGCCTGGACGATCTCGTTCCCATCGAGCCCGCTGCCATGGAGAACCGGCAGGTGATCGAGTGGGACAAGAACGACATCGACATCCTCAAGTTCATGAAGGTGGATGTGCTGGGGCTCGGCATGCTGGGTTGTATGCGCCGCGCCTTCGATCTGTTGCGGGATCACAAGGGTCAGACCTACGACATCGCCACCATTCCTCTCGATGACGAGAAGACCTACGCGATGATCCAGAAGGCCGATACCATCGGCACTTTCCAGATCGAAAGCCGGGCGCAGATGGCGATGCTGCCGCGCATGAAGCCAAGAAAATTCTACGATCTGGTGATTCAGGTTGCCATCGTTCGCCCAGGTCCGATCCAGGGTGACATGGTCCATCCCTATCTGCGGCGACGAGCCGGCAAAGAGAAGCCGGAATATCCGCGTCCAGAGCTGGAGCGGGTGCTCAAGAAGACGCTTGGCGTTCCGCTGTTCCAGGAGCAGGCCATGCGGGTGGCCATTGAATGCGCGGGCTTCACCCCATCAGAGGCCGATCAGCTCCGGCGCGCCATGGCGACATTCAAGATGACGGCGGGCGTCACCAAGTTCCGCGACAAGCTCGTGCAAGGCATGACCAGTCGGGGATATGATCGGGACTTTGCCGAGCGCACCTTCAAGCAGCTGGAAGGGTTCGGTTCTTACGGCTTCCCGGAGAGCCATGCGGCCTCGTTCGCCAAGATTGCCTATGCATCGTCCTGGATGAAGCGGCATCATCCCGACGTGTTCTGCTGTGCCATTCTCAACTCGCAACCCATGGGGTTCTATGCTCCCGCGCAATTGGTCCGCGACGCCAAGGCGCACGAGGTCGAGATCCGTCCCCTGGACATCAATCATTCTCGTTGGGATTGCACCCTGGAGCCGACCCGTAACCGGCACCGCTTCGCTGTTCGATTGGGCCTACGCATGGCGAAGGGACTGGCGAATACTGACGGCGGCATGATCCCCTTGGCGCGAGGCGGCTCTCCCTATTCCTCCATTGAGGATCTGTGGCGGCGAGCCGGGCTTTCTGTATCGTGCCTGGAAGCCCTGGCCAACGCCGATGCCTTCGGCTCGATGGGGGTCAACCGCCGCGATGCTCTCTGGACAATTCGCGGATTGTCAAATGAGACGATGCCTCTATTCGCGGCGGCGGACGAGCGTGATCATGAGATCAGACCTGAGAGCATCGAGCCGGAGGTCCGGCTTGCTCCCATGACCGAAGGGCGCGAGGTTGTGGAGGATTATCTCTCCAAAGGTCTCACCCTGCGCCAGCACCCGCTAACCTTCCTGCGCCAGGAGTTGAGGGAGAAGCGGTATCTCGCGTGCGAAGACTTGAAAGCCGTTCGTGATGGCAGGCGCGTCAACGTTGCCGGTCTGGTTCTGGTCCGCCAAAAGCCAGGATCGGCCAGGGGCGTCACGTTCATGACTGTTGAGGACGAAACCGATGTCGCCAACATCGTGATCTGGTCTGCTCTCTTCGAGAAGCGGCGCGGGCTTATCCTGTCATCCGGCATGATTGGCTGTCGCGGCCGCGTGCAGAAGGAAGGCGGTGTGATCCATGTGGTTGCCGAGCAATTCTTCGATCTGCGGGACATGCTGCGCAGCGTGGGAGATCGCGATAGTCCGTTGCGGTTGCGACATGGTCGGGGCGATGAGGCGAAAATGTGCACCAGAGATAGATTACAGCCAGGATCGAAGGATGTTTCGACGCCAGTCCTTCAACAGACTGATCGAAACTCCAAATCAGAGATCAGGATCAAAGGGCGGAATTTTCACTGACTTCGGCTCTCTCACTGTCGAAGGCCATGTGGTGATGTTCAAGATCGACGCCTACGACCTCGACCTGCAATATGCCTCGCCCGACCCCTCAGACCCCAACGTCACCTGCCGGGTCATGACCCTCATGCTGGCTGAAGAATACTAAGCTGCTTCGCGTGATGTCTGCTGAGGATACAGCTGCTGACCAAAGCTGCATTTCCGCTTAGTGCCAGAAGGAGACATATCCTTGCTGGCCCCTAGGTGGAGACGCTCAGCGGCCCAGCCGGCACACCGCGTGGCGGAGTTGAGCACTCCGTTACAGACCAAGGTATCTTAAAGCTCAGAAAGTCAGGTGTAGGCGAGGAGTCTTCCGGCGAGGATCACGCCCGTCCATGCGATCAGTGACACTGCTGCTCCGATGCGGGCGGCGACCGGGGTCACGGCGGCATCCGTCCACTCATCGACGCGGCGGTAAACGCCGTAGTGGAACACCGGTATGTTGAGGCCAGCGAGGACCAGCAGGCCGAACTTCCACGGTGCAGCTCCGGCACCAGCGACCACGGTGGCCTGCGCACTGAGCAGGGCGATGCCCGAGGTAACGGCGATGGCGAAGCCGATGTGTGAGACGGGCAGCAGATAGAGCGCGGCCGTGTTTGCGGACACGGCGCGGTGTCCGACGCCCAGCAGGCGGAGGTCGAAGGTGAAAGCCGGGCCGACCAGAAGAGCGATCCCAAGGATGTGGATGGCTTCGAGCACGGGATAGAGGTACTGGCCACTCCGCACCGTCTCGCCGAGCGTAGAGCTCTGCAACAGCATCAGCAACGAGTCGAGCAATTCAAGCTACTCCGTTCAATCCCGCCCGATGCGAGGGCGCAGGTAGAGGACCTGCTGGCACTGACTGCGGCGATGCTGGCACGAACACCGCCCACAACATCGGATTCCCAGAGTCTTGCACTGCGGCTTCTACCTGGTGGCCAGGGTGGTGCTCACAGCCGTCGAGGAAGCCTACTTCGGCAGCGGCGCTCGGACCGGGAGCGTGTTGCCGAGCACCTGGTTTACCGGCACGTTGTCATCCCCGTACCAAAACACAACGGGACGAAACAGACCGTCATTCGTCCGATTGATGTAGCCGACCGCCTGGAAGCGCTCCCCGGTCTTCAGCGGGCGGCCCAAGCCCCACTGGCCCGACCAAGCCGGCGGCGCGATGATGACCTCCAGTTCCTTGTGGGGGCCCTTGTACGAGAGAGCGGCCTTGACCCGAACACTGTCCTCGGGATCTTGCAACTGCTCTGGAATTGCCAGTTCGGGAGTGTCGGCAGGCAGGTTGCTGTCCAGGGTTACATCGAACTGCGAGTGCGGGTTGCCCCAGACACCATCCGAAGAGACCCTTCCCGCGATGTAGACGAGGCGATCAGTTTCAAAACCGGGCCATCCGTGATGCGCGGTAGCAGGTAGCACCGGAATCAGGACTGTTGCCAGCGCGACCACAGCAGCAGTGCCCGCAACGGCTAGCAGTCTTAGTCCTCGGATGCCCCTGGGTTTGTGCAAGGTTGTGCTCTTCATTCGCTTCTTCCTTTCATAGCTGAGGCAAAATCAGACGCCAACAGGCCCTAAGGCGGCACCCGGCAACGACTTCAGCATGCGGTTATCTCCTCGCTTTGATGGAGCCTGAACCAAACGGCCTAGGCTCCATTTCGCCGCTCACGCGGAGAGGTGTTGATCGAAGAACGACTGGAGCTTGTCGAATGGAATCATATCGACACGGTCGTACAGATCGGTGTGGTTGGCACCCGGGATGATGAGAAGCTCCTTCGGCTCCGCGGCAGCCGCATAGGCGGTCTCGCTGAAATAACGTGAGTGGGCTTTTTCGCCATGAATCAGCAGGACCGGGCGCGGCGCTATCTCCTTGATGTAGGTCAGGAGCGGCATGTTCATGAATGACAGCGGAGTCGTGAGCGACCAGGAGGCGTTCGAGTTGATCGCTCTCGGATGAAAGCCGCGCTTTGTCTTATAGTAGTCGGCGTACTCCACCACGAACTGCGGTTCACCACCCTTCAGTTCGAGGGATACCGGACCATAGGCCGGGGTTCCCTTTTCTGTATCCTGCCAACGTTGCCGGCTGAGTTGCTCAAGCGTTTGCGTGCGCTGTTCAAGGGTCACGCTATCGTTGTAGCCGCGGGACATGACGCGCGTCATGTCATACATGGTGCTGGCCGCAACGGCCTTGACGCGCTTGTCTACGGCAGCAGCATTCAATGCCATGCCGCCCCAGCCGCAAACGCCGATAACACCGATCCGCTCGCGATCGACGGATGAGTGCAGGCCCAGAAAATCAACTGCCGCGCTGAAGTCCTCGGTATTGATGTCCGGTGAGGCGACATTGCGAGGTTCGCCGCCGCTTTCTCCAGTAAAGGACGGATCGAAAGCCAGCGTGATGAATCCGCGTTCCGCCATGGTCTGCGCATAAAGACCTGACGACTGCTCCTTCACTGCGCCGAACGGACCGCTGATGGCAAGCGCCGCCAGCCTCCTGCCGGCACGGTTTTTCGGCTGGTAGAGATCGGCAGACAGGGTGATGCCGTAGCGGTTCTTGAAAGTGACCTTCTGGTGATCAACGTTCGCGCTTCGCGGGAAAACCTTGTCCCATCCACCTGACACATTCTGTGCCTTTGCGTTGGGAGTATTTAAAAGCGAGCCCGCACCAATCGCGGCGACGCCAGCTCCGGTCAGCTTCAGGAGGTCGCGCCGACCAAGGCCAGAGGTTTGGGCTGCAATATTCTCAGGACCGTTCTGCTTGTTCATGCCAGTCTCTCTGTTCTTTCCTGCTCAGGCCGATGCCTGGCTCCGGTTAAACAGTAGCAAGCGGGAAGGCAGAGGATTAGCGGAGTGGCAGTGCATGCCCTTATGAGCTCAGCTCATCAATCTGGCATGAAATTGAAGAATTAGGCCTTCTCGTTCAGCTCCGATGGCGCAGAGCTTCGACAACGAGGTTGAAGGCTGGGGAGGACTGCCGACGGCTGGGGTAGTACATGTGGTACCCCGTCCATGACGGGCACCAATCGTCGAGGACGCGCACAAGACGTCCAGAGGCGATGTGCGGCAGCGCGATATCCTCTGGGACGTGAGCGAGCCCGAAGCCATCCACTGCGGCATTGAGGACCTGGAAGATTCCGTTGAACACGAGTTGTCCTTCGACCCGGACGGCAAGTTCATGTCCATCACGCTCGAATTCCCAGGCGTAAAGCCCGCCATAAGTGGGAAGGCGCAGGTTGATGCAGGTGTGACCGATGAGGTCCTGAGGGGTCATGGGGCGCGGCCTGCCTGCGAAGTAGGACGGTGCCCCGATCACCGCGAAACGGACATCGGGGCTGATGCGCACTGCGATCATATCCTTGGCAACCTGCTCGCCAAGGCGGACGCCCGCATCGAACCTTTGCTCGACGATGTTGGTCAGGCCCTCTTCGAGGGCGATCTCCACCTTGATGTCAGGGTAGTTGGCAAGAAATGTCCGGAGCTTAGGCCAGAGGATCGTCTCAGTGACATGGTAGCCTGCCGTGATCCTGATCGTACCAGCGGGCTTCTCACGGAACTCGCTCAATCCATCCAACTCGGCCTCGATTTCCTCCAGCCTGGGGCCTGCCGTCCGGAGCAGGCGCTCCCCTGCCTGTGTAGGCGCCACAGAGCGGGTGGTCCGGGTCAGAAGCCGCACGCCCAACCGTTCCTCAAGGCCACGCACCGTGTGGCTCAGGGCCGATTGGGAGACACCGAGCTGTGCCGCAGCCCTCGTGAAGCTCCGCTCCCGCGCGACAGCCAGGAAGGCGATCAGGTCGTTGATGTTTTCGCGGGCCATTCATGAACTCCACTCATAGGTTCATGCAGGTCTTAGCACCTAATCGGCCCCATGAGGACAGCCTATCTTCCAGCCTCCAATCGCTATCGTGAGACATTGATGACAGCTGGAACCGCCTCAACCTGTGACATGGTCACCGACCGCTCTCCGGCATGGGGGGCGGTTCTCGCCATGTCGCTGTGCTGCATGGTGCTCGTCGCCTCCGAGTTCATGCCCGTCAGCCTGCTGACGCCCATTGCCTCCGATCTTCACATGACGGAAGGCCAAGCCGGGCAGGCGATTTCCGTTTCCGGCATCTTCGCCGTGCTCACGAGCCTGTCGATCTCGGGCCTGACGTCCCGATGGGATCGGCGTACCGTCCTGCTCGTGCTGGCCCTCTCGCTGATCG
Organism: Microvirga pudoricolor; assembly: GCF_016892705.1. GTDB lineage: Bacteria > Pseudomonadota > Alphaproteobacteria > Rhizobiales > Beijerinckiaceae > Microvirga > Microvirga pudoricolor. Next base: position 21,812 of record NZ_JAFEMB010000009.1, read on the forward strand.
TATCTGGAACGGTCGTGGCCCTTGCTCCGAACTATACGATCCTCATGCTCGGACGAGCGGTACTCGGCATCGCCATCGGCGGCTTCTGGTCGATGTCGGCCGCAGCAGTCATGCGCTTGGTGCCGGCGGATAGCGTTCCTCGTGCTCTGGCAATCCTGCAAGGTGGAACCGCACTGTCATCCATTGTCGCGGCCCCACTGGGGAGCTTTCTCGGCGGATACATCGGGTGGCGCGGAGCCTTCTTCTGCGTGGTGCCCCTGGCGGCCATCGCATTGGTCTGGCTGCTGGCAAAGCTCCCCTCCATGCACGCTGGACGGCCCACCGGCTCTGGCAATGTGTTCAAGCTGCTCCGCCGGCCTGTAGTGACCGCCGGCATGATGGCGATCACGCTCTTCTTCATGGGTCAGTTCGCGCTGTTCACCTACCTGCGGCCGTTCCTTGAGATGGTGACCCATGTCAATGTTCCGACCCTGTCGCTGATCTTGCTGCTTCTAGGCATCACTGGCCTTGTCGGGACGACCTTCATCGGATCCTTCCTGACAAACGGCATGTATGGCGTGATGATCGCCATTCCGCTCGCGATGGCAGGGATTGCCGTTGCCCTGATCGCCTTCGGAAACTGGCTTGCTGGAACGGCAGTCCTGCTTGGGGCATGGGGCCTGCTCGGCACTCCAGCACCCGTCGCTTGGAACACTTGGCTAACCCGGACCTTGCCGGACGATGCCGAGGCCGGCGGCGGACTGATGGTGGCCGCCATCCAACTGGCGATCACCTTGGGCGCAACCATTGGCGGTCTCCTGTTCGACATGAGCGGCTATCAGAGCACCTTCGCCGCGAGCGCGGCCATCCTAGCTGCTGCGGGCCTCATGGCGTTCGTGACAAAGCGTGCGGGATCATCCGTACGAACGTGAGCACCACGTCGGCTGCCGCGATCATCGCGTCAGCCTCCTTCACCCATCGAGCTATGTGCAAAGGATCATCGTCCATGAAGTTGCTGGCCTCCACACTCTCCCTCGCATTGGCAACCCCCGCCTTTGCCCAAGGAACCGCTTCCATGTCGTCACCTCTTGCCGCAATCTCCGCACTCTCGATGGCTGACATCCAGTCCGTCTCGCCAGCCCTCGGCCGCTATGCCAAGGAGGACGTTGCGGGCCTGTGGCAGCGTCCTCAACTCTCCCGCCGCGACCGCAGCCTCGTGACGGTGGCCATTCTGATCGCACGCAATCAGACGCTGGACCTACCGCACTACATCAACCTTGCCCTCGACAGCGGCGTGACACCGCGCGAACTCTCCGAAGCCATCACGCACCTCGCCTTCTACGCGGGCTGGTCGAACGCCATGGCGGCGGTTGCCGTCACCAAGGACATTTTCGCCGAGCGCAAAATCGGGCCGGATCAGTTGCCAGCCGCATTGCCGCAACTCCTGCCACTGAACGAGCAGGCGGAGGCGACCCGGGTCGCGAGCGTGCAACGCCTTCTCGGAGCCGCAGCTCCTGGCCTCGACCAGTACACTACCGATCCACTCTTCAAAGACGTGTGGCTGCGCCCCGACCTGTCGCCGCGTGACCGCAGCCTCGTGACCATCACGTCGCTGATGGCGAATGGGCAGGTGGCTCAGCTCGCGGGCCACCTGAACAGGGCCTTGGACAACGGCTTGACGCAGGAACAGGCCGGTGAGGTGGTTACGCAGATCGCCTTCTATGCGGGCTGGCCCAATGCGTTCTCTGCCGGCCCGGTCGCTGCGGAGGTCTTCAAGAACCGATCCAAGTGACCATCGTCATCCCGTTTTCCTGTCTTCTGAAAGGATTCAACGTGAAGAACACACTCCTTGCAGCCACCATGACCGCAGCCACACTCGGTGGCGCGCCAGCCAATGCACAGAACATCCAGGTTTTCCCGAGTGGCTCCTCGCCGTCGGTGATTGCCGATCCGAAGAACTTCTCAGGCCAGGTGGTAGTCGATCTTCTCACGCCGCCTTCCGTCGAGACCCCGGCTTCGTCGGGTCTCGTGACCTTCGCCCCGCGCGCCCGCACCGCGTGGCATAGCCATCCGGCGGGTCAGACGCTCATCGTCACGGCTGGCAAGGGCTGGGTACAGCGCGAAGGCCAGGCTCGCCAGGAGATCAAGCCGGGCGATGTCGTGTGGATTCCGGCAGGGATCAAGCACTGGCATGGCGCAACCGACACCAACGGCATGAGTCACATCGCGATCACTTATATCCAGAACGGCAAGAACGCTGATTGGATGGAACTGGTGACCGATGAGGAATACGCCACCCGATAGCGTCTTGTTCGATTGAGAGGGGATCATGAGGGCGGCTTAATACATGCCTTGGTGGCTTCGCTGCCCCTCTCAAACACCTGCCCAATTATCTCATCAACGAAAGTATGTTTCCATGACTGTAAAAGCCTTTGGCGCCTATGCTGGCGACAAGCCACTGGAGCCGATGGACATCAGCCGTCGGTCTGTCGGTCCGCACGATGTCCGCATCGAGATCGTTTTCTGCGGCGTGTGCCACTCAGACATCCATCAGGTGCGCTCTGAATGGGCGGGCACCTTGTACCCTTGCGTGCCGGGCCACGAGATCGTTGGCCGGGTGTCGTCGGTCGGTGCGCATGTGACGAGCCACCAGGTCGACGATCTCGTCGGCGTGGGGTGCATCGTCGATAGCTGCAAGCGCTGCGACGATTGCAGCGACGGGTTGGAAAACTATTGCGACCACATGGTCGGCACCTACAACGGCCCCACACCCGATGCGCCGGGTCACACACTGGGAGGCTACTCGCAGCAGATCGTGGTACATGAGCGTTACGTGCTGCGCATCAGCCACCCCGAGGAGCAACTGGCTGCCGTCGCGCCTCTGCTGTGTGCAGGCATCACGACATACTCGCCGCTACGCCACTGGAACGTCGGCCCCGGCCACAAGGTGGGCGTTGTCGGTATCGGCGGCTTGGGTCACATGGGCATCAAGCTCGCGAACGCGATGGGCGCGCACGTGGTGGCGTTCACCACCTCCGAGTCGAAGCGCGAGGCTGCCAAGGCACTGGGCGCTTATGAAGTCGTCGTCTCTCGCAATGCGGATGAGATGGCGGCACACATCAAGAGCCTCGACTTCATCCTCAACACGGTGGCGGCGCCACATGACTTGGATGCCTTCCTCGTGCTGCTTAAGCGCGATGGCACCATGACGCTGGTGGGCGCTCCTGCGACGCCGCATCCGTCGCCGGAGGTGTTCAGCCTGATCATGAAGCGCCGCAGCCTGGCCGGCTCGATGATCGGCGGCATTCCCGAGACGCAGGAGATGCTGGATTTCTGTGCCGAGCACGGGATCGTCGCCGACATCGAGCTGATCCGAGCAGACGGGATCAATGAAGCCTACGAGCGAATGCTCAAGGGCGACGTGAAGTATCGCTTCGTGATCGACACCGCATCCCTGGCAGCCTGACCTCGGTTGAGAGTGCCGTTAGCCGCCTGACAGCCAACATCATGAAGCCTTCGTCGGCTCGGGGATTATTTGGTTCTCCGAGCTGGCAGCCACAGGTTAGCCCAGATAGAAAGGCTGATATAGGAGGGGCCTATGCCAATAATACGGAGCATGTCCATGGCGATGAGACCATTGACAATCAGCCGCCGCACGATGCTCAGCGCCACGCTTGCGGCTGCCGTGCCGCATCTGGCCTACGGTCAGACTGGCAGGGATCCGGCAAGCCAGAAGCCAACCGATGTGAAGATCAGGCTCACCTTCGGTGGTCAAACCATGACGGCCACGCTCTACGACAACCCGTCGGCCCGCGACTTGGCCACGCTACTCCCCCTGGATCTTACCATCGACGACTACGGCAACAACGAGAAGATCGCCTATCTGCCGCGTAAGCTCACTGAGGACGGCAGCGGCCCCTTCGGTAACGAGCTTCCGGGCGATCTCTGCTACTTCAAGCCCTGGGGCAATCTCGCTATGTTCTACGCCGATTACCGCTGGGACGGCCTGATCCGACTTGGTCGCTTCGACGGCAGCTTCGAGCCGCTGCGGGTGCGCGGCAAGTTCCCGCTGCGCATCGAGCGCATCCGATAGGGGCTAGCTCAATTGCCGTTGCCACTAAATTCAGACCCAGAGCCTTTGAGATCATCAGAGCGAGCATATGTCTGACTTGGCAACCCGGATGGTCGGCTTCGTGTCCAGAACCTTGGAGAGGCTTGGATCCCTTAGGTCTCGCAGAAACTCACGGGTTCGTCTTCGGGCGAGCATTCGACAGGCAGAACTCGAAGGTCTCCAGTTCGCCTTCTACGCTCGGCTGACCGCGATCATTATCGTCTCCATCTGGCTGGTCTGGCTCGTACCTTGGCCACGCGATCTCTATTACGGCACTTACGCCTTCGGATTCTTCCTCCTGGGCTATATTCCGTACCGCCTGAGGCACCATCGTCACGGCGAAACAATCAAACTGGGCTTCATCGTCCTGGACGTAGCGTTGGTAACGGCAGCGATCCTGGCCCCGCCGCCAGCGAGCCTCGGCGGAGAATGGCCCATCCAGACCCGCCTGCGCGGGCAGGAATTCCTCTACGTTCTCCTTCTCCTCGGGGAGGCTGCACTCACCTACTCCCCGAGGAGAGTGCTCTGGACGGGTGTGTCGATCCTCGTCATCTGGTCGATTGGCGTCTTTACGATCTACTCCCTGCCGGACACGCTGCGGATCAACGATGCGGCTGCCGAGGGAACGCTCACGTCAGCCGCAGTCCTGGATCTTTCCTTCAAGCCTGCCTTCGTCGGCCTGACGGCCTGGTACACTCAGCTTGTTGCAACCTCACTATTCACCCTGCTCATCACACTGGCCGTCTGGCGCAGCCGGCGGACCTTGCTGAACCAGGTCAAGGCCGAAGTCATGCGCGCTGATCTAGCGCGCTACGTCTCTCCGGACGTGGTCGAGGCACTCACCAAGCGTGGAGAAACGGCATTCGGAGAGCCGGCAACACGGACGGTGGCTATTGTGTTCGCGGACATCGTCGGCTTCACCAAGCTCACCGAGATACTCTCGCCCGAGCGCACGTTCGCCTTGCTGAGGAGCTTTCAGGAGCGGAGTAGCGCCATCGTGTTCAAGCATGGCGGCACCCTCGACAAGTATCTTGGCGACGGCTTCATGGCCACCTTCGGCTCCCTCGGCTTGCAATCGGACGCGCCGGCCCGCGCGCTCGCGTGCGCCTTTGAACTCCAGCAGGAGATCGAGCGCTGGAGCCGAAAAAGGTCCGGCCGTGGCGCCAATCCGCTGCGTGTCTCGGTCGGAGTTCACTGCGGCCCGGTGACAGTAGGCAATCTCGGCGGCAGGGAACGCGTGGAGTTTACCGTCGTGGGCGACGTCGTGAATGTGGCGAGCAGGCTCGAGGAGGTGACGCGCGAGATTGGCGGCTCGATTATCGCCTCGGAGGATTGCATCCGCGCCGCGGGAGATCCGGAGTGGCTCACGAGGTTCCAATTCTCCCGCCAAGTTCAGCTCCGTGGCAGGCAGCAAGGCCTCCTCGTCCACATCGCCTCATGACAGATGCCGCCGGACGTGGCCGCTGCGGGCTTGCGTCAGGGTGTCGCGTTCACCCGTGAGGGCTGCGGCCCCATCTCCTCCACATCGTCTCGTTGCGGAGATCTGAGATGGCAGTTCGCATTCCCCAGAGCTTGTTGACCGGCCTTCAGCCGGAGACGGGCTGGAGCGTGCTTGATTATGAACTCAGGGAGCAGAAAGCGCGTACGCTCGGCACCTTGAGCAGCCAGGTCGAGCAGGCTCTGGCGGCGTTGCGGGTCTTCGATGCCGAAGCGCACGAGCCTGACCGGGAGCGTCGTCACCGTGCCTTGCTGGACGATGCAGCCGATCTCGTCTTGGCCTTCATGATCCAGCGGGAGCTCTGCGGTCTCCGGAATTAGGACGCTGTAGTGAAGGACTACGGCATTCCGCGTGAGGTACTGAACCGGGTAGGGCAAGTCAGGCGCAGGGCGGGCTAGCCGAATGGGTATCCAGCCCGCTCCCACGAGTAGCCTGAATCGCCTCGATCACAAGCTTGGGCTCAGACGGTCTCCTCTGGGTCAAAATGAGAAGTAAGGCAGAGATTACAAAGGTCCGCTTGCTACTGGTTTTTGGAACTTCTTGGCCATCTAGCTGATGGAATTTCGACTTGATCGATTTTTCTAGCTTGGGCCGCGAAGAGCGGCATTCTGCTCATCGACTATCGGTTGCTTTGCCCGCCTGACCATTTTCCAGTATTCGATACACCTGCATCCGTGAGCATCCGATTGCCTGCGCGATGGCAGTCGGGCCCTTGCCTTGCGTATACAGACTCAAGATCTTATCGTGATCCAATCGACGCTTGCCGCCGCGATAGGAGCCATGGGCCTTGGCTTCCTCAATGCCGTCGCGTTGCCGCTCCTTGATGAAGCGTCGCTCCATTTGAGCGACCATGCCGAGAACCGTCAGTACTATATGACCCATCTCGCCTCTGGTTGAGACATGGGGATCTAGCACCGTCACGAAAGCGCCCTTCTGCTCGCATTCGTGGATCAGGTTGAGCACATCCCGTGTGTCCCTGCCGAGACGATCAAGCCGAGTGACCACAAGCTCATCGCCCGGTCGGAGAAAGTCGAGGATAGTCGCTAGTTCAGTACGGCCATCGCGGCTCGCCCCTGACACTTTCTCGGAGCGAATGACCTCGCAGCCTTCAGCTTTGAGCTTCGCAAGCTGTGTATCAAGATCTTGGTCGGTGGTGCTGACGCGGGCGTAACCGATGCGGGCCATATGTCACCTCAGGGTTTAGGCCCGACCGTAGCAGTGTCACAAATAGGCCCGTCAACCCAGATGTGACATGAAATTCAGTGCCCTAAGTGACGTCACCTCAGGGTATACCCTGAGGTGACGTGTCACGACTTCATTGGAAGTAATTGCAAAGCAATATTTTAGGCGACAACCATGGCCACGTTGAGGTTTTCAATTATCGCTTGAACCTCTGAATAAAGGTCTGCCTCTACTTCGCCAGCGTCGATTTCGACGATCAACGAGAAGCGGGCCGAGCGGGTGTCTGGATCAGGGACCGACTTAGACTTCCACCATCCGCTTACGGGGTGAACAGCTAGGATATTGCGGCGAGCAAGATCCGATGCAGCACAGGTAAGCTCATCAATGTGAAGTGATCCAACATCTCTGCGGTTGCGTCCGAACATCCAGCCATCGTTTTCCTCGATTACCGGAGCTTCTGGTTGGTCCGCAACCTTGCTAATTCTAGCTATGAAGTCGGACTCACTCTCGTTCGCGCGGTTGAGCTTGAATCGTAGATTATGTGAGGCATAGCGGAACTTAGAGCCGCGTGCTGGTTCAGAAGGATTAGGAGCAATGAACGTGCTCAACGCGACGCGCAGTGTGACAGGTGCGTTTGTGAGCTTTCGTAACTCCTCTACAGGCCATGGAAGTGTGAAGAGCTTCATCTCATTATGAGTGTGCTCTAATCCTGATTTACCGCTTTTGCGGAAGGGCGTGATCGCATCTTGTACAATAAGTGTCAGTGCATTTGATGCGCTTCTACGTGCGCGAGCCATATCAGGGACGCCAAATCCGTAACGCTTAAAGAGCGGTGCATAATGCCCTTTCCCTGGATTATTAGGTAGATGGCTCCGCATTTGATCCGTCCAGCGTGCCGACGACACAAACAGCGCCCGGATCGTTTCTGGCCAGAGGTTTGGGTAGTCGGACCAAAGCTCTGTAATTGCTTTTGCAGCCAAGGCGGTCGCGCCACTGGTCTCCCCGCAGGTGGTAAATGCACGCTGCGGATATGTATGGTCAGTTGTAAGCAGCGATAGCGCCGGATGTTTCATCGGCGGAGGTAGACCATTGACCACCCAATTCCCACCCTCAAATACAACATCAGGCTTGATCGGCCAATGAGAAGACCAGCTAGCTGTTCTTGAGGACGGAGCCAAGTCGCCCACAGGTGCCAGTGGTGTACCGGGCTCATCGGGTGGAATAACATTCTTGCTCGTATAGGCACCTACACTGATGACATTCCATGCTTGGGCAGGGGATTCGATCTCATGGTCTGGAAGATCGCAAACAGGCAGGTAGTTATCATTACCAAAATGGTTCTGGTTGGTGTTTCCTGCAGATACCAACATGAGTCGCTGGATTTTCTTATTACCCGATACGCCTGCTGTTAACTGGTCGAGTGCACTTGACCATGACGTTGGGGCTCCATCATGAGGTGTGTCGTCTTCAGTCGTGCTCGCCATAGTGAAGGTGCGACGGCGATCTGCCATTGCTTCAGCGGCATTGATGCCTGCCCCCGTGGTTGCACCTAAAAGGTGGTGAGGGTTTTGCCCTGCATCTGGAATTATTTTTGCTGATTCAAGCCTGTATCTAATTTGAATAGGGGATCTAGTTTGAAGAGTGAGCGTCAAGTCGCCATAAAGTGAAAGACCGGCCAATTGTGTCCCATGCCCAACCTGATCTTCTACGCCCCATGCTGGATCAGCGGCGTGCCGATCAGCTGAGTCGAGTGCAGGAGAGATCAGCGGATGAGCGCGACTAACGCCTCTATCTAATAGAGTTATATAGTTGAAATCGCCGACGCCGTCGAATGTTGTCAAAGCAGTTAATGCGTCCAACCACTCAGCTTGCTCCTCAACCGGCATAGCATCGAAGTAGTCAGCAGTGACGGTAGGAGCGGCGAGAGCACGAACTCCTGCAAGACGGCGGATCGCGAGAGCAAGCGCATCGCGCGTTGCAGCTGCGATTACGACAGTGTCTTCCGGGAATTCTAAGCGGTCATCACTAACTGCAACACCGTATTCTCTTGCGTGGGCAATGAAGGTGTTCGCGTGTTCTTTGTCGAGCCAAACTTCCCATGAAACCGGGCCTGCTGTTTCGGGAAATTTGTGATTTGGACTCCGCCATAGCGCACGGAGTCCTGCCTCGACTATAGAGGCGATACTCTGGACAAGATCAGCATTGAATGGGCGGCCTTCGCTACCATCCTTCTGCGGCCGGTTCTTCTCCCCAAAATCTTCAATTTTTCGTCGTAGCTTGTCCAACCCTTCAGGTGATGCAAATACAGTCGCTCTTGTCGGCTGCCCTTCCTCGACGCTAGAGGCGACCTTAAGAAGTGTTATGCCACTTACGTTGAGGCTTTTGGTAGCCATAATCTCGCCGGGTCTACCTTCAATATCGAGGTAGACACCTGGTAGTGCCGCTGTCCTTATATCAGGGAGACCATCAAGTGCTCGTAGAAGCGATTGAGCGTGCGCAACCCGGTCAGTAACATCATTTGGATGTCTTGTTATGGGCTGCCCTTTTGGTTTGAACTTTTCGTCCCGCCCCAAGCCGTTTATTATGAAGTGTTGGCGATCCCGCGCCATTCAGACCTACCCCTATCCCTTGTAGTGAGCGGCGCCGTTCAAGAGATGCAATTAGTGCAAGGGTCTCAATAAGGCTTGAGCCTCCTAGCACTGCTCTCCTTGCCGCATCCTCACCAGCTGCAATAACATCAGCCGTTGATAATCCTTCTGCGCATCGAGCAACTTCCGGCCAGTTAACCTGCCTAATGTCAAAGCCTGTTAAGCGGCGCCGCATCGCTTTCTCGATGGCAGACCCAGCAGGCATCTCATAGGAAAGAACAAGATCAAAGCGTCGAAGGACAGCACGATCAAGAATTTGTGGAATGTTGGTTGTAGCGACGATGATAGATGGGCCCATATCCTCATCCAAAAATTGGAGAAAGGAATTAAGTATGCGGCGGGCTTCCCCTATGTCGTTCTCCGAACCACGTGTCGCTGCAAGGGCATCGATCTCATCAAATAAATAAATACCTCGCGTTGTTCGGACGGCATCGAAAATCATCCGCAACTTTTGTGCCGTCTCCCCCATGAATTTTGTGATCAGACCATGTAGCAGAACTGTAAAAAGGGGAAACTTGAGTTCACCCGCAAGCGCAGCGGCACTTAAGGTCTTGCCTGTACCAGGCGGACCTGCAAGCAATAATCTACGCCGTGGCCTTAGTCCCTTCTCTTCGAGCCGCTCTGTCATCCGGGTTTCGGTAACAACGTGCGCTAGCTCATCTTCCAAGTGAAGAGGCAGGATCACATCAGCTAGACGTGTCGTTGGATAGCTCGCGCTAAGTAAGCCAGCGAGGTCTCCACGCGGGGCGGTTATGGGGGTAAAATTTGGACGACTAACCTTTGTAGGAGCCTGGCCTGCCTCCGCCCATTGCCGAAGTTGCTCCGCAAGTCGCGTGTGCCCCTTTTGAGCTTCAGCTGCGGCAAGCTGCATAGCAAGGTCGAAGAACCGAGATTCGTCCCCCTCTGCATGGCTTTTAACTAGCCCAATAAGTTGCTGAGCAGATGCCATATTATGCCTATCGGTGCCCTATACCCCGCCGCAACCATCCATACAGAAGCCAACGTTCCACAATATACCATGCCGACTGCATATCGCGTACCGTCCAGTCAACGTTTTCCCAAAGAGTTTAGTTCTTTGGAACCAAGCTTTTACACACACATAAGTTAGGGATTAAGGTCTATATTCCTATGAATGACCGCCTCGTTAGTCATATCAGATGAAGTTGATGACTGTTCTCTGGTTGGCATCTGAGATGATAAAGGCTTTCTAAACTCTCTATGAATTCAGTTTGCCCGCCATAGCTGGGATGGCGCACCGCTACCGCCTCAATATCGAGATCGAGCAGTGCCGATTGTGCATCCCGCCCAATTGCAACGACACGCTTGGGTCTGAGAGCCTCTATCAGACTGTTCAGTAGTGGTTTGCACGCTATACGTTCAGCGGATGTGTGACATCTATTCGTCAAAGGCTCGTTGGGAGCATGCGGATGAAACGGAAAGACATTCCAAAGGAACACCGGCTGCTCAATAGCTTTTAACATACGCCAAACTACAGTTGCCGTTCTCTCTGCGACTGGTGGGCCTTTGGTTGCTCGATCAAGAGGCGCAGTGCCAAAGAGTTCAGTGTGCGAGGGCAGATGCACCTCGTCAGTAAGGGCAAGCCCTGTGCGCCTTCCGCCTCTATACCCAAGATCGCGTGCAATCCAAAAAGAATGCACACCACGTTCCAAGGCTGCACTTAAGACGGCCTCAAGATTCCTTCGACGAATAGCAGGTGCGTCTTCGGCATCGCAATCAGGGCACAAATCTGAGTATGGGTTAAACGCATTCGCGAAACGCAGCGAAGCGAGATCGGCTACAAACGTTGCAGGGTTCATAGCGGAAGCTCCTGCACAATCATATCTCGCTTGTCTAGATCAAGAACGAGTAGCCCGCGGCGTTTCATCTGCAAGAAGCGAAAAGCTGCATTGCCTTTGAGGATGGCCTCCTCCCAAAGCCACAACGGGCAGTTCTCTGCTTCAAAACCTTTGACGAAGCTTCTTGCAACTTTGAGCATTGTAAAATCGAGTTCATTTCTACCCTCGAAAAAATTGTGCTCCTTAGCTCTACTAAATACGTAAGCGACAACGCCTTCTTCGATAATTCCGGCTCGCGCTCCATCCTCACCATCATCGATTTTTGTTTTGCTCTTGCGTTTGAGCTTGAGCAATGCACGAGTAACGGGCGACCAGCCTAGGACAGCTGCATAAGCATAATGGAAGACATCATGGAAACGATAAAAATCCTCGACAACATTATTGTCTGTTAAGCGGTCGCCAATATTCACGCCACGGCATCTTTGGTACACGTACATCTTACCTGCTGACTCTCGCTCAAATATCTCGATTTCAAGCTGACGAGGAAGCTGTTCTTCCTGCGGAAAATCGATGTCAAAGAGGGGTGGGGGCGTTCTATTAGTTGGCCATCTATCCTGTGCCTTTTCAATATTTCGGATAGCTGCGTCCTCGAGAGTAACACCTGCCTCATTGGCGGCGTCAATAAGGGTATCGAGAACGCCGGAAAGCATATCGCGTAACGATAGTGTGCTGTTTTGAAAATCATCCATGTCGTTACCAGCGAGCTTACCCACAGCAGTCGCTAGTTTTAGTAGTGTGCGCTCAAATGCAGTAGATGGTGCTGATAAGGGTAAGCCAGCCTGAGGCTGCAAATTGACGAATCTAATATGAAGGGCTGCTGTTCGGTTGTTCTCTGAAACTAAATCAGAAAGCCTTAGGTTGGCGTGGTGAGCAATAATTGCTAAATACCATAGTGTGTCGCCGAATTCTTCAACAACACCATTCTCATATGTATCATAAGATTGAGAGTCTCGCTGCTTTTTCTTAACTTCGCTAAGTAAGCTTCCAGTTTCGCCGAATAAACCTAATATTGGTAATGACAATCTACTAGTTACAAGGTTAGTTCTGTCAGTCTTGACCGCTAAGGACTGATATTCATCAAGCGTCATCGAATAGTCGCTCATACTAGCCCCGTATACGGAATTCGCCACCTTCTATCATGAGAATGTAGAAAATTAAACTTATGCGTGCAAGGGACTTGCCATTATAAGCTGTGAAACTTTAATACTAGAGCCGAGCTTTTCCACTGCGTGAATGCAATGGGAAGCGGCAGACCCTTTAGCGACGAAGTTTCTCGGAGAAGTTGATGCCAAAAGCATATGTTTTAAATGAAAAGCTATCAAATGCCGATCGAGAAGCGATTGCAGGTTTGTTGACGCAGAATGGCTACAGTCCCCATTTTGGTTTCCCAGAAAATCTGCCTGCTCTGAACCCTCAAGTTGACATAGGCGTAGTTTGCCTGCCGATTGATCTATCGGAGCAGTCGTCTCTTCAAGAATACATTCAAGCCCTTATGGCTGCTGGTATACGTGTTGTGTCGATATGGCTTCATCCAGCAGATGCCTTACCTTTAGGAGTTGAGAAATTCGGTTCTGCGGCTGTTGCCATAGACTCTCCCAAGGTAAAAGAAGCCTTGCAAGGTGAGGCGATATGGGAGGGGGCAAGCGGAGAGCAGCGGCCTCAACAACCAATGACTCGGAATAGGTGCTGAGTTGTCAGTTTATACTTATGTCGTCGAACATGATATGGGTTTCGCGCCTAATCCATTCTGGGGTATATGCACACTCGCTAATTGTAAACCGCAGATCAGGAAGAAGGCGGTCGAAGGTGATATTGTCATTGGCACGGGATCCTCTGGAGCAAAGCTTGCAGGTCATCTTATTTATTGGATGAAAGTCGAATACATCATGAATTTTGATGAGTATTGGAGAGATCCCCGATTTCGCCTCAAGCGCCCAATACTCAACGGGAGCAAGGCCCAACAATTTGGAGACAATATTTACTATACCGATGGAAGTGGAAAAATCCGCCAACTCGACTCCTTCCATAGTGAACCTAATGGTGTGGTGAGTATCGGAAATCTAAAGCGAGACACAGGTCGAACCAATCGTGTCCTTGCCGGGAAAAGTTTTTCTTACTTCGGTAAAAGGGCACCATTAATACCAGACGAGCTTCGCTTCATGGTCAAAAAGGGTCCAGGGCACAAATGTAGATTTACGAATGCGCAGAAAGTCGCAATTGCTCAATGGCTAGATGACCTAGGTACATTTGGCCTACACGGTGAGCCTGTCAGATGGTAGGTGCCCTCATGATCCGGCCTTGCCAACATCAAGCTCTCTCCATAGCAGACGAAATTTGCGTTGAAATTAAATCTGCAGCTCTCCGAAGCGGATCAGCATCGAGATGAGCGTACCGTGCTGTCGTTCGAGGCTGTGTATGTCCGAGCAACTTACCGACAATCGGTAAGCCGAGGCTAGCTCCAGTGCCTATGGATGCGAAGGTGTGACGTAGATCGTGAAGTCGCACACCTTCCAAACTTGCCCGAAGCTGGATCGCAGCCCATGGCTTCTTGAGGTCTGCACGGGGCTGATCCTTCTTGGCCCCTTCTATGACATAGACGCTGTTCTTGGGAAGGCTCTTAAGAACCTCTAAAGCAACATTGCTAAACATCAGTGGCTTCCGGCCCGTTTTGCTATCAGGCAGAAATGCCATGCCTCTTTCGAGATCCACTTCCTGCCAACGCAGGTGTAGAATTTCCCTTAGGCGAGCACCTGTGAAGAGAAGAAGCCGTAGAGCCGCAATGGCTGCGGGCTCCGGCTTAGTGCGCCGGTTCTCGGGGGCTGCAAGGTGTTTCGCCTTCGGTTTAGTCTCATCAACCTGCCACGGGAGTCCGATGGTTTCGGCTTCAATAAGGGCAGCTCCTAGCCTCCCAAGCTCCTCAGAGGTCAGGTATCGCTCACGTCCTTGCTCCGGGTACTTGTCTATGCCCCTAACCGGATTATAGCCTTCAGGGACGATCTCACGTTTGCCAAGGAATGTATAAAGACTGCTGACGATGGAAAGGGTCCGGTTGGCCTGAATAGGGCTGTCCTTCATCTTGTGATGAAGCTTCAGGAGGTCGGCCCGCGTGACCTTCTCCGCTGGACGATTGCCGATCTCAGGGATGACATGCCGCTTGAGAGCCGAGGTGTATTCCAGTGCCGTTCTCTCCTTTCGCTTCGGATTGACGTGCTCCTTTAGGTACAGGTCTATGGCATCCTTTACGATCATCGCTGCCTTCGCAGCTGCCACTTGGGCCGCCGGGTCTGAGCCGACAGCAACCGCTCCAAGGATGTTCTGGGCTTGGGCGCGGGCCTGATCAGGGGTCAGATGGCCATGACGGCCAATGGTCATGAAGCGTTTGGGAGCAGTGCGGCCCAGCCCCTTGGGGCGATATCGAACAATGTAGGTCTTCTTGCCTGATGTTTCGATCCGAATTCCGAAGCCGGAAATGTCGCTATCCCATAGAATGTACCGAGAGGGTCCCGGCAGGGCTTGATCGACCGCGCGTTTGGTCAGGCGAGTGGTAGTTTCAGGCATAACGAATCCGTCCAAAAATCGGGTCTGCATCGGTGGTCACCAAGTGCGTTTGGTGACCACATGGTGACCACGCGGACGGGAAAGTCAACGAGAGGACAGGGAGTGTCGGGAAATAAATATTTTTGTTTATCAATAACTTAGAGCGTTTCTGGGGAGTGGCGGGGAATCTCGGGGAATAGGAAAAAACCGATTGTGGATCTGGGGGTCCCCCGTTCGAGCCGGGGCGGCTGTACCATTCTCCGCACAACTCGATCATGGCCACGTTGATGGGTAATCTCCATCGAGGTGTGCTTGCGCTCCGACCGGCTTGGCCGTGGCGCGGGTGTCGCGAGGGTTCCGCGCACCCGACGGGACGCCGATCCTAGGAGCCGAAGGTCAACATCTGCCGCTGGCGGGCGGCGCTCGAAATGCCTCTGGATGGAGGGCCGGGCCCGCGCTTTGTCGCGGCTTTTTGGCTTGCGCCGCTGGGAGAGTTCGCCTCTTAATGACGCCGGTGAACGATTTCGCTGCAGGGGAACGTCTAGATGGCGGTGGATCAGGTTCAAGGCTCGCAACCCACATCCACGGCGCTCGAGCGCGATGCCAGGTTGGCCTCCACCGATCACAAGGTCGCTCCGAGCGAGATCGCCATCGGCGTCATCATCGGCCGCACGGCGGAATATTTCGACTTTTTCGTGTTCGCCATCGCGTCCGTTGTGGTGTTCCCCAAAGTCTTTTTCCCGTTCGCGGATCCCCTGACGGGAACGCTCTACGCCTTCGCCATGTTCTCGCTGGCGTTCATCGCCCGCCCCGTCGGCACGGTCATCTTCACGGCCGTTGATCGACACTACGGGCGCGGCGTGAAGCTGACGATCGCGCTCTTCCTGCTCGGCTTTTCCACCATGGCCATCTCGTTCCTGCCCGGCTATGCCCGGATCGGGGCTTGGGCACTTTATCTCCTCGGGATCCTGCGGATCGGGCAGGGCCTGGCCCTGGGCGGCGCCTGGGATGGTCTCGCATCGCTTCTCGCCCTGAACGCGCCGATCCACCGCCGGGGCTTTTACGCTGCACTTCCCCAACTCGGCGCCCCTCTGGGCTTCATGGTCGCGAGCGTCCTGTTTGCGTTCTTCATGCTCAATCTGACGGAGGAGGACTTCCTGGACTGGGGCTGGCGCTATCCGTTCTTCTGCGCCTTTGCCGTCAACGTCGTGGCCTTGTTCGCGCGCCTCAGGCTTGTGGCCACGGACGAGTTTTCGAGCCTGCTCGAGCGGCGGCGCCTGGAGCCTTCGCCGATCATCCCGCTCGTGCGCAACTATTCCCGCGTGCTCCTCACCGGGGCGCTGATTCCCCTGGCGAGCTTTGCCCTCTTCCATCTCGTCACGGTCTTCCCCATCAGCTGGATCAGCCTTTTCACACAGCGCTCCGCCGGCGAGTTCTTGATGATACAATGTTCGGGAGCATTCATTTGCGCGGGCGCGGTCTTCGCGTCTGGCCTCATCGCCGACCAGATCGGGCGACGCACGCTCCTGATGGTTTCCGCGGGCCTGATCGCCATCTTCGCCATCGGAAGCACGATCGCCCCGCTGCTCATCGAGGAAAACGCGATCGGGCAGACGATTTACGTGAATGCCGGCTTCGCCTTGCTGGGGCTGTCCTACGGTCAGTCCTCCGGGGCGGTCACGTCGGAACTCGACCAGCGCTACCGCTACACAGGGGCGGCCCTCACGAACGACCTTGCTTGGCTGCTCGGTGCGGGTTTCGCGCCGTTGATCGTGCTTTTCCTCTCAGCCCGCTACGGCTTGGCCTGTGTGGGACTCTACCTGCTCTCTGGAGCGGTCACGACCCTCATCGCGCTCAGCCTGTCACGTTCGGAAATCCGGCAAGTTTGACGGACGCGTTCGCAGATGCGCCCGATGTGTCAAAATTCTTCCCAAGGTCCGAGGCTGCGATGCACCATGGAGCGACGGCCCTAGCCATGCATTCCACTTCTCCATCCATCCAGCCAAACTCGAACCGCCTGTCGGTGGGAAAAGTCGTCCGCCTGCTGGCGGTATTGTCCGGATCCGCCTGGCTCGCCGGATGCGACCTGATCGTGATGAACCCGGCCGGCGACGTGGCCGTCCAACAGCGCAACCTCATCATCGCATCCACGGCGCTGATGCTGCTCGTGATCGTTCCCGTGATCGCTCTGACCTTCGTGTTCGCTTGGCGCTACAGGGCGACGAATACGGATGCGACATACGATCCGGACTGGCATCATTCCACGCAGCTCGAGGTGGTCATCTGGACCGTGCCGCTGCTGATCATCATCGCACTCGGCGCCATGACCTGGATCAGTACACACACCCTAGATCCCTATCGGCCCCTCAGCCGGATTGCGCCCAACCAGCCGGTGCCCGCCGACGTGAAGCCGCTCTCGGTCGAGGTCGTGGCGCTCGACTGGAAATGGCTGTTCATTTACCCGGAACTGGGCATCGCCAGCGTCAACGAGATGGCTGCCCCCGCGAATGTCCCGATCACCTTCAGGATCACGTCTTCATCCGTCTGGAACACTTTCTACGTGCCCGCCATGGCCGGGATGATCTACGCCATGCCCGGCATGCAGACGAAGCTGCACGCCGTCATGAACCAGGAAGGGGACTTCACGGGTATCTCGGGACAGTATAGCGGATCGGGCTTCTCCCGGATGAATTTCAAGTTCCGCAGCCTGAATCAGCAGGGCTTCGATGAGTGGGTGGCCAAGGTCAGGTCCGCCACGGGCCCTCTCGACCGCAACGTCTATACCGAGCTCGAGAAGCCTAGCGAAGCGGTGCCCATTCAGCATTATGGAACCGTCGAGGGCGGTTTGTTCGACGCCATTCTCGGCCTATGCGTCGCTCCGGGGCAGATGTGCGTGCACGAGATGCATCACATCGACCGCATGGGCGGGTCCAGCGAAGGCAGCGAAGAGAACCGCAAGCGTCTCGACTACGACAATCGGCGCCTGGAGCGCGGCGAAGAGCCATCTGGGGCGACGTTCCCGGCCTCGGGCCGCGCCCCCAGGAGCCCGGAGGAGCCCCAGGGCGTGATGCCGCGCGGAGATGACAATGCCAACAGGCCCGGATCCGGCCAACCTGGTGCGGGAAGCGGTCCCGCGCCATCCCAGTTGAACACCCAGCCGAACGAACCTCACCGGCACTGACTCGGACGAGATCCCATGTTTTCGGACAGCAACCTTCTGCAATTCATCTTCGGTCGTTTGACGATCGACGCCATCCCCTACCACGATCCCATCCTGGTCGGGACCTTCCTGGTCGTGGCGGTGATCGGCACGGCCATCCTGGCCGCCATCACATGGTATGGGAAATGGGGCTATCTCTGGCGGGAGTGGTTCACCAGCGTCGATCATAAGAAGATCGGCATCATGTATATCGTGCTGGCCATCGTGATGCTCCTCCGGGGCTTTGCCGACGCCATCATGATGATCACCCAGAAGGCGCTGGCGGTCGGGGCGTCGGAAGGCTACCTGCCCCCGCACCATTACGATCAGATCTTCACGGCTCACGGAACGATCATGATTTTCTTCATGGCGATGCCGTTCGTGACGGGGATCATGAACTACATCATGCCGCTGCAGATCGGGGCCCGGGACGTGGCGTTCCCGTTCCTCAACAATTTCAGCTTCTGGATGACCGTCGGCGGCGCGATCCTCATCATGATGTCCCTTTTCGTCGGCGAATTCTCGCGAGCCACCTGGCTGGCGTACCCGCCGCTGTCGGGATCCGCCTATAGCCCCGGGGTCGGGGTCGACTACTATATATGGGGGCTCCAGATCGCCGGTGTCGGGACCACGTTGTCAGGCATCAACCTGATCGCCACCATCGTCAAGATGCGTGCTCCCGGCATGACGATGATGAAGATCCCCATCTTCTGCTGGACGACCCTTTGCAGCAATGCCCTGATCGTCACGATCTTTCCGGTCCTGACTGCGACGCTGACGCTTCTGGCGCTCGATCGCTATGTCGGAACTCGGTTCTTCACGAACGACTTCGGCGGCAACTCGATGCTGTACATGAACCTCATCTGGATTTGGGGTCACCCCGAGGTCTACGTGCTGATCCTGCCCGCCTTCGGCATCTTCTCGGAGGTCGTGTCCACATTCTGCGGCAAGAGGCTCTTCGGCTACACGTCAATGGTCTATGCCACCGCCGTCATCGCCGTCATATCCTGGCTGGTTTGGCTGCACCATTTCTTCACGATGGGTTCGGGGGCCAGCGTCAACGCCTTCTTCGGCATCACGACGATGATCATCTCGATCCCAACGGGCGCGAAAGTCTTCAACTGGCTCTTCACCATGTACCGGGGGCGGATCCGCTTCGAGACGCCCATGATCTGGGTCATGGGCTTCATCCCGACATTCGTGCTCGGCGGATTGACCGGCGTGCTGCTCGCCGTGCCGCCGGCCGACTTCGTGCTCCACAACAGCCTGTTCCTGGTCGCGCACTTCCACAACGTCATCATCGGCGGCGTGGTCTTCGGGCTTTTCTCCGGGGTCAACTATTGGTTCCCTAAGGCTTTCGGCTTCAAGCTCGACCCCTTCTGGGGCAAAGTCTCTTTCTGGTGCTGGCTGGCCGGTTTCTGGGTCGTCTTCACGCCAATCTATGCTCTCGGTCTCATGGGTGTGACGCGCCGGACCCAGCATTTCGAGGATCCAAGCCTGCAGCCATACCTTCTCGTCGCCGCCTTCGGGGCCTTCATCATCCTCGCCGGCATCCTGGCCCTCCTCGTCCAGCTCGCGGTCAGCTATTTCAAGCGGGCGCAGCTGCGTGACACCACGGGCGATCCCTGGCATGGCCGGACCCTCGAATGGTCGACCACTTCGCCGCCGCCGCCCTACAACTTCGCGTTCACGCCCGTGGTGCATGATCTCGATGCGTGGTGGGACATGAAGAATCGCGGCCACGACCATCCGCTCGAGGGCTTCAAGCCGATCCATATGCCCAAGAACACGAGCACTGGCGTGTTCCTGGCCGTGCTGAGCACGGCTCTCGGCTTCGCCCTGGTCTGGTATATCTGGTGGTTGGCGGCCCTGTCGTTCGTCGGGCTGATCGCGGTCGCGATCCATCATACCTTCAACTACAATCGCGACTACTACATCCCGGCCGAGGACGTCGTCCGCTTCGAAAGCCACAGAATGGCGCAGCCCGCGGGAGGAGCCTGAGCCGATGCACGAGATGACTCCTCCGCCGGGCGCCAAGGCGCCGGTTTTCTACGAGCAGGAAGATCACGCCCACGGCGATGGCGGCACGCTGTTCGGCTTCTGGCTCTACCTGATGGGCGACTGCCTCATCTTCGCGGTCCTGTTTGCGACGTACGGAGTGCTGGGGCGCAACTACGCCGCAGGGCCGTCCGGAGCCGATCTCTTCGATCTGCGGCTGGTTGCGCTCAACACGAGCCTCCTTCTCCTGTCATCGATCACCTACGGGTTCGCGATGCTGGAGATGGGACAGCAGAATGTCAGAAAGACCCTGATATGGCTGGCGGTCACGGGCCTTTTGGGCGCCACCTTCGTGAGCCTCGAGCTCTACGAGTTCGCCCACATGTTCCGCGAAGGCGCAACGCCTCAGCGCAGCGCCTTCCTGTCCTCGTTTTTCGCGCTTGTGGGAACGCACGGGCTGCACGTGACGGTCGGCATCGTTTGGCTCGTGACCCTCATGGTGCAGGTGCGCCGCTTCGGACTGATCGAGGACAACCAGCGCCGACTCATGTGCCTGTCGATGTTCTGGCACTTTCTGGACGTGGTCTGGATCGGCGTGTTCACCTTCGTCTACCTGATGGGATCCATGCGATGAGTCGAGCCGCCGGGCCTCGGGCCTCCCACCCCACCCAAGGCCTCGCTGGAGATGGGAGCGACACCCATATGTCCGAAGCCCATGGGACGTTCAGGGGCTACATGACAGGCTTCGTCCTGTCGGTCATCCTCACGGCCATTCCCTTCTGGCTCGTGATGGCCGACGTGCTGGACGACACCCTGCTGACGAGCATCGTCATCATGGCGTTCGCGGCAGTTCAGATCGTGGTGCATATGATCTATTTCCTCCATATGAACACGAAATCCGAGGGGGGATGGACGTTTCTCGCGCTTGCCTTCACCCTTACCCTTGTCGTCATCACCTTGGCCGGCTCGATATGGGTCATGTATCATCTGGACCGGAACATGATGCCGATGACGCCGCACGAAGCGTTGCAGAAGCCCTGAGCACTAGAAAAATCGCGGCGCTTGTCGCCTTCAACGCGGTGGCGCTTCTCGTCGTGGCGGGTCTTGCGTTGCTGGCCGTGTGGCAGATCCATCGCCGAGCATACAAGCTGGACCTCATCGAACGTGTCGAGACGCGAATTCATGCGGCTCATGTGCCCGCCCCAGGACAAGAGGCTTGGGACGGGATCTCGGCGACGAACGATGAATATCGCCGCGTCGTCGCGACGGGGCGTTGGATCGACGGCCGTTCGGTCCTCGTTCAAGCCTTGACGGAATTGGGTGGTGGTTACTGGGTCATAACACCCCTGGCTCGGGACGATGACACCATCATCCTTGTCAACCGGGGTTTCATTCCCGCCTCAGATCGCGACTCTGTGGCCTGGCACCCACGAGTCGATGCGCCGGTGACCGTGAAGGGGCTGCTGCGCCTGTCGGAGCCGGGTGGGGGAGTCCTGCGGGCGAACGATCCGTCCTCGGGGCGCTGGTTCTCGCGCGACGTAGGTGCGATCGCGGCGACGCAGCATCTCAGTCGCGTTGCGCCCTATTTCGTCGACGCCGAACGTGCTCCGGACGGCGGCCTTCCCATCGCCGGACTGACAGTCGTGACCTTTCCGAACAATCACCTGATCTATGCGATCACCTGGAGCATTCTGGCGCTCATGGCAGCGGCCGGAACGGTGTACGTCAATCTCGATCAGTTGCGTTCCCGGAAGCGGGCGGCACATTAAAACCGGGCTGGACATGGCGAGGCCCCGGACGGTGATCCCGCACCATCCGGGGTCGGCTTTCCTGTCAGGCAGCCGAACTGGCCTTCGTCACGCCCCTCCAGAGACCGGCTGCTTCGCCGTCGTCCAACGGGGCAGGGCGCTCTAACGATGTCGTGATGGGCTTGGGCTCACCCGTGGCCGCGCTTTCGAGGATGCTGTGCATGATTTCCAGGACATGGAGGCCGAGGCGGCCGCTGGAGCGATGCGGCGTCCCGTTCAGGACGGCGCTCGCCAGATCGGCGAGGCCGAGGGCCCGGTAGTTCGCCCGGTCCGGCATCTCGGGCGCCCAGTTGGGCGAGCGCCAGTTCGGAGAGCCTAAGGGCATTCCGCTGGAATCGACGTTGCGCCAATCCCCGCCTCGGTCGGAGATATCCACCTGACCGCCGAAGAAATTCGGGTCGGGGACCCGAAGCGACCCTTCGGAGCCGTAGATCTCGATCGCCGGATGGCTGTGCTTCCAGACATCCCAACTCATGCAGAACGTGATTTGCGCGCCTGACGCGAATTCGAGTAGTGACATCACGTGAGTCGGTGTTTCGACCGCGATGCGATGGCCCTTGCGCGGAGAGTCGGATGTCACGATCCGCTCTGGAAAACCGATGCCCGAGATCGCGACGACCCGCTGCACGGGACCGATCAGGTTGACGAGCGCGCTCAGGTAATACGGCGCCATGTCGAGGATCGGGCCGCCGCCCGGCTTGAAGAAGAACTCCGGGTCCGGGTGCCAGTGCTCCATGCCATGGGACATCAGGAAGGCCGTGCCCGAGAGGATTCGTCCAATTTCACCGTCGTCGACGAGCTTGCGGGCCAGGCGCCCACCGGCCCCCAGGAACGTGTCGGGCGCGCAACCGAGATGCAGGCCGCGTGCTTCCGCTTCGTCCACGAGCTTGCGGCCCTGCTCGAAGTCCACGGCCAGGGGCTTTTCCGAGAACACATGCTTGCCCGCGCTCAAGGCCGCGAGGGAAACGCCGAAGTGAGCGCTCGGTATGGTCAAATTCACGACGAGGTCGATGTCGGGATCGGCTAGAAGATCGTCGACCGACAACGCCTTCGTGCCGTACTTGCTCGCTTGGGCTAGCGCCACGTCATGCTTCACGTCTGCACAAGCGCGGAGTGTCAGGCCCCGATAGCCCGGGATATTCTGAAAATAGATGCCGGAGATGTTGCCGCATCCGATGACGCCGACATTCAGTGTGCTCATGGTCCTTAATCCTCAATGGAGCGAAGGAACGCGAGGCTGTTACGGGCTGTTTGGGCAGGGTCCGCCGGCTTGTCGTGCTCGACCACCATCCATTCGGCCCCGGCGTTGCGACAGACCTGCCAAAGCTCGCGCCAGTTCAGCGTGCCCGAGCCGACATCGGCCCATCCGTCCTGATCCTCGTTCTGCCCAGCGGGGGCGATGTCCTTCACATGCGCAGCCCTGACGATGCCGCTGTAACGATTGATCCATTCCACCGGGTCGACATTGCCGCGTACGAGCCAAGCGACATCGACCTCCCAGGTGAGGGGACTGCCCTCTGCTTCTGCGAAAATCAACTCGAGGGCGGTCTTCGGCCCATCCTTGGGCTTCAGCTCCCAATGATGGTTGTGGTAGCCCAAGCGGATCCCCTCCCTTTGGAAGCACTCCGCCATCTGCCCCAGCTCACGTCCGAGGGAGCGCCAACCGTCGGCCGCCATGTCACGGTCCTCGGGCGGGACCGCTGGCATGTAGAGATGAGTGATGTCCAGGGTCCGGCAGGCATCGGCGACCGCTTCCGGCTTCTCCCGCAGGGCCGCGAGGCTCACGTGGCTCGACGAGGCCTTGAGGTTGTGAGAATCAAGCTTGGCGCGCACCTCGGCCGCTATGTCGAGGTGCGATCCGACCGTTTCGACGTAACGGTAGCCTGCACCGGCCGTGACGTCGAGAATGCGATCGAGATCCTCCAGCGAGCGCAAGGTATAGAGCTGTATGGAGAGTACGTCTGAAACGCTCATGAGATCCTCATGGTTCGGAAATGAATCCAGCGAGACTTTGTGAGAAGGGTGAACCTTTGGAATAGCTCAGGTTACAGACGGTCTCCGGTCTCTGCCGAGAACAGCGAGACCTGCAAAGCGTCGACATGAAGTGTCAGGTTGTCGCCGGGAGCCGCGCGTCGGCTGCCGGTCGTGCGCACCTGAAGCGATCCTGTCCCGTCGCTGCACCAGATGACCGTGTCGGCGCCCATGGGCTCCACGATGTCCACCTTGAACCCGGGCCACAATCCCTGGCCCGTGATTTCGAGATGCTCGGGACGGACGCCGAGAACGACGTTCTGTCCTGGAACGGGTGTCGTGACGAACGGATAGGAAGAAAGCGGGAGATGCCTGTCTCCCGCCAGGAAGCTCAGGCCTTCGCCGGTGCTCTCGAGCCTTCCCTTGATGAAGTTCATCTGCGGCGATCCGACGAATCCTGCAACGAACAGGTTGGCCGGCCGGCGATAGATCTCGTCGGGCGAACCGATCTGCTGAATCTTCTGCTCCTTCATGACCACGATGCGGTCGGCCAAGGTCATGGCCTCGATCTGATCGTGGGTGACGTAGATCATCGTCGTCTTGCCTAGGCGAGCGTGGAGGCGCTTGATCTCGACCCGCAGCTCGTTCCGGAGCTTTGCGTCGAGATTCGAGAGCGGCTCGTCGAAGAGGAATACCGCCGCGTCCCGGACGAGGGCGCGGCCGATCGCGACCCGCTGACGCTGGCCACCGGACAACTGGTCCGGGCGCCGGTCGAGGAGGGGGGTGATCTGGAGGAGGTCGGCGGCTTTGGCCACGCGCTTCTCAATCTCGGCCCTTGGCGTCTTCGCCATCTTCAAGCCGAAGGACATGTTCTCCCGCACGCTCATGCGCGGGTACAGGGCATAGGATTGGAACACCATGGCGATGCCCCGATCCTTGGGCTCCTCCCACGTGACGTTCCGGCCGTCGATCCAGATCTGACCGTTGGCCACGTCCAGCAATCCGGCGACCGCGTTGAGCAGCGTGGACTTGCCGCAGCCGGACGGCCCCAACAATACGATGAATTCACCCTGTTCGATATCCAGCGACAGGCCGTCGAAGACCCTCACGGCTTCGAACGCGACGCTGACATCCCGAACCGAAACTGCAGTCATGGCCTATCCCTTCACGGCTCCGGCGGCGATGCCGCGGACAAACCAGCGTCCAGACACGAAGTAGATCACCAGGGGAACGAGGGCCGCGAGCATGGTCGCGGCCATATCCACGTTGTAAGCGCGTTCGCCCTGGGTCGAATGGACGATGTTGTTGAGCTGAACCGTCATCGGCAGGTTCTCACGGCCTGCGAAAGTCAGCCCGAAGATGAAGTCGTTCCAGATGCCCGTCACTTGAAGAATCGTGGCGACGACAAGAATCGGGGTCGACATGGGCAGGATGACCCGGAGGAAAATCGACCAGAATCCGCCCCCGTCGATGCGGGCGGCTTTGAAGAGCTCGATCGGCAACCCGGCGTAGTAGTTTCGGAATAGGAGCGTCATGGTCGGGAGTCCGAAGATCACATGCACGAGTACGATGCAGAGGAGGGAATTGTAGATTCCCGTCAGGGAGAAGATGCGCACGAGGGGATAGAGAAAGACCTGGTAAGGAATGAAAGCGCCGAGGAGCAGCACGCCGAAGAGGACGTTGGCGCCTTTGACCCGCCAGAAAGAGAGGGCGTAGCCGTTGATCGCTCCTGCAATGATCGAGAGGATCACGGAGGGGATCAGGATGCGCACGGAGTTCCAGAAGCCGACGCTGATGCCATTGCACTCCAGCCCAGTGCAAGCGGAAGACCAAGCCTTGCTCCACGCGTCGAAAGTCATGGCGGCGGGCAGCGATAGAATGTTGCCGAGCCTGATTTCCTCCATGGGCTTGAGGGAGGTCATCACCATGATCCAAAGGGGCAGGAGAAAGAAGAGGGCCGCCGTCACCAGGAACATGTAGACGCCGATCCGTCCTGCGGTGAGCCGACGCGGACGACGGCCCTGCGGTTCGATGGCGGCGGTCATGCGGGCCTCCCCTGCGGGCGGACGTATCGTGCGTAGACCCAAGGGGCGAGCACGATCACGACGGTGATCAGCATGATCGTGGCGGCCGCCGTTCCTAGGGCGATGTTGTTTCTCTCGAACAGGTGGTCCATCACGAACTTGGCCGGCACTTCCGTGGCGATGCCGGGGCCACCAAGCGTCATGGCGACGACCAGGTCGTAGAGCTTGACCACTCCGGTCGCCAGCAGCACGGTCGCCGTGATGACCATCGGTCGGAGGAGGGGAAGGATTACGGATGTGTAGACGCGCCATGTAGGAATGCCGTCAACCTTCGCGGCTTTCCAGAGATCGGCGTCGACACCGCGCAGACCGGCCAGCAGGATGGCCATGGTCAGCCCCGCTCCGTGCCAGAGGCCTGCGATCACGATCGTGTAGATCGCCATCTTCTGGTTGACGAGCCAGTCGAACGTGAAGCTTTCGAAGCCCATGTCCCTGACAAGCTTCTGAAGTCCGAGGCCAGGATTGAGAAACCACTGCCAGGCCACACCCGTCACCACGAAGGACATGGAATAGGGGTAAAGGAAGACAGTTCGGAAAAGACCTTCGCCCCGCACGTTCTGATCGATGAAGACGGCCATGAGAAAGCCGATGATCAGACACCCCGAGATGAACAAGACGCCGAAGATCACGATGTTCTCGGCCGATGTCAGGAATCGGTCATTCAGGAAGAGGCGGTTGTATTGCGCCATCCCGACCCAGTCGAACTTCGGCAGCAGTGTCGAACTGGTGAAGGAGAGCCGCACGGTCCAGATCATGCAGCCGATGTAGACGACCAGCACGATCAGCGCGGTCGGCAGGAGGGCGAATGCAGCAGGCAGCCGAGCTCGGATGCGGCGTCGAGCTCCTGTATCGGCCGCGCCGATGCTGGAGGCACGGATCGGGAGAGTGGCCATGCTAAGGTCCCCTCAAGCGCTAAAGCCCCATGATTGAAGGGCTCGCCCCCGTGCGAGGGCGAGCCGGAGCGGATTAGCTCGCGTCGCGCATCGCTGCTGACACTTTCTCGATGAAGGTGTCAGCCGTCATGTTGGGGTTGTTCCAGTACTGGGTGATCGCGTCCTGCATCGCACCCGTGAAGTTCGGGGTCGAGATCAGTTCCTGGGCTTCCACCTGATTGGCGGAGTCCTTCAGAACTGCGCTGGACTTTTGAGCACAGGCATCCATGGACGAGACGTCGACGTCCATTCGCACCGGGATCGAACCCTTCTTCTTGTTGAATTCGAGCTGTGTGGTCGGATCGAGAAGGACCTCAACGAGCTTGTCCTGCGTGGCTAGCTGACCTTTGTCCTTCGTGGCGGGAAAGACGAATACGTCACCTCCAATGATGAGCTTGCCGCCACTTGCGCCCACGAGCGCGCAACCATACTCCTTGCCTGCGGTTTGGCCGGCGGCGATGAATTCGCCTTTCGCCCAGTCGCCATTGAAGTGCATGCCGGCCTTGCCCGTGATGACGAGAGATGCGGCGTCGTTCCAGTTGCGGCCAGGGCTGCCCTGGTCCACAAGGCCGCGCATCTTTCCGTAGATCTCGACCACTTCCTTGAATTGCGGACTCTTGGCAGCGCTTTGGTCACGGGCGCCGTTGATCTTCCGGAACAGATCCGGCCCCCCATGGCCCACAAGAACGGCGTTGAAGAGGTTGCGCTCCCAGGTCGGCTGTCCACCGAGTGCCAATGGTATGATACCCTTGGCCTTCAGCTTCTCACCGGCTTGCAGCAGTTCGGGGAATGTCTTGGGCGGCTCGACGCCGGCATCGGCGAAGACCTTGGTATTGTAGAACATCCAGTTCTGGCCGTGGATGTTCACCGGAACCGCGTAGACCTTGCCTTCCCGGGTCACGGCGTCAACGATCAGCTTCGGCATGATCTCGGACCATTTGCCGGCCTTGGCCTGAGCATCGAGGTCCCGTAGGAGGTCGGCATCGACGAGTTCATCGAACTGTTTGCCGGTGTTGAACTGCGTCATGGTCGGCGGGTTCCCGCCCACGATCCGGTTGACGCCCGCTGCCCGGGCGTTGACGCCTCCCGCGATGGCATTGTCGACCCAGGTGCCGCCGGACTTCGTGAACTGGTCGGCAAAGACCCTCACGGCTGCCGACTCGCCAGCCGAGGTCCACCAGTGAAGCACCTCCGCCTTCATCTGTTGGGCGAAGGCTCCGGAGCTCCAAACGAGGGCAATAGAAAGTGTATACGCGGACACGCGTGTCTTCAGGCTCATGGCTTCCTCCCAGAAGCGTTGTACCGACTTTTTGTAATCGATTACATCTTGAGGTATAGGTTGTAATCGGATTTTAAATTAGTCAAGACGTCTGTTCAGATAAGCTGGAGTTCCTGGAACAGGGGGGCCATATCTTGTCTTGGGCTTTGAGGTAACTGTCATGAGCCGCCAGCGATGGCATTCCGTCAAGGATATCCGTATCGCCGACGTTGCGCGACTGGCGGGCGTGTCGACGGCCACCGTCAGCCGGGTCCTGTCGGATCCCGACAAGGTGCGGCAAAAGACCTGCGACCTTGTCATGGAGGCGGTCCGCCGTAGCGGCTATACGCCGGATCGGACAGCCCAGAACCTGCGGACGCGGCGCACCATGAACGTGCTGGTGGTGGCGCCGCGTCTGACCAATCCGGTTTTCGCCCAGGTTCTGCGGGGCGTAGACGATGAACTCACGCGGTGCGGCTATGGCATCATCGTCGGCAATCTTGATAATCAGCGCGAGCGGGAACCGCGTTATGTGGCGCTCGCGCTCTCGCGCCAGATCGATGGCGTTCTCCTGCTGACGGGCCACGTGCCCCAGGATGGAGACCGAAACATGAAAGAGGCGGGACTGCCCATCGTCGCGATGTGTGCCGCCATCGATGATCCGTCCATTCCGAACGTGGTCGTCCAGGATCGAGAGGCTGCGCGCCAGGCCGTGGAGTACCTTGTTAGGTTGGGACACCGGCGGTTTGGTTACATCTCGGGCACTCCTACTTCCATCATTGAAGTCGAGCGCTATGCAGGATTTGTGGAAGGAGTGGCCGCAGGTGGCTTCAGCCAGCGGGATATCGTCCGCTGGGAAGGAGCCTTCGTATTCGCAACAGGAGTGGCAGCCGCAGAAGCCTTCCTGCGGCTGAAGAAACGTCCCACCGGCGTGTTCGCAGCCTGCGACGAGAGCGCAATCGGGTTCGTCAAGACCGTTCAGGCGGCCGGCATTCGTATTCCGCAAGATGTCTCGGTCATCGGCTTCGATGGGATCGAGGTCTCGGACTATATCGAGCCACCTCTCACCACGTTCCGCCAGCCGATGTACGACATGGGGCGCGCGGGTGCTCAAATCCTCCTGAACATGATGCAAGGAGAGGCGGCAACGGGCATTCCGAATGTTCGGATGCCCTTGCGCTTGCTCGAACGCGGCACGACCTCAGTTGCACCGAGCAGGGCCCGAGGCCTGAAGGTCGTAGCCTGATGCTCAGGCCTTTTCATCCGATCATGGCTCGTCGAGGGCTAAGAGAATCTTCAACCTCCCGTCCTGGAGGAGACTTGATCGCTTCCGACCGCGACTGAAGCCGGCGACGGTTGGGCAGCAGCGCTTGGTTGATCGGGCAGACGATTGAGGACCCCAGTCCCCTAACCCACCTTCCCTCCTGGAAAGCCGCATGACGACCATCAGAAATCCGATCTTGCCCGGCTTCAATCCGGATCCGGCGATTTGCAGGGTCGAAGGCGACTACTACATCGCAACTTCGACCTTCGAATGGTTTCCAGGCGTGCAGATCCATCACTCGCGCGACCTCGTGAACTGGCGGCTGGCCGGCCGGCCCCTCGATCGCAAGTCACAGCTCGACATGCGCGGCAATCCTGACAGCTGCGGTGTTTGGGCTCCAGCGCTCACCTATGCGGATGGCCTGTTTTGGCTGATCTACACGGACGTCAAACGGCGCCTGGGAAACTTCAAAGATACTCATAATTACTTGGTCACCGCCCCTTCGATCGAGGGGCCTTGGTCCGATCCAATTTACATGAACTCTTCGGGTTTTGACCCGTCGCTTTTCCATGATGACGATGGCCGCAAGTGGTTTCTCAACATGGTTTGGGACCATCGCCGCCGCCGCACCTCGTTCGATGGTATTCTTTTGCAGGAGTACCTTCCGCAGGAGCGGCGTCTCGCGGGGCCGATCAAGAACGTCTTCAAGGGCAGCCCGCTCGGCCTCGTCGAGGGACCGCATCTGTCGAAACGGAACGGCTGGTACTATCTGACCGTGGCCGAGGGCGGGACAGCCTACAATCATGCCGTCACCATGGCGAGATCGCGCACCATCGACGGTCCGTACGATCTGCATCCCAACATCCATCTCATCACGAGCAAGGATGATCCCGACGCGCC
The DNA here is from genome assembly GCF_016892705.1 of Microvirga pudoricolor. Lineage (GTDB taxonomy): Bacteria > Pseudomonadota > Alphaproteobacteria > Rhizobiales > Beijerinckiaceae > Microvirga > Microvirga pudoricolor. Next base: position 52,037 of record NZ_JAFEMB010000009.1, read on the forward strand.
GCTCCAACGAGCTGGTCACGGCTTCTTCGTCGAGACGGATGCAGGCGAGGTCTTTCACACACATCTGTGCAGTCGCCCTCTGCCAGGGACGAAGCGTTCGCCTCTCGGTCGCGAAACGGCGATTCAGCGTGTGGTGTGGGGAGAGGACGGCTGGCTTCATCTGGCTCAGGGTGGGCAGGTTCCTGCCGTCGAGGTCGACGGCCCCGACCTGCCGCCGCATCCCTTTCCCGCTGAGCCCGAGCGGCATGAATTCGACGACGGCGGACTGCCGTCGGCCTTCCAATGGCTTCGGACGCCGGAGCCGGACCGCATCTTCTCGCTGGAAGCGCGGCCAGGGCATCTCCGGCTCTATGGCCGCGAGTCGGTTGGAAGCTGGTTCGAGCAAGCTCTGGTGGCCCGTCGCCAGACGTCATGGTTCTACTCGGCCGAAACGGTGGTCGAATTCTCGCCTGACACCTATCAGCAGCTCGCCGGCTTGATCTGCTATTACGACCGGGCACGTTTTCATTACTTGGCGGTCTCCGTCGCCGATGACGGAAGCCGCGTTCTCCAGGTCATTTCGAGTCTCGGTGATCATCCCGACGCCCTGATGACCTACGGATTGGAGCGAGATCTGCCGATTCCTGCCCTGGGGCGCGTCTATCTGGGGGTGGACGTTCGCCTGTCTGAACTGCGCTTTCGTTGGTCGGAAGACGGTGAACGCTGGCAATCCATCGGGCCGGTGCTGGACGCGAGCATCCTGTCCGACGAAGCTGGGCCCGGTGCACACGGTTCGTTCACTGGCGCATTCGTGGGAATGGCCGCTCATGACCTGTCGGGGAGGGCCTTGCCGGCCGACTTCGACTTCTTCGTCTATCGCGACGAGCCGAACCCGATTTAAGGGGTCGTATGACCTGCCCTTGGATCGCAGAGACGAGGTGGCAGGTCTCGATCAGAAAGCTGGGTGATCCAACGGACAATCCTGCGTCGTGGTCGGCATGCGCCAGAACGCGACTAAATGCCGGTCTACGATACAGTATTGCGATCAAGATCCCTTCTCGTGTTTCGAAGAATAACAAATGAGAAGCCCCCCGGAAGAGGTATATACTCTTACCCCGTCGTCCGCGTATAAAAGCGGGCGCTCTTGGCCAGTCCCATAGCCGGGTTGTGAAATTCCCTCGGAAGGCAGGAGTGAGCGTCAGGGGGCACGATTGTCGCTGCGCGTACTCAAGCTTTGGCTCGCCGTGGTGGTGTGCGGCTTCGCCGCTGCGGCCGCTTACTTTTCGTATGCGGTCATCGAACGCCAGCACTCGTTACGTCGTATATCTCGTTATAATCTTACATGGCAGGCCAGCCAGACGCTCGCAGAATTCATGAGGCTCCACCAGAGCCTGCAAATGGTCCGCAGCTTCAGCGGCGACGCCGAGACGGCGGCCCTTCGCTTCGATATCTTCGCCGGAACCGTGAGCGGCCTCAGCAGAGGGGCGTTCGAGGATGTGGCAAGGCGCTATCCCGATATGGGATCGGTCGTACTGAAGCTCGAAGCCGCGCTGAAGACGGCCGTGCCGCATAAAGACCGGTTGAACGAGCCCGGGCAGGCCGAGGCCATGTTGGGCATCCTGACTCCGCTTCAGGGTGAACTGAACCGGTTGACGGCGGCGACCTACAACCATGGTGCGGAACTGGCGACTGAAGACGAGCATGAGCTGACGCGTCTGCACTGGATCTTTTCCAGCTTGGTCGGATGCCTGATTGCGCTCGGGATCGGGCTGATCGGACTTCTCGCCCGTCATAATCATCTGTTGACGCGGGCCCACAAGGACCTGCGGGGCATGACGGCGAGCCTCACACACATCGCCCATCACGATGCCCTCACGGGGTTGGCGAATCGCGTTCTGTTCAGGGACACCCTGGTGGCTGCTTTGGACGAGGCGCGGCAGGACGGTCGCACCATCGCGCTTCTCTACTTGGACCTAGACCTCTTCAAGAATGTGAACGACGCTCTCGGACATGGTATTGGCGATGATCTCCTCAAGATTGTCGCCCAGCGGCTTCGCGCATGTGTGCCAAGCGACACGGTAATCGCCCGCCTTGGCGGTGACGAGTTTGCAATTCTGCTCACAGATCTCGGCATGCACGAGAAGAGCTTGGGGGTCGCACACCACTTGATCGAGGAAATCGGAGCGCCCTACGAGATCGAGGGCCACGAGATCGTCATCGGCACAAGCATCGGCATCGCTTTCAACGACCAGGATAATGTGGCGCCGGACGTCCTTCTGAAGCAGGCCGACATGGCTTTGTATCGCGCGAAGGCCGACGGACGCGGCGCGGTGCGCATCTTCGAACCGGCCATGGACCAATGGCTTCAGGACCGCCGGTCCCTGGAGACAGACATCCGCAAGGCTTGGGCGGCCAGGGACTTCGAGATCTACTACCAGCCGCAAGTTTGCGCAGCCACGAGACAGGTCTGCGGATTCGAAGCGCTCTTGCGCTGGAACCATCCAGAACGCGGCGCGGTCCCGCCCTCCGAGTTCATTCCGGTCGCCGAAGACATCGGCCTGATTCTCCCCCTCGGTGAGTGGGTGCTCGAGCGAGCCTGCACCGATGCGGTCGGTTGGCCCGAGAGGATAGGAGTCGCCGTCAACTTGTCTCCGGTTCAATTCAGGGATCGCGGTCTTTTGGAGAGCGTCGGCAGGGCGCTGAACCGGTCTGGCCTAGCGCCGAACCGTCTCGAACTTGAGATTACCGAGCGCGTCCTCCTTCAGAAGAACGAGGTGACGCTGGCAACCCTGCACAAGCTGCGAACCTGCGGCGTGCGGATTGCCATGGACGACTTTGGGACCGGCTATTCGTCACTCAAGTATCTCAGCAGTTTTCCCTTCGACAAAATCAAGATCGACCGCTCCTTCGTGCGCGATATGTCGTCTCGCGCGGTCTCCTCGGCGATCGTTCAATCCGTTACCACCCTTGGCTCAAGCCTGCGGATTTCGACGACCGCCGAAGGAGTCGAGACGGAGGATCAGTACCGGAGAGTGCTCGCAGCCGGGTGCACAGAAATTCAGGGATACTATTTCGGCGTGCCGAAGCCTGTCGCCGAACTGGTCTTCACCCATGAGGCGTCCGAAGCCAATCAGGCTACGATTTAGAGGGGAAGTCGCTCGTTGGCCCGGCAATCCACCTTCCGTCCATCGTGATGTCCACGAGAAAACGGTTCTGCGGAAAGGCGCTTGCTGCGCGCTTCCCGCAGAATATTGACAAGCCGGCCGCATGGCTGGGGTCAAGCGGTCTCGTGGTTAAAGGACGAAGTCCGTCCTCGAATTCTCCAACGCTTTCTGGAACACGTCCGCTGAGCCGAATGAGCCTGTATCTACGATGCCTTCCGCGAACATGTCCGCATACAGGTCTAACTGATCCTTCAGCGCCGACGCAACACCCGCGAAGCGACCTGGTGGATCATGCAAGACCTCAAAATCGCTCTGTGCCTCCAAGGCGAGAGGTGTCTGGCCGCCTGCTTCTTCGACAAGACTGAAGTCCTTGTAGTTGACCGCAATCGTCTCGTCGGACGCTTTTCTGTAAGCCCCATGTTTCCAATAGGGCCCAACCTCGTCGTGGTAGCCGAGGGGGCCGTCGTAGTCGACGAGTTGGACGCCGTCGCGCCAAACGTCGAGCATTCCGTCTCCGAACGGATCGAGCCTCAGCGTGACCTTCATGTCGTACCAATGCCCACGCTCGATATCCTGCTCGTCCTTGTAGGCAACGAGGGTGTTGACATTGTCCCAGTTCGTATCCGCCTGATCCGACCAGCGTGCGTGGATCTCCATCCGTTCGCCGATCAGGTCGAGACCATAGGGCGGCGACACACCGTCATCCCCCGCGTCTTCGGTGGCATGAAGTTGCCCGAGTACGATCCATTTAGACGTGTTCGTTTCGCCGGGCTCGATCATGAACTTGTAGCTGATCGTGTAGGTCTGTTCGTAATCCAGCGTTTTGTAACTCGCGAGTTCCGAGCGCTCGACGCTCCCATCGGAATCTTTCGCCCACCGGTCGCCTGGTCGCAATTCGAAACGCATCGTGCTGCCGTCGGCGGCATAGCTCCAATCTTTTCCAGCGGATTGCAGCTTGTATGTGTCAGGCTCGAAGTAACTCATGTGCCAACCTCCAAGTTTGGACAGTTGGATCGACAACTTGATAAACGATGTATCGTTCCGATTAACTTCTGGAATTACTGGACATTGTGAGTGTTGATTGAGGTTAAGTCTTTAGTCTCTCGCAAAAATTGCGTAATCATCAGTTGTCTTATCAAGTTGTGACAACTTATCAATTAGCGTGCAAGTTTAGTAAGCTCCTGATCTCAAGTAGTGAAGCTCGACCTAAGGTTCCGAATTCTCAGAAGGCGTGAGGACGACCTGCGCCTGCGCGGGGCGGACGGGAGCGAATTAGAGCGGCCGAAAATTCAGAAATCATGTCGTCAGCGGCTAAGCCCCAGGCCCGGAGCATTGTGATCGCGTCGGCTCCTGCTGTTCGAAAACTCATTCAGCCAACATTGACACTGCTGAGGGCAGGCTGTTAGCGTGAGAAAATAGAAATTGATTTCTACACAATAGAAAATGACCCAGGAAACGGAACGCCACGTCCAGTCTCTCATGTCCGGCCTGCAGATCCTCGAAGCCTTCGATCAGGATCGCGGCCTGCGGCTTAAGGACCTTCACGAAAGGACCGGCCTCAACCGGAGCCGCATCCTGCGCTTTGCGGGAACGCTTCGCGCCGCCGGGTTCCTGGAATATGACGAGAATGAGGGGCTCTATTTCCTAGGACCCAAGCTGTATGCGCTCGGCTGGATGCTGCACGAGCGGTTCTCCCGCATCTCCGATTTGGTTCGCCCCGGCTTGAAGCGCCTCGTCAAGCTGAATGGCGACACGGCCTTCTATTCGATCGTGCAAGGGACTGAACGTCTTGTCGTCGCACGCGAGGAATCCCCGGATGGATTGCGCTTCACGATCCAGGAAGGGCAGACGCGACCGTTGCATATCGGCGCAACCAGCAAGGTGCTGCTGGCTTTCGGCCCGGACAGCCTGATGCGGCGCGTCCTTGACGACGCGGCGATGGTGAACGACCCATCCGGTCTTGCTGCCGATATTGCGAGCGTGCAGCGCCAAGGCGTCGCCGTCAGCCGCGGCGAGGCCACTCCGCACGGCTTCGCCGTATCGGTGCCCGTGCCACGGCAGGGCCAGGCAGGCTGCGACGCGCTCACCATTGCCGGGCCGCTCGCGAAGCTCACGGACGAACTGGTGGCCATCTACACCGATCACCTGACGAAGGAAGCGCATGGGCTCGCGGCCGCGCTCTCCAATGTCAGGGGCCAGGGCGGCGTTTCTCTCGCGGCTGCCCAGTGACCTCAATCATCAACCAAGGAGCACCAGGATCATGACCTCTCAAGTGGATCAGGAATACGACGAGTACAAGCAGCAGGGTCGCCTCTGGGGGCAGGTCCCCCGCGAACGCATCGCGAAGATCAAGTATCCCCGCTTCTCCAAGCAGATCATCCAAGAATTCATGGAGATGCAGGACCTGACCACGACCGTGTCGGACGTTCTCGACTCTCTCGGCGTTCGCGCCGCCGTGGCGGCTTCCTTCGTCAAGCCTCTCATCCCCGGAAAGAAAATCGTCGGTACGGCCACCACGGTGCGCAGCATTCCCGAGCGCAAGACGTCGACGAAAGGCTACTACGACAAGGACATCATCCGCATGTCCACTCGCGAGTCCTACTATCTTGGCGAACCCGGCGACGTCTTCATCGCCGATTTCGGCGGCAATCTCGACGTATCGAACATGGGTGGCCAGTCCTGCACCGTAGCGCAGTCCATGGGCTTTGCCGGAGCCATCGTGAATGGCGCGGTTCGCGATGTGTCGACGATCCGTGAGCTGGACTATCCGGTGTGGGCGGCAGGCGTCACCCCGATCACGGGCAAATTCCGCATGGAGGCAATCGAGCTCAACGGTCCCGTGACCGTGCACGACGTGGCCGTCTATCCGGGAGACCTGGTCTGCGCGGACGATTCGGGCATGTGCTTCATTCCGGCCGAGTATGTCGAGACGGTACTCCAGCAGGTTCGCTCGATCCACGACGAGGAAGCGAAGATGCGGGAGCTGATCGTCGACAAGCGTCCCATCTCCGAACTGCTGCCGCTTTATCGCAAGCGGTATTCCTGAAACGGGGCCCATCCCCAACGGGCAGCGCCAGGAGGCGCTGCCTTCTTCCCGGAGGAGAGGTTTCTTGAGGCGACTGGCGACAAGCCCAGATTTTCTGGCTGGCCTGGCTTTCGTTCTGTTCGGCATCGGCTTTTTCGCCGGCTCGCTGAACTATGAATACGGCTCCGTTCAGGAAATGGGGCCGGGGTACTTCCCGCGCGTGCTCAGCGCGAGCCTGCTCGTTTTGGGGCTCCTGCAGGTGATCGGCGCCATGAGAGAAGCCGGTCACGGGGGTTCGATGGCGTCTCGGCTCTATGTAAGGCCTCTCATCTTCGTCCTTGGCGGCATGGCGGTCTTTGCCGCGACGCTGGAGACCTTCGGGATCGTGGTGGCGGCCATGCTTCTCGTTCTGGTCGCCGGTGTCGTCGCGCCAGACCGCCGCTGGCCTGAGGTCGCCCTAGCGGCGGTTCTGCTGGCGGCGTTTTCAGCCCTGGTGTTCGTCAAGGGCCTGGGCGTTTATATGCCGATCTGGCCGGAGATGCCGTGATGGATTTCATCGGCAACCTCGCGTTGGGCTTCAGCGTCGCCGTATCCCCCACCAACATCTTCTACTGCTTCGTCGGCGTGCTTCTCGGCACACTGGTCGGCGTCCTGCCGGGCATCGGTCCCATCGCGACGATGGCGATGCTGCTTCCGGCGACTTACGCTCTCGAGCCGATCTCGGCTCTCATCATGCTGGCCGGCATCTATTACGGGGCTCAGTACGGCGGCTCGACCAGCGCGATCCTCCTCAAACTGCCGGGCGAGTCATCTGCGGTCATCACGACCCTGGACGGCTACCAGATGGCCCAGAAAGGCCAAGCCGAGCTCGCGCTGTCGCTAGCGGCCATCGGATCCTTCATCGCCGGAACGTTCGGCACCTTGGTGCTGAGCGCCTTCGCTCCCTTGCTGGCGACCGTCGCCGTGAAGTTCGGCGCGGCCGAATATTTTTGTCTCATGGTCCTGGGACTGGTGGCCGCCATCGTGCTTTCATCGGGGCCGCTCCTCAAAGCCCTGTCGATGATAATCCTGGGCTTGTTGTTCGGCATTATCGGGACCGATATCAATTCCGGACTCGAGCGTTACACATTCGGGATCCCGGAGGTGTCGAGCGGGATCAGCTTCGCGGTCGTCGCGCTGGGCCTTTTCGGCGTCTCCGAAATTTTGGCCAATCTTGAGACCGGCGAGAAGCGCGCCGTTGTCTCCAAGACCATTGAGGGCCTCTGGCCCACGCGGGCGCAAATGCGTCAGGCGTTGCCACCCATCCTGCGCGGTTCGGTTCTGGGATCCCTGCTCGGCGTCCTGCCGGGCGGGGGCGTCACCATGGCGTCCTTCGGGTCATACTCGATCGAGAAAAAGATCGCCAAGGATCCGAGCCGGTTCGGAAAAGGCGCTCTCGAAGGGGTCGCAGGGCCTGAATCCGCCAATAATTCGGCGGCGCAGACGTCGTTCATTCCGCTGCTGACCCTCGGCGTGCCGTCGAACGGCGTGATGGCGATGATGATGAGCGCCATGATGCTGCACAATATTCGCCCGGGTCCGCAGGTGATCACCTCGACCCCGGAACTGTTCTGGGGGCTCGTCGCCTCCATGTGGCTCGGCAACCTGATCCTTGTCGTCCTGAACCTGCCGCTCATCGGAATCTGGGTGAAACTCCTGCAAGTGCCGTACAGGCTGCTCTATCTCGTCATCCTGCTCTTCTGCTGCATCGGCATCTACAGCATCCAGAATGCCGCGACGGACATCTACTTCGGCATCTTGTTCGCCATCCTCGGCTACGTCTTCGTGAAATTGCGCTGCGAGCTCGTGCCGTTCCTGCTGGGGTTCATTCTCGGGCCGATGCTCGAAGACAACCTGCGGCGGGCGATGCTGCTCTCGGGTGGCGACGCGACCGTGTTCGTCACGCGCCCCATCAGCGCCTCGCTCCTGGCTGTCGTCGCCCTGCTGCTGATCGTGGCGCTGCTGCCCAAGATCCGGCGCAAGCGAGAAGAAGTTTTTCAAGATCAAGAAGCCTAAGGGCCGCACTCAATCAACCACCCTCAGGAGGAAACGCCATGAAGAACCACTCCCATCAATCCGTCGTCCGCTCCGCAATCCGTGCCGCCGCGCTCCTGCCCTTCGGCCTGGCGCTTGCCGCGGCCTCTCCGGCGTTGGCCCAGGACTGGAAGCCGACTCGTCCCGTCAACCTCATCGTGCCGTCCAACCCCGGAGGGGGACACGACAACAACGCCCGCATCCTGGCGAGCACGATGGAGAAATATGCGGGCCAGCCGATCAACATCGTCAACCAAGCTGCCGGCGGCGGGGTTGTCGCCTACAATCAGATGATGAAAGCGAAGCCCGACGGATACACAGTCGGACAGATCTCGGTCTCCGTCGTGTCCGACCAGTTTCGGATCTCCGGCGTCACGTACAACAAGGATAGCTACACCTATCTCGGCCAAATTTCCTCCGACCAGAATCTCTTGGTCGTGAAGGCTGACGGGCCTTTCGGCAAGATGAACGTCAAGGAATTCGTGGCTTACGCCAAGGATAACCCCGGAAAGGTCCCCTTCGGCGTCTCCGGCAACTGGACGAACCACGACTACACCCGTTTCCAGATCGAGGACGCGTCAGGGGCCAAGTTCCTCCGCGTGCCGCAGAAGGGCGGCAGCGAGATCGTGCTGTCGATCCTGTCAGGGGACGTGCAGGCCGGCGCCTTGTATCCGTCCGAAGTGAAGTCGCAGGTCGATGCCGGCGCCCTCAAGATCCTGGCGCATAACGGCGACCGGGCGCTCGAAGGCTGGCCGGACGTCCCGACCTTCACGTCGCAGGGACTCGCCGTCGATCTTTCGATCTGGCGCGCCCTGGTGCTGCCGAAGGAGACGCCGGCCAATATCGTGGCGGGCTGGCGCAAGATCCTCGAGGAGACCATGAAGGATCCAGCCGTGAAGCAAGCTTATGCGACGGCGGGCATCGGCTATGCGTACCGGAACGCGGAGGACATGGAAAAGCTCGTCGAGGCCGCCGACAACGCCTATCGCACGATTTCGGCCAAGGCGGGGGTCAAAGTCTCGAACTGATGCTCCCTAGGGCACTGGGACAATCCAGTCCCAGTGCCGCCTTGCAGATTCGAGCGTCATGGAGGGACTTGCGCGCCCCTGGGAACATGTTCCACCATAGGGGACGGTGGCATGGATGGGGAAGGGGCCAATGCTTTTGATCCTCTCAGCGCTTTTGATCGGCGTCGTCGCGGGCCTAAGAACCATGACCGCGCCTGCCGCCGTCAGCTGGGCGGCCTTTCTCGGCCTGATCGATCTTGGCAACACGTGGCTTGGTTTCCTGAGCCACCCCTACACGCCTTGGGTCCTGACCGTGCTGGCCATCGGCGAGCTGATCGCAGACCAACTGCCCTCAACCCCGAGCCGTAAGGTGCCGACGCAGTTCGGCGCCCGGCTCGTCGCGGGCGCGCTCGCGGGTGGAGCGCTTGGAGAAAGCGGCGGGTCCCTGTTGCTGGGTGCGGTTGCAGGAATCCTAGGGGCCGTTCTCGGCACTTTGGGCGGTGCGGCCATCCGGTCACGCCTGGCCGATGCCTTCGGCCGCGACCGTCCAGCCGCCCTGATCGAGGATGCGGTCGCAATTCTCGGAGCAGTCTTGATCGTGAGCGTGCTGACATGATCCAGTCGTTCGATGCCATCGTGATCGGCGCTGGGCAGGCGGGCCCCTCGCTCGCGGCACGCCTCACGGCCGCGGGCATGACGGTCGCGATCGTCGAGCGCAAGCTCTTCGGCGGCACGTGCGTGAACACAGGTTGCATGCCGACGAAAACCCTCGTGGCCAGCGCCTACGCGGCTCACCTTGCACGGCGGGAAATCGATTACGGGATCGTGCCGAGAGGGCCTGTCATCGTCGACATGAAACGCGTGCGCGAGCGCGCCGACACGGTCTCACGAAACGCCAGGACCAATGTGGAGACATGGCTTCGGCGCATGAAGAACCTGACCGTCTTCGAGGGACACGCACGCTTCGAGAATCCGCGTCGCGTGAGGGTGGGGGACGAGACCCTTGAGGCGGACCGTATCTTTATCAATGTCGGCGGACGCGCCAGCGTGCCGGACATGCCGGGCGTGGGATCCGTCGATTTCCTGACCAACACGTTGATGCTCCAACTCGATGTCGTGCCCGAGCATCTCGTGGTGGTCGGAGGCAGCTACATCGGCCTCGAATTCGCCCAGATGTACCGCCGCTTCGGCGCTGAGGTCACCGTCGTCGAGAAGGGACCTCGCCTCGTGGCCCGGGAGGATGAGGACGTGTCCGAGGCCATCCGGGAGATCTTATCCGCCGAGGGGATCACGGTTCGCACGAATGCAACCTGCATCGGCTTCAAGCCTCATGCCGATGGAGTTGCAGTGGATGTCGACTGCACATCGGGCGATCCCTTCGTGGTCGGCTCCCATGTGCTGCTGGCGGTCGGCCGCAGGCCCAACACGGACGATTTGGGCCTCGACAGGGCCGGCGTTGCGTTGGATGCGCGTGGCTATATTCTTGTAGACGAAAAGCTGTCCACCAGCGCTCCGGGCATATGGGCCTTGGGAGATTGCAACGGACGAGGAGCCTTCACGCACACGGCCTACAACGACTACGAGATTGTAGCCGCGAACCTGCTCGATGGCGCGGACCGTCGCGTGGATGCGCGGATCCCTGGCTATGCTCTCTACATCGACCCACCGCTCGGTCGCGTCGGTATGTCGGAGACGGAGGCCCGCCGATCGGGCCGCGGGCTTCTCGTGTCGAAGCGTCCGATGACCCGGGTCGGTCGGGCTGTCGAGAAGGGTGAGACCAAGGGCTTCATGAAGATTGTCGCCGATGCCGAGACGCAGCAGATCCTGGGCGCCGCCATCCTGGGCCTGAATGGCGACGAGGCCATTCACGGTATTCTGGACATGATGAACGCCAAGACGGCCTATCCGATCCTGCAATGGGCCGTGCCGATCCATCCGACCGTCTCGGAACTCATCCCGACGCTTCTCGGCGAACTCAAGCCGGCCGACTGAGGCATTCTACAAAAGTGCGGTTTCCTCCGGATTCCTGCCACTGGATGCGGCGGACACCCTGTCGAACGGGTCGACAGGGTGTCCGCCGCGCTATCAGATAGACATCTTACTTCCGTCCGCCGTGACCGCCGCCGTCGCCGCCGCGTCCACCGCCATCACCGTGGCCGCCACCGCCTTTTCCGTCGCCCCCACGACCGCCAGCGCCTCCATGGCCACCGCCGCCCTTACCGCCGGAGTCACCTCCGTGACCGCCGCCGCCATGGTCGCCGCCTTTATCTCCACCCTTGCCTCCGCCGTGGTCGCCCCCTTTTCCACCACCATGGTCGCCACCATTGCCGCCTCCGTGATCTCCCTTGCCTCCGCCATCGTGACCGCCACCGTTATGGCCCCCACCGCCGTGACTGCCTCCACCATGACCGCCTCCGCCGTGACCGCCTCCGCCATGGCCGCCTCCACCGTGGCCCCCACCGCCGTGACCGCCTCCACCGTGGCCGCCTCCGCCGTTGTTGCCGCCGTGATGTCCGCCACCGCCAGGGTTGCCACCATGGCCGCCCCCTGGATTACCGCCCGGACCGCCTCCACCCGGATTTCCACCCCCAGGGTTCCCGCCTGCATCGCCACCACCCGGGTTGCCTCCGCCTGGAGTGCCACCACCGGGACTGCCGCCACCCGGGTTTCCGCCTCCAGGATTGCCGCCCCCAGGCGACCCACCGCCTGGCGCGCCGCCTCCCGGATTGCCTCCGGCTCCACCCCCAGGATTGCCGCCCCCGGGATTTCCGCCGCCGGAACTTCCGCCACCCGTGTTCCCCCCACCGGGGTTATTGCCGCCGGGATTGCCTCCGGGCGTATTGCCAGCGCCGCCCCCGCCCGGATTGTTGCCTCCGGGGTTTCCATTGCCGGGATCGCCGCCCCCCGGGGTTCCTGCGCCGGGATTGCCGCTCCCGGGGCCACCATTTCCCGGATTGCCGCCCGGCGGGTTGTTCGACGCAAGCCCATCGTTAGGCCTTCCCTGGTCATTGGGTCTGTCGCTGCCGACCAGATTGTCAGGCGTGCCGACGCCGTAGCCGCCCGGGACGGTGCCCGTCACGATGTCGTCACGGTCGAGCGGATTCACCGAGAGACGCTGGGACGGAGGCACGATCTGACACCGGCACACCTCCTGTCCCCGCACATGCCTGATCTGGCAGTTCCTGTAGTCGGATGGATTGGGCACGGCAGGTACACAGATCGCGGAAGAGGCCTGACGGGGAAGGGATGTCGGACGCCCTGGCGAACGGGGCACCGACGGCGTTCCGTCGATGGGCGCGACTTGACCGGGTTGAGTCGCCTGTGCCGCTCGCGGGGCCGATTGGTAGGGAGCACCTCCCCCTTGACCGTATCGGCCGTAAAGGCTGCCCGTCGTGCTCAAGTCGGCGGCGAGGAGAGCGGTCGACGAAACAAGTGTCGTCAGTCCCGCGATGGCGAGCGTCATCTTGCGCATCAGTGAATACCTGCGAGGAAAATTGAAGTTCTGACGCCAGCTTGGCGTCTGTTGTCGAGTACAGATGACGAACGAGGCAGTTATTGGTTCCGAATTAATACCAATTCGACAGTATAGTTCGGTGAAACAGATCGCGACACGACGGTTGAAAAGCCTTATCCAGTAAGACTTTCAAGCTTGGCCGTTGCGTATGCTGGCAAATATTTGATTTGTTGAGGCGAGAAAATGAGGACTAATACAAATACAACTTAAAAGAGCATTACTTATATTGTAATTTTACCTGAGCTTGTGTTGTCCGAGGTACATCGTTGTTAGCCTCGGTTGAGGCGCGCAGGGACCCCCTCGACGGTCTCCCGCCGTCGGCTGATATAGCTGAACTTTGAAAACGAGGAACGGTTGGCGCTCCGAGATGGAGCGCCTCCTAGGCGTCAGTGGTGACGCTCGTCGCGCTGATGGGAGGGCACGTCCGCCATGCGCTTGATCTCGCCAACCATCAGAAAAATGAACACAGCCATGATCCCGCCACCGACAATGTGGTTCAGGATCGAGGCGCTGACACTCGGATTAGACGCGATCACCGCAAAGAGAAGCAGGAGGGGCAGCCCCACGGTAAGGGCGAGAAGACCGATGATCGGACGGGTCAGCATGGAGATCGAGCCTTGGCCAGAGCGGCAGGAGATGGAATCCGCATACCCTGCGATGCGAGAAAGGCGAACTCGTGACGGCCGAGAAGATCGCCCTGTCCGGATCAGCGCTTTTTAGCGGCCGCTTGGTTGGCCTTGGTCGCCTCTTCGATCTTGTCCAGCTTGTCTTCGATCTTATCGAGTTTCGTCAGGATCTGGAACAGAATGTCCGGGACGACGCGGGAATAGTCGACATTCTCGCGGGATGCCTTGGCGGTCGCCTTGACGGCATCCATCAGCTCTCGAATCTCGGCGCGCGAGAAGGAACCGCGTTCCTCGGCGGCAGGAGCTGTCTGGGCGCCAGCCGGAAATGTCATGGCGAGCAGGAACGCGCCAACCCAAGCCCCACGATGCATCGTCGATCTCCCTCGTATCCCTTCGCTTCTCCCGGTTTTCGACCGCGCGTCAAGTCTTTGCGGCGGATTTCGACCATCGACTATGGTTGCGAGGAGGACAGGGTCCGGACAGGAAAAAGCCCCGTTCGAGGGGAGCCGGAACGGGGCCGAAGTTTACAGAGGCTACAAGGGATTGCGGGGTCTGCCTCTGTGACGGACCAACCCCGCGACCTCGGAAACGGTTCCTGAACTCCGAAGAATAGGCCGATCACGTTTTCTCTACCGATTCCAAAGCTTTGCAGTAGAGACGAGGGATTTCACGCCTCCGCCGGGGCCGTGATCCCGAGATCGTGCAGCTTGGCCCTCACATCGACGATGGAGCGCTTCAGCTTGAGGCTGATGATGGACATCGGCACGCCTTCCTTGGCCAAGGCCACGAGGGATTGTACGGCTTCGAGCGTCCAGGGGGATTGAGCATCCATGGTGTTTCTCTCGCGGTGAATACCACTAAAAATCCACCCGAACTGAGGCGAGATCGTGAAAAGGGAGGGTTGGGGCGGTTGAGACCGAAGTCTCGCGCCCCACAAAGGGCCGGTGTGATCGCCGACAGGCGACGGAGAATGTACATGGACACTTCGGGCGACATTCCCTGTCCTCGCAGGATCGGACTTCCCTGGTACGCCCGCGAGGACTATGCCCGCGTCAGGGCCGCCATGGCCGACCCACATAACCTCGCGCCTGTCTACGACGGTTGGCTCATGGCTGCCCTCAACAACGAGGCAGTGGCAAAACAGGCGGGGCTGCAGGTCGTGCGCGCGTTCATCGACCCGGATCGATTTCCGCACTGGTGCGCCGAGAAGGGCCTGGAGGCCGACGCCAGGGCCAGGGCCCGCTTCGCCCAGCAGGCGGCGGAAGCTGTGGGTTGATGCCCACGGCGGCGAAAGATGCGGAAACCAAGCCTCAGCTTTGCCGTTAAGCTGGGAAAGGATCTGAGTCGCAAGGCCTGTCTCAGACCTGCGCACGGAGGTGCCGGTGACCACCCTCAAGGAGTTCGAGGAGGCTTTGCGCGAGCAAGGCATGAACATGGCCCTCGCGATCCTGCAGAAGCTTCGCGAACGGGACAAAGCCGCCCGGACGGTGATGCCCGCCCGGCGGATCACCGGCCGCAAGATGACGCCGGATCTCGCCCGCAAGATCTTGGAGCTGCACGCCAATACCGGCATGACCCAGCAGGAGATCGCGTTCGAACTCGGCGTCAACCAAGGCCGGGTGAACGAGGTGATCAAGCGCGGCAAATGGCTCACCGAGGATCCGCACGCGCCCGAGGCCGTCGCCCGCGACCGCGCGAAGGCGCGCATGGAGAAGGCGCAGCGCGAGCCGGCGCCCGCCCGCTCGCCGCGAGAGCCCAGGCCGAAGGCCGCCCGGCCCGTGACCAGTGCCAAGAAGCCGGCGTCCAAGACCCGCACCCAGGCTCAGCTGATGCTTGGAGACTTGTGAGGCTCGATCTCAATCCGGCTCGATCGCGATGATCTCGGCTTCATTGCGCCCCGCCTGAACGATATCGCCGGCCCGCCTGCCGATGAGTGCCTGTGCCAGCGGGGAGACGTATGAAAGGGTGCCGCCGGAGGGGTCGGCTTCGTCTTCGCCCACGATGCGGTAGGTGTGGCGCCGGCCGTCCTCTCGCTCGATGGTGACCCGGGAGCCAAAGCGAACCAGGGCGTGGTCTCCGACACTTTCGACCAGTTCCGCGGACGCGCGTCGCTGCGACCAGTAGCGAAGGTCTCGCGAGGCCCGCGCCACCTCGGCCCTGTCCCCCTTCGACTGCGCATCGGCCAAACGGTGTCGTAGACCCGAAATCTCGGCGTCGATCCGAGCAAGTCCCTCCTCCGTGACGAGATTGCGATGAGGGCTGATCGGCCGGTCCGGCAGATCCTCGAACTCGCTCCCGTCGGCCTCCCGAACGAATGCTCGGCTCATGCCATGTGCCTTTTCAGACCTGTCTGTGACAACGGCCGTGACGGGTTGCGGTTTCGCGCGGATCAGGCGTGGACAGAGTGATCGAGAGCCGCTACGGCAATCGTAATATTATTTCTTTATTGGATTTGACCATGTTGTTTGGCACCCTGGACCCGAACCGGCGCGAGGCGATCGACATGCTCGATCTCGATTTGTGCGGCTCCTTCATGGGCAAGCGAAGCGCACCCAAGGCCGGCATGGTGCGGGTCGAAGGCAAGGATGCTTCGACGCTCTTCATGGGCACGACCCTCAAGCTCGACCGCTTCCAGGCCATGACCGGCAGCATCGACGCCCTGTCGGTCAAAAAGAACGAGAAGATCTTCCTCAGTTTCATCGGAGTGAATATGGGGGCCGGATCGTTCGAGGCCCTGGTCTCGCAGCGGGACGACAACCGGTTCGCCCAGGCCCTCTTCGAGGGGGACGATACGGTCGCAGGCGGCATTGGTAACGATAGGCTGCTCGGGTTTGCTGGAGACGATCTTCTCCAAGGGGGAGCCGGAAACGACATCCTCGATGGCGGCTCCGGGAGCGACACGTTGATCGGTGGGGCCGGGCGGGATCTGTTCCTCGCCTCGGACCCCGTCAGACGCACGGCCGCCGTGGATCTGATCGAAGACTTCGCTCCCGCGCAGGACCGTATCATCCTCGACAGCGCCATCCTGTCGTCCCTGGCGAGGAAAGGCATCAAGGGCCCGTCCGGAACTCTCAAGGCTTCCAGCTTCGCCCTCGGCGCGCGCGCCGGGGACGCGAACGATCACGTGATCTACGACCGGACGTCCGGCACAATCCTCTACGACCCCGATGGCGCAGGCGGCGTCTCCGCGACAGCACTTCTCCGTCTCGAGAACAAGGCGGCGTTGACCCACAAGGATTTCTACGTCGTGTGATCCGGCGCTCCCAAGGCCCGCCGGGCAATCACATCCACGTCGGCGCTCATGGGCAAGGTCGACGGGTCGAGGGCGTCGAGGGTGAACCAGGCCGCCTCGAGAGCGTCGTCCCCGGCGATGGCCTCCCCCGAAAGCCAGCGGCAGAGGACGGCGACCAGGATGAAGTGCCGGGCGATGCGCCCGGATCCGTCCTTCTCGAAGACATCCAGTGTTGTCATGACGGCCTCGGTCCTGGCCTCCACGGCGGTTTCCTCGGCGAGTTCGCGCAGCGCGGCCGCCGCGACCGTTTCGCCAAGCTCGATCTTGCCTCCCGGGAAGCCCCAAAGGCCGGCATCCGGTGGGTTCGCCCGGCGGACGAGCAGAACACGGTCCTGGCGGACCACCACGGCGATCACGGCCGCGATCGGCATGGCGACGGAAGGTGGGTCGGTCATCATCGGAACCCTCTCGAAGCGGGGTGCCCGGACCGTCCCCCTCATGCGACAGGTTGTCCACGAATGGCGCCGGGCGGGCAGCCCCCTGGACCGTTTGCTTGATTTGGGTCCATTAGGCTACACCATACGTCGGGCGGATCTTCATCGGGCCCGAGAAAAGCCCTGATCTTTTCCGATGAAACAAGCCTCGTCGACCGTCTGAGCGCCTTGCGTGCCGCCCTTGGAAACATCCCCTTGATCCCCTCGACCGATCCCGCTTCGCTGGTCCCCTCCGTCGACCTGACCAATTGCGACCGGGAGCCAATCCACATCCCAGGCGCGATCCAGCCTCACGGATGCCTCTTGGTCTGCACGCTGCCGGATTGGACCATTGCCCACGCGTCCCTGAACGCTCCGGACATCCTCAAGCGGCCCCTTGAGGAGATCCTGAACGTCACGCTCGAGGGCGTCCTGCCGGCCAAGACGGTGCACGACCTCCGCAACACGCTCCAGTCCGCCATGATCTCGGACAGTGCCGAACGGCTGGCGGACGCCGATGTCGGGACCGGTCTGGATCGCCAGGACATCGCCGTTCACCTGAGCGGAAGCCGAGCCGTGATCGAGATCATTCCGCAAAGCGGCGCCGACGTGGTGACGGCCGACCCGACGATGCTCGTCAAGAGCCTTATCGGGCGGCTGCGGCGGGCGACCAATATCGACCGCTTCCTCCAAATGGCGGCGCAGCAGATGCGGGCGGTGACGGGGTACGATCGGGTCCTGATCTACAAATTCCTGCACGATTCCTCGGGCCAGGTCGTGGCGGAAGCCATCCGGTCGGGACTTCCGCCGTTCCTGGGCTTGCGCTATCCGGCCTCGGACATTCCGGCCCAGGCTCGGGAACTCTATAAGCGCCAGTGGCTTCGCCTGATCCCGGACGCCGAGTATCGTCCGGTCCCCCTCGAGCCGAGCTTGGACGACAAGGGCTTGCCGGTGGACCTTGGCCTCGCCAGCCTTCGCAGCGTGTCGCCGATCCACATCGAGTACATGCGGAACATGGGCGTGCGGGCAAGCCTGACCGTGTCTCTCATGCGGGGCAAGGAATTGTGGGGGCTCATCGCCTGCCACCATGACGCTCCCAGGCGCCTCTCGGCCGCGACCTGCGCGGCGACGGAACTGTTCGGGCAGGTGTTCTCGCTCCAGATTGAGGCGAAGGAGCAGGAGGTGGAACTGGCCCGGGCGAACCGGCTGCGCGAGTGCCAGGATCGGTTCCTGGCCAGCATGGGCCCGTCCGACACGGTCTTCGACTCCGTCGAGCCGTACCGGGATCTCCTGAACGATCTCATCGCTTGCGACGGCGTCGGCAGTTGGTCGGGCGGCCGCTTCTCGGGCGTCGGCGTCACGCCTCCCGAAGCCGAGATCCCGAAGCTGGTGGCGTTCCTGGATGGGAAAAGCCCAACCGAGCCCTTCGCGACGGCGGAGCTCGGCCGAGTCCTGCCATCGGCCACGCTCTATGCGGACCGGGTGAGCGGCCTCCTCGCCATTCCATTCGCGCGCACGCCCCGGGACTATCTTTTCTTCTTCCGACGGGAGGTCGAGCAGACCATCACCTGGGGCGGCAACCCTCACAAGGCCGTCGAGAATCTCCCCGGCCGCGACAGGCGCATCTCGCCACGCAAGAGCTTCGAGGCCTGGCGCGAGAAGGTGCGTGGCCAGTCGCTGCCTTGGCTGGACTGGGAGCTGCGCGTGGCCGAAACCCTCCGGGTCTCGCTGCTGGAGGTCATTCTTCGCCGGGCCGACTTGGTGGAGCGCGAGCGACGCACCGCCCAGGAAAGCCAGTCGCTGCTCATCGAGGAGCTGAACCACCGGGTCAAGAACATCCTGGCGCTGATCAGCTCTCTGGTGCGCCAGAGCCGCCAGGGCGTCGAGACCATCGAGGACTTCACCCGCGACATCGACAGCCGCATCCGCGCCCTGGCTTCGGCCCACGATCAGCTGACCCGAACGGGCTGGAATGCCGCTACCCTGCGCGGCCTCCTCGACATGGAGTCTCGGGCCTGGACCAAGAACGGCACCAGCGGACCGGACCTGAACGGGCCACCGGCGCTCCTCGACAGCAGGGCCTATCAGGCCATTGCTCTCGTCTTCCACGAAATGATGACGAACGCGGCCAAGTACGGCGCTCTTTCGACCCCGGGCGGGCACCTGATCGTCGAATGGAATTTCCGGCCCAACGGCGATCTGAGCATCGACTGGCGGGAGACGGACGGGCCTCCGGTGGCCCCGCCGCAGCGCAGGGGCTTCGGCACCATCGTCACGGAGCAGACGATCCCGTTCGAGCTGCAGGGCAAGACCAGCATCACTTTCGACCCTGCCGGCCTTCGGGCCTCGTTCCTGATTCCGGCCGCTCACGTGACGCCGGGGTCGGAGGAGGACGAGGTCCTGCCCAAGGACGTGGCCCGCGTGACGCTGAGCGACAAGCGCCTTCTGCTCGTGGAAGACAGCATGATGATCGCGCTCGACGCCCAGGCCCTGCTGCAGGGTGTAGGCGCGGAGGTCGAGATCGCCGGGACGGTCGCGGATGCTTGCCGGGCCTTGAGGCTCGGCTCGTTCGACGCCGCGGTCCTGGACATCAATCTGTCGGGGGAGACGAGCTTTCCGGTTGCCGACGATCTCAAGGATCGCAAGCGGCCGTTCATCTTCGCCACGGGCTATGGCGAGAGCACCAAGATCCCCGAGCGCTTCCGCCAGGTGCCGGTGGTGACCAAACCCTATGACGAGAAGGCGTTGCGCGCGGCCTTCGCCCGCTACCCGGACGTCGACTTGGTCATCGCGGCCCAATGAGAAAGGGCCGCCCCGCGGCGGCCCTCTCCAGACTCAAGTTATTTCAGCGGTTCGTCCAAACCGCTTGGATCGGCTCGACGCTTTGGCCGAACCACCGCTTGGTGGTGGCCGCGATGTCCTGCCACTGGGCCGTAGCGGTCTCGTACGCGTTGCGGAGCCCTGCGGTCTGGAGTTGAACGGCCTCCGGCAGGGAGCCTGCCCGGAGGGTGGACTGCCACAGGTCGAAGGCTGCGTCGCTCTGCGCCCGGAAGGCCTCGATCATCTTGTCGTTGACCTCGAGGGCCCCGCGCGTCGAGGCCGTGGCGGCTTCCTGCATGGCGGCCCGCAGAACCTCGCGGGACTCCTCGGTGCGCTTGGCGACGTGACGCATGACCTGGGGCGTCGCCTCGGCCACCATATGCACGGCGTCGAGCATCGCTTCCGGCTTCACCGCCTGGACGACGGCCTGCACGGTAGCGGGCATGACGGGTTCGGCAGCCTCCAGCATCGTGT
Organism: Microvirga pudoricolor; assembly: GCF_016892705.1. GTDB lineage: Bacteria > Pseudomonadota > Alphaproteobacteria > Rhizobiales > Beijerinckiaceae > Microvirga > Microvirga pudoricolor. The sequence goes on from NZ_JAFEMB010000009.1 coordinate 72,424, forward strand.
TTTGCACGTCGCTGGCCAAAAGATCGGCGGCCGGGGTTGCGGCCTTGGCGGGCATGGCCCTCTTCACGGAACGGTTCGAACTCGACTTCTTGGTTTCGGCCATTGCTGTCTCCCGGCTGAAATTTCAGAGAGTGGGTTACTTCTTGGCAGTCGGCTGCTTCACGGCGGCCTGCGCGAGGGACCCGAATTCCTTCATCTGGGCCTGCATCGCCTCGAACTGGGTTCGCACGTACTCGGCCTGATACTGCATGACCTCCTGCATGTCCTTGGCCCGCACCATCTTCTGGGCGAGGTCGAAGGCCGCCGCGATATTCTGCTCGGCGTAGCTGAAGGTCTTGCGGGTCGCATCCTTGGCATTGCTGTGGACGGAGTTCGTGGAGCCCTCGAAGGTCTCGACGGTCCGCTGCGCGGCGCCCATGAAGCCATCGATGGCCTTGCGGGCCTGCTCGACGCTCTTCTCGGCGAAATCGCGCATTTCGGCCGGGACTTCGTAGGGGGTCTGGTTGTTCGCTGCCATGGATCTCTCCTCCTGGTGGGCTTGTTGTGCACTGCAATATCACATGGTGCGGTGCAAAATCAACCGCAAGGTCTAGCGTTAACCTTGGCATCAAGTAAATATGGCGATGTCCCCACCCGCACAGGCGCTCTCCTGCGCAATCGTTTAAATCTCCTTAAGATGTGACCGACCCTTGCAGTGAGACGAGATCGTCCATGGCGGAAAGCCCTCATTCCTACGAAGCCCTGATCGAACGGCTGTCCGCCGAGCCGGCCACGGCCGGGCTTGCGCGACCTGGCGCCGGGATCCTCATTTGGGAGGAGGGTGGGACGCGCCTGGCTTGGGTGTCGCAGGCGGCCGCCGCCCTAGGGGCGGCCCTCTCGGACGCCTCGGGCAGGATCCTGCCGACCGTCAAAGGCAGGGATCGGCTTTCGGCTCTCGCGTCGGGGCTGGCGCCACGCCAGGGCACCAGGCTCGAGCGCTTGGGCCTGAACCCCGATCGGCTCGCGCCTCCGGTGACCTGCGCATGCCGCCTCGTCAACTTCGAGGAACGTGAGCTGCTCGTCACGCTGGTGGTCGGGCCGATCCCGAAGGTCGCCGTTCGCTCGGTCCCGCCTTCCGCGCCCGCCCGGCTTCCCGATTCCGAACGGGTCGTCGCGGCGCCCGAAAAGGCACCCTTCCCGGACAAGGCGGCATCCTCCGACGAGGTGGGTCCAGAGCGCCCTGTACGGTTCGTCTGGCAGATGGACGACCAGACCCGATTCACGCAGGTCTCCAGACCCCTTGCCGGGGTGGTTGGCGAGGAGGCCTCCGGCATCCTGGGCCGTACGTGGCAGGATGTGAGCGGCCGATGGGCCGACGACCCGGAGGGGCGGATCGCCGACGCCCTCGCCGAGGGCCGCACCTGGAGCGGCGCCGCCGTGCATTGGGCCGTCGATGGCGGCCAGGACGAGGTCCCGATCGACCTGGCGGGCATGCCCGTCCGGCGTGCCGATGGCAGCCTTGCAGGGTTTCGCGGGTTCGGGCTGATCCGGCCGGCCGGCCGAAGGACCCGCGAGCCGGCCCGCCTTCCGAAAGCCTCCATCCCGGCCGAACTGATGGGCTCCGAGGCAGCGGAAGCGGCGCCGGGCCAAGAAGCTGCCGTCAGTCAAGAAGCTGCCGTCAGCCATGAAACCGTCCCTGAGCCGGATTCGGAGCCGGACGATGTGGCCGGGCAGGATTCGATCCTGTCGGCCGACCAGATCATGCCGCCGGAAGCCTCCATCCCGGACGGTAACTGGTTCGAGGAGCTGCGCGAGCGCGTAGCCGCCTCCCTGAACCAGCAGCCGCAGCCCGGAGCAGCGGGAGCGCAGGCCTCTCCGACGGGGTCGGATGGGCACGACGACAAGCCCGGCGAACCCCCATCGCGCCTCTCCTCCGCCGAGCGCAACGCGTTCCGCGAGATCGCCCGAGCCCTGGGTGCCCGTGTCGAGGCCGAGCACCCGGCGGATCCGCCGTCCGAGCCTCTCGCTGGCGGGCGCGAGGAGCCGGCCCCCCTCACCAGGGTCCCGGTGACCGCGCCGGCCGCCATGATCGTGCTCGACGGGCTTCCGGCCGGAGTTCTCATCCATAGGGGCGAGCGGATTCTCCACGCCAACCGCTTTCTTCTCGATCTGACGGGGTACGACGACCTCGCGCAGTTTTTGGGTAAGGCTTCGCTGGCGCGACTGTTCAAGGGCAGCCCGGCCGTCCTTCGCGGCGAGGAGGCCGGCCCTGCCGTTGCACTCACCGACCGGAACCAGGCGAGCCAAGCCGTCGAGGTCCGCCATTCGTCCGTCGAGTGGGAGGGCGCGCCTGCGGCCCTGATGCTCCTGCGCCCGGTGCCCGAACCCGAAGCGCCGCAGATCCTTCGCGCTTCCGAACTGGATCTGCGGGGCCAAGCCGCCCGCATCCTCGAATTGGAGGCCATCCTCGATACCGCCACGGACGGCGTGATCGCCCTCGACGAGACCGGCCGCATCCTTGGTCTCAACCGCTCGGCGGAAGCCCTGTTCGGTTACGACCAGCGCGAGGTGGTCGGAGACGCGATCACGGTTCTGCTTGCCCCCGATAGCCACATGGTGGCTCTCGACTATCTCGACCGACTGCGCTCTCCAGGGGTTGGCAGCCTGCTGAACGACGGCCGCGAGGTTTGGGGCCGGGTGCGCCAGGGCGGCTCGATCGCTCTTTTCATGACGATGGGATCGGTGAGCGAGGGGCCCAGCCGGAAGTTTTGCGCCGTTCTACGCGACATCACGGCCTTCAAGAAAGCCGAAGGCGAGCTGATGGGCGCCAAGCGGGCGGCCGAGGAGGCGAGCGCGCAGAAGTCGGACCTCCTGGCCAAGATCAGCCACGAGATTCGCACCCCGCTGAACGCCATCATCGGATTTGCCGAGGTGATGCTGGAGGAGCGTTTCGGGCCGATCGGAAACGATCGCTACAAGGACTACCTCAAGGACGTGCACGCCTCCGGCGCCCATGTCATGAGCCTCGTCAACGACCTTCTCGACCTCGCCAAGATCGAGGCCGGGCGCATGGACCTGTCGTTCACGAGCGTCGACCTCAACACCCTGGCATCCGCCTGCTTCACCCTCATGCAGCCGCAGGCCATGCGCCATCGCATCGTCATGCGCACGAGCTTCGCGCCTAAGCTGCCTCCGGTCGTGGCGGATGAGCGTTCCATCCGCCAGATCCTGCTGAATCTCGTATCGAACGCCATCAAGTTCACGGATGCGGGCGGACAGGTGATCCTCTCGACAGCCCTGACGGACCGGGGCGAGGTGGCCTTTCGGGTGCGCGATACGGGTATCGGCATGACCGAGAAGGAAATCGAGGCGGCTCTTGAGCCTTTCCGCCAGATTGCTACGTCCCAGAGACGGGGCGGCACGGGCCTGGGGCTGCCCCTCACGAAGGCCCTCGTGGAAGCCAACCGGGGCGCGCTCCAGATTGCCAGTCACCCTCGGGAAGGAACCCTGGTCGAGGTGATCTTTCCGCCGACGCGGGTGCTGGCGGGGTGAAAACCGCCCTGATCCGCCCGGCAGTCCCGGCGGATGCCGAAACGCTCGCCAAGCTTCATCGCCACGTGCGCGAGGCCTGCCTGCCGTATCTGCCGCGGCTGCACTCGCCTTTGGAGGACCATGCCTTCTTTCGTGACCACGTCCTTCCCGCCTCCACGGTCCAGGTGGCCGAGGCGGACGGGATGGCGGTCGGCTTCGCGGCGTGGCGTCCCGGATGGCTCGATCACCTCTACGTGCACCCGGACTGGCAGGGCTTGGGGATCGGATCGCGGCTTCTCGCGGTGGCGACGGACGACCTCTCGGCGGTGAGGCTCTGGGTGTTCCAACGCAACGTTGCGGCGCGCCGTTTCTACGAAGCTCGCGGTTTTGGGCTCGTCAGGCTCACCGACGGGTCCGGAAACGAGGAGAACGAGCCGGACGCCCTCTACGCTTGGCCGCGAGATTGATCCGGCCGCCAGCGGCATTAGCTTTGGCACGATGCTTTAGCCCAGGGTCGACATGTCCACCTACCGCCTCGACAGGCTTCTCGCGCCCAGATCCATCGCCGTCATCGGCGCAAGTCCGCGCGAAGGCTCGCTCGGACTGACCTTTCTGCGCAACCTGGCGGAAGGCGGTTTTCCGGGAGCCGTTTACCCCGTCAACCCACGCCACACGGAGATTGACGGGAAGGCGTGCTTCCCATCGGTCGAGGCGCTGCCCGAAGTGCCCGATCTCATGATCGTGGCAATCCCGCCTTCGGCCGTTCCGGACGTGATCGAGGACGCGGGCCGGAGGGGCGTGGCGGCCGCCATCGTCGTGACGGCGGGCCTCGGCCACGGAGACGGATCCCTCGCCGAGGAAGCGCGGCTGGCCGCCCGCCGGCATGGCGTGCGCCTTCTGGGGCCCAACTGCATCGGCGTGATCGCCCCGAGGGCCAAGCTCAACGCGAGCTTCGCGGCCCGAAACGCCCGGGTCGGCGATCTCGCGCTCGTCTCCCAGTCCGGCACGGTGGCGGGAGCCATCGTGGAATGGGCGGCCCATCGGCAGATCGGGTTCTCGGCGGTCGTCTCCCTGGGCGACAAGGTCGACGTGGATTTCAGCGACTGCCTCGACTACTTTGCGGCCGATCCCCATACGCGCGCGATCCTGCTGTACATCGAGAGCATCAGCGACGCGCGCAAGTTCATGTCCGCGGCCCGGGCGGCGTCCCGCACGAAACCTGTCGTGGTCATCAAGTCGGGGCGTCACGCGCCCGGCGCCCGGGCCGCCGCGACCCATACGGGCGCGCTCGCCGGCGAGGACGCGGTGTACGACGCGGCGCTGAGGCGAGCCGGTCTGCTGCGGGTGCTCGACCTCGACCAGCTCTTCGCCGCCGCCGAGACCCTGGGACGCCAGAAGCCGTTTCCCGGGAAACGGCTTGCGATCCTCACCAATGGCGGGGGCATCGGGGTCCTGGCCGTCGACCGCCTGATCGATCTCGGCGGACAGCTCTCCGAGCTCTCCGACAGCACCCGGGCGCGGCTCGATGCCGTGCTGCCGCCCGCCTGGTCGCGGTCCAATCCGGTGGATATCCTGGGTGACGCGAATGCGGATCGGTTCGCCGCGTCGCTGGAGATTCTGCTGGACGACCGCGACAACGACGCGGTGCTCGTTCTCAACGTGCCCATGGCGCTGGGAGGCGCATCTCATTCGGCCGAAGCGATCGCGAACGCCGTCAAGAAGGATCGCGCTGCCGGCTTCGCCAAGAAACCGGTTTTCGCGGTCTGGCTCGGCGAGGACGCAGCGTCGGCTCGCGCTTTCGAGGAGGCTCGCATCCCGCGCTATGCGACCGAGGCGGAGGCCGTGCGCGGCTTCCTGCAACTCGTGCGCTACCGCGAAGCCCAGAACGAGCTGATGGAAACCCCTGGCAGCCTGCCGCAGGACTTCGTCCCGGATGCTGCCGGAGCGCGCCGCATCGTGGATGCGGCGATCGGGCAGGGGAGAGTCTGGCTCGACCCCCTGGAAGTGAACGCTCTGCTGCGAGCCTATGCGATTCCGGTTGCGCCGATAATCCTCGCCACGACGCCGGACGAGGCGGTGGCGGCTGCAAGACCGGTTCTGGCCGAAGGCGGCCGCGTGGCGGTCAAGATCGTGTCGCCCGACATCGTCCATAAGTCGGATATCGGCGGTGTCAGGCTCGATCTCTCGAGTGAGAGCGAGGTGGCGGCTGCCGCCGCCGATATCCTGGGCCGCGCCGAACGCCTGAAGCCCGGCGCGACCGTCACCGGCGTGCTGGTGCAGCCCATGGTGCGACGGCCCCGCGCCCGTGAGCTGATCGCCGGGCTCGCGGACGATCCCGTCTTCGGTCCTGTCGTGGTGTTCGGGCGCGGCGGCACGGCCGTCGAGGTGATCAACGACAAGGCTCTGGCACTGCCACCCCTCGACTTGAAGCTTGCTCGCGATCAGATGGCCCGCACGCGGGTTTCACGCATTCTCAAGGCCTACCGTGACGTTCCGGCGGCGGACGAGCATGCAGTCTCGCTCGTGCTCGTGAAGCTGTCTCAATTGGCCGCCGACCTTCCCGAGGTCCGTGCCTTCGACATCAATCCGCTTCTGGCCGACCACGACGGCGTGATCGCGGTGGATGCCCGTGTGGCGATCGCGCCTCTCGGCCCCGACGAACGCAAAGGGCATCCCCGTTTCGCGGTTCGCCCCTATCCCAAGGAGTGGGAGCGCACCTTCGACCTGCGCGATGGTCGGAAGGCCTTCGTGCGGCCGGTCAGGCCCGAGGATGAGGAGGCCTTCCTGCGCTTTTTCCAGCAGATCACCCACGAAGACCTGCGGCTCCGTTTCTTTGCCCCGGTGCGGGACTTCAACCACGCCTTCCTGGCTCGGCTGACGCAGCTCGACTACAGCCGCGCCATCGCCTTCGTGGCCTTCGACCGCGCAAGCGGCGACATGATGGGAGCCGTGCGCCTGCATGCGGATGCCAACCACGAGGCCGGCGAATATGCGATCCTGCTCCGCTCCGACCTCAAGGGTCTCGGCCTCGGCTGGGCCCTCATGCGCCTGATGATCGAGTGGGCGAAGGCGGAGGGCATCCGATCCGTCGAAGGGCAGGTCCTGCGCGAAAACACTACGATGCTGGCCATGTGCCGAAGCCTTGGCTTCTCCGTGAAGAACGATCCCGAAGACCCGGAGCTGAAGGTGGTGACGCTGCCAATCGAGCAGATCGACGGAGGCGCGCTCCCCTGACGCACCATCGGATCGGTGACGCCGCATGGTCGAAATGCGTGACGGTCGGTTTCACGCAAAAGAAAAGCCCCGGATCGTCCCGGGGCTTGGGGTTGAAATTCTGAAAGTGGCGGGCGCTTAATGCCCCTCGCTCTTCACGTCACCAACATGCTTCTGCGCATAGAGCTGCAGGCCGAGCTGGTCGACGAGGTTGAGCTGGGTCTCGAGGAAGTCGATGTGGCCTTCCTCATCCTTCATCAGATCCTCGAACAGGTTCTTGGAGACCCGGTCGCCGACGCTCTCGGCGTACTTGGCGGCCTCGCCGTAGAGGTTCCGGGCCTCGTGCTCGGCCGCCAGATCGCATTCCAGAATTTCCTTGACGGTCTGGCCGATGCGCAGGGGATCGAGCACTTGGAGGTTCGGGAAACCGTCCAGGAAAATGATGCGCTCGATGAAGCGGTCGGCGTGGTGCATTTCCTCGATGGATTCCTCGCGCCAAGCCTTTGCGAGCTCCTTGTAGCCCCAGTCGTCCAGGATGCGGTAATGCAGCCAGTACTGGTTGACGGCCGTCAGCTCGCTGCGGAGGCCCCGATTCAAGTACTCGATGACCTTTGCGTCGCCCTTCATACTACCCTCTCGTCAGAAACCGGCGCCGTCGCGCTCCGCGCTCTTTATCTAGAGTCGCTATAAACTGCGCAAGCGAAATCATCCTGGCGAAGGGCGAGTCTCAGGGGCGCCGAGACCGGACGGGAGAGGCCGTCTCCGTTCGCGCACTCAGAGCGAGGGTTCGGCGGCGATCGCCGCGCCGACGGAACTGGCGGCGCCGTTCGCGGCGCTCAGCGAGCAGCAACCCCGCTGGCAGGTGGCCTCCGCGGCCTCCGAGAGCGCCTTGTCCATGATCGAGCGGATCGTGCGCGCGCAACGCCCGCAATTGGGGCTGCAGCCAAGACAGGTGTAGACTTGGGCGGGCGTGCGGGGGCAGCCGGGGCCAGGCTTCAGACAGGCCTTCACATCTCCGTCCGACAGGAGATTGCAGGAGCATACGATCATCGGGGTTTCTAGTTTAGAACTGTTTAAAACTGTAGATCTATCAGAGACTTAACCGATTTGTCCGCTGGTTGCAAAGGGCCTTCCGCTGCGCCCGGTTGTCACGCTGCGCTGCCCTGCTTCAGTCCAACCGGCGAAACAGCCCCGGATAATCCAGAACGAAGCCGTCCCGGTCCACGGGCAGGTCCGCCGTGAAGCCGCTGTCCAGGCTTTCGAACCGGTAGTCGAGCCCGGACTCCAGGGCAGTGTAGCGCTGCGACCGGGGCGACACCGTCAGATTGGGTACGCCGACATAGCAGAGGCGGACCTCAACCGCGTCGCCGGGCTTCATGTCGAGCCGTCGGATCGGCAGGGTGTTCGTCAGGGGCGTGGCCTGGATGTCGATGTCGATGCAGCCCTGCAGGCCCGGCTCTTCCCGGCCGTCGACCTGCCAGGATCCACGTCCATTGCTGAGGAGGCGCAGGGCCTTCCCGGACGTGGTCCACAGGGTCGCCTCGCGTACATGCCACAGTGCGTCGAGCCGCAGGCGGTAGGACAGGCCGAACCTCGTCCCATCCTCCGTCCCGATGACCACGCCGGCCACGTCGAGGCCGCCCTCTGCCGGGCTGACGTCAGCCTGCTCCATTCCGGCCTCGCAGCCCTCCCAGGCCGACCAGCGGATGGAGCGGAAGATGAGCGTGGACGTCATGCGGGTCTCCCGGTCGAACGGGAGGATTATGGTGGCGCTCGCTAGGCTGTCGAGTCGGAACCTAGTCGCCCACCAGCACGATGTGCAGCCGCCGTGGGCCATGGGCGCCCAGCAGCAATGTCTGCTCGATATCGCCGGAGCGCGAGGGGCCGGTGAGCCAGTTGACCGTGCGAGGCATTGTCCCCTTGCCCTGGGCGAAGCGGATCTTTGACCAGACGGACTCGTAATCCGTGGCCAAGTCCTTGGCGGCCACGACGACGATATGGTTGTCGGGCAGGAAGTTCAGGGTCGACGGGTTTTCGTGACCCGAGACCATCACGACGGTGCCGGTCTCGGCGACGCCCGCGAAGGCATGGCTGACGGCGTTGAGGTCCGAGCCTCGGCTCGGGCCCTGGGACATATCGAGCGCCGTCTCCGACCAGGGCATGGCCTCGAGGCGCGGATCGTCCCCCATGCGCAGCGTCGCGGGCAGGTTGTGGTCGCGCAGGTAGGCCGCGATGCTCTGGGGCACCTCGGCTGGCGTCGCGACTTCCGTCACAGTCGCCAGGGCGGCCTCCGCCTGCAGCTTGAACAGGTCGACCCTCTCTCGCCCCTGGACCTGACCGCGCGCCGGGATCAGGCCCCTCGGGGCTCGGTCGAGCCTGTCCGCCACCATCTGGCGGCGGATCGTTTCCTTGCCCGTGACGCCCAGCGAGCGGCGGATATTGCCGAGGATGTCATCCCGGGCACTCATCGGCTCAGTCCTCCCCGTTCACGGGCCCAACGGGCTTGGAATGTTTCGCCCTGAGGCGCGGGAAAATCCCGGTTCTTGGTCCAGCCGCGCGCCAGCGGCAGCCACTTGAACCGTCCCCTGGTGCGTCCCGCAAGGCCCAGCGCCCCCATGCCGAGGCGGGTAGCGAGGCGGTACAGCGCCGGGCGCCGGGCGAAAAACCCCCAGACTGCCAGGCCCGAGCGAACCGTCGCCGGGGTCAGGTGCCGTTCGAACTCCCGTTCGCGCCAATGGCGCATGAGCTTGGGGAGGGGAATGCGCACGGGGCAGACGCTTTCGCAGCGTCCGCAGAAGGTTGAGGCATTGGGGAGATGCCCGGCCTTGTCGACGCCGATGAGGCTTGGCGTCAGGACCGCGCCCATCGGACCAGGATAGACCCAGCCGTAAGCATGGCCCCCCACCGCGTGGTAGACCGGGCAATGGTTCATGCAGGCCCCGCAGCGGATACAGCGCAGCATCTCCTGGAAACTCGTGCCCAGCATGGAGGAGCGCCCGTTGTCCAGGATGACCACATGGTAGTTGTCCGGCCCATCCGCATCCGTGGGGCGGCGCGGACCCGTGGAAAAGGTGGTGTAGACCGACATCTCCTGGCCGGTGGCGGAGCGCGCCAGCACCCGCAGGATCTGGCTGGCGTCCTCAAGGGTCGGTACCAGCTTCTCGAGGGAGGCCAGGACGATATGCGTTTTAGGCAGGATCTGGGTGAGGTCGCCGTTGCCCTCGTTGGTGACGATGATCGAGGTCCCGGTCTCGGCCACCAGGAAATTCGCGCCCGTGATGCCCACATCGGCCGCGAGGAACCGCTCCCGCAGCACGGTGCGGGCCTCGGTCAGCAGCTTCACGGGCTCCGAGAGGTCGCGGTCCGCGTCGAGATGGGTGTGAACCCGGCGAAAATCCTCCTCCACCTGCGTGGCGTTCAGGTGAACGGCCGGCGCGATGATGTGGCTCGGCAACTCGCCGCGAAGCTGGATGATGTACTCGCCGAGATCCGTTTCCACCGGCCGGATGCCGTGAGCCTCCAGGTGGTGGTTGATGCCGATCTCCTCAGAGATCATCGACTTGCCCTTGGTGACCGTCTTGGCGTCCACCTCGCGGCAGATGGACAGGATGATGGCGCGGGCTTCCTCGGCGTCGCGGGCGAAATGCACATGGCCCCCGGAAGCCTTCACCTTCTCCTCGTAGGCTTCGAGATACAGGTCAAGGTGCTCGAGGGCGTGGTTCTTGATGTCCCGGGCCGAGTCCCGCAAGGCCTCGAATTCCGGCAGCTTGTCGGCCGTGCGCTGGCGCTTCTCTATGAAGCCCTGCCGCACGTTACCGAGCGCCCGCTGGAGCTGCGCGTCGTTGAGGGCTTCGACGGCGTTTTCCTTGAATCGGGGGGAGGTTGCATGAACGCTCATCGGAGGGCTCCCTGGCCGGCTCGCGGGGTCCCGATGGGCGGCTCATCGGTCATCCCGGCCAGCACCTCGGCCACGTGGCGAACGGCGACAGGCCGTCCGTCGCGGCTGAGCTTGCCGGCCATGTTCAAGAGGCAGCCCAGATCGCCCGCCACGAGGGTCGGGGCGCTGGTCGCGGCCACGTTCTTGGCCTTTTCCTCCACGATGGCGCCGGAGATGTCGCTGTATTTGACCGCGAAGGTGCCTCCGAACCCGCAGCACACGTCGCTGTCGTTCATCTCGACAAGGTTGAGGCCCTCGACGCTGGCGAGCAGGCGCCGGGGCTGGGACTTCACGCCGAGTTCGCGCAGGCCCGAGCAGGAATCATGGTAGGTCACGGCTCCGTCGAAGGCGGCTTCCACCCGGGTGATCCCGAGCACGTCCACGAGAAAGCTCGTCAACTCGTGGGTCCGGGCCGCCAGGTCGTTGGCGCGGGGCAGCCAGTTGGGGTCGTCGTCGAACATCTCCGGGTAATGCTTCCGGATCGTTCCGGCGCAGGAGCCCGAAGGCGCGACCACGTAATCGTAACCCCGGAAGGACTCGATCATTCGCTCGGCGAGGGCGCGGGCGGTGGCCCGGTCGCCGGAATTGAATGCCGGTTGGCCGCAGCAGGTCTGGACTGGAACCTCGACGGAACATCCAGCCTCCTCCAGCAACTTCACGGCTGCGAAACCGACGCTGGGCCGCATGAGGTCGACGAGGCAGGTCACGAAGAGGGCGACGCGGGTGTTCCCGCTCTTGCTGTGCGTCACGAAGTGTGTGCTCCCGGTTGGAAGTACACCAGCATCGTTCCCTGGAATTGGTCAAGGGTGTTCCCGGACGCAGAGGAGCCGCGCCTATGGCGCAGCCCCTCGCTCGCCCGCTCAAGGCCTTACATCACGAAGAAGTCGGAGGCCTTCAGATGTGTGCCGGCCTTGATCTGGGCGAACTGGATCGCCGCGCCGGACCCGTTCCCGTCGGCGTCGTAGGAAATGGCGCCGGTCTGCTTGTTGTAGATGATGCGGTCGTCCGCATCGTGAGCCGCCGCGCCAACATAAAACGAGGCTTTCTTGACGACGCCCCTGTTCGTGTAGTCGCCCTCGACCTCGCTGTTGCGCATGGTCTTGATGCCCTGGAAGATGGACTGCTCCAGGAAGATCTTTTCGCCGATCTTCGTGTCGAGATCGACGATTGTGTCGATGTTGTTGCCTCCGAGAGCCGTATCGAAGATGAAGCTGTCGTAGCCGGCCCCGCCTTTCAGCCTATCCTGGCCGAGGCCGCCGCTGAGATTATCGTCACCGCCGCGGCCGACGAGCATGTCGTTTCCGCTGCCGGCCCAAATCGCATTTCCCTTCGCGTCGCCTCTGAAACTGTAGCTTTCTATCGAGAAACCGCTCGGATGAACCTCGGACGGAATGGCTGACTTCTTGACGGACATGTTGGCTCCACACATTAGGGATGAATTCACTTCACGAGAAAGTGCCGAACATCACATAATATATCGTAACAATATTTCCGCTGCGTCACAACTGCGCACCTGCCGCAAGGTTGACCAAACTGGTGGGAAGTTCTTCCGATTGCGGAAGGGGCGGGATGCCGCCCGCCCCCTGCGCTTCAGATCAAATGGAAATCCGAGCTCTTGAGGTTGAGCACCTTGCTGAAGCGCACGAACATGATGGCCGCTCCGGGCCCTGATCCATCCGCATCGTAAGACAGGCTTCTGCTGGTGGGATCCCAGATGAGGTAGTCGTTGGCGTCCAAGGCCTGGGGTCCCACGACGAATTCATCGGGTTGGATGGCACCGTCGCGGGCGACGGACTCGAACAGTGCGCCGCTGAGCCATATCGAGTCACGGCCTCCGCCGCGGAAATCCTTGATCAGGTCGACATTGTCGGGCCCCAGGGCCGTATCGAAGGCGAAGACATCGGACCCGTCTCCTCCTGTCAGGACATCGTGCCCATGGCCGCCGTTGATGATGTCGTTGCCGGGGCCGCCGTCCAAGACATCGTTGCCGAAGCTGGCTTTCAGATCATCCGCGCCAAAGCTGCCATGGAGAGTGTCGGTGCCGACTCCGCCAAAAATGATGTCTTGATCCTCTCCTCCATAGAGGATGTTGCCGTCCGGGCCACCATACAGAATGTCGTTGCCGGCATTGCCAAACAGGATGTTGAATCCATAGCCGCCGCTCATGATGTCGTGGCCGCCGCCTCCATAAAGTTCGTCGTTGCCGTCGTTGCCATTGATCCGGTCGTCGTTGGGACCTCCAACGAAGTAATCGGCCCCGGACCCACCCTCGTAGTTGTAGGTGGGCAGGTCATAGACGCCTCCGGACTCGAATTCGCGCAACTGGAAGCTCGGTTCGGCAAATAGAGACCTGACTTTCACTATTTATCTCCTGGTTGTGACATCGCTAACTAAACGTAATACCGTTATAAAAGTTCAACTTTTTGACCAGGTCGCAGGATTTCTAACAGTCCGGCAAAAGGCTGATGAGGGTGAAATGGATGAACCTCAAGCTTTCGTGGATGGGTCGACGCAAATGCCGCCCGCGAATGCTTGAGGTTGTCGGCGTCGAGCTCCCGCGACCGTTCCCAGTCGCGACAACTCCAAGCCGGCGGGACGACCTGCGCGTCCTGCGCATCCTCAGATCAGGATGAGATCCGAGTGCTGCAGGATGGTGCCAGCTTTCAGTTGGGCGAACTGCACGGCTGCCTTCCCGCCCGCCCCATCCGCGTCATAGGAGAGAACGCCCGACTTGGCGTCGTAGAGGATATGCGTGGCTGCTGTTTGGGCTGTCGTGCCGGCGAGGAACTCACTGGCCTTCAGGGCATTCCCGGCGCGACCGGACAGAGCCTGAAAGACGTCGGTGTCGAGGGCGATCTTATCGCCTTGTGCGATCACTTGGTTGAAGTCGCCGATGGCGTCGATATTGCCGCCGCCGAGTTCCGTGTCGAACACGAACATGTCCGCGCCGGCACCGCCCGACAGAACATCCATCCCGGCGCCGCCGTGGATGACATCGTTGCCGAAACCACCGTTAATCTTGTCGTTTCCGGCATTCCCATACAGGATGTCATCGCCCCAGCCTCCGTTGATCTTGTCGATGCCTCCGGCGCCAGCCACAATGTCGTCGCCGTTGCCGCCATCGAGCAGATTGCCGTCGGGACCACCATAAATCTCGTCGTTGCCGTCATCGCCGTAGAGCTGATTCATGCCCTGACCACCATCGATGGTGTCGTTGCCGGCGCCTCCGCGCAGCACGTCGTTGCCGGCATTGCCGTTGATTTGTTCCGCTAGTTCCGTGCCGGTGTAGACGTCGTCGGCTCTCGTACCGTTGAAGACTTTTGCCGGCGGCGTCGGCTCCACGGGTTGGATGTCGTAAACGTTGCCCGCCACGAAAGTGCCGAGCTTGGCTTCGAAGAGCTTGTCGAGAAACTTGATAGGCACGATGCAATCCTGTCGTTTTGCTAATCAGGTCACTTAACGTAATATCGTTTAACAGTTGAACAAGACCCTCTCGACGAAGAATTTATTGTCGAGCTTCAAGCTGAGCGGCAAGATCCGTGCACCCCAAAAGATCGGGTGTCCGAAACATCGGCTCTTGTACTCTGGTCTCCTAGACTGGGGTTTGAAGGTTACTCGGGCGTGCCGCCCTGATGCGCTCGAATACCGTGAAGCTCGGCAGGTTTATTAGGGCGCACTTTTCCCGGATGCGTCGAATTGCTTCAAATAGGCTACCAGGTCATCGATGCGCTTTTCGTCCTTGATCCCGGCATAGATCATCTTCGTGCCCGGCACCTTGGCTCTTGGGTTCTGGATATATTCCTTGAAGGTGGCCTCGTCCCAGGTCAGGTGGGAATTCTTGTTCGCGGCGGAATAGCTGTAGCCTTCGACGCTGCCGGCCGGGCGCCCGATCACGCCGTTGAGGACTGGCCCGATGGTGTTCTTGGCGCCTTCACCGATCTGGTGACAGGCTTTGCACTGGGTAAAAACTTTTTCGCCCGCGGCGGCATCCTGCGCCTGCGCTCCGTGGAGCCCGGCTAGGGTTAGCAATGCCGAGAGGACGAGGCGACGCATGGAAAACACTCCTGTGCTGGGCGGACGTTCCCTAGAGATATTCCACTCTGCTCCGAAAACCATCGCATGGCGGCCGACTTTTCCGCCGCTTTTTTGCATGGAACGTTCCCTCCGGTTATGGAAATGCTCTAGAATCGTTCAAAGCCGAACAATGCGGATAAGCCAGGATCCGCCAGGGAGACACGATGGGCATCGCCTTTCCGACGCCGGATGAAGCCGTTCTCGCCCGCCGGACCGAGATCCTCGACGGCCTGTCCCGCCTCGTGGCCCGGGAGGCCCTGATCGTGACCGAAGATGAGAGGCGCGCCTTCGAGACGGACGGGCTGACGGCCTATCGGCAAATGCCCCTTGCCGTGGTCCTGCCCTCCACGACGGCCGAGGTGTCGGCCATCATGCGGTTCTGCCACGAAAACGGCGTGAAGGTCGTCGCCCGGGGCGCCGGTACCTCGCTCGCGGGTGGGGCCATCCCTCAGGCGGACGCGATCGTGCTGGGCGTCGCGAAGATGAACCGGGTCCTCGAGGTGGATTTCGCCAACCGGTATGCCCGTGTCGAGGCCGGGATCACCAATCTGGGCATCAGCCAAGCCGTGGCTCACGAGGGCTTCTTCTACGCGCCCGACCCGTCGAGCCAGCTCGCATGCACCATCGCGGGCAATATCGCCATGAATTCCGGCGGGGCCCATTGCCTGAAATACGGGGTGACCACCAACAACCTGCTCGGCGTCACCCTGGTGATGCTCGACGGGACCGTCGCGTCCATCGGCGGCGATCACCTCGACAGCGCCGGCTACGATCTCCTGGGTCTCGTCACAGGGTCCGAGGGCCAGCTCGGCATCGTCACCGAGGCCACCGTCCGCATTCTGCGCGCCGCCGAGGGCGCGCGTCCGGCCCTGTTCGGTTTCGCCAGGGTCGAGGACGCAGGCGCCTGCACGGCGGCGATCATCGGAGCCGGCATCATCCCGGTTGCGCTCGAGTACATGGACAAGCCCGCGATCCAGATCTGCGAGGCCTTCGCCCATGCGGGCTACCCCCTCGATGTCGAGGCGATGCTGATCGTCGAGGTCGAGGGCTCTGATGCGGAGATCGACGACATGCTCCGGCGCATCGTCGCCATCGCCGAGCCGTTCCATCCCACCACGATCAGAGTGTCGCAGTCGGAAGCCGAGAGCGCTGCCATCTGGAAAGGGCGCAAATCCGCCTTCGGGGCAACGGGCCGCGTCGCCGATTACATCTGCATGGACGGCACGATCCCAACCGGACAATTGCCGCACGTGCTCAAGCGCATCGGCGAAATCGCCTCGTCCTACGGCCTTGGCGTCGCCAACGTGTTCCACGCGGGCGACGGCAACCTCCACCCTCTGGTGATGTTCGACACCAACAAGCCGGGCGAGATGGAGAAGGCGGAAGCCGTGGGAGAGGAGATCCTCAAGCTTTGCGTCGAGGTGGGCGGATGCCTGACTGGCGAGCACGGCGTCGGCATCGAGAAGCGGGACCTGATGACTTATCAGTTCAATGCCGTCGATCTCGCCCAGCAGATGCGGGTGCGCGGCGTGTTCGATCCTCTCTGGCTGCTCAACCCCGCCAAGGTGTTTCCCCTCGACGGGAGGCTCGTGGCGTGATCCACACCCCTCGCGACGAGAATGAGGCCGCGTCCCTGATCGCGGACGCCTTCAACGCCCGAACGAAACTGTCCGTTGCCGGCAGAGGCACAAAGTCATCCGTCGGGCGTCCGGTCGAAGCGTCCTCGGCCGTGTCGGCATCCGAACTGACCGGCGTCACCCTGTACGAACCCTCCGAAATGGTGATCGGCGCCCGCAGCGGCACCCCGCTTTCCGAGGTTGTGCGCATGCTGGCGTCGCGGGGGCAGGAGCTGCCCTTCGAGCCCATGGATTACCGGCCGCTCCTGGGCACCCGTGGCGAGCCCACGATCGGGTCCGTGGCCGCCATGAACATTTCCGGGTCGCGCCGGATCATGGCGGGCGCGGCCCGCGACAGCCTCATCGGCGTGCGCTTCGTCAATGGACGCGGCGAGGCGGTCAAGTCGGGCGGCCGCGTGATGAAGAACGTGACGGGGCTCGATCTCGTGAAACTGATGGCGGGGTCCTGGGGCACGCTAGGCTTCATCACGGAAGTCATCTTCAAGGTGCTACCGAAGCCGGAGCGGGCGGCGACCCTCGTACTGCGGGGCCTCGACGACCGGCGTGCCGTGGAGGCGCTGTCGGCGGCTCTCGGTTCGCCCTTCGACGTGACGGGCGCGGCTCATGTGCCTTCCGCCGACGTGCAGGGATCGCGCACGCTGATCCGCCTCGAAGGCTTCTCGGTCTCCATCGATTACCGCCTCGGCGAGATGCGCCGCCTGCTCAAGCGCTTCGGGACCGGCGACATCATCGAGGGCCGCCCGTCCGAGGGCCTCTGGCAGGCCGTGCGGGACGCGACCTTGCTCCTCGATTACGGAGACCGGGCGATCTGGAGGATCTCGGCCGCGCCGACACGGGGCCCGGAAATCGCGGCTCAGATCGCTCAAAGCCGGGAGGCGCGCTGGTTCTACGATTGGGGCGGGGGCCTGATCTGGCTCGCCACCCCCGTGGACGGCGATGCGGGAGCCTCCGTCATCCGCGCGGCGACGGCGGCCTTCGGCGGCCATGCGACCCTTGTCCGGGCTCCGGATGGGGTGCGGGCCGAGGTGGATGTGTTCGAACCGCCATCCGTTCCGGTCATGACCGTAACCCGCGGCATCAAAGACTCCTTCGATCCGGCCGGGATCCTCAATCCGGGCCGCATGTACGCGAGCCTTTAGATGACCGACGCAGCATTGACCGCGGAGAGCCGACCTGCCTCCTCCCGCATGACGACGGGTTACGCGATCGCGGCTGTTGGCGTGATCGGATTTACGGCCTGCATCCTGCTGGCGATGGGACGGGTCCCGATCTGCACCTGCGGCACGGTCGAGTTCTGGCACGGAACGGTCAACGACTCCGGCAACTCCCAGCATCTCACCGACTGGTACACGTTTTCGCACGTGATCCACGGATTCCTGTTCTACGGGGCGACATGGCTCGTCGGAAGGCTTCGCGGCAAACCCTTGCCGATCGGCTTGGCCCTGCTCCTGGCTCTTGGCCTCGAATGCGCGTGGGAAATCGTCGAGAACACCAACATGACGATCGAGCGCTACCGTGCCACTAACATCGCGCTGAACTATTACGGCGATAGCGTCATCAACTCCGTGTCCGACATCCTTGCCATGGCTCTCGGCTTCTGGCTGGCCCGCGTATGGCCGATCTGGCTCACGGTGACGGCCGCCATCGCCATGGAGGTGGTCGCGGGATACTGGATCCGCGATAACCTCATTCTCAACATCATCATGCTGATCCATCCGATCGAGGCCATCAACCGATGGCAGGGGATGATCTGAGGCGCACCCATGCAAACGAACTTCGCCCCCGATCTGTTGAAGGACCCCACGATGGCGAGTTCGGAGAAAATTCTCCGGACCTGCGTTCATTGCGGCTTCTGCACGGCGACCTGCCCAACCTATCTGCTGCTGGGCGACGAACTCGATTCCCCGCGCGGGAGAATCTATCTCATCAAGGACATGCTGGAGGGCGCCAAGCCAGCCACCCCGGAGGTGGTCAAGCACATCGACCGCTGCCTCTCCTGCCTGTCCTGCATGACGACCTGTCCATCGGGCGTGAACTACATGCATCTCGTGGACCATGCTCGCTCGTATATTGAAGCGACCTACGTGCGGCCCTGGCACGACAGGCTCTTGCGGGGGATGCTCGCTCGCATCCTGCCCTACCCGAACCGCTTCCGAGCCGCGATCCTGCTGGCCGTGCTGGCGAAGCCCTTCAAGGGAGCCATCGGCCTGATCCCGGTCCTGGGTGCGCGCCTCAAGGCCATGGTCGACCTCGCGCCCGCGCGCATTCCGCCCCGCTCGCCCTATGACGCGCCGGGCACCTTCCGGCCCGACGGCGTCCGTCGGGGCCGTGTCGCCATCCTGTCGGGCTGCGCCCAGCCGGTCCTGAAGCCGGGCTTCAACGAAGCGGCCGTGCGCCTGCTCAACCGGCATGGCGTCGAGGTGGTCCAGCCGAAGGGCGAGGTCTGCTGCGGGGCCCTCGTGCACCACATGGGCCGGGACCAGGAGAGCCATACCTTCGCCAAGCGCAACATCGACGCCTGGATCGCCGAGATGGACGGGGAGGGGCTCGACGCGATCGTGATCACCGCATCGGGCTGCGGCACGACGATCAAGGATTATGGCTTCATGTTCCGGGACGATCCGGATTATGCGGAGAAGGCCGCCCGGGTCTCCGCCATCGCCAAGGACGTGACGGAGTACGTGACGAGCCTGAAGCTGATGGAGCCGGTGCGCGAAAGCGATCTGGTGGTGGCTTACCACTCCGCGTGTTCCATGCAGCACGGCCAGCAGATCCGGACGGAGCCCAAGGCGCTCCTGAAGCAGGCGGGCTTTACGGTAAAGGATGTTCCGGAGGGGCATATCTGCTGCGGCTCGGCGGGAACCTACAACATCCTCCAGCCGGAGATCGCCGAGCGGCTGAGGGAGCGCAAGGTCGCCAACATCGAGCGGGTGCAGCCCGACCTGATCGCCACCGGCAACATCGGCTGCATGACCCAGATCGGGCAGGGCACCGCCATTCCGATCGTGCACACCGTCGAATTGCTGGATTGGGCAACCGGAGGCCCCATCCCGTCCGCCCTCGAAAGTGCCGGTCTCGGGCATATGCACCGGGGGCCGTTGAGCATAGCGGCGGAATGAGGCTGCGACACCGTCGCGCTACGAAATTCTGTTTCCTTGCGGGCGAACTCTCGGGTAAGGGTATAGCAAGTATATATCCTTGCGCTCAGAGGGCGACCTATGACCTCCGGTTGGACGTCTTTCAAAAATCGGTTCGGAAAGAGGCCGGAGGACGAAATCGTGCCTTTGCCGACCGTTCAGGCGTCCCAGGCCCAGGATCACGACACTTCCACACCCGTTTCGGCAAAGCCGGAGCCACTTCTTCCGCGCCCGGACGGCGCTCTCGACTCCGTCGGCCAGAAGAATGAGCTGATCCGGGTTCGCTTCGCCAATCTGATCGACCGCCTCGACGAGATTCGCAGCCTCAAGGATGATTTCGCCCTGCTGTCCGAGCCGGTCTACGACCTCATCCGAAGTTACCCCCAACTCCAAGCCCGTCTCATGGAAGCGGAGGCGGTCCTGCGCCAGGAGACGGACACCACCGTGGCCCTGCGCCGCGAGGTTTCCGAACTGACCTCCTCCCAGGCCCGCCTGACCGACGATTTGTCATCGGCTCTCTCCCAGCTGCGCAAAGCCGAGGCGAAGGGACGGGAGCAGGAATCCCTCCTGGAGGACTTGCGCCTCGGCCTGAAAGACAAAGAGGCCGTCATCGGTGACCTCGAAAACCAGCTCGCCATCGAGACCGAGCGCGCCCGCAACATCACCGAAGAGAACCAGGCCCTTCGCCTGGAAGCCCACGAGGCCGACCAGACCGTGGCCCGCGCCGAGCGAGAGCTGATCGAGACCCGTGAGCGCAACGGCCTCATGGACCACGAGGTCAAGCGCCTCCAGAAGATGACCGAGGAACAGAACTACCGTCTCTCCAGCCTTACCAACCGCTACGGCGAGCTTGAGACCCTGCTCGAAGTCTCCCGCCAGCGTGCGTCCAATCTCGAGACCAAGCTCATGGGCGAGCAGGTGACGCGCCAGCGGCTCGAGACCCAGGTGGAAGCGGAGCGTTCGTCCCACAAGACCGACCTGTCCGCCCTCGACATGAAGATCGAGGGCCTGAACTCCCGCCTCTCGGCCACCGACAAGATCCTGGCCCACACCCGGGACCAGCTGCGGGACAAGAACGAGGCCCTGCGCGGGGTCGAGCGCGGCCTCAAGGAAACGACCATCGAGAAGAACACCCTCGACCGCCGCCTCGAAGCCTCCCAGCAGGAGGTCGAGCGCCAGACCTCCCTGGTCAACGAGCTGCAGCGCTCCCGCCTGGAGCTCCAGGAGCGCATCGAAATGCTCAACAAAGCCATGGCGGCCAAGGATTTCCAGATCGAGAGCTCCGACACCAAGGCGTCCAACCTCGCCGAGCGCATGGACCAGTTCGTCAAGCGTTCCGAGCAGGAGCGCAACACCCTGGAGGCGGCCGTCCGACGGCTGACGGAAGAGCTGCAGAACGAGAAGGCCGAACGTTCCCTCATCCAGGGCGCCCTCGAAATCGCCCGCGAGAGCCGGACCAAGATCCAGAAGAAATACGTCTCGCTCCGCAAGAAAACCCGCCTCGACACGCCGGAGGAAGACCCGACCCTGTTCGACGACGAGGAGATCGAGGTGTCCAATGTGCGGGCGATTAAGTCGGCGGACGGGGAGTAACTAAGTAGCGAAAAATGTTGCCTTCGGCATGGCGAACACTGTAGCTCCTGATTGCAGAATTTAATCAGGAGTTGAGTTAAATGGGTCGTGAAAACAGCGCGGATGAGAGAAACTGGCTGTTGGGCTGCTTGGGTGAAGTCGTGGTGGAGCGTATGCTCAGTAGCCTCGGCTTCAAGGTCGTTCCGTATGGCTTGGAATCGACGGCGGGGCTTCTCAAGGAGAACGTCAAACGTGGCGGCCAGCCATCGGAAGCGAAGCTCATTCGGTCTTCGCCGGATTTTCTCGTGACAAGCAAAAGCGGAAAGGTAACGCGTCTTTTGGAAGTAAAAACGACTACAGGCAACAAGTTTTCTTTGAACACATTCCAGCGTAACAGCCTTCAAAACTGGGGCAGTCCTATGGTTGCCGTCGTCGGGTTAGGACCTAAGCACCGTGGTGTCTGGATCATCGATGATGTCGCTGCCGCGCCAGTGGCGGGAAGCAAGCTCATAGAATTCAATTTCCAAAGTCTTGAATGCTGGCGCCCGATCCATAAAGACGAATTTATGGGATGCACCATCTCGAAGATGCATGTCGATAAGTTCATTGATGGTGCGGTCGCCATGGCAGGCGATATCATTGGTATTCGCGCCAAGCCTGCATGCAGCGAGGTCGCCGGTAAGTCGTTGGCCATCGGATCGCTGAAGGAGTCAGGTGCGAACGCCTCTTCCACGGACTCCAGGTCCCCTTCACGCAAGGGTATTCTCAGCCGCCTGTTCGCCTCATGATCCTCTAGCATTCCTCGCGCCCATCCCCATCTCCCAAGCGGCAGCGTCAGACTGCCGTGAGGAGGATGGTCATGGATCAGCAGGAACGGCAGGTCATTTCCGATATTTTCCAGCGGCTTGAGAGTGTCGCGAACCAGCCGCGCGATCCCGAGGCCGAGCGCTTCATTGCCGACAAGGTGCGCCAGCAGCCCTATGCGCCTTACGCGATGGCACAAGCCATTTACGTCCAGGAGCAGGCTCTCGCGAACCTCCAGGCCGAGATGGAGCAGTTGCGAGCGGAGGCCGCGCAGGCGCGCCAGCAGCCTGCGGGCGGCGGTTTCCTGTCGGGCCTCTTCGGCGGCAATGCCCGTCCGGAGCCGTCATACGACAACGCGCCGCGCGGGGCGTCACCCTGGGGACAGGCTCAGGCCCGCAACATGGGGCAGGGCTATGGCGACCCGCGCGGCTTGGCCGGCGGTCCTCAGCAGAGTGCACCTCTGCAAGGTGGACCCATGCAATCTGGTCCTTGGGGCGGGGGTGGCATGATGCAGCCGCGCGGAGGCGGCTTTCTCCAGGGCGCCCTGTCGACCGCAGCGGGCGTGGCCGGCGGTGTCATGATCGCAAACGCGCTTTCCCATGCCTTCGGCGGCGGAGCCCAGGATTCGGCCCAGGGTGCTGCGGAGGGTGTCAACAACCTGACCGATCAGGCCTCGGGAGCAGCCGACTCGGGCAATGCGGGGATTACGGACGCGCTGTACGAGAACGACCAGGGCGGTGAGGATTATACCGATTTCGACAGCGATGGCGGGGATGGCGGCGACTGGACGTAGGCAGCCCGGCGGCCGGACCTCCAGCGGAGCCTGTTCTCCAGGCTGCCGTTAGGAATGTCCGGCCGTGGTGGAAAACAGGTTCACCACCAGCACCCCTGCCAGAATGAGGCCGATGCCGAGGATCGCCGGCCAGTCCAGGGTCTGCTTGTAGAACACCCAGCCGGCGATGGCGATGAGCACGATTCCGATCCCGGACCAGATCGCGTAGGCGATCCCCACCGGGATCGTGCGCAAGGTCAGGGACAAGCAGTAGAAAGCCAGGGCGTACCCGACCACGACCACGACGGACGGCCACAGGCGGGTGAAGCCCTCCGAGGCCTTCAGGGCGCTCGTGGCGATGACCTCGCAGAGGATTGCGGCGAAGAGATAAGCGTAGTTCATGGGCGGGGAAACTTCCTCGTCTGGAAGCCCCTTAGCCCGAAACTCCCGTCGCCGCCACCTCTTCACCCCGGTGGGGAGGGGGGCAGATCAGATCACCACCACCTGCGCGCCGACGGGGACCCGATTGTAGAGATCGATCACGTCCCGGTTCAGCATGCGGATGCAGCCCGAGGAGACCGCCTGCCCAATGGTATGGGGCTCGTTGGTGCCGTGGATGCGATAGAGAGACGAGCCCAAATACAGCGCGCGGGCCCCCAGCGGGTTCTCGGGCCCGCCCTCCATGAAGCGCGGCAGGTCGGGGCGGCGCTTGATCATCTCGGCCGGCGGGCGCCAGCTCGGCCACTCCCGCTTCATCGACACCGTCTTGCGGCCGGCCCATTCGAAGCCCGGCCGTCCGACCCCAATACCGTAGCGGATGGCCGTCCCATCGCCCTGAACCAGGTAGAGGTATTTCGACGGTGTATCGATGATCACCGTGCCGGCTCTTTCCCGGCCTCGATACCCCACGACCTGACGCTGGAACTCGGCGGATGGCTCCATGCCGATAGTGCCTCCGATGTCCTGATCGTAGGGGAGGGAGGCGGTCTCCCGATCCGGCGGAAGCGCCCCGTAAGGGTATCCCGTCGCCGGATCGATGGGCGCGTAGCGCGGGTCGCGCCGGGCGGATCGCCTCGACTGGACCGGAGGCAGTCCGGGCTCGTAGGCGCTCGGCGACCCATATCCGGGCACGACCAAGAGGTTCCCGTACACATCCCTTGGGCCCCCGTAATAGGACTGGGCCAGGGCCGCACCGGGAACCGTGAAAGCCGTCAAAGTGAGGAGAGCCGAACCGCACAACCACCCGCGCATCGGAAAAACCCTTTCAATTCCTGGAATATCGATAAACCTTCGACTGTCGGATCGAAGGCATCCGGATTTCGGCGCCCGTATCACCGCTGCGCACTCTCCTGTTCAGAGCTGCACAAAGAAGTGGCGGTGCCGGGACGAACATGATGTAAGACGCCTCTACGCCATAGGCCGAAAACCTTCGACCCGCTACGCTAACCATAACCGTCGAGCCCCCCATGCAGTTCGGTCCTATCGTGAGGATGTCCGCTTCCATCGCGGTCCTGTCCGTCATGGATGCGGTCATCAAAGGCATGGCAGCCTATTACCCGGTCTTCCAGGTGGCCTTCCTGCGTTTCCTGTGCGGCAGCGTCATCGCGGTCGGAGCCGCCTGCATCCTGCGGCCGGGCTGGCCGTCTCGGGAAACCGTGGTGGCCAACAGCATGCGCGCCGTGGTGGCCGTGGTGACGGCTCTCAGCTTCTTCTACGCCCTGAGCCAGCTCCCCCTTGCCGAAACGCTGCTCCTGTCCTTCCTGGCCCCGATGTTCATCGCGCTGCTCGGCGTGATCATGCTGAAGGAGCGGGTGGATGGGCGCATCCTCGCGGCACTGGCCATGGGTTTCGCCGGAACCCTGGTCGTGGTCTTCGGCCAGTCCGGCGAGGAAGCCGGGGCCCGGTCCATCCCCGGCGTGGCGGCGGCCCTGGCATCCGCGCTCACCTATGCGCTCAGCATCGTGCTGCTGCGCTCCCGGGCCCAGCGCGATAAGTTCATGCACATCGTGCTGTTCCAGAACCTGGGGCCGATGGTGCTGTCGCTCCCGCTCGCGGTCTGGGTCTGGCAGAGCGTGCGCCTCGAGCATCTGCCCTGGTTCGCCCTCATGGGGGCGCTCGGCTTCGCGGGCCATATGCTGATGGTGTCGGCCTACGCCAAGGCGCCCGCGGCTCGCCTCGCGCCCTTGGAGTACACGGCGCTCATATGGGCGGCCCTCATCGGGTTCGGGGTCTTCAGCGAGGTTCCGACTTGGGCGACCGCCGTGGGTGGCGTGCTGATCGTCGCCGCAGCCTTCATGACCTCGCGGCGATGACTGTCATATTGTAGCATTTTGTGGGGGATCCACCGTCATAATTCCACCGCCGTTCATCTTATATGAACAGGCGTCTTGACTCGGTCCAAGGACATCCTTATCTCGCGGCCAGCGTTGGCACTCGTCGACCGACAGTGCTAACAGCTGGAAGATTATGAGCCGCGGCCCCTGGGGCTTAGCGCTAACAGTCGAAGAGGAAGTTCCATGAAGTTCCGTCCGCTGCACGACCGCGTCGTCGTCCGCCGCATTGAAAGCGAAGAGAAGACGAAGGGCGGCATCATCATCCCGGATACCGCCAAGGAGAAGCCGCAAGAGGGCGAGATCGTCGCCGTCGGCTCCGGCGCCCGCGACGAGAGCGGCAAGATCGTTGCCCTCGACGTCAAGGCCGGCGACCGCGTCCTGTTCGGCAAGTGGTCCGGCACCGAGGTCAAGATCGATGGTCAGGACCTGCTGATCATGAAGGAATCCGACATCATGGGCGTGATCGCTTAAACCTCAAGCGAACCGTCTTTCTCCCCGAATTACTCCCATTAACTGGAGGCATAGCCCATGGCTGCCAAAGACGTAAAATTCTCCTCCGATGCTCGCGACAAGATGCTGCGCGGCGTCGACATCCTGGCTGACGCCGTCAAGGTCACGCTCGGTCCCAAGGGCCGCAACGTCGTGATCGAGAAATCCTTCGGCGCTCCGCGCATCACGAAGGACGG
Organism: Microvirga pudoricolor; assembly: GCF_016892705.1. Taxonomy (GTDB): domain Bacteria; phylum Pseudomonadota; class Alphaproteobacteria; order Rhizobiales; family Beijerinckiaceae; genus Microvirga; species Microvirga pudoricolor. The sequence goes on from NZ_JAFEMB010000009.1 coordinate 98,099, forward strand.
CGTGACCGTCGCCAAGGAAATCGAGCTCGCCGACAAGTTCGAGAACATGGGCGCCCAGATGGTGCGCGAAGTGGCCTCGAAGACCAACGACCTCGCCGGCGACGGCACCACCACCGCGACGGTTCTGGCCCAGGCCATCGTCCGCGAGGGCGCCAAGTCGGTGGCCGCCGGCATGAATCCGATGGACCTGAAGCGTGGCATCGACCTCGCGGTCGCCGCCGCCATCAAGGACATCCAAGCCCGCGCCAAGAAGGTTGCGTCCTCCGAGGAAGTGGCCCAGGTCGGCACGATTTCGGCCAACGGCGACCAGGACATCGGCGAGATGATCGCCCATGCGATGCAGAAGGTCGGCAACGAGGGCGTGATCACGGTCGAAGAGGCCAAGACCGCCGAGACCGAGCTCGACGTCGTTGAGGGCATGCAGTTCGACCGCGGCTACCTCTCCCCGTACTTCATCACGAATGCGGAGAAGATGGTCGCCGAGCTCGAGGACCCCTACATCCTCATCCACGAGAAGAAGCTGTCGTCCCTCCAGGCGATGCTGCCGATCCTCGAGGCCGTCGTTCAGACCGGCAAGCCGCTCCTCATCATCGCCGAGGACGTGGAAGGCGAGGCTCTCGCCACCCTCGTGGTCAACAAGCTCCGTGGCGGCCTGAAGATCGCCGCCGTCAAGGCTCCGGGCTTCGGCGACCGCCGCAAGGCCATGCTGGAGGACATCGCCGTCCTCACTGCCGGCCAGACGATCTCGGAAGACCTGGGCATCAAGCTCGAGAACGTGTCCCTCAACATGCTGGGCCGCGCCAAGCGCGTCCGCATCGAGAAGGAAAACACCACGATCATCGACGGCGCCGGCCAGAAGGCCGACATCGAAGCCCGCGTCGGCCAGATCAAGGCTCAGATCGAGGAGACTTCCTCGGACTACGACCGTGAGAAGCTCCAGGAGCGTCTCGCCAAGCTCGCAGGCGGCGTCGCGGTGATCCGCGTCGGCGGCGCGACCGAGGTCGAGGTCAAGGAGAAGAAGGACCGCGTTGACGACGCGCTGAACGCCACCCGCGCTGCGGTGGAAGAAGGCATCGTCCCCGGCGGCGGCACGGCTCTGCTCCGCGCCAAGGCTGCGGTCGCCAAGCTGTCGAGCGACAACGCCGACGTGAAGGCCGGCATCAACATCGTCCTGCGCGCTCTCGAGGCTCCGCTTCGCCAGATCGCCCAGAACGCCGGTGTCGAAGGCTCGATCGTGGTCGGCAAGATCACCGACAACACGGGCTCGGACACCTTCGGCTTCAACGCCCAGACCGAAGAGTACGTGGACATGCTCCAGGCCGGTATCGTCGACCCCGCGAAGGTCGTCCGCACCGCTCTCCAGGACGCAGCCTCGGTCGCTGGCCTGCTCGTGACCACCGAAGCCATGGTCGCCGAGACCCCCAAGCGTGAATCCGCTCCGGCCATGCCGGGCGGCGGCATGGGCGGCATGGGCGGCATGGACTTCTAAGTCCCGCACCTTCGCAGAAATAAATAGGCCCCGGGGGAAACTCCGGGGCTTCTTACGTTTGGGAAACTATTCGTCCGAAGAGTTTCTGGAAAAGCTTAGAGTAGATATGGCTAAGCCCTATTAATAGGAAGTAGCCATGGCCATTCATGTGATCGATGCTTCGAGACCAGTTCCTCCAGTTTACGGTGAGTGGGAACCTGGTTTCTGGCTTCAGGATGAGAACAGCACGCTTGTTCTCTCCGCCGGTGCAGAGATTAATGCGTATGGGGAAAGCGGCTACGGGATCTTCGCCACTTATGGTTCGACTTTACTGATCGATGGGAGTGTTCATAGCGCACAGGGTTTGGGCATCGCGATGCATGGAGCGCTTGTTGTTGGGGCAAGTGCGGAGATCTTCGGCAAGTGGGGTGGAGTTTCGTTGTTCGAGGATCAGGTGGCTGGACGACCGAATGTCGTCATCAATGCCGGCCTGATCAAAAGCCAGCAATCGGCCGGTCTCATCATTACGTCTATGCATAGCGTCATCTCGAATTCAGGCACGATTGCTGGAAATGCCGGTATCTGGGTGGAGGGCAGCAACACCCCAAACCAGAGCATGGCCTTGACCAATACAGGTCTGATCCAAGGCGATAAAACCGCCATTCTGGGTGTTGGTTATGGCTCCAACGTCATCAAGAACAAGGGCGTCATCAACGGATCGATCATCCTAGGATATGACAACGACACTTATGACGGTCGTGGCGGTATCGTGAACGGAGACATTTTCCTCGGTTCTGGAGACGATGTGGCTTACGGCGGGGAAGGATCGGAAACCTTCTATGCCGGTGCGGGCGACGATTTTATCGATGGAGGGGATGGGGTCGATAACCTGCTCATGAGCTATGGAAGCTTGGGATCGGTTGTTCGGTATACGGTTGATTTACGCATCCATGAGAAGCAGCAGGTATCCCATACAAGCTGGATCGTTGCCCGTAATATCGAGAATCTTGTAGGCGGCACGCTTTCGGACATCTTCATCGGTAACAGCGATGCCAACACACTCGTCGGCGATGCAGGCAATGACACCCTCGACGGCTACGATGGTAACGACCTTCTGAGTGGTGGAGCAGGCAACGATCTCCTTGTCGGCGGTGCGGGTGTGGATACGGCTGTGTTCACCGGCAAATTCTTAGATTACACAATCGCTGTGAACCGAGGCGGCAGCCTAACGATCACCGACAAGCGCGCGTCAGGCGATGGCGTAGATGTTCTAGGGGGGGTGGAGTTTGCGCTCTTCAGTGACCGCATTTACACCCTCCCGAAGGCGACACCCGATACCACGAGCGATGTCACTGTCGTCATCAAGCCTGCTGAGGACACCGGCAAGGCCGTCGTCCTGCCGACCGTATTCCAATCCGTTGCAACCTCGCTGATCCTCAAGGGCGGCAAAAAAGCCGATGTGCTGCAAGGCGGGTCGGGGGACGATTACCTGAACGGCGGGCTGGGACGGGACAAGATCGCGGGTGGTCTGGGCGAGGACACCTTCGCGTTCACCACTAGGCTCAAGAACAACGTCGACAAACTCCTCGACTTCACCTCGGGCGAGGACACCATTGCGCTGTCCAAGGCCATCTTCACGGGCCTCAGGAAGGGTGCCCTCGACAAGGACGCCTTCCGGGTCGGGAAGACGGCTCTCGATGCGGATGACCGGATCATCTACGACGCCGTCAAGGGAACCCTGTCCTTCGATGCGGACGGGTCTGGTGACATGCGGGCCGTGACCTTCGCGGCCCTCAAGGCCAAGGCGGCGCTGACCGCCGCTGATTTCATGGTCATCTGAGGGGTCGTTCAACCAGAATTTCATCGGCGCCCCGGAGGAAACTCCGGGGCGTCGTCGTTGTCGGTCAGGCCGCCTCGGAGATCCGTCCCGGGTCCCTGCCGGCCGCGACGGCGAAGCCCTCGTCGGCCCAGCCCGTCATGCCGCCGATCATCACCTTGACGGATCGTCCGAGGCGGGCGAGCCGCAAGGCGGCCCGGTCGGTGCCGTTGCAATGGGGCCCCGCGCAATAGACGACGAACAGCGTGTCCGCTGGCCATTCGGCCATCCGGTGCTCGGTCATTTTGCCGTGGGGCAGGTTGATCGCTCCGGGCACATGGGCGCTGGCATAAAGCGCCGGTCCGCGAACGTCGAGGAGCACGAAGTCCGGCGCACCGGTGCGAAGGGATTCGTGGACGTCCCAGCAATCCGTCTCCAGTGAAAGACGGCGGGCGTAGTGCGCGGCGGCGACTTCCGCATCCGCGGCGGCGGTGTCGGATACGAGACTGGGCATGGGCGAACTCCTGAGGTTTTCAGGGGTCGATCATCCTGGGCGCGACAAAGCTTGCCAACTGGCCGAAACGCCAAGTACCGTGAAGATCATGCCAAACCCATTGGAGAACACAGTTTCTGCCGTAGCCGAGCAGCCCGATGGCCCCCTCGTGGCCGTCCTGGCCTATGACGGCCTGTGCACCTTCGAGTTCGGCGTCGCCTGCGAGGTGTTCGGACTTCCGCGCCCGGAACTGGGGGATCGATGGTACCGGTACCGCGTCTGCGGGATCGAGCCGGGACCGCTGCGGGCCGGGGGTGGCCTCTCGGTCACCGTGGAGATGGGCCTCGAGGGTTTGGCGGAGGCCGATCTCATCGTGGTGCCGGGGTGGCGGGGGATCGAGGCACCGGTGCCTTCTTGGCTTGTCGGCGCCTTGCGGGCCGCTCACGAGCGCGGCGCCAGGATCATGTCCCTGTGCTCCGGCATCGCGGTGCTGGCAGCGGCCGGCCTCCTCAACGGAAGGTCCGCCACGACCCATTGGCGCTACGCGGAGGCCATGACGGCGCACTACCCCGGCATCCGCCTGGTGCCGGACGTGCTCTACGTGGACGAAGGTCCCGTCTTGACGGCCGCCGGCAGCGCCGCCGGAATCGACCTGTGCCTGCATGTGGTACGCCGCGATTTCGGGCCTGAGGCTGCCAACAGCGTGGCGCGCCGCCTGGTGGTGCCGCCCCATCGCGATGGTGGGCAGGCCCAGTTCATCCGGATGCCTGTGCCCGAACCGCGCGAAGGCGCCCGGATGGGACGGCTCTTCGACTGGATGCGCGAGCGCCTGCCCGAGGAGCAACCGGTTGCCCGCCTCGCTGGGCAGGCCGGCATGAGCGTGCGCACCTTTCAGCGACGGTTTCAGGCCGCGACGGGCCAGACGCCGGGGGAGTGGCTTGTTGCGGCGCGGCTGCGCCGTGCGTGCGATCTGCTGGAAAGCGACGCCGCATCTCTCGACGACGTTGCCGTACAGGCCGGCTTCGGATCCCTGGCCACCATGCGGCACCACTTCGGAACGAGGCTGAACACCAGCCCCGGTGCCTACCGCAAGCGCTTCGGGCTGACCTGAGGATCAGGATCCCGGAACCGGCGTTGTCGCCCATCGATTGACCCCGGGAGGCCCAGCCATGACCGCACCCGTTCCGTCCCCACGCCTGACCGACCGCCCCGAGGACCTGCGAGCCTTGCTGGGGCGTGTGAAGACCATTGCGGTGGTCGGCGCCAGCATGGATCCCTGGCGGCCCAGCTTCGGCGTGACGGGGTACCTGCATCGGCAGGGTTACAGGCTGATCCCGGTCAATCCCATGGCGGTGGGGCAGGATCTCTTCGGAGAGCCCTTCCGGGCCAAGCTGCAGGACATCGGGGAGCAGGTGGATCTGGTGAACGTGTTCCGGCGGCCCGAGCATGTCCCGGGCGTGGTCGAGGACGCCATCGCGATCGGGGCACCCGCCATCTGGCTGCAACTCGGGATTGTCAACCTTGCGGCCGCCGCCCAAGCCGAGGCGGCCGGTATCGCCATGGTGATGAACCGCTGCATCAGCGTCGAGCATTCGCGCCTGATGCGTTGACCCCTCTTGGCCGCGACCCGAACGAAATCATGTGCCATACGTTGCTTTCTGAACCGGCTAAGGAAAGCGAACGGCATGAGAGATCGTCATTCGTCCTGGTGCGCCCCCCGGCGTCGCGCCCTCCACAGCCTGATCGCGCTCACCCTCGCCTTGATGGCCTTGTTGCCCATGGCACAGGCCGCCGACGCACAGGCACTCCGCCCCGGCTCGGCCTCGCTTCGGACCCTCGACCTTGGCCCGACGGTCCGCTGGTACGAGACCCATTTGGGATTCCGGCAGGTCTCGGTGGACAGCCGGGTCCAGGCGCGAAGGGTCGTCCTCGAGCGCCAGGGCTTCCTGCTTGAGATCGCCGAGGACCACAAGGCGACGCCTCAGGCTGGCGCCGCCGATGTGGATACCACCAGTGCCACCGGCGTCCCCGTCGTCAGCCTTCTCGTGCCCGACGTGGATCGGGAGGTTCGCCGCCTTCGCGGGAGCGGGGTCGAGATCGTGCGGGATCCGGAAGATGATCTCGACGGCAGCTTTCGTTCGGCTCTCATCAGCGATTACGGACATCGCACGGTGGAACTGCGCGAGCCGCTGGGGTCGCCGGGAAGCTTTCACCCGACCGGCCGATAATCCGCTGCAGAGAATATTCGGCGCCGGCCGGAATAAAGCGGTTCAGGGGGTGTCTTTTGCTTCGTGGTCTCCATGGACCCAAAGGAGAGATCCCATGACATTCCCCCTGCGCTCCGTCCTCGCGGTTTTGGCAGTTGCGGCCTCCACGGCCGCCTTCGCCCAGATGGCTCCCGCCAAGGTGGCTGATACCAGCAAGGGCAAGGCTCTCGTGGACGCGAAAGGCATGACCCTCTACACGTTCGACCGCGATGCGCCCGGCAAGTCCAACTGCAACGGCACCTGCGCCACCAACTGGCCGCCGCTGATGGCTTCGGCGGACGCGAAGGCTGCCGGCGATTGGATGCCCGTCAAGCGCGACGACGGCTCCATGATGTGGGCCTACAAGGGCAAGCCGCTCTACACCTGGGCGAAGGATGCCAAAGCCGGCGACGTGACCGGTGACGGCGTCAACCAAGTCTGGCACGTCGCCACCCCGTAAAGTCCCCTCGCGTTCCACGTGGAAGACGCTTTCTTGAACGAGATCGCCGCCCTTCTCGAGCCGCAGATTCCCGGCCTCAGGCGCTATGCCTGGGCCCTGCTGCGCGACGACGAGGCAGCGGACGATCTCGTTCAGGACACCCTGGAACGGGCCATCGGCCACTGGACCCAGAGACGCCGCGAAGGCGACCTTCGGGCTTGGCTCTTCACCATCCAGCGCAACCTCTTTCTCAACGGAGAGCGGCGGCGCAGGCGGCGCGGCCCGCATGTGGGTGTGGAGAGCCTGGAGACACTGCCGTCCACCGAGTCCCGCCCGGACGAGTCGTCCGAGCTGCGCGACGTTCTCGCCGGGCTCGAGGCGCTGCCCGAGGAACAGCGCTCGGTCCTGCTGCTCGTGGCTGTGGAGGATTTCTCCTACGAGCAAGCGGCCAGAGCCCTCGATCTCCCGATCGGGACGGTCATGTCCCGGCTGAGCCGGGCCCGGGAGAGGATGCGGCAGTTCATGGAGAATGGACGGAGGACCGTCCTGAGGAGAGTGAAGTGACGGAGGAGCGCCCCATCGGGCCGCCTATCGGCGAAGACGATCTGCAGGCCTATGTGGACGGCCGGCTTCCGCCCACGCGCCTGGAGGCCGTGGAGGTCTATCTTGCCGCGCACCCGGCCGCCGAGGCACAGGCGCAGGCCGAAATCGAACAGCGCAACCTGCTCCGCGCCCGTCTGGCCTTCAAGGCTCAGGAGCCGATACCCTCCCGCCTGAGGGTCGCCAACATCTTGGCCGAGCATAGCCGGGAGCCGCGTCTCCCGTGGGCGTCCATCGCGGCGGCCGTGGCATGGCTGGCGATCGGGATCGGCGTGGGAGCGGGGGGAATGGCCTGGTACGGCCATCTCGGGGCATCCCCAACCCCGGTCGCTCAATTGGCGGCATCCGATGCGATTACGGCCTACCGGACCTATGTGGGCGAGCGACTTCATGCCGTTGAGGTTCCGGCCGAGCAGGAAGCCCATCTCGTGCAATGGCTCTCGCGCCGGGTCGGCAAACCGCTCCTGGCTCCCAATCTGACGGCCGAAGGATTCCGGCTCATGGGCGGGCGGCTATTGCCGGCGGGGGATGAGCCCGCCGCTTTGTTCATGTACGATGACGGGCGTGGCAACCGCCTGACGCTCTATGCCCGCTCGGGCGGGGCTGGCGAGACCACGTCATTCCGCTTCGAGAACCAGGACGGCGTGTCAGCGTTCTCCTGGATCGACAACGGTCTGTCCTATGTGGTCACCGGGCGGGTGGACCGCGAGAGGCTTCTCGCGGTGGCGGAGGCTGCTTACCGTCAGTTCGAGGCGCAGCCCCAGCCGCCCGCCGGGGGCAAGCTCTAAAACTCAGTTCAGTGTTTCAGGATCAGGGCCGACGCGACCGTTCTTATCGTCGAGTTCGGCGATCAGCGCGATGTCCTCCGGCTCGAGCCTGAAATCGAGGACGTCGAAGTTCTCCCGGATCCGGCCTGGGGTGACGGATTTCGGGATCACGACCAGCCCGCTGTCCAGGTGCCACCGAAGGATGACCTGAGCGACCGACTTGCCGTATTTGCGCGCCAGCGTGGTCAGGGGGCCGCTGTCGAACAACTGGCCACGACCAAGCGGGCTCCAGGATTCAGTCAGGATACCGTGCTCCGCGTGGAAATCGCGCAGGGCTTTCTGTTGGAAGCGCGGATGCAGCTCGACCTGGTTGAGCACCGGCTTTTCTCCGGTCTCGTCGAACAGGCGCTCCAGGTTGGAGATGGTGAAGTTCGACACGCCGATGGATTTTACCCGTCCGTCCTGCTTGAGCTTCTGGAACGCGCGCCACGTCTCCACGTAAGCGTCCTTCTGCGGGCAGGGCCAATGGATGAGGTAGAGGTCGATGCTCTCGAGGCCAAGCTTGCGCAGGCTCTCGTCGAATGCCCGCAAGGTCTCGTCATAGCCTTGGTCGGCGTTCCAGAGCTTCGTGGTGATGAACAATTCCTCGCGGGGCACGTCCGTTTGCCGGATGGCCGCGCCGACACCCTCTTCGTTGCCGTAGATGGCGGCCGTGTCGATGGAGCGGTAGCCGACGCGAAGGGCCTCGCTGACGACGGCCGCAGCCTCATCGTTCGGCACTTGCCACACGCCGAAGCCCAATTGCGGGATGGCTTTGCCATCGTGGAAGGGGAGGGTGGGGGAAGCCATCATGGGAAGATCCTGTCGCATGGGGGTGCCGGGAGGCCGGCGAAGGGCGAGCACGGATTTAGGGCCTCGCGGGCCTCTGTCCAACCCTCCGGGGGACATGGGTCTCTCCACTTCCGCGCAGGTCTGCCATGTCCCGCAAGGGAAAAGCCGGACACGTGGCCCAGCTCCCTGGCGCTGAGACGAACAGCCTATTTCGGTGCGGATTTCACCTCGGCGTCCCATTTCTTCAGCAGGCGGGTCCGCTCCGCCACCGACCCATATTTCGGCGTGTCGTAGCTGATCAGCTTCATCTCGCCGAGCTTCGGCGCGTCGGGCGAAATCGGGGCGCTTTTGTTGGATGGAATGGAGTAGATCTTGAGGTCGGCGCCCACGAGTTTTTGGGCGTCGGCGGAGAGCGCCCAATCGACGAACTGTTTGGCTCCCTCCGTGTTCTTGCCGCCTTTCACGATCGACATCGAGCCGGTCTCGTAGCCGGTGCCCTCGCAGGGCGCCACGGTCTTCACGGGCGCCCCTTCGGCGATCATCGTGATCATGTCGTGCATGAACGCGATGCCGATGGCGGTTTCTCCCAGGGCCGTCGCCTTCACGGGCGCAGCGCCCGACTTTGTGTATTGGTTGATGTTCTTGTGTAGGCCCCTCATGTACTCGAACGCCTTGTCCTCACCCATGAGCTGGACCAGCGTCGCGAGGAAAACATAGGCCGTTCCCGACGAGTTCGGATCCGAGACCTGCACCTCGTCCCGGTATTTCGGGTCCAGCAGGTCGGCCCAGCATTTCGGTTCCGGCAGGCCCCGGCTCTGGAGAACCTTGGTATTGTACCCAAGACCGAGGGCGCCGAGGTAGGTACCCGTTGCCTTGTAACCGGACTGCTCGGCGAAGCGCTGAGCCCAATCGTACAGTTCTGGCAGCTTGGGTGACTTGTACTCGACGGTCAGCCCCTCTTCCGCGGCCTGGATATGGGAATCCCCCGGGCCGCCCCACCACACATCCGCGCGAGGGATCGAGGCCTCGGCACGGATCTGCGCGAGCGTCTCGCCCGTGCTCTTGCGCACCATGGTGACCTTCTGGCCGGTGGCCTTTTCGAAGGCTGATACGCCTACGCGGCACTGCTCCTCGAGGATCGAGCAATAGATCGTCAGCGGTGCCTGGGCCTGCGCTGCGATGGGCAGAGCATGAGCCGCAATCGCGAGCCCCAGAAGCGCAGTCAAGCGCATGGTGTCTTCCTCCCTGGTGGTAATCCGCCTTCTATCGAAGCGGGATCATATCGGTTGTGAGATCAAGAAGATTAGCCGGCTCCTTGTCAATCCACCTTCCGACCCATGGACGGGTGGCGGGAACGAAGTCCCGAGAGACCACGTTCCTCAAGCCCGATCATCCCTGGAAGGATTCTCAAGTGAGCGCCCCCGAACCCCGTAAGGGCATGCCCGATCCGACCTTGAGCGAGTCGGAGTTCCGTGCCCGCTTCTTGAGCCAGTTCCAGGATCCGGCTTTCGAATCCCTGAAGGAGGAGCTGTATCGCATCTCAACAGCGGCCTGGGATGGGTACAGCCATCATCGCAAGAGCCCTCGCACACGCAAGGCCGGGCCGGGTTTCGCCGATCCCGACTACGACCTCGCCGTCGACTGGATCGCCGCGCATGAGGCCATTCGAAAAGCCCAGGAGCGACACGAGGACAAGGCCTCTCCCAACAGCGTTCTCCTGATCAATGGATCGGCCCGCAACGAGCATACTTGTCCGGGCGAGATGTCGAAGAGCTACCGCCTCGTGCAGATCGCCAAGGCTGCTCTGTCCGAACAGGGTGATGTCGAGGTCGAAGTTCTCGACCTTAGCCGGCTGACGGCTGAATACGGGCGTGAGATCCACCCGTGCAAGTCCTGCTTCTCGACCTCCGCAGCGCTTTGTCATTGGCCGTGTTCCTGCTACCCGAACTATTCGCTCGGACAGACTCACGATTGGATGAACGACATCTATCCGCTATGGGTGCGCGCGCACGGCATCATGATCGTGACGCCGGTCAACTGGTACCAGGCCACGTCACTGCTGAAGCTCATGATTGACCGCCTCGTGTGCGCCGACGGCGGCAATCCCGACCCGACGAGCACGCAAGGCAAGAAGGCGCAACTCGCAAAAGAGCTTGAGCTTGCAGGTTGGCCTTACCCGCGGCACCTTTCGGGCCGTCAATTCGCGGTCGTGACACACGGCGATTCTGCTGGCGCCGAATCTCTCAGGCGCAATCTCGTCGACTGGCTGCAGGATATGGAGCTCGAATCCGCCGGCGACCTGGCGGAGGTTGATCGCTACATCGGTTATTGGAAGCCGTATGCGACGAGCCACGAGGAACTCGATGCCGACAAGGCCGTGCAGGAAGAGGTCGCCAACGCCGCTCGAACCTTGCGCGAGGCCGTGATCGCCAAGCGGTCCGGTCGCATGACATCGGCCGGATCGAATCTCCGCGAGCTTCGCCAGAAATAAATAGGCCGGGCACCGACCCGGCCTGTTCGTTCTCCACTAGGAGAACTTACCAGCTCGTGAGGACCGCGCCCTTGAACTTCTCATCCACGAACTTCTTCACCTCGGGCGTGTGATAGGCCTCGACGAAGGTCTTGACCCACGGCTTGTCCTTATCCTCGGCGCGCACCGCGATAATGTTCACGTAGGGACCTTTGGGATTCTCGCGTGTGAGGGCGTCCTTGACAGGATCGAGGCCGGCCTGGGTGGCATAGTTGGTGTTGATGATCGCAGCGTCCACGTCGTCCAGCACGCGAGGCGCCTGGGCAGCATCGATTTCGGTGATCTTGATCTTCTTCGGGTTATCGGTGATGTCGAGAACGGTCGGCTTGAAGCCCACGCCGTCCTTCAGCTTGAGGACGCCTTTGTCCTGCAGGAGCAGGAGCGCGCGGCCGCCATTCGTCGGATCGTTCGGAATCGCGATATTCGCGCCGGCGGGCAGTGCTTCGAAGCTCTTGACCTTCTTCGAATAGATCCCGATCGGGAAGTTGACGGTCTCGGCCACCTTCTCGATCTTGAACTTCCGGTCGGCCTTCTGGTTGTCGAGATATGGCGTATGCTGGAAGGAATTGGCCTCGAGCTCGCCGTCGGCCAGAGCCGTGTTCGGCACGACGTAATCGGAAAACTCGATAATCTTGATATCGAGGCCTTTCTGGGCCGCGATCGGCTTGACCGCTTCGAGGATCTGCGCGTGAGGCCCGGGTGTCACGCCAACGCGGATCGTCTGCGTCTGAGCGAGTGCCGGCAGGGACGCCAACGATAGGACGGCCGCGACGGTAAGCTTTTTCAACGACATGAGCTACTCCTTGAAATGAACCTGACTTAGGCGTGACGGATGCGCTTGTTGAGATGACGGGCCAACCGGTCGCCGACGCTCTGAACAAGCTGCACCAGAACGATGAGGACGACGACGACGGCGAGCATCATCTCTGGCATGAAGCGCTGGTAACCGTACCGGATGCCGAGATCGCCAAGACCGCCTCCGCCGACTGCGCCCACCATCGCCGAGAAACCGATGAGCGACACCACGGCCAGGGTCAGGCCGAGCACGATGCCGGGAAGTGCTTCGGGAATGAGAACTTTCGTGACGATCTGGAGCGGACTTGCACCGAAGGCCCGTGCGGCTTCGATCAAGCCTTGATCGACCTCGCGAATCGCGGCCTCGATGAGACGCGCGATGAACGGGATTGCCGCGATGGTGAGCGGCACGATGGCCGCGTTGGTGCCGATCGATGTGCCGGCGATCAGGCGCGTGAACGGGATGATGGCCACGACTAGGATGATGAACGGCGTCGAACGGGTCGCGTTGACGATCACGCCAAGGACCCGGTTCACCCAGGGGGCCGCATACAGTTCGCCCTTGCCGCTGGTGGCCAGGTAAACGCCCAGCGGCAGGCCGAAGAGCGTTGCGATTCCGGCCGAGATCGCAACCATCAGAAGGGTCTCGCCGGTGGCGCCGGCGATCAGGCGGATCATCTCAGGCGACATGGCCGATCACCTCCGTGTCGAGCCCGCGGGCTTCGAGAAAGCCAAGAGTTGCTTCGAGGGCGTGTTCTGCGATCCCAACCACCAAGGTGCCGCATGGGCGGCCGGCGATCTCGTCGACGGAGCCCGCCAGAATATTGGCTTCGACGTTGAGGTCGCGGGCGAGGCGCGCCAGGACGGGGTCCGTGGCATGGGGGCCGCGAAAGCCGATCCGGACGACGGCCTGCCCACCGGAAACCGGCGAGTCCAGAAGCCGGTTCGCCACATAGAGCGGTAGCGCGCGACCGGCTTCGTCCGCCAGAAAGGATCGCGTGATGTCGTGTTGCGGGCGCGTAAAAACGTCGAAAACATCGCCCTGCTCGACAATGCGTCCTGCCTCGATCACGGCGACTTCCTTCGCAATCGAGCGGATGACCGCCATTTCATGGGTAATCAGCAGGATGGTCAGTCCGAGCTCGCGATTGATGCGCGTGAGCAGGTCAAGGATCGAGCGGGTCGTTTCAGGGTCAAGGGCCGATGTCGCTTCGTCCGAGAGGAGAACCTTGGGCGAGGTCGCAAGGGCTCGTGCGATGCCGACGCGCTGCTTCTGGCCGCCCGACAGTTCGGACGGATAACGGTCCTTCTTGTCCGACAGGCCCACGAGATCGAGCAACTCGGCAACGCGCTTCACAATCGCAGCTCGATCGAAGCCCGCAACCTCCAGAGGGAGGGCGATATTGTCGCCGGCGGTGCGGGAGGACAGCAGGTTGAAGTGTTGAAAGATCATGCCGATCGAGCGGCGGGCATGACGCAGGGCCGTTTCCGGCAGCGCCGCAATGTCCGATCCGTCCACGATCACCCGGCCCGAGCTTGGACGATCCAATCCGTTGACGAGACGGATCAGTGTCGACTTGCCCGCGCCCGAGCGCCCGATGACACCCAAGACCGAGCCTTGAGGCACTGACAAATCGATACTTTCGAGAGCGGTGACGGGCTCGCCATGACGGCCCGGATAGACCTTGGACACGCCTTCCAGGCGCACGATGGATTCCACGGGCGCGAGGCGTTGGAACGATTGATCGCCGAGATATCCCAAGGGAGCGTTCATAACGGTCTCATGTTGCAGTTGCGAACAAATGCGCCATTTCGTTCCTCATGTCAACGGATTTGTCCGTTATAAAGAATATTCTGTTTTGTGGAACGATTTCTGGCTTCAGATTGGGCTGAATAGAAGTTTGCTCGAGGCAACGTGTCCGAATTGTAATGGGTCAGATAGGTCCTCGACCGCAAAAGCGCCATATGCTCGGTTGATCGGCTCGTGCTCCTCCGCTTAAACGGATCCTTCGCTACCTTTAAGGAATGTCTTCATGATCAAGGCCGGCATCGTGGCCGCTGTGGCGGGACTGGCGCTCTTCGGGTTGCGGTGGGGAGAGACGCTTCCGTTTTCGATCCTGCTGCCCTTTTCGCTGTTGGGCCTGAGCCTGGCGCTGGTGCTGTCCCGGTCCATGCCCCGGTTCCTCCAGGTCTTCGTTTTCATGCTGGCCATGGTGGAGTTCATCTTCGCGGCCCTGCTGGTGGCGGATGCGACGGGGGGGATCACGGGAGACCTGAAGGGCTACGTGCCCCCGGTCTCGATGGCGGTGGGCGCCACGATCTTCGCCTTCGTGATCTACGGGGTGTCCCGCATTCCGGTGATCCAGGCGATCATGCGCATCGCCGACCGGTATTTCACGTCCAAGGCCCCGAGCGAGATCCGCCTGCCCCTGATCGGGCCGGTGCGGGCCTCCGAGGGCCTGATCGGCACGGCGCTGCTGGGCTTCCTCATCGCGATCAACCTGGGCCAGGTGGCGCTGAACGTGCGCCTGAACTTCTTCGGCCGCGACATGTTCAACGCGCTTCAGGAGAAGGACGCGGGCGCGTTCTGGTACCAGCTCTTCTGGATTTTCGTGCCGCTGGCCACGGTGTTCATCTCCATCGCGCTGGTGGAGATCGTCTCGCAATACGTGCTGCGGATCCGCTGGCGCTCGTACCTGAACGGCCTGTACGTCCACGAATGGCTCAAGGATGGCACCCATTACCGGATGCAGCTCGTGGGGCGCGAGGCGGACAACCCGGACCAGCGCATCGCCGACGACCTGCGCAGCTACATCGACCAGACCTACACCCTTTCCATCGGATTGATGAACCAGTCCGCCACCCTGGTGTCCTTCATCGCGATCCTGTGGTCCCTGTCGGCGGGCTTCACCCTGCCGGGCTCCGAGACCCCGGTGCCGGGCTTGCTGGTCTGGGTGTGTATCGCCTATGCGGCGCTCGGCACCTGGCTCACCCACGTGATCGGCCGGCCCCTGATCCGCCTGTATTTCCAGCAGGAGCGGGTCGAGGCGGATTATCGCTTCTCCCTGGCGCGCCTGCGCGAATACACCGAGCAGGTGGCCCTGCTCGACGGCGAGAAGGCCGAGGAGCAGGCTCTCAGGGGCCGGTTCGACATGATCGTGCGCAACTTCATGCAAATCGTGAGCCGGGTCATGCGGCTCCAGGTGTTCCAGTCGAGCTATTTCCAGGCCAACGTGGTGGTGCCCTACATCCTGACGGCGCCGTACTACTTCATCGGCAAGATCACGCTCGGCCAGATGCAGCAGACCGTGGGGGCGTTCTCCAGCGTCCAGGGGGCGCTCGACTTCTTCATCACGTCCTACGCGACCATCGCCAACTACAAGGCCGTGGTGGACCGGCTCATCACCTTCGAGTCGGCCATCGAATCGGTGCGCCAGGGCGCGCAGGCCGGGGACCACGTGGCGCTGACGCCGGGCCGGAACCGGGACCTGTCCGTGGAGGGCGTCCAGGTGGCGCTGCCGGACGGGCGGGTGCTCATGCGGGCCGACGGCGTGAGCTTTCGCAAGGGTGAGGCGACCCTGCTCACGGGCCCGTCGGGGTCCGGCAAATCCACGCTGTTCCGGGCGATTTCCGGCATTTGGCCCTTCGGGAAAGGCCGGATTCACGTGCCGGACGGCCAGACCATGATGCTCCTGCCCCAGAGGCCCTACATCCCCATGGGGTCCTTGCGGGCGGCGGTCACCTATCCGGGCGAGAAGGGCCAGTACCCGGACGCCGCCATCGCCGAGGCCCTGCGCGCCGCCAAGCTGCCGGCGCTCGCCGACCGGCTCGACGAGGAGCGGGCCTGGGCCCAGACCCTGTCGCTCGGCGAGCAGCAGCGGGTGGCGGTGGCCCGGGCGCTCTTGGCCAAGCCCGACTGGCTCCTGCTGGACGAGGCCACGGCGGCCCTCGACGAGCCGACCGAGGCGGAAATCTACAAGGTTCTCAAGGACAAGCTGCCCGACACCACCGTGGTGTCCATCGGCCACCGCTCGACGCTGACGGCCTTCCACGACCGGCAGGTCGACATGCAGAAGGGCGAGGACGGCCTGTTCGCCCCGATGGACAAGCCCCGGGCCGTGCCGGCCTGACGGACGGCGCGGGGCCGGGACCCTCTCCCGGCTTCCCCTATTTCCCCCGGGCGTGCGAAAAGGGTGCTCGCCAACCTCCGTTTCGCGCGCAAGAACCGTAACGGGAGACTTGCGACCCGTCCCCGGCGCGGCCGGGGGAAAGCCGCACGAAAAGTCCGAAAAAGCCCCTGTATTCAAACACCTGGGCCCGCGTTCGTTAAAACGTCCGCGCAACGCGTTGCACCGTGTTGCACGCCGTTTCACCCCCTCGAAACGGGGAGGAGCCCGGCTGCGGCGCCCGCGTCATGGTGCAGTGCGGGAGGCGGCCGCGCAGTCGCCCCGGGACAGTCTCCGGCTGCCCGCGCCAGGCCCGTGAAATTCCATCTTCCCAAACGTCACGCTTCGGATAATCTCACGGCCAATCGCCAATCCAGAAAAGTCCGTCTCGCATCAACAGGTCGTGGTCCACCGGAGGCCCTGCGCCGCCGCGTGGGGAGCGCGTTCGCGCGCCAGGGAGGATGAACGATGGCAACCGGTACGGTGATTTTCTCCGACGATTTCTCCACCAACGGCCCGATCAGCGCGGCCAAGTGGAACTACAACCAGTTCTCGAGCGGCGGCTCGTTCTACGGCCGCACCCAGCAGCGCCAGGAGCTGCCCAGCGCCCAGGACGGCTCCCTGCGCCTGCGGCTCGACACCTACAACCCCACGGACGCGACCCACCAGACCCTCGTGGGCTCGGAGGCCATCACCCAGCAGACCTTCGCGGTGGGCTCCGGCCTCGCCTTCGAGGCGCGGGCCCGCTACAACCAGGACCAGGCGGGCATCATCGGCGGCTTCTTCACCTTCGCGGGTCCCGCCAACACCCATGACGAGATCGACTTCGAGGCGCTCTCCAACGATCTCGGCAAGATCCAGACCAACATCTACCACAACGAGCCCCTGGGCGAGGGGCACCCGAAATCCTATCCGGTGACCGGGTCGCTCACCGACTGGCACACCTACCGCATCGAGTGGCTGCCCAACGCGGTGCGCTGGCTGGTGGACGGCGAGGTGGTGCGCACGGAGACGAGCCTCGTGCCCGACAAGGCAATGTTCATGCACCTGAACATCTGGGGCCCGCCGGTCCAATGGGCCACGGGCAGCGCCACCCTCAAGGCCGCGGCGACGCCGGGCCAGAACCAGACCTTCGAGTTCTGGATCGATTCCGTGAAGGTGGAGCAGATCGGCGGCATCCAGGGCACCAACCGGTCCGAGCTGCTGCGGGGCACCTCGGCGGCGGATTACATCGACGGCGGCCGGGGCGACGACGTGGTGCGCGGCGGCAATGGCGACGACTTCCTGTCGGGCGGCCGGGGCAACGACTCCCTCGTGGGCGGCAACGGCAGCGACCACCTGCTCGGCGGACGCGGGGCCGACGTGCTCACCGGCGGCGCGGGCAACGACCTGCTGGAGGGTGGACGCGGGCTCGACGTCCTCGACGGCGGCGCGGGCCGCGACGTGCTGATGGGCGGCCACGGGAACGACCTTCTCGTGGGCGGCGGCGGCAAGGACGCGATCTCGGGCGACCAGGGGAACGACGTCCTGATCGGCGGCACCGGATCCGACATCCTCACGGGCGGCGACGGGGCGGACAGCTTCGTCTATTCGACCCTTGCCGACAGCGCGGTGCGCACCGTGCACCGGGACCTGATCCAGGACTTCTCCCAGGCGCAGGGCGACCGCATCGACATGTCGGGCCTCGACGCCAACGCGGCGCTCGTGGGCGACCAGGCCTTCAGCTTCATCGGCGCCGCCGCCTTCAGCGGCACGGCGGGAGAGCTGCGCGCCAGCAGCGCCGGGGACCGCACCCTCGTGCGGGGCGACGTGAACGGCGACGGCCTCGCCGATTTCATCGTCGCGCTCAAAGGCGCCGTGACGCTCGCCGCCACCGACTTCGTGCTCTGAGCACGGGAAGGCGAGGGCAGGAGGCAAGGGAAGGGGCAAGGGCAAGGGCGCAAGGGCCAGAGACGGCCGCACGGGCTCCGGGGTTCAACCCCGGGGCTTCGTTCCGGGGTCTAAACCTTGGGGCTTGGGCTTCGGGGATTGGCTCCACCGCAAGGGGCCCGGGGATACGGCCCCGGGGCGCATCGCCGGGCAGGAGCCGCGAGACGCCGCACCTGCTCCGGACACACCTCCGGTCCCGTCTCACCCCTTTGCCGCCACCTCCGGCGTCCGGCCCCTCGGAGCGTCCAGCGCCCCATAGACCCGCAACCAGAACCGCGCCGCCTCCGGCTCCCGGTCCCGCTCACACAGGAACGCCCGCAGCAACATCTCCGCCCCCGCCTCGTCACCGTAGGTATCCACCATGACCCGCCGCGCCCCGGCCGGGTCGAGGCGTTGCCAGAGCGGGGCGGTGCGGGAGCGTTTCCAGGAGGTTGGGTGGGTCATCAAATGAAAATGAAGCTCACGATAATTCCCTATAATAGGATATTTCGCCTCTTTTGGTCTATCCCCTAAATCGGGATATTTCGCTGACCGCCTTCAGCATGGGCGGAGCGATGAAAAGTATTCACACAACGCGGCAGGAGAGGCTTTGCATGCTCCTGAGGCATGCTCGTAAGAAAGCTGGGTTGACCCAAGAAGAGCTGGGCGAAAAACTAGGTAAGTATAAAACATATGTCAGTAAATACGAAAGCGGCGAGCGACGTTTGGATTTAATCGAATTTATAGAGGTCTCTGAAGTTCTTGAAATCGAGCCGAGCGATATATTTTCTGAAATCAGAAAAGCCGATTATGGGGATTTTTAGGGCGGGTCTATAGATCGCTGTGCATAAAATGAATCTATGTCAAGTATCGATCGGCGAATTGCACGAAAGTCATCTTCAGGAACGTTAATCGATGCCTCAGACGTAGTCTCCGCATTTGGCAAAAATGCTATAGGAGCCCGCGATGTATTAATTAAGTCTACATAACTTCCATAATCCAGCTTCCACACCTTATAGCGAGTCCCAGCTTCATCTTTGGCTGAATAAGACCTCTTCGCTATGTGCAGGATGCGCTCATCGAATAGACGCTCCAAGATGTCGTTTCGCAAATCGCTACGTACTAGAAAAGCTCTGGCTCTTCTTGCCCCAATCACACTCTCAATAATCCAATGTAGAAGTTCCGCTGCTTGTTGATTGTTGTTTAGATAGCTAGCTTTATCACGTTCGTACCAATCGTGGGCTGCGCTACGGATGTGAGAAACGGAAATACGTTCGTCTTGCGCTCGAGTGGCAGCTATCTGCAGAATGTTGATGGCATCCCTCGGAACACCTTCACACGCCCTCACTAACTCTCTGAAAGCTGGTTCCTGCGTGAATGCATTTCGCACGAATTCGTCGGCCGTATCGAACGCCTTGCCACCTGCTGCCGTGTGAACCGCGTTGAAATGCCGGAATATCAGTTGCTTGAAGAAATTAGTTGCTTTCTCAGCATCATTTTCAAGCACAAGTTGATCGTCTAGATTGACATCAGCAAAAGCATCAGAGCCAAGCTCAATACCTATACTGGTTGCTCCTTCGCCTATGCGAAAGTTTGCCCTCTGCTCAATCGCAGCTATATGCACTGAGAAATTTTGTATCGGAAATAATACGCGCTTTATGTAATCTGCTAAAAACGGTTGAAGCACTTCAGGCACGGTGCTCCACTCGTCAATCATGAACCAGACCCTAGACTGGAGCCTTATCCCTATTTGTGCGAGAGCTTTGCTTGCTCCGCCAATGTTTATTGATAATGTAGGGCGGCCTTTTACTAGATACTCTCGATTGTCTGCAATGGTATGCCTAGCTTCGCCCTTGGCGATAACTCCACCTCCCAAAGAAGCTGGTGACAGCGAGATCTTGCCCTCAGCTGAGCCGCTTATGGCATCGGACGTTTGAGAGCCGATTTTTTCTTCAACTTGCTCCCTAACAATTACCTCCTTCACTGAATCCGCTAATGCATCAAGAGCTGAGGAAAAGCGATCAATTTTCAGAGTACTTGAAGGTGCAGTAAAATTCTCCAACAGAGCGTCGTGAATCGCAGCAGTAAAATCTCGAAGTATCCTTGTTGCTCTTTCTGTAATTGGAAGGGACTCGTCAGCGTATATATATCCGTTAGACCCGATAGTTCGAAGGTCAATTACTACTGCAATGTCCCCGTTTGAACGCGCTCTGCTGGCGACAAAAGATATAATGTGAGTTTTTCCCGTACCCCTTCGACCGTAGATTATACTATGATCTGGATTGAGTAGCGTGTGCTCGATCCCGCCTAATGAAACATAGGTTTCGGCCTGTTGTTTAGGATCCAGCCTCTCAGCGCGTCGAGATATTGCCTGTAGAGAGGCATTAAGACTTGGAGGCTCGGCCATTTTCTTGAACCAAGGAAAAAAATTAAGCTCCATTTAGAGATCCGCGCGAAGTCCTAAAATCCTTCGCGATTCGAAACATATAATTGCAAGAATCTTTTTATTCAGCAATCGGTGGTGGGATCTTTTTAAATCTGCATATCCGGAGTGTGCTGGTGCTTATATAGGTGTCTTCATAACAGGCTGGATTGAACGAGAATAAAATCGAATGACTTCTTACGATAGCTAGAGCCAGTTAGTGGTTTAAGAGTAGATGCGCATTAGTGAAATCGAACCTCTGTCACGGGTTGCAAGTTGCTGCCTACGCAGGGTTGACCACTTCGTTGGGGTTCTTCTTAAGATAGTTTGGCGCTATCCGTGTCATCTCAGTGAACCGTAGAGTGGCTTAAGGCGATTGCTAAATCCGGAGCGATGCAGATTTTCGGTTGATGCGTCGCTCGAGAGTCCTCCCACCGTCATGGCCGGGCTTCACCCGGCCATCCACGGCCCGCGTCGCAAGACGTGGATGCGCGGCTCGGGGCCGCGCATGACGGCGGTGAGGGTGGCCGGGCGATCAACCGGTGATGTCGGGGCGTTCGGTCGTTGCGCGCTCGCTTTCTTCGCTGGGAGGCGGGCATCCAGGGGCGGCGTCGCAAGACGTGGGTGGCCGGGCTGATCACCGAACCAAGTCCGGGGACGGCCATGACGGCGGCGCGTTGGGAAGCGGTCGGGCCGATACCCGGGTCAAGCCCGGGGATGACGTTTCTGGTTGGGAGGTCGCCGGGTCACGCCCCGGTCGTGAGGGCGTGCACGGGACGCTTGGCGTCTCTTCCAGCTTGCGCTCGCCTCACCCCTCCCAGGCCCGGCGCAGGTCCTCCACGTCGATCTTCACCATCCCGAACAGGGCCTGCATCACCCGCGCGGCGCGGGCGGTGTCGGGGGTGGCGAGCAGGTCGCCCAGCGCCCGGGGGGTGATCTGCCAGGAGACGCCCCAGCGGTCCTTGAGCCAGCCGCATTGCTCCGGCGTGCCGCCCTCCAGGAGGCCGTCCCAGAGCCTGTCGATCTCGGCTTGCGTGTCGCATTCGATGAGGAGCGAGAGCGCGTGGGTGTACTCCATCCGCATGCCGCCGTTCACCGCCATGAAGCGCTGGCCCGCCAGGGTGAAGATCACCAGGAGCGTGCTGCCGGCGGGGCCCGAGGGGCTGTCGACGAGGTTCGTCTGGATGCGGTCGATGCGGGAATTCGGGACCAGCGACACGTAGAACCGCGCCGCCTCCTCGGCGTCGCCGTCGAACCACAGGCAGGGGGAGATCGAGGGGCCGGAGGTGGCAGGCCGGGACGGGTTCGTCATGAGGGGCTCCTGGGCGCGGGCGCGGGGTTTCGGGGCGGTGCGGGGTGCGCCGCCGCCGCTCTGCCTGGAAGACGCGCGGGCGCGCCCGGATCCGACACGCGGGGCGGACGATTTTTCGCGGGTGTCGCGGGGCGTGGGTCCCCGGGTCAAGCCCGGAGATGACGATGGGGCTTGGCCGCCCTTACCACGCCACGACGTCGCCGCGATGATCGAAGAAGCCGCCCGTCCGGCCCGCGTCCAACCCGTCGATGACCGCGAGCAGGCGCGCGGCGGCGGTGGCGGGGGCTTGCACGTCGAGACCCGCGCGGCTGAACGGGCCCGAGAGCGGCGTGTCGACGGTGCCCGGATGCAGCGCCACGCACACGGCCTCCGGGGCGCGGCGTTTCAGCTCGATGGCGGCACTGTGGACGAACTGGTTGAGGGCGGCCTTCGAGGCCCGGTAGGCGTACCAGCCGCCGAGGCGATTGTCGCCGATGCTGCCCACCCGCGCCGAGAGCGTGGCGAACACGGCCTTGCCGGTGCGCGGCAGGAGCGGCAGCAGGTGCTTCATGAGAAGCGCCGGACCGGTGGCGTTGACCGCGAAGGAGCGCGCGAAGGCTTCGGGATCGATGTCGCGCCAGGACTTCTCCGGGCTGATGCCGGGGCCGTGCAGTAGGCCCGTGGCATCGAGGATCAGGCGCGGCGGCGGCAGGCGCGCGAGGTGCTCCGCCGCCCGTTCGATGCTGGCCTCGTCGGTGATGTCGAGGGCGGGCTCGCCCCGCCGCGACAGGCGCGTGACGGGCGTGAAGGTTTGGGCGTGGTCTAGCGCCTCCGCCAGCGCCGCCCCGATCCCGCCCGTCGCGCCGATGATCACGGCGCTCCCGCCGGACGGGAAAGATGTGAGGGTTGGCATGGGGGCTCCTGATTGGGGGAAGGCCGACCTGCTCCCTTCCCCCTTGTGGGGAAGGGCTGGGGATGGGGGTGTCGGCGCTAACCTTCATCGGTTCGGCGCTCACACCCCCACCCCGGTCGCTTTCGCGACTCGACCCTCCCCACAAGGGGGAGGGGAGAGGGGCAGTGCACCCTACCGCCCCTTGCGTCCCTTGTATTTCGGCTTCTGGCCGCCGTGTCCCTGCGTGGAGCGGGGGAGGGGGCGTTCGCGGAAGTTGAGGGGGACCTCGCGGTCCGTGCCGGGGCCCATCTCGTCGAGGCCGGGCTTGCGGATGCGCGTGCCCTCGTCGGACACGCCCTTGCCGGTCGGGCCCCAATCGTCGGAATCCTGGCCCGCTTTAGCCGGATCGCCGCCGCGCTCGGTGGGCGGCAGGTTGGCGCTCGCGCCGTATTTGCGCGAGCCCTTGTAGCGGCCCGCCTCGCGCTCCACGTCGGATTGGCGCGCGAGCGGGTCGTCGCTCACCGCAAGCTCCGTGGCCTGCAGGCGCTTCAGCTCGTCGCGCAGGCGCGCGGCCTCCTCGAATTCGAGGTTCGCGGCGGCCTCGCGCATGCGCTTTTCCATATCGGCGATGACGGCCTTGAGATTGTGGCCCACCGTGCGGTCGGCCATGCCCGTATCGACCGACACGTGGTCGCGCTCGTACACGCTCTCCAGGATGTCGGCGATGTTCTTCTTCACGCTTTGCGGCGTGATGCCGTGCTCGGCGTTGTAGGCGAGCTGCTTCTCGCGGCGGCGCGTGGTCTCCGCGATGGCGCGCTCCATGGAGCCGGTGATCTTGTCCGCATAGAGCAGCGCGCGGCCTTCCACGTTACGGGCCGCGCGGCCGATGGTCTGCACCAGGGACGTCTCTGAGCGCAGGAAGCCTTCCTTGTCGGCGTCGAGAATGGCCACGAGCGCGCATTCGGGAATGTCGAGGCCCTCGCGCAGCAGGTTGATGCCGATGAGCACGTCGAACGCGCCCAGCCGCAGGTCGCGGATGATCTCGATGCGCTCCAGCGTGTCGATGTCCGAGTGCATGTAGCGCACGCGCACGCCGTTCTCGTGCAGGTATTCGGTGAGGTCCTCGGCCATGCGCTTGGTGAGCGTCGTGACGAGGGTGCGGTAGCCGTTCGCCGCGAGCTCCTTCACCTCGCCCAGCAGGTCGTCCACCTGGGAGCGCGCGGGGCGGATCTCCACCACCGGGTCCACGAGGCCCGTGGGGCGGATCACCTGCTCCACGAACACGCCGCCGGTCTGCTCCATCTCCCACTTGGCGGGTGTGGCCGACACGTGCACCGATTGCGGCCGCATGGCGTCCCATTCCTCGAAGCGCAAGGGGCGGTTGTCGAGGCAGGAGGGCAGGCGGAAGCCGTATTCGGCGAGCGTCGCCTTGCGGCGGAAGTCGCCGCGATACATGCCGCCGATCTGCGGCACGGTCACGTGGCTCTCATCGGTGAAGACCAGCGCGTTGTCGGGGAGGTATTCGAACAGCGTCGGCGGCGGCTCGCCGGGCTTGCGGCCCGTGAGATAGCGCGAATAGTTCTCGATGCCGTTGCACGCGCCCGTCGCCTCGATCATCTCCAGGTCGAACTGCGTGCGCTGCTCCAGCCGCTGCGCTTCCAGCAGGCGGCCCATGCGGGTGAGCTCGCGCAGGCGGTGCTGCAGCTCGTCCTGGATGCCCTTCACGGCCTGCTGCAGGGTCGGGCGCGGCGTCACGTAGTGCGAGTTGGCGTAGACCTTCACGAATTGCAGGTCGTTGGTTTTCTTGCCCGTGAGCGGATCGAACTCGACGATGCTCTCGATCTCGTCGCCGAACAGCCCGATGCGCCAGGCGCGATCCTCCAGGTGGGCCGGGAACAGCTCGATGGAATCGCCGCGCACCCGGAACGTGCCGCGCGCGAAATCGTTCTGGATGCGCTTGTATTGCAGGGCCACGAGATCGGCGATGAGCTGGCGCTGCTCGATGCGCTCGCCCACCTTCACCGAGAACGTCATGGCCGTGTAGGTTTCCACCGAGCCTATACCGTAGATGCACGACACCGACGCCACGATGATCACGTCGTCGCGCTCGATGAGCGCGCGCGTCGCCGCGTGGCGCATCCGGTCGATCTGCTCGTTGATGGAGGATTCCTTCTCGATGAAGGTATCTGAGCGCGGCACATAGGCTTCGGGCTGGTAGTAGTCGTAATAGGAGACGAAATATTCCACCGCGTTGTCGGGGAAGAACGACTTGAACTCGCCGTAGAGCTGCGCCGCCAGCGTCTTGTTGGGTGCGAGGATCAGCGCCGGGCGCTGCGTCGCCTCGATCACCTGCGCCATGGTGAACGTTTTTCCCGAGCCCGTGACGCCGAGCAGCACCTGGTCGCGCTCCTGCCGCCGCACCCCGTCCACCAGCTCCGCGATGGCGGTGGGCTGATCGCCGGAGGGCGTGAAGTCGGACTTGATCTTGAACGGAATGCCGCCTTCCGACTTGTCCGGTCGGGCGGGCCGGTGGGGCACCCAGGCCACGCCGTTCTTGAAGCGCGGATCGCCTTCCAGGAGCAGCTTCGACAGGGCATCGACCGTGGCCGACACGCCGTTCACGTCCGGGGCCGCATCGCCGAGATCAGCAGGCACGTCCGGGCCGTCGTCGGGGCCTTTCAGGCCGAGCTTCTTGGCGAGCGCCGGGTCGACGTCGGTCACGTCGCCATGCGCAAAGGTCTCCTGCGCGCGCTCGGCGAAGCCTTCCGCCCGCTCCCGCTCCCGGTTCACCGCCGGATTGAGAAGATCGGCCAGATAGGTATCCAGGGGCTTCAGCTCGGGTTTGGACGCCTTCCCGGTGGAAAGCTTGGGCTTTTTGGGTGATTTGGCCATGGAACGAATATGGTACGAGTGGCCCCGGAAGTGAAGTGCGAGAGGGTGCGCCGGACTGTCATTCGTCTGTCACGGGATTGACGCAAGAGAACCCCGCCAACCTAAGCCATTTCGCGGGGATCCCATGAAACGTCCCATTCACCGTTCCGTCGTCACCGGCCCGCTCGCCGCGCTCCTCCTGTCAGGCACCGCCCTCAGCGCTTCCGCGGCCGAATATTTCGACCGCATCGCGAGCTTCCCGATCACGGCGAATATCCCGGCCGATGCTGACCAGAAGGGCGAAACCGTGGCCGAGATCATCTCGGCGAGCGACGACGGAAACCTGCTGGTCTATACGGACAGCCCCCGTAAGGAGATCGGCTTCATCGACATCACCGATCCGGCCAATCCGAAGCCCGGCGGCAAGCTGGCGGTGGGCGGCGAGCCGACGTCCGTCAAGGTCGTCGGCCCCATGGCTTTCGTGGCGATCAACACCTCGGAGAGCTTCACCAGCCCGAGCGGCAAGCTGGTTCTGGTGGACCTGAAGGCGCGCACGGTCACGGCCGAATGCGCCCTGCCGGGCCAGCCGGATTCCGTGGCCGCCCATGCGGGCCTCCTGGCGATCGCCATCGAGAACGAGCGCGACGAGAAGGTTAATGACGGTGCCCTCCCGCAGATGCCTGCCGGTTCCCTGGTCATCGGAGCCTTGAACGGCAGCGGCGTCGATTGCGCGGCGCTGAAGACCGTGTCCCTCACAGGTCTCGCAGGCGTCGCCGGAGAAGACCCGGAGCCGGAATTCGTCGACATCAACGACGAGGGCAAAATCGTCGTCACGCTGCAGGAGAACAACCATATCGCCGTGGTGGACGGCAAGACCGGCAAGGTCGATGCTCATTTCACAGCCGGGGCCGTGGACCTGAAGAACATCGACACCAAGCGCGACGGCCGGATCAGCCTCACCGATTCCAAGACCGGCGTGGTTCGTGAGCCCGATGCGGTGCATTGGATCGACGCCAACCGCTTCGTCACCGCCAACGAGGGCGACTGGAAGGGCGGCTCGCGCGGCTTCACGATCTTCAACAAGGACGGCTCCGTTGCCTACGAGTCCGGCGCGAGCCTGGAGCACGAGATCGTGGCGCTGGGCCACTACCCCGAGAAGCGCAACAGCAAGGGCGTCGAGATCGAGGGCTTGGAAACCGGCACCTTCGGGGCCGACCGCCTGATCTTCGTGGGCTCCGAGCGCGCCTCCGTGGTGGGCGTCTACAAGGATACGGGCGGGGCGCCCGAGCTGCTGCAGGTCCTGCCCACGGGTATCGGCCCCGAGGGGCTTGTCACCATCCCGTCCCGCAACCTGTTCGTCGCCACCAGCGAGATCGACCTGCACGGCGAGGGCGGCGTCGCCCCGCACGTGATGATCTACGGGCGCGCGGAGCGCGCCGCACCGGCCTATCCGACGATCCGCTCCGCGAAAGCCGCCGACGGACTGCCCATCGCCTGGGGTGCGCTGTCGGGCTTCGTGGCGGACCCGCAGCAAGCCGGCAGGCTCTACGCCGTCACGGACAGCGCCTATGGGGCCGCCCCCCGCATCCTCACGGTGGACGCCACCGGGAGCCCGGCCCTGATCACGGCGGAGACCCTCGTGACCCGCAACGGCCAGGCTGCCGAGAAGCTGGACCTGGAGGGCATCGCGAACGCCCGCGGCGGTGGCTTCTGGCTCGCCTCCGAGGGCAATCTGGAGAAGGGCGTGAGGAACCTCCTCGTCCGCGTGGACGCGAAGGGCGTGATCCAGGAGGAGGTCTCGCTGCCGGCCGCCCTTGAGGAGGGCGCGAAGAACTACGGCTTGGAAGGCGTGACCGTCACGGGCACCGGCGCGGACGAGACCGTCTGGGTCGCCGTCCAGCGCGAATGGGCGGACGACAAGAAGGGCCACGTGAAGCTTCTGGCCTACAAGCCTTCGAGCAAGAGCTGGGGGGCCGTGAGCTACCCCCTCGACAAGGCGGAGGCCGGATGGATCGGCCTGTCGGAGATGACCGCCGTGGGCGACCGGGTCATCATCATCGAGCGCGACAACCAGATCGCCGAGAAGGCGAAGGTCAAGAAGCTCTATGCCGTGCCGCTCGCCGACATGAAGCCCGCGCCTTTGGGCGGTGAGCTGCCGGTGGTGAAGAAGACGGAGCTGCGTGACCTGCTGCCGGCGCTCAAGGCCCCAAAGGGCTACGTGCTCGACAAGGTGGAAAGCTTCGCGGTGGATCAGGCCGGCGACGCCTATATCGTCACCGATAACGACGGTGTCGACGGCTCCTCCGGGGAGACGATCTTCCTCAAGCTGGGCAAGCTGTAACGCCCCATGCGCACCGACAGGAGGGGCCGCGCGATCCGGCCCCTCAGCGCCGCCTGAACGCCTTGAGGAGGGGAACTACGCCGTAATGCACCGCCGGGATCAGAAGGCCGCCGAGCAGGAGGCCGAACGCTCCCGCGGCGGCGGCCGAGACCAGCCATTCCACGAAGCCGCCGAGCGCCGGGACGGCATGGCCCGCCGCCGAGGACCAGGCCTCTACGGCGTGCCCGGGGCCTGCGAGGCCATGCTCCTCCAGGCCGTGCAGGATGATGCCGCCGCCCACCCAGATCATCGCGGCGGTGCCCACGATGGCGAGGGTTTGGAGCAGCACCGGCATGGCCCCCACGAGGCCGCGCCCGAAACCGCGGGTCATTCCCGCCAGGGCCCGGTCCGAGCCGGTCGGCGGTGTTCCCGCCGGCAGGGTTCGAAGGCCCAAAATGCTGGAGACGGGCCGCTCGTTGCAGGCCAGCGCCACGCCGGCGTCGTCCGCCTTCACGATGAGCGCCACCGCCCCGTAGACCAGGGCCGTGATGCCCGTGCCCACCGCCGCCAGCACCACCGCCTGGGCCCAGAACGAGGCCTCCGGCACCGTCCCGAGGGTGATGGCCATGATCTCGGCCGACAGGATGAAATCCGTGCTGATGGCGCCCCGCACCTTCTGGTCCTCGAAGGCCTGGGGCGAGACGGGCTGCCCCTCGACCTCCGCCTCGTGCTCGTGCGCCCCATGGGGCGACAGCGCCTCGAACACCTTCTCGGCGCCCTCGTAGCAGAGATAGGCGCCGCCCAGCATGAGCAGCGGCGTGATCGCCCAGGGCGCGAAGAGGCCGAGCAGGAGAGCGGCGGGCAGCAGGAAGAGGAGCTTGTTCTTGAGGGACCCCAGCGCGATCTTGCCCACGATGGGCAACTCGCGGCTCGCCTTGAACCCCATGACGTAGCGCGGGGTCACGGCCGTGTCGTCGATCACCACGCCCGCCGCCTTCACGCCCGCCCGCGCGGCCTGCGCCGTCACGTCGTCCAGGGAGGCGGCCGCCACCTTGGCCAATCCCGCGATGTTGTCCAAGAGGGCGATCAGGCCGATGCTCATGGGGTCTCCCGTCGATGGTCCCGCGCAGCTAAAGCAAGGGATCCGGTTTCGACAAGTTCTGCAGGGGCAGATGGTTCGGATTTCGCGTCGGATCGTGGAGAGAAGCGGCTCTCAGGCCGCCTTTCGCGCCAGGTAGAGGTCGTCCGGCGTCTTCGAAATCCGCCCGTAGCGCACCAGCGTGTTCAACGCCTGCGCCACCCGCGCCTCGATGCGTTTGCCGCCGCGCTTGAACCCGCGCGCGATGGCCGCCGCGTCCATGGGCCGGTTCGCCCCCGACAAGGCGACCTCGACCGCGAGAGCGTCCTCGTTGCGATCCTTGGGGAAATCGGGCAGGGCCCGGTCGATGGCGATGACGTTCGACCTCAGTTCCAGCTCTCCGGCCGGGGCGGCCGCCGCCTTGGCGAAGCGCGGGACCTGGTAATCCGGCCGCAGCCAGCGCACATGCCCCGCCGCCTCCTCCCGCGCCCGCTCGGCGTTGAGGGCCACGAGGCGTTCGAGAACCTCCTCGTCGGAGAGCGTTTCGGGCCAGCCATAGGCCTGGAACACGAGCCGGTCGAGGCGCTCGTGCAACTCCTTCAGGATAAGGATGAGGCCCTGGTCCTTGATGCGCTCCTCGTCGGGCGTGAGGGGCATCGCGGACTCCACCGGCCCTCTCCCCCCTTGTGGGGGAGAGTTGGAGAGGGGGGTGTGTGCGCGACGCTCCGAGAGGTTGGCGCTCACACCCCCACCCCGGTCGCTTGCGCGACTCGACCTCCCCACAAGGAGGAGGGGGACGAGCGGCGCGCCGCCTCCATCACCTTCAGCTTCTCCAGAACGTTGTACATCTGCGTCAGCGTCAGCTTCGGATGCTCGGCTTGGCGGCTTTTGCGAAACGCATCGAGCTCTTCGGCAACGGCGCGGATTTGGGCTTTGAGGGAGTCGGGTGGGTCGGGGAAGGGGAACGTTTCAAAGCATTCCGTATGATTATAGGTGGGGTCATTGCCAGCTCCAAGCCAGCCGCCTGTTCTTAGTGAGTAAACAATGTGAATGCGTGACG
The DNA here is from genome assembly GCF_016892705.1 of Microvirga pudoricolor. Classification (GTDB taxonomy): domain Bacteria; phylum Pseudomonadota; class Alphaproteobacteria; order Rhizobiales; family Beijerinckiaceae; genus Microvirga; species Microvirga pudoricolor. Next base: position 128,092 of record NZ_JAFEMB010000009.1, read on the forward strand.
AGAGAATGCCCAACACTGCTGGATCGTCACTAGCGATGATAACAATTTTGCTTTCTGAAATTACATTCGATTCAAGAAACGAAAATATGCGATGTTTTGCAGTTCGCGCTGTACCTATGTACTTATCAAGATCGCATAATGCATCACGTTGTGATGCATGAGTGCGGCCAAACCACCACCAATTTTCTCTACGAAATTGCTCTCTATTTTGGTCGCGTTCAGGCTTTACGTGTGTTAAAAGATGTTGATAAATTTTAGGATACTCCTTTCGAACTGTATCTTGTCCGAGCGGATATAAATCTAAAGCGTATCGACTGCGATTTCCTTGAACGAGATCCTTCCCGTTCATGTATGGCCGAACTATTTGTTCTGCGTTGTCCGCACATGCACTAGTAAGTTCGTTCTTTAGAATTGCATCGATTACAAAGCCTTGTCCGTGAAGTTTGTATCCCATGTAAGCAAGACTTTTGTCAGCTAAGAGCGATGAAACTCTGGTAACATCCACGCCCACCGTCAAATCCGCATTGATCCGCCCTATCCGCGCCCTCAGCTCCACCACCGGCTCATCCGTCTCCAGCCCGCTCTCGCGCACCACCTCGTGCAGCCCGCCTTCGCGTTCGCCTTTCTCGGCCACCGTCATGGCAATCCGCACCGCTGCCGCGTCTTTCGAGGCTTTCGTCTACGGGTGGTCCGGGATCGCCATCACGAGGGAGACCGGCGGTTTGCCGTCCAGGCGCTTCTTCATCACCCGGCGGGAGAACTCCTGCGTGATGGAGTTGGTGGTGACGAACCCGAAGCGGCGCAACGTCGGGTCCTTCGCCGTCAGGATGTCCGCCGCGCGGTCCCACCAGTACATGACGAAGTCGGCGCTGTCGTTCATGTGCTTGTGCGTTGTCCAAAGTGCCTCGGTATAGGCGTCGCCGAGACGGGCGCGGATGTCCTTGCCGCCGATGAACGGCGGGTTGCCCACGATGAACTCCGCCTCCGGCCAGACGGGCCTGCGCGCGTTCGGATAGGTTTCAACGTCCGCCCCGTCTTTCTCCACCGCTTGCTTCACCGGGTAACTGTCCCAGGTCAGCACGGCGTCGTAGCCCCGGCGGGTGCCGAAATTGATATTGGCGAACGCGCGTAGGATCGGCTCGCTCGGGTGGGATTTTCGCGTGCGGTAATGCTGCTGGAGATACCCGATCCAGATCACCAACTCGGCGATGGCGGCCGCGCGGGGGTTGATCTCGAGGCCGAGGAACTGGTGCGGATCCACGCTCTCGCGCTCGAGCAGCAGGCTCTCCGTCTCACCGAGTTGCGCCAGCGTTTCCAGCACCTCGCCCTCCAGCTTCTTCATGAGCTCCAGGGCCACGTAGAGGAAGTTCCCGGTGCCGCAGGCGGGGTCGAGCACCCGCGTCGAATAGAGCTGCGCATGGAACGCCCGCACGGCCGCGACGGCCGCCTTGTCGTCGCCGGTCTCCTTGGCGTGCTCGGCCTTGAGCAGCGCCTTCTGCCAGTCCTCGCGCAGGGCCTCCATCACGGTGACCTCCACGAGGCGCTGCACGTAGGCGCGGGGGGTGTAATGGGCGCCGAGGCGCTTGCGCTCCGTCTTGTCGAGAGCCTGCTCGAGCAGCGTGCCGAAGATGGCCGGGTCTACGTCGTGCCAGGAATGCTTCGCGGCCGCGAGCAACTCGCCGATGTCCTCGCGCCCGAGGGCGAACACGGTGCTGTCGCTGAACAGGCCGCCGTTGAAGCGCCGGATGCGCGCCTCGACCACGTGGCTGAACTCCTCGCCCTTCTCCATCTCCTGCCACAAGGCCTTGAGACGGTGGGGAAAATGCGAGGGGTCCTGCTCGCTCTTCTGCAGCAGCGCCTTGAAGCTGTCGGGCGGCAGCAGTTCCACGTCCTCGGCGAACATCGTGAACAGACAGCGCATGAGGAAATGCGCGACGTCTTCCGTCCCGCATCCGCGCTGCTCCAGGGCCTTGCTCACTCCGGCCAGCCGGCCGGCGATGTCGCGGGTCACCCGGGCGGCTTCCCGGGCCGGATCGAGGCTGTGTGGCTCCTCCCAGACCTTGCGCAGCCGCTCCCGGATCAACGGATCGCGCAGATCCTCCAGGTCGATGCGGAAACCGTTGCGGTCCGGGTAGTGGCCGTAAGCCCGGCCCGTTCCCGTGAAGTCCGCATAGAGCTCCAGGCAATGGCCCACATCGCACAGGATGATGAAGGGCGGGGCCGCGTGGTCGGCATCGAGGAGGAAGACATAGGCCTCCGCCTGCTGGCGGGCGTTCTTCATCAGGACGTCCCAGCCCCGCGCGGCGCCGCGGCGGCCGAGGGTCCGCGGCTCAATTCCCGGGCGCGGAAGCTCGCCCGGAATCGCCTTGACGCGGCCCGGCAGGCGTGACTGCTTGGCTTCCAGGATGAAGGCATTGCGCTTGTAGAGATCGATCCGTTTCGGCGTCTGAAGCGGCTCGCTCCCGCGAGGCCGCACCGCGCGCTCGAACGCGTAGTCGTTGCGCCTCGGGTCGGGGCCCGACGGCTCCGGCGGCGCCACGCCGATGACGGCGCACAGCTCGGAGAGAAACATCTGGAAATTGGCCCGCTCGGCCCCGCCCTCGCCAGGGGACCAGCGGCGGATGAAATGATCGACGTCGGAAACAGGCAAGGTTGTGCATACCCAGGCGAATAATCCAAGGTTGCATCATGTAATACTATAACTTTTAGTTGTCGAATCTTTTCGTGCAATCGCTCCTGCACGATGACACGGGTGCTACAGAGGCTTGATGGCCGAAGGGGATATGGGCTGAGCGTCTGTTGCGGATTCCCACGCAGCAGACCACCCAGCGAGGCTTTCATTCATCACGAGCGGTGCGAGGGCCGCGTCGGGAAAAAGCCCGTGCAAGACGGCAATCGACAGGCCTGTCCGCGTCTGTGGTCGGCGGGCTCCATCCGGAGACGGTCCATGGCCGAAAGCCTGCCGCTGCCGGTGCGGATCGAGGCGGAGGGTCGTGCGGGGCTGATCTGCGCGGGTGGGAAATCGGCGAGCGGGGTGCTGAAAGGCACCTATCCCGCGGCCGAACCCGATCCGCCGACGATCCTGCGGGGTGTCGCGCGGTCCGACCGCGCATCCAGCATCGGGATCACGAGTTGCGTGCGTAGGCCCGCCGAGGGGAATGTCCCCGCCCATTGAGGGGCGCGGCGATCCCATCGCCCTTCTCGAGGCCAGCCGACGCGCGGGCCATGTTGATGAGGGCGCGGCGCATGTCCGCGTTGCTGATGGCGTTGAAAGCGCTGAGAAGTTCGATGCTGTCCTTCTGGGACAGGAACTCTTCGATCTCCTGGACGATCGGGCTGCCTTCCTTGGTCTTGCGCTCGCCGTCCTGGCCTTCGAAGAAATAGGTCACCTGAACGCCGAGGATGTCGCCGATCTCCTGCAGGCGTCCGGAGCCGACGCGATTGGTGCCCTTCTCGTACTTCTGCACCTGCTGGAACGTCAGGCCGAGCGCCTCGCCCAGCTTTTCCTGGGACATGCCGATCAGGGTCCGGCGCGCGCGGATGCGGGCACCGATGTGACGGTCGATCGGGCTCGGTGACTTCTTCGTGTCCATCAGGCTTTCCTTTACTGTTCTGGTACGACTTTAAGTAACGCTTGTCCACGTAAACTGAACAATACAGCCTTGGACTCACGAGTAAATTACCGTCGGTGGAGACGAAGCATTAACCAATAAACACACCGTCTCATCCGTCAGGTTTAATCCCCTGCCAAGTCGAGCGCACGACACACGTGAGGTTGTAATTCCGATCCCGAAGCCAAAGCATTTAACCGAAATGGCATATGAGACGAATAACTCTTGCGGGGACCCCCCAAATAGGGAGGTTCGCATCAACAATGCGTGCCTTCTCGGCTTTTTCTTCGCGTAGGCGCATGATTTCCGCTGAAATTGCCGCGGTGGGAGAGAGATCAGGTGCCCCTGTGGGACGCCCCCTGTGCAAATAGGTCGCGCCCGGCGAATGTCACGAAGCGGGCTTCCTCATCCGCAGCGAAAAGGCGAGGGGGATCGCCACGGCACCGTCCGGCAGCCTGAACATGCGACCTTCGGCCGGCACCATGGACGGAAAGAGGCGGTAGGGTAGGGTCTCGTGCTCGGCGAAGGATTCGAGGACGAGCCCCGAAGCCAGAAGCCCGCCGACGATGTCAGATAGCGGATGATTCCAGTTGTACATGCTGGTCGGCTCGGCATGCACGTCGCCCGTATAGGATTGCGTCTCGGTCGAGAAGTCCGGTGTCTCCGGGGGCGTGCGCCACGCATAGGTCGTCTCGATGCGTCCGTCCCGCTCCTCCAGCACCTGGGCGGCAGGGTGGGAGTCGAGAAAATAGAACGTGCCGCCCGGCGCCAGCTTCTGCGCCACGATTTCGGCCCAGGCGCGGATGTCCGGCAGCCAGCAGATCGTGCCCCAGGTCGAATAAACCATGTCGAAGGACCCTGGAACGGCGCGGGGCGCATCGTAGAGATCGGCCTCGACGAAGGTCGCGGGCAAGCCGGACCGCCGTGACAGGTCGCGAGCGGCCGCGATGGCCACGGGGGAGAAATCGAGGCCGGTCGCAACGGCGCCCCGGCGCACGAGCGACAGGGTGTCCATGCCGAAATGACATTGGAGGTGGAGCAGGCTCTTGCCGGCCACGTCGCCGATCTCGCCGGCCTCGATGGGATACAGGGCGTCCTGACCTTTCAGGAAGCCGTCGACATCGTAGAATCCGGAGGCGTCGCGAACGTGAAGGGCCGCCCGATTGTTCCAGTTCGATAGGTTCGCATCGCGCCAGGATACACTCATGGATCGCTCCCTCAGGCTGTTGAATTCTCAGGAAAGGTCCGTAAGTGGTCTGCGCCTCCGGAGCAAGATGATAATGTATCAAATCGGCAGAAGTTCCGATCGACCCTTCGACAAAAGGGCACGCGCGGAGGCCGCCTAGGCACCTCCGCAACGCGCCGAACGACGGGAGCGTCCCGCGCCTGGGCGGGAGCGGGACGCAACCGGCGGATCAACCTGGAAGCAGGACGGTGTCGACTACGTGGATGACACCGTTCGACTGCAGAACATTCGGAATCGTGACGGTGGCGACGTCGCCCTTCTTGTCCGTGACGGTCAGGCGATTCCGGCCAGCCTGTCTGACGGTGAGGGTCTCGCCCTGCACGGTCTTGAGCATGGCGGTGCCGCCGCCGGCCTTTACCTGCTTCATCAGATCCTGAGCCGTGAGGCGGCCCGGCACCACATGATAGGTGAGGATTCCCGTGAGCGCCGCCTTGTTCTGGGGCATCACGAGGCTCTCGACCGTCCCGGCCGGGAGCTTGCCGAAGGCCTTGTTGGTGGGCGCGAAGACCGTGAAGGGTCCGGGAGATTGCAGCGTATCCACGAGGCCCGCAGCCTTTACGGCGCTGACGAGCGTGGTGTGGTCCTTCGAGTTCACGGCATTGTCGACGATGGTCTTCGACGAATACATCGCCGCGCCGCCGACGGTCTTGGTCGTGTCCTTGGCAAAGGCGGGAGACGAGAGAGCGATGGCCGCAGCCAGCAGGGTGAGACGGATCTTCATGGGGCGCTTTCCTCATCGGGTGCAACGAGATCGAGGCTTTCTCGCCGTCGATCGAAGGTTATCCTTCAAGAGGATTTACCCGGCAGGAAGAACGGTGGATGCGGGCGGCTCGCGTTTATTTTGAGGGGATCGCTCAGGCCGAGAACGAGGTCGGCCCGCTGAGATAGCGCTTGATGCGGTCGATCTCTTCCTCGGTCGGAGCGGTGTCGGCCTTTTGCGGCGGGTTGGCTTCATGCTGCTCCCGGCGCATCTCGGTCCATTGGTCGAGATTGATGGGATCGCTATCGGGGAAGGTCTCCTCCAAGGCCTCGTCCAGCGCGGCGTCGACCCTGTCCTGCTCATCCTGGTTGGGCGGCTTGCCCTGTTCGCCCGTCAAACCCGGCTTCTTCGACGACATGATCGGACTCCCGAATGAAGTAACTGAATTATCCTGAAGAATCGTCGTTTGAGTCTTCCCGTTATCCTTGTCGCAATTGCGGCATTCATACGATCAAAGAGCGGTACTCGTCGTCCCCTTCATCAGCACGGGACCGGTGGGGCGACCGGTCGGCGATCCCCCGGTCGGTTCGAGACTGATCTCGAAGAGCTGCTCGGGAGAGGTGCGCGGCAGGTTCTCGAGCTTGAGGCGGACCGTGCGGGCTTCATCGATGACACCGATGGAGACCGGCCCCCGGGCCTGATCCCAGAGCGTCCAGATCTCCAGAGCCCTGCCCGGAGGCACCTGGATTGCTCCCAGCGGCACCAATTCGGCGCTTCCGTTCGCGTAAGCGTTCACCACGGCGGCGGGGCGGTTCGCATCCGTCATCAGTACGGCGACCATCACGGGCTGGCGCGCCGCGCGACTGGCGAAGATCCCGAGCCCGATGGCGAGCACGAGGCTCGCGAAGGCGCCGGTGAGGCCCGCCGCCCGCCAGAACGTCAGGCTGCGCCAGGCCGTTGCCAGGATCGAGACGGGGCCAGGGCCCGAGAAGCCCGGCGCGCTGGCCGCCGCGGCCTGCGGCAGGCTCGACTCGATCCGGCTCCACAGGGTCTCGCCGACGGCCGCCGCGGGGGTCGTGGCGTCGAGCTCGTGAAAGCGTTCCTGCCAGTTCTCGATGAGGTCCTGGAAGGTGCGGTCCGAGGCCAGGAGCTGCTCGGCTGTCCGGCGCTCCTCGCCTTCGAGAAGACCCATCACGTGTTCGGCGGCGAGGCGATCCATCTCGGCGTGGGTGAGGCTGGGGTGGGTCATGCCATGCACTCCCGAAGCGTGGCGAGCGCGCGGCGGATCCAGGCCTTCGCGGTGCCCAGGGGCACACCCATCCGGCCCGCGAGCTCCCCGTGGCTGAGCCCCTGCATGTAGGACAGGATCACGGCCTGCCGGCGGCGGGGCTCGAGGCGCTGGAGGCAGCGTTTCAGGGCACTGGTCTCGGAGAGCCGCAGCATGATCGCCTCGGCGTCCTCATCCTCGCTCGTGAGCCCCATGGGCTCGAAATCGTCCACCAGGTCGGTGCGGGTCTCTCCCCGCAGAATGTTGAGAGCCCTGTTGCGCAGGACCGTGTAGAGCCAGGCGCGTCCGGTGCCTCGGCTGGGGTCGAAGCTCGCGGCCCTCTGCCAGACCTGCATGAAGGTGTCGTGCACCGCCTCCTCGGCCAAGGCCCGGCGGCGCAGCAGGCGCATGGCGACGCCCAGCATCCGGGCGGCTTCGGCGTCGTAGATCGCCCGCAGGGCCGAGCGGTCGCCCCCGGCGCACCGGCGCAGGGCGTCGTTCAGGTCGGTGGCCTCGGAGGCCGATGCGCCGAGCGCTGCGGTCACGTGGGGTCATGCTCCAACGGCAAGGTTCCTATCGGCAAGGTTCCTACCCGCGAGCCCGTCGGGCGGATGCGGGGCGGCGAAAAATTTTTGACGGCCCCTGCATCCATAGGGGAGTCCGGTGGGTAAGCGCAACAGCCGGTCGCTCCCGATCAGGCTTCATCAACCGGAGAGAACACCCATGAAACTCGCGACCCTCGCCGCCGCCCTCATCGGGACGACCTTCCTCGCGGGCGCCGCTCAAGCCCAATCCGTCGCGGCCCTCGTCGGCGACAACACGATCGCGATCGTCGACGTGGCGGCCAAGAAGGTGGGCAACACCATGACGGTGTCCGGCATCTCGGGCCGACTCCTGGGGATCGACGTGCGGCCCGCCGACGGCATGCTCTATGGCGTCGTGGCCGACGGCACGGTCGTGACGATCGACCCGGCCTCCGGCAAGGCGACCATGAAGTCCAAGCTCGACACGATGCTGTCGCCCGGCGTGATGGCGACCGTCGACTTCAATCCGGCGGCCGACCGCCTGCGCATCATCGGATCCGACGGGACGAACCTGCGGGCCAACGTCGATGACGGCAAGGTCACGAAGGACGGCAACCTGAAATTCGCCGATGGCGACATGCACAAGGGCAAGACGCCCAAGATCGTGGCGGGCGCCTACACCAACTCCATGAAGGGCGCCAAGGAGACCACCCTGTACGACATCGACGCCACGGGCGCCCTCGTGAAGCAGGCCCCGCCCAATGACGGCGTGCTCAACTCGGTGGGCATGATCGGCATGCCGGCGGACGCGGTGGCCTTCGACATCGTGGCGGGCGAGGGCAGCAACGACGGCTGGCTGATGGCGGGCGACACGCTCTACAAGGTGGATCTTGCCACCGGTAAAGCGGCCTCGGTGGCCAAGATCGCGGGCGTCGCCGGCACCGTTCGCGACATCGCCGCCATGCCCAAGATGTAACGGCCCATATCGTCACGCCCGGGGAAACCCAGGCCGGGGTGCGCCGCCCGTCTCGCGTCGGCGCGCCCCGTTCGGCTCAGGCGCAGCTCCGCCCCATGGCGTTGAGCCCTTCATCCAGGAGATCCGCCAGGTTGGGAATGCCGAGCAACCAGTCCGCCGTGGACACGCTCGCCGCATCCTCCCGTTCCCGGGCGAAGCGGACGGCGGCGCCCCATTCCTCCGGCTCCATGTCGCCCCGGCCGATATAGACCAGCGCGATCAGATCGTGGCGCTCGTCGTCGTTCAGCCCCGCGATCACCTCACGCACCTCTTCTTCCGTAGCGTCGTCCGAACCCGCCATGAGGCTGTCGATATTGCCGTCGTCGGTGGGGTTCGAGCCGGAATCCGGATCGGTGATGCCTTCCTTCACGTCGATGGCCCGCGCGCGGATGATCAGGTCGCAGACTTTATCGAGGGCGATGTCCATGGAAACCTCTTGGTGTGCCTTTGGCCGCCGGGCCCCTGGGAAAATCTCCCCTTGGCCCGTGGGGAGGAAACCCGTGACGGGCGTTTCGGTTCGGCGCCGCGCGCGATGTGGCTTCCCACCGCAGCGAAAAGCGGCACGGGCAACCTTGTGTCGTGATAAAGCTGCGCGAGCTTTCACCGATTCGCGCCCGACCATGCTCCAGAGCCTTGAAATCATCGGCTTCATCGCCGCCGTCCTGACGACCCTGTGTTGGCTGCCGCAGGCGCTGAAGACCTTGCGCACCAAGGACACAAAGTCGCTGTCGCTGATTACCCAGAGCCTCCTGGCCCTCGGCATCGGCCTCTGGCTCGTCTACGGCATCATGCTCGGGGACCGGCCGATCATCCTGGCCAATGGCTGCACTTTCGTGCTGGTGGTGGCGATCCTCGCCATGAAGCTGCGCTACGGCTAGGGTTCAGCCCTCCTTCGAGGATCATCCCATGACCGTTCGCCGTCTCGCCGCCTGCCTCCTGGGCCTCGCTCTCCTGGCGGGACTGCCGGGTGCGGCCACGGGCCAGGACGCGCGCGGCCGCAAGGCCCGCCCCGCCTACGCGCTTGCGACCCCGACGCCGGGGATCGTGGATGTCTACGTCCTTTCCCTTGGGCTTTGGGGCGAGCAGCGCGTTTTCGAGCGGGAGGCGAAGGGCGCAGCGCAGATCCTCGAATCGCGGCTGGGCGAAACCGGCCACGCGATCGTCCTGTTCAACACCCGCACCCGCATGAACGTCACGGACGCGAGCGCCAGGGCGGCGGCCTCGGCGGTGGGACGCGTCATCGATCCGGGCGAGGACGTGGCCGTGCTGTTCCTCACCTCCCACGGGACGCCGGACGGGCTCGCCGTGACCACCCGCGGCCGGAACGTGCAGCTCATGCCTCCGACTTATGTGAGGGGCCTGCTCGACGAGATGCGGGCGCGGCTGCGGGTTCTCATCGTATCGGCCTGCTATTCGGGGGTCTTCGCCAAGGCCCTGGCCGACGACGACACCCTCGTCATCACGGCCGCGGCCGCCGACAAGCCGTCCTTCGGCTGCGAGGACCGGGCGACGTGGACCTATTTCGGGGATGCGTTCTTCAACCAGGCCCTGCGCCGGGACGCGAGCCTGGACGCCGCCTTCGCCCGTGCCCGGGACCTCGTGACCCAGCGCGAACGCCGCGAGGGGTTCGATCCGTCCAATCCGCAGATCGCGGGCGGCGCGAACGTCCTGCGGGCGCTGGCCGGGCGGCGCGGCGCAACGAGCGCTCGTTAGGGGGTCGGGGTCTCTTTGGCGACGCGCTCCGCGATCCGGTCCACCCAGCGCCGCACCCGTTTGCGGTTGGCGCCGAAATCGGAGCCGGGACCGGGGCTGCGGGAATAGATCGCCAGGGTCGAGCGGCCCTCGCCGAGATCGAGAACGCGCACATCCGCCGTCGCGGGAAACCGCAGGAGGCGGGTGCGGGTGACGAAACGGTCCTGCCGGATGCCCGTGTCGGAGAAAACCTTCACGGTATCGGCCTCCGATCCGATCACCTCCGCGGCCAGTGCTCTCAACCGGTCCGGGTCGATCTGGAAAACCGGCGGATCGAAGTCGGGATTGGCGCGGGGCGACACGGCGCGAGCGCTGGCGAGCGCATCGGTGGAGCGGGGACGCCGCTTGAGCGTGTCGAAATCCACGGGCCCCTGGTCGGACGGTCCGAGAACCCTGGCCCAGGCGAACTCGATCCCGGTTTCCCAGCCGCGCCACAGGGTGTATCCCAGGCCGACGCCCACCAGCCCGGTCGCCACAGCTTTCTTCGTCTTCATGCCATCCTCGGAAGCCGGCCGGAGCCTGGGGGAGGGCGCCCGCGCCGGGGCCCTGTCCTGTGCTAGACGCGCAAGATCTCTCCCGTGTTCCAGAACTCTAGGAGGGCGGGGCGGCGCCCGTGGCTTGCGGCGTCCCGTCGGCCGTGTCCACGCTGACCACCACGGACATGCCGGGGCTGATCCGGCGGGCCGCCGGCTGGCCGGGATCGATCTCGATCCGGACGGGAATGCGCTGGGCCACCTTGGTGAAGTTGCCTGTGGCGTTGTCGGGCCGCAGGACGCTGAACTCCGAGCCCGCCGCGGGAGAGAAGCGGGCGATGCGCCCCGTGATCGCCTCGCCATGGAGCGCGTCGACGGCCATGAGGGCGGGCAGGCCGTCATGGAGGCGGGCGATCTGGGTCTCCTTGAAGTTGGCGATGATCCAGACCCGATCCGGCACGATGGCCATCAGCTGCGTGCCCGGCGTCACGTACTGTCCGAGCCGCGCCCCGACCTCGCCGAGTTCGCCGTCCTGCGGGGCGACGATGCGGGTATTCTGGAGGTCGATCTCCGCAAGCCTGACGGCCGCCTCGGCGCCCGCGACCGCCGCTTCGAGGGAGTTGCGATTGACGATGACGGAGGCGAGATCCTGGCGGGCGACCTCCCCGGCGGCCTTCGCCTGGGCGAGGCTCGCCTGCGCCTGTTCGAAGGCCGCGCGCGACTGGTCCGCCTGAGCCTGGGTGGAGATGCCCCGGTCGAGCAGCGGCTCGACCCGCTTCCAGTCGGCGGAGGCGCGGGCGAGGGCCGCCTCCGCGCCGTCGACCCCGGCCTGACTGACCGCGATCCCGGCCTCCTTGGAGCGGCGCTGCTGCTCGGAGTTGGCAAGGGCCGCCCGCTGGGCGGCAAGCGTCGCCTTGGCCTGGGCGAGCCGCTGCTGGTAGATGCGGTCGTCGAGCTGCACCAGAACCTGGCCCGCCGTTACGGGCATGAAATCCTGCACGAACACCTCCGCCACGTAGCCGTCGAGCTTGGGGCTGATCATCGTCACGGCGCCGCGCACATAGGCGTTGTCGGTGCTCTCGACCGAGGACGTGAAGGGCGGCAGGCGCCAGGCATAGAGCGCGAGGCACACGCCCGCGATCCCGACGAGGGCCGCGAGGGCGCTGGCTTTCGATGTGAGGATCCGGTTGGGGCTCGACATGGCTCTTTCGATCAGGCTGTCGCGGTCGGCCGGGCAGCGTTCCAGTGCCTGCCCAGCGCGACGACGGCGAGGTGGAGGAGAAGCGCCGCTAGGGCGAAGCATGCCAGGCAGGCGGTGAGAAGGAACAGGTCATTGTAGGCGAGCACATTGGCCTCCCGCGTGGCCTGCTGCGACAGCAGGGCGAGGCCTTCCGCGTTCATGAGCGATCTGTCGGTAAGCGTTCGGCCATAGACCGCGCCGAGCTGGCGCACGCGCTGCGCCACGATGGGATCCGTGAGCGTGACCGCCTGGGCCAGGATGTTGGAATGGTACTTCTCGCGGATCGTCACGAAGGTGCCGAGCACAGCGGAGCCCAGGAGGCCGCCGAGGCTCTGCGTGGTCAGGAACACGATGACGAAGCTCAGGATGTAGTTCGGCCCGTTCTTGAGCGCCGACAGAAGGCCCGCCGCCATGGCGGGCGGCAGGAACAGCGCGCCCGCGAACGCGATCATGCCCTGGCTGAGATACATCTCGAACGGACGGGTGAGGTTGGTGGCCTGGCTGTCCATGTAGGCGCTCGCCGCCAGCAGGAGCAGCGACACGACGTGGATGGCGGGCTCCCGTCCGGGCTTGAGGACCAGCGCGCAGGCGAGGCCGCCCGCGACGGACGCCGCGAGGATCACGGCCGCCAGCACGCTCATCTGGTCGTTCTGCAGCCCGAGCACCTGGAAGAACCCGTAGGCGCCCGTGGTCTGCTCCGACAGCACGACCCGGAACACGAGCAGCGCCCCCGTGAAATGCACCACGTCGCGGCTCGTGAGCCAGCGGATGTCGAGGAGGGGAGCGTCGCGGTTGAGCTCGATGAGCACCGCGACGGTGAGGCAGGCGAATGCCGCGGCCAGCATCGCGCCGAGCCACGGCGCCTCGAACCACCAATAGACCCGTCCGAGCACCAGCACCATGGCGGTGAGGCCGAACCCGAGGGCGATGAAGAGATAGCTTACGAGGTCGAGCCAGTGGATGACCTTGGCGCGCGGCTGCGGCGCGAGCGGCAGGAGGTAGACGCCCGCGAAAGCCATCATGGCGATGGCCATCTCGGCGGTGTAGAGGCCGTGCCAGCCGCCGATGTCCAGAAGCGAGGGCGATATCAGACGCGCGACGGGCGGACCGAGAAGGGTGTTGGTCAAGCTGAGGCTGAGACCGACATTCAGTTTCCGAGCAGGCGGGAACGGCTCGAGCATGTACAGGAAGCCGAGCGTCGACATGGGGGCGGCCGCGATGCCGCTGAAGAAGCGCACCACGAGGGCGGATTGCAGGTCGTGCACGAAGAAATGCAGGAGCGACACGGCCAGGAAAGCCACGATGCTCAGCTCGGCGAAGTTTCGTAAGCCATACTGGGTGCGGATCTTGATGAGCAGCAGAGTCAGGCTGGCATTGGGCGCCATGTAGGCCGCCATCAGCCACGTCGCCTCGTTGGTCGTGGCGCCGAGCGATCCCTGGATCTGCGGCAGGTTCGCGGTGATCAGATTCATGCCGAGCCCCTGCGTGAGGGACAGAAGGAGCGAGGCCAGCATGTAGGCCGCCGCGCGCCAGGGCGGCATCGGCGTGAAGGCCGGCGTTGCCGGCGGCTGCGGGCTGGTGGTGTCCGACATGGGCCGCTCAGCCGCGTTCTTCGAGGGCCGCGGCGATCCGCCCGAGCACGCTCGCGGCGGTGTCGAGGTCCCGTGCGCTCACACCCGCGAGCACATCGTCCCGGATGGCGTCGATGCGGGCGCGCACGTCCCTCGCGAGCCGGCGGGCGGCGGGCGTCAGGTGGATCGTGTTGGCGCGGCGGTCCATTGCGGACGCGCGGCGCTCGATGAGCCCCTGCTCGGCGAGCCCATCCAGCAGCCGCACGAGGGTGGCCGTCTCGATGTCGAGTTCCGCCGCGAGTTCCCGCTGGGTGATGCCGTCATGGCCGCACAGGTGGAGAATCGCCCGCGCGCGGGAGAGCGTCATGCCCATGCCGCGCAGGTCGGCGTCCACGAGCGTGCGCCACTTGCGGGTCACGCGGGACAATTCGTCGGCGAAGATCTGGCGGGAGCGTTCGGCGGACATTCGATAGGCTGCATATCAATAGGGCGCTAACTATATGTAGGCTATCGATATGGCGGGAGCAAGACAAAGCCGTCCGGCAATCCATGCGCGGGCGGCGGGGCAGGTTTGTGTTCGTGGGGTGAGTTGTGAGTTCACTCTCGAGAAGCGCTCGGGGTGGGGTTGGAGACGTCAAAGCACGTGGTGAATTGTCAGAGCGCACACGCCGCTACCGTCATGCCCGGACTTGAGCCGGGTATCCACGCCCCCGCGTCGTAAGACGTGGGTGGCCGGGTTGATCCCCGGATCAAGTCCGGGGACGGCCATGACGGGGCAGGGTGTCATGACGGGGGAGCGTGTCATGGCGGGAGGTTATGTCCGGACAAGGGAGCAAGTGCGTTTGCGCGACTGAGGCCCCCCGCAAGTCCCTCGTTTCCACCTCCGACCGCCGCACCACCCACCGCTCCTGCCCATCCAGCTCCACCCTGTAAGCCTCTCCGCCCCGCTCCGTCAGCGCCCGCACAACATCGCGGATGAGACGTGTCAAGCACCACGTCACACCGAGCAATGTCGCCGCGAAGGCGACGATGCAGAGCGCCTTGATGGGGTCAGAGGCCAGGTGAAATTTCGATAAGGCATCGGCCAAGACGCTGTATGGCTCCATCGTAACCTCCCTTAGGCGAAGCGACCACCAGCCTTGCTGGTGGTCGGGGAGCGACTGTGTTGAGTGTCAAGCGTGTTTGGGGTTCCAAGTCTGGTTTGTTCGGACGAGGGCG